>JAGNLW010000005.1 GCA_017999365.1 Candidatus Aminicenantota bacterium
GCTCAGCGGGAATCCGCGGAAGCCTATATCGCGAGCCAACGACACGAGGGGTGGGTGTGCATCCCGGATCGTTTCGACGACGGCGGTTTCACCGGTGGCAACATGGAGCGGCCCGCCCTCAAGCGGTCGTTGTCAAGAAAGTTGTCGCATTTTTTGACGCAGATGTCTTGTTCTTTCATTCAGCAAAAATCTTAAGAACCGTAATGCGTGGCTTTTTCCTGGCCTGCCCACAAAGTGGTTGCCGGGGTTCGCTTACTTTTGGGGGAAAGCTACTCACCCCGGCAAATCGCACCCCTTTATGGACAGGCTTGAACCGTAAGGTTTCACCTGCGTTTTCAAGCTGCCAGCTTCTTTTCCGCCGATAAAGATGATTTCTGCGGATTGAGGCTAACCACCTGCGGTGGATTCCAATTGCGACAGTTGCCAGTCCATCGGTCAGGCCGTTTTGCTCTGGCTTCCTCATAAAGAGCAGCTCTACTTTCAAGGATCGCTTTATCTTCACCTCGGTGGCGTTGCCCCGGGGTGACAAATCTGATGGCGCTATGGCGGTGCTCCTCGTTATACCATCGTTGAAAGCCATCAACCCATAATCGGGCCTCTTCCAGGCTGTCAAATGGTTTGTCGGGAAAGCCCGGATGGTATTTCAGGGTTTTGAACATTGCCTCGGAATATGGGTTGTCATTGCTAACCGACGGACGGCTGAAGGAGGGCATGACGCCCAGCTTCTGTAGTGTAGCCAACATGGTTGCCCCCTTCATGGGAGAGCCGTTGTCCGAGTGCAATATCAGGTCCCTGCCGAAGATCCCTTCTCGAAGGTAACTCTTGCGGAAGGTGTTTGACGCGTGGATGGCGCTTTCCTCGGCATAGACTTCCCAACCTACGATCTTGCGGCTGTAGCTATCCAGGATCAGGTAGAGGTAGAAGAACACCCCTTTGACCGTGGTAGACAGATAGGTGATATCCCAGCTCCAGATCTGGTTGGGAGCGGTTGCCTCCAGCGGTTGTGGCCGCGAATGGGTGGGCGCTTTGGCACGTCCCCGACGGGCAACCTGACCCTGTTCACGCAAGACACGATAGAAGGTTGATTCAGAGGCCAGATAACGACCTTCATCAGCCAGGGCCGGTACCATCTGGCTGGGCGGCAAATGGGCGAATTCCGGTTTGTTAACGGTCTCAAGTAGTGCGGCTCGCTCCTGTTCCGAGAGTCGGTTGGCCGGCACCCGGTTGGCTGCCGCGGCTTTACGCCCGTCGGGCTTGAGCTCGCCATGGCAACGATAGCGCTGCAAGGTGCGCATGGAGACTCCGACAACTGCGCACGCCTTGGTCAGACGAGCTCCCGCCGTACAGGCTTCTTCAATTAGGGCAATCATTTCCTGGCGCTCCCGGAGGTCGATTTTTCGTCCTCGGGCTCCTCCAAGAGCGCCTGGAACTTTTTTTGGAGAACCAACAGCGCCGCCGCTTCGGCCAGCGCCTTCTCCTTGCGGTGCAGTTCTTTCTCCAACTGCTTGATGGTTCTGGACTGTTTCTGTAGCTGCTCTCGTTCGGCCTTGCTCGGAGCTTTCGCCAGCCCCTGTACGATAGCCTTCTTCCAGCCGGTAATCTGTTCAGGATAGAGACCCTTGCGCCGGCAGTATTCGCTCAGCTCCACTTCGTTCAAGCTGGCGGCTTCTATCACGACGGCAAACTTTTCTTCAGCGCTATATTGACCTGGTTGCCAGCCATGACTGGCTTCGCATCTCTGTTCGCGGTACTTTAGCCGCCAGGTGTAAAGGGTATCCTTGGGTATGCCGGTTTCTTTCGCTACCTCGGGCACGCTGGCGTTGTTCGGGGGTAAAAGCCTGGCGATGATGCTCGCCCTGAATTCTTCTGAGTACTTGGTTGTCATCGTCTCCCTTTCTTGTGCCCCACAAGATTAACACAAAATTTCTCTAAGAGAGGCGACAACTATCCTGACACAGGGGGCATTGAGGGAACCCGTCTGACCTTTGAGCTGGCAGAGCGACTTCTCAAATCAGGAGAGGCGCAATGAGCTTCCCGAAAGATGTCGTCGACTTGGCCCTTGTCGCTGCAGGACGCTGCTGTTGCATCTGCCACAAGTTCTGTGGCGTCAGGATCGAGACGCATCACATTCGGCCTGTCTCCAAGGGGGGAGACGACAGCTTTGAGAACTGCATTCCCCTCTGTTTTGATTGCCACGCGGAGGTTGAACACTACAACGATCAGCATCCAAGAGGACGTAAGTTTTCCGAGAGCGAGCTCCGGAAGCATCGTGACACATGGTTCTCGAAAGTCGAAGAGATGAATACGCTCACGCCGCTTCCCAGCGATTCGCCCCAGGTCATTCAGGCGGTTTCAGGAAAGGGCAACATGGTTGCCGGACGGGACTTGAACATCCGCACCGAACGAGTGGTTCGCAAGGCGGTTGTCCAGACCGATCCGGGCGGCAAGCACATTTCAAACACGGTGGCTCGCAAAATCCAGGACCTGGTGAAGGATTATATCGATATCCACACGACGGCGGGCAAAGACACACAGCGAGCCGCGCAACGGATTTGGAGCAGCTTGAAAAACGAATTCAACGTGACCAGCTACAAGGAGATTCCCGCCCAGGATTCCGACCGCGCAATTCAATGGCTTCAGGCTCAGGTCGCGATGGCAAGACCCAAAATCCGCAGGAAAGCCCCTGATAAATGGAAGGAGAGTCTCTACAAGCCGATCTACGCACGAGCGGGAGAGCTTGGGATTTCCAAAGACGACCTCTATCTGCTGGCGCAAGAGCGATTGGCCCTCAAGAAACCGATCCGATCCCTGAAGGAACTGACGCAGCGCGATCTTCAGCGGCTTCACCATGTTATGATCTATGAAGTCAAGAAGTCCGGGAACAAGCCATGAAATCTGGTGGTTGTCAGGCAGAGGGATGAAATCCGGGTCAACACCGCTTCCGGTCTGCCGGAACGGCGTGCTCTTTGATAACTCGTTGAATGATAAGCGCTTTCGGATTGACATCCGAGTGGAGAACGGTTATGAAGAGGGTTGCATACGGGGAGCCATTTTTTTCGCCCCCCGATTATTCCCTTGATTCCAGCCTCCCTATTCCGTACGATACAGGGATCGGGGCGGCGGGGACCCGACATCCCGGCGCACCCCCCCGAGGAGGTTGCCGATGGTGTGTACGAGGAAGAACGTCCCGCTCCTGCCTATCCTGGTCCTCCTGGCTCTCTGGATTCTCCAGAGCTGCGGTGCGGAGCCGCCCGAAGACACGACGCCCAAGCCCTACACGTGCGCGGGGGCGCCAGCGACCTGCCTGAGGTTCGGCTCCGGCTGGACCTACGAGGGCGTCGTCATGCCGCACGACCTGACGGTCCCCGACCCCTGGCTCGTCCGCCTCGACGACGGGCGCATCAGGCTCTACTGCGGCGTCTCCATCGACGAGGGGGAGAATTGGAACGGCATCGTCAGCTGGATCTCGGACGACGGCCTGCAGTTCACCGAGGAGCCCGGCTTCCGGCTCCAGGGCTATTCCCTGTTCCAATTCTGCGTCGTTCGCAATCCCGACGCGACCTGGCGGATGTACTGGCTCGACCAGAAGCAGGGCCAGGTCAACGGTCGGGGCAACAAGGCCATCAAGAGCGCTGTCTCGGTTGACGGCGCCTGGACCTTCACGGAAGAGGCAGGGGAGAGGCTAACCTACTCGGGCACGGGTTACGAGGTCAACGGCATCTGGTCGGGCAAGGTGATCGCCCTTCCGGGCGGGGGTTTCCGGATGTACTACACGGGCATCGGAGCGGACCACGGCCGGAGCTTGAGCGCCTTTTCTTCAAACGGCCTCGATTTTGCCAGGGAAGACGGCGTCCGGCTGGACGTCATGTGCCCGCCCGAAGAATCACCGGGCAATGTCACGCCGATCATCGACGCTCAAGGGACCTACCACACATTCACCCGGGCCGTCCGCTGCACAGGCGACTATGTCGGCGCGGTGTCCGGGCTGTTCGACGGGCCAACGGTCGATGGATTGACCCTCAGTATCGCGGCATCGCCTTATGTCCGCGGTTATTCCAAAGACGGGACGCTGTCCAACCAGGTCGACCCCCAGGACTTCTGCCCCGTCCAAACGCCGCAGGGCTTGCGTGTCTATTTCATCCTCTACAACTCCGGGAGCAGCAGCCAGATCATACCCGAGACAGCCCTCTACAGCGTCATCAACATGTCGATCAGGTAGGCCCGGCCGGGCCCGGCCGCGGATTGGCTGGCCGTCGGCCGGAATTAACAGAGAATTGTCCCCGCCTTAATCGTTCCTTAATCGAGCCCTCCTATCATGGGCGCGTACAGAAACCATAAAAGGAGTCTAGAGTATGCGCCAAGTCCTGAGAAAGGCCGCCGATGTGGTCCTGGGCCTCCTGATGCTGCCCATGGTCAGCCTGATGAGCCTGATGGCCCAGACGACGACCCCGCCCCCCCAGACCTTTTCCGCCACCGTCTACTTCGATTACCGGACGTTCCTGTCGACCGACGGCCCCGTGACCCTCAAGCCGTCGGCGCCGACGACGGCTTACAAGAACAACGCCTTCGTCTTCCGCCGGGCCTACTTCACCTACGAGAACAAGATCAACGACAACCTCAAGTTCCGCTTCCGCATCGACGCCGACAACACCTCCAACGTCACCGGCGTCACCCTGACCGGCTCGCCCGTGACCGGGGTCACGACGGCCACGGACGGCAAGCTCCGGCCGTTCTTGAAGCACCTCTATCTCGAGTACGCCAATTTCCTGGTCCCCAAGATGGTCCTGAACGTCGGCATGATCGAGACCCTGACCTTCAAGCCGGCCGAGGAGCGCTGGGGCTACCGGAGCGTCGCCAAGACCCTCCTCGACGGCTACCGGGACGTCACCAAGAAGGACATCCTGACGACGAGCGCCGACATCGGCGTGACCCTGAAGTACTCCTTCGCCAAGTACTTCCGCGTCGCCGCGGGCGTCTACAACGGCTCCCACTACAGCAAGGAGGAGACCGACCAGTTCAAGGAGATCGAGCTCCAGGCCCAGATCACGCCCGTCGCCGGGCTCTCGATCGTCGGGTACTACGACGTCGAGCGCAAACTGCCGGTGGCCTCGCTCCCGGACGAGACCAAGCCCCTGCAGTCCATCTATAAGGTCGACGCCTTCTTCGAGATGGTCAAGGACCTGACCCTCGGCGCCGAGTGGTTCGTCTTCAAGAACGACCTCTACCAGACCGGCGGCGAGAAGTACGACGTCGGCGGCTGGTCCGTGTTCGGCCGCTATACCGTCAAGCCGGACAAACTAGCGCTCTTCGCCCGCTACGACGACTACATGCCGAACGACCTCGACCGCGGCCTCGACATGACCCTGCTCATCGCCGGGTTCGACTGGGCCCCCTTCCATCCCAGCTGGAAGGTCCAGCCCAACATCTGGCTCTACAGCTACGCGGACGGCCTCCGCTACAACGCCTCGGCGACGAGCGACAGGGACGTCTCCTTCAACCTGACGTTCTTCCTGTCCTTCTGAGGCGCGCGGATCCCAAAGGAGAATGAACATGAAAAAGATCACCCTCATCGCCCTGCTGACCCTGGCCCTCGTGGGCGGGCTCCTCTTCGGGGCCAAGATGATCCAGGTCAAGGGCTCCGACACCATGGTCAACCTCGTCCAGATCCTGGCCGAGGAATACATGGCCAAGAACCCCAAGACCCCCATCGCCGTCCTCGGCGGCGGCTCGGGCACCGGCATCACCGGCCTCATCAATCAGACCTGCGATATCGCCAACTCCTCCCGCGAGTGGCGGCCCAAGGAGATCGACCAGGCCTGGGACAAGGGCGTCACACCCCGGCCCTTCGTCGTCGCCGTCGACGGCCTGAGCATCGTCGTCAACGAGAAGAACCCGGTCGAGCAGCTGACCGTGGCCCAGGTCGGGGCCATCTACCGCGGCGAGATCAAGAACTGGAAGGCCGTCGGCGGCCCGAGCCAGGCCGTATCCCTCTACGGCCGGCAGTCCAACTCCGGCACCTACGTCTTCATGCAGGAGTTCGTCCTCGGCAACAAGAACTATTCGACCGACATGAAGGAGATGAACGGCAACGCCCAGATCATCGAGGGCATCATCCAGGACGCGGGCGCCGTCGGCTACGTCGGGGTCGGCTACCTCTTCGACGAGACCGGCCAGGTCCGCAAGGGCCTCAAGGTCCTCAAGATCTCCAAGGAGCCGAACGGCACCGGCTATATGCCCACCGACAAGGCCGCCGTCGACTCCGGCGCCTACCCGATCTCCCGGCCCCTCTATATGGCCACCAACGGGAAGCCCAAGGGCGACGTGGCCGCGTTCCTCCAGTGGATCGTCGGGCCCGAGGGCCAGGCCATCGTCGAGCGCGAGGGCTTCTTCACGGTCGGCGAGGGCAAGTACAAGGCCGCCAACGACAAGAACTTCAAGTGACCCGGGCGAAGGACCGGACATAGGACATCACGCGTGAGACTGGATACGGCCCTCGAAGGGGCCGTATCCAGTCTGCCTTCTTAGGTATAGAATAAGGCATCGTGACTGAGAGGGGACGACCGGCGATGAAACGCAAGAAGCGGAGCGCCCTGAAGGAATCGGCCATCAAGGCCTTCTTCTTCGCCTCCGGCATCACGGCCGTGCTCGTCCTCGTCGGCATCTTCCTGACCCTCGTCGCGACCGCCGTGCCGGCCTTCCGGGAGATCAAGGTCGCCGAATTCCTCGGCAGCACAAGCTGGGATCCCACCTCCCCGGAGAAGGCCGAATACGGCCTCCTGGCCATGATCGTCAGCACGCTCATGGTCACGGCCGGCGCTCTCGTCCTGGCCGTGCCGATCGGGATCGGCGTCGCCGCCTACCTCTCCGACGTCGCGCATTGGCGCGTCCGCGAGGTCCTCAAGCCGGTCGTCGAGCTCCTGGCCGGCATCCCCTCGGTCGTGGTCGGATTCCTCGGCGTCGTGCTGTTCGGGCCGGTCCTGGCCAAGCTCTTCCACACCGGCAACGGCCTCAACGCCCTCAACGGCAGCATCCTGCTGGCCATCATGGCCCTGCCGACGATCATCAGCATCTCCGAGGATTCGCTCAGCGCCGTCCCGAAGGCCTACAACGAGGCCTCCCTGGCCCTGGGCGCTTCGCGCTGGCAGACCCTCGTCCGGGTCAAGCTGCCGGCCGGCCTCTCGGGCATCATCGCCGCCGTCATGCTCGGCATGGGCCGGGCGATCGGCGAGACCATGACCGTGCTCATGGCCACGGGCAACGCCCGGTCGTTCCCGACCGGCATGTTCGACGCCGTCCGGACCATGACCGCCAACATCGCCATCGAGCTCGGCGAGGTGCCCTATTACACGACCCATTATTACGCCCTCTTCGCCATCGGCCTGGTCCTTTTCGTCATGACCTTCGCCGTCAACCTCGTTGCCGACCTCGTTCTCCACAAATTCCAGGAGCGGGAACAGTGACCTCGTCCACCCGGAAGAAGATCGTCCAGACCCTCGGCTTCCTGGCCCTGCGGCTGGCCATGGGTCTCGTCCTGGCCGTCCTGGCCCTCTTCCTCTACGACATCATCAGCAAGGGCCAGGGCGCCGTCACTTGGGAGTTCCTGACCAAGGCGCCGCGGAAGGGCATGACCGAGGGGGGTATCTTCCCGGCCATCTTCGGCACGTTCCTGGTGACGGTCATCACGGCCCTTCTGGCCATCCCCCTGGGTATGTCGGCCGCGATCTACCTCCACGAATACGCGCGCCAGACGCGGCTGACCCGGCTCATCCGCCTGTCCATCCGCAACCTGTCCGGCGTCCCGTCCATCGTCTACGGCCTGTTCGGGGTCATCCTGTTCGTCAACGTCATGGGCTTCGGCACGTCGGTCCTCTCGGCCGGGCTCACCTTGGGATTGATGACCCTGCCCTGGACCATCACGGCCAGCGAGGAGGCCCTCAAGACCATCCCGAACTCGTACCGGGAAGGGGCCCTGGCCTTGGGCGCGACCAAGTGGCAGATGATCCGGACCAACGTCCTGCCCTACGCCGTGCCCGGCATGCTGACCGGGACGGTCCTCGGGCTGGCCCGCGCGGCGGGGGAGACGGCCCCGATCCTGTTCACCGGGGCGGCCTTCTTCCTGCCCTTCCTGCCCAAATCCCCGGGCGACCAGTTCATGGCCTTGCCCTATCATCTCTACATCATGGCCACCCAGCACCACGCCATCCTCCAGGTCCGGCCGCTGGCGTACGGGACGGCCCTCGTCCTGATCGCCCTGGTCCTGGGCCTGAACATGACGGCCATCATCGTCCGATACCGGCTGAGAAGGAAACAGCGATGACGAGCGCAGAGAACACCATCAAGGTCCAGGCCGAAGGCTTGAACTTCTATTATGGAAAGACCCGGGCCCTCAAGGACGTCAGCATCGACTGCTATGACCGGAAGGTCACCGCGATCATCGGCCCGTCCGGATGCGGCAAGTCGACGTTCATCCGGACCCTCAACCGCATGAACGACGTCATCCCCGGGACTCGCATCGAGGGCCGCATCCTCCTCGACGGGGGGGATATCAACGCCCCGGAGGTCGACGTCGTCGAGCTGAGGCGCAGGGTCGGCATGGTCTTCCAGAAGCCCAACCCGTTCCCGAAATCGATCTACGCCAATATCGCCTACGGCCTGCGGATCAACGGGATGAAGGACAGGCGCCGGATCGAGGAGACCGTCGAGAAGAGCCTTCGCGGCGCGGCCCTCTGGGAGGAGGTCAAGGACCGCCTCGAGGACAACGCCTTCGCCCTATCGGGGGGGCAGCAGCAGCGCCTATGCATCGCCCGCTCCCTGGCCGTCGAGCCCGAGGTCATCCTGTTCGACGAGCCCTGCTCGGCCATCGACCCCATCGCCACGGCCAAGGTCGAGGACTTGATTGAGACCCTCAAGGCACGGTACACTGTCGTCATCGTGACCCACAACATGCAGCAGGCGGCCCGCGTTTCCGACTACACGGCCTTCATGATGCTGGGCGAGGTCGTCGAGTTCGACCGGACGGACAGGATCTTCACCAACCCGGCGAACAAGCTCACCGAGGACTACATCACGGGACGGTTCGGATGACCCTAGGAGGTCCGGCGGACCGAGGAGGAGCCATGTCCAGGATGGAACGCCCGTTCGACGAAGAACTCAAGCTGCTCAAGGAGAAGCTCCTGGAGATGGCCTCGCGGGCCGAGGAGCAGATCGCCCTGGCCATCCGGGGACTGAAGGACCGGGAGGAGCTTTTGGCCTGCCAGGTCCTCGAGCGCGAGGAGGCCATCAACCAGCTCGACATCGAGGTCGACGAGATGGCCATGCGCCTCCTGGCCCTGCGCCAGCCCATGGCCACCGACCTGCGCTTCATCACCTCGGCCATGAAGATCGCCGGCGACCTCGAACGCATCGGCGACCTGGCCTTCAACATCGCCGAGAGGACGTTGGACCTCCTCAAGTCGCCCCAGCTCAAGCCCCTCATCGACATCCCGCGCATGGCCCTCATGGCCCAGGAGATGGTCCGGGACGCCCTCAACGCCTTCATCGCCGGGGACGACAAGCTGGCCAAGGACGTTTGCGAGCGGGACGACCGGGTCGACGAGCTCAACGACCAGGTCTTCCGGGAGCTCCTGACCTACATGATGCAGGACTCCCGGACCATTTCGCGGGCCGTAGACCTCATCCTCGTCGGGCGCCATCTCGAGCGCATCGCCGACCACGCCACCAACATCGGCGAGGACGTCATCTTCATGGTCCGCGGCCGGACCATCAAGCACCACGTCGATGAGGCGCGGGAGCCCCGGCCGAAGTCGTGCGCCGGCGGAGAGTGAGGCCGGGCCGGGGCCTCAGCTCATCTTCCTTATCCGCACCTCGATGTCCCTATCCGCCTGGAGGAGGCGGACCAGGCGGGACGTGTCCGTGTCGCCGAAATGGTAGGGGTAGAGAACCCTAGGTCGGAAGGCCCGGGCCGCGTCGGCGACCTGTCCGGGGTCCATGGTGTAGGGCAGGTTCATGGGCAGAAAAGCCACGTCGACGCCCTTCAGGGCCTTCATCTCCGGCGTGTTCTCGGTGTCCCCGGCGATGTAGATCCGCGTCTCGCCGAACGTGACGACGTAGCCGTTGCCCGCGCCTTTCGGGTGGAAGGGATTCCCGTCCGGCCGTTTGTGGGCGATATTGTAGGCCGGAATGGCTTCGATAGAGAGCTCGAGGACGGTCCGCGACTCCCCGTTGGCCAGGATGATCGCGTCCGAGGGGAGCTTGCCGGCGCAGGCCTTGGCGCCGACGACCGCCGTGCCGGGCTTCAGGATGGACTTGAAGGCCGCCGGGTCGAGATGGTCGAAATGGTCGTGGGTGACGAGGACCAGGTCGGCCTTGGGGAGAGAGGCGTAATCGGCGACCTCGCCGTAGGGATCGACGTGTACGATCCGGCCACCGAAGGCCATCACCAGCGTGCCGTGGCCCAGGAAGGTGATCTCCAGGTCCCCCTGCGGCGTGGGGAAGATGTCCTTTTCGTGGCCGGGCGGAGGCGCGGCGGCCGCCGCCAGTCCCAGGAGGATCAAACCGACCGGCAGGATGATCTTGTCCATATCGACCTCCTCGAGAAGATCGGGCTTATTATAAGGCGCGGGCGACGATCCTGGCAACGGCCGCGCCCCGGACCCGTCATCGACCAGACCGGGGGAACGGCCGTCATCCCCCGAGGAGGGCGCGCAGGGCGGCCAGGGCCGCCGTGGCGGTCGCGGCGAAGACAAGGGCGTGGAGCCACGGAAAGCCGCCCGGCTTCCGGTATCTCCGGACGATGCCGGCGAAGCTCCAAACGGCGGCGGCCAGGCTGGCGGCGAGCAGGACGGTCGAGGTCATCGTGTCCACATGGCCATCCTTTCCATCATTCGTCAGGCCCATTCCAGCAGGGGAGTGTTAAGAAATGATAAATATCCGGTGCGAAACCGGCCTTTTTTTGTTTATAATACGGCATCATGACCGGAGCGAGGTGAGACCGTGGCTCCCGTGATCGCCGCCCTCGACGACGAGGCCGACATCCTCGAGCTCCTCAAGGTCAGCCTCGAGAAGGCCGGCTACCGCTTCGAGGGCTTCCAGGAAGCCGACGACCTCTTCCGCTACCTGGCCCGGGAGAGGCCCGCGCTCCTCCTGCTCGACCTCATGCTGCCCGAGATCGACGGGCTCGAGGTCTGCCGGCAGGTCAGGCGGACCGAGGCCCTGGCCGGGCTCCCGGTCATCATGCTGACCGCCAAAGGGGACGAAGCGGACAAGGTCGTCGGCTTGGAGCTCGGCGCCGACGACTACGTCACCAAGCCGTTCTCGGTCAAGGAACTGGTCGCCCGCATCCACGCCGTGCTGCGGCGGCCTGCCGGCGGGGAAACGGCCCGCCGCATCGTCATCGGCCCCCTGGTCATCGACGGCGACAAGTTCGAGGCCGCCGTGGACGGGGCCAAGGTCGATCTGACGGCCACGGAATTCAAGATCCTGCAGCTCCTGGCCGCCAAGCCCGGCCGGGTCTTCACTCGGGACCGCATCCTCGACCACCTCTGGGGCGATGAAAAAGCCGTCGTCGACCGTACCGTGGACGTCCACATCCGCAATTTGCGGGAGAAGCTCGGCCCGGCGGCGGCCCTGGTCAAGAACATCCGCGGCGTGGGCTACAAGGTCGAAGAATGAAAAAGACGCTCTTTCTCCGCATCTTCCTCGGCTACGCGGCCGTGATCGTCCTCCTGGCCGCCGCGGTGACCGTGTTCGCCCCGCCGGCGATGCGCCGGCACCACATCGCGGAGAGGGCGGCCGGACTGGAGCGCATGGCCCGGCTCCTCGAGCCCCAGGTCGCGCCCTACCTCGAGGCCGGAGCCTCCGGCGGGGAGCTGCCGGGCCTGATCTCCTCGCAAGGCCAGAGGACCGGCACCCGGATCACGGTCATCGACGCCGCCGGCGTCGTCCTGGCCGATTCCGAAAAAGAAGCCCGGGACATGGAGAACCACCTCTTCCGGCCCGAGATCCAGACCTCTCTCCGCGGGGAGCGACAGATGTCGATCCGGGCCAGCTCGACCCTCAAGACCGACATGATGTATCTCAGCATCCCGGTCGAGGCCGGCGGCCGGGTCGTGGGAGCCCTGCGGCTGAGCGGCTTCATGAAGGATATCGAGGCCCTCATGGGGACCCTGCGCGCCGACCTCTTCAAGGTCGTCGGGGCCGTGACGGCCGTCGCCTTCCTCCTGGCCTTCTTCCTGACCCGGTCCGTGACCCGGCCCCTGCGCGAGGTCATCGACGCCTCGGCCCGCGTTTCCGGCGGCGACCTGGACGTCGCCGTCTCGACGCGCCGCAGCGGCGAGTTCCGGGACCTGGCCCGCAGCTTCAACGCCATGACCGGGCGCCTGCGGGACATGTTCGGCGAGATCCGCCTCCAGAGCGAGGAGATCGGCAGCATCCTGGCTTCCATCCGCGAGGGGCTTTGCGTCCTCGACGGCGACGCCCGGATCGTCCTCGCCAACGCCGCCTTCCGCCGCATCGCCGGCGCCGACGCGCCCGAAGGCCGGCATTTCTGGGAGGTCGTGCGCAGCTCGGCCGCCGCCGAGGTCGTCCGCAGGGTCCGCGAGACCGGGGCCGAGGCGGCCGCCGAGGCGAGCGTCGGGGACCGGTCCTACCACTGCAGCGTCGCCCGCCTCGCCGCCGGCGACCGCATCGTCGTGACCCTGTACGACGTCACGGAGTTCCGGGCCCTGGAGAAGACCAAGCGCGATTTCGCCGTCAACGTCTCCCACGAGCTCAAGACCCCGTTGACGGCCATCAAGGGCTTCGTCGAGACCGTGGAGGCCAAAGCCGACGAGGAGAACCGGCCCTACCTGGAGATCATCCGCCGCAACACCGACCGCCTGATCGCCATCGTCGAGGACCTCCTCATCCTGTCCTCGGTCGAGGACCGGGGCGCGAGGTTCGAGAAAGTCGCGGTTCGCGTCGGCCCCCTGGCCGAAAGCATCCTCAAGGTCTTCGAGAAGCGGGCCGCGGAAAAAGGCCTGACCCTGTCCGTGGAGGCCGCGCCGGACCTGCCCGCGGTCCCGGCCGATCCCGTGCAGATCGAGGGCATCCTGATCAACCTCGTCGACAACGCGGTCAAGTATACCGAGAAGGGCCGCGTGACCGTCCGCCTGGCGGCCGACGGCGGGAAGTTCCTCATCCAAGTCGCCGACACCGGGTCCGGCATGGACGCCGTCCACCTGCCGCACATCTTCGACCGGTTCTACGTCGTCGACAAGTCACGCTCCAAGAAACTCGGCGGCACCGGCTTGGGCCTGGCCATCGTCAAGCACATGGCCCTGGCCCACGGCGGCGGCGTCTCGGTCGCCAGCCGGATCGGGGAGGGGACGACCTTCACGGTCAGCCTGCCTCTGGACTGACCTCCCGGCCAGCCCGGCCCCCCGGGCTCCTTTGCCCGCCGGCGGCTCTCTGCTATAATGGCCGACCCGGCCCCGCCGGGGAACCGAACATGAGCTCCTTCCTGAAGGTCCTGGAGAACGAGGTCCAGATCGCGGCCCTGTCGTTCATGGCCGTCGTCTACGTCCTCCGTCTGGTTTGGATCTTCCGATTCCGGGTCCGCCGGGAGAGGACCTTCGCCGCCGGCCGGGAAGCGGCCGGCGTGGGCTACTCGCTCCTGAACATCGCCATGCCCGGGGCCATGGAATCGACCCGCCGCCGGCCCTTCTTTTACGCCCAGTTCGTCGTCTTCCACCTCGGGGTCGCTTTCGCCATCGCCGGGACGCTGATCATCCCGTACGCGCCCGGGCTGTTCGCTTCGCGCCCCGTCGTCCTCGTGTTCCAGGCGATCGTCGGGGCGGCCTTCGCCGTGGGCCTCGTCCGGTTCGCCCGGCGCCTGTCGAACCCCGTCCTGCGGAGCGTCAGCACCCCGGACGACTACTTCTCCCTGGCCCTGCTCATCGTCTGGTTCGCGGCGGCCGTCCTGGCCATGCCCAACCGACCCGAGAGGGGAGAGGGCCCCCTGATCGCCTACTTCGGCCTGACGGCCTTCTTCCTCGTCTACGTCCCGTTCTCCAAGATCTGCCACTATCTCTATTATCCGTTCACCCGGACCTACTTGGGACGTACGCTCGGCCACCGGGGCGCGATGCCTCCGGCGGCCGGCAGGGGGGCCTCATGAAGCGACGCAAGGCGCGTCCGTCGGGCGTCGTCGAGGCGCCTCTCGAGACCCGGACGCAGGAACAGGCCAAGACGGACGGCCGGCCTTCGGTCGCCGACGGCCGGCTCCGGACTTACGAGCCCGGGGCCAACGCCGCCCGCTTCCTGGACCTGCTGGCCGAGCGCGTCTCCCGCCCCCTGGCCGTTTCCCTGACGGCCTGCGTCCACTGCGGCCTCTGCGCCGAGTCCTGCCATTACTTCCTGGCCCGGCCCGACGACCCGACCATGACGCCCGTATGGAAGGCCGACCAGGTCCGCAAGATCTTCAAGCGCCACGTCGATTGGACCGGCCGTGTCGCGCCCTGGTGGGTCAAGGCGGCCTCGCCCCGCGACGACGAGGACCTCAACCGGCTCAAGAACATCGTTTTCGGCAGCTGCAGCGCCTGCCGGCGCTGCACCTACAATTGTCCGATGGGCGTCGACACGGGACTGCTCGTCCGCTTCGCCCGCGGCCTGCTGACGGAGCTGGGCATCGTCCCCGAGGGCGTCTTCAACGTCAGCCGCGACCAATGGGAGACCGGCAACCAGATGGCCGTCACCGAGGACGACTACCTCGAGACGCTGGCCTGGATGCGCGACGAGGTCCGCCGGGAGCTCGGCGATCCGACCGTCGAGATCCCCGTCGACGCCCCGGACCGCGACATCCTCTACACGATCAACCCGCGGGAGATCAAGTTCGACCCGCGCTCGATCGCCCATGCGGCCAAGATCTTCCATCTGGCCGGCGCGTCCTGGACCATGCCGAGGTGGGGGTGGGACCAGACCAACTTCGGCCTGTTCTCCGGCGACGACCGGCTGGGCGCCTTCGTCGCCCGCAACGTCTACGAGGCGGCCGAGCGGCTCCGCGCGAAGCGCATCGTCATCTCCGAGTGCGGGCACGGCTACCGTTCGACGCGCTGGGAAGGCTACACCTGGGCCGGCTACGACCAGAAGCGGCCGACGGAATCGGTGGTCGTGACCCTTCTCCGGTACCTCGAAGAAGGCCTGATCGCCGTCGATCCGGGCCGCAATCCCGACCCGGTGACCTTCCACGACTCCTGCAACATCGCCCGCTCGGGCGACCTCGTCGAGGAGCCGCGCCGGGTCCTGGCGCAGGTCTGCGCCGACTTCCGGGAGATGTCCCCCAACCGGCGGGAGAACTTCTGCTGCACGGGCGGCGGCGGGCTGCTGTCCATGGCCGAGTACCGGCCGCTGCGGCTCGAGGCCGCCAAGATCAAAGCCGACCAGCTCCGGGCCACGGGGGCCAAGCTGGTCTGCACGATGTGCCACAACTGCGTCGACGGTTTGAACGACGTCATCAAGCATTACAAGCTGCCCATGAAGGTCGTCCAGGTCCTGGAGCTCGTCTCCAACGCCCTGGCCGGGCCCGGGGCCAAAGCGTAAGAGGGAGCACCCCATGCCGACGATCGAAGTCGAAGGGAAGACGCTCGAGGTCAACGAGGAAGGGTTCCTCGTCCGGCCCGAGGAATGGACCGAGGACACGGCCCGGCTGCTGGCCAAGGCCGAGGAGAACCTGGACGAACTGACGGCCGAGCACTGGGCCGTCGTCCGCTACATCCGCGGGTACTATCTGGAGACCAAGCTGGCCCCCATGGTCCGCAAGATGTGCCAGGCCACGGGGTTCCCGCTGATGAAGATCTACGACCTGTTCCCGTCGGGTCCGGCCAAGGGAGCCTGCAAGGTCGCCGGATTGCCCAAGCCCGACGGCTGCGTCTGAGGCGGCTCAGCGCTTTTTCGCCGGCAGGGCCGCGATCCGGCCGACGGCCTCGACGGCCGCCCGGACGTGCTCTTCCGTGTTGAACGGCCCGATGCCGAAGCGCACCGCGCCGTGGATCTTGTCCGTGCCCAGCTGCTCGTGGACGAGCGGGGCGCAATGCAGGCCGGTCCGGCAGGCGATCCCGAAATCGACGTCCAGCATGGTCCCGACGTCGGCCGCGTCCATCCCCTGCACGTTGAAAGCCAGGACGGCGATGTGGTCGTCCAAGCTATCGAGGCAATAGGTCACGACCCGGGGGATGGCCTTCAATCCGTCGAGGAGGATGCGGGCCAGCCGCATCTCCTCCCGGTGGATGGCCTCCAGCCCCCGGCCCTTGACCCAGGTCACCCCCGCCTTGAGCCCGGCGATGCCCATGACGTTGGGCGTGCCGTATTCGAGGCGGTAGGGGTATTCGTCGAGGTGGGCCTTGACGGCCGAGCGCACGCCCGTGCCTCCGGCCCGGGTGTGGCGGATCTCGACGCCCTCCCGGACGTAGAGACCGCCGATGCCCGTCGGCCCGAGGAGGGACTTGTGGCCGGTGAAGGCGACGACGTCGAGGAACTGGGCCTCCATGTCGATGGGGACCTTGCCGGCCGACTGCGAAGCGTCGATGGCGAAGGGGATGCCGGCCTCGCGGCAGAACCGTCCGATCGCGGCCAACGGCTGGACCGTGCCGATGACGTTCGAGGCATGGTTGACGACGACCAGGCGGGTGTTGGGCCGGAAGCGCCTGCGGATCTCCTGGGGATCGACGAAGCCGGCCCCGTCGAAGGGGACGAAATCGACCTCGACGCCGTCGCGCATGAGATGGTAGAGGGGGCGCAGCACGGAGTTGTGCTCGACCGTGGTCGAGACGGCGTGGTCGCCCGGTTTGAGGAGGCCCGAGATGACGAGGTTGAGGGCGTCGGTCGAGTTGTATCCGAAGCAGAGCCGGTTGGGATCGGTGCCGTTGAATAACCCCGTCAGAAGCTTGCGTGTCTCCTCGACGACCAGGCCGGCCTCCATGCACAGGTCGTAGCCCGAGCGCCCGGGATTGACGCCGAAGTTCCGGTAGAAGTGGTCCATGTAGGTGTAGACCTCTTCGGGCTTGGGGAAAGACGTCGCGCCGTTGTCGAGGAAGATCAGCTTGCTCATGCTCCGCTCCGGGCCGGGATTCCGGGACTCGCTCCCGGGAGGGGCTATACTAAACAAACGACGGGCGGATTGCAACCGGGGGCGGGGCCGCCTAGAATGGGGGACAGGAGGCGGCGCGTGGTCTATGTCCTGGGTCTCGGCGGCAATCTGGGGCGCCGGGCCGCGAACCTGGCCCGGGCCCGCCGCCTGCTCGAAAAGGGCGGGGTCGCCGTGGTCCGGGCCTCGCCCGTCTACGAGACCGAGCCGGTCGGCTTCGCCGGCCAGTCCGCGTTCCTGAACCAGGTCCTCGAGGTCCGTTCGGAGCTCGATCCGCCGGCCCTGCTGCGCCTGGCCAAGTCCGTCGAGACCGCCCTCAAGCGGACGCCGGCCGTTACCAACGGGCCGCGGACGATCGACATCGACATCCTCCTCGCGGGCGACCATGTCGAGGCGGGCCCGGACCTCGTCGTGCCGCATCCCCGTATGCACCTGCGGAACTTCGTCCTCGTCCCGCTCGACGATATCGCCCCGGACCTCCGGCACCCGGTCCTGGGCCGGACCGTCCGCGAGCTGAAAGAGGCCTGTCCGGACAGGTCCCGGGTCGAGCGGTTCGCCGGCCGGCGGCGCCGGCGACCGTGAACGCGGCGGCGGGGGGGGGGAAGAAATTTCCCGGTCGGAACGTCTATACGACCTGGAGGAAACATATGCGTAACCGAGCTCTCCTGTCGTCGGTCCTCGTTTTTTGCGCCGCGGTTCTCGCCCAGGCCGCCGAGGTCCGGGGCCGGGTCGTCAGCGCGGGCCAGAATCCCGTGGCCGATGCGGTCGTCCTCCACCGTCCGAGCGGCCTCAAGACCGTGACGGACGCCGAGGGCCTGTTCGTCCTCGACCTCCCCGACGCCGAGCGATATGTCCTCGAGGTCGTCCACCCCGATTTCTACGAGCGGGAGTTCTCCGTCGGCCGCCGCCGCTCGGGGCAGACCCCCGTCCTGGTCATGACTCCTCTCATCAAGCAGAGCGAAGAGGTCGTCGTCACGGCCCTGCGATACCCGGAAAGCTCCATCGACGTCCCGGCCGCCAGCACGGTCGTGGCCGGGGAGACCCTGGCCGAGAAGCTCGTCCCGAACATCAACGACGCCCTGCAGGACGTGCCGGGCGTCGGGGCCCTGGGATCGGCCGGGTTCTCCCTGGTCCCGAGCGTCCGCGGCCTGGCCCGCCGCCGCGTCCTCTACCTCATCGACGGCGCCCGGCTCGAGAGCGACCGGCGCACCGGCCCCAACGCCTCCTTCGTCAGTCCCGAGGACATCGACCGGATCGAGGTCCTGCGGAGCGCTTCGCCGGTCTTCTACGGCTCGGACGCCATCGGCGGGGTCATCCACCTCCTGACCCGCGCCCCTCGCTTCGACGGCGGATTCCACGGCCGCCTCCAGACCGGCTACGCCACGGCCAACGGGGAGAAGCGCGTCGGCCTGGGCCTCGAGGGATCGTCCGGGACCTGGGCCTACTCCCTGTCGTTCCGGTACGCCGATGCCGGTTTGTACCGGGCGCCCGGGGGGGCCAAGGTCCTCCAGTCCCAGTACGAGCAGGGCAGCCTCCTGGCCAAGGCCGCCTATCGGACGGACAAGCGGGAGATCGATCTCGGGTTCCTGGCGGCCCGGGGCACGGACATCGGCAAGCCCAGCGCCACCGCGGCCACGAAGCCGACCTGGTACCCCCGCGAGAGCCAGAACCTCGTCCAGGTCCACTGGAAGGAGAAGAACGTCGGCCGCGACGGGGAGCTCCTCTTCCACGCCTTCGTCAATCCGAACTTCCTGGAGACCCTGACGGACACATACGGCGACGGGCTCCTGACCAAGGAGTCGTACGCCAAGACCGACAGCACGGAATACGGCGCCCAGCTCTCCTATTCCAAGCGGATCGCGCCCCGGTTCCGGCTGGAGGGCGGCGTCGATTATTTCGGACGGGCCGGCGCCGACGCCGTCAACACCTACACGTCGTACGACGGGACGGGGGCCGTGACCGAGATCGCCGACGAGCTCTCCTACGCCGGCGGGAGCCGCCGCGACCTCGGCGTCTTCGTCTCGGCGGACTACGCCGGCGTCGACCGCCTGGACATCCTCGGCGGCGTCCGCTACGACGTCCTGCGCCTGAAGGCCACGCCCCTCGGCGAGAGCGGCCCGGTCCGCAAGTCCGAGGACCAGCCGACCGGCTTCCTGGCCGTGTCCTACAAGCTCGCGGACGAGCTGACGGCCTTCGTCAACGTCGCCCGGGCCTACCGCCTGCCCAGCATCAACGAGCTTTACTACACGGGCATCAGCGGCCGGGGCTTCATCGTCGGGCAGCCGGGCCTGCGGCCGGAGTCGAGCTTCAATATCGACGGTGGCCTGAAGCTCCTCGGCCGGCGCTTCTATCTCGGCCTGTACGGCTTCCGCACGCTCATCGACGACATGATCGAGCGCTACCGCCTCGATCCTTCGACATACACCTACGGGAACATCGAGCGGGGCCTCCTCAGCGGGGTGGAACTCGAGGCCGAGACCTTCCTGGCCGACGGTTGGAAGGTCTTCGGCAACGCCGCGGCCATCCGCGGCCGCAGCCTGGCCACGGGAGACCCTCTCAACGACGTCCCGTCCTTCCGCTTCCACGCCGGGACGCGGTACTGGAAGGGGAGGCTCTCGGCCGAGGTCAATGCGACCTTCGCCCTGGCCAAGGACGATCCGGGCCCGGCCGAGATCGCCGTGGCCTCCTCGGAGCTGGTCAACCTCAAGGCCAGCTACCTCTGGCGGGGCTTGACCGTCCACGCCACGCTGGCCAACGTCTTCAACGCCGTCTACATCGCCCGGGCCGATTCCGACGCTCAGATCGAGCCGGGAAGGAATTTCCGGGTCGGCTTCTCCTACGCGTTCTAGAGCGACCTAGAAGGCGTCGGTGAAGTGATCGAGGCGGACGTCATCCGGCCCGCGGTAGAGGATGGCCACGACGTCGAAACGGCAGGGGACCTCGCCGGCGGCCCGGAGCAGGAGATAGCCACGGGCCAGGCGGCGGAGCTGGCGCTGCTTGGCCTGGGTCACGGATTCCTCGGGCCGCCCGTGGGCCTCGTCGGCCCGGGTCTTGACCTCGACGAAGACCAGGGTCCCGCCGTCCCGGGCCACGATGTCGATCTCCCCGCGCAGGACCTTGAAACCGCGCTCGACGATCTCGTAGCCTTTGCCCCGCAGGTGGTCGCAGGCCAGGTCCTCGCCGATCCGCCCCAGCTCCCGGGCCGAAAGGTCTCCCGGGAGGATCATGTCCCGCGGCGTTTCTTCCAGCGCACGCCGTCCTTGGTGTCCTCGAGGACGACGCCGGCGGCCAGGAGTTCGTCGCGGATGCGGTCGGCCAGGGCGAAGTCCCTGGCGGCCCGGGCCTTTTGCCGGGCCTCGACGCGGGCCAGGATATCGCTCTCGGGGATCTCGCCCTTGATGACGGTCGCCGTTCCGGTCGCCGAGGACGCGCCGACGACCCGGCCCGCCGCCGCGTGGACGGGAGCGGGCTTGATGGCCAGAACGGCATCCAGCTCCCCGAACAGGCCGTCCACCAGCCCGGCGTCGGCCCGCGCCAAACGACCCTCGACGAGCGGGGGATTGACCCTCTTGACCAGGGTGAACAGGGCGGCCATGGCCTTGGCGATGTTGAGGTCGTCCTCGAGGGAGGTCACAAATCCCGCCCGGGCCTCGTCGACGAGCCGGGCGATCTCCGGCGTCGCCGGGCCCTCCCTCGTCGCGCCGGCCAGTTCGCCCAGGAAGGCGCCGAGACGGCGCCTGGCCGTCCCGGCCTGCTCCAGGGCCTCGAAGGTGAAGTTGAGCATCCTCCGGTAGTGGGTCGAGAGGAGGAGATAGCGCACATCGAGCGGGTCGTAGCCCTTGGCCAGGATGTCGCCCAGCCTGTAGAAATTGCCCTTGGACTTGGCCATCTTGGCGCCGTCGACGACCAGGTGGTGGCCGTGGACCCAGTAGTTGACGAACTTGACGCCGTTGGCCGCTTCGGACTGGGCGATCTCGTTCTCGTGGTGGGGGAAGATGTTGTCGACGCCGCCGCAGTGGATGTCGAAGGTCGGACCGAAGTAGCGGGCGCTCATGGCCGAGCATTCGATGTGCCAGCCCGGCCGGCCCGGACCGATCTCCGTGTCCCAGGACGGCTCGCCCGCCTTGGGTGCCTTCCACAGGGCGAAGTCGTGGACGCTCTCCTTCTCGTACTCGTCGGCGTCGCCGCGGGCCCCGGGCCGGCGGTCCTCGAGGCCGATCTTGGACAGGCGCCCGTAGGCCGGGAACCGGTCGATGGCGAAATAGACCGAGCCGTCCTTGCGGTAGGCGACGCCCTTGTCGAGCAGCGCCCGGATGAGGGCGACCATGCCGGCGATGTTCTCGGGATCGGTGGCCCGCGGGTAGTGGTCGGCCGGCAGGATGTTCAGCCGGTCCCTTTCGGCGAAGAAGGCCTCGATGTAGGGTGCGGTGTATTCCGCGAGGCCGACCCCCTTGGCGTTGGCGCCCTTGATGGTCTTGTCGTCGACGTCCGTGATGTTCATGACGTGGAGGACCCGGTAGCCCCGGTAGAGGAGGAAGCGCTTGAGGAGGTCCTCGAAGACATAGGAGCGCCAGTTGCCGATATGGGGGTAGTCGTAGACGGTCGGGCCGCAGGTGTACAGCTTGACCGCGCCGGGCTCGATCGGCACGAAGTCCTCGACCCGGCCGCCGAGGGTGTTGTGGAGTCGCATCATCTCCCGCCCATCTTATGGATTCGACGGGCGTCCGTCAACCTCCGGGCCCCCCCGCGGGGGGGCCCGGGCGGGGTTGAACGGGCCCCGGGGTTGTGACATAATGACCTCTAACCATCATCCCTAGAAAGGTCGCGCTCTCATGAATACCATGATCGGCATCCGCAGAGAGGATATCAACCGGTGGGAGAAGCGGGTCCCCCTCATCCCGTCCCACGCCCGGGAGTTGGCCGACCGCCAGGCCATGGAATTCCGGGTCCAACCGTCCGACATCCGCGTCTTCACCGACGCCGACTACCGGGCCGCGGGCCTCACCGTGGCCGAGGGCCTGTCGCCCTGCCCCATCGTCCTGGCCCTCAAGGAGATCCCCATCGAGCTCATCGAGCGGGGCAAGACCTACCTGTTCTTCTCCCACACGGCCAAGGGCCAGCCCCAGAACATGCCCATGCTCAGGCGCTTCCTGGAGCTCGGCTGCACCATCATCGACTACGAGAAGATGGTCGACGAGAAGGGGAGGCGGGTCCTCTATTTCGGCAACTACGCCGGCCACGCCGGCATGGTCGACACGCTCTGGGCCCTGGGCCGGCGGCTGGAGGTCGAGGGCACACCCAATCCCTTCACCTCGCTCCGGCCGACCCACACCTACGCCAGCCTGGTCGAGGTCAGGGAGGCCGTGGCCGGTCTGGGCGCGCGGATCGCCGCCGAGGGCCTGCCCGCGGGGCTCGACCCGCTCGTCGTCGGCTTCTTCGGGTACGGGCACGTTTCGCAGGGCGCCCAGGAGATCTTCGACCTGCTGCCCGCCGAGACCGTGCCTCCGGCCGGCCTCCGGGAGCTCGTCGGGCGCGGCGGCGGGGACGGCCGGCGCGTCTACAAAACGGTCTTCCACGAGGAGGACATGGTCCGCCCCGCCGATCCGGCCGGGACCTTCGACCTCCAGGACTACTACGACCATCCCGAGCGCTACCGCCCCGTGACCGAGGGATTCGTCCCCTTCCTGACGGCCCTGGTCAACGGCATCTACTGGACGCCCAAGTTCCCCAAGTACGTCACCAAGGGCTTCCTGCGGACCCTCTACGGCGGTCCGGCCCGGCCGCGTCTCCGCGTCGTCGGCGACATCACCTGCGACATCGGCGGCTCGATCGAATGCACGGTCATGCCGACCGACTCGGAGAACCCGGTCTACGTCTACGATCCGTTCGCCGACAAGGCGACACTCGGGTTCGAAGGCCGGGGCCCGGCCGTCCTGGCCGTCTACAACCTGCCGGCCGAGCTGCCCTTCGAATCGTCGACCTACTTCAGCGGCAAGCTCAAGGAGCACATGCCCGCCGTCGCCGCGGCCCGTTTCGACCGGCCGTTCGCCGAGTGCGGCCTGCCCGACGTCCTGCGCCGGGCGGTCATCGTCTACCGCGGCGAGCTCGCCCCCGATTACGCCTATCTGGCCAAGCACCTCGGCTGAGGCCCCGGTCCAAGGAGGAACGGTCATGCGCAAGGTCCTCGTTCTCGGGGCCGGGCTGGTGGCCCGGCCGCTCGTCGAATATCTGCTCGGGCTCGAAGGATTCTCGGTCGTCGTCGCCGACGTCGAATTCGCCCGGGCCGAGAGGCTCGTCGGCGGCCACGCCCGCGGCCGGGCCGAGCGCCTCGACATCGCCGACCGCGGCGCCCTGGCCGAGGCCATCGGCCGGGCCGACCTGGTCGTCAGCATGGTCCCCTACACGTTCCATCCCGTAGTCGCCGGGCTGGCCATCGACCGCGGCAGGCACGTCGTCACGGCGTCCTACGTCAGTCCGGCCATGCGCGCCCTCGACGCCGCGGCCAGGGCCCGGGGCGTCATCCTGTTGAACGAGCTCGGCCTCGACCCGGGCATCGACCACATGGAGGCCATGCGCGTCATCCACGAGGTCCACGGCGCGGGCGGCCGCGTCGAGGCCTTCACCTCCTGGTGCGGCGGCCTGCCGGCCCCGGAGTCCAACACCAATCCCTTCGGCTACAAGTTCTCGTGGAGCCCGCGGGGCGTCCTGCTGGCCTCCAAGAACTCGGCCAAGTACCTCAAGGACGGCGGCGTCGTGACCGTGCCGGCCGAAGACCTCTTCGCCTCCCCGCAGATCATCCCCATCCCGGGCCTGGGCGAGTTCGAGGGCTACCCCAACCGCGATTCCGTCTCCTACCGGGAGACCTACGGCATCCCGGAGGCGCGGACCGTCCTGCGGGGCACCCTGCGGTACGCCGGCTGGTGCGAGACCCTGCGCAAGTTGGTCCGCCTGGGCCTGCTCGACGAGACCCCGAAGGACCGCGACGGGGCGACCTTCGCCGGTCTCGTCCGCGAGCTCGCCGGAGCGGCCCCGGACGCTCCCGTCCGGGCCGCCGTGGCGGCCAAGCTCGAGCTCGCCTCGGGCTCGGCCGTCCTCGACCGCATGACCTGGCTGGGCCTGTTCGAGGACATCCCTCTGCCGCTGCCTCGCGGCTCGGCCCTCGACAACCTCTCGGCCCTCATGGTCGAGAGGCTCGCCTACGGGCCGGAGGAGCGGGACATGATCGTCCTGCAGCACGAGTTCCTGGTCGCGCCCGCGGCCGGGCGCCCCGAACGGATCGTCTCCACCCTGATCGACTACGGCGTGCCGGGAGGGGATTCCTCGATGTCCCGCACGGTCGGCCTGCCGGCCGCGATCGGCGCCCGTCTCGTCCTCGAGGGCCGGATCGCCCTGACCGGCGTCCAGGTCCCGGTCGTGCCCGAGATCTACGCCCCCATCCTGGACGAGCTCGGGGCCCGCGGCGTGCGGTTCACGGAGAAGCGTCAGGTCCTATGAAACGGAAGGCGTTCGTCGCGGGGCAGTTCTATCCCGGGAGCGCCGGGAAGCTCCGCGAGGCGATCGCCGGCTTCGCCGTACCCGGCGCTGAGCGCCGGCGGGCCATCGCGGTCGTCTCGCCCCACGCGGGTTACGTCTATTCCGGCCCCGTGGCCGGGGCGGTCTTCTCGACCACCGCCCTGCCCGCCGTCTTCGTCGTCCTCGGTCCCGCCCACCGGGAGATCGGGCCTCTCTTCGCCGTGCAGGAGAGAGGAAGCTGGGAGACGCCGCTCGGCGAGACCCCGGTCGACGAGGGCCTGGCCGGACGGATCCTGGCCGGCTGCCCCGAGGCCCGGGCGGACGAGCGGGCCCACGCCTTCGAGCATTCCCTCGAGGTCCAGCTCCCGTTCATCCAGTACTTCCGTCCCGACGCCTTCCTCGTCCCCGTCTGCGTCTCCGCCGAGGCGGATTACGTTTCCCTCGAGGCCCTCGGCCGGGCCGTGGCGGGGGCCGTCCGCGCCGACGGCCGCGAGGCCCTCGTCGTCGCCAGCACCGACATGAGCCACTACGTCAGCCGGCGGACGGCCGAGGCCAAGGACGCGAAGGCCATCCGCAAGGTCCTCGACCTCGACCCGCGGGGGCTCTACGACACGGTCCTCGCGGAGCGCATCTCCATGTGCGGCTTCCAGCCCACGGCCGCCGCGCTCGTCGCGGCCCTGGACCTGGGCGCGACAGGGGCCGAGCTCGTCGGCTACCGGACCTCGGGCGACGCCACGGGGGACTACGACCAGGTCGTGGGCTATGCCGGCTTGAGGATCTTCTGACGGGGCCGCCGCCGTGGCGCACCTCGACCGCTACCGCGAATTGGCCGGCCGGCTGGTCTGGTCCGCCGGGGCCAACGCCACGCTGGCTTATAAGCCCATCCTCGACCGGCATCCCCACATCACCGCGTTCGGGGCCGAGAAGTGGCAGTTCTATCTGACCGTCGCCGGCGTCTACGCCGCCGTCATGCGCCTCGTCCAGGAGCGGGTCCTCCACGGGACCGAGCTCGACGAGGTCCTCGAGCTCATCGAGCGGTCGCTCGCCGCCAAGCATCCCGAGGGCCCGGCCGCCCTCGAGGAATGCCGGACCATGGTCGACGCCAGCTTCGCGGCCTCGGTGAGCGGGGAGGGCGAGGAAGCCGAGTTCGCTTTCTCCGACCGCGTCGGCGCCTGGATCCTGTTCAAGCTCAACGGCCCCCGGGAGCTCAAGGACGGCCACGCCCTGATCCGCGGTTTGGGCCTGGCCGTGACCGCGGCGTTCGCGGCCTGGTGGGACTGAGCTGCCGAGGCAAAAGACTGAAAATACAGGGAATACGACGCCATAGGAACCGGCGCCGGGGCCGATTTTCCGGCCTCCGCTAACTTCCAGTCATTTGACACCCGAGAAGGGTTAATGCTATAAAACCTCCTCAGAGGAAGGATGTCTAAGTCTGTGCTTCGCGACAAGGACCGGAGGGTCCTGGCCCTCGTCGTCGAGTGCTACGTCCGCACCGGGCGGCCGGTGAGTTCGGGGGCGGTCTGCCAGACGCGCCGGATCACCGCATCTTCGGCCACCCTGCGCAACATCATGGCCAAGCTCGAGGCCCTGGGCTTCCTATCCCAACCGCACACGTCCGCCGGCCGGGTCCCCACCGACAAGGGCCTGCGCCTCTACGTCGGGAGCCTCCTCGCCGACAAGGCCCTGCCCGACGAGCGGTTGCCCCTCATCCAGGAGGAGTTCCCCAACCGGACGGCCGACTTGGACTCCCTGCTCGTGCAGGCCTGCCGCGTCCTGGCGGATGCGTCGGACCACCTCGGCTTCGTCATCTCGCCGCGCATCTTCCGGCTGCCGTTCGAGCACCTGCGCTTCGTCAAGATCTCGGACCGCCGCGTCATGGTCATCCTGGTGACGCCCTTCCACATGGTCCTGACCGAGACCCTCGAAACGCCCCGGCCTGTGAGCCAGGCCGAGCTGGACCGGGCCGTCCAGGTCGTCAACCAGGCCTTCCGCGGCCGGACCATGCTGGCCGTCCGCGACGCCCTCGTCCGGGACATGCCCAAGTACCGGGCCAAGACCGAGGACGCCCTGGACAAGCTCCTCGACCTGCTGAAAGCGTCCACCGACCGGGAACAGGGGGAGAACCGGATCTTCCTCCAGGGCACGGCCCGCCTCCTCGGCAAGGGCGGCCTGTCGGACATGGAGGGCCTCCGGACGCTCTTCCAGAAATTCGAGGAGAAGGCCGCCCTGGTCCGCCTGCTCTCGGATTTCGTCAGCCTGGACCGGGTCAAGGTCCTCATCGGGTCCGAGGCCAACCTTCCCGACGTCGAGGACTGCTCCCTCGTCCTGTCCCATTACGGCACCAGCAACCAGGTGCTGGGCACCCTGGGCATCATCGGTCCCAAACGCATCCCCTACGAGCGGATCATCCCGCTCGTCGACCGCGTGGCCAAGCGGGTCAGCCTGGCCATCACGGTCTTCGGCAGAGAGGTCAGCCTATGACGGACGACAAAGACAAGCCCGGCGACGAGATCGAGTTCATCCCCGAGACGCCGCCCGCCGAGGGCGAGGCCGGTCCCAAGGCCGCCGCTCCCCCGGCCCCGGAGACGAAGGACGGCGAAGGCAAAGCCGCGCCAGCCGAGGGCTCCCGGCACCTCAAGGACAAACTCAAGAAGAAAGAGGCCGAGGCCAAGGAGCTCCGCCGCGAGATCGAGAAGCTCAAGGAGACCAGTCTCCGCCGCCTGGCCGACATGGAGAACCTGCGCAAGCGCTTCGACCGGGAGCGGTCCGAGTACCAGCAATACGCCCTGAGCGGCCTCCTGCTCGAGCTGCTCGAGATCACCGACAACTTCGAGCGGGCCCTGCAGAGCGCCGCGGCCGCCGGCGAGGACAAGGCCTTCCGGGAGGGGATCGAGCTCATCTTCCGGATGTTCCAGAGCCTGCTGGCCAAGAACGGCGTCCGTCCCGTCGATCTCGGCGACCGGGCCTTCGATCCCAATTTCCATCACGCCATGAGCGTGGAGGAGTCCGAGGAGGTCCGGGAGCCCGAGATCGTCGAGGAGCTCCAGAAGGGCTATTTCCACCACGAGCGGCTCCTGCGCCCGGCCCTGGTCAGGGTCCGGGTGCCCAAGAAAGGACAATAGCCCCATGGGACGAGTCATCGGCATCGATCTCGGCACGACCTACTCCTGCATCGCCGGCCTCGAAGGGGGCCGGCCGGTCGTCATCCCCAACCTCGAAGGCCTGCCGACGACCCCGTCCGTGGTGTCGTTCACGAAGTCGGGGGAGATGCTCGTCGGCACCCTGGCCATGCGCCAGGCCGTCACCAACCCCGACAACACCTTCTTCGCCGTCAAGCGCCTGATCGGGCAGAAATACGCCTCGGCCCCGGTCCAGGAGGCCATGGGCCGGCTGCCCTACAAGCTGAAAGAGGCCGCCAACGGCGACGTGGCCGTCGTCCTGGGGGACCGGACCATGAGCCCGCCCGAAATCTCCTCGCTCGTCCTCGGCTACCTCAAGTCCTGCGCCGAGTCCTTCTACAACGAGCCCGTGACGGAGGCGGTCATCACCGTGCCGGCCCATTTCAACGACGCCCAGCGCCAAGCGACCAAGGACGCGGCCACGATCGGCGGCCTCGGCGTCCAGAGGGTCGTCAACGAGCCGACCGCGGCCGGGCTGGCCTACGGCCTGGAGACCAAGAAGAACGGCCTGGCCGCCGTCTACGACCTCGGCGGCGGCACGTTCGACATCACCATCCTCGAGTTCAGCGACGGCGTCTTCAACGTCCTGGCCACCAACGGCGATTCCTACCTCGGCGGCGAGGACTTCGACAACCGCATCCTGGAGTGGCTCGCGGCCAGCTTCCGGGCCGAGGCCGGGGCCGACATCGCCGGCGACAAGCTGGCCCTCCAGAGGATCAAGGAGGCCGCGGAGAAGGCCAAGCGAGAGCTGTCCTTCGTGACCGAGACCGAGATCAACCTACCGTTCATCGCCTCGGACCGGGCCAGTTCCAAGCACCTCCGCAAGTCCCTCAGCCGGGCCACCTTCGAGGCCATGACCGCGGACCTCGTCGAGCGGACCGTGCCGCGCATCGAACAGGCCCTGGCCGACGCCCGTTTGACCCCGGACCGGATCCAGCAGGTCATCCTGGTCGGCGGTCAGACCCGCATGCCGCTCGTCAGGGAGCGGGTGGCCAAGTTCTTCGGCCGGGCCCCCGAGGAGAAGGTCGACCCGGACCAGATCGTGGCCATGGGCGCGGCCATCCAGTCGGGCATCCTCGACGGCCAGGTCCGCGACCTCGTCCTCCTGCTCGACGTCACCCCGTTCGCCCTGGGCATCGAGACCGAGAACGACGGCTACGAGATGATCATCGAGCGGAACACGACCATCCCGACCCGCAAGGTCAAGGCCTTCACGACCGTCGAGCACAACCAGCGCCGGGTCCGCATCCACGTCCTCCAGGGCGAGGGTTTCCTGGCCTCGATGAACAAATCCCTGGCCGTCTTCGAGCTCGTCGGCATCGAGCCGGCCCCGGCCGGCGTGCCCCAGATCGACGTCACCTTCGAGATCACGGCCGACGGCCTGGCCCAGGTCTCGGCCCGGGACAAGGAGACGGGCCTCGAGCAGAGGATCGAGGTCCGGCCCTCGTCCGGCCTGTCGACCAGGGAGGTCGAGGACATGCGCAAGCGCCGGAGCTCGGGCCTCGACCTGGCCAAGAAGGGGAGCCCCGCCTGAGCATGGCCAAGCGCGACTATTACGAGGTCCTCGGCGTGGGCCGGGACGCCTCGGCCGAGGAGATCAAGAAGGCCTACCGCCAGCTGGCCCTCAAGCACCATCCGGACCGCAACCCGGGCAACAAGGACGCCGAGGACCGGTTCAAAGAGGCGGCCGAGGCCTACAGCGTGCTGGCCGACGCGGAGAAACGGTCGGTCTACGACCGCTTCGGCCAGGACGGCCTCAGGGGCGAGGGCTTCCAGGGCTTCTCCGGGTTCGATTCCTCCGTCTTCGAGGACTTCGAGGACATCCTGGGCAATGTCTTCGGCTTCAGCTTCGGCGGCCTGTTCGGGAGCCGCGAGCGCTCCCGCGGCGCCCGCCGCAGCCGCGGCCGGGACCTGGCCCTGGAGATCGAGATCGGTCTCGACGAGGCCGCGGCCGGCGTCGAGCGCGAGATCAAGATCAACCGGGCCGAGTCCTGCCCCGTTTGTCACGGCTCGAAGCGCAAGCCCGGGACCCAGGCCACCTCCTGTCCGGCCTGCGGCGGCCGGGGCCAGGTGCGCTACCAGCAGGGCTTCTTCACCCTGGCCCGGACCTGCCCCCGTTGCCAGGGCGGCGGCGAGATCAACGCCACGCCCTGCGAGTCCTGCCAGGGCCGCGGCCATGTCAAGGAGAAGCGGACCCTCAAGGTCCGCATCCCCCCGGGCGTCGACGACGGCTCGCGTCTCCGGCTCATCGGGGAAGGGGAGGCCGGCGACGAGGACATGCCGGCGGGCGACCTCTACGTCGTCACCCGGGTCCGCAAGCACCCCTTCTTCGAGCGCGACGGCAACGACCTCACATGCGAGATCGCCGTCACCTTCACCCAGGCCGCCCTGGGCGCCCGCATCGAGATCCCGACGCTCGAAGGCAACGAGGTCCTCAAGGTCCGGCCGGGCACCCAGCCGGGCGAGATCGTCCGCCTCAAAGGCAAGGGTGTCCCGGACGTCTCGGGCCGGCGCAAGGGCGACCTCTTCGTCAAGGTCCAGGTCAAGACCCCCGAGAACCTGTCCAAGGAGCAGAGGACCCTGCTCGGCAAGTTGGCCGAGCTTCGCGGCGAGGACATCGAGTCGGTCGACAAGAGCGTCGTCCACCGGCTGAAGAACATCTTCCAATGAGCCGACGAGTCGCGTGACCGCCAACCAGTTCTTCGTGCCCGCGCTCCCCGAAGGCGCCGCGCGCGTTGTCGTCGAGGGCGAGGAGCACCGCCACCTGGCCCGGGCCGCCCGCGTCCGGCCGGGCGAGACCGTCTGGCTGTTCGACGGCAGCGGCCGCCGCGCCCTGGCCCGGGTCGCCGCCGTGGGGGAGGAGAGGACGGAGCTCGAGGTCATCCGGACCGAAACCCCGCAGGCGCCGCGGACGGCCATCTCCCTGGCGGCGGGCCTGGTCGAGGCCAAGGCTTTCGAGACCATCCTGGAGAAGGCCGCCGAGATCGGCTGCGCGGCCGTCTGGCCGGTCGAGACCGCCCGCTCCCTGCGGACGCCGGGGGAAAGGTCTGGGCGCAAGCTCGAGCGCTGGCGGCGCATCGTCCGCGAGGCCGACAAGCAGTGCAAGAGCCCGCTGCTGACCGAGGTCCATCCGCCGCGGCCGCTGGCCGATCTCCTGCGCGAGCCCCCGGCCGGGCGGCGGCTGTTCCTCAGCGAGCGCGGCGGCCGGCCGCTGCGGGACGTCGTCTCGGAGGCGGGGGAGCCGCCGAGTGCGGCCGTCCTCCTGGTCGGCCCGACCGGCGGTTGGAGCGAGGACGAGGAGAGAGGGGCCCGGGCCGCCGGCTTCGAGGCCGTGTCGCTCGGGAGCCGGGTCCTCAAGTCGGAGACGGCCGCGCTGGCCGGGGCCTTCCTGCTGGCCCACCACTGGAACGGATAACCATGTTCCTCCAAGGCCAGAAAGTCGGCAAGTACGAGGTCATCCGCTCGCTCGGCAGCGGCGGCTTCGGCTCGGTCTACCTGGCCAAGGACACCTGGCTCGACATCAAGGTGGCCATCAAGGTGCCCCACAAGCAGTCGGCCGAGCTCTACAAGCTGCTCAAGGAGCCCCGCCTGCAGGCCGCGCTGAGCCATCCCAACATCGTCCGCATGCTGGCCGCCGAGAAGGAGAAGAACGTCTTCTTCATGGTCATGGAGTACGTCAAGGGGCCGACCCTGGAGAAGATCCTGGAGAAGGAGAAGGTCCTGGACACGGAGAAGGCCCTCGACTTCGTCCGGCAGATCGGCTACGGCGTCGACCACGCCCACAAGGCCAAGATCATCCACCGCGACTTGCGGCCGTCCAACATCATCGTCTCCGAGGACGGCACGGCCAAGATCACCGACTTCGGGACCTCGGCCTGGCTCAACGCCGTGCCCTACGCCTCGACCCGCATCGGCTCGCCGCCCTACATGGCCCCCGAGCAATTCCTGGGCAAGGCCAGCTACCAGTCCGACCTCTACTCCCTGGGCTGCATCTTCTACGAGATGGTCATCGGCCGGCCGCCCCTGTTCGACCCCGACCCGTTCAAGATCCTGGAGATGGCCCAGCAGGGCAAGATCACGCCGCCGCGGATCAAGAACGGCCGCGTGCCGCGCGAGGTCGACGCCATCATCATGAAGGCCCTGGCCCCCAAGGTCGAGGACCGCTACCAGACGGCCTCGGAGGTCCTGCGCGACCTCGCCCTCTACAAGGGCCGGGTCCCCAAGACCTCGGAGATCGACGACATCATGCTCCGGATCCGGGCCCGGGAGCAGAAGACGGCGGCCTTCTGCGGCAACTGCCGGCGCCCCCTGCCGCCCCGCTCGCGCAACTGCCCCCACTGCGGCGAAACCGTCTAATTCCCCCCTGGAGGCGATTGACTTCGCCGCGGGTGATGAGATACCATGGCGCCTCGGGAACGACCGCGACGACATGCCCGAAGGAGAGGTTCATGAGCCCATTCCGTGAGACCGGCGTCGTCTGGAAGAACGGCCAACTCATCCCCTGGAAGGACGCCACCATCCACCTGGCCTCCCATGTCGTCCACTACGGCAGCTGCCTGTTCGAGGGCCTGCGGGCCTACGACACGCCCAAGGGAACGGCCATCTTCCGCCTTGCCGACCACACCCGGCGGCTCTATAACTCCTGCAAGATCTACCGCATGGAGGTCCCCTACACCCAGGACGAGTTCAACCGGGCCGTCGTCGACTGCGTCCGGGCCAACGGGCTCAAGGCCTGCTACGTCCGGCCCATCGTCTACCGCGGCTACAATACGCTCGGCGTCAATCCCTTCCCCAACCCGGTCGACTGCGCCGTCCTGGTCTGGGAATGGGGCAAATACCTGGGGCCGGAGGCCCTGGAGAACGGCATCGACGTCCGGGTCTCGTCCTGGCAGCGCATGGCCCCGAACACCTTCCCGGCCCTGGCCAAGGCGGGCGCCAACTACATGAACTCCCAGCTCATCAAGATGGAGGCCCTGCTCGACGGCTACGAGGAGGGCATCGCCCTGAACATCCGCGGCCACATCAGCGAGGGCAGCGGCGAGAACCTGTTCCTGGTCAAGGACGGCGTCGTCCTGACGCCGCCGCTGTCGTCGTCGGTCCTGCCGGGCATCACCCGGGACTCGGTCATGACCCTGTTCCGCGAGACGGGCGTCAAGGTCGTCGAGGAGACCATCCCGCGCGAGATGCTCTACATCGCCGACGAGGTCTTCTTCACCGGCTCGGCCGCCGAGGTCACGCCCATCCGCTCCATCGACAAGATCACCATCGGCACGGGCAAGCGGGGGCCGCTGACGGAGAAGGTCCAGACGGCCTTCTTCGACGTCATCGAGGGCAGGGTCCCCGACCGCCACGGCTGGCTGACGTTCGTCTGAGGCGCACGCGAGGAGGACAGCATGGTCATCGATGAATTCCTGAAGATCGCCATCGAACGGGACGCGTCGGACCTCCATTTCAAGGCCGGCAACAACCCGATGATCCGCGTCCACGGGACGCTGACGCCCCTGACGGGTTACCCCCGGCTGACGCCGGCCGACTGCGAGGACCTGGCCAACCAGATGATGACCGACTTCCAGCGCAAGCGGCTCGAGGAGGACCTGGACCTCGACCTGGCCTACAGCCTGGCCGGCTTCGGCCGCTTCCGCGGCAGCATCTACCATCAGCGCGGCTCCCTGGCCATCGCCCTCCGCATCATCCCCCTCGAGGTCAAGACCATCCGCCAGCTCCTCCTGCCCGAGGTCCTGGAGAAGGTCGCCTTCTACCAGCGGGGCCTCGTCCTGGTCACCGGCACGACCGGCTCCGGCAAGACGACCAGCCTGGCGGCCATGATCGACTACATCAACACCTTCCGGCGCGAGAACATCATCACCATCGAGGATCCCATCGAGTACCTCCACAAGGACAAGAAGAGCACCATCAGCCAGCGCGAGGTCGGCATGGACGTGACCAGCTTCGCCCGCGGCCTGCGCGGCTGCCTGCGCGAGGACCCCGACATCATCCTCGTCGGCGAGATGCGCGACCTCGACACCATCGACACGGCCCTGCTGGCCGCCGAGACGGGCCACCTCGTCCTGAGCACCCTGCACACCCTCGACGCCCCCGAGAGCATCAACCGCATCATCTCCGTCTTCGCCCCCCACCACCAGCGCCAGGTCCGCCTCCAGCTGGCCTCCATCCTCAAGGCCATCATCTCCATGCGCCTCATCCCGCGCATGGACGGCCAGGGCCGGGTCCCGGCCGTCGAGGTCATGGTCGCCACGCCGTACATCCAGGAGTGCATCGCCGAGAAGGACAAGACCATGCTCATCCGCGACGCCATCACGGCCGGCGTCTCCCAGTACGGCATGCAGACCTTCGACCAGTCCATCTACCAGCTCTACCGCGACGGCTACATCTCGTTCGAGCAGGGCATGAAGTACTCCTCCAACCCCGACAACTTCAAGCTCCGCATCATGGGCATCCAGTCGACCCTCGACATGGCCGTCGAGGAGATGGAGAAGGGCATGAGCAAGGTCGAGCGGGCCGAAGGGGGACCGGAAGAAGACCCGAAATGAAGGCCCAGCGCGTCCGCGAGACCTTCCTCCAGTACTTCGCCGACCGGGGCCACCGGGTCGTGCGCAGCTCGCCGCTCCTGCCCAAGGACGACCCGACCATCCTGTTCACCAACGCCGGGATGAACCAGTTCAAGAACGTCTTTCTGGGCCTCGAGAAGCGCGGCTACGACCGGGCCGTCTCGGTCCAGAAGTGCATGCGCGTCAGCGGCAAGCACAACGACCTCGAGACCGTCGGCCGGACGGCCAAGCACCACACCTTCTTCGAGATGCTCGGCAACTTCTCCTTCGGCGACTACTTCAAGAAGGAGGCCGTGGCCTTCGCCTGGGACCTCGTCACCCGGGTCTACGGCCTGCCCCCGGACCGCCTCTACGCCACGGTCTATCTCGACGACGACGAGGCCTTCCGGCTCTGGGCCGAGGAGGTCGGCGTCCCCCGGGAGCGCATCTTCCGCTACGGCAAGAAGGACAACTTCTGGGCCATGGGCGACACCGGCCCCTGCGGGCCGTGCTCCGAGCTCCACTACGACCTCGGCGCCGACATCGAGGCCGGGGAACCCTTCGCCCTCATCGAGAAGGGCAGCGACCGCTTCATCGAGCTCTGGAACCTCGTCTTCATGGAGTTCGACCAGGGCCCCGACGGCGTCCTGCGGCCCCTGCCGTCGCCGTCGATCGACACGGGCATGGGCCTCGAGCGCATGACGGCCGTCGTCCAGGGCAGGCGCAGCAACTTCGACACCGACCTGTTCATGCCCCTCATCGAAGCGGCCTCGGCCCTGGCCCGGCGCGAATACCCGGCCGGCGACGAGGGCGACGTCGCGCTCCGCGTCATCGCGGACCACGTCCGGGCGGCGACCTTCCTCATCGGCGACGGCGTCTCGCCGGCCAACGACGGCCGGGGCTACGTCCTGCGGCGGCTCATCCGCCGGGCCTCCCGGCAGGGTACCCTGGTCGGCATCGACCGGCCTTTCCTGTTCGAGCTGGTCGGCCGGGTGGCCGACATCATGCAGGACGCCTATCCCGAGCTCCTGGCCTCGGCCGAATACATTTCCAAGGTCTGCCTGGCCGAGGAGGAGCGCTTCGCGGCCACCCTGGCCTCGGGCCTGCGGACCTTCGATCTGGCCGTGCGCGAGGCCCGCGAGTCGGGCGTCGCGGCCCTCTCCGGCGCCCAGGTCTTCCGGCTTTACGACACCTTCGGCTTCCCGCTCGACCTGTCCCAGGAGCTGGCCCGCGAACAGGGCCTGACGGTCGACGAGGCCGGCTTCGCCCGCGAGCTCGAGGACCAGAAGCGGCGGGCCCGCCTGTCCTGGAAGGGCGAAGCCAAGCGCAAGGAGAAACAGGTCTACGACGAGTTCAAGGACCTCAAGGTCCGGACCCGCGTCCACGAGGCCCGGGAGCTCGCCGACGTCCGCGTCCTGGGCCTGCTCAAGGACGGCCGCCGGGCCGAGGCCCTGTCGGCCGGAGACGCCGGCGAGATCATCCTCGAGGAGACGCCCTTCTACGCCGAGGCCGGCGGCCAGGTCGGAGACACGGGGACCCTGCGGGGCCCGAAGTTCTCGGCCCTGGTCGAGAACGTGACCTACGCCACGCCCGAGGTCGTCGTCCACGCCGTCAAGGTCCTGGCCGGCGAGGTCCGCGAGGGCGACCGCGTCGACGCGGCGCCCGACCTCGTCCGCCGCCAGGCGACGTCGAACAACCACACCGCGACCCATCTCCTCCACGCCGCCCTGCGGCAGGTCCTGGGGGACCACGTCAAGCAGTCGGGCTCGCTCGTCTCGCCGGCCCGCCTGCGCTTCGATTTCAGCCACTTCGCGCCTCTGAGCCGCGAGGAGGTCCGCCGGGTCGAGGACATCGTCAACGGGCGCATCCGGGCCGATGTGCCCCTCGAGACGAGGGTGACCTCGCTCGAAGAGGGCCTGCGCGAGGGGGCCACGGCCATCTTCGAGGAGAAGTACGGGGAGACCGTCCGCGTCGTCGGCATCGGCGACTTCAGCAAGGAGCTCTGCGGCGGCGTCCACGTCCATGCCACGGGCGAGCTGGGACTGTTCAAGATCGTCTCCGAGGCCGGCGTCGCCGCCGGCATGCGGCGCATCGAGGCCGTGACCGGCGAGGGGGCCGTCCGCTACCTCCGCGAGCTCGAGGACGAGCTGGCCGGGCTGGAGAAGACCCTGGGCGTGGCCCGCCGGGACCTGCCGGCCCGCGTCGAGAAGCTCCAGGCCCGCATCGAAGAGACGGAAAGGGAAGTCAAGGTCCTGCGCCGGGAGAAGCTCAGGGGCGCCCAGGCCACGGCGACGGTCGAAAAGCTCGTCAAGGGCTTCAAGGTCGAGGTCCGGCGCCTCGACGGCCTGACCATGGCCGAGTTGCGGGACAAAGCCGACGACCTGAAGAACAAGCTCGGGAGCGGCGTCGTCGTCATCGGTTCCGCGGCCGAGGGCAAGGCCCTCATCGTGGCCTCGGTGACCAAGGACCTCGTCGGCCGCGTCCAGGCCGGCGCCCTCATCAAGGAGCTGGCCCCCGTCATCGGCGGCGGGGGAGGGGGGCGGCCCGATTTCGCACAGTCCGGCGGCCCGGGCACAGGGGAGCTGGACAAGGCCCTGGACCTCGTCCCGGCCCTGGTCGAGCGCCTGGCCGTCTGACCCCCGGAATCACCTCCGGCGGGGATTGCCAACCGGCCTGTTTTTTGCCAAGATGTCCGTGACGCCGATGGACCACGCCAAGAAGTCGCTTTTGAGCCTGGCCGTGCTGCTGGCCCTCGCCCCCGGCCTTCTGGCCACGGGCCCGGCCGACCTGCGCAAGCTCTACAGCCCGATCATCAAGAGGATCGCCGAGACGCACCGCATCGACCAGGAACTCGTCCACGTCGTCATCCGGGCCGAGTCCAACTACGACGCCTTCGCCATCTCTTCGGCCGGGGCCATGGGGCTGATGCAGCTCATGCCGGACACGGCCCGCCAGTACGGCGTGGGCAACGTCTTCGATCCGGCCCAGAACATCGAGGGCGGCGTCCGCTATCTCAAGGACCTCGTCCGGCTCTACGGCGGGCGGACCAAGCTCGTCCTGGCCGCCTACAACGCCGGCCAGTCGGCGGTCAGCAAGTACAAGGGCATCCCGCCCTATCCCGAGACCAGGAACTATATCGCCGGGATCATGAGGTCCTACAAGAAGCCCACGGTCTCGACCAAGAATCCCACCTACATGATCAAGGACGCCAGCGGCAGGACGGTCTTGGTGAACGACCCCCCTCCCGCGGCCGTGAAGAAGTAGCCCGCGCTAACGGACCGGCAGGAACCCCTTGACCAGCAGATTGCGGGGGACGATCTCGAACGTCGCCGGCAGACGGCCGAGCTGGTCGCCGTCGAGCTCGAGCAGGACGTCCTCGCCCTCGCCGGGCCAAGCCTCGATCCGCTCTCCCCTGACGACCGTGACCTTGGGATGGGTGACGTGGCTGCCGTTCATGAGCTTCCAGCCGTGGCGGCAGAACTCGAAGAAACGGAAGCCCCGCACGAGAACGGCGTCGAACAGGCCGTCGTCGAGCCGGGCCCCGGGCGCGACCTTCATGCCCTTGCCGAAGATGCGGCCGTTGGCCACGGCGCCGATGAGATACTCGCCGTCCGGGAGGTCGCGGCCGTCGACGCGGATGCGGACGCGCTTGTTCCGGTAACGGACCATCGTCGTCACCAGGCAGCGGACGTAGGACGAGGCCCGGCGCTGGAGGCGCCGCTCGGTGACCTCGCGGACGACCTCGCCGCCGAGCCCGAAGTCGGCGACGTTGAGGAACAGGCGGTCCTCCTCGAGGCCCTCGTTGGTCCGGTACCGGACGCGGCCGACGTCCATGCGCACGGCCGGGGCGTCGGTGATGACCTGGAGGGCGCCGCGCAGACCCGGCGGGATGTTCAGGCTCTTGATGAGGTCGCAGCCGGTCCCGGCCGGCACCAGGCCCAGGGTGGCCTCGGGATTGATGATCCGGCGGTCCTCGAAGAAGCCGTTGGCGATCTCGTTCATCGTCCCGTCGCCGCCGACGCCGATGACCAGGTCGGCGCCGTCCTTGATGGCCTCGCGGGCCAGGTCGGTGGCGTGACGGGGTTTCTCGGTGAACTCGTACTTGAACTCGCGGACGAAGTGCTTCAGGCCCTCGCGAATCTCGCCCCAGCGCTTCCGGGTCCGGCCCCGGTTGGAGGCGGGGTTGACGATGACCTTGGTCTTATGCCGCATCGGGCGGTCCTTGGGGCGGGGCGGAAGGGGTGGCGGGCGCTTGGGGAGGGACCGCCTTCTTGGCGAAGAGGGAGACGCCGATGATCCCCCCAAGCGCGCCGAAGGCGCCGAACAGGGCGGCCGAGAAGAACAGCCCCAGGAGTAACCAGCCCGGCGTCAGCGTGGCCGAAGCGCCCTGGAAGAAGCCGTCCAGGCCGGCCGGCATCTCGCCGCCGAGCTCGCCGGCCTTGTCCAGGATCCGCTGGGCCAGATCGAGGTTGAAGGACCGCAGCGGGATGGACAGCAGCGTCTGGACGACCGCGGCGACGATGCCCGTCAGCGCCCCGACGACGGCGCCGTCGCCCGCTTTCAAGGCGACGGGCGTGGTCCGGGCCAGGAGCTTGACCGCGATCGCCGCCGCGCCGACGATCCACAGGCAACAGACGCAGTTGGCGGCGCTCACGAACGGGATCGCCGAGAGGAGCCCGGCCACGGCGCCGGCGGTCAGGGCGGGTCGGAAGTACTCGGGCTTCGTAGGCTCCATGTCTCCTCCTGGCAGCGGGTCCCTTATTCTATTGTTTCCCGGCCGCTCTTTCAAGGGCCGCGGCGGTCCGACGCCTCCGCCGGGCCGATATGGCGTCGGCCACGCCCGGGACGAAGTAGTACGGCAGGAGCGCTCCCCAGACGAAACCGGTGGCCGCCCGGACGCCGATGGGGCTCCGCCAAAGGCCGATCACTCCCGCCAGTCCGTCCACGGCCATGGGCAGGAGGGCCAGGGCGAACATCCGGGCCGAGGGCAGAGCGGCCGGCCGGAAGCCCCTGATGAAAGGGTAGACCAGGGTCCCGGCCGCGAATCCCGCGTATATCCCCAGACACCGCCCGCAGACGGCCATCGGCCGGCCGAAAAGGGCGAAGCAGCGCCCGGGGAGCTGATGGCAGACGGGGGAGAAGAGGGCGTAGACGATCCGGGCCGCCGGCGCCGAGCCCCGGGCCGCGAGCCAGGGGGCCAGGACGGCGAGGCCCAGCCAGATGACCGCGGCCAGGGCCGTGGCGATCCACACCGCGCGGACCCGTCGTCGATCGGGAGAGTCGGGCATGGACGGTATTTTAACAGGAACGGCCCTCCCGTACGAACGGACCTCCCGGTGGCCGCCCGGCGCCTTTCCGGATTGACAGGACCGGAAGGAGTCGGATACATTACGCTCTAGGGTATCGAACCTCTCGACCGACAGGAGGACACGATGGACCGACCCCGTACATCCGCCGTCATTCTCGCCCTGGCCCTGGCGCTCGTCGCGTCCCGGGCCTCGGCCCAGACGGAGGAGGCCAACAACCTCCTCGGCCAGGCCGGGCCGGGCGTCATCACCGTCATCGCCTACGGCCCCGACAAGGCCGAGATCCTCAAGGGCTCCGCCCTGGCCCTCGCCGAGGACGTCGTCGTCACGGCCTATCACGTCGTCTCCCGGGCCGCCGACGCCGAAGGCCTCAACATCAAGGGCAAGAAGGTCAAGATCGAGGGCCTGATCGGCGCCGACAAGGCCCACGACATCGCCCTCCTCAAGCTCAAGGGCAAGGTCCAGGCCCTGCCCATCGGCTCCGTCGACAGCCTGACCCCGGGAGCGCGCCTGTTCGCCCTCGGCTCGAACGAGTCCGGCCAGGTCGTCATCGCCGAGGGCACCTTCCGGCGCCCGATCGACGCCGGTGAGGCGGGCAAGCTCCTCGAGGTCTCCATCCCCGTCCCCGAGCCGTTCCGGGGCGGCCCACTCCTCGACATCAACGGGCAGCTCGTCGGCATGCTCCTCGTCCTCGACCGCGGCTTCAAGGTCGGCGTGCCGGTCTCGTCACTGGTCAGCGTGACTCGGGCGCCCAAGGCGGTCGAATTCAAGGCCCAGATCCCGGAGGATTACTTCGAGACGATCGAAGGCAACCTGTTCGCCGGCCGGGCCGCCCTGGCCTTCGACGAGCAGATGACGGCCAGGCTCCACATGGAGAAGATCGTCAAGCTGGACCCGGCCAACCTGGCCGGCCACATCCAGCTGGCCCAGATCTACACCCAGCAGAGAGATTATACGGCCGCGGCCGCTTCCTACCGCAAAGTGACCCAACTCGATCCCTCCCGCGGTGAAGCATTCTACGGCCTGGGTCAGATCCTGATGAAGCAGACCCAGTACAAGGACGCCGCCGAGGCCTTCGAAAAGGCCGCCGCTCAGGGGCAGACGGGCCCCGAGGTCCAGCTCGAGCTCGGCGGCGCCTACGAGGCCCAGCAGGATTGGGCCAAGGCCGCCGCGGCCTACGAACGGGTCGCCGCGGCCGCTCCGCCGGAGGCCGCCGCCGCCGCCAAGCACCGGCTGGGCATCTGCCGGACCAACCTCGCCGAGTACGACAAGGCCGTCGCCGCCCTGCTCGAGGCCCAGCAGGGCCTGCCCAAGGACCTCAAGGTCCGCGAGGCCCTGGCCGACGCCTACGCCAAGGCCGGCCAGCTCGAGAACGCCGAGGCCGTCTATTTCGCCATGGCTGAGCTGAACCCGAACGAGGCCAAGACCTATTACCGCCATCTCTACCAGACGGCGACGGCGGCCGGCCGCCACGACCGGGCCGTGCCCCCGCTCAAGAAGATCATCGAGCTCGACCCCAAGAACGAGACCAACTTCTATTACCTCGGCATGGCCTTGTTCAACCAACAGAAGTACGACGAGGCCGTGGCCGCCTTCCGGGACAGCCTGGCCGTCAAGCCCGACTTCGCCCATGCCTGGTATCAGATCGGATCTTCGCAATTCCAGGCCAAGAAGTTCAAGGAGGCCGCCGAAGCGTACATGAAGTACGTCGAGCTGGCCCCCGAGGACGCCTCGGGTTGGATGAGCATCGGCGTCTCCTATCTCCAGGCCAAGAACTTCGAGGCGGCCATCGAGCCGCTCAAGAAGTGCACCGAGCTGAAGCCCAACGACGGCGTCGCCCTGGCCAACCTGGCCATCGCCTACATCAACCTCAAGGACACCTACAGCGCCAAGGAGATCTACGACAAGCTGCTGACGATCGATCCCGCCCAGGCGGAGAAGCTCAAGAAGTACATCCGCTGACCCGGGGCGCCGGGCGAATTGACAGGCCGGCCCGTCCCGCCTAGAATAGTGGTCCGGCCCGAGGCCCGCGGGACGACGCGGCGGGGCCACCGCCCGGGTTTCCATATCCGTAATTCGTTTATACGCCGATAGTTGGATAAGATCAGGAAGGGCAGATGGCGGAATTGGCAGACGCGCTAGGCTTAGGACCTAGTTCCTGATGAAGGAGTGCGGGTTCGAGTCCCGCTCTGCCTACGGACGTCCCGCGGCGCGGCCCGGCCGCTATCCCAGGAGAGAAAGAGACCCCCTATGACCACACCGACGAGACAGAGCCGCCTGACCGAGGTCAGCCCCAGCCGCAAGGAGATCGCCCTCGAGATCCCCGAGGAGGAGTTCGGCCGCGAATACGAGAAGATCCTCGGCGAATACGTCGCCAAAGCCAAGCTCGACGGCTTCCGCAAGGGGCACGCGCCCCGGGAGAGGGTCAAGGCCATGTTCGACCACGAGATCACCCACGACGTCTACGACTCGCTGATCCCCCGGGTCCTCGAGGAAGAGCTCCGCAACCTGGGCCTGAACCCCGTCGGCGTCCCGGTCCTCAAGGACCTCAAGCACGAGCCCGGATCACCGATCACCTGCACGGCCGCCATCGAGGTCCTGCCGGAGTTCGAGCTGCCCGACTACCGGGCCGTCCGCGTGCCGAAGCGCCCGACCGAACTGGCCAAGGAGGACGTCGACAGGGCCATGGAGGAGCTCCGGGCCCGGGCCGCCGAGTACGTCCCCGTCGAGGGCCGCGGCGTGGCCGACGGGGACTACGCCGTGGTCGAGATGCAGGGCCGGGACAAGCGGACCAAGAGGCAGCTGCCCGTCGAGAAGGCCGTCGTCCTGGCCGGCCACGCCGACAACGAGCCGGCCCTCAACGAGAAGCTGGCCGGCATGACGGCGGGGGAGGAACGCGCTTTCGAGGTCTCCTACCCCAAGGATCACCGCAACCGGAGGGTCGCCGGCAAGGACATCGCCTACATCCTCAGGGTCCGGGAGATCAAGGAGCGGAAGCTGCCGGCCCTGGACGACGAGTTCGCCAAGAGCCTGGGCGTCCCCGACGGGCTCCTGGCCCTCGTGGCCAAGGTCCGCCAGGAACTCCAGGAGGGCCGCGAACGGGCCGCCCGCAACGAGACGGCCTCCGACGTCCTCAAGGCCGTGGCCGAGAAGGTCTCCCTGGAGCTGCCCGAGTCGGTCGTCGAGGAGGAGTCTCTGGCCGTCCTGAGGCGGCTCCTCCAGGCTTACGGCAACCGCCCGGTGCCCCCGGAGGGCCTGGAGGCCCTCAAGGCCGAGGCCCGCCGGCAGGCCGTCGAGCACCTCCGCAACCATCTCATCCTGGAGAAGATCGCCCGTAAGGAGGGCATCGGCGTCAGCGACGAGGAGGTCCAGGCCGAGATCCGTAACCTGGCCAAGATCAACAACATATCCGAGGCGGCCCTGGCCGACATGATGCGCCGGGACGAGCACCGGCGGGAGGAGCTCGTGGAGTCCCTGCTGTTCCGCAAGACAGTTGACTTTCTCGTCAGAACGGCTATAATAAGTTGACCAAGGATCCAGATCCCCGCGGCCCAGTCCTTGACGCTTCCTGGGCCGTTTCCGTGAACAGTCCAGGGGCCCCGGAGGGCCCGGAGCGCTGACCATGCAGGATTCCAACGAACACGCCGAGGTCCTCAGGAATATCCCCCTTATTCCGCTGAGGGACCTGGTCGTGTTCCCGTCCACCCTCGTGCCTTTCATCGTCGGGCGGTCCTCCTCGATCCAGGCCCTGGAAAAGGCGGCCGAGAAGGACAAGATGATCTTCCTGGCGGCCCAGATGGACGCCTCGGTGGACAATCCCACACCCAAGGACATCTATTCGGTCGGGGTGACGGCCAAGATCATCCGGACCATCAAGAGCGACGACCGCAACATGAAGGTCATCGTCGAGGGCAAGAGCCGGGCCCGGATCGTCGAATACCTCAGCACCTATCCCTACTACCAGATCCTGGCCAAGGTGGTCAAAGAGGTGGACGACCATCTGCCCGAGTCCAAGGAACTCCTCAAGCGGGTCCTGGCCCTGTTCGAGGACTACCTCAAGCTCAACCAGAACACCAACCTGGACTCCATCATCCCGGCCCTGCGGGAGAACACCCCCGAGCGGATCACGGACATCATCGCCTCCCACGTCTATATGCCTCTCGAGGAGAAGCAGAACCTCCTCGAGACGGTCAACAGCTTCGAGCGTCTGCGCCGCCTGAACTACGTCCTGGAGAACGAGATCCTCAAGATCCACTCGGCCTACCAGAAGGACCCCAACCGGGCCCGTCGCCGGACGTCCTTCAAGGACCAGCCTGCGGGCCAGAAGCCATTTCCGCCCGGCCCCCCCGGCGGCCGCAAAGAGGAGCAGCCCAACGAGATCGAGGAGTTGCGCCAGAAGGTGGCCAAGGCCAAGATGCCGCCCGACGCCGAGGAGAAGGCCTACAAGGAGATCGAGCGGCTGGAGTCCATGCCGCCCATGTCGGCCGAGGCCACGGTCAGCCGGAACTACCTCGACTGGCTGATCTCCCTGCCCTGGGTCAAGAAGACCCGCGAGAAACGGGAGCTCAAGGAGGCCGAAAGGATCCTCAACGAGGACCATCACGGCCTGGACAAGGTCAAGGAGCGCATCCTCGAGTACCTGTCCATCCGCCAGCTGGTCAAGAACCCCCGGGGCGTCATCCTGGGTCTCATCGGGCCGCCCGGCGTGGGCAAGAGCTCGCTCGGCAAGTCCATCGCCCGGGCCACGGGCCGGAAGTTCGTCCGGCTGTCCCTCGGCGGGGTCCGGGACGAGGCCGAGATCCGGGGCCACCGGCGGACCTACATCGGCGCTTACCCCGGCCGCATCATCCAGATGATCAAGCGCGGCGGGACCAAGAACCCGGTCTTCCTCCTCGACGAGGTCGACAAGATGAGCATGGACTTCCGGGGCGATCCGGCCTCGGCCCTGATGGAGGTCCTCGATCCCGAGCAGAACAGCACCTTCCTCGACCACTACATCGACACCGATTTCGACCTATCCCAGGTCATGTTCATCGTCACGGCCAACCTGCTCGACCCCATCCCCAAGCCGCTCATCGACCGGATGGAGATCATCCGCATCCCCGGCTACACCGAGGACGAGAAGCTCGAGATCGCCAAGCGCTTCCTCCTGCCCAAGCAGATGGAGGCCCACGGCCTGACCGAGGTCAACCTCAAGTTCGGCGACCAGGCCCTCATGAAGCTCATCCGCAGCTATACCCGCGAGGCCGGCGTCCGGAACCTCGAGCGGGAGATCACGACGGTCTGCCGCAAGGTCGTCAAAAGGGTCGTCGAACAGGGCAAGGACCACGGCGAGAAGATCACGCCCAAGAACCTCGAGAGCTACCTGGGCATCCCCAAGTTCCGCCGCTCCGAGTTCGACAAGAAGGACGAGATCGGGGTCAGCACCGGCATGGCCTGGACGGAGTTCGGCGGCGAGCTGCTGCGCTTCGAGGCCACCAAGATCCACGGCAAGGGCACTTTCACCTTGACCGGCCAGCTCGGCGAGATCATGCAGGAGTCGGCCCAGGCGGCCTTCTCGTTCGTCCGGGGCAAGATCTACGAGCTCGACATCGCCCGGGACCTCCACCGCAACTCGGACATCCACATCCACGTCCCCGAGGGCTCGACCCCCAAGGAGGGCCCGTCGGCCGGCATCACCATCGCCACGGCCATCATCTCTCTGCTGACCGACATCCCCGTCAGCAAGAAGGTGGCCATGACCGGCGAGATCACCCTGAAAGGCAAGGTCCTGCCCGTGGGCGGAATCAAGGAGAAGCTCCTGGCTGCCTACCGCGAGGGCATCCGCGAGGCCGTCCTGCCTCGGGACAACGAGCCCGACCTGAGGGACCTGCCCAAGGTCCTCAAGACCAAGATGACCGTCCACCTCGTCGAGACCATGGACGACGTCCTGAAGATCGCCCTGACCCGCGAGCTCCCCAAGAAGCCGGCCGACCCCCGCGACAAGAAACCGACCGAGGGGGAAGCCCGGCCCGCAGCGACGGCCCCGGCCCCCGCGCCGGCGGCCCGGACGGCGGACGACGAGGCGGCCAAGGAACCGCCCCTGACCAACTGAGCGAACCCGTTTTTTTGGATCCATAGACCTATCGTCAATTCCGTTTGGGAGAAGAATCACATATGGTCAAAAAGAACAACGCCCCCGACAATCCCGAGCCCCAGCCCGTACCCGCCGGGAAGGAGTTCAACCTCATCGAGCTCGAGGCCATGGACATCTCGTCCCTGGCCAAGATCGCCGAGTCCATCAACCTCTCCGAGGACGACATCGGCGACTCGAGCAAGCACCACCTCGTCTTCCAGATCCTCGAGGCCCAGGCTAAGAAGCAGGGCCTGCTGTTCTCGGAGGGCGTCCTGGAGTGCCTGGAGGACGGCTTCGGCTTCCTGCGGGCCCCGGAGTTCAGCTACCTGCCCAGCCAGGACGACATCTACGTCTCGCCCTCCCAGATCCGCAAGTTCCAGCTGCGCACGGGCGACACCATCTCGGGCGTCGTCCGGGCCCCCAAGAACGGCGAGAAATATTTCGCCCTGATCAAGATCGAGGCCGTCAACTTCCTGCACCCCGACGTCATCATCGAGCAGCGGCGCAACGTCCACTTCGAGAGCCTGACGCCGCTCTATCCGTTCGAGATGATCAAGCTCCAGGACGGCAATCCCAAGAACATGAACGCCCGGGTCATGGAGCTCCTGACGCCCATCGGCAAGGGCCAGCGCGGCCTCATCGTCTCGCCGCCCCGGGCCGGCAAGACGACCATCCTCAAGACGATCGCCAAGTCCATCGAGAAGAACCACCCCGAGATCTTCCTCATCGTCCTGCTCATCGCCGAGCGGCCCGAGGAGGTCACCGACTTCAAGCGCAGCGTCAACGGCGAGGTCGTGGCCTCGACCTTCGACGAGCCGCCGACCCGCAACGCCCAGGTCGCCAACATCGTCCTGGAGAAGGCCAAGCGGCTGGTCGAGATCAAGCGCGACGTCGTCATCCTGCTCGACTCCATCACCCGGCTGGCCCGGGCCCACAACTCCATCGTGCCCCCGTCGGGCAAGGTCCTGTCGGGCGGCATCGACGCCAACGCCCTGCACAAGCCCAAGAAGTTCTTCGGTTCGGCCCGCAAGATCGAGGAGGGCGGCTCGCTGACCATCCTGGCCACGGCCCTCATCGACACCGGCAGCCGCATGGACGAGGTCATCTTCGAGGAGTTCAAGGGCACAGGCAACATGGAGATCAACCTCGACCGGCGCCTGGTCGACAAGCGCGTCTTCCCGGCCATCGACATGAGCCGGTCCGGGACCCGCAAGGAGGAGCTCCTCATCCCGGAGCAGGACCTCAACCGGATCTGGATCCTGCGCAAGGTCCTCAGCCAGATGAACGAGGTCGAGGCCGTCGAGATGCTCATCGACAAGCTCGGCAAGACCAAGACCAACCAGGACTTCCTCAACCAGATGAGCAAGGGGTAAGGGGAGCCGGCCGTGAGGACGCTCGGCCTGATCGGCGGCACGACCTGGCATTCGACCGTCGATTACTACCGCCTCATCAACCAGGGCGTCCAGGACCGGCTGGGCGGCCACAGCTCGGCGGCCATGGTCATGGTCTCCGTCGACTTCGCGCCCGTCCAGGCCCTCCAGGACCGCGGGGACTGGACCGAGCTCGGCCGTCTGATGGTCCGGGCGGCCAAGACCCTCGAACGGGCCGGGGCCGAGGCCGTCGTCATCTGCGCCAACACCATGCACCAGCTGGCCCCGGCCATCGAGGCCGAAGTCAAATTGCCGATCCTCCATATCGCCGACGCGGCCGCCGGCGCGGTCAAAGCGCAGGGGCTGGCGACGGTCGGGCTCCTCGGCACCCGCTTCACGATGGAGATGGACTTCTACCGGGCGCGGTTGGAAAAGGCCCACGGCCTGAAGGTCCTGGTGCCGGACGCCCCCGAGCGGGAGGTCGTCCACCAGGTCATCTACGACGAGCTCGGCCGGGGCATCGTCCGCGAGGAATCGCGGCGGGCCTACGTCCGGATCATCGTAGGCCTGGTGAAGCGCGGCGCTCAGGGCGTCATCCTCGGCTGCACGGAGATCCCGCTGCTCGTCAAGGACCAGGACAGCCCCGTGCCGGTCTTCGACACGACGGCCCTCCACGCCGCGGCGGCGGTGGATTTCGCGCTGAGCTGATCGCCCCTTACGTCATCGTTCGTTGACGAGCTGAAGGTTCGGACTAGACATCTCTCTCTGTACGCTTCCGGCACGTTTTTTGAACCGGCCTTCCCGATGTGCCGGGACTCTATCGCCCTCGCCATCCGGAGCGCACGGTGCTCTACCGGGTGTTGTTCCATAACTTCGACCGCTTCCTGACAGCCTACGAGAGCCGTTTCGAGAAGGAGTACGGTCATTTGCGGCCGGTTGTCAAAGAGGTCGTCGAGCGTTACCTCGACTGCGGCAATCCGCGTTCCGGCTTCGCCCGGATCCGCTGCCCGGACTGCCACGGTGAACATCTGTTGACGTTCTCCTGCAAGACCCGCGGCTTCTGCTCTACGCCAACGCCCACCGGGGCAAGGTCAGAAAGGCGAACCGCGTCCCCAACGTCCTGCGCCTGGCTGAGGATGCCCCGCCGCCGACTTCCAAGGGCTGGGCCGAGATTATCCGCAAGGTCTATGAGGCGGACCCCCTGATCTGTCCGCGCTGCGGGGGGAGGATGAGGGTCGTGGCCTTCCTGACCGAGTACTCGGTCGTCGACCGGATTACCCGTCACCTGAAGTTGACGTTCGTGGCCGAGAAGCCGCCGCCGGCTCATGTCTTCGAGCAGACGGCCCTGATGGCGGCCGAGGAGAGCGAGGAATACGAATAATGGCGTCTAGGAGAGGGGAGCGGCCTGGCCTCGTGGGGTCATATTCCGGGCTGACCAGTCCGATCAGCGGCCCGCCGGCATCCGGGCCCGGGGGGATTTGGGAACTTGACAACCGCTCGGCCCCGGGATACCTTCCCTTTTGTGATGGGAACGGTTGCTTTCGCGTCTGGGACGGGCGATCCCCGGCCGCCCGCAAAAGGAAATTCCTATCAATCTATCAATCTAACGATACGCGCATGAGCGGGCGAGCCGGCCCGCCGCAGGGGTATGGGATGGCTCCGCAACGCATCCGACAAGTCCACGCCGCGGCGCTGCCGGACGGCGCGTCCGAGCAGGGACCGGACGCCGGCCCTTGGGCTGGAACTTCCATCCATCGTAGATCCCCACTAAGAAAAACCCCCAAAAGGAAGGCTGACATGAGCGAGTCACGCCGTAAAACCAATGTTTCTCGACATCTCATCGTCGCCGTCATCGCCGCGGCCTTTGCCGTCATGACGGCGGGCGCCCAGATCAGGATCCCCAAGGACAAGATCAAGATCCCGGTCAAAGCCCCGCGGCTGCCCGACTTGGACCGCCTCCTCGAAGAAGAGCCTCCCGTGAGCACGGGCCTGCCCGACGCCGTCTTCGACATCCCGTTCCTTGACGGTCACGATCCCGGCCGGCCGGCGCTGATGACCTTCCTGCCGATGACGCACGAGGCCGCCATCCCGATCCCCCCGGGTCTTTGGGAATGCTGGTTCCAAAGCTATTGCCTCAAGCCCGGCGCCTTCGGGCCCGGCGAAGGCAGCGGGTACGCATTCGCTCCCCTCAAAGGCAAGCGCGCGGACATCGTGGCTCGGGTGTTGAGGAACTCGGTCGACCATCCGGAATTGGACCAAAAGGACGTCCAGCTCCTGCTCTGGGCCATCATCGCCAGGACCGAGCTCTCAGAATGCGGCAAAGGCATACAGAACACCGCGAGAGCCCTGCTGGCGCGCCGCGATTACGATACGCTGAACGGAGGGGCCCTGGGCAGGATCCCTCAGCCCGTCCTTAGCGCCGCCTTGCAGAAGATGCCCGCCGCGGCCCGCGACGCCCTGGAGGCCGAAACCAAGCTCCGGGACATGTTCGTGCGGCCGGTCGCCGCGCCCTATCACGAGATCGAAAGCATAGCGGTCCGCGCCGGCGAGGTCCTGGCACCTCCCGACAGCCGGAACATCGCCTTAGGCAGATGGAGCTACGACCCGGACGGCTATTTCGTCCGTTACTTCCCCTACGGCTACAGGAACATCCGGGTCCAGATCTACGATCCCGAAAGCTTCTCCATCGGAACGGACGATCTCGGGCTCATCACGTCGATCGCCGACGGACAGGGGGCAAGGATCGAGTTCGTCTACGACCGGGAGATGGAACCCCTGCTTGTTCCCGGGGACGACGGGGTCGCCGGGTTCGCCTTCAAGGAACTGATCTTTGTGTGGCCAGGGCCGGACGGAAAGGCGCGGACGCGATCGATCAAGGATGCCGGATGGGTCCTGGCCGGGGCTCCTTCCGGGAAGGGGCAACCGGTCGCGAGCCCGCCGCCCCGCTACGCCGGCGCCCGGGAGCGCTACAAGTCCGCGCTTCAGCTTCGCGAGGACGTCTTCCGATTGAGGGAGGTGCTGGCCCGAACCGACCCCGGGTTGAAGGACATCCCGGACGAGTCCGCATTGGGCATCATCTTCCTTGGGAGCTGCTGTGAGGCCCTCAGAATAGCTCTTTCGCTTGATCGGGCCGATCCCCGAAACCCGCCCGACGAGATGACGCTCGGCACGATGGGCCTGGCCTACCGGTGTTGGATGAAAGGCCTGGCCCTCTTTGCCGGCAATGAGCTGAAGGGGGACGAGCTCGAGGCCGGCCTCGGCGGCGACGGCCGGGCGTCGGACGACCGGGATTGGGGCGGCGAGAGGGGCCCTCAAAGCCGCCAGGGCAAGGCCCGGGAGCTTCCGCGATTCGTCTGGGTCAAAAAGGCCGCGCCGAGCTGGCAAAAAGAGACCCGTCCCCGGAAGCCGACGCCCTCCGGCCTCCCCGAGTTCATCCCCCACAAGAAGGTCGCCCAGCCCGGCAACACCCACCAGCAGCGCCTCGGCCAGTCGGCGAGGAAGTCGGCGACGGGCAACGGAAGGGAAGCCGTGGAGCGGACCCGCAAGATGATCGGATGGTTCTCGGCGGGGACATCGGCCGGCTCAGGGGCGGCCGGCAAGCTGATGGGCGCCGCCACTCCCTATGGGATCCCAAAGAAGCTGGCCGGGTACACGATCGGCAGGACTGTCGGTATGTGGGGCGATTGCATCGATGCCATCGCCGTCGATCCTCCGCGCAGCGACTACACGGTCCTTGCCCGGCCTGAGCCGGGAGGATTCGACCCTGTCCAGCCAGGAGATGAAGTCAGCCGAGCCCGGGCCGAAGCGGCGAACGCCTTTCTCCGGGCGGCCGTGGACCTGACAGGAAAGATGAGGGCCGCCAAGATCTCGGTGGAACGCTATTCGGGGGCCATCGGCTCCGGCGCGCCGGAATGGGCCAGGGCCCAGCTCGTGAACGCCGTCCGTTACGAACGGGAATCCGGGCGGGCCATGGTGGAAGCCGCCGTCCGGCTGGAGGCCCTGGTCAGAGTGGCGAGAGCCGAGGGGGTCCCGGAGACGCCTCTGTCCGGGCCCCTCATCGAAAGCTACCGGGATTCGCTTCGTCGCGAGGGCTTCAGTCCCGAAGAGCAGGAGGTCTGCCGGGCCCTGAATTTCACGGAAGAGGAGATCGCGGAGCACAAGGCCGCCATACTCGGCGGCGCGATCGAGGAAGGCCCCGAGGGCCTTTACGGAGCGGCCCTCGCGCTCGCCGAGGCGTTGCGCGAGTTCGCCTCCCTGTGGCTGGCCCTTCCGCATCAATGAGAGCGATCCCCATCCGGAGTTCGATCGGAGGGTGTGAGGAGGAAAGATGATGCGTCCAACTCAGGCTCGCGCGATGTCGCGGAGCTGCGTCCTGTCAATCGCCCGCTTCTCTCCCCCGATGAAAGCGGCCGCGGCCGTCGCCATCTGCCTGTTCCTCGGCCAATTCCTCTGGGCGCCCCTGGAAGCGTCGCCGGACGCCCGACAGGACAGGCTGACAAGGACCATGGCGACCGTCCAGGCGAAGGCCGCCACGATCGACCGCGAGTTCAGCCTTTCGGGGGTCGACAAGCTCGTCGTGGAGCTCAAGATCGCCGGCCCCGGCAAGATCCGGGCCAAGGCCGTCTGGACAGGCACGGCATCCAGCCTGGCCCTCATCCTCAACGGCCCCGGCATGACCCAGGCCTACGCCCGGCGCGACGGCCCGAGCCCCTTGAGCCTCGAGTTCGATCTCACCGACGAGCTTGCGGCCAAGGGTAGCGATTGGAGGCTATCGGTGGCCGGCTTTCAGGCCGGAGCGACGGCCCGCGGGACGGTGACGGTCGAGCTGCCGGCGTCATCCGCCATTCCCCCCGCCGGCCAGGCTCAGGCCCCCGCGGCTCAAGCTCAAACGCCTCCGGCCGCCGCCCAGGCCCAGGCTGCGGGGGAAAAAGCGCAGACGAAGGCCGGCGAGGCATCGGAAAAGGCCGCTGCTAGGCCCGAGGCCAAGGTCGCGTCCCAGGACGCGAGGCCGGTCCGCACCGGCCTGAAGGGCTCGGCGTCCTTGAAGAAGTCCGAACCCGCCGGCACCGGCGAGGACGTCACGCCGCTTCGGGAATTCATGGAGCAGCGGATCGGGGAGATCTGCCGGTCGAACGATCTCGGCGGCTTGTTCGTGCCTATCTTCTTCAAGTACCTGGAGGAGGTCGCGGCCGATTCCGGTCTCCTCAGGCAATATTATCGATCGAGCGAGCATAAGAAAGGCCAGACCCAAGGCGATTTCGACCTCCGTTTCCATAGTGTCGTCAAAGCCTACCGGGAGATCCCCCAGGACTTCAAAGCCCGCCACTTCGTTCCGGGGTACGCCCAGCTGGGTCGCGGGACACGCCTCGATCTCAAGCGTCTGGGCGCCGACGTCGTCCGGAAGGTCCGTCCGGGCCTGGGCCTCGAGGTCAAGCGGGTCGCCCAGGACGCGTTTTCCGGCAGGTTCCTCGTTCCGCCCGAAAAGACGACCTTGACCGACGTCCCCATGGCCCGGCGCGGCGCGCCGACCGCGTTCAAGACACAGGCCCGGACAACGGCTCCACCGGCCCGGCTCGCCTCCATCGACGGCCTCGTCGGCCGCGGAGCGGCGCTCCGCTCGGAGAACCGCCTGGCCGAGCTCCGCGACACGCTCTCCCAGTCCGGGGCGGACGTTCCCGAGAAGGCAACTTTGAGCGTGTTCGCCCGGACGTTCTTTCCGGACCCCTCGACGCTCAGCAGCGCCGCCGCGATCGACGGGAAGACGAACGCCGTCGATTACTACCGCTACATGGTGACGTTGGACTGGTTCCACTGTCTCAACAAGAACGAGAGGTCCGACGAGCCCTATTTCAGCGTCTTCACGACGCTCCCCCAATTCGACGCGTCCGACACGGCCTTCTTCAGGCAACTTGCGGACGGCTGCCTTAACTGGACGTCGAGCTATGTGACCCGGACCTATGGCGGCGTCGGCCGGGGCGAAGAGCACGGCCTCAAGGGAGAGGACCGGACCATTTTCGACTATTTGACCTTCAACGGCCCGGCCTCGTTCTCCATCCAGCTCTGGGAGGCGGACTACAGCAAAGGCTCCGTCGCCGACGGCGTCCGGCTGGCCGCCATGGACATCATGAGGCGCATACAGAGCGACCTCAAGGCGGCCATCATGAGCCAGGTCCAATCCTATATCGCCGACGCCATCCTCGGTCTCGGCGGCGGGATCGACTCGTCGGGCGCCCTCCGGCTCCTCGATCAGATATTCTCCGGCGGCCTGAGCCCGGCCGATTTCCAGTCGATGCTGTTCAACCTCTATTCCGGGCGGGCCTTCGACGCCTCCTGGTATGTCGTCTATTTCCTCTTCTCGGGCGGGGACTTCCTGCAGACGCTGGCTATGATCGGCGGCAGTTCGACCGTCATGGGGGCGATCTTCCTCGGCCTGGCCGTCTTCGGCCCGGCCATCGCCGATATGTTCGAAGGCTTCTTCTCGGGCGACATCGGGAAGGGGCTCTGGAACCTGTTCAAGATCCTCACGGTCATCCCGCTCATCGTCGACCTGTTCAAGCACATGTTCACGAGCCTCAGCTCCTTCTTCCGGGGACTCATGGCCTGGCTCGACCCGGACGACTTCCTCGGCGAGAAGACGATCGTCATCGAGAGGACATCCGCCGACTGGCAGAACGACGCCCGTGACGGGGAATGGAGCCGGAAGAACATGGGCGGCATCAAGGCCGGCGAGGCCGACGCCCTCTATAAGCGCCGCGGCTTCGGCCCGACGCGGGACAATTCGTCCTTCCTCTGGGAGAATGTCTTCTGGGTGCCCGTGATCAACCTCAAGAAAGAGGTCACGGTGCCCTTGTGGGACTGGTCCCAAAGGACCTACGGGAGCGGGGCGTCGGTGACCGGCGGGACCTTGACCCCGCCGCGGCAGACCGGCCAGACCCGGACCTACGTCGCCTCCGAATACAACGTCATGTACCAGGTCAAACGGGAGGTGGCCGGCGGACGGACGACATACGGCTACTGGTTCCCGTCGACCCCGGCCCTGAGCTCGAAGATCATCGCTTACAAGGGCAAATCCTCGCCGGACGCCTGGTGGACCAACATCATCCGGGTGACGGTCATGAGCCTGACGGCGGACAAGGCCCCCTGGGCCGTCCTCGTCAATGAGAGGACGGGACAGTCCTTCTACAGCCTGTCCGGACCGGTCTTCGAGCTCGAAGCCACCCCGGGCGCCGATTACACGCTCTATCTTGTCAAGCTCGCCGAGGGCGAGACATCCGGCTACGTTTCGATCTACGAGGGGCCCGTGATCGACGTCAAGTGCCCGCCGGCCGGGCCGAACATCAAGAGCCCGTCCGGAGGATCGGCAGGGGGGAACCCGCCGGGCTCGGGACGGGCCCGGAGGCAGCAGAGATGAGCGCGAGGCTCAGGCCTCGAACCGTTTGGGAGAGGCTGGCGAGGACGGCGTTTCCCAGCGCGCAGAAGCTTGACAGACGAAGGGGAATCGGGTTAAGGAGATGATGTGGGGATGAGAAGGCGCGTCAACGCACCCCCGGGGAAAGATCCTGCTTCGCCCCCTGTCCTCCGGTCCCTCGCCTCGATATTGGCCGGATGCATCCTCCTTCTGAATAGAGGAGGGGCGGATCCCGGCCACGTTCCCAAAGCGGCCTCTCGACAGGTTGAACCCGGTTGCCAGGGCTGCGGCCGGAGGGCCTACGTCGGCGAGGCCGACGCCGGGGCGACCGACGTGGCGCTGCGGGAGTCGCTCATCAGCCGTCTCGCCGAGGCCCTGACCTCGCCCTGCTTCCATCTCGTCCGGTCCGAGGCCTCGGAATGGGGACGGGACGCGGCCGGGTTCGGCGCCGCGGCCCGGCCGCCGGAATACGTCTTCACCGGCCGGTACGAGGAGGACCTGAACGCGAAGGGCCGGGACGGCGCGGCCGTCATGAGCCGCCTGACGGTCAGCCTGTTCTACGACGGCGAGCCCAGGGAGCAGGTCGGGACCTGGACGGTCACGAGCCCCGTCAACTCGTTCACCGCCTGCACCAACCGGATGTTCAAGAACGAGGACGCCGTGATGAAGAGCGTCCGGCCGATCGAGGCGCTCCTTGAGGACTTCGAGCGGCGGCCGGCGTCCTGCGCCGTCCACCCGGCCAAGAAGGACCTGGCCGCCGGCGAAACGATGGACATCATGGTCGTCGGGCTAAAGGACTGGCGCGGGCGGGAGGCCAAGCCCTTCAACCGGATCGTCGTCGAAGCGGACCGCGGCCGCGTCCTCGGCGGCGAAGCCGTGGACGGCCGGCCGCGCGCCCGGGCCTTCCAGGTCGGCGACGGCCTGATCGAGCTCCGCTACCAGGCTCCGGGCGGAGAGGCCTCCGGCGGGGAGGTTATCGTCGCCGTCCGCGATTCCTGCGACGCGGCCCGGCCTGACCTTTGGCCGCTCGCCAAGACAGGGCCGGGCCGGAAGATCGGGGAATGCCGTTTCAACGTCCACGGCGGCGTCGGCCCGGGGACGGTGGTCTACAGGCGGACGGTCGCCTGGGACTCGACGAGCTCCAACCCGGCGGGTTCCACGACCTACCGGGGCAGCCTGACCGAGGAGGTCTCCGTCCGGGTCGGTCTCAAGTACACGAACACCTATCGGGACCGCGACTACTACAAGTCCGAAGCGGCCGCGGCGTCCTATTCCTACAGCTACAGGAACGACGTCCTCCTCAACGGGAAGAAGGCGGACGTCCTCAGCGAGAGCGTCGAGGATTCCGGGACATTCGGGCCCGAGGACAGCGCGTCCGTTCTTTTGACCGTCGACCGGAAGTCCGGCGCTTACACGCTCGAGATCGGCCTGCGCAGCCGCGAAAAGCAGGGTCGCGGCTCATGGTTCATCAGCGTCAACACGCTGCCCGAGCTCTTGAGGGGCGCGGCCGAAGGCCGGACCGTCAAGGGCTCCTACGCCGCGCCGGGCGCCGGGCCGGCGACCTGGCCCGGCCATCGAAGCAATCAGGGCAACGATCCGGGGACGAGCTTCAATTGGAACCTGGCGCTGCCGGACCGGAGATGAGAACTAACGATTTCCAGGATCAAAGGAGGTTGACGGTCATGAAGAAAGCGATCTTCATTCTTTCGGGTTTCTTGTCTGTCGCCGTTCTCGCCGCGGTCCCCGCGAGGGCCCAACAGGACAAGGCGGGCTGTCAGGACCATCCTCTCTTCTCGAGGATGCAGGGCTACTATCTCTATTATTGCGAAAAGAACGAGTTCGCCGCGGAGGATTTCATCGACCCCAAGACAAGCCAGAAAGTGGTGATCGAAGGGCGGAGATTCTACCTGGATTACAACACCAAGAAGGAATTCTCGGGAAGATACAGCTCCTTGCAGGTGTCCCGCAACTACACGAACGCGATCACGCAGATCGGGGGGGAGTTCCATGTCAACGATCCCAAGAACCCGAACAAGACATCCATGAGGGTCGTCAAGGACGGCCTGGAGATCTGGGCGAAGATCCATGTCAATACGGGCGCGGACAGGTTCTTCCTGACCATCATCGAAAAGCAGGCGATGGTCCAGGAGGTCGAGGCCGATGCCAAGACCATGTCCGCCGACATCGGCGCCTCGGGCAAGGCCGTTCTCTACGGCATCTATTTCGACGTCGACAAGGCCGAGGTCAAGCCCGAGTCCGAGCCGGCCCTGACCGAGATCGCCAAGCTCCTCGGGCTGGACTCGAAGTTGAAGCTCTACGTCGTCGGCCATACCGACACCACGGGCGCCCTGGAGCACAACATGAAGCTCTCGCAGGAGAGGGCCGAGGCCGTGGTCAAGGCGCTGGTGTCGAAGCACGGCGTCGCCGCAGACCGGCTCAAGCCCTACGGCGTGGGACCCCTGGCCCCGGTCACCACCAACGACACCGAGGAAGGCCGGGCCAAGAATCGCCGCGTCGAGCTGGTCAAGCAGGGAGGGGCATCAGCGGCCCCGCCCAAGAACATCGGGTAAGAGACGTGCTACTCCCTCCGCGCGCCCCATGACGGACACCCCGGCCGCGAGCGGACGGGGTGAGCGCGATGGCGGTCAGCGGCTAAGCCGGGCGATGAACTTGGGCATCAGTTTCTTCGCCTTCAGTAGCTCCGAGCGGATATGCACGGCGACCTGGCCTCCGAGCTCCGGCCCCACGCCGGCCGCGTCGTCGAAGGGGAGCAGGCCGAACTTCTTGCGCGTCGGGCCCTCTTGGGTTCCTCGCGCCGTCGAACGCCCAGCGGCAGGCCTGCGCTTCCGAGCCCCAGTCCCAGACCCACTCAAGAACGTTCCCGGCCGCGTCGTAGAGCCCGTAGCCGTCGGGTGCGAAGAGGCCCGCCGGAACGGCCGCGCCCGGCCTCCCTGCCCGCCGCGTCGATCGCGACGAACTCGAGCTTGAGCGTCTGCCCGAGCGCGTCATCCTCGGGGCCGCGATCGTTCTCGTCGGCCTGATCTTGGGCTATGTGGGGTTCTTTACGCCCACTAGCGGGACGGCCGCCCTCTTCATCGTCGGGATGGCCGCGGCCGGGATCGCCGCCGTCGCCTTCGGCCTCGTCAAACTCATCGGCGGCGTCATAGCCTTCAGGCGGATCAAGGACCTCATGGCCTGATAGGCGGGATCCCGCCCTCGACCGCTGCCGTGGCGGCGGGCCGGCTCCCCGGATCCGGGCCGCAACTTCGTGCTGTCGCCGGGAATAAGCTACTGACCGCCATATTCCTCTAGGATGAGGCGGCCGTTCTTGAAATCCAGGTGGACGCGGTAGGGCCAGAGAAGCGAACCGCGTCCCCAACGTCCTGCGCCTGGCTGAGGATGCCCCGCCGCCGACTTCCAAGGGCTGGGCCGAGATGATCCGCAAGGTCTATGAGGCGGACCCCCTGATCTGTCCGCGCTGCGGGGGGAGGATGAGGGTCGTGGCCTTCCTGACCGAGTACTCGGTCGTCGACCGGATTACCCGTCACCTGAAGTTGACGTTCGTGGCCGAGAAGCCGCCGCCGGCTCATGTCTTCGAGCAGACGGCCCTGATGGCGGCCGAGGAGAGCGAGGAATACGAATAATGGCGTCTAGGAGAGGGGAGCGGCCTGGCCTCGTGGGGTCATATTCCGGGCTGACCAGTCCGATCAGCGGCCCGCCGGCATCCGGGCCCGGGGGGATTTGGGAACTTGACAACCGCTCGGCCCCGGGATACCTTCCCTTTTGTGATGGGAACGGTTGCTTTCGCGTCTGGGACGGGCGATCCCCGGCCGCCCGCAAAAGGAAATTCCTATCAATAAGACGAGCTCCCGGACGAGCGGCGTCGGCGCAGTGCGAGCAGAAGGCCGCATCGGGAGCATTGTCGCGCTGACACCTCGGCACTTGATGGCCATGGGCGGTCCCCCTGTCTGCCGGCCAAAGGATAGCCCCGGAGAACCCGAAAGTCAACGGCTGGAGAGAGCGCTCAGGACCGGAGCGTTTGACTCACCGTTTTGAACCTTGATATGATTCGGCCAATTCGGGAGGTTGAACGCCATGGCCGCCAAGTGCGATCAGTGTCACACGGAGTGTCCCGACGAATCCTCCTTTTGCGGCAAATGCGGAGCTCCGCTCACAAGGGCCGGCGGGAGCCCGAAGACTCGGGCCCGGTCGGTCAAAGAGGTCAAACATGACTTCCCGGAGGGCGGCCTCGTCGCCGGCAAATACCGGGTCCTGGAGGAGCTCGGCGCGGGCGGCATGGGCGTTGTCTACAAGGCGGAAGACACCAAGCTCCGCCGTCCCGTCGCCCTGAAGTTCCTGCCCAAGGATGCTTCCGGCGACCCCCAGGCCCTGGAGCGCTTCCGGCGGGAAGCCCGGGCCGCCTCGGCCCTGAACCATCCCAACATCTGCACCATCCATGACATCGACGAACACAAGGGCCGGCACTTCATCGCCATGGAGCTGCTCGAGGGCACACCGCTGAAACACCGCCTGGAGGGAAATCCGCTTCCGTTGGACCTGATATTCGAACTGGCCATCCAGATCGCCGATGGCTTGGAGGCCGCGCACCAGAAAGGGATCATCCATCGCGACATCAAGCCGGCCAATATCTTCGTTACCGGCCGGGGCCAGGCCAAGCTGCTCGATTTCGGGCTGGCCAAGGTGGCCTTTCATCGCCGCCCCGCCGCGGGGCCGGCCGGCGCGACGACGCCGCCCACGCTGACCGCGGAGCCCGAGGAATTGACCAGCCCGGGAGTGGTCGTGGGGACCGTGGCCTACATGTCGCCCGAGCAAGTGCGGGGCGAGGAGATCGACGCGCGCACGGACCTTTTCTCCCTGGGCGTCGTCCTCTACGAGATGGCGACGGGCCAGCGGCCGTTCGGAGGCCGGACCTCCGGATTGGTGTTCACCGAGATCCTGACCAAAACGCCTGTCGCCCCGGTCAAGTTGAACGCCACACTCCCCCCGGATCTGGGGCGGATCATCAACAAGGCCATCGAAAAGGACCGGGACCGGCGCTTCTCCTCGGCGGCGGAGCTGAGCGCCGAGCTGAAGCGCCTGAAGCGCGCCCTGGAGTCGGGCCGCGCCGCGGCGGCTCCCAAGTCCCGGGCGGAGCGGCCGCGCCAGGCCGTCGATTCGATCGCCGTGCTGCCCTTCGTCAACGTCGGCGGCGACCCGGACGCCGAGTTCCTGAGCGACGGGATCGCCGAGAGCCTCATCAACCGCCTGGCCCAACTCCCCCGGCTGAGAGTGATCGCCAGGACCTCGGCCTTCCAGTTCAAGGGCGAAGGGATCGACCCCGAGCGCTGCGCGTCGGAGTTGGGTGTCCAGGCGCTGGTGACCGGGCGAGTCCTGCGGCGGAACGAGCGGCTGTCCGTCAGCGCGGAGCTCATGGACATACGGACAAAAACGCACGTTTGGGGGGAAAAATACAGCCGCGCCTTCTCAGATATTTTCGCGGTCGAGGACGACATCGCCAGTCAGATCGCCGAAAGAGTGAGGCCTCACCTGGTAGCCGAAGTCAAGAGGCGTCTGACCAAACGGCCGGCCCGGTCCGCCAAAGCCTACGAGCTTTGCCTGAGGAGCCGCCAGTATCGGAACCTATTTACCCAAAAAGCTCTCAACAGGGCGATCGAATACCTCGATCAGGCGCTCATCGAAGACCCCCAATACGCCCTCGCGTACGGCGAATTAGCCATCTGCCATTATGCCTTGAGCAATTTGGGCCACGTATCGCCGGAAGAGGGTTGGCCCCGCGTCAAGGCGGCCGCGACGCGAGCGTTGGAGCTCGATGAGACACTGGCCGTGGCCCACACGGCGCTCGGCCAGGTCAGCCAGGACTTCGACTGGGATTGGGCGGCCGCGGAGGCGGCCCATCGGCGAGCCATCGCGCTGACGCCGGGCGATAGCTTCGTCCACATGTGCCACTCCTGGTTCCTGAGCATCTCCCGTCGCCACGAGGAGAGCGTTTCCGAGATGCGGCTTGCCCTCGAGCTCGACCCCCTTTCCATCATGCCGGCGGTCTGCCTTGGCGAAGTGCTCATGCAGGCCCGGCGGAGCGACGCGGCCATCGAACAATGCCGGCGCGTGATCGCTCTGGACGCGAACATGTGGTTTGCGTATTGCGTCATGGGCATGGCCTATCAGCAGAAGGGCCAAGAGCCGCAAGCCGTCGATGCCCTGGAGAAAAGCGCCGAGCTCGCGGAGCGCGATTCCTTCGCGATAGCGGCCCTCGGGAACGCCCTGGGCCTCGCCGGCAGGACCGGCGAAGCACGCGGGATCCTCGAGGAATTGAAAGCGCGCCGGGAAAAGGCCTATTTGTCCCCGTATTGGATCTCCCTTGTCCACCTGGGGCTCGGCGAGACCGACCGGGCGCTCGATTGTCTCGAGGCCGGTTACGCGGAGCGGGCCGCCTATATGAATATCATCCACGTGTATCACCAGTTCGATCCCGTGCGCGGCCATCCGCGCTTCCAGGCCATCGTGCGCAAGATGGATTTACCGGATCGACTTCCCGGATAGTTGAGCCCAGGGCCGGGGACACGGACGCGAGGTACATGTCCCCGAGCGTTGTGCTATAATCCCCGCCGTGAAAAAGCGGAAGGCGAAGTCCGCCAACGGCAAGAACGGGCGCAACGGCAAGAGCGCGCCGAAGAAAAGCGCCCTGGCCGTCGAGATCACCGGCGTCGTCCTCATCTTCCTGGCCCTCTTCGCCCTGATCAGCGTCGTGAGCTACGACGCGGGAGAGCCGTCTTTCGCCAGCATGCCCGAGGCCGGCCACCGCGTCCGCAACTTCGCCGGCAGCGTCGGCGCCTATTTCGCCCAGGCCATTCTGTGGCTCATCGGCCTGGCCGCCTACGTCTTCCCCTTCGCCCTCGGCTACGCCGCGGTGCGGGCCGTCCTGCGCAGCACCTCGGCCCATCTCCTGAAACGCCTGGGCACGCCCAGTGTCGATAGCATATACTTTTTTTAGGGTTTACAAGCTGTTTCCTATAGGAATAGTCAAACCTAGGGATGGTGAATATGAGATAGCTATCCTCAAAAAAGGAAACATAGCTGGTTATTGAATTAGTTGAGCCGACACCAAACATTTTCCTCAAGGTGTTATGGGAAAATTCTTTTCCAGCATTAGCCAACAGATAGGTTGCCAGTTGCTCTATCAGCTTGCTGTTTCTCAGGCCATACCTCACAACCACATCCCGGTTTATATCCTACAGGACCTGCTGCAACATGGCATCATTCCCGTGCTTAAGGTATTCTGGAAAGCCCCCCTGTTTAAGATACTCTTCCAAAGACTCCAGTGAAGGCTTTTTTCTCTTCAAGTCCAGCATCTCAGTAAAAGAGAAAGGGAACAGTGACCGGGCGCGGTTGGAAAAGGCCCACGGCCTGAAGGTCCTGGTGCCGGACGCCCCCGAGCGGGAGGTCGTCCACCAGGTCATCTACGACGAGCTCGGCCGGGGCATCGTCCGCGAGGAATCGCGGCGGGCCTACGTCCGCGGCTTCGATGGAGGCGAAGTTATCGTCCGTCAGGACCATGTCGGCCGCCTCCTTGGCGACCTGGGTCCCGGCGAGACCCATGGCCACGCCCACGTCCGCGGCGGGGACCCTGCGGGTTTCGCCGGAGCGGATGACGACGGCCTCGGCGCTCATCGTGCCGGCCAGGGCGTGGATGGACATCTCGGCTTTGGCCTCCTGGATGAAGCGGATGACGGCGTTGACGAGGACGACGCCGAAGATGACCGAGGCATCGGCCCAGTCCTTCAGGACGCCCGTGACGACGGCGGCCCCGAGGAGGATGTAGACCAGGGAATTGTGGAATTGGAGGAGGAAGCGGACGATCGGCGAGGTCCGCCTGGGAGGGGTCAGGACGTTGGGGCCGAAGTGGCGGCGGCGGCGCTCGACCTCGAAGAGGTCCAGTCCGCGCCGGACGTCGCCGCCGAGGAGGTCGACGACCTCCTCTTCGGGGAGATGGTGCCAATGCCGTCCGATCAAGTCTTCCAAAGCGACTTCCTCCGCATTTATGCCGGTCCTAATCCAGGCAGCCGCTCCCGTCGATCGCCCAGACGTCCTCGACCGTTCCGTTCCGGACGGCGATGAGGCGCCGGTGCAGGTTGCAGGTCGTGCACCCGTGAGAGGGGAGCAGCCGGACCTTGTCGCCGATCTCGAGCGGGGGGCCGCCGACCCGGACGGACGCGTGTTCCTCCGATTCGAAGCGCGAGATCGCGTCCCCGGGGCGGTCCAGCACGGCGGGCGGACCGAGATCGGCCCCGACCCCCTTCACGCCGACATCGAGGACGGCGTGATCCGATCCGTTGCTCGAGATCACGGTCGTGATCACGCTCAACGCGGTGGCGAATTCGGGCCGTCGTTTCACGTAATAGCCGTCCATCAGGGCGTAGGATCCGGCCTGAACCTCGTCCACGCCGTCCATGAGCCCGGTCATATCGTAGGACCCGGTCCCCCCGCCGCTGAGGACCCGGACCGGCAGGCCGGACGCTTCGATGAGCCGCCGCGTGTCCACGGCCTTCTGCATCGATGCCAGGACCTGCCGGCGCCTGTCTTCGGGATCGAGGACCGTGATGCAATGTCCCTCGTAGGCCTGGATGCCGAGAAACTCGACGCCGGAGGCGGCCGCCGCCACGCGGGCGATCTGGAGCGCCCGCTCGCCGGGAGGGACGCCGCAGCGGGACAACCCGACATCGACCTCGACCAGGACGCCGACCGTGGCGCCCGACCCGGCCAGGGCGGCGGACAGCTGCCGGACCTGGGCTTCGTCGTCCACGGCGACGGCGAGACGGCAGCGGCGGGCCAGCCCGGCGACCCGCTCGAGCTTGTCCCGGCCGACGATCTGGTTGGCGATGAGGATGTCCGGGACGCCCCCGGCCGCCAGCACCTCGGCTTCCGACAGCTTGGCGCAGGTGACGCCGACGGCGTTGCCGGCCTCGAGCTGCCGCTTGGCGATCGCGACGCACTTGTGGGACTTGAAATGAGGGCGCAGCTTGGCGTGGCGGCCGGCGAAGAAGCCGGACAGGAGGCGCAGGTTGTGCTCGAGGGCCCCGATGTCGACGATCAGCGCCGGGGTCGGGACATGCGAAACCGGCCTCCCGATCAACGGATCATGGGTTTGGGACATGTGCGCTTTCCGGGCCTGATTATATAGAACCCTGGGTTAAAAGAACAGGCGGCGGTCCGGGTCGTCCCGGCTTCGACGTCCCCGAGACTACTTGACCGGGGCGTATGACAGGTCGGGACGGTAGCGGCCTGTCTTCGTCTCCGTTCTCTTGATCAATCCGCGGGTCCGCTTCGAAAGGGCCGCGCCGGCGTCCCCCAGGGACGTCCAGAACCGTTCCTCGGCCTGAGCATAGTCCGCCGCCGACCTGCCGTACTCGAACCAGACGTAGACGGGCTCATCGTTGCCGTATCCGCCCTGGTAGGTCATGAACGGGTCCCGTGACTCGCGGGCCGCGCTCAGGGCCATCCATTCGCGGTTCAGGGCCTCGAATTCGGCTTCTTTTCCCGGGCTGAGCCAGACGTAGTCCCAGGTGTAGTAGCCTAACTCTTCAGGCTTCAGGCGCTCCGGCCGCGGCAGATAGGAGATATCCGGCCGGAACGTCCAGAAACGGAGGACGCGGCCGAGCTCGCAGCCGGTCATGCCGGCGTGGAGTGCCTGGAACTCCGCCGGTCCGATGCGGTTCGCGGCGGCGCGCCAGGCCGCCTGGAGGTCGTCGACGGATGAATAGCCCTTGGGCAGGCCGTAGACGATGTAGAAGCGGCTGTCGTCGGTGGCATAGGTGTCGAAGACCTCGGGGAAATCGGCGTCCCGAAGGGCGGTGATGAGGGCCTTGAGCGCGGCCTCGTATTCGGGCACCCTGGCCACTTCGACCTGGATATCGGCCATGAGGTAGAGACTGGGGGCCGGGGCGGTAGTCTCCAGGGACACAGGGACCGAAGCAAAGGCCAAGGCCGCCAGGGCCAGCAGGCTCAGGATCGAAAGCGGGAGCTTATTCATGGCGCCTCCTGAAGGGTATCCGGTATTGCGGAAACCGAGTGGAAAGATAACCCGCATCATCTTCCGGGTCAAGTCGGAGAAAACGGGCGTCCAACGGCAGAAAATAGACATTAATTATATTATTATCTGATATATAAGTGAATATATGCAATTATGTCACACATAATAAAGCAAATGAGGGGTAGTTCGATGCGACAATAGGGGAGGGGTTCGAGACGAGACGATTCCGCGACAGGAGGGAAGGCGTTCCTTCAACATGTGACCCCGACTTTGACTTTGGCCGGCCTGCTTAAAACGAAATACGGGTTACGAAGCGGCTCGGAAAAGCACCAGGTAGTGCGTCTCACGACAACATCACCGCAAGGCCGATTTCAAGTGATACGACAGAGTCCGTAGAGCTAGAATATGGGTCTCCAGGCCATATGGACACGATCAATATGGGAGAAAGCCGTTTTCCACAGTTGCCTGGAACTTGGGCAGAGGGATTCCCACAGGATGTGGATGGCGGCATATCGCTGATAAGGCTGAACATGGCGGCTCGGCCACAATGAGTCGCATAAGAGATATTATGTAAACTAATATCGGGAGCGAAGGAGGAGCCTCAGCAGGATCGTAAAGGGAGCGTTCGGATGTGCCCGAGGCTCAGCTCTTGAGACTGGGATTGCCTTCCGTCTTCCGTATATTGTCGATGATCTCTTGCAGGATCTCGATGATCTCCTGCTTCGAGACCGTCTGCTTCTTGAATTCCAGGCGCATCCGGAACTTGTCGGTGTCTGCGGGAACGAAGTTGTAGACGTAATATTTGAGCTTTTTGGTCTTCCCTTTGAGGTATTTGGCCAGGTCCCGGGTGTCCTCTCGCGTCAACCGCCGTTCGATGATATCCCTGGTCAGCTTGACCATATCCTCTTCGGACTTGAGCTTGGCGATCTCGATCAGGGTCGAACGGCCGAATCCACCGGCCTCTCGGATGAGGTCCCGGGCCGTCTCCGGGATCCGGGCGATGCCCAAGATCTCGGTAACGGTCGATCGGGCCTTGCCGAGCTTGCCCGAGATCTGCTCGTGGTTGTAGCTATGGATGTCGGCCAGGGCCTGCAGGCCGTCGGCCTCTTCGAAGATATCCAGGTCTTTGCGCTGGAGGTTCTCGATGAGGGCGATCTCCATGGCCTCGGCGTCCTCGACGTCCATGTCGATACAGGGCAGCTCCTTGAGGCCCAGGTTCTTAGAGGCCTGATAGCGCCGTTCGCCGGCGATGATCTCGAATCGGCTGCCCTTGGCCCGGACCAGGATGGGCTCGAGGATCCCTTTGCTGCGTATGGAGTCCTGGAGCTCATCGATGTTGCCGAGCTCGCAACGGGCCTGATGGGGATTCGGATCGATCTTCTCGATGGAGATCATCCGGATCCGCGGCCCCAGGGAACGGGACGATATGAGGTCGACGAAGTGACCGTCGTGCTTCAGATCGACGGAAACGGGCAGGCCGGAGCGCTTAGTTTTTTGCACGGCTCATCAACTCCTCGGCGACTTTGCGGTATTGCTCGGCCCCGATGGAACCCGGAGCATAGGTGAAGATGGATTCCTTATAGGCCGGGCTCTCCTCGAGCTTGACGCTCTTCGAAATGTAGGTCTTGAACAGCTTGTCCCCGAAGACCTTCTTGATCCTCTGGACGACGTCACGCGCCAGGTTCGTCCTCTTGTCGTAGAGGGTGATGACGACCCCGAGGACCTTGAGGTGCGGATTGGCGATCTTCTTGACCTTTTCGATGGTCTCCAGCAGGTCGTCGGTTCCCTCCAGACAGAGGTAGGACGATTGGATCGGGATGAAGATGTAATTGGCGGCCACCAGGGCATTGAGCGTGATCAATCCCAAGGTCGGCGGGGTATCGATGAAGATGTAGTGATACTTGCCGCGGACTTGTTCCAAGGCGTCCTTGAGCCGGTAATGAGCGTCGAATTCACCGCTGAGGGACGGTTCGAGCTTGGCCATGGAGATTTTGGTGATGGACATGTCCAGGCCCGGAATGTTCGAACGGACGATGATGTCCTCGAGACGCTCATTCTTGTTCATCAGGATGTCGTACAGGGACTTCTCGTATTTTTCCGGGTTCGCGACCGTCGAGATCGTGCTGTGGGCCTGGGGGTCCATGTCGATGAGGAGCACTTTCTTCCCCATCAACGCGATGGCGGCGGCGACATTGATCGACGTCGTCGTCTTGCCGACGCCTCCCTTTTGGTTGGTAATGGCGATGATCAAGAGCCTCTCTCCTACCCGGATGCCCGCGGTCACATCCGAGAGTTCTATATAGAACAGGCCCGCGCAAAAAGCAAGCCTTTCGAGGAACTATTTTTAACTCTCAGTCATAACCCCACGGCACCGACCTGGGACCCAATGTCGGCATGCCGACAATTCCCGTATCGCATTTAATATGTATGACATAAAAAAACTAATAGACTTAACGGCCGCCGCCTGGCCGGCGATCCGATAGAGGTCCCAGGCTCGAAGATATGCATCTTTCTGGATTGATTGTCGGCATGCCGACAATTGCGCTTTTATGGATATCGTGTCTTGGCCAAACTTGGAGACCCGTTTCCCGCTTCGAACGTAAGTGTGCCGACTTTTCGTGTGAGAGACGCGGGAGAATTTCGAGTCGTTCTTCATGCCGTGAGAGAGATGATCAGAGCGGATAAAGTAGGATTATGAAGGGCGAGTAAATCATTGATAATAAACAAATTATAGCAATATTGTAACATGTTGAAAACAAATCAAATACGGATGCGCTGAGAATTCCCTGGACGGCAGGGCCGTTTTTCGTACAATGGGGAGGATATGTCGAACCCGGAACCTGTGACCGGCGGATTTATCCGGCGCCTGGGCCTGCTCGACACATCCTTCCTGGTAATCGGGGCGGTGGTGGGCTCCGGCATCTACATGACCCCCGGTCTCATCGCGGCGGGGCTCCCGTCTCCGGGGCTTCTCATGTGCGTCTGGCTGGCCGGGGGCCTGATCACGCTCTGCGGCGCTCTCTCCTTCGCCGAACTCGGGGCCATGTTCCCCAGGGCCGGAGGGCAATACGTCTACCTCAGGGAAGCCTACGGCTCCGGGGCCGCGTTCGTATTCGGCTGGGCCTTCTTCGGCTTCATCATGTGCGGCGGCCTGGCCGCGCTGGCCGTGGCTTTCGCCGAATTCCTGGGCTCGTTCATCCCGGCCCTCGGGACGACGCGCGTGCTCGTCCGGACCGAGATCGCCGGCCTGGCCTACACCCTGACGGCCGGCCAGGTCGTGGCGGCCGCCGCGACGCTCCTCCTGACCTTGGTCAATTCTTTCGGCATCCGCTCGGGTGCGGTCGTCCAGAACGCGCTTACGGTCATACGGCTGGGCACGGTCGCGGCCCTGGTCGTCCTCGGGATCTTCTTCGGGGTCAAGGCCGGCGGCGGGAATTTCCATCCCCTGTTCCCGCCCGGTCCGGGCCTGCCCGCCCTGCTCGGACCCATCGGCCTGGCCTTGGTCGCCGTCTTCTGGACGTACGACGGTTGGTACGCCGTCAACTGCACGGCCGAGGAGATCCGGGATCCCGGCCGGACCATTCCCCGTGGACTGGCCCTGGGCGTCGTGTCCGTCACGGCCATCTACGTCCTGGTCAATCTGGTCTACCTCCTGGCCCTGCCTCTCTCTGAGATCGCGGGCGTCGTCCGGGTCGGAGAGAAGGCCGCCGCGGCCCTCTTCGGTGCCGGCGCGGCGGCGCTGTTCTCGGCCCTGGTCATGGTCTCCGTCTTCGGTTGTCTCAACGCCAACATCCTCTTCGGGCCCCGGGTCTTCTACGCCATGGCCCGGGACGGCTACTTCTTCCGGGCCATGGGCCGGCTGGGCCGGCGCTCACGGGTGCCTGTGGGCGCCTTATGGGGACAGGCCGCCTGGACGTCGGCGCTCTGTCTCTCGGGGACATATCAATCCCTCTACGAATACATGGTCTTCGCCCTGCTGCTCTTCTTCGCCGCGACCGGGGCGGCCGTCTTCGTCCTGCGCCGCCGGGCGCCGGACGCCGTCCGCCCCTACCGAGCTTGGGGCTATCCCGTCGTCCCGGCCGTCTTCATCGTCATGAGCCTGGCCGTGTTCGTCTCCATCGTCGTCTCCCAGCCCGTCAAATCCTTGGCCGGCCTGGGGCTCCTGCTGGCCGCCCTGCCCGTCTATGCCGTCTGGAAGAAACGCCGGGCGGCCGCGCCCGCGCCGAAGGACGCGTGAAAAACGCTTCCCCCGTGGGTCCGATTTCGTTTAAGATGGGTTGACCGGAGGGAGAAGAGAGCGATCCGATGACCGAGACGACCTTCACCGTGACCATCCTCCCCGACCGGACCAAGGTCAGGGCCCGGGCCGGCGAGGTCCTGGCCGATGTCCTGGCCCGGGCCGGGATCGCGCTCGGTCTTTACTGCCACAAGCGGGGCATCTGCGGCAAGTGCGCCGTACGCATCCTGGCCGGCCCCCTCCCCTTCCCGGACGCCCTCGAGGCCTCTCTCCTCGAGAGCCGCGGCCTGGGGCCAGACCACCGCCTGGCCTGCCTCTACACCGTCGCGAGCGATCTCGTCGTCGAGATCCTGCCCGGTTCGCGGCTCGAGACGGTCCCCGTCCTCGAGGAAGGGCTGCCTTCGGCCACTTTCGTCGACCCGGCCGTGAGGAAGCTCCCTCTCGTCCTGGAAAAACCCTCCCTCTACGCCCCGGCGGCGGCGGCCGACTCCCTGCGGGCCGCCCTGCGGACGCCGGACCTCGTCCTGCCGCTCCCCGCCCTGGCCAAGCTCGGCGGCCAGAGCCTCGCGCCGGCGCGCCGGTTCACCGCCGTCCTCTACGAGGACCGCGAGGTTCTCGACTTCGAGCCCGAGGACTCGTCCGGGGAGGCCTACGGCCTGGCCGTCGATCTGGGCACGACCACGGTCGCGGCCGAGCTGGTCGACCTGCGCACGGGCCGGACCGTCGACCGGGCCGCGGCCGTCAACGCCCAGGCCTCCTACGGCGCCGACGTCGTCTCCCGGATCACGTTCGCGTTCGAGAATCCCGACAACCTCCGGCGCCTGAGGCAAGCCGCCGTCCATCTCATCAACGACATGGCCGCCTCGATGTGCCGGCGGGGAGGCGTGCCGCGCCACCGCGTCTACGACGCCGTCGTGGCCGGCAACACGGCCATGAACCACATCCTCTGCGGCGTGCCCGTCGACTCGCTGGCCCTGGCCCCGTTCCACGCCGTCTTCTCGGCCCTGCCCGCGCAGAGCGCCGCCGACCTCGGGTTCAGCTTCCACCCCCAGGCCCGGCTCTACGCCGTCCCCAACATCAAGAGCTTCGTCGGCGGCGACATCACGGCCGGGCTGTTGGCCACGGACTTCGCCGCGGCCGCCGGGACGGAGTTGTTCGTCGACCTCGGCACCAACGGCGAGATCGTCCTCAAGAAGGGGGCCGAGTTCGTGGCCACCTCGACGGCCGCCGGGCCGGCCTTCGAGGGCATGAACATCAGCTGCGGCATGCTGGCCGTCCCCGGGGCCGTCCGCAGGGCCGAATGGGCCGACGGCTTCAAGCTGGGCACGGTCGAGGACCTGCCGCCCCAGGGCATCTGCGGCACGGGCCTGGTCGACGTCCTGGCCGTCTCCCTGGCCCGCGGTCTCCTCGGCAAGGACGGCCGCATCGCCGGGACCGAGAAACGGATCCGGCTGACCGAACGGCTGGCCCTGACCCAGCAGGACGTCCGGGACGTCCAGCTGGCCGTGGCCGCCGTCCGGACCGGCGTCCGGCTCATGCTCCGCGAGTTCCGCCTGGAGGCGGGCGACCTCGCCCGGGTCATCGTCGCCGGGGCCTTCGGCAGCTCCCTCGACGTCGCCAACGCCGTCGCCATCGGGCTCCTCCCCGACGTCCCGGCCGAGCGCATCGCCTTCGTCGGCAACGCTTCGCTCGCCGGGGCCCGGCTCCTTCTGCTGTCCCGGCCGGCCCGGGCCGCGGCCGAGGCCCTGGCCGCCCGGATCTCGCACGTCTCCCTGGCCACGAGGCCCGATTTCCAGGACGAGTTCGTCCGGGCCCTCGAATTCGGCCGCTACCCGGAGGCCTCGACATGAGCCACCCTCTTTTCGACCTGGCGGCGGCCCGGACCGTGCTCTTCGACGGCGCCCTGGGCACCGAGCTCATGGCCCGCGGCCTGCCCCGGGGCGGCGTGCCCGAGCTGTGGAACGTCGAGCGCCCCGAAGCCGTTCGGGAGGTCCACGCCGCCTACTTCGAGGCCGGCGGGGACGCCGTTTCGACCAACAGCTTCGGGGCCTCGCCCGTCAAGCTGGCCGCCCACGGCCTCGAAGCGCGAGCCCGCGAGCTCAACCGGGCCGCGGCCCTTCTGGCCCGGGAGTCGGCGCCGTCCGGCCGGTTCGTGGCCGGCAGCGTCGGGCCGACCGGCAAGTTCCTCAAACCGCAGGGGACGCTCGAGGAAGCCGACCTCGCGGCCGCCTTCGCCGAACAGGCCCGCGGGCTGGTCGAAGGGGGCGTCGACGTCTTCATCGTCGAGACCCAATACGACCTGCGGGAAGCGCTGGCCGCCCTGCGCGGGATCCAGAGCGTCTCCGACAGGCCCGTCCTTGTGACCATGACCTTCGGCGCCTTCCCCCGCGGCTTCTTCACCATCATGGGCGACGAGGCGGCCAAGGCCGCCGCCGCCCTCGATCGGGCCGGCGCGGCCGCCGTCGGTGCCAACTGCACCCTGGCCGCCGACCAGATGGCCGCCTGCGTCCGGGCCCTCGCCGGGGGGACGTCCCTGCCGCTGGTCGCCCAAGCCAACGCCGGCCAGCCCGTGGCCCTGCCGGACGGCACCGTGGCCTATTCCCAGACCCTCGAGGACTACATCGCCCACGTCCCGGCCATCGTCGCGGCCGGCGCCCGATTCGTCGGCGGCTGCTGCGGGACGACCCCATCCTTCATCCGGGCCATGGCCCGGACCCTGCGCAAGGAGGCCCCATGACCCATCCCGACCTGTACGCGAAGATGAACGAGGCCATCGTGGCCGGCGACCGGGAAGCCGCGGCGGCCCTGGCCGCCGAGGCCGTCAGGTCAGGCTTGGACCCGGCCGAGGTCGTCGAACAAGGCTACGTCCCCGGCATCCGGAAGGTCGGCGAGCTCTGGGAACAGGGCGAGTACTTCCTGCCCGAGCTCATCTCCAGCGCCGAGGCCATGAAGGCGGCCATGGCCGTCCTCGAGCCCGAGTTCGAGCGCCGGCACATCGGCGCCCGCATGGGCGGCAAGGTCGTCATCGGCACGGTCGAGGGCGACATCCACGACATCGGCAAGAACCTCGTCGCCTCCATGCTCCAGGCCGGCGGCTTCGAGGTCTTCGACCTCGGGGCCGACGTCAAGTTGGAGCGGTTCGTCGACAAGGCCGAGGAGGTCGGCGCGGGGCTCATCTGCCTGTCGGCCCTGCTGACGACGACCATGACCAACCAGCGCCGGCTCATCGGCCTGCTCCAGGAGCGGGGCCTGCGCGGCAAGTACAAGGTCCTGGTGGGCGGGGCGCCGGCCAGCCGGCGTTGGGCCGAGGAGATCGGCGCCGACGGCTACGCCGAGAACGCCGTGGCCGCCGTCCGGCAAGCCAAGGCCCTGGCCGGACGGCCCTGAGGAGGCATCGACATGTTCGCAGCGAAAAGACCCCGGATCGAGCTCCTCGAGGACGCCTTCGCCGGCAAGATCGTCGACGAGGCCCTGACGCTCCTCGAGCGCCACGGCGTCCTGGTCGAGAACGCCGAGGCCCTCCGCCTCCTCGGGGAGGCCGGAGCGGCCGTCGACGCCGCGGCCCAGCGGGCCCGGCTCCCCCGCAAGCTCGTCGAGGACGCCCTGGCCTCGACCCCGGCCACGATCGCCCTCTACGACCGGACGGGCGGCCGGGCCTTCGCTGTCGGCGGCGACGAGGTCCATTTCGATCCCGGCTCGGCCGCGGTGACCATGCTCGACCACGCGACCCAGGAAGAACGCAAGGCCACGACGAGGGATCTGGCCGATCTCTACAAGCTCGTCGAGACGCTCGACCACCTCCATTTCCAGAGCACGGCCCTCATCGCCTCGGACGTCCCGGCCGCCGTCTCGGACGCCTACCGCCTCTATCTCGGCCTGACCCTGTCGGAGAAGCCCTTCGTAACGGGGACCTTCCGGGTCGAGGGCTTCGCGCCGATGCGCGACCTCCTGGCCGCCGTGCGCGGCGGCGAGCGCGAGCTCGGCTGCCGGCCCCTGGCCATCTTCGACGCCTGCCCCTCCCCTCCCCTGAAGTGGAGCCGTCTGACGGCCCAGAGCCTGGTCGACGCCGCCCGGGCCGGACTGCCTTCGGAGCTCATCTCCATGGGCATGACCGGCGCCACTTCGCCGGCCACCGTCGCCGGGACCCTGGTCCAGCACACGGCCGAGAACCTCAGCGGCCTGGCCATCTGCCAGGCGGCCCGGCCGGGCGCGCCGGTCATCTTCGGCGGCTCGCCCTCGAGCTTCGACATGCGCAAGGGCACCACGCCGATGGGGGCGGTGGAGACCATGATGATCGACGCCGCCTACGCCCAGATCGGCAAGCGGCTGAACCTGCCCACCCACGCCTACATGGCCCTCAGCGACGCCAAGGTCAACGACCCTCAGGCCGGCTTCGAGACGGCCCTGGGCGCGGTCCTGGCCGCGCTGGCCGGGGTCAACGTCGTTTCGGGCCCCGGCATGCTCGACTACGAGAGCTGCCAGAGCCTCGAGAAGCTGGTCATCGACGACGGCATCTGCGCCATGATCTACCGCCTGCTCGACGGCATCGCCCAGCGGGACGAGCCCGTGGCCCTGGGGCTGTTCGAAGGCTTCCGGGAGGGCCAGTCCTTCCTGACGACGGCGCACACCCGGCAGTGGTACCGCAAGGAGCACCTCGGGCCGGGGTTGGCCGACCGGGACCCCTACGACGCCTGGGTCGCCGCCGGGCGGACGACGATCGTCGACAAGGCCCGCGCGGACGTCGGGAAGCGTCTGGCCAAGTACGCGGCGCCGCCCCTCGACGAGGGGGTCCGCAGGGAGCTCGACGCGATCATGGCCGCGTACGCGAGAGCGGCCGGCGTGGACCTGACCCTGCCCCGTCCGTAGCCGCTCAGTCCAGGTCCCAAACCTCGAGATAATCGGGCAGCTCGACCGTCCAGCCGCGTTCCCTGCGAACCTCGTCCGCGAAACGGCCGGCGACTTCGGCGTCCCCGTGGGTGACGAAGAGCCGCTTCGGCGGCGTCTTGTAGCCGTCGAGCCAGCGGCGCAAACCCGACCGGTCGGCGTGGGCCGAGAAGCCGTTGATCTTGGCCACCTTGGCCCGGACCGGCAGGGTCCTGCCGAGGATGCGGACCTCGGTCCGGCCCTCGAGGATCTGCCGGCCCAGGGTGTCGCGGGCCTGATAGCCGACGAACAGGACGGTCGATTCCGGCCTGAAGATGTTCTGGGCCAGATGGTGCTTGATGCGGCCGCCCGTGACCATCCCCGAGCCGGCCATGATCACGGCCGGGCCCCGGGCCGCGTTGAGCGCTTTGGACTGCTCGGTCGTCCGGACGATGGTCAAACCGGGGAAGCGGAAGGGGTTCCGGCCGGCCTCGAAGAGCCGGCGGGTCTCGTCGTCGAAGAACTCGCCGTGCCGTTCGAAGGCCTCGGTCACCTCCCGGGCCATGGGGCTGTCGAGGTAGACCGGCACGGCCGGGATGGCTTGGGCGTGGACCAGCCGGCTGAGATGGTACATCAGGTCCTGGGCCCGCTCGATGGCGAAGGTCGGGATGACGACGTTGCCGCCGGCCGCGGCGGTCTCCCGGATCACGGCGGCCAGAAGATCGCCGACACGGCCCGGGTCCTCGTGGTCGCGGTCGCCGTAGGTCGACTCCATGACGACGTAGTCGGCCTTCTCGAACAGGGACGGGTCACGGACGAACGGCATGTCCCGCTGGCCGATGTCGCCGGAGAAGACGATCGTCCGGGACATCCCGTTCTCGCGGACGGCGATCTCGATCATGGCCGAGCCGAGGATGTGGCCGGCGTCGCGGAAGCGGACCGTGACGCCGGGGGCGACCTCGGCGGGTTCGTCGTAGGCGGTCTCCTCGACGAGGGGCATGGCGGCCTGGACATCCTCGACGGTATAGAGCGGGACGACGGGATGGTCGACGGTCCGCTTCTCCTTCTCGTGGCGCCGCTTCTTGAAGGCCGCGTCCTCGACCTGGATCTCGGCCGAGTCCATGAGGGCGATGGACAGGATGTCGGCCGTCGCCTCCGTGGTCAGGATGGTGCCGGCGAAGCCGTCCCGGACGGCCTTGGGGATGAGCCCCGAATGGTCCAGGTGGGCGTGGGTCAGCAGGATGAAGTCGAGGTCGTCCGGGGCCACGGGCAGGGGGTCCCAGTTCCTGTCGAGGAAGGGACGCTCCTGGTAGAGGCCGCAGTCGACGAGCATCTTCTTGCCGCCGGCCTCGAGATAGTAGCAGGAGCCCGTCACCTGGCGGGCCGCGCCGAAGAAAGCCAGTTTCATGTCGCCTCTCAGTAGGGGTGGGACCGGTAGTATTCGGCCTGGGCGGCGACGAAGAGCGTCCGGACCCAGAGCCGGAAGACGATGTAGGCCTGCATGAGGACGATGGCGGCCACGACCGCGCCGGCCGTGGGGCGGCCGAGGGGCCCGAGCAGGACGTAGAAGGCCGCCGTGCCGGCCGCGGTCAGGGCGACGACGAGGAGATAGAGCGCCCAGGCCCGGAAGAAGCGCTTCCGCAGGAAGGTCAGGGCGTGCCGCAGGGCTTTGAGGACCCGGCGCTCGTCGTCGGCCACGACGGCGATGCGGGCGTAATCGACGACCATGCGCGCGGCCGAGAGGAGGAGGAGCGTGAGGAGCAGGTGGACGTTGGACAGGATGAGCGGCAGCCACTCGGTCGCGGCGCCTTCCTTCAAGGGCTCGAAGGCGGCCGCGACGAGCCGGAGGACGACGCCGAACGCCAGGACGAGGAAGACGGCCGAGACGAGGAAGAGGCGGACATAGCGCCCGAGGTAGCGGCCGCAGTCCCCGAAGAAGGCCTCGAGCGTGGCCCGGCCCTCCTTGTCGAGCAGGCGGCCGACCACCCCCCCGTTAAGGAAGATCTGGAGGGCCGCGAAGAGGACCAGGGCGAGCAGCAGTCCGGCCGCCAGGGCCGGCGCCGCCTTCGCGTACCCCAGGGCCGCCTCGCCCAGCCAGTTGAGGTCGAGCGGGCGGACGTTCGAGCCGAGGAAGGAGTGGCCGAGCTCCGCCTGGACGACGGCCAGGAGGGGGGCCGCGACGGCGGCCGCGAAGGCGATGTTGACGACGTAGAGGACGGCCACGACGCGGGGCTTGCGGACCGACGTCCCGATGCCGTTGGCGAGGGCTTTCAGGATACCCATGGCGGCCTCCTCAGATCCACGACGCCGCGAACTGGAGCAGGTTCTGGAGCGCGAACACGGCCTGGCTCATCAGTTTCACGACATTGCGGCGCAGCCCGTCGACGCCCCGGCTGTTGTTGGCCGTGTTCTCGTCGATGAGCCAGATCCCGGCGGGATCGACCTGGGCGCTCTCGACCCGGGCCGGCCCGACGAACTCCAGCCGGGCCCAGCGGGACCGGCCGTCCCAGGTCCGGATTTCCGTCGAGCCGTCCTTGAACCGGACGGCGACCTCGATTTGGGCGTCCCCGCCAAGACGGGCCTCGCCGTAGCGCCTCAGGACGACCGTCGTCCGGTAGGCCGGCGGGGCGGCTTTCCCGGGCTCCTTGGCCGCGGCCGCTTCGAGTTCGGCGATCTTCCGGTCCGTCATCTCGGTCCGGGCGCCATCGACGTCGTGGACGCCGCGGGATCGGATCGGGACCTCGACCGAGGAGACCGAGGCGACGCCGTAGTCGAAAGCCTCCGTGCCTTCGAGGAGGCCGTCGAAGAACCAGGTCAGGTCGCGGCCGGAGACCTCGTTGACGACCGCCACGAAGTCGTCCTTGACGGGGTGCCGGTAGCGGAAGCGCGTGTGGTAGGTCCGCATGATCCGCGACCAGGCCGGCTCTCCCAGGAGCCGTTCGAGCGTCTCCAGCAGGGTCGAGGCCCGCATGTAGACGTTGGCCCCGTAACTGCCGCCGTTGTAGAACTTCCAGGACCAGGCCGTGACCGGGTCGTAGCGGACGGTGTTGATGGCCGCCGCCCGGTTGAGCTCGAAGTCGAAGGTCTTGGGCAGGCGCAGCAGGCGGTCGAGGGACCAGCCCTTGAATTTGAAGGACAGGGCCCCGGGACCGTAGGCCCGGGCCAGGACGCGGCCGGTCGAGTAGGTGTTGAAGCCCTCGTCGAGCCAGGCGGCTTCGAACTCGTTGTTGGCCACGAGGCCGTACCAGTAGCCGTGGCCGAACTCGTGGACGATGACGCCCTCGGGCGAAAGGACGTTCGGGCTGGGCGTGACGCTCGTGCCGGCCGTGAACAGGGTCGGATACTCCATGCCGCCGCTCCCGGTCCGGAAGGGCGGATCGACCATGGTCACGGTCTCGTAGGGATAGGGCCCGTACCAGAGGCCGTAGTACTTGATGGCCGCCCGCAGGGCTTTGAAGTGGCGTTCGATCTGGGCCTTGTGCTCGGGGGCGATGAGCAGGATCATGCGGACGTCGGGCAGGCGGACCTCGTCGACCGGCAGTCCGAGCAGGGCCGCGGTCTCGGCGTACTCGGCGGCGGTCACCTCCCGGCCGGCGACGAAGTCCCGCTCGATCTTGAGATAGCGGGGATCGGCCGTCCAGGCGAAATCGTGGACCATGGCCTGGCGGAAGGTATAGGTCGTCCGCCCCGCGGCCTCGTCGACGCGGGCTTCGGTCTGTCGGCCCGAGGAGCCGACGACGAACCGGCTGGGCACGGTGAGGTGGACGACGAAATCGGCGAAGTCGGCGTAGAATTCGGAGTTCTGATGGTAGGCGTGGCAGTTCCAGCCCCGGCCCGCTTCGTAGACCCCCGGCTTGGGGTACCACTGGGCGATGAAGAAGGAGTCCCTGTAGTATCCGGACCGGGCCACGGTCCGGGGCACTTTGCTGCGGAACTCGAGCCGCAGCCGGACGCTCTCGCCGGGCCGGACGGGGGCCGGGAACAGGACCCGGGCCACGGTCTGGTCGCCGGGGTGCTCGGGCCCGTCGGGCGTGACGTAGTGGAGGCTCGGCTTGAGATCGGTGCCGTCGGCCAGGCGGATGTCCGTGACGTCGATCCAGCCCCACTCCCCGTCTTCGGGCGCGGCGCCGCGGCTGAACAGGGACTCGGCGGCGGCCTCGCGCAGGAAAGCGCTGTCCTCGTTCTTGAAGGCGTTCCAGTAGAGGTGGAAGAGCATGTCGGGCACGGGCTCGGGCGACGTGTTGGTCCAGACGATCTCCTCCTTTCCGAGGAGAGACTTGCCGGCGGCGTCGAGCTCGACCCAGATTTCGTAGTTCAGACCCGGCGCCGCGGCCGAGGCGGCGGGCGGCGGGTCCTGGGCCGGCCGGGCCGCGGCGGGCAGGACCAACAGGACGGCCGCGAGCAGGCCGGCCAGGGCGGTGCGTGCGTTCATGAGCGACCCCCTAAACTTTGCCATGTCAACCCTTTAGCCATTCCTCCCAGGCGCCGGCCCGGGGGAAATTGAGGAACGTCAGGAACAGGGACACGAACAGGAGCTTGTAGAAATCGAGAACCTGCCCGGCGACGAGGAAGAGGGCCAGCCCGGCGACGGCCGGGACTTCGCCCAGGACCAGCATGATCAGAGAGGCGCTCTGGATGCGCCGCAGGGCGGCCGGAAGGTCGTCGGCGTCGCGCCGGCGGAACAGGCGGGGCCTGAGGACGAGGATGAGCAGGACGACCAGGGCGGCCAGCCCGTAGGCGGCGTAGCGGAAGGGCTGAGCGTCCGTCCCCGGGCCGGCGAACCCGGCGAACGGCGGCCGGGCCCGCCTCAGGACCTCGACCAGGACGAAATAGACGGCCATGCTCGCGCCGAGCGCGGCGGCGACGAGCACGGCCGGCTTGAGGTGGTTTCGCAGCTCTTCGCGAGGGTCCATGGCGGCCTCCTGACGCGGCGGCCGGCCGGGCCGGTCCGTCCTTGGGATTATAAGAGAATCCCGGCGCCCAGGCAATCGCGCCGCGGCCGTTCAGTCGACGTAGAGGAGGAACCCCTTGAGATAGGCGGTCTCGGGATGGTAGACGTTGACCGGGTGGTCGAACGCCTGGCGGTGCTTTTGGAGGATGCGGACGCGCCGGCCGGCCTCGTGGGCCGCCTGGAAGACGACCTGCTGGAAGAGGGTTTCGTCGACGAAATGGGAACACGAGAAGGTCAGCAGGAAGCCCGGCGCTCTAAGGCGTTGGAGGGCCAGCCGGTTGATGTCCTTGTAGCCGCGGCAGGCGGCCACTACGTCGGTCCGCCTCTTGGCGAAAGCCGGCGGGTCGAGGATGATGAAGTCGTGGTCGAGGGCCGGCTCGCGCAGGAACTCGAAGACGTCGGCCTCGAAGAACAGGCCGGAGTCGGCCGCGAGACCGTTGAGCTCGAAGTTCTCCTGGGCCAGGGCCAGCGCGGCGGCCGACGTGTCCACCGAGTCGGCCCGGACGGCGCCGCCGACGAGGGCGCAGACCGAGAACGAGCCCGTGTAGGAGAAGGCGTTGAGGACCCGGCGGCCCGGCGCGAACCGCCGGACGAGGTCCCGCGACTCGCGCTGGTCGAGGTAGAATCCCGTCTTCTGGCCTTTGGCCAGGCCGACCCAGAACGGGATCCCGGCCTCCACGATCCGGACCCGGTCGACCGGCTCCCCGGCCAGGACCGCCTCCACGGGCTCGAGGCCCTCCTCGCGGCGGGCCGGCAGGTCCGAGCGCTCGATGACGGCCCGCGGCCGGAGGGCGGCCGTGATCTGGGCCACGACGGCCGGCTTGAGCTTGTCCATGCCCAGGGTCGCGACCTGCAGGACGAGGACGTCGTCGTACATGTCCGCGACGAGGCCCGGCAGCCCGTCCCCTTCCGAGTTGACGAGGCGGCGGGCGTTGGTCACGGCCGGGTCGAAGAGCCGCGACCGGAGGGCCAGGGCGCGCTCGATGCTCCGTCGCACGGCCGCTTCCGGCGGCTCCTCCCCGAAGGCGATCATCCTCCCGGTAATCGAGCTCTTGCGGTTGAAATAGGCGTGCCCGAGGAGCTCGCCTCCCGCGGCGCGCACGGCCAGGATGTCGCCGTCCTCGAAGGACGGCAGGTCCTTGATGGCGCCCGAGAAGATCCAATGGTGCCGGTGGCGGACGGCCTTGTCGCGGCCCGGCTTGAGAACGGCCGAAGCCGTCACGCCGGCCTCCCGGCCAGGAGACGGACCACGGGCCGGTCCGGCTTGGAGAACTCCGCCTCGTCCATCTCGGCCGGGGCCAGCCAGCGCAGGGCGTCGTGGTCGGTGAGACGGGTGGGCTCGCCGAGGAGCTCGGTCCGGAAGACGAGGAGCTCGAACCGGGCCGTCGGACCCGCGAAGGGCACGGCGCAGAGCCGTTCTCCGACCTTCGCGGTGACGCCCAGTTCCTCCTCGAGCTCCCGCGCCAGACCCCGCTCGGGCGACTCCCCGTCCTCGAGCTTGCCGCCCGGGAACTCCCACAGGCCGCCGGCCACGAGCTCCGGCCGGCGCCGGGCGACGAGGATCCTCCCTTCCCGCTCCACGACCGCCGCCGTCACGATCCTCCGCCGCCCTTCTTCGTCTGTCATATCCGAGCTTTCCGCATCATCTTAGTCCAGCCCCGATCCGTTGACAAGCCACCTGGGGGAGAGTCCGATCGAAAAGAGGTCGAGGGTGTCATCGGGGCGAGCATCAGGGCTGATTTAGCCGTTCCGAAGATGGATGCGGGGAGTTCCCCTGGGAACCGGCAAAACGTGTTTGAGCGAGCCGTAGCGGACGGCGAGCGAGTTGTTTTGGCGCCGAATCCATCGAACGGAACGGCGTGAAAAATCAGCCCAGCGAGCGGAGATGATGCCAGAGACCTCAAGCGGGCGGGATGACCTCCGGGTGGACTTGTGCTAGAATGGCCGGACCATGAAAGTCGCCTTCCTCGCCTCCGAAGTCATCCCTTACGCCAAGACGGGCGGCCTGGCCGATGTGGCCGGGGCCCTGCCCAAGTTCCTGGTCCGGCTCGGCGCCGACGTCCGGGTCTTCATGCCCCTCTACCGGGAGGTCCGCAAGAAGAACCTGCCGCTCGAGCCCGTCCTGGTCGGCCTGCCCGTGCCGATGGGCGGCGCCCCCATCAGCTGTTCGGTCTTCGCCCACCGCGCCGAGGGCGTGACGGTCCTGTTCATCGACCGTCCCGACTACTACGACCGCGACCAACTCTACGGGACGCCGGCCGGCGATTACCCCGACAACGCCGAGCGCTTCGCCTTCTTCTCGCGGGCCGCGCTCGAGACCATGAAGGCCCTGGATTTCCGGCCCGACGTCGTCCACGGCCACGACTGGCAGGCCGCGGCCGCCTTCGCCTATCTCCGGCACGTCTACACGGCCGACCCGTTCTTCGCCCGGACGCGCTCGCTCTTCACCATCCACAACCTGGCCTACCAGGGACTGTTCGAGCGCGAGGTCCTCGGCCGCGTCGGCCTCCCCGAAGCCCTCTACAACATGGACGACCTCGAGTTCTACGGCCAAGTCAATACGCTCAAGGCGGGCATCCTCTACGCCACGGCCGTCACCACGGTCAGCCCTCGCTACAGCCGGGAGATCCAGACGCCCGAGTTCGGCTGCGGCCTCGACGGCCTTCTCCGCCACCGCGCGGCGGCCCTCCACGGCATCCTCAACGGCGTCGATTACAAGGATTGGGACCCGGTGACCGACCCCCTCATCCCCCGCAACTTCGGGCCGTCCGATATGAGCGGGAAAGCGGCCTGTCGCGATGAGCTGGTCCGGATGTTCGGGCTTAAGGTCCCTCCCGGCCTGCCGGTGGCCGGCATGGTCACCCGCCTGGCCGGACAGAAGGGCCTGGACATCGTCTGCGAGGCGCTCGAGGGGCTCCTCGACCTGGGCCTGACCCTGGTCATCCTGGGCACGGGCGAGGCCCGGATCCAGGATTTCCTGGCCGCGGCCCAGAAGAAGAATCCCTCCCGGATCGGGCTCAAGATCGCCTTCGACGAGCGAGTCGCCCACACGATCTACGCCGCGAGCGACCTCTTTCTCATCCCCTCGCGCTACGAGCCGTGCGGATTGACCCAGATGTACGCCATGAAGTACGGCACGGTCCCCGTCGTCCGGGCCACGGGCGGCCTCGACGACAGCGTCCAGGAGTTCGACGCCGCTTCCGGCCGCGGCAACGGCTTCAAGTTCGGCGAGGCGGCGCCCGCCCCGCTCCTCGAGGCCGCGGCCCAGGCGGTCAAGGCCTACGGCCGGGCCGGCGAATGGCGGGCCCTGGTGGCCAACGCCATGGCCGCCGATTTCTCCTGGGAGCGCTCGGCGGCGGCCTACCTCGACCTGTACCGCCGGGTCTCGGCCGCCTGACCTAGCCGCGGCTCAGGAATTGGGCCGCCGTCTCGGGCGGGACGGGATTGATGTAGAAGCCCGTCCCCCACTCGAACCCCGCCACCTTGGTCAGGATGGGGAAGATCTCCAGATGCCAGTGATAGCTGCGGTCGATGTCCGGCCAGCCCTTGAGGGACAGAGCCCGGTTGGGGGCCTGGTGGAGGACCATGTTGTAGGGCGGGTCCCCGACCGTGTCCTTGAGCCGCGTCAGGACCCGCTTGAGGGTCTCGGCCAGGCCCAGGAGCTCGTCCCCGCCGACGTCGGTGAAGAAGGCCGAGTGGCGTCGCGGGTAGACGGCCATCTCGAACGGGAAGCGCGAGGCGAAGGGGGCGACGGCCGTGAAGTGGCGGTCGCGGGAAACGATCCGCCGGCCGGCGGCCTCCTCCTCGCGCAGGATGCGGCAGAAGCCGCACTCCTTGAAGGACCGCAGCAGGCGGTCGGCGCCGTAGATCTCCTCCTTGACGCGCTTGGGCACGATGGGCGTGGCCACGATCTGGGAATGGGGATGGCTCAGGGAGGCGCCGGCCTCCTTGCCCTTGTTCTTGAAGAGCTGGACGTACTGGTAGTGGAGCTCGCTCTCGATCGTCCGGATGCGTGCCTGGAAGACGCCGAGGACGTCCCGGACGTGGGCGACCGGCAGGTCGGCCAGCTCCAGGCCGTGGACGGGATTCTCGATGACGACCTCGTGGACCCCGGTCCCCTCCATCGACGGGAAGACGCTCTCCGCGGGCTTGGGCGGCGGGGTGCCGCGCGTCAGGGCCGGGAACTTGTTGGGCACGACCCGGACGGTCCAGCCCGGCGAGTCGGGCGCCGTGCCGGCGGCCCGCAGGGCGAAGACCTCGGGCGGCGTCTTCGCCTCGTTCCCCTCGCAGAAGGGGCAGAAGCCGGCGGCCTCGGCGGCCGGGGCGGCCCCGGGGGCGGGCCGGAAATCGTCGGGCCTCTTGGCCCGTTCGGTGGCGATGATGGCCCAGCGGCCGCTGACGATGTCCTTTCTCAGCTCCGACATCACGCCCCCAGCATGTCTTTGATCTTGGCCTTGAGCTCGTCGAGCGAGGCCGACTTGACGACGTAGGCGTCGGCCGCCCAGGTCATGAAGTCCTCCTTGTAGCTCTGGTAGGCCGAGTTGATGATGATGGGCACGTCCTTGCGCAGGCCCATGATCTGGGTGATGAGTTCGATGCCGTTCTTGCCCGGCATGCGGATGTCCGTGATGATGAGGTCGAAGGTGTTCCGGCCGATCTCGGCCAGGGCGGCTTCGGCGTCGTTGACGGCGACGACGTCGTACCCTTCGCCCCTCAGCTCCTCTTCGTAGAGGAGGCAGAGGGCCTTCTCGTCCTCGACGAGCAGGATCTTCTTCTTCATGGCTGAGGCTCCTTGTCGCGGTAGTTGAAGGTCAGGCGGAAGATGGTCCCCTTCCCCACCCGGCTCTGGACCTCGACCTTGCCGCCGCAGGTGTCCATGACCCGCTTGATGAACGGCAGGCCCAGGCCCATGCCCTTCTCCTTGGTCGTAAAGAAGGGCCGGAAGAGCTGGTCCTTGTCGGGGTTGGAGATGCCCCGTCCGGTGTCCCGGACGGAGACGACGTACCCGGAGCGGTTCTTCCGGTAGCTCCGGATGGCGACCGCGCCCCCCGCGGGCGTCGCGTCGAAGGCGTTGTCGAGGAGATTGCGGACGACCTCCCCGAACGAGGTCGGGTCGCACAGGATCTCGGGCGGGCAGGGATCGACGCGGAGTTCGAGGGCGTACCCCTGGCCCTTGGCCCGGACCTCGGGGCTGTCGAGGACGGCGGCCAGGGCCGGCGCCGGGTCGAAGTAGACGGGCTCCTTGAGGCTGACCTTGAGGAAGTGGCCCATCTGGTAGATGATATCCTCGAGGCGGCGGACCTCGTCGCGGATGATGGCCAGGTTGCGCCGCTTCTTCTCCTCCGGGACGTCGGGCCTGAGGAGCTGGTCGGTGAAGCCGCCCACGGCCACGATGGGATTGCGGAGCTGGTGGGTCACGAACAGGGCCATCTCGCCCATGGCCGCCATCTTCTCCACCTCGAGGAGCTTCTTGTGCAGGCTCGTCGAATAGATGTAGTTGCCGGCCATCAGGCCGCAGACGCCGGCCAGCTTGATGTCGGCGGCGGCGATGGGATTCCGGGTGATGGCGTTGTCGAGGACGATGACTCCGACGACGTCGTCGCGGGCCAGGAGAGGCACGCACAGGAATTCGTCGACGCCGATGAGGTTGAGGAAGCGCCGGTCGACGAGGGGATCGTTAGCGGCGTCCCTGACATGGAGGAGCTCCTTGCGGCAGACCGCGGCGGCCGGCAACAGGGCCGACTCTTCGTCGGCCGCGTAGACGAGGCCCTTGAGGCGCCCGCTCAGGGTGTCCTGGTTCTTGGCCACCAGGGCCCGGTTGTGCTCGAGGATCTCGACGTACCCGATGCCGGGCGTCGACAGGACCTCCCAGATCAGCCCGGCCTCCTCGGCCGAGCGCGGGCCCAGCCACATCTCGCCCTTGATCCGGTCGCCCTGGCGGAGGAAGAGCATGGCCCGGTTGAAACCGACGCCCGAGCCCGAGGTCAGGGCCGTCAGGATGACCAGGAGGTTGTCTTCGAGCGAGAAGGGCTGGAAGAAGCTCTGGGAGATGATCGACAGGAGCATGAGCTCGCGGGGGGCGTCGCGCTCGAAGTCCGGCGAGAGGATGTTGTAGGACTCGATCATTCGCAGGACCACCCCTTGGGCACGACCCGGACGCCGCCCTTGCTGATCTTGAAGTCGCCGGCATCCTTGTCCGCGTCGAAGCCGACCTCGAAACGCTCGGGCAGGACCGCGCCCTTGTCGACGAGGGCCCGCCGCAGGCGGGCTCCCCGGCGGATGTGGGCGTCGCCGAAGACGATGGAGTCGACGATCTCGGTCCCCTCGTCGACGCGCACGCCGGGCCCGACGATGGAGTGGACGACGCGGCAGTCGGTGAAGGAGCTGCCGGGCCCGATGATGGACGCCCGGAGGTCGCCGCCGGAGACGAAGGTCGGCGGATACTGGGGCTTGTAGGTCCGGATCGGCCAGGCCGGGTCGCGCAGGATGCCGGGCGACGACGGCTCGAGGAAGGCCATGTTGGCCTCCCAGTAGGCGTCGATCGTGCCGATGTCCTCCCAGTACCCGTCGAAGGGGTGGGCGAAGACGCGGTGCCCGGCGATGAGCGCGGGGATGATGTCCTTGCCGAAGTCGTGGGAGCTCTTGGGATCGCGGGCGTCCTTCATGAGGGCCTTGATGAGGACCGGGGTCCTGAACAGGTAGACGCCCATCGAGATCAGGCTGCGCCCGGGGTCCCACGGCGCCGGGAAGGGCTTGCGGGGCTTCTCGGCGAACTGGACGATGCGGTTCTCCGCGTCGACGCCGATGACGCCGAACCGGGAGGCTTCGCCGACGGGGATGGTCCGGGCCATGATGAGGGCGTCGGCCTCGGTCCGGCGGAAGGCGTCCAGGAGCCGGCGGTAGTCGGAGGCGTAGATATGGTCGCCCGAGAGGACCAGGACCGCCTCCGGGTTCTCGTGCTGGATGGTGTAGATGTTCTGGAACACGGCGTCGGCCGTGCCCTCGTACCAATTGTCGCTGACCCGGCCCTGGGCCGACAGGGAGATGATGAAGTCGCCGCTCTCGGCGTGGAAGATGTTCCAGCCGTTCGTGATGTGGCGGTCGAGGGACAGCGACTTGTACTGGGTCAGCAGGACGATGCGGCGCAGCCCGGAGTTGAGGGCGTTCGACAGGCTGAAATCGACGATGCGGTAGGCGCCGAGAAAGGGCACGGACGGCTTGGCCCGGTCGCGCGTCAGGGGGTAGAGGCGCTCGCCCTTGCCGCCGCAGAGGATCATGGTCAGGGTCTTTTTGGTCATGGGATCCACGGCGCGGTCCGTCCGGTCATCGGACACGCGGCTCCTTCAGCGTCACGGTCAGGCGTTTCGTTCCCTTGCCGGCCAAACCGACCGGCCAGACGGGACAGAGGCAGTACCCTTGATGAATTATATCAAATCCCCCCTCGGATTGGGAGAGGGTCCGCAGGGCGTAGGACCACAGGGCCTCGGCCCCCTCGGGCTCGAAGGCCAGCGCTCCGCCGTAGAGGGCCGCGCCCGGCGCGCCGTCGCGGAGGTCCAGCTCGGGAGGGAAGGCCAGGAGGTTCCACTCCGAGCCGTAGAGGACCTCGAGGGGAAGGTCCGACAGGTTCTCGATCTCGACGGTCACGCGGAGGGCCCCGTCGGCGCTCTCGACGGTCTTGCGCAGCGAGACCGGCACGGGGTCGGCCCCGGTCCTCAGGAGGCCGCGCCGTTCGAGGCCCAGGACGGGCCCGTCGACGGCGTGGAGGAAGGCGCCCGTCCCGAAGTCGCCCAGATCCCCGGCCGTCCCGTTCCGGAAGGCCTCTTCGACCGTGCCGGGCGCGAAGAAGCGGTCGACGAGCGAGCGGCGGGGGCCCCGGTCGTAGCGCAGGAGCTCCTCCGCTCCGGGCGGCAGGGTCTTGCCGAGTTCGTGGATGCTCTTCCCGCCGTCCCCCTCCCCCGCCGGGCCCGCCTCGGCCGGGCGGTGGTAGGCCTCGCGGCGCCGGCTGAGGACGTTCGAGAGGTTCCGCGACGCGGGGATGTGGTCGATCTCGAGGAGCGTCCCGCCGGGGTCCGGCTTGACGGCCAGGCCGAAAACCGCGTCCCGGAAGAAGAGCTCGGCCCTTCCGTCGCCGTCGTAGTCGAGGGTCCGCCAGCCCCGCGGGGCGGGCGTTGCCTTCTCGGCGTCGAGCAGGTGACGATAGGCCGCTTCGCGCAGGTGGGGCAGGTAAAGGCCGCCGAAGACGCCGTGCCAGTAGGGATCGTTGCACTGGGCCCGGTAGAGATCGGCCCAGACGCCGGCCGGGGCGTCCGCCGCGCGGACGGCCTCGGAGACCGCGACCATGCGCTTGTGGAGATGGTCGGCCTCCGGATACTTGCGCAGGAAGTCGCGGAACAGTCCGCCGCGGAGGAAGCGGCGGGCCTCCGGGCCCGCAGCCGACTTGAGACGGACGAAGGCGGCCTGCTCGTCGGGATCGAGGACCCACTCCATCATCTCCTCGTAGGAGGCCGGCGGGATGTAGACCCGCCCGGCCGGCGGGCGCGAGTCCAGGTACGAGGAGAACGGCAGCGGGCGCACGCCGCGCTCCTCGACGAAGCGCAGGAAGCGCTCGAGCCACCCCTCTTCGTAGACCCATCGGTGGGTCCCGGGCCAGAGGCCGAACTTCTCGCCGTCGTCGCCCAGGACGGCCGTCCCGCCGGACGCGGCCAGAGGCCCGAGGTAGCGCTCGAGGTCCTCGAGCGGACGGAACGGGATGAGATAGCGGAGGGTCTTGTCGATCGGGAAGACGCGCAGGGGGCGGCCCTGGTCCTCGGTGACGTAGCTCGCGTGGAGGTCGCCAACGCCCGCGTAACGGAAGTGCTCCTCGTCGAGCAGCGTGTACTCGAGGCCCGCTTCGGCCAGCGTCCGCGGCAGCTGGGGCTCCCAGACCCGCTCGGTCAACCAGGCCCCCCGCGGCCTGCGGCCGAACCTCTCGCCGAGGTAATCGCCCATCATCCGGAGCTGGCCGAGCCGGTCTTCCTCGGGGATGAGCGTCAGGACGGGCTCGTAGAAGCCGCCGCCGAGGAGCTCCGCCTGCCCGCGGCGGACCATCTCCCCGGCGAGGTCCCAGCAGCCCCGCTCGTTCTTCTCCATGTATTCCCAGAGCGGGCCCGAGAAATGGAGGGCGAAGGCGAACGACGGATGGCGCGCCAGGCCCTCGAGCAGAGGGCGGTAGCAGTCGGCGAAGGCCGTCCGGAAGACGTGGGCGAAATTGCCGACCGGCTGATGGCAGTGGACCGCGAACAGGAGGTCCGGGCCGTTCATGGCGCTCCCACCCCCTCCTGGGCCAGGACGTAGGCCAGGACGGCCAGGACGATCGCCTGGAGTTCGAGCTCGCGCGGGTGGACGGCGGCCACGGTGTCGAGGGCGGAGTGGTGGACGTCGAAGTAGGGCTGGGCGTTGGGCAGGACGGCGGCCGGCTCCGCGCCCTTCGCGACGAGCGGGGCGACGTCGACTCCTCCCCCGCCGGGGCCGACGGCGGCGACGCCGAAGGGCCGCAGCAGGTCCCGCAGGGCCGTCATCCGTTCGAGGGCCGCGGAGCCGGGCCGGCCGACGGCCAACCCCACGGGGACGAAGCCGCCCCGGTCGGACTCGGCGGCCACGATGTGCCGTTCGCCCTGCCGCAGGGGCGAGGCCGCGTAGGCCCGGCCGCCCGTGCCGCCGAACTCCTCGTCCATGAAGAAGACGGCCCGGACGGTCCTCTTCGGCCGCAAGCCCAGATCGCGGAGCAGGGCCAGGGCCTCGAGGGCCGCGGCGCAGCCCGCCGCGTCGTCGTGGGCCCCGACGGAGAGGTCCCAGCTGTCCAGGTGCCCGCCCAAGAGGACGATCTCGTCCGGGCGCTCCGAACCGGCGATCTCGCCGACGGCGTTGGCCGAGACGACCCGGCCTTCGTTCCGGCCATCGAGGATCAGGGTCACCCGGGCCTCGGGCTCCTCGCGAAGGAGGGCGCCGAGGCGGTCGGCGTCGGCGGCGGCGACGGCCGCGGCCGGGATCTCCGGCGCGCCGGGTTCGTATCGCAGCATCCCGGTGTGAGGGTGGCGGTCCTCACGGAAGGTCAGGGAGCGGACCAGGACCGCCACGGCGCCGCTGCGGGCCGCGGCCGAGGCCCCGGCCACCCGCTGGTCGGCCGCCCCCCCGTAAGCCGCGAAGGGCTCGGCCAGGCGCCGGTCCATGGGCCGGTTGTAGAAGACGATCCGGCCCGCGGCCTTCGGGCCCAGCGCGGCCGCCTCGTCCAGGGACCGGACCTCGACGACCGGGGCCGTGAGGCCCCCGTCCGGGGTGCCCACGCTGCCGCCCAGGGCGGCCACGGCCAAAGGCAGGGCCGGTCGCGCCGCCGTGGGGGCGACGGCGGCCTCGGCCGCCCGGCCCCGGACCCATCGCCCCACCTCGACCGGCTCGCTGTGGACGTTCTCCAGGCCCGCTCCGGACATGAGCTCGAGGGAGAGCGCGACGGCGGCGTCGGCCTCGGCGGACCCCGTCAACCGGGGCCCGACGGAGCAGATCCTTTCGAGGAACCGGTGGGCCCGCTCCCCGGCCAGCCCGGCTGCGCGGAGGCGGTCGACGACGTCCCGGTAACGCGCCGCGGCGTCCGGGGCGCCCGACCGGCGGGCGCAGGCCGGCGCCAGGCAGACGGCCAGGGCGACGAAGAGGGCCCCGGCGTTCTGGCGTCTCATGCCCTTCATCCGTCAGCGATGGAGGAAGCAGCGCTCCGAGTCGAGCTCGCCGGGCCTGCGGGTGATGATCATGGCCAACCCCAGCTCGTCGGCCTTGTCGATGACCTCCTGGTCCTTGACCGACCCGAGCGGGTAGATGAGGGCCGTGATGCCGTGGCGGCCGGCCAGCTCGACGACGTCCGGGAAGGGCATGAACGCGTCCGAGGCCAGGACCGTGCCTTCCGGGCCGTAGCCGCGCCGCGAGAGCCGGACGGCGTCCTCGGCCGAGTCGATGCGGCTGCGCTGGCCCGAGCCGATGCCGTGGGTCTTGTCTTCGGTCCCGATGACGACGGCGTTGGATCGGGTGAAACAGGCCACCGTCCAGTTGAACAGGGCCGCCCGGACCTCCGCGGGCGACGGCCTCCTCCGGGAGACGACGTCGACCGACTCCGGCGAGACGATCTTGGAGTCGAACCTCTTCTGGAGGAGCAGCCCGCCGGCCACCCGCTTGACCTCGAGGCCGTTGTCGACGGAGGGGGCCTCCAAGGGGGCGCCCATGCGGACGACGCGCAGGACCTTGCGGCTCGCCAGGACCTCGAGGGCCTCGGGCGCGAAATCGGGGGCGTAGACGACCTCGACGTTGCGCGGGCTCTCGACGAGCAGGCGCGCCAGGGGCTCCGTGACCCGGTAGCTGAAGACATCGACGCCGCCGAAGTTCGACAGGGGATCGCACTTCCAGGCCTTCTCGAAGGTGGCCACGGCCTCGTCGCCGAGGGCCACTCCGCTCGGCATCTCGTGCTTGATGATGACGCAGGCCTGTCGTCCCGGGAAGATCCGGACGAGCTTGCGGGCCAGGCGCTGACCGAGGTCCATGTCGCCGACGTTGATGTAGCTCAGGCCCTTGGTCCCTTCCTGGAGGACCTCGATGGCGCCCATGTTGGGTCCCGCAGCGCCGGCCTCCTGATAGAAGGCGGCCGGGTAGCCGGGGTTCTCGCCGTAGCGCATGGGGAACTTCTTGACGAAGGTGTCCTCGCCCAGGACGAGCGTGTCCGGGAAGTCCTCGCGGACCTTGGTCGCGTACTGGCTGCGGGCGGTGCGTTCGGGCTTGCTCATGGTCATGTCCTTTCGCTGCGGTTGATGATGCGGACCTCGACGGCGGCCGGATCGGTGAGGGAGGCGAAGACGCAGGCCACGGCGACGCGGAAGTCCTTGGCCCCGGGTGCCGGGGCCAGGGCCGCGTAGGCCGCCTCCGCCGTCTCCGCGGCCGCCTCTCCTTCGAACGCCAGCCGGCGGGGCTCCCCCGTGAAGACGGGCAGCGGATCGGCGTTGGGGCCCTCGTAGGTGGAAACGAGCCGCCCCTCCCCCGGCCGCAGCCCGACCTCGAAATAGCTGCGCAGGCTCTCGCCCGCGGGGCCGCGGCGGACGACGCTCAACCCGGCCCGGGAGCCGGCCAGACAGCCGCTGACGCGCGGCGTGTAGATGGGCGCGTCGGGTTCGTAGTCCCAGCGGGCCAGGGCCCCCGAAAGGACGGACACCGGGTCGGCCCCGGGGGTCAGGCCGTCCCTGACGTCCGCCGTCTGCTTGCCGTTCGAGACGGCGATCCCGGCCGGGCCGAAGAGGACGGCCGGGTAGACGAGCAGGTCGACGTTGCCCTGGCGGAGGGTGGCCTCGTCGGTCGGCTGGACCCAGACGCCGCCGTCCCGGAAGACGAGGCGGCGGGCCTGGCTCGAAGCCGAGCGGCCGGTGATGGCGTAGAGGATGACGGCCGCGCCGCCGCGCGGCGGGGCGCCGATCGCGACGAGCCGTCCGGGATATTCGAGAGCCGCGAGAAGCCGTTCGGGAGCGTTCATCGGTCCGTCCTTTCGGGCCCATTGATAACACAGCCGAGAGAGACAAGTCAAAGGACGGCCCCGCCGCGGGTTCCATTTTTCCGCGCCTTTGGTACAATCTCCCTCTGAGCCCGACAAAGGAGGTCGCCGCGGCCATGAAAAGACCCAAGCATCAACCCGAACAGTCCTTCCGCGACCCGGAGTTCCTGGAATCCCTGGAAGGCCGGACGCTGCGCATCCTCAGCGAGTACCTCGGCCCGATGACCCGGCTCGACAAGGCCAAGATCAACAGCACCATCCTGTTCCTCGGCTCGGCCAAGGCCGACCCGACCAACGCGGATTCGGCCTTCCACCGCTACTACTGGGAGGCCGAGGAACTGGCCTACCTGCTGGCCAAGTGGGCCATCGGCATCAAGACGCCCAAGGGCAAGGACTTCGTCGTCTGCACGGGCGCTGGGCCGGGGATCATGGAAGCGGCCAACCGCGGCGCCGCCCGGGCCGGCGGCAAGACGATCGGCATGAACATCTCCCTGCCCCAGCCGCAGCCCGCCAACCCCTACGTGACCCCGGACCTGTCCTTCTCCTTCCACTATTTCTTCATGCGGAAGTTCTGGCTGACCTATAAGGCCAAGGCCGTCATCATCTTCCCCGGCGGCTTCGGCACGCTCGACGAGTTCTTCGAGATCGCCACCCTGCTCCAGACGAGCAAGATCTCCAAGAAGGAGATGGCCCTTGTGCTCTACGGCCGGGATTACTGGAGCGATCTCATCAAGTTCGATTCCATGGTCCAGAAGGGGGCGATCTGCGCCGACGACCTCGACCTCTTCCGGATCTGTTCGACGCCCAAGGAGGCCTTCGCCTTCCTCAAGAAGAGGCTCCTGGGGTCCCTTGGCTGACCGCCGGGTCGCCGCGGCCGCGGGCTTCGTCCTGCTCGCGCTGGCCTCGTTCCCGGCCTGCGCGCGCCTGCCTCGCGAGGGACGGCTCCCCCGGGCCGTCGAGACGGGGATCGCCTCCTGGTACGGCGGGGAGTTCCACGGCCGGCCGACGTCGAGCCGGGAGATCTACGACATGAACGACCTGACGGCGGCCCACCGGACGCTGCCGTTCGGGACCTTCGTCATGGTCACCAACCTGGCCAACGGCCGGGCCGTCGTCGTCCGCGTCAACGACCGCGGGCCGTTCGTCCGCGGCCGCGTCCTCGACCTGTCCCGCGCGGCGGCGTCGGTCATCGGCCTGGTCGGCCCCGGCACGGCCCGCGTCCGCATCGAGGTCCTGAAGGGATTCCGGGCGCCCGCGGGGGCCGTCGGCGGCGACGGCCCCGTCTGGCTCCAGGTCGGTGCCTACACAGTCCAGGAGTCGGCCTACGCCCTGAAGCGCCGCCTCGAGGCCTCGTTCAAGGAGGTGGCCGTCAGCCGCTTCGAGACCGGGACGGCCGTCTTCTTCCGCGTCCGGGTCCGGGCCGCGGCGGCCGAGGCCGAAGGCACGGCCCGACGCCTGGCCGCCGAGGGCTATCCCGTGATCGTCGTCAGGGACTGAGGCCTAGCGGCCGTCCCCCGGGTCACTTATAAAGGTAAGCGACCTCCCGGAGCCCATTCGAGACGCCGTCGTGGGCGGCGTACCGCCCGCCCCGGAAGAGCCCGGCCGCGCCGAACTCCCCTTTCCGGTTGAGGGCGTAGAAGTCGAGACCGAACTTCGGCCGGCCTTGGGCGTCGCAGAGCCGGGGCACGAGCCGGGTCTTGGCCGCCACGGCCTGGCAGGCCTCGAGGCAGGCCTGTTCGGGCGACCGGCCCCGGCCCATGGCGTCGACGATGCGGAAGCTGGCGCAGGTCTGCAGGTTGGCCTCTCCCCGGCCGGTCGAGCCGGCCGCGCCGATCTCGTTGTCGACGTAGAGCCCCGCGCCGACGATCGGCGAGTCGCCGACCCGCCCGGCCAGCTTCCAGGACAGGCCGCTCGTCGTCGTCACCCCGGCCAGGCGGCCGGCCGCGTCGAGGGCCAGGCAGTTGATGGTGCCGTGGGTCCGCAGGACCTCGTGCAGGTCGGCGGCCAAGCCGTCGGCCGAGGGCGGGAACCAGTTGTCCGTGTCGGACATGGTCTCCTTCCAACGCAGCCAGGCCTCGCGCGAGCGCTCGGTCAGGAGGTCTTCCTCTTTGAAGCCGTGGGCCCGGGCGAACTTGAGGGCCCCTTCGCCGACGAGGAGGACGTGGTCGGACCGTTCCATGACCAGCCGGGCGACTTTGGAAGGGTTCTTGATGTTGCGCAGCGCGGCCACGGCCCCGGCCCGGTGGGTCGGGCCGTACATGACGGAGGCGTCGAGCTCGACGACGCCGTCCTCGTTGGGCAGCCCGCCGTAGCCGACCGACATGTCGTCGGGGTCGTCCTCGACGATGTTGACCCCGGCGACGACGGCGTCCAGGGGATCGCCGCCGGCCTTGAGGACCTCCATGGCCTTCTCGGTCGCCCGCAGCCCGTTGCCACTGGACACCGCCCGCAAACCGGCCGGCGACGCCGGCCCCGCCGCGCGGGCCCCGGATCCCCCGAGGACGAGGGCGGCCGCGCCCGCGCCGGCTCCGGCTTTCAGGAAATCGCGTCTCGAGCATCCCGTCATGGTCGTCGTTCTCCTTTCTTGCCGTCGCGGTCCAGGTCTTCGAGGAGCTGGACGAGGACGGTGTGGTCCCCTTCGGGCACGGCGAACTTCCGCGCGCTGCCCGAAAAGACGTCATTCTCCCGGCCGTCGACGAGGAGCTGGTACTTGCCCTTTTTGAGCAGCCGCAGCCGGACCTCGCGCCGCTTCAGGACCTTGATGGCGAAGGAGACCTCCGATTCGTTGTAGAGGAAGCGCCGGACGACGGCCCCGCCGTCGACGGCGATCAGGGTTTCGCCCTCCTCGCGGAGCACCGTCGCCGACCCGGAGGCCTCGACCTCGTAGTGGCGGCCTTGGACCATGACGCGGGTCAGGCGCCCCTTGGCCTCGGGCTTGAGCAGGCCGAACCGGAAGCCCTCGTGGGGCGTGAAATCGAGGAACTCCTCGACCGCGGGCAGGGCCACGAGCGGGCCGGAGGCGTGGTGCCGTTCGCCGGCCGCCTCGCCGGTCAGCGAATCGTAGCTCTCGGGCGACAGGCCGAAGCTCTGCCAGCTGCGGAGGAACATGTCGGCGCCCTTGCGGGCCAGCTCCGAGGCCACGGCGTCGAAGCCGTAGGCCTTGAGGCCCTGGTAGATGAGGTAGTTGAGCGGCGGCCGGACGGCGCCGCGCCAGGAGCGCTGGCTCTCGGGCCGGAAGGCGGGATCGTCCCGCGAGATCGAGGGCACGACGAAGTCGCCCCAGAATTGCTTCGGGTCGAGCAGGCGCCGGACCATCCGCTGGGCCCGCCCCTGGTCGGGGATGCCGGCCAGCAGCGGCAGGAAGGCCGAAGCCGTCTTGTGGACGGAGAACCGGCCGTCCCAGTGGCGGTCGTAGTAGAACCCGGCCCGCTCGTCCCACAGCCGGGCGTTGACGAGGGCCTTCATCCGGTCGTACTCATCGCGGTAGCGCTCGACGTCGACGGGCCGGCCGAGGACGCCGGCCATCTCGGCCAGGCACCAGGCGTCCAGGGCGTAGAGCGCGTTGAGGTCGAGGCAGTTCATGGCCAACGTCCCGGACGCCTCGTTGAACGAGGCGTCCTCCCAGCTCGGCAGGTCGTCCTGGCCCGACTCCCGGCCGGCCTTCATCCGGCCCGTGGCGTTCCTCTCCCAGGAAGGCAGCTCCGGCGCCGCCGGGCCGGGGTCCGAGCCCCACTCGAGCAACCCGTCGCCGTTGCCGTCGCGCCGGGCCTGGCCGTCGGGACGGCGGGCCGTCCAGAAATCGTGCCAGCGCTGCAGGGCCGGATAGGCCTGCCGCAGGACCTCGAGATCGCCGAAGCGCTCGAACAGCTTCAGCACGACATAGGCCCCGAGCGGGGGCTGAGAGCGGTCCGCGGTGCCGGCCGAGCGGCCCCGCCAACCGGGGACGTTCCCGTTCGGGTACTGGGTCTCGAGGACCGAGGCCAGGGAGTCGAGGGCCATCTTCTGGCTCTCGAGGGCCAGGCCCAGCAGATTGAGGAAGGAGGCGTCGGCCGTGACGGTCCAGTCGTCCCGGCCGCCGTCGGGCCGGGGGTAGAGGACGGCCCGGCCGGCGGGCGCGTAGAAGCGGTGGCTGCCGGGCTTGTAGAGGAGCGCCCAGTGCAGGCTGTCCGACACGGCCTCGGGCACGCCGGCGTAGAGGCCACGGGCCCTGACCCGCTTCTCCTCGTAGAGGACGGCCTCCTCGTCCAGGAAATCGCCGATGGTCTCGGCGTTCTTGTAACGGGTGATGCGGTCGCTCACGGCGGCGGGGCTTTCGCCGACGCCGGCCACGAAGGCGACCGTCCGGTCGTCGCCGGGAAGGTAGGTCCGGGCCAAGGAGCCCGGCGGGGCGACGCCGGTCTCCCCCGGGAGGCTCGTCCACACGACGAAGGCGGGCCCGCCCGGCGGGCCGCACCGGCCGCGCACCTGTCCCTCGCCGAACGGGGCCAACTCGCCCCTGCGGTCCCAGGGGAAATAGTGGACGAAGGTCACCCGGACCCCGGCCGGGGCGACGACGCGGCCGATGACGGTCCGCTCGTCGCGCCGCGACCACTCGAAGGTCAACGACTGGCGGCGGGGGGCCGGCTTCATCAGCACGGGCGTCGAGCGGCCCATCTTGAAAGGCAGGCCGAGATCGAAGCGGGCCCGGGCGTACAGGCCGTCGGGCGAATGGGGACCGGCCTCCGAAACGAGATAATAGAAGTCCATGCCCTCGGCGCTCTCGCCCTCCCGGTCGACGCGCAGCAGGAACGCGTAGGCGCAGTCGGTCGTCGGGGCGATGACCAGGCCGGGCCATCCGGCGGCGTCGAGCGACCCGATGTAGGTGTCCTTCCAGGGGTAGAAGATCTCGGCCGCGAGAAAGCCCGCGACGAGGGCGAGGGCGGCGATGAGGAGGGGCGTTTTCCTGGTCATCCGGCGGTTCCGGCCTGCGGCCTCCTCTGCGGACACTCTAAGCGAAAGGAGGCCCGAAATCAAGACGCGGGGGGGTGCTTTTCCCCGCGCCCTGTGGTAGATTAAGGCTTCCGATCCCCGAGGAGGGACGCATGGATTTCCGGCTCTATTTCCGCTCCCGCCAGGGAGAGCTCGTCCACCAGCTGAAGCAGCTCGTCGTCCTCGAATCCCCGACTTCGGACAAGAAGGCCGTCGACGCCTGCGCCGCGTACGTCGCCCGGGAACTGAAGAAGGTCGCCTGCCGCGTCACGACCCACCCGCAGAAGGACCTCGGCGACCTGGTCGTGGCCGAGTTCGCCCCGGGCCGGGTCAAGGACGCCGATGACGAGATCCTCGTACTGACCCACATCGACACCGTCTGGCCCGTGGGCCAGATCGTCAAGATGCCCTTCTACGTCCAGGGCGAGAAGATCTACGGCCCGGGCGTCCTGGACATGAAGGCCGGCCTGGTCATGGTCCTGGCCGCCCTGCGCGCCCTCCACGGCCTCAACGCCAAGCCCGGCAAGCGCATCACCGTCCTCGTCAACACGGCCGAGGAGACGGGGCAGGGCGCTGCGGCCGAGCTCATCCGCAAGCTGGCCCGCCGGGCCTCGCTCGTCCTCTGCCCCGAGCCGGCCCTTCCGGGCGGCGCCCTCAAGCTCGAGCGCAAGGGGCGCCTGGTCGTCCGCATCGACGTCAAGGGCCGTTCGGCCCACGGCGGGACCCCGGAGAAAGGCGTCAGCGCCGTCGAGGAGCTGGCCGCCCAGATCGCCCGGCTCAAGAGGCTCCGCGTCCGCGAGACGACCGTCAACGTCGGTCTCGCCGGCGGCGGCGAGAAGGTCAACGTCGTTCCCGAGAGCGCCTTCGCCATGCTGGACATCCGGTTCTGGAAGGTCGCGGACCGGGACCGGGTCCTCAAGGTCCTTAGGGAGAGCCCGCCCGTCCTGCCCGGGGCCCGGCTCAAGGTCACCGTCGAGGGGACGACTCCCCCGATGGAGAAGACCAAGGCCTCGGAGAAGCTCTTCCTGCGGGCCCAGGAGATCGCCGCCGGCATGGGCCTGGCCCTCAAGGGGGGCCGGACGGGCGGGGGCTCGGACGCCTCCATCGCCGCCGGCCTGGGCGTGCCGACCCTCGACGGCCTCGGGCCCGACGGCGACGGCCTGCACGCCCGCCACGAGCATCTTCTCCTGCCTTCCCTGGTCGAACGGACGGCCCTGTTGACCGAGCTGTTGAAGGAACTGTGACCGCGCAGGCGGTCGCGTGACGAGCATTTCATAAAGGAGTTCATCATGATCAAGAAGTACTACCTCCTCTCCCCCGGACCGACGCCGGTGCCCGAGCGGGCCCTGTCGGCCGCGGCGGAGCCCATCTTCCATCACCGGACGCCGGAGTTCTCGGCCCTCTTCATGGAGGTCACCGAGGGGATCAAGTACGTCTTCGGGACCAAAGAGGATGCCTACATCCTGACGTCCTCGGGCACGGGAGCCATGGAGACCGCCGTGGTCAACCTGCTCAGCCCGGGCGACAAGGTCCTGACCATCAACGGCGGCAAGTTCGGCGAGCGCTGGGGCAACATCTGCAAGGCCTACGGCGTGGCCTACAAGGAGATCGTCCTCGATCCCTGGGGCAAGGACCTCTCCAAGGACGAGCTCGAGGCCGAGCTCAAGGCCATGCCCGACTGCAAGGCCGTCTTCGCCACGCTGTCCGAGACGTCGTCGGGGGCCATGTACGACATCCAGGGCTTCGGCGAGGTCGTGGCCAAAACCCCGGCCGTGCTCGTCGTCGACGGCATCTCCGGGGCCGGCGTCACGCCCTGCCCCATGGACGAATGGAAGGTCGACGTCTTCCTGTCCGGTTCGCAGAAGTCGTTCATGATCCCGCCCGGCCTGGCCTTCATCGCCCTCAGTCAGAAAGCCTGGGCCCTGGCCGGGAACGCCAAGCTGCCCAAGTTCTACTTCGATCTCAAGAAAGCCAAGAAGAACCTGGCCGACAAGACGACGCCTTGGACCCCCGGCATCACCCTCATCGTGCAGCAGAAGCACGCCCTGGACATGATCAAGAAGATGGGCCTCGACGGCCTCTTCGCCCATCACAAGGTCCTCGGCGACGCCACGCGGGCCGGGGTCAAGGCCCTCGGCCTGGAGCTCCTGCCGCAGCGGCCCGGCAACGTCCTGACCTGTTGCAAGGTCCCCGAAGGCGTCGAGGGCGGCAAGCTGGTCAAGACCATGCAGGGCAAGTACATGGCCTACATCGCCGGCGGCCAGGAGCCCTATAAGGGCAAGATCTTCCGCATCGCCCACCTCGGCTACATGGGCGGCTTCGACATCATGACGGCCCTCTCGGCCCTGGAAATGACCCTCATGGACCTCGGCTACAAGTTCGAGGCCGGCGCGGGCATCAAGGCCGCTCAGGCCGTGCTCAAGGAGAACTGGCAATGACCAAGATCCTCATCGCCGACGGCATGGACAAGGGGGCCCTCGAACAGCTCAAGGCCGTCCCCGGCTTCGAAGTCACCGTCAACAAGGGGATGAGCGAAGCGGACCTGATCGCCGCCGTCCCCGGCGTCAGCGGCATCGTCGTCCGCAGCGCGTCGAAGATCACCCGGCCCGTCATCGAGGCCGGCAAGGACCTCAAGGTCCTGGTCCGGGCCGGCATCGGTCTCGACAACATCGACCGCGAGGCCGCCAAGGAGAAAGGCATCTTCGTCTCCAACACCCCGGCGGCCACCTCCATCACTGTGGCCGAGCACACCTTCGGGCTCATGCTCGGGGCCGTCCGCAACCACTGGAAGGCCATCCTGACGATGAAGGCCCACAAGTGGGAGAAGAAGGCCCTCGAGGGCACGGAGCTCTACGGCAAGACCCTGGGCATCATCGGCTTCGGCCGCATCGGCCACGAGGTGGCCAAGCGGGCCCTGGCCTTCGGCATGACCGTGGTCGCCTACGACATCATCCCCATCAAGACCGAACTCGCGGTCAAGCAGGTCCCCCTGGACGAGCTTCTGGGGGCCGCCGATCTCATCACGCTCCACGTCCCCAAGCAGGCCAAGCCCATCCTGGGCGAGGCCGAGTTCGCCAAGGCCAAGACGGGGGTCATCATCGTCAACGTCGCCCGCGGCGGGGTCGTCGACGAGAAGGCCCTGCGCGCCGCGCTCGACGCCGGCAAGGTCCGGGCGGCCGCGCTGGACGTCTTCGACAAGGAGCCCCCCGAGGACTTCTCGCTCGTCGACCATCCCAACGTCATCCCCATCCCCCACCTCGGCGCCGCGGCGGCCGAGGGCCAGCAGCGGGCCGGCCTGGAGGCCGTCCGCATCCTGAAGGACAAACTGGCATAAGGACGCCGGTCCGCGAGGGGCCGTCCCGGCGGGGACGGCCCCTCTTTTTTTCCCCCCCCGTTCTGGTAAAATGGGGCCATGATCTACCTCGACCACAACGCGACCACTCCCGTCGACCCGGCCGTCGCGGAGAGAATGGCGGCTTTCCTCCGCGACCACTTCGGCAATCCCTCCTCCCTCTACCCCATCGGCCGGCGGGTCAAGGAGATCATGAACGAAGCCCGGGAACGCGTGGCCGCCGCCCTCGGCGCCGACCGGGGCGAGATCTATTTCACCGGATCGGGCACGGAATCCGACAACTTCGCCGTCTTCGGGACCCTCGAGTCGCGGCCCGGGCGCGACGAGTTCGTGACCTCGGCCGTCGAACACCCCGCGGTCATCGAGGCGGGCAAGGCTCTCGAGAAACGGGGCTTCAAGGTCACCTACCTTCCTGTCGACAGGTACGGGACGGTCGACCTCGACCATCTGCGCTCCGCCCTGACCCCGAAGACGGGCCTGGTCTCGGTCATGCACGCCAACAACGAGATCGGCACCATCCAGCCCGTCGCCGATATCGTCCGCATCTGCCACGAGCGCGACGTCCCCGTCCACACCGACGCCGTCCAGAGCTTCGGCAAGATCGACGTCGACGTGCGCAGGCTCGGCGTCGACCTCCTGACCGTCTCGGCCCACAAGATCTACGGGCCCAAGGGCGTCGGCGCCCTCTACGTCCGCCGCGGCGCGGCCATCTGCCCCTTCGTCCGCGGCGGACGCCAGGAGCGCGGCTTGCGGGCGGGGACCGAGAACACGGCCGGCATCGTCGGTTTCGGCGAAGCCGTCCGGGTCATGGAGGAGAAGGGCAAGAAGGAACGGACCCGGATCGAGCGCCTGGCGGAGACGCTCAAGAAGGGCATCGAGGACACCATCCCCGAGGCCCGGTTCAACGGCCATCCCGACAACCGGGTCAAGAGCACGCTCAACTTCGCCTTCCCCGGCCTGGAGGCCGAAGCCATCCTCCTGGCCCTGGCGACCAAGGAGATCTACGTTTCGACCGGCTCGGCCTGCAGCGAAGAATCCGAGGAGGTCTCCCACGTCCTCCAGGCCATCGGCCTGCGGCCCGAGATCGCCCGCTCGGCCATCCGCATGTCTCTGGGCCGCTCCAACACCGAGGCGGACGTGGCCACGGTCCTGCGGGAGCTGCCGGAGATCGTCGCGAAGTTCAGGTCGATGAGCCCTTTCCGCCCCCAGGGCTGAGGGCCGGCGTCAGGCCGTCCGTCCGCCCGTCTGCCTCAGGTAGGCGTCCCTGACCGAACGGAAATAGGCCCGGGCCGCTTCGCGCCGCATGTCCGGGTAGGTCCAATCGAGCGTCCTCGACCCCGTCCGTGTGAACAGGAGCTCGAGATGGGCGTAGATGCCGTCGGCGAGCGGGACGCGGTGGGCGAAGTCCTTGGCCGTGGCCATGACCAGGGCCGCGGCCGTGACGTAGCCGGGGTCGATATTGGCCGGACGCCCGGCGCTCCCCCTCTCCCGCCGCAGGTCCTCCTCGACGGCTATGGCCCGCAGCTTGGCTGCGGGCAGGGTCTCAGGACGGACGAGGCGTTCGAAGCTCAGGAAGCGGCGGACGAGCCCCGGGCCCGTCTCGGCCTCGTAGTAGTCCGTCAGGTCGAACGGGAAGGCCGGGCTCTCGCTGTCGGCCCTCCCCCATTCGACCTCGAGGCGGCGCCGGACCTCGCCGTAGAGCGCTTCCTCTTTATAGATGACGCCGCAGACGAGCTTGACCGGGGCGAACCCCTTCGGCTGAGCCATCTGGCCCATTATATGCTAATCCAGTCCTGACGTGCAGGCTTCCCTGGCCGCTGTCCTTGAAGCTCGTCATATTCCATTAAAGCTTTGGCCGGGTCGCGGGAGATGCGGCGAGTAAGCCGGATTGAGCCCGATTGGGAAAATTTTAGCCGGGGCGCGCGTCGGTCGAGGGAAGTTTGCCTGCAAACCGGCAAAACGTGTTTGAGCGAGCCGCAGCGCGCGGCGAGCGAGTTGTTTTGACGCCGAGACCGGCGTACGTCCCGGCGTCTTCAAAATTTTCCCATGAGGGCGAGACCGGCTTACGAGACGCATAGCGACCCGGGTGACATTGCAGAAGGGCCCGATTGCGCTTATAATGAGCGCATTATGAAATGGGTCTACATCGAGGACATCGCGGCTTCCGACGGCCAGGACGTCGAGGTCCGCGGCTGGGTCTACAACAAGCGCTCCTCCGGCAAGGTCCGCTTCCTGCTCGTCCGCGACGGCACCGGCCTCATCCAGGCCACGGCCTTCAGCGCCGACAAGGACATCCCCCTGTTCAAGGAGTTCGACCGCCTGACCCAGGAATCCTCGGTCATCGTCCGCGGCAAGGTCCGGGCCGAGAAACGGGCCCCGGGCGGCTTCGAGCTGGCCATGGAGGAGATCGAGGTCGTCCAGGTCGCGGCCGAGTACCCCATCACGCTCAAGGAGCACAGCACGCCCTTCCTGATGGAGCACCGGCACCTCTGGCTGCGCTCGTCCAAGCAGCACGCCATCCTCCGCGTCCGGGCCGAGGTCGTCAAGGCCATCCGCGACTTCTTCGACGGCCGCGGTTTCCGTCTCATGGACACGCCCATCCTGACGCCGAGCGCCTGCGAGGGCACGACGACCCTGTTCGAGACCGAGTACTTCGACCAGAAGGCCTACCTCAGCCAGAGTGGCCAGCTCTACAACGAGGCCACGGCCATGGCCTTCGGCAAGGTCTACTGCTTCGGCCCGACCTTCCGGGCCGAGAAGTCCAAGACCCGCCGCCACCTCATCGAGTTCTGGATGGTCGAACCCGAGGTGGCCTTCGCCCGGCTCGAGGACGTCGTCGACCTGGGGCAGGACCTCATCCTGTTCATCATGGAGCGCGTCCTGGCCAAGCGGCGGGCCGAGCTCGAGACCCTCGAGCGAGATCCCAAGCCCCTCGAGGCCATCCGCAAGCCCTTCCCGCGCCTGACCTACACCGAGGCCGTGCCCGTCCTGCGCGAGAAGGGCTCGACCATCGAATGGGGCGGGGACTTCGGCGCGCCCGAGGAGACCATCATCTCCGAGCTCTACGCGTCGCCGGTCGCCGTGACCCACTTCCCCACCGCCATCAAGGCCTTCTACATGCAGCCGGCGCCGGAGAACCCGGACGTCGTCCTCGGCGTCGATTTCCTGGCCTCCGAGGGCTACGGCGAGGTCATCGGCGGCGGCCAGCGCATCCACGACCCCGACCTGCTCGAGAGGCGGATCGCCGAGCACGGCCTGCCCCGCGAGGCCTACCAGTGGTACATCGACCTGCGCCGGTACGGCAGCGTCCCTCACTCGGGCTTCGGCATGGGCCTCGAGCGGATGGTGTCCTGGATCTGCGGCATCAAGCACATCCGCGAGACCATTCCCTTCCCGCGCCTCCTGTACAGGATCTATCCTTGACCCGTCCGGCGTCCGGCGCCCGCGGCGGCCGGCGGGCCCGACGGTCCGTGGCCCTGGTCAGCCTGGGCTGCGCCAAGAACCTCGTCGACAGCGAGGTCATGCTCGGCGCCCTCAAGGCGGCCGGCTACGCCCTGACGGGCCGGGCCGAGGACGCGGACGTCGTCGTCGTCAACACCTGCGGCTTCATCGGTCCGGCCCGCGAGGAGGCCGAGGCGGAGCTGCGGCGCGTCCTGGCCCTCAAGCGCCGCGACCCGGGCAAGACGGTCGTCGCCGCCGGCTGCTACGTCGAGCGCGATCCTTCCGGTCTCAGGGCCAGGTTCCCCGCCGTCGACGCCTGGACGGGCGTGCGCGGTTTCGACCGCATCGCCGATATCGTCGAGGGCCGGACGGTCCGCGACCCGGGACGGACCTTCCTCTACTCGGACGCCTCGCCCCGCCTGGTCCAGACGCCCGGGACCTGGGCCTACGTCAAGATCTCCGAGGGCTGTTCGCACCGTTGCGGTTTCTGCGCCATCCCGCTCATCAAGGGCCCGTACGTCTCGCGCCCCGCGGCCTCGATCGTCCGCGAGGTCCGGGCCCTGGCCGGACAGGGCGTGCGGGAGATCGTCCTCATCTCCCACGACACGACGGGATTCGGCCGCGACCGCGGCGTCGATGACGGGCTGGCCAAGCTCCTCGAGCGACTGGCCCGCGTCGAGGGGCCCGGCTGGCTGCGCTTTCTCTACGGCTATCCCGAGGAGATCTCGGGCCGCCTGCTCGAGGCCATGGCCGGCCCCAAAGTCTGCCGCTATTTCGACATCCCCTTCCAGCACGCCGATCGCCGCCTCGTCAGGGCCATGCGGCGGGGGCTCGACGCCGACCGGGCCCTGCGCCTGCTCGATCGCGTCCGGGACACGCTCCCCGACGCCGCCTTCCGGACCTCCCTCATCGTCGGTTTTCCGGGCGAGGGCCGCCGGGAGTTCTCGGCCCTGCGCCGGTTCGTCGCGGCGGCCCGTTTCGACCATCTCGGCGTCTTCGCCTATTCGCCCGAGCGCGGCACGCCCGCTTTCGCCCTGGGCGATCCCGTTCCGGCCGCGGTCAAGGAGGACCGGGTCCGGGAGATCATGGAGCTCCAGGCCGGTGTCTCGAAAGCCAAGAACGCCGCCCGCATCGGGCGGACGGTCGAGGTCCTGGTCGAAGGCCCGGACGCCGGACGCCCGGGCCTGTGGTCGGGCCGCGGCCGCTTCCAGGCCCCCGAGGTCGACGGCGTCGTCCGATTCTCCCTCGGTAATGGCCGGGCCGAGCCGCCCTCCCCCATCGTCCGCGTGGAGATCACCGCGGCCGACGCCTACGATCTCGCCGGGAGGTTGGCGTGAACAGGGCCGCCGCGGCCCTCCTGGCCGAGTTCTTCGGCCTCGGGCTCGTGCCCCTGGCGCCGGGCACGGCGGCCAGCGCCGTCGCGGCCGCGGGCTGGATGCTGGCCCTTCGCGGCCTGCCCGGGCCCGTCTATGTCCTCCTCGTCGCCGCGCTCTTCCTGGCCGGCGCGGCCGCGTCGTCCTCCCGAGCGGCGGAACTCGGACGGACCGATCCGGGCCGGATCGTCGTCGACGAGGTCTGCGGCCAGCTCGTCGCCTCCGCCTTCCTGCCCGGGACCTGGCTCTCGGCCGGGCTCTCTTTCGCCCTGTTCCGCGTTTTTGATATCATCAAACCTTGGCCCATCCGCCGGTTGGAGCGGCTTCCGGGCGGTTGGGGCATCATGGCCGACGACATCGGCGCCGGTCTCGCCGCGGCCGTCCTGGCGCGACTGGCGCTCGCCGTCGTCTGAGCTTCGGAGGACCATGAAGGCCGAGATCATCGCCGTCGGGTCGGAATTGCTGACGCCGGACTTCCAGGACACCAACTCGCTCTATCTCACGGCCGGGCTCGACACCCTGGGCATCGCCGTCGCCTTCAAGACCATCGTCGGCGACGAGGAGCGCGACCTGGCCCGGGCCCTGCGGACGGCCCTCGGCCGGGCCGACGTCGTCCTGTGCATGGGCGGACTCGGCCCGACCGAGGACGACCGGACCCGGGAGACCCTGGCCAAGGTCCTCGGGCGCCGGCTCGTCTTCCGGGCGGCCATCCGCGAGCGCATCCGGGCGCGCTTCCGGCGCCGCGGCTGGCCCATGACCTCGTCGAACCTCAAGCAGTGCTACGTCATCGAAGGGGCCGAGGTCCTCGAGAATCCCAACGGCACGGCCCCGGGCCAGTGGCTCGAGGCCGGGCGACGCCGCGTCGCCCTCCTGCCCGGTCCGCCGCGGGAGATCAAGCCCATGTTCGACGGCCTGGTCCTGCCCCGGCTGGCCGGCCTCGGCCGGGGCTTTGCGGCGCGGCGCGTTCTGCGGTTGACGGGTCTCGGCGAATCGGCCATGGAAAACCTCCTCCGGCCCGTCTACCGGACGGTCCCGGAAGGCGTGACGGTGACGACCCTGGCCGGACCGGGCGAACTCTCCATCCATCTGACCTTCCGGGGCGGGCCGGACAGGGCCGCGGCCGAGGCCCGGCTCGACGGCCTGGAAGCGGCCGTCGGGCGCGTCCTCGGGCCTTGGATCTACTCCCGCGACGGCTCGGGGCTCGAAACGGTGGTCGGGTCTCTCCTGCGCGAACGGGGCGCGACACTGGCCTGCGCCGAGTCCTGCACGGGCGGCCTCATCGGCCACCGGCTGACCGAGGTCGCGGGCAGCTCGGCCTATTTCCTGGAGTCCGCGGTCGTCTACGCCAACCGAGCCAAGGTCCGGCGCCTGGGCGTTCCGGCCCGGCTCATCGAACGGCACGGCGCGGTCAGCGCGCCGGTCGCCCGGGCCATGGCCGCGGGCGTCCGCAAGACGGCCGGGGCCGACTACGGGCTGGCCGTCACGGGCGTCGCGGGCCCCGGCGGCGGGACGGCCCGCAAGCCGGTCGGGCTCGTCCACTTCGCCCTGGCCCACGCACGGGGGACCGCCGTCGAACGCCACATCTTCGCCGGCGGGCGGAGCGCGATCAAGTTCCAGGCTTCGCAGAAAGCCCTCGACATGCTCAGGAAAGCCCTTATCAACGGCGCTCCGAAAGCCGTATAATGGGCCCAGGTGATCCTATGCGGGCCTTCATCGCCATCGACCTCGCTCCCGAGATCAAGGCGGTCCTCCGGGAGCTCGTCCGGGCCCTCCGGGCGACGCGGGCCGACGTCCGCTGGGTCGAGCCGGACGGCATGCACCTGACGCTGAAGTTCCTCGGCGAGATCGACGCCGCGCGGGCGGACCGCGTCGGGGAGGTCATCGCCGCGACGGCCCGGCGCCATCCGGCCTTCCCTCTCCGTCTCGAGGGCACGGGCGCGTTCCCCGGGGACCGCGCCCCCCGCGTGTTCTGGGCCGGCGTCGCCGCGGGGCCGGAGCTGGCCGCTCTTCACGGAGACCTCGAGGACGCTCTGTCCGCCGAGGGCTTCGAGCCCGAAGCGCGGGAGTTCCGGCCGCACCTGACCCTGGGCCGGGTCAAGGGGTCCGGACGGCTCCGGGAGGCCGCGGCCGAGCTCGAGAAGCGGCGCGCCGAGGCCTTCGGCGCGATGACGGCGCGCCGGATCGCACTCGTCGAGAGCCGCCTCGGCCCCGGCGGCCCCGTCTACCGGATCGTCCACGAAGCGGAGCTCGCATGAATGCCTTGATCGTCCTGGCCTCCTATCTTCTCGGGTCCGTCCCCTCGGGCTACCTCATGGTCCGCTGGACGGGCCGCAAGGATGTCCGCGACTACGGCAGCCGGAGCACGGGGGCGACCAACGTCCTCCGCGTCGGCGGCTGGAAGACGGCCCTGCCCGTGGCCCTCTTCGACGTCCTCAAGGGCTTCCTGCCGGTCTTCCTGGCCGGCAAGCTCACGGGCGACCCGCTCCTCGCGGCCCTCTGCGGCGCGGCGGCCGTCGTCGGCCACTGCTTCCCGTTCGCCATCGGCTTCCGCGGCGGCAAGGGCGTGGCCACCGCGCTCGGCGCCTTCGCCGCCATCGCCGCGGTCCCCGTGCTCGCCAGCGCCGGCGTCTTCCTCGTCGTCGTGGCCCTCACCCGCTACGTCTCTCTCGGCTCGGTCCTGGCCGCCCTGGTCTATCCGGCCGTGTTCTTGGCCGCCGGCGGGCGCGGGGACGTGGCCCTGGTCTGCGCCGGCCTGGCCGTCCTGATCGTCCTCCGCCACCGGGCCAACATCGCCCGCCTCCTCGAAGGCACGGAGAGGAAGCTCGGGGAGAAGGCGTCGTGAGGGCGGCCGTCATCGGCGGCGGCAGCTGGGGCTCGGCCTTCGCCCGCTACCTCGGCTCTCTCGGCATCCCCACCCGGCTGTGGATCCGGGAGCCGGACGTCCTGGCGGAAACCCGCCGGACCGGGGAGAACGCGGCCTTCCTGCCCGGCTTCAAATTCCCGTCCGCAGTCGAGTTCTCCGACGACCTCCGGGAGACCGCGGCTTACGGCGAGCTCATCTTCATCGCCGTCCCGTCCGATTTCTGCCGGTCCGTCTACGGCCGGATTGCGCCGGTCCTCGACCGGGACCGGACCGTGGTCAGCCTGACCAAGGGCTTCGACAAGCGGACCCTGATGCGCATGAGCCAGGTCATGGAGGAGGTCTTCCGCCCGCCCGTCCGGCCGCGGCTGGCCGTCCTCTCCGGACCGAGCTTCGCCCGCGAAGTCGCCGCGGGCAACCCCACGGCCCTGGTCGTGGCCTCCCGCGAGCCGGCCGCCGCCCGCGAGGTCCAGCAGGCGGTCTCGAGCGAGAGCATCCGGGCCTACACCTCGTCGGACGTCACCGGCGTCGAGGTGGCGGGAGCCCTGAAGAACGTCGTGGCCATCGCCGCCGGCATCACCGACGCCATGGCCTTCGGCCTGAACACCCGGTCGGCCCTCATCACCCGCGGCTTGGTCGAGATCACCAACCTCGGCCTGGCCCTGGGCGCCCGGCGCGAGACCTTCTCGGGCCTGGCCGGCATGGGCGACCTCATCCTGACCTGCACGGGCGAGATCAGCCGCAACCATCGCGTCGGCCAGGGGCTCGGACGGGGCCGGAAGCTGGCCGAGATCCTGGCCGGGACGCGCATGGTCGCCGAGGGCGTCCATACGACCGTGACGGCCCGGCGCATCGCCCGGGCGCTCGGCGTGGAGATGCCCATCTCCGAGCAGATCTACCAGGTCCTCTACCGGGGCAAGGAGCCCCGCAAGGCCGTGGCCGAGCTGATGACCCGGACCCTCAAGGCGGAATGACGGGCGGTGACCCCACGACAAGGAGAACACGGATGAGAGCCAAAGCCATCGTCGTCCTGATCCTCACGGCTTCGCTGTCCTTCTGCGCCTCGAAACAGGTCAGGATCCAGAAGGCCCGGGAGAAGGACCCCAAGTACCAGTACAACGTCGGGCTGTTCCACCTCAACCAGGGCAACGTCGAGGAGTCCGTCAAGTACTTCGTCAAGTCCCTGTCGCTCGACACCCGCTTCTATCTGTCTTGGAACGCCCTCGGCCTGGCCCACTCCATGCGCGGCCGCCTCGACGAGTCCGTCAAGGCCTACCTCAAGTGCCTGGAGATCAATCCCCAATTCTATGAGGCCCACAACAACCTGGGCACCGTCTACGACCGCATGGGCCGGTTCGACCAGGCCGAGACCGAGTGGAAGGCGGCGCTGCAGGACCCCCTCAATCAGAGCCGGGAGCTCGCCTACACCAACCTGGCCCGCCTGTACATCGTCCAGGACCGTCTCGACGAGGCCTTCGACAGCGTCCAAAGGGCCATCCAGATCCAGCCGCGCCTGGCCATGGCCCACAATCTCCGGGGGCAGGTCTACGAGAAGAGGAACAACCTCGTCGAAGCCGTCGCCTCCTACGAGGCCGCGGTCAAGATCGTGCCGGACGACGTGCTGTTCAATTACAACCTGGGCGTGGCCTATTTCAAGACGACGGAATACGGCAAGGCCAGGGAGGCGTTCCTGAAGATCCAGTCCCGGGTCACCGACCCCGACATCCGGGACGCCATCAGCCGCTACCTGCGGCTGATCGGGGCCCAGCGCTGAGGCCGGGCCGCCGCTCAGGTCCCTTCGCGCCAGTCGGCCAGATACTTCTTCTGGGCCGGCGTCAGCCTGTCGATCGCGGAGCCCATCGAGGCCAGCTTGAGCTTGGCGATCTCCTCGTCGATCTCCGCCGGGACCGGGAAGACGTCCTTGGGCAGGCCCGGAGCCCGGCCGAGCAGCCAACCGACGCTCAGGGCCTGGTTGGCGAAGCTCATGTCCATGACCATGGCCGGGTGGCCCTCGGCCGCGGCCAGGTTGATGAGGCGTCCTTCGCCGAGCAGGTTGATCCGCTTCCCGCCGCCGAGGGTGTACTGGTCGACGAAGTCCCTGACCCGCCGCTTGCCGGTCGAGAGGGCCTCGAGGGCCGGGATGTCGATCTCGACGTTGAAGTGGCCGGCGTTGGCCACGATCGCCCCGTCCTTCATGCGCAGGAAATGCTCCTTGCGGATGACGGCCTTGTTTCCGGTCACGGTCAGGAAGATGTCGCCGAGCGGGGCGGCCGCGGCCATGGGCACGACCTCGAAGCCGTCCATGACCGCCTCGATGGCCCGGATGGGATTGATCTCCGTGACCACGACGTGAGCGCCCGCGCCGCGGGCCCGCATGGCCACCCCCTTGCCGCACATGCCGTAGCCGGCCACGACGAACTTGAGCCCGGCCAGCAGGACGTTGGTGGCCCGCAGGATGCCGTCGAGCGTGCTCTGGCCCGTGCCGTAGCGGTTGTCGAAGAGGTGCTTGGTCTGGGCGTCGTTGACGGCGACGATGGGGTAGCGCAGGACGCCGTCCTTGGCCATGCTCTTCAGGCGGATGACGCCGGTCGTGGTCTCCTCGGTCCCGGCCAGGATGCCCGGCAGCAGGTCCTGGCGCTTCGAGTGCGTGACCGAGACCAGGTCGGCGCCATCGTCCATGGTGATCGAGGGGCCGTGCTCGAGGGCCTGGAGGATGTGGCGGTAATAGGTCTTGTGGTCCTCCCCCTTGACGGCGAAGACCGGAATGCCGTGGTCCTTGACCAGGGTCGCCGTGATGTCGTCCTGGGTGCTGAGAGGGTTGGAGGCGCACAGCCGGACGTCGGCCCCGCCGGCCTTGAGGGCCGCCATGAGGTTGGCCGTCTCCGAGGTGACGTGAAGGCAAGCCGAGACGCGCACGCCTTCGAGGGGCCGATCCTTGGCGAAGCCGGCCTTGATCCGGTCGAGAACGGGCATGGAGCGGGCCGCCCATTCCATGCGCTGACGCCCCTTGGCGGCCAGCCCGATGTCCTTGATGTCGTATTCCATGGTCGTCCTTCCTGTCGTCCGTCCGGCCGGACCCTCGAAATCCGGCCCAAAATAGCACATTCCAGAAGGGTTTTCAACCGGCCGGCTTTGTGCTATTGTTGGCCTTCGTGCGGAAGCAGGATCCTACGCCAGGCATGAAGAGAACGGCCGCTCTCCTCGTCTTTTTCGCCTTCTCCTTCGCCGCGGCCCCTCGGGTTCCGGCCCAGGGCCCCGCCCCCGCCTCGCCGCCCTTCCGCGTCCAGGACTACCGCCTGCGCAACGGCCTCCGCGTCGTCCTGTCCGAGGACGCCCGGCTCCCGCTGGTGACGGTGGCCGTGGCCTACGGCGCCGGGACGCTGAGGGAGAAGCCCGGCCAGGAAGGACTGGCCTACCTCCTCGAGAACCTCATGTTCCAGGGCTCGGAGAACGTCCCTCCCCTCCAGCACGTCGGCTTCGTCCAGAAGGTCGGCGGCGAGCTCAACGCGACGACGACCGTGGACAAGGCCCTGTTCTACGAGACCCTGCCCGCCAACTATCTGGCCTTGGCCCTGTGGCTCGAATCGGACCGCATGAGGTCCCTGGCCCTGGCCCCGGCGGCCATCGAGCGGACCCGGACCGACCTGCTCGAGGCCCACCGAAGCCGCCAGGCCGCCGACCCGTTCTTCGGGACCTTCGCCGCTTTCGACTCCCTGCTCTTCCCGGACGACCTCTACGGCCGGCCGCTGCTCGGAACGGGCGACGGGCTGATGAAGCTCTCCGAGCCCGAGATCGCCGCCTTCCGCCGGGCCTATTACGTCCCCAACAACGCGGCCCTGGTCATCGTCGGCGACATCGACGCCGGCCGGGCCCGTGAGCTGGTGGCGCGGTATTTCGAGACGGTCCCGCCGGGCGCCGACGTGCCCACGCCTCCCCGCCCGGTCTTCGACCGCCCCAACGACGCCGTCGTCCGCACGGTCCCCATCGGGACGGACGGGGCCGGCTTCCACATGGGCTATCGCTTCTTCCCCTTCCAACCCGGGGAGATCTACGCCCTGCGCGTCCTCGAATACCTCCTGGCCGAAGGCGAGACCTCCCGCCTGCGGGACCGCCTCGTCCGCAAGGACCGCCTGGCCCGGCACTTCAGCGCGTCCGTGGATTCCCGGTTGAGCATCGCCGCCCTGAAGTTCTTCTGCCTCGGCAACAACCGGGTCATGGCCGACCGGTCCCAGCGGGCCATCCTCTCGGAGCTCGACAAGCTGAAGACCAACGCCATCTCCATGGACGAGATCAACCGGGCCAAGCGCCGGTTCAAGCGGGACTACCTCGACCGCCTGTCGACCAACCTGGGCCGGGCCCTGTTCCTCGTCGACGCCGCGTTCTCCGGGGCGCCCCTCGACGACCTCGGCGCCGAGCTGGACCGCTATCTCGGCGTCGGCCCGCTGTCCGTCCAGGCGTTCGTCGCCAAGTATTTCATCCCCCAGAACAGGGTCGTCCTGGAGCTGGAGGGCCGATGAGACCCGCGGGCGTTCCGCCGGCCCGGACCGCGCTGGCCGCGGCCGCCGTCCTCGCGGCGCTCTGGGCCCCCGGCCCGGCCGGGGCCCAGGAGCGTTTCCGCCGCACCCCGCCGCCGCCGGACCCCCGGCCGCTCGAGCTCCGCCTGCCGGCCGTCGAGCGGACCGTCCTGCCCAACGGGCTGACCGTGGCCGTGGCCGTCCGGCCGGGGGTCCCGCTCGTCACCCTCCAACTCGTCATCCGGGCCGGCGAGGCCGACGCCCCGCCCGAGCGGCCCGCCGTGGCCACGGCCGCGGCCCGCCTCATCGGCCGGGGCACCAAGATGCTCTCGGCCGATTACCTCCAGAACAGCATCGAGGCCATCGGCGCCGATCTCCGCGTGACCGTCCTCATGGACTACACCGTCCTGACCATGCACGTCCTCGAGGAATACCTGGACCGGGCTTTCTACCTTCTGCGCCTGATCACCCTCGAGGCCCTGTTCACCGAACGTGAGCTCGGGGCCGTCCGCCGGACGCTCTACTGGGAGCTCTTCGAACGGAAGAAGGACCCCGAGGTCCTGGCCTGGAGCCAGCTCCTGCGGCTCCTGTTCGCCGGCCACGCCTACGCCACCGGGACCTACGCCGAAGACGTCATCAAGTACATCACCGTCCGGGACGTGACCGCCTTCTACGACCGTTTCTACCGGCCGGGCAACGCCGCGGTCCTCGTCTCGGGCCCGGTCGACGCGGACACCGTGCGCCAGCGCGTCGAGGGCCACTTCGGGGCCTGGGCCGGTCCGGCGCCCGGCCGGCCGGCCGCCGCCCGCCCCCCCGGGAACGACCGGGAACGGATCTGCTTCGTCGAATCGCCCGACGCCCCCGAAGCCACCATCTTCGCCGGCAACGTCATCATGGACTCCTACGATCCCGAGTTCTTCCCCTTCCTCGTCCTCAAACAGATCCTCGGCGGGACGACCCGGGCCCGCCTGTTCATGAACCTGCGCGAGACGCGGGGGTACGCCTACTACGCCTTCAGCGAAACCGAGTTCTTCCGTTCGTGCGGCGTCTACTGGGCCCGGGCCCGGGTCCGGCCGGACTCCGTCGGGCCGGCCGTCCGCGAGATCCTCCGCGAGATCTCGGCCATGGCCGCGGAGCCGGCCTCGCCCGCGGAGATCGAGGAGGCCAAGGCCTTCCTCATCGGCAACCTGCCCCTGCGCTTCGAGACGGCCGCGGGCTTCGCGGACTGGATGGCCCGGTACGTCGCCCTGTCCCTCGACGATGGCCAATGGGACCGGGGCCCGGAGAGGTTCCAGCGGGTCGACGCCGGCCGGGTCTGGGAGACGGCCCGCCGGCACCTCGGCGCCAAGCCCCTCGTCGTCGTCGTCGGGCGGCCCGACGGACTGCCCGCCCTCCTCGAGGCCTTCGACGCCGTCGAGGTCTACGACGCCGCCGGCGCCCTCAAGTACACCGCCCGCAAAGGAGTCGGACCATGAAGCTCGTCGAATGCGTCCCCAATTTCAGCGAAGGCCGCGACCTCGAGAAGATCAAAGCCATCACCCGGGAGATCGAGGCCGTCGCCGGGGTCAGGCTCCTCGACGTCGATCCGGGGGCTTCGACCAACCGGACCGTGGTGACCTTCATCGGCCCCCCCGACGCCGTCGCGGAGGCCGCGTTCCGGGCCGTCGCCCGGGCGGCCGAGGTCATCGACATGCGGACCCACAAGGGCGCCCACAGCCGGGTCGGGGCGACCGACGTCTGCCCGTTCGTGCCCGTCTCCGGAGTGACCATGGAGGACTGCGTCGCCCTGGCCGAGGCCCTTGGGGCCCGGGTCGCCGCCGAGCTGGGCATCCCGGTCTACCTCTACGAGGCGGCCGCCCGGCGGCCCGAGCGCCGCAACCTGGCCACCGTCCGGGCCGGCGAGTACGAGGGCCTGCCGGACAAGCTCAAGGACCCGCGCTGGGCGCCCGACTTCGGGGACCCGGTCTTCAATCCCAAGTCCGGCGCCACGGTCATCGGCGCCCGCGAGTTCCTCATCGCCTACAACATCGATCTCAACACCCGGGACCGCAAGCTGGCCCACGAGATCGCCCTGAGCCTGCGCGAGAGCGGGCGGGCCAAGCGCGACAAGGACGGCAACGTCGTCAAGGACAAGCGGGGCCGCACCGTCAAGATCCCCGGCAAGTTCAAGGAGGTCAAGTCCGTCGGCTGGTACGTCGAGGACTACGGCCTGGCCCAGATCTCGGTCAACTTCACGAACTACAAGGTGACGCCCATCCACGCCGTCTTCGACGAGGCCCGCCGGTTAGCGGCCAAGCTCGGCTTGCGGGTGACGGGCAGCGAGCTCGTCGGGCTCATCCCCAAGGAGGCCCTGCTCATGGCCGGCCGCCACTACCTGGCGAAACAGGGCAAGAGCCCCGGGGTCCCCGAGGCCGAGCTCGTCCGGACGGCCGTCCGCTCCCTCGGGCTGGGCGACGTCGTGCCCTTCGATCCCGACAAGAAGATCATCGAATACCAGTTCCGGGAGGCCGGGCCGTCACTCGCGGCCATGACCCTGCGCGGCTTCGCCGACGAGCTGTCCATGGATTCTCCCGCTCCCGGCGGCGGCAGCGTCGCCGCCCTGTGCGGGGCCCTGTCGGCGGCGCTCGCGGCCATGGTCGCCAACCTGACGGTCGGCAAAAAGGGCTACGAAGCCGTCGCCGAGGAGATGACCGCCACGGCCGTCCGCGGCCAGACGCTCAAGGACGCCCTGCTCGAGGCGGTCGACCGCGACACCCGGGCCTTCAACAAGGTCATGGACGCCTTCCGGCTGCCCAAGGCGACGCCCGAGCAGGCGGCCGAGAAGGAACGGGCCCTGGAGGCCGCCAACAAGGAGGCCACCTTGGTGCCGCTCGAGGTCCTGGAACAAGCGGTCCAGGCCGTCGCCCTGGCCAAGGCCGCGGCCGCCAAAGGCAACCGGAACTCGGTCAGCGACGCCGGCGTGGCCGGGCTCGTCGGCTGGGCCGCCGGAGAAGGCGCCTACGACAACATCCTCATCAACCTGGGGTCCATCAGGGACGCGGCCTTCGGAGCGAGGGTCAGGAAACGGGCGTCGGCCCTCCGGAAGTCCCTGGATCGCGACGCCAAAGCGGTCCGTGCTTCCGTGGCCAAGGCTCTTGCCTCGGCCGGTTGAGCGGTTCCCCGCCTACTTGGGAAGAAGGCGGGCGCGTCCGCCGCGCTTGGCCAGGAGAGCGGCCGTGAAGGCCGCGAAACACAGCCCGACGATGGCCGCGGAGGCCGGCACGTCGGCGGCCAGGGACGCGGCCAGCCCGGCGACGACGGAGAACACGGCCACCGCGGCCGAAGCGGCCACCGCGCCCCGGAAGCTCTTGGCGACCTGGAGGCCCGCGGCGGCCGGGATGACGACGAGGGCCGCGACGAGCAGGATCCCGGCCACCTTCATCCCCAGCACGATGGTCACGGCCGTCAGGACCATGAGCAGCGTATCCAGGCGGCCGACCCTGACCCCGGCCGCCCGGGCCGATTCGCGGTCGAAGGTCATATAGAGGAGCCGGCCGTAGTTCAGCCGGACCGCGGCCAGGACGGCCGCGGCCAGGATCCCGGTCAGCGCGACCTCGAGGGGTTCGATGGCCAGGATGTCGCCGAAGAGATAGGCCATGAGCTCGACGTTGAAGTTGCGGGACAGCGAGGCCAGCAGGATGCCGGCGGCCATGCCCAGGCTGCTGAAGATGCCGATGGCCGTGTCGCCGTGCAGCCCGGCCCGGTCTTTGAGCCTCATCACGGCCACGGCGGCCGCGACGGCCACGGCCAGGGCCGCGGCGAGGGGCAGGACGTTCAGGGCCAGGCCCAGGGCCACCCCGGCGAAGGCGATGTGCGAAAGGCCGTGGCCGATCATGGCGTCCTTGCGCAGCACGAGGAAGACGCCGAGGACGGCGCAGGCGACGGCGATGAGAACGCCGGCGAGAAGGGCCCGCTGGAGGAAACCGTAGGCGAGAAGGGCGCTCATGGGTCCGTCAGTGCTCGTGGGCGATGAGGTGGTCGCCGCGGGTGACCATCTCCCGGAAGACGTCCGAGCGGCAGAACTCGGCATGGCCGCCGTGATAGGTCAGCCGCTGGTTGAGGCAGGCCACGCTCTTGACGTGCCGGTTGACGATGCCGATGTCGTGGGTGATGAGGACGATGGTCAACCCCTCGCTCCGGTTGAGGCGGTCGAGCATGTCGTAGAAGGAGGCCTGGGTCCCGGCGTCGATGCCGGTCGTGGGCTCGTCGAGGAACAGGATGCGGGGCGAGGCGACCAGGGCCCGGGCGATGAAGGCCCGCTGCTGCTGGCCGCCGGACAGCCGGCCGATGGGCGCCCGGGCCGAGCCGCCCAGGCCGACGGCCTCGAGGGCCGCGGCCACCCGGGCCCGCACGTCCCGCCGCGAGGGCCGGCCCGCCCGGGGCCCGGCCGTGAGGGCCATGCCGACGACCTCCTCGACCGAGGCCGGGAAGAAGGGGTCGATGTGGGTGGCTTTCTGCGGGATGTAGCCGATGGCGCCCCATTCCGCGGGCTCCCCCGGCCGTCGCCCGAACAGCCGGACCTCTCCGGAGTCGGGCGGCAGGAGGCCCAGGATGACCTTGACCAGCGTCGTCTTGCCCGAGCCGTTGGGGCCGATGACCGCCAGGAAGTCCCCTTGCCGGATGGCCAGGTCGATGTCGACGAGAACGGGCGCGCTCTCGTAGGCGAAGGAGACGCGGCGCAGCTCGACGAGGTCCATGGCGTCACCGGCAGCCGAGGCCGTCGCGCAGCCGCTCGAGGTTCTCCCGCATCAGGTCGAAGAAGCCGGCCCCGGCCTCCCGCTGGTCCCGGGTCAGGTTGTGTCCGGCGTGGAGGACAAGGACCCGGCCGCCGATCTCGCGGGCCAGGGTCCGGGCCAGGTCGGGAGGGACGGAGTTCTCCGAGAAGACCGTCCGGATGCCCTTGGAACGGCAGAGGTCGACTGCGGCCATGAGGTCCTTCGGGCGGGGTTGGGCGTCGGGGCTGACGCCGTAGAGGGCCGTCTGGACCAGTCCGTAGCGGCGGGCCAGATAGCCGAAGGCGCCGTGCCCGGCCAGCACCAAGGTCCGGCCGCGGCAGCCCGCCAATCCCGCCCGGAACTCGTCATCGAGCGCGGCCAGGCGGGACTTGAGACGGGCCGCGTTGGCCGCGAACAGGGGAAGCCCTTCGGGGTCGATGCGGCCGAGCTCGGCGGCCAGGGCGTCGACGATCCGGGCGTCGAGGGCGAAGTCGAGCCAGACGTGGGGGTCGAGCGGACCGTGGCCGTGCTCGTCCGCATGCCCGGCCACTACCCCGTTCTCTCTCTCCTCCTCCGCGGCCGCCGCCAATCCCGAGGCGGCCTCCAGCGTCCGGACGCGGTCCGGCGGGAAGGCCCGGAGCAGGTCCGGCAGCCAGGGCTCGAGCCCCGCGCCGATATAGACGAGCAGGTCGCATCCGGCCAGCCGGACGACGTCGCCGGGCTTGGGCTGCCAGGTGTGGACCCCGGCCCCCGGAGGGATGAGAAGGGCGGCCTCTCCCCTGTCTCCGGCCACGGCGGCCGCGAACTCCTGGAGCGGGAAGACGGTGGCCAGGATGCGGGTCTTGTCCTCGGGGGAAGGCGCCGCGGCCCGGGCGGAGACGGCGACCGCCATCATCGCGAGAAGGACCTTCGCCGATGCTCTCATCTCCCGGATTATACCCGCCGCCCCGGCTTGAATCCACCGCTTTTTTGTGGCATCATGGCCTTTCGCCAATCCCCTTCCCAAGGAGTCACACATGGCCACTTCCCTCACCGACCTCGATCCCAAGCTTCTCTGGAAGCATTTCGCCAAGATCCTGACCATCCCCCACTGCTCGGGCAACGAGAAGGCCCTCGGGGATTACGTTCTTTCCGTCGCCGCGGGCCTCGGCCTGCCCGGCAAGCGGGACAAGGTCGGCAACGTCCTGGTCGGCAAGCCGGCGACGGCCGGCCGCGAGTCGGCCGTGGGGGCCATCCTCCAGGGCCACCTCGACATGGTCTGCGAGAAGAACTCGGACAAGGTCCACGACTTCTGCAAGGACCCCATTCAGCCCGAGATCCGGGGCGAGTGGGTCTACGCCCAGGGCACGACCCTCGGCGCCGACAACGGCATCGGCCTGGCCGCCGCCCTGGCCGTCATGGAGGACAAGTCGCTCGTCCACGGGCCCCTCGAGTTCCTGTTCACCGTCGACGAGGAGACCGGGCTGACCGGCGCCAACAAGATCCCCAAGGGCTTTCTCTCCGGGAAGATGCTCCTCAATCTCGACAGCGAGGACGAGGGCACTTTCACCATCGGCTGCGCCGGCGGCGCCGACTCCAGCCTGACCCTGCCGCTCGAACGGAAAGGCAAGACCTCCAAGAACCTCTACCGGATCCACGTCGGCGGCTTCCGCGGCGGCCACTCGGGCCTCGACATCAACCAGGGCCGCGGCAACGCCATCAAGCTCCTGTCCCGCGTCCTGGCCCAGGCCCAGGCGGCGGCCAAGTTCGAGCTCGTCTCGATCGAAGGCGGCAGCAAGCACAACGCCATCCCCCGCGAGGCCGTGGCCGTCCTGGCCTGCCCGCCGGTCCAGGTCCGGGCCATGACCAACGCCGTCAAGAAGGCCTTCGACAAGATCAAGGTCGAGTACAAGGCCGTCGAGCCGGGCGCGTCCTGCGCGGTCGAGCCGATCGAAGGCAAGGACTATGCCATGACCCAGGGCTGCCAGAGAACCCTCCTGGACTTCCTCTCCGCCCTGCCCCACGGCGTCGTCGCGATGCATCCCGAGATCGCCGGCCTGACGGAGACATCGACCAACCTGGCCATCGTCAAGACCGGCAAAAAGGAATTCGAGGTCCTCTGCAGCACCCGCAGCTCGGTCGCCTCGGCCCTCGAGGCCACCCGGGGCGTCATCGTGTCCGTCTGCGACCTGGCCGGGGCCAAGGCCGAGCTCCACGGCGGCTATCCCGGCTGGATGCCCAACCTCGAGTCCGCCCTGCTCGGCAAGCTCAAGGACATCTACTCCCGGACGTTCGGCAAGGAGGCCGAGGTCGTGGCCGTCCACGCCGGGCTCGAGTGCGGCATCATCGGCGAGAAGTTCCCGGGCATGGATATGATCTCGTTCGGCCCGACCATGAAGAACCCCCACTCGCCCGAGGAGCACGTCCACATCGGCTCGGTCGGGAGGTTCTGGAAGTTCCTGACGACGGCCCTCGACGGGCTGTCGTCCTGATCGAATGGGGATGTTCTAGAAAAGTCCCCGATTTGGGAGCGGAACGGTGAACAGGCGAAAATTCATCGCCGCCGCGGGGCTCGCGGTCGCGACCGCGTCCCGGGTCCTCGCCGGCGTCGCAAGGAGCGTCCTCATGAAGAAACAGGTCCAGACCGACAAGGCCCCCAAGGCCATCGGCCCCTACTCGCAGGGCATCGTCGCCAACGGCTTCGTCTTCTGCTCGGGGCAGATCCCCATCGACCCGGCCACCGGCGAGCTCAACACGGGCTCGATCGAGGACCAGACCCGCCAGGTCCTCAAGAACGTCGCCGCCGTCCTCGAGGCCGCCGGCTCCTCCATGGACGACACCGTCAAGTGCACGGTCTTCCTCCAGGACATGAACGACTTCGCCAAGATGAACGCCGTCTACGGCGAGTTCTTCAAGGCCCCCAACCCGGCCCGGGCCGCGGTCCAGGTGGCCCGGCTGCCGCGCGACGTCAAGGTGGAGATCGAGGCCATCGCCATCCGACCGTAGCGAGCGAAGCGAGCGGAGGGCAGAAACCCGCCGGAGCTTACACGGAGACGGGTTTCTGCGAAATATCCGGATAAGGCCTTAATCTGGACCCCGACGATGGCCTCGTGTAAAATGGACTACAAATGCCCCTTTACGAATACAGGTGCCGGAAGTGCGGGAAGAGGTTCGAGCGCCTCGTGAGCCCGGGCAAGGACAAGGATATCGCCTGCGACGCGTGCGGCTCTCCCGAGACAGAAAAGCTCATTTCGGGATTCGGCATCGGCGGCGGCGGGAGCCGCCTCAAGGCCTCGTCCTCGGGGTGCAAGAGCTGTTCGTCCGGCTCCTGCAGCACCTGCCACTGATCCTCCGGGCTCACAACCGCGGGCGTCGCGGCGGCCTTGACTTGCCCCGGCCGTTGACTGTCTAATAGCCCTTCGCCCATGGCACGCTCCAAGAAACCCGCTCCGGTCCGCGTCGGGGTGGATACCGGCGGCACGTTCACCGACTTCGTCATCTACCTAGACGGCCGGCTCTCCAACCGCAAGGTCCTCTCCACTCCCCAGGACCCGTCCTTGGCCATCCTCGAGGGGATCGGCGACATCATCGGGGCCCCTTCCGGCGTGTTCATCGTCCACGGCACGACCGTGGCCACCAACGCCCTCCTCCAGGGCCGGGGCGGCCGCATCGCCCTGATCACGACGGCCGGCTTCGAGGACGTCCTGGCCATCGGCCGCCAGACCCGGCGGAACCTCTACGCGCTCCAGCCCGAGAGCCGTTTCGAGCTCATCCCGGCCGAGCGGCGCTTCGGCCTCCACGAGCGGACCCTGGCCTCGGGCGAGATCGCCAAGCGGGTCCGGATGACCGAGGTCCGCCGGATCGTCCGCCGCGTCAAAGCCGCGGGGGCCGAAGCCGTCGCCGTCTGCCTCCTCCACGCCTACGCCAATCCGGCCAACGAGGAGGCCCTGGCCGCCGAGCTCGAGCGGGCCGGCCTGCTCTTCACCCTGTCCAGCCGGCTCCTGCCCGAGCACCGCGAGTACGAGCGGACGGCGACGACGGCCGTCAACGCCTATCTCATGCCGGTCATGGACCGCTACCTCGGCGAGCTCGACCGCCGCGTCGGCGGCGCCGACCTGCGCATCATGCAATCGAACGAGGGCTACCTCTCCCCCGCCCGGGCCCGCCTCGAGCCCATCCGCACGGCCCTGTCCGGCCCGGCCGGCGGCGTCGTCGGAGCCCGGGCCCTGGCCGCGGCGGCCGGCTTCCCCGACGTCATCAGCTTCGACATGGGAGGGACGTCGACCGATGTCTCCCTCATCGAGGGCGGCATACGCCGGACCCGCGAGAGCCGGGTCGGCGACTTCCCCGTCCGCCTGCCCATCATCGACATCCACTCGGTCGGAGCCGGCGGCGGCTCCCTCGCCTATACCGACCGCGGCGGCTCCCTCCGCGTCGGCCCCCAGAGCGCCGGGGCCGATCCCGGCCCGGCCTGCTACGGCAAGGGCGACCGGCCGGCCGTGACCGACGCCGACCTCTGCCTCGGCCGCCTCGACCCCGATTTCTTCCTGGGCGGCCGGATGCGCGTCCACCCGGAGCGCAGCCTCGAGGCCCTCGCCGGCCTGGGCCGGGCCATCGGCAAGTCCCCGGTCGAGACCGCCCTGGGCATCGTGGCCATCGCCAACGCCAATATGGAGAAGGCCATCCGGGTCATCTCCGTCGAGCGCGGCATCGACCCGCGCGCCTTCGCCCTGCTCTCCTTCGGCGGGGCCGGCGGCATGCACGCCGTCGAGATGGCCGCCCACCTGGGCATGGGGACCGTCCTCGTCCCGCGCAACGCCGGCGTCCTCTCGGCCTTCGGCCTGCTCATGTCCGACCCCGTCAAGGACTATACGCGCTCGGTCATGCGGACCGACGCCCAGCTCACGCCGGCCCGCCTCGAGGCGGAGTTCCGGGCCCTCGAGGACCTGGGGCGCCGGGACATGCTCGAGGACGGCTTCGATCTGGCCCGCGTCGTCTGCGAGCGCTCCCTCGACTGCCGCTACCAGGGCCAATCCTACGAGATCGAGGTCCCCTTTCGCCGGGCCCGCGGTCTCGGCGCGGCCTTCCTCGAGGCCTTCCACCGCCGGCACAAGCGGCTCTATTCCTATCGCCACGACGGGCGCCCGGTCGAGGTCGTCAACGTCCGGGTCAAGGCCGTGGCCGTCACGCCGAAGCTGCCGCTCGTCCGGGAGCCGAAGGCGGCCGCCCTCGATCCGGCGGCCCTCGTCCGGCGCCGTCCCGTCCACACCGGCCGGGGCTTCCGCGACGGCGCCGTCTACGACCGGTCCCGCCTCCGGCACGGCAATGCCCTGCGCGGGCCGGCCCTCATCATCGATCCCGAATCGACGACCTATCTGCCGCCCGGCTTCGCCGCCCGCGTCGGCCCCCATCTCGACCTGGTCATCCGCAAGGCGGGCGCCCGATGAAGACGAAAGTCGATCCCATCGAGCTCGAGCTCTTCAAGAACGTCTTCGTGGCCGTGTCCGAGGAGATGGGCGCCGTCCTCGGCCGGACGGCCCTGTCGCCCAATATCAAGGAACGCAAGGACTACTCCTGCGCCCTGTTCGACGGCGCCGGCGGCACCCTGGCCCAGGGCTCGCACATCCCCGTCCACCTCGGGGCCATGCCCCTGTCCGTCCAGGCCGCGCTGGCCGCCGTCGCCTTCGAGCCGGGCGACCTCGTCATCCTCAACGATCCCTACCGGGGCGGCACGCATCTGCCCGATATCACCTGCATCTCGCCGGTCTTCCTCGGCGCCAAGCCGGCCTTCTTCGTGGCCAACCGGGCCCACCACTCCGACGTCGGCGGCATGACCCCGGGCTCGATGCCCCTGGCGACCGAGCTCTTCCAGGAAGGCCTCATCATCCCGCCCCTCAAGCTCTACGAGCGCGGGCGGCTCAACAGGGGCGTCTTCGACCTCCTGCTGGCCAACGTTCGCACTCCGGACGAGCGTCGCGGCGACCTCCTGGCCCAGGTCGCGGCCAACGACATCGGCCGGGTCCGCATCGAGGAGGCCGTGGCCCGCTTCGGCGCCGGCCGGGTCCGCCTCTACGCCGGGCTCATCCAGGACTACTCGGAGCGCTTCCTGCGCCAGACCCTGCGCGGCATCCCCGACGGCGAGTACCGTTTCGAGGACCGCCTCGACGACGACGGCTTCTCCGACCGTCCCATACCCATCGCCGTACGGATCGACGTCCGCGGCGACAGGGCCGTGGTCGACTTCGCCGGCTCCGCGGCCCAGGCCCAGGGCGGCGTCAACGCCAACTTCGCCATCACCTGCTCGGCCACGCTCTACGTCTTCCGCTGCCTCGTCGAGGAGGACATCCCGTTCAACACGGGGCTGATGCGCCCCATCGAGATCCGCGCCCCCAAGGGCTCCATCGTCAACGCCGACTTCCCGGCCGCCTGCGCCGGAGGCAACGTCGAGACCTCGCAGCGCATCGTCGACGTCCTGCTCGGGGCCCTGGCCAAGGCCGTCCCGGACCGCGTCCCGGCCGCGAGCCAGGGGACCATGAACAACGTCGCCTTCGGCGGCGCCGACCCGGTCCGCAAGCGCCGCTTCGCCTATTACGAGACGATCGGCGGCGGCATGGGCGGCGGGGCCTCGGCCCCCGGCCTCGACGGCGTCCACACCCACATGACCAATTCCCTCAATACGCCCATCGAGGCCCTGGAGAACTACCTGCCGGTCGAGATCCGTTCCTACCGCCTGCGGAAGGGCTCGGGCGGGGCCGGCGCCCGCCCCGGCGGCGAGGGCATCGTCCGGGAGTACGCCTTCCGCGTCCCGGTCGACCTGACGGTCATCTCGGAACGGCGTCGGTTCGCTCCCTACGGCGCCCAGGGCGGCGGGCCGGGCGCGCCCGGACGGAACGTCCTTCTCTCGCGCGGCCGGGCCCGGACCCTCGGCGGCAAGGTCAACGTCCGGCTCGGCCCGGGCGATATCCTCCGCGTCGAGACGCCCGGAGGGGGCGGTTACGGCAAGGCCTGAACGCTCCGCGAAGGAGGATGTCCGATGAACGCACGCCGTTTCCCCGTCGCCGTCATCCTGTCCCTGGCCCTGGCCGCGGCGGCCGTCCCCGCCTGCGCCGGGGGCGCGGCCGAGACCTCGATCGCGATGCCCGTCCGCGGCGTCTGGATGCATCCCGGCTTCTTCGGACCGGACAAGGACGCCGCCGTCGCCAAGATGCGGACGACGCTCGACGCATATGCCCGGGCCGGCATCGACACCCTCATCATGCTGGTCAAGGACACCTCCGGCCACGTCTTCTTCCGGAGTGAGAAGGCCGTCCCCGCCCCGGCCTGGAACTGGGATTTCCTGGAGGTCTTCCTGGCCGAGGCCCGGAGCCGGAAGATGACGGTCCACCCCTGGTTCTGCGTCTTCCCGGAATCGGGACTCCTCGGCGAGGTCCGCCGCCACCCCGAATGGCTCGTCCGCAGCCCCCGGGGCGAGATGGTCGGGGCCGTCAATCCGGCCCTGCCGGCCGTCCGGGCCTACGAGATCGGCCTCATGCTCGAGGCCGTCGCCAAGTACGGCCTGGACTGGGTCCACCTCGACTACATCCGCTATCCATGCGAGCCGACGGAGCCGTTCTTCGGCTTCGACGCCGAGACCCTGCGCCTGTTCAAGGAGGACACGGGCATCGACATGGCCGCCGTCAAGGCCCGCGACACGGGCAACCCGGCCTGGAACGTCTGGCTGCGCTGGAACACCGAGCGGGTGACCGTCTTCGTCCGCGAGCTCAGGGAAGCCCTCCGGACCACCGGCCGCCGGGTCAAGGTCAGCGCGGCCGTCTTCCCCGACGCCGCCAACGCCCGGGTGGCCATCGGCCAGGACTGGGCGGCCTGGGGCCGCGAGGGATTGGTCGACATGCTCAATCCCATGCTCTACACGAACGACGTCAAGCTCTACGAGGCGCTGGCCCGCGAAGCCGTCTCTTTCGCCAAGCGCGGCACGCTCGTCTGCCCGGGTATCGGCATCGGGACCTCGCACAACCAGAACACGCCCGAGGGGATGATCGAGGAGATGAGGATCACCAAGCGCCTGGGCGGGGACGGCGTCGTCTTCTTCTCGTCCTCGAGCCTGACCCCGCCTTTCCTCGACGCCCTGAATAAGCGCTAGCCCATCATCGGCATCCCTCTCGAGGCGGCGAAGGGGATTGTCCTCGCAGATCCCCGTTGCTGGAGGAGGGGACCCGCGAAGCGGGGGGGAACCGTGCGACCTGGTTCTCCGGGGGGCCGGGGAGCTAGAGGATATCCCCAAGCCGAAACCGAGAGAGGACGACCGGTCCGGGCTAGGCCTTCTTCAGCTTGTCTTTCTCGATGAGCAGCTGGCCCTGGTAGGAGACGTAGTTCAGCAGGATCATGACCCGCTCGCTGGCCCCCGTCTCCTTGCGGAAGATGCCCCGCAATCCCTTGAGGGGGCCCTCGACGACCTCGATCTCATCGCCCGGCCCCGGCTCCTCGCCGTACCTCTCGATGACGATGACGCCGTCGCGCTCACGGTCCCGGATGCCCTGCACGACCTCGTCCGGGATGGGCGTCGGGCCCTCGTCCCGGCCGACGACGCGTTTGACGCCTCGGGTGAACTTGACGAGCTGGTACTGTTCGGGGAACTCGAAGCGCAGGAAGGCGTAGCCGGGAAAGAACGGGCCGGTCCTTTTCTCATGGACGGACTTCGGACAGTAGACGGTGAAGCCGGCCTCCGCGAACAGGCGCTCGACCTGGCTCTCCTTCTTGGGCTTGGTGTTGACGACGTACCAGCGGAGCATCAGCCGCCCTCCGGACCTTCGTCGGCGAGTCCCATGGACCGGTAGACGCCGGGCCGGCGGTCGCCGAGGAAGTGCCGGGCCGCGGCCGAAACCGTGTTGCGGGAGAGGTCGCAGTCGACGTAGAGGATGTGGCCCTGGCCCCGCGGCGCCCGGGCCAGGACCCGTCCGTCGGGATCGACGACGAACGATTCGCCGGCGAATTCCAGGGCGTCCTCCCGGCCGACCCGGTTGACGAGGGCGGCGTGATAGCCGTTCTGGAAGGCGGCCACCTGGAGCTCGGCCTCGAAGATCCCCTCGGTCCACTCCCCCACCGCGCCGGCCTGGGGCACGACGACGAGCTCCGCCCCGGCCAGCCTCAGGCCGCGCATGTACTCGGGGAAATGGCGGTCGTAGCAGATGGCCACGCCGACGCGGCCGGCCGCCGTGTCGAAGACGAAGCTCGGCCGGTCGCCGGGCGCGTAATAGCCCCGCTCGTGGAAGCCGGGGCCTTCCATGATGTGGACCATCCGCGTGACGCCGAGGAGGCGTCCGTCGGCGTCGATGACCGGCGAGGAATCGTAGGTCCGGTCCCCGTCCCGCTCGAACAGGTTGAGGACGGCGACCGTCCCGGTCTCCCTGGCCAGCGCCGCGAACAGCTCGGTCGTCGGTCCCGGGACGGGCTCGGCCAGGGCCGCAATGCCTGGACCGGCCGGCGCCTGCGGATAGAAACGGGTGAAGGCCAGCTCGGCGAAAGCGACGAGCTTGGCCCCGCCGCGCGCCGCTTCGAGGAAGGCGCGCCGACCCCTGTCCCGGTTCTCGGCCGGATCGCCGGTCGCGTGCTGCTGGACGAGCGCGATCCTCAAGCCCGGCAGGCCTTTTCGACCTCGGCCGCCGTCTTGGGGATGGGCGGGCCGAGGACCCGGCGCCCCTTCTCCGTGACCAGGACGTCGTCCTCGATGCGGACGCCGCCGAAGTCGAGCCATTTCTCGATGGCCTCGTAGACGATGAAGTCGCGGTGCTTCTTCTCTTTGCGCCAGAGGGCGACCAACGCCGGGACGAAATAGAGGCCCGGCTCGACGGTCAGGACGTGGCCCGGCTTGAGCTCCCGGGCCATCCGCAGGTAGGCCAGCCCGAACTGCTTGCTGCGCTCGACCTTCTCGCCATAGCCGACGTGGTTCTCGCCGTAGTCCTCCATGTCGTGGACGTCGAGGCCGATGTTGTGGCCCAGGCCGTGGGGGAAGAACAGGGCGTGGGCCCCGGCCTCGACGGCCGCGGCCGTGTCCCCCTTCATCAGGCCGAGGTCCTTGAGGCCGGCGGCCATGAGCCGGGCCGTCTGGAGGTGGATGTCCTTGAAGTTGACGCCCGGCTTGATGGAGGCGATGGCCGTCGTCTGCCCGGCCAAGACGATCTCGTAGATGTCTGTCTGGCGGGCGTTGAACTTGCCCCCGACGGGGATCGAGCGGGTGATGTCCGAGGCGTAGCCGCTGGGGGCCTCGGCGCCGCAGTCGCAGACCAGCATCCGGCCTTTGGCCAGGACGTTGTCGTGGGAGTGCATGTGGAAGATCTGGCCGTTGACGGTGACGATGGGCGGGAAGGCCAGGTGCATGCCGTAGGCCAGGGCGATGCCCTCCATGGCCCCGGAGACCTGGTATTCGTAGCGGCCAGGCTTGGCCAGCTTCATGGCGGCCAGGTACATCTCGCGGCTGACGGCCACGGCCGACTCCATCTCGCGGATCTCGTCCTTGGATTTTATGAGGCGCTGGTCGACGGCGGCCTTGATGAAGGCCGTCGAGGCCTTGGCCTTGAGGTCCTTGATCGGGATGCCGAGGAGGTCGCCGAGGGCGATCTTGGCATCGTGCCGGTAAGGCGGCAGGAAATGGACGGTCCGTCCGGCGGCCAGGGCCGTCTTGACGGCCTCGTCGAAGGCGGCCCGGGGCGCCGTCCGGCGCACGCCGGCCTCGAGGGCCCGGTCCTTGAGCTTGGGCAGCTGGCCCTCCCAGATGATGTCCTCGATGCCGAGGTCGTTGCCGTAGAGGGTGTCGCGGCCCTCGTCGGCGTCGACGATGGCCGCCAGCCCCGGCGAGGCCAGGCCGAAGAAGTACAGGAAGGAGCTGTCCTGGCGGTAATGATAGGTGTTGGCCGGGTAGTTCATCGGGCTTTCCTCGTTGGCCAGGAAGATCATCAGGCCCGAACCCACGGCCTTCCTCAGGAGCTTCCGTCTCTCGGCATACACGGCGGCGTTGAACATGTCGACCTCCTCGCGATGGACTGAAGATTGATATAACAGATAATCCCGCTCCGTTCAACCGCCTTGCGCCGGCCGCGGCCCGGTGTTATCATGGCCCGCATCATGACGGACAGCCCGCGCGTCCTCCCCGGACCGCCGCCGGACGGCGCGTTGAGGATCACGACCCTCGAGGCCCACACGGCCGGCGAGCCCCTGCGCATCGTCCTCGGCGGCTTCCCCGACGTCCCCGGCGAGACCATCCTCGATAAGCGCCGCTTCATGCGCGCGCACCTCGACCACCTGAGGACGGCGCTCATGTGGGAGCCCCGCGGCCACGCCGACATGTACGGCTGCCTGGTCACGCCGCCCGTCCGACCCGGGAGCCACCTGGGCGTCCTGTTCATGCACAACGAGGGCTACAGCTCGATGTGCGGCCACGGCGTCATCGCCCTGGCCACGGCCGTCTGCGAGCGGGGCCTCTTCGGCGTCCCTCCGGACATCGAGGTCCTGCGCCTCGATACGCCGGCCGGGTTGGTCGAAGCCCGGCCTCGTCGGCGCGGCGGCCGCGTCGAGAGCGTCTCCTTCCTCAACGTCCCTTCGTTCGTCTACGCCCTGGGGCATGTCGCCGAAGTCCCCGGCGTCGGCCCCGTCCCCTGCGACGTGGCCTTCGGCGGGGCTTTCTACGCCTTCTGCCGGGCCGAGGACCTCGGCGTCCGCCTCGTCCCGGAGGACTTCCGGGCCCTCATCGACCTGGGCATGCGGGTCAAGCGGGCCGTCGCGGCCGCGCTGCCCATCCGCCACCCGCTCGAGGCCGACCTGGGCTTCCTCTACGGCACGATCGTCGTCGGGCCGGCCCAGGCGCCCGGCGCCCACAGCCGTAACGTCTGCGTCTTCGCCGAGGGCGAGGTCGACCGCAGCCCGACCGGGACGGGGGTCAGCGCCCGGGCGGCCCTCCACTACGCCAAGGGCGAGATCGGGCTCGGCGAACCCTTCATCGTCGAGAGCGTCCTGGGCACGGCCTTCATCGGCCGGGCCGTGCGGACGGCGGTCTGCGGTCCGTATGAGGCCGTCGTACCGGAGGTCACGGGCAGCGCCCATGTCACGGGCGTCTCTGAGTTCTGGATCGATCCGGCCGATCCCCTAAGGGACGGCTTCATCCTGCGTTGACACGCTGAGGAGGCGTCATGGGCGGATTCTTCGCGGTCGCCGGCCAGGCCGATATCGTCGAGGACCTCTACTACGGCACGGACTACCACTCTCATCTCGGGACCAAGCGGGGCGGCCTGGCCGTCGGCAACGGCGAGGCCATCGTCCGCTACATCCACAACATCGAGAACGCCCAGTTCCGCTCGAAGTTCGGCGAGGACGTCGGCAAGCTCCACGGCCGCCGCGGCATCGGGGTCATCAGCGATTACGAGGACCAGCCCCTGCTCATCCGCTCCCACCTCGGCAACTACGCCATCGCCACTGTCGGCGTGGTCAAGAACATCGACGAGCTCGTGGCCCGGGCCTTCAAGGGCAAGTGCCTCCATTTCGCCGAGATGCGGGGCGGCGAGATCAATCCGACCGAGCTCGTCGCGGCCATCATCGACCAGAAGGACACCTTCGAGGAGGGCATCCGCCACGTCGGGGAGATGATCAAGGGCTCGTGCTCGATCCTCGTCCTGACCGAGGACGGGATCCTGGCCGCCCGCGACCGCTACGGCCGGACGCCCGTGGTCCTGGGCAAGAAGGACGGGGCTTGCGCGGCCTCCTTCGAGACCTGCGCCTTCCCCAATCTCGGCTACGAGATCGACCGCTACCTCGGGCCCGGGGAGATCGTCCGCATCACGGCCGAGGGCTTCGAGACCGTCGCGCGGCCTTTGGACAGGCTCCAGATCTGCTCGTTCCTGTGGGTCTATTACGGCTACCCGGCCTCCAACTACGAGGGCATCAACGTCGAGACCGTCCGCAACCGGTGCGGCGAGCTCCTGGCCCGCCAAGACGACGTCAAGGTCGACCTCGTGGCCGGCATCCCCGACTCGGGCATCGGACACGGCCTGGGCTACGCCGCGGCGGCCGGCGTGCCCTTCCGGCGCCCCTTCGTCAAGTACACGCCGACCTGGGCCCGCAGCTTTATGCCCCAGAACCAGGCCGTCCGCGACCAGGTGGCCCGGATGAAGCTCATCCCCATCGGCGAGATCATCCGGGGCCGCAAGCTCCTGTTCTGCGAGGACTCCATCGTCCGCGGCACCCAGCTCAAGGACACCATCCAGCGGCTCTACGACGCCGGGGCCGTCGAGGTCCACATGCGGCCGGCCTGCCCGCCCTTGGCCTTCGGCTGCAAGTACCTCAATTTCTCCCGCTCGCGCTCGGAGCTCGACCTGGCCGCGCGCCGGGCCATCGGGGCCCTCGAGGGCCCGGAGTTCAAGCGCTTCGAGGAGTACGCCCGCGCCGGCACACCGCGGTACGACGCCATGGTCGACTGGATCGCCCAGACCCTGAGCCTGACGACGCTGCGCTACCAAAGCCTCGAGGACCTCATCGCGGCCATCGGCCTGCCCAAGGCGAAGCTCTGCACGTTCTGCTGGGACGGCGTCGGCACGGACTGATCCTGAGGGGCTTAAGACGGACGGAGGCCGGGGCCTCGTCTATCATAGGGGAACTTGGGATCGGTTGGTAGCGGGGGCTGGATTTGAACCAGCGACCTCCGGGTTATGAGCCCGACGAGCTACCAGGCTGCTCTACCCCGCGATAACGGCGTCATTATACCAGAACAGACAGCCTTGTCAACGCTTCTTGAAAGGATACGCGGATTCCGCTATAATCCGTCCTTCTTTTCTTCGTCGAGACCATCCCCCGAAGGAAAACGAGCGTGAAGATCTGCATCGTCGGCCTGCCGCAGTCGGGCAAGAGCTCCCTGTTCTCCGCCCTGACGGGCCTGGGCACGGAGTCGGCCTCGGCCAAAGGGGCCGATCCCGTCGCCGTGGTCAAGGTCCCCGATCCCCGCCTGGAAAAGCTGGCCGCCCTGTTCGAGCCCAAGAAGAAGACGGCCGCCTCGATCGAGTTCGTCGAGCTTCAGGGCCTGGCGGCCGGCGGCCCGGGCAAGACCTCCTTCAGCGAGCAGTTCCTGGGCAAGCTCCGGACGGCCGACGCCCTCCTGGCCGTGGTCCGTTCGTTCCGGGACCCCGCGGTCCCCCACCCCATGGAATCGGTCGACGCCCGGCGCGACCTCGCCGCCGTCGAGACGGAGCTCCTCCTGAGCGATCTTTCCATCGTCGAGAGCCGGATCGAGAAGCTGGTCAAGCAGGTCGCGGCCAAGAAGAGCGACCGGGACGTCCGGGAGCTGGCCGCCCTCGAGAAATGCCGGACCGTCCTGGAGTCCGAGACGCCCCTGCGCCGGGCCGGCTTGACGGCCGACGAAGAGGCGCTCCTGCGCGGCTTCCGCTTCCTGACCCAGAAACCGCTCATCGCCGTCGTCAACCTCGACGAGGACGAGATCCGGCGCGAGCCCGAGGTCCTGGCCCCGTTCTCCGCCTGGGCCGCGGCCGTCGGCCTGTCGGCCAAGATCGAAGGCGAGATCGGCCAGCTCTCCGAGACCGATGCCGCCGGCTTCCGGTCGGACTTCGGCATCGCCCGTTCGGCCCTCGACCGGCTCATCGCCACGGCCTACAGGATGATGGGCCTGATCTCCTTCTTCACCGTCGGCAGCGACGAGGTCAAGGCCTGGACCGTCAGCGACGGCACGGTGGCCACCCGGGCCGCCGGCTTCATCCATTCCGACATCGAGCGCGGCTTCATCCGGGCCGAGGTCGTTTCCTACGATCAGTTCATCGCCCGGGGCGATATCTCCGCCTGCCGGACCGACGGCACGCTCCGGCTCGAAGGCAAGTCCTACCCCGTCCGGGACGGGGACATCATCAATTTCCGTTTCGCCGTCTGAGCCTGTTACCCGAAGGCTGGAGCGGCCCCGGCCGGGCTTGACTTTGGCTCCCGGAACCAATAGAAATAGGGCGGGTTTCCATGGCCTGGATCGTATTCACCGCGCTTTCCCTGGTGTGTGTCGGTGCGGTCGCGGCCATGATCGTCTCCCGCGCCCCGGCCCACAACGCCCTCTTCCTCGTGCTGGCCTTCGCCTCGCTCGGCGGCCTGTTCGGCCTCCTCGACGCCCCCTTCGCGGCCGCGGTCCAGGTTCTCGTCTACGCCGGGGCCATCATGGTCCTGTTCCTGTTCGCCCTGATGATGTTCGACCTGCGCTCGCCCGCCGCGCCCCGTAGCGGACGTCTCCGGACGGCCGTCGTCGCCGCCCTGGCTTTGGTCCTGCTCGCGGAGACCGGCCTGGCCCTCGTCCGTCTCTTCGGGGCTTCCCTCGGCCCGGCGGCCGGGGCCGGCCGCGACCTGGCCGGCCTGGGCCGGCTCCTCTTCACCGACCACCTCTACGCCCTCGAGCTGACCTCGGTGCTCATCCTGGCCGCCCTGGTCGGGGCCCTGGCCTTGGCCGGCACCCGGGAGGAGAAGTGATCCCGCCCGTCGCCTTCCTGGCCCTGGCGGCCCTGCTCTTCGCCCTCGGGGTCCTGGCCTTCTTCGTCAAGAAGGACCTCCTGACCCAGTTCATGGCCGTCGAGATCATGCTCAACGCGGCCAACCTGGCCTTCCTGGCCATGGCCCGGGCCCGCGGCGACGCGGCCGGCCAGGCCGTCGTCCTCTTCGTCATCACCGTGGCCGCGGCCGAGGCCGTGGTCGGATTGGCCGTCATCGTGCTCGTCTTCCGCCAACGGAAGTCCGTCCGGACCGACGACCTCAAGGACCTCAAGGGCTGACATGGCGGACCTCTTCTGGCTCATCCCCCTCGTCCCCGGGGCGAGCGCGCTCGTTCTCCTTCTCGCCGGCCGGAGGCTCCCCCGCCGCTGGGTGGGCCTGCAGGCCTCCGGGGCGGTCCTGGCCTCCTTCGCCCTCTCCGTCGCGGGCTTCGCCCGCCTGGCCGGCGCCGGGCCGGACGCCCCGGCCCTGACGAAGACGCTCGGGACCTGGATCGCCGGAGGCGCCTTCCGCGTCCCGGCGTCCTTCGTCTTCGACGAGCTGGCCGCGGTCATGACCCTGGTCGTCACGGGGGTGGGCTTCCTCATCCACGTCTATTCGACGGCCTATATGGCCGAGGACAAGAGCTACGCCCGGTACTTCGCCTTCCTCAACCTGTTCACCTTCTTCATGCTCGTCCTGGTCCTGGCCTCGGGCCTGGTCCTGATGTTCGTCGGCTGGGAAGGGGTCGGCCTCTGCTCGTACCTCCTGATCGGTTACTGGTTCGAGCGGACGGCGGCGGCCAAGGCGGGCATGAAGGCCTTCGTCGTCAACCGCATCGGCGACGCGGCCTTCCTGGCCGGGGTCCTGTTCCTGCTCGTCCGTCTCGGCAGCGCCGAGTTCGCCGAGATCAACGCCGCCGCGGCCTCCGGTCTCCTGGCCCCGGGCCTGGCCACGGCCGTGGCGGTCCTGCTCTTCGCCGGGGCCACGGGGAAATCCGCCCAGGTCCCGCTCTACGTCTGGCTGCCAGACGCCATGGAGGGCCCGACTCCGGTCAGCGCCCTCATCCACGCCGCGACCATGGTCACGGCCGGCGTCTACCTCGTCTGCCGGCTCGGCGGCCTGTTCGCGGCATCGGTCCCGGCGGCGACAGTGGTGGCCTGGGTCGGCGGCGGCACGGCCGTCTTCGCCGCCACCATCGCCCTGGTCCAGAACGACATCAAAAGGGTCCTGGCCTATTCGACGGTCTCCCAGATCGGCTATATGTTCCTCGGCTGCGGCGTCGGCGCCACCGCCGCCGGGATGTTCCACCTCGTCACCCACGCCTTCTTCAAGAGCCTGCTCTTCCTGGCCGCCGGCAGCGTCATCCACGTCCTCGGCGGCGAGCAGGACCTGCGGCGGATGGGCGGCCTGCGCCGGCGCCTGCCCGTGACCTTCCCGGTCTTCCTGGCCGGCGCCCTGGCCATCTCCGGGGTGCCGTTCCTGTCCGGCTTCTTCTCCAAGGACGCCATCCTGACGGCCGCCTTCGCCGGCGGCCACCACGTCCTCTACGGATTGGGCCTATTGGGCGCCGTGCTGACGGCGTTCTATATGTTCCGCCTCGTCTACCTCGCTTTCTACGGCGAAGCCCGGTTCGAACCGGAGCGAGGCGCGCACATCCACGAATCACCGCCGTCGATGACGGTACCGCTCGTCGTCCTGGCCGTCCTGTCGGTCGCGGCCGGATATATCGGCCTGCCGGTCTTTTTCGGCGAGCGGGCGGACCGATTCGGCCGCTTCCTCGAGCCCGTCCTGGTCCCGCCGGCGCACCACCTGTCCCTGGCCACGGAAGCCGTCCTGGCCCTGGCGGCGACGGCGGCGGCCCTGTTCGGCATCTTCGTGGCCTTCGTCCTCTATCGCCGCGATCCCGATATCCCGCCGCGCCTGGCCTACCGCTTCCCGGGTCTCTACCGATTGCTCCTCAACAAGTACCGCGTCGACGAGACCTACGACGCGCTCCTCGTCCGGCCCCTCGTCCGGGGCGCCGCGGCGGTGCACTCCGGCTTCGACCTCAAGGTCGTCGACGGCGCCCTCGACGGCTCCGCCGCGGCGGTCAGGGCCGCCGGCCGGGGCCTGAACGTCCTACAGAGCGGCCTCGTCCGCGACTACGCCCTGGCCTTCCTCATCGGGGTGGTCGTCTTCCTGGGAGTGCTCCTGACATGAGCCTTCCCCTGGTCAGCCTGATCACCTTCCTGCCCTTGGCCGGGGCGGCCGCGCTGGTCTTCGTCCCGCGCGAACGGGAGCGGGCCGTCCGCGGCGCCGCGCTGGCCGTGTCGCTCCTGACCTTCGGTTTGTCGCTGGTCCTGTTCGCCCGCTTCGACGGCGCTTCGGGCCTGGCCGAGTTCGCGGAACGGGCCGCCTGGCTCGGCCGCGGCGTCGACTACCGTGTCGGCGTCGACGGCCTCAGCCTGTTGCTGGTCCTGTTGGCGGCCTTCCTGACCCCCGTCGCCTTGCTCTCCTCATGGCGGGCCATCCACGACCGGGTCAAGGAGTTCTCGATCTTCATGCTCCTTCTCGAGACGGGCATGATCGGGGTCTTCGTGGCCATGGACCTGTTCCTCTTTTACGTCTTCTGGGAGGCCATGCTCGTCCCGATGTATTTCCTCATCGGCATCTGGGGCGGCCGGCGGCGCCTCTACGCGACGATGAAGTTCGTCCTGGTGACCATGTTCGGCAGCCTCCTGATGCTGGTCGGCATCCTGGTCCTCCAAGCGGCCTATCACCGGGCCACGGGCGGCTACTCCATGGCCATCGCCGACCTGGCTTCCCTGTCGCTCCCGGCCGGGACCCAGACCTGGCACTTCCTGGCCTTCGGGTTGGCTTTCGCCATCAAGGTCCCGCTCGTCCCTCTCCACACCTGGCTCCCCGACGCCCATACCGAGGCCCCGACGGCCGGGTCGGTCCTGCTGGCCGCGGTTCTCCTCAAGATGGGCGCCTACGGTTTCCTGCGGCTGGGCCTGCCGCTCTTCCCCGCGGCGGCCGCCGCCTTCGCCCCGGCCCTGTCCGTCCTGGCCGTCGTCGGCGTCGTCTACGGCGGCTTGATGGCCCTCGTCCAGAAGGACATGAAAGCCCTGGTGGCCTATTCGAGCGTCAGCCACATGGGCCTCGTCATGCTGGCCGTGTTCGCGCTGAACGCCGAGGCCGCTCAGGGAGCCCTCTTCCAGATGGTCGGCCACGGCCTGAGCACGGGGGCGCTGTTCCTGTGCGTCGGCATCCTCTACGAGCGGACCCACACCCGGCTCATCGCCGACCACGGCGGTACGGCGGCCCGCATGCCCGTCTTCGCCGGCCTGTTCCTCCTGGCCATGCTGTCCTCGGCCGGCCTGCCCGGGCTGAGCGGCTTCGTCGGCGAGTTCCTGTGCTTCTTCGGCGTCTTCGGCGCCCGCCCGACCCTGGCCGTGGTGGGACTCTCGACGGTCGTCCTGGGCGCCGTGTACCTCCTCTGGCTCTATCGCCGGGTCATGCACGGCCCGCTCAAAACCCCGGCCGGGGCCTCCCTCCGGGACCTCGACAGGCGCGAACTTCTCGTCCTCGTCCCGGTCGTTCTGCTGATGGTCTTCCTGGGCCTCTTCCCCGGCGTCCTTCTGAGGAAGACGGACGGCGCCGTGACCCGTTACATCGAGTCCGCCCAGACGGCGGCCCCAGCTGCGCCGGCGCCCCTCGCGGCGAGGCCGGAGCGCTAGGATGGAGACGATCAAGGCCCTCGGCTCCCCGCTGGCCCTCGTCGCCGGCGCCCTGGCCGTCCTCCTGCTCGAGGCCTTCCTCGGGCGCCGGCGCTCGAAGGCCCTGGCCGCGGCCGCCTTCGTCTTCCTGGCCGCGGCCGCCTTCTGCGCCGTCCGGGCCTGGGGCAGGGGCTGGTCCTATTTCGGCGGCCGGCTCCAGGCCGACGAGTTGGCCCTTTCTCTCACGGTCGTTTTCGTCCTGGCCGGGGCGGCCGTCCTTCTGATGGGCCTCGACTACGCCCTCCTCCGCGGCCTCGAGCCGGGCCCCTTCGCGGGTCTGGTCCTCCTGGCCGCGGCCGGGGCCGCGGTCATGGTCTCGTCGACCGACGGCCTGGTCGTCTTCCTCGGTCTCGAGATCCTGTCCGTGGCCTCGTACGCCCTGACGGGGCTCCAGCGGGCCGAGCGGGCCTCGGCCGAGGCCGCGGCCAAGTATTTCCTGATGGGCAGCTTCGCCGGGGCCTTCTTCGTCTTCGGCCTGGCTTTCGTGTACGGCTCGACGGGCGGACTCGTTCTGACCGCGGGCGCCCCGGCGGCCGCTCTGGGCACGGCCCTCGTCCTGACGGCGCTCTTCTTCAAGGCCGCAGTGGCCCCCTTCCACATGTGGGCCCCTGATGTCTACGAGGGCGCCCCGACCCCGGTCGCGGCCTTCCTGACCCTGGTCCCCAAGGCGGCCGGCCTGGCCGTCGCCCTCCGGGTCACCCTCCCCCGGCTCGGGCCCGCGGCCGGCTCTCCCCTGTTCTCCGACGTTCTCAGCGCCGCCGCCGTCCTGACCATGTTCGCGGGCGCACTGGGCGCCCTGGGGCAAAAGAGCTTCAAGCGAATGCTGGCCTATTCCTCGATCGCCCACTCGGGCTTCCTGCTCGTCGCCGTCGTCGCCCGCGACGCCGCGGGCCTGGTCTTCTATCTCGCCGCTTACCTCTTCATGAACACCGGCGCCTTCGGCGTCCTGGCCCTCGCGGCCAGCCCCGACGGAGAGCCCGTGGCGATCGCCGATCTGGCCGGCCTGGGCCGGCGGGCGCCCTGGCTCGCGGCGGGGCTCACCGTGTTCCTGCTCTCGCTGGCCGGGTTCCCGCCGACGGCGGGCTTCCTGGCCAAGTTCACCGTCTTCGGGGCCGCCGTCCGGGAAGGTCGCGTCGCCCTGGCCGTGGCCGCGGTCCTGGCCAGCCTCGTCTCCGCGGCCTTCTATCTCCGGGTGGTCGTGGCCCTGTACATGGAGGAGGGCGGAGATCCCGCAGCGGGGGAAAGGAACGATCCGGCGCTGGCCCTGGTCCTGTTCCTGTGCCTCTTCGGCGTCCTGCAGCTGGGCCTTTGGCCGGGCAATCTCCTCGTCCTCATCCGGGGCGCTTTTCCGGCCCCGTTCTGAGTCCGGCGATCCGGCCTGCCGCCTTCAGGCGAGAGCCCGCCCCTTCGTCTCCGGGATGCCCGCCCAGAGCAGGGCCGCGGCCAGGAAGGCCGCCGCGATCAGGGAGAACGAGAACCCGAACCCCTTCGACTGGGCCAGCGAGCCGACGACGAACGGCGCCGCCGCGCTGACGATCCTCCCCGTGTTGTAGGTGATGCCCTGGGCGGTGGCCCGGACGGCGGTCGGGTAGATCTCGGCGGTCAGGGCCCCGAAGCCCGTGAAATAGCCCGTGCCGAAGAAGGCGACGAAGGGCCCGAGAAGGAGAAGGACGAACGGCGAGCGGGCCCGGGCGTAGAGGAGCAGGAAAGCGGCGGCCGCCCCGAGGAATCCGATATAGGACCTTTTCCGGCCGAAGCGGTCGCTGATGAAGCCGAACGAGATGTAGCCCAGCCACATGCCGGCCTGCATGAAGATGACCAGGCCCGACATCGTCCGCGGCGAAAAGCCCATGCCGCCCTGATCGGCCGGCATGGACAGGTAGGCCGGCAGCCAGAGATTGAAGCCCCACCAGCCGAACATCGTGCAGGCGTTCATGAGGGTGATGAGAAGGGTCAGGCGGAGGCGCCGGCGTCCGAAGATCTCGCCGAAACCCGTCCGGACGGGAGGCGCCGACGAACGGGAGGCTCTCCAGATCTCGGGCTCTTCGACCCGCCTCTGGATCCAGAGGGTGAAAAAGGCCGGTATGACGCCGACGAAGAACACTCCCCGCCAGCCCCAGACGGGCAGGACGAGCGCGGCGACCGCGGCCGCGGCGGCGTAGCCCACGGCCCAGGAGCTCTGGACGATGCCCAGGGCCTTGCCCCGGTGCGCGGCCGGCCAGGTCTCGGAGACGAGCGCCGCGCCGCTGGCCCACTCCCCGCCCATGCCCAGGCCGAGGCAGATCCGGAAGACGGCCAGCATAACGACGCCCGTGGCCAGCCCGCAGGCCGCGGTGAATACGGAGTAGATGAGGATGCTGGCCATCAGCGCCTTGCGGCGGCCGAAGCGGTCGGCGACGACGCCGAAGACGAGCCCGCCGACGGCCGATGCGGCCAGCGTCAGAGAGCTGAGCAGTCCGGCCGTGCCCTTGGCCAGGCCGAGGTCGGCCATGAGGGCCGCCAGGACCATGGCGTAGAGCATGACGTCGAAAGCGTCCAGCATCCAGCCGAACGAGGCGGCCACCAGGGCCGTGCGGGCCTCCGGCGAAGCGTCTTTCCACCAGGCAAAGCGGGCCATCGGCGGACCTCCCTTCAGCGCAGGGCGTAGAGCAGGACGAGGTTGACGGCGTAGACCAGGATGACCCCGAAGGAGTCCCAGGCCCACAGGAAGCGCTTCTTCTCGGAGTTGTAGATGAGCCCGGCGATGGCCAGGCCGGTCATGGCCATGGCCGCGATGGCCGGGACCATCTGCGCGCTCGAGACAAAGGACAGCATCGGGCCCTTGAAATAGAAGATGTCCTGGATAGCCAGGATGAGCATGTTGAACAGGTTGCTGCCGAAGATGTTGCCGACGGCCATGTCCACGGCCCCGATCCGCAGGGCGGCGACGGAGACGGTGACCTCGGGCAGCGACGTGGCCACGGCCACGAAGATGCTCCCGACGAAGGTCTGGCCGAGCCCGGTCATCTCGGCCAGGCGCTCGGCCAGAGCGGGCAGGAAGACGGCCGCGCCGACGACGACCGCCGCGTGGAAGGCGTAGCGGAGGACGGCCTGTCGGAGGGTCATCGCGGACGCCTCTCTCTCCATGTCGTCGGCCGCCGCCGCGGCCCGGCGCTTTTCGAACTTGAAGGTCGTCCTCATGGCCGCGAAATACCCGGCGACGATGACCGGCGTGTACCAGCCGACCCAGCCGAGGGCGGGCAGCAGCGGACCGAGGAACAGCCCCAGGGCGACGCCCCCGAGGAACAGGACCGACAGGCCGGCGGACAGGATGTTGGCCTGGTTGACGCGCGAGGACAGAGGGACCTTGCGCGACAGGGCGTCGAGCAGGCCCAGGATGAGAACGTTGAAAGCGCAGCTGCCGAGGATGTTCCCGGCGGCGATGTCGGGCAGGTTCGACGCCACCGCGCTCAGCCCCGTGGCCAGCTCGGGGAGCGAAGTCACCCCGGCCATGAGGGCCGTGCCCAGCCAGAGCCGACTGATTCCGGTCCTCTCGGAGATGATGTCCCCATACCGGGTCAGCCGCCGGCCGGAAAAGAGGATGGCCGCGGTGAGGCCCAGGAATTCGAGCCAGAGCAGCATGCCAGGGCCTCCCGTTATCAAGATTTAGTGCAAGGCGTAGAGCAGGAAGAGGTTGAGGACGAAGACCGCTGCGATGGCCCACGACTCCCAGGCCATCAGGAAGCGCTTACTCTCCGAACGATAGATCAGCCCGGCGGCAGCCAGGCCGTTCATGGCCATGATGGCGAAGACGCTAATGAGGTGCTGAGGCTCGACGTCGCCGAGGAGCGGACCGCGGACGTAGAAAAGATCGTCGAGGGCCAGAATGGCCAGATTGAACAGGTTGCTGCCGAAGAGGTTGCCCACCGCCATGTCCACAGCCCCCAGGCGGAAGCTGGAGATGGTCACCGTGAGCTCGGGCAGGGAGGTCGACAGGGCGATGAAGATCGTCCCGACGAAGGTCCGCCCGAGGCCGGTCATCTCAGCCAGCCCTTCCGCGATCCGGGGCAGGAAGATGGCGGATCCGACGACCACCGCCGCGTTGAAGACATAGCCAACGACCGCTTTCTTCAACGGGATCTCTTTGTACATGTCGGCGGGGCATTCGTGGATTCCCGCCGCGGGGGAGCCGCGTTTCTCGTACCTGAAGGCCAGGGCCATAGCACCGAGGTATCCGGCGAGGATAAGGGGGGTGGTGAGCCCAAACCAGCCCAGGGCAGGCACGCGGCCGCCTAGGAAGAGGCTGAGGCCGACCGCGCTGATGAGAGGCATGAACATGCCGGCTGTAAGGAGGTTGCCCTGGTGGGCTAGCGAGTACAGCGGCTTCTTCTTCGACAGGGCGTCGATGATACTGAGGATGGCCAGGTTGAAGACGCAGCTCCCCAGGATGTCCCCGGCGGCGATGTCGGGCAGCCCGGCCACGAGGACGGAGCTCAGCCCTGTAGCCAGCTCCGGCAGCGACGTGACGGCGGCCATGAGGACCATCCCCAGCCAGAGCCGGCTCAATCCGGTCTTCTCGGCGATGATGTCACCGTATCGGCTGAGGCGATTCCCCGAGAAGAGGATCAGCCCTGTGATGGTCAGGAACTCTATCCAGATCAGCATCCTTCTCCCTCCTTCGCAGCCCTTTGAATAGAACGGCCGGAGCGGGTCGTAAGCCGGATCCTGTCCCCGCTCGCGCGGGTGACGGTCATTTGTCTAGCCCCGGGATCGCTCCCGGGGTCCAGCGGCCGACCCGCCCCCTGGGACGGGCCATCCCAAAATGGGGCTCGTTTGGCCTTGCTCCGGATGGGGTTTGCCCTGCCCCCGGCGTCGCCGCCGGGGCGGTGAGCTCTTACCTCGCCTTTTCACCCTTGCTCCCCGGAGAGCTCGCGCTCCCCGGAGGGCGGTGTCTTTTCTGTGGCACTTTCCCCCGGTCGCCCGGAGTCGCGGTTAGCGACCATCCTGCCCTTCGGAGTCCGGACTTTCCTCCTCTCCCCCCTCGCGGGAAGGAGAGGCGACCGTCTCGCCCGCTCCGGCCGTTACCTTTATACCGTATTGCTCGAGTTTTTTATAGAGGTTCGACCGCGGCGTGTCGATCTCCCGGGCCGTCTGGGAGATGTTCCAGCCGTTGGCCTCGAGCTTGGCCAGCAGGAAATCCCTCTCGGCCAGGTCGCGGAACTCGCGCAGGGTCTTGACGCCGCCCGCGTCGGGCAGGGCGGCCTCGGTCCTCTCGCGGAGGGGCTCCGGCAGGTCCTTGACCTCGATGGTGTCGCGGTCGGTCATGATCATGAGCCGCTCGACGACGTTGCGCAGCTCTCGGACGTTGCCCTTCCAAGGATACCGCTTCAGGACCTCGAGGGCTTCGGTCGAGAACTTCCGGGGGCGGAAGTTGTTCTCCTCGGCGAAGGTCCGCGAGAAGTATTCGACGAGCAGGGGGATGTCCTCGGCCCGCTCGCGCAGGGCGGGCGACCGCAGGGGGACGACGTTGAGCCGGAAATAGAGGTCCTCCCGGAACCGCCCCTCCCCCATTTCCTTGCGCAGGTCCTTGTTGGTGGCGGCGATGACCCGGACGTCGACCTTGGCGATCTTGCTCGAGCCGACCTTCTGGACCTCGCCCTCTTCGAGGACCCGCAGGACCTTGGACTGCGTCCGCAGGCTCATGTCCCCGATCTCGTCGAGGAAGATCGTGCCGCCGTCGGCCTGCTCGAACTTGCCCGTCTTCTTCTCCGTGGCCCCCGTGAAGGAGCCCTTCTCGTGGCCGAAGAGCTCGGACTCGATGAGCTCCTCGGGGATGGCCGCGCAGTTGACCTGGACGAAGGTCTCCCGGGCCCGCAGGCTGTGGGCGTGGATGGAGCGGGCGATGAGCTCCTTGCCGGTGCCGCTCTCGCCGTGGATGAGGACCGTGGCATTGGTCGGGGCGATCTTGAGGATCTCCTTCCACAGGTTCTGGACGAGCGGATGGCGCCCGACGATCTCGTAGCGCTTTTCGGCCTTCTTCTTGAGGTCCTGGTTCTCCCGGTCGAGGCGGGTCTGCTTGAGGGCGTTGCGGATGCTGATGAGGACCCGCTCCCGGTGCAGGGGCTTCTCCAGGAAATCGAAGGCCCCGAGCTTGGTGGCTTCGACGGCGGCCTGGATGGTGCCCTGGCCCGAGATCATGATGACCTCGGGGACGAAGGGCCGCTCCTTGAGCTCGGCCAGGACCTCGAGGCCGCTGCGGCCGGGCATCTTGATATCGAGCAGGACGAGGTCGATGCCGACCGTGTCCCGGAGCGTCTCCAGCCCGTCTTCGCCGGTCGCGGCCTCGAAGAACTCGTAGCCCTCGTACTCGAGGATCATCTTGAGCGACTTGCGGATGCCCTCCTCGTCGTCGATAACCAGGATGCGGGCCTTCCTCTCGGGTCTCATGGGACTTCTGCCCTCCGGGACGATTCTAGCATACATCCCGTCCGGCGGCCAAACCGCGCGGTCCCGCCTCTCCCAGAAGCCGGAACGGACGGCCTGGCGACGTAAAGGGCCTTTACGGGTTGGAGCGGGCCTTCGCCTTGTGTTAGACTGGCACGGGATTTGCTGAAGGCTCGGAGAGGGAAACGGAGTCATGACGCGGTTCTCCCGATGGATACTCGCCGCGGGACTCTTCCCGGCCTTCCTGGCCCTGCCGGCCCCGCCGCTCGCCGGCGCCCTCGACCCCGGCCGTTACGTCGTCCTCGAGAACGGCCTGCGGGTCTTCCTGTACGAGAAGCGCGACCTGCCCCTGGTCCACGTCGTCACGGGCTTCGACCTCGGCTCCAAGAACGAGACCGGCGAGACCAACGGCTTCGTCCATCTGCTCGAGCACGCCATCCTCTTCCGCGGTTCCGGCGACCGTGCCGGCCTCAGGCGCCACGGCGCCTATTTCAACGGCTCGACCGGCCAGGACCTGGCCGTCTTCGAGATCTCCCTCCCTTCCGCGCACGCCGGTTTCGCCCTCCGCTCCCAGAAGGACATCCTGTTCGGGTTCGACCTCGACCCGCGGGAGCTCGAGGCCGAGAAGGAGGTCGTCCTGGAGGAGCTCGGCGAGATGGAGGACGATCCGGACCGCGCGGCCGCGGACCGGGTCCTCCGTGAGATCTTCCGCGGCCACCCCTACGGCCGCTCGGTCTACGGCGACCGCGGGGTCATCGCCGCGGCCACGGCCGAGGGGCTCCTGGCCTTCCACCGCCGGTTCTTCACGGCCGACAACGCGGCCATGGCCGTCGTCGGCGATTTCGAGACGGGCGAGATGGAGCGCCTGGTCCGTGAGGTCTTCGGGGATCTGCCGCGGGCCGGCCACGCCGCGGCCGCCCTGCCCATGGCCGTGCCGCTCGGGAAGGACTCCGTGGTCCGGCTCGAGAAGGACGTCACGGAGGGCACGCTCTATCTGGCCTTCCCCGCGCCGGACTACAACCACCCCGACCGGTACGCCATGCGCGTCCTGGTCGAAGCCCTGGGCCGGGGCATCAATCCCCTCCTGTCCGCCCGGCTGCGGAGCGAACGCGATACCGTCCAGCGGGTCTCCATGTCCTACCTGGAGTTCCGGTACGGGGGGGCCGCCGTCGTCGCCGTCAAGGCCGTCCCCTCGGACCTGGCCGCGGTCGAGCGCACGGCCTTGTCCGTCCTCAAGCGGGCGGGCAGCGAGAACTACTCCAAGAAGGACTTCCTCGACCCCGTGGCCGAGATGGCCGCCTTCGACTTTCTGGAAAGCGCCAAGAACCAGATCCGCTTCTCCTCGGGCCAGGCCGAGGAATCGGGCCTGCAGCTGGCCGGGTCCTTCGTCCGGCACATGCTGCTCAACACGCGCGAGAAACCCGGCCGCTACCTCGACGAGATCGGCCGCATCGGCTCGGGCGACCTGCGGCGGACGGCGGCCAGGTATTTCGGCCGGGCCGACCACGTCGTGGTCACGGTGGCCCCGCGCCGGGGAGGCCCGAAATGAGCCTCCGGACCGGCCGGCGGGCCGCGCTCCTCTTCCTGGGGCTCGGCCTGGGGCTCCGTGCCGCCGCGGGCGCCGTCCCGCCCGAGAGGACCGTCCTGGCGTCGGGCATCCCCCTCGTCTTCCAGCGGGACGCCGCCTCCGCGGTGACGGTCGTCGCCCTGGTCGCCCCGGGCGGACGGGCCGCCGTGCCCCGCGGCCAAGACGGCCTGGCCACGCTGACGACCCGGCTGTCCCTGGAGATCCCCGACGAGGAAAAGGTCCGGGACCTCATGGCCCAAGCGACCCGGACGAGCTTCGTCTGCGCCGAGGACTTCTCGGCCGTCGTCGTCGAGTGCCTGTCCGAGAACCTCGAGGCGGCCCTGAAGGTCACCGGCAGGATCGTGACCTCTCCCCTGCTCTCCGGCCTGCGCGTGGCCCGGGCCAAGGAACTCCTGTCCCTCTACGCCCGGGAGGAAGCGGACGATCCGGCCTCGGCCGCCCACGCCGCCGTGCTGGCCGGTTTCTTCGGCGGGGTCGGTGTGGGTTCGGCCCTCTACGGGACCGAAGAAAGTCTGAAGGCCGTCGACCGCAAGGATGTCCAGGCTTTCTACCGGAGCCGATTCGTCCGCTCCTCCGTTTTCTTCGTGGCCGTTTCGGACCTCGATCCGGGGACGGTCCGCGGCTTGCTCGAAAAGAGCTTTTCGGGTTTCCCCGCCGCCGCGCCGGCGGCCCTCGCGGCCGCGGCCCCCGAACCGCCCGCGGACCGGGACATCCGCCTGAACCGAGACACGGAACGGGCCTTCATCGGCCGGGCCTTCCCCCTGCCGGCCCCGTCCGTCCGGGATCATGCCCTCGGGGCCCTGCTCGAGACCGCGATCGGCCGCGGGCCGGGCTCGCGGTTATGGCGCTTGAGGGCCGAGGAGAGGCTGGCCTACACGGTCGACTCGCGCCTGACCTGGACTCGGGGCGGCGGCGTCCTGGAGGTCTTCCTCGAGACGTCCGCGGACAAGGCCGGACGGGCCGAGGAGGCCCTCGACGGTGTGCTCGAACGGCTCCGGACCGACGGCCTTCCGGCCGGCGAGCTCGAGGCCGCCAAGGCCATGGCGGCTGCCGGCCATCTGCGCGCCGTCGAAGGCAAGGCCGCCCGGGTCCGGCTGCTGGCCGGCTTCGAGGTCCTCGGCCTGGGCTTCGGGCACGTCGCCGGCCTGGAGGGCGCACTCGACGCGGTGTCCGGCGAGGCCGTCGACGCCTATATCAAGTCCGTTCTGGCCCCCGAGAGGGCGATCCGCATCGTCGTCGGGCCCGCCGGGCCCGCGGAAAGGAAGTGACCGTGGCCCCACTCGCCGAAAAGGAACTGGCCGACCTCGTCCGCTCCGTCTTCCCCGGCTATCCCGAGGACCGGGGCTTGGCCGTGCTCGTCGACGTCCCCCGCGACGCCGCCCGCGACAATCCCGATTGGGCGGCCCGCCGGGCCATGGCCGAGGACTGGGCCCGGCGGCTGCGCGCCGGGGCGGCCGCGATCCCGCTCGACGAGGTCCACCTCGTGGCCTACCCCGACGTCGGCTCGAACAACGCCGACCTCCCCGCCGAGGCCTACGTCGTCGGCGGCCGGCTGCCGGCCGAGGCCTCCGGCCTGCCTGCGTCCGGGATCCGGACCCCCTTCGAGTCCCTCTTCCGGGACGTGCCCCTGTTCCTGGCCCCGACCGAGTACTCGACGACGGCCCCGCTCAAGAACGCGGCCGCCCGCCACGGCCTCCGGGCGGCCACCATGCCCGGGTTCTCCGAGAAGATGGTCCCCGCCCTGCGCGTGGACTACGGGGAGGTCGGCCGGCGGGTGGGCCTGATCAAGGAGCGCCTGGACCGGGCCGAGGAGGCCGAGATCGAGTTCGTCAAGGACGGCCTCGAGCCCCACAGGATGCTGTTCGACCTCCGCTTCCGGGCGGCCCACGAGAGCTCGGGCCGCTTCCCCAGGAAAGGGACGGCCGGGAACCTGCCCAGCGGCGAGGCCTACATCGTCCCCTACGAAGGCGAACGGGGCGAGGCCAGCCGGACCCGCGGGGAGCTGCCCGTCGAGATTTCCGGCGAGGTCCTGGTCTTCGCCGTCGAGGCCAACCGGGCCGTGGCCGTGCGCCCCGCGGCGACCCTGGGCCCGGCCTGGAACGACGAGGCCGCCCGGCTGCGCCGGGAGCCGGCCTACGGGAACATGGCCGAGCTCGGCTTCGGCGTCCTGGGCGATTTCGGCCTCGAGCCGATGGGCGAGATCCTGCTCGACGAGAAGCTCGGCCTCCATGTCGCCTTCGGACGCAGCGACCACTTCGGGGGCCTGGTCGGGCCTTCGGCCTTCTCCCGGCCCGAGGAGGTCGTCCATCTCGACCGCATCTACATCCCGGCGACCCAGCCCCGCGTCGCGGTCTTCTCGGTCGTCCTCCGCTATCCGGGCGGCGCCGAGGAGACCCTCATGTCCGAGGGCCGCTACCGGATCTTCTGAGCCCCGGCCTCAGCGGAATTCCGTGCTGACGATGGTGATGCGGTCGGGATACGTGATGGGGCCGAAGGGGGTCGAGACGGTCGGCTGGGCGTCGAGGGCGATCTTGGCCGCCGAGCGTTCCCGCCCGCCCAGGGCCAGGGCCAATCCGAGGAGGTCCTCGTAGCGCCGGTCGCCGAAGAATTCGAGCAGGTCGAGGCTCAGCCGCAGGGGAACGGCCGATTCCTGCCCCGTTCCGGGGATCTCGAACGGCCGGTCGATGTTCCCCGTGACCGTCGGCTTGCCGTCGATGAGCAGGCGGCATTCGAGTCCCGTCAGCGTGCTCGCCGAGCGGCGGGAGCCGCCCGTGCCGTCGTTGGGATTGACGGCCAGGATGTCGACGACGAACTCGACGGGGAGCTTCCTCGAGCGGTAGGCCTGGACGGCCTTCAGGGCGTCCCCGGCGGTGAAATCGGACAGGGCCGCCTTGCCGCCGAGGTCGATGCCCAGCAGCTTGAAGTCCCTGACGCCGTCGACCTTGAACTGCAGCTTCTTCAGCGAGGCGATGACCGAGGCCATGTCGGTCAGGGCCGCGCAGGATGTCAGGGCCGTCAACGCGGCCAAGGCGATGGCGGCGACGACGATCCGCGAACGTTGGCTCATAGCAAGCTCCTTTCCAGGTCTCTGTCCCGGTTATAGCCCCCTCCCCCGCCGCCTGTCAATCCGAACGGCGCCAAAAAAAAGGCCCCGGAAGGAGGTCCTTCCGGGGCCTTCGAACGTTAGGGCGAAGAGGGCTATTCGGCCATCTTCCTGTAGGATTCGAACCGCTTGCGGGACTCCTCGGCGGCCCGGGCGAAGAGCTCCTTGGCGATGTCGGGGTACTGCTGGACGAGCGTCTTGTAGCGGGTCTCGTTCTTGAGGAAGGCCTCGTACTCGAGCTTGGGCTCCTTGGAGTCGAGCTGGAGCGGGTTCTTGCCTTCCTTGGCCAGGAGAGGATTGAAGCGGTAGTTGATCCAGTAGCCCGTGTCCACGGCCAGCTTCTGCTCGGCCTGGGACTTGCTCATGTCGATGCCGTGGTTGATGCAGGGCGAATAGGCGATGATGAGCGAGGGGCCCGGATAGGCCTCGGCTTCGAGGAAGGCCCGGAGGCACTGGTTCATGTTGGCGCCCATGGCCACCGAAGCGACGTAGATGTAGCCGTAGCTCATGGCCATTCGGCCGAGGTCCTTCTTGGAGGTCTTCTTGCCCGAGGCGGCGAACTTGGCCACCGAGCCGGTCGGCGTCGCCTTGGAGGCCTGGCCGCCGGTGTTGGAATAGACCTCGGTGTCGAGGACGAGGACGTTGACGTTGCGGTTCATGGCCAGGACGTGGTCGAGGCCGCCGTAGCCGATGTCGTAGGCCCAGCCGTCGCCGCCGATGCACCAGACGCTCTTCTCGACCAGGAAGTCCTTGAGCTCGGCGATCTTGGCCAGGGGAGCCTTGGCCCCGTTGGCCGACTTGAGCGCCGCCGGCAGGGCGGCCACGACGGCCTTGGCCGCGGCCTTGGCCTCCGCGCCGACGTCGGTCCAGGCGCCCTTCATCTTGACCAGGGCGTCCGTCAGAGCCGGGGTCGTCCCGGCGGCCAGCGCGCCCTCGATGGAGGCCAGCAGGAGGCGCCGGTTGGCGTCGACGGCCAGGCGCATGCCGAAGCCGTACTCGGCGTTGTCCTCGAACAGGGAGTTGCCCCAGGCGGGCCCCTTGCCCTCGACCGTCTGGGCGTAAGGGCAGGTCGGGAAGGTGCCGCCGTAGATCGAGGAGCAGCCCGTGGCGTTGGCGATGATCATGCGCTCGCCGTAGAGCTGGGAGGCCAGTTTGACGTAGGGCGTCTCGCCGCAGCCGGCGCAGGCGCCGCTGAACTCGAACAGGGGCCGCAGGAACTGGCTGCCCTTGAGGGTGTCGGGCTTGACGCCGTCGAGGACGTTGTCGGGCAGCTTGTCGAAGAATTCGGCCTTGGCCGCCTCGCCGGCCGCCCGCAGCTCGGCGATGGGGGTCATGACCAGGGCCTTGGTCTTGGCCGGGCAGACCTGGGCGCAGGAGCCGCAGCCGACGCAGTCCTCGATGTAGACCTGCTCGCGGTAGAGCAGGCCGCGGTCGTTCTTGGTGTTGGACTTGATGGTCGTGAACCCGTCCGGCGCGCCGGCCAGGTCCTTGGGATCGATCTGCTTGGCCCGGATCGTGGCGTGGGGGCAGACAAAGTTGCACTGGTTGCACTGGATGCAGTTCTCGGGGATCCACTTCGGGCTCTCGGTGGCGATGCCGCGCTTTTCGAGGCGGGCCGTGTTGGTCGGGACGGCCCCGTCGAGCGGCATCTGGGAGACCGGCAGGAGGTCGCCCTTGAAACGCGTCACCGGCTCGATGACGTTCCGGGCGTAGGCGGAGGCGTCGGGGGGGACGATCTGGATGACCGGGGCCGACTGGGTGATCCGGGCCGGGACGGGCACGGCCTCGAGGGCCTGGGCGCCGCGGTCGATGGCGTCCCAGTTCATCTTGACGACTTCCTGGCCCTTGCGCCCGTAGGTCTTTTCGACGGCCTTCTTCATGTAGCCGATGGCCTCGGCCTCGGGCAGGACGCCGGAGAGCTTGAAGAAGCCGGCCTGCATGATGGAGTTGATGCGGATCCCGAGGCCCAGCTCGGCGGCGATCTTGTAGGCGTCGATGGCGTAGACCTTGACCTTCTTGTCGATGATCGTCCGCTGCATGTCCTCGGTCAGGTGCCCGAAGACCTCGGCCGCCGCCCAGTCGCAGTTGATGAGGAAGGTGCCTCCCTCGCGGATGCCCTCGAGGATGTCGAGGCGCCCGATGTAGGAGGGCTTGTGCAGGGCGACGAAGTCGACCGTGTTCAGGAAGTACTGGGACTGGATGGGGTGCTTGCCGAAGCGCAGGTGCGAGATGGTCACCCCGCCCGACTTCTTGGAGTCGTACTGGAAGTAGCCCTGGCCGTACATGTCCGTGTGGTCGGAGATGATCTTGATGGAGTTCTTGTTGGCGCCGACCGTGCCGTCCGAGCCGTAGCCGAAGAACTTGCAGCGCACGGTGCCCGGGAGCTCGGTGTCGAGGATCGGGCCGACGGGGATGGACTTGTGGCCGACGTCGTCGGTGATGCCGACCGTGAAGCCGTGGAAGGCCGCGCCGTCGAGGTGATCGTAGACGGCCTTGACCTGGGCCGGCGTGAACTCCTTGGAGGACAGGCCGTAGCGGCCGCCGATGACCTTGACCGGGCGGTCGGCCAGGGCGACCTTGACGTCGAGATAGAGCGGCTCGCCGATGGCGCCGGGCTCCTTGGTCCGGTCGAGGACGGCGATCTTCTTGACCGTCGCCGGCAGGGCCGCGGCCAGGGCCTGGACGTCGAAGGGCCGGTAGAGGCGGACCTTGACCAGGCCGAGCTTGGCGCCGCGGGCGTTGAGGTGGTTGATGGTCTCCTCGGCCGTCTCGGCGCCCGAGCCCATCATGACGATGACCTTGTCGGCGTCGGGGGCGCCGAAATAGTCGAACAGGTGGTAATGCCGCCCGATGGCCCGGCCGACCTTGTCCATGTAGTGCTGGACCAGCCCGGGGGCCGCGTCGTAATGGACGTTGACCGTCTCGCGGCCCTGGAAATAGACGTCGGGGTTCTGCTGGCCGACCTTCTGCATGGGCCGCTCGGGATTGAGGGAGCGGAGCCGGAACTCCTCGAGGTACTGGGGCTCGAAGAGGTCGCGGAGGGTGTCGTAGGACACGAGGTCGACCTTCTCGAGGACGTTCGAGGTCCGGAAGCCGTCGAAGAAGTGGAGGAACGGGATCTTGGTCCGCAGGGTGGCCAGGTGGGCCACGATGGCCAGGTCCTGGGCCTCCTGGACGGAGCCGGCGCAAGTCATGGCGAAGCCCGTGTTGCGGGCGGCCATGACGTCGCTGTGGTCGCCGAAGATGGACAGGGACTGGGCGGCCAGGGACCGGGCCGAGACGAGGAAGACGGTCGGCAGCATCTCGCCGGCGATCTTGTGCATGTTCGGCAGCATCAGCATGAGGCCCTGGGAGGCCGTGAAGGTCGTCGTCAGGGCGCCGGCCGAAAGCGAGCCGTGGACCGCGCCCGAGGCGCCGCCCTCCGACTGCATCTCGACGACGTCCACCTTCTGGCCGAAGATGTTCTTGCGGTCGTGGGCCGACCACTCGTCGGCCAGCTCGCCCATCGTCGACGACGGCGTGATGGGGTAGATGGCCGCCACCTCGGAATACGCGTAGGCGACGTGGGTCGCCGCCGTGTTCCCGTCGATGGTCTGCATATTCCTCTTCTTCTCGTCCATGGACAACTCCTTTGTGCGGTATCGTCGAACGTCCGCGGGCGACGTTGCGGGCTACTCCTTGAGTTCCGTGCGGCCCTCCAGGGCCTTCTTGATGGTCACCTGGTCGGCGAAGTCCAGGTCGGAGCCGACCGGCAAGCCCATGGCCAGCCGGGTGATGAGGACGCCGTAGCGCCTGAGCTCCCGGACGAGGTACAAGGCCGTGGCCTCGCCCTCGACGGTCGGGTTCGTGGCGATGATGATCTCCTTGAAGGCCCCCTCCTCGATCCGCTTGGTCAGCTTGCCCAGCCGCAGCTCGTCCGGGCCGCGGCCCTTGAGCGGCGACAGGGCCCCCAGGAGGACGTGGTAGCGGCCGCCGAAGGCCCCCGTCCTTTCGATCGAGGAGATGTTGAAGGGTTCCTCGACGATGCACAGCGAGTCGTCGGAGCGCTGGGTGTCGGTGCAGATCTGGCAGGGATCGACGTGGGTGATGCTGTTGCAGCGCGAGCAATAGAAGATGCGCCGCTTGGCCTCGCGGATGGCCTCGGCCAGGCGGTCGGTGTCCTCCGACGGCAGGCCCAGGAAATGGAAGGCGATGCGTTGGGCCGTCTTGGCCCCGATGCCGGGGATGCGGCGCAGCTCCTCGATGAGGTCGTGGAGGGGCTGGGCGTACTCGAACATCAGCCGAGCCCCGGGATCTTCAGGCCGGCCCCGAGGCCGCCGAGCTTGTGGGCCAGGGCCTCGTCGACCTTGGCCGCGGCGTCGTTGAAGGCGGCCACGACGAGGTCCTGGAGCATGTCGACCTCGTCGCGGACGACGACCTCGGGGTCGATGCGGATGGACTGGAGGGCCTTGTGGCCGTCGAGGACGACGGTGACCATGCCGCCGCCGCTCGAGCCCTCGACCCGCAGGGCCGCCAGCTCCTGCTGGAGCCGGTCCTGCATCTCCTTGGCCGTCTTGAGCATCTTCTGGAGGTCCATGACGTTCTTCATGCGTCGTTCTCCGGGGGCCCGCCGCCCTTGGGGCCGGGATCGCGGGCCGGGATGGGATCCGCCGACACGACCTGGGCCCGGAACTTGTCCATGAAGAACTTCACGGCCGGGTCCTTGAGGGCCGTCTCGAGCTCGCGGCCGGGCCGGATGGGGCCGCCGGCGGCCTCCCCTTCCTCGGCGAAGCGGACCTTGGTCTCCCGTCCCAGGACCTCGGAGGCGGCTTTCTCGACGGCCCGGATGTCCTTCTCCTGGATGCTGGTGACGAAGAAGCCCCGGCCGCTGCCGAACAGGACCTCGAGGGTATTGTCCTTGACCAGGACCGAGGAGAATTGCCCCAACAGGGCCGCGAGGGGGGCCCGGTCGACGGCCAGCTTCTCGAGGACCCGGGTGAAGGCGTCCTTGCCGGAGGGCGCGGCGGCCGGTTTGGCCGGGGCCGGCGTTTCGGCCGGGCCCGCGGGGGGAACGGCCGGAGCGGTCCGCTGGGAGGACCGGGGCCCGCCGCTCACGCCGGACGGCGGAGGTCCGGCCGCCGGACGGGACGCGGGTCTCGCGGGCGTCCCCTCCGGCCGGAGGGAGGCGACGTCCCGCAGGAGCTCCCGGATGGGGACGATCTTGCGGAAATGGCAGAGCTTGACCAGGAAAGCCTCGAGATAGATGCGGGGCATGGCCGAATACTTCAGGCCGGGTTCGGCCTGCTGGAGGGCCAGGAGATAGCGCAGGAGGTCCTCCGACGAGACCTTGGCGGCCTCGTCCCGCAGGGCCTGCAGGCCTTCCGGGCTGAGGGGCATGAGGTCGCCGGGCTTGTCGACGGTCCGGACGAGGAGCAGGGCCCGGAAGTGCTCGATGAGCTTGCCGAAGACGAAGCGCAGATCGTAGCCCGAGGCGATGACCTCCTCGACCAGGCCGAAGACGGCCTCCGGCCGCTCGTCGAGCACGGCGCCCGAGAAGCGGAACAGGACGTCCGGGCCGATGGTCCCGAGGATGGTCTTGAGGGCTTCGTCGTCGACGTTCTTGCCGCTGAAGGCGACGGCCTGGTCGAGCAGGCTCTGGGCGTCCCGCATGCTGCCGTCGGCGGCCCCGGCGATCAGGGACAGCCCGGCCGGCGTGATGGTGATCTCCTCGCGGCGGGCGATCTCCATGAGGTGGTTGATGATGTCCTTGTGGGAGATCTTGCGGAATTCGAAGTGCTGGCAGCGGGAGACGATGGTCGCCGGGACCTTGTCGAACTCCGTCGTGGCGAAGACGAAGACCGTGTTCGGCGGCGGCTCCTCGAGGGTCTTGAGGAGGGCGTTGAAGGCCGCGTCCGAGAGCATGTGGACCTCGTCGACGATGAGGACCTTGTACCGGGTGTAGGCCGGCCGGTACTTGACCATCTCCCGGATGGGCTCGATCTCGTCGACCTTGCGGTTCGAGGCCCCGTCGATCTCCAGGACGTCGATGGCGGCGCCGGAGTGGATGGAGCGGCAGGCCTCGCAGGCGGGCTCGGACTTGGCCCGGGGATCGTCCTCGCCCCAGACGGCGCACGGGTGGGGCGTCGGCGCGGGGCCGCGCAGGCAGTTCAGGGATTTGGCCAGGATGCGGGCCACGGTCGTCTTGCCCGTGCCCCTGACGCCCGAGAACAGGTAGGCCTGGGCGATGCGCCCCGAGGCGATGGCGTTCTGGATGGTCTGGACGACGGACCTCTGCCCGACGACCTCCTCGAACAGCTGAGGCCTGTATTTGCGGGCGAATATCTCGTAGGACATGGGTTTCAGGCCGTCCGCGGACGGATGGAAATCCGGGGTTTCCCCCAAAAAGTAAAGCTTATCTTAGCACAATCGGGCCAAATATCAAGGAAAAGGAATATAATGTCGCCGTGCAGCCGCGCGCCCTCAGCCTGGCCCGTATCCACCTGGCCGTCGTCCTGTTCGGCTTCCCCGGGCTGTTCGGGAAATGGCTGTCCCTGTCCCCCGAAGCGATCGTTCTCGGCCGCGTCGTCTTCGCCGCGGCGGCCCTGGCCGCCGTCCTCGCAGCCGGCCGGCGGGGGTTCCGCGTCGCCGACCGCCGCGACCTCGTCCGGCTCGTCTTGTGCGGCCTCGTCCTGGCCCTCCATTGGACGGCTTTCTTCAAGTCCGTCCAGGTCTCGTCGGTCGCCGTGGGCCTCCTCGCCTATTCGAGCTTCCCGGTCTTCACGGCCTTCCTCGAACCTCTGATGATGAAAGAGCGGTGGGACCCGGCCAGCCTGGCCTTCGCCCTCCTGTGCGTCCTGGGAATAGGCCTGATCGTGCCCCGGTTCGACCTCTCGGACGCCGTCCTCCGGGGTGTCCTGTGGGGCCTGCTGGCCGGACTGACCTTCGCCTTCCTGAGCGTCCTCGACCGGGACCTGGCTTCCCGCCATCCCAGCCTCAAGGTGGCCTTCTTCCAGGACCTGTTCGCCGCCCTCTTCCTTCTGCCCGTCGTCCTGCCGCGGGGAGTGGCGCTTTCGGTACGGGACCTGGCCCTGATCGCCGTCCTCGGCGTCGTCTGCACGGCCCTGGCCCACAGCCTGTTCATCGAGGGCATGAAGGGGGTCGGGGCCCGGACGGCCAGCGTGCTCAGCGCCCTCGAGCCGGTCTACGGCATCCTTTTGGCGCTCGTCTTCCTGAAAGAGAGCCCCTCCCTGAGAACGGTCTCGGGAGGGGCCGTCGTCCTGGCCGCGGCCCTGGCCGCCACGGTCCGGGCCCGCCGGCCGGCCTAGTTGCCGTCGGTCTTCTTGCGGACCGGCTTGGCCGCGGGTCTGGCCTTGGCTTTGGCCTCCTCGGCCTTCTGCCTCTTCTCGAGCTCGGCCTTCTCCTGCCCGTGCTTCGCCTTCAGCTCGCCGATCCGGGCCGAGGCCTGCTCCTCGAGCTTCTTCTTCTCGTCCTCGTTCCGGACCCGGGCCTTCTCCTCGTCGGTCCGTCGCCGGACCTCCCTGAGTTCGGCCTCCTGGCTGTCGCGCATGAGCCAGCGTTCCTGCTCGTGGTCCTCGCGCACGGCCTCCGCCTCGCCCCGGACCGGCTGCCGGTAGATGCGGGGCGTGTCGCCGCCGGTGAGCCTCCTCTCGGCGCTCCCCGGATCGAGGACCTCCCGCGGTTTGGCCGCCTCGTTGCGCCGGACGGGGGGCTTGGAGAGGATGAGGTCGGTCCCCTCCTCTCTCTGCTCGCCGGCCCGTCCCGGGTCCTTCAGGGTATATCGCTCGACCTCGCGGGCCGTCAGCCGCCGGACGACGTCGCGGTCGACGCCTTCGTTGACGACGCGGTCGTTCCGGTCCTCGATGTTGACCCGCAGGCTGGTCATGTTGACGATGGTCAGGTTCCGTTCGACCGGCAGGACCCGGCGGTCGAGGCTGCGGTCCAGGAAGTAGCGGCCGTGGACGAAATTCCAATGATCGCCGGGGATGTCCCAGCGGTGGCCCCCGAAACCCCGGCCGCGGACGAAATCGACTCCCGGCGGCAGCGGCGCCCAGCCGATGTGGGCGTCGCCCCAGCGCCAGGCCACCCAAGCCGGGCCCCAGACGACGTCGGGCACCCAGAACCAGCCCAAGCGCCTGTCCCAGCCCCAGCGGCCGTAATGGAAGGCGATCCAGCCCCAGCGCTCGAGCGAGACCCAGGTCCAGCCGTAATCCGTCCACGCCCAATGTCCCCGGGTGTAGGGCCGCCAGCCGTAGCCGACGTTGCCCGGGATCCAGACGTAGCCGTACGGCCTGTAGGAGACCCACAGGCCGTGGGGCTGGAGCTCGTTGTAAAAGTAGGCGCTGTCGAGGTCGTCGTAGCGGTCGTACCGGTCGGTCCGGTCGTAATAGTCGTCGTATTCGCGTCCGTAGCGGCCGGATTCGTCGTAGGGGACGTACCTGATGCAGGCCGCCCCGAGAAGGGCGACGAGAACGGCCAAGACGGCCAGCCCAAGCGTCTTTTTCATCTTCATCCTCCTGCTCCGAGAATCAGCAAGGAACGTGCCAAGGCCACTTCCCTGCCGGTCGCCGGCCGCCCGGAGGCGCGCTGTCCTGCGGAGAGGACAGTCGCTCGAGGGGCCGGCTCAGGCCAGCCGTTTGAAGACGGTCTTGATGCGCTTGAGGGCCCAGTTGAGGTCCTTTTCCCGGATGATCAGCGGAGGCGCCAGCCGGAGGACGTTGTCGTGGGTCTCCTTGCAGAGCAGCCCTTCCTTCATCAGCTCTTCGCAGAAGCGGCGGGCCCCGCCGGCCGCGGCGTGGAGCTCGATGCCGATGAGCAGGCCGCGGCCGCGGACCTCCTTGATGTGGCGGCTGCGGACCTTGCGCAGCTTGTCCATGAAGGACCGGCCGCGCTCGGCGGCGTTCTCGACCAGGTTCTCCTCCCGGATGACCCGGATGCTCTCGCGGGCCACGGCGCAGGCCAGGGGGTTGCCGCCGAAGGTCGAGCCGTGCTCGCCGGGCTTGAAGACCCCGAGGATCTCCTTGTCGGCCAGGACGGCGGACACGGGGTAGCAGCCGCCGCCGAGCGATTTGCCGACGATGACCATGTCGGCCCGGACGCCCTCGTGCTCGCAGGCGAAGAGCTTGCCCGTCCGGCCGAGCCCGGTCTGGATCTCGTCGGCGATGAAGAGGATGTTGTGCTTCTTGCAGATCTCGGCCGCCCGCTTGAGATAGCCGTCGGGCGGGATGAGGATGCCGGCCTCGGCCTGGATGGGCTCGACCAGGAAGGCCGCCGTGTTCGGCGTGATGGCCCGTTCCAGGGCCTCGGCGTCCCCGAACGGGACGATGGGAAAACCGGGCGTGAACGGCCCGAAGTCCTGGCGGTAGAGGGGCTCCGTCGAGAAGCTGATGACGGTAACCGTCCGGCCGTGGAAATTGTTGCTGCAGGCGATGATCTCGGCCTGGTCCGGAGCGATGCCCTTCTTCTGGTAGGCCCACTTGCGGGCCGCCTTGACGGCCGTCTCGACGGCTTCGGCGCCCGAGTTCATGGGCAGGACCATGGTGTAGCCGGCCAGCTCGCAGAGCTCGCGGGCCAAGAGCGGCCACTGGTCGTTGCGGAAGGCCCGCGAGGTCAGGGTCAGCGTCTTGGCCTGGGCGACGAGGGCCTTGACGATCCGCGGGTGGCGGTGGCCCTGGTTGACGGCCGAGTAGGCGCTCAGGAAATCGAGGTACTTCTTGCCCTCGACGTCGTGCATCCAGATCCCCTGGGCCCGGTCGATGACGACGTCGAGCGGGTGGTAGTTGTGGGCCCCGTAGAGGTCCTCGATGGCGATGAGGTCTTTGCTGTCCATGCGGCGGCTCCTTCGACGAGTGTTGACTGGCGGAGAGGGCGGGATTCGAACCCGCGGTGCACCTTGCGGCACACACACGCTTTCCAAGCGTGCTCCTTAAACCGCTCGGACACCTCTCCGATCCGGGAACGGGGCGCGCGGACGCGCTCCGGACAGGCCAACCTTATCAGAAAAGGGCCGCCCGGTCAACGCGCGGCGGGCTCAGGCGGAGGCGCGTTCGCGCCGGTGGATGTTGATGAGGTCCTTGAGCAGGGCCGCCGCGGCGCCCCGCGGATTGGAGCGGCCCCCGGTCACCGTGACCGTGCCCATGGAGTCGGTGTAGAACGAGATGCCCTTCTCGGTCCCGTCGACGTGATAGAGGGGGTGGGTCGGCTCGAGCACGGACGGCCGGACGTCCAGGCTCCAGCGCTCCCCCTTGCGGCCCGGGGCGGCCGTGGCCAGGAGTTTGACCGTCCGGCCTTCGGACCGGGCGGTCCGGACGAATTCCCCCGTCAGGCCGTCGATGCCCCGGACGTGGACGTCGGCGAGGACGTAGGCAACGTCGAGGCAGGCGTTGGTGATGAGCAGGATCTTGCAGGCCGTGTCCCAGCCCCCGACGTCGTGGCTCGGATCGGGCTCGGCGATGCCCTTGTCCTGGGCCTCCTTGAGGGCCTCCTCATAAGCCAGCCCTTCGCCCATGCGGGTCAGGATGTAGTTGGAGGTCCCGTTGAGGACCCCCTGGATGCCCTCGATGCGCGTTCCGGCCAGGGAGACCAATCCGACGTCGATCGTCGGCAGGGCCGCGGCCGTGGCCCCGCTGAAGCGCAGCCCGACGCCGTTGGCCGCGGCCAGGGCCCGCAGCTCCGGGAGGCCGACGACCAGGGCCCCCTTGCTGGCGACGACGGCGTTCCATCCGCTCCGCAGGGCCCCCGAAATGTAGGACAGCCCCGGCTCCCCCGTCCGGAGGTTCGACACGGTGCACTCGACGAGCGTGCCCCCCGGTCCCAGCCCGGCGATGACGTCGGTCGCCCGCTGGCCTTCGCGCCAGGCCGGATTGCCCGCCGTCCAGTCGTCGCCGCCGCGGGAGAGGTGGCGGACGTCGAGCGGGGCGCCGGTGTGGAAGCAGCCCTCGGCCCGGGCCACCGCCAGGACCTCGGGCTCGAGACCATAGCGGCGGCGCAGCTCCTCGCCCTTGTCGCGCAGGAGCGAGACGAAGGCCCGGCCGACGTGGCCGAAGCCGGTGACGACGAGGGGGACCTTCAGCATGACGGGGACATCGTTGGCGGAGAGGGCGGGATTCGAACCCGCGATCCCAATCGCTCGAGATAACGGTTTTCGAGACCGTCGCCTTCAACCACTCGGCCACCTCTCCGCAATATCGGGGACACGGAACGGGACACGATTATAGCCGAAACGCCCGTCGCTTTCTACGGGCCCGGAAGAAATCCCGCATCAGGGCGGCCGCCTCCTCCGCCAGGATCCCCCCGACGATCTCGGGGCGGTGGTTGAGCCGTTCGAAGGGGAAGCGCAGGACCGACGAGACGGCCCCCGCCTTGGGATCGTCCGCGCCGTAGACGATCCGCCGGACCCGGGCCTGGACGGCGGCCCCGAGGCACATGGCGCAGGGCTCGACGGTGACGAACAGGTCGCAGTCCGGCAGGCGGTAATTGGCGGCCCGGCGGGCGGCCCGGCGGAGGGCCACGATCTCGGCGTGGGCCGTGGGATCGGACGAGGCGACCGGCCGGTTGGCGCCTCGGCCGACGATCGCGCCGTCCCGCACGACCACGGCCCCGACCGGGACCTCCCCCGCCGCGGCGGCCCGGGCGGCCAGCCGGAGGGCTCGGGCCATGATCTCGCGGTCGTCCATGTCCCGCCGATTCTATCGCGGCCGGGGGCGGCTAGGCAAGGCCGGGCTTTCGGTCTATAATCGGCGCCATCTTCTCCAGGAGGACGGCGATGGAACGATTCGAATGCCTGGCCTGCGGCCCGCTCGCGGCGCGCGATCCCTACTCCCCTTTCTGCCCGGGCTGCGGGCAGCCGGTCTTCGTCGCCCCGTCCGGACGTCCGGGGGGCGCCGTCCTCCGCGAGGACCGCCGCCTGGCCCTCGAGGCCTTCCAGGACCTCCTGCCGCTCGAGAGCGTCGATGCCGAGCTCAGCCTCGGCGAGGGCTGGACGCCGCTCGTCCGCCTCGGCCGTCTCGGCCGCGCCCTCGGCCTGTCCGCGCTCTTCGCCAAGAACGAGGCCCAGAACCCGACCGGGAGCTTCAAGGACCGGGGCACGGCCGTGGCCGTCCAGAAGGCCGTCGCCCTCGGCCGGCCGCGCATCGGCACGGTCTCGACCGGCAACATGGCCGCCTCGACGGCCGCCTACGGGGCCCGGGCGGGACTGCCGACCTTCGTTCTGTTGAAGGAGGGCACGTCGCTGACGAGCCTGCGGGCGGCCGGCGTCCACGGGCCGCGGCTCGTCGCCGTCGAGGGCGATTACGGCGCGGCCTTCCGGGCCAGCCTCGACCTCGGCCGCAAGCTCGGCATCACCTTCATGAACTCCATCGATCCCTACCGGATGGAAGGCTACAAGCTCACGGCCTTCGAGATCTTCGTCCAACTCGGCCGCAAGCTGCCCGGCACGGTCGTCGCGCCGCTGAGCTCGGGCGGGCACCTGATCGGCCTCATGCGCGGCTTCGCCGACCTCGAGCGCGAAGGGTTCGCCCCCGGCTATCCCCTCGTCGCGGGCGTCCAGGCCGCCGGCTGCGCCCCTCTTGTCAAGGCCTTCGAGGCCGGGCGCACGTCCTTCGAGCGCTGGCCGGAGCCGCGGACGATCGCCCACGCCATCTCCAACCCGACCCCGCCCGCGGGCGAGGCCGTGCTCCGCGCGGTCCGGGAGCGTCGCGGCGTCCTGGTCGCCGTCTCCGACGAGGACATGCTCCGGGCCCAGCGCGAGCTGGCCGCGGCCGAGGGATTGTTCGTCCAGCCCGAATCGGCCACGACCCTGGCGGCGCTGACGCGCCTGCGGGAGGCCGGGGCCCTCGACGAGAGCCGCGGGCCGGTCGTCCTGGTCCTCACGGGAAGCGGGATGAAGGCGCCGGCGGTCCTGGAAGCGGCGCCCATCGCCATCCACCGCTTCCCGCTGGCCGGCCTCGAGGCCGGACTGGCCGGTCTGCTCTGACCGGCTAGGCCTTGTCCATCAGGAACTCGAAGATCTTGTCCCGGTTCGGGAACAGCGCCGGCGTGCCGCCGGTGTGGACGAAGACGACCTTGTCGGTCGGGTTGAAGAAGCCGGTCTTGACGAGGTCGATGAGCCCGACCATGGCCTTGGCCGTGTAGACCGGGTCGAGCACGATGCCTTCCGTCTGGAAGACCAGCCGGATGACCTCGGCCACCCCGCGGTCGACCTTGCCGTAGCCCTCGCCGAGATACTCGTCGAAGACGACGACGTCGCCGGGCAGGACCTCGAGCCCCAGTCCGAGGGCGTCGTCGGTGGCCCGGGCGATCTCCAGGACGTCCTCCGCGAACGGGCCCTTCGGGTCCGACACGCTGACGCCGAGGATGCGGCAGCCCGCGGTCAGGGACCGGGCCCCGACGAGCAGCCCCGCTTGGGTGCCGCCCGAGCCGGTGGCGTGGATGACGTAGTCGGGCTCGGCCCCGCCGGAGCGCATCTGGTCGAGGATCTCGGCGAAGGCGGCCACGTAGCTCACGGCTCCGAGCGGCACGGTCATGTCGCCCCTGACGAGCGAGCCGCCGACGGGGACGAGGTAGGGCGTGTGGCCGCGGCCCTTCATCTCCCGGCCGATCTCCTGAAGGATCTCCATGGCTTGAGGGGCCTTGACGATGCGGCCCTTGTCGACCGGAGCGAAACGGATGTCGGCCCCCAGGATGACATCGAGCAGGACGTTTCCGTCGGCCGTGGCCGGCTGGTCGGGGGCCTTGAACAGGACCAGCACGGGCTTCAGTCCGAAGGTCTTGGCCGCGGCCGCCGTCTGCATGCACCAGTTGGACTGGACGCCGGCCCAGGTGACGACGACGTCGGCCTTCTTCTCCAGCATGTCGCGGACGATGAACTCGAGCTTGCGCGATTTGTTGCCGCCGAAGGCCAGCCCGGTCAGGTCGTCCCGCTTGACGTAGATCTCGGGCCCGCCGATGCGGGCCGACAGGCGGGAGAGCTTCCGCAAGGGCGTCGGGCGGTGGATGAGATCGACCCGCGGAAAGCGCTCGATGCGGCCGATGACGGCGTCGACGGTGTAGGGCATGGGGGTCCTCCGCCCGCCTAGAGTACCAGAAACCGGATCGGAAAAGAACCGTCAATCCGGGCCGGGGAAGCCGACCATCGCCGCTTCGGGCTCTTCGTCGAAGGTCAGGTCCGCCCTCCGGTAGAACCGCCGCCCGCTCCGTTTCAGCGCCCCCCAGGCGGCGGCCGCGAAGGCCGCGAACGCCAAGCCCCGGCGGGGACCGGCCAGGATGGCCTTCTCCCACGCGGCCAGGGCCGTGCCGGCCAGAATGAGCCCGATCAGGATGGGCACCGCGGTGAAGTGGAGCTTCAGGCGCCCCGGCACCCAGGAGCAGGCGAAGGGCCCCTTGCGGTAGCGGTGGAAAAGGGCCTCGAGGCCGACCGTGGAGACGGCCAGCCCGAAGGCCGCGTGGAGCGCGGCCGTCGCGGCGCCCCAGAGAAAGGCGTGAAGGACGAAGACGGCCAGGAAGAGCGGGACGATGAAGCTCAGCCAGACGGCCTTCGTGAGCCCGGCCGCATAGCGGTCCGTCCGTCCCGACTCGGTCAGGCGGAACAGCCAGCGGGCTTCGGGGGCGGCGGGGCGGTCGACGACGACCCGGACGCCGGTGGCGACCGCGAAGGCGATGAGGAGGGGCAGGACGAGGATCAGGCCGTTGTCCGGCCCGGGCGCGCGCAGGGCGGCCCGGTTGGCCGCCAGCAGGACGGTCAGCAGGGCCGCGCCCACCGCCAGGTAGTAGACGAGAGACATCCGGTGAGGCGCGCTCGTTCGGAGAGTCCCGGAAAAGAAGCCGGCCGCGGCCCTCTCCTCCGGTCCCCGGAAAAAGGCCGGGGTGAGCGCGCGGCGGACGGTCTCGCGGAGCCCGGCCAAGGCCGGCCTCCCCCTCCGGACCTCCAGGGTCCGCAGGACATGACGGCGGTAGCTCAGGACGCTCGCGCCGAGGAAGGACACCGAAGCCAGGGCCACGGCCAGGCCGGCCGTCCGGGCCTGGGCCTCGAAGACGGCGTCCCGCGTGCCGAGCAGGACCTCGTAGAGCCCGACGAACCACAGCGGCGGGAAACGGAAGACGAACGGATGACGGGTCTCCTTCAGGAGCTCGAGGTCGCGGAAGAGGCCGGCCACGACCGAGGGCGCGGCCACGAAGGAAAGGAGGAGGAAGGCGGCGCCGGCGATGAGGGCGAAGCGGACGGCCAGAGCGGTCCGCCGGTAGAGCCCTTCCGGCAGGACGGCCAAGAGCAGGGCCTGCAGGGCGATGACGGCGAACAGGACCGTGAAGCAGGCGGCGAAGCCGGCGAGGACGCGGGCGGCGACATAGCGCCCGGCCATGGCCAACGTGTCCCCCCGCCATTGGGCGAGATAGATCGAGAACAGGACAGAAGAGAGCCCGGTCATGGCCGCCGAGAACGCGGCCGCGAACAGCACGAACGAGGCCAGCTTGGCGGCGAAGACCGTCCTCAGGCGGACCGGCAGCGGCATGAGGTTGAGGAAGTCCCGCCGGTCGGGGAAGAGGACGTCCCACTCGAGCAGGGTGACGATGCCGAAGACGAGCATCATCAGGGTCAGGAGGTAGGACTTCTCCTGCCAGGACCGCCCCGTATCGGGCACGAAATGGTACTTGAACAGCATGAGTTCGGAGGCCCAGAAGAAGAAGACGGCCAGCAGGTCCAGGGCCACGATGAGCCGCTCCTTCATCTGGTCCTCGAACTCGACCAGGTCGTTGTGGAACAGGCGCCCGAAAAAATGCCGCGTCAGCAGGGCGAACGGACCCGGACCGGCTCCCCCGCCCGCCATGGCCCTAGCCCGCGCCCTTCATGGCCCGGACGAGGCGCCCGGCGATCTCGTCGGTGTCCTCGCGGAGGACGAGCTGGTTGAAGATCTCGGCCAGGGACGGCAGGTGCATGAGCCGGCGCAGGTTCTCGACCGAATCGTTGGCCACGATCTCGCCTTTGTGGAGGATGACGACCTTGGTGCAGATCTTCTCGGTGACCTCGAGGACGTGGGAGGAATAGATGACGGTCTTGCGCTCCGCCGCCAGGCGCCGGATGAGGTCGCGGACGACCAGGGCCGTCGTCACGTCCAGACCGGACAGGGGCTCGTCGAGCAGCAGGATATCGGGATCGTGGAGAGGGCGGCCGCGATGAGGACCTTCTGGCGCTTGCCCTTGGAGAAGGACGCCAGCGGGCCGTACATGTCGGACTCGAGGTCGAAGACGCGCAGAAAGGCCAGGGACTTGTCCCGGACCTCGTCTTCCCCGAGGCCGCGCAGCCGCCCGACGAGGCGGAGATAATCGACGGCGCTGAGGTGGGGGTAGATCTCCGATTGCTCCGGGACATAGCCGATCCGCCGCTTGAAGGCCCGGATATCGGTCCGGACGTCGCGGCCCTCGAAGAGGATCGTGCCCCGGCTCGGTTCGAGCAGGCCGGCCAGCATGCGGATGGTCGTCGTCTTGCCCGCGCCGTTCGGGCCGAGATAGCCCAGGACCTCGCCCGGCCCGACGGTGAAGCTGACGTCCTTGACGACCGTGAAGGCCGAGAACTTCTTGGAAACGCCTCTCAGTTCGAGCATGGGACCGCTCCGGTGAGCTGCAATTCCCGTGCCGCGCGGCCCGAACGGGGCCGCCAAGGCCCCTCCCCCGTTCCCGGCCGGCGGCCCGGAAGCCGGACCGCCGGCGGGCGTAAACCCTATTTACAGCCCGGACCGGTCAATAGCGCGGGTCGGCCAGGACCACGGCCGTCTTGGACAGGGTGCGGCCGTCGACGACGAGCTCGATCCTGTACTCCCCGGGCCGGACCGGGAAGGAGGCGAACCCGGCGTCGGCCCCGGCCCCGCCGTAGCCGGCCGCCCGGGCCCGCTGGGCCATCTCCTGGGCGGTCTTCTTCTCGTCCGGGGTCCGCTCCCGCCGTCCGGTCAGGTTCCAGCGCACCGTGTTGAGCCCGATCTCGGACTTGCCGGCGATCTCGTTGACGAGCAGGGTGCCGGCGTAGACGCGGACCTTGACGGGCTCCTTGGGTTTCGCGCCGAGGAGATAAGAGACGGCCGCGCCGGGGGCCTCGCTCTCGCCGGCGAAGTTGGAGGCGCTCGACTCGCGGCGGTCCTGCCCGACCCAGCGGACGGAGGGGGCCACGTCGAACAGGTGGACGCCGGCGGCCAGGACGGCCGGCGTCAGCTCCTCCAGCGGCTTGATGTCGGCGATGAAGGCGCCCCGGCCGTGCGTGGCGACGATGAGGTCGGCCTCGCGCGGCTGGATCTTGAGGTCGTGGACCGGCTGGGTCGGCATGTCGTTCTTCATCTTCAGCCAGGTCCGTCCCGCGTCGAGAGAGACGAAAACGCCGAAGTCCGTGCCCGCGAAGAGCAGGTCCGGGTTCCGGGGATCTTCGACGACGGCGTTGACGGGCCCCTCGGCCAGTCCGGCCGCGAGCGAGGTCCAGGTGGCGCCGTAGTCGGCCGTCTTATAGAGGAAGGGCCGGAAATCGTCGTTGCGGAAGCCCGTGTAGCTGACGTAGGCCGTGGCCGGGTCCGAGGGCGAGGCGGCGACCCGGCTGACCCAATATCCGGGCTGGCCGGGGATGCGGTCGTTGAGCTTGGTCCACTGGCGGCCGTTGTCGCGGGTGACCCAGACGTTGCCGTCGTCCGTGCCGGCCCAGAGCAGGCCGGGGACGAGGGGCGACTCGTCGAAGGTCGTGATCGTGCCGTACTGGATGTTGCCGTCGCCGCCCTTGCCGGCGACGAGGAGCTTGGCCGGGTCGTTGGTCGTCAGGTCGGGGCTGATCTCGGTCCAGGTGTCGCCCCGGTTGGCCGACATGACGACGATATTGCCGCAGTGATAGACCGTGGCGGGGTCGTGGGCCGAGACGAGGATGGGGGCGCACCAGTTCCAGCGGGTCTCGGGCTTCAGCCGCTGATAGGCGATGCCCTTGGCCTCCCCGGTCACCAGGTCGATCCGGGTGAGCGGCCCGAACTGGGACTCGTTGTAGAGGGTCCGGTTGTCGGTCCGGTCGAAGACGTTGTACATGCCGTCCCCGCCGCCCAGGTTGAACCAGTCCTCGAGGCGGATGGGCGGGGCCGAGGCGCCCGCCCCCCCTCCGTAGCCGCCGCCCGCTCCGACCTTTGTGCTCGGGCCCATGAGGTTGCCGTTGTCCTGGAGCCCGCCGGCGACGCGGTAGGGCCAGGACATGTCGTAATCGATGGCGTAGAACTGGGCCAGGGGCAGGAAGTCGGGATGGTACCAGTTCTTGCCGCCGTCCCAGGTCACTCCCAGGCCGTGGTCGTAGCCGAGGAGCATGTGGCGGCTGTCGGCGGGGTCGATCCACAGGGCGTGGTTGTCGCCGCCGAAGCGGAACGGGCTGGCCCAGGTCTTGCCGCCGTCCTTGCTGGCCAGGACGCCGACGCTGAGGACGTAGACCGAGTTCGCGTCGTTGGGATCGACGACGATCTGTCCGTAGTAATAGCCCGGGTTCCCGCCGACCGACCGCTTCTCCGGGCTGACCTTGGTCCAGGTCGCGCCCGCGTCGTCGGAGCGGTAGATCTCGCCGTCGATCATGCCGGCCGACGAGCGTCCTTCCAGGATCTCCTTGTACCGGTCGGCCGGGGACAGCCCCGGCTTGTTGGCGTTCTCGATCTCGGCGTAGAGGATCCGCGGGTCCTTGGGATAGACGGTCAGGCCGATGCGGCCGAGGATGCCGGAGGGCAGGCCGGCCGTGAGCTGGACCCAGGACTTGCCGCCGTCGGTCGTCTTGTGGATGCCCGAGCCGGGACCGCCGAGGCCGAAGGTCCAGGGCCGGCGGAAGCGGTCGTAGGAGGCCGCGTACAGGGTCTGCGGGTCGGACGGGTCCATGACCAGGTCGACCGCGCCGACGGAGCGGCCGTCGACGACGACGTCGAGGATCTTGGCCCAGGTCCGGCCGAAATCCGTCGTCTTATAGACGCCGCGCTCGGGGTTCTCCGAATAGAGGTGGCCCAGGGCGGCGACGTAGACCGTCCCGGGATCGGACGGATGGACGACGACGCGCCCGATGTGGTGGGACTCCTTGAGGCCCGTGTTCGTCCAGGTCTTGCCGGCGTCGCGCGACAGGTAGACGCCGTCGCCCCAGTAGGTCGAGCGCGAGTTGTTGGCCTCGCCCGAGCCCAGCCAGAGGACGTCGGGGTCGGAGGGGGCCACGGCGATGTCGCCGATGGAGAAGACCTTCTCGTTCTCGAACAGGGGCTCGAAGGTCTGGCCGTTGTTCTCGGTCTTCCACAGGCCGCCGGAGGCCGAGGCCGCGTAGAAGGTGTGGGGCCGCTGGAGCGGCACGGCGAAGTCGACGAAGCGGCCGCTCTGCTGGGTCGGCCCGATGGCCCGGTACTCGACGGACTTGAGGACCGCGGCGGCGTCGAGGGCGGCCGGGGCCTTGGCTTTGGCCGCGGCGCGGCCCTGGGCCGGCGCGGCGGGCGGGAGCGCGAGGGCCAGGACGAGGACGAGGGCGACGGTGAGGGCGAAGCTCTTTTTCATCGGACGGACCTCCTTGTCTGGCGCGTTCAGGATGCGGCGACCCGGTAGACGACGTTCCGGGCGGCCAGGTCGGCCAGGACGGCGCGGAAGGCGGCCTCGTCGGCCCCGATGTGCTCGGGAGCGACGATGCCCTTGCGCGCGACGCGGCCGGCCAGGATGAGCCGGGCCACGGCGGTGGCCGGGAACCCGGTCGTGCGGGCCATGGACGAGAACCCCGTCGACCGGTCGCGCCGGTCGAACAGGTCGTAGGCGTAGCGCTTGGGCCGGCCGTCCTCGTGGCCGGCGACGACGATGCGCATGATGGTGAACTCGTCGTCCGCCTCGTCGAGGCGCCAGTGCTCGAAGAGGACGGCCGAGGTGACGTCGAAGGGCCGGACCCGGACGCCCCGGACCTCGATCTCGGCCGTGTCGAGGAAGCCGCTGGCCCGCAGGGCCCGGACGCGTTCGACGTGGCCCGGGTAGCGCAGGGTCTTCTCGATCATGTTCGGCACCTTCATCGTCCGCAGGAGCGAGCGCAGGCCGTCGGAATTGAAGGCCTCGAGGCTGCCGACCTCGGGGAATTCGAGCAGCTCGACATCCGACAGGGCCGGGCGGACGACGACGTGGCCGTTCTCGACGTAGCGGGCCGGCCGGGTGTACTCCTCGAGGACGTCGGCCGGCGAGAACGGGGCCTTGTACTCGAACGGGAACTCGCGGCGGAAGGGCAGGCCGCCGACGTAGCATTCGAAGCGGCCGACGGCCATCCGCGCGGCGTGATAGCCGAGGATCATGTTGTCCATGCCCGGGGCGACGCCGCAGTCGACGACGGCCGTGACGCCGGCGGCTTGGGCGGCCCCGTCGAGAAGGAAGGCGTCCTCCGGGAAGAACGAGATGTCGACGGCGTTGCGGCCGGCGGCGATGACGGCTTTCAGGGTGGCGAAGCCCATGGCCCCGGGGACGGCCCCGACGACCAGGTCGCAATCGCGGACGAGGCCGCGGACGGTCTCCTCCGAGCCCAGGTCGGCCCGCAGGCGCTTGACCGGGAGCCCTTCGAGGCGGGCCAGGTTGGCCGGGCTGACGTCGACGGACGTGACCTCGAAATCGGGGGCCAGGTCGGCGGCCATGACCCGCCCGACCATGCCCGCGCCCAGAACGACGATCTTCTTCATGGCGCCTGCTCCTCTCGAACGCGCGGAGTCGGAAGGTCAGTTATAAACCAGGATGGGCTTGGGATTCAACCTAATAGACGCCTCCCTCGGCGGCGGCACCGGCCAGCGCGAGGACGTTGGCGGCCGGGGTGCGCGGGGCGATCGAGCAGGCCGTGCTGAGGATGTACCGCCCGCCGGGCCGGCCCAGGGCCAGGCGCCGGCGGGCGTCGGCCCGGACGGAGACCGGGTCGCCCGCGAGCAGGACGTGGACGGGATCGACGTTGCCCTTGATGAAGACGGAGGCCCCGACGCGGCGCTTGGCGTCGCCGAGGTCCGTCCGGCCGAGGGGCGGCGGGTCGAGGCACTCGATGCCGGAGACGCCCGAAGCGGCCATGAGCTCGAGCCGGTCGTGGATGTCGCCGCAGGTGTGGAGATAGGCCCGGGCGCCCCGGCTCTCGATCGTCCGGGCCAGGCGCGACTCGTACGGCAGGACGAAAGTCCGGTAGAAGTCCCGGGAGACGAAGCCCGCCCCGGCGAACGGCGAGGAGATCTTGACGGCGTCGACGCCCAGCGCGGCCAGGCCCGCCGCCAGCGCGGCGACCCCCTCCGTCAGCCGCTCCAGGACCGCCGCGGCCCGGCCCCGGTCCTCGACGGTCCCGATCATGGCCGCTTCGAACCCGAACAGGTCGAGGAAGTAATCGAAGGGCGAGGTCACCTCGCCGTGAACGGAGAACTCCCCTCCGGCCTTCTCCAGGACCGCGGCGACGGCGTCGAAGAGGTGGTCCGCGTCGAGGGCGAAACGGAGGCCCTGCGAGACCGGGATGTAGGCGGCCCGGCCGGGGAGGGCGCCGGGATCGAAGCGGGCGAAGTCCGGGCGGGCCTCCGGCGCGGCCGGCCGGTGGACGGGCAGGTCGTCGAACGGGAAGAGCGTCGTGTCGCCCGAACGCCAGCGGACGGTCTCCCCTTCCGGCCCCCGCTCGAGCCGGTCGATCCGGGCCTCCCAATCCGGGGAGTGGCCGTGGAGGCTGACGAGGACGCCGTCGAAGCCGTAGCGGGCCCGCAGGGCCAGGAGCCCGTCGACGAAGACGGGCGCGGCGTGCCAGAAGCGGGCCGGAGGGAGCCCCGTCTGCAGGAGCATGTGGCCGACGCTCATCTGGCACATGACCGGGACCCTGTCGGGGAGCGTTCCGGACATGGCCGCGGCCATCCTCTGTTTCGGCGTCATCGGCGGGAGCCTCGCCGGGCAGGATAGCCCGCGGCGGGCGCGCGGTCAAGCGGACGCGGGGTTTACAGGACGGGCCGGCGGAGCTATGATAATCCACTCAATCGAGGCCCATGATGCTCCGTCCGCTCGCGTCGCTCCTCGTCCTGGCCGCCCTGGCCGGGTCGTTCCGGCCCCTGGCCGCGGCCGACGGGGAGGAGTCCGCCAAGGGCCGCGAAACCTACCGGGCCCGGGTCATCGGGATCCCGTTCGTCTATTACTCGCCCGAGACCAAGCTGGCCTTCGGCGGCGGCGGCGTCGTCAACTTCCGGGCCGGCCGGCGAAAGGCCGAGACGAGGACCTCGAGCGTCTGGGCCTACGCCAGCTACAACCTGGCCAAGCAGTTCAACGTCATGGTCAAGCCCGAGATCACCCTCGGCGGCAACGACCTCTATCTCGGCGGCCTGGTGCGATGGGAACGGGCGCCGCAGAAGTTCTTCGGCGTCGGCAACGACACGCCGGCCGGGGCCGAGGAGACGTTCTCGCCCCGCCACCTGGTCGTCGAGATCGGCGTCAAGCGGCGCGTCCGGGGCCCGCTCTTCGCCGGCCTGCGCTTCGACTTCGAGCGTATGCTGATGGAGAAGGTCGAGGCCGGGGGGCTGCTCGACGCCGGCGATATCGCCGGGAGCCGCGGCGGGACGCTCACCGGCTTCGGGGTCAGCCTGGACTGGGACACCCGGGACGCGGTGCTCTTCCCCCGGCGGGGCTCGTTCGTCCAGCTCACCGCCGACGCCTACGGCCCGGCGGCGGGCAGCGACTACTCGTTCAACCGCCTGGTCGTCGACCTCCGGCGCTACCTGCCCCTGGGCGCCTCGGGGGTCCTGGCCCTTCAGGGATTCGTCTACTCCTCGGGCGGCGAGGTCCCCTTTCACCGGCTGGCCCAGGCCGGCGGGGAATCGCTCCTGCGCGGCTACTATAAAGGACGGTACCGGGACAAGGCCATGATCGCCGTGCAGGGGGAATACAGGACCCTGGTCACGAAGCGCTTCGGCTTGGCCGGGTTCGCCGGCCTGGGCGATATATTCCCGGGCTGGGCCGGGCTGCGCCTCGAGAAGCTGGCCTACTCTCTCGGCGCGGGTCTCCGCTACGTCGTCAACAAGAGGGACGGCACGACCCTCCGCCTGGACGTGGCCTGGGGCCGGTCGAGCTTCGGCCTCTACGTGACGGCCAAAGAGGCCTTCTGAGCCTTTACGTCCGGTTTATTTGATCTCCGAAGTGCAGTGGGGGCAGCGGACCGCCTTGATGGGGACGGCCGTGGCGCAGAAGGGGCAGTCCTTGGTCGTCGGCGCGGCCGGCGCGGCGGTTTCTTTCTTCTTAAGCCGGTTCATGCTCCGGATGATCAGGAACAGGCAGAAGGCCACGATCAGGAAGCTGATGACCGAGTTGATGAACTTCCCGTAGCCGATGGCGACCGTGTCCGAGAGCCTGATGGACAGGCTGGCGAAGTCGACCTTGCCGAGGATCATGCCGATGGGGGGCATGAGGACGTCGGTGACGAGCGAAGAGACGATGGTGCCGAAGGCGCCGCCGATGATGATGCCGACGGCCATGTCCAGCACCGAACCGCGCATGGCGAATTCCTTGAATTCTTTGAACATCCGGACCTCCTACTGTGATCGTTCCCGCTCCCTTATAGCCAAAGGAGCGACGGCCTGTCAATACCGGACGACGGGGAAGGAGGCGATCCTGAGGCGGAGGCAGCCCATCGGCGCGAGCTCGACCTCGACGACCGGCCCCTCCCCCGCCGCCGGGCTGGGCGGGACGAGGCCGGCCATGCGGCCGTCCGCCCGCCACGCCGGCACGCGCCGGGCCCGGGCCTTGAGGACGATGGGGGCCGCGTCGGGCGTGAAGGGCTGGAAGGCGGGGCTCCTCCGCCCGGAGACGCGCAGGTCCGCCCCTCCGGGCCCGTCGAGGACGAGCCCGTAGTTCCAGGGTGTCGTGGGCAGGACCTCCCAGGCGGGCCAATCGTCCGTGCCGCCGTACCGCCGCCACTCCTCCCCGATCCGCAGGGCGTACCAGAGCGGGCCGCGCCGGACCGAGGCGGCCCCGCCGACGGTGGGCCAGCGCACGACCTCGATGGCCGGAGCGAACTCCAGGCGCACCTCGTCGCCGGGGCGCCAGGTCCGGTCGAGGACGGCGTACCGTCCGCCCCGCAGGTCCCCTTCGACCGGCCGCCCGTTGAGGAGGACGCGGACGGACCCCGCCCATCCGGGCAACCGGAGGTAGAGCGGGAAGGCCGCGGGGCGGTCGCAGGCCACGGTCAGGCGGACCTCGTCCTCGAACGGATAGCCCGTCTCTTCCACGAGGCTGACTTCCGCGCCCCCGGCGACCTTGGCCCGGACGGTCGACGGCGCGTAGAGGGCCGCGGCCAGGCCGTTGTCCGCCGTGGCCAGCCAGAGGTGCTCGGCGAACCAGGGCCAGCCGAAGGCGACGTTGTGCTGGCAGCAGCGGTAGCCGCGGGGATCGAACGAGAGGAGGGTCCCGCCGTTCTGGAAATCGTGTTCGCCGCCGCTGTCGCACGAGATGAGGTTCGGCGCGGTCAGGTAGTGGAGGGCCTTGAGGTCGGGGGTCATCGATGCGGGCAGGGAGTTGAAGGCCACCTCTTCGGCCCGGTCGGCCCAGACCGGGGCGCCGGTGATCCTGAGCAGGGACTCGAAGCTGGCCAGGAACTCGACCATGGTGCAGGTCTCGGCCCCCTGACGGGGATCGTCCCGGCCGGGGCGGATGTTCTCGTCGGCCCCGAACATCCCGCCGGGCTGGCGGCCGTAGCGGTCCAGGACCTGGCGGTAGTTGCGCTCGACGGCTTCGAGCAGGCCGGGATCGCGGGACTGCTGGTAGAACACGCCCGGATAGCGGAAGCCCATGGCGATGTTGACGCCGTGGTAGAACGAGCTCTCCTCCCAGGCCCGGTCGCGCTCGGGGGTCAGGATGGGCGAGGCCCAGTCCGCCGTGCGGGCCTGGAGCTTCCGGGCCAGTTCGAGCAGGAAGGCCTCGCCGGTCCGGTTGTAGAGCCAGTAGACGCTCTCCAGGTTCTCGCCGCCGCGCAGCTTCTGCCAGCTGCCCGGCAGGAGCTTCTCGTCGGGGAGATGGAGCTCGAACCGGAAATAGCGGCTCATGAGCTCGAGGACGCGGCGGTCGCCGGTCGCCTCGTGATAGCTTTGGAGGGCGGCCAGCATGACCATGTTCGGCCAGAGGTCGAGCCCGGCCCGGTTCTCGGCCGGCCCGAAATAGCCGTCGCGGTCCTGGGAACGGAGGGCATAGTCCAGCCAACGCTCGGCCTCCCGGCGCAGGCCGGCGTCCTTGAGCAGATAGGCGAGATCGCCGAATCCCTTGAGCCAGTAAGGCATCTCCTCCCAGCCCTTGCCCTTCATCGTGATCCAGCCGCTGTCCCGGCCGAGATAGGGGCTGAGCTCGGCCAGCCGGCCGGTCAGGCCGTCCCGCATGAGCTGGAGCTGGGCCAGGAGCCAGCCGCGGGGCTCGACGGCGCCGATGGGCAGCTTGACCAGGGGGCTGACGGCGAGAGGCGGGCGGTTGGACGCGTAGTGCCGGTTCGGCGATGCGGCGGGCGGAGACGCGACGCAGGTCGCCCGGACCGCGCCCGGGACGGGGTCCGTGGCGGCGCCGGCCCGCGCGGCCAGGAAGGCGAAGGCGAGCAGGACCGCGGGGATGACGAGGTGTTTCATGGGGCCCTCCGCCGACCCGCGGGCCGGGCCCGTCGGTCAGCAGGGGCGGCGCTGGGCCCGGATCGTCTCGTGGGTCGTTTTCTCGTAAATATAGGGCTTGACGGCCTCGTAGTCAACGACGCCTTCGCGGCAGAGCTTGATGAGGGCCTGGTCCATGGTCTGCATGCCCTCGGCCGCCGAGGTCTGCAGGGTCTGGTAGATGGCTTCGACCTTGCCGGCCCGGATGTTGTTGCGCACGGCGGCGTTGGCCGTCATCAGCTCGCAGGCGGCGACCCGGCCCGAGCCGTCGCGACGCGGCAGGAGGACCTGGGAGATGACCCCGACGATGGTCGAGGCCAGCTGGGTCCGGACCTGGGGCTGCTGGTCGGTCGGGAAGACGTCGACGATGCGGCTGACCGTCTGGGCCGCGCTCGAGGTGTGGAGGGTGCCGAAGACGAGATGGCCTGTCTCGGCCGAGGTGATGGCGATGCCGATCGTCTCGAAATCGCGCATCTCGCCGATGAGGATGACGTCGGGGTCCTGGCGCAGGGCGTACTTGAGGGCGTTGCGGAAGGACAGCGTGTCCCCCGTCGACCCGACCTCGCGCTGGGTGACGTAGGACATCTTGGAGTTGTGCATGTACTCGATGGGGTCCTCGATCGTCAGGATGTGGTCCCGGCGGGTCCGGTTGATGGCGTCGACGAGCGAGGCCAGGGTCGTCGACTTGCCCGAGCCCGTCGGGCCGGTGACGAGGACGAGCCCCCTCTTGGCCTTGGTGAACTCGGCCGCCGCCGGGGGCAGGCCCAGCTCCTCGAGCCCGGGGATGCGGTCGGCCAGGGCCCGCACGGCCGCGCCGACGCTGCCGCGGCTGGCGTGGACGTTGACCCGGAAGCGGCCGACGCCGGGGATGCCGTAGCCGAAGTCGAGCTCGTTGCGGCTGGCCGGGTCGTTCTCGAACATGTTCCTCTGATGGACCGTCAGGGCCGCGAAGATGAACTCCCGCAGGCCGTCCGGGGTGAAGCGGTCGATGTCGGTCTGAGGCTCGAGCTCGCCGTGGACGCGCAGCGCCGGATGGAGTCCGGCGATGAGGTGGAGGTCGGAGGCTTTGCGCTCGACCATGCGCTTGAGGAGGTCGTTGAAAGTCATTGTCGGGGCCCTTGCGGGAAAGGCCAGGATACGCCGCCCGGGTCCCGGCCGCAACACCGCCCGCGGTGAAATCGCCTTCACCTTCGGCGGGGAGGACCCCGCCGGGGCCGTCTACCAGGCGATGCCGTAGTCCTCGCCGTAGTTGCTGCTGCCGCCCCAGAACGTGCCGTGGACCCGGTCGAAGAAGATGGCGTTGATCGGACCCGAGGTCTTCCGCTTGGCCGCGAGGACGTAGCCCATGGCCTCGAGCCTGTCCCTGACCTCGGCCGGGACGCTGTCGTGGACCTCGAGCTTGCCCGGGAAGGTCTTGTGGGCGGCGAAGGAGTCGTGCATCTGGTAGCTGGTGATGTTCGGCGCCTCGCAGGCTTGCTGGACGTTCATGCCGAACTCGACGACGTCGAGGAAGAACTGCAGGAGGTTCTGGTCCTGGGTGTCGCCGCCCTGGACGGCGAAGGACAGGTACGGCAGGCCGTCCTTGAGGGCCAGCCCGGGGGTCAGGGTGGCCCGCGGCCGTTTCCCGGGGGCGACGACGTTGAACGGGTTGCGGGCCTCGTCGAGGACGAAGCTCTGGGCCCGCTGGCTCATGCCCACGCCGGTCCGGCCGGCGATGACGCAGGGGATCCAGCCGCCGCTCGGCGTCACCGAGACGACCCAGCCGGCCTTGTCCGCGGCCTGGATCGAGGTCGTGCCGCCGCGGAAAGACTCCTCGGAGGCCTCCGCGTCGCCCGGCCCCTGGGCCGCGGCGTCCCCCCTCCCCCACTCGAGCCAGCGGTCGAGGTGGCGCAGGTAGGGATTGGACTGGCCTTGATAGGGATAGGGATCGCCGGGCTTGATGTCGGGATCGTTGCGGTCGGCCCGGACGAGCTTGACCCGGTCACGGGCGTAGGCTTTGGACAGGAGGCCTTCGAGGGGCTCGTCGGGCGGAAAATACGGATCGCCGTAATAGAAGTCCCGGTCGGCGAAGGCCAGGCTCATGACCTGGTAGAGGGTGTGGATGTAGGCGGCGCTGTTGAAGCCCAGGGCCTTGAGGTCGATCGACTCGAGCATGTTGAGGGCCTGGAGCATGACCGGGCCCTGGACCCAGCTCGTCAACTTGTAGACCTCGATGCCCTTGTAGTTCGTCGAGACGGGCTCTTCGACGCGGACCTTCCACCGGGCCAGGTCCTCCATCGTCGTGAGGCCGCCCTGCTCGGCCGAGCCCCGGACGAACTCCCGGGCGATATCCCCTTTGTAGAAGCGGTCGTAGGCGGCGTAGATGGCCTCTTTGCGTCCCCGGCCCGCGGCCAGGGCCTCGCGCTCGGCCGCGACGAGCTTCTTCAGGGTCTCCGCCAGGTCGGGCTGGCGGAAGATCTCGCCGGGCTCCGGGGCCTCCCGTTCCGCGCCGAGGTGGGGCAGAAAGACGTTCCTGGCGTAGGGCCAGCCCTTGATGCGCTCCTTGTGCTTCTCGATGGAATCGGCCGTTTCCTTCTCGATGGGATAGCCCTCGGCCATGCGGACGGCCGGGGCCAGGACCTCGGCCAGGCTCATCGTGCCGTACTCGGCCAGCATCGTCAGCAGGCCGCCGGGCGTGCCCGGCGTGACGGCCGAAAGAGGGCCGTACTCGGGCGGGAACTCGTGGCCCTTGGACTTGTAGAACTCGGGCGTCGCGCCCGTGGGCGCGACGCCGAGGGCGTTGATGGCCACGACCTTGTTCGTCCGCGGGTCGAAGATGAGGGCCTGGGTCTCGCCGCCCCAGCTGAGGACGTCGTACATCGTGCAGACGGCCCCGAGCATGGCGCAGGCGGCGTCGACGGCGTTGCCGCCCTTGGCGAAGATCATGGCCCCCGCCGTGGCGGCCAGGGGCTTGCCCGTGACGGCCACCCATTCCCGGCCGTGGAGGACGGGCTTTTCGGTCTTCTGGCCGGAGGCGGCGCCGGCCGACGCGGCGGCCGCGAGGGCGATGACGGCGAAGGCGCACAGGGTTCTCATGGTTCGACCCCTTTCGTTGCGGAACATGGAGACCCCCTCACGGCGCTCATCGATCGAACGGACCGGGGTCCCAGGACAGGCCGAGGGCGACGCCGCGCGGCGAACAGGCGAGGGCGGCGACGAGCCGGCGGCGGCGCTCGTGTCCGCGCACGACCAGCCGGGCGATGGCGTGGCCGAGAACGGCCCCGACGAGGACGTCGGACGCCCAGTGCCGGTCCAGGGCCATCCGCGACAGCCCGACCGAGCCGACGACGGTGTAGGCCAGGACCGGGACCCAGGGCTCGTCCCGGTACTGCAGCGCGATGACCGTGGCCAGGGCGAACGCCGTGGACGTGTGGCCGCTGGGGAAGGAAACGTATTTCCCTTGGGTGTCGGGATCGTACCTCTTGACCAGCCCGACCGGGCCCGCCCAGTGGTCCTCGCCGTCGGCGTAGAACGGCCGCTGACGGCCGGTGAGGCCCTTGACGGCGTTGCCGACGAGGAAGGTCTGCAGCATGGCGCTGGCCGCCAGGATCCCGGTCTCGCGGGCCCGCTCGTCCTTGAACAGGAGGCCGGCCCCGTAGAAGGCGCCCGCGGCGGCCCAGGCGCCCGGACCGCCCATCGTCGTGACCGCGGAGGCCGCGTCGCCGACCCAAGGGCGGTCGTCGGCGAAGCCCTTCACCCCTTCCCGGATATTCTCGTCCCCGGCGATGAGGAAGGCCGTCGCCGCCGTCAGGACGACGAGCGGAGCGACGTCCTTCTCCTTGAGGCTGAACGGCGCCGTCCAGATCCGGCCGGCGTCCTCGAGGAACTCTTTGACGGCGCCGTTGCGGGCCGGCCCCTCTTGGGCCGGAACGGCGCGGACGGCGAGGAGGACCAAGGCCAGACCGGCCGTCGCCGCGCGCGTTCCCGTCGCCCGTCTCATGGTGTCCGAGTCGATTATACCCCATTCCGGCCCGGATTCTATCTCCCCGATTTTCGTTGTGCTATAATACCGCCCTTTGTCGGGCTCCCCCCGGCACAGGTCCAAGGAAAAGGACGCCCATGCACCGCATCGACAAACACCCCATCCTGCCCATCCCCGATCGCGCCAGGGTCCCCTTCACCTGGAAGGGTGAGGCCGTGGAAGGCCTCGCCGGCGAGACCCTCTCGTCCGCCCTGTTCGCCGCCGGCGTCCGCGTCTTCGGCCACCACGCCAAGGACGGCGCGGCCCAGGGCATTTTCTGCGCCAACGGCCAGTGCGCCCAGTGCCTCGTCCTGGCCGACGGCGTGCCCGTCAAGTCGTGCATGGAGCTCGTCCGCCCCGGCGTCCGCGTCGAGCCCGTCGACGGCCTGCCCGAGCTGCCCCGGGTCGACGCCCGGGCCGCGGCCCGCGACGTGCCCGAGCCCGTCGAGACCGTGCGCGTGCCCGTCCTCATCGTCGGCGGCGGGCCGGCCGGTCTGTCGGCCGCGGTGGAGCTCGGAAAGCGGGGCATCGAGACCGTCCTCATCGACGACAAGCACCGTCTCGGCGGCAAGCTCGTCCTGCAGACCCACCGCTTCTTCGGCTCGGTCGAGGCCGTCTTCGCCGGGACGCGGGGCATCGACATCGCCACCCGGCTCGAAGCCGAGGTCCGCTCCTTCCCGTCGGTCCGGGTCTGGCTCCAGACCGCCGCCCTGGCCGTCTTCTCCGACCGCCGCGTCGGCGTGCTGGTCGAGGGGCGGCGCTACGTCCTGGTCGAGCCCGAGGTCCTGTTGGTGACCTCGGGGGCCCGGGAGAAGAACCTGGCCTTCCCGGGCAACACCCTGCCCGGCGTCTACGGCGCCGGCGCCTTCCAGACCCTCGTCAACCGCGACCTCGTCCGGCCGACCGGCCGGCTGTTCATCGTCGGCGGCGGCAACGTCGGCCTCATCGCCGGCTACCACGCCCTCCAAGCCGGCATCGACGTCGTCGGCCTGGTCGAAGCCATGCCCGAGTGCGGCGGCTACAAGGTCCACCGGGACAAGCTGGCCCGGCTCGGCGTGCCCATCTACACCTCCCACACCGTCGTCAGCGCCAACGGCGCCGACGCCGTCGCGTCCGTCACCGTGGCCCGGGTCGACCGGGCCTTCAAGCCCGTGCCGGGAACGGAACGTTCCTTCGGCTGCGACACCCTGCTCATCGCCGTCGGGCTCGATCCCGTCGACGAGTTCTACCGCAAGGCCCGCGAGTTCGGCCTGGCGGCCTTCGCGGCCGGCGATGCCGAGGAGATCGCCGAGGCCTCGGCGGCCATCTTCTCCGGCAAGATCCGCGGCCTCGAGGTGGCCCGGGCCCTGGGCCGGGACGTCGGCGAGATCTCTCCCGAGTGGTACAGGACGGCCGACATCCTCAAGTCCCGCCCCGGGGCGACGGCTCCCGAGAGGACCCCCGTTCCGGAGGCCGGCGTCTTCCCGGTCATCCACTGCAACCAGGAGATCCCCTGCGACCCGTGCACGGCCGTCTGCCCCAACGGCCTCATCGAGATCGACTCCTCCGACATCCGGCTCCTGCCCGGCTTCCTCGGCGTCAAGGACGGCAAGGGCTGCACGGGCTGCGAGAAGTGCGTCGCCATCTGCCCGGGCCTGGCCATCACGCTCGTCGACTACCGGAAGGACCCGGAGTTCCCGACCGTGGTCGTCCCGTTCGAGTTCCCCAAGGACGCCCTCGCGCCGGGCGACACGGTCGTCGTCGAGGACACCGAGGGCGGCGTCCTCGGCCGGGTCGAGGTCGCCGCGGTCAAGGCCATCAAGGCCAACGACCGGACCGTCCTGGTCAAGGTCCGGGCTCCCAAGGGATACGCGAAGGCGATCGCCGGCATCCGCGTCCAGCCGGAGAGCGTCGGCGATCCGCTGGCCGAGCCCGTCGGGCCCACGCCCGACGACGCCATCGTCTGCCGCTGCGAAAGGGTCACGGCGGGCGAGATCCGCAGGCTCATCCGAGAGGGCGTCAGGGACATCAGCGAGATCAAAGCCGTCACCCGGGCCGGCATGGGCTCCTGCGGGGCCAAGACCTGCACCCCGCTCGTCCGACGCCTCTTCCGCGAAGAAGGGGTGCCCGACGCCGAGGTCGTCGACCAGCCGAAACGCCCCCTGTTCGTGGAGGTCCCCCTGGGGACCTTCGCCGGGCTCGCCGGCAAGGAGGGACGCCATGACCGCGAATAGGGCGTTCGACGCCATCGTCGTCGGGGCCGGCAGCGTCGGCGCTCCGGCGGCCATGTCGCTGGCCGAGGCCGGGCTCAAGGTCCTGGTCGTCGACCGTTTCCCGAGCGTCGGCCAGGGCTCGAACAAGCGGGCCATCGGCGGCCTGCGGGCGACCCACTCCGACCCGGCCAAGATCCGGCTCTGCCTGCGCTCGCTCGAGGTCTTCGCGACCTGGGAGGAGCTCCACGGCGACAAGATCGAGTGGAACAAGGGCGGCTACAGCTACGTCGCCTATCGGCCCGAGGAGGAGCGCGTCCTCAAGGACCTCTTGGCCGTCCAGAAGCCCTGCGGCCTCAACATCGGCTGGCTCGACGCGCCGGAGCTGCTCGAGGTCATTCCCGACCTGGCCCCGGACGGGCTCGTCGGCGGCACCTACTCGCCGGACGACGGCAACGCCTCTCCCCTCCTGGCGGTCCACGCGTTCTACTCCCGGGCCCGGCGCCTGGGGGCCGAGTTCCGTTTCAACGAGACCGTCACCGGGCTCGACATCGAGGGGGACCGGGTCCGGGGCCTGCGCACGGACAAGGGCGCATACGCGGCCCCGGTCGTCGTCGACGCGGCCGGACCGTGGGGCGCCGAGGTCGCGGCCATGGCCGGCCTCGACGTCCCGGTCAGGCCCGACGCCCACGAGGCGGCCGTGACCGAGGCCGTGGCCCGTTTCCTCGGGCCCATGGTCGTCGACATCCGGCCCGTCGCCGGCTCGGCCAACTATTACTTCTACCAGCACGACACGGGGCAGATCATCTTCTGCATCACGCCCCAGCCCAGCATCTGGGGCTTCGACACCCGCGAGACGAGCTCGTTCCTGCCCATGGTCGCTGCCCGGATGGTCGCGCTCATGCCGCGCCTGCGCCCCCTGCGGGTCCGGCGGACCTGGCGGGGACTCTATCCCATGACCCCCGACGGCTTCCCCATCGTGGGTTGGGCCCGGGAGCTCGAGGGCTTCATGCTGGCCGTCGGGATGTGCGGCCAGGGCTTCATGCTCGGACCGGGGCTGGGCGAGCTCATCGCCCGCCTGGCCGCAGGGCGGGAAACGGCCGAAGACCGCGAGACGCTCTCCTACCTCAGCCCCTACCGGGAGTTCAAGGGCCAGGAGAAGCTCAAGTAGGGTTCAGCCCCCGCCCTTCTTCCGCCGCCCGGCGATCCAGACGGCCAGCCGCAGGACGACCGTCGCCGCGGCCAGGGCGAAGACGAAGAGGCTGAGCGAAGGCAGGACGGACTCGAAGGTCCGGAAATATTTCGACCAGCTGCCGCTCTTCAGCAGGGCCGCGTGGGCGGCCGCGAGGACCAATCCCGCGTACCCCGTATAACGCAGGAACAGCCGCCAGGGCCCGTTCCCCAACGTCCGCCTGGCCCGCTCGTTGGACACGAGCGTCATGAGCCCGAACAGCGCCAGCGCGGCCCAACCCGTGAGCTCGGCGGGCCCGGGCCCGGCCTTGAGCTCGGCCTTGAGCCCCAGGGCCGGGAGCAAGAGGTGGTCCGCCGCGCCGTGGATGAGGCCGAGCCAGAATCCGGCCAGGCCGTAGGGCTTGCGGAGGGCCAGCGACCGTCCCGGGCGGCGGGAAAAATAATTCCAGCCGGTCAGGAACATGGACAGGGCGATGAGGAGCAGGGCGGCGACGCCTAGAGACTTGTTGACGAGGGTGGCGTCGAAGCGCCAGACGCCGTCCTTGAAGTACTGGCGGACGAAAAAGTAGATGCAGCCGAACGCCGTGGCGGCCGCGGCCAGGGCCCAGGCCCGCCGGTCGGGCCCGCGGGTCCGCCCCGGTTCCCGTCCGCTCTCCGTTCGCTCCATCCTGTCCTCTCTTTCCTCGAAGACCGGGGATTATAGCCGATGACGGGCCGCGCGTCCACGCCGCCGCCCGGACGGCCTCAACGCAGGACGACCCGGCGGCCGTCGACCTCGCGCAGGCGCATCGGTGTCCCGAAGACCGCGCCCAGCAAGCCCTCATCGAGGACGTCGTCCGGTCGCCCCGCCGCCGCCGGTTTCCCGTCTTTGAGCAGGACGATGTCGTCGGCGTAATTGAGAGCCATGTCGAGGGCATGAAGGGAGACCACGACCGTCCGGCCCTCGGCCGCCAACCGGTCGAGGAGCTCCATGACCTCGACCTCGTGCCGGGGATCGAGGAAGGTCGTCGGCTCGTCGCAAAGGAGGATGGCCGGGCGCTGGGCCAGGGTCCGGGCGATCAGGGCCAGGCGCCGCTCGCCCGAGCTGAGCTCGAGCACGGGGCGCGGGCCGAAACCGTCCAGGCCGACGTAGCGCAGGGCCTCGCAGGCCGCGTCCAGGTCGCCGGAGGACGGCGTGGAAAACGCCGGGATGAACGCCGCCCGGCCCATCAGGACGAAATCGAGCACGGCGTAATTGAACGTCGGGGCGGGTTCCTGCGGGACGTAGCCCACGAGCCGGGCCCGTTCGCGCGGGGCCAGGCCGGCCAGGTCCCGGCCGCCGGCTACGACGGTGCCCCGGGAAGGCCGCAGGACGCCGGCCAGGCACCTGAGCAGGGTCGATTTGCCGGCCCCGTTGGGTCCGACGAGCGCCGTCACCCGGGCCTCGCCGATCGACAAGGCGGGGACGTCGAGCGCGAACCGGCCGTAGGAGAAGGACAGGCCGTCGACCCGGACGTTCACAGCCAGACCCTCCCCGAGCGTTTCAGGAGGACGATGAAGAACGGGATGCCGACCAGGCTGGTCAGGATGCCGATGGGGATCTCGAAAGGGGCCGCGGTCCGGGCCACGGTATCGGCCAGGAGCAGAAGGGCGGCCCCGAACCCGGCCGAAAGGGGCACGACCCGCCGGTTGTCCGGCCCGGCCGCGAGACGGACGAGATGGGGCACGATGAGGCCGACCCAGCTGACGACCCCCATGACGGCCGTCGCGGCGGCCGTCACCAGCGCGGCCAGGGCGATGACCAGGACCCGGTCGCGGCCCGTGTCCGCCCCCAGGGACCGGGCCTCGTCATCCCCGAGCGAAAGGACGTTGAGCCGCCAGCGCATGAGGATCAGGATGACGACCCCGGCGGCGATGAGCGGCAGGGTCACCGCCAGGTCCCCCCATGTCGCCTGCCCGAGGCTGCCCATCAGCCAGAAGACGAGGGACTGGAGAGCGTAGGGATCGGCGAAGACCTCGACGCCCGAAAGCAGGGCTTGGAAGAGGGCCGAGACGACGATGCCGCTGAGCAGGACGGTGATCACTTGGGACGCCGAGCGGCCGGCGATGGCCGCGACCAGGAGGACCGCGACCAGGGCGAAGACGAAGGCGGCGAACTGCGGCGGCACCGAGCGGCCCAAGAAGACCAGGGACAGCGCGGCCCCGAACGCGGCCCCGTGCGAGATGCCCAGGCTGAACTCGAAGACCAGGGGATTGCGGAACAGGGCCTGCAGGGAGGCCCCAGAGACCGCTAGGGCCGCGCCCGCGAACAGGGCCAGCAGGAGCCGGGGCAGGCGGATGCGGAAGAGGATGTCCGCGTAAGGCGACGGACCGGCCGGGGCGGGGCCCGGGAGGAGGGCGTCGGCCACGGTCCGCAGCACGGCTCCGGGAGGGATCCGGTAGGCGCCGACGTTGAGGGCCACGACGCTCAGGACGAGCGGCAGCGCGACGGCCAGGACGGCGAGCAGCGCCGTCCGGCTATTCCCGCGTCCACGCATGGCAGTCCAGCCGTCGGCAGAGCGCGGAGAAGGCCCCCTCGACGCCGTAGAAGTCCTTGAAGACGCCGTCCCCGAACGCGGCCAGGTCGAAGCCAGGGTCCGTCCCGGGACGGAACAGCCGGGCCAGATAGACCGTTTCGACGAGCGCCAGGGCCGGGTCCCACCAGTACCAGTATCCGAAGGTATAGTGGACCCGTCCGGTCCGGACCGCCCGCAGCGAGGCCAGCCGCGGGTCCCGGAGAACGGCTTCGACGGTCACCCGCCGGTCCGAAGGGGGGTAGTTCCCTTGGACCAGGATGACCTCGGGGTCCCAGAGCAGGAGCTTCTCGAGCGAGACGGTCACCCCCGGCGATCCGGCATAGTCGGCCGCGGTCCCGGCGGCCACGTTCCGTCCGCCGGCGGCGTCCACGGGATCGTAGGCGACGGGCGTCCGGACGAGCGAGTTCCAGAAAGCCAGATAGACCGTCGGGCGTCCCGGTCCCTCCGCCTCCGGAGCGGGGCCGGGCAGGCCGCGCAGAGTCTCCTCGAATCGGGCGATCAGCTCGCCGGCCCGGGCCTCACGGTCGAGGATGCGGCCGAGCGTCCGGATCTCCTCCAGAAGACCGGAGAAGCGGCCCATCGAAGCCAAGGCGACGACGGGCACCCGCAGCTTCCTCTCGACCGACCCTGTCAGGCGGGATTCCGAAGGGGAGGCGAAGACGACGTCGGGGCGGAGCCGCAAGGCCTCCTCGACGGACAGGTCCTGGGCCGGATTCGAGACCAGGGGCAGGGAGGCGCCGGCGGGGAAAACGAGCGGGAACAGGTGGTCGTTGAAACGCAGGAAGTGGTCGATGCCGACGAGCCGGTCGCCCGCCCCGAGGGCGATGACGATGCGGGTGACCTCGGGTTCGAGAGAGAGGATCCGTGCGACGCGGCCGGGAACGGTCACGGTCCGGCCGAGGCTGTCGACGACGGTGACGGGTGGCCGATCCTCGCCGGCGGCCGGTCCCGCCGCGAAGAGAAGCGCGGCCGTTCCGGCGGCGGCCAGAATGACGGGACGGAGGGACCTCATAGCCCGCGCTCAGGCGAAGACGAGCTCGCCGAAGTACTCCGGCCGGTGGAAGTCCGGCGCGGCGGTCCCGACCGGGCTCCAGGCCCCGTAATGCGGGACCGGTGTCTCGTCGCCGCACTTGTAGAAATTGGCCGAAGCCCGATCGCCGGCCCGGAGGTCCTCCCCGTAGAGCTTGCGGAAGAGGGCGAGCGGGACATCGTAGCCCACGTGCCAGCTGTCACCGACGCCGGGCCAGTCCCCTTCGCCCGTGACGACGGTCAGTCCGGCCAGGTCCTCGGGCCAGAGGGGTTGGCGATGGTCCCGGTCCGGGCCGAAGGCGGCCAGGAGGGTCCCGCCGGCGTTCATCTCGAAATTGACGTAGCCGAGCGCCTTGGCCGGGAACATGTCGACGAAGAACTCGACGCAGCTGTCCTTGTAGACGGGGTCCTGGAACTTCGTGTAGCGGACCGGGGCTTTCTTCTCCCCGACGCGGAACCGGACATAGAGGGATCTGGCGGACCAGCCCAGCCGGACCTCGACGCGGGGCCGGTAGCCGCTCGTCAGCCAGAGGTAACGGTCGACCGGGAGCGGCGGAAGCGTGTCCCAGGGTTCGGGACGGCCGAGGTCGGGACCGAAGTCCTCGACCCGCCGGACGGTGTACGAGGGACGCCCGGGGCCCATCATTCGGCCTTCCCGGCCGCGGCCCGGACGAGTTTCCCGACGGCCTCGAGGACCGCGAGCTCGGCGTGAGCGACGGGACGGGAGGCCTCGGCCAGGACCTTGGCCTTGGCTTCGGCCCAGGCGGCCGGCCGGCCCTCCCCCTTGGCCAGGACGGCCAGCGCTTCGAGACCGATCTCGCAGGCCGAACGCAGGCCGAGTGACAGCGGCTCGACCTCGCGCAGGGCCGGCGAGGCGGCCAGGTACGGCAGGACCGCGGCGTGGTTGTCGCGCCAGGCCGACATCTTCGCCGCGAGGGCGGCGGCGAGGGTCCGGTCGCCGCCCGCCAGGTAGCGCTCGACGTCCCGGCCGAAAGCGCGGGCCTCGAGAGACTCCGGCGCGCAGGCGTCGACGAAGCGGGTGAACGGAGCGAGGATGGTGTAAGCCGCCTGACCGTGTCTCTTGTAACCCTCGAGAGGCTCGACGGCCCCGGCCAGGACCTCGAGCGGGGCGATGTCGGTCCGGCCGGCCAGTCGGCGCAGGAGCATGCCCGCGTTCTTGACGTGCAGCAGGCCCAGCTCCTCGAGCCGCAGGGAGACGCCCGGCAGGCGCCGGTACATGTCGTCCACGTCGCGGGCCGCGGCCGGCGACCAGAGCCGCTCGGCGATGGCCGCCGTGCGGGGCCAGATGCGCGAATCGATCGTCTCGGAGGTGGCCAGCTCCGACCACATGGTCGCCTCGCCGCCGAGCACGAGGGCCTTCTGGGCGTCGTCGAGCGGCGAGCCGGCCGGTAGGGGGTCGTTGAGGTAGTGGAAGGAGGCGGGCTGGCAGAGGTCGATGTAGTATCCGTTCGACAGGATGCCGCGGTGCCCCCGGCGGGCCGCCTCGACCAGGGAATCGGGACCGCGCCAGGAGTGGATGACGATGTCCTTCGACAGCCCCGGCTGCAGGACCTCGTCCCAACCGACGGCGGTCTTGCCGTGCTTGGCCAGGATGCGCAGCAGCCGGCCGTTGAAGTAGGCCTGCAGGGCGCCGTTGTCGGCCAGCCCCTGTTTCTTCTTGAAGGCCTGGATGGCGGGATTGGCGTCCCATTGGTGGCCCTCGACCTCGTCGCCCCCGATGTGGAGGTAGGGATCCGGGAACAGGCCGGCCATCTCCTTGAAGAAGGCGTCGAAGAAGGGATAGATGCGCTCGTCGGCCGGGTTGAAGGCCGGTCCGAAGACGCCGAAGCGCCTCTCGATGGCGTAGGGCCCGGGCGCGCTCGAGTACTCGGGATAGGCGACGAACCAGCTCGTCGAGTGACCGGGGAGGTCGAACTCGGGCATGACCCGGATGCCGCGGTCGGCGGCGTAATCGACGACCTCACGGACCTGGGCCTGGGTGAAGAACTGGCCGTCGGAACCGAGCTGATGGAGCCTGGGGAAGACCCTGGACTCGATGCGGAAGCCCTGGTCCTCGGTCAGGTGCCAGTGCAGGACGTTCATCTTGACCGCGGCCATGGCGTCGAGGTTCCGCTTGAGGACCTCGACGGGATGGAAGTGACGGCCGACGTCGATGAGCAGGCCGCGCCAGACGAAGCGGGGGCGGTCCTTGATCTCGCAGCAGGGGAAGTAATAGCCGGCCTCGTCGGCGCTCAGGAGCTGGAGCAGGGTCTCGAGGCCGCGCAGGACGCCGAGGTCGGTCGGGGCGGCCAGGGCGACGCGGTCTGTCGCGACGGTGAGCATATAGGACTCGTCCTCGCCCGGCAGGAGCCGGCCGGTCCGGTCGAAGGCGTAGCGGATGCCCGCGTCGCCCGCGGGGCTCTGGGCGGCCAGCCAGTCCTGCTTGACGAACAGCCCCGTCCGTCCGGTGAGCCGGGACATGAACCGGGCCGCGGCCTTGAAAGCCCGGCCCGTCGCCGGGCCCGGCCCTCCGACGGTGAGGTCTTCGGAGATCCGGAAGCGCCCGTCCCGGGCGGCCACGCTCTCGGGAGCCGGCATCAGGCCCAACAGGGCCCCGGGTTCCGTCGCCGGCCGGCCGGCCGGGACGGCGGCGGCGCCTGCGGCGGCCAGGGCGGCGATCGACAGGATCAGGACGATCGAGAAACGGGCGCGGCGACGGTCCATGGTCAGTCCTCCGTGCATCGGGATGGCCGGGACTTATATAGCACAGAGGGCCGGTCCGCGGAAGGCCCCCGGAGGGCCGCGGGTCAGTCGCCGATCTTCTCGACGACGATGGTCAGGTTCGAGGCCAGGGCGGCCACTGCGCCGACCGCGGCCAGCACGGGGGCGAAGACGGCCCCGACGACGCCCACAGTCAGGGGGATCTCCAGGAACGTCTTGCCGGCCTCGTCCTTGAGGATGATGCGCCGGACGTTGCCCTCGTGGACGATCTCCTTGACCTTGTTGACGAGCTCGCCGCCGTTGATCTTGAATTCCTCGAAGCGCGTCTTGCCGTCCTTCTTCTCATCGGTCATGTGCGTTCTCCCTTCTTGGCCTCTCGGCCGGCCGGCGCGGGCCGGGCCGTCCCCAACTCCTGATACGTCAGATGTCCGGGAAGAGTTCCTTCAGGACGGCCAGCGACTCCGGGAACAGGTCCGTGAGGAGGATCTCTTCCCAGTGGGCGGCGGCGAACCGCCACTCCCCCGCCGCGTCCCGGACGAGCCCGGCCGCGAACCGGTAATAGGTCCCGCTCCAGCGGATGAGCTTGCGCAGGACCTCGGCCGCGCCGTGGGACAGGGCCACCTCGAACTCGACCGAGGCCCGGCCGGCGGGGTCGATCCCGGTGACGCGGCAGCCGAGGACGTGGACGACGACGCCCCGTCTCCGCTCGAGGTAGCCGGCGACGAGAGCGAGGGTCCCGGCCCTGTCGCGGCCGTCCCCGGACTCGAAACCGGCGTCGAGGTAACGGCCGAGGCCTTCGAGGTCCCTCTTCTCGGCCCGGTCTGCGGCTTTCGAGACGGTCTCGCGGACGCGGTCCTCTTCGGACCGCCCGCCGCATCCGGCCGCGACGGCGACCGCGGCGAGGAGCGCGGCGAGAGCGCCCGCCCGCCGGAGCCCGGTCCGGCTCATCCCGCGCCTCCGCCTCCGCCGCCTCCCCCTCCGCCGCCTCCGCCGCTGAAGCCTCCCCCGCCGCCCGACGAGTAGTGGGCGGCCGAGAGGCTGGCGTCTTGGATGGCCGTGGCCGCGTGCTCGATGCCGCTGATGACCTGGGCGATGTGGGCGACGTCGAGCGCCCCCATCTGCGCCAGTCCCATGCCCGTGTACCAGGCCGGAACGGCGGCCCGGTCGTCCTGGAGGATGAGCGGCAGCATCTTGAGGATCTTCTTGGCGTAACCGAACAGGATGCCGAAGACGAGGTAGTGCTCCCAAAGCTTGTAAGCCTCGGGCGGGATCTCCTTGAAGTCCGAGAAATCGTCGAGGAAGCGTTTGAGGCCCTTCCAGTCCTCGTTCTGCCGGGCCCAGGACACGGTCCGCCGCTTGAGCCCCGGGATGAGGGCCAGGGACAGGATGAGAAGGACCGGGCTGAGCGTCAGGACGGCCAGGGGCACGGAGACGGCGTAGAAGAGGTTGCGGGCCCTGAGGCCCTCGGGTTCCAGGAAGCCGAGGGGGGCGGCCTCGGCCTTGACGGCCTTGGTCCATTTGGCGTAGAAGGCCTGGAACTTCTGGGGCTTCCGCTTCAGGAATTTCTGGAGCCCGTCCACGGTGAACGAGGCCCCCGCGGAGGTCCCGGCGCCCATGGCCTCGTCGAACAGGAACTCGAGCAGGGAGCGCTCGTAGGCCCTCAGGTCCCCGGCCCCGGCCAGATCGCGCTTCAGCGTGATGGATGTCTCCACCGCTTCCTTTGAGCCGAACAGGCCGCGCCGGGTGACGCTCCGGTCGTCCATCTCCAGGACCCGCCGCCGGGCCAAGTCGAAGAGGGTGGCCGTGAACGCCTCTGGGGTCACCGCCCGGCCCTCCCGCATGAGCGTTTGGACCACGGCCGGGGGCAGGTCCGAGGGAGGCTCGCGGACGTAATCGGGCAACCCCTCGAAACGGTGGTCCTTGCCCACGGCCGACCAGACCCGCAGGAAGACGACGAGCCACAGGATGGGGCCGGCCACCTGCCAGACGCCCCACACGCTCGCGCCCTTGAGGAAGGCCCGCCGGCGCGCGGCGGTCCGGCCGTCCGAGGCTTCCCGTTCGGACCGGGCGGCCTGGACCCGGGCGATGGTCTCATCGACGAAGGCCGCCTCCTCGGCCTTGATGGCCTCGAGAGAAAGCCGGCCGGACGGCACCCCGGCCACGGACCCGGACGGCCAGGCCACGCGGACCTCGAAGAACTGGTTCGAAGCCAGGTCGGGCGCGGAGAAACGGGCCGTCCGCTCGTCGACGACCTCGGCCCAACCGGCCAGGGGGCCGTGGGCCCAGACCCGGAGGTCGTCCTTGGACGGCAGGGGCTCGGGCAGGATGACGGTCACGGACACGTCGCGGGCGGGCCGCTCCCAGCCGTCGCCGACGGCCTTCCAGTAGATCTCGGTGACATCGGGGTAGCTCGTCACAGCCCCCGACACGCGGTAACGGATGCGGAAGGTCCGCCGCTCGTTCCTGGCCCGGTAGCTCCAGCGCGCGGTCAGGCGCTCGCCGTCGTCGTCGACGGTGACCGGCAGGGCCTCGTCCCGCTCGTCCAGGACCTCGAGGTCGGAGATGCGGATCGTCCGCCCCTCCCCGCCCGGGAGGCGGAGCGGGATGACGACAAAGGCGTAGCTGAACTCGCCCTCGAACTCGAAGGTCCGGGACTCGTCGACCGTGAAGGAGCCGTCGGCGGCGACGGTGAGGACGACGCGGACCTCGGGGAAATAGTAATCCTTGGCCGCGGCGGACGGAACGAGAACGGCCAGGGCCAGCAGGACCGCGGCGGCCGTCCGGGCGATGAGGCGGTTCATGGGCGTCTCCCCTGGCGGTCCTTCACGGCCCGTCGAGGAACATCTCGACGACCGGAACCTCGACGTCGGGCTTGACGACGAGAAGCCGGAGCTTCAGGCTGTCGGCGGGCTCCTCGGGCCTCCGGCCGGCCATGAAGCCGGGCTCGCTCCCCCGTTCCACGACCCGGACCTCGGAGGCGTCGTGGAGGAGCTGGGCGTAGGCGACGCGGCCGGCCAGGCCGTCGAGGGCCAGCAGGCCGGCCACTCGAGGACATGGAGATAGAGCCGGCGGGTCGCGGCGTTGTAGGTCAGAAGCCCCCCGGCCGGGCGCGGCACATCGGCCGGGGCCGGGCCGCAGCCGTAGACGGCCCGGCCGTGGAGGGCCATCCAATCGCCGACGCCGCGGAGCCTCGCGAGGGCCCGGCCGTCGAAGGTCCCCCGCCCCGTCGGCCCGACATTGAGCAGGAGATTGCCGCCCTTGCCGACCGTCTCGACGAGCAGGGCCACGAGCTGGCGGACCGATTTCCAGGTCGACTCGTCGCGGTCGTAGCCCCAGGACCCCGAGAAGGTCTGACAGGTCTCCCAGGGCACGGGCCGGCCGTCCGCGGTGACGCCATCGCGCGGCAGGAACTGCTCGGGGGTCCGGTAGTCCCAGCCGCCGGGGACGTCGAGGAGGTCGAGCCGGTCGTTGACGACGATGCCGGGCTGGAGCCGCCGGACCATCGCGAGCAGGCTCTCCGAACCCCACTCATCGCGGCCCTTGCCGTTCGGACCCGGGAACGAGTAATCGAGGAAGAGCGTGTCGATGGACCCGTAACCGGTCAGGAGCTCCTCGAGCTGGGCGTGGAGATAGTCGGCGTACTTCCGGACGTCGCGGGACCTCGAGCCCTCGACGAAGACGGGATCGCCGCGCATCGGGTGGAACTCGTCGACCGGGTATTCGGGATGGTGCCAGTCGAGGAGGGAGTGGTAGAAGCCGACCCGCAGGCCTTCGGCCCGGAAGGCCTCGACGAACGGGCGGACGAGGTCGCGGCCGCAGGGCGTCCGGGTGGACTTGAAGTCGGTGTGGCGGGAGTCCCAGAGACAGAAGCCGTCGTGGTGCTTGGTCGTCAGGACGGCGTAGCGCATGCCCGTCTCCCGGGCCGTCCGGGCCCAGGCCCGGGGATCGTAGAGGTCGGGGTCGAAGCGGTCGAAATAGCGGGCGTAGGCCGCGTCGGTCATCCGCTCCCGGCTGCGGACCCACTCGTGGCGGGCGGGGAGTGCGTAGAGCCCCCAATGGATGAACATCCCGAACCGGGCCTCCGTCCACCATTCCATCCCGACCTCCTCGCCCGCGCCGAGGGCCTATCCTTTGTATATTAGGTGGGGGGCGGAATTCAAGGCGGTCCGGAGATCAGCCGTTGCGGCCGCCGAAGATGTGGTCCATGAGGGCCAGCTCGGCGTCGGGGTCCAGGACGGTGAACTGGAGACCGGCTTCGAAGACCTCCCCGTCGTAGACCTCGCGGGTCCAGCGGACCTCGGCCACGGCCCGGATCCTCTTGCGCGACCGCCCCAAGGTCAGGTCGAGAAGGACCCTCGCTCCGGGCTCGAGGCGGGCGGAGGTCAGGATGCGGACGCCGCCGACGGAGATGTCCCGGGTCAGGGAGTAGAAGACGGTCGCCGCCCCGGGCCGGACCTCGCCCGTCATCAGGGAGACGACGACCTTGTTCTCCTCGGGGACGCGGACCTCCCGGCGGCGGTCCCTCATGGACGGACGGCCCTCCCGTCCGACGGCATCATCGACCTCCCCTTCGCGCGGACATAGCCATGGTTTTCCGTAACCTTTTAGTCGGCCGGGCGGGGGCGCGGACGGACTTTGACTTTGCCGCCTCCGCGGACGTAGGATGGGGGGCATTCCCCCCGTCGAGGAGGTTGGCCATGACCGAACGGACCCTGCCCAGGCTGTTCGAGGAGAGCGTCGCCGCTTACCCGGAGAACGTCCTGATCTGGGAGAAGAGGGGCTCCCGCTACGAGCCGACCTCGTTCGCCGAGATGCGCGGCCTGGTCCGCCGCTTCGCCGCCGGCCTGATGTCGTTGGGCCTCGGCCGGGGCGACCGGGCCGCCCTCATCTCCGAGGGCCGGCGGGACTGGATCGTGGCCGAGCTGGGCATCCTCTCGACGGGGGCCGTCAACGTCCCCATATCGGTCAAGGTCGAAGAGCTCGGCGACCTGAAGTTCCGCCTCGACCACTCGGGCTGCCGCCTGGCCGTCGTTTCGAGGTCCCAGCTGGCCAAGCTCCGCCGGATCAAGAACGACCTGCCCGAGCTGGCCACGACCGTGGTCCTCGACGACGCCGAGTCCCTCGCCCCCGACGAGGTGCCGGCCTCGGAGGTCCTCCGGCGCGGCGACGCCTTCCTGGAGACCCGGGCCGCCGACCTGGACGCGGCCCTGGCCGCCGTCCGGGAGAGCGACCCGGCCAACATCTGTTACACGTCGGGGACGACGGCCGACCCCAAGGGCATCGTCCTGACCCACCGCAACTACACGGCCAACATCGAGCAGTCCCGGGCCCTGGTCGACTGCCCGGAGCACTACGTCTCGCTCCTCATCCTGCCCTGGGACCACAGCTTCTGCCACACCTGCGGCATCTACTCCATGATGAAGAGCGGCGCGGCCATGGCCTCGATCGAGCTCGGGCGGACGTATATGGAAACTCTGCGCAACATCCCCGGCAACATCCGCGAGGTCCGGCCCCACCTCCTGCTCAGCGTCCCGTCCCTGGCCAAGAACTTCCGCAAGAACATCGAGAAGGGCGTCCGCGACAAGGGTCCCAAGGTCGAGGCCCTGTTCCGCCGGGCCCTGGCCCTGGCCTACGACTACAACGGCGTCGGCTGGGACCGCGGCCGGGGCCTGAAAAGGCTCAAGAAGCCCCTGCTGGCCCTCTACGACCGGCTGCTGTTCTCCAAGATCCGGGCCAACTTCGGCGGCCGCCTGGAGTTCTTCGTCGGCGGCGGGGCCCTGCTCGACGTCGAACTGCAGCGCTTCTTCTACGCCCTGGGCATGCCCATGTTCCAGGGCTACGGGCTGACCGAGGCCTCCCCGGTCATCTCGGCCAACAGCCTCAAGGCCCACAAGCTCGGCTCCTCGGGCCGGGTCGCGCCCGGCATCGAGTTGCGCATCTGCGACGAGGCCGGACGGCCGCTCCCGGCGGGGACGCCCGGCGAGATCGTCATCCGCGGCGAGAACGTCATGGCCGGTTACTGGAAGAACGAGAAGGCCAGCCGTGAAACGGTCCGGGACGGCTGGCTCTACACGGGCGACCTCGGCTACCTCGACGCCGACGGTTTCCTGTACGTCCTCGGCCGCATGAAAAGCCTGCTCATCGCGAGCGACGGGGAGAAGTACAGCCCGGAGACCATCGAAGAGGCCCTGACCGACGGCTCGCCCTACATCGAGCAGATCATGCTCTACAACGACCAGTCGCCCTACACGGTCGGCCTGCTCGTCCCCAACAAGGACAACGTCCTGCGCTGGCTCAAGGGCAAGGGGCTGTCGCCCCGGACGCCCGAAGGCCAGGAGGCCGCCCTGCGCCTCCTCGAAGGGGAGATCGACGCCTACCGCGAGGGCGGGCGGCAGGCCGGGACGTTCCCGGCCCGCTGGCTGCCCGCGGCCGTGGCCGTCCTCGGCGAGGGCTTCACCGAGGAGAACCACTTCCTCAATTCGACCATGAAGATGGTCCGGGGCCGCATCACGGAGTTCTACCGGACGCGCCTGGACCACCTCTACACGCCCGAAGCCAAGGACATCGTCAATCCCCAGAACCGGACCATCATCGGCCGCCTCGACGACGGGGCCTGAAAGCCGCGGCCCGCCTCCCCTTCCCGGCGGGGAAATTGACAATCCGGCGGCAATTAAGATATGAAGAATCCTTTATCCCGGGAGGAGGACCTCGACATGGCCAAAAAGCCCCAAACGCTCGGCGTCGGCATCATCGGCGGCGGCTTCATCGCCCGTTTCCACATCCGGTCCTGGGTGGGCGTCCGGGACGCCGACATCCTGGGCGTCTTCGATCCCGACGCCAGGCGGGCCCGCGAGGCCTGCGCCCTGGCCAAGGAGCTCGGCGTCGGCCAGGCCAAGCCCTACGCGTCCATCACCGAGATGGCCTCCGATCCGCGCATCGGGGCCCTGTGGATCTGCGCCCCCAACTTCACCCGGGGCGAGGTCCTGGAGGAGATCGCCCACGCCGTCCTCACGGGAAAGTCCGGGCTCGTCGGGGTGACCTGCGAAAAGCCCCTGGGGCGCAACGCCCGCGAAGCCCGCCGGATGCTCGAGCTCGCCAAGAAGGCCGGCCTTCTCGACGGCTATCTCGAGAACCAGGTCTTCTCCCCGGCCGTCGTCCGCGGCCGGGAGATCGTCTGGGCCCGCGGCGCCGCGCTGTCCGGCCCGCCCTATCTGGCCCGGGCCGCCGAGGAGCACAGCGGGCCCCACATGCCCTGGTTCTGGGAAGGCACCCTCCAGGGCGGCGGCGTCCTCAACGACATGATGTGCCACTCCGTCGAGGAGGCCCGCTACATGCTGACCCCGCCCGGCGCGCCCCGAGAGGTCCTGACCCCCGTCAGCGTCACGGCCTACACGAACTGCCTCAAGTGGCAGGAGCCCAAGTACGCCGCGGTGTTGGCCAAGACGAGCGGCGGCAAGACCGACTACCTCAAGCGCCCCTCCGAGGACTTCGCCCGCTCCCTCGTCGAGTACAAGGACCGCTCCGGCAAGACCCTGGTCGTCGAGACGACGACGAGCTGGTGCTACGTCGGAGCCGGGCTGCGCCTGAGCATGGAGCTCCTGGGCCCCGAATACGCCCTCCAGATCAACACTCTCGACGCCGGTCTCAAGGTCTTCTTCAGCCGGGCCGTCCGCGGCAAGGCCGGCGAGGACCTGGTCGAGAAACAGAACGCCGAGATCGGGCTCATGCCCGTCGTGGCCGACGAGGCCGGCGAGTACGGCTACACCGCCGAGAACCGGCACATGGTCCGCTCGTTCCTCCGCGGCGTCCGGCCCGAGGAGAATTTCTCGGACGGCGTCGCCGTGGCCGAACTGCTCATGGCCGCCTACCGCAGCGCCGAGCTCGGCCGGACCGTGCCTTTCCCCTTCAAGGGCCTGGAAGCCTACGTCCCGCCCGTGGCCCTGGGGAAGTGGAACCCCAAAACCAAGTGATCCCCGAGGAGGCCCCATGAAACGAGCCCTCGCCGTCTTCGCCCTCGTCGTCATCGCCGCCGCGGCCGCCGGCCCGGCCTGCCAGGCCGCTCCCCAGATCCGGCACATCTCGGCCGAGCTGCAGAAAGCCGTCGCGTCGACCGACTACGCCGCCGTCCGCATCAAGCCCTTCCCCTTCGCCTCGGAGGCCTGGACCTTCCGCAAGTTCACCTTCGTCGAGACCCTCGACAAGCTCAAGGAGCTCGGCGTCGCCGCGATCGAAGCCTACCCCGGCCAGACCCTCGGCGGGAAGTTCCCCGAAGCCCGGTTCAACGAGGCCATGACCGACGAGCAGGCCGCCTACGCCAGGGAGGCCCTCAAGGCGGCCGGCGTCACGCTCTACGGCTACGGGGTCGTCGACATCGGCACGACCGAGGAGAGCATGCGCCGGGTCTTCGACTTCGCCCGCCGGATGGGCATCCGCGTCCTGGCCTGCGAGCCGGCCGACGACGACTTCACCCTGCTCGAGCGCCTGGTCAAAGAGTACAACGTCAAGATCGCCATCCACAACCATCCGGCGCCCTCGAAGTACCATCTGCCCGAGACGGTCTTCGCCCGCGTGGACGGACGCGACCCCCGCATCGGCTCGTGCGCCGACAGCGGCCACTGGATGCGCGGCATGATCGACCCCCGCGAGGCCTTCAAGCTCCTCAAGGGCCGCATCCTCGACGTCCATCTCAAGGACCGCAGCGACTTCGGCACGGCCGAGGGCGTCGACGACGTCGCCTGGGGCCTCGGCAAGGGCCGCATCCGCGACCTGCTGGCCGAGCTGACCCTGCAGGACTACGACGGCTACCTGACCATGGAGTACGAGAACGAGTCCGAGGTCGCCGATCCCATGCCGGCCTTCCGCAAGAGCATGGCCTACGTCAAGAGCGTCACCTATTACGACGGCTGGATTCAGGCCCTGCGCCGCGGCTCCGGCGGCTACGAGAAGCACGGTTGGAACCACTACGGCCCCGGCTATTTCGAGTGCGACCCCAAGACCGGCGTCCTCAAGGGCCAGGGCGGCATGGGCCTGCTCTGGTACGGCAGGAAGCTCCGGGACTTCGTCCTCGAGTGCGAGTTCATGTGCTCGACGCCGACGACCAACTCCGGCATCTTCCTGCGCGTCCCCGAGGTCCCGGTGAGCGACGACTACATCTACCACAGCATCGAGGTCCAGATCGACGACGCCTCGACCGGCGTCCATCACACCGGGGCGGCATACGACATCGAGGCCCCCAAGGTCCTGGCTTCCAAGCCGGCCGGCGAGTGGAACCACCTGCGCATCGAGTTCAGGGGCCCGCGCCTGAAAGTCGTCCTGAACGGCAAGACCGCCCTGGACTGGGAGTCCCGTCCCGGCGGCAAGGTCCGGGACCTGGCGCCCGAGGGCTACATCGGGCTGCAGAACCACGACAGCCAGTCCCCGCCGTTCTTCCGGAACGTCTTCCTCAAGGAACTCTGATCCGGCCGAGCCGGGAACCGAGGACAAGGAGATCCGCCCATGACCGAGACGAAGAGCCCGCGCAACAAGCTGTTCCTGATGATGGTCCTGGAGTTCTTCATCTGGGGCGCCTGGCTGCCCCTCATCTTCAGCTACCTGCCGAGCCTGGGTTTCACGCCCGTCCAGCAGTCCTGGGTCCTCAACGCCTTCCCTCTGGCGGCCATCGTCGGAATGTTCTTCAGCAACCAGTTCGCCGACCGGCACTTCGCGGCCGAGAAGTTCCTGGGCTTCAGCCAGCTCGTCGGCGGCCTGGCCCTCCTCGGCCTGGGCTTCACGCGCGCCTTCTGGCCCTTCTTCGCCCTGATGGCCGTGCACTGCCTCCTCTATGTCCCGACCCTGTCCATCGTCAATTCCATCGCCTTCGCCAACATGAAGGACCCGAAGAAGGAATTCGGCCTCATCCGCATGGGCGGGACCCTGGGCTGGATCCTGGCCGCCTGGCCGTTCACCTTCATCCTCGTCGACTGGGCCAAGGTCTCCGCCGCCGCCCCCAAAGGCTTCGTGGCCTGGCTGGGCACGGTCCTCGGCTCGGGCCTGACCGGCCCGGCCCTGAGGCAGGCCACGCGCTGGACGTTCATCGTGGCCGGGGCCGTCTCGCTGGCCCTGGCCGCCTTCAGTCTGCTCCTGCCGCACACGCCGGCCAAGAAAAGGTCGGCCGGCGACGGCGGCCGGACGGAGCGCTTCGCCTGGCTCGAGGCCCTGCGCCTCCTCAAGCGGCCCTTCGTCCTCATCCTCTGGCTCATCGCCTTCATCGACGCCTTCGTCCACAATCTCTACTTCAACTGGACGGGGACGTTCCTGGGCGCCGCCCGCGACGCCGGCGGCGTCGGCATCCCCGGCAACTGGATCATGCCGGTCATGAGCCTGGGCCAGGTCTCCGAGCTCCTGACCATGCTCGTCCTGGGCCTGGTGCTGAAGAAGCTGGGCTGGAAGCTGACCATGCTCATAGGCATCCTGGGCCACGCCGGCCGGTTCGCCGTCTACGCCTTCTTCGCCTCTTCGCCCTGGGCCATCGTCACCGTCCAGATCTTCCACGGCATCTGCTACGCCTTCTTCTTCGCCACGGTCTACATCTTCGTCGACACCTACTTCCCCAAGGACGTCCGCTCGAGCGCCCAGGGGCTGTTCAACGTCATGATCCTGGGTTTGGGGGTCCTGGCGGCCAATACGCTCGGCCCCTGGCTGCTCCAGTCGGTCTTCACGGCCGGCGGGATCACGGATTTCCGGTCCCTGTTCCTGTTGCCCTGCCTGACCGCCCTGGCCGCCGCCGTCCTCCTGGCCGTGGCCTTCCGTCCCCCCGCGCTGGACGCGGCCCCGGAGGGCAAGCCCTAGGGCCGGCATGGTAGAATGGACCGGGAGGTCATGGGAACCGGCATGAAGATCCGCTATCTCGACGGCAAGCGGCTCTACTACGCCTTTCTCGCCGGCGGCCAGGCCGTCATCCGCGACCAGGCCCACCTCAACAAGATCAACGTCTTCCCGGTGCCCGATTCCGACACGGGGACGAACCTGGCCTCGACCATGCGCTCCATCGCCGCCGGGGCCAAGGCCCACCGTTCGGCCACGGACGCCCTGGGCTCCCTGGCCGACGCCGCCCTGGCCGGGGCCCGCGGGAACTCGGGGCTCATCTTCGCCCAGTTCCTCTACGGCCTCAGCCAGGAGGTCCGCGGCGAGCACCGGCTGTCCGTCGGCCGGTTCGCCGAAAGCGTCCGCCGGGCCGTCCAACACGCTCGCCGGGCCGTCCTGACGCCCGTCGAGGGCACCATGCTGACCCTCCTCCACGACTGGGCCGAGGCCCTCTACGAGCAGCGCCACAGGGTGACGGATTTCGCCGAGCTGTTCGCCTATACCCTGCCGGCCGCCGAACGGTCCCTCGCGGACACACCCAAGAAGCTGGCCGTCCTGGCCCGGGCCGGCGTCGTCGACGCCGGCGCCAAAGGCTTCCTGGACTTCCTGCAGGGCGTCGTCGGCTTCATCCGCAAGGGCCGCATCCGGGACGTCCGGGCGGCCGAGGCGGCCGACCTGCCTCACGCCGGCGATCTGCCGGCGGCCCGGTCGAGCGTGACTAAGCGCTTCTGCGCCGAGGCCCTGATGGCCGGCGAGGCCATCGACGTCGAGGCCGTCCAGGCGCTCGTCCGCCTCTCCGGCGATTCGGCGGTCGTGGCCGGCTCGCCGCGCAAGCTCCGCCTCCACGTCCACACCGACGACGCGGCCGGCCTGTTCTTCGAGCTCCAGAAGCACGGCGCCATCCTGGACATCAAGGCCGACGACATGCTCCGGCAGTTCGAGGCCGCCCACGAGCGCAAGGCCCCCGTCGCCGTCCTGACGGATTCCGCCTGCGACCTGCCCCGGGCCGTCCTCGACGACCACCAGGTCCACGTCGTGCCTTTCAACCTGTTCTTCGGCGACAGCCTGTTCCTCGACAAGGTGACCATCGAGCCGGACCGCTTCTACGACCTCCTCCGGACCAAGCGCGACATGCCCAAGAGCGCCCAGCCCTCCCAGGCCCACGTGCAGAGGGCTCTGGAGTTCCTGGCCGCCCATTACGAGGCCGTCGTGGCCGTGTCCATCTCGGGCGGTTTGACCGGCTTCCATGCCCAGCTCCTCCAGGCCCGGCAGGCCCTGGGCCTGGACGCCTCGCGCGTGGCCGTCGTGGACTCCCGGCAGCTGTCCGTGTCCGAGGGCCTGGTCGTCCTTCGCATCGCCGAGGCCGTCCGGGCCGGCCGGCCGTTCGCGGAGGTCGCCCGGGAGGCCGAGGACTGGGTGGCCAAAACGCGTCTCTGGGTGGACGTCAAGACGCTCAAGTACATGGTCCGCGGCGGCCGGGTCAGCCCCCTCAAGGGCCTGCTGGCCGCGGTCCTCAACATCAAGCCCATCGTCACCCTCGACCGGGACGGCAAGGCCGCCATCCTGGGCAAGTCCTTCAGCCGGCGGGCCAACATGAAGAAGATCCTCGGCCTCATCCGGCGCGAGACGGCCGGACGGCCGGTCTGGAACTACGGCGTCGTCCACGCCCAGAACCCCTTCCGGGCCCTGCGCTACGCCGAGGCCCTCGAGGCCATATTGGGCAAGAAGGCGGCTTTCATCTCCGAGGTCTCGCCCGTCGTCGGGGCCCACAACGGCATCGGCGTCGTCGGCGTCGCCCTGACCTTCGAATGACCCGGCGGGGTCCCGGGACCCGACGGGACGGGAGGCGGCCATGGACTCGTTCCTGAACGCGCTCGGGGCTTCGGCCATCCTGGTGGCGCTTTACATGACGGCCTGGTTCGCCGTCGCCCTGGCCAGGAAGGATAACTCCGTCGCCGATATCGCCTGGGGGCTCGGCTTCGTCCTCATCGCGTCCTATACGTTCTTCTTTCGCAGAACGTCTCTCTTTCTGCCTGCCCTCGTAAGCTCCCTCGTCGGCGTCTGGGGACTGAGGCTGGCCCGGCATATCTCCCGGAGGAACAAGGGCAAAGGCGAAGACCCCAGGTACGCGGCCTGGCGCGCGAAATGGGGCCGGACGTTCGTCTGGAGGAGCTATCTCCAGGTCTTCCTTCTCCAGGGCTTGTTCATGCTCGTCATCGCCCTGCCGGTCGTCCTGGTCAACACCTATCGATGGGCCCACCCGCCCGGCGCCGGCACGGGGGACCTGTTCGCCATGGCCGGAACCCTCATCTGGATCCTGGGATTCGTCTTCGAGGCCGTCGGCGACGCCCAGCTGGCCCGCTTCAAAAAGGACCCGGCGAACAAGGGCAGGATCATGGATTGGGGGCTCTGGAGATACACGCGCCACCCGAACTACTTCGGGGAGTCGCTGATGTGGGGAGGGATCTTCATCATCGCCCTGGAAATCCCGTCCGGCTGGATGACGGTAGCGAGCCCGCTCCTCATCACCTTTCTGCTGGCCAAGGTCTCGGGCGTGCCCATGCTCGAGAGGCGATACGCGGGGAACGCCGCCTTCCAGGATTACGCCCGGCGCACGAGCGCTTTCGTGCCCTGGTTCCCGAAAGAATAGTCCGGTCAGAAGGTCAGGGTCAGGCCGGCGAAGGCGTAGTTGACCAGGGCGAAGGTGTAGACCTCGTCGTTGTCGGCGCCGCCCTCGAGGAGCCGGTAGCCGGCCCTCAGCCGGAGCGACTTCGAGAGGTCGGTCCAGAGCGAGAGCGAGACGTCCTCGGCCGGGCCCTGCGGCGCGGCCAGGGCGTCGCCTTCGAACAGGATCCCCCACTTCTCACCCAACTGGCCGAGGAGGCGGAAGTTGATGAGCGGCACCACGCCCAGGTCCGTCTTCTCCCCCCGCCGCTCCGCGTCCTCGAGGGCGATGAGGGCGTCGCGGACCTTGACCGTCAGGCCGAGCCCGAGCTCGAAGCGCGGCTTGCGCACGAGGCCGTAGCGCCAGGTCAGCCGGTAGGAGTTGAAGACTTAGGTGCCCCGGACCGACGCGCCGGCCGGGAAGGTCTCCCCCGCGAAGACGACGTCCCGGTCCAGGGCGCCCGTCGAGGGGAACCGGAACGGGGCGTAGAGGACGGACACGGTGTGGCGGGGATGGAAGGTCCAGCTCAAGCGCAGGCGCCCGTAGGCCCGGTTGGCGGCGTCGAGCTCCCTCGACAGGGAGAAGAGCGTACCTCCGTCCCCGGGAATGCGGACGTCGTTGTAGCCGCTCCAGGCGAGTCCCCCCTCGACGTCGAAGGCCCATAGGGCGGCGGCCGGCGCCGCGGCCGCGCCGATAACGATGATGGCCACGATAACGGAAAGCGTTCGCTTCATGGTCCCCTCCCTCTCCTTCTCCCGGGGGGGGGGGGGGGTCGTTCGGATGCGGAAAGGCCGCGCCGGAGCGCTCCCGGGAAGCGGTCCGGCGCGGCCGGTCTGATCGTCAGAAGCCCGGGCTGATGCTGACCTGGAAGTGC
>JAGNLW010000006.1 GCA_017999365.1 Candidatus Aminicenantota bacterium
CCGCTGACCTGGGCGACCAGGGCCCCCGCCTCCCGCAAAAAAGCCGTCCATCGCTCGAGCTCGGGATGGGCCCGGAAGATGACGCGCTCCAGGTCGTTTTCCAGAAGACCGAAGTCTCCGGACTCCAGAAAGCGCACAATTTTACTGATTTTCCCCGGGGAAGTCAAGGAGGCGTCGACGCCCGCGTAGATGAGGGGCGTGGGGATGGGGAACGGGGGGAAGATGAGCAGGCACGGCAGGGGATTGAGATCGGAGAGCGGCGTCAGGACGTCGCCGATGCCCTCCCCCAGGCAGAGCCCCCCTTTCAGAAAAAAGGGGACATCGGCTCCGAGGCCCCGGGCCAGGCCTGCCAGCTCGGTCTCGCCGAGGGACAGGCCCCACATCTTTCGCAGGCCCAGGAGGGTCGCCGCGGCGTTGGAGCTCCCCCCGCCGAGGCCCCGGCCGGCCGGGACGGACTTGCGCACGGCGATCCGGGCCCCGACCGTCCGTTCGGCCCGGTCCATGATCTTGCGGGCGGCCCGGTCGACGAGGTTGGTCCGGTCCCAGGCGATCGACGGATCGTCGCCCTCGAGGGTCACCGTGCCCGGCGGGCCGGGCTCGAGGTCGATCTCGTCGTGCAGGGTGATCGTCTGGAAGAGCGTCCGGATGTCGTGATAGCCGTCGGGCCGCTTGCCGACGATCTCCAGGCCGAGGTTGATCTTGGCGAAGGACCGGACGGTCATCGTTCGACGAGCTCCAGGATCTCCTCCCAGGTCTTCGCGGCGTAGCCGCGGAGGAAGGCCGTGTCGAAAGCCTCCGGCCGCTCCGGGGGATCGAAGGCCAGCTTCGAGACCTTGATCCGGCCCGTCGTCCCGGGCCCGGCGAGGCCGATCGTGCGCGGCACGCCGTCGCCGGGGAAGAAGGCCTCGACGGCGAACGCATACTCGCCGCGCCGGCCGGACGCGAGCCGGCCTGCGGCGTCGCGCTCCGGCCGCCAGGCGTCGCCGCCGGCCGCGGCCGCCGGGTCGCCCGGCCACACGCCCGAGAGCAGGAGCACGGCGTCGCCGGGCTCGAGGGCCACCCCGAGGACCCGGCCCATCATGGTCCCGGCGTCGTCCTCGGCGTAGACCTTGCGGTTCGGCAGGACGAACCAGCCCCGGCCGTCGCGGAAGACGATCAGGAAGACGGTCCGGCCGAGGGGATCGAAGGCCTCGACCCGGCCGCGGTCCGGACGGCGGAAGGCGAAGGCGAACCGGCCCTTGACCGAGGCCTCGGCGCCGGCGACGGAGGCCGTGCCGACGCCCTCGACGGCGGCGACGCCGCCCGCGGGCGGGACGAGACGGGGCGGCCGCGGGGCGCAGGCCGGCACGGCGGCGAGAGCGGCGGCGACAGCGATGGGGAGAAGGGACAGCCGGCCGCGGACGGCCGGTCTATTTGAACCCATAATCTTCGGTCTTGGGCGGCTTCTTCGGCTCCTCGGCCCGCGCCTGCAGCCGTTTCTTGCGGAACAGCGGATAGAACGGCGACTTGACGCGGCGGCCGAAGCAGGACATGTTGGGGTTGAGGATGAGGAGAAGGACGAAGGCCGCGAAGATGATCAGGACCGCGGTCATGCTCCATTTCATGGTCCGACCCCCTGCGTCCGTCTCCCGGCCGGGACGTGACGGCGCGTTCTAAGCCCCGACGGTCCCGGACGGTTCATTCGGGGTTTTCGGGCTCTTCCTGGAAGATCGGGATCTTGGATTTCTCTTTTTCTTTCCCGAGATATTGGCCAAGGAAGAACACCGTGCCCAACGTCAGCACCGCGAGCAGGAATTTGAAGAAGCCTTTCATCGCAACCTTCCCTGTTTCATTCTATTCAAACGCGCCCAAAAGTCAATGAGCGCCGGATTGCTTTTTGGACCGGCCGTGCCTATAGTGGGGCCGTGGGGCGCGGCGGCGCGCCCCGGAGGGACCCATGACGCACGTCCTGGCCGCGGCCGTCCTGCTGGCCGCGCTCTTCCCGGCCCAAGCCGACGGCCCGTCCGTGCGCCCGCCCGCGTTCGCGGGCACGTTCTATCCGGACGATCCGGCCGCGCTGGCCGCCGAGATCGACCGGTCCCTGGACGCCGCGGGCGCGCCGGGGGACGAGCCCGCCGGCCGGATCGTCGGCCTCATCGCCCCCCACGCCGGGTACGTCTACTCCGGGCGCACGGCCGCGGCCGCCTACGCCCGGATCCGCGGCCGGAAGATCGCCGCGGTGGTCATCGTCGCCCCGTCCCACCGGGCCGATTTCGAAGGCCTGGCCGTCTGGCCCGAGGGCGGCTTCCGCACCCCGCTCGGCGTCGCCCGCGTCGACGCGGTCCTGGCCAAGGCCATCGCCAAGGCCTCCGGCGCCCGCTATCGGCCCGAGGCCTTCGCCGAGGAGCACGCCGTCGAGGTCCAGGTGCCGTTCGTCCAAAGGGCCCTGCCCGGGGCGGCCATCGTGCCCCTGGTCATGGGCCGGCAGACCGGGGCCACCGTCCGCGGCCTGGCCGCCGCGCTGGCCAAGACCTGTCTCGACAAGGACGTCCTCGTCGTCGCCTCGACCGACCTCTCCCACTATCTGCCGAAGGCCCAGGCCCGGAGGACGGACGCCGCGACTGCGGCCCTCATCGAGGGCCTGAAGTCGGAGACGCTCATCCGCAAGGCCGAGGCCGGAGAGAACGTCATGTGCGGCGGCGGGCCGGTGGCGGCCCTTCTGCTCTACGCCCGGAAGGCGGGGCAGGCCCGGGTCCGGATCGCGGCCCGGACGGACTCCTCGTCCTTCGGCGGCCCGGTCGTCGGCTACCTCGCCGCGGCCGTCTACGCGGCGGCGCCGGGCGCAACGGACGGACCGGGCGCGTTTCTGGACGCCGCGGACAAGGCCGCGCTCCTGAGCCTGGCCCGGGCCGCCGTGGCCGAGTTCCTGGCCACCGGCGCCGAGATCGAGGACCGCACCGGCCGGGCCGGTCTGGCCGAGCCGCGGGGCGCCTTCGTCACCCTGACCCGGAAGGGCGAGTTGCGCGGCTGCATCGGCTTCATCGCCCCGGTCCTGCCGCTCGGCCGGGCCGTCATCCGGGCGGCCATCTACGCCGCCACGGAGGACCCGCGCTTCCCGCGCGTCGAGCCGGACGAACTGGACGGCCTGCGCTTCGAGATCTCGGTCCTGACCCCGGCCCGCGAGATCGACGATCCCCGGACCGTCGTGGTCGGGACACACGGCCTGATCGTCGAGAAGGACGGCCGCAGCGGCGTCCTCCTGCCTCAGGTCGCCGTCGACGAGGGCTGGGACCGGACCGCCTTCCTCGGGCAGGTCTGCCTCAAGGCCGGCCTGCCGCCGGACGCCTGGCGGCGGGGGGCCCGGCTGTCCGTCTTCGAAGCCGTCGTCTTTCACGAATAGAGGGCGCCCTTTCGGGCCTCCGTTCTGCTATAATGGGACATTATCCGTCGACCGGAGTCATCGCCGATGCCGCTATACGAATACCAGTGCACGAAGTGCCGCCACGTCTGCGAGGTCCTGCAGAAGGCCAAGGACAAGCCGCTCGAGGCCTGCCCGAAGTGCGGCGGCGCCGTCGTCAAGCTCATCTCCTCGCCGGCCATCCAGTTCAAGGGCAACGGCTGGTACATCACCGACTACGCCAAGAAGAGCTCGCCGGACGCCGCCGGCAAGGCCTCTTCCAAGTCCCCGTCCAAGCCGGCCGCGGAGGCCTGTTCCGGAGAGGCGCCCAAGGGCAAGCCGGACAAGCCGTCCGAATGACCTCCGCGCGGAGGCCTTTCGCCGGGGGCGAGCGCCAGACATGACCATGCGCCGGGCCGTCTTCCTCGACCGCGACGGGACGCTCAACGAGGACACGGGCTATCCCGCCGATTTCCGGCAGGTCCACATCTATGCGGCCGCCTTCGAGGCCGTGCGCCGGCTGCGGGCGGCCGGTTTCGTCCCCGTCGTCGTCACCCACCAATCCGGAGTGGCCCGCGGCTATTTCGGCCCGGCCGAGCTCGACGGGCTCCACGCCCGCTTCCTCGAGGCTTTCGCCCGCGAGGGCGCCCCGCTCGAAAAGATCTACGCCTGCCCCCACGGCGACGCGACGCCGGACGGCCCCGGCTGCGGCTGCGCCAAGCCCGCGCCCGGGCTGGGGCGGCGGGCCGCGCGCGAGCTCGGCCTCGACCTCGCCGCGTCGTACATGGTCGGGGACAAGGACGTCGACGTCCTGTTCGGCCTCAACCTCGGGGCGACGCCGGTCCTGGTCCTGACGGGCTACGGCCGGGCCGCCGCGGCCCGGCTCGAGGCCCTGGGGGTCCGGCCGGCCCACGCCGCGGCCGGCATCCTCGAAGCGGCCGACTGGATCGCCGGGCGGGGAGGGGCCTGAGGCCATGGTCCGCTTCGACGACATCGTCGAGAAGGCCGAGGCCTACATCGGCGAGAAGGACGTCGCCGTCCTGCGCAAGGCTTACGTCTTCGCCGGCCAGGCCCACAAGGGCCAGGTCCGCCGGTCGGGCGAACCCTACCTCAGCCACCCCCTCGAGGTGGCCGCGCTGCTCGCCGACATGCGCCTCGACCGCACGACCCTCGTCGCCGCCCTTCTCCACGACGTCCTCGAGGACACCGAGACGAAGGCCGCCGAGCTGCGCGAGGCCTTCGGCAAGGAGGTCGCCGGCCTCGTCGAGGGCGTGACCAAGATCAGCCGCCTCCAGGAGGTCTCGGCCGAGGCCCGCCGGGCCGAGACGCTGCGCAAGATCATCCTGGCCATGACCGACGACATCCGCGTCATCTTCATCAAGCTGGCCGACCGCATCCACAACCTCAAGACCCTGCGCTTCCTCGACGAGGAGCGGCAGCGCCAGATCGCCCGCGAGACCCTGGACGTCTACGTCCCCATCGCCAACCGCCTCGGCATGGGGCGCATCCGGGCCGAGCTCGAGGACCTGTCCTTCCGCTACGTGGAGCCCGAGGAGTTCGCCAAGATCGCCGCCGAGGTCGAGCCGCAGCGCAAGGCGGCCGAGGCCGACCTGGCCGCGATGACCGCGACCCTGCGCGGGCTCCTGGCCGCCAACGGGTTGGAGGCCGAGGTCTACTCGCGGGTCAAGCGGCCCTACAGCGTCTGGAGCAAGATGAAGCGGCGCGACATCGACTTCGACCAGGTCTTCGACTTCCTGGCCCTGCGCGTCGTCACCGGGTCGGTCAAGGACTGCTACGCCGTCCTGGGCATCATCCACCAGCGCTGGCCGCACCTGCCGCAGCGCTTCCGCGATTTCATCGCCATGCCCAAGCCCAATCTGTACCAGGCCCTGCACACGACGGTCATCACGGAGGGGCGCAAGACCTTCGAGATCCAGGTCCGGACGCGCGAGATGCACGACCTGGCCGAGAACGGCATCGCCGCCCACTGGCGTTACAAGGACGACGCGCCGCCCGCCCCGATGAAGGAGGACCGACGCCTCCATTGGCTCCGGGAGATGGCCGCCCTGTTCGAGGAGAAGAAGAACCCCCAGGAGTTCCTGCGCAGCCTGAAATCGAACCTCGTCCCCGACGAGGTCTACGCCTTCACGCCCAAGGGCAAGGTCGTCGACCTGCCGGCCGGGGCCACGGCCCTCGACTTCGCCTTCAAGATCCACACCGAGGTCGGCCTCCACGCCGCCGGGGCCCGCGTCAACGGCACCGCGGCCCCCCTCAAGACGGCCCTCAAGACCGGCGACATCGTCGAGATCCTGACCGACCCGGCCAAGGCCCCGACCCGGGCCCTGCTGGCCGCGGCGGCGACGCCGGGCGCCCGCCAGCAGCTGCGCCGCTGGCTCAACCTCCGCAGCCGGACCACGAGCGCGGCGCTCGGCCGGCGGCTCTGGGAGAAGGAGACGGCCAAGTACGTCCTGCCTTCCGGCAAGCGGCGCGACGAGGAGCTGGCCGCGCGGATCGGCTCCGCGCTCGGCCCGCGGGTGTCGTCGCTCGAGGAGTTCTTCCGGCAGGTCGGACTGGGGCGGGTCGTCGTCGACCGGGCCCTCGTCGAGTCGGTCTACGGACCGGTCGCGCCGCGCCGGCCGGGCCTCGCGGCCAAGGCCGCGGCCCGCTTCGTGCCCGGGCCCGGCGGCGGGGTCCGCATCAAGGACGCCGACTCGCCGATGATCAAGCTGGCCCGTTGCTGTTCGCCCGTCAAGGGCGAGCCCGTCGTCGGCTACATCACGGCCGGCCGCGGCCTGACCGTCCACTCCCTGCGCTGTCCCCTGGTGGCCAAAGAGGTCCTCGACAACCAGCGCCTGGTCGAGGTGTCCTGGGACCCGGACCTGGCCGGGACCTTCAAGGCCCGGCTCCTCGTCAAGACCCACGATACGCCGGGCGTCCTGGCCAAGGTGGCGACCGCCGTCGCCGGGCTCGAAGGGGATATCTCCAAAGCCGAGGCGGCCACGGCCGCGGAGGGGAAGGCCCGCATCACGCTGGACGTCCGCATCCGGGACCTCCGGCACCTCGAAGCCATCTCGAGGAAGATCGCGGGATTGAAAGAAGTCGTTTCGGTCGACCGGGTCTAAGCGGCCTTAGCCACTTTGCCCGAGCGCAGGCAGCGCGAACAGACCCAGATCTGGCGGTTGCCCTTGGCCGTCTGGGCTTTGACCCGTTGCAGGTTGGGCTTCCACTTCTTCGGGGACGACTTGTGGGAGTGGCTGACGCTATGCCCGAAGACGGGGCCTTTTTCGCAGATGGCGCAGACTTTCGGCATGGTTCGGTCTCTTTCGTCTCGTTTTGAACCGGATTTATACCACAAATGCCGGCCGGACGCAAATCCGCGGCCGCGCTTGACCCGGAGGCCGGACGGCCTTATCCTGGGACCGAGGCCGTCATGAGGTCCCCCGCGCCCGCCGCGGCCGCCGTCGCCGCGGCCGTCCTGCTCGCCCTCTCGGGCTGCGCCCGCTCCCCGTCCGCCGCTCTCGTCGCTTCGGGCCTGGCCGCGGCCCGGGCCGACGCTTGGGACGACGCCGTGCGCGAGTGGACGAGGGCCGTCGAAAGAGAGCCCGGCTCGGCGGCCGCCCACAACAACCTGGCCGTCGCCTACGAGCGCCGGGGCGCCTGGGACGAGGCCGCCAGGGAGTACGGGACGGCCCGCCGCCTGGCCCCGGACGACGCGGCCATCCGGGCCAACCACGAGGCCTTCAAGGCCCGGCTGGAACGGCTGAGAGGGAAGTCCTCGTGAAGGCCGCCGCCGCCCTCGCCGTGACGGCCGCCCTGACCGCGGCCATGGCCTGCGGCGGCGCCCCGGTGGAGATCAGCCTGGAGCTGCCGGGCGTCGCGGCCCTGCCGGCCGGCGCCTACGGCGAGATCGTCGTGACCGACCTGGCGGAGCCCTCTCCGGTCCCCGGCTTCGCCGCCGGAACGGAGCTGGCCGCCTATCTCGCGGCCGAGCTCGGCCGCGCCTTCCCCGGCCGCGTGTCGCGGGCGGCCGGGCCCGTCGCGGCCCTGGCCGGGCAGCCGCCCGGCGCCGTCTGGCGGGAAGCCGGATCGGGCCTCGACCGCGCCGTCTTCCTCACCGGCACCGTGACGCTGGCCGGACAGGTGCGCAAGGCCGTCGACAAGGACGCCCCGTCGGACGGACCGTTCAAGCGGACCCTGGTCGAGAAGAAGCGGTGGACGATGGCCGTCGATCTCGTCTTCGTGTCCGCCGCGACCGGCGAGGCCGTCCACCGGACCTCGCTCAGCGAGGAGCGCGAATACGCCGAGCTCGACAAGCCGGCCGAATTCGCCTTCTCCGATCTCTCCCAGCGCATCCGCGACCGCCTGCTGCCGGCCCTGCTCGGCACGACGACCGTGGAGCGGCGGACGCTCCTGCGCCGCTGACCCCGGCGCCGCCCTAAGTTCGACAAAAGGCAAGATTTCCACAGGGGGGCCGGACCCCGGCCGGAGCCATTTCCGGGGCCCTCGGAGGCCTTCTCGGGACCTTCGGGACCCGGCCGCGGGCCGGCGCCGGGAAGCCCCCGCCGCGGACCTTCCCGGTCCCGGTTTTCCCCTAAAAAAAAGCTTGAACCGCCCCCCCCGGAATGCTATGATGGCCGGGCCTCTCCCGGACGGTCCAAGCTCCCGGAGAGGATTTTCCACAGATGTGGAAAAAACTGTGGAAAAAGCGCCGGCATCCATGGAACTCAAAGAAAATCAAAATCCTTGGAGCGAGATCCTCCGGGCCGTCGAGGCCAAGGTCGATCCGAGCTCCTTCGAGACCTGGTTCGAGCCGACGGCCTTCATCGGCCGCGACGAGGACCGCCTCTACGTCAAGGTCCCCAACGCCTACTTCCGGGACTGGCTGTCGTTCCACTATTCCAACGTCATCGCCGATTGCGCCCGCGAGCTCTTCGGCCAGGCCCTCGACATCCGCTACATCCACGAGGACACCCCGACCGCCTTCATGCGACGCTCGCCCGACGACCGCAAGGCCAAGCCCGGACAGGCCGTCAATCCGAACCTCAACCCCAACTACACCTTCGAGAACTTCGTCGTCGGCAGCTGCAACCAGTTCGCCCACGCCGCCGCCTCGGCCGTGGCCAAGAGCCCGGCCAAGTCCTACAACCCGCTCTACATCTACGGCGGCGCCGGCCTCGGCAAGACCCATCTCATGAACGCCATCGGCCATTTCTGCCTCCAGCAGAACGGGCGCAACAAGGTCCTCTACGTGACGACCGAGAAGTTCATGAACGACCTCGTCACCCACCTCCAGTACGGCAAGGTCCTGGAGTTCCGCGAGAAGTACCGCAGCGTCGACGTCCTGCTCATGGACGACATCCACTACCTGGCGGGTCGGGAACGGACGAAGGAGGAGTTTTTCCACACCTTCAACCACCTTTACGACAGCCAGAAGCAGATCGTCATCTCCAGCGACTGCCCCCCGAAGGAGATTCCCCACCTCGAGGAGCGGTTCCGATCCCGCTTCGAGTGGGGCCTCATCGCCGACCTCAAGCCCCCCGACATCGAGACCCGCATCGCCATCCTCAAGAAAAAGGCCGATGCCGAGGCCGTCTCTCTCCCCGAGAGCGTGGCCCTCTACGTCGCCGACAAGGTCCAGACGAACATCCGCGAGCTCGAGGGCTATCTCCGCCGGGTCATCGCCTACGCCTCCCTCAAGGGAGAGCGCATCGACCTCGACCTGACCAAAGAGGCCCTCAAGGGCCTGCTGGACTCGTCGGCGTCCCTCGTCACTGTGGAAAAGATCCAGAAACTCGTCTGCCACCGCTTCAAGATAAAAACCTCCCAGCTCAAATCGAAGAACAACTCCCCCAAGATCTCCTTTCCCCGCCAGATCGCCATGTATCTGGCCAAGGAATTGACGGATTCCTCGCTGCCCGAGATCGGCAAGAAATTCGGTGGAAAACACCACACGACGGTCATCCACAGCATCCGCAAGATCGACAAGCTGCGCAACGACGATCCCGAATTCAACAAAGAGATCAACAGCCTGATCGCCTTCATCCAATGAGAAGGGACAAGGACTTGCGCGAGATTCCCACTTTTCCAGACGACTTTATTATTTCTCTTCTTGATTTGACGATTTGTTCTGATTTAAATAATAAGAATAAAAAGGAACCGCGAGAAAGGTGACCTCATGAAATTCGCCATCCCCAAAGAAGCCCTCCTGGCCGAGCTGCAGATCCTCCAGGGCATCGTCGAGAAGCGCAACACCATGCCCATCCTGGCCAACATCCTGATGAACGTCTCGGCCTCGGATATCGAGCTGACGGGCACGGACCTCGAGGTCGGCCTGAGGACGCACCTCCAGGCCGAGATCGAGAAGCCCGGGGCCATCACGGTCAACGGCAAGAAGATCTTCGAGATCGTCAAGTCCCTGCCCGAAGGCCAGTCCGTCCATGTCGAGCTCAAGGACGAGACCCTCGACATCCGGGCCGGGGAGAGCGAGTTCAAGGTCCTGTGCCTGGCCAAGGAGGACTATCCCCAGGTCCCCGACGGCCGGTTCGAGAAGGGCATCGAGATCCCCCTCCAGGACCTCAAGGACATGATCGACCGCGTCTTCTACGCCATCACCCAGGAACAGCGCTACTACCTCAACGGGGCCCTGCTGTCGCTCAAGAACCGCCAGATCGAGCTCATCAGCACCGACGGGCACCGGCTGTCGTACACGAGAAAGGCCCAGGACGCCCTGAAGGTCGACAAGGACCTCAGCGTCATCGTGGCCAAGAAGACGCTGAGCGAGATCCGCAAGTTCGAGGACGAGACGGTCGCCTTCGACCTCGACGAGAACAACCTCTTCTTCCGGGTCGGCCCGCGGACCCTCATCTCCCGCATCATCGAGAGCAAGTTCCCCAATTACCAGGCCGTCATCCCCAAGGACAATCCGGGGCGCCTGGTCGTGCCGCGGGAGGAGCTGGCCGGGGCCATCCGCCGCGTCTCCCTGCTTTCCGCCGAGCGCTCCAAAGGCATCAAGTTCACCATCGAGAAGAACCGCCTGCGGCTGTTCTCCTCCAACCCCGAGATCGGCGAGGCCCGCGACCGGCTGGCCGTCGAGTACAAGGGCCAGGACCTGGAGATCGGCTTCAACGCCCAGTATCTGCTCGACTTCCTGACGGCCACGGTGGCCGAGAAGGTCGTCTTCGAGGTCAAGGACGAGAACAGCGCCGTCCTCATCAAGCCCGAGGGCGAGGACGCCCTGACCCACATCTACGTCCTCATGCCCATGAAGATCTGAAATAAAACCCTCATCCGGGGACCGGATGAGGGCTTCGGGGATGCCGGAAAAGATCAGGCCTTGGGTTCGACGGGGGCCGCGGCCGGCGCGGCGGGGGCCTTGGGCTTGAGCACGGCCCGCACGTAGACCCACTCCGCTTTCAGCTTGTGGCGGTCGTCCGTGGCGATCTCGTGAAGGTGGTCCATCTGCATGGCCTTGGGATTGGTCGGGCAGGAGTCGACGCACTGGGCGCAGTGGATGCAGCGGTCGTTGTGGATGACCATCTTGAACCGCTTCGCGGCCGGATCGACGTCGGTGATCTCGATGGCCTCGGCCGGGCAGTCCCGCTCGCAGGCCTTGCAGACGATGCACATCGCGGGGTTCAGGAACGGCGTGCCGCGGAAATCGGGCGGCACCTCGAGCTTCTGGAAGGGGTAGTCGACCGTGGCCGGCTTCTTGAAGAGGTGGCGCAGGAGCTCGGGCAGGAAAACGGCGATCTTCATGACAGGAATCCCTTCACCAGGATGTTCGCCAGGAGCTGGACGACGGCCAGGGGAGCCAGGACCTTCCAGGCGAACGAGACGACCTGGTCGACGCGGATGCGCGAGGTCAGGGCCCGGATGAGGCTCAGCAGGAAGATGATGACCAGGGTCTTGACGACGAAGTGGACGAACCCGACGACGGCCCCTCCCGGGAAGCCGCCCAGGAACACGGCGGCCAGCAGGCCGCTGGCGACGACCAGCTCGATGTCGAAGGTCAGCCGGAACAGGGCCAGCTTCTTGCCCGAGTACTCGGTGAAGGTGCCGCCGACGATCTCGGTCTCGGCGTGGGGGATGTCGAAGGGCGTCCGCTCGAGCTTGGCCTGGACGGCGACGAGGGCGACGACGAAGCCCAGCGCGTTGACCAGCAGGAGCAGGGGCCGGGCCTGGTAGAAGGCCGCGATCTCGGCCAGCCGCCAGGAGCCGGCCAGGATGGCCGGGCCGAGGACGGCCAGGAACAGGGGCACCTCGTAGCCGAAGAGCATGGTCAGGACGCGGGAGCCGCCGATCGTCGAGAACAGGTTGGTCGAGGACCAGCCGGCCAGGAACAGGACCATCGTCGGCAGGCTGAGCAGGTACAGGAGGACGACGATGTCGCCGGGGAACGAGGTCCAGCCGGGCGCGGCCAGGTCGAAGTTCCAGACCGGCAGGAGCAGGCCGGCCGTCGAGACGACGGCCAGGCCGAAGACCGGCAGGGCGCCGAACAGTCCCTTGTCCGCGGCGGCGGGGACGACGTCCTCCTTGGCCAGCAGCTTGACGAAGTCGGCGATGGGCTGGAGGAGGCCGAAGCGGCCCGTGTGGGTCGGCCCCATGCGGTTCTGCAAGCGGGCGTAGACCTTGCGGTCGAACCACTCGCAGAACGTCGAGTAGACGAACAGGAAGAGCAGACCGGGATAGACGAGGAGATAGAGGATGGTTCTCAGAACGGCCATACCGCATTCCTTTTCACGGCGGCGTTCGCGGGGCGGGCCAGGGCCCGCCGGCGCAGCTCGCTCATCCGGACGTCGGATTCCTGGCCGCTCCTGGCGCTGACCAGGGTCACCGTCCGCTCGGCGCAGCAGATGCAGGGATCGATGGCGGCGAAGATGAGGGGGATGTCGGCGATGAAGCCGTTGCGGAGCATCTCGACGGTGGCCGGGTAGTTCCCGAGGGTCGGGGCCCGGACCTTGAGCCGCTCCGGCCGGTCGGTCCCGTTGGCCTTGATGTAGTGGATGTTCTCGCCGCGGGGGGCCTCGTAGCGGCTGACGGCCTCGCCGGGCTTGGCCTTGCGGGGGGCCTTGCAGGCGATGTCGCCCTCGGGCAGGCCCTTGACCATCTGCTCGATCATCTTGTAGGACTCGAGGAGCTCCTTGACGCGGACGACGACCCGGCCGAGGACGTCGCACGTGTCGGCCGTGCAGACCTCGAAGTCGAGCTCGTCGTAGACGGCGTAGGGGTCCTCCTTGCGGACGTCGCGGCCGACCCCGGAGGCCTTGGCCACCGGGCCCGTGGCGCACAGGGCGATGGCCTGCTCCTTGCTGAGCAGGCCGACCCCGGCGATGCGGGCCACGAAGCTGGGCTCGTTGGCGCCGATCTTGAAGTAGTACTCGCTGCGCTTCCTCAGCGTGGCCACGCCCTCGAGGACCTTGGCCTTCTGGCCCTCGTCGAGGTCGCGGCGGACGCCGCCGATGGTGTTGATGGCGTAGTGGACGCGGTTGCCGGTGATCATCTCCAGGAGGTCCATGACGATCTCCCGGTCCCGCCAGGTGTACATGAAGAAGGAGTCGAAGCCGGCCTCGTGCCCGGCCACGCCGAGCCACAGGAGGTGGCTGTGGACGCGCTCGAGCTCGGAGACGAGGTAGCGGATGTACAGGCCGCGCTTGGGCGGGGCCAGCTCCATGAGCCTCTCCGCGCCCTGGACGAAGCAGGTCGCGTGGGAATGGGAGCAGATGCCGCAGATGCGCTCGGCCAGGTAGATGTTCTGGGTCCAGTTCTTCTCCTCGGCGACCTTCTCGACGCCGCGGTGGTTGTAGCCCAGGCGGATGTCGACGCCGGTGATGACCTCGCCCTCGACGGTCATGCGGAGGCTGATGGGCTCCTTGAGGGCCGGGTGCTGGGGGCCGATGGGGATCTCGAAGCTCATGATTGGCCTCCGGGGATGACTTCCTCGGGCCGGACGTGCTTCCAATCCTTGCGCAGGGGGAAGACGCCGTCGGGCCAGTCGTCGGGCAGGTTGAGGCGGCGGCCGTCGGGGATGCCCTCGACGACGACGCCGAACATCTCCTGCAGCTCGCGCTCGTAGAGCACGGCGCCGGGGATGACGGGGCAGATGGACGGGAGCCGGGGATCGGTCCTCGGCACGGCCGTGCGGACGTGGACGGTCGTCACGGGCGAGGCGAAGTGATAGAGGAACTCGAACGTCTCGCCGGCGTCGAGGCCGGTGATGGTGGACAGGAAGGCGCAGTCGTACCCGTCCCGCAGGAGGGTCACGGCGGCGACGAGGTCGGCCGGGGCGACCCGGACGAAGATGCGGCGGGGCGCGGGGTTCGCGATCTCGAGGGCCTTGGCCCCGAGGTCCCGCGTCAGGTTGGCGACGATGTCGGTGTCGGACATGGCGTTTCCTTGATGCCTAGAGTTTGCCCAGGAGCTTGACGACGCCGTCGACGATGGCGTCGGGCCGGGCCGGGCAGCCCGGGACGTACATGTTGACCGGGATGACCTGGTCGATGCCGCCCATGATGTTGTAGGCGCCGCGGTAGACGCAGCCGGACATGGCGCAGGCCCCGACGGCGATGACGAACTTGGGGTCCGGGGTCTGCTCGTAGATGCGGACGATGCGGTCCCGCATCTGGCGGGTGACCGGGCCGCTGGCGATGATGACGTCGGCGTGGCGCGGCGTGGCCTTGAGGAGGACCCCGAACCGCTCGACGTCGAAGCGGGGGGTCAGGGCGGCGACGATCTCGATGTCGCAGGCGTTGCAGGCGCCCGAGTTGAGGTGCAGGATCCAGGGCGACTTGATCCTGGACCAGCGGGCGAGCTTGTTGAGCATGTTAACTCCTTGTGACCAGGGCCGAGACGGACAGGACGATCATGACCAGGTAGAACAGGGCGAAGAAGGCGATCCGGCCCGAGGGCACGGTGGCCACGACGAGGACGGCGACGTGCATCATGGTGAAGAACAGGGCGATGAAGAAGAACAGCCGGTAGCCGAACTGGACCTTGGCCCCGGGCCTGTCCTCGCCGCAGGCGTAGGTCGTCAGTTTGCCGCCGGCCGGGTTCGGCTTGGGGGCCATGCCCCGGCCCAGGGCGTAGAGCCCGAGGGCCGCGGCCAGGAAGACGACGAAGGCGACGGGCGGGGAGAGGAGAATGCCGATTCCGGTCATGGCTTACCCTTTCAGCTTGGCCAGGCCGCGGACGTCGAGGCTCTTGCCGTGGCGGTAGACGTTGATGATCAGGGCCAGGGCCGTGGCCACCAGGCTGACCTCGATGACGATGTAGGTCACGACCAGGGCCTGGGCCGTCAGGATGGAGCCCTTGGCGAAGCCCGTCGACAGGAGCAGCAGGCTGACGCCCTTGCCGACGACCTCGATGGCGATGAACAGGCGGATGAGGTTGCGGTTGAGGAGCAGGCCGAGCAGGCCGGCCAGCACCAGCGCGGCGGCGAAGAAGAGATAGAGGTACCAGGCGTTACTCATGTTTGTCATCCTTGCGGAACAGGGCCAGGACGGCGAAGACGCCGGCCAGGATGACCGCGATCTGGCCGACCAGGTCGAGGGTCCGGCCCTTCCAGAGGACCTCGCCGAAGGTGCCCGACTCGGCCGCCGCGGCCAGGGCCGGGACCTTGCCCATCAGGCCCTTCATGACCAGGGCGTCGATGACCAGGAAGGCCGCGAAGGTCAGCGGGAAGGCCCACCGGGCCAGCTTGGTCTCGCGGACCTCGTCGCCCGGCCGGGTCAGGGAGATGGCCAGAATGAACAGGACCGTGATCAGGCCGGCGACGACGGAGATCTCGAAGACGCCGGCGTACGGGGCGTTCATCCGGAAGAAGAGGATGCCCAGCAGGAGGCTGGCCGCGGCCAGGGAGATGGCCGCCTTGAGCAGGTCCCTGAGGACGAGGGCCAGCGCCGAGAAGAGCACCACGCCGATGAGGAGAGCGGTTTGCAGGATCATCGCTTAAAATCCCCACGATCCGGTCAGGGCGTGGACCCCGTCCGCGAGCACGTCGGCGGCGGGCTGGATCCAGGTCGTGACGGTCGACGCGAAGAGGATGCCGATCCCCAGGCAGAGGAGGGCCAGGAGAACGGTCGAGGCCGTCATCCAGAACGGCGCCTCCTTGACCGCGGCCCACTTCTCGTCGAGCTTGCCGAAGAAGGCCCGGCGCTGGAGGATCAGGTAGTACCAAAGGGTCAGGACCGAGGCCAGGACGGCGACGACCGCGAAGACGGGGTGGCCGGCCTGGACCAGGGCCACGATGATGATGAGCTTGGACCAGAAGCCGTTGAAGGGCGGGACGCCGGCGATCGACAGCGAGCCGACGAGGTTGGTCGCGGCCGTGACCGGCATGCGCTTGGCCAGCCCGCCCATGGCCCCGAGGTCGCGGGTGCCCGTGGCTTGCTGGACCGAGCCGCTGGTCAAGAACAGGAGGCCCTTGGCCAGGGCGTGGTTGAAGAGGTGGAACAGGCCGCCGGCGATGCCCAGGGGGGTGCCGATGCCGAGGCCCAGGACGACGTAGCCGACCTGGCTGATCGAGGAGTAGGCCAGCATGCGCTTCATGTCCTTCTGGCCGAGGGCCAGGAAGGCGGCCACGACGAGCGAGACCGTCCCCAGGATCATCAGCACGGAGGACAGGGCCGGGGTCAGCCCGAAGACGCCGAAGAAGACGCGGGTCAGGGCGTAGACGCCCGAGACCTTGATGAGCAGGCCGGACAGGACGGCCGAGATGGGCGCCGGGGCCGACGGGTGGGCATCGGGCAGCCAGGAGTGGAAGGGCACCAGGGCCGCCTTGAGCCCGAACCCGGCGATGAGGAAGGCGGCGGCGACGCCGACGACGGGGCCGGCGTTGAGCTCGCGCAGGGCCATGGCCACGGCGGCGAAGTCGAGGCTGCCGGTCATGCCGTAGAGGACGGCGATCGCGCCGACCACGAAGGCCGAGGCCACGACCGAGAGCATGAGGTACTTGAAGGCCGCCTCGAGCTCGTCGGGCCCCCGGCCGAAGGCGACCAGGGCGTAGGAGGCCACGGCGGCCACCTCGAGGAAGATGTACACCCCGAACAGGTCGGTGGCCAGGACCAGGCCGTTCATGCCCGCGATCATGACCAGGTACAGGGCGTAGTAGTTGGCCTTGGCGCCGTAGTGCTCCATGTAGTCGACGGAGAACAGGGCGGCGGCCAGCCCGACCAGGGCCACGGCCACCAGCATGAGCAGGCTGAAGCCGTCGAGGGCCAGCCGGATGTTGACGGCCTCGCCGAGCCAGGGGGACTGCTGCAGGACGGGGCCGCCGGCGATGAGGGCCCGCCCGGCCACGGCCGCGTAGGCGAGGAGGAAGAGCAGGGTGCCGTTGGCCAGCAGGTCCGGCGCGACCCGCCGGGAGACCTTGCCGACGAGCGGCAGGATGCCCGCCACGACGAGCGGAAGGACGACGAACAGTATGATCAACGCTCCTCCTCTCTATCTCGAGAGCAGGCCGATGAGGCCCGCGACGATGACCAGGCCGGCCAGGCACCAGGCGAGGTAGTTCGCGTAGTGCCCGTTGTGGGCCTTTTTCAAGATGCCGGTGAACTTCGCGCCGGCGACCGTGACGACCTTCTCGAAGACGAAGTCGATGGGCCGGTCGATGCCCTTGAACAGGGCCAGCGACAGGCCCTGGAGCCCCTTGACGCCCTGCTCGTAGGGATCGAAGACCCGCTTCTCGGCCCAGTCGTACAGGGTGTGGACGACGGGCAGGCCGTGGATGGGCTCGGAGGCCAGGTAGGGCTTGCGGCCCGACTTGAGGTAGCCGTAGCGGTGGAGCAGGAAGGCCAGGACCAGGCAGCCGACCGAGATCAGGGCCACCGGGGTGAACAGGGACAGGGCGTGGTGGGTCAGGTCGAGACGCACGCCGGCCTCGACGTGGGGCGCCACGACCGGCCCGATGAACAGGTTCAGCGGCAGCTTGTTGTAGACGCCGAACAGGATGCACAGCCCGGCCAGGACGAGCAGGGGGACGGTGATGGCGAAGGGGCTCTCCTTGACCGGGGCGGCCTCGCGGCCGCGCTCGCCGAAGAAGACGGAATGGCCGGCCTTGAGGAACGAGGCGAAGGTGAAGATGGCCCCGACCCAGGCGGCGATGGCGAAGACCGTGTAGCCCGTCTCGAGGGCGCCGTGGAAGACCATCTCCTTGGAAACGAAGCCGTTGAGCGGCCAGACGCCCGAGATGGCCAGGGCGCAGACGGTGAAGCCGAGGGCCGTCAGGGGCATCTCCTTGCGCAGGCCGCCGAGCTTCTTGAGCTCGGTCGTCCCGGTCCGGTGCTCGACCGAGCCGGCGCCGAGGAACAGGCCGCTCTTGTACATGGCGTGGTTGATCATGTGGAAGACGCCGCCGGCGATGCCGACGGGGATGGCCGTGCCGATGCCCAGGATCATGTAGCCGACCTGGCTGACGGCGTGGTAGGACAGCAGCCGCTTGAGGTCCTTCTGGACGAGGGCCATGAGGACGGCCAGGACGATGGTCACCGCGCCCACGGTCATCATCAGGATGGACAGGGCGCCGCCCGGGACGATCTTGAAGAAGTCGAGGGCGACGCGGGCCAGGAGATAGATGCCCAGGAGCTTCTCGAAGGCGGCCGGCAGGAAGGCCATGAAGGTCACCGGGGCATCGACCGCGGCGTCGGGGATCCAGGTGTGGAAGGGCATGGCCCCGGCCTTGCCGGCGGCCCCGATCATCATCAGGACGAAGGCCGCCGCGGCCGGCCCGACGGGCTCGACCGAGACCTCGGACATCGTCAGGGTGCCGCTCACGGCCCACAGCAGGCCGATGCCCAGGATCAGGCAGAAGTCGCAGAAGCCGCTGATGAGCAGGGCCTTGACCGCCGTCCGGCCCGAGGTCGGGCGGCCGCCGGTCGTGATCAGCCCGTACAGGGTGACCAGCAGCCCCTCCCAGAAGAAGACCAGGGGCACGAAGTTGTTGGCCAGGACGGCCCCGTTGGCGAAGGCCGCCGTCAGGAAGACATAGGCCGTGAACTCCCGCGACCGGGGGGCGTCCTTCATCTTGACCGTCGCGTAAACGGCGATCAGGAGGAGGAAGCCGGCCAGGGCCAGCAGGATGAAGCTCGAGAAGTGATAGAGCCGCAGGTCGAAGTCGATGCCCATCCCGAGCCAGGGGACGTTGTAGCGGAGGTCCTTGACCGTGAACAGGACGTAGGCGAGATAGAGGAGGACCGCCGCTCCGGCCACGGCCAGGGCGTCGCGGAGGGCCCGCAGCGCCCGGGGCAGGAGGAGCAGGACGACGGCCAGCGCGGCCGGCAGGAGGACCGGAAGGAGCAGGGTGTTCGGCGTCATCGGAGCCACCAACTCATCTGTGCCGTCGCGATGTTGGCCAGCTTCATCGGCCCGGCCACGAGGAGGCCCGCGGCCAGGCTGAGGACGGCCAGGGCGGCGACGACAAAGACCATGGATTTCGTCTTCTCGGGGACCGGATGCCGGGCCTCGCCGAGGAAGACCATCGAGAAGACCTTGAAGAGGTAGTACATCGTCAGGACGGCCGTGAACAGGGCCACCGCCGCCAGCCAGGTCTGGCCGGCGTGGACGGTGCCCATGATGACCAGGAACTTGGAGAAGAAGCCGCCGAAGGGCGGGATGCCGATGACCGAGAAGGCGCAGACCAGGAAGGCCACGGCCGTCACCGGCATGGTCTTGATGAGGCCGCCCATCTCCCGGATGTCCTTGGTGTGGACGGCGTGGATGACGATGCCGGCGCACAGGAACAGGCCGGCCTTGGCCAGGCCGTGCATGAGGATGAACAGGAGCGAGCCGGAGACGCCGGCGGCGTTCATCATGCTGAAGCCGAGGAAGATGTAGCCGATCTGGCTGACGGTCGAGTAGGCCAGGATGCGCTTGAGGTCGTTCTCCACGGCCGCCGCGGCCGCGGCGACCAGGCTGGAGACGACGACGACGATGGGGATGGCCTGCTGCCAGCCCTCGGGCAGGCGGAAGCCGTAGAGGAAGAGCCGGGCGTAGGCGTAGACGCCGATCTTGACCAGGACGGCGGCGTGGAGCAGGGCCGTGACCGTGGTCGGGGCGACGCCGGCGTCCGGCAGCCAGGTGTGGAGCGGCACGGTGGCCGATTTCGAGAACAGGCCGAACAGGATGAGCAGGACGGCCGAGCCGGGGATGAGCGTGCCCCGCATGGCCGTCAGGTCGAAGGTGTTGGTGACGCCGTAGATCTGGACGAAGCCGAGGAGCATGACCACGGCGCCGAAGAAGGTCAGCAGGAAGGCTTTGTCGGCCTTGCGGACGTGGGCCGGCTCGCGGTAGAAGCCGATGAGCCGCCAGCAGGCGATGGCGATGATCTCCCAGAACAGGTACAGGAAGACGAGGTTGCCGGAGAAGACCAGCCCCATCATCGAGCCGATGAACAGCACGACGAGCAGGTAGTACTCGTTCTGGTTCTCCTCGTGCCGGATGTAGCCCAGGGAGTAGAGGACGATGAGGAAGCCGACGAAGGAGGACACCGCGGCCATGAAGATCGACAGGGGGTCGACGATGAGGATGAAGTCGAAGCCCATGGCCAGCGTCCGGCGGACGACCTGCTCCCCTCCTCCGAGAGCGAAGGGGAGGAGGGTGAGGGGCAGGACGGCCGTCGCGCCGCTCACCAGGACCGCCCAGGCCGACCGGACCCGCCGGTCGATGAGGCCGGCGAGGGGGACGGCCAGGGAGCCGAGGATGGGGACGAAGATCGTGAGGAGGACGGTTGTTTCGACGTTCATGGGGTCGGTGCCTTCCTTAAAGTGAAGCAGAAGTATAGTGGCCGCCCCCCATGATGTCAAGGATTTCCACACCCCGTCCTCAGCTTTTCGACAGGGATTTCCAGAGCTAGAATTCCGTTGCTTTTTGGCCCCGATTGTAGGATAAAAATGGGATAACGCCGAGGAGAGGAGTCGCCATGGCCATCGAGCTCCGCGAGGTCGCGTCCCGCCAGGACCTGAAGACGTTCATCTACCTGCCCGAGAAGATCCACGCCGGCCACAAGAACTGGGTCCATCCCCTCTTCACCGACGACTGGAAGTACTTCGACGCCAAGAAGAACAAGGCCTTCGGCTACTGCGACACGCTCCTGCTCCTGGCCGAGAAGGACGGCCGCACGGTCGGCCGGGTCATGGGCATCATCAACCACCGCTACAACGAGCACCGCAACGAGCGCACGGCCCGCTTCGGCTACCTCGAGACGATCGAAGACCGGGAGGTCTTCCGGGCCGTCCTCAAACGGATCGAGGGCTGGGCCCGGGACAAGGGCATGACCAAGATCGTCGGTCCCTACGGGTTCTCCGACCAGGACCCCGAGGGCTTCCTCATCGAGGGCTTCGAGCACCGGGCCACCATCGCCACCTACTACAACTTCGAGTGGATGCCCCGCTGGCTCGAGGAAGAAGGATACGCCAAGGACAACGACTGGTTCGTCTACAAGCTCGTCGTGCCCAAGGAACCCCCCGAGCTCTACCGGAAGATCTACGAGAGGGCCATGAAGCGGGGCACGTACGAGATCCTCGAGTTCAAGAACCGCCGGGAGATCAAGCCCTGGGTCCGGCCCATCCTGGCCCTCATGAACGAGTGCTACATGGCCGGCAACATCTACGGCTTCGCCCCCCTGGAGGAGCAGGAGATGGACGACCTGGCCCGCCGTTTCCTGCCCATCCTCGACCCCCGCTTCGTCAAGGCCATCCGCAAGGACGGGGAGGTCTTGGCCTTCATCATCGCCATGCCCGACATGACCGAGGGCATCGTCCGGGCCCGCGGCCGCCTGTTCCCGTTCGGCTTCTTCCGCGTCCTGCGGGCGGCCCGCAAGACCAAGCAGCTCGACCTCCTGCTCGGGGCGGTCAAGGAGAAGTACCGGGGCCAGGGCCTGGACGTCCTCATGGGCATCAAGGTCCTCATCGCCGCCTACGAGGCCGGCATGGAGAAGATCGACACCCACCATGAGATGGAATCCAACGTCAAGGTCCGGGCCGAGATGGAGAAGATGGGCGGCGAGGTGTACAAGAAGTTCCGGGCGTTCTATAAGATGCTGTGACGCCATCGGCCTGCCGGACTCCGTCCGGCGGCCGACGCGAAATAGCCCCAGACCGGTTTTGCCCGCGAGCCGCCCTCGATCCGGCCAGGAATTCCTGGGACACGATCCCTTTTCAGGAGAAAAGGGTCATGTCCCGTAATTCCGAGCATGCGCGCCGGTCCGGGGCTATTTCGCGTCGGCCCAGTTCGGCCCGTAACCGAGCCGCACGGTGAGGGGGACGCGCAGGGCGGCGACGCCCTCCATGGCCTCGCGGACGAGGTCCTCGGCCTCGGCCCGCTCCTTCGCCGGGACCTCGAAGACGAGCTCGTCGTGGACCTGGAGGATCATCCGCGTCCGGAGCTTCCGGCGCTCGAGCTCGGCGGCGATGCGGACCATGGCGATCTTGATGATGTCGGCGGCCGATCCCTGGATGGGATTGTTGAGGGCGATACGCCGGCCGGCCTGCTGGAGGTTGCGGTCCGGGGCCCGCAGCTCCGGGACCTGCCGCTGCCGGCCGAAGAGCGTCTCCGAATAGCCGCGCTCGCGGGCCTCGTCGACGACCCGGTCGAGGTACTCGCGCACCCGGGGCCGCTCGGCGAAGTAGCGGTCGATGAACTTCTGGGCCTCGCCGGCCGAGGTCCCCAGCTCGCGGGCCAGGGAGAAGGCCGAGGTCCCGTAGATGACGCTGAAGTTGACGATCTTGGCCCGCCGCCGGGCCTCCTCCGCCGGGGTGTCGGGGAAGACCAGCCGGGCCGTCTCCTCGTGGACGTCGCGGCCCTTGAGGAAGGTCTCGACGAGGGTCTCGTCCTCCGAGAGGTGGGCCAGGACGCGCAGCTCGATCTGGGAGTAGTCGGCGGCCAGGAGGCCGAAGCCGTCGGCCGGGACGAAGGCCCGGCGGAACCGGACGCCCCAGGGGCCGCGGGCGGGGATGTTCTGGAGGTTGGGCTCGCTCGACGACAGCCGCCCCGTCGAGGCGACCGTCTGGTTGTAAGACGTGTGGATGCGGCCGTCGGCCGGGTCGATGAGCGCGGGCAGGGCGTCCGCGTAGGTCGACTTGAGCTTGGCCATCTGCCGGTACTCGAGAACCAGGCCGATCATCGGGTGCAGCCCGGCCATGTCCTCGAGGACGTCGATCGAGGTGGAGAAGCCCTTGGTGACCTTGGTCCGGCGGACCGGCGCCAGCCCCAGCTTGCGGAAGAGGACGTCGGCCAGCTGGCGGGGCGAGTTGATGTTGAAGACGGTCCCGGCCAGGGCGTGGATCTCCTTCTCCAGGCGGCCGATCTCCCCTTCGAGCTCCCGGGACATGGCCTTGAGGACGGCCGGGTCGACCCGCACCCCCACGATCTCCATCCGGGCCAGGAGCCCGACGAGAGGCCTCTCGATGTCCTCGTAGAGGCGGTCGAGCTTCCGCTCCCGGACCTTGTCCCAGAGCAGCCGGCCGAGATCGAAGGCCAGAGCGGCGTCGCGGCAGGCGTAGGGCGCGGCCCGCTCGACGGCGATCTTGTCCATGGTCAATTCGTTCTTGCCCTTGCCGGCGATCTCCTCGTAGGGCGCCTTGACCCTCTGGAGGTAGTGGAGGGCCAGCCGTTCGAGGTTGTGGCGGCCCCAGTTGGGCTCCAGGAGGTAGGACAGGACCATGGTGTCCTTGTCCAAACCGGCCAGCCGGACGCCCTCGCGTTCGAGGACGATGAGGTCGAACTTGATGTTCTGGCCCGTCTTGCGGATCCGGGGGTCCTCCAGGACGGGCCGCATGATCTTCAAAGCCCTGGCTTTCGGGACCTGGGCCGGCGCCCCGAGATAGTCGTGCCCGACCGGGACGTAGTAGGCCTCCCCGGGGACGATCGAGAAGGATAGCCCGACCAGGCGGGCCCGGGTCGGCGCCGGGCCATCCGTCTCCGAGTCGAGGGCGATCTCGGCGGCCCCGGCCATCCGGGCGGCCAGGTCCCGGAGCGCGGCTTCGTCGGTGACGACATGGAAATCCTCGGCCGCGGGCGCCGCCGGCTTCCTCAGGAAGTCCGCGAGGAGCGTGGAGAAATCGAGCTCGCCGAACAGGCGCACGGTCTCGCGCTCGTCGGGGTCCTGGACGGCGTAGCGGTCGAGGTCGAGCTCGACCGGCAGGTCGCGGACGACCGTGACCAGCGTCCGGCAACGCGCGAGCTCCTCCCGGTGGTCCTCGATGGCCTTGCGGACGCGGGGGTTCTTGACCTTGTCGAGCCCGGCCAGCAGGGCCTCGAGAGAGCCGTGCTCCCGGATCAGGGACTTGGCCGTCTTCTCGCCGATGCCCGGGACGCCCGGGATGTTGTCCGACGGGTCCCCCCAGAGGGCCAGGACGTCGACGACCTGGCCGGCCGCGACGCCGAAGAAGTCCTCGACCCCGGCCTCGTCGAGGGTCCGTTCCTTGGCGGGATTCCAGACCGAGGTCGTCCCGTCGACGATCTGGAGAAGGTCCTTGTCCGTGGTGACGACGACGGCCTTCAGGCCCTTCGCGGCGGCCCGGCCGGCCAGCGTGGCCAGGACGTCGTCGGCCTCGTAGCGGGGGTACTCGGCCGTGGGGATACGCAGGGCCCGCAGGACCTCCTTGAGCTTGGGCACCTGGAGGGCCAGGTCGTCCGGCATGGGCTTGCGTTTGGCCTTGTAGTCCGGGTCGACCTCGTGGCGGAAGGTCGCTCCCTTGACGTCGAAGACGACGCCGAGGTACTCGGGCTTCTCCTGGTCGAGGAGCTTGCGGAGGGAGGCCAGGAAGCCGTAGATGGCCCCGGTGGGGAAGCCGGCCGAGTTCGAGAGCCGCTGGATGGCGTAATAGGAGCGGTAGAGGAGGGAGTTCCCGTCGACGAGGAACAGGCGGGCCGGGCTCAGTCGAACCTGCCTTCGACGATCTGGCCGAGGATGCCCTTGTGCTGGTCCTCCATCATGCGCTCGATGCGGTCCCGGAGGTCGGGCGCCCCGATGAAGGCCGTATAGAAGGCCCTCCGGGTGGCCAGCAGCCGCCCCGATTTGTAGATCAGCGACTCGACGTACTGGGCGGCGGGCCCCTTGTCCTGGGTCTGGACGTTGTAGGCGTCGCCCTTGAAGTCCACCCGGGTGTTATAACCTCCCATGGCCGTATTATACCCGGGCGCCCCCCCGGTTCAAGCCCGTTCTGTCCCCCCGGGGGAGGCCGGGCCCATTTGACATACGGGACCCGATTGGTATAATAAGGTGACTTTTTCCCGAGGATAATCCGTTGGATACGACGATGATGATCGATATCGACCGCCTGCCCGCGGAGGGCCTCCGCGTCTCCCGGGACTTCGAGTTCCTCAGCCTGGACCTGGTCGAGGAGAACGCCGTTTTCCTCGAGCCGGCCCACGCCGAACTGACGGTCCGCCGGGTCGGCGACGAGGTCCTGGTCCAGGGGCAGGTCTCCGCCCGCTTGAGCTTCGTCTGCGCCCGCTGCCTGACGCCGTTCGAGTTCCCCGTGGCCAGCCGGTTCGACCTCGTCTACCTGCCCGAGGACGTCGACGGCCTGGGCGAGGAGCTGTCGGACGACAAGATGGACCAGATGTTCTACACCGGGCGCCAGCTCGACCTCCGGGCCGTCGTCCTCGAGCAGCTCAACTTGACCTTTCCGGCCAAGCCCCTGTGCGCGCCGGACTGCGAGGGCATCTGCGCCGTCTGCGGCGAGATCGTCCGCGACGCCAAGTGCTCCTGCCTGGTCAGGGGGACCGAAACCCCTTGGAACAAGCTCAAAATCCATGTGAGAGACAAGAGTTAAATGCCTAATCCAAAAAGACGACACTCGCCGACGAGAAAAGGCAAGCGGCGCGCCCACGACGGCCTGACCCTTCCGACCTTCTCCGTCTGCCCCAAGTGCGGCAACCCCAAGCTGCCCCACCGGGCCTGCCCCGAGTGCGGGCACTACAAAGGACGGCAGGTCACGGAAGGGACCAAAGACTGAACCGGGCCCGGTCCATGAGGATCGCCGTCGACGCGATGGGGGGGGATTTCGGCCCCAAGGCCGCCGTCCCGGGCGCCTTGAAAGCCGCCGCCGACTTCGGCGTCGACGTCCTCCTCGTCGGGATCGAAAGCGCCATCGCCCGCGAAGTCTCCCGGAGCGGCCTTGCCTCCGAGCGGGCCGCGATCATCGACGCCCCGGAGGAGATCGGCATGGGCGAGGGCCTGCTGGCCTTCCGCAAGAAGAAAGCCTCCTCCATCCGCGTCGGGACCCAGCTCGTCAAGGACGGCCGGGCCGACGCCTTCGTCAGCATGGGCAACACGGGGGCCGTCGTATACACCTCCCGGGACGTCCTGGGCGCCATCAAAGGCGTCGATCGGCCGGCCCTGGCCATCCTCGTCCCCGGCGGCGACGGCCAGACCCTCCTGCTCGACGTCGGGGCCAACGCCAACTGCCAGCCCCACAACCTCGTCCAGTTCGCCCTCATGGGCAAGATCTTCATGGAGGCCATCGCCGGGGTCAAGGACCCCCGCGTCGGGCTGATGAGCATCGGCGAGGAGAAGGGCAAGGGCAACGACCTCGTCAAGGAGGCCTTCGACCGCCTCCAGGAGGCGCCCCTGCGCTTCGTCGGCAACGTCGAGAGCAAGGATATCTTCTCCGGCGTCTGCGACGTCATCGTCAGCGACGGCTTCACCGGCAACGTGGCCCTCAAGGCCTCCGAAGGCGTCGTCCAGAACGTCCTGTCCATGGCCCGCCACGAGATCACCAAGAACCTCTTCGCCAAGCTCGGCTACCTCCTCCTCAAGCGTCATCTGAAGAAGATCTACAAGAAGATCGACTACACCGAGTACGGCGGCGCCCAATTGCTCGGCGTCGACGGCGTCTGCGTCATCGGCCACGGCCGGTCCAATCCGGCCGCCGTCCGCAACGCCGTCCGGCGGGCCAAGGAGTTCGTCGAGGGCCGGGTCCAGGAGAAGATCCAGGCGGAGATCCTCCGCTACGCCCAGGCCCTGAAAGGAGCCGGCGGATGATGCGGTTCGAGGGCCGGGTATCCATCGTCACGGGCGCGTCCCAGGGCATCGGCGAGACCGTCGCCCGGGACCTGGCCGCGGCCGGCGCCGCGGTCGTCCTCGTGGACGTCCAGGCGGCCAAGCTCGAGGCCGTGGCCGCCTCGATCGCCGCGGCCGGCGGCCGGGCCGAGGCCCGGACGGCCGACGTCGGGGACACGGCCGCCGTCGAGGCCTTGGTGGCCGCGGTCGTCGCCGCCCACGGCCGCGTCGACCACCTCGTCAACAACGCCGGCATCACCCGCGACGGCCTGCTCATGCGCATGAAGGAAGAGGATTGGGACGCCGTCCTGCGGGTCAATCTCAAGGGCGCCTTCGCCTTCTCCCGGGCCGTCCTGCGGACGATGATCGCCGCCCGCTACGGGCGCATCGTCAACATCGCCTCGATCGCCGGGCAGATGGGCAACGCCGGCCAGACGAACTACGCCGCGTCCAAGGCGGCCGTCATCGCCCTGGCCAAGTCCCTGGCCCGCGAGGTCGGCAGCCGGGACATCACGGTCAACGCCGTCGCGCCGGGCTTCATCGCCACGGCCATGACCGACGCCCTGCCCGAGGAGATCAAGGCGGCCTACCTCGCGGCCATCCCCCTGAAGAAGTTCGGTCTTCCCAAGGACGTGTCATCTGCGGTACAATTCCTGCTCTCCGAGGAGGCCGCTTATATCACCGGACAGGTCGTCGCGGTGAACGGCGGCTTATATATGTAGGCGGTCCGTCATCATCTACAACATTTTGGAAGGAGGACACCATGCAAAGAGAGGAACTGCTCAAGAAGGTCCGGGCCATCGTTTCCGACAAGCTGTCCATCAGCGAGGAGCAGGTCACGGAAGACGCGTCCTTCATCGATGATCTCGGCGCCGACTCCCTGGACACCGTCGAGCTCGTCATGGCCCTCGAGGACGAGTTCGGGCTGGACATCCCCGACGATCAGGCCGAGAAGCTGACCACGGTCGGCAAGGCCATCGATTACATCGTGGGGCACGCCAAGTAAGCGCCCCCTCCGCTCCCGACTTTTTAACGGTCTTCGTTCCATGACAAGGGGAAGCATTCCCGAAAGGCGCGTCGTCGTCACCGGCATCGGTTTGGTCTCGCCGCTCGGCACGGGCACGGACAAGAACTGGCAGGCCCTCCTGCGCGGCGAGAGCGGCATCGCGCCGCTGACCCGGTTCGACGTCTCCCGTTACGCCACCCGTTTCGGCGGCGAGGTCAAGGACTTCGACCCCCTGGCCTTCATCGACCGGAAAGAGGTCCGCAAGATGGACCCCTTCATCCGCTTCGGCCTGGCGGCCGCCGAGCTGGCCGTGGCCGATTCGGGGATCGACCGTGATGACCTCCGGAGCGACCGGGCCGGCACCTACGTCGGCTCGGGCATCGGCGGGCTGGGCTCCATCGAGGAGAACCACAAGGTCCTGCTGGAGAAGGGCCCCGACCGGGTCTCGCCGTTCTTCCTCATCCAGACCATCATCAACGAGGCCTCGGGCCAGATCTCCATCCGCTTCGGGGCCAAGGGGCCCAACTGCGCCAACGCCACGGCCTGCAGCACCGGCTCCCACTCCATCGGCGATTCGTTCCGCATCATCGCCCGGGGCGAGGCCGACATCATGATCACGGGCGGCGCCGAGGCCCCGCTGACGCCGCTCAGCCTGGCCGGATTCAACGCCATCAAGGCCATCTCCGAGCGCAACGACGCCCCGGCCAAGGCCTCCCGGCCCTTCGACGCCCAGAGGAACGGCTTCGTCATGGGCGAAGGCGCGGGCGTCCTCATCCTCGAGGAGCTCGGCCGGGCCCTGCGGCGGGGCGCCCGGATCTACGCCGAGGTCGTCGGCTACGGCATGACCAGCGACGCCTACCACGTCGCCGCGCCGGCCCCCGACGGGGACGGGGCCGTCCGGGTCATGCGGCGGGCCCTCGAGGACGCCGGCCTCGGGCCCGACGCCGTCCAGTACATCAACGCCCACGGCACCTCGACCGAGCTCAACGACAAGACCGAGACGGCGGCCATCAAGGCCGTCTTCGGCGAACACGCCCGCCGTCTGGCCGTCAACTCGACCAAGTCCATGACCGGCCACCTGCTCGGCGCGGCCGGAGGCCTGGAGGCCGGCGTCACGGCCCTGGCCCTCTTCCACCAGATCATGCCGCCGACCATCAACTACGAGTTCCCCGATCCCGAGTGCGACCTGGACTACGTCCCGAACGCGGCCCGGAAGGCCGAGATCGTCCACGGCCTCAGCAACTCGTTCGGCTTCGGCGGGACCAACGCCTCCCTCGTGCTCAAGAGGTTCGACAAGGCCTGAGCCGGGGCGACCGTCCGGGCGGAGGCGCGCCGCCGCCCCAGAGGAGAGACCATGAACATGCTCGTTTTCGTCAAACGGGTGCCCGACACGGAGTCGCGCATCCGCATCCAGCAGAACGCCGTCGCCGAGGACGGCCTGAACTTCGTCGCCAGCCCCTACGACGAATACGCCGTCGAGGAGGCCCTGCGCCTCAAGGAGGCCAAGGGCGGGGCGGTGCGGGTCGTCTCCGTCGGCCGCGACGAGGCCGTCGCCGTCCTGCGCAAGTGCCTGGCCATGGGCGCCGACGAGGCCTTCCTCATCAAGGACGAATCGCCCGAGACCTACGACGGGCTGCGGACGGCCCGCATCATCGCCCGGGCCGTCGAACGCCGCTTCGCCGGGGCCGACCTGCTGCTCTTCGGCCGGCAGTCGATCGGCGCCGACAACGGCCAGGTGCCGGCCATGGTGGCCGAGCTCCTCGGCCTGCCGCAGGCGACCGTCGTGACCAAGCTCGAGGTCGGCGACGGGACGGCCGTGGCCTTCCGCGAGATCGAGGGGGGGACCGAGAAGGTCGAGCTGGCCCTGCCGGCCGTCGTCACGGCCCAGAAGGGCCTCAACGAGCCCCGCTACGAGACGCTCAAGGGCATCATGGCCGCCAAGAAGAAGGAGATCCCGGTCGTCTCCCTGGCCGACCTCGGCTTCGGGCCCGACGACCTCGCCCCGACCGTCGAGGTCAGGGCCCTCGACCTGCCGCCGGCCCGCAAGGCCGGGCGGGTCCTCCAGGGCGACCCGGCCGAGGCCGCCCGCGACCTCGTCCGCCTGCTGCGCGACGAAGCCAAGGTCATATAGGGAGAGGCACGATGATCGCCGCATACCTCGAAACCCGCGACGGGAAGATCAAGAAGAGCTCGCTCGAGACCCTGGCCGAGGCCGCCCGCCGGGCGGCCGAGCTGGGCGTCGAGACGGCCGCGGTCCTGGCCGGGGCGGCCGTCGCCGGCCTGGCCCCCGCCGCGTTCGCCCAGGGCGCGGCCAAGGTCTTCGTCCTCGAAGACCCCGCCCTGGCCGATTATTCCGGCCAGGCCTACGCCGTCGCCGTGGCCGGCTTCGCCGCCGAAGCGGCCCCCGCGGCCGTGTTCTTCCCGGCTTCGGCCATGGGCCGGGACCTGGCCCCCCGGGTCGCGGCCCGGCTCGGGGCCGGGCTGGCCTCCGACTGCGTCAAGGTCGCCGTCAAGGACGGCGCCCTCGAGTTCACCCGGCCCATCTACGCCGGCAAGGCCTTCCTGACCGTGGCCCTCAGGACCAGGCCCGCGCTGGCCACCCTGCGTCCCAACATCTTCCCGCTCGGCGAGCCCCGGACGGGCGAAGGCGAAGTCGTCCGGATGGGCGTGACGGTCCCGGAGGGGACGGTCAAGGGTCGCGTGACCGAGGTCATCAAGGAAGAGAGCGGCGAGATCGACGTCACCGAGGCCGACGTGGTCGTCTCGGGCGGCCGCGGGCTCAAGGGCCCCGACGCCTTCGCCCTGGTCCGCGACCTCGCGGCGGCCTTCCCGCGGGCGGCCGTGGGCGCCTCGCGCTCGGCCGTCGATTCCGGCTGGATCGGCCATCAGCACCAGGTCGGGCAGACCGGCAAGACGGTGGCCCCGAACCTCTACATCGCGGCCGGCATCTCGGGCGCCATCCAACACCTGGCCGGGATGTCGTCCTCGAAGGTCATCGTGGCCGTCAACAAGGACCCCGAGGCGCCCATCCTCAAGATCGCCGACTACGGCATCGTCGGCGACCTCTTCGAGGTCCTGCCCAGGCTCACGGCGGAGCTGAAGAAGGCCTTCGCCGAGTAGTCCGGGCGGTTTTCTCCGATTTTTCCATCCTGGGCCGACTAATCAGTCCCTGGAGGCCCGCATGACCGACTTCGCCCGCCGTCCCTTCGCGCTCCTGGCTCTGGCCGTCCTGGCCGCGGCCGGCCCCGCCTTTTCCCAAAGCCCGCTCCCCGCCGACCTCAGCGGCCGGGTCCTGCCCTCGTTCGTCGAGCTGCGCGTCCAGGCCGCGGACGGCCGGACGGCCCTCGGGACCGGTTTCCTGGCGGTCAAGGACGGCGTCCTGGCCACGGCCTGGCGGCTGGTCAAGGACGCCAAGGCCGTCGTGGCCCGGTTCCCGAACGGCGAGGAGTTCGAGTGCTCCGGCGTCGTCGACAAGGACGAGAAGCGCAACGTCGCCCTCGTCCGGATCAAGGTCTTCGGCCGGCCGGTCCTGAAGATGGAGCCGGCCGAGCTTCTCCCCGGCACCCCGGTGGCCGTGGCGGCCGTCAAGGACGGCGCCTTCGGCCTCGTCGCGGCTTCCGCCGGCGAGGCGGCCGTGCTCGACGGCGTCCGGCTCGTCCGGCTGGCCGGCGAAGTCCCGGACGGCGCGTACGGCGGCCCCGTCGTCGATGCCGCGGGAAGCGTCGTCGGCCTGACCGTCGTGCTGCAGGTCGAAGGAAAGGCCGAGGCCCTGGCCGTCCCGGCCGCCTACGTGCTCGGGCTGGACGCCTCTCTCCAGACCCAGGCCTGGGGCGCCGTGCCGGCGGCCGCGGCCGCTCCCGCGGCCAACCTGACGGCCCTCGACGAGATCGACGCCCGCCTCGGCCGGGGCTTCCTGGCCGTCGCCGAGGACGATATCTGCCTGACCTGGGCCAACGAGATCACGCGCGGTTACGGCTTCCAGTCCGGCGTCCCCGAGGCCGTCTACCGGCTCCAACAGGGGCTGGACGCGGCGATGGCCGCCGTGGGCGAGATCCGGACCGACAGCGAGCTGCGCCTCCGCGTCGGCCGGGCCCTCGTCCAGATCCTGGCCAATCAGAAGGCGGCCTCGGAGAATTTCATCCGGGCCGTCGTCGTCGGCCAGCAGGCCAAGTCCTGGGACGCCCAGTCCCAGGACGCCCAGAAGCGCTCGAATTCCATCCGCCAGGGCATCCGCGGCCAGATCGCGGCCCTCAAGGCCGACCTGAAGACCCTGGAGGCGGAGTCGGCGAAGTTCCGGGAGTTCCTGCCCTTCGAGCAGCGATACAACCTCGGGCTGGCCGAGAGGTCCGGCGGCTTCCGGCTCGGCATCAACTCCTATCCCAACAATCCCTTTTATCTCTTGATCGTCGCCGCCGGCAGCGTGGCCCAGAAGATCGGTCTGCGCCCCGGCGACACGATCGTCTCCGTCGGGGGGAGGGCCTTCGGCGTCACCGACGACATCGAGGAGCTCAAGCTCCTGATCAAGTCGAACCTGGGGAAGACCGTGCCGGCCGTGGTCGAGCGCGGCGGCAAGACCCAGGACATCAAGCTGAAGATCCCCAAGGCGATCCCGGCGGACGCCCTCACTACGGACTGAGGCCGCTCCAAACGCGTCACGCCGGCCCGGGCCGGACTACTTATACGGATCTTCGGCGGCGCCGGCCGTGATGTCGAGCAACAGCCGGTTCGACGCCGATCGCGTCTCCCCGACGCTGGTGACGAAGATGGCCGGGTCGTCCATGACCGGGCACTTGTTCTCGCAGATGCCGCAGCCGATGCAGAGGTCGAGGTCGACGACCGGGCCCTTCTGGACGACGGCCGTCCCTTCGGGGAGCTTGGTCTCGACGTCGACGAGCTTGATGGCCTTGGGCGAGACCGGGCAGTGCTCCTCGCAGACGATGCAGGGCTTGCCCAGGACGTAGGGGATGCAGCGGCTCTTGTTGACCCAGGCCGAGCCCATCTTGACCTTGTTCTTCTCCTCGATGGTCAGCTTGGTGATGGCGCCGGTCGGGCAGACCTGGGTGCAGAGCGAGCAGTAGTACTCGCAATAGCCGATCTTGGGCACGAGCATGGGCGTGTAGAGGCCCTCGGGCCCGGCTTCGGCCAGGGCCGGCTGCAGGCCGCCCGTCGGGCAGGCCCGCATGCACTGGCCGCACTTGACGCACTTGGCCAGGAACTTGGGCTCGTCGAGGGAGCCGGGCGGGCGGATGAGCTTGAGCGAGGCCCGCTTGTGGGACGGGGTCAGCCTGAAGAAGGGCACGGCGACGAGGCTGGTCAGGGTCGCGAGCAGGAGCCGGCGCCGGGACAGGGCGACGTTGGAGACGTTGGTCAGCTTCTCGGGCCTGGCCGAGAGCCGGAAGCCGATGGCCGCGGTCGGGCAGATCGAGGCGCAGTCCAGGCAGTAGACGCACTCGCCGCTCTTCCAGTCCTCGTTCGGGTAGGGCCGGGCCTGGGTCTCGCAGTGCTGGGTGCAGAGGCCGCACTTGATGCACTTCTCGTCGTCGATGCGCAGCTTGAGCAGGTTCCAGCGGCTGAGCAAACCCAGCAGGGCGCCGGTCGGGCAGAGGTAGCGGCACCAGAACCTCTCCTTGCGGGCGTTGAGGGCGATGGCGCCGAGGAACAGCAGTCCCACCGTGAAGCCCTGGACGAAGGTCGTGTGGATGGTCCAGCTCGTCAGGGTCTGGGACAGGGACCGGGCCAGGCCGGTCGCGCCGATGCCGTAGAGGGCGCCGTTGAGGGCGGCCAGGGCCTGGGCCAGAGAAGGCAGGACGGCCAGCGAGAAGGACCGCGTCAGGAACGAGAGGGGATCGAGGTAGCCGGCCAGGTCGAGGCCGAAGACGGCGCCGACGAGGACGGCGACGAGGACGTAATACTTGGGGGCCAGGCTAGCCTTGTCCTCGCGCGGCGGCTTGAGGAACTTGGTCCGCTTGAAGGCGAACGAGGCGAACTGGTGGACGGCGCCGAGGGGGCAGACCCAGCCGCAGAAGACGCGGCCGAAGAGGACGGTCGCGACGACGGTGACGAGGGCGAAGGCGAAATAGGCGTAGACGAGGCGCCCCGCGACGACCGTCACCAGGGCCAGCAGCGGGTCGAAGTGGAAGAAGCGCTGGACGGTCGAGCCGATGTAGTCCTCGCCCGTGTAGTGGGCGCCCATGAGGAGATAGAGGAAGAGGCCGAAGAAGGCCGCCTGGCTGAGCATGCGCAGGCGCTCGAGGGCGCGGTATTTCCTAGACCGTTCTTTTTTCAAGGCGCACCTTCCCGAGATCGGTCTGGCCGAGTCCGCGGGCCTGGGCCATTCCCAGGTAGGGGAGCTCGGCCGGGGCCACCCCGAAGAACGAGGCGCCCAGGGCGTCCACGGCCACGGGGTCCGTGCCGGCGACGACCGTCTTGCGCAGCTCGGTGTCGGAGACGCGGCCGCCCTGCGGCCCGTTGCGGACGAGGATGCGGTAGGCATCGAGGACGGTCAGCTGGGGCTTGAAGAAGGCAGCCAGGTCGACGATGGTCTTGTCGAGGCTCTGGTGGAACTGGTTGCGGGCGCCGCCCGCCGCGCCGAGCCAGTTCTTGCCGCCCAGGGTCAGGCGGCTGAGGGAGTGGTGCTTGGCGATGGGGACGTTGATGAGCTTGTCGGCCTCGACGACGTCGAGGAGGACCTCCCACTCCTTGAGCCACTCGCCCTTGAGGGCCATCTTCTTGACCCGGTACTCGTCGACGAACAGCATGTCGCCGCCGGCCTCCTCGACCGCGGCCTGGATGCCCGAGCGGACGTAGCAGCGCTTGGCCTGGTTGGTCGTGTTGTCGATGACCACGGCCTTCTTGGCCCCGGCCTGGAGGACGAGCTCGACCAGGGTCTTGACGACCTCGGGATTGGTACAGGCGGCCATCTCGGGGGTGCGGTCCCAGCCGACGTTGGGCTTGATGACGACCCGGTCGCCGCGGCCGACGAAGCGGCCCATGCCGCCGATCGCGGCCAGCGCGCCCTTGGTCAGGGCGGCCGGCGACTCGCCCTCGACCTGGACTAGGTCGGGGAAGCCCGCGGCGGCCTTCTGGCCGGCCGGGGAGGCCCCGCCGAAGCGCAGGGCCAGCCCGGCCACTGCGGCGTCCTTGAGGAAATCGCGTCTTTTCATGCGTGTCATCCTTTGCCGAGAGAGTGGATGTATTCCATGATGCCGTCGAAGATGCCCCGGGCGGCCAGCTCGCGGTACCTCGGAGTCCGGAGCTTGGCCTCCTCCCGGGAGTTGGAGAGATGCGAGATCTCGACCAGGACCGAGGGCATCTCGCCGCCGATGAGGACCCAGAAGGGGCCGCCCTTGACGCCGAGGTCCCGGACCGAAGGCAGGTCCTGGGACAGGGCCTTGACCAGGTTCCGCTGGACCTTCTCGGCGAGGCCCCTGGATTCCTGGACCTTGCTGTTCTGGACGATCTTCTGGAGGATGGCCTTCATCTCGCCGATGTTCTTGGTCGAGGTCGCGTTCTCGGCGGCGGCCAGCTCGACGACCGAAGGGTCGGGGCTGACGTTGAGGAAGAAGGTCTCGACGCCGCCGCGGCGGCGGTCCCGGTGGGCGTTGGCGTGGATGGAGACGAACAGGTCGGCCCGCTTCTGGTTGGCGATGACCGTGCGGTCCTCGAGGCTGACGTCGACGTCCGATTCCCGGGTCAGGACGGCCTCGAGCCCGGCCTTCTCGCGGAGGAGCTTCTGGAGGGCCAGGGCCACGGCCAGGTTGACCTCCTTCTCCTGGAGGCCGCTCTTGCCGATCGTGCCGGGCCGGGGCCCGCCGTGGCCGGGGTCGATGACGACCGTTCTGACGCCGAGGCCGAGCTGGCGGGCGAGCGAGGTCGCGTTGAGGTTGGGGTCGTTGGGATCGACCTGGCGCTTGACCTGGGGCGCGGTCTTGTCGGGAGGCGCCGCGGGCTTGTCGGAGGGCTTATCGGCCGGCCGGTCCGCCGCGGCCGCGCCGTTCCCCTCGCGGGGATAGACGTCGATGACCAGGCGGAAGGGATCCGGCAGATGGTAGACGCGGTAGGACTGGACGCGGGAGAAGTCGACGTCGACGACGACCCGGACCGTCGAGACGGTCTTCTGGGAGATGCGGATCTGGCTGATGTAATCGGCCTTGACGGGGTAGGCCTGCCCTTGGAGGAGCGGGTTGAGCTTGGCCTGTAGGACGTCGACGTAGATGCGTCCGGGATCGCGCAGTTCCCCGAAGGTATATTCGCGGAGCGTGCCGATGTCAAGGACGACGCGGGTGAAATTGGGATGGGTGGACCGGCGCAGGTTGACGATCTCGGCCCGCGGATCGGTCTGTGGCCCGGCCGCGAGGGAGAGAGCGACCGCCAGGACCGGGATGCCGAGGCGCGCCGCTGCGGATTTCAATTCGAATCAATTTTATAGGACCCGGCCGGGCTTGTCCACAGCCCGATAATGGGGGACATGATACCTATTTCCCTATTCCGAGGGTCCGAAAAAATAGGAAATAGGTATCATGTCCCCCATTTTACCCCATTATTAGGCGCCGTATTTTTGCAGCTTGAGCGCGTGGGCCAGCATCAGGGGCATGGCCGATATGGACCGGAAGCGCCCCAGCATCCCCTTGGCGCAGGCCCTCTCGGTGTAGGCGGCCACGTCGTCGGAGCCGGCCGTCGGCGAGACGAGCAGGAACGGATTCGGGTGCCAGGAATGACCCTTGAGGGCGGCCGGCGTCGAGTGGTCCGAGGTGACGACGAGGACGTCCGGCTTGAGGGCCAGGAGCCGGGGGATGAACGGATCGAGGGCCTCGATGGCTGCGACTTTGGCGGCGAACTTGCCGTCCTCGCCGGTCGAGTCGGTCTTCTTGTAGTGGACGTAGAAGAAGTCGTGCCTGTCCCAGTTCTTCTCCAGGGCGTCGAAGAGGTCGGCGGTCTCGCCGCCCACCTCGAGGACCTCCATGCCCAGGAGCTTGGCCAGGCCCTTGTACATGGGGTAGTTGGCCACGGCCGCCGGCCGGAGCTTGAACAGGGCCTGCATGGTCGGGATGGACGGGAACTTGGAGAAGCCGCGGAGCAGGGCGGCGTTGGCCTTGGGCTCGTCCGCCAGGACCCCGGCGACGTCCTCGAGGAAGCGGTTGACGACCGCCGAGGCCTTGGCCGCCTCGGGCCGCAGGGGCGCCGTCGGGACGGGCGCCTGGCCCTCTTTCTGCGGATCGGCGTCGGACAGGGCGTCGGCCAGGCCCTCGGCCGTGAAGCGGGCCACGAAGCGGTGCTCCTTCCCCGGGAAGGCCTTGACCTCGAGGCCGTCGCGCTTCGGCAGTCCGGCGTTGAGCCGTTCGCAGACCCGGACGTTCTCCTCGGTCGGGATGCGGCCGGCCCGCCGGTCGGCCACCAGGCCGTCCCTGACCGTGGCGAAGTTGCCGCGGGCCACGAGGTCGTTCCGGCCGACCTCGACCCCCGAGCCCAGGGCCTCGAGGATGCCGCGGCCCAGCTGGTAGTTGAGCGGGTCGTAGCCGAACAGGGCCAGGTGGGCCGGCCCGCTGCCGGGCGTGATGCCCATGAGGACCGGGTCGGCGAGGCCGCAGACGCCGGCCGCGGCCAGCGCGTCGAGGTGCGGCTTGCGGGCCGTCTCGAGCTCGCTCCGGCCGTCGACGGGCAGCCCGCCGACGCCGTCCATGACCAGCAGGACGATCTTCGTATCCGTTTGTTGGCTCAGGTCGCGGGCCAGGTCTTCCCATTCCATGATGCAACTCCTACGGGGACACGTACCCCGGGTACATGTCCCCTTTCGCGTGTCCTTTCCCCTCCGGGCCAACGTATTTTAGCACAAATTGAAACATCCCCCGGGCTCTGATAAAATCCCTCCATGCAGAAAGTCCTCATCCTCGATTTCGGGTCCCAATACACCCAGCTCATCGCCCGGAAGATCCGCGAGCTCGGCGTGTACTCCGAGATCCTGCCCTTCTCGACGCCGCTCGACGCGATCAAGCGCGAGAAGCCCGCCGCCCTGGTCCTCTCCGGCGGGCCGCAGAGCGTCTACGGCAAGGGCGCGCCCCATCCGGACAGGGGCGTCTTCGGGCTCGGCGTCCCGATCCTGGGCATCTGCTACGGCGTCCAGCTCATGGCCTACTTCCTCGGCGGCGAGGTCATCCCCTCGAAGGAGCGCGAATACGGCTTCGCCGCCCTGCGCGTCCTCGACCGGGCGGGGCTGCTGGCCAAGGTCAAGGACAAGGAGCAGGTCTGGATGAGCCACGGCGACCGCCTCGAGCGCGTCCCGCCCGGCTTCCGCCTGACCGGGAGCACGGCCAACACCCGGGCCGCGGTCATCGAGGACCGGGCCCGCCGGTTCTACGGCGTCCAGTTCCACCCCGAGGTCATCCACACCAAGGAGGGCCTCAAGGTCCTCGGCAATTTCCTCTTCCGCGAGGCCGGGCTCAAGGCCGACTGGACGATTTCGTCCTTCGTCGACCGCAAGGTCAGGGAGATCCGCGAGACGGTCGGCCCGGGCAAGGTCATCTGCGGCCTGTCCGGCGGCGTCGACTCCCTGGTCACCTCGCTCATCATCCACAAGGCCATCGGCTCGAAGCTCACCTGCATCTTCATCGACAACGGCCTCCTCCGCAAGGGCCAGTACGAGGCCCTCATGGAGGCCTTCCGGCACAAGTTCGCCCTCAAGGTCATCGGCATCGACGCCTCGGACCTGTTCCTGGAGAAGCTCCGCGGCGTCGTCTCGCCCGAGCGCAAGCGCAAGACCATCGGCCGCCTGTTCATCCACCTCTTCGAGCGCGAGGCCATGCGCCTCGGCGGGGCGGCCTTCCTGGCCCAGGGCACGATCTATCCCGACGTCATCGAGTCGAACCCCGTCAAGGGGCCGTCCTCGGTCATCAAGTCGCACCACAACGTCGGCGGCCTGCCCAAGGGCCTGCGCTTCCGGCTGGTCGAGCCCCTGCGGGAGCTGTTCAAGGACGAGGTCCGGGCCCTGGCCCTCGAGCTCGGCGTCGACGCCGACTTCATCCACCAGCACCCCTTCCCCGGTCCCGGCCTGGCCGTGCGCATGATCGGGGCCGTCGACCGCGACAGCCTGGACATCCTGCGGGCGGCCGACGACATCGTCCTCCAGGAGGTCCAGCGGGCCGGCATCTACAAGAAGCTCTGGCAGGCCTTCGCCGTCCTCCTGCCGGTCCGCTCGGTCGGCGTCATGGGCGACCAGCGGACCTACCACCGGGTCGTCGTCATCCGCATGGTCCAGAGCACGGACGGCATGACCGCCAACTGGTACCCGGCGCCGGCCAAGCTCATGGCCCGCATGTCGACGCGCATCGTCAACGAGGTCCGCGGCGTCAACCGGGTCGTCTACGACGTGACGACCAAACCGCCGGGGACCATCGAATGGGAATAGCCTAGGCCGTCCGGCCGGCCCGCCCCGCGGTCCGTCCGGTTTCGAAAGAGATAGCCGTTCATGGAACCGATCTTCGTCCACCTGCACAACCATTCCGAGTACAGCGTGCTCGACGGCTGTCTGCGGGTGCCCCGCCTCGTCTCCGAGGCCTACGATCAGAAGATGCCGGCCGTGGCCCTGACCGACCACGGCAACATCTTCGGCGCCGTCCAGTTCTTCAAGGAGGCCAAGGCCAAGGGCGTCAAGCCCATCCTCGGCTGCGAGGCCTACGTCGCCCCCCAGAGCCGCTTCGACAAGAAGCCCGGCGGGCCCCAGGACATCCACCACTTCCACCTCGTCCTGCTGGTCAAGGACGAGTCCGGCTACCGCAACCTCTGCGAGCTCGTCACCCGCAGCTACACCGAGGGCTTCTACTACCGGCCGCGCATCGACAAGGAGCTCCTGGCCGCCCACGCCGGGGGCCTCATCGGCCTGTCGGCCTGCCTCAAGGGCGAGCTGGCGACCTGGCTCTCCCGGGGCCTCCCGGAGAAGGCCGAGGCCGCCGCCAGGGAGTACGCCTCGATCTTCGCTCCCGGCGACTTCTACGTCGAGCTCATGGACCACGGCCTGCCGGAGCAGAAGGCCGTCAACCCCCAGCTCGTGGCCGTGGCCCGCAAGCTCGGCCTGCCCCTGGCGGCCACCAACGACATCCACTTCGCCCGCCGCGAGGACGCCGAGAGCCAGGACGTCCTGGTCTGCATCCAGACCAACCGCAAGATCTCCGACCCGGACCGGCTCAAGTTCTCGACCGACCAGTTCTACTTCAAGTCCGCGGCCGAGATGGCGGAGCTCTTCAAGGACACCCCCGACGCCGTCGAGAACACGGGCAAGATCGCGGCCCGCTGCGACTTCGACTTCCCGCCCAAGAAGTACCACCTGCCCAACTTCGAGCCGCCCGCCGGCAAGGAGCTGAGCGAGTACCTCGAGGAGGTCGCCTGGGCCGGCTTTCACGCCCGCATGGAGGCCCGGCGCACCGGCAACGGCAACGGCGACGCCCGGGGGGCCCACACCCCGGCCGAGTACGAGGACCGGCTCAAGCGGGAGCTGGCCCTGGTCAAGAAGATGGGCTTCGAGGGTTACTTCCTCATCGTCTGGGACCTGCTCAAGGCGGCCCGCGAGCGGGGCATCCCGGTCGGCCCGGGGCGCGGCTCGGCCGCCGGAAGCCTCCTGGCCTACGCCCTGCGCATCACCGAGATCGACCCGCTCGAATACGACCTCCTGTTCGAGCGCTTCCTCAATCCCGAGCGCATCAGCCTGCCCGACATCGACATGGACTTCTGCGCCCGGCGCCGCCAGGAGATGATCGGGTACGTCACGGAGAAGTACGGCGCGGCCAACGTCTGCCAGATCATCACCTTCGGGACCATGGCCGCCCGCGGCTCCATCCGCGACGTCGGCCGCGTCCTCGAGGTGCCCCTGCCCGAGGTCGACCGCATCGCCAAGATGATCCCCTTCTCGGTTGACGCGACCATCGCCGAGGCCCTCAAGACGGTGCCCGAGCTGCGGGCCCTGCGCGACCGCAACTCCAAGGTCGCCCAGCTCCTGGCCATCGCCCAGAAGATCGAGGGCCAGGTCCGCAACCCGTCCATCCACGCCGCCGGCGTCGTCATCACGCCCAAACCCCTGGTCGAGTTCCTGCCCCTCTATCAATCGACCAAGGGCGAGGTCACGACCCAGTTCGCCATGAGCGACGTCGAGGCCCTGGGCCTGCTGAAGATGGACTTCCTGGGCCTGCGCAACCTGACCGTCATCGACGACGCCCTGGCCCTCATCAAGGCCGAGACGGGCCGGACCGTCGACATCGGGGCCCTGCCCCTCGACGACCCGGCCACCTTCGAGCTGTTCCGCTCGGGCAACACGGACGGCGTCTTCCAGTTCGAGAGCCCGGGCATGAAGGACCTCCTGCGCCGCTTCGGGCCGACCGAGTTCCGCGACCTCATCGCCCTCAACGCCCTCTACCGCCCCGGCCCGCTCAAGAGCGGCATGACCGACGAGTCCATCCACCGCCGCCACCACCCCGAGCGCATCGCCTACGAGCTCCCCGAGCTCGAGCCCGTCCTCCGCGAGACGCGGGGTATCATCGTCTACCAGGAACAGGTCATGCGCATCGCCACCGACCTGGCCGGCTTCACCCTGGGCGGGGCCGACCTCCTGCGCAAGGCCATGGGCAAGAAGGACAAGGAGACGATGAAGGCCCAGAAGCAGAAGTTCGTCCAGGGGGCGCGCAAGAAGGGCATCGCCGCCGCCAAGGCCGACAAGATCTTCGAGCAGATCAAGGAGTTCGCCGAGTACGGCTTCAACAAATCCCACGCCGCCGTCTACGCCCTGGTCGCCTACCAGACGGCCTGGCTCAAGGCCCACTATCCCGTCCACTACCTGGCCGCCCTGCTGACCTCGGAGGCCGAGCGCGGGGCCACGCCCCAGGTCGTCAAGTACATCGGCGAGTGCCACGAGATGGGCATCCAGGTCCTGCCCCCCGACATCAACCGGAGCGAGTTCCGCTTCACCGTCGAGGGCGGCAACATCCGCTTCGGCCTGGCCGCCGTCAAGGGCATCGGCCAGGCGGCCGTCGAGGAGATCGTGGCCGCCCGCCTCTCGCTCGGCGGCTTCAAGTCGCCTTTCGACCTGTTCCTCGAGCACGACACCAAGGTCGTCAACCGCAAGGCCGTCGAGAGCCTCATCAAGGCCGGGGCCTTCGACTCCCTGGGCTGGAAGCGCTCGCAGTGCTTCCACATGCTCGACCGCATGATCGATTACGGCCACGAGGTCCAGAAGGCGGCCGCGGCCAAGCAGGTCTCGCTCTTCGGCCCGGCCGGAGCCGAGACGCCGGACGTCCCGCCCGAGGTCCTGGAGATGCGCGAGTGGGACGAGTCCCACGTCCTGTCCTACGAGATGGACGCCCTCGGCCTCTACATCACCGGCCATCCCCTGGCCCGGTACAAGGACCGCCTGCGCAAGCTCGTCTCCCACATGGTCGCCGAGATCGACCCCGAGCGGGACTTCGACCGCGACGTCCGCCTGGCCGGCATCATCGGCGGGTTCAAGCCCCTCAAGACCAAGAAGGACGAGCGCATGGCCGCCTTCGTCCTGGAGGACCTGACCGGCAAGATCGACGTCGTCTCCTTCCCGGAGAGCTTCGGCCGCTTCGGGACCTACCTGCGCGAGGGCCAGCTCGTCTGGATCAAGGGCAAGTACATGGGCGAGGAGGAGAACCGGCGTATCAGCCTGAGCGCGGCCATGCCCCTGGCCGAGGCCTTCGAGAAGCAGGCCAAGCGCGTCGTCGTCCGCATCTTCCTGCCGGGCCTCGAGGACGCGACGATCGCCGAGCTCAAGACCGTCCTCGACGGCTACGAGGGCCGCTGCCCGGTCCAGTTCGAGCTGGTGACGCCGCACTCCTACCGGGTCGTGGCCCAGAGCGCCGAGGTCCAGAAGGTCACGCCCTCCGAGGACCTCATCAAGAAGATCGAGGGGCTCCTGGGGGAGAACTCGGTCGCCGTCGAATATTGACGACGGAAGCTAAGCGTCCTTCAGGAAATCCTTGATCGAATCGTGATCCCCGGCGAGCGTGAATTCGACCAGATCCTCCGTCCAACGGAACAGGATCCGGTTCCTGAGACCGCGCCGGATCTCCCAATAGCCATCGCGAAGACGCTTGAGGCCCAGGCCGGCGGGCAAGGGGGACCGTTTTTCCAGGAAATCCAAAAATGCCAGGCAGGATGATACCAGATCGTCTTTTTGTCCGGGGAGCAGCGATTTCAGAGAGCGATCGAAAGCCGGCTTGAATTCGTATCTCACAAAGACTCGAGGTGTTTTCTGGCGGCCCGGACGGTCTTATAAGTCGTCCCGCGTTCCGCGACGAGGCGCTCGATCTTGCCCCATTCTTCCCGGGAATAGGCCTCTTTGGCCATGATCTCGCAGGGCATGAACAGAACGCCCTTTTCCGTGACTTTGAAGAGCACGGTCGAGCCCTTGCGGAGGTTGAAGATCTCCCGGATCGGGGCGGGGACCGTGAGCTGTCCTTTAGAGGTCATCGTGGCCGTCTCTTCGATTTCCATGGTCGTCTCCTACATCCTTACTTTCTTACATTATATCCTTCTCGATGATGTGTCAAGCCGTTCCTCTTCTACGACGGTCATGAGGCGACTTTTTCTCACACCCCGCGAGGATGATCCGGCGCAGGCATGAGGCGCCTTCGGCCGGATACCGGGCAAATTGACACCCCGCCTGTAAACGGGTAAAGTAAACTGACTGTTTTGTTGATTTTGTGAGGAGCGACGTGCCCTATAGGATCGTTTGCGCCGACCCCAGCCCCTCGGTCCAGAAGGCGGTCCAGCTGGTCTTCGCCGAGCCGGAGTTCCGGGTCACCGTCTTCGAGGACGGGGCCTCCCTGCTCGGGGCCGTGGCCGACCTCCGGCCCGACGCCCTGCTCGTCAGCCTGACCCTGCCCGGGCGGGACGGCTACGAGGTCGGGCGGGTCCTGCGCAGCCGCAAGGACCTGGCCTCGGTCCCGCTCGTCGGCCTGCGCGGCACGTTCGAGTGCGTCGACGCCGACCGGACCCCGCCGGGCGACTACGACGAGGTCCTGCCCAAGCCGTTCGACCCCGAGCGGCTGGCCGCGACGGTCCGCGAGCTCATCGCCCGCAAGACCGGGCCGTCGTCCCTGCCCGAGGAGCCCCTCTGGCCGGGCGAGCCGGCCATGGGCGGCGCGTCGGCCGCCGGCGCCCTCGCGTCGCCGGTCCCGGCCGGCCTGTCGGAGACCGAGGTCAAGGCCATCGTCCGGGAGGAGATCGGGGAGATGGAGCGCGAGATCGAGAAGAGGGTCCGGGCCCGCGTCCTGGCCGACATCAAGGAATGGAACCCGTGAACATGACCACGAACAAAGAGCTGGCCAAGGCCTACGACCCGAAGCCCGTCGAGGAGAAGTGGGGCGCGTTCTGGCTCGACGAGGGCCTGTTCACCGCCGACCCCCGGTCGGACAAGCCCAAGTTCTCCATGGTCCTGCCGCCGCCCAACGTCACCGGCATCCTCCACATGGGCCACGCCCTGTGCTTCACCCTGCCCGACGTCATCACCCGCTGGAAGCGCATGCAGGGCCACAACTGCCTGTGGCTGCCGGGCACGGACCACGCCTCGATCGCCGTCCACAACGTCATCGAGAAGAGCCTGGCCGAGAAGGGCCTGAGCCGGGAGAAGATCGGCCGCGACGAGTTCCTGCGCATCGCCTGGGAGTGGAAGGCCAAGTACGGCGGCGTCATCACCTCCCAGCTCAAGAAGCTCGGCGCCTCGCTCGACTGGTCGCGCGAGCGCTTCACCATGGACCCCGGCTTCAGCCGGGCCGTCAAGCAGGTCTTCGTCTCCCTCTACGACGAGGGGCTCATCTACCGCGACTACTTCCTGGTCAACCGCTGCCCCCACTGCCGGACCGTGCTCTCGGACATCGAGATCGAGCACAAGGACCTCAAGGGCAAGCTCTGGCACATCCGCTACGCCGTCGAGGGCTCGGACGAGTCCGTGGTCGTGGCCACGACCCGGCCCGAGACCATGCTCGGCGACACGGGCCTGGCCGTCCACCCGGACGACGAGCGCTACGCGCACCTCCACGGCCGGAAGGTCGTCCTGCCGCTCCAGGACAAGCCCATCCCGGTCATCACCGACGAGCGGGTCGAACGCGACTTCGGGACCGGCGCCGTCAAGGTCACCCCGGCCCACGACCCGGTCGACTTCGAGCTCGGCAAGAAGCACGGCCTGGAGCAGGTCATCGTCATCGACGGCGCCGGCAAGATGACCGAGGCGGCCGGCCCGGCCTTCGCCGGCCTGGACCGCTTCGCCGCCCGGGCCAAGGTCGTCGAGGCCCTCCGCGAGCGCGGCCTGCTGGACAAGGTCGAGGACCACGAACACGCCGTCGGCCACTGCTACCGCTGCAAGAACGTCATCGAGCCGCACCTGTCCTGGCAGTGGTTCGTCCGCATCAAGCCCCTGGCCGACGAGGCCATCCGGGTCGTCGAATCGGGCGAGATCCAGTTCATCCCGGCCAACTGGACCAAGACCTACTACGAGTGGATGTACAACATCCACGACTGGTGCATCTCCCGCCAGCTCTGGTGGGGCCACCGCATCCCGGCCTGGTACTGCCGCGACTGCGGCCACATCGCGGTGGCCGTGGAGGCGCCGGAACGCTGCCCCAAGTGCGGCGGCCCCGTCGACCAGGACGAGGACGTCCTCGACACCTGGTTCTCCTCCGGCCTGTGGCCCTTCGGCACGCTCGGCTGGCCCGACGAGACCGAGGACCTCAAGGCCTTCTATCCGACCGACCTCATGTCGACCGGCTTCGACATCATCTTCTTCTGGGTCGCCCGCATGATCATGCTGGGCCTCAAGTTCCGGGGGGAGATCCCGTTCAAGCACGTCTTCATCAACGGCCTCGTCCGCGACCTCAAGCGCCGCAAGATGAGCAAGTCGGAAGGCAACATCATCGATCCCCTGGAGATGATCGACAAGTACGGCACGGACGCCCTGCGGTTCACCCTGGCCGCCCTGGCCGTCCCGGGCATGGACCTGGCCCTGTCCGAGGAGCGCATGGCCGGCTACCAGGCCTTCGCCAACAAGATCTGGAACGCCTCGCGCTTCACGCTCATGAACCTCAAGGCGGAGACGCCCGAGGTCCGCGAGAGCGGGCTGACCCTGGCCGACCGCTGGATCCGAAGCCGGGTGAGCGCCGTCGCCGCGGCGCTCGACGAAAGCCTGGCCCAGTACAAGTTCTACGAGGCCGCCGACCTCCTCTACCACTTCATCTGGCACGAGTTCTGCGACTGGTACATCGAGTTCGCCAAGGTCGGCCTGCGCGAGGGCAACCGGACGACCGAGGCCGTCCTGGCCGACACTCTCGACCGCATCCTGCGCCTCCTCCACCCGTTCATGCCCTTCATCACCGAGGAGATCTGGCAGCACCTGCCGGGCGCCGGCAAGTCCATCGTCGTCGCCCCCTATCCCAAGGCCGAGCCGGCCTGGGCCGACCCGGCCGCCGAAAAGACCATGGCCCTGGTCCAGGCCGTCGTGGTCGAGACCCGGACCATCCGCTCCGGCAACAAGATCGCCCCCAAGGACAAGGTCCGGCTGTTCGTCAAGACCGCCGGGGCCGAGGAGACGGCCGCGCTCGGGTCCCAGGCGGCTTTCGTCCGGACCCTGGCCGGCCTCGAGTCGCTCGAGCTCGTCGCGGCCCTGCCCGCCGGCGAGGGCCTCCTCAAGGGCGTCGCCGGCCCGTTCGAGATCGGCCTCGTCCCGCCGCAGCCGGCCGACGCCGGCCAGGAGCGCGACCGCCTCGAGAGGGACCTGGCCAAGGCCGCCGCCGAGATCGAGAAGATCGAGCGCAAGCTCGGGAACGCCGACTTCGTGGCCAAGGCCCCGGCCGCCGTGGTCGAGGAGAACCGGGCCCGGCTGGCCGAGCTCCTCGACCGTCGCGACAAGCTCGGCCGGAACCTGGCCAAGCTGGCCGCGTGAGCCGGCGCCCCGGAGGGGGAGCCATGCCCGTCGGAGAGACCGTCCACCGCCTGGCGGTCGTCGCCTCCACCAACGACGAAGCCCGCGCCCTGGCCCTGGCCGGCGCCCCCCACGGCACGGCCGTCCTGGCCGCCGCCCAAACCTGCGGCCGCGGCACCAAAGGCCGGGTCTGGCATTCCGCTCCCGGCCTGGGCCTGTACGCCTCGTTCGTCCTGCGCGGGCCGGACGGCGGTCCCGCGCCCTTCCCCCACGTCCTGCCGCTCGCCGTCGGGCTGGCCGCGGCCGAGGCGGTCCGCGAGGCCTCGGGCCTCGTCCCCGGTCTCAAGTGGCCGAACGACCTCGTCCTCGGCGGCCGCAAGCTCGGCGGCGTCCTCTGCGAGGCCGTCACCGGGCCGGCCGGGACGGGCTTCGCCGTCGCCGGCATCGGGCTCAACGCCGGCCACGGCCCGGACGACCTCGCCGGGGACCTGGCCCGGACGGCGACCTCGCTGCGGCTGGCCGGGCGTCCCGGCGTGGCCGTCGAGGCCCTCTTCGCCGCCCTTTGCCGGGCCCTCGACACTTGGTATAATGCCCTGGCCCGGGACGGCAAGGGGCCCGTCGTCGCGGCCTTCCAGGCCGCCATGGTCCCGCCGCCCGGAGAGGCCGTACGGGCCGCGACGGCCGCGGGGGTTGTCACGGGCCTCTGCCGCGGCCTCGACGCCGAGGGCCGCCTGGTCGTCGAACGCGATGGCGGGGCCGGGACGGCCGTCCTCGACGCCATCCTCGGTCTCGAGACCGCCTAGGGAGGGAGGCCATGCTCCTGGCATTCGATGTCGGCAACACGACCATCGCCGTCGGGATCTTCCGCGGCCGCAAGCTCGTCCGCAGTTGGAAAGTCCGGACCGACGCCGGCAAGACGGCCGACGAGTACGGGGCCGTCCTGATCGACCTCATGCGGATCGCCGGCATCCTCCCCGCCAAGATCGACGCGGCCGTCGTTTCCAGCGTCGTCCCGCCCCTGACCCCGGTCGTCGAGGAGACCTGCCGGGCCTATTTCGGGACCGAAACCCTCGTCGTCGGGCCCGGGCTCAAGACGGGCATGCCCATCCTCTACGAGAACCCGCTCGAGGTCGGCGCCGACCGCATCACCGCCGCCGTCGCCGCCTACGAGAAATACGGCGGGCCGCTCATCGTCCTCGATTTCGGCACGGCCACGACCTTCGACGCCGTCTCGGCCAAGGGCGAATACCTGGGCGGGGCCATCGCCCCGGGCATCCAGATCGCCGCCGAGGCCCTGACCCTCAAGACGGCCCGCCTGCCGCGGATCGAGATCCGCAAGCCCAAGAAGGCCATCGGCCGGACGACCGTGGCCAGCATGCAGTCCGGGCTCTACTTCGGCTACATCGGCCTGGTCACGAACATCGTGGAGGAGGTCCGCAAGGAGCTCGGCCGGGAGGCCCGGGTCGTGGCCACGGGCGGCTTCGGCAGCCAGGTCGCCTCCGAGCTGCCGCTCATCGAGGCCTACGAGCCCGACCTCGTCCTCGAGGGGCTGCGGATCATCCACGAGCGCAACCGCGGCGGCCGCGAATAGGCCGCCGCTCGGCCATCCCCCCATGGACCGCGAAGACGACCGCCGGACCGGCTATTACCAGGCCATCGCCAAGGCCTTCCTGGAGCGTCGGGGCGCCCCCTTCCTCCTGTCCCCGAAAGACCAGGCGGTCCTGGCCGGCTGGGAGGCCCGCCGCATCCCGCTCCGCGTCGTCCTCGAGGGCCTCGCCCGGGCTTTCGAGGGCCTGAAGGCCCGGGGCCGCGGCCCCAAGGGCGTCTCCCTGGCCGCCTGCGAACGGCAGGTCGACGCGGCCTTCGCCCAGTACCGGGAACGACACGCCGGCGGACGGACCGGGGCGGCGCCGGCCGCGGCCCGGCCCGGCAAGCGTGACCGGGCCCGGCGCGAGATCGCCCAGGCCTTGGCCGGGCTCGGGCCCGGGGACGCCGGCCTGGCCGCTCCGCTCACGGAGGCCCTCCGGCTGCTCGAAGCCGCCGCGCCCGACGAGGCCGGGCTCGAGCGGCTCGAGGCCGCGCTCGAGGAAGCGCTCTGGGCCGGGACGACGGCCGCGGACAGGGCCGAGGCCGAGGCCGGCCTGCGGCGCGAGCCGGGGAGCCGCAGGCCCAAGGACCTCGCCGGCGCCGTCCGCCGGAGGGCCGTCCAGGCGGCCCGGGCCGCCCGGCGCGTCCCTCACGTCTCGCTGTTCTATTATTGAAAGGAGCCCCTTTGACCTCCGCCCGCATCCTCGCGCTCATCGGGAAGCACCCCGAAGGCCTGGACCTCGACCGCGTCCAGTCCGAGCTCGGCGTCAAGCGCCGGGACCGGTCCAAGCTCGTCGAGGCCGTCCGGGCCCTCGAGGCCCGCGGCGCGGTCAAGCTCTTCCGCGGCCGCTACCGGTTGGCCGCCGGGACGGGCCTGGTCCGCGGCCGGTTCGTCACCGCCCGGCCCGGGTTCGGCTTCGTCACGCCCGAAGGAGGCGGCGAGGACATCTTCGTCCCGGCCCGCCACGCCCAGGGGGCCATGCCGGGCGACGAGGTCGTCGTCCTCGTCGAGGCCGAGGGCCGCTTCGGCAAGCCCGAGGGCCGGGTCGAGCGCGTCGTGCGCAAAGGACGCAAGACCGTCCTGGGCATCTACCGCGAGCGCGGCGGGGCGCCCTTTCTGCAGCCGTTCGACTCCCTCTCGCAGGACGACCTGCCGCTCAAGTCGCGCGGCCGCCTGCGGCCCGAGCCGGGCATGATCGTCGAGGCCGACCGGGCCACCCTGGCCCTGACCTCGGTCTTCGGCCGGCCCGAGGAGCCCGGCGTGGACGCCCGGGTGGTCGTCGCCCGGTACGGTTTGCGGTCGGAGTTCCCCGAGGACGCCGTCCGCGAGGCCGAGGCCCTGCCGTCCGAGGTCCGGCCCGCGCCGGCCCCCGAAGGGCGGCGCGACTTCCGGGACTGGACCTCGGTGACCGTCGACGGCGAGACGGCCCAGGACTTCGACGACGCCGTCGCCGTCCGCGCCCTTCCCGGCGGCGGTTGGCGCCTCGGCGTCCACATCGCCGACGTCTCCCACTACGTCCGGCCGGGGAGCGCCCTCGACCGGGAGGCCGAGGCCCGCGGCACGAGCATCTATTTCCCCGGCCTGACCCTGCCCATGCTGCCCGAAAAGCTCTCGAACGGGTTGTGCAGCCTGCGCCCCCGCGTCGACCGGCTGGCCGTGTCCGTCCTCATGGACATCGCCCCGGACGGGCGGGTGACCGCGGCCGAGTTCACGCCCTCGGTCATCCGCACGGCCCACCGCCTGACTTACACGGCGGTCTTCGCCGTCTTCGAGGGCGACCCGGCGGCCCGTCGCGACTGCGCCGACGTCGTCCCGGACCTCCTCCTCATGCGCGAGGCGGCCGCCGCTCTGCGGGCCCGGCGCCTGGCCGAGGGCAGCCTCGACTTCGACCTGGTCGAGCCCGAGCTCGTCTACGAGAAGGACCGCCTCCTGGCCGTGGCCGCGTCCGAGCGGAACGAGGCCCACCGGCTCATCGAGGAGTTCATGGTCGCCGCCAACGTCGCCGTGGCCTCGGCCTTCACGGTCCGCCGGCTGCCGGCCGTCTACCGCGTCCACCCGGCGCCCGACACGGGCGACCTGGCCAAGCTCCGGGATATCCTGCTCGGCTTCGGCCTGACCCTGCCCGAGCCCGACAAGGTCCGGCCCCAGGACCTCCAGCGCGTCCTGGAGAAGGCCCGGGGCCTTCCGGGCGAGAAGTTCGTCGGCGCCCAGGTCCTGCGGGCCATGAAACTGGCCGTCTACGCGGCCAAGAACGTCGGCCACTACGGCCTGGCCAAGACCGACTACACCCACTTCACCTCGCCCATCCGGCGCTATCCCGACCTCGTCGTCCACCGCCTGCTCAAGGACCTGCTGGCCCGCGAGGGGCCGAGCCCCCTGCCGCTCGCGGCCGTCGCCGAGCGGGCCTCGGAGCGCGAACGCAACGCGGCCGCGGCCGAACAGGCCCTGGTCGAGTGGCGCATCTTCCGCCTGATCCGGGAGCGGCTGGGGGAGGAGTTCGGGGGCGTCGTCGTCGACGTCGTCAAGGCCGGGCTGGTCGTCGAGCTCGACGGCTGGTTCGTCTCCGGCCTCCTGCCGTTCGCCTCGCTCCGCGGCGAGCACGAGCCCCGGGCCGCCGGCCGGCGCCTGCGCCCGAAGCGCCGCCGCAAAACGTTTGACTTGGGCGACCCGGTTCGTGTAATCCTGGTGTCCTGCGATCCGGCCCTGCGCCGCATGGGCTTCGACCCCGCGCCGGACGCGGAGGAGCGTTCCCGATGAAAGCGCCCGCGTTCGACGCCGTGCTCGACTTCCCGCTCGGGGCGGACCGCCGCGAGCTCCGGGCCGAGGCCGTCTTCCTGGGCGGCCGGGCCGCCGCCCGCATCACCGACTACGCGATGCCCGGGCGCAAGTCCGCGCCCTTCGTCCGGGTCTGGACCGCCGGGCCGGCCGAGGTCCGCTGGGCCGATCCCTTCGAGGTCCGCGGGGACGGCGGCGCCCTCCTCGGCCGCGGCCGCTGCCTCTACCCGGGCGCGCCCGGGCCGGACGAAATGAAGGCCTCCAAGCGCAAGGCCGTCCTCTCGCGTCTGGCCCTCGGCGAGAAGGACATGGTCCTGGTCATGGCCGAACTCGGCGGGCTCAAGGGGCTGAAGGGCGAGGACCTGGCCTTCTTCTGCCGCCTGTCGCGGTCCCGGATCGAGGAGCTGGCCGGGGCGCTCGAGGCCGAGGACGCCGTCCGCATCCTGCAGTTCGCGCCCCTGCGCCTGGTCTCCCAGGCCGCGCTCGATTTCCTGCGGGAACGGATCGTCGCGTTCGTCGCCCAGTACCACAAGAAGCACCCCGGGCAGAGGGGCGCGCCGCTCGAGAAGCTGGAGGCGCGCTTCGACGCGCCGCGGACGGTCCTGACGCTGGCCCTGCGGTTCCTGGCCAAGGACGGGCGGGCCGTCGAGGAGGGCGGCATCGTGCGGCTGCCCGACTTCCGCATCCCCCTCAGCGCCGCCGACGAGGAGGCCCTGGCCGCCCTCGAGGCCATGGTCCTGAACGGCGAGCTCGGCAGCGCCACTCCGGACGAGCTGCGGGCCCGCCTCGGGCTGACGCAGGGGAAGCTTCAGACGCTGCTGGACGCCCTGGCCGAGCGCAAGCGCATCGTCGAGGGCTTCGACGGCTTCATCCTGCACTCGGCCTGGCTCGACGGGATCGTGGCCAAGCTGCGCGCTTCGGGGAAGCGGGAGCTGACCGTGGCCGACTTCAAGGCCCTGACCGGCCTGTCCCGCAAGTACAGCATCCCGCTCCTCGAGCTCCTCGACAGCATGGGCGTGACCCGCCGCAAGGGCTCGGTCCGCGATATCCTCTAGCGGGGGCTATGCCTTCTCTTCGCCTTCCGGCGTGTCCTCGGCCGCGGGCTCCTCGGGGACCCCTTCCCCGGCCTCGTCCTCGGGCTTCTTCTTGAGGGCCGTCTTGAGAAGGTCGGCGAAGATGCCGAATTTGGGCTCGTCCTTCTTCGGGGCCGGCTTGAACTCCTCTTTCTTCTCCCGGGCGGCCCGCTGCTCCTGGGTCTCCTCCGCCTTCTCCTTGACGGCGGCCAGGGCTTCCTGAGCGGACTCCACCTCGTGGAGCTTCTCCTCGATGACGCGCCGCTCGCTCTTCTTCGGCCGCGGGCCCTTCTCGCCTTCGGTCTTGGGCTTCTTGCGCTTGAAGGTCTTGTCCTTCTTCAGCGGCGGGACGGCCACGGGCCCGGGCTCGACCGGGGCGGCCGGCCTGGCGGGAGCCCGCTCGGCCGCCGTGTCGGGCTCGAGACCGAGGATGTCCTCGGCCACCGCCTCCAGGGCCGCCTCTTCCGGCGTGTAGGCCTCGGCCCCGGGCTCTTCGTAGCCCTCGTAGGCCGTCTCCTCGGGGACCTCCTCGGGGATGTAGGGCTCGTGGTAGGTGAAGACGCCCTTCTTCTTGTCCGACTTGGTGAACTCCGGGGAATTCAGGAGGGTGAACTCGACGTCCTCCTGCGTCGTCTGGCGGATGATGTCGATGAGATGGGTGGCCCGCAGGAAGTGGAGGGACCGGGCCGACCCGGCCAGGACGGGGTCGCTGTAGACGGTGACGACGAGGTCGCGCAGGTCGTGGCCCTCGCGCAGGGGGGCCAGGGGCAGCAGGCCGGCCAGCGTCTCGCGCTCGATGTAGATGATCTTGTTGGGCTCGGCGAAGGTGTAGGCCTCTTCGCCGGAGTCGACGAACTCGTCCTTCTCGGCGTCGTAGCCGATGCGGATGACGGACATCTTCTTCTTCGACTTCTTGACCCAGAACTTGAACGTCGTCGGGCCGGTCCGCTCGAGGGTCAGGCTGGCGCCCTGGGGGATGTTGTGCGTCGTGTAGAAATCCTGCAGGCCCAGGAAGAAGTTCGGCACGGGGAAGTAGTAGACGGTATAGGCCTTGTTCTCGTCGGGGTCGGTGAAGGTGTACTCCCGGGCGTGGGAGAGCTCCTTGGCCAGGCTCCGGGGGATCCTGAGGCCGCCCGACAGGATCTCGCGCCAGGTCAGGTAGATCTTGATCGGGAAGTCCTGGACGATGCTCATCTCGGGCTTCTCGATCTCCTCGAGCTCGGTCAGGTCGGCCATCGGGGCGGACAGGGCCAGGCCCTCGGGCATGGCGTTGAGGATGGCCTTGAGGTGCCACTTGCCCCAGCCGGCCTCGGCCAGGAGGATGAACTCCTTCTTGTGCTTCTTGTCGAGCAGGGCGCTCAGGCTCAGGCAGGTCAGGTCGAACAGGTCCGAGGAGGCCTCGAGCCCGAAATGGGACTTGACGAGGTCCTCGGTCGTGGCCGACTTGCCGCCGGCGGCGAAGGCGTCGGCGATCTCCTGGACCTTCTCGGGCAGGATCTCGACGCGCTTGGCGGCCAGGTGCCAGAAGTCGTTCCAGCCGAAGAAGCGGGGGTCCTTGGCCAGCCGCAGCCGGAGGTTCTTCTCCAGGGCCCGGAGGTCGCGCTCCGTCATGGGCAGCTCGGTCAGCCGGGGGTCGTCCCCCCGGGACATGATCTCGGCCGGCTTGGCCCGGCCCTCGAAGTTCGAGGGCAGCAGGACCTGGGTCCGCGTCTTCTTCATGTAGTCGATGTACTTGCGGAAGACGCCGCCGCCGGGGTAGTCGACCTCGAGCATCTCGCAGTTGAAGTGCTTGGAATAGGTCTTGCCGACGACCTTGAGGATGACGCGGCCCTCGAAGTGCTCGACGGACTTGCTGCCGACGGTCAGGGGCTCGTTGTAGCTCTTCTCGATCGTGTCGCCCACCTCGTAGCGGACGTCGGGGTCGTACTTCTTGACGTCCTGGGTCCTCTCGGTGGCCGTCTTCTCGAAGGCCAGCTTGCCGGCCAGGTCCTTGGTCGTCCGCGGCGCGGGCGTCCGCCCGAGCTCGCTTTCGACGAGGACCAAGTCCGCGTCGGCGACGCTGGTCAGCGGGGTCGGTTCTTCGGTCATGGTCATCCCTTCTCCCCCATCAGCGCGAGCAGGATAGCCTTCTGGGCGTGGAGGCGGTTCTCGGCCTCGTCGTAGACGACGGAGTTCGGCGAGTCGATGACCTCGTCCGTGACCTCGTCGCCGCGGTGGGCCGGCAGGCAGTGCATGAACAGGGCGTCCTTCTTGGCGTGGGCCATGAGCCGGGCGTTGACCTGGTAGGGAGCGAAGATCTTGGCCCGCTTCTCCTTCTCGGCCTCCTGGCCCATGGAGGCCCAGACGTCGGTGTAGACGGCGTCGGCGCCGGCGACGGCCTCTTCGGGCGAGTTCGTCAGGGTCAGCGCGAATCCGGTGTCCTTGCCGTCCTCGCGGGCCCAGCGGACCACGTCGGGGCTGGGCTCGTAGCCGGCCGGGGTGCCCACGGCCATCTTCGTGCCGCCGCGGGCGGCGGCCAGCATGAGGCTGTGGCAGACGTTGTTGCCGTCGCCGACGTAGGCCAGCTTGAGGGCGGACAGGGCCCCCTTGTGCTCGCGCAGGGTCAGGAAGTCGGCCATGGCCTGGCAGGGGTGGGACAGATCGGTCAGGGCGTTGATGACGGGGATGCGGCAGCTGGCGGCCAGGTCCACGGCGATCTGATGGCCGAAGGTCCGGATCATGATGCCGTCGACCCAGCGCTCGAGGTTCTTGCCGATGTCGTAGGCGCCCTCGCGGCTGCCCATCTGGATGTCGGAGGGGGCCAGGTAGATGGCCTCGCCGCCGAGCTGGAGCATGCCCGCCTCGAAGGTCATCCGCGTGCGCAGGGACGGTTTCTGGAAGATCATGGCCAGGATCTTGTGCTTGAGGGCCTTGCGGTATTTGTCGGGGTGCTTCTTGACCCCGGCCGCGCGGTCCAGCATCTGGCCGAATTCGTAGACGCTCAGGTCCCTGACGGACAGGAAATCTTTCTGCATCGCGGTTCCTCCTCCCTAATGTGACGCGACGATCCGCGTCCCCGAACGGTTGAGCAGGGCGGCCTTGAGGTGGGTGTCCTTGGTGATGAGGACCTCGCGGCCGCCGGCCTCGATGTACTCGACGGCGGCCCGGATCTTGGGCCCCATCGAACCCGGCGGGAACTGGCCGTCGGCCAGGTGCCTGCGGGCCTCCTCCACGGTCAGGACGGGGGCCTCGGCCTGGTCGGGCTTGCCGAAGTTGATGAAGACGCGCTCGATGGCGGTCAGGATGACGAACAGGTCGACCTTGACCTCGCGGGCCAGCAGGCTGGCCGCGTAGTCCTTGTCGATGACGGCCTCGACGCCCTCGAACAGGCCGTTGGCGTTGAGGACGACGGGGATGCCGCCGCCGCCGGCCGCGATGACGATGCGGCCGGCCTCGACGAGCTCCCGGATGATGCCGTTGTTGACGACGTCAATGGGCTTGGGCGAGGGCACGACCTTGCGGTAGCCCCGCCCGGCGTCCTCGACCATCGTCCACTTCTTCTCCCGGGCCAGCTGCTGGCCCCGGAACTTCGAGTAGAACGGGCCGACCGGCTTGGTCGGCTTGAGGAAGGCCGGGTCGTCCTTGTCGACGACGACCTGGGTCACGAGCGAGGCGACCTCCTTGTCGATGGAGCGCCGCCTGAGCTCGTTGACGATCGCCCTCTCCAGCATGAAGCCCATGCTGCCCTCGGTCATGGCGTCGCAGACGTCGAGCGTGTAGGGCGGGATCTTGTTGGCCGCCTCCTCCATCTGGATGAGGAGGTTCCCGACCTGCGGCCCGTTGCCGTGGACGATGATGAGCTCGTAGCCCTTGCGGACGATGTGGACCATGAGCTCGGCCGCCCGCTGGGCGTTCCGCATCTGCTCGGTCTGCAGACCTCTCTGGTCCTCGGGCAGCATGGCGTTGCCGCCGAAGGCGACGAGGGCGATCTTCGGTCTCATCGGCCTTAGAACTTCTTCAGGACGTCCTTGAGGGTGGGCGTGCCGATCTCCTCGAGCTCGTAGCCGACGCGCAGGATGGGCTTGGAGACCTTGATGACCCGGGTGATGTCGATGGGCGTGGCGCTGACGACGAGGTCGCAGTCGATGGCCTCGATGGTCTTGGCCAGCTCGCGGGTCTGCTTGTCGCCGTAGCCCATGGCCGGCAGGACGTCGGCGAGGTGGTTGTACTTCTCGAAGGTCTTCTTGATCGAGCCGACGGCGAAGGGCCGGGGGTCGATGATCGAGGCCGCGCCGTACTTCTTGGCCGCGACGATGCCGGCGCCGTAGGTCATGCCGCCGTGGGTCAGGGTCGGGCCGTCCTCGATGACCAGGACCCGCTTGCCGCGGATGCGCCCGCCGTCCTCGACGATGGTCGGGGAGTTGGCCCGGATGATCGTGGCCTTGGGATTGACCTTCTTGGCCGAGGCCAGGACGGTCTCGATGCCCTGCGGCGTGGCCGTGTCCATCTTGTTGACGACGATGACCTTGGCCCGGCGGAAGTTGGTCTCGCCGGGGTAGAAGGCGAGCTCGTGCCCGGCCCGGTGGGGGTCGGCCACGACGATCTCGAGGTCGGACTTGTAGAAGGGGAAGTCGTTGTTGCCGCCGTCCCAAAGGATGACGTCGGCCTCCTTCTCGGCCTGGCGGAGGATGGCGCCGTAGTCGACGCCGGCGTAGACGATGATGCCCTTGTCGATGTGGGGCTCGTACTCCTCGCGCTCCTCGATCGTGCACTCGTGCTTGTCGAGGTCGGCGTAGCTGGCGAAGCGCTGGACCTTCTGCTTGACCAGGTCGCCGTAGGGCATGGGGTGCCGGATGGCGGCGACCTTGCGGCCCTTGGCCTGGAGGATCTGGGCCACGCGGCGGCTGGTCTGGCTCTTGCCCGAGCCGGTGCGGACGGCGCACACGGAGACGACGGGCTTGCGGCTCTTGATCATGGTCGCGTTGGGCCCGAGGAGGACGAAGTTGGCCCCGGCCGCCTGGACCTGGGAGGCCTTGTTCATGACATACGTGTGGGGCAGGTCGCTGTAGGCCAGGTGGACGTCGTCGACCTTGAGCTCGGCGATGAGCCGGTCGAGCTCGGACTCGGCCTCGATGGGGATGCCCTTGGGGTAGAGCTTGCCGGCCAGCGCGGCGGGGTACTTGCGCCCCTCGATGTCCGGGATCTGGGTGGCCGTGAAAGCGACCACCCGGTAATCCGGATTGTCCCGGAAATAGGTGTTGAAATTGTGGAAGTCGCGCCCGGCGGCGCCCATGATGAGGACCCTCTTCATCGTCTGACTCCTTTCAAGAATAGAAAAACTTCTCCATCCAAAAATGCGCGAACTCTTCAATTGTGCCGAAACGAACGTAAAGTATAGCCCAATAAGGGCTTTAAATCAATAAGGAGGCGGGGAGGCTATTTGGGCTTGGGCGGCGGGGCGATCTTGCGGCCGGGGGCCCGCTTGGCCAGGCCTCCCTGGAACTTGGGCGGGGCCGGCGGCCGGCGGGCCTGCTTCCAGCCCGGCATCTGGCGGCGGTTGACGGGGTGGGTCACGGAGAACCTCCTTATAGGGTCACGATCTCGGCGGTCCGGGCGTCCGGGTCCAGGAGGGCCGCGGTCGCCCGGCCCCGGAGCCAACCCGAGGCCTCCCCGGGATTGACCAGGAGGACGCCGTCCCTGAGCTCGACCAGGGGGCGGTGGGTGTGGCCCGAGACGATGACGTCGCAGGTCTTGGCCACGAAGAACGGGGCGGCCAGGCCCTCGAGGTGGCAGACGACGAAGCGGAGGCCGCCGTGGACGAAGGGGAACGGCTCCTCCCGGATCTCGCCCAGGCCCCGGAAGGCCCGGGCCAGGCCGGCCCTCTCCCCGTCGCAGTTCCCGAAGACCGCCTTGACGGGGGCCCGGAGGTTGCGAAGCTCGTCGGCCGTGAACGGGGCCACGAAGTCCCCGGCGTGGACGACCAGGTCGCAGCCGGCGTCGTTGAACAGGCGGACGGCCGCCCGGACCCGGTCCAGGTTGTCGTGGGTGTCGGACAGGAGGCCGATCATGGTCTGCCGCTTATTATAATCCAAACAACGGGTTGCGCCAACGGAAACCAGCCCGGGCCGAGCGGGCCCGGATCCCCGTTCCCTTCCGGAAGCGCCGTATTGACTATTCGGGGCGATTTGCTTAATATAGAACGGCTTTTGATAGAGAACGTTAGGCGCGTAGCTCAGTGGGAGAGCGCTTCCCTGACACGGAAGAGGCCGTGGGTTCAATCCCCTCCGCGCCTACCACTTTCGACCCAAGCGGTCAGAATTCAAGGGGCCGTCGTCCCGGCCGGATTGGATCTCCCGCCTTTGGCAACGGCAAAAGAGCATGAGCGACGATAAGCATACGCCGATCGACGTCCTGAGACACAGCGCGGCCCATCTCCTGGCGCACGCCGTCCTCGATCTCTACCCGGGCACCAAGACCGGCGTCGGCCCGGCCGTCGAGACCGGCTTCTACTACGACTTCCTCCGCGAAGAACCCTTCACCCCCGAGGACCTCGAGCGCATCGAGGCCCGGATGAAGGAGATCGCCGCCGCGGACGTCCCCGTCGAGCGCCTGGTCCTCGCCAAGGACGAGGCCGTCCGGATGTTCGAGGACATGGGCCAGCCCCTCAAGGTCGAGCTCATCAGGGAGAAGGGCGAGGCCACCGTCACCGTCTACCGCCAGGGGGCCTTCGCCGACTTCTGCCTCGGCCCCCACGTCCCCTCGACCGGGCTCCTCCGGAACGTCAAGCTCCTGTCGGTCTCGGGCGCCTACTGGAAGGGCGACGAGCGCGGCGCCCAGATGCAGCGCATCTACGGGGCCGTCTTCCCGACCGCCCAGGAGCTCGCCGACCACCTCCGCCTCCTCGAGGAGGCCAAGAAGCGCGACCACCGGCGCCTCGGCGTCGACCTCGACCTGTTCAGCTCCAACGACGAGCTCGGCGGCGGCCTCATCCTCTGGCACCCCAAGGGGGCCCGGGTCCGCTCGGTCATCGAGCAGCACTGGCGCGAGCGCCACCGGGCCGGCGGCTACGAGATCCTCTACACGCCCCACATCGGGCGGGCCAACCTGTGGCAGACCTCGGGTCATCTCGGCTTCTACAAGGACAGCATGTACTCGCCGATGGACATCGACGAGCAGCCGTACTATCTGAAGCCGATGAACTGCCCCTTCCACATCCAGATCTACAAGTCGCGGATGCGGTCCTACCGCGACCTGCCCCTGCGCTGGGCCGAGCTCGGCACCGTCTACCGCTACGAGCGCAGCGGCACCCTGCACGGCCTGCTCCGCGTCCGCGGCTTCACCCAGGACGACGCCCACATCTTCTGCACGCCCGAGCAAATCGACGGCGAGATCCTGCGGGTCCTCGACTTCTCGGTCTCGCTTCTGGCCGACTTCGGCTTCACCGACAACAAGATCGAACTGTCGATCCGCGACCCGAAGAACGCGGCCAAGTACTGCGGCGCGGACGAACGCTGGTGCCAGGCCGAGGCCTCCCTGGTCAAGGCCCTGGAGACCCGGGGCTACCCCTACGAGCGGATGGAGGGCGAGGCCGTCTTCTACGGGCCCAAGATCGACATCAAGATCAAGGACGCCATCGGCCGCCACTGGCAGTGCACGACCATCCAGTTCGACTTCAACATGTCGGAGCGCTTCGACATGACCTTCGTCGGCGAGGACGGCAAAGAGCACCGGCCGTACATGGTCCACCGGGCCCTGCTGGGCTCGCTCGAGCGCTTCTTCGGGGTCCTCGTCGAGCACTACAACGGCGCCTTCCCGCTCTGGCTGGCCCCGGTCCAGGCCCTGGTCCTGCCCATCGCCGAGAGGCACGAGGACTACGCCAAGACCCTCGTCGCCCGCCTGGAGGCGGCCGGCCTGAGGGCCGAGGCCGACCTCAGCCGGGAGAAGGTCGGCAAGAAGATCCGCGGGGCCGAGCTCCAGAAGGTCCCGCTCATCCTGGTCGTCGGCGACAAGGAGGTCGAGCGCGGCTCGGCCGCCCTGCGCGTCCACGGCCAGGGCGACAAGGGCGAGATCGCGCTCGACCGGCTCCTCGAGCGGGCCGTCGAGCTCGTCAAGACGAAGAGTCTCTCAGTCTCATTCTAGAGGAGGACCGACCATTTTCAAGAGACACGGTTACTATCCTGCGGTCGCCAAGGCCAAGCCCCACCGGATCAACGAGATGATCTCGTCGCGGGAGGTCCGGGTCATCGACGAGGAGCGGAACGCCCTCGGCGTCATGCCCACCGCCCAGGCCGTCCATCTGGCCCGGGACCGGGGCCTCGACCTGGTCGAGATCGCGGCCACGGCCGACCCCCCGGTCTGTAAGATCACGGACTACGGCAAGTTCCTGTACGAGCAGCACAAGAAGGACCACGAGGCCAAGAAGCACCAGAAGCAGATCCAGATCAAGGAGATCAAGTTCCGGCCCAAGATCAGCATCCACGACTACGACTTCAAGATGAAGCACGTCAAGCGCTTCCTCGGCGAAGGCAACAAGGTCAAGATCACGGTCATGCTGCGCGGCCGCGAGAAGCAGAAGCCGGAGCTCGGCTACCAGGTCCTCGACCGGGTCCTCGGCGACGTCAAGGAGCTGGCGACCCAGGACGGGTCGGCCCGCAAGCAGGATTGGGCCGTGTCGGCCCTGTTGGTCCCCACCAAGACAGGAGGAAAAGATGCCAAAGTTAAAAACCCACAAGGGAGCGCAAAAGAGGTTCAAGGTCACGGCCAAGAAAAAGCTCCTTCACAAGAAGGCCAATAAGGGCCACATCCTGACCAAGAAGACGTCCAAGCGCAAGCGCCAGCTGGGGCAGGGCGGCGAAGCCAGCCCGGCCGACCGCAAGGTGCTGAAGACGATGCTCCCGTACGACATGTGACCGGCGCCCCGCGCCCATAGGAGACGACCATGCCACGCGTAAAACGCAGCACCAAGAGACGCGACCGGCGGAGGAAGGTCCTCACGCTGGCCAAGGGATACTTCGGCGCCAAGAGCCGCAACTACCGCACGGCCAAGGAGGCCGTCGAGAAGTCGCTGCTCTACGCCTACCGGGACCGCCGGGCCAAAAAGCGGGACTTCCGCAGCCTGTGGATCGTCCGCATCAAGGCCGGGGCCGTCGCCAACGGGACGTCCTACAGCCGCTTCATCAGCGGCCTCAAGGCCCTCCACGTCGAGCTCGACCGCAAGATCCTGGCCGACCTGGCCGCGAACGCCCCGGAGACCTTCGCCCACCTCGTCCGGATGACCCAGACCCCGGCGGCTTAGCTCCCGCCATGGCCAGCCTGAAGGACCGGGTCGAAGGTCTCAGGAAGGCGTTCGAGGAGGAGCTCCCCAAGGCCGGCGACGCCCGGTCCCTCGAGGAGCTCCGGACGGCGTACCTGAGCCGCAAGAAGGGACACGTCACCCTTCTGTTCGAGGACCTGAAGTCCGCCCCGGCCGAGGACCGGCGCGAGGCCGGGCGCCTGATCAACGAGCTCAAATCCCTCGTCCAGGACGGCCTGGACGCCGCCGACGCCCGCCTCCGCGAGGCGGGCGCGGACGCCGCCAAGTCCGCCGCCCGGCCCGACCTGACCCTGCCGGGCCGCAAGCGCTACGTCGGGACCCCCCACCCCCTGACCCAGTTCCAGGAGCGCATCGAGGCCGTCTTCACGGGCATGGGCTTCAGTGTCGAGGAGGGGCCGGAGATCGAGACCGACTACTACAACTTCGAGGCCCTCAACTTCCCGCCCCACCACCCGGCCCGCGACAAGTGGGACACCCTGTTCATCAAGGGCGACCTGCTCCTCCGGACGCACACCTCGCCGGTCCAGGTCCGGGTCATGGAGCGGTCCAAGCCGCCCATCCGCATCATCTGCCCCGGCCGGGTCTTCCGCCACGAGACGCCGGACCCGACCCACCTGCCGATGTTCCTGCAGGTCGAGGGCCTGGTCGTCGACGAGGGCGTCACCTTCGCCCACCTCAAGGGCACGCTCGAGCACTTCATCCGGGCCCTGCTCGGCGAGAAGCTCAAGGTCCGCTTCCGGCCGAGCTTCTTCCCCTTCACCGAGCCCTCCGCCGAGGTCGACGTCGAATGCCTCGTCTGCGGCGGCCGGGACGCCGCCTGCCGCGTCTGCGGCGGCACGGGCTGGAAGGAGATCCTGGGCTCGGGCATGGTCCACCCCCAGGTCCTCAAGAACGTCAACATCGACCCGGAGAAGTACTCCGGCTGGGCCTTCGGCCTCGGCATCGACCGCACGGCCATGCTGGCCCTCGGCATCCCCGAGATGCGCCACTTCTACGAGAACGACCTGAGGTTCCTCAGGCAATTCGGGGCCGCATGAAGATCTCCCTGGACTGGCTCAAGGACTACGTCGACACCGGCCTCGGCCGCGACGAGACGGCCGAGCGCCTGACCATGATCGGCCTCGTGCCCGAGACCGTCGAGGACCGGGACGGCGACGCCGTGCTCGACCTCGAGACCTACGCCAACCGGCCCGACACGCTCGGCCACCTCGGCGTGGCCCGGGAGCTGGCGGCCCTGCTCGCGAAGCCCCTGCTCTCGCCGGACTGGCCGCTCGTCGAGCTCCCCGAGGCCACGGCCGACGTCGCCGACGTCCAGATCGCGGCCGAGGCCCTCTGCCCCCGGTACTGCGGCCTGGTCGTCCGGGGCGTCCCCGTCGGCCCGTCGCCCGACTGGCTGCGGCGCCGCCTCGAGGCCATGGGCCTCAAACCCATCAACACGGTCGTCGACGTCTCCAACTACGTCCTCTTCGCCACGGCCCAGCCCATCCACACCTTCGACCTCGGGCGCATCGGCGGCGGCCGCATCGTCGTCCGCAAGGCCAAGCGGGGCGAGACGCTCGTCGACCTCGACGGGCGGACCCTCGAGCTCAAGCCCGACATGCTCGTCATCGCCGACGAGTCCCGGCCGGTGGCCCTGGCCGGGGTCATCGGCGGCCAGGCCTCCGGCATCACGGCGGCGACCCGCGACGTCTTCATCGAGAGCGCCCACTTCGACCCCGTCTCCATCCGGCGGACGGCCAAGGCCCTCGGCCTTTCGACCGACGCCTCCTACCGGTTCGAGCGCGGCAGCGACGTCTCCTTCGCCCCCGAGGCCGCCCGGATGGCCGCTTCGCTCCTCTGCCGCCTGGGCGGCAGGGCCACCCGCGGCCTCATCGACCGCTATCCCCGGCCGCCCAAGCCCGTCACCGTCCGCCTGCGGCCGCGCCGCGTGGCCGAGCTCCTCGGCGTCGACGTGCCCGAGGACTTCGTGGCCGGCCTGCTCGGCCGCCTGGGCTTCCGGACCGACATGTCCCACCGGGGCGCCTGGCGCGTCCAGGTCCCGGCCTTCCGCGTCGACGTGGCCGGCGAGGCCGACCTCATCGAGGAGATCGCCCGCTTCTACGGCTACGACCGCATCCCCTCGGCCCTGACCCCGGTCGACACCTTCCCGCCGCCCGTCGACCGGCGGCGGGACCGCCGCGTCCGGGTCCGCGAGACCCTGCTCGGCCAGGGCTTCGACGAGGCCATCAACGAGAGCTTCGCCGACCCCGAGCGCGAGGCGGCCGCCCGCAGCGGGCGGACGCCCGTCGGCATCCAGAACCCCATCTCCGTCCGGCACTCCGTCCTGCGGACGACGCTCATCCCCGGGCTCCTCGGCAACGCCGCCTGGAACCTCAACCGCGGCCTCGAGGGCGTCCACCTCTTCGAGCTGGGCCACGTCTATTATTGGGAGGACGAGGACAGGCACCGCGAGGGCTGCCACCTCGGCCTCGTCTCGACCGGCCTGGTGCCCGGGGCCGGCTGGGCCGCCCCGGCGGCGGAGACGGATTTCTACGTCCTCAAGGGCGCCGTCGAGGCCCTCTGCGAGGCCCTGCGGGTCGAGCCCGTGGACTTCGCCGGGACCTCCGGCGGCCCCGATTACTTCGAGCCCGGCCGGGCCCTGGACGTGCTCTACAAAGGCCAGGCCGTCGGCCGCCTGGGCGCCCTGCGCCGCGACCTGGCCGCCTCGGCCTCGATCGAGCGGCCGGTCTACGCCGCCGAGATCGACCTCGAAGCCCTGTTCGGCAAGACGCCGCGGCCGTTCCAGTTCGTGCCCGTGCCCAAGCTGCCGGGCGTCGTCCGCGACCTGTCCGTCGTCGTCGACGCCGGCGTCCCGTACGCCGAGGTCGCCCGCGTCCTCGGCCGCCTCAACCAGCCCCTGCTCGAGAGCTTCGAGCTCGTCGACCGCTTCGCCGGCGGGTCGCTCGCGGAGGGACGGGTCAGCCTGACCGTGCGCTTCCGCTACCGCCACCCCCAGCGGACGCTGGTGGCCGAGGAAGTCGACCGCGTCGAGCAGGAGATCGTCGGCCAGCTCCGGGCCGCGCTCAACATCCAACTCCGGGAGGGAAAGAATTGACATCGGAACTCGAGCGCATTAAGATTCTCGAAGGGAAGATCGGGCAGGTCGTCGACCACATCCACAAGCTGACGGCCGAGAACGAGAAGCTGCGTCAGCAGCTCAAGGAATCGAAGACCGAGAAGAAGGAGCTCGAGGACGGCGCCCGCAAGCTCGCCAAGATGGACGAGGACATGAAGCGGTACGAGGGCGAGCGCGAGGTCCTCAAGGGCAAGATCGAGGCCATCATCGGCGAGATCGACAAGCTGGGGTTATGACCGAAAAAATCCTCGAGATCGAGATCTTCGGACAGCGGTACAAGATCCGCGTCAAAGGAGAAGAGGATGAGCGATATATCGGCCACTTGACCTCGCTCGTTGACCAGAAGATGCACGAAGTGGCAGTGAAATCGAAGTCCGCGGACACGACCAAGATCGCCGTCCTGGCGGCCTTGAACATCGCGGACGAGCTGTTTCTCAGCCAGAAGAAGCTGGATCAACTGAACGAGGCCCTGGGCCACATGGAGACGGAGATCGAAAGCCTGGAGGTCCACCTGTTCTCAGATGAGCATACATACACGGACGCCGATAAATCCCCGTCGTGACGGGCCGCCGCCCCGCGGGCGGCTCGCCGGCCGGGCCGCTCCCGGCCCCACGGGCATCTGACGCCTCCGGACCTGTTCTCGCGTCTCCTCATTCCATATAGATGAGGAGGTTCGTCATGCAAGGGGTTCTCAGCTACGCCGGACTGGCGCTCAGCGCCGTCCTGGCCGTCATCGTCGTCGTCCTCCTGCTCAAGCGGCAGGAGGGCACCCGCAAGGCCGCCGAGGCCGAGGAACAGGCCAAGGCCATCCTCGAGAGGGCCCGCGAGGACGGCGAGAAGATCAAGAGGGAAGCGGACATCGCGGCCCGCGAGAAGGACCTGGCCCGCCAGAACGAGCTGGAGGCCCAGAACCGCGAGAAGCAGCGCAAGATCAACGAGACCGAGCGGCGCCTCCTCAGCAAGGAGGAGAACCTCGAGCGCCGCTTCCAGTCCATGGAGCGCAAGGAGCGCGACTTCGCCCAGAAGGAGCGCAAGATCTCCCAGAAGGAGAAGGACCTCGAGGTCGAGGAGGCCAAGATCGTCGAGGCCATCCAGAAGGGCCTGCAGGAGCTCGAGCGCATATCCGGCCTGACCCAGGAAGAGGCCAAGGCCATGCTCATCAAGAAGATCGAGGAGGAGGCCAAGCTCGAGGCCATCGGCACGGTCCGGCGGATCGAGGAGGAGGCCCGCGAAAAGGCCGTCCAATCGGCCCGCGAGATCATGTCCAACGCCATCCAGCGGACGGCCGCCGAGCACGTCGTCGAGACGACCGTCTCGGTCGTCGACCTGCCCTCCGACGACATGAAGGGCCGCATCATCGGCCGCGAGGGACGCAACATCCGGGCCCTGGAGATGGCCACGGGCGTCGACATCATCGTCGACGACACGCCCGAGGCCGTCATCCTGTCGAGCTTCGACCCCATCCGCCGGGAGCTGGCCCGCCTGTCCATCCAGAAGCTCGTCACCGACGGGCGCATCCACCCGGCCCGCATCGAGGACATCGTCGAATCGGTCAAGAACGACCTCGAGCAGAAGATCAAGCAGGAGGGCGAGTCGGTCGTCCTGGAGCTCAAGGTCCGCGACATCCATCCCGAGCTCATCAAGCTCCTGGGCAAGCTCAAGTACCGGACGAGCTACGGGCAGAACGTCCTCCAGCACACCAAAGAGGTGGCCATGCTGGCGGCCATGATGGCCCGCGAGATCGGACTCGACACCCACGTCGCCCTGCGGGCCGGCCTGCTCCACGACATCGGCAAGGCCGTCGACCGGGACACCGAGGGGACGCACACCGAGCTCGGCGTCGAGCTGGCCAAGAAGTACGGCGAGTCGGAGAAGGTCTGCCAGGCCATCGCCTCGCACCACCGCGACATCGACTTCCCGTCCATCGAGGCCGTCCTCGTCCAGGCCGCCGACACCCTGTCGGCCGCCCGGCCAGGGGCCCGGCGCGAGCTGCTGGAGACCTACATCCAGCGGCTGGAGAAGCTCGAGGAGATCGCCGCTTCCTTCGAGGGCGTCTCCAAGGCCTTCGCCCTGCAGGCCGGCCGCGAGATCCGCATCATCGTCGAGGCCCTCAAGGTCACCGACGACCGGGCCGCCCTCCTGGCCAAGGAGACGGCGACGAAGATCAAGAACGAGCTGGACTACCCCGGCCAGATCAAGGTCACGGTCATCCGGGAGATGAGGGCGGTCGAATATGCCCGCTGAGTTCGGCATCCTGTTCCTCGGCGACATCGTCGGCCGGACCGGCCGGCGGGCCCTGGACAAGTTCCTGCCGGGCCTGATCAAGAAGCACGCCCCGTCCCTGATCGTGGCCAACGGGGAGAACGCCGCCGGGGGCAGCGGCGTCACCGAGGACATCGGCAAGGACCTGTTCCTGCACGTCGACGTCCTGACCTCGGGCAACCACATCTGGGACAAGAAGGAGTCGTTGCCCTACCTCGAGCGGGAGCCCCGGCTGCTGCGCCCGGCCAACTACCCGGCCGTCAACCCGGGCCGGTCGTCCTACGTCTTCCAGGCCGCCGACGGCGTCAAGGCGGCCGTGCTCAACCTCCAGGGGCGGGTGTTCATGGAGCCCCTGGACTGCCCCTTCCTGCGGGCCGACCAGGAGGTCGGGCGCCTGCGGGCCGAGACCCCCATCATCCTGGTCGACGTCCACGCCGAGGCGACCTCGGAGAAGCAGGCCCTCGGCTGGTATCTCGACGGGCGGGTCTCGGCCGTCGTCGGGACGCACACCCACGTCCCGACGGCCGACGAGCGGGTCCTGCCCAAGGGCACGGCCTACATCACCGACGCCGGCATGGCCGGCGGCCGGGACGCCGTCATCGGCATCGCCCGCGAGCAGGCCCTGCAGCGCTTCCTGACCTCGCGGCCGCAGCGGTTCGAGCCGTCGCGCGAGGGGCTGTTCCTCTCGGGCGTGTTCATCAAGGTCGACGCCGGGACCGGCAAGGCCCTGTCCATCGTGAGAGAGGTCCTGGCGGAGGATGGTCGCCACGAAGACTGAAGGGCTGGTGATCAAGGACCGGGTCTACGCGGTCTCCGAGGTCACCGAGATCGTCAAGACGGCCCTCGAGGTCGCCCTGCCCCAGGTCTGGGTCGAAGGCGAAGTCTCCGGCTACAAGAAGGCCGCCTCCGGGCACGTCTTCTTCAGCCTCAAGGACGAGAAGAGCGTCATCAAGGCCGTCCTGTGGCAGTCGGCCGCCCGCAAGGTCGCCTTCGACCTCAAAGACGGCCTCAAGGTCGTCTGCCGGGGCAAGGTCAGCGTCTACGAGCCCCGCGGCGACTACCAGCTCTACGTCGACCAGGTCGAGCCCAAGGGCAAGGGCGCCCTCCAGCTGCGCTTCGAGCAGCTCAAGGAGAAGCTCCGGGCCGAGGGCCTGTTCGACGAGGCCCGCAAGCGCCCGCTGCCGCTCCGGCCGCGGACGATCGGCGTCGTGACCTCGCCGACCGGGGCGGCCGTCCGCGACATCCTGCGCGTCCTCGAGCGCCGCTACGCCCGGCTCCACGTCGTCATCTACCCGGCCCGGGTCCAGGGCGAGGGCGCGGCGGCCGAGATCGTCGAGGGCATCGAGGCCCTGGGCCGCCGGCCCGGCATCGAGGTCCTCATCGTCGGCCGCGGCGGCGGCTCCATCGAGGACCTGTGGGCCTTCAACGAGGAGCCCGTGGCCCGGGCCATCGCCCGCTCGCCCGTGCCGGTCATCTCGGCCGTCGGCCACGAGGTCGACTTCACCGTCGCCGACTTCGTCGCCGACCTCCGGGCCCCGACGCCGTCGGCCGCGGCCGAGATGGTCATCGCCACCGAGGAGGCCTTCGTCGAGAGGATCGACGGCGCGACCCGGCGCCTGGCCGACCTCCTCCGGTACGGCCTCCGGGACCGCCGCGGCGAGGTCGACGGCCTGGCCCGGAACCGCATTTTCCAGAATTTCCAGGTCCGCCTGGCCAATCTGGCCCGCCGCGTCGACGACCTCGAGACGCGCGGCCGGAACATCCTGCGGGCCGAGCGCCAGGCCCTGGCCGAGCAGAAGGGCGCCGCCCGCCTGGCCGCCGAGCGCCTGGCCAACGTCCTCGTCCGGACGGTCGGCGAGGGGCGCTCCGCCTGGGAGCGGCTGACGGCCTCGCTGAACGCCCTGAGCCCGCTCGGCGTCGTCAAGAAGGGCTACGCCATCGTCTGGAAGGAAGGCGGCCTGCGCCTGGCCGGCCGCATCGAGGACGTCGAGCCGGGCGAGACGGTCACGGTGTCCTACTTCAAGGGCGAGTTCGGCGCCCGGGTGGAGACCGTCGACCGCAAGAAGCGCCTGGAATCCCGATTCCTGAAGGAGGGACCATGACCAACCTGACCTTCGAGAAGGCCCTGGCCGAGCTGGAGCAGATCGTGGCCAAGCTCGAGAAGGGCGGCATCTCCCTCAACGAGTCCCTGGCCCTGTTCGAGAAGGGCGTCAAGATGTCGCGCTTCCTCCGGACGGAGCTCGACAAGGCCGAGCGCAAGGTCGAGATCCTGCTCAAGGACGAGAAGGGCGGCCTCAAAACCGAGGACTTCGAGGCCGGCCCCGAGGGGGCCGAGGGCGGGGGCGGCGACGCCTGAGACGGGAGGAGGGACCATGGCCGACATCCTCGACCGCATCCACGGGCCGGCCGACCTGCGGACGCTCACCGAGGACGAGCTGACGACCCTGGCCGCGGAGGTCCGCGGCCTCATCCTCGAGACCGTGGCCAGGAACGGCGGCCACCTCGCCTCGAACCTGGGCGTCGTCGAGCTGACCCTGGCCCTGCACCTGGCCTTCGACTCGCCGCGCGACAGGATCGTCTGGGACGTCGGCCACCAGTGCTATACCCACAAGATCCTGACCGGCCGGCGGGACCGCTTCGCCGGCCTGCGCCGCTGCGGCGGCCTCGTCGGCTTCCCCTGCCGCGAGGAGAGCGAGCACGACGCCTTCAACACCGGCCACGCCTCGACGGCCCTGTCGGCCGCCCTGGGCATGGCCGTGGCCCGCGACAAGGCCGGTGAGACCCACCACGTCGTCGCCGTCGTCGGCGACGGCAGCCTGACGGGCGGCGTGGCCCTCGAGGCCCTCAACCAGATCGGCCACCTCCGCCGGCGCCTCATCATCGTCCTCAACTTCAACGAGATGTCCATCTCCATCAACGTCGGGGCCTGGTCGAAGTACTTCTCCTATCTCGTCTCGGGCCAGCGCTACATCCGCATGAAGGACCAGGCCAAGTCCATCCTGCGCAAGGTCCGCCCCCTCGGCGACGTCGTCATCAAGGCCGGCCGGGCCATGGAGGAGACGGCCAAGAAGGTCCTCTTCCCCGGCCTCGTCTTCAAGGAGCTGGGCATCCGCTACATCGGGCCCGTCCACGGCCACAACGTCCGCTCCCTCGTCGAGGCCTTCGAGACGGCCAAGACCTACGACGGCCCCGTCCTCATCCAGTGCGTCACCCAGAAGGGCAAGGGCTACCAGCCGGCCCGGTCCCACCCCGAGAAGTTCCACGGCGCCGGCCCGTTCAAGGTCGAGACCGGCGAGCCGCTCAGCAAGGAGTGGGGCCCGTCGTACTCGGCCGTCTTCGGCCAGGCCATGATCGAGATCGCCGGCAAGGACCCCAAGGTCCTGGCCATCACCGCGGCCATGGGCGAGGGCACGGGGCTCAAGGAATTCTCCGAGAGGCTCCCCGACCGCTTCTTCGACGTCGGCATCGCCGAGCAGCACGCCGTGACCTTCGCCGCCGGCCTGGCCGCGTCCGGCTGGAAGCCCGTCGTGGCCATCTACTCGACCTTCCTGCAGCGGGCCTACGACCAGGTCTACCACGACGTCTGCCTGATGGGCCTGCCCGTCGTCTTCGTCCTCGACCGGGCCGGGGTCGTCCCCGACGACGGCCCGACCCACCAGGGCGTCAACGACATGGCCTTCCTGCGGACGATGCCGGGCATGGTCGTCATGGCCCCCAAGGACGAGAACGAGCTCCGGCACATGCTCTGGTCGGCCCTGGCCTACGGCCGGCCGGCCTCGGTCCGCTTCCCCAAGGCCAAGGGCCTGGGCGTCCCGCTGGACAAGGATCTCGCGGTCCTGCCGCTCGGCAAGGCCGAGGTCCTCCGCGAGGGCCGGGACGTCCTGTTCGCCTTCGGCCACATGGTCCGGCCGGCCCTCGAGGCCGCCGAGGCCCTGGATAAGGAGGGCCTGTCCTTCGCCGTGGTCAACGCCCGCTTCGTCAAGCCGCTCGACCGCGACGCGGTCCTGCGTTTCGCCGGCGACGGCCGGACCTTCGTCACCCTCGAGGAGGGCGTCGCCGACGGCGGGGCCGGGAGCGCCGTGCGCGAGCTCCTCGACCGCGAGGGCCGCTTCGGGGTCCGCTTCCTGGCCATCGCCCTGCCGGACACGATCTACCCCCTCGGCAAGTCCGACGAGATCCGGGCCGCGCTGGGCATCGACGTTCCCGGCCTGGTGCGCCGGATCCGGGACTTCCACCGGACGCCCCGCGCCTGAGGCGGCCATGAAGGAGCGCGCCGACAAGCTCCTGGCCGGCCGGGGCCTGGCCCCCAGCCGGGAGAAGGCCCAGGCACTGATCATGGCCGGCCTGGTCTCGAGCGGCCCGCGGCGGGTCGAGAAGCCGGGCGAACTCTTCGACGCCGAGGCCCCCCTCGCGGTCGCCCGCCCGCTTCCCTTCGTCAGCCGCGGCGGGCTCAAGCTCGAGGAGGCCCTGGAGCGCTTCGCCATCGACGTCCGCGGCCTGGTCGGCTTGGACGTCGGGGCCTCCACGGGCGGCTTCGTCGACTGCCTGCTCCAGCGCGGCGCGGTCCGCGTGTATGCCGTCGACGTGGACACCAAGCAGCTCGACTGGACGCTCACGAAGGACCCCCGGGTCGTCCCGATCGGGAAGAACGCCCGCGAACTCGCCGCGGCCGACGTCCCCGAGGCGCCCGGCATCGTCACCATGGACGTCTCGTTCATCTCCGTGCTGAAGATCCTGCCGGCGCTCCGGACCCTGCCCGGGGACTGGACCCTCGTCGCGCTCGTCAAGCCCCAGTTCGAGGCCGGGCCCAAGGACGTCGGCAAGAAGGGCGTCGTCCGCGACCCGGCCGTCCACGCCGCGGTCCTGGAGCGGGTCCTGGCGGGGGCCCGGGCCCTCGGCTTCGGCTGCCGGGGCCTCGTCCGCTGCTCGACGCACGGCCAGAAGGGCAACGTCGAGTTCTTCGCCCGCTGGGTCAAGGGGGCGCCGGACCTCGACTCCGGGCGCTTCCCCGCATGGATCAAGGAGGCCGTCAGCCATGACTAACGTGCGCCGGGCCGGCATCGTCATCAAGCCCCACGCGCCCTCGGTCGAGGGCATCCTCAAGATGGTCGTCGAATCCCTCGAGGGCCGGGGCATCGCCTGCATCCTGGAGGAGGCCGCGGCCCTCAAGCTCGGCCGCTCCGACGGAACGGCCCGGGAGGCCGTCGCGGCGGCCTCGGACCTCGTCGTCGTCCTCGGCGGCGACGGGACGCTCCTCAGCGTCGCCCACCACGCCGCCCGGGCCGGCGTCCCCGTGATGGGCGTCAACCTGGGCCGTCTGGGCTTCCTCACGGAGATCCCGGTCAGCGAGGCCCTGTCGACGCTCGACCGCTTCCTGGCGGACGGCGGCCCCCTGGTCAGCCCCCGCTGGCTGGTCGAGGCCCGGACCGGGGACGAGACCGCCTACTGCCTGAACGACGTCGTCGTGACCAAGGGCGCCAAGTCGCGGATGATCGAACTGGCCATCTTCGTCGACGGGCGGGACGTGGCCGACCTCAAGGCCGACGGCCTGATCGTCTCGACCCCGACCGGCTCGACCGCCTATTCGCTCTCGGCCGGCGGGCCCATCCTCCATCCCAAGGTCCCGGCCATCCTGCTGACGCCCATTTGCCCGCACACGCTCTCGTTCCGGCCCATGGCCGTCCCGGCGACCTCGACGGTCGGCGTCCGCCTGCTGACGGGCGGGGAGGAGGTCCACATGACCCTCGACGGCCAGCGCGGCGGGGCCATGGCCGCGGGCGACCTGGTCGAGGTGCGCAAGGCCCCCTTCGAGCTCCAGCTCGTGGCCTCGCCGCGGCGGTCCTACTACGACCTGGTCAAGGAGAAGCTCGGCTGGGCCGAATAGAGCCGTGTTGACAAAGTGCCGATGGATCGATAAAATACTACTAAAATACTAGTAATTGGAGATCACGCCATGTCCGACGCCATTCTCAACGGCACCGACGCCGCCTTCGACGCCGACGTCCTCAAGTCCGACCTGCCCGTCCTGGTGGATTTCTGGGCCCCCTGGTGCGGGCCCTGCCAGATGATCGCCCCGCTCGTCGAGGAGATCGCCGAGGCCCACAAGGGCAAGCTCAAGGTCGTCAAGATGAACGTCGACGACAACGGCCGGACGCCCCAGGCCTACGGGGTCATGGCCATCCCGACCCTCATCCTCTACAAGGGCGGCGAGGTCAAGGAGAAGGTCGTCGGCTTCCTGCCCAAGCCCAGGCTCGTCGAGCTCATCGCCAAGCACCTCTGATCCGGCCATGGGCGAGCCCCGGGATGTCCTCATCGTCGGGGCCGGACCGGCCGGCCTGGCCGCCGCCATCTACACGGGGCGGGCCCGGCTCGCCACGACGGTCCTCGAGATGGCCATGCCCGGCGGCCAGATCCTGCTGACCGACTGGGTCGAGAACTACCCCGGCTTCCCGACCGGCGTCACGCCGGCGGAGCTCATGGCCGGCTTCCGCCGCCAGGCCGAGACGTTCGGCGCCCGTGTCGAGGCCGACGAGGCCCTGTCGATCGCGCGGTCGGGGAGCGGGTTCACGGTCGCGGGCCACGCCGGCGCCTATGAGGCGCGGTCGGTCATCGTGGCCACCGGCTCGTCGCACCGCCGCCTGGGCGTCCCGGGCGAGGAGCGCCTGACGGGCGCGGGCGTCTCCTACTGCGCCGTCTGCGACGGCGCCTTCTTCAGGGACCGGGCCATCGCCGTCGTCGGCGGCGGGGACCACGCCCTCAAGGAAGCCCTCTACCTGACCCGGTTCGCCCGCTCGGTGACCCTCGTCCACCGCCGCGACAAGTTCCGCGGCGAGAGGATCTACCAGGAGCGGCTGGCCGCCAACGCCAAGGTCCGCGTCCTCCTGGACACGGTCGTCTGCGCCGTCGAGGGGGACAGGGCGGTCGAGTCCGTGACCGTCCGCGACCTCAAGCGGGACGCCTCCTCGAGCCTGCCGGTCGAGGGCCTGTTCGTCTCCATCGGCACGGCCCCCCGGACCGGCTTCGTGACGGGGTTCCTCGAGCTCGACGAATGGGGCCAGATCAAGGTCGACGCCCGCATGCAAGCTTCGGTCCCCGGCGTCTTCGCCGCCGGCGACGTCTCGGACGCCTGTCCCAAGCAGGTCGCCACGGCCGTGGGCACGGGCGTCCACGCCGCCCTATCCGCGCAGGATCACCTCGAGCGCCTCACCTGACGGCCGCCGCGGCCCCGGCCTCGTACTTCTCGTTCAGCACGGCGGCCAGCTCCGCCCCCCAGAGCATGATGACCAGCGAGGACGTGATCCACAGCAGGAAGAACAGGACCGAGGTCAGCGTGCCCTGGAGGATCTTGCTGAGGACGATGCCGACGGCCGAGAAGTGGACGACGTAGAAGGCGAAGGCCCTTTTGAAGACCTCGAAGAGCAGGGCCGCCACGGCCGCCGGGACGAGGGCGGCCCGGGTGTGGACTTTGGTCTCGGGGATGTACTTGTAGAGCACGAAGAACATCAGCAGGCCCAGGGCGTAGGGGATGACGTACTTGAGGAAGACGTTGTTGACCAGGGCCACGATCTCGGGGTTGAGGGTGGTCCGGACGAGCTCGCTCGACTCGAGCGTCCGGCCCAGGGCCGTCCAGATGGCCGTCATGGCCAGCGAGAAGAACATGAACACGCCGACGACGAGCATGAGCACGAGCTCGATGAGCCGGTTGTAGACGAAGGAGCGGTGGTAGTTCGTCCGGAAGATCTGGTTGACCGTGGCGATGAGGGTCGAGAAGAGGAAGGAGGCCGAGACGAGCGAGCCGACGATGCCGAACAGGCCCAGGTCGCCGATGCCGCCCGAGAGGTCGGCCAGCCCCTTGAAGAAGCCCGGGTCGAGCCGGGCGAAGAACTCGTCGGTGAACAGGTTCAGGCTCCGCAGGGCCATCTCCGTGTCGCCCAGGAAACGGGCCGCGACGCTGAACAGGAGGGCGACCAGAGGGACGCTGCAGAGCAGGGCGAAATAGGAGATGACGATGGCCGAGGTCCAGCACTTGTCCCCGTTGAACCGGCGGAAGGACGCGGCGACGAGCGACAGCGGGGAAGGCGCCATCGGCTCCGGGATCTCGGCGGGACCTCGGCCCCCGGGCCTCGGCCTCAGACGTACTTCCCCCACTGGACCATCAGGATGATGATGGTGATGAGCAGGGCGTAGATGACCAGGGTCTCGATGAGGACCAGGCCGAGGACGAGCAGGCCGCGGATGGCCGGCGCGCCGGCCGGGTTGCGCGAGATGCCTTCGCAGGCCGAGCAGATGGCCCGGGACTGGCAAAAGGCGCCGGCGATGACGGCCAGGCTGATGACGGCGCCGCCGACGATGAGGGACAGCTTGAACAGGTCGGCCCGGGGCTTGGCCAGCTCGCCGGCCACGCCGCCTTCCTGGGCCAGGGCGGGCAGGGTCATGAGGGCGACGCCGAAGGCCATCAGGCACAGCGCTTTGAGTCTCTTGGACATGGGGGGAACTCCTTTACTTTGAGTGCTCTTCTTCATGGGCGACGGCGCCCGCGATGTAGACGCAGGACAGCAGGACGAAGACGTAGGCCTGGATGGCCGAGGTGAAGATGGACAGGGCCATGAACGGCAGGGGCAGCAGGAAGGGGATGATCGAGGCCATGATCAGGATGAGCAGCTCCTCGGCGAAGATGTTGCAGAACAGCCGCATGGACAGGGAGATCGGCCGGGAGAAGTGGCTGATGAGCTCGATCGGCAGCATGAGCGGGGCCAGGGCCGGGATCTCGCCGATGAAGTGCTTGAAGTACTTGAGCCCCTGGGCCCGGACGCCCATGGCGTGGTAGTAGAAGAAGACGACCAGGGCGCAGCCGACGGTGACGTTGAGCTTGCTCGTCGGCGACATCATCCCGGGGATGAGCCCGATCATGTTGCTGGCGAAGACGAAGATGCCGACCGTGCCGACGACCGGGACGTACTTGCGGCCGGCCGGGCCGACGGCGTCGGTGACGACGCTCTCGAACATGCGGACGACGGTCTCGGCCACCGTCTGGCGACGGGTCGGGACGAGGGCCGGCTTGCGGGCGGCCAGCTTGAGCAGGACCGGGACCAGGACGGCCACGAAGAAGACCATGACCAGGTAGTCGGGGACGGTGTGGAGAGGGTCGGCGACCCGGATGCCGAACAGGCCGAGGAGGCCGGCGAGGGGCGGGCCGAAGACGCGGTTGAACGCGTCGACGATCCAGAGGCTGTGCTCTAAGCCTTCCATAGTCTCAGCTGAAGGAGCCCGCGGACCGCTTCGGCCAGGGCCACGGGGACGATCGCGGAGAAGCCCGCCCCGAAGGCGAGAACCTTCTTCGGATAGAGGAGGATTATAAGCGCAAAGACGCCGCAAATCAACACCAGCCGGAGGGCGTAGAGGAGGACCCCGGAGCGCCGCGCGCCCCGGGCGCCCTTGGCCAGGAAGCGGGTCAGGGACTGCCTCAGCCAGACGAAGCCGAGGGCCGAGAGGAGCCCTCCGGCGAGGAGGAACAGGCCCGTGGCCGGGTCGAAGAGGACCGCCGCCGCCAGGGCCAGGACGGCCGCGAGGACGGCGATCTCGGCCGGGATCCGCCTCAACAGACGGTCCTCGTAAGCGCCCAGGGTCTCGGCGGCCATAGCCCCCCGATTATAGCACTTCCCGACGGAGGCCGCTAAGCTCCGTATAAGGGAGTGGGCGCCGGCGGCCGCCTTGACTTCGTCCCGGCCCTCCCCGAGAATAGGGCCGGGAGCGGCGCCGCGCCCGGGAGGGAAACAGCCCATGTCCACCGCGTTCCTGGTCGAGTTGGCCGGGCTCTTTCTGGGCGTCACGGCCCGGACCGTCCTGCCCTGGCTGCGCAAGGTCCGGGAGGGCAAGGTCCGGCGCTTCGACCGCCGCTATCTCCGCACGGCCCTGGCCTCGCTGGCCCTGGGCCTCATCTTCACGCTGGTCCTCTTCCCGAGGTTCGAGGGCGCCGCCGAGGGGCGGACGTTCGAGGCCTTCTTCCGGCTCTTCGCCCTGGCCTTCGGCTTCGGGTTCGGTGGAAACGCCCTGGTCAACGAGGGAGGCGCCTGGGCGGCGCCGCCCGCGGCGGCCGGCGAAGCGGGGCCCGGGGGGGGAGGTCCGGTCCGATGAGCCGCAGGTCCTTCCGGTCCGAGATCGCCCGCATGGCCGAGCTCAGCTCGACGGCCCTCATCCTGCCCTCGTCGATCGCCGTGGGCCTGTTCTTCGGGTATTTCCTCGACCGCAAGTTGGCCACGGCGCCCTGGCTCCTGCTCGTCTTCACCCTGCTCGGCGTCGTTTCCGGCCTCCTCAGCCTGTTCCGGGCCGTCCGCAGGCAGATGAAGGACGACGAGGCCCCGCCCCCGGAAGAGTGATCGTCCGGGCCGCCGCGCCCGTCCCGTCCCGGTTTGCTTCCCCCCGTCCGCTGTGCTACAAATCGGGGCGATGGAGTCCCGTCCCTTCCGGCCTGCCATTCGGGCTTTCGCCCTGGCCCTCTGCCTGGCCGCTCTCGTCCCGACCCGGCTGTCGGCCCAGTCCGGCGGACCGGTCCAGGTCCGCATCCTGGCCAGGACCCAGGAGCGTGCGGCCGGCCGGATCTTCGCGGCCGGGGACGTCGAGGTCCGCTTCGGCGAGGTCCTGCTCCTGGCCGACCGGGTCGAGTACGACCCTGAGACCAAGGACTGCCGGGCCGAGGGCAATGTCGTCATCCAGTCCGGCCGCGAGGTCATCCGCGGCGAGCGCGTCCTCTACAACCTCGACACCGGCCGCGGTTCGATCGAGGCGGCCTCCGGCCTCGTCGGTCCGAACCTCCTTTTCGAGGCCGCCCGCGTCGAGCGCCGGCAGGCGGACGTCTACGCCCTGACCCGGGGTTTCCTGACAATCTGCGCCCAGCCCAACCCGCGCTGGAGCTTCGGCCTGTCGCGGGCCGAGGTCCGGACGGGCGACCGGCTCGAGCTCTGGGACGCCGTCGTCCGGGTCAAGGGACTGCCCGTGCTCTATCTGCCCTACCTCAGCTATCCCCTCCGGGAGCGGGCCACCGGTTTCCTCATGCCGAAGGTCGGCTTCGGCGGCTCGAAGGGGTTCTCGTTCTCCCAGAGCTTTTTCTGGGCCATGGCGCCGAACATGGACGCCACGGCCGGCATCGACCTCTACGCCGCCCGCGGCCTGGGCGCCGGGCTCGAGTACCGCTATCTCTTCTCCGGCGGGACCAAGGGCGCCCTCAACGTCTATCATTTCTTCCCCAAGCGGCAGGCCGACGGCCCGCGCCCCGGCGGCTCTTCCATCGTCCGGCTCGACCACACCCAGGCCCTGCCGTTCGGCTTCAGCCTGGTCGCCAACGTCGACCACCAGACCTCCTACGGCTTCCTGCGGGACTACGACAACGATTTCCGGCGGGCCCTGTCGTTCAACCGGACCTGGCAGGTCTACCTGTCGCGGTCCTGGAGCCGCTTCAACGTCAGCGCCCGGGCCTCCCGCTTCGAGACCTATTTCTCCGAGCTCGACGACGCCAACGTGGCGACGTCCCTGCCCCAGATCAACGTCAACGTCTTCAAGACCCGCCTCTTCGCCCCCGTCTACTTCTCGCTGGCGGCCTCGCTCGACCGCTGGCAGTACGGCTGGAAGTCCGACTACTCCGCCGGGACCGAGAGGCGCTCGACGCGGCTTTCGGCCAGCCCGACCCTGAGCGTGCCGTTCACATCGGTCCCCTGGCTGACGGCCACGGCCTCGGTCACGGCCAACCTCAACAGGTACGCCCAGAGCCTCGACCCGGGGACCGGGGCCGTCGTCGACGCGCCCCTGTTCACGAGGAACCTCCTGGCCGCGGTCGAGATCGTCGGCCCCGTCCTCTACCGGACCTTTTCCGGGCGCGACGGCCGGGCCCGGCTCAAGAACGTCGTCGAGCCCTACGTCCGCTATTCCTACGACAGCCCGACCCGCGGCTCCGACCGGGTCGTGACCAACTTCGGCTTCTTCCGCTACCACCAGATGAGCTACGGCCTGACCAGCCGCTTCCTGTTCAGGGACGGCGAGCGGACCTTCGAGGTCTTTTCGCTCGGCCTCGGCCAGACCTATTACTTCTCGCCCGCCGACGGCCCTCTGTCGCGCTTTCCCGTCGACGGCGTCGCGCCGCGCTTCTCCGAGATCACCGGCACGCTCCGGTTCTATCCCCGGGCCCGGTTCAGCGTCGACGCCTCGGCGGCCTACAACCCCTACTACGACCGCCTCTCGAGCCTGCGGCTGGGGGCCACGGTCGGGTCCCGGGCCGGCGGCGACTTCCTGACGGTCAACTGGCTGACCGGCCGGAACTCCTGGATCACCGGCGTCGACCCCGCCCTCATCGCCGTCTACCAGCGCGACCAGGTCGGGGCCTTGGCCGGCGTGCGCCTGCCGCGCCTGGCCGTCGACCTCGAGGTCGAGGCCGACTACAACATCGAGACCCGGGAGCTCCTCTACGCGGGCGGGCGGCTGACCTACCACTACCAGTGCCTCGACTTCCTGGTCGACGTGCGCTCCTACTATTACCGCGACCCGCCCGACGTCCAGGTCCGCTTCTCGCTGGGCCTGGGGACGATCGGACGGACGCTCGACATGCTCGGCGTGGGCGGATTCTAAAACGGGGAGAACGACCATGAGCACGGAGCGGACCCTCGATGGCAAGACGGTCCTGGTCACGGGCGGGGCCGGCTTCATCGGCAGCCACTTCGTCCGCTGGCTCCTGCGGCGCCATGCCCGGACGCGCGTCGTCGACCTGGACAAGCTGACCTACGCCGGCGACCTTGCCAACCTCGGCGAGGCCCGGGAGGACCCCCGCCACGAGTTCGTGGCCGGCGACATCCGGGACAAGGCCCTGGTCCGGTCCCTGGCCGCCCGGGTCCAGGGCATCGTCCACTTCGCCGCCGAAACCCACGTCGACCGCTCCATCTACGACGCCGGCGAGTTCGTCCTGACCAACGTCCACGGCACCTACACCCTGCTCGACGCCGCGCGGTCCTCGCCCCACCTGGAGTTCTTCGTCCACATCTCGAGCGACGAGGTCTACGGCAGCCGTCCGGGCCGGGCCGCCCGGGAGAGCGACCCGCTGGCCCCGTCGTCGCCCTACGCGGCCAGCAAGGCGGCCGGCGACCACCTGGCCAGGGCCTACCACGTGACCTACGGCTTGCCGGTCCTCGTCCTGCGGCCGTCGAACACGTACGGCCCGAACCAGTACCCGGAGAAGCTCATCCCGCGCTTCCTGACCCACGCCCTGGAGGGCAAGCCCCTGCCGGTCTTCGGCGACGGCATGAACGTGAGGGAATGGCTCCACGTCGACGACCACTGCCTGGCCGTCGAGGCGGCCGTCCTGAGGGGCCGGGCCGGGGCCGTCTACAACGTCGGCGGCGGGGTCGAGCGGACCAACCTCGACGTCGCCCGACTCCTCCTGGACGCCGTTGGGGCGTCCCGCGACCTCGTCCAATTCGAGCCCGACCGCCCCGGGCACGACCGCCGCTACGCCATGGAATCGGGGCTCATCCGGGCCCTCGGCTGGGAGCCCAAGGTGCCGTTCGCCGAGGGGATCGAGCGTACGGCGCGTTGGTACGCGGCCAATCGCAGCTGGTGGCGGCGGCTCAAGACCCGTCCGCTCTGAGCTTCCGGCCTATTCCCCGTCGAGGCGGGGGGCCTTGATGCGGTTGTCGATGAGCAGGTGGGTGGGGCGGCCGTCGGGGCCCTTGAAGAAGACGACGGTCGTCTCCTCGACGAGCTCGAAGAAGCGCGTCTCGGACTCCGGATAGAGCTCGATGCGCTGGTCGCCGTCGCGGGCGACGAGGGCCCGGCCCTCGAGGGCCACGGTGATGACGTGCCCGGGCGACATCTCGTAGCGGCCCTCGAGAGCGGCCAGGGCGGCCGCCGGGACCTCGACCGTGGTCTTCACCTGGGGCTTCTGCGTCGGCCAGCCGTACTCCTGGGCGACCGACCGCAGGACCTCGTTGGCCAGCCGCAAGCCCCCGTCGGCGTTGGTCATGACCACGGCGCCACGGCCGTTGGCGATATAGGCCGTCATGAGGCACTTGAAGCCCTCGTTCGAGCCGCCGTGGCCGAAGCTCGCGGCCGGGCCGAGGCGCTGGAGCTGCAAGCCCAATCCGTAGCCTTCCTTGACCACGGTGGTCATGAGCTTGGCCGTCGCGGCCGAAAGGACAGACGACCGCCCGGCGACGGCCTTTTGGATCTCGATGAGGAAGCGGGCCAGGTCCGACGGCGTCGTCCATAGCCCGGCCGCGGCCATCTCGGGATAGGTGTGATACCGGCCGGTGATGGGCTTGCCGTCGGGACCGTGGGCGGTCGCCGCCGCGGCCAGCCGGGCCGCCGGCAGGGGCTGCTCGTACGTGCTGGCCGTCATCCCGAGCGGCTTCAGGACAAGCTCGGCCATGAGCTCGGGGAAGGGCCTCCCCGTCGCTTCCGTCATCAGGAGTTGCATGACCGTGAAACCGCCGCCCGAATAGCTCCACCGGCTGCCCGGGACGGCCTCGACCCGGACGGCGGCGCTGTTGGCCGGCTTGACGCCGTCGAGGACCTGGACGACCGTGGGCACGGCCACGCCCGCGGCGTAGCCGCCGAAGCCGGACACCGTCAGGCCGGCCGTGTGGCTGAGGAGGCGGCGCAGGGTGACCTTCTCCGTCTTGGTGAGCTCGTTCTCCGGGACTTTCCAGGACACGAGCCGGGCGTTGACGTCCTCGTCGAGCGACAGGACGCCCCGTTCGACGAGCCGCAGGGCGGCCAGGGTGGCCACGGACTTGCTGATAGAAGCGGCCTGGAATAGGGTCTCGGGCGTGACCGGCGCCGCCGAGCCGGCCTCGAGCGCGCCGTAGGCCTTGGCCCAGGCGACCTCTCCGCCGTCGATGACGGCGACCGAGACGCCGGGGACGCGGAACGAGGCCATGCGGGCGGCGATCGGGGCCGCGGGGAACGGGCGGCCGGAGATGACGATGCCGGGCAGAAGGCCGTTCTCGACGCGGGCGATCCGCGTTCCCGCGGGATCGCTTTGGGCCGGAGCCGGGACCTGGGTCCGGGCGGGGGCGGCGACGCTCGCGGCGGTCGCGAGGGCCAGGAGGGCGAGGACGGAAGCGGGCTTTTTCATGGCGCTCCTCGGAGAACGGAAAATGGGGAGAGGCGACGGCCTCCCACTGGTTTATACTCGATGTGACCGGGAAAGGTTCCGACGGCGTCAGACATTGAGCTCGAGCTGGCCGTCCTGGGTCCGCTTGCGGTCGGACTCGATGTCCTCGAGCAGGTCCGTGGTGATGTCGCCGGTCGGGTAGATGCCGTCGAAGCAGGCGGCGCAGAAGTTCTTGATCCTGGGGTTCTCCTGCTGGACCGCTTTCTTGAGCGCCGCCAAGGATTGATAGATGACCTTGTCGGCGCCGATCTTCTTGGCCACGGCGGCCTCGTCGGCGTCCTGGGCGACGAACTCGGTCTTGGTCTGCATGTCGATGCCGTAGACGCAGGGGTGGCGCAGCGGCGGCGAGTAGGAGGCGAAATAGACCTTTTTGGCCCCGGCCTCGCGGAGCATCTCGACGATGGCCCGGGAGGTGTTGCCGCGGACGATGCTGTCGTCGACGAGAAGGACCTTCTTGCCCTTGATCTCCGAGGCGATGGGGTTGAGCTTCTGGCGGACCGAGGTCTTGCGCTGGCCGTCTGCGGGCATGATGAAGGTCCGGCCGATGTAGCGGTTCTTGACCAGGGCTTCGCTGTACTTGAGGCCGAGCTTGCGGGCGATCTCGATGGCCGCGTCGCGGGCCGAGTCGGGCACGGGCACGACGACGTCGATGTCCAGCTTGCGGCGGCGGATGTCTGCGGCCAGGGACCGGCCCAGGTTGACCCGGCACTTGTAGACGTTGGCCTTGTCGATGAAGGTGTCGGGCCGGGCGAAGTAGACCCATTCGAACAGGCACGGCGAGGGGCAGCCCTTGCGGACCTTCTTGCGGTGCAGGGTCCGGGACCGGTCGATGAAGACGACCTCGCCGGCCTCGACGTCCCGGATCTCGCCGAAGTTCATGATGTTCAGGCTGACCGTCTCCGAGGCGAAGGCGTGGGAGGGCAGCAGCCCGTCGCGCCGGACGCCGTGGACGAGGGGCTTGATGCCGAAGGGGTCGCGGAAGGCGACCATGCCCTGGCCGGCGATGTAGGCGACGACGGAATAGGCGCCGCGGACCTTCTTGTAGACGGCCTCGACGGCCCGGAAGATGTGCTCGGGGGCCAGGTCCTTGGTCCTTTCCCGGGCCAGGGACTCGGCGAACAGGTTGAGGATGATCTCGACGTCGCAGTCGGAGTTGAGGAGGCGGTGGCTCGTCCCGTAGAGCTCGTCGCGGAGCTCCCGGTAGTTGGCCACGTTGCCGTTGTGGGCCATGATGATGCCGAAGGGCGAGTTGAGCTGGAAGGGCTGGGCGTCCTCGTCGCCGCCGCCGCCGATCGTCGGGTAGCGGGTGTGGCCGATGCCGACCGGGCCGCGCAGACCCTCGACGGCCTCGGGGGTGAAGATGTCGTGGACGAGGCCGTTGCCCTTCTTGGTGTGGAAGCGGCCGTCGAAGGTGATGACCCCGGCCGAGTCCTGGCCGCGGTGCTGGATGGCCAAGAGGCCCTGGTAGAGGTCGCGGATGACGGGGCCGTTGCCCCAGAGGCCGATGACGCCGCACATGGTCAGGTTTTGACGGCCCGGCCGGGCTCGACGACGGCTTCGTCGACGATCATGACCGGGATGTCGTCCTTGACGGGGTAGACGCGGTGGCAGGCGACGCACTTCAGGCCCTTCTCGTCGGCCGTGAGCTTGACGTCGCCCTTGCACCGCGGGCAGGCCAGAATGGCCAGCAGGGACGGGCTGATCGGCATGGGCTACTCCGCCACCAGGATAGCCGCCCGAGGCCCCCCCGTCAAGCCGGAGGCCGGCGGGGTCCCGCGGCCTCCGTCAGAAGCGGAAACGGACGCCCGCGCGCGCGGCCGTCCCCGACAGGTTGACCACGGCGGGGCGGGCGTCGACGACGTCGTCCGGCGCGCCGGAGGAGACGTAGAGCAGGGGGTAGTCCTGGCCGTCGGTCGCCGTCCGGTGGATATAGTACAGCGTGCCGGCCTCCGAGGAGGAGGCGCCCGTCAGGTCCGTGGAGGTGTTCGTCCCGGTCAGGCCGTCGAAACGGGCCAGGCGGAAGCCGGCTTCGGCGAAGAAGACCGTCCGGGGGCCGATCTCCCACTCGCCGCCGAGCGCGGCCTCGCCCCCGAAACCGCTCCCCGTCGCCGCGCCCTTCATCTGGACCGTCCCGGCGGCGCCCGGGCGCTCGTTCCGGTACAGGTAGGAGGCCTTGACGGCGTAGACGTCCAGGGCGCCCCGGACGTAGAAGCCGGCCCCGGGGTAGTAGCGCACCAGGGCCTTGAAGGGCACGGCCCGGGCGGCCGGCTGCGTGACGAGCGTCGCCGTCAAAGCCGGGTCCTCGAACGCGATCCGGTCCCGGTTGACGGCCCTCAGATAATCGGCGCCGAGTCCGAAAGCCAGCCGGGGCGAGAGCCGGTAGCAGAGCTCGAAGCCGGCCAGGTAGCCCAGGCGCAGGACCCCGGGCCTTTCAGGCGCGGCGACCCCGCTCTGGGCGGCGGTCCAGGCGACGAAGCCCCGGGCGGCGTCGTTGAGGTGACCCGGACCGACCGAGGCCAGGCCGGCGGAGACCGAGAATTCCAAGGGGAAGTCGCCCGTGCGCAGCTCGGGCATGCGGATCCGGCCGATGCGGATCGGCCGGGCCTTCCGCTCGGCCGGGGCCTTCGCCGTCGCCCGCTCCGGGGCTCCGGCCCGCTCGCCGGCCTCGGCCCCGACTTCCACGACCAGGCTCTCGTGGATCCAACCGCCGAGGACGCCGCCGTCCTCGAGGACGTAGCGGACGAAGTACCACTCGCCCTCCTTGCGGTCGGCTTCGAGGACGGTCCCTTCCGGGACCTGCTGGACGATGGAGCTGCCGATGTCCGGTTTCTCGCGCAGATTGGCCTGTTCGGCCGTGATCCTGACCTTGACCGGCCGGACCGGGCCGGCGGCCGCCGCGGCCAGGAGCCCGGCGCCGAGAGCCATCAGGGCCAGGACGGAGAGGACGGTTCGGATCATGCGCATGGCGGGTTCACCCTGTCAGGATTATAGACGACAGGGCCGGGCCGGACAAGGGCCGCCCCGCGGGGGGACGCCGGGCGTCCGGCGTCCCCTCGCCGCCGTCCGTCTCGCCGCGGCCGTCAGAAGCGGTAGCCGAGGGCGAGGCCGATCAGGTTGTACTGGAAGATCTCGTGGGTGTCCGTGAGGAGATAGGCCGTGACGTTGACGTGGCGTCCTCTGTAGCCGAGGTTGATCTTCGGCAGGAGGTCGCCCGAGTCCACGTGGCCGTCGCCGATGCCGACCGGCAGGACGATGCCGGCCCCGGCGAAGAAACCGCCCTTGGCCGTGTAGTTCAGGATGACGCCGGGGTAGAGCAGGACCGGATCGAAGCTGAAGTGCTTGTCCATGATCAGCATGATCTCGGGGCTGATCATGAACCCCTTCGTGACATGGACGTCGAGCTGGGGCGCGAATGTGAACAGCACGTCGCTGAACGAGCCGCCCTCCCCGAGGTCCGTCATCGCGCCCGCGTTCAGGCTGAACTCGATCTTCTTGTCCTGGGCGAGCGCCGGCCCGGCCAGGAGCCCGGCGGCCAGCAGGACCGCCACGACCGTCACCGTGACCCTTTTCATGGTCTCCCTCCTTTGATGGGAATGTGCGCCCGGCTCGGCCGGGCAGTGTCATGATGGGGCGGCGGGGCGGCCGGTTTGTCAGGGAAATGTCAAAAAGCGGTCAAGGACCTGTCCGGTCTCGCCTCCGTGCCCGACCTCGAGGCCGGCCGGATCGCGCGTTCTTGATTCTTGTCCACGGCCGGGATATCCTCCTTTTGCGAGGGGCCGGGTTCGAGAAGGACATCCTTATCGATCGATGAAGGACAATAAGAAACCCATGAACACGATGATCTTGAGGATCTCGACGCTGGGAGCCTATATCGTCATGGTGGGGGTCAACGCCCTGGCCGTAGGACTTCCGATCGCCGGGAGGCGGACCGGGGACATATCGGACAGTTACCCGAATCTCTTCGCGCCGGCCGGATACGCCTTTTCCATCTGGGGTGTGATCTACATCCTTTTGGGGATCTATGCCGTCTATCAACTGGGACAGGGCAGGAACGAGATCGCGGCCCGGGTCAACCGCCTGTTCATCGTCAACGCCCTGCTCAACGCCGCTTGGATATTCGCCTGGCACTACGATGTCATCTGGCTCTCGGTCGTCATCATGGCCGGACTGATCATCACCCTGATCAAGATCGCCGATATCTTCCGCGATCGCCCGATAGCTCCGAGAGAGACCTGGCTCGTGCGCTGGCCTTTCAGCGTCTATTTCGGCTGGATCACGGTGGCGACCATCGCCAACATGACCGTTTTTCTGGTCGGCATCGGCTGGAACAGGTTCGGCCTTTCCGAGGTCTTCTGGACGATCGTCCTGCTTTTGGCCGGGGCGCTCATGGGCTCGTTGAGGTTGCTTCGCGACCGCGCCGTCCCGTATGGGCTGGTGCTCGTCTGGGCTTACGGCGCCATCCTTTCCAAGCATCTTTCCGCGGGCGGTTTCGATGGGAAATACCCGGCCGTTATCGGAACGGCGGCTTTGTGCCTCCTGGTCTTCGCGGGAACGATGGCCTTCATCGTCGTCAAGAAAAAGGGATGAGGGATCCATCTATAGGCTCCCTTAGCGTGAACGGGCGTTGACGGATTTCTCGTCCGGCCATCCGCTCGCCGACAGCCTCGTCGGCGCGACCTCGGGATATTGACATCCGCGCGGGGCCGGAATATCTTCATTTTTGCAGGGGGAAGGGTTGATTCTGGGTTGGCGGCCGGCGATCTGACGCCGGGCGCAAAAAGGGATCCCTATCGCGAAACGAAGAAGATCATGAAGCAGGAAATGATCATCCACAACTCGATCAGTATCGACGGCTCCCTGACCGGTTTCATGCCCGACATGGCATTGCATTATAAGATCGCCGGCGACTATCACCCCCAGGCCCACCTGATAGGAGCCGATACCGTGATCACAGGCCAGGAGATGTTCGGCCAGGGAATACCTGAAGAAATGCCTTCCGATCTTGAACGACCCCAAAGACCTGAAAATCTGCCTACTGGATCATCGTCGATTCCCGCGGCCGGCTCGAAGGTTCCCTCCATACCTGCCGCAGATTCGAATACTGCCGGGATGTGATCATACTCATTTCGGAAAGAACATCCCCGCAATATATCGAACATCTGAAGGAAAGGAATTACAGGTTCATCATCGCGGGTCATGATAAGGTCGATATCGTCGAAGCGTTGGCCCGGCTGAATGCGGAATCGGGTATCTCGAAGATCCTGACAGATACCGGACGGATCCTCGGCAACCATCTCATGAACCTCGGTATCGTCAGTGAGCTGAGCCTTCTTATCCACCCTCTGATCGTCGGAGAAAAATATTACCCGATGTTCTCGGAAGTGCAAGGGGACAAAGCTTTCCGGCTGGTCAGATCGGAACAGTTCGAAAACGGTTGTCTATGGGCGGTCTATAAGAAAGGGCAGGACTAGCTATTCGTACTCGGCCCAGTGCTTGACCTCGAGGTCGGCCGGCCTCTTGGCCGCCAGGGCCTGGACGAGGAGCTCGGCGGCCTGGAGGTTGGTCAGGACGGGGATGGCGTAGTCGACGGCCAGCCGCCGCAGCCGGTAGGCCGAGTTGTACTCGACCCTTTTCCCCGGGTCGGGGATGTTGACGACCAGGTCGATCTTGCGGGCGGCCAAGACGTCGCGGATGTTCGGGCCGCGGCGCTCGTGGACCTTGTAGAGGCGGGTGTTGGCGACGCCGTTGGCCTTGAGGTAGGCCGAGGTCTTCTCGGTCGCGTAGATCCGCAGGCCCAGCCGGGCCAGGGTCCGGGCGGCCTCGAGGAAGCGGTGTTTGGGCTCCTCGCCGCCGACCGAGACGAGGACGCTCTTTTTCGGCAGGGTCAGCCCCGTGGCCAGGACGGCCTTGAGGTAGGCCTCTTGGACGTCCCGGCCCAGGCAGGCGACCTCGCCCGTCGAGGCCATCTCGACGCCCAGCACGGGATCGGCGCCCTTGAGGCGGGAGAACGAGAACTGGGGCGCCTTGACGCCGACGTAGTCGAGGTCCAGGGTCGATCGCCCGGCCCGGGCCGGCCGGCCCATGATGGCGGCCACGGCCAGCTCGACGAAGTTCGTCCGGGCCACCTTGCTGACGAAGGGGAAGGAGCGCGAGGCCCGCAGGTTGCACTCGATGACCTTGAGTCCGTTGTCCTTGGCGATGAATTGGATGTTGAAGGGGCCGGTGATGTCGAGGGCCCGGGCGATCTCTCGGCCGGTCTCCCGGATCCGCCGGACGGTCTCGATGTAGAGCTTCTGCGGCGGCAGGACCATGGTCGCGTCGCCGGAGTGGACCCCGGCGTTCTCGACGTGCTCGACGATGGCCGAGGCCACGACCTCGCCGCGGTCGGCCACGGCGTCGAGCTCGATCTCCTTGGCGTTGAGGATGTACTTGGAGATGACCACGGGGTACTCGGGCGTGACCCGCGAGGCCCGCTGGAGGTAGCGGTCGAGGTAGGTTTCGTCGAAGACGACGCTCATGGCCGCGCCGCTCAGGACGTAGGACGGCCGGATGAGGACGGGATAGCCGATCTGGCGGGCGAAGAGCTTGGCCTCGCGGACGCTGCGCAGCTCGCGCCAGGCCGGCTGGTCGACGCCGAGGCCGTCGAGGAGGCGCGAGAACTTGAAGCGGTCCTCGGCCCGGTCGATGCTGGCCGGCGGCGTGCCCAGGACGCGCACCCCGGCCCTGTGGCAGCGGAGCGCGAGGGTGTTGGGGATCTGGCCGCCCATGGACAGGAGGACGCCGAGCGGCTTCTCCCGCTCGTAGATGTCGAGGACGCGCTCGAAGCTGAGCTCGTCGAAGTAGAGGCGGTCGCAGATGTCGTAGTCGGTCGAGACCGTCTCGGGGTTGTAGTTGACCATGACCGTCGCGTAGCCCATCTTCTTGAGGGCCAGGGCGGCGTTGACGCAGCACCAGTCGAACTCGACCGAAGAGCCGATGCTGTAGGAGCCCGAGCCGAGGACCATGACCTTGCCCCGGGAGCCCTTCCCGTTCCCGAAGCCGACGTCGTCCTCGCGGCCGTGATAGGTGACGTAGAGGTAGTTCGTCCGGGCCGGGTACTCGGCGGCCAACGTGTCGATCTGCTTGACGGCCGGCCGCAGCCCGGCCTCCCGGCGGCGCCGCCGGACGCGGAGCTCGGACGAGCCGGTCAGAAGGGCGACCTGCTTGTCCGAGAAGCCCTTGCGCTTGGCCTCGAGGAGGAGGTCCGGCCCGACGGCGGCCAGCCGCCGCCCGCGCAGGCGGGCTCCGCAGTCGACGACGGACTTGATCTTCTCCAGGAACCAGCGGTCGATGCGGGTCAGGTCGTGGATGCGGTCGACGGACATCCCTTTCTCGAGGGCCTCGGCGATGCCGAAAAGCCGCTCGTCGGTCGGCTGGCGGAGCTCCTTCTCCAAGTTCCGGAAGGAGTAATTCTCGTTGGCCACCAGCCCGTAGACACCGACCTGGAGCATGCGGGCGGCCTTCTGGACGGCCTCCTCGAAGGACCGGCCGACGGCCATGACCTCGCCGACCGACTTCATCTCCGAGCCGATCTTCTTGGAGACCCGGCCGAACTTCTTGAGGTCCCAGCGGGGGATCTTGACGACCAGGTAGTCGAGGGCCGGCTCGAAGCAGGCCGTGGTCACCCGGGTGACGGAATTGCGCAGCTCGGGCAGGAGCCGGCCCAGGGCCAGCTTGGCCGCGACGAAGGCCAGCGGGTAGCCCGTGGCCTTGCTGGCCAGCGCGGAGCTCCGCGACAGCCGGGCGTTGACCTCGATGATGCGGTAGTCGCCCGTGCGGGGATCGAGGGCGTACTGGATGTTGCACTCGCCGACGATGCCCAGGTGGCGGATGGCCTTGATGGCCACGGCCCGCAGGCGGTGGTACTCCTCGTTGGTCAGCGTCTGCGACGGGGCGATGACGATGCTCTCCCCGGTGTGGATGCCCATGGGGTCGAAGTTTTCCATGTTGCAGACGGTGACGCAGTTGTCGGCCCGGTCGCGGACGACCTCGTACTCGATCTCCTTCCAGCCCTCGAGGTACTCCTCGATGAGGACCTGGGGCGCGGCGGCGAAGGCCCGGCGCAGGGCCTCGCGCAGCTCGCGCGGCGAGTGGGCGATGCCGCTGCCCTTGCCGCCGAGGGCGAAGGCGGCCCGGGCCATGACCGGGTAGCCGATGCGGGCGGCGGCCCGCAGGCCGGCCTCGACGGAGCGGGCGGCGATGCCGCGCGGCGTCTTGAGACCGGCCGCAGCCAGGGACCGGTTGAACAGGGCCCGGTCCTCGGTCGTCTCGACGGCCCCCATCGGCGTGCCCAGCACGGGCAGGTCCGGCGTCCCGACGATCCCGCGCTTCCACAGGGCCAGGCCGCAGTTGAGGGCCGTCTGGCCGCCGAAGGAGACGAGGATGCCCTGGGGCTTCTCGCGGGCGATGACCTTGGCCACGAAGTCGGGCGTGACCGGCAGGAAGTAGACCCGGTCGGCCATGCCCTCCGAGGTCTGGATGGTGGCGATGTTGGGATTGACGAGGACGACCTCGAGGCCCTCCTCCTTAAGGGCCTTGATGGCCTGGCTGCCGGAATAGTCGAACTCGCCGGCCTCGCCGATCTTGAGGGCGCCGCTGCCGAGGAGCAGGACCCGGCGGAGCTTGCTCATCCGGCCGCCTCCAGGAACAGGTCGAAGAGGAACTCGGTGTCCGTCGGGCCCGGGGCGGCCTCGGGATGGAACTGGACGCCGAAGACGGGCCGCCGCCTGAGGCGGATGCCCTCGTTGGTGCCGTCGTTGGCGTTGCGGAACCAGGGCGCCCAGCCGCGGGGCAGGCGCGAGGCGTCGACGGCGAAGCCGTGGTTCTGGCTCGTGATGTGGCAGCGCGAGGTGCCCTCCTCGAGGCAGGGCTGGTTCTGGCCGCGGTGGCCGAAGGGCAGCTTGTAGGTCGCGCCGCCGGCGGCCAGGGCCAGGACCTGGTTGCCCAGGCAGATGCCGAAAAGGGGCACCCGCTCGGCCAGGAGGCGGCGGGCCGTGGCCACGGCCGCACCGGCCCGCTCGGGGTCGCCGGGGCCGTTGGAGATGACGGCGCCCTGCGGGCCGAAGGCCAGGATGCGGGCGGCATCCGTGTCGGCCGGGACCCGGACGACGGAGACGCCGCGGCGGACGAGGGCCCGGACGATGCCCATCTTGGCCCCGCAGTCGAGAAGGACGACGGTCCGCGACGCCCGCGGATTGTAGATGCGGATCTCCGGGGTCGTCACTTCGGCCACGAGGTCGCGGGCGTTGGGGTCGGGGACGGCCCGGGCCTCGCGCCGCAGGCGGGCCGGGTCGAGGGAGCGGCCCGACGCGGCCAGCAGACCGGTCATGACGCCGTGGGCCCGCAGCCGCTTCGTCAGGGCCCGGGTGTCGACGCCGGCGATCCCCGGCACGCCGCTCTCGCGCAGCCAGTCGTCGAGCGTCTTGCGGGAGGTGGCGTGGGAGGGCCGGGCGCAGAGCTCGGAGACGACGTAGCCGGCGACCTGCGGCCGCTCGGACTCGAAGCGGGCCGGGTCGACGCCGTAGTTGCCGACGAGCGGGTAGGTCTGGCAGAGGATCTGGCCGCGGTAGGAGGGGTCGGTGAGGCTTTCCGGGTAGCCGACGATCCCGGTATTGAAAACGACTTCCCCCCCGATATCGGCGACCGCGCCGAAGCCTACGCCCTCGAAGACGGTGCCGTCCGCGAGGGCCAATGCCGCTCTGCGAATGGGGTCGACCTCCGGTCCATTTGCGCGGCAGTATAGCACAACTCCGCGAAAAACGAGAGCGTCCCGCCGCCGGAGGGGGCGCCCTGCCCCCCGCCGCGGCCCCGTATCACCCCTTGAATCATCCGCCGGGGGCATGCTATTTTCATCGGGCCGGGGGAGAATGGCCTCCGGACCCATCCTGCGAGGAGAGCCATGCCCGAGAGCGACGCCGACGAGAGGACCGCGGCCCGGGGCCCGTCCGCTCCGCCCGCCGCGCCGGCCGTCGTCATCCCGGCCGACAAGGACGAGCTCATCCGCTCGATGGCCAAGTCCCTGCGCGTGGCCTTCAAGATGGCCTCGATGTACCACGCCGAGCATCCGGCCTTCAAGAGCAGCGTCAACGAGCTCATGGCCAAGCTCGAGGCCCTGTTCGCCTACATCAACCCGGTGACCATCGGCTTCTCGCCCCACGCCCTGCTCATCGACGGCCGCTTCTGGGAGGGCGAGCGGACCTACATGGACCTGGCCCAGCTCTTCCACTTCCGCAAGATCAAGCGCCTCGAGATCCGCCCCGGCGTGCCCCACGCCGAGTTCATGCGCTTCGCCTCCAAGGTCATGCTGCCGGTCAAGATGTTCATCAAGGAGGGCGGCGCCCAGGCCATCGTCAAGCGCGAGAACATCGTCCACATCGCCGTCGACACCCTCGAGTACTCCATCCTCCTCCAGGGCGAGGGCGAGGAGATCAAGGACATCTGGCCCTACCTCCTCATGGAGGCCGTCGAGGAGAACGACGCCGGCAAGCTCGAGCAGATCTCCGGCACCTTCGACAAGGTCGTCGGCAAGTTCAACACCGAGGATCTCATCCAGAACGAGGAGCTGCACAAGAACTTCGCCAAGTTCTTCCACTATCTCAAGGAGACCTCCGAGGAGAAGCACCGGACCTGCGCCAAGCAGCTCCTCAAGACCATCGTCTCGGCCCGCAAGACCCCGACCGAGGCCAAGTTCGAGAACCTCAAGCTGCTCATCTCCGACCTCAGCGAGGAGGACCTGGCCTCGACGCTGTGGGAGGAGATCATCGGCAACGACAAGTTCGACTCCCTGAGCTTCAGCATCTTCTCCCGGCTCATCGACAAGGAGCGGCACAAGAAGATCTCGACCTCCCTCCACGCCCTCTTCCACACCGACAACCCCGGCAACCGGCGGGCCGAGACGGAGTCCAAGATCCGCATCCTCCTGTCGGGCGTCTCGTCCCAGCTCCACTCCGAGATGTACCGGCAGACCCTGTCGAACCTCCTCAACGACATCGCCTTCGACCGCCGGCTGACCCTCGACCGGCCGCTCCTGCAGCGCAACTACCGTTTTCTCCTCCTCGTCCTGCTCTCCCAGGAGGAGCGCCGCGAGGCGGCCGTGGCCGAGCTCAACCGGGTCACCGAGGAATGGGAGCGCATCGTCGACGAGGCCGACTTCGAGTTCCTCCTGGCCCTCGACGAGGTCCTGACCCGGCGGGCCGGCGACTGGGCCGGCGAGGCCGTCGCCGACGACATGCGCCGGGCCGTGGCCGAGCACGTCGAGGGCTGCATCCTGCGCGGCGAGACCCGGCCCGAGCTCGACCTCTTCGTCGACCGCCTGAGCTACAGCCTCCATCCCTGGGAGGCCTACGCGGCGACCCTGTTCACCGACCGCATCGTCTCGGCCACCCTGCTCCGGGCCTGCTTCCGGTTCTTCCCCGGCGAGGCCGAGTCGTTCCAGGCCCGGATGAAGAAGAGGTCCTCGGACAGCGAGCTCCTGGGCCGGCTGACCGAGGCCCTGGCCCTCGTCGACTCGCCCCGGTCGCTGGACACCCTGGAGCGCGTCTACGAGGCCGGCGACGCCGGGGTCAAGGTCAAGGCCCTCCAGGCCATGCAGAACCTCAAGGAATTCGACGAGGCCTTCCTGTTCCCGGCCCTGGAGTCCCGGAACGAGCTCATCCAGGCCGAGGCCCTCATCCTCCTCATGCGCCACGAGCGGACCAAGCACGTGGCCTTCACCAAGCTCTTCGGCCTGGCCTCGCCCTACGGCTGGCGCAACCGGACCCTCCTGCGCAACCTGGGCATCGTGGCCCGCTACGGCCTGCGTGAGGCCGCCCCCTACGTCGCCCGGCTGGCCGAGCGGAAGGACTTCTGGAACCGCAAGGTCCGCCAGGCGGCCGAACGGCTCATGGAGACCTGGGGACTGGAGACGTGGCGTGAGGGATAAGATCAAGATCTGCTTCATCTACCTGATGAACGCCATCCAGGCCGGCAAGATCTACACCGGCGACCACCCCAAGTTCAAGGAGTACCTCAACCGGCTCTACGACGTCGTCCAGGACATCCTCCGGGACCGCAAGGACCTCGTCCTGGGCATCATCGGCGGCGAGGCGGCCTGGGAGGACGAGATCTTCTTCCACCTCCGGGGCAAGCTCGGCCTGCTCATCGACTTCCTGGAGAAGAACGGGGTCGAGCGGATCATCTTCCAGCAGGGCCTGCGGTTCGAGGAGCTGCGCGAGTTCATCATCTTCCTGACCCGGGTCAAGCGCCAGGACAGGATCAGCGAGCAGGAGTACTTCACCCTCCACGGCATCCAGAACATCCGGGCCGGCAAGCTCCGGACCATGGTCAAGGCCGAGGGGGCCGCGGCCGAAGCGGCCGAGACCCGGACGCGCTACGAGAGCTCCGTCCAGACCGTCTCCCACGCCATCAACGTCGTCCTGGAGAACGACGAGGTCGACTACCTCGACCTGCGCTTCAACATCCTCGGCATCATGGAGGACTTCGTCGGCCGCCACCAGGAGCTCCTCAACCTCGTCTCGGTCAAGCGGCGCGACCTGGTGACCTTCGTCCACCTGCTCAACGTCACGCTGCTGGCCATGTTCTTCGGCTCCAAGCTCCAGTTCGCCAAGGACGACGTCCTCGACCTGGGCATCGCCGCCCTCTACCACGACGTCGGCAAGCTCTACATCTCCCTCAAGGTCATCCAGAAGGAGAGCAAGCTCTCCGACAAGGAGTTCCTGCAGGTCCGCAACCACCCCCTGCTCGGGGCCCGCATCCTCGACGGCTACAAGGACGCCCTGGGGATCCTGCCCGTCGTCGTCGCCTACGAGCACCACCTCCGCTACGACCTGACCGGCTACCCGAAGTCGCCCTACCACCGCAAGCCCCACCCGGCCTCGATGATGGTCTCGATCTGCGACGTCTACGACGCCCTGGCCCTCAAGCGCTCCTATAAGAAGGATTACCCGCCGGAGAAGATCCACGAGCTGATGATGCTCGAGCGGGGCAAGATCTTCGAACCCCAGCTGCTCGACAAGTTCTTCTCGTTCATGGGCGTCTGGCCGCTCGGCACGCTGGTCTCGATGAGCGACGGCCGGGTCGGCGTTGTCCGCTCGGTCAACGAGGCCGATCCCGACCGGCCCTCCGTCCAGGTCCTGGCCCCGGAGAACGCCGGCGAGGTCGTCGACCTGGCCCTGCGGCCCGACGTCCGCGTGACGGCCTCGCTCAACCCCCAGGGCGAGGGCGCGAAATACCTGCCCCTCATCGGCTGCCCCGAGCCGCCCGCCGCCGCCGGCGACGAGGCCGGGGAGCCGGACGCCGACATCGGATAGGGAGGACGGACATGTGCGGCATCATCGGTTGCGCCGGGACCGGCGACGCGGTCCCCTCCCTCATCGAGGGGCTGCGCCGGCTCGAGTACCGCGGCTACGATTCGGCCGGCATCGCCGTCCTCGACGGGAACGGCCTCGGCCGGCGCCGGGTCAAGGGCAAGATCCGCGACCTCGACGAGGAGGTCCGCCGCCATCCGCTGGCCGGGGCCTGCGGCATCGGCCACACCCGCTGGGCCACCCACGGGCGGCCGAGCGAGGACAACGCCCACCCCCACACGGACTGCGGCGGCGCCATCGCCCTGGTCCACAACGGCATCGTCGAGAACTACTGGTCCCTCAAGGAGAGCCTGCGGGCCGAGGGCCACACGTTCCGGACCGAGACGGACACCGAGGTCATCGTCCACCTCGTCGAGAAGCACTTCCGCGGCTCGCTCGAGGAGGCCCTGCAGGCCGCCGTCCGCGAGCTCGAGGGGGCCTTCGCCGTGGCCTGCATCTCGCCGCGCGACCCCGGCAAGATCGTCGTCGCCCGCAGCGGGCCGCCCGTCGTCATCGGCCTCGGCGAGGGCCGGACCTTCGTCTCCTCGGACCTGACGCCGCTGCTCTCCCACACCCGCCGCGTGGCCTACCTCGGCGACGGCGAGATGGCCGTCCTGACCCCCGGCGGGGCCGCCTTCCGGACCTTCGCCGGGGCCCCCGTGGCCAAGACGCCCGAGACCCTGGACTGGGAGCCGGCCATGGTCGAGAAGCGCGGCTTCGAGCACTTCATGGCCAAGGAGATCTTCGAGCAGCCCGACGTCGTCCGCGACACCCTCAAGAGCCGGGTCTCGCTCGACTCCGGCCGGGTCTTCCTCGACGACCTCGGCGTCGGACCGGACGTCTTCCGCCAGGTCTCGCGGGTCGTCCTGGTCGCCTGCGGCACCTCCTACCACGCCGGCCTGGTCGGCAAGTACCTCCTCGAGACCCTGGCCCGGGTCCCCGTCGACGTCGAGTACGCCTCCGAGCTCCGCTCGCGCGATTTCGCCATGGACCGGGCCACGCTCGTCCTCGGCATCTCCCAGTCGGGCGAGACGGCCGACACCCTGGCCGCCCTGAAGCTGGCCCGCGAGCGGGCTCGGGCCGTGCTGGCCGTCACGAACAACCTCAGCTCCTCGATGGCCCGGGCCGCCGACGGGGTCCTCGACCTGCACGCCGGGCCCGAGATCGGCGTCGCGGCCACCAAGACCTTCGTCGGCCAGATGGCCGCCCTGTCCCTGTTCGCCCTGGCCTTCGCCCAGGCCCGGGGCGCTTTGGGCGAGGCCGAGAGCCTCGAGCTCGTCCGCGAGCTCCAGCGCGTCCCCCACAAGATGGACCGGGTCCTCGCCCGGGCCGCCGAGGTCGAGCGGGCCGCCCGGGCCCGCCTGGATTGCGAGCACTACCTCTTCCTCGGGCGCTGGATCAACTTCCCCATCGCCCTCGAGGGGGCGCTCAAGCTCAAGGAGATCTCCTACACCCACGCCGAGGGCTATGCCGGGGGCGAGATGAAGCACGGCCCCATCGCCCTCATCGACGAGGGCATGACCACGCTGGCCGTCGTGCCGCGCGACCGCGTCTACGAGAAGATGCTGTCCAACATCGCCGAGGTCCAGGCCCGCGGCGGCCGCATCCTGGCCGTGGCCGACGAGGGCGACGACAAGGCCCGGGCCGTGGCCGGGGACGTCTTCGCCATCCCGGCCACCCACCAGCTGTTCACGCCGTTCCTGACCGTCCTGCCGCTGCAGCTGTTCGCCTACCACGCCGCGGCGGCCAAGGGCTTCGACGTCGACCAGCCCCGCAACCTGGCCAAGAGCGTCACCGTCGAATAACGCTCTTGATGGGAAGGAGGGGGCTGGAGTATCCTTGAACGAAGAGGAGACCCGATGAACGCACGCGCATCCCGTCGCTTCGCCGCCGTCCTGGCCCTGTCCGCCGCGGCGGCCCTGGCCCTGGCCCCGGCCGCCTGGGCCCAGGCCAAGAAGCCCAAGGCCGTCTTCAAGGCCGTCAGCCACGATTTCGGCAAAGTCAAGCAGGGCGACGTCGTCACGCACGAGTTCGTCTTCGCCAACGAGGGCGACGCCCCGCTCGTCGTCGAGCGGGTCGAGACGACCTGCGGCTGCACGGCCGCCCTGATCAGCGAGAAGAAGATCGCCCCGGGCCGGCAGGGGCGGATCAAGACGACCTTCGACACCCGCGGCTACGCCGGGCGCCTGGCCAAATACATCTATCTCGTCTCGAACGACGCCGAGAACGGGCGGCGCGAGCTCAGCCTCGTCGCCGAGATCGAGGTCCCGCCGTCGGCCCGCATCGACGTCGACCGCTACAACGTCGACATGGGCCTCTGCCTCGAGGGCGAGACGCCGGCCTCGAAGATCGTCGTCCGCAGCACCGGCGAGCGCGAGCTCAAGGTCGAGATGGAGCACGAGAACGTCAAGTTCTTCTCCGGCGGCAAGCCCCTGCCCTCGCCGTTCTATCTGCCCGCGGGGGAGGCCCGCGAGGTCGAGCTGCGCTTCCCGCCCCAGGCCCGGACGGGCGTCCAGCGCGACTACATCCTCATCAAGTCCAACGACCCCGTCCGCTCGACCCTGTCCGTCTACGTCAGCCGCTACGTCGTCACCCGCAAGGAGCTGCGGGAGCTGTTCGTCAAGTACGAGAAGGCCCTCAAGGACGACAGGGATTAGGAGGGACGAGCGCTGGCCCGCATCCTGACGGTCAAGGTCCAGGCCCGGGCCAAATCCCCGGGCGTCGAGGCCCTGGGACCGGACGATTTCCGGGTCCGGGTCGCGGCCGCGCCGGAAAAGGGACGGGCCAATAAAGAAGTCGCCGAGCGGCTGGCCGCGCACCTCGGCGTCCCGCCCTCGCTCCTGACGCTGGTCCGGGGCGCGTCGTCGTCCCGCAAGCAATTCCGTCTCGAGACCTGAGGGGGGCCCATGACGGTCTACAACCTGGTCAGCTTCGCGGGCATCTTCGTCCTGGCCGGCGTGGCCTGGCTGTTCTCGTCGGACCGCAAGACCGTCAACGCCCGGGTCGTCGCCTGGGGCATCGGGCTCCAGCTCCTCTTCGCCGCCTTCATCTTCGTCGTCCCGGCCGGGGCCAAGGTCTTCCTGTGGGTCAACGACGCGGTCACGGCCGTGCTCAACACCTCCCTGGCCGGGGTCCGGTTCGTCTTCGGACGGCTGGCCCTGCCGCCGGGCACGGCCAACGAGGCCGGCGAGCCGTCGCTCGGCTATTTCCTGGCCTTCCAAGGCCTGCCGACCATCATCTTCTTCGCCGCCCTTCTCGGCGCGCTCTATTATCTCCGGATCCTGCCCTTCTTCGTCCGGCTGTTCGCCCGGATCTTCTCCCGGTCCATGCGGATCAGCGGGGCCGAGGCCCTCTCGGTCTCGGCCAACATCTTCGTCGGGGTCGAGTCGGCCCTGGTCGTCCGGCCCCACCTCAAGGACATGACCCGCTCCGAGCTGGGGACGATCATCACCGCCGGCATGGGCACCATCGCCTCGACCGTCCTGGCCATGTACGTGATGATGCTCCAGAAGTCCGTCCCGACGATCGCCGGACACCTCGTCTCGGCCTCGTTCATCGCCGCCCCGGCCTGCGTCGTCACGGCCAAGCTGGTCATGCCGGAGACCGAAAGGCCCCTGACCCTCGGCGTCGACGTCAAGCCCCATTACGAGCGCGAGGACAACCTCCTCCTGGCCGTCATCAACGGGGCGGGGGAGGGCCTCAAGCTCCTCGGCGGCATCGTCACCCTGCTCATCGCCTTCCTGGGCCTCGTGGCCCTGGCCAACCTGGGCCTCGGCTGGGTGGGCGGGCTCGTCAACGGGCTCTTCGGCTGGCACGTCGTCTGGTCCATCGAGGCCTTTCTCGGCTACCTCTTCTATCCCCTGACCCTGGCCATGGGCGTGCCGCCCTCCGACGCCCTGTCGATCGCCAAGGTCCTGGGCGACCGGACCATCCTGACCGAGGTCTTCTCCTACGGCCGCCTGGCCGAGCTGATGGCCTCCGGCGCCCTCAAGGACCCCCGTTCGGCCATCATCGCCTCCTACGCCCTGTGCGGCTTCGCCCACGTCGCCTCCCTGGCCATCTTCATCGGCGGGACGGGGGCGCTCGCGCCGACCCGGGTCAAGGACCTGTCGCGGATCGGCTTCCGGGCCCTGCTCGCGGCCACCCTGGCCTGCCTGATGACCGGGGCCGTGGCCGGAACGTTCTACACCGGCTCGTCCGTCCTCTTCGGCCGCTGAGTGGGACGATCCGGCCGCGCCGGGCGTCCTTAAGAGGCGGAGGAGGCCGTGAGCGACCGGGACCTGTGCTGGCTGGCCCTGCATCTCCTGTTCCACGGGCCGTCGGCCGCCGCCCGGCGGCTCCTGGGGCGGTTCCCCGACGTCGCCGGCGTCTTCCGGGCCGGCCGGGCCGATCTCGACGGCCTCCGCCTGGATCCCGGGGCGGTCGAGGCCGTCGTCTCGGGCCGGGCCCTCGAGGCGGCGGCCCGGGAATTGGAAAAAACGGCGGGGAAAGCGTATACTCTCTTGACCTTGGCGGACCCGGGATACCCGGGCCGTCTGAAAGAGATCTTCGACCCTCCCTTCGTCCTGTTCTGCGAGGGCGATCCGGAGGCGCTTGGGATTCCCGCCGTGGCCGTCGTCGGGGCCCGGCGGCCCACCCCTTACGGGCGGGCCGTCGCCGAACGGCTGGCCGCCGACCTGGCCGGCCGCGGCTGTGTGGTCGTCAGCGGGTTGGCCGCGGGCATCGACGCCTGCGCCCATCGGGGGGCTCTTCGCCAAGGGAGGACGGTGGCCGTGCTCGGTTCGGGTTTGGACGTCATCTACCCGTGGGAGAACCGCGCCCTGGCCCGGGACATCGCCGGGCGGGGGGCGGTCGTGTCGGAGTACGCCCTCGGCACCCCGCCGCTCGCGGAGCACTTCCCCGTCCGCAACCGGATCATCAGCGGCCTGGCCCTGGGCCTGGTCGTGGTCGAGGCGGCCCGCAAGAGCGGCTCGCTCATCACGGCCCACCTGGCCCTGTCCCAGGACCGCGAGGTCATGGCCGTCCCGGGCAACGTGACCTCCGAGCTGAGCGTCGGGCCCAACGCCCTCATCCGCGAGGGCGCCCGCCCGGTCGGGTCTTGGGAGGACGTGGCCGAGGCCCTGCCGTCGCCGTGGGGGGAGATTCTCCTTGCGCGGGACGGCGGGAAAGAGGAGAATAGCGCCGCTTCTCTGAGCCGGGACGAGCGCCGGCTCCTGGACGAGCTGGCCGTCGACGCGTCCACGCCGGTCGACGAGCTGGCCGAGCGGACGGGCCTGGCCGTCCCCGTCCTGTTGGCGCTCCTGCTCGGCCTCGAGCTGAAGGGCGCCGTCGTCCAGCGGCCCGGGAAAGAGTTCCAGAGGAGAATGTAATTGGGGACATCACTCGTCATCGTCGAATCGCCGGCCAAGGCCAAGACCGTCAACCATTATTTGGGCAAGGACTTCACGGTCAAGGCCTCGATGGGCCACGTCCGCGACCTGCCCAAGAAGAAGCTGGGGGTCGACGTCGAGAAGGACTTCGAGCCGACCTACGAGGTCATCCCCGACAAGAAGAAGATCGTGGCCGAGCTGCGCAAGGCGGCCCGGGAGAGCGAGCGGGTCATCCTAGCCGCCGACCCCGACCGCGAGGGCGAGGCCATCTCCTGGCACCTCAGCCAGCTCCTCGGCGAGGACAACCCGAACATCGTCCGGGCCACCTTCCACGAGATCACCGAGGAGGGCGTCAAGGCCGCCTTCGAGCGGCTGGGCCAGGTCGACCTCAACCTGCTGGACGCCCAGCAGACCCGCCGCGTCCTCGACCGGCTGGTCGGCTACCGTATCAGCCCGCTGCTCTGGAAGAAGATCGCCCGGGGCCTGTCGGCCGGGCGGGTCCAGTCCGTCGCCCTGCGGCTGATCGTCGACCGGGAGAAGGAGATCAAGGCCTTCCAGCCCGAGGAGTATTGGCCGGTCGCGGCCCGTCTCGAGGCCGCCGAGCCGCCGGCCTTCAAGGCCGCCCTGACCAAGATCGAGGGCAAGAAGGCCAAGATCGCCAACGCCGAGCAGGCCAGGATCGTCCGCGAAGAGTGCGAACGGGCGCCGTTCGTCCTCGACAAGGTCCAGATCAAGCCCAAGCTCAAACATCCCGGCCCGCCCTACATCACCAGCACTCTCCAGCAGGACGGCTTCCGGCTGCTGCGCTTCCCGGTCAAGAAGACGATGTTCGTGGCCCAGAAGCTCTACGAAGGCATGCCCATCGGCGAGCTCGGCCAGACCGGCCTCATCACCTACATGCGTACCGACTCCTTCCGCGTCTCGGACACGGCCCAAGCCGCGGCCCGGGCCTTCATCGAGCAGAGTTACCCCGCGACCGTCGGCCCGGCCAAAACGGCCGATCTCCCGGCCCCTCCCGAGACTTCCGACGGACACCGATCCCCCTATGTCCCGGCCAAGCCGAACGTCTACGTCAGCAAGAAGAAGACCCAGGACGCCCACGAGGCCATCCGGCCGGCCCACATCGAGCTGACGCCCGAGAAGGTCAAGCCCTTCCTCAAGAAGGAGGAGTACGACCTTTACAAGCTCATCTGGCGGAAGTTCATCGCCTCGCAGATGGCCCCGGCCAAAGTCGAGGAGACGGCCTTCGACATCTCCTGCGGCCGCTACCTCTTCCAGGCCAAGGGCGAGGTCGTCAAGTTCGACGGCTTCCTGGCCGTCTGGCCCAACGGAGGCGGGGACAAGGAAGTCCTGCCCAAGGCCGCCGAGGGCGAGACGCTCAAGCTCCTCGAGCTCGAGATGAAGCAGAAGTTCACCGAGCCGCCGGCCCGCTTCACCGAGGGCACGCTGGTCAAGGAGCTGGAGGCCCGGGGCATCGGGCGGCCGAGCACGTACGCCCCGACGATCGCCACCATCCAGAGCCGGACCTACGTCGTCAAGGAGGAGGGCAAGTTCCGGCCGACCGAGCTGGGCATGTACGTCACCGACTTCCTGGTCAAGCACTTCGCCAAGCTCATGGAATACAAGTTCACCGCCCACATGGAGGAGGAGCTCGACCAGATCTCCGAGGGCGCCCGCAAGGGCGTCGACAGCCTCAAGGAGTACTACGCCCTGCTCGAGACCTACCTCAAGGCCGGCGGCGAGACCGAGGGCGTCAAGCAGACGGGCATCCCGCTCGACGAGAAATGCCCCAAGTGCGGCGCGGCCCTGGTCGTCAAGGGCGGCCGGTTCGGCCGCTTCAAGGCCTGCTCCGCCTACCCCGAGTGCAAATTCCGCGAGAGCCTGGACAAGCGGGAGTCCAAGCCCCTCGACGAGAAGTGCCCCGAGTGCGGCTCGCCGCTCGAGCAGAAGTTCGGCCGCTTCGGGCCCTTCGTGGCCTGCTCGAGCTACCCCAAGTGCAAGTACATCAAGAAGGACGTCAAGGACACGGGCATCGCCTGCCCGCTCGGCTGCGGCGGCAAGATCCTGCGCCGCAAGACCCGCAAGGGCAAGCTCTTCTTCGGCTGCAGCCATTACCCGAAGTGCACCTTCGCCTCGTGGGACGAGCCCGTCGACCGGGCCTGCCCGCTCTGCGGGGCCAAGATCCTCTACAAGAAGAACCTCATCAAGGGCGAGCCCTACATCCACTGCAAGACCGAGAAGTGCGCCTTCAAGGAAGCGGCGCCCCGGGACAAGATCTGGGACAAGGCGGCCGAGGGCGGCGCCCCCGCCGCCGGTCCGGCTGGGACGGACGCGGCGGCCCCGGCCGGGCCGGAGGGGCCGTCGGGGACGGACGGCGGCGATGGACAGGGAAATCGCTGAGTTCCTGGACTACCTGAGGCACGAGAAGAACGCCTCGCCCCACACCGTCGCCGGCTACGGACGCGACCTTCGCCAGGTCGCGGCCTACCTCAAGGAGCGGGAGGTCCGCTGGGACCGGGCCGGCAACGTCGTCCTGCGCGGCTTCCTGGCCGAGCTCCACGAGCTGAAGCGCCGCAAGACGACCGTCGGCCGCAAGCTGGCCGCCCTGCGCTCCTTCTACGCCTTCGCCGTCCGCAAGAAGTGGCTGGCCGACAACCCGGCCGCCCTGCTGGCGACGCCGCGGCAGGAGAAGCGCGTGCCCTCGTTCCTGTCCGAGGACGAGACGGCCGCCCTGCTCGACCTGCCCCGCTCGGACGACCCCCTCGACCTGCGCGACCGGGCCATCCTGGAGCTGTTCTACGCGACCGGGGTCCGCGTCTCGGAGCTCGTCGGCATCGAGCCGGACGACCTCCACTTCGGGGAGCGACTGGTGCGGGTCCGCGGCAAGGGCAAGAAGGAGCGCATCGTCCCCTTCGGCGGCAAGGCCCTGGCGGCCCTGGAGGACTACCGCCGGGCCCGGCCCGGGCTCCTGAAGGACGGCGGGGACGGCCGGGCCTTTTTCCTGAACTACCGCGGCGGCCGGCTGACGACGCGGTCGGTCCAGCGGATGGTCCGCAAGTGCATCCGCCGGACGGCCGTGGCCCGCAAGATCAGCCCCCATTCCCTGCGCCACTCCTTCGCCTCCCACCTCCTCGGGCGGGGCGCCGACCTGCGCGTCATCCAGGAGCTCCTGGGCCACGCCAGCCTGGCCACGACCCAGAAGTACACCCACGTCGACCTCCAGCAGCTGCTCACGGTCTACAAGAAGAGCCATCCCCGGTCCTGAGCCCGGGCGGCGGCCCCGTCGCCTGACCCGTAGGTCAACCGGAGTTCCCGGAGAGCGCCCTTTCCGTCCACGGCGCTTGACGGGCGCGCCGCCGGCTCCCCCGTAACCGGCACAAAACAAAGGAAGAGAGGACGGGACGGGTGTGGCACGAAGGGCGCATCGGGACTCCGCGAAAGGAGTCCTCATCATGTTCACCACCAAGCACCGGGCCCTGGCGCTGGCCCTGGCGGCGGCCGTCCTGGCCGTCGCGTTCGCGCCGGCCTACGCCCAGTCGGGCGCGCCCAAGGCCAAGGTCAACATCAACACGGCCCCGGCCTCGGACCTCGAGACCCTGCCCCGGATCGGGCCCAAGGTCGCCCAGCGGATCGTCGACTTCCGGACCAAGAACGGGAACTTCAAGAAGGTCGAGGAGATCATGAAGGTCCAGGGGATCGGCGAGAAGGTCTACGAGCAGATCAAGGACCTGATCACCGTGGGCGCCGAGAGCGCGCCGAAGTGACCGTCCGGGCCCTGTCCGGCCGGGCCCCGGACAGGGCCTCCCTCTTCCGCTCGAGGAAGGCCCGCAGTTTGCGGACGGCCCGGCCGCGGTGGCTGACGCCGTTCTTGGCGTCGGGAGGGAGCTCGGCGAAGGTCTTGCGGAGAGGCGCGTAATAAAAGAGGGGATCGTAGCCGAAGCCGTTCTCGCCGCGGGGCTCGAGCGCGATCCGGCCCCGGACCTGGCCCCGGAACTCGGCCACGACCCGGCCGCCGGCGGCCAGGGCCATGACGCAGACGAACCGGGCCTTGCGTCCCCGAGGCGGGACGGCGGCCAGGAGCCGGAGGACCTTGCGGTTGTTCTTGGCGTCCGACGGCCGGGGGGCCGAGAAGCGGGCCGAGCGGACGCCGGGCGCGCCGTCCAGGGCTTCGATCTCGAGGCCCGAGTCCTCGGCCAGGACCGGGCCGGGCCAGAGGCGGCTGTAATAGAGGACCTTGGCCCGGGCGTTTGCGGCGAAGGTCCGGCCCCTTTCCGCCGGCGCCGGCGCCGGCGGGGCTTCGTCCAAGCCGACGACGGCGAGGTCCAGGCCTTCGAGGGCGCGGCGGATCTCGCGGACCTTGCCGGCGTTGCCCGTGGCCAGAAGGAGGCGGCGCTCAGTCAATCTTGAGCTCTTCGATGTCGGCCAGCTCGAGCAGGCCCTGGTTGAACTCCTGCTCCTTCTCTTCGGAAGCCGAGAAGGCGAAGGTCAACAGGTAGGAGGCGCCCTCCTGCTTCATGGCCAGGCGCTCGAGCCGGACGCCGTGGTGGAGGGCCAGCTTGCGCAGGCTCGACAGGATGTAGGGCCGGGCCTTGGCCTTGAGGTGGTAGTGGAACTGCGACTTGTGGAGGTAGGAGGCCTCGATCTTGCCGAACAGGAGCAGGGTCGTGATGGTCAGGGCGGTGAAGATCAGGGCCGGCACGTAGTAGCCGGCGCCGATGACCAGGCCCAGGCCGGCGACGAGCCAGAGCGTCGAGGCCGTGGTCAGCCCGGCGATGGTGCCGCGGGCCTGCAGGATGGTGCCCGCGCCGAGGAAGCCCATTCCCGTGATGACCCCCGCGGCCATGCGGACGAGGGTGTCGGGCGATCCGCCCTTGCCCTGGACCAGGAGCACGGCCAGGGTCATCATCATGGTCGAGCCGACGCAGACGAGGATGTTGGTCCGGAAGCCGGCCGGCTTCTGGCTGGCCTCCCGCTCGAGGCCGATGAGCCCGCCCAAGGCGATGGCCAGGACGAGCTTGAGAAGGGTCGCGAGGATGTCCATGGCGCCTTTGTAGCATCGGCCGGGGAGGTTGTCAATCGCGGTCCCTCTCTGATAGAATGACTCGGCGCGTCCGCCAGGAGGAACACCATGTCCGCATCCGTAAGCACGATCCACGCCCGCGAGATCCTCGATTCCCGCGGCAATCCCACCGTCGAGGTCGAGGTCACCCTGTCGGACGGCTCGTTCGGCCGGGCCGGCGTGCCCTCGGGCGCCTCGACCGGCGTTTACGAGGCCCTGGAACTTCGCGACGGGGACAAGGCCCGCTACCTCGGCAAGGGCGTCCTCAAGGCCGTCGGGCACGTCAACGGCGAGCTCGCCGCGGCCGTCCGGGGGCTCGACGCCCTCGACAAGGCTGCCGTCGACAAGGCCATGCTGGCCGTGGACGGCACGGAGTTCAAGAGCAAGTTGGGTGCCAACGCCATCCTCGGCGTCAGCATGGCCGTAGCCAGGGCCGCGGCCGCCTCGAAGAAGATGCCCCTCTACCGCTATCTCGGCGGGGACGCGGCCAACCTCCTGCCCGTGCCGATGTTCAACATCCTCAACGGCGGCGTCCACGCCAACTGGCAGAGCACCGACCTCCAGGAGTTCATGATCGCCCCCGTCGGGGCGCCGAGCTTCCGCGAGGCCCTGCGCTGGGGCGCCGAGACCTACCACGCCCTCAAGAGCGTCCTCAAGGCGGGCGGCTACTCCACGGGCGTCGGCGACGAGGGCGGCTTCGCCCCGGCCTTCAAGCGCAACGCGGACGCGGTCGAGAACATCATCAGGGCCATCGAGAAGGCCGGCTACCGGCCCGGCGCCGACATCGCCATCGTCCTCGACGGCGCCGTCTCCAGCATCTACGAGGACGGCGTCTACAACCTGCGGACCGAAGGCAAGAAGGTCGGCGCCGCCGACATGGTCCGGATGTACGAGGACTGGGTCGGCCGCTACCCCATCGTCTCCATCGAGGACGGCTTGGCCGAGGACGACTGGGAGGGCTGGGCCCTGCTCCAGAAGACCATCGGGGACCGCGTCCAACTCGTGGGCGACGACCTCTTCGTCACCAACGTCAAGCGCCTGGCCAGGGGCATCGCCGAGAAGTCGGCCAATTCGGTCCTCATCAAGCTCAACCAGATCGGCACCCTGACCGAGACCGTGGCCGCCATCGAGATGGCCCGCGAGGCCGGCTGGACGGCCATGATCTCCCACCGCAGCGGGGAGACCGTCGACAGCTTCATCGCCGACCTCAGCGTGGCCATGGGCACCGGCCAGATCAAGACCGGGGCGCCGTGCCGCGGCGAGCGGGTGGAGAAGTACAACCAGCTCATGCGCATCGAAGAGGAGCTGGGCTCGAAGGCCGTCTTCTCCGGCCGCGCGACGTTCAAGCGGTAGACGACCCGGCTCGCCGGGCCGAACGCCAAAACACTTGACAGGACAGGTCCCGAGGGTGTTAAATGACTAAGTCTATTGAGTTAGTCAACTAACAGTCCGGGACACGGTCCGGAAAGGCCCGGGTCCCGGGGGCGAGGAGGCGCGATGCGGCTTTCGACCAAGGGCGAATATGCCAGCCGGGCCATGCTGGAGCTCTCGCGGCGGTACGACGGCGGACCCGTCCACAGCCGGCAGATCTCCGAGGCACAAGAGATCCCGCCCCGCTTCCTCGAGCAGATCCTGCTTCTCCTGAAGCGGGCCGGCTACCTCAAGAGCCGCAAGGGCCAGAAGGGCGGCTACGTACTCGCAAAGCCTCCCGACAAGATCAACGTCGCCGAGGTCATCCGGGTCATGGACGGCCCGCTGGCCCCCATCGACTGCGTCAGCGTCATGGCCCACGAGCCCTGCCCCATGGAGGGCACCTGCGGCCTGCGCTGGCTGTGGAAGGACGTCCGCGACGCGGTGGCCGAGATCCTCGAGCGGACGACGTTCGCCGACCTCGTGCGCAAGAGCGCGCCCGCGGTCCCCGGCGCGGGCAAGAGGGGAGGCCGGCCATGACGCGCCGCGCCCCGACCTCCCTCGGTCTCGCCCTCCTCCTCGGCCTCGCGGCCGCGACGGCCGTCCCGGCCGCCCCCGGTCCACCCCAGAAGACAGCGCCCGCCGTCCGGGGCAGCCTGTCCCTCTCCGGCGCCTGGGCCCTCTATCCCTTGGCTATCCGCTGGCAGGAAGAGTACCAGAAGGTCCGCCCGGGCGTCTCGATCGACGTCCAGGCCGGCGGGGCGGGCAAGGGCATCGCCGACGCCCTGGCCGGCGTCGTCGACATCGGCATGGTCTCGCGCGAGATCAATCCGGCCGAGCTGTCGAAGGGCGCCGTCCCCCTGGCGGTGGCCAAGGACGCCGTCGTCGTCACCCTCAGCCGCAAGAACCCGTTCCTCGAAGAGATCCTCCGCCGCGGCCTGCGCAAGGAAGACCTGGCCGCCGTCTGGATCGGCCGGACGGTCACGACCTGGGAGGAGCTTCTGGGACGGAAGGGCCGGACGCCCCTGCACGTCTTCACCCGCTCGGACGCCTGCGGCGCCGCGGAGACCTGGGCCGCCTACCTCGGCGGCCACCAGGAGGACCTGGGCGGCGTCGGCGTCTACGGCGACCCGGGGCTGGCCGAGGCCGTCCGGCGCGATCCGCTGGCCGTCGGCTTCAACAACGTCAACTTCGCCTACGACGCCAAGACCCTGGTCCCCGTGGCCGGCCTGGCCGTCGGTCCCCTCGACCTCGACCGGAGCGGCGCCCTCGAACCGGCCGAACGGGTCTACGCGACCCGCGATGACCTGACCCGGGCCATCGCCGCCGGCGTCTACCCCTCGCCGCCCGCGCGCGATCTCTATTTCGTCGTCAAGGGCGCTCCCTCCCGGCCCCTGCTGGCCGATTTCCTCGAGTGGGTCCTCGTCGAGGGCCAGAGATACGTCGGCGAGATGGGCTACATCGCCGTCGGCCCGGACCGCATCGCCGCGGGCCTGGCCTCGGTCCGCGCGGGCGCGGGGAGAAAATGAGGACGGCCAAGGACGCCCTGGCCCGGCGGGCGACGGGCCTCGTGGCCGCCCTGCCGGGGCTCCTGGTCGTCGTCATCGTCATTGGGCTGTTCCTCAAGTCCCGGGCCATCCTCGGCGTCGCGCCGCTCTCGAAGCTGCTGTTCTCGCCCGCCTGGCACCCGGTCAAGGGCGAGTTCGGGCTCCTGGCCTTCATCGCCGGGACGGTCTGGGTGACCGTGACCGCGATGGTCCTGGCCGTGCCGGTCTCCATCCTGGCCGCGGTCTACCTGTCCGAATACGCCCCGCGCCGGGTCCGCGAGGCGGCCAAGCCCGTGGTCGACCTCCTGGCCGGGCTGCCCTCGGTCGTCTACGGCGTCTGGGGCGTCCTCCTCGTCGTGCCCTTCGTCTCCGGCGTCCTGGCCCCGCTGGCCGGCGTCTATTCGTCCGGTTACAGCATCCTGGCGGGGGGCATCGTCCTGGCCGTCATGTCCTTCCCGACCATCATCCACGTCACCCTCGAGGTCTTCACCGCGGTGCCCCGCTCCCTCCGGGACGCCTCCCTGTCGCTCGGGGCGACGAAGTGGGAGACGACCCGCCGGGTCGTCCTGCGCAAGGGCGCCCCGGGCATCCTGGCCGCCGCCGTCCTGGGCTTTTCGCGGGCCTTCGGCGAGACCATGGCCGTGCTCATGGTCGTCGGCAACGTCCCGGCCGTGCCCCGCTCCCTGTTCGATCCCGGCTACCCCCTGCCGGCCCTCATCGCCAACAACTACGGCGAGATGATGTCCGTGCCCCGCTACGACGCCGCCCTCATGACGGCCGCCCTCGTGCTCATGGTCATCGTCCTGGGCTTCAACGTCCTGGCCCGGGCCATCCTCGTCCGTGTCGAGCGGAGGGCGCGGTGAGCGCGGACGCCGGCCGCCGCCTGCGCCGCCGCAAGCGGGTCGACCGGGTCTGGCGCGTCCTGGCCGCGGCTTCGGCCGCCGCGGTCCTCCTGTCGCTCCTGGTCATCCTCGGGGCCATCCTTTGGAAGTCCCTGCCGGCGCTGAGCCTGTCCATGCTGACCCGGACGCCGCGCGGCGGCTTCTACCTGGGCCGGGAAGGCGGCATCCTCAACGCCGTGGCCGGCTCCCTCTCCCTCGGCCTCGGCGCGACCGCCCTGGCCTTCCTGCTCAGCCTGCCTCTGGCCCTCTATCTCAACGTCTACAAAGGAAGGTCGTCCAAGACGGCCGTCTGGACGCGCTTCTTCCTCGACGTCCTGTGGGGCGTGCCGTCCATCGTCTACGGCGCCTTCGGCTTCGTCGTCATGCTGGCCCTGGGCCTGCGGGCCTCGCTCCTGGCCGGCATCCTGACGGTGGCCCTGCTGGAGTTCCCGATCATGTGCCGGGCCATCGACGAGGTCATGCGCCTGGTGCCCCGCGAGCTCAAGGAGGCCTCGGCCTCGCTCGGCGCGACCCGCTTCGAGACGGCCCTGAAGGTCGTCGTCCGGCAGACCGCCCCGGGCATCCTGACCGGCGTCCTGCTGGCCTTCGGCCGGGGCATCGGCGACGCCGCCTCGGTCCTGTTCACGGCCGGCTTCACCGACCGCGTCCCGGCCTCGCTGGCCGACCCGGCCGCCACCCTGCCTTTGGCCATCTTCTTCCAGCTGGGCACGCCTTTCCCCGAGGTCCAGCAGCGGGCCTACGCCTCGGCCGCGGTCCTGACCCTGATCATCCTGCTCATCAGCCTGGCCGGCCGGGTCCTGAGCCGAAAGGCCGACCGCCATGTCGTCAAGTAAAGGACGGACGCCCATGAACGGAGAGCCTCCCCTCAGCATCCGCGGCCTCAGCGTCTGGTACGGCGGGCTCCAGGTCCTCAAGTCCGTCGATCTCGACATCCCGGCCCGCCGCGTCACGGTCATCATCGGTCCCTCCGGCTGCGGCAAGTCGACGCTCCTGCGCGCCCTCAACCGGCTGCTCGACACGGCCGACGGGGCCCGGGTCGCGGGCCGCGTCCTCGTCGACGGCGAGGACATCTACGGCCCCCGGGTCGAGGTCACCGCCGTCCGCAAGAAGATGGGGCTGCTGTCCCAGAGGCCCCAGGTCCTGCCCATGTCGATCTACGAGAACGTCGCCTACGGCCCGCGCCTGCACGGCCTGGCCGGCAAGGGCGACCTCGACCGCCGGGTCGAGCACTACCTCCGGCTGGCCGGGCTGTGGGACGAGGTCAAGGACCGCCTGCGCGAGCCGGCCTCGGGCCTGTCGGTCGGCCAGCAGCAGCGCCTCTGCCTGGCCCGGGGCCTGGCTGTCGAGCCGGAGATCATCCTCGGCGACGAGCCGACCTCGGCCCTCGACCCCCAGTCGAGCCAGAACGTCGAGCGCCGGCTGACGGAGCTCAAGCGCGACTACACCGTCGTCGTGGTCACCCACATCCTGCGCCAGGCCCGGCGCATCGCCGACCACATCGCCTTCCTCTACCTCGGCGAGCTCGTCGAACAGGGCCCCGCGGCCGAGGTCTTCGCCGCGCCCAAGGACCCGCGGACGAAGGCCTATCTGACCGGCGAGATCAGCTGACCCGGCCCGTTCGCCCGCCGGCCCGATCGGCCGCGGCGGGACGAACCCCTAACATTATTAAAGCAATATGGCTGAGTTATTGCTTTTTTGCTTGACAATGAGGTTTCGAGCCGCATAATATTCCTAATAACATGAAGTTTGACGAATATGATAAGGGGATCTTGAAGATCCTGTACGAAGACGGCAAGATCTCCAACTCCGCCCTGGCCCAGAAGATCAAGCTCTCCCCGCCGGCGACCCTGGAGCGGGTCCGGAAGCTCCGGTCGAGCGGCATCATCCAGGGCCAAAAGGCGATCCTCGACAAGAAGAAGCTCGGCCGGGGCCTGACCTGCTTCCTCGCCCTGCAGGTCAAGCACCTCCACAGCCAGGAGGCCTATCAGCGCATCGAGGAGCGCCTCCAGCAGCTCGAGGAGATCGAAGAGATCTATTTCCTGACCGGGCGGATCGACTACCTCATCAAGGTCAACGTCCGGGACATCGACGAGTACCAGGAATTCTTCATGGCCAAGCTCTCGAAGGTCCAGATGATCGAGAGGGCCGAGACCTTCGTCGTCGTGTCCTCCGCCGTCAATCCGCGGTACGACCCCATCAACGTCGACCCGAAGGAGCCCGATCTCGAATGAGGGCCATCACCCCTATCGAGAGTCTTGACAAGACCTCTCCGGAGGTTCTACCCTTGGTCCTCCGGGGAGTGGTCCTTTCGCTCGTCGCCAGGACCGGCGCGGTCCCGAAACGGGCGCCCCGCAGACCCACCGATCGCTGAGGAGGACGATGACTCAGAGCCCACCGACACAAGAACAAGAGGCGCGGTGAACCGCGACGGTTCGCCAAGGACCCAACCCAGACTGGATATTCAGAGGAGGTACGAAGGACCGATGAAAAAAAGATTGTTCGTTTTCGTCCTCATCGCGTGTTTGTCGACGGCCGGGCTGGCCCTCGGGCAGATGACGCAGGAAGGGCGGATCGCCGGCCGGGTCGTCGACGGCCAGGGCGCCCCGCTCCCCGGCGTCTCGGTCAAGGCGGTCAGTCCCAAGCTCGTCGGGGCGGCCTCGACCGTGACCGACGCGGACGGCGTCTACCGGCTTATGGCCCTCCCCTCCGGGACCTACGAGATCACGTTCGCCCTCCAGGGCTTCAAGACCCTGGTCCGGCAGAACATCCTCCTCGAGCTGTCCCAAACGCTGGCCCTCAACGTGACCATGCAGGAGGCGACGATCGAGGAATCGGTCACCGTCGTCGGTGAATCGCCCCTCATCGACGTCAAGAGCACGGTCAAGGGCCAGACCATGACCAAGGAGACCTACCTGGCCCTGCCCCGCGGCCGGTCCTTCGATTCGCTCATCAGCACCATCCCCGGCGTCCAGAACGAGAGCATCACCGGCGGCATCTCGGTCGACGGCGCGTCGGGCGCCGAGAACATGTTCTACGTCGACGGCGCCGACATCACCGACTTCCACCTGGGCGTCAAGGGCCAGAACGTCGTCCTCGAGCTCCTGGACGAGGTCAAGGTCACGGCCTCGGGCTACAACGCCGAGTTCGGCGGCTCCATGGGCGGCGTCGTCAACGTCATCTCCCGGACCGGCGGCAACGAGTTCCACGGCGACCTCATGGGCTACTATGAGAACAACACCCGGCTCATGCGGGGCTACGCCCGGGACTACCTCCGCACCAATCCCGAGGACGACTACCTCTACGAGTACTGGAACAACGACACCCAGTACTTCCGCGACGGCCGCGACCGGGACAATTACGACCGCTTCGAGGGCATCTTCAGCCTCGGCGGCTACATCATCAAGGACAAGCTGTGGTTCTTCACCTCGGTCAACGTCGGCTACGACCGGACCGAGGCCGAGCGCGACTTCAACCTCCGCGAAGGTCCGTTCTCGACCTTCCGCGAGCGCAACTACGGCTACAACGGGTCCGTCAAGCTGACCGCCTCGCCGTTCGCCAACTTGCGTGTGTCGGCCAGCTTCCTCAACAACTTCACCAAGTACCGGGGCACCCTGCCCAGCATCACCGGCACCGACGACAGCGAGTACGAGTACAACCTCGAGGGCATGGACTACCCCAACTGGACGGCCGCCCTGACCGCCGACTACTCCCTCGGCAACAACGGCCTCCTGAGCTATCGCGCCGGCTGGCACCGGCAGAACGAGAACAACCAGCAGATCCTGCCGCCCGACGGCTCGACCTATTATTTCCCGTATTCCAACTCGATCTACGCCAGCGATCCCTTCTACGTCGCCAACCCGGACCTCGTCCATTCGGGCGGCTACGCCACGACCTGGAACTACTTCGAAACCCAGAAGTACATGACGGAGAAGGTCAGCAACAACCTCGACGCCACGTTCTATCTCAGCGCAGGCGGCGAGCACTCCTTCAAGGCCGGCGTCGGCTACGCCTACCTCCACGAGGACGTCCTCGACGCCTCGACCCATCCGCGCGTTTGGCTGTACTGGGGCCGGACCTACACCGGCTTGGGCTTCCCGGTCGGCCGCGGCGCCGCCGTCGACAGTCCCTACTACGGCCAGTACGGCTACTACTACGTCCGCGGCTCCTTCACCTCCCCCTACGGCGGCGTCTGGAACATCCACGCCAACAACTGGTCCGCCTACGTCCAGGACTCCTGGACGATCGGCGGCAAGCTGACCGTCAACTTCGGCCTGCGGACGGAGAACCAGTACATCCCGGCCATGACCGACGACACGTCTTACGTGGGCTATAACGCCAAGCCGGTCAACTTCGACTTCGGCCAGATGCTGGCCCCCCGCTTCGGCGTCGTCTACGACGTCTTCGGCGACTCCAGCCTCAAGATCTTCGGCAGCTTCGGCATCTACTACGACGTCATGAAGCTGTACATGGCCGAGCTAACCTTCGGCGGCTGGAAGCGGAAACAGGACTACTACTCCCTCAACGTCCTCGACTGGCGGCTCATCGCGGCCAGCGGCGACCTTGCCGACGCTGCTAGCCAGGGCGCCGGCGGCACCTACGCCGGCACCGTCGACTTCCTGCCCCCGTCGTTCGACCGGGTCGATCCCGACCTCAAGCCGACGGCCCAGCGGGAGATCTCCTTCGGCGCCGAGAAGAAGCTCATGGAGGACCTGTCCCTATCGGTCCGCCTCGTCCAGAAGCACCTCATCCGGACCATCGAGGACGTCGGCGTCTACGTCTGGGACGGCGAGACCCTCGAACAACAGTTCTACGTCACCAACCCCGGCTTCGGCGTTTCGCGGCCGGTCTCCGAGGGCGGCCTGTTCTCCGACGATTACTGGCGCTGCCCCAAGGCCACCCGCGAGTACTGGGGTGTCAACGTCTCCCTGGAGAAGAAGTTCAGCGACAACTGGCAGGGCGGCGTGAACTACACCTGGAGCCGGGTCACCGGCAGCTACACCGGCCTGGCCAGTTCCGACGAGGGCGGCCGGCTCGGCCCCAACGTCGAGCAGGACTACGATCGCTGGTTTATGGGCTACGACGCCCTGGGCAACGTCCTCGACGGGCCCCTGCCCCAGGACCGCACCCACTACTTCAAGGCCTACGGCTCCTACTACTTCCCGTTCGGCCTGACCGTCGGCGTGACCGCCTACGGCCGCAGCGGCCTGCCCCTGACGACCAAGCTCTACTACAACGGCAAGTACTTCTATCCCGAGGGCCGCGGCGATATGGGCCGGCTGCCGTTCACGTTCTGGGCCAACCTTTATCTCGACTACACGGTCAAGCTCGGCGCCAAGTACCGGGCCTCGATCAACTTCCAGGTCGACAACGTGACCAACACCAAGACCATCCAGAACCGGATCTCTGAATTCAACCTCGACGGCTATTCCGGGTACGACGACGAGATCCTCAGCGGCGACTTCGCCGTGAACTACCCGACCTACACGGCCGACGAGGGCGACACGCACCCCGCGTACAACTGGTGGTCGTCCCGTTTCGCTCCCTGGACGGCCCGGCTGGGCGTCAAGCTCTCCTTCTGACCGTTCCGCGCGTTCGTTAGCAGCGCACCGGAGCCCGCCCCCCGCGAGGGGGGCGGGCTCTTTTCTTGACTAATGCCGGGAATCCCTTATCCTGTAGGGGTCCCCATGAGCCGCAAGATCCCTCCCAAGAAAAGCCGCCGGCTGCCCCTCGTCCTCGGGGCGGTCGCCCTCCTGGCCGGTCTCGGGCTGGCCCTCCGCTTCCTCGTCCTGAAGCCCGCCCCGGGCGGTCCGGCCGTCGATGCCGCCGAACTCAACGTCCTCCTCATCACCCTCGACACGACCCGGGCCGACCGGCTGGGATCCTACGGCTACGCCCCGGCCCGCACGCCTCGCCTCGACGCCCTGGCTGCCGAGGGCGTCCGGTTCGCCCGGGCCTACGCGCCCGCGCCCCTGACCCTGCCCTCGCACTGCACCGTCCTGACCGGCCTCTATCCCGCGACGCACGGCGTCCGCAATAACGGCGGCGGCCTCGGGCCCCGCTTCCGGACCCTGGCCGAGGTCCTCAAGGCCAAGGGCTTCGCCACGGCCGCGTTCGTCTCGTCCTTCTCGGTCGACTCCCGCTTCGGCCTGAGCCGGGGCTTCGACGTCTACGAGGACACTTTCCGGGCCGACTCTCCCCTCAAGGGGGCCAACGCGGAGCGGCGGGCCGAGGAGACCTTCGCGAAGTTCTCGCGCTGGCTCGACGGCGCGGGCGCGAGCCGGTTCTTCGCCTGGGTCCACTACTACGACCCCCACCTGCCGTACGATCCGCCCTCTCCTTATAAGGAGGAGTTCGCCGGCCGGCCCTACGACGGCGAGGTCGCCTACATGGACCGCTACGTCGGCGCCGTTCTCGACGCTCTGGAGGCCAAGGGCCTCGCGGACCGCACCCTCGTCGTCGTCGCCGGGGACCACGGCGAGGGTTTCGGGGACAAGGTCGAGATGGGCCACGGCATCTTCCTCTACGAGGAGACCGTCCGGGTGCCCCTCATCGTCCGCCACCGCGGCCTGTTCCCCCGGCCTCGCGTCGTCGAGGACGCCGTCCGGCTCGTCGACATCGCCCCGACGGTGCTCGGCGCGCTCGGCCTGGCCCCCGAGGCCGCCGGCCTGCCGGGCCGCGACCTGGGGCCGAGGATGCGCGGCCGCGAGGGCGGCGATCTTGACGCCCTCGTCGAGACCTTCTACCCGCGCGAGAACTTCGGCTGGTCCGAGCTCGTCGCCCTGGTCTCGGGGCCCTGGAAATACATCCAGGCGCCGCGGCCCGAGCTCTACGACCTCGCCGGCGACCCCGGCGAGACGCGGGACCAGGCCGCCTCCTCCGGCGACCGGGCCGCGGACATGGCCCGCCGGCTCGAGCAGGCCCTCCTGGCCCTCGCGGCCGGCCCGTCGACGGGCGGAGCGGCGGCCGCGGGCGGCGACGCCGCCGTCCGCGAGCGCCTGCGGTCACTCGGCTACGTCAACTTCGCGCCGGCCGGAGCGGCCGGGGCCCCGCCCGATCCCAAGGACAGGATCGGCCTGCTCGCGAAGCTCCAGAACGCCCAGCGCCTCGAGGCCGAGGAGAAGTTCGCCGAGGCCGAGGCGGCCTACCGCGAGGTCGTCCGGGACATCCCGGACTCGCCCGAGAGCTACGTCAACCTGGCCCTCGTCGAGGCCCGGCAGGGGGCCTTCGACCGGGCCCTGGCGACGCTCCGGGAGGGGCTGGCCCGCATCCCCGACTCCGACGTCCTGCTCGTCCGCCTCGGCCACACCTATCTCGTCTCGGGCAAGCCCCGCGAGGCCCTGGAGACCATGGAGAAGGTCCTCGTCCTCTATCCCGAGAGCCTCGACGCCCTGACGGTCGTGGCCGGCATCCTCGACGCCACCGGGCGGAAGCCCGAGGCCCGGGCTTATTACGAGCGGGCCCTTCGCGTCGAGCCGGAGAGCCGGCACCTGCGGATGAGCCTGGCGGCCAACCTGGCCACGACCGGATCGCTCGAGGATGCCGTCGGCGTCTACGAGGGCCTCATCCGGGACTTCCCGGACGAGCAGGCCTTCTACCAGTACGCCGGCATCGCCTCGTCCATGCGCGGCGACTTCGCCCGGGCCGTCTCGTTCCTGCGCCGGGCCGTCGAGATAGCCCCGACCCCGACGGGGGCCTTCAACCTGGCCGTGGCCTACCTGAAGAGCGGGGACACGGTCAACGCGGCGGCGGCCTTCCGGTCGTACCTGCGGATGTTCCCCAAGGACGACGCCCGCAACTTGGCTCTGGCCCGGGCCGAGCTCGAGCGCCTCGAGAAGACGCCGGGCGGCGCGCCGCGCTGACCGCGCTCAGTCCGCCCCGATCCGCCGCAGACCCTCCCGCAGCCGTCTCTCGGCGCGGAGGATGTCGGCCGGAGGGAGGGGCGCTCCGGCCATGCGGCCTGTTCGCAAATATCTGAAATAACGTCCGTTACGGCTGTGCCGGTAGGCCATCGTCAGATCCGGGTGGCCGAACAGCAGGGTCATCATCGTCGAGGCCATGCGGGTGAGCGGCGGCCGGTCGACGTGGCCGAGCCGAAAGGCGGCGACGACGCGGGCGCCGCGCCCGGGGACGGAATCGAGGGCGACGCGGCCGCCGCAGGCTTCGGCGGTGTGGGCGAGGAGCGGCAGGCCGAGCCCCGTCCGCTTCCTCCCCGTCGTGAAGAACGGGTCGAAGGCCCGGGCCCTCTCCGCCTCGGACATCCCCCGGCCGTCGTCGGCGACGCGGATGACGAGCCGGTCGCGCGCGGCGCTCTCGGAGATCGAGACCGAGACCCGCTTCGCGCCGGCCGCGGCCGCGTTCTCGACCAGGTCGAGGACGTGGAGGGACAGGTCCTCCATCATGCCGCCACGACCTTGCGCCCGTCGCGCCCGGCCAGGGCCAGGCGGACCTCCGCGAGCGTCGGGGCCTCGACGAGGATGTCCGTCGCCGCCGCGCCGATCTCCTCCGGCCGATGGGCGTCCGAGAAACGGACGATGGGGTGCGGGGCGAACGGCCCGAAGCGGGCCTCGGCTTCCGCCGCGCTCATGCGGGGCGACACCTCGACGGCGTCGAGGGCCAGGCCGGGCGGGATGAAGCCGAGCTGGGAGACGAGGCCGAAGGCCTCCCGGTCGACGTGGCAGGCCGCGGCCAGCCCGCCGTGCCGGTGGATGAGCGCGACGGTCTCGCCGACCGTGAACAGCGTCGCCCCGAAGAGGCAGCGGGGGTCGAAGCCCGTGACGAAGTCCTCGGCGTCGACGACGACCTGGTCCTCGACGAACTTCCGCTTGGCGGGGACGTCGGGCAGGTTGCCGTCGATGTCCGCCTGGAACGGGCCGAGGTCCGCCCCGGCCTCGAACAGCCCCAGGATGTGGACCTCCTCGGCCGTCGTCACTTCGATGCCGGGCAGGACGGCCAGGCCCGTGCCCGCGGCCGCCGCGGCGACGGCGGCGGCGTTGCGGGTCGTGTTGTGGTCGGTGACGGCGATGAGGTGGAGGCCGGCCGCCCGGGCCCGCTCGACCACGGCCCGCGGCGACATGGCCAGCTCGCCGCACGGCGACAGGCAGGTGTGGATGTGGAGGTCGGCCCGGACCCGCCTCAGGGCCATCAACTCCCCTTGAGGCCCATCCCGTGGAGACGCCCGGCCAGCTCGAACGACGGCAGGGACGTCCCCAGAACGGCCACCTTCTCCCGGGCCGCCTGCTCGACCGTTTCGGCCGCTGGCTCACGGCCGCTGACCAGGACGATCGCGGCCAGTTCCTTGAGGACGGCCACGGCGACGACGTTCGGGTGGACCTGGATGGTCAGCCAGAGGTCGCCCTTGCGGCCGCGGCCGATGACGTCCGACAGGAGGTCGCCGCAGTACCCGCCGAGGACGGGCCGGTCGAGGCCCGGTCCGGGCGTGAACACCCGCAGGTCGAGGCGCGAGACCAGATCGCCGAGGGTCATGGCTTCTCCTTCTTCTTCGGCCCGGTCTTGGGCCCGCCCTTGGCTTTTTTCCGGGACGCGTCGGTCGTCCGCTCGGGCTTGGACGCGACGAAAGGGCAGTCCTCGAGCCGGGCGTAGCCGCGGGCGATGTCGTCGGCCAGGGTCCGGCAGTCGGGCGCCCCGCAGACGCCGCAGTCCTTCAGCGGCAGTTCCGCGAAGACGCGCTCCCGGAGCTTGGCCTTGCGGATGGCTTTGACGGCGTCCTTGTCGAGGGGACGGGGCTCGGTCGGGGAGACGGGGTGGTCGAAGGACAGGAAATTCCTGTGGTAGAGGCGGCTGACGTCCTTCTGGTCGACGACGGCGTGCTCGCCGGCCGCGGCGACGAGCTCCATGACCCGGCTCTTGGCCAGGAAGCGGTTCTCGACGCCGAGCGGCCCGCCGACGCAGCCGTCCGGGCAGACCGTGCACTCGAGGAGGTCGATGTCCTGGAGCAGGCAGCCCTCGACCTCGTCGAGGACGCGCATGGTGTCCCGGATGCCCGAGACGGCCACGGCCCGGTGGCTCTTGAGGCCGCGCGTCTCCCCTCCGGAGAGCGGCCAGCCCATGCCGATGCCGCTGAAGAGCGTCTCCGGGAAGAGGTGCCGCATGAGGGCGTCCTCCTCGCTCTTGCGCAGGGCCTGGAGGATCTGGGGGAAGATGTCCCGGATGGAGATGGCCCCGTCGAGGTAGGACTTGGCCAGGGTGGCCGGGCTGTTGATCGAGACCATCTTGGCCGGGCAGGGGGTGATGTGGATGATGCCGATGCGCTCGGCCGGGATGCCCAGGGACTTCGGCAGGATGGTCCGCAGGATCTTGGCCGCGATCTCGCGGGGCGGCTCGATGGGCAGGATCTGGGCGCAGAGGGTCGGGTAGCGGCGCTGGATGAGCCGGACCACGACCGGGCAGGTCGAGGTGATGTACGGCCGCGGGCTCGGGTGCTCGTTGAGGTACTCCTCGGTCGCGGCGCAGTTGAGCTCGCAGATGGAGCTGAGGTCGTAGACCTCGTCGAAGCCGACCCGGCGCAGGGCCGAGAGGATCTCGTTGGGCACGACCGTCGGCCCGAACTGGCCGTAGAGGACGGTCGAGGGGATGGCCACCTTGTAGTCGAAGGCCTCGAGCGAGGCGAACGATGTCATGTGGGAGTGGATGGCGTCGTGGGGGCAGACCCGCAGGCACTCGGCGCAATCGATGCAGAGCTGGTCGATGATGCGGGCCTTGCCGCCCTCGACCCGGATGGCCCTGGTCGGGCAGGCCGACAGGCAGTGGACGCAGCCGATGCACTTGTCCCTGGTGATGTGGATGGCGTGGAAGTTGCGGGGGGGCGTGTCGCTCATGGCTTGGGATGTCCGTTCGTCCGGATGGTGATGTCGAGGCGCGTGCCGCGCCCCACGGTGGAGTCGATGGCGAAGTCGTCGGCGTTCCGCTTGATGTTCGGCAGGCCCATGCCGGCCCCGAAGCCGAGCTCGCGCATCTCGGCCGTGGCCGTCGAGTAGCCCTCGGTCAGGGCCAGCGCGATGTCGGGGATGCCCGGGCCGCGGTCGTCGACGACGAGGCGGACCTTGCCGGGCGAGACCGTCAGGTCCATGCGGGCCTCCCGGGCGTACATGATGACGTTCATCTCGGACTCGTAGGCGACGATGGCCGCCCGGCGCACCGAGGCCGCGTCGATGCCGAGGTCCTTGAGGAGCTCCTTGATCTCGCAGGCGGCGGCGCCGGCCTTGGCGAAATCGCCGCCCCGGACGGGGAACTCCTTGCGGTAGACGGACTCAGCCTCGCCCATGGCCCCCGTCCTCGACGAGACCGGCGAACCGGGCGCAGGCCTCGAACATGGTCATCTTCGTGGAGACGAGCGGCAGCCCCTTGGCCCGGGCCTCCTCGACGACCGCCGGCGCGGGCCGCTTGCCCTGGACGAAGACGACGCCGGCCACGTCGGCCACCCGGCAGGTGCTGACGACGTGGGAATTGGCCAGGCCGGTGAGCAGGAGCGAGCCCGGCTCGGCCGAGGCCAGGACGTCGCTCATGAGGTCGGAGGCGAAGACCTTGCGGAAGGCGGCCCCGGGATCGGTGCCCGGGGTCAGGAGCTCGCCGTCGAGAAGGGCCAGAACGTCCTTGAGAACGATCATCGGGACCTCCCGCCGGACCGCGACTGCCGGGATGTTCCCATTATATATGGAACGGGAGGCAAATGAAAACGGGTCGGATCCGGGCCGTGGGGCCCGGGAAGAAAAAGGGGGGGACGGGCCTCCGCCCGTCCCCCCGTGGGAGGTCGCTTGGCCGCAAAAGCGCTTACTTGGCCTTGAGGATCTTCTGGACCTCGGCCTTGTCGACGTCCGTGATGAACGGGATGTCGCTGATGTCGGCCGCTTCCTTGGTGATGGCGGCGATGTCGTCGCGGCCGATGTAGCTCAGGTTGAACTTGCGGGCGCCGGCCATCAGCTGCCGCAGCCCCTGGCTCAGGCGCTCGAAGTAGGTGTAGACGCCGATGGCTCCGGCCGGCAGGTCCTTGAAGCGGTCGCCGAAGCGGTGCTTGAGCTCGGGGGCGGTGACGAAGATCTCCTCGCGCGAGTTGCCGAAGCGCTCGACGTAGACGGGGATCTGGTTGTCGGCGATGCGGCCGCCGATGGTCTTGCCGACCATGGCCGCGGCCATGGGCGAGCGGGCCATGCCGACGAGCTTGACGTAGGGGGCGCCGAGGGACAGGGCCTTGAAGATCTGGTCCTCGAAGGTGATGCCGCCGGCGAAGGCCAGGTCGGGGACGTACTCGCCCTGCTTGGCCAGCTGGTCGGCGAACTTCCAGGTCAGCGACCAGATCTCGACGGCCGGGATGCCCCACTCGTTCATCATCCGCCAGGGGCTCATGCCCGTGCCGCCGCCGGCGCCGTCGACGGTCAGGAGGTCGAGCTTGGCCTTGGAGGCGAACTTGACGGCCCGGGCCAGGTCGGCCGGCCGGTAGGCGCCCGTCTTGAGGAAGACCCGCTTGGCCCCGGCCTTGCGCAGCTCCGCGACGCGGGCCATGAAGTCGCCCTCGTCGACCATGCCCATGCGGGAGTGGCGCTCGAACTCCTTGAACGAGCCCTTCTCGAAGGCCTCGATGACCTTCGGGTTGTCGGGGTCGGGCAGGACGATGTAGCCCTTCTTCTTGAGGGCCTGGGCCTTCTTGACGGTCTTGAGCTTGACCTCGCCGCCGATGTCCTTGGCCCCCTGGCCCCACTTGAGCTCGACGGTCTCGATGCCCAGCTTCTGGATCGTGTACTCCTGGACGCCGAGGCGGGTGTCCTCGACGTTGGCCTGGACGACGACGTCGCCGTAGCCGGGCTCCTGCCAGTCGCGGAAGGACTTGATGCGGAACTCCATGTCGGGCGAGCGGACGACCTTGCCGTTCTTGAGCTCGGTCTCGTCGTCCATGCCGCAGACGTTCTCGCCGATCGTCAGGATGACGCCGGAGACGGCCGCCCCGCCCCCGAGCCCGGCCCAGTTCTGCTTGGCGATGTTGGTCGAGCCCATGCCCGAGATGACGAAGGGCAGCTTGAGCTTGAGGTCCTTCTTGGCCCCGATGGCGGTCTCCGTCGTGACCTTCTCGAAAGTGGCCTTGTCGCTGTCGGCCGGGGCGCCGTAGGCCCCCTTGGCCGTGCCCATGATGCTGAAGTGGGACAGGTCGATGGGGTAGTCCTTCTCGCAGGCCGCGGTGATGATGCCGAACGGCTGCGGGTAGAGGACCTCGTGGCCCCGGTAGGCGGATTTTCCGATCTCGCACATCCCGACGCACCCGTCGACGCAGGTCACGCACATCCCGCTGAAGGGACTGATCGAGCCCTCCGTCCGGTTCTTGGTCAGGGTGGCGGCGCTTCTGTTGAGCTTGGTCATGGTCGGCATATCGTTACCTCCTTGATGGTCTTCCGGCTTAGGATTTCTTGTCCCGGACGCAGGTGCCGCAGCGGCCCGCGTCGTACATCCAGCACTGGAGATCGTCGTAATGCTCCAGGCAGGTCGGTTCCATGGTCAGGCAGCCGTTGCACAGGGCCGTGTCGGCCTGGGGCCCCTGGCAGCGGAGCTGGCAGGCGGGGCAGATATACATGCAGGCCCCGCACAGCCGGCAGACCTCCGAACGCATGTCGAACGGCGTCGTGATCTCCCGCTTGAAGCCCCGCTGCTCGAAGCCGATGGCCCGGGCGTCCATCTGCTCGGCGCAGATGCGCGTGCACAGGCCGCACAGGATGCACTCCTCGTTGCGGGGCGTGAAGCGGACCGCCGTGACCCCGAACTTCGAGGCCAGGTCCTGGAGGACCTTGGACCCCGGCGCGACGGAGAGCATGAGCTCGATCATCATCCGCCGCGCCTTCCAGACGCGGTCCGAGTCCGTCCTCACGACGAGCCCCGGCTCGGCCGGGTAGGTGCAGGAGGTCACCAGCTTCGACTTGGGGGGCTCCCCGATCTCGACCAGGCAGAGCCGGCAGCCGCCGAACTCCGAGAGCCCCTCGTGGTGGCAGAGGGTCGGGATGGCCAGTCCGTAGAACTGGGCCGTCTCGAGGAGCGTCCAGCCCTCCTCGGCCTGGACCTTGAGCCCGTTCAGGATGAGTTCCATCATGTGTCACGTCCCATGGCTTTTTTGGCGTCCCGCGTCTCGAGCTCGCAGCGCAGGCAGCGCCGGGCCTCCTTGAGGGCCAGCTCCCTGGTGAAGCCGAGCTCGATCTCCTCGTGCCCCGAGCGCCTCTTGCCCGGGGCCAGGTGGGGCATCTTGGACCTCTTCGTGTTGGCCGCCTCCGCCTCCGTCAGCGTGACGGGCTCGACGTAGCAGGCCGGCCGGGTGACCCCGGGGACGCGGGCCAGGGGCCGGCCGTCGAGGTAGTTGTGGATGGCCCGGGCGGCCGTCTTGCCGGCGGCCATGGCCTCGACGACGCTGCTCGGGCCCGAGACGACGTCGCCGCCGGCGAAGACGCCGGGCCGGGTCGTGGCCATGCTGGCCGGATCGACGATGATCGTGCCCCACTCCGGCGACAGGGTCAGGCCGTCGCTGTCCTTGAGGTAGGGCGTGTAGGCCCGCTCGCTGACGGCCAGGATGAGGGTGTCGGCCGGGACCTGGAACTCCGATCCCGGGACGGGCACCGGCCGGGCCCGGCCGCTGGCGTCCTTCTCGCCGAGCTTCATGCGGATGCACTCGACGCCGACGACCTTGCCGTCCTGGGTCCGCACCCGCACGGGCGCGGTCAGGTACTCGATCTTGACGCCCTCCTCGAGGCCGGCCTCGATCTCCTCGGGGTAGGCCGGCATCTCGCGGCGCGTCCGGCGGTAGAGGATGGTCGCCTCCTTGACCCGCTTGTCGCGGAAGGCGACGCGGGCCGCGTCGACGGCCGAGTTGCCGCCGCCGATGACGACGACCCGCTTCCCGAGCGCCACCGGGATGCCCAGGTGGTGGTCCTTGAGGTATTCGAGGGCCTGGAGGACCCCTTCGGCCTCCTCGCCGGGCACGCCCATCTCCAGGGGCCGGTGGGCGCCCGTGGCCAGGAAGACGGCCTTGTAGCCCTGCTGGAACAGGTCGTCCAGGGTGAAGTCCTTGCCCAGGGTCATGTTGGTCTTGACGCTCAGGCCGCAGGCGGCCAGGTAGTCGAGGTCGTCCTGGAGCCGGTCCTTGGGCAGCCGGTGGTCGGGGATGGTCACCCGGAGCATGCCGCCGGCGACGGGCAGGGACTCGAAGACGCGGACGGGGAAGCCGTTCTTGATGAGCTCGTGGCCGGCGGCCAGGCCGGCCGGCCCGGCCCCGATGATGGCCACCTTCTCGGTCCGCGTCACGGGGAAGCGCTCCGGCGGCCCCAGCCGCTTCTCCCGGGCCCAATCCAGGACGAAGCGCTTGAGGGCCCGGATGGCGATGGGCTCGCCGATCTCCCCGGCCCGGCAGACGGACTCGCAGGCCCGGCTGCAGACCCGGCCGCAGACCGAGGGCAGGGGGTTGTCCTTGCGGATGACCCGGTAGGCCTCCTCGTAGCGCTTGTGGGCGACCAGGCCGATGTAGCTCGAGGCCTCCTGGTCGATGGGGCAGATGTACTGGCAGGGGGCCGAGACGATCTCCTTGCAGACCATGGCCGGGCAGCGCTTGTCGACGACGTGCTTCTCGTACTCGGCCCGGAAATAGCGCAGGGTCGACAGGACGGGGTTGGCCGCCGTCTGGCCCAGCCCGCAGAGCGAGGCGTCCTTGACGGCCACGGCCAGTTCCTCGAGCAGGGCGATGTCCTCCATCGTGCCCTGCCCGTCGGTGATCTTGCTGACCAGCTCGTACATCCGCTGCGTCCCCTCGCGGCAGGAGACGCACTTGCCGCACGACTCGTCGCGCAGGAAGTTCAGGAAGTACTTGGCCAGGTCGACCATGCAGGTCTTGTCGTCCATGACGATCATGCCGCCGGAGCCCATCATGGCCCCCGCGGCCGTCAGGCTCTCGTAGTCGACCGGCAGGTCGAGGAGCGGAGCCGGGATGCAGCCTCCCGAGGGGCCGCCGATCTGGACGGCCTTAAAGGCCCGGCCGCCGGGGATGCCGCCGCCGACGCCGAAGATGATCTCCCGGAGCGAGATGCCCATGGGCACCTCGACCAGGCCCGTGTTGGCGATCTTGCCGACGAGCGAGAAGATCTTGGTCCCCTTGCTCGTGTCCGTGCCCAGGGCCGAGAACCAGGCCGCGCCCCGGCGGACGATGTTGGGGACGGTGGCCCAGGTCTCGACGTTGTTGATGACCGTGGGCGAGCCCCACAGGCCCTTGCGGGCCGGGTAGGGCGGCCGCTGGCGGGGCATGGCGATCGAGCCCTCGACCGAGGCGATCAGGGCCGTCTCCTCGCCGGAGACGAAGGCCCCGGCGCCCTGGACGATCTCCAGGTCGAAGTCGAAGCCCGTGCCCAGGATGTCCTTCCCCAGCAGGCCGTAGGCCCGGGCCTGCTCGATGGCGATCTGGATGCGCTTGATGGCCAGGGGGTACTCGTGGCGGATGTAGACGAAGCCTTTGGACGCGCCGATGGCCCGGGCCCCGATGGCCATGCCCTCGAGGACGGCGTGGGGGTCGGCCTCGAGGACGGAGCGGTCCATGAAAGCGCCGGGGTCGCCCTCGTCGCCGTTGCAGATGAGGTACTTCGGCGTCCCCTTTTGGGCGGCGCAGGCGGCCCACTTCCGGCCCGTCGGGAAGCCGGCCCCGCCACGGCCCCTCAGGCCCGAGGCGGAGATCTCGGCCAGCACGGCCTCGGGCGTCATCTTCGTCAGGGCCTTGCCCAGGGCCTCGTAGCCGTCGAAGGCGATGTACTCCTCGATCTTCTCCGGGTCGATGCGGCCGCGGTTGCGCAGGACGATGAGCCGCTGGTGCTTGAAGAACTCGATGTCCTTCATCTTCGGCACCGGCTTGTCGCCGGCCGGCGGGACGTACATGAGCTTCTTGACCGGCCGGCCCTTGAGGAGGTGCTCCTCGACCAGCCGGGGCACGTCCTCGGCCTTGAGCAGCTGGTAGAAGATGCCGTCCGGCTGGACCAGGACGATGGGCCCCCGCTCGCAGAAGCCGTTGCAGCCCGTGGCCACGACCTGGACCTCGTCCTGGAGGCGGCGCTTGGCGATCTCCTTCTCCAGGGCCTCCTTGACGCGGAAGGACCCGGCGGAGACGCAGCCCGTGCCGGCGCAGACCAAAAGGTGAGCTCGATACTGTTTCACGGGGCCTCCCTCAGTACAAGGTTTCGCTGCCGACTCCCAGGACGTATTCGGCCACCATCTTGCCGCCCAGGACGTGCTCGGCGAAGATCTTCTTCATCTTCGCGGGCGTCAGGTCCCCGTACTTGACGGGGGGCTGGTCCTTGAGCTCGACCGTGGCCATGGGCTCCTTGTTGCACAGCCCGGCGCAGCCGGAGGTCGTGACGACGACGTCCGAGGCCTTGGACTTGGCGATCTCGCCGAGCAGGGCGTCCATGATGTCGCGGGCCCCGGCGGCGATGCCGCAGGTCCCCATGTGGACGGTCACCCGGGCCCGGCCCTGGCCCTCCCGGATGGTCATCATCGCCTTGGTCTTCTCCCGGATCTTGGCCAGGTCCTGGATGCGCAGCTTCTTCGGTTCGGCCATGGTATCGCCTCTCTTTCCGTCATTTCTTCCGGGCCGGGCGGCGGGCCTTGCCCGACGCGGCCTTGGGCTTGGGCTTCGGCTTCGGCTTGGGACCGCGGGCGGCGGCGCGCGCCAGCAGCGGGCCGATCTGGCGGACGGTCGCGTGGCCGTGGTACTCCCCGTCGACGACGACGACCGGCCCGATGGCGCAGCAGCCCAGGCAGGCCGCCGTCTCCAGGGTGAACTGCCCGTCCGGCGTGTTCTCGCCGGCCGGGACGCCGAGCCGGCGCTCGACCTCCTCGAGGATCTTGGGGCCGCCGCGGACGTGGCAGGCCGTGCCCAGGCAGACCAGGCAGGTGTGCTTGCCCCGGGGCTTCAGGCTGAAGGCCCGGTAGAAGGTGGCCACGCCGAGGACGTCGATGAGCGGCATGTCCAGGCCCTTGGCCACCTGCCGCAGGGCGTCGGCCGGGAGGTAGTTGAAGCATTCCTGGATGTCGAGGAGGAGGGCGATGAGGTTCTTCTGCAGCCCCTGGTGCTTGGCGATGAGGTCCTTGACTTTAGCGGCGTCGTAGTCCACGTCATCCCTCCAATGCGGGCGTTGGCGATGCGGGCGGGCGGGCGGGAAAGGGTCGCGGCCGCGGGGCCTGGCGGGAGGAGCGTCCGGGCGAGGAAGTCCGCGCGGAGGCGGGATGGGCTTCGGGGCCCTTCGCCGGCCTCGGGGTCGGACGGCTATGGTCTATAAAAATCCAAATCTCCTTGAAACCTAGCCAGGAGATCGTCAGACCAAATTAATGCGGGATTTATAACAGAACGAATTCGGGCTTGTCAAGTTTCGAGATCGATGGTCCGGACGACGAGGTCGCGGCCGGCGACGATCTCGACGCGGCGCGAGCCGCAGGCGGCGCAGGAGAAATCCGTCTCCTCGCGGACCGTCGCGCCGCCGCAGTCGGGGCAGCGCAGCCGGACGGCGACGGGCACGACCTCGAGCCGGGCGTCTTCGGCCGGCGTACCTTTCTTATAGGAGTCGAAGGCCGTCTCCAGGAGGTCCGGCACGACGCCGGCGAGAACGCCGACCTCGAGGACGACCCGGGTCACCCTCCGGGCGCCGTGCTCGCGGACCTTGGCTTCGACGACCTCGAAGACGGACGCGACGAGGGACAGCTCATGCACGGCCGGACCTCAGTCGCGCCAGGGCCGCGTCGAGCCACTCGGCCAGGCCGTCGACGCCGTCGCCGCGCAGGGCCGAAACGCGGAAGACCTCGAGCGAGGGCTTGATGGACCGGGCTTCGGCCGCGGCCCGGTCCGGGTCGAAGGGCAGGTAGGGCAGGAGGTCGGTCTTGGTCAGGACCAGGGCGTCGGCGGACAGGAAGGCCTGGGGGTACTTGGCCGGCTTGTCGTCGCCCTCGGGCGCCGACAGCAGGACCAGGCGCAGCTCCTCGCCGAGGTCGTAGCCGGCCGGGCAGACGAGGTTGCCGACGTTTTCGACGAACAGGAAGTCGATCTCGGCCGGGACCTCGCCGATGACCTTGCCGATCATCTTGGCCTCGAGGTGGCAGGCCCCGCCGGTCGTGATCTGCCAGGCCGGGACGCCCTTGGCCCGGACGCGCTCGGCGTCGCGCTCGGTCTCGATGTCGCCCTCGATGACGGCCATGCGGCGGCGGCCGCGGAAGCGGTCGGCCAGGGCCTCGAGCAGGGTCGTCTTGCCCGACCCCGGGGAGCTCAGGAGGTTGACGCCCAGGATGCCCCGGGCCCGCAGCTCGGCCCGGATGGCCGCCGCGGCCCGCTTGTTCGTGGCCAGGACGTCGGCGGCGACCTCGATCGTCTTGACGGTCATCGGCGGTCTCCCTTCAGGAAGGCGACGAGGAAGTCCAGGGCCCGCTCCAGGTCGGCCTCGGCCCTCGCCGTCAGCCCCTCGCCGACGGCGAAGCTGTGGCCGCGGACGGCCAGCAGGCGGGCGTCCGGCCTCTTGCCGTAGAGGTCCGCCGCGACGGCCAGGACGGCCCCCGGCGTCAGGGCGTGGCTCATGGCCGGCAGGGACGCGGCCGGCCGGACCGGACCGAACGCGAACGGCCGCCGCAGGCCGCGGGCGGCGTCGACGAAGACGACCAGGTCGTAAGCCGCGCAGTCCAGGGCGTTCTCGACGTTGAGCTGGTAGTCGGCGTCGCAGGCGACGCCCCGCAGGCGGCGCCGGGCCAGCCGGGCGACGAGCGCGGCGCCCAGGCCGTCGTCGCGGCGGCCCGGGTTGCCGATGCCCAGGACGAGGGCCGTGGGCTTGCGCGCGGTCTTGGCGATCAGCGGACCTTCCTCTGGAGGACGCGGCCCCGGGCGTCGAGGAGGGTGACCTCGAGCGGCATGTGCCCGACGGCGTGCGTGGCGCAGCTCAGGCAGGGGTCGTAGGCCCGGATGGCCACCTCGACCCGGTTGAGCATGCCCTCCGTGATCTCGGGCTTCTCCGACAGCATATTCATGGCGACCCAGTGGACGGCCCGGTTCATGGGCTCGTTGTTGTTGGTCGTCGAGACGATCAGATTGGCCATGGTGATGCGGTCGTCGTCGGCGACGCGGTAGTGGTGGAAGAGCGTGCCCCGCGGCGCCTCGACCAGGCCGACGCCCTCGGGGACGCGCTTGCCGGTCTTGACGAGCTTGGCCCCCTGGATGTCGTTGTCGAGCAGGAGCTCCTTGATGACCTCGGCCGCATGGAGGAGCTCGATGAGGCGGGCCCAGTGGGTGTGCAGGGACATGTTGTTGGGCTTGCCGTCGGTGTAGGCCTTGTAGATCTCGAACTCCTTCTGGGCCAGGGGCGACGGGACGTAGTCGCAGGTGTTGAGGCGGGCCAGCGGCCCGACCCGGTACCAGCCGTCGGCCTTGCCCAGGGAGCGGAGGTAGGGGAACTTCATGTAGCTCCAGGACCGCGTCTCCTCGCCGATGTGCTCGAGGTAGTCCGCGTAGTCGACGTCGTCGAGGACCTTGCGGCCCTCGGCGTCGACGGCCCGGAGGACGCCGTGGTAGAAGTCGAGGGCCCCGTCCTTGCGGACCAGGCTGAGGTGGTTGGACGGGAAGGCGGCGAAGCCGTCGACGACGTCCTTGTTCTTGCGCTGGTAGCCCTTGAACAGCTCGAGCGCGTCCGCGGCCCAGGCGATCATCGTGTCGATGTTGAGGGGCGCGGCGCCCTTGAGGAAGCGGTCGCGGTCCGCCGTCTCGAGGCTCTTGTTGATGCCGCCGGGGACGGCCCCCGTGCCGTGGATCTTCTTGCCGGCCGTGGCCAGGATGACCTCCTGGCCGAACTTGCGCAGCAGGACGGCCCGGGTGGCCAGCTCCTTGTCCAGGCCGATGACGCCGATGACGTTGCGCACGGCCGGGTCGGCGTCCATGCCCAGCAGGAAGTCGGGCGAGCAGAGGTGGAAGAAGTGAAGGGCGTGGGACTGCAGCATCTGGCCGTAGTGCATGAGCCGGCGCATCTTCTCGGCCGTGGCCGGGATCTTGCCCGGGCCGGCCCCGACGACGACGTCCATGGCCTTGGCCGCGGCCAGGTGGTGGCTGACCGGGCAGATGCCGCACAGCCGCTGGACGAGGACCGGGGCCTCCCAATAGGGGCGGCCCTGGACGAAGCGCTCGAAGCCGCGGAACTCGACGATGTGGAACCGGGACTGGGTGACCCGGCCGGCGTCGTCGAGCCGGATGGTGACCTTGCCGTGGCCTTCGACCCGGGTGACGGGCTCGATGGTGATCTTTTGACCCATGGGGAGAATCCTTAGTCGAATTTGATGAGGTCGTAGGTCAGGTTCATCGGGCGGCCCTCGACGAGGGCGGTCACGGCCTCCCAGATGAGGTCGGCCGAGGGCGGGCAGCCCGGCAGGAAGGCGTCGATCTTGACGATCTCGTGGCAGGGGTAGACCTTGTCCAGGATGATCGGCAGGTCCTCGTCGTTGGGGATGAGGCGGTCCTCGGGATCGACCGTCGGGGAGTTGAGGTAGGCCTCCTCCAGGCACTCCTTCAGGGGGATGCTGTTGCGCAGGGCCGGCAGGCCGCCCATGATGGCGCACTCGCCGAGCGAGACGAGGATCTTGCAGTTTTTGCGAAAGTCGCGCAGCACGTGGACGTTCTCGCTGTTGCAGCAGCCGCCCTCGATGAGCCCGATGTCGACGGGCTTGGTGAAGGTCTTGATGTCGTCGATGGGCGATTTGTTGAACTCGACCAGCTCGACGAGCTTCAGGATGCGCTCGTCAATGTCGAGGATGGACATGTGGCAGCCGAAGCAGCCGGCCAGGGACGCGGTGGCGACGACGGGCTTGCTCATGGCTCTACCTCCCGGCCCCTTTGCCGGCCTCGGAGCCGATGGGGGCGTGGTCGTACTTGCGCTTCCCGATGGGCACGGCGAAGCCCGTCCGCTTCTTGATGATGGCCCCGACCGGGCAGAGCTCCATGGCCTTGCGGGCCTCCTCCTCGGAGAGCTTGGCGGCCAGCTTGCCGTCGACCTCGATGGAGACGCGGCCGCCCCGCTCGACCGCGGCGAAGACCTTGCGGCCGTCCTTGGCCTTGACGGCCTGGACGCAGCGCCGGCACTGGATGCAGCGGTTGTGCTCGAGCATGAGGAAGGGGGACCCGGCGTCGATGGCCCGGCCGGGCCACAGGTAGGGGAAGCGGGGCGCCGTCAGCCGGTAGCGGTAACCGAGGGCCTGGAGCTCGCAGTTGCCGCTCTTCTCGCACGAGGGGCAGAAGTGGTTGCCCTCGACGAAGAGCATCTCGACCAGGGCCTTGCGCATGTCCTCGAGGTCGGCGACCTCGTTCTCGACGGCCATGCCCTCGGTCACGGGCTGGGTGCAGGCTGCCATGAAGCGGCCGGCCACCCGGACGGTGCAGATGCGGCAGCTGCCGGCGGGCTTGAGGCCCTCGAAGCGGCAGAGGACGGGGATCCAGACGCCGTTGGCGAGGGCCGCCTCGACGATGGTCTGCCCCGGCCGGGCGACGCAGGGCTTGCCGTCGATGGTGAAATGGATGTCACTCATGGGGATCCTCCGGGCCGAGGGGGGGCCGGTCGGCCGCCTCGCAGCCGTCGCGGATGGCTTCGGCGAGGTCGAATTCGGGGACGAAATCCTCGCCCTTGCGGACCTTGGCTTCGTACAGGTGGGGAAAGCCCTTCAGGGTCGTCAGGATGGGGTTCGGCGAGGTCTGGCCGAGGCCGCAGCGGCTGGTCGCCTTGACCAGCTTGCCCCAGGCCTCGAGGTCGCGGAGGTCGCCCTCCGTGCCGTGGCCCGCGGCGACCTTCTCGAACTTCTTCCTGAGCAGGACGTTCCCGGCCCGGCAGGGGACGCAGTAGCCGCAGGACTCGTCGACGAAGAAGTCCATGAAGTTGGCGACGACCTCGAGCAGATCGCGCCCGGGGCCGAAGACGATGACCGAGCCGCCCGTGGCCAGGTCGGAGAAGCAGATCCTGCGGCCGAAGCCGTCGGGGGCGACGCAGGTCCCGGACGGACCGCCGACCTGGACGGCCTGGGCCCCGGCGCCGCCGGCCATCTCGAGCAGTTCGGCCAGGGTCAGCCCGTAGGCGACCTCGTAGACGCCCGGCCGCTCGCAGTCGCCCGACACGCTCAGGAGCTTGGTGCCGGCCGACTGGACCGTGCCCATGGCTTTGAACCAGGCCGCGCCCTCGGCCAGGACCCGGGCCGCCGTGGCCAGGGTCTCGACGTTGTTGACCGTCGTCGGCCGGCCGCGGTAGCCGACCGAGACGGGGAAGGGCGGCCGGTCGCGCGGCTCGCCGCGCTTGCCCTCGGCCGACTCGATGAGGGCGGATTCCTCGCCGCAGATGTAGGCCCCGGCGCCCGACTTGATCTCGATGTCGAAATCGAAGCCCTTGGCGCCGGCGACGCCGCGGCCGAGGAGCCCGTCCTTGCGGAGACCCGCCAGGACGGCCTCGAGGTGGGCCCGCAAGTAGGCGTACTCGGCCCGCAAATAGAGGACGCCGAGCTTGGCCCCGACGGCGTAGCCGGCGACCGTCATGCCCTCGAAGAGCAGGGGCGCCAGCTCGGTCAGGATGACCCGGTCCTTGAAGGTCCCGGGCTCGCCCTCGTCGGCGTTGCAAACGACGTAGTGCTCGGGGGCGTTCTCGCGCCGGCAGAACTCCCACTTGAGCCCGGTCGGGAAGCCGGCCCCGCCGCGGCCGAGGAGGCCGGACCTCTTGATCTCGTCGATGACCTGCTCGGGCTTCAGGGCCACGGCCTTGCGGACGGCCGCGCCCCTCTCGTGGGCGCCGAACAGGACCGGGCCGCGCCGGCGGATGTTGTTGACGACCATGGCCCGGACGAGGTCCGACCCGTTCTCCCCGTCGCCGAGCGGTTCGGCCAGGGAGGCGGCCGGCGTCCCGGCCCGCAGGCCGCGGACGAGGGCCCGGGCCCGGTCCGGGGTCAGGGAGGTGAAGACGACGCCGTCGACGAGGGCCGCCGGCTCCTGGTCGTTCATGCCGACGCACGAGGTCGGGAAGAGCCCGATCCGGCCGTCAGGGGAGACCTCCCCGAAGCGGCAGCCGGCCTCGGCCTCGAGGGCCGCGGCCACCGCGGCCCGGCCCTTCATGCGCGAGGTGACGGAGTCGTTGAGGTAGACGGTCGAAGCCCCCCGCGGCGCCAGGGAGAAGAAGTGGTAGAACGTGGCCGCGCCGCGGACCTCGGTCTCGGACAGCCCGAGGCGGGCGGCGATCCGGGCGACGGCTTCGTCGGAGACGCGGCCGGAGGCGGCCTGGACCTCCCGGAGGGCGTCGAGCAGGACGGCCGGGTCCTTGGGCTGGCGGGCGATGACGTCTTTGTCGTGTGTCATGGCGAACCCCGGTATGGAGATCTAAAAGGCGGCTAGTGTAACACAAAAAATGGGAGTTGGGAACGGCCCGCCGGGCCCCGGCAGAAAAGGGCTTGATTTTGCCCCGTGGAACAAGTTATCATTCCCCCAGAGAAGTCTCGGAACAGAACAGACAGGAGGTATCATGCGGAAAAAGACACTGATCGTCCTCGGTGTTTTCCTCGCATTCTTCGTCATCCAGGGATGCACGTCGGCGCCCGAGAAGACGCTGTTGAAGAAATACTTCAACGCCGTGACCATGAACGACAACGACACGATGTCGAGCATGGCCCTCGAGCCCTTCCAGCCCGAGCTCGGCTCTTGGAAGATCGTCAGCATCGGCGAAGAGAAGATCGAGCCCGCCTCTCTGCCCCAGCTGAACGCCGCCGAGATCGAGGCCAAGAAGGCCCAGGACGCCCAGATCGGCCCGACCATCGACGCCGACACGGCCGTCAAGGACGCCCAGTTCGAGATGGACACGACCCGGTCGGCTTCCGCCAAGGCCGCCCTCAAGAAGCAGGTCAATGAGCTCCAGGCCAAGTACGAAGCCGAGAACGCCAAGATGCAGGAGCTCAAGCGGGTCTACAACGCCGCGAAGACCGCCGCCGCCGCCGAGGAGGAGATGACGATGTTCTCCCTCGGCGCCCGCGAGCTGCCGACCGTCCGCGAGCTCGTCGGCGACGTCCACTCCAAGATCGTCGAGATCGCCGTCACCAACCGGGCCGGCGCGACCAAGAACTACCGGCTCGAGATGAAACAGTACCTGCTCCGCGACGAGGCCAACAAGATCCCGCACCGCGGCCGTTGGGTCATCATCCGGTTCGAGCCCCTCGCCTGAGGGGCTCGGGCCTTTCTCTCCGCCGCGATTTGACTCTTTTCCCCGCCTCACTATAATAGGCTTTTTTCCGGGCCGTTAGCTCAGCGGTAGAGCACCGGCCTTTTAAGCCGGGTGTCGCTGGTTCGAATCCAGCACGGCTCACGTCGTCCCGCCCCTGTCGTCTAGAGGCCCAGGACACTGCCCTTTCAAGGCGGCAACACGGGTTCGAATCCCGTCGGGGGCGCTTCCCTTCTCGCGGCCCGGAGATCGCTGAAGATATTTCGCAGAACTCCAGCTTCGAGTCGCTCAGCTGGAGTTCTGCCTCCTCCGCCCGCTGCGCGTTTAAATCCAAGAAAACACCTTGATTCCGATATTTCGCAGAAACCCGGCTACGCGTATCTCCGCCGGGTTTCTGCCTCCTCCGCCCGCTGCGCGGAAGAGCCGGAAAACACCTATTTAAGATATTTCGCAGAACTCCAGCTTCGAGTCGCTCAGCTGGAGTTCTGCCTCCTCCGCTCGCTTCGCGAGCTCCGGGATGGGCGGTGCAGGGGTCGAACCTGCCACCCTCGGCTTGTAAAACCGACGCTCTACCGCTGAGCTAACCGCCCGAAAAGCGAGTCAAGCGTAGAGAAACGGCCCCCGCCTGTCAAGGCCGCCAGGCCTCTGGAATTCGGGGCCACAGGGAATTCTCGGGACACGATCCCTTTTCAAGAGAAAAGGGTCATGTCCCGAATTCCCAACCGCCCCGAATTCCACCGGCCCGGTCCGCGGGTCTCCCCGGGCCGGCCATTTGACTTCCGGCCTCCCCTATGCTAAATTTATCGTTCCATTTTTTTATCTTTTCCGAAGGGTAGGCCACCATGTACGCAGTGATCCTGACCGGCGGCAAGCAGTACCGCGTCAAGGAAGGGGACGTCCTGTCCGTCGAGAAGCTGGCCCTCGAGCCCGGCCGCAAGGCCCACTTCGACCGCGTCCTGCTCATCGAGGACGGCGACAAGGTCCTCGTCGGCACCCCCGTCCTCGACGACGCCATGGTCCTCGGCCTCGTCCTCGAGAACTTCAAGGACGAGAAGGTCCTCGTTTTCAAGAAGAAGAGAAGGAAACAGTACCGCCGGACCAAGGGCCACCGGCAGCAGCTGACCAAGGTCCGCATCACCCGGATCACCCCCGACCGGACGACCATCACGGCCGCCGACCTGGCCGAGGAGAAGCCGGCCCCGGTCGAGACGCCCGCCCCGGCCCCCAAGCCCAAGAAGGCCGCCCCCGCGCCGGCCCCGGCCGCCGCGCCCGCCAAGGGCAAGGCCAAGCCGGCCGCCAAGAAACCCGCCCCCAAGGCCGCCGCGAAGCCGGTCGCCCCGAAGAAGAAAACGACCAAGGAGTAAGCCATGGCCCATAAGAAAGCCGGCGGAGCCGGAAAGAACGGACGCGACAGCGCGGGGAAGAGGCTCGGCGTCAAGCGCCATGGCGGCCAGAAGATCAACGCCGGATCGATCATCATCCGCCAGCGGGGCACGCCCATCAAGCCCGGCCTGAACGTCGGCCGGGCCAAGGACGACACCCTCTTCGCCCTGGTCACGGGGACCGTCGCGTTCGCCGAAAAGGGCCGCAAGGGGAAGGTCGTCTCCGTCCTGCCCGCCTGAGGAGGAGCCCGCCCTCCGTTGTTCGTCGATCAGGTCACCGTCACCCTCAAGGCCGGCCGCGGCGGCGACGGCTGCGTCAGCTTCCGCCGCGAGGCCAAGGTCCCCAAGGGCGGCCCGGACGGCGGACGCGGCGGCGACGGCGGCTCCATCTCGTTCGTCGCCGACCAGAACGTCAGTTCCCTGGCCTGGTTCCGCTTCCACCCCATCCAGAAAGCCAAGAACGGCGCGCCCGGCGAGGGCGGCAACCGCCAGGGCAAGCGGGGCCTCGACGTCCGTCTGACCGTCCCCGTCGGCACCGTCGTCCGCGAGAAGGACGGCGGGGCCGTCCTGTTCGACCTCGTCCGCCACGGCCAGGAGGGCCTGGCCGCGCGGGGCGGCAAGGGCGGTCGCGGCAACGCCTCCTACGCGACCTCGACCCACCAGACGCCGCGCGAGTGGCAGCCCGGCCGGCCCGGCGAGGAAAAGGAGATCTTCCTCGAGCTCAAGCTCATCGCCGACGTCGGATTGGTCGGCTTTCCCAACGCCGGTAAATCGACCTTCATCTCGCGCGTCTCCGCGGCCCGGCCGGTCATCGCCGACTACCCGTTCACGACTCTGACCCCCAACCTCGGCGTCGTCGACCTCGGGGAGTACCGCAGCTTTGTCGTCGCCGACATCCCCGGCCTCATCGAGGGCGCCCACCTCGGCCAGGGACTGGGCATCCGCTTCCTCCGGCACATCGAGCGGACCAAGGTCCTCGTCCACATCGTCGACGTCTCGCCTTACTCCGGGCGCGACCCCCTCGACGACTACCGGATCATCATGAAGGAGCTGGAGGCGTTCTCGCCCGAGGTGGCCGCCCGGCCCCAGTTCGTGGTGGCCAACAAGGTCGATCTCCTGGCCGGGGACCGGTCCCGCCTGGACCGGCTCAAGCGGATGGCCGCCCGCAGGAAGCTGCCCTTCTTCGCCGTCTCGGCCCTCAAGCGCGAGGGGCTCCGGCCGCTCGTCGGGGCCCTGGCCGCGGCCCTCGACCGCTTGGCCGAGGAGGCGGCGGCGAACGTGGTGGCCGCCAAGGGACCGGGGGGCGGGGACTGATGGAGACGATCGGGCTGTTCGGCGGGACCTTCGATCCTTTCCACCTCGGCCACCTCCGGGCCGCCGCCGAGGTCCGCCGCCGGACGGGCCTGGACCGCATCCTGTTCATCCCTTCCTACCTTCCGCCGCACAAGGCCCGGGGCGCCGCGGCGCCGGCCGCCGACCGCCTGAGGATGGTCGAGCTGGCCTGCCGCCGCCGGAAGGGATTCGAGGCCTCGGCCATCGAGGTCGAGGACCGCGGCACCTCGTACTCCATCCTGACCCTGCGGAAGGTCAAGGCCCTCTATCCGCGGGCCCGCCTGTTCTTCATCCTGGGCGTCGACGCCTTCCTCGAGATCGGGACCTGGCGCGAGTACGAGAAGGTCCTCGCGGAGTGCGGGTTCATCGTCACGGGCCGGCCGGGGTACGACCTCGGGCGGGCCCGGGGCGTCCTCGGCGGGAGGCTGGGAAGGGCCATCGGGCCGCTCGCGTCCCCCGGGAGCCTGGCGGGCGGGGCGCCGCGGCTTCCGCGCGTCATCCTCCTGCCCATCCGGGCCCTGGACGTCTCGTCCACGGCCGTCCGGGCCAGGGTCCGGAGCGGCCGGTCCATCGACGGCCTCGTGCCCCCGGCCGTGGCCGCCTACATCCGTGAACGCCAACTTTACCGAGGTCGATAGGAGCCATGGCCGAAGAGAAGAAAAAACGGTTCACCAAGAGAAGCCTGCCCGCGCCGGTCCGCCTGGCCGTCGAGGCCTGCCTGGCCCGCAAGGCCGAGGACCTCTGCGTCCTCGACCTCCGGGAGCTGTCGTCGTTCACGGACTTCTTCCTGGTCACGAACGGCAACTCGTCCCGCCAGAACGCGGCCGTGGCCGAGGCCGTCGAGGCCGCCCTCAAACCGGCCGGCCTCCGGCCCCTGAGCGTCGAGGGCCGCGAGTCGGCCGAGTGGGTCCTCCTCGACTACGGCTCCCTGGTCGTCCACGTCTTCTCCCGGGCGGCGCGGGAGCACTACGCCCTGGAGAAGCTCTGGGGCGACGCGCCCCGGGTCGATTTCTAGGCCCGCCGCCGGCCCCGGCCTTGTTCCCCCGCCCGGGGGCCCCCGCGGGAGCGCCCCGAGGGGTTGACAAGCCGGGGTCGAATCGCTATTGTTTGAGGGCGTTTTCGGCGATGAGGTTGAAATTCCTTTGGCCCGGCCGGACGAAGAGTCCCGAGTTACGGGGGTTGGTGGGCTTCTACCAGGCGCGCATCCGGCCGTTCGCGTCCTGCGAGATCGTCGAAACGCGCCAGGCCCGCGGGATCGACGAGAGCCAGGCCGGGCGCATCAAGGATCTCGAGGCCGCCTCCTTCGGGAAGCACCTCGACGGCGCCTACCTGATCTGTCTCGACGACCGCGGCAAGGAGATGACGTCCGATGAGTTCGCCCGTTTCCTCGGCGCCCGCGGGCGGGAGTCCGGCCGGCCGGTGGTCTTCGCGGTCGGCGGCTTCCTGGGCCTCGCGGACGCGGTCCTGGAGGGGGCGGACATGAGGTTATCGCTCTCGCGGATGACGTTCTCGCACGAGCTCGCCCGCGTTCTCCTGCTCGAGCAGGTCTACCGGGCCCTGACCATCATCGGGGGCCGGCACTACGCCAAATGAAGGGATTGCCGATGGCCAAGAAGCTGAACAAGAAGGAAAAGGACGAGTTCCGGAAGCTGCTCGCCGCCAAGAAGGAGGGCATCATCCGTAAGCTGACCGACACCATCACCGAGAGCAAGGAGATGGAGTCCAACGTAGCCCAGGATCTCGTCGACAAGGCCGAGACCTCCTACACCAAGGAATTCCTGCTCAGCCTGACCGACGGCGAGCGCGAGACGCTCCTGCTCATCGACGAGGCCCTGCGGCGCCTCGAGCACGGCGAGTTCGGCGTCTGCCAGACCTGCGGCAAGGAGATCGGCGCCAAGCGCATCGTCGCCATCCCCTGGACGCCCACCTGCATCGATTGCCAGGAGAAGGCCGAGCGAGAACAGAACGAGCCGTGAACGGGCCCTTCCGGGCCCGGGCCTCGGCCCTGGCCAAGCTGGCCGAACTCCTCCTCTTCCCGTCCTTCTGCCGCCTCTGCCGCGAACCGCTCGACACGCCCGGGGAGAGGATCGTCTGCGGCGGCTGCCTGGGCCGGCTCGAGCCGCGGACCGGGCCGGCCTGCGTCCGCTGCGGCCGTTTCCTCGACACGGCGGGCGCCGAGCCCGTCTGCGGCCGCTGCCTCGAGAGGGAGCCGGCCTACGCCGTCCACCGCTCCTGCGGCCTCTACGGCGGGACCCTGAAGGAGGTCATCCTGCTCTTCAAGTACCGCCGGTACGCGCCGCTCGGCCGGCCCCTGGCCCGCTACGCGGACGGCTGCCTGGGGACCGACGGCCGGCTGTGGGCCGGCGCCGACGCCCTCGTCCCCGTGCCCCTGCACCCGGCCCGCCGCCGGGAGCGGGGCTTCAATCAATCCCGTCTCCTGGCCTCCGAGCTGGGCCGGCTCCGGGGCCTCGCCGTCCTCGACGGCGTCCTGGTCAAGACGCGCAACGCTCCGGCCCAGGCGGGCCTGAAGGCCGCCGAACGGGAGAGGAACGTCCGGCGGACCTACGCCGTGCGGCGCGCGGACCGCGTCGCCGGCCAGGTCCTTGTCCTTGTGGACGACGTCACCACGACCGGGGCGACCCTGCGGGAATGCGCCCGCGTTCTCGTCGAGGCCGGGGCCCGCGAAGTCCGGGCTGTCACTCTCGCCCAAGCCGTATAAAAAAAAGGCGGCTCCGGGAGGAGCCGCCTTGTCTGGGGAAGTGGCGCGTTACTTCTTGGCCTTGTCGGCCTGGGCCGCGATGGGCTTGAGGATCTTGACCTTGCGGGGCTTGAGCTCGGCCCGCTTGGGCATGCGGATCTTGAGGACGCCGTTCTCGTGCTCGGCCTCGATCCGGTCCTGGTCGATGTAGCTCGGCAGGGCGAAGGAGCGGAAGAAGGAGCCGTAGGACCGCTCGATGCGGTGGTAGTTCTCCTCCTTGGTCTCCTTCTCGAACTTGCGCTCGCCGCGCAGGGTCAGGTTGTTGTCCTCGACCTTGATCTCGACGTCCTTCTCTTCGACGCCGGGGATCTCGGCGCTGAGGACGACCTCGTTCTCGGTCTCGTAGATGTCGACCGAGGGCGCCCAGGAATGGGTCATGAGGTCCTTGTCCTCGCCCTTCTGGGTCGCCATGTCCTCGAACAGCCGGTTCATCCTGTCCCTCAGGGTGACCATGTCCCGATAGGGATCCCATCTGATAATAGCCATCGGTTACCTCCGTGTTTTTATATCTTAGTGAGATAACAATATAATATCTTAGCGGCCTTTTGTCAAGTATTTAGGAAAATATTTTCTTAATTCATAAGTTATTGAAAATGAATCAAAATAAAGGCGTTCGGGCTAATCCGCGCCCTCGACCAGGATGGTCGCTTCGCCCTTGAGGGCCCGGCCTCCGAGGGCCGCCGCCAGCTCCGCGGCCGTCCCTCTGCGGAATTCCTCGTGGACCTTGGTCAGCTCCCGGGCCACGACGATCCGGCGGCCGCTTCCCAGGATCTCGGCCGCCGCGGCCAGGAAGTCCGGTATCCGCCGGGTCGGCAGGTAGAAGACCAGGGTGGCCTTCTCCGCCGCCAGCTCCGCGAGAAGCTTGCTCAGCCCCGACGCCTTGGGCGGCGGGAAGCCGGCGAACAGGAAGCGGTGGGTCGGCAGGCCGGCCGCGGACAGGGCCGCCGTCACCGCCGCCGGCCCCGGTATGGGCACCACCGCCAGGCCCTTTTTGAGGGCCTCGCGGATGAGCGGGAAGCCCGGGTCGGAGATGCCCGGCGTCCCGGCGTCGGAGACCAGGGCGACGTCCTTGCCGGCCTCGAGCAGGCCGATGATCTCGGGGATGCGCCGCCCCTCCCTCGGCTGGAAGTAGCTGATGAGCGGCTTGCGCAGGCCGTAGCGGTTGAGGAGCTTGACCGTCTGGCGGGTGTCCTCGCAGGCGATGGCCTCGACCTCGCCCAGGACGCGCAGGGCCCGCAGGGTGATGTCCTCGAGGTTGCCGATGGGGGTGCCGACGACGTACAACCGGCCGGCCACGCCTACTTGCCCCAGTCGTAGGGATAGAGGAAATCGTGGCTCACCGATCGCGGCGAGAGCTTGGCGATGGGCGGCATGCGGCGCTTGAACTCCGAGCCCTTGATCAGGCCGATGACGCGGTCGACGGCCGCGGCGGCGTGCCCGGCGGCGACGACGGCGTCCCGGCCCTCGCGCCCCTCGACGAGCTCGCAAAGGATGGCATCGAGCTCCTCGTAGGCGAGGCCGATCTCGCCCTCGTCCGTCTGCCCCGGCCAGAGTCCGGCCGTCGGCGCCTTACGGCGGATGGCCGGGGGGATGCGGAGGTGGCGGGCCAGCTCGCGGACCTGGGTCTTGTAGAGGTCGCCCATGGGATTGACGGCGCAGGCCATGTCGCCGTGGATCGTGCCGTAGCCGATGAGGAGCTCGGTCTTGTTGCTCGTGCCGAGGATGAAGCCGCCCTCGGCGGCCGACCGGTCGTAGAGGATGGCCATGCGCTCGCGGGCCATCTTGTTGCCGCGCCGGACGCGGCTCGCGGCCGGATGGGCCGCGAAGTAGAGGTCGATCTGAGGGGAGATGTCGACGACGTCGTGGCGGATGCCCAGGCGGCGGGCCAGGGCCAGGGCGTCGCGGACGTCCTGCGGGAAGGCCCCGCCGTACGGCATAACCAGGGCCAGGACGTTCTCCGGGCCGAGGGCCCTGGCGGCCAGGGCGGCGCAGACGGCCGAGTCGAGCCCGCCCGACAGGCCCAGGAGGCCCCGGCGGCAGCCGCATTTGCCGAGCTCCTCCCGGATGAAGGCGACCAGGACCTTCTCGACGAAGGGAGCGTCAATCCTCGGCGGCACGGACGATCCTTTCGAGCGATCTCCAGATGGCCTCGGGCTTCTCGTCGCGCTTGAAGAGCCAGCGGCGGCGGGCCCGGCCGACGGCGGAGAGGTCGGCGGGGACGATCAGCAGGTCGGGCTCGGCCGCGGCGGCCCGGCCGAGGAGCCGGCCGCCGGGCCCGAAGACGAACGAGCCGCCGGCGAAGGTCACGCCGTCCTCGACGCCGGCCCGGTTGGCGTAGACGACGAAGGCCGTGGAGAAGTAGGACAGGGCCTCGCCCATGAGCTCCCACATCCGGGCCGTCTCGAAGGCCCCGCCGCCGCCGATGCCGCGGCCCGGCGCGGCCGAGGCGCAGATGATGACCTCGGCCCCGGCGGCGTAGTGGACGTAGCCCGCCCCGTAATGGAGGAAGTCCCGGCAGATGAGCAGCCCGGCCCGGCCGAAGGGGGTGTCGAAGGCCCGGAAGTCGCGGCCCTGGGCGAAGAACTTGGCCTCCTCGAACATGCCGTTGGTCGGCAGGTAGACCTTGCGGTGGACGTGGACGAGACGGCCGTCGGCGACGAAGGCGGCGGCGTTGTAGAACAGGCCCTGCTCGTCCGGGCTCTCCTCGACGAAGCCGAAGACGGCCGACAGGCCCTTGGTCCGGGCCACGAGACGGGCGAAGCGCCGGTCCGTGCGGGGGTCGAAGGCGACCTCCTCGACGAGGTCCTTGAGCGTGTAGCCGGTCAAGCCGAGCTCGGGGAAGACGACCAGGCCGGCCTTCTTCCGCCGGGCCTTCTCCAGGACCTCGGCGTGGAGGGCGAAGTTGGCCTCGACGTCGCCGAGCTTGGGCGCGATCTGGGCGAGGGCGATGTTCATGCCTCATGAGTAACACATTCGACGCGGGTTTTCAAACGGTTGAAAATTCCGGCCGATGGGGATATAGTTGGCCCGCCAGAGGTTTACGCCACCCATGAACCATATCGCGACGCACCTGCGCGACATCTTCTTCGGCAAGAAGACGGGGCGCCTCATCTACCGCCGGGCCGACATCCTCAAGTACTTTTTCTTCGAGAAGGGCGCCATCATCCAGGTCAAGACGAACCAGGCCGACGAGCGGCTGGGCGAGATCCTCTTCAAACTCGAGCGCATTCCCCGGGACGCCCACGCCCGCCTGGACGAGTACATCGAGCCCAACAAGAACCTGGGCGAGGTCCTGCGGACGCGGGGGGTCATCTCCGAGGAGGACTTGGCCGAAGCCCTGGCCCACCAGGTCCGCGAGAGCGTCCTCAACGTCTTCCCCCATTTCGACGCCGAGATGGAGTTCCAGGCCCACGACAGCTTCGCCGCCTCGGGCGAGGCCCCGCAGGTCAGCGTACCCCTGCTCATCGAGTACGGCATCCGCCGCATGCAGCCGAACCCGATGCTGCAGGCCTTTCTGGCCCGCCGCACGCCGTCCCTCGGGCGGCGGACCTACGCCTACCTGCTGACCGCCGAGGAGCGGGACGTCCTGGAGAAGATCAACGGCTCCGAGCCGGCCGAGGTCGTCCTGCGCGGGCTGACCGTGCCGGCCGACCAGTTCTGGAAGAGCCTCTACCTCTTCTACTGCCTCGGCGTCGTCGACCTCGCCGGCGAACCGGCCCCCGAGCCGGCCGACCCCAAGACCCGCCTCCGCCCCTCGACGGTGGCCCGGCCCGACGTCCCCCGTGAGGTCGCCGAGGTCATGTCCTTGCGCGAGATCCTGCCCTCGATGACGCTCTATCAGATCCTCGACGTGCCCAAGACGGCCTCGGAAGAGGACATCAAGAAGGCCTACTTCCAGATGGCCCGCAAGTTCCACCCGGACCGCTTCGACCGCAAGATCGTGGCCGATTTCAAGACCACGATCGACGAGGTCTTCGACGGCATCACCAACGCCTACCGGGTCCTGAGCAACAAGGACTCGCGCCGGATCTACGACGCCAAGTCGGGCGAAGCGACCACCCAGGAAGACGTCCAGGACTCCTTCCGCAGGGCCGACATCAAGTTCCGCCAGGGCAAGACGCTTCACGCCCAGGCCCGCTACGACGAGGCCATCGCCTATCTCGAGGAGGCCGTCCGGGTCCGCAAGGACAAGGGCGACTACTTCCTGCTCCTGGCCATGTGCGAATCCCACCTGCCGGCCTACGTCCGCAAGGCCGAGCAGGACTTCCTCAAGGCCGTCCAGCTCGAGCCCTGGAATCCCGAGGGCTACGTCGGGCTGGGCCTGCTCTACAAGAACGAGGGGCTGCAGACCAAGGCCGTCAAGCAGCTGGAGAAGGCCCTCGAGGTCGAGCCCGGCCACTCGGCCGCCCGCGAGGCCCTGGACGAGCTGACAGGCGGGTCCAAGAAGGGCTCCAAGAGCCTGTTCAAGATGGACCTGTTCGGTTCGAAGAAGAAGAAGAAGTAGCGGCGGTCAGCGGGACCGGCCGACGAGCCGGTCGAATTCCTTCCGGTCGATGACCCTCACGCCGAGCTCGCGGGCCCGCTCGAGCTTCGAGCCCGGCGACTCCCCGACGACGAGGCCGGTCGTCTTCTTCGTCACCGACGAGCCGACCTCGGCCCCGAGCGCCTCCAGGAGCCCGCGGGCCTCGTCCCGGCTCAGGCCCTCGAGCGTCCCGGTGATGACGAAGACCTGCCCGGCCAGGGGTTTGGGCCCGGCCGCGGCCGCCGCGGCTTCGAAACGGACGCCCGCCTCGCGCAGCCGCTTGACGAGCTCGCGGTGGGCCGGCTGGGCGAAGAAGAAGAGGACGCTCTCGGCCACCCGGGGCCCGACGTCCTCGACCTGGACGAGGTCCTCGGCCGGGGCCGCCGCGAGCGCGTCGAGGCTGCCGAAGCGGGCGGCCAGGCTCTGGGCCAGGCGCTCGCCGACGTGGCGGACGCCCAGGGCGAAGAGCAGCCGGGCCAGGCCGCGGCCCTTGGAGGCCTCGATCTGGTCGAGGAGGTTGCGGGCGCTCTTCGGGCCCAACCGCTCGAGCCCGACGAGGGCCTCGTACTCCAGGCCGTAGAGGTCGGGGATGGACTTGACCAGCCCTGCGGCGAGGAGTTGGTCGACGACGGCCTCGCCCAGGCCGTCGATGTCCATGGCCCGGCGCGAGGCATAATGGAGGATGGATTCGCGAACCCGGGCCGGGCAAGAGGCGTTGACGCAGCGCGAGATGACCTCGCCCTCGGGCCGGAAGACGGCCGTGCCGCAGACGGGGCAGCGGGACGGCCAGGCGAAGGGCTTGGCCCCGCGCGGCCGCTTCTCCAACATGACCGAGACGACCTGGGGGATGACGTCGCCGCTGCGCTCGATGAGCACGGTGTCGCCGACGCGGACGTCCTTGCGCTTGAGCTCCTCCTCGTTGTGGAGGGTCGAGCGGGAGATGGTCGTCCCCGACAGCTTGACCGGCTCGAGCACGGCCACCGGCGTCAGGGCCCCGGTCCGGCCGACCTGGACGACGATGTCCTCGACCCGGGTCGTGGCCTGGCGGGCCGGGAACTTGTAGGAGATGGCCCAGCGCGGCGACTTGGCCGTCGTCCCCAGCTCTCGCCGGGCTTCGGCGTCGTCGACCTTGACCACGACCCCGTCGGCGTCGTAGGCCAGCTCGTCGCGCCGGGCCGTCCACTCCCGCCAGAAGGCCAGGACGCCCTCGAGGTCGGGGCAGAAGCGCGAGTGGGGATCCGTCGGGAAGCCGAGGGCCTTGAGCCGGCCCAGGGCGCCCCACTGGCCGGGCTCCTCGGCCCCGTCGACGACGAGGTAGTAGAGGAAGACGTCCAGGCCGCGCGAGGCCGCCTGGCGCGGATCGAGCAGGCGCAGGGAGCCGGCCGCGGCGTTGCGGGGGTTGGCGAACAGGGGCTCGCCGGCCTCCTCGCGGGCCCGGTTGATCTCGCGGAAGGACGCGAAGGGGAGATAGACCTCGCCGCGGACCTCGACGTCGCCCGTCTCGGGGATGGTGAGCGGCAGGGAGCGGATGGTCTTGACGTTGGCTGTGACGTCGTCGCCGCGCAAGCCGTCGCCGCGGGTCACGGCCCGGGCGAACCGGCCGCCCTTGTAGAGGACCGACACGCCGAGGCCGTCGATCTTGAGCTCGGCCGTGTAGGCGACGGGCCGGCCGCCGAGGGCCTTCCTGACCCGGGCCTCGAACTCGCGGATCTCGTCCTCGTCGTAGCCGTTGTCGATGCTGAGCATCGGGGTCCGGTGGGCGACCGTGGCGAAGCCCTCGAGGGGCCTCTCGCCGACGCGCTGGGTCGGCGACTCGGGCGTGACCAGCTCGGGGAAGCGGGCCTCGAGGTCGCGGAGCTCGGCCATGAGCCGGTCGAACTCGGCGTCGGAGATCTGGGGGTCGGCGTCGACGTAGTACTTGCGCTCGTGATGGACGATGTCGCGGCGGAGCGCCTCGGCCCGGGCGCGCTCCTTCCGGCCGGCGGACGCGGGGAACACGTCAACCCTCCTGTCTATCGATGACTCCTCGCCCCCGGCCCGCGGGCGGGCCGGGAACGGGGGTCGCGGGCCGTTCCGGGACGGGCCTTACTTGCCGAGGCGGGACTTGACCTGGGCGACCAGGGCGTTGAACTTGTCGAGGACGCCCTTCTGGGAGGCCTGGATCTTGGCGATGGCCTGGTTCTCGGCCTCGATGTTGGCGTTGAGCGTCTGCAGCAGCCGCTTGTCGGTGGCCGAGAGCTCGTCCTCGCTCTTGCCCTCGAACTTCTGGTCGATGGTCTTGTTGAACTCCTCGATGGCCTTCTTGTGCTCCTCGATCTTGGCGTAGCTCGAGGCCAGCTCCTTGTCCTGTCCGACGAACAGGTTCTGGGCCATGCCGAGGAAGTTCTTCTGCTGGGCCGGGACGAGCAGGGCGGCCTCGATGTTGGCGTTGACGGCCTCCATGGTCTTGGACGCGTCGGTCTTGACCTGGGCGTTCAGGATGATAGCGATGTTCTGGGCCAGGGAGCCGGTCCGCTTCTTGGCGTAAGCCTCCCGGTAGATGGCCAGGGCCTGGTCGATCTTGTTCTGCTTGTAGAGGGTCTGGGCATAGACCGTGGCGCTCTCGGGGCCCTGGTCGGCGGCGTAGAATTTCTGCAGGACCGCCTCGGCCTCGGCCAGCTGCTGGGCCTTGAGAAGCTTGTCGGCCAGGCTCTTGATCTGCTTGACGATGTTGGGGTCCTTGAACGCGTCGTAGGCCAGGATGTAGTTCTCCGTGGCCTTGGTGTTGTTGCCGGCGGTCTCCGCGGCCTTGCCGATGAGGAAGTACCCCGTCGCCCGGAGCTGAGAACCGGTCTTGGCGTCGCTCAGGCCCTTGCCGTAGTCGATGAGCTTATGGGCCGCGGCGTCGGCCTTGTCGGTCTGCCCGGCCTTGTAATAGAGCTGAGGGATGGCGATCACGAGCTGCGTCTTGGTGCCGCCGTCGAGGCCTTCCATGGTCAGGGCCTTCTCGCCGGCCGCGGCCGCCTTGGCGGCGTCGGTCGAGGCGCAGGGGGTCAGGCAATAATAAGCGTAAGCCCAATGCTCGTTGGTCGTGCCCTGGCCGGCGTACTTGCCGATGTAGGCCTCGAGGGCCTTGGACTTCTGGCAATTATCGGAGATCTGCATGGCCTTGAGGTATTCCTCGTCGGCGGACTGGGCCACGGCCAGGCCGGTGAGGACGAACCCCAGGGTCACGATGGCGAGTAGTGTCCTTTTCATGCTAACCTCTCTGAGAAAATTTCTGGAATCATAACTTCTAACCCGGCACTTGTCAATATCGCCTCGTTCCACCCAAATACTAGCAAAAATTATGCCAGGATTGGGGTATAATACCGCCGATGGACGCGAAAACCGCCTTCGAAAAGGCTTTTCTCGAGGCCGTGGGCACCGCCCCCTCGAGGAACGTCCCCCTGTCGGCCCTGTCGAGCTTCGGCATCGGCGGCCCGGCCGACCTCTTTTTCGAGGCCCTCAGCGAGGACGAGCTGGCCAAGGCGGTGGCCCTGGCCTTCGCCGAGAAATTCCCGTTCTACGTCATCGGGGGGGGCTACAACCTTCTCTTCGACGACGCCGGCTACCGGGGGCTCATCATCCGCAACAGGCTCGAGGGTGTCCGTCAGGAGGGACAGTGCCTGAGCGTCCTCTCGGGGACCAGCCTGGCCTGCGTCCTCAGCGAGGCCGTCGGGGCCGGGCTGACCGGCCTGGAGTTCCTGGCCGGCATCCCCGGCACCGTCGGCGGGGCCGTCTACGGCAACGCCGGGGCCTACGGCTGGAGCATCGGGGACGTCGTCCGCTGGGCGACCATCCTCTGGCCGGACGGGGAGCGCAAGACCGTGGCCCGGGAGGACCTGGGTTTCGGCTACCGGGACTCCGTCCTCAAGAAAAAGGCCGGCATCGTCCTCAGGGCCACCCTCCTCTGCACCCCTGGGGACAAGGCCGAATCCGAGACCCGCATCCGGGAGATCCTCCAGAAGCGCTGGGCCAAGCACCCGCCCCACGGCACGGCCTGCGCCGGCAGCTATTTCAAGAACTCCTGTTCCGCGAGCGGGGCCCGCATCGCCGCCGGCCAGCTTCTCGACCGGGCCGGGGCCCGGGGCCTGGCCGTCGGGGACGCGGCCGTCTCGGACGTCCACTGCAATTTCATCGTCAACAAGGGGAGCGCCACGTCGGCCGACGTGCTGCGGCTGGCCGAGGACCTCAAGGAGCTCGTCTTCCGGACGTTCGGCGTCCGGCTCGAGGAAGAGGTCATCCACCTCCGAGCCGACGCCTCAATGATCTGACCCGGGCGGGCGCCAGCCCTCTCCGGGCGGCCATCTCGAGAACCGCCTTCCCAAGAACCCGGTAGATATCGGCGGCCCGAGGGTCTTTCCTGAGGGCTTCCAGATGCGCGGCCACCGTGGACTGGTCCCCGCGGATGACCGGACCAGTCAGGGCTTTTTCCACCCCAAGATTTTTTACGTTCTGTAAAGTTCCTTCGACCAGGGGCAGGAGGACCGCTTCGGCCGTTCCCCGGTCTATCCCGGCCCGCCCGAGCAGGTCGACGGCCGTTCCCTCCAAGGCCACGAAGGCGTTCGAGGCCAGGGCGCAGGCGGCGTGATAGAGGGGCTTGTCCTTCGCGGCGAGCAACAGCACGTGGCCGCGCAGGGAGCGGACGACCCGGCCGCAGGCCTCGACCGCCTCGGGGTCGCCCTCGACGCCCCAGGTGACGCCGGCGAAGACCGAGGCCGGCGCGTCCTTGCGGGCGAAGGATTGGACCGGATGGCACGAGGCCGTGAGGGCGCCGCGACGGGCGAGGGGGGCGAGGGCGCTCGCCGCGAGGAGCCCGCTGGTGTGGACGACGACGCGCCCCGTCCAATCGACGCCGGACCGGGCCAGGGCGGCGGCCGCCTTGGCCACTTCGGCGTCGGGGACGGCGACGACGACGAGCCGGCCGGGATCGGGCGCGGGCCCGAGCGCGGTCGACGCCCGCCCGGCGCCGGTGAGGCGGCGCGCCTCGCGGGCCGCCCGGAGGTCGCGGTCGACGAGCGCCGCAGGCCGCCAGCCCCGGCGGGCCAGGGCCGCGGCGAGCGCCGTCCCGAGGCGCCCGGTCCCGACGACCGAGAAGCTCCTGGTCATGGCTTGGCCTTGAAGACCTGGCCCCAGAGGTCGATCTCGAGCGAGGACGGGTCCTCGACCCGCTTGTCGAGCTCGCGCCGCTTCTTGCCTTCCTTGATGGCGCCCTTGATCTCGCGGGCGAAGACGTCGGAAGTGACGGACTCGATGCCGCGCTCGCGGGCCAGGTCGCGCAGGGCCCGGTCCGAGGTCACGACGAAGAACCGCCGCTTGTCGGCCTGGGCCTCGATCATGTCGCGGATGACGTCGTCGGCGCTCTGGCCGGCGCCCGGGTAGTGGATGGTGAACTTGTCGTTGACCGGGACGGCCGTGCGGCTCTCCTCGGGGTTGCCGTCGAAGACGAGGTGGATCCGGGAGCGGGTCACGCGCTGGAAGGCCAGCAGCCGGACGACCAGGCCGTCGCGGCCGCCGCGCTCCCTCAGCTCGTGCGGGGCGATCCGGCCGAGGAGGTTGTTGCCGTCGATGAGGTAGGCCATGTCAGCCCGGCGGCCACTCGAGGGTCCTTCCGCCGAGGAGGTGGAAGTGGACGTGGAAGACCGACTGGCCCGCGTCGGGCCCGGTGTTGACGACGACGCGGTAGCCCGAGCCGGCGACGCCCCGGGCCTCGGCCAGGGCCCGGGCCCGGAAGAGGACCTCGCCGAGCAGGGCCGCCTCGCCCTCGGGGACGTCCGCGAGCGAGGCGAAGTGCCGCTTGGGGACGATGAGGACGTGGACGGGGGCCTTGGGGTGGATGTCCTCGAAGGCGAAGAGGCGCTCGTCCTCGTGGACGACCTTGGCCGGGAGCTCCCGGCGGACGATGCGGCAGAACAGGCAGTCGGGCCGCGGCTCGCCGCTCACGCCGGGACCCTCTCGATCGAGGCGCCCAGGCCGCGGAGCTTGTCCTCGATGCGCTCGTAGCCGCGGTCGAGGTGGTCGATCTCGGTCACCGTCGTCTCGCCCGCGGCGACCAGGCCGGCCAGGACGAGGGCGGCCGAGGCCCGGAGATCGGTCGCGACGACCTCGGCCCCGGAGAGCGGGGTCTTGCCCTTGACGACGGCCTTGTCGCCCTGGACCTCGATCGAGGCCCCGAGGCGGACGAGCTCGTTGACGTGCGAGAAGCGGCGGTCGAAGATGGTCTCGGTGATGATGGACGTGCCGGCGGCCTGGGTCAGAAGGACCATGAACTGGGCCTGCATGTCGGTCGGGAAGCCCGGGTAGGGCGAGGTCGTGATGTCCTGGGGCCGGACCTCGGCCGCGCCGACGACGCGCAGGGCGCCCTCGCCGGCCGGCTCGACGGCCGCCCCCGAGGCCCGCAGCCGGTCGACGACGCTGGCGACGTGGGCGGGGACGACGCCGCGGACGACGAAGTCGCCGCCCGTCAGGGCGCCGGCCACGAGGAAGGTGCCGGTCTCGATGCGGTCGGGGATGATGGCGTGGTCGGCGCCGCCGAGCTCCTTGACGCCGCGGACGCGGGCCGTCTCCTCGTCGAGCCACTCGATCTTCGCGCCCATCTTGTTGAGCAGCTCGGCCAGGTCCGCGACCTCGGGCTCCTGGGCGCAGTTGCGCAGGACCGACTCGCCCTTGGCCAGGGCCGCAGCCATGAGCAGGTTCTCCGTGCCCGTGACGGTCTTCTTCTCGAACGTGATCTCGGCCCCGCGCAGGCGGCCGGCCTCGGCCCGGATGTAGCCGTGCTCGAGGGAGATCGCGGCGCCGAGCTTCTGCAGGCCGGCGATGTGGAGGTTGACCGGGCGCGAGCCGATGGCGCAGCCGCCCGGCAGGGCCACGACGGCCTTGCCGAAGCGGGCCGTGAGCGGGCCGAGGACGAGGATCGAGGCGCGCATGGCCCGGACGAGCTCGTAGGAGGCCTCGTCGGAGCGCAGGCGGGGGACGCGCAGGGCGACGGCGTCGCCGTCGGCCGTGTGGGAGCCGCCGAGGTCGTCGACGAGCGTCATCATGGTCTCGACGTCCTTGACCCGGGGGACGTTGGTCAGGCGGATCTCCTCGGAGGTCAGGAGGGAGGCGGCGATGGCCGGCAGGGCGGCGTTCTTGGCGCCGCTCATGCGGACCTCGCCCCGCAGGCGCAGGCCGGGGTCGCCGCGGACGACGAGCTTTTCCATCGGGCCGATTGTAAAGGAAGGCCCCCGGGAATTCAACCCGTCTCAGACGGCCTCGAGGGCCTGGTCCAAGTCGGCGATGACGTCGTCGGGGTGCTCGGCGCCGACGCACAGGCGGATGAGCTGGGGCGGCACGTCGGCCATCCGGCGGGCCTCCTCGCCCTGCTGCTGGTGCGTCGAGATGGCCGGGATGGTGGCCACGCTCTTGATGCGGCCGAGGTCGGTGGCCCGGTAGATCATCCGGAAGCCGTCGAAGACCTTGCGGGCGTTGGCCGGCGGGCCGTCGACCCGGAAGCTCATGAGGTGGCCGTAGCGGTTGACCTCGCCGCCCGGGGCGTCGCCCGAGTCGACGAGCTTGAGGTACTTCTTGGCCACGGCATGGAGAGGATGGCCCGGCAGGCCGAGGAAGTCGACCTGGTAGACCTTGGGGTGCTTCTGGAGCCACTCGGCGACCTTCTGGCAGTTCTGGCTGACGAGGTCCATCTTCGAGCGCAGGGTCCGCAGGTCGTTGAGGGCGAACAGGGCGTTGACGGGCGCCGCGGCCGGGCCGTTGTCCCGGTAGGGCAGGAACTTGACGTACTCGGCGTAGCTCTCCTTGAACAGGGGGTGGTCGTTCGCGACCTTGGTCGTGATGGGCTTGCGGCTGATGAGCGCGCCGCCGATGGCGAAGCCGCCCGAGGTGATGGACTTGGTCAGGGAGTGGACGACGATGTCGGCGCCGTGGGCGATCGGCCGCATCAGGGCCGGCGTGGCGCAGGTGGCGTCGACGATGACGGGGATGCCGAAGGAGTGGGCCAGGTCGGCCAGGGCCTTGACGTCGGTGAACGACTGCTGGGGGTTGGAGGGCATCTCCATGTAGAGGAAGCGGGTGTCCTCGTCGATCCTGGCCTTCCATTCCTGGATGTCCCAGGGGTGGAGGACCCAGCGGCACTCGACGCCGCGGTCCTTCATCTTGCGCAGGGAGAACTGCTGGAAGGTGCCGCCGTAGACCTGGACGCAGGAGACGAAGTTGATGCGCTCCGGGCCGTCCTTCTGCTTGACGAGCAGGGGGTCGGTGGCGGCCATGATGGCGCCCATGCCCGAGGCCGTGACGCAGCAGGAGGTGTCGCAGCCGGCCCCGTAGCCCTCGAGCAGGGCCAGGACCCACTCGAGGTAGTAGGTCGTCGGGTTGGCGATGCGGGTGTAGCACCAGGTCGGGACGAGGTAGGCCAGGGCGGCCTCGAGCTCGTCCGAGTCGGCGTAGGCCTGGGAGGTCGAGAGGTAGAGGGGCTCGATGACGGCCCCCTGGTTGCGGTTGAGCGCCTCCTCGACGGTGTAGAGGCCGTGGACGGCGATGGTGTCGAACTTCATCGTCCTCATGCGGGCCAGGGCGGCCTCGCGGGCGGCGATGAGTTTCTGGGCCTCCTCGACGTACTTCATGACGCCGGGCGAATAGGTCGGGACGGAGCTCATGATACCTCCAGTGGGGATGGACGGATAGAGGGCGGGTCTGACGGACGCGCGGTCGTTGCTGAAGCGAAAGGCATGATACAGTCGGAACTGCTCCCCAAGCATATAAAAAAAGGGCAGGCGAGTCAACCGGGGGGCGGGTTCCTTGACAGGCCGGGCGGCGGGTGGCTATAGTGCCGGCGGAGGAAGGGAGACGAGCATGCGCTACCTGAGCACGCGCGGCGGGGCGCCGGCGGCCCCGGCCGCCGAGGCCATCCTGAGGGGCATCGCCCCGGACGGGGGGCTCTACGTCCCCGAGAGCGTGCCGAAGGCCCCGGCCGGAGGGGTGGCGGGCGGGCCGGGGACGGGAGGCGCGGGGGGCCCGGGAGCGGCCTTCCGCGGGACCTCGCTCGAGGTGCTGACGCCCTTCCTGACGGACTTCCCGGGGCCGGTCCTGGCGGACGCCGTGGCCCGGGCCTACAACGCGGAGACCTTCGACCATCCCGAGATCGTTTCGCTGAAGTCGCTCGACGCCCGGCGGCACGTCCTCGAGCTCTGGCACGGTCCGACGGCCGCCTTCAAGGACGTGGCCCTGCAGATCATGCCCTTCTTCATCGCCGCGGCCAAGGCGGTCCGGGACGACCGCACCCACACCCTCATCCTGGTGGCCACCTCGGGCGACACGGGCAAGGCGGCCCTGGAGGGCTTCCGGGACCGGCCGGGCGTGTCCCTCGTGGTGTTCTACCCGTACGGCGGGGTCAGCGAGATCCAGCGCCTGCAGATGGCCACGACCGAGGGCGCCAACACCCGGGTCGTGGCCGTGCGCGGCAACTTCGACGACTGCCAGACCGGCGTCAAGGCCCTGTTCAACGACGCGGCGCTGAGGGAGCGGCTGGCCGCCAAGGGCATCGTCTTCTCGTCGGCCAACTCCATCAACTGGGGCCGGCTCTGCCCGCAGATCGCCTACTACGTCCACGCCTACCGGGCGCTCGTCGGGCGCGGCGCGGTGGCGGCGGGCGGCGAGGTCGACCTGTGCGTGCCGACCGGCAACTTCGGCAACTTCCTGGCCGGCTGGTACGCCCGGGCCATGGGCCTGCCGGTGCGGCGGCTGGTCTGCGCCTCGAACAGGAACAACATCCTGACCGACTTCTTCCGGACCGGCGTCTACGACCTGCGGCGCGCGTTCCATCGGACCTCGTCGCCGTCCATGGACATCCTCATCTCGTCCAACCTCGAGCGCTTCCTGTTCCACGCGGCGGGCGGGGACGGGGCGGCGGCGGGAGCGGGAGCGGTGCGGGGCTGGTTCGACGAGCTGCGGCGGACGGAGCGGTTTGCCGTGGGGGAGGCGCTGCGGGCGGCGATGGCGGAGGTCGTGACGCCGGGCTGGGTCGACGAGGAGCGGGTCTTCGCGACCATCCGCCGCGTCTTCCGCGAGACGGGCTACCTCGTCGACACGCACACGGCCGTCGCGCTGGCGGTCTGCGAGGACCAGACGGCCGCGGGCGGCGAACTGGGGCCGGACGGCCCGCCCGTGATCGTGGCGTCGACGGCCTCGCCCTACAAGTTCTCGGGCGATGTGCTGGCGGCCATCACGGGAGAGCGGCCGGCCGACGAGTTCGCGGCCATCGAGCGGCTGCGCGAGGTCTCGGGCGTCCCCCTGCACCGGGCCGTGCGCGGCCTGCGGGAGAAGCCGGAGCGCCATGCCCGGGTGGCGGACATCGCCGGGATGAGGGACGTCGTCGAGGAGATGCTCGTATGAAGTACGCGTTCCTGGTTGGCGACGGCATGGCCGACCGGCCGGTCGCGGAGCTGGGCGGGCGGACGCCGCTCGAGGCCGCGGCCACGCCGAACATGGACGAGGTCGTGGCGAAGGGGCGGTTGGGGCGGGTCCGGACCGTGCCCGAGGGCCTGCCGCCGGGCAGCGACGTGGCCAACATGTCGCTCCTCGGCTACGACGCGGTGGCCCACTTCCAGGGGCGCGGGCCGATCGAGGCGGCCAGCCTGGGCGTGGCCCTGGCGCCGAACGAGACGGCTTTCCGCTGCAACCTGGTCACGCTCGAGGGCGGGCTGATGGCCGACTACTCGGCCGGCCACATCGGGACGGAGGAGGCGCGGCTCCTCGTCCTGGACCTCGAGGCGGCGCTGGGCCGGCCGGGCGTGCGATTCCATCCCGGCGTGAGCTACCGGCACCTGACGGTCATGGCGGACTTCCCGGACGGGCTCGACTGCACCCCGCCGCACGACATCTCGGGGCGACCGTGGGAGCCTCATCTGCCGCGGGGGGCGGGCCGGGAGGCCGTGATCGAGCTCATGGAGGGGGCCAGGCGCGTCCTGGCGGGGCATCCGGTCAACGCGCGGCGAGCGGCGGCCGGGAAGAAGCCGGCGACCGACATCTGGCTCTGGGGCCAGGGACGGGCGCTGACGCTGGCCACGCTGAAGGAGCGCTACGGACTGACCGGCTCGGTCATCTCGGCGGTCGACCTCGTGCGCGGCCTGGGCGTCCTGGCCGGTCTCGAGGTCCGGTTGGTCGAAGGCGCCACGGGCTACCTGGGCACGAACTACGCCGGCAAGGTCGCGGCGGCCAAGGCGGCGCTCGAGACGGGGGATTTCGTCTACCTCCACGTCGAGGCGCCCGACGAGATGGGGCACGAGGGCCGGGCCGACAGGAAGGTCCAGGCCATCGAGGAGTTCGACCGTTTCGTCGTCGGCGAGATGCTGCGGTGGGCCGAGGCGCGCGGCGACGTCCGGGTCGTCGTGGCCACCGACCATGAGACGCCGGTGGCCATCAAGACGCACGCCGCGGGGCCCGTGCCCTACGCCGTGTGCGGGCCGGGGATCGCGGCGGGCGCGGCCAAGGCGTTCAGCGAGTCGGCCGCGGCGGGCCTGCCCGTCGAGTCCCCCGCCGCCGCCTTCGACCGCCTCATCCGTTAAAGACGGTACCTGGTCTTTACAAACATCGTTTTCCCCCTGGGCGTGTAAAGACCTGGCACCATTCTTAAGCTGGTACCTGGCATTCACAAACCTCAGTTTTCCCCTGGAGATGTGAAGGCCTGGCACCGTTCTTGGCCGTCGAAATAGGTGAATGGGTATTGTGTCCCCGTTTTTTTGGTGCGACAATCCCCTCTTCGAGGAGGTCCGATGAAAAGATCCCTGACCGTGCTGCTCGCCGTTCTTCTTGCCGCGGCGCTCGCCTTCGCGGGCGGACAGGCGCCGGCCAAGAAGCTCAAGGTCTTCATCTCCGTCGACATGGAGGGCGTCGCCGGGCTCATCCATTGGGACGAGACGTCCGAGGGCGGGGCCGACTACGGGCTCTTCCGCCGGCTCATGACCGAGGAGGCCAACGCGGCCGTCGCCGGGGCGCTCGACGCCGGCGCGAGCGAGATCGTCGTCCGCGACGCCCACGGCAGCGCCCGGAACATCCTGCCCGACCTGCTCCGTCCCGAAGCCCGGCTCATCCGCGAGTGGAACAGTCCGCTGAGCATGATGGAGGGCATCGACAAGACATTCGACGCCGTCGTCTTCGTCGGCAACCACGCCCGGGCCGGCACGCCGAACGCGGTCCTCAAACACACCATGAGCCTGTCGCTCTTCGACGTCATCCTCAACGGCGTGCGCCTGCCCGAGGCCGCCTGGAACGCGGCCATCGCCGGCTATTTCGACGTTCCCGTCGTCTTCCTGTCAGGCGATTCGGCCGTCTGCAAGCAGATCCAGGAGATCATCGGCCCCATCGAGACCGCCGCGGTCAAGGACGCCATGGGCCCCGCGGCCTCGATGCTCCACCCGTCGAAAGCGCAGGACATGATCCGCAAGGGCGTAACCGCGGCCCTGCGTAACCTGAAGGCCTACAAACCGTACAAGCCGAGCGCCCCCTACAAGCTCGAGATCGTCTTTACTGACGAGAACCTGGCCCGCCGGGCCTCCTACGTCCCGGGCGCGGACCGGACGGGCGAGCGGTCGGTCGCCTTCACGGCCGCGGACTTCATGGACATCGTCAAGGTCTTCCGCTTAGCCCGTCTCTGAGGGCCCGAACGGGTGCCAGGCCTTCACATCCCCAGGGGAAAACCGGGATGTGTGAATGCCAGGTACCGTCTGGATAAAAAAAAGGCCGCCGTCCCGGAGGACGGCGGCCCTGAAGATCTCGCTCTTCGCCGCGCTTACTTGGCGGCCGGGGCAGAGGCCTGCTGCTCCTTGATGAAGTTCTCCAGCCACTCGGTCGTGACGGACTTGGGCCGCTCGATCGGCAATCCGAGGGCGCGGTCCCAGACGAGCTGGGCCAGGACGCCCAGGGCGCGCGACACGCCGAAGAAGACCGTGTAGAAGTCGAACTGGCTGGCGCCGTAGTAGTACAGCAGGACGCCGGAGTGGGCGTCGACGTTCGGCCACGGGTTCTTGGTCTTGCCGTGCTTGGTCAGGACGTCGGGCGCGACCTCGTAGATGAGGCTGACGATCTTGAACAGGTCGTAGTCCGGCAGGTGCTTGAGAGCGAACTCGCGCTGGGCGACGTAGCGGGGGTCGGTCTTGCGCAGGACGGCGTGGCCGTAGCCCGGGATGACCCGTCCGCCGTTCAGCGTGTCCCACATGAACTTTTCCATCTGCTCCTTGGTCGGGACGACGCCGCCGAACTCCTTCATGAGGTCCATGATCCAGGCCAGCACTTCCTGGTTGGCCAGGCCGTGCAGCGGGCCGGCCAGGCCGTCCATGCCCGCCGACAGGGAGTAGTAGGCGTCCGACAGGGCCGAGCCGACGAGGTGGGTCGTGTGGGCCGACACGTTGCCGCCCTCGTGATCGCTGTGGATGCACAGGTAGAGCCGCATGAGCTCTTTGAAGGCGGGGTCGTTGCTGACGCCCAGCATGTGGGCCAGGTTGGCGCCCCAGTCGAGCTTCGGATCGGGGGCGATGTGCTTGCCGTCGAAGTAGGTCCGGCGGAAGATGTAGGCCGCGATGTTCGGGAGCTTGGCGATGAGGTTCATCACGTCCTCGAACATGGCGTCCCAGTACTGGGTCTTGGGCATCTTCTCTTTGTAGCGGCGGGCGAACTCGGACTCCCGCTGGAGCTGCAGGATGGCCAGCGAGAACTGGGTCATCGGGTGCGTGTCCTTGGGGACGGCGTTCAGGACGTCGATGAGGTACTGGGGCAGGACGCTCCGCGACCGCCACTCCTCGGTGATCGCGACGCAGTCCTCGTAGGTCGGGACCTCGCCGAGCAGGAGGAGGTAGAAAATGCCCTCGGGCAGGGGCTCGGTGCCGCCGGGCGCCTTGGGCAGCTTCTCGCGCAGCTCGGGGATGGAGTAGCCGCGGAAGCGGATGCCCTCGAACTTGTCGAGCAGCGAGACGTCCCAGAGCATCGAGATGATGTCGCGGGCGCCGCCGACGACCTGGCCGACGTCGACCTTCGACACGGGGACCGTGGCGTGGTCCTTGGCCAGGGCCTTGACCCGGGCCTGCATCGGGCCGACCTTCAGGTAGAATTTCTCTTTCAATGTCGACATTCCTATAAGACCTCCTGTTAGATGTATTTGAAGGGTGGATGCCACCCCACAAGGGGCCACATGATAACATGCGCCCCTGGGGGTGTCAATCGGAAAATGGACCGGTCCAATCGCCCTAGTTAGCCCGTAAGCGTATCCAATTCAGCGGCTTACGAGGGAAGAGCTCGTCGGCCATGGCCGCCTGGTAGGCGAAGAAGGCCTCGATGACGGCGTTCTTCATCAGGTCCTCGGCGCGCAGGGTGTCGTAGAAGTCGAGATTGGTGTGCCCGTACGTGCCGCCGATGCGGTCCTGGATGAACTGGAACCCCGGCAGGCCGGCCTCGTCGAACGAGACGTGGTCGGTGCTGCCGACGCTCTGGATGGACAGGGCGGTGAAGCCGAAGTCGCGGAACGGCGCCATCCAGGCCGCGAAGAGCTGGCGCGCCCGCTCGTTATTCTGCAGGTAGACGCCGCGGAACTGGCCGGCGCCGTAGTCCTGGTTGAAGTAGACCGAGAATGTGTCGTGGCCGGGCTTGGCCCCGACCGTCGGGTCGTTCGGGTCGCCGAAATGGGCCCGGACGTACTCGCGCGAGCCGTGCAGGCCCTGCTCCTCGCCGCCCCAGAAGGCGATCCGGATCGTGCGGCGCGGCCGGACGCCCACGGCCCCGAGGATGCGGGCCGCCTCGAGGGCCACGGCACACCCGGCGGCCGTGTCGCTGGCGCCGGCGGCCGCGTGCCAGCTGTCGAAGTGGGCCCCGAGCATGACGACCTGGTCGGCCAGGTCCGTGCCCGGGATCTCGCCGAGGACGTTGGCGGCCTTCTCGACCCGGCTGCCGACGCGGTTGCGGACCTCGACCTCGACTTTGACGGGGATATCGCGCTTGAGGATGCGGACCATCCGGTTGTAGTGCTCCGGCGTCACGGCGATGATCGGCAGCGTGGCCAGCGTCTTCTCGCGCGACCACTTGTCCTCGTTGGCGCCGGGGCGCGAGAAGCCCACGACCGAGCCCATCTGGCCGCCCGTGCACTGAAGGACGGCGACCGCGCCCTCGGCCTTGAAGAAGTCCATCCGCTCTTCCGGCTTGACCAGGTCGGGGTTGGGCGGGGTCGGGGTCTGGGGGGCCCGCTGCGGCCGCGGCACGACGGCCTCCTCGAGCTGCCGGAGGTCGGCGTCGGTCAGGCGCGAGACGCCCTGCGACAGGGCGGCCATGTCGAGCGCGAGGGGCGGCGTGGCCAGGACGACGGCGCCCGCGAGCTTGCCGCGGTAACGGTCGAGGTCCTTCTTCACCTGGATGTCCGCGGCGAGGACGGCCGGCGCGACGACCTTGCCCTTGGTGCCGGCCGTGTAGGCCAGCGGGAAGCCGGTCATCGGCTGGTACTCCGGCTCGAGCATGTGGAGCGAGAAGTATTCGTTGTCCCAGGCCGCCCCGTAGTCCATGAACGGCTCGATGACGACGTTCTGGAGGCCGAGCGCCTCCATCCGGCCCTTGGCCCAGGCCTGGGCCCGCTTCATGTTCTCGGACAGGGTCAGGCGCCCGCCGAGGACGTCGGTCATGTAGCCGACGATGTCCATGACCTCCGAGCGCTGCAGGCCTTCCTCGCGGATCTTGGCGGCCATGTCCCGGTCGACGGCCGGGTCCTGGTCGGCGGCGAAAGCGAAGAGAGAGCAGGCGAGAGCGAGGGCGGCGGCGAGATATCTTTTCACGGCGAACCTCCTGGCGGCGATGCGCGAAGCCCTATTCTCCACATTCGCCCCCCTCACCGCAATATCTTCCCCGTGACGAACACCGGATCGAACGAACGGAGGCGATCATGGCTCCATCGACGAAAAGACCCGCGGCGCTCTTCCTCGCCGCTCTCCTTCTCTGCGCCCTGCCCGCCGCCCTCGCGGCCCAGGTCCGCCTGCCCGCCGTCATCGGCGACCACATGGTCGTCCAACAGGACAAGCCCGTCGCCGTCTGGGGCTGGGCCGCGAAGGGCGAGACCGTCACGGTGGCCTTGGCCGGCCAGGAGCGCAAGGCCGTGGCCGGCGACGACGGCCGCTGGCGCGTCGCCTTCGACCCCCTCAAGGCCGGCGGACCGGCCCTCGAGATGACCGTGCGCGGCGCCAAGGGGCCGGCCCTCATCGTCCGCGACATCCTCGTCGGCGAGGTCTGGCTGGCCTCGGGCCAGTCGAACATGGAGTGGGCCATGTCATGGCTGCCCAATCCCGCGCCCGACATCCTGCGGGCCGACAACCCCAACATGCGCCTCTTCCTCGTCCCCAAGCGCCCGGCCGACCGCCCGCTCGACGACATGGCCGCGAAGTGGGAGCCCTGCGCCCCCGACACGGTCCGGCCGTTCTCGGCCGTCGCCTACTACTTCGGCCTCGAGCTCCACAAGCGACTCGGCGTCCCGGTCGGCCTCATCGAATCGGCCTGGGGCGGCACGCTCATCGAGCCCTGGACGCCGCCGGTCGGATTCGCCGCGGTGCCCGGGGTCAAGGCCCCGCTCGACGCCCAGGTGGCCCGCTACGCCGCCTACCAGCAGGCCCTGGCCAAGGCCTTGCCCGCTTGGGAGTCGTGGGTCCGCGACAGCCGCAAGGCCCTGACGGCCAAGGCCGCCCTGCCGCCCGTGCCCGACCCCGGACTGCCCGCCAATCCCTACGACGACCCGCAGGCGCCGACGGCCCTCTACAACGGTATGATCCACGCCCTGACGCCGTTCGCCATCCGCGGCGCCATCTGGTACCAGGGCGAGAGCAATCGCAACGACGGCCTGCTCTACGCGAAGCGCATGGAGGCCCTCATCGAGGGCTGGCGCCTGGCCTGGAAGATCGGCGACTTCCCGTTCTATTTCGTCCAGCTGGCGCCCTACAACTACGGCTACGACCGCGAGACACCCGCCGGCGACGTGCCCGACTTCCTGCGCCTGCCGCTCATCTGGGAGGCCCAGCGCAACGCCCTGGGCATCCCCAACACGGGTATGGCCGTGGTCACCGACATCGCCACGCTCGACAACATCCACCCGCCGAACAAGCGCGACGTCGGCTACCGCCTGTCGCTCTGGGCCCGGGCCAATACCTACGGCGAGAAGACCCTCGAGTACTCGGGGCCGCTCTCCAAAGCCATGACCGTCGAGGGGGCCATCGCCCGAATCGCCTTCGAGCACGTGGGCGGCGGCCTCATCACCAACGACGGCCAGGGCGTGAAGTGGTTCGAGATCGCCGGCGAGGACCGCGTCTTCTACAAGGCCGAGGCCGAGATCGCCGGGGACACGGTCGTCGTCTGGAGCCCGCGGGTGGCCGTGCCCAAGGCCGTGCGCTTCGGCTGGCACCAGCTGGCCGTGCCCAACCTGGCCAACAGGGAGGGCCTGCCCGCCTCGCCGTTCCGGACGGACACGTGGTGATTGAATCGGGGACATGATATCCGTTTCCGATTTAATAAATGGGAAATGGGTATCATGTCCCCCATTTTATTCCCCATTTTATTTCTTCCAGATGGGGACGCCGCGGCCGGGGGTCCAGGGGGCGCCGGCGGCCTCGAGCGCCGTCTGTAGCTTCTTCAGATCGACGTCGATCGTCTGCCGCATGTCCTCGAGAAGCGCGCCGAAGGCCTCGGCGGCGATGTCGTAGCCGCGCTTGGCCGTCTCCGTGATCGGCCCGGTGGCGTCGAGCTGGGCCTGGACCCGCTCCAGGATCGACGGCTCGGCCGGCTCGGAGCGCATGCCGCGCGTCGGGTCGCCGTAGAGCACGGCCAGCTGCCCCTGGATCCGCTTTTCGATGGCCCTGGCCGCCTCGGCCAGCTTCGGATCGGCCTTGGGCGCGTCGAGCAGGGCCTTCCTGATGTACCGGAGATTCCCCAGCGCGTCCTGGGCCGCCGCGCCCGCGCCCATCATGGCCCGCTGCAGCTCGCCGGCTTTCTTCTGGAACGCCAACAGGCCCGCCTTGTCCTTTTCGGGCAGGCTCGCGTACTCGAGCGACTCAACGACGAACGGCACAGGGCCAGCGAGTGTCGTCAGCGCCCCGTCGACCTTCTTCTGCAGCGTCGCCGTGAACTTGCCCGGCACGACCATCGGCCCGAGCGTCTCGCGCTGCCAGATCTCGCGCCGGCTCGTTTCGAGCTGGGTCGGCTCGGCCGTCGCGTAGCGCAGGTTCCAGGCCACCCGGTGGAGGCCTTTGCCCGCCGGCACCGTCAGGCGCCGCACGACCTGGCCCGTCTCGTCGGCGATCGTCAGCACGACGGCCGGCTTCTCCTCGTTCTCCTCGGCCCTGAGCCGGTCCCAGCCGGGGAACGGCACGGGCTTGCCGTCCTTGACGAGCTTGGCCTCCTCCTCGCGCCGGACCTCGGCGGCCCCCTTCACGCCGTCCCTCAGGTGATAGGTGAAGACCGCCCCGAACGGCGGGTTGGGCGCCGTGTAATAGCCGTCGCCCAGACAGCCCTTGCCGTCCGAGTCGATGGGCCGGAGCGGGATGTAGCGCAGGGCCTTGCGCGCCGGGAAGAGCGCCGCCTCCCGCGCCAGCGCCTCCTCCGTCATCTCCCGCAGCGGCGCGTAGTCGTCGAGGACGAAGAAGCTCCGCCCGAACGAGGCCCCGACGAGGTCGCCCTCGCGCTCCTGGACCTCGATGTCGCGGAAGGAGATGGTCGGCACCCCGCCCGCGAGCTTGAGCCAGCTCTTGCCGCCGTCGACCGTGGCGTAGATGCCGAACTCGGTCCCGGCGAACAGCAGCTCCTTCTTGATATGGTCCTGGTCCACGGCCCAGACCAGCGTCCGCGCCGGCAGCCCGGCCCCGATGTTCGTCCAGGTCCGGCCGCGGTCGGCGCTCATCATCAGGAACGGCCTGTAATCGCCCGTCTTGTGGCTGTCGACGGCCGCGTAGACCGTGTTCCTGTCGTGCTTGGAGGCGCGGATGTCGTTGACGAAGAAATAATCGGGGACACCGGCCATCTTGTCGACCTTGCGCCAGCTCTTGCCGCCGTCCTCCGTGACCTGGATGAGGCCGTCGTCGGTCCCGGCGTAGATGAGCCCCTCGGCCAGACGCGACTCGCTCAGGCAGGTGACCGTCCCGAACTGCGACATGGCCCCGTGGTCCCAGAGCGCGTCGACGCTCCACTGCCGGCCCATGATCTTCTGTTCGAGCCGGAAGATGCCCCGCGTCAGGTCCGGCGAGATCCGCGTCCAGCTGTTGCCGCGGTCCTCGCTCCGCCACACGAACTGCCCGGCGTAATAGAGCCGTGTGTGCGCGTGCGGGCTGATGAGGACGGGCGCGTCCCAGTTGAAGCGCAACGGCGGGTCGCCCGGCTCGGCCCTCGGGCTGATATAGACGGTCTCGTGGCTCCGCTTGTCGTAGCGCAGGAGGTTGCCCATCTGCCACTCGAGGTAGATCGTGTTCGGATCGGTCGGGTCGATGGCCGTGGCGTAGCCGTCGGCGCCGTAGGTGATGGTCCAGTCGGCGTTCGAGATGCCGTGGGCGTTGGGCGTCCGCGACGGTCCGAGCTGGCTGCCGTTGTCCTGGGTCCCGCCGTGGACGTTGTAGAACGGCAGGGCGTTGTCGAGGGCCATCTTGTAGATCTGGGTTACCGGCAGGTTGTCGAAGAAGCGCCAGGTCCGGCCGCCGTCGCGCGTCTCGTAGACGCCGCCGTCGCTGCCGTTGAGGATGTAGTCGGCGTCGCCCTTGACGAAGGCCATGGCGTGGTTGTCGCCGTGCTTGGCGTTCTCCTCGACCCGGCGCCAGGTCTTGCCGCCGTCGTCGGTGGCCCTGAGTCCCGGGTCCATCTGGTAGACGCGGTCGAACACGGTCGGGTCGGCAAAGATCTCCTGATAGTAGTGCGGGCCGGTGCCGCCGCTGATGTAGTCGCTGCGCTTCTCCCAGCTCTCGCCGCGGTCGGTCGAGCGGTAGAAGCCCCGTTCCTCGGGCCCGGCCTCGACCGTGGCGTAGACGACGCGCGGGTCGAGGGGCGAGACGGCCAGGCCGATCTTGCCGACGTCGCCTTTGGGCAGGCCGACGGCCAGCTTGCGCCAGGTCTTGCCGCCGTCCTCGCTCTTGTGGATGCCGCCCTCGGGGCCGCCGCCCATGAAGGCGGCGACGCTGCGGCGGCGCTGGTAGGCCGCGGCGTAGACCGTGTCGGGGTCGGACGGGTCGAGCTCGGCCGAGGCCACGCCCGTGTCCTTGGAGATCGCGAGGACGGCCGTCCAGGTCCTGCCGCCGTCGGTCGTCTTGTAGAGGCCGCGCTCGCCGCCCGCCGACCACAGCGGGCCCTCGGCCGCGACATAGACGACGTTCGAGTCGCGCGGGTCGACCAGGATGCGGGCGATGTGCTCGGAGCCGGCCAGGCCCGTGTTCGTCCAGGTCTTGCCCCCGTTGAGGCTCTTGTAGACGCCGTCGCCGTAGCCGACGTGCCGGCCGCTGACGTTCTCGCCCGTGCCGACCCAGACGATCTCGGGGTTGGACAGGTCGAGCGTGAGGCAGCCGATCGAGTAGGACGGCTGAGCGTCGAAGACGGGCGTCCAGGTCGTGCCGGCGTTCTCGGTCTTCCAGACCCCGCCCGAGCCTACGGCGACGTACCAGGTGGCCCGCTTGAGCGGGTGGATGGCGATGTCGCTGATGCGTCCCGACATGATGGCCGGGCCGATGTTGCGGAAGGCCAGCCCCGAGAGCAGGTCGGATGTGAGGCGGGGCTGGGCTTGCGCGGGCGCGGGGGCCGGGGTCTTGCCGGCCGGCTTGGCGGCGGTCTGGGCCGGGGCGGGCGTGGCCAGGGCGGCCATGCCGGCCGCGAAAGCCAGGCAGAGAACGAAGGCGACGAGGGTCTTCTTCACGGGAGCCTCCTTGAAGGAACGCGTCATGGGCGGACCCCGATTATGTCCCTTCCGACAGGGGGAATTCAAGGAAAAACTCCCGTGCGAAGCATTCGTATTTCTCCCTGGCGGGGCGCACACCCCGCCGCCGGCCGCGGGGCCTTGCTTTTTCGGCCCCGGGCCCGTATTGTTTAGGAACGGACCGCGAGTCCGAAGGAGGCACACATGGGAGCGTTCGTTCTTCTTCTGGTCATCATCGGTGGTCTTGTCCTCATCGCCATCGGCATGTACAACGCCCTGGTCACGCTGCGCAACCGCTGCGACAACGCCTGGTCCCAGATCGACGTCCAGCTGAGGCGGCGCTACGACCTCATCCCCAACCTGGTCGAGACCGTCAAGGGCTACGCCAAGCACGAGAGCGGCGTCTTCGAGCGGGTCACCCAGGCCCGGACCGCGGCCGTCAACGCCCAGGGCGTCAAGGCCCAGGGCGAGGCCGACAACATGCTCTCCGGCGCCCTGAAGTCCCTGTTCGCCGTGGCCGAGGCCTACCCCGACCTCAAGGCCAACCAGAACTTCCTCATGCTCCAGGAGGAGCTGGCCGGCACCGAGAGCAAGGTCGCCTACGCCCGGCAGTTCTACAACGACACGGTCATGAAGTTCAACATGCGCCAGCAGATCTTCCCCTCGAGCCTCATCGCCAACATGTTCGGCTTCAAGCCCCGCGAGTACTACCAGATCGAGGACGAGGTCGCCAAGGGCCCGGTCAAGGTCCAGTTCTGAGCGGAATAGCGATCTGACCGGGGACATGTACCGCCGGTACGTGTCCCCGCCTTAGGCCCCGACGATGTACGAACAGATCTCGCGCAACAAGTGGGTCTCGGCCGCCCTGGTCGTCTTCTTCGTGGCCTTCATCTTCGTCCTGGTCTGGTTCTTCGAGTACGTGACCGGCTGGGGTAAGGGGGGCCTCGTCCTGGCCGTGGCCATCGCCATGGGCACCGCGGCCATCGGCTACTACGCGAGCGACAAGATCGTCCTCGGCATCAGCAAGGCCCGGCCCGTGGCCAAAGAGGAGTTCCCCCACCTCTACCACGCCGTCGAGGGCCTGGCCATCGCCGCGGGGCTGCCCGCGCCGAAGTGCTACGTCATCGACGACACGGCCCCCAACGCCTTCGCCGCCGGCCGCAAGCCCGAGACGGCCGTCATCTGCGTCACGACGGGCCTGCTCGAGAAGCTCGACCGGGTCGAGCTCGAGGGCGTTGTCGCCCACGAGATGTCCCACATCAGGAACTACGACGTCCGGCTCCAGACCCTGGTCGTGGTCATGGCCGGCGTCGTGGCCCTGCTGAGTGACTGGATGCTGCGCTCGTTCATGTGGGGCGGCGGAGGCGGGCGCCGGCGCGGCCGGGGCAAGGGCGGCTCGGGCGGCGGCGAGGGCATCCTCGTCCTCGTCGGCCTGGCCCTGGCCGTACTTTCGCCGTTCATCGCCACGATCATCCAGTTGGCCGTGTCGCGCAAGCGCGAGTTCCTGGCCGACGCCAGCGCCGCGCTGCTGACCCGCTACCCGGCCGGCCTGGCCTCGGCCCTGCGCAAGATCTCGGCCGACCCCGAGCCCCTCGAGGCGGCCAACAAGGCCACGGCCCACCTCTACATCGTCAATCCCCTCAAGAACCTCAAGGGGGGTGGCGGGATGAACAAGCTCTTCAGCACCCACCCCCCGATCGAGGAGCGCATCGCCGCCCTCGAGAAGATGTAGGCGGATCCGGAGTATACTGGCCGCGGGCTTCACGCCCTGGAGGGACGCAGGAATTGGCCCACGCGCACGAGACACCCCGCCGACCGCTCCGGCTGGCGCTCGCCATCACCGCCGCCGTCCTCGTCGTCGAGGTCGCCGGCGGCCTTTTGAGCCATAGCCTGGCCCTGCTCGCCGACGCGGGCCACATGCTCACCGACGCCGCCGCGCTGGGCCTGGCCCTGTTCGCCTTCCGGCTCTCGGCCCGGCCTCCGTCGGCCCGGCACACCTTCGGCTGGCGCCGCTTCGAGATCTTCGCCGCCCTCATCAACGGCGCCGCCCTCTGGGTCATCGCGATCGCGATCGGCTACGAGGCCTTCCTGAGGATCCGGTCCCCCCAGCCCGTGAAGGGCGGCCTGATGCTCGCGGTGGCCGGCTTCGGCCTGCTGGCCAACATCGCCGTCGGAGCGGCGCTCTTCCGGGGCCGCGAGCGGAACATCAACGTCCGCGGCGCCTTCCTCCACGTCGTCGGCGACGCCTTGGGGAGCGTCGGCGTCCTCCTGGCGGCCTTGCTCATCGGCCTGACCGGCTCCTTCGTCTGGGACCCCATCGTCAGCGCCGCCGTCTGCCTGCTCATCCTCTGGAGCTCGACCCGGCTCATCCGCGACGCCGTCCACGTCTTCATGGAGGGCGCCCCGGCCCACGTCGACACCGGGGCCGTCCGGGCGGCCCTGGCCGCGATCGACGGCGTCCTCGACGTCCACGACCTCCACGTCTGGACGATCACCTCGGAGTTCGTGTCCCTGAGCGCCCACCTGACGGTCCGGCCGGAGGCGGAAGCCAGGGATGTCCTGCGGCGGGCCCAGGAGGCCGTGTCCGCGGGCTTCGGCGTCCGCCATTCGACCTTCCAGATCGAGGCCGCCGAGGACGCCTCCTGCGCCGCCGGCTCGTGCGACGCGGTCCCGCCGAAGGCCCCGTAGCCGCGGCCCGGAGGGGGCGTCCCGAAAGGGGCGGCCGGCCATGGGAGGGGGACGGCTTGAAAACCGGAACGGCTTTCCCTATAATAGGCGGGCCCTCGCGGGGTCGTAGTTCAGCTGGTTAGAACGCCGGCCTGTCACGCCGGAGGTCGCGAGTTCGAGTCTCGTCGGCCCCGCCACCTTAGAACCCGGTTTTCCCCATATGAATCGGCGTTTCCCTTTGTTTATCGTTTAGGCACCATTAGTCCGAAGTAGGCGAGTTTTAGCAAAATCTGTTACACCGGCGTTACACGGGGAGAAGTCTGAAACGCCGCTAGGATACTGGAATAAAAGCTATTCTCCGAGAGTTACATAAGGCCTGAATTGACTTCGCAACCCCGACATGAGAGGGGACACGAACTGAAGATTCGCGGCTCAGGGGGGTACTAGTCCATTTTTAAAGGAGGATAAAAAACACCCAAAACGGTAAAAACGTTTTGAAATCTATGCAGGTTACCTACGTAGAAGAAAACATCTTTTATGGTACTATCGACCATCATCATCCAACGTTCTTTAATTTTACTTAGCAGTTCTTGTTCGTCTCGATAGATTCCTCTCCATTTACGATAGGATTGGTGTATTTCCCAGTCTATTATGGAGAGCGTATGCCCTCCACAATCGGGTTCGGAAATGCATTTGAACTGGTAATAGAATAGGAATGGAATCTCTTCTACTGGCTCCTTTGGCTTGTCAAAGAGGCCGGGGCGAGCATAGGCCTTTTCTCTCTTATCCGAATCCTTAATCTGCCGCTTCTTTATAAGAAAGGAGACGCCCTCAGGTTTAATGAGGGCCATAGAAGTTATATGTTGTTCCTCTTCTCTGATAACCTGACACATGGACTTGACTGAGAGCTTTTGGATAATTGCCCTTCTTCTATCCCAACCATCTTTACGCGTGTCAATTTGCTCAATTATCCTGATTGAGTCAGGCTGAATACGAAAACTCTCCGGTCGCAAATCGTCCGTGGCCTTTGCACAGTTTGCTTCAATCAGGCTATATTTCTTGAATCTCTTGTCGTTCTCAAGGTCGCGGAAAGGTATAGGATAAAGCCTGACCCAAGACCCTGTGTTGATATCGACCCCCGCGCAGCAGACGGTTTCTCCATAATTGTAGCTTGGATTAGGATATGCTTTGACTGTAACGAAAACTCGCTTAGCTCGAAAATCTAGCTTTTTCAAACGTGGACGATTTTTAGCCCGTTCCCGTCATGCTCTTTTATCTTCATCGCGACAGCCGAGCGGTGACAATACTCTGGAATACGTTCGAAGCACATTAGGCACGTAACGCCATCATGTACGTACTCGTAGGCCTTCAAAATAGCCTCTGGATTATCCTCAAGATACTTAGTATATGACGAAAAGAATCTGCCATAATCATGGTCATCCTTGAGTTGGCGACGCATATAGGAGGGGCTCCCGAGCGACTTGATGTGTACGTACTCAATGTCCTCGGACTCTGCCCGGCTCTTTAGCTGGGACTTTGAGAATCCCTTCTTTCTCGATATTGGTATTTCCCTTATGTCTATGAGCCGAGTGATATTGAAGGTTTTAAGATAGGCTATGAATGCATCGATGTCTCGGCCTTCATAACCAACGGTAAATAGCTCCAGAGCATTCATCCTTTACATTATACTGCAGCCTATTCGGCGAAAAGCAAGGGGAAAAATCCTCCCGCATTAATGACTCTGGCTAGGTCTCTTGAGACGGCTTTATCCATACTCTTTCAACACGAGAAGAAGTCTAGCCTAGTGGTATAGACTCAAGGGGCTTGGGCCCCCTTTTCATAGCCGATTTGCCAGAAGTACATGTCAATAAGTTTCATGAGGGGATACCGAATCCCGCTGGCCTCACTAATGCTCGGTTGCTCCCTCCGGAGGTCGAGGAGGTTCTCTCTGCAAAAGGTTAGAATACGGTTAATGAAATTGTCGTTCAAATATGAGTATTGGAAGCCCTCGCTCTTAAGGCCATCTATGAAGTAGCGGTCACAGGCGGGAAGGCACCCAAAAGTGCCGAGAACGATTTTCGTTATGAGCGTGTCTGTTGGCTGCGCGGAGCCGGACGCGGGGGCGAAAGGCTTATATGCCTCCCGGATGCCTGCAATCAGCTCGCCAATCAGAGGTATTAACCGGGTATCCGTCTCACTCGCACCAAACTCAATATTCCAGAGACTGTCATAGCGTTCTTCTGCAACCAGGTCAATTATGCCACGATGCACTGTATATGCGTACTGTAACAAGAAACTGGACCCCCGATACATGCCCCAACTTGCCAGGTAGAAGCCGAGCTGGAGTGCAGCTTGCTCACGATTGGCAAGAATAGCGTTGGGCCTCGAGGCACGAAAGAACCTGTAACAGTATTCCCACGAACGATAGCGATGGTGCTCGCTAACGGCGTCCGCATAATAGGCGTTAATAGCTCGATGAACGCTCATTGAGAAATCTCCTGAAAGCTAATGAATATTCCCCACCGCTGCTCACGATATCACCTCTAAAACAATGCTTTCAACCCATATTGGGGAGAGGTTTGTATTCCCCTTGTATACCACTGTTAGGCTATGCTAATTTCATTCAGAGGCCGTCGGCAGTCCCATCACAGCCGACGCCCTTCCTAAGGAGTCTCAGGCGGGAAAAGAAAGGCCGCATGTTTCTCCAGAAAGGGGTTCTATATGTCCAGTCAAGTGGGAATATCAAGTAATCAGGCTGCTTCAGAAGTTGACCGCTTACGTAAGTCATTGGAAGAATTTGCTAAGAAGGCTGGTGAACAGACCAATCAGATGCTTCGACTAACCCGCGTATTAACCTGGCTAACCGCGATAATGACGGTGCTGGTTGGAGTGCAGGTTTATAAAACCATATTTAGGTGAAAAGTAGCGGGATAGGACCTACAGGAGGCGTGAACATGCCAATAGAAATCGGCATCTGGAGGTTGGGGAACAGGGCTGAAAAGGTGAATTTCACTCCCATGCCATCCGAGGAAAAGCTCGAGGCTATCCTTTCCGATGACATCTCGATTCTTGACCCGAACCTGTTCGTGTTCGGTCGGCAGGTCCCAACTTCGTTTGGGAAGTACATCGACCTCCTGGCGATGGATGCCGACGGCAAGATAGTCGTTATCGAGCTAAAACGTGACAAAACACCACGTGAGATTGTTTCACAACTCCTCGTTTACGGCTCTTGGGTTCGAGGCCTTGAAGAAGATGACATAGCCGCCATCTTCGAGGCCTATCAGAAGAAGTACAAACCGCAGGCGTCTGGGAAGTCATTCGATGATGCCTTCTGCGAGCGGTTTGGCGTGAATGAAATGCCCGAGACCCTGAATGACGGGCACGAGCTTCTCGCAGTAGCCAGCGAACTGGATGACAGCACCGAACGTATCGTTACCTACTTGTCCGATGAGTATGGGGCTGCCATCAATGTCGCCTATTTTCGCTTCTTTAAAGAGAACGAGAATGAATACCTCAGCCGTGTTTGGCTCATTGACCCGGGCGAGGTCGAAGATAAGGTGACGAAGAAAAGAGGGACAGAGCCTTGGAACGGCGAATTTTATGTCTCATTCGGCGAGAACCAGGAACGCCGTTGGACCGATGCACAAAAATACGGCTATATTGCTGCCGGGGGAGGGGCTTGGTATAGCAAGACTCTCGAAACGCTTGAGATTGGCGGCAGAATATGGGTCAACGTTCCAGGACAAGGATACGTTGGCGTTGGGAAGGTGTTAGATAAACCGAAGCCGATTACTGAGTTCCGTTTAGCCGACGGAAGCGGGAAGAAGGTTCCCATAACTCAACTAATCCAGGACATCCCAAGCCCTGATAAACCAAGCGACCAGCTCGAGTACTTTGTGCCCGTGCAATGGATTAAGACAGTCCCTCTTAATCAGGCGGTGAGGGAGTTGGGGTTCTTTGGCAACCAGAATAGTGCTGCGAGACCTAGAGCCCAGAAGTGGAACCACACTGTGGAGAGGCTTAAAGAACGCTGGGGGATTTCGGACTAATGGAGTTTGAGTGAGGAGCGGGAATTATGGAACTGAGCACCCTTGAGAACTGGCTCTGGGACGCCGCTTGTAAGATTCGTGGCCCCATCGATGCTCCCAAATTCAAGGACTACATCCTCCCGCTTATTTTTCTCAAGCGGCTCTCGGACGTATTCTCCGATGAGGTTGCCGGCCTGGGTGAAACCTACAAGGACCTCAAGACGGCCCAAGAGCTGGTTAAGGCCGACCACAGCCTGGTTCGATTCTATATACCGCCTAAGTCGCATTGGTCGTATCTTGCCCAGCAATCTAGGGCGGGGCTAGGAGAGGTGCTTACGGATGCCGTCCGAGGCGTTTCCCGCGAAAATCCCCGCTTAGCGGGTGTCATCGACGTTACGGACTTTAACGCCACTGCTGCCGGCCAGAGAATCATCAGCGACGAGCACCTCCACGAGTTAGTCCAAGTCCTCCATCAACATCGCCTGGGCCTGAAAGACGTCGAACCCGACCTCCTGGGCCGTGCTTACGAGTACCTGATTAGAAAGTTCGCTGAGGGACAGGGGCAGAGTGCCGGCGAGTTCTATACCCCCCGTCCGGTTGCTCTATTGATGGCAAGAATCCTTGACCCCAAGCCGGGACAGACAGTGTATGACCCTGCCTGCGGCTCGGGGGGACTGCTCATCAAGTGCCATCTCCGGCTTGTCGAAACGCATGGCGTCCAGCAGAACGGGCGAAAGGTCCTGCCTTCGACAATGGCACCGCTGCGGGTTTTTGGCCAGGAAATCAACCCGACCACTTTCGCTATGTCTCGGATGAACGCCTTCCTCCATGATATCGAGGCTGAAATCGCCCTGGGCGATACGATGAGGTCTCCCCGATTTCTGGACCAGGACGGAGGCCTCAGGAAGTTCAACCTGGTGACAGCAAATCCCATGTGGAATCAAAAATTCTCCGCCGACATGTACGAAAATGACCCGTTTGAGCGGTTTGGGTGGGGAGTTCCTCCTAACTCGAGTGCTGACTGGGGTTGGGTCCAGCACATGGTAGCTTCACTTCGGGATGACGGCAGGATGGCGGTTGTGCTGGACACAGGAGCTGTGAGCCGGGGAAGCGGAAACCAGGGGTCAAATAAGGAGCGTGATATACGCAAAGCCTTCATTGAAAATGACCTCATCGAGGCGGTCTTCTTAATGCCGGAGAACATGTTTTACAATACGACAGCCCCGGGAATTATCCTGGTGCTTAACCGGAAGAAACTGCATCCTGGAGAGATTCTTCTCGTCAACGGCTCTAAGCAGTTTAGCAAAGGAAAGCCAAAGAATTACCTTGATGAATCGCACATTTCAATACTCGCCGACTCCTATTTCAAATGGGAAGTCAAGAATGGTCTTTGTTCTGTCATAGCCATCGCTGATGCCGCGAAGAATGACTTTAACCTGTCGCCGAGTCGGTATATCTCTGTTGGGGAGCAGTCAGAAGTTTCGCCGTTGGATGAGGCTCTGGTTGAGCTTCAAGAAGCTGAGGAGGAGCTCCAGAAGGCGAACCAACTTATGAGGGGTATTCTAGATAGATTACGGCTAGGGAATTCAAGATAATGGTGCCTCAAAAGAACAAAATCGTCTGTATCGAAGATGATTCCTCGGGGGTTCTTAAGAAATTAGATGGCATAGACTTCCCGGAAGGTTGGCAACCCCGGCAACTTGGCAGTTTCTGCGAACTCCGCAATGAACAGGTCCGTCCCAGTGATTCGAGAGACTTGCCTTATATAGGTTTAGAGCACATTGATAGTGGTGAACATGTGATAAGACGCCATGGGAGTCCTCTGGAAGTTCGCAGTACAAAAAACAGCTTTAAGGCTGGGGACATCCTGTACGGCAAGCTCCGCCCGTATTTGGACAAGGCCGCCATTGTTGATTTTGATGGGATTTGTTCAACAGATATTCTGGTTGTCCGAACAGATGAGGGAGAGGCTGAACCCGAATTTGTGGTCTCGGGATTACACACACGTTCGTTTCTTAAGTATGCAGTAAGCACAACAACAGGTGTCAATCATCCCCGAACGTCATGGAATGCTCTGAAAAAGTACTGGCTTCATATTCCACCCCTCCCTGAACAGCAAGCCATCGCCTCAATTCTAAGGACAGTTCAACAGGCCAAAGAAGCCTGCGAGCGTGTCGTCGCCGCCACCCGCCAGCTCGAGCAGAGCCTCCTCCAATACCTCTTTACTTACGGCCCTGTCCCCTTTGACCAGGCTGACAAGGTGCCGTTGAAGGAGACGGCAAGTGGGTTGATACCTGAACGCTGGAATTCTGTTTCCCTGGGAGATGTGCTTCGCCTCGTCTATCGCTACCCCAGCTATTACAATATTAGTTATGTAGATGACGGTGTTCCTGAGATTAGAGGGGAACTTCTCAAGTCTAACGGAAGAATTGAAACGGATAGGAGGATGTTCCGCTTTATTAGTCCTGAGACATCAGGCCGGTTTCCTCGCACACAGCTAGAAGAGGGAGATATCGTGATGTCAGTGAGGGGGACAATGGGCAAGATAGGTCTCGTTCCTCAGAGACTGGCTGGGGCTAATATGACTGCTAACTTGCTACGTCTGTCTCCGGACAGGACTCGGGTGTTACCAGAGTATCTCAGGATTGTATTACTATCCCCCCGATTTCTTCGTCGCCTAAACGAGCTCTCACCACAAACGACGATTAAAACGATTCAGGCCCCGGTGCTCAAGAGCATTAAGATTATTCTCCCTTCTATGCCCGAACAATGCGAAATCGCCAACCATCTCTTAGCGGTCGAGACTAAACTCGCAGCAGAAGAAGCCCGCCGGGATTCCTTGGCGAACCTCTTTCAGTCCCTCCTTCATCACCTCATGACTGGCAAGGTGCGAGTCACTGGATAGCGGAGAATCCCATGACAGCTCTGGCCACAGAAAGAGGGGCGGTTCAAAGCCCTCTCATAAGGTACGCCTCTCAGATTGGCTGGACGTATATCAGTCCCGATGAAGCTTTCCGGCTGCGAGGTGATGAAAGCGGCCTATTACTCAGGGATATCTTCCTGGCTCAATCTCAACGCCTTAACCCAGGACTTCTCGACCTGGGCCGAGCAGAGGACTTCGCTAGGCGTCTAATCCATGTCCTGCCTAGAATCGAAGGAAATCTTGAAGCCTGGGAGTTCCTTTGTGGCTTGAAGACGACATTCATCCCTCAGGAGAAGCGAGAGCAGAACGTCTGGCTACTTGCCCAAGACTGGAGGCAGAATACCTACCATGTAACCGACGAGCTCCGATTCTTCAATGGCACTCACCGCATCCGCCTTGATGTCGCCTTCTTCATCAACGGCATCCCGGTCCTACTTGTTGAAACAAAGGCCGCAACAAAGCTCGAGGGCATCGCTGACGCCCTTGACCAGGTCAGACGCTATCACCGCGAGGGTCCTGAGCTGATGGCCCTCATGCAGGTGCATACGCTGACCCACCTCGTACATTTCTACTACGGCCCGACCTGGAACCCATCCCACAAATCCCTGTTCAACTGGCGGGATGAAAGTGCGGGCCAGGATTACGAAACCCTGGTCAAGACTTTCCTCGCCCCCCAGCGGGTCACCCGTCTCCTGACCGACTTCATCCTCTTCACCCGGACAGACGATGAACTGAACAAGGTTATCCTCCGGCCCCACCAAATGAGAGCCGTAGAGCGAGTAATCCGCCGTGCCGCCAACCCGGACAAGCTCCGTGGCCTCGTATGGCATACCCAGGGTTCTGGCAAGACCTACACAATGATTGCTGCCGCCAAGTTACTGCTGGAGGAGCCAGAGCTTCAGAATCCTACCGTCCTCATGCTGGTTGACCGGAACGAACTCGAGGCCCAGCTCTTTGGGAACCTCACCTCTATTGGCTTCGGGCATGTCGAGGTGGCCCAGTCCAAGCGGCACCTCCAGGAGCTTCTGTCGAATGACTACCGGGGTCTTATTATCAGCATGATTCATAAGTTCGACGCTATCCCGGCTAGCCTCAACCCCAGGAAGAATATCTTCGTGATGGTCGACGAGGCCCACCGGACAACGGGAGGGGACCTGGGGAACTATCTCATGGCCGCCCTTCCGAACGCCACGTACGTTGGCTTTACGGGTACGCCGATTGACAAGACAGTCTACGGCAAGGGGACCTTCAAGGTTTTTGGTATAGACGACCCCAAGGGATACCTAGACAAGTACAGCATCGCCGAGTCCATTCAGGATAAGACGACCGTCCCTCTCCATTACACCCTAGCCCCCAGCGACCTGAGAGTGGACCGTGAGACGCTAGACAAGGAGTTCTTGGCCTTGAAGGAGGCCGAAGGGGTAAGCGATATCGAGGAGCTGAACCACATTCTCGACAAAGCGGTCAACCTTCGGAACATGCTAAAGAACCGGGAACGCATGGAGAGAATCGCCGCCCATGTCGCCAAGCACTACCGGGAAGTCGTGGAGCCGATGGGCTACAAAGCTTTCCTCGTGGGCGTTGACCGGGAGGCCTGTGCCATTTACAAGAACCTCCTCGACCAGCACCTTCCGAAGGAGTACACCGAGGTCGTCTATAGCCCTGGCCATAACGACCCGGAGAACCTGGCCTGTTTCCACCTCTCAGATGAAAAAGAACAGTCCGTGCGGAAGTCTTTCCGCCACTCAGTTGAGCTTCCTAAAATCCTGATTGTGACTGAGAAGCTCCTGACTGGATATGACGCTCCCGTCCTCTACGCCATCTACCTTGACAAGCCCATGCGTGACCACGTCCTTCTCCAGGCGATTGCCCGTGTCAACCGCCCCTACGAAGACGAGCTGGGGCGTCATAAGCCAGCGGGATTCGTCATGGACTTCGTTGGTGTCTTTGAAAATCTCGAAAAGGCCTTGTCATTCGACTCCCAGGACGTGGAAGACGTCCAGCGGGTGGTGACGGACCTTGAACTCCTCAAGGTGGAATTCGAGAAACAAATGCTAAGGGCCAGGCAGGCGTTCCTGCCGATTCCGGAAGGTGCGACTGCGGATAAAGCAGCCGAGAAGGTCCTTGACTACTTCCATGACGAAAAGACACGCCAGGACTTCTACAAGTTCTACCGGGAGCTTGCCGACGTCTACGAAATCCTGTCCCCCGACGCCTTCCTTTCTCCCTTCATCAAGGACTTCGACAAGCTCTCGAGGATGTACAAGCTCCTACGGACGGCTTATGAGAGCGTATTCATAGACAGGGAGCTGACCCGGAAGACGGCAGAGCTTGTCCAGAAGAACACTCATGGTGGGGCCATCCAGGACTCTCTCGAGGTCTACGAAATCAACGAGCATCTTCTGGAGCGTCTAGGGAAAGATGACACGCCGGATACAGTCAAGATATTCAACCTTCACAAGAGCATCATCGACCTCATCCAGAAGAACTCCCACCAGGCTCCGTACTTGATTTCTATCGGCGAACGGGCGGAGGCCATCATCCAGGCCTACCAGCTCCGCCAACAGGCCACCAGAGAGGCCCTGGGGGCCCTAGAAGAGGTCATCCGGGAGATACTTCGGGCCGAAGAAGAGAGGGGGAAGAAGAACCTCAACCCCGAGGGATTTGCCGTCTTCTGGCTTCTTGAGAAGGAAGGGATTGCCGACGCGGAGGTCATCGCAAGGCATACAGAGGTCGTATTTGGGACGTATCCGCATTGGCGGACGAGTTCCGCACAGGGGCGGGAAGTTAGAAGAGAACTCTACAGGGTCCTGCTGATGAGCAGGATGAAGGCTAAGCCACAGGTGAGAGCCACCCCCGATGTCGAGGGTTTGAACGCCCACGTTGAGCGGATAATGAGGATAGCAAGGCGGGCGGGGGAAAACGCATGAGTTCCGAACGATGGGCCCCGCCCCAGCCCCTGGAGTCCAGCGTCCCCGACGAGATTCTCCGGGGCGAAATAAGGGACTGGGCCAAGCGAATTGGCGTGAAGTTGGGGACTATCACGGTTAGGAAGATGAAGACGAAGTGGGCGAGTTGCTCGAGCAGGGGGAATCTGACTTTCGATGTCGAACTCCTCCGTCAGCCAGCCAGCTTTCGCCGCAAGGCGATAGTCCACGAACTCCTTCACTTCAAGTATCCAAACCATGGACGTATGTTCCGTGCGATGGAGAGGGTGTATCTGGGGAAAGAATGATAGGGGGATGTTTAAGATGGGTGGTAAGACTTGTGGCAATTGTGACTATCATGAAGGGGTCAGGCCAGGAGAAATCGAGTGCTTAATCTTCTCTGCCTGGTTTGACAACCAGCACTCTTGTGAACAATTCAAGGAATATAGTCATAGTAAGACACTCGAGCTAAGATTCGCAGAAGCTCTCCATATCAGGCAGACCATAGATGCAAAGGCGTCGGCGAAAAGTGAACGGGAATTCGCAGAACGGATGGCTCAGAAAGATAGGGACCATGATGATGAATTACAGCGGCAACGAATGGCGTTTGATAAAAGGCTGTGGCGTGCTTCCTGGTGGTGGCAAGCTTTACTTGTAGTTGGGGGTGCGGTACTCGGGTTTCTTCTGAGCTTCCTATTCGGAAGATAATTGAGGCGTAAATGAAGTCGACCGGCCCGGTTCAGCACAGTTTTAAGCAAATTGGCATTTACAACTGGCAGGACCCTGACCTTCCGAGTACATACTTTGGCTATTTGCCCGATTCATGGGTTGAGGCTCATCTAAAACCTCAACTCGGTTCAAAGGTGCCCGCAGAGTTAGCAGCCCTGTTCGAGGTTGCACGGGGTGCAATGATTTACAGTTGGTATTTCTACCCACTCGCAACCTTGGGAACTGAGCAATGCTTTCGAGTGCTTGAAGCCGGAGTACGGATTCGCTGTCAAACCTTGGATATATCTGTGACAAAAAGAGACAAGGAGGGAAAACCTAGACGAAACAAATGGGGCGAGGAGATAAAAACAACTTATCACGATAATCTTGTTGAGCTGAAGAAGCGTGGTGCCATACCCCCAAATCGGGATATACTCAAAAGCCGATTTCGGCAAAAGACCGCTTAGATTCGTATATGAAAGAAGACAGTATTCTATGGGAGGAATAAGTGGCTAGAAAACAACTTAAGAACAAACCCCTTGTGGAGGCCATCTTGGAGATAAGATGGCACCTTTTGAATAAGCAGAACGGGCCCGGATTCGAAGAAGATCCGCACTATCGGCTGCTATTAGGGAGATTTTCCGAGCGCATCCAGAAAGTTTACCCCTTCCATGAATCACTGCCAGCGGCATCAATTCCGGATAATATGGCAGCCTTTATCGTGCAACATAGGTTTCGGACAGGAGCCAACTCGTGGCCTCTTGTTCAAATGGGCCCTGGCATATTAAGCGTCAATGATACCGCTGGCTATTCCTGGCCGGATTTCCAGTCGCGATGTCAGTCAGCGATGTCCAACCTATTAGATTCACATCCAAATATCGCCGACCTGAAAATAAAGGCATTAATGTTGCGCTATATCGATGCAATCCCCTTTGATTTCGAAAAGAACAACGTCTTCACGTTCCTTCGCGAGAAAATGAAGGTTACCCTTGCTTTGCCTAATAGCCTTTTTGCCAGTGATAAGGTATTCAACAGTCCTTCGACTTTTAGTTGGGAATCATCGTTCAAACACACAAACCCCGCAGGGAAGTTGGTGATTAAACTCGCGTCCGGCATCAGAGATAAGGAATCCGCCCTAATCTGGGAAACCAGAGTTGGGTCAGAAGATAGCCAAGTCCCAGACCTGAAGGCAGGCTTTTCTGGGTGGCTAGAGGGAGCCCATGAGCTTACGGATGATTGGTTCTTCAAGCTCATTGAGGGCGATTTGGAAAGGAGGTTCTCAGGTGACTGAGGTTGCTTCCTCCGAAACTGAATTGTCTTTATCAGAACAGGATGGAGCGGTATCAACACACCCAGCGAGCATCTTGCGCTTGAGATTGGAAGGGCTAAAAAGGGGGTTCTTTACCGGGATCCTGAACGTAACACTCTATGGCCAGCCTAGCACCTCTGTTTGGGGTGTTCATGATTCTGTCAATAGATACATAGAAGATCAGGCCCTTACGTGGATTTATCATAGCCAAATCGGACGCCCAATCTCGAGGCTGGAAGCGCTCGCAATCGTTGAAGCAATATTGGAGCAAGCCGAGAAAGAACGGCGCGATATCGCGATTCAGGAAGCAAAGCAATTGCTCTGGCTGGAGGACGAAACATGATTTATCAGGTCCTCAGTCCAGATAATCCCATTTGTCAAGGTGATATCTTCGTAAGATTACCTCGTGTCGATCTTTCTCTTGATCGTTTCATAATCTTGACGGAGGATGCCGAACGGGCGGCGTCTTGGGCAGAAGTCGCGCCGACCGACGAGGCAATAAAGGCCGTGGTGTCAGTTCGTTCCGTTGCGGCAATAGTAGCAAGCCAAGACTGTGATGCCCAGCACGAACGAGATATTACATTGTGCGAAATTCGGTCATTTTTAGAGGTTTGTGGGCTACCGGAGCCAACCACACCGAAAGCGTGGATCAGCCTCATAACCAGGCAGTCGCGTTTGAACCTGAAATGGTTCTATCTCCCCCCGGATGATAGCATCGGCTTCTCTCAGAGGATGGCGGTAGATTTTAGGGTGACATTACGGGTGCCCAGAAAGGATCTCGAGGGACTGATCCATCTTCGAAAGGGAAGATTGAACGCAAGAGCATACGATCATTTCCGCGAGCGCCTTTCAGAGTTCTTTAGGCGCTATTCTTATGATGAATGGTATCCCTTTAATCCCGAGGAGCTGGCTAGCTATAGAGAAAAGTACCCCGAGGCACTTCCCTTTTCGTGGCAGGAAAAAGAGCCAAAAAGCGTAGAGGAAGAACGATAGGGTTCGCTCCGCTCTTGGTATTCGTATTTGTCACGCTGCTGAAGCTGAGGACTTTAGGGCCTGCAGCTGGCAAATGAAATCTAGAGGGAGGGAAGCAGGGGTATCGACTCGGCGGCGTTCATGCATCTGGGTCGATTATCAATACTGCGGGCTCCATATCCCCAATTTCGTGTTCTTGACACCTGGGAATGCCGAGGATATTCTTCTTTTTACGATGGGAAAGGGCTTGCCTGAAGTCAAGGCGAGGCCTTTTTGGATGAAACAGATGTCAGAATATTCATATAAGGCATTACGAAAGTATGCTTTTTCTTGGAAGGGGCAATGAGAAAGTATGTCTCCCTCTTGATCGCCTTATTCCTTGTTATCGGCATCACCGTTCTAGAATCCTGTGGCCAGAACGGTGATAACTCTACAAGAGCTAAAGAGAATGCGCTGAATCTGCAGGCTAACGTTTCGGAACAAAGGGTGCTAATTCCCGTCCCACGTGATGGGAAATGGGGCGTGATTGACGAAGTCGGAAATTGGATTGTAAAACCGCAATTTGAGAACGTGTATTCTTATTCAGAAGGGCTTGCAGTCGTAAAAGTCGGTGATGTTTATGGCTGTATTGACAAAGCAGGAAAACTTATAGTTAGTCCAAGATTTGCATTGATTACCCCATTTAAGGACGGACTTGCTATAGCGTATGAATATCATCAGCAAAGGCGTTCAAATAGCTTATCAAAGGGAAACGCAGGTTTCATTGATAGGTCAGGCAATTGGGTGATTGAGCCGAGATTCAAAGTTCTAAGTCGGTTCAATGAAGGTCTCGCAAGCGCCTGGGCAGATGATGGTGATGGCTATATTGACAAAGAGGGAAGCTGGGCAATAAGAAAACCAGGCATTTTTTGTTTTGCCAAGGAATTTAGCGAAGGGCTTGCGTCAGCTGGTAATTCTAGTAATAGAGATTTTTTGGCCTATAGGGAAGGCTTTATAGATAAAACCGGAGATTGGGCCATAAAACCCATTTTTGAATTTGCCCGTGGATTTAGAAATGGCCTTGCTTCTGTCCGTTATGAGGGCAAGTGGGGTTTCATCGATAGAGCTGGTACTTGGGTAATCCCTCCCCAGTTTGACGACGTTAAGCCAGGATACTTTGAACAAAGCCTTGAGGGCAGCATATCAAGTGGAAAGGAGGGCCTCGCGCCAGTATGTGTTGGGGGCAAAGACGAAGGATACATATCTAAGACAAGGAGCAAGTGGGGCTATATAGATAAATCAGGCCGTTGGATCATTAATCCACAATATGAAGATGCGGAGCCATTTTCAGGCGCCTTTGCCGCAGTTATGGTGGGCGGCAGGCCTGATGAATTGGGAATTACCATTAATGGTAAATGGGGAGTAATTGACAGAGAAGGCAGTTGGATTGTACCTCCCTTGTTGGACTCTCAGCCGGTCTTTTTCTCTGGTCATATTCGTGGTGTGTTTAATCAAAATTACATAGTATTAAATAGCTATGGCGTAATTGTATGGAAGGAGGATACGTCCGGATCAAACGATTCTCTCGAAAACGTTATGAACTCCGTTGGTTCGGGCTTCTATGTCAGTGCGGAGGGCCACGTTCTAACAAATTCTCATGTAATTCATAATGCGAAGAAGATCATTGTCTCTGGTCAAAATGCTCATTTGGTTGATGAAGACTTAGCAAACGACATAGCATTATTGATTGTAGAACCAAAGCCCGGTAACTTCGTTACTTTCAATAAAAGTAATAGGACTATAGTAGGCGAGGGAATTTGCACATATGGATTCCCGCTTGCTGGATTACTTTCTTCTAAAGGCTGCTTATCGGTAGGCTCAATAAGTTCCATGAGTGGCATCGGCAACAACGCATCAGAATTTCAGATTAGTGCTCCTATCCAACCGGGTAACAGCGGTGGGCCTGTTCTTAATAATAAGGGGCATGTGATAGGTATTATCGTCAGTGGACTCAGTGATACTGCCATATCTAAGTTGACGGGGCAAGTTCCTCAAAACGTCAATTTTGCAATTAATGCTGCGACCTTAAGAGCTTTCCTTGACGCTAATAATGTGCCCTATCGAATATCAAGCCTTTTTAGTATAAAAAAATCTAATTCAAAAATCGCAACTGAAGCTCAGACGTATACCGTGAAAATAGAATGTTTCAGATAGAAGGCCATAGTTTGAGAGTTCGAGTCTCGTCGGCCCCGCCATTCCACTATCAAAAGCGCCGTCCACCCGTATTCCCCCCAATTACAGACGGGGAGGAGGGGAAGCTCAGGCGATCCGGTCACGATACACGCCCCGGATGTTGTTGAAATAGCCGAAGACCTGGCCCTCATAGCGATCGCGGCTGACAAAGAGCTCGCGATAGGGGCCGAAGCCCAGCCGGGAAGGATTGAGGAGGATGGCGCTGTCCTCGGGGATCCGGGAGGCCATGAGCGTGCCGTCGAGGTAATACTCCAGGCGCACGTCCTGCTCACCGAGCGAGAGGTCGTCGGCTTTCGTCGAGATGCCCAGCCGGAGGTTGTGCCAGACGTCGAAATCCGTCGTGCCGAGAAGATCGCCTTCGAGGATCTCCCGGTTGACGTTCCCGTATTGACCGACCACCACGGCGCCCGGCCCGACCATGTTCTTGAATATGCCGAGCGTGCAGTACCAGCTCTTGCCCGGCGGCTGCTCGGGGATCGAGGTGTGGAGGTTCATGGCGGCGACCGGCCGGGTGGCCGTAGACTTGGAGGACAGCATCACGTCCGCGCTGAAGGAATCGAACTCGGCGAAGCCGACGGCCACGGGATTGGAGAGCTTGACCGACTCCATGAGCAGGCCGCCGCAACCGATCTCGAGGACATTGTCGGGCCCGTACCCCGAGGGCAGGGGCACGATCGCGGAGTCGACGACCCGGGCCCCGGCGGCGGGGATCCAGAGGCCGGCCGCGAGCGCTCCGGGAACGGCGAGGTCGCGGCTGTCGTAGGTTTGGAAGCAGCCGTGGCCGTCAAAATCGTCGTAGAGCGAGCTCTCCGCCGTGAGCTCGTAGACGGCGTCCGACGGGGGTTCGGGAGGCTCCGGAGGTCTCGCCGCCTGTTGGCAGGCCCGGCCCAGCCAAGCCGCCGCGCCGCCGACGAGACCCAAGCGGATGGCTTCGCGCCGGGTCAGGAGACGGACTCCGGCCGATTCGCCTGAGGCACGATGTGGTCCGCCGCCCATCGAGACCGCCATCCTCCCTGGATTGCCGGAGGGCTTATCTTGCTGTACGGCGTGATTATACGCAGGGCCCTTCACCGCCGTCAATTCGCCTATGGGACCCGAGCAGCGCCGCCAGGATAGCCGGGCTGCCAGCGCCAAGGCCTCACTCGTTCTTGATCTTGCCCTCAGCGATGACGTCCGCGATGGCTTTGATGACGAGGTCCGGTTCGCGTTCGGGGATCATGTGATCGCTCTCCGAAGCGACGATGAGTCTCGCCCCCGCGATCGATGCCGTCAGCCGTTCGTGCGCCTGCCGCCAGATCGGCATCTCGTTCTCGCGCATCCAGCTCTTGCCTGACGTGATGATGCGTGCGGGGATGCCCTTGGGGATGGCCAGCGGACGGAGGAGGTCGCACTTCGCGGCGAGATTGCCGTTCGGATAGCCGCCCATGCGCAGGTCGGCCTTGTCCGTCTTGCCGAGTTTCGCGAACTCCTCCGGGCTCAGCTTGGGGAGCTTCCCCAGGCCCTCGCGCTTATTGCAGTAATCCATGCCGAGCATGTCGACGAACTCCACGGTGAAGGGGTCGATGAACACCAGGCCCCGCACGGCTTCGGGGTGCGTCGCCGCTTCGTGTCGCAGCAGGAACCCCCCATAGGAATGGCCGACGAGAACGAGGTCCTTATCGAGCCCGAGCTTCCCGAGCGCGACCCATAGCCACCCCGTCTCCTGGGCCAGATCATAAGGCGTATTCGGGAGGCCGCTCCGCCCGAAGCCGGCGCGGTCATAGCTGACGACCGTCGCGCCCGTGGCTTCAGCCAGGCGTGGGCCGAGAGCCGCCCATTGTCCGGAGTCCATCCCTCCGCCGGACTCGAGGAGGATCGTCGGTTCGCCGCCCTTGTAGATCCGGAAGAAGAGGTCGATGGGGCCGACATCGACCGTCTTTTCGATGACCTCGGCGGCCGCGTCGGCGCCGATCGCGGCCGTAAAGATGATGATCCCAAGCACACTGATGAGAGATCGCTGTTTCATCGGATTCTCCTCGCCGGATCCCGTCTGTCCGATCGGGTCATTACATCTAGACTACGCCCTGTCACGACGGAATGTTCCCGTCGATTGACTCCCCGGGGCGCCTGGGGTATATAGTCCCCAACCAGGAAGCCGAGGAGGACCCTCATGCGCCCTTGCTCCGCACGCTCTTCCCGCCGTTTCTTCCCTCGTAGACAAACCGCCCTCGCCGTCCTCACGCTCGGTCTCGTCGCCGCTACGGCCTACCCCTGGGGCTCGTTCCGGGGCGTCGCCATGCTCAAGGTCACGGATACACACCAGCAGATCGTTCAGGCCGCCTTCGAGCTCTTCCTCAACGATCCCCGCATCAAGGGCCTCAGCGGCATTCCCGTAGGAGGCAGCCGCCTCGTTTGGATCGACCGAGTCCTCGAATACGAGGGCGTCAACGGCTCCCTCCTCACCCTCTCCGCCTACGGGCCGGGACCGGACGCCGAGGGCTCGACGACCTACTCCTGCCACTGGTTCAATCCGTCGACCGGCGCGGGGCTGGCGCCCCAAGCGGCCGCGGATTGGTATTCGCGGTTCATCAAGGGGGTCCTGGGCCTCGGCGGCGGCGACGAAGAGATATTGAAGGGTCTGGCCTGGTCGTCCCATTTCCTGGCCGATATGTTCGTGCCCTACCACCTCAACGGCATCCCGGCCGCCGACGCCCTGGCCCGCGCCGGCGCCGGGATATTCACGCTGGGCGAAGCCGAGGCCGGCCCCGCATTCCTTTTCGAGCCCCAGCCGCCCGCCCCCGGCGGGCCCATCCCGGGCACGGTCTACGGCGACCTCACGCGGGCCTACGACAATTGGAGCCGCGAGGGCTGGGGTCTCAACTCCAACTTCCGCGAGCTCTACGCCCTATTCCAGGTCAACCATCAGGCCGTCGGGCATGGCGGCGGGACCAACCACCTCGACTGGTTCGATCCCTGGTACTGGACGGGCTTCCCGGCCCGGACCGTCGTCGTCGGCGGCTACCTTCCGACCGATCCCAACACCGACCCCGGCCGCTCCGTCCTGTCGACCCACGCGACTTACGAATCGCTGGCCCATGGGAGGTTCGTCCAGAGCGGCGGCTACCGGCGGGCCTTCGGCACGCCCCCGCCCTACGATCCCCTCTGGGTCAATCCCTATCCTGACTACGCTTTCTCGGGAGAAACCTGGCGGGCCCAGAGCCTCGCGGTACAGAACTTCGCCGCGAAGATCGCTCAAAGGACCCGCGAGCGCACGGACGCCTACTGGCGCGCCCCCGAGACGGCTATTCGGGCCGCCGTCGAGGCCGTCTACACGATGTGGCGGTCGGCCTACACGGCCCTCCAGCCGATGATCGTCATCGGGCGCGACCCGGCCCGGCCGAACGAGGGACTGGTCGTCTCGGTCAACGTCCAGAATCACTCCCTGGAGGACTGTCGGGACGTCAGCCTGCGCCTGCGGGTCGTCAAGGGCGGCGGCGTCGTGATCGAGAACGTCCAGCCGCCGTCCGGCGGGATCGCCGGCATGGGCGCCCGGATGTGGAGCTGGTTCGTCCAGATCGATCCCAATCAGGATTGGGATGTCGTCGTCGAGGCCGTGGGCGCCTACACCCGGACCCCCGACCGCCAACACGCTCTGTCGTACGCCACCTACAAGCCCGACCCGCGGCAGCCTGTGCCGAAAAACGCCCGGTCGGTCGAGACGGCCACGGCGCCGGATTTCATCGGCCTATTCAGCATCACCGATCTGTACAGGCCCAGTGACGAGTACTACGGGCAAGTGACTTTCCGCGTCGACGGGACCTTCACCAGCGACGAGGATTTCCCCAAGCAATCGCGGAACTTCTCCGGCAAAGGTGTCTGGAAGTTCGATCCCGCGACGCTGACGTTCAGCCTCCAATGGCAGCCGGGCGGGGAGATGTCGGGCACCGTCAGCGGCAATACGGCCGACTTCCAGCTGACCGGGCGCTGGAGCAACGGACAGAGCGCCACCGCGCGCTTCGTCCGGATAGGACACTGACCGCCGCCGGGCTTTCACCCGGCCTTATTCGGCGGCCGGCTCGCTCATCTTCGACGATAGGAGGATGTGGCTGAGGATGCCCAGCATGGCCGCGAAGACGAGCATCCCGCCCGCGACCCGGTAGGCCGTGGTATAGGCGCCGGTGGAGTCGGCGATCATACCGGCCAGATTGGGCCCGAAAACCCCGCCGACGCCCCAGGCCGTGAACAGGATACCGTAGTTCAGGCCGAGGTTCTTGGTCCCCCAGTAGTCGGCCGCCGTGGCCGGGAAGAGGGACAGGCACGAGCCGTAGTTGAAGCCCACCAGGGCGGCGCCGAACAGGAAGCCGGTCGCGGTCGAGAACCGGTCGAAGAAGAACATGACCGCGGCCTGGAGCAGGAAGACGCCGACCATAGCCGCGACCCGGCCGATGAAGTCGGAGGCCAGGCCGGCCAGCACGCGCCCGCCGGCGTTGAAGACGGCCAATACGGCGACGAAGACGAAGCCGGCCTCGACCGCCCCTCCCGACTGGGACGAGACGATCTTGGCGATGTGGCCGATGACCATGAGGCCGGCCGTCGCGCCGCAGGCGAGTTGCGCGTAGAGGGACCAGAACCGGGGCGTCCGGACCATTTCCCGCCAAGTCGCGTCGACGGGCGGGGGGGCCGCCCGCCGGCCCTTCTTCGCCTCGAGGGGCGCGGCGCTTGTCCGGACCTGGCCCGGCTTGGGATCGACGAGGAACTGGGCCGAGATGCCGGCGACGACGAGGAACACGAAGCCGAGCGTCCCGAAGGCGCCGGGGATGCCCTGGGACGAGAGCAGGGACCTGGAGAGCGGCGCGATATAGACCGGCGCCAGACCGAACCCGGCCACGACGATGCCGGCGATGAGGTCTTTCCTTTCCGGCCCGAACCACTTGACCGCCGCCGGCGTCGCCGCGGCGTACCCCAGGCCGATGCCCGTGCCGGTGAGGACGCCGAAGCCGGCGATGAGGGGCCAGCTCCGCCCGGCCGCGCCGAAGCTCGAGACGACGAGGCCGAGGCCTAACAGGGCCGCTCCCGCCGTGGCCACGACGCGCGGGCCGAGCTTGTCCTGCAGGCGTCCGGCCGGGACCATGATCACGGCGAAACAGGCGATGGCGGCGGTGTAGGGCAGGGTCGCGGCCGTCCGCGACCAGCCGAAGCCGCCCGCCTCGACGGGCTCCGTGAGCTGCTTGCCGAACACGCTCCAGGCAAAGAGGATGCCCAGGGCCAGATTGAGGCCGAGCCCGGCCGCGGCGACGACCCAGCCTCTTTTGGACATGCTCGTTCCTCGCGGCGAAATGAGCGGGGGATGGTATGCCAGGCCGCGGGCGTTGTCAAACGTCCTTCGACCAGTTCGGCGTCGGCAGCGTCCACGGCAGGGCCTGGGTGTCGGCCGTCGGCAGGACGATAGTGAACGTGGTGCCGCCGCCCGGCTGGCTCTCGACCCGGATCTCGCCGCCGTGCATCTTGGCGATGGAGCTGGCGATGGCCAGCCCCAGGCCCGTGCCCCCCTCGGCGTAGGTCCGGGCCTTGTCGACGCGGTAGAAACGGTCGAAGATGAACGGCAGGTGCTCGGGGGCGATGCCGATGCCCGAGTCGACGACCGTGGCCACGGCCTTGCCGTCGCGCCGGGCGAGCGAGGCCGCCACCATGCCGCCCTTGGGCGTGTAGCGGACGGCGTTGTCGAGGATGTTGAGGAAGAGCTGCTTGAGCTTGGTCCGGTCGCCGCGCACGGTCAGGGCGTCCATCTGCCCCAGGTCGAACGTGAGGCCCTTCTCCTGGGCCAGCACGTCGATGTCCTGGGCCACCTCCGTGAGCAGGTCCGTGACGTTGACGTTCTGATAGTCCATGGGCTCGCTGCCGGCGTCGCTGCGGGCCAGGAGCAGGAGCTTGGCCACGATGTTGGACATGAACGAGACTTCCTGCGAGACGAGCTCCAGGGCCTTGCGATACTCGGCCTCGGTCCGCGGCTTCTCCAGGACGAGGGAGCTCTCGGCCTGGATGACGGCCAGGGGGGTGCGCAGCTCGTGCGAGGCGTCGGCCACGAACTGGCGCTGCTTGGTGAAGGCCTCCTCGAGGCGGCCGATCATGCCGTTGAGGGTCTGCGACAGGCGGCCCAGCTCGTCGTCGGTCTCGACGTCGATGCGCCGGCTGAGGTCGCTCTCGCCGATGCCCCGGGCGATGTCGGTGATGCGCTCGACGGGCTTGAGCGTTCGGTCGGCCAGGAACAGGCCGCCGGCCCCGGCCAGGACGACGAGCAGGAGCGACGAGTTGAGGATGACCATGCGGAAGATGCCGAGGACGTTCAGGATGTCGTTCGGCAGGCGGCCGACGACGATGGCCACGCGCGTTTGCGAGTCGACGTTGAAGGGCGAGACGTATAGGCGCACGTCCGGGCCGGCGGGGGTCGAGGCCGAGACGAACGAGCTCTTGCCGAACAGGGCCTCGCGGACGCTCTTGTCGATGTTCGCGAACTCGACGTTGGGGCCGAGACGCTGCATGAGGGCGCCGTCGGCGTCGTAGATCATGACCAGCTCGTTGACCTTCTGTTCGAACTGAACGCGGCGGCCCTCGATCTTGATGGAGCCCTCGAGCTCGATGACCCGGGCCCGCAGGGATTCGTCGAGGGCCTTGTAGAGGTTGCGCGACAGGAGGTAGTAGGCGACCGTGCCGAACAGGACCAGCAGGACGGCGATGGCGATGAGGTACCAGAGCGTCAGCCGGAACTTGATGCTCTTGAGGACGCTCATGGGACCCGCAGGCGGTAACCCGAGCCGCGCACGGTCTGGATGAGGCTGTCCTGGCCCTCGCGGTCGATCTTGCGGCGCAGGCGCCGGACGTAGACGTCGATGATGTTCGACAGGCCGTCGAACTCGTAGTCCCAGACGCTCTCGCCGAGCATGGTCCGGGTGACGACGGCGTTGGGGCGGCGCATGAAGTACTCGAGGATGGCGTATTCCTTGGCGGTCAGGTCCATGCGCGAGCCGTCGCGCCAGGCCTCGCGGCTCTGGGGGTCGAGCGAGAGGTCGCCGACCTGGAGCTTCTGGACGCGGGGCAGGACCTCGCGGCGCAGCAGGGCCCGCAGGCGGGCCAGGAGCTCGGAGAAGGCGAAGGGCTTGACGAGGTAGTCGTCGGCCCCGGTGTCGAGCCCGAGGACGCGGTCCTCGACGCTGTCCTTGGCCGTCAGCATGAGGATGGGGATGTTGACGTTCTTGGCCCGGAGGTCGCGGCAGACGGCCAGGCCGTCCTTCTTGGGCAGCATGATGTCGAGGATGATGAGGTCGAAGGGCGTCGACTCGGCCATGTACTGGGCTTCCTCGCCGTCGTAAGCGTTGTCGACGGTGTAGCCCTCTTCGAGCAGGCCGCGCTTGATGATGCCGGCCAGGCGGCGGGAGTCCTCAACGACCAGGACGCGCATGGGCATGTCTCCGACGGCGGGATGGGCGGGGTGGGGGGACGGGGCGAACGGAGCGGGTTGCGACATGATGAGGGGATTGTACGCCGTCCATGATGAATAGATTATGAAAATTAAATGAATTTTACAACAGATATTTTAATCTAAAATTAATCTTCTTTTAACATCCGGTTCATCTTCGGCTGATACCTTGGCTGTGCGATACCCGAAGGATCGCGCTGGAGGCGACCATGAACGACGTCCTGAAAAAGCACAATTCCCTCATGGAAAGGATCGTGCGCGAGCACGGGGCCATGATCCGGAACTCCGTGCACAAGGCCATGGGCAACATCCCCTGGGCCGAGGACATCGTCTCCGAAGTTCATTTCGCGGTCTTCACCACCCTGCGCAAGCTCGGCGACGGCTGGACGCCGCCGCGGTCCTTCGTGCGTTCGGTCATCCAGAACAAGGTCAACGACTTCCTGTGGCAGAAATATTGGGACAGCGACGATGCCGAGGCCTTCAAGAAGCGCCAGGCCGAGCAGGCCCGCCAGAGGGAAGAGGCCATGGCTTGCGTCCACGGCCTGACCCAGAGCGAGTTCAAGGTCTTCCGGCTGCTGGGGCTGGGGCTGACGAACCAGGAGATCGCCGAGAGCCTGTTCATCTCGCCTCTAACCGTGCGGACCCACGTCAAGCGCATCCACGCCAAGTGCGGCATCCAGGGCCGGGCCAGGCTGGCCCTGACGGCCTACCAGGCCTGCTACCGCGAGCTCGGCGAGGGCCACGAGGCCGGGGCTGGGGCCGGGGCGGGAGCGGGACTGCCCGCGCCCGAGGCGGCCATGTTCGCCCGGCGCGGCCTGCTCGCCCAGCAGGCTTCCTGACGGGCCGGGGGAGTAGCCGCATCGCCGGTGAAATACCCCTGGAAATACCCCTCCCCGGGGATGGGGAAACCGGGCGGGAGCGGGATATCCTGGAGAGCGTGAACGGGCCCCTTCATTCCGTCCAACTGGCTGAAAATCAATACGATAAACGCCGCGCGGGGGCGGGGAGGGGCTGCCTTGACACCGCCGGGACGCGGCCTTATGATATTGCGAAGAAGGGGATGTTTTCTTCACCGGCCTGATAAGGAGGATCCATTGAATCGTCTTTTCACAGGCATCACACTCGGTTTCCTGGCGCTCGCCGCCGCGGCCGGCTTCGGCCTGGTCACCTCCTGCAACATCGCGGGGGGCGGCGGGTCCGGGGCCACGGGCGGCCTGAACCTGCTCCTCACCGACGGACCGACCGACGAGTGGTCGCAGATCGTCGTCGTCCTCAAGTCGGTCAGCCTGCACGGCGACGGCTGGACGGAGGTCTGGAAGGCCGACGCGGCCGACCCGGCCGCCGGCAAGATCAACCTCGTCGACCTCAGCACGGTCGTCTCCATCCTGCAGAAGGCGACCGTTCCCGTCGGGACGTACGACCGGCTCCGGCTGGTCATCGACACCGATCCGGCCTCGATGACGCTCGTCACCGACGACGGGGCCGCCATCGACCCGGCCGACATCACCGTGGTCGACCCGTCCGGGAGGGGCGAGATCACGGTCGAGCTCGAGCCGTGGATCACCGTCGAGGAGGGCAAGGGCACCAACCTGCTGGTCGACTTCGACCTGGCCCACCCGCTGTCCATCGTCAATCTCGACGGCAAGGTGACGATCAGCCTCAAGGTCCGCCACAAGCTCCTGCCGCGCCGGCTGGCTTCCATCCAATTCGCCCGGACGATCGGCGACATCACGGCCGCCGCCACCGACCTGACGGCGTTCACGGTCAAGACACCGCAGGGGGCCGAGATAACCTTCGGCGTCAACGCCGACACCATCTACGTCGACGCCGACGCCAACGCGGCCGGCACCTTTGAGGGCCTGCGGGCCCTGGCCGGCACGGGCGCCGCTCTGGTCGCGTCGAACATGAACGCCGACGGCAGCCTGTACGCCCGGCGCGTCTGGTACGCCGCCGAGATGGCCACCCTGCCCCAGTTCACCCCCGAGGGCCTGGTGCGCCGGGTCGGCGACAACTGGTTCACGGTCATGAAGAAGCGGACCGAGGCTCTGTCGGCGGGCAGCCGCTACCACCGCTGCGACTGGAGCTCCGAGACGGTCTTCGTCGACGCCAACACGGTCTGGACCTTCCACGACCAGCCCATGGGCACGGGGACGTCGGTGCTGGCCCACATCGCCCGGGGCTTCCGGGTCGAGGTGACCTTCGCCGATCCCGAGGCCTCGCCCAAGGTCGCGGCCACGGTCAATGTGCGCACGGCCCATGCCGAGGGGCTGCTGACCTCGGCCACGGCCGACAATTTCACCTTCGGCTGGTGGGACCGGACCCGGACCATGGTCTACAGCGCCGTCGCCGATCACCCCTTCGGCTGGTGGTTCTACGGGCTGCCGTCGGGGCGCTCGACCGCGGTCGCGGACTTCATCGAGGCCGTCGACCAGGCCCGGGCGGCCCGGCTGTGGCTGTTCGCCTGCGCCAACCTCTATTGGGACGCCGCCGGGACGCGCTGGGTCGTCGAGGACCTCGTGCTGGCCCCGCTGCGCCTGCACGACTTCACGCGCATCACGACGGGCTACACGGCCGCGAGCGGGACGATGGTCGTCTCGACCTACGACTGCTGGGACCGCACGACCCCGGTCGACATGACGGTCGCGCTTGACACGACCGGCGACCTGCAGACCGTGGTCGGCTCGTTCGTCTGGAACGGCCAGACCAATCTGGCCACGTTCACGCTGCCGGTCCTGCCGGCCGACTGGGAGGCGCTGCTGACGCCGGCCGTCCAGCGGGTCAAGATCTGGGTCCGCCCGGTCAAGGCCGACACGGCCTGGAGCTGGCACGCCTACAGCGTCATCGCCTACACGTTCGTCCGCTGATCCGCTCTTCGCTCTTTCCGGGCGGCGGGGTCCTCCCCGCCGCCCGTTCCTTTATGTGAATGCCTGGCATTCACACACGCCAAATCCCCCCGAGAAATGTGAAGACCTGGCACCGGCGGGCCGCCAAGTGAGCTGAACATGAAAAAGTGCCAGGTCTTCACACTCCCAGGGGAAAACTCACAGGTGTGAATGCCAGGTACTTTCTTGGGCGGGTTGACTATGGGGCGGGGCCGCCTTATAGTCCGTTCGAGACCCGCTCAAGGAGAAAACGATGACCAAGCCCCCAATCACGCGCATCGCCCTGGCCGCCGGCCTGGCCCTGGCCGCCCTGGCCGCCTGCGACGGCGCCAAGACCGCCAAGGACCCCTCGGCAGCCGAACCGGCCCCGGCTTCCGCCCCCGCCCCGATCCTCGCGGCCACGCCGCCGATGGGCTTCAACACCTGGAACAAGTTCGGCTGCGACGTCGACGAAACCCTCATCCGCCAGACCGCCGACGCCCTGGTCGAGACGGGCATGCGCGACGCCGGCTACAAGTACCTGGTCATCGACGACTGCTGGCAGGTCGACCGCGGCCCCGACGGCCGGATCATCGCCGATCCCAAGAAGTTCGCCGGCGGCATGAAGGCCCTGGCCGACTACGTCCACTCGAAGGGCCTGCTGTTCGGCCTGTACACGGACATCGGGCCGAAGACCTGCGCCGGCCGCCCGGCCTCGGCCGGCTTCTTCGACATGGACGCGGCCACCTACGCCGAGTGGGGCATCGACTACATCAAGGTCGATTGGTGCCACTGCGACGACCTCGACGCCCCTTCCGAGTACGCCCGCTTCCGCGACGCCCTGCGCCGCGCCGGCCGGCCCATCGTCCTCAGCATCTGCGAGTGGGGCCGCAACGACCCCTGGAAATGGGCCAAGGGCGTCGGCCAGCTCTGGCGCACGACCGCCGATATCGGCGACAACTGGGATAGCGTCGTCTACATCATCGGCGCCAATTCCCGGCACGCCGCGGCGGCCGGCCCCGGCGGCTGGAACGACCCCGACATGCTCGAGGTCGGCAACGGCGGCATGACCTTCGACGAGTACAAGACCCATTTCTCGCTCTGGGCCGTCATGGCCGCCCCGCTCATGGCCGGCAACGACCTGCGGGCCATGACCGAGGAGACCAAGACCATCCTCCTCAACGCCGAGGTCATCGCCGTCGACCAGGACCCCCTCGGCGTCCAGGGCGAGGTCGTCATCGAGCGCGGCTACGGCGGCCAGGTCTGGATGAAGCCCCTGGCCGACGGCTCCCGGGCCGTGGCCTTCGTCAACTACACGGACCGCGAGCTGGCCCAGTACGTCCGCTGGGCCCAGATCGGCCTGCCGCCCGGGCCGGCCAAGGTCCGCGACCTGTGGGCCCACGCCGACATCGGCGTCCACAGCGACACGGGCAAGCACTACGACGAGCGCTTCGAGGTCCGCGTCCCGCCGCACGGAGTCGTCATGGTCCGCATCTGGCCCGCCGCCTCGGCGAAATGACGGCTGCCGCAAGAAGGGGCCGGGCCCGCGCTTGTTCCGGCTTGTTCCTGGGGACACGTACCAAGCACGATCGGGGACACGTACCAAGGGTACGTGTCCCCGATCGTGCCCAGATCGTGCCCCCGATCGTGCCGGGTACGTGTCCCCGATCGCGGATCGCGAAGGCCGGTTCCCATCCCTGATGTTTGCGCCGGCCCGGCCCGTTCTTGTATAATGAGAGGCGAAAGGAGTATGGGGGCGAACTGGTTTCGACGGAGGTAATGAGACACGAGTGGCATGTCGAGGTCCCACCCACCTCGTTAAACTGGTGGAACCCTTTAACTGCCGAACCTTTAGCAGTCGCGGCCTAATAGAAAGGCACGCCGTTCCTGGGGTCCTCTCCCGCGGGGCCTCCGGAGCGCCGACTCTGCGGGATGGCGAGCCGGTCCGGTCCTGAGGCCGGTGAGCGAAACACCTTCGGGGCTGGTCGACCGACGCCCTTCCTCTTCGGGCGACGGGAGACGAGAACAAAGAAGAGGATAAGCATGTAGTCACTCGATGCCAAATGCTTTCGGACGCGGGTTCGATTCCCGCCGCCTCCACCA
>JAGNLW010000003.1 GCA_017999365.1 Candidatus Aminicenantota bacterium
CGGACCGTGACCGTGAACACGACGGGCCGGGGCCTGCCGTTGATGATCATCGGCTCGTAGACCCACTGCCGGACGGCGTCGATGGCCGCCTGGTCGAGCAGGGGGATGGACCGCAGGACCTTGACGCTGGTGACGCGTCCGTAGACGTCGGTCGTGGCCTCGACGATGACGATGCCCTCGACGCGGGCCTGGCGGGCGATCTCGGGATAGACCGGGGCCACCTCGCGGACGAGCTTGGGGGGCTTGACGTCGCCGATGGCCCGGACCGGGGCCTCGACCTCGCCGACGACTCCGCCCAGGACGCCGCCCACGACGCCTCCGAGGACGCCGCCGACGACACCGCCTTCGACGCCGCCTTCGACGCCGCCCTCGACGCCGATGTCGGAGAGCGTCTCTTCGGCGATCTGCTCGGGGATCTCGACCGGGGCGACGAGCTTGCCGGCCTCCATGGGCGCCGAGGCCTGGACGCGCTTGATGCGGGCGCTCGTCGTCGCGGCCTTCCGCTTGGCCGGCGGCGGCGGCGGCGGAGGGGGCGGCGGCGGCGGCGCCAGGAAGGCGCTGTAGACCTCGACCGTGGGCAGGTCGCCCGTCCGGAGCAGGGGCAGGACGATGAGCAGGACGATGACGGCCGCGTGGCCTAGGAGGGAGACCGGGAACAGGACGGCCCTGGCCCGGGTCAGGCGCTCCGGCCGATAGAACGAATCCTGGAACATGGGGACCTCCGCGGAACGGGATGCGGGGGCTCCGGCGTCGCGACGGGCGATCCCGGCCCGGACGCGTCCGGGGAAGGAATCCCAGTAGTCCGCTTCGCGCGGCCCGTCGGGAGAGGTCCGCGGCAGGGCCTCGAGCTGGCGCAGGAACTCGAGGTCGCGCCGGCACTCGGCGCAGGCTTTGAGATGCTCCTCCACGCGGGCCCGGTCGGCCGGACGGAGCTCGCCGTCGGCGTAGGCCCCGATGAGTTCCTGGAGTTCGCGGTGTCTCATCTCAAGCTCCCCTGCCGTGCGGCTCGTCCAGGAGGTCCTTCAGCTTTTGCCGGGCGCGGTTGAGCCGGGACATGACCGTCCCCAGCGGCAGGTCGAGCGCCCGCGAGATCTCCTCGTAGCTCAGGCTCTCGTGGAACCTCAGGACGAAGACGCTCTTCTGGTCGGGCGGCAGGGTCTCCACCGCCCGGTCCAGCCGGGCCCTGAACTCGGCCTGTTCCAGGCGCTCCTCCGGGTCATCGGACGGGCCGGCCGCCGGCACGCGCCTCGGTCCGAGGGACTCGTCCTCGAGCGACCGTTCCCGGCCCCGGGTCTTGAGGTAGTTGAGGGCCGAGTTGACGGCGATCTTCCGGAGCCACGGGTAGAGGGGCCAGGCGGTGTCGAACCGGGCCAGGGCGTAGTAGGCCTTGATGAAGGTGTCCTGGGCGAGGTCGTCGGCCGACTGGTGCGCGCCGGTCAGGCTTCGGCAGAGGGCGTAAACCCTCCGCTGGTACATCCGGACCAGGGTCTCGAAAGCGTCCATGTCTCCCTGTTGGGCCTTCCGGACGAGGACGGCGTCCTCCGGACGCTCGTTCGGTCTCTCCGGAGCTCCCATGGGTCATACACCTCGCCGCGGGACTTATTCCCTTCCGATGATACTCTTTTCGGGGCCGGCTGTCCCGTCGGGCGAGGCCCGTCGGCTCTCGACGAGGGCCGCGTATTCGCCCGGATGGTCGCGGCGCAGCTCGGCGCCCGTGACGCGGCCGTCGAGCCAGACCCGGCTCATGGGAAACACGCCCGGCCGCAGGTGGGAGGCGTAGGCGTGCCAGGTCAGGACGACGACGACGGCCAGGACGGCCTCGCCGCCGTGGACGGCGACGACGGCCCGGAAGACGGCCGGCGAGACGAGCTCGAGGGCCGGACCGGGAATGACCATGACGATCCCCGTGACGGCCATGACGGCCGACCCGGCGAGAAAGCCCCAGTAGTCGAGCTTGTCGACGAAACGGTAACGGCCCGCCGGACCGCGCAGGTCGCAGCCGCGCGGGACGCGTTCGCGCAGGGTGGCCCGGCCCCGGACCGTGAGAAGCGCCCGCAGGACGTGCCAGGCCAAGGCCACGACGAAGATCGCCGCGGACGCGTGGTGGATGGCGACGAGGCGGGCGGCCGTCGCGGGGGCGGGGCGGGCCAAGAGCGGCAGCCCGGAAACGGCCAAAGCGGTGAAGGACAGGATGACGAGGATGTGCTGCAGGCGCTCGGACCGGTCCATCCTCACGAAGACCTCGCCGTCGGGGACGAGAGGGTGCGGGGCGGGAGGCACGCGGCTCATCGCGGCCTCCGGCGGCGAGTCAGGTCCACGGCGACGTAGGCGAGGAAGAGCCCGGCCGCGAGACCGGTCAGGACCTTGTAGACGGTCCCGACGACGCCCGCGGGCGAGCGCGGGCCGGGCGCCCGGAGACCGTGGACGAAACCCCGGGCGTAGTCACGCCAGCGCTCCGGGTGGCACGTCCGGCAGGAGACCGGCGCGAGATCGACGGCGTGCGGGAAGTCCTCGAACCCGGCCAGATCGGCGTGGCAGGCGACGCAGGTCCGACCCGCCCGGGCGTGGACCGACGCGGCGAAGGCTTCGGGATCGACGAAGACGGAGCGTCCGTCGGCGGCTTCGAGAGACTCGTCGGAGTGGCAGACGAAACAGGTCTCGGCGGGATCCTGGGAGGGCGCGGGCGGGCCCGCGAGGAGCGGGGCCAGGGCCCAAGCGGCCGCCGCGATCGCGAGTCCGGCGACGCGCCGCCTCCGTTCCCTGCCGCCCATGGCCTCGCCTATTTGCCCGGCACCGGGTGCTTGACGATGTCCCAGCCCTTAGCGAAGTCGAAGGCCACGCCGTGGGCGCTCTGGTGGCACTTGGCGCAGTGGGCCTCGATGGCCCCGGGGCCCGGATAGAGGGTCAGGCCGTTGGCCACGGCCTTGTCCCGGTCCTGCATGATGCTGAGCTTCTTGTAGGCGCTGCCCGGGCCGTGGCAGACCTCGCAGGTGACGCCCTCCTCCTTGAGCTCGGGGGCCTTGGCCGCGAGCGGCGCGTGGCAGCCCAGGCACTGGGCGTTCGTCTTCGGGTCGGCGACGCCCAGCTCCTTGCCGATCTCCGCGGCCCGCGGCGTGGCGAGGCTCTCGTAGGACTTGGCGTGCAGGCTCTTCTCCCAGATGACGAACTGGCGTCCCTGGAGCTCAGCCTTGTGGCAGAGCTTGCAGGCCGAGGCGCCGACGTAGGTCCGTTCCTTGGGGGCGGCGAGGAGCGTCAGGGCGAGGGCGACGAGCGTCGCGATGACGACGACGAGGAGCACGATTTTCTTCAACGGGGATCCTCGGTCACGCGTAGCTGTGGAGCCCGGACAGGATGTAATTGACGCCGAAATAGGTGAAGAGCGCGGCCAGGAAGCCGATGATGGCGATCCAGGCCGAACGCTTGCCCTTCCAGCCCATGACGATCCGCGTGTGGAGGTAGAGGGCGAAGACGAACCAGGTGATGAGGCTCCAGACCTCCTTGGGGTCCCAGCCCCAGTAGCGGCCCCAGGCCCGGTAGGCCCAGACCATGCCGAAGACGAGGCCGCCGAGCGTGAAGAGGGGGAAGCCGACGGCCACGGCCCGGTAGGCCAGGGCGTCGAGGCGGTCGCGCTTCTCGCCCTCCTCGGCGAAGAGATAGAGGAGGGCGGCGACGAAGGCGACGGCGAAGAAGGCCTCGCCGAGCAGGGTCACGGAGACGTGGAGCCAGAGCCAGTAGCTCTGGAGCGCCGGGACGAGCGGGGTGGCGTCCTTGGGCATGAGCGGCGACGAGGCCAGCGCGACCAGGGCCACGGCGATGAGCATGAGATAGGGCGCCAGGCGCGGCACGCGCGGCGTCCGGCCGAAGAGGATGACGGCCAGGACGACCGACCAGGACAGGAACGACAGCGACTCGTACATGTTCGTGAACGGGGCGTGGCCGCTGGCGAAGGTCCTGATGACGAGGGCCGCCGTGTGCCCGGCGAAGCCGGCCACGGCCAGGACGAACGCGGCCTTGGCCCACTTCTCGCGGCGGGCGAAGAGGGAGGCGAAATAGACGACGAGGGACGCGACGTAGAGGACGAAAGCGGCGGTGAACAGGGTCGGTTCGGTCATGTCGGCCTCCGGATGCGGTCGCAAAGCGCTTCGAACTCGGCGGCGAAGGCGTCCCGGGCCTTGGCCGCGCGGCCGGCCGCGACGACTTCGACCTTGCCTTGGGACTCCTCGAGGACGGCCGTGATCTCGCGCGGCGGCCAGTAGAAGGCCAGGAACAGCCCGGCCACGACGAGGAGACAGCCGGCCCAGATGAGACCGACCCCGGGATCGGCGGCGGCCTCGAGGACCGAATAGGGCGCCGCCCGATAGCTCTTGAGGACGAAGGCGAACGGGGATCCCCCGCCCGGATGGCCCTGGCCGAAGTCGGGGAACTTGGCGAAGACCCAGCCGCCGAAGACCCGCTCCTCCCCTTTCCAGGCCTCGACGTAGGCGGCGGGATTGCGGGGCTCCTGCGAGCGGCTGACGACCCGGCCGCCGTCGCCGATGACGAAGTCGGGGACGAACTGGCGGACCGCGACGGCCGTGAGGCCGGGGGCGTCGACGGCGGCGCGCTGGCCGAGGCGGACGGTCAGAGCGCGGGTGAACGCGGCGTCGGACTTGTCGCGGACCTCGAGATCGAAGGTCGAGCGCTGCCAGTCCCAACCGTAGCTCATCTGGTAGAACGAGACGCCGCGGTGCGTGAGCGGATGGTTGACCTCGACGACGCGGGTCAGGACGTCGGCGCCGTTCTCGACGACCGTGACCGTGCTCTTCCAGTCCTTGACGCCGCCCTTGGCGTAGTACTCAGTCTCGAACTTGTCCAGACGGACGCGGAAGGCGGCGCCGGGGACGTCGGCCGTCTCGCCCTCGAGGAGGCCGATCTCGGCCCGCCGGCCGGCGAGCCCGCTGGCGAAGCCGCCGGCCAGGATGACCAGCAACCCGAGGTGGACGACGTCGGATCCGAAGTGGCCGAGGCGCCGCTTGCGGGCTCTCAGGACGGTCCGTTCGCCGACCGAGGCCGCCGTGACGCGGTAGCGGGCCGAACGGAGGGCCGCGGCGGTCGCGTCGGCCGCGGCGGCGAGCGGCGGAGCGAGGCGGAAGCGGCCCTTGACCTTGGCCGTTTCCAAGGCCCCCGCGTCGACGGCGGCCGCGGGCCCGAAGGCCCGGCGCCACTTGGGGCCGAAGCGGGCGGCCGTGCAGACGGCCAGGTTCAAGGCGAACAGGACCAGGAGCGTCAGGTACCAGCCGGAACTGTAGAGCCGCGTCAGTTGGAGCGTCGTGAAGAGCCCGGCCAACCCGCCGTAGCGGGCGGCGTAGTCGGCCGCCGGCCGACCCTGGGGGATGAGGGTCCCCAGGACCGAGGCCAGGGTGATGAGGATGATGAGGACGATGGCCAGCTTGACCGAGGAAAAGAATTTCCAGACGGAACGCATTTTCGGGTCCTTCCCCGGCCGGGCCGGCCCGCCGGAAGCGAACCCATGTTATAGGATAGGGTCCGGTTTGGCAACCGGGCCGGGGGCCGACCGGGGGCTAGACCCCGCGGGGGCTTAATCCGTACAATGCCTTAGGGGAAAACCCGATCCGCAGCCCGTTCGACCGGAGGGAACAATGAACGTCCAATTCCTCGAGCCCTTCAATCAAGCCTGGAAACGGATGACCTTCGCCCTGTTCAAGCCGTTCGACCTGCATAAGTGGTTCGTCATCGGCTTCAACGCCTTCCTGGCCGGCCTGATGAGCGGGACCGGCGGTTCGGGCGGCTCGAAGATCCAGAAGAACGCCGATCTCGGGGAGTTCTTCCGCTTCCCGGCCACGGCCTGGGCCTGGCTCCACGGCCATCCGGGCTGGGCCGTCGCCATCCTGTTCGCCGTTCTCATCGGCTTCGCGGTCATCCTGACCCTGACCTGGCTCAGCTCGCGGGGCATCTTCATGTTCATGTCGAGCGTCGTCCACGACCGGGTCGAGATCGCCAAGCCGTGGCGGGAATACCAGGCCGAGGGCAATTCCCTGTTCGTCTGGCGGGCCCTCTTCGGCGTCTTCTCGTTCGTTCTCTTCGGAGGCCTGCTGGCCTTCTTCTTCATCCAGGGCGGCGCCCTCTACGAGGCCGGGCTGACGCGCTATCTGCCGTGGAGCTTCATTCTCGGGTTCGGCCTGGTGACGCTGGCGATCGTGCTCGTCTGGGGCTACATCGCCCTGTTCCTCAAGGAGTTCGTGGCCGCGCTCATGTTCAAGCACCGCGTCTCTGCGGGCGAGGCCTGGCGGCGCTTCCTGGCCCTTTTCAAAGCCAACGCCCTGCCGTTCATCGGCTTCGGCCTCATCACCTTCCTGCTCGTTCTCGTCCTCGTCGCGGCCGTCATCTTCTTCGTCCTGGGGACCTGCTGCATCGGCGGCCTTCTGCTGGCCATCCCCTACATCTCGTCGGTCGTGCTCCTGCCGGCCCTGTACGCCTACCGGGCCTTCGGCCTGGAGTTCCTGGCCCAGTTCGGGCCGGACTACGACGTCTTCCCGAAGCCGGTGGCAGCCGAGCCGACGGTGCCCGCGGCGGCCTAGATCCAGTTCCGGATCCTGGCGATGGCCCAGAGCAGGCCCGTCAGGACGAAGAAGACCGCGATCCCGTTGAGCGGGTTCACGGCCAGGGCCATCCAGACCGAGAACGCGAAGATCGCCACGATGCCGATGCCGACCACAGCCTTCGCTTTGCGCATCTGCCTCTCTCGACGGCGAGTGATGCGACCATTATCGATGAATTGACGGCTGATCGCTAATTTTCTTTTCAGGGTTATGCCGGTGTCCCTCTCGTCCCGAGAGGTCATCAGGCGTGTGACCGATGCTTGGGCCGTCGATGTCAAGGCCGTCCCGGGCCTTGACAGGAGATCGCCCTTGAGTCGTCTACTTCCCTGCAGGGCGGCTTTGTCTGCTTTTCTCGGTTGGCTTCCCTAAGTTTGCGCTTGCTTAGATCCGAGAAATCGACTTACTTTCCGTGACAGCGTTTGAACTTAATGACATTTCCATTCCCGTCCTTTTTGCCGCACGGACAGGGATCATTTCGTCTAACCCCTGCAAATTTGTTACCAATTGCCCTTTCAACATAATCGACTCTTCGAATCGATGATGTCCGGCAACCCAAAATTCTACCCCCTCCTTGTGCCACATTTGTGCCACTCGAGAGGCAAAACTCGGGGTATTCAGGGCAAACGTAGGAAAAATGGTCGGACTTGCGGTCCTGGCATAAGCTGCTGATTATTTTCCTTATATGGGGAAAAATCGTGGAGCCAGCGAGAGGGATCGAACCTCCGACCTGCTGATTACGAATCAGCTGCTCTACCGACTGAGCTACGCTGGCTTATCGGAAGGCCCGATTAAGATAAACGAAACGGGCGATTCAGTCAAATAAGGTAGGGGACACGGAGCGGGGACACGTACCTGGGGTACGTGTCCCCGACCGGGATTCCCGGCCCGGGCTTACTTCAGGACGAAGCGAACGGTCACCGTGAAGGTCACCGGCCGGGGCCGGCCGTTGATCACGAGGGGCTCGTAGACCCATTGCCGGACGGCCGCGATGGCCGCCTCGTCGAGCCAAGGCACGGGCCGCAGGACCCGGACGTTCACGACCCGGCCGTAGACGTCGGTCGTGGCTTCGAGGATGACGATGCCCTCGATGCGGGCCTCCCGGGCCAGGGCCGGGTAATCCGGCTCGACGCGCTTGACCAGGCGCGGCGGCTTGACGTCGCCGGCGGCCCGCACGACGGGCTCGACCGGCTCGCCGACCGGGGCGAAGAAGGAGTCCCCGGCGATGGCCGCCAGGATGCCGGCGTCGGCCCCGTAGTCCACTCCTCCCTCGATGCCGCCGGGCATGCCGTCGACCCCGAAGCCGGCCTCCTCGGCGATGCCCTCGGGCACGGCCACGGGAGCGAGCCGCCAGGGGTCGGCGGCCGCGACGGGGGCCCGCCGGGCCTTGATCCTGGCCCCGGGGTTCCCCGTGCGCGCCTTCGGCGGCGGCAAGGGCGTCGCCGGCGGGGCGGGAACGACGATGACGTTCGAGACGTCGATCGCCGGCAGCTCCCCCATCCTCATGAGCGGCGCGGCCGCCAACACGGCCAGGGCCACGGCGTGGGCGACTATGGCCGCCGGCAGGGCCACGGCCCGCACCCTCGTCTGCCTGTCAGGGAAGAACAGGGCGTCTTGGAGCATCTCGGCCTCCTTTCGGCGCGATCCCGGGAGCTTTCGCTTCCAATCCTATTACAAGCGGCGGGGCTGGATATTCCCAGAAGAGAGGGGACACGTACCAAGGGTACATGTCCCCGACATGTCCCCTATTCCCCCCTTTAAAAAAGGGGGCGATTCGCATACAATAGCCGCTCTGTCCGCCAAGGCGGGCGGACACGTTCGACCGAAAGCGCCCCATTCTATGAGCATGATCATCAAGAAGCTCGAGCTGCAAGGATTCAAGTCCTTCGCCGAGCGGACCAAGATCGCCTTCCACCCCGGCATCACGGCCATCGTCGGCCCCAACGGCACCGGCAAGAGCAACCTCGTCGACGCCATGCTCTGGTCCCTCGGCGGCCACCGCCAGAAGACCGTCCGCGGCGACCGGACCGAGGAGGTCATCTTCTCGGGCAACGCCAAGCGCCCCGCCCTGAGCATGGCCGACTCCGTCCTGACCCTGACCGGCGAGGACCAGGAGCTGACGATCTCCCACCGCGCCTTCCGCTCCGGCGAGAGCGAATACCGGATGAACGGCAAGACCGTCCGGCTCAAGGACATCCAGGACGAGCTCTGGAAGCACGCCATCGGCGGCTCGGAGTACTTCGTCATCGAGCAGGGCGCCATCGGCACCTTCGTCACCTCCAAGCCGACCGAGAAGCGCCTGTTCATCGAGGAGGCCGCCGGCACGGCCTACTACAAGGACAAGAAGCGCCAGGCCCAGTCCAAGCTCGACAGCACCGAGCAGAACCTCATCCGCCTCGAGGACATCATCATCGAGGTCGAGAAGGCCAAGAACTCCCTTCAGCGCCAGGCCCAGGCGGCCAACCGCTATCGGCGCCTGCGCGAGCGCGTCCGCGAGCTGACCTCCCACCACTACCAGCGCAAGCTCGTCGTCCTCGAGACGGCCCAGAGCGAGGCCGCGGCCCGGCACGAGGCCGGCTTGAAAGCCGAGCAGGAAGCCTCGGGCCGCCTGCGCGAGGCCGAGAAGGCCGCCGCGTCCGGCCGCCACCAGCTGTGGGACCTCGAGAAGGCCCTCAAGGACGGCCAGGAGCGCGTCTTCGCCCTCAAGTCCCAGGCCGCCCGGGCCGAGAGCGACATCGAGCGCGAGACCAAGCGCGTCGAGTTCTTCGAGGAGACCAAGAAACGGGCCCAGGCCGACCGCGACGAGCTGCTCCGGGACGTCCTCGTCCTGACGCGCGAGATCGAGGAGCTCAAGGGCCGGCTGGCCGGCCTCGAGGAGGATCTCGGGGCCAAGCGGACCGTGGCCGCCGCGGCCGAGGCCGCCTTGAACGAGGCGGTCCAGGCCCGGCTCGGCGGCGCCCAGGAGGTCGAACGCCTGCGTGACGGCTACTTCCTGGCCCTGCAGGCCCTGACCGAGAACAAGAACGAGAGCGCCAAGACCGGCAAAGAGATGGAGCTCCTCGTCCGCCAGGAAGAGAAGCTGGCCGCCCAGCTCGTCGAGCAGGACGGCCTTCTCGCCGACATCGACGTCCGCGCGGCGGCCCTGGAGAGGGAGCTCGGAGAGCGCCGGGAGGTCCGTCAGGGCCTCGTCGGGCGCGCCGAAGAGATCAAGGCGGCCCTCGGCGCCGCCCGCGCCGCCGCCGAGGACGCTCAGCGCCGGCTCGAGGCCCTCAAGGCCCGCCGCGACGAGTCCGCCTATCACCTCCAGGCCCTGCGCCGGATCGACGAGAAGGCCCGCGAAGAAGCCCGCGCCGACGAGGTCCCCGGCGGCCTGGGCATCCTGGCCGACCTCGTCCGGACGAGCCCCGAGAACGCCCGCCTGTTCGACGCCTTCTGGCGCGAGGGGGCCCGCTCGCGGGTCGTCGCGGCCGAGGAGTTCCTGGGCGGCGTGCCCGAGGGCTTGCGGGGCAGCTATCTCCTCGTCCCGGCCGCGGCCCGTCCGGCCGTCCCGGCCGAGCTCCTCGCGCGGCCCGGCGTCGTCGGGCAGCTCAAGGGGCTCATCGAGGCCGACGACAGGCTCCGCGACCGGCTGGCCGGCCTCGAGGACGCCGTCATCGTCTCGTCCGTGGCCGAGGCCGTCCGGGCCTGGATCGAGCATCCCGGGCTGAACTTCCTGACCACCGCGGGCGACCTCCTGCTGGCCTCGGGCCTGCTCCGCGTCGGGCAGAAGGCCGAGGGCGCCGTGGCCCTGGCCGCCGAGATCCGCCGGCTCGAGGGCGAGGTGGCCCAAGCCGAAGCCGAGACCGCCCCGCTCGTCGCCGAGCTCGACGAGAGCATCCGGACGATCGGCGCGCACGAGGCCGACCTCCAGGGCGTCCGCGACGAGCTCGACCGGACCGAGCGCGTCATCGAGGACCGCGAACGCGATCGACGCTACGGGCTCGGCGAGGCCGACAAGGTCCGCCTGACCCGGACGGTCCTCGGCCGAGAGCTCGAGAACCTGCGCGGCGAGAAGGAACGCCTCGGCGAGGCCCTCCGCGGCGCGGAGGAGAGCTTGGCCCTCCACGACGGCGAGGCCCGTTCGCTCAAGGACCGCATCGAGGAGATGGAGCGGGCCCAGGCCGGGTTCGTCGCCCGGGCCGCCGACCTCGAGCGCGGCTTCTTCGAGACCCGCTCGGGGCTCGACCTCGTCCAGGAGAAGATCAACGGCCTCGGCGAGCAGTTGCGGGCCGCGGAAAAGCGCAAAGAGGCCGCTGCGGCCAAGATCGAAGCCCTGGAGGCCGACGCCCGCCGGAGCGAGGAGGACCAGGTCCGCCTGCGCGGCGAGATCGCCGCCCTGCGCGAGAGCGCCAAGGCCCTGGCCGCGGACCGGGCCCAGGCCGAGACGGGCTTGAGCGCCACGGACGACGCCCTGCGGGCCGCCCGCGCCGCCCTCGAGGAGCTCGAGGCGGCCGTCATCAGCGGCCGCAAGGACGAGGAAGCGGCCAAGGACGAGCGCGTCCGGCACGAGATCCACAAGGCCGAGGTCGACCGCGACCTGGTCAACCTCGACGAGATGTGCTGGCAGGAGCTCAAGAAGACCCTGACCGAGCTCCGGGCCGAGGCCAAGACCGCGGCCGCCCCCGCCGCGGAGACCGAGGCCGAGGAAGAGGCCGAGGAAGAAGGCGAAGGCGAGGAGAACGGCGAAGAGCCGGCGGCTGCCGCCCCAGACGGCGAAGGCGGCGAAGCCGCCGCCGAGCCCGGCGCCGCGCCCGCTCCCAAACCGCGCCGACTGGCCAAGAAGTGGCGGCCTCTCGCCGAGATGACCGACGCCGACGTCGAGGCCGAGCTCGAGGAGACCCGCGAGGCCATCGCCCGCTTCAAGGCCGTCAACCTGATGGCCGAGGAGGAGTACGCCGAGCAGAAGACGCGCTTCGAGTTCCTGAGCGGGCAGCGGCAGGACCTGCGCGAGTCCATCTCCTCGACCGAGGAGGCCATCCGCAAGATCGACGAGGAGAGCAAGACCCAGTTCCTCAGGGCCCTGGGCGAGGTCAATAAGAACTTCCAGGACCTGTTCGGGTCGCTCTTCAAGGGCGGCAACGCCGAGGTCAAGCTCCTCGAGCCCGACAACCCGCTCGAGAGCGGCGTCGAGATCATCGCCCAGCCGCCGGGGAAAAGGGTCTCGAACCTGTCGCTCCTGTCGGGCGGCGAGAAGTCGCTGACCTCGCTGGCCTTCCTGTTCGCCCTGTTCCGCTACCGGCCTTCGCCCTTCTGCTTCCTGGACGAGGTCGACGCGGCCCTCGACGACGTCAACCTGTCGCGCTTCCTCGACCTGATGAAGACGATCAAGCACCAGACCCAGTTCATCATCATCACCCACAACTACAAGACGATGGAAGTCGCCGACTACATCTACGGCACGACCATGGCCGAGCCGAACATGACCCGGCTCCTCTCCGTGAAGCTCGAACGCAAGGGCGGCGAACCGCCGCCCGATCTCGCGCTATAGCGCCGGTCACCCCGGCCGAAGGAGGGCGGCATGTCGACCTATCTCGTCATCATCCTCGCCTACCTCATCGCCCTGACGGTCCTGAACTTCGTCCGCTCGCGGCGGATCAAGAGCCAGGAGCAGTTCATGGTGGCGGGGCGGAGCCTCAAATGGCAGGTCATGGTCTTCACCCTGATCTGCACCTGGATCGGCTCGGGCACCTTCATCAGCGGCGCCGAGTTCGCCTCCAAGGCCGGCTTCTCGGCCCTCTGGCTCGCGGCCGGCGCCTGGGTCGGGATCATCCTCATCTACTTCCTGGCCGCCAAGATCCAGACCTTCGGCCAGTACACGGTCGGCGACGTCCTCGAGGTCCGCTATGGGCCCGCGGCGCGCCTGGTCGGGGCCGTGGCCCTGATCCTGTCGTTCGTGTCCATCGTCTCCTACCAGTTCATCGCCGGCGGCTTCATCCTCAACGTCATCACCGACGGCAAGATCTCCGAGGCCCAGGGCACGCTCATCGCGGCCGCTTTCGTCATCCTGTTCACGGCCCTCGGCGGCATGGTCGCCATCGCCTACACGGACCTGCCGAACGGCATCATCATCGTCCTGGCCTGCCTGCTGGCGGTGCCCTTCGTCGTCACCGCGGCCGGCGGGCTGCCGGCGGCCAAGGCGGCCCTCGACCCGGGCTATTTCGCGGTGGTCAACAGCAAGTTCGGGGCCTATCCCTGGCTCAAGGCCATCGGCTACTTCCTGTCGACGATGTTCCTGCTCCTGGGCGTCCAGAGCATGTACCAGAAGTTCTACAGCGCCAAGTCGGGCAAGGACGCCAAGAAGGCCGTGGCCTGGTGGACGGTCGGGACGATCTTCGTCGAGACCATCGTCGTCGTCATCGCCGTCTTCGCCTACAGCAAGCTCCAGGGCCAGATCGACCTCAGCGTGCCCAAGGCGGGAGGCAAGGTCGTCCTCATGGCCGCCAAGCAGATGGTGCCCTTCCCGGTCGGCGTGCTCCTGCTCGGCGCGGCCTGCGCCGTGGTCATCTCGACGGGCATGAACTACCTGCTGTCGCCGTCGACGACCATCATGCGCGACATCTACCAGCGCTTCCTGAAGAAGGACGCCAACCCCAAGAACCTGGTGGCCCTGCAGAAGGTCCTCATCGTCGCCATCGGCGTCGTGGCCTTCCTGCTGGCGACCCAGCTCAAGTCGGTCCTGGAGATGAGCCTGTTCGCCTACACGATCTACGGCGTGGCCATCACCCCGGCCCTCATCGCGGCCCTGGCCTGGAAGCGGGTCACGAAAGCCGGCGGCCTGGCTTCTATCATCTCGGGAACGGTCGTCTGCCTGGGCTTCTTCATCCTTTCGAAGCTGCCGGGGATCCCCGTCATCGAGGGCGACGCCTGGGGCATCCCCATCATCTATCCCTCGCTCTTCGCCTCGCTCGCGGCCCTGGTCATCGTCAGCCTGCTGACCCCCAAGCCCAAGCCCGAAGAGCTGGAGAAGTTCTTTCCGAAGAAGTAAACTGATATGACGACGGGCGTTGTCATCGACCGGCGCTACGAGGACCACGTCATGGGCGCCGCCCACGTCGAGTCCCCGGAGCGCCTGCGCGTCCTGCGCCGCCTCCTCGAAGAGGACCCGCCCGTCCCCTACCTCCCCCTCCCGCCGCGCCCGGCGACCGACGAGGACCTCGCCCTCGTCCACGAGCGCGGCTACATCGACCTCATCCGCTCGACCGCCGGGCACGTCGTACCCATGGACGGCGACACCTCGGCCGGCCCGAAGACCTGGGAGGCGGCCCTGCTCGCCGCCGGCGGCCTCCTCGAGGCCGTGGACCGGATCATGGACGGCGCCGTCCGCAACGCCCTGGCCCTCGTGCGCCCGCCCGGGCACCACGCCGAGGCCTCGCGGGCCATGGGCTTCTGCTTTTTCAACAACGCGGCCATCGCCGCGGAACATCTCGTCCGCCGGCACGGCCTCTCCCGGGTCCTGGTCGTCGACTGGGACCTCCACCACGGCAACGGCACCGAGCAGGCCTTCTACGAGCGCCGCGACGTCCTGTACTTCTCCAGCCACCAGATCCCGCTCTTCCCGGGCACGGGCGTGACGCGTTTCTTCGGCCACGGCGAGGGCTTCGGCTACAACCTCAACGTGCCGCTGCTCGCCGGCAAGGGCGACGACGACTTCCTGGCCGTTTACGAGGGCGTCCTGGGCCCGGTCGCGGCCGAGTTCCAGCCGGAGTTCATCGTGGCCAGCGTCGGCTACGACATCGCCGCCGGCGATCCGCTCGGCGGCATGGAGGTCACCGCGTCCGGATTCGGGCGCCTGACGGCCTCGCTCGCGGCCATGGCCGAGCGCACGGCCGGGGGCCGGCTGGCCCTGGTCCTCGAGGGCGGCTACGACCTCGGGGCCCTCCGGGACGGGGTCGGAGAGACCCTGCGGGCGCTTCACTCGAGCGGCACGGGCCCCGGTAAAGATCGAGGTATTCGGCTCTCCCCCGCCCTCCGGGTCGAGCTCCAGGAGCCCCTGCGGACCTTCCGCCGGAAGTGGGACATCCCCGAGCTCTAGGTGTCCTCCCCCGGGGCGACCGTCCCCTAATCAGGACAAACACCCCCTTTTTCTCCCCTGTTATCAGGCAGGAGCCTTGGCATAGTTCTTGCAATAAGGAAAGTGGATAGGAGAAGGACCATGAAAAGGACACTCATCATCGCCACCGCGCTCATCGCTCTGGCGGCCGGCGTCTACGCCCAGGAAGAGCAGGCGCCCGCCCCCCAGAGCCCGCAGGAGATCAAGGACGCGAAATACACCAACGAGTCGGTCGCCCGGCTCAGCTTCGTCGAGGGCAAGGCCTTCGTCCAACGGGCCTCCGACCTCGGCTACGAAGAGGCCGCCCTCAATATGCCCATCAGCGAAGGCGACCGCATCGGCACGTCGGACGGCCGGGTCGAAGTCCACTTCGGCCGCGGCAACTACCTCCGCCTCGATAACGACACCAAGGTCGACGTCCTCAACCTGCCCAAGAAGGATGACGACATCGCCCGGGTCAGGGTCTGGTCGGGCCACATGTACCTCGTGGTCGGCTCCCTGAAGAAGGAGAAGGCCATCGAGCTGCACACGGCCGATTCCTCCTTCTACGTCCTCGACCGCGGCGTCTACCGCATCGACGTCCGGGAGAGCAAGGACACCGAGATCCTGGTCTTCGAGGGCCTCATGGAGGCCGCCGGCGAGGACGGCTCGACCTTGCTCAAGTCCGGTCAGCGGCTCGAGGTCTCCGAGGGCCGCTTCGCCTCCAAGCCCTCCACCTTCATGGCCGTGGCCAACGACGGCTTCGACAAGTTCAACGAGTCCCGCACCTCGGCCACGACCCGGCTCCTGGCCAAGGGCAAGCTCCCCGAGGAGCTGGCCGACTTCGAGGGCGAGCTCGAGGAGAATGGCGAGTGGACCTATCTCGCCCCCTACGGCAACGTCTGGGTGCCCTCCGGGCTCGACGAGGACTGGCGGCCCTATTACAACGGCCGCTGGACCTGGCTACCCCTCTCGGGCTGGACCTGGTGGCCCTATGAGCCCTGGGGCTGGTCGACCTTCCACTACGGCCGCTGGCACTGGGGCCTCGACCTCGGCTGGTACTGGATCCCCATGAACATGTGGGGCCCGGCCTGGGTCAACTGGTGGTGGGACGACTTCTACTTCGGCTGGGCGCCCCTCAGCTACTGGGGCTATCCCGGCGTCGTCATGGGCGGCATGTACTACGGCCATTACTACGGCGGTTACTATCCCTATCAGTCGCGCGCGCTGACCGTCGTCCGCCGCGACGGCCTCAAGGACCCGCACCTCTCGGCCAACGCCCTGCGCGGCGACTCCCTCAAGGCCCTCGACCGCATGAACCTGGCCCACGCCAGCCCCAACGTCCGGCCGGCCGGGAACCGCGTCTCGGTCCAGCCGCTCGACGGCGGCCGGGTCATGCTCCGCAACGACCGCACGACCGCGCTCGAGCGCGACGCCCGGATCGACAAGCGGGCCGGCGGCGGCGGGACCGCCTCCTCGACGGGCCCCCGGGCCATCCGCAGGCCCGACGCCCCGTCCGGCGCCAAGGGCGCGACGGCGGCCAAGCCCTCGAGCGTCAAGGGCGCCGACCGCGGCTCGAAGTCCTCGGGCGCCTCCAAGCCTTCGAGCTCGGGCACCAAGCCCGTGCGCAATAAGAAGGACGGCGAGCCGGCCACATCGGCCAGCTCGTCGGTCGGGTACAAGAGCGATCCGTCGGTCGCCGGGACCGCCGTCCGGACGGGATCGCCACGGACGGCCTACGGCTATCCGTCCTCCCCGTCCATCAAGCGTCCGGCCACGTCCTACGGCGACGGCGGCCGGGCCCGGGCCGGTTCCTACTCCGGGCCGTACTCCCGTCCGTCCTCGGGCGGGTCGTACGCGCGGCCCTCGTCCTCGTCGGGGAAATCGAGCGGCTCCTATGCCCGGCCGTCATCGTCCGGGAAGTCGAACGGGGCCCGTGTGGGCTCGTCGGGCAGATCCTCGGGCGGCGCTTCGCGCGGCTCCTCGTCCCGCGGCTCTTCGGGCTCCTCTTCGCGGGGCTCGTCCTCGGGCTCGCGGGGCAGCTCGGGCGGCGGGAGCGGCGCCCACAGAAAATAGCTACCCCTTTCCATCGGGGGGAGCGTCCCTTCTTCCGGCCGGTTGGTAGGGGCGCTCCCCAATTTTTTTGCTTTGCCGAATTTCCCTGACCTCCCGCAACGCAGCAAGGTTCTTGTCCCCTTTTCAGGATTCCCTCTCGAGGCGGCGAAGGGGATTGTCCTCGCAGGTCCCCGTTGCTGGAGGGGGGGGCCCGCGCAGCGGGGGGGAACCGTGCGAACTGGTTCCCAGGGGGGCCGGGGAGCTAGAGGACATCCCCGAGCCAAAGCCCGAGAGAGGGAAGCCCGGGATCTGAAGAAGAACCTGATAAAACTAGGGGAGGTCAGTGATCTTCGGCGGCCTTCTCGCGGCCGTAGTAATCGTAGACGCGCAGGTGATCGGCGTTCGTGCAGAAGCGCGACGGCTCCGTGCCCGGGAAGAAGACTTCTTTGAACGGGAAGAGGCAGGCCGGCGTCGCCAGCAGCCCCGTCTTCTTGTCGATCTCGACGAAGACGAGGTTGGGCGGGACCTCGAAGTCGGGCGGCTGGAAGTCGACGATGCCCTCGGCGACGGCTTCCTTCTGAGCGTCGGCGATGACCTTCCCGAAGAAGTCCTGCCAGATGGGCAGGGCCGCCGCCGCGCCCGTCTGGCGCTCCCCGAGCGGCACGGGCAGGTCGTTGCCGACCCACACTCCCGCGCAGAGCTCGGGCGAGAAGCCGACGAACCAGGCGTCCGAGTACTTGTCGGTCGTCCCGGTCTTGCCGGCCAGCGGCCAGCCCAGGACCGAGACGGCCCCCGCGGTGCCGCCCTCCGACTCGACGACGCCGCGCATGAGGTAGGTCATCATGTAGGCCGTCTGGGGCGAGAGGACCTCCTCCGACTCGACCCGCGCCTCCTCGAGGACGTTGCCGTCCTTGTCCTCGATGCGGGTGATGAAGGAGGGCCGGAAGCGGACGCCCTTGTTGGGGAAGGTCGAGAAGGCCGAGACCATCTCGAGCAGGGTGACCTCGAAGGTGCCCAGGCTGAGGGACAGGTAGGGATTGAGCTGCGAGGTGATGCCGAAGCGGCGGCAGTACTCGACGCCGACCTGGGGCGAGATGAAGTCCAGGAGCTTGGCCGTGACGACGTTGCGCGACTGCTCGAGGCCCGTCCGCACGGTCACGATGCCCTTGTACTTGCGGTCGTAGTTCTTGGGCGACCAGGGCTCGCCGTCCCAGCGGTCGATGAAGGTCACCGGCTCGTCGGCGATCAGGCTGGCCGGGGTGAAGCCGTTCTCCAGGGCGGCCGTGTAGAGGAAGGGCTTGATGGAGGACCCGGTCTGGCGGGGCGCCTGCACGGCCCGGTTGAACTGGCTCTCGCGGAAGGCGTAGCCGCCGACCATGGCCTTGATCTGGCCGGTGCGGGGGTCGAGCACGACGAAGGCCCCGTTGCGGACGGGCTTCTGGGTCAGCGAGACCTTGGCCTCCTTGGCCGTCTCGTCGACGGAGACGACGCGGACCTGGACGACGTCGCCCTTCTTGACGAGGGCGTCGAGTCGGGTCGCCTTGGTCCAGGCGATGTCCTTGGCCGTCATGCGGCCGACGGCGTTCTTGACCCGGACGGCGGCCTCGGCGCGCGAGGCTTCGAGGACGACGGCGTCGTAAACCTCGTCCGGCTCGAGGGCCTGGCTCTCCCAGCTCAGGAGCCACTGCTCCTCGAGCGCGGCCTTGGGTTGGGCGACGAGGGCCTTGAGGACCTCGGGCCCGGCCTCGAGGAGATTGGGCTTGTCGTCGCGCCAGCCGTGGAGGAGGTTCTCGGTCCGGCGCAGGCCGTCGCGCAGGGCCCGCTCGGCGTAGCGCTGGAGGACCGGGTCGAGGGTCGTGTAGACCTTGAGGCCGGCCCGGTAGAGCCCCTCGCGGCCGTAGTTCTTCTCGAGGTAGCGGCGGACCTCCTCGAAGAAGTAGGCCCCGAACTCGGCGCTCGTCCGGCGCAGGGGCAGGACCGCCAGTGGGGCCAGCTTCTGGGACTCGCCTTCGGCCTTGGTCAGGTAGCCCTCGGCGACCAGGCGGTTGAGGACGTGGTTGCGGCGGCCGAGGGTGAGCTTGGCGTTCGTGTACGGCGAGTAGAGCGAGGGGCCGCGGAAGATGCCGGCGATCATGGCCGCCTCGACGAGGTCGAGGTCCTTGACGTCCTTGCCGAAGTAGAGCGTGGCCGCGGCCTGGACGCCGTAGGTGCCGTGGCCGAGGTAGAAGTGGTTGCAGTAGAGCTCGAGGATCTTCTCCTTGGGGTAGAGCTTCTCGATCTCCCGGGAGACGTAGAGCTCCTTGAGCTTGCGGCGCAGGCTGACCTCGCTGTGGAGGAAGAGGGAACGGGCCAGCTGCTGGGTGATGGTGCTGCCGCCCTCGGGGCGCTTGCCGCCGAGGACCTTGAAGACGTCGGCCCAGACGGCCCGCAGGATGCCCCGCAGGTCGACGCCGCCGTGGCGGAAGAAGCTGGGGTCCTCGGTGGCCACGATGGCGTTGACCAGGGACCGCGGCAGCCGGCTGTACGGGACTTCGACCCGCTTCTCCTCGGCGAACTCCTTGAGCGGCTGGCCGTCGGCAGTGTAGACCGTGGTGATGAGCTTGGGCCGGAAGGTGTTGATATCGGCGACGTTGGGCAGGTTGTCCTTGATGGCGACGTAGGCGCCGGCGAGGGCGCCCAGCCCGAGGGCCAGGCCGGCCAGGGCCAGGCCGAGCGCGACGCGCAGGACGGTCTTTTTATCGATCTTCTTGATCTTGAGCTTCAGGTTGGGGATCTTCATTGGTTCTTCAGGCCATCATAGCAAAACGTCCTCTCGATGACAAAGGCGAGGCTAGAGCAGCGGCTCCACGTTTTGCCAGATGGCGCGGGCCACGGCGCGGGGGTCGAGGCGGCCGTCGAGGTGGACGATGCGCGGGCCTTTGAAGCTCCGGAAAATGTCGCGGACCCGGACGAGGTAGTCCTCGCGCTCGAAGAGCTCGTCGCGGGTCTTGCGGCCCCGGATGCGGGCCAGCCCGGCCCCGGCGTCGACGTCGAGGACGACGACCAGGTCGGGCGGCACGGCGAAGGACTCGTTGAGGCGCCGGATGCGCCCCGTATCGAGTCCCTTGGCGCCCTGGTAGGCGATGGTCGAGAAGTAGTAGCGGTCGAGGACGACGACCTTGCCGGCGGCCAGGGCCGGCCTCAGGTTCTTGGCCACGTTCTCGCGGCGGTCCTTGACGAAGAGCTCGAGCTCCTGCTCCGGGGTCAGGGAATCGGCCCGGACGGCCTGACGCCTTATCTCCCTCCCCCACCGGCCGCGGGTCGGCTCCCGGAAGAAGACCGCCTTGCGGCCGCGGCGGCGGAGACGCCTGAGGAGGCGGCGGGCCTGGGTCGTCTTGCCCGAGCCGTCTATCCCCTCGAGGACGACGAGGAGGCCGCGGCGGCGCCGGATGGTCATTTCGGGGGCATCTTAGCAAAATCGGGGACACGATACCAATTCAGGAGAATTGGTTCATGTCCCCGATTTCGGAGGACGCAACCAACGGCCTGAAACGGGCGTTTGGAAGGGGTTGGAGCGATTGAAAATATGGGTCCGATGTGCTATTTTTAAAGCTCACCTGGGAGGTCTGACATGAAGAAATACGGTTGGGTGGCATTCACGGGCTTTACCCTGGGCCTGCTCCTCGCGGGCTACCTGTTCCTCTATACCCCCGATACCCCGGCGCCGGCCCCGACGGTCTTCACCAAGGCCGCTCCGGCGGCGCCCGCGGCGGCGAACCTGTTCGCCTCCGCCCCGCCCCAGGAAAAGGCGTCCATGGACTTCGTCACCATCGCCGAGCGTATCGGCCCGGCCGTCGTCCGCATCGAGGCCGACCGCCGCGAGACGGCACGCGGCCGCGGTTTCGGCGGCGGCGACTGGCCTTTCGGCGACGACTTCTTCGACCGCTTCTTCGGCCAGCCCCGTTCGAACCAACCCGAGTCCAACACGGTCCGGGTCGGCGGCACGGGCTTCTTCATCACCCCCGACGGCTACATCCTGACCAATAACCACCTCGTCGAGAAGGACAAGACGAACCGCGTCTCCGTCACCACCCTCGGCGGCAAGGAATACGAGGCCAAGATCGTCGGCACCGACCCCGGCACCGACCTGGCCCTGCTCAAGGTCCAGGCCAAGGACATGCCCTACGCCGAGCTCGGCGACTCGGCCCAGGTCAAGGTCGGCGAATGGGTCCTGGCCATCGGCAACCCGCTCGGCATGGAGCACACCGTCACGGCCGGCATCGTCAGCTACAAGGGCCGCCAGATCGACACCCAGAGCTACCAGGACTTCATCCAGACCGACGCGGCCATCAACCGCGGCAACAGCGGCGGCCCGCTCATCAACACCCGGGGCGAGGTCGTCGGCATCAACTCGAACATCCTGACCGAGGGCTTCGCCGGCAACATCGGCATCGGCTTCGCCATCCCCTCGAACATCGCCAAGAAGGTCGTCGTCCAGCTCAAGGACAAGGGCCGGGTCGTCCGCGGCCGCCTGGGCGTCCAGACCTACCGCGGCGACCTGACCGAGGGCATGGTCAAGCAGTACAAGCTCAAGTCCAAGGCCGGCGCCCTCATCAGCGGCGTCGAGCCCGACTCCCCGGCCGAGCGGGCCAAGCTCCGCCAGTACGACGTCATCATCCGGGTCAACGGCGAGCCGGTCAAGAACAGCGACGACCTGCGCTTCAAGATCGCCGACATCCCGCCCGGCCAGAAGGTCGACCTGGTCGTCGTCCGCGACGGCGACGAGGTCAAGCTCTCGGCCGTCGTCGACGAGCTCGAGCCCGAGACCGAGAAGGGCCAGGTGGCCAGCGCCGACAAGGACATCGGCGTCTCCGTCGTGGCCCTGACGCCCAACTCGGCCCGCCGCTACGGCCTGCGCACGTCCGAGGGCCTGCTCATCACCGAGGTCCGCCCCGGCAGCGAGGCCGCCCGCGAGAACCTGGCCGCCGGCATGATCATCGTCGAGGTCAACCGCAGGCGGGTCACGGCCGTCCGCGACTTCGAGGACATCCTGAAGAAGACCGCGAAAGGCGACGAGGTCATCCTGCTCGTCCGCCAGGAGGCGGACGGCCGGTCCCAGGACTTCATCGCCACGGTCAAAGTCCGCTGAACGCGGACCGGCCGGCCGTCAGCCGGTGAAGTGCTCGAAGCCCCGGGCCCGCAGCGGCCGCCGCTTTTTGCCCGGCCCGACGAGCGTGAGCGTCCGCCCCGGTTTGACGACGCCGATCCTCGTCAGCCTGTGCTTCGCCGCCAGGGCCTCCACGGCCGCCGCTTTGGCCGGGCGGACCGTGAACAGCAGCTCGTAATCCTCTCCCCCGTCGAGGGCCATGGCCAGCGGGTCTCGGGCCAGGCAGTCGAGGGCCGCGCTGATGGGAACGCGCTCGGCTTCGACCTCGGCCCCGACCCGGCTCTCGCGGCAGATGTGGGCCAGGTCGACCGAGAGCCCGTCCGAGAGGTCGATCATGGCCGAGGCCAGCCGGCGCTCGCCTAACAAAGCTCCCAGTTCGAGGCGCGGCGCTGGATCCAGGAAGGCCTTGAGGAGCGGCCGCACGGCCCGGACGACGCCCCGGCTGCCGCCCTTCTCGACAAGGCGCAGGCCGCCCTCCGCGTCGCCCAAAGTCCCCGAGACGTAGATCGCGTCTCCCGGCCGCGCCCCGCTGCGCTTGACCGGGAAGGGCGCCCGCCCCGTGACCGTGACGGAGATCATGACCTTATCGGCGCCCGACAGGTCGCCGCCGACCAGGGCCACGCCGGCCTCGTGGGCGGCGCTCCTGAAGCCGGCCATGAACTGCCTCAGCCAATCGGCGTCCGTAGCCCCGGGCAGGGCCAAGCCGACGAGCGCGTGCAGGGGCCGGCCGCCCATGGCCGCGACGTCGCTCAAGTTGACGTTGAGGGCTTTGCGCCCGAGAAGGCGGGCCGGATGGTCGGACAGGCGGAAGTCCTCGTCCTCGACCAGGACGTCGGTCGTCAGCAGGAGCGGGCCGTTGGCGCGGACCAGCGCGGCGTCGTCGCCGATGCCGACCAGGATGTCGCGGCGGTCCTGGCGGAACGAGCGCCGGATCATGGCTACGACGCGCCGCTCGCCCAAATGCTTCAACCTCATGTCCTCTCCACCCTTCGCTTCGGGGACACGTACCCGGGGTACATGTCCCCTATCGCTTCCCCAACCGCTTCGCTATCGCTTTGCGGTCTTAATCCTTCCCGCCTTCTTCTTCGGGCCTTTGGCCGGGCCCTTCGCTTTCGCCGCCTTGGCCACCGGCGCCGCGAACGGCTCCGTCATGGCCTCGCGGAAGACCTCCTTGACGTCCTCGACGTAGATGAACTCCATATCGCGGATGACCTTCTTGGGGATGTCGTGGAGGTCCTTCTTGTTGGCCGCCGGCATGATCATCTTCTTGACCCCGGCCCGCTGGGCGGCCAGGACCTTCTCCTTGACCCCGCCGATGGGCAGGACGTTGCCGCGCAGGGTGATCTCGCCGGTCATGGCCACGTCCCACTTGACCTTGATGTTGGTGCAGACCGACAGGAAGGCCGTGGCGATGGTCACGCCCGCCGAGGGCCCGTCCTTGGGGATGGCCCCCTCGGGGAAATGGACGTGGAAGTCGTTCTTGGAGAACTCTTTAGCGTCGATGCCGAACTCGGCCGCGTGGGCCCGGGCGTAGCTCAGGGCGGCCTGGGCCGACTCCTTCATGACGTCGCCGAGCGACCCGGTCAGCTGGAGCATGCCCTTGCCGGGCATCTTGGTCGCCTCGACGAACATGATCTCGCCGCCGACGGCCGTCCAGGCCACGCCGGTGGCCACGCCGATGCCGTCCTTCTTGAGGAGCTGGTCCTTGAAGATCTTGGGCGGCCCGAGGTGCTTCTCGACCGACTGGGCCGTGACCACGGTCCGGCCCTTCTTGCCCTCGGCCACTTTGCGGGCGACCTTGCGGCAGACCGTGGCGATCTCGCGCTCGAGATTGCGGACGCCGGCCTCGCGCGTGTAGAGGGAGATCATCGTCTTGACCGACCCGCCGGTGAACGAGATGAGCTTGGGCGACAGGGCGTTCTCGGCCACCTGTTTGGGGATGAGGTGGCGGACGGCGATCTGGAGCTTCTCCTCCTCGGTGTAGCCGGGGAGCTCGAGCACCTCCATGCGGTCGCGGAAGGCCGGCTGGATGGGGTCGAGCAGGTTGGCCGTGGTGATGAACATGACCTTGGACAGGTCGTAGGGCACGCCCAGGTAGTGGTCGCGGAACTGGTTGTTCTGCTCGGGGTCGAGGACCTCGAGCAGGGCCGACGACGGATCGCCCCGGAAGTCGGCCCCGATCTTGTCGACCTCGTCCATCATGAAGACGGGGTTCTCCGAGCCGGCCCGCCGGATGCCCTGGATGATGCGCCCGGGCATGGCCCCGACGTAGGTGCGGCGGTGGCCGCGGATCTCGGCCTCGTCGTGGACGCCGCCGAGCGAGATGCGCACGAACTTGCGCCCCAGGGCCCGGGCGATGGACTTGCCGAGCGAGGTCTTGCCGACGCCGGGCGGCCCGACGAAGCAGAGGATGGGCCCCTTGGCCGACTTCGACAGCTTGCGCACGCCGAGGTACTCGAGGATGCGCTCCTTGACCTTGTCCAAGCCGTAGTGGTCCTCGTCGAGGATCTTCTTGGCCTTGACCAGGTCCAGAGTGTCGACCGTGGACTTGTTCCAGGGCAGCCAGAACATCCAGTCGAGGTAGTTGCGGACGACCGAGGTCTCGGCCGACTCGGGGTGCATCTGGTTGAGCCGGCTGATCTGCTTCTCGATCTCCTCCTTGACCTCGTCGGGGACGCGGATCTTGCGCAGCTTCTCCTGGTAGATCCGGATCTCCTCCTGGATCTCGGTGCCCTCGCCGAGCTCCTTCTGGATGGCCTTCATCTGCTGGCGCAGGAAGTACTGCTTCTGGAGCTTGTCCATCTCGCCCTTGGCCTCGGTCGAGATCTTGGACTGGACGTCGAGGAGCTCGAGCTCGCGGGTCAGCAGCTCGTAGACCTTCTTGAGGCGTGCCGGCGGCTCGGCGATGTCGAGGATGGCCTGGGCCTCCTCGACCTTGAGCTCGAGGTTGGCGGCCGTCAGGTCGGCCAGGCGCCCGGGCTCGTCGGTGTTGAGGGCGAAGACCAGGGCCTCGGGCGGCAGGTTCTTGCCGAGCGAGGCGGCCCGCTCGAGCCCGGAGCGGACGTTGCGGATGAGCGCCTCGGTCTCGAGGTTCTTCTCCCCCTTCTCCGGCTCGTCGATGACGGAGACCTCGGCCGCGATGTGCCCGCCCTCTTCCTCGAAGGAGTGGATGCGGGCCCGGACCAGGCCCTGGGCCAGGATGCGGACCCGGCCGTCCGGGAGCTTGAGCATGCGCAGGATGAGGGCGACCGTGCCGACGTCGTAGACGTCCTCGCGCTTGGGGTCCTCGACCTCCATGTCCTTCTGGGTCAGCAGGAGGATCATGCGGTTGCTCGAGAGCGACGCGTCGATGGCGGCCTTGGACTTCTCGCGCCCGACGAACAGCGGGGCGATCATGTAGGGGAAGATGACGACGTCCCGCAGCAGCAGGACGGGCAGCTTCCCGGGCACCTGGAGCTTGGAGCTCTGGTCCTCCAGGAGGTTGCCGAGCTCTTCGCCGTTCTTGTTGTCGATGCTGGCCATAAAAATGATCTCCGATCAGGGTCTCAACCGCCGTCGCGGCGGGTCTTGATCTCCACGTCCCGCCGCTTGCGCGGCGGCTTCTTCAATACGATCGTCAGCACCCCGTTCTCGAGGGCGGCGCAGGCCCGCTCGGGGTCGACCGAGCCGGGCACGACGACGTCGCGCCGGAAGCGGCCGAACTCCCGCTCGAGGCGGGTGTAGCGCGAGCCCGAGGGCGCCCCCAGCTCGCGCTTGAAGCCGCTGACCTCGAGGCGGCTCGAGAACAGCAGCACCTTGACGTCCTTGTCGTCGACGCCGGGGAGCTCGATCTCGACGATGAACTCGTCGGCCGTCTCCGAGACGTCGACCGCCGGCAGGGTCACCTCGCCGGGCAGGGGCAGGACGGGCTCGAGCGGCTTGGCGGCCGGCCGGGCCGTGGCCCGGACGCTCGTCTCGGCCTTGCGCGAGCGCGACACGGGCTTGATGCGGCGGACCATGGCGGAACGGGCGGGGGCTATTTTTCCTTCATGAGGTCCTCGAGCTCCCGGCGGAACTCGGCCACGTCGCCGAACTCCCGGTAGACCGAGGCGAACCTCACGTAGGCGACCTTGTCCAGCACCTTGAGGCGGTCCATGACCAGCTGGCCGATCTCGGCCACGGAGATCTCCCGGTCGGGGCGCTCCTGGACGATGGACTCGATCTCCTCGATGATCTCCTCGAGCTGGGAGATCTGGATGGGGCGCTTCTCGCAGGCCTTCATCATGCCCCGCAGGAGCTTCTGGGTGTCGAAGGGCTGGCGGGTGCCGTCCTTCTTGACCACCATGTACGGGATCTCCTCGATCTTCTCGTAGGTCGTGAACCGGCGCTTGCAGGACAGGCACTCGCGCCGGCGGCGGATGGAGATCCCCTTCTTGCTCTCGCGGGAATCGATGACCTTGCTCTCAAGGAAACCGCAGAACGGGCACCTCATCGGTTGTCGCTCTCTCCCATCCTCTGGAGCTGGAAAAGGGTCAGTCCCTCGCGGGCCAATATACCATATCCCAGGGCGCAAGTCACGGCGATCTGGACGGCGTGGAAGACCAGGGTCATGCCGGCCGCCGGGCCCGCGGCCACCCCGAGGATGAGGACCATGCCCAGCTTGCTGAAGTAGTGGAAGCCGCCGACCATGCCCGGGGTCGGGATGGAGGCCCCGACGGCCGTCAGGAAGACGTATGGCCAGACCATGAAGAAGGGCACCGGGACCCGGTAGGCCAGGAAGAAGACCCAGTAGAACAGGGTGATGCCCAGCCAGACGAGGAGCGACAGGGCGAAGTAGAGCCCCAGCTGGGTGGGGGTGCGGAAGAACTGCAGGCCCTCGACGAAGCCGCGCACCGCTCTCTCGGCGGACGCGGCGGCCTTGGCCGGGAGCGGCTTGAGGAGGAAAGCGGCCACGCGCAGGGCCCTCTCCCGGAAGAAATAGATGAGGAGGGTCAGGGTCAGCAGGAACGCGGCCAGGGCCGCTCCGGCCCTCATCCAGTCGACCAGGCTCTCCCCCGCCTCCTTGCCGAGGGGCCAGGAGGAGGCGAAAAGCGGCCGGGCCAGGAGGAACAGGCCGAGCAGGAAGCAGTTGGTCAGGGCGTCGAAGACGCGCTCGACGACGACCGTGCCGATGGCGAAGCCCCGCCGCAGGCCCTCCCGGCGGGCCAGGAAGATGGGCTTGGCCAGCTCGCCCAGGCGGCCCGGGAAGACGGCGCTGACGGTGAAGCCGACGACGTTGGCCGCGACGAGGTTGCGGAAGCGGACGTCGAGTTTCTCCCGGGCCACCAGGACCTGCCAGCGGATAGACCGGGTGACGAAGTGCAGGGCCGACAGGAGCACGGCCAGGAGGAACAGCGGCACGTTGACGTTGGCGATATGGGCGGGGACCTCCCGCCAGGCGACGGAGTGGCCGAAGAAGTAAAGTAGGACGGCGGTCAGGACGAGCCCGGCCGCTATCCGGAGGACGTTCTTGCTCATGCCGGGGTGGATTTTATCACGAATCGGAAACGGGGGACACGAAAACGGGGACATGTTCCAATTCTCCTGAATTGGTACGTGTCCCCGTTTTCATCCTACTGGTACGTGTCCCCGTTTCCTGCCCGTTTCCTGACGAAAAAGGGCTTGAAATTCTCCGGGGAATTGACTAAGATAGTCCTCCCTGCTGGGAAGTCGTCCAACGGCAGGACTCATGACTCTGGATCATGCAATCAAGGTTCGAATCCTTGCTTCCCAGCCAACTCCCCTTCTCCTGATTTCCAGGTTTGTGTTCGACTTATAGCGAGATCTGACCCTCTCGCTGTCTTCCGTCCGAAACCGTAATTCTCCGGCACTTTCAGTCTGTTTTGGCACGCCACAGGCACACGGCGGATGAGTCTGGCCGGGCTTTCCGGCGAGGGCTTTGATAGGACCTTGCATTTTCCTCTTGCTCTCTTTTACTTATCACTCCAATAGTACTTGTATCCCGGCGGGGCAGGGGGCTTTGGTGGGCGCGGTGGCTTCGGAGGGGATGGCGCCCTTGGGGGACGTGGCGCGCGAGGTGGACTTGGTGGTTTTGGAGGAACCAGCGGACCTTTAGTGACCGCATGGATCGCCCACGAGTCCGTGCCTAGCAAGGCTTATTCTTAATCCCCTTGCAATGAATCTGGAGCGATTACTATTATCCATCGACGCCAATGCCGCTTTTTCTATCTATGTAGACGATATTACGGTAAGCGGGCCCGCAGGGATTGTAAGAGCCATCCCTACGATTAAGGCCCTGGTTAAAAGATTTGGATTCACCCTAAATTCTAAAAAGATTCGGGTTATGAGCCAAGATCAAGAACAATCGAGTCTTGGTATCAAATAAAACGACAGAATCGAGCCCACATCATCCTATTTGAGGAGGATTGAGGCGGCTCAGGAGGAGCATTCCTCTTCCCACCCGCGAGTTAAAGGGATAAAGGCATTCGTTGGATTTCTTTTTAGAACTGATAATTAATCACAACTTTCATTTCCCTTGTCATCTATCATCCACAGAGGGCATAAGATGCTCTGAACCGAGCTGACGGCTCAACTGACCTACGGGAGAGTAAGAGACAGCACCCAAATAACGAACATCCACCGACTCAGTCTAATTCAAACGTGCCAACTGGTGCTCGTAAATATGAAAGTGCCGTGTTAACAATAACCTGAAAACTTTCGCAAGGTCCAGCTCTTGTGCCGCGTTCTTGCCGGTCGACTCAGAACCGGGCCTTAGCTCAGTTATTTCCCTTCAACAGGCGCCTTATAAATCCGGCGGGGGCGTTCCGCCAGCATCAGATTGTCGACCTGCGTTCGCCAGCGGTAGCCGAAACGGAACGGCAGGGGGCGGACGTCCGCGTCCGGTCCCTCGAAGGCCGCCCGCAGGTCCGGCTGTTCGACGTTGGTGAAGTCCTTGACAGGCGTAGCATAGCGGCCGAAGAGGGTGATGCCCCAGCCGGCCTGCACGAAGAAACGATAAGGCACGGCCGTGTCGTCCTGGAGGACGTAGAGGCTGCGGTCGAGGATGAGCCGGCGCAGGGTTGAGAAGTTGTTCCAGTGCAAGAGATAGGAACCGGCCTTGACGAAGGTCGTCGGCCGTTCGAGGCCGTCGAGAAAGCGGTGGAGGGGCGAGCCGGCCGTGAAGGCCCGGTTCTCGACATCGCAGGAGAAGTAGTAGACGGACCGAAGCGTCGCGTCCCCGGGCTTGAAGCAGTCGATGCGGACGCCGTAGGGGCGGTGCTGGCGCTCGGCCAGGCGCTCGTAGGGCGTCTCCAGCCATGAGCCGTCGGCCGCGGGCGCAAGCCGCTCGAGCCCGGCCACGGCGTACCCTCCCCTCTTGAGGAAGAAGGCGATGACCGGCAGGGCGCCGTCGATCTGGCGCTTGGAATAGACGTCCATCATGTCCATGGTGATGAAGTAGCCGCGCCGCAGGAAACCGAAGGCCAGCGCGCCGAGGTCGGCAAAGACAGCGGCCCGGCCTTCGGCGTCCATCCGGCCGAACTCGGGCAGGTTGCCGACCGGCTCCAGGCCGAGAAGCACGACGGTCCCGGCGTCCGGGAAGAGGGCCTGGGCCGTGGCCAGGTCCGGGCCGCCGAAGGGATAGGACAGAGTGCGCGTCCGCTCCCGGGCCAAAGCCAGGTCAGAGGCCGCCCAGGCCCGCATGGGCGCCAGGACCTCGGCGTCGAACTCGGCGCTGGCCTTGTCGGCCGTCGCGGCGAATTCCCGCCAGGCCAGCTCTTTCTCCCATTCGGCGTACGGCGCCTGTCTGACCGGCAGGCCGGCGATGAAGGCGAAGCGGTCGTCGAGGGCTCGGTCTACGGCCGGGGCAGGTTGGACTGCGCCCGACGTTGATAAAGCGGCTGTCGGAGTGTCCGCCTCACGCTTGCAGGCCGTGCCTCCTATGACGACGAGCGAACACACAGCCGCATTCACGACGGCATGTTTCAGAGTCCGTCTTTTCGCGAACATCGCCGCCTATTATCGGTCTTTCCCCTGTATAAAAAAAGGTGTGGACTCAGCATGTCCCTCTCGAGGCGGCGATAGAATCTAGATATTGCTTCTCCCGGGGCCGGAAAAGTGCTATTTTCCGTCCTCCGGAGGAGGTCACCATGCCGCTCACCCGCCGTTCCTTCATCAAGACCGGGACCGTGTCGCTGGCCGCGCTCAGCATCGATCCCAGAGCCGTCGCCGCCCAAGCTCCCGCCGCCCCCGGCGCCGAGCTCAAGAACCTGGCCGCCGGCATTCAACCGCTCACGCCCGAGGACTTCGCCGCCCGCCAGGAGAAGGCGCGGCGCCTCATCGCCGAGCACAAGTTCGACGCCATGTTCGTCGGCGGCGGCACCAACCTCCTCTACTTCACCAAGGTCGGCTGGTGGCTGAGCGAGCGCGTCTTCGGCGTCCTCATCAGCGCCAAGAAGGATCCCGTCTGGGTCTGCCCGGCCTTCGAGGTCGAACGGGCGAAAGAACTCGTCCCGGCCGGCCAGGAGATCCGGACCTGGGAGGAGCACGAGAGCCCCTACGCCCTCATCGGCGGCGTCCTGAAAGACCTCGGCGCCGCGACCGGCCGCCTGGCCACGGCCCCCGATCTCAGGGCTTTCGAGGTCCACGGACTGAAGCGGACGCTCACCGCGTCCGAGATCGTCGACGGCGCACCCGTCACCGAGGGCTGCCGTGGCGTCAAGTCGGCCAAGGAGATCGCCTACCTCGACCTGGCCAACCGCATCACCAAGCTGGCCTACCGCGAGGGCTTCAAGTCTCTCCGCGAGGGCATGACCACGCGCGACCTGGCCGGGGCCATCGCCGCGGCCACCCAGAAGCTCGGCTCCCAGGGCGGTGGCGGCCCGCAGTTCGGCCCCAACACGGCCTTCCCCCACGGCTCCCAGGTCCCTCGGACGCTCCAGCCGGGCGACGCTGTCCTCGTCGACGGCGGTTGCGGCATCGAAGGCTACCGCTCCGACGTCACCCGCACGGTCGTTTTCGGCAAGCCCACGGACAAGCAGAAGAAGGTCTGGGACATCGTCCGCAAGGCCCAGAAGGCCGCGCTCGCGGCGGCCAAGCCCGGAGCGACCTGCGAATCGGTCGACCGGGCGGCCCGCAAGGTCGTCGAGGACGCCGGCTACGGCCCGGGCTACAAGTACTTCGCCCACCGCCTGGGGCACGGCATCGGGATGGAGGGGCACGAGTACCCCTATCTCGTCAAGGGGAACACGCTCAAGCTCGAGCCCGGCATGACCTTCAGCAACGAGCCGGGCCTCTACATCTACGGGGAGTTCGGCATCCGGACCGAGGACTGCATGGTCGTCACCGAGACGGGCGCCCGCCACCTCGGCGGGCTCGAGGCCGTGTCCATCGACCGGCCCATCGGGGACGACTGAGCCGGAGGCCCGCCCCGCGGGCGGACCCCCGGCCCAAGCGCGTTACTTGCGTCGGATGACCGGCGCGGCCGCCACAGCCGGCAGCCCGGCCTTGTCGATGATCCGTCCTTCGGAGACGTAATTCACGAAGCGCAGGGACCGCATGTAGTCCCGCACGGCGTTGTACTCGAACAGGCCCGTGTCGTACTTCACCAGCGCCCCGCCCGTCAGGCCGTTCAGGAAGTTGAAGACTTGCTCGGTCATGCCGACCATGTAGTATTTCGTCGGGTTGAAAGCCACGTATTCGCCGTTGATCATGACCGACAGGGGATCGATCCGGCTGAGGCCCGAGAGGTCGTCGATGGCCGGCAGGCGCGAATCGTAGGCGAAGGTCAGCCCCGAGGTTTGGGCGCAGACCGACCGCGAGTATTCGACGTAGGCCACCGTGAACTCCAGGCCGCCCAGGATGAGATGGCCGGGGAGCGGCGCCACGACCAGCTTGAAGCCGAGCCCGGAGGCCGGGTCGTAGCCGTAGGGCACGGCCCGCATGACGTCCTGGCCGACGACCTTGCCGGCCGGGATGCCGAACTCCGTGTAGCCCATGGCGTCGAGGACGCAGTCGACCTGGTAGCCGGCGCCGCCGAGGGCCTTGCGGATGGCGTCCGTGACCAGGTTGCCGAGCGGCGCGTCGCGGTAGGGCCCCGTCTCCGGCCAGTCATGGCTGACATCCTGGCCGACCAGGGCCACCATCTTCGAGTAGACCGGTCCGAAGCGCGGGTCCTTGACCACGCCGTCGCGAAGCTTGTTGACCACGGCCTGGACGTAGGGATCGGGCTTGACGCGGCTGTCGACCGGCCAGACACTCCAGTCGCGGAAGGTCACGCCCGCGCCCGGCTCGAAGTCGACCTTGAGCTCTCCGAGGAACTGGCCGTGGCTCCCGGCCTGGACGATGATCTTGCCGTTGCGGAGGACGGCGTCGTCGAAGAGGTCGTGGCTGTGGCCGCCGACGATGATGTCGATGCCGGGCACGTTGTCGGCCAGGCCCATAAGGTCGCCGAGCGTGCCCAGGTGCGACAGGCAGACGACGACGTCGCAGCCGGCCGCCCGCAGGGCCCCGGCCTGCATCCCGGCCACCGTGTAGACGTCGCCCGAGAAGCGGGCCACGACCTCGGCCGAGAAGTTGACCCGGTCCTCGTTGACCAGGCCGAAGACTCCGACCTTGACGCCGTCGACGTCCTTGACGATGGACGGCTGGATCATGCCCGCGAGCGGATGCCCGGTGAGGTCGATGTTGGCGTTGAGAAGGGGCAGCGTCACGGGCTCGCCCCCGGCGATCTGACCGCTCGCGACGCCGGCCAGGACGTCCATGCCCAGGTCGAACTCGTGGTTGCCGAGGGACATGGCGTCGTAGAGATTCTCCATGATCTTCAGCTCGGGATAGCCCAGGTACTTGTTGAACTCGAAGCTGCCGACAAAGACGTCGCCGGCGTGCAGGGCCAGGACGTTCGGGTCGCGCATCTTGGCCCGCTTGATGAGCGTGGCCATGCGGGCGATGCCGCCCGTCTCCCGGACGAGCGCGGCCCGGCCGCGGCTGCCCGGCCCGTCGTGCCCCAGGAGCTTGGCGAAGGGCCCCGGGATGGACGGATGGCCGAACGCCACCATGGCCGAATGGGTGTCGTTCGTGTGGACGATGGTCAGGGTCTTGGTCTGGGCCAAGCTCAGGACCGATAGGCCCAAAGACAAGGCCAGGACCGCCAGCGTTTTCCCCGCTTTCCTCAGCATGATGTCTCCTCCTTCGAAAGAAATACCATGATTCACGAGCCCATGATGCGATTTCCCCGCTGCCGAGTTGTCAAGACGATGTTAAAAAATCGCTAGACCGAAGTCAAGCGCAGGGGGGCCCACAGGGGCGGCTCCAGGCGGAAGGCGAAAGGGGCCGGGCGGGCCAGGGGGGCTCAGGGGGCTTCGACGGCCCGGGTGCCGGCCTCGACGCGGACGACGTGGACCTTGGGGGTTTTCCCCGTCCGGGCCTCGTAATCCCGGGCCACGCGGGCCTCGAACTCGGGGACGGCCCCGGCCTCGACCAGGCTGATGGTGCAGCCGCCGAAGCCGGCCCCCATCATCCGGGCCCCCAGGACGCCGGGCACGCGCCGGGCCGCCTCGACCAGGGCGTCGAGCTCGGGCGAGGAGACCTCGTAGTCGTCGCGCAGGCCGGCGTGGGACAGGTTCATGAGGCCCCCGAGGACGGCGAAGTCGTTGCGGGCCAGGGCGGCGCAGGCCTCCGCGACGCGGATGTTCTCGCGGACGACGTACTCGCAGCGCCGGTAAACGACAGGTTCCAGTTCGCCGCGGTGCTCCCGCAGGAGGTCGAGGCCGACGTCGCGCAAACTGGCGAGGGCCGGGTCGTGGGCCTTGAGGGCGGTGACGCCGGCCTCGCACTGGGCCCGGCGGACGTTGTATTCCGACGTGGCCAGCTCGCGGCGGACGAGGGTGTCGGAGACGACCAGGCGCAGGTCCTCGCGCTCGAAGGGGATGGTCTCGAAGGCGAGCGAGCGGCAGTCGATCTTGAGGACGCTGCGCTCCCGGCCGTGGATGTTGATGAACTGGTCCATGATGCCGCAGCGGACGCCGACGAACTCGTGCTCGGCCTTCTGGGCCATCTTGACCAGGGTCAGGCTGTCGAGGCCGAGGCCGAAGGCCGCGTTGAGGGCGAAGGCCAGGCCGCCCTCGATGGCCGCCGACGAGGACATGCCGGCCCCGATGGGGATGTCGCCGCCGAAGACGACGTTGAAGCCGCCGACCCGGTGGCCGGCCCGGACGAACTGGTCGACGACGCCCTGGAGGTAGTCGGGCCAACGCAGGGGCGAGCGGTGCAGGGCCCCGACCTCGCAGCGGAACTCCTGGTCGAAGTCGCGCGAGATCATGTGGCAGACGCCGTCGGTCCGGGGCGCCAGGGCGAAGACGACGGCCTTGTCCGTGGCCCCGGGCAGGACGAAGCCCTCGTTGTAGTCGGTGTGCTCGCCGATGAGGTTGACGCGCCCGGGGGAGACGACGAGGAGGGGCTTGTCGGCGAAGCGCTTGCGGAACCGTTCGGCGATCGCGGGGACCAGGGCGTGCATGGGCTATCTCTCTTAAGGGACGGATAATATCATTAGACGCCGCCGGAGGGGAAGAAGTATCAGCGGGCCGAACGAATTTCGCGCGTCAGACGCCGAAGCTCATCTTCTGTCGGATCTCGGCCGCCTTCTCCTCGGCCGGCGTGACGACCTCGCGGCCGATGCGCGCGGCCAGGTCCTCGGGATCACGGAAGCGCCACAGGGGCAGGACCCAGCGGTACTTGCGCCAGTGGCTGTCGGGCAGGCCCTGTCCCCCGCCGTCGGCCTGGCCGATGGGCTGGATGGGGATGGTCGGTAGGAAGTGGACGACGGCGTCGAGGGTGTCGGAGATGCGGCGGTCGCCGGTCAGGTCGGCGACGACGAAGCGCGACATCCGGCCGAGGGTCTTGACGATCTCGTTCTTGTCGCCCGAACCGGGCAGGTGGAAGTCGAGGACGAGGGGCGAATAGTCGTGGCGGCGGAAGGCGTCCTTGACGGCCTGGAGGACGGGCTTGCGCTCGGGCGGGAAACGGCCGATGACGAGGACCGTGTTGAGGGTGATGGAGAAGACCTCGTAGCGGGCCTTCTCGTGGTGCAGGAGCATGCCGACGAGCTGGGCCGTCTGGAGGCTGTCGACCGACAGGACCGGCTCCTGGGCCGGCATGATGTCGAGGTCGCGCTGGCGGGAGTCGGCCGTGTTGACGTCCCAGAGCGAGGTGCCGTGGACGGCGGCGTTGTCGAGGACGGCGCCGGTGAGGTCGGCCTTGAGGAGGGTGGCGAAGCAGAGGTTGGCGTTGGCGAGATTGGCGCCGCGCAGGTTCGTGCGCTCGAGGACGGCCTCCTGGAGGTTGGCGCCCTCGAGGTCGGCCCCGGAGAGGTCGGCCTCGCTGAGGTCGGACTTGAAGAAAGAGGCCTGGGAGAGCACGGCCTTGGCGAGCTTGGCCCGGAAGAGGGAGGCCTGGCCGAGACTGGCCCCCTTGAGGCAGGCGCCGATGAAGCCGGCCCCGCTGAGGTTGGCCCGGACGAGGAAGGCGCCGGTGAGGTCGGCCCCGTTGAAGTTGGCGCCGGCGAGGTCGGCCTGGGAGAGGTTGGCCTTGAACAGGTTGGCCTTGGTCAGGTCGGCTTGACTGAGGTCGGCCCGGAAGAACTTGGCCCGGGTCAGGTTGGCGCCGCTGAGATTGGTGCCGGAGAGGCGCGCCCCGGAGAGGTCGGCCCGGGCCAGGTTGGCCCCCGAGAGATTGAGTTCGGAAAGGTCGGCCCCGGCGAGGTCGGGCACGACCTTGGTGTTCTTCCGGCGCCAGTCGTTCCAGTGGGCGAGCCGGTCCCGGACGAGATCGATGTGCCCCGCGTTGGCCATCGGCCTCATTCTAGGGGCAGACGCCGGGGGAAGTCAAACGGGCTTGAAGGAATACGACCGTCTGACCAAATAGACGTTCCCGTCGGCGTCCTCGCGCGCGAAATACATGGCGACGCCCGAGATGAAGAGGGGGACTTCGGGAAGTTGGGATGAGCCCAGGTAGGCGCCGGATCGGGTGAAGATATCGACGGGCCAAGGGGCGGTCTCTGCCGTGATGTCGGCCGGGAAGCGGAAGACGAAGGCCCGGTCCGGCGAGACAAGGACCTCGCGGACGACGGTCTTTGATGCCGGGATCTTTTTGGCGAGCTCGCGGGCGACACGCTCGGGCCAGTTCCTGGACTTGACGAATTCGGCGAGCCCATGCTCTAGGAAGGCACGTTCCCGGGACGCGAGCTTCGGCGGCTGGATATCGCGCCGGAGGGTGGCGACGGAGCGGCCGTCGGCGTCGAGCAAGGCGATCTCGTAGCGGTCGCTGATGCCGACGGCGGAAAGCCCGGCGCCGTGGGCGTAGAGGAAGCGAGGGACATAAGACTCGTGGCTGTAGTTGAACATGACCATCCGGCCGGTCTCGTCGGGTAGGACGGTCGAGAACCGGTCCCGGGGGACGGAGTGGAAGGTCGCGACGACAGAGTTGCGCACATCCACAAGGACCTGGCGTTGGGAATCGGGGGCCCATTCCCAGCCGTAGAATCGATCCGGGCCGATATAGCCCAGGCCGAGGCGGCCGTTGAGGTCGACGCGGCGGAGGAAGGCGCCGTCGGGCCTAAGGAAGGAGACGAAGGCGATGTCCTCGAAGACGGCCAACTCTCCCGCCGCGGTGAAGACGATGCGGCCGGGCGACTGGAAATCGCCGGGCCCCTGCCCTTTCCGGCCGAATTCGGCGAGGCGGCGCCCCTCGGGAGAGAACTTGAGGACCTTCTGTTCCCGCTGGTCGAGGACGTAGAAGTCGCCGTGGTCGTCCTCGCAGACCGAGACAATGGAGCCGAAGAGGAGTTCGGAACGACCGATCTCGAGCGGGGGGCCGAGTTGGATGGCCATGCTACTCTGGGGGATTCGCGCGGCCGGGAGGTGGGCCGCCAAGGCGCCGAGAAGGAGCGTGGTCAAAATGAACTTCAGGCGCATCGATCCTCCTCCGGAGATGGCTTTCGTCCAACTATACCCCAACCGGCCTGGCCGGGTTAATGCCAGAGCTTGAAGAAGAGGGAAGATCGATGGCAGCGCTACGGGGATTCGAACCCCGGTCTGATGGCTGAGAACCACCTGTCCTGGGCCTCTAGACGATAGCGCCGCAGAGGGACGACAAAAATAGCAGAAAGCCTCCGGGGTGTCAACATGAATGGGGACACGTACCTCAGGTACGTGTCCCCGTTTGACTTAGCTGGCCCTCTCCCCTACTCTATGGGAAAGAGGCGGCTCCATGGCCCTCGAATTGACCGTTCCCAAGGCACTGCGGGGACTGCTCCGCCTGGGGACCTGCTCCTGGAGGTACGACTCCTGGAAGGGGCTCGTCTACGACAAGGGCAAGACCTACCGCCCGAACGACTATCTCCCCGACTACGCCCGCACCTTCGAGTCGGTCGAGGTCGACCAGTGGTTCTGGAGCCTGTTCCCGGGCGGGCCGCGCCTGCCGGAACCGTCGGTCGCCCGGCTCTATGCCAAGAGCGTGCCGGACGACTTCGTCTTCACGGTCAAGGCCCCGAACTCCCTGACCCTGACCCACCACTACGCCAAGCAGACGCCGGCCAACGCCGCCCTGGCCAACACGCCCAATCCCCACTTCCTCGACCGCGACCTGCTGTGCCGGTTCCTCGAGGCCCTCTCCCCGCTCGAGTCGAAGCTGGGCCCGGTCATGTTCCAGTTCGAGTACCTCAACAAGCAGAAGATGCCCACGAAAGAGGTCTTCTTCGAAAAGCTCGGCGCCTTCATCGACAAGGCCCCCAAGGGCTATCAGTACGCGGTCGAGGTCCGCAATCCCAACTACTACTCGCCGGCGTTCTTCGAGTTCCTGAAGGGCCGCGGGCTGGGCTTCGTCTATCTCGACGGCTACTACATGCCGCCGATCGGCGAGGTCTTAGACAAGTTCGCCCCGGAGACGGCCTCGTTCCAGGTCGTGCGACTGCACGGCGGCGACCGCTTGGAGATCGAGGGGCAGACGGGCGAAGTGTGGGACAAGATCGTGGCGCCCAAGCCCGGGGGCCTCCGGGCCGCGGCCAAGATCGTCCGGGCGAATGCCAAGAAACGGGTGCTGACCTACCTCAATCTCAACAACCACTACGAGGGCAGCGCGCCGCTCTCGGCCCGCCGCTTCCTCGACGTCCTGGCGGGCAAGAAGACCGGGGACGAGCCCCCGTTCTAGCTACCTGCGGCCGGCCAGCAGCATCTTGGCCGCCGTCTCTCCCCCGTTGACGCGATAGAGCATGGGCAGGGGCCGGTCCAGGCCCTCGACATACTCCGGCGCGTTCTCCCAGCGGTAGTTGAGGATGTTGGCGTAGTCGGAGAAGTGCTGCCAGCGGCGGCGCGGCAGGCCGGTGACCATGTGGAAATGGTTGGCCGGCATGCCCATCTTGGCCAGGCTGGCCGCGACGTGGTCGAAGGTCAGGAAGGTGTGCGGCCAGGTGTAGTCGGAGGCGTGGCAGACCCGCTCGGCGAGCGGCGCGGGGAGCTCGACCGACTGGGCCTCGTCCTGGACCATGGTGAACAGGCCCGAGAGGTCCGAGTAGGCGACGCGGCCGGCGACACCCTTGATGCCCTTGGGCGAGAGGTAGCCGACGGAGAAGCCGAGGCCGGGGAAGTAGAACTCGACGGCCTTGAACAGGAACCACCGGTCGCCGTAGTCGAGCGAGGCCGAGCCGGAATTGTCGCCGTCGATGAAGCCGCGGACCATCCAGGGCTCGTTCTTGAACGGGCGCAGGTCGAGGCCCAGCTCGCGGGCGTTGCGCTCGATCTCCCAGGGCTCGTAGACCTTGCGGAAGTCCATGAAAAGAGTGGGTTTGCCGCCGCTGAGCCAGCAGTAGGCGATCATCGTCAGCAGGGCCTGGATGTCGTTCTCGGTGGCGAAGGGCACGACGGTCTTCCGGCCGGTATGGTCTTCGGTCGAGTTGAAGAGCGATTCGGCGATGTCGCCTGTCGTCATGGGCAGGCCCCGGCGGTCCGAGCCCCAGGCCAGCTGGTTCGTCCAGCCGCCGCCGATGGCGTTGACGTCGCGCATGTAGTTCCGGATGATGAGGTAGAGGGCCAGGGCCTCGTCGAGCTTGGCCCGGTCGGCGGCGGCCAGGGCCGGCGCCTTGACCTTCTTGGCCGTGTAGAGGTCGCGGCCGAGCCGGGTGATCGACTCGGAATCGGTGAAGATGCGGTCCTTGAACTTGACGTTGACGGCCCAGTCGCGCAGGGCCTTGAGCTCCTCGGGGTCGTAGCCGCCTTTCTTGCGGAGCATGTCGGCGAAGAGCTTCATCGACTCGCGGGTGCTCTCGAGGCCGAACCAGCGGCGGGCGGCGTGGACGTGGTTGAGGGCCGTCTCCATCTGCATGGAGTCGGTGTCGATGGCCACGAAGCGCTTGCCCTGGAGGGCGACCCGGGCCAGCATGGCGTAGGCCAGGTCGACGATCTCCTCCCGGGTCTTGGCGTCGAACTCGGGCGCGAGGCCGGTCTCGGGCATGGAGCCGATGACCATCGGGCAGAGCCGGCCGGTCTGGGCGTAGGCGCCGACCAGGGCGTCGATGCCGACGACACCGGGCTTGGGGGCGTTGTTGCCGCCGACGCAGGCGAGGGGTGTGGACGGCGGGAAGTGGGCCGTCAGGGCCATCGCGGTCTTGCCCGGGAAGAACCAGGTGTCGGGGACGATGAGCAGGGCCCCGGCGCCGGCCTCGGCCAGCTCGCGGGCGCCGGCGTCGGCCGTGCCCTCGCTGTCGACGAGCTTGGAGCAGGCGAAGACGTTGGGCGCCGTGCCGTCGGGCAGGCGCAGGCGCTTGGCCAGCAGGGCCGCGGTCATCTTGCCGATGTTGAAGGCCCGGGTCCGCGACTCCTCGTCGATGCGCGGGTCGCAGGGCACGAAGACGCCCAGGGTGGGGGCGCCGGGGGTCCGCTTTCCGATATAGGGCATGGTCTCCTCCGGGACGGGGGCGGGGCGTCGGTCCGCCCGGCCGTCAGATGTATTCGATGGTGGACGGCGGCTTCGAGGTCAGCTCGTAGGCGACGCGGGTGACCTCGGGCAGCTCCGCCGTGACGCGCTTCGAGATCTTGAGCAGGGTCGGCCAGGGCAGGGGCGAGGGCTCGGCCGTCATGGCGTCCTTGCTCTCGACGGAGCGGACGATGACGATGTTCCCGAAGTGGCGCTTGCCCTCGACGATGCCGGTGCCCTTATCCTCGAGCAGGACGGCGAAGGCCTGGAAGGGCTTGTGAGGGGCGACCTCCTCCTCGACGATGGCCGTGGCGGCGCGGACGAGGTCGACGCGCTCGGGCGTCACTTCGCCGATGATGCGGGTGGCCAGGGCCGGGCCGGGGAAGGGCATGCGGTTGTAGATGGACTCGGGCAGGCCGAGCTCCTTCGAGACCAGGCGGACCTCGTGCTTGAAGAGCTCCTTGAGCGGCTCGAGGACCTTGAAGCCGAAGCCCTTCTCGGGGTCGATGCCGATCTGCTCGAGGATGTTGTGCTGGGTCTTGTAGCCCTTCTGGGTCTCGATGATGTCGGCGGCGATGGTGCCCTGGATGAGGAAGCGGGCCTTGCTCTTGAGGACCTCCTTGCCGAAGGAGCTGTAGAAGGCCAGGCGGAAGGCCTTGCGCTTCTCCTCAGGGTCGGCCTTGCCCTTGAGGGCGGCGAAATATTCCTTCTTTTTATCGGCGACGTCGACCTTGATGCCGAGTCCGCCGAAGATCTTGACGATCTCCTGGGGCTCGCCGGCCCGCATCAGGCCGTGGTCGATGAAGACGGACTTGAGCTGGGGGCCGAGGGCCCGGTGGGCCAGCACGGTGCAGGCGGAGCTGTCGACGCCGCCGGACAGGGCCGAGATGGCCTTGCCGTCGCCGACCGCGCGCTTGATCTCCTCGACCTGGGTCTCGATGAATTTCTTGACGTTCATGGGGGTCCCTCCTGTCCTGTCGGCCCATCTTATCAAAGCCCCGCCGCCCAGGTCAAAGCCTGTGGAAAAGTTAGTACCAGGTACTTACAAATGGGATTTCTCCCCTGGAGATGTAAAGACCTGGCACCGTTTTTGCCTCCCCGACCCGCTTTCGGATACGATAGGGCCGCGCATTCGTTAGGAGGAGCCCATGACACGCAAGAGCCCCGCCGCCGCCGCCGCCCTCATCGCCCTCTTCGCCGTTCTCGCCCTCGCCGCCGCGGCCCCCGCCGCCCGAGCGGCCGCCTATCCCTCGACCCCGCTCGAGAAGCGGATCAAGGCCCTGGCCGAAAGGCTGGCCCCCGAGCTCATCGACATCCGCCGCGACATCCACGCCAACCCCGAGCTGGGCCTGCGCGAGACGCGGACTTCGGCCCTGGTCGCCGATCACTTCCGCAAGCTCGGCCTCGAGGTCCGGACGGGCTACGCCACGACCGGCGTCATCGGTATCCTCAAGGGAGGCAAGCCCGGCCCCGTCGTGGCCATGCGCGGCGACATGGACGCCCTGCCCATCACCGAGGAGACCGGCCTCCCCTTCGCCTCCAAGATCACCTCGGTCGTCGACGGCCGCGAGACCGGGCTCATGCACGCCTGCGGCCACGACATCCACACGACCCTGCTCATCGGCGTGGCCTCCGTCCTCGCCGCCGTCAAGGCCGACCTCCCCGGCACGGTCGTCTTCATCGCCCAGCCGGCCGAGGAGTGCTGCGGCGGCGCCGAGCTCATGATCGCCGACGGCGCCTTCAAGGACCCCGTGCCCCAGGCCTTCTTCGCCTACCACGTCGACGACACCCAGAAGGCCGGGCGCGTCGGCTACGCCTCGGGCTTCATGTCGGCCAACGTCGACGGCTTCGACCTCGAGATCCGCTCGGACGGCTGCCACGGCGCCAGCCCCTGGTCCTGCGTCGACCCCATCGTCGTCGGGGCCGAGATCGTCACCGCCCTCCAGGTCCTGGTCGCTCGCGAGCTCAGCGTCCACGACAACACCGTCATCACGGTCGGCTCCTTCCACGCCGGCAGCGCCCCCAACATCATCCCCCGCTCGGCCCGCCTCCAGGCCACGGTCCGCAACTACGGCGAGGGCCAGCGCCGCGTCCTCCAGGACAAGATCACCCGTTTGGTCACGAACATCTGCGAGGCCGCCGGCGCCGCCTTCGATCTCCGGTATGATTTCGGCACGGCCTCGGTCTACAACGACCCGGCCCTGACCGCCGCGGCCCTGGCCACGGCCGCCCGCGTCTTCGGCTCGCGGGAGGTCCTGGTCGAGCAGAAGCCCGAGATGGGCGGCGAGGACTTTGCCGCTTTCGGCCGCATCGCCCCGGCCGTTATGCTCAATTTGGGCGTCGTGCCCCCCGACGTCGCCGCCACGGCCGTCCACTCGCCGACCTTCGTCGCCGACGAAGCTGCCATCCCCATCGGCGTGGGCCTCATGGCCCAGATCATCCTCGACCACCAGGCTAAAGCCGCGGCTAAGAAATAGCCGGGTTGATATCCCCGGCCCGGCCGACTAAACTATGAACTGCGGCCCTCGCCGCCGGGAACATAAGCCCAAACAGGAGGTCACCCATGAAAAGGACCCTCGTCGCCATTCTCGCCGTCAGCCTGGTGCTGATGAGCTTCGGTTGCGCCAGTTGGAGCAAGACGGCCAAGGGCGCGGCCATCGGCGGCGCGGCCGGCGCCGTCGTCGGCGGCGTCGTCGGCAAGATCGCCGGCAACACCCTGCTCGGGGCCATCGCCGGGGCCGCCGTGGGCGGCGCCGCCGGGGCCTTCATCGGCCGCCACATGGACAAGCAGGCCGCGGAGATGCGCCAGGACCTCGAGGGCGCCAAGGTCGAGCGGGTCGGCGAAGGCATCAAGATCACCTTCGATTCCGGGCTCCTGTTCGACGTCAACAAGTACGACCTGCGGGCCGCCAGCCGCGACAACCTGACCAAGCTGGCCGCCATCCTCAACAAGTACCCCGACACGAACATCCTCGTCGAGGGCCACACCGATTCGACCGGCACGCGCGAGATCAACATGCCGCTCTCGGAGAACCGGGCCAAGGCCGTCAAGGACTTCCTGGCCTCGCTGAACGTCCTCTCGACGCGCTTCACCGTCCACGGCTACGGGCCCGACCAGCCCCTCGGCGACAACGCCACGGTCGAGGGCCGACAGACCAATCGCCGCGTCGACCTGGCCATCATGGCCAACGACAAGCTCAAGAAGATCGCCCAGGACTCCGTCAAGGGCGTTTCCTGAGCGCGGTCCGACCACGTTCCCGGCATCACGAAGCCGGGCCCTCCCCAGGGGCCTACCCTTCCTCGCCGCGGCTTTGTTATAATGCCGCGGTAAGACATCCCCTGGGAGGGTCGCCATGACATTCGCCGGGAAGCTCGCGTCCATCTGCGTGGGGGCCGTCCTGGCCGCGGCCCTCTTCGGCCGGCCCTCCCCGGCCCAAACCCCCGCGCCCGCCCCCGCGGACGCCGGTCCCGAGACCGATCCCCTCGTCCTGGCCAAGCTGGCCCGCTGGCAGGACTGGAAGTTCGGCCTGATGATGCACTGGGGCCCCTACAGCCAGTGGGGCGTCGTCGAGTCGTGGTCCATCTGCTCCGAGGACGAACCCTGGTGCCGCCGCTCGACGCCCGACTACGTCGCCTACAAGAAGGCCTACGAGGCCCTCCCCCGCACCTTCAACCCGGTGAAGTTCAACCCCGACAAGTGGGCCGAGGCCGCCAAGGCCGCCGGCATGCGCTACGTCGTCATGACCTCCAAGCACCACGACGGCTTCACCATGTACGACACCAAGGAGACGGACTACCGCATCACCGGACCCGACGTCCCCTTCCGGACCCACCCCAAGGCCGACGCGCTCAAGGCCGTCTTCGAGGCCTTCCGGTCGCGCGGCTTCGGGACCGGCGCCTACTTCTCCAAGCCCGACTGGCACCACCCCGACTTCTGGGCCCCCGAGTGGGCCACCCCCGACCGCAACGTCAACTACAGCATCGACCGCTATCCCGAACGCTGGCAGCGCTTCCGCGACTTCACCTACCGCCAGATCGAGGAGATCGTCTCCGGCTACGGCCCGCTCGATATCCTCTGGCTCGACGGCGGCTGGGTCCGGCCGGCGCCCTTCGTCGAGATCGCCCCGGGCCACTTTGTCAAGAACGCCAAGAACATGGACATCGACATGCCGCGCCTCGCGGCCATGGCCCGCCGCCACCAACCGGGCCTGCTCGTCGTCGACCGCACCGTGACGGGGCGCTACGAGAACTACCGCACGCCCGAGCAGGAGGTGCCCGAGAAGCCCCTCCCCTACGCCTGGGAGACCTGCATGACCATGGGCGACTCCTGGTCGTACGTTTCCGGCGATCACTACAAGCCCGCCCGCCGTCTCGTCCATCTGCTCGTCGACGTCGTCTCCAAGGGCGGCAATTTCCTGCTCAATATCGGGCCCAGCCCCGAGGGCGAGTTCGCCCCCGAGGCCCTCGACCGCCTGCGCGAGATCGGGGCCTGGATGAAGGTCAACGGCGCGGCCATCTACGGGACGCGCCCCGTCGCGCCCTACAAAGAGGTCAAGACCTGCTTCACGGCCCTCCCCGACGGCACGGTCCACGCCATCTACCTGGCCGACGAGGGCGAAGAGGCGCCGCCGCCGAAACTCATGCTGAGCGCCCTCGCCCCGGCCCCCGGGACCGAGGTCCGCATGCTCGGCGTCCGCGAGCCCGTGAAGTGGGAGAAGGTCGGCCGGGGCGCGCTCCTGACGCTCCCGGCCTCGGCCGTGGCCAAGCCGCCCTGCCGCTATGCCTGGGTCTTCCGGTTCAAGCCGGCCGCGGCCCCGGCCGCGAAGGAAGGCGCCGCCCGATGACCGCCGGCCGGCCCGGGGTGCTGCTGGCCCTCGTCGCGGCGGCCGCCGCGCCTGCCGCCGCGGGACCCGCGGCCGAACTCCGCGGCTACAGCCGGACGGTCGAGGGAGCGGTGCTGTCCTATCACTCGCCCTATCCCGACGTGGCCTCGGCCCTCATCACGCGCGCCACCGACGGCGCCATGGCCATCGCCTGGGAGACCGAACCCGTCCCGGATGCTTGGAAAGGCGGGGCGGCGACCTTCATCTGGCTCGCGGGCCACGCCACGGGCAAGGGCGCCCACCGCTTCGGCCTCACGATCGACGGCGCGCCCGCCCTGAGCTTCCGGACCTCGGCCGACGCCACTCGCCGGGCCTGGCGCGAGACGGCGCCGGACGGCACGGCCCTGTCGTTCGAGACGGTCATGGTCGACCAGTTCGACGAGCTCTTCGGCTTCATGCGCCTCGAGGTGCCGGCGGCGCGTCTTCGTCCGGGCCGTCCCCTCCGCTTGGCCGTCACCGGCGAGAAGGCCGGGAGCAACGATTGGGTCATGACCTTCCGTGACGACCTCCGCCGCGATGTCTGGGCCCGCAGCGAACAGGCTCTGGTCCGCAAGGACGGCCGGCTCTTCCAGATCGTCCGGGTCGAGATGAGCCACCTCGGCGCGCCCGGAGGCGCCCTCGTCTCGTGCGGCGGCGAGAAGGCCCGGCTGGCGCTCGGCCTCGGCTACAACGCCCTCGAGTTCCTGCTCCCGGCCGTCGACAAGGAAACCCGCGTCGCGATCGAGGTCGCCCTCGACGACGGCTCGGTCCGGCGGGGCGAGCTGGCCCTCGAGCCGGTCGTCCCCCGCGAGATCTGGCTTCTCCCCCACTCCCACGTCGACATCGGCTACTCGAGCCCCCAGCCGGCCGTCGAAAAGGACCACTGGCGCTATCTCGGCGAGGCCATCGCCCTGGCCCGCAAGTCGGCCGGGAACCCGGTCGGCGCCCGCTTCAAGTGGAACACGGAGCAGACCTGGGCCTACGAGACCTGGTACCGGCAGGCCGGCGAGGCCGAGCGGGCAGCCTTCCTCGCAGCCCTGCGCGACGGCTCGATCGGCCTGCAGGCGACCCTGGCCGGAGTCCTGACGGGGCTCTGCCACCCCGAGGAGCTCTTCCCGCTGACCTCGTTCGCCCGCGAAATGGGAAAGCGGGCCGGCGTGGCCGTCGATTCCGTCATGGTCACCGACATCCCCGGCCAGTCCTGGTCGTTCATGCGGGCCCTGGCCGAGTCCGGCATCAAGTACGTCTCGAGCGGTCCGAACTACATGCCGAGCCTCTTCGACGGCGGCGACCGCGTCGGCTGGCTGCTCAAGACCTGGGGCGACAAGCCCTTCTACTGGCTGTCGCCGTCGGGCCGGGAGCGGCTCCTGTTCTGGGTCGCGGGCCGGGGCTACTCGTGGTTCCACGGGCTCAACATGGGCTCGCTCGCCAAGGCCCCGCGCTACCGCGTCTTCGAGTACATGGACGAGCTCGCGGCGGAGGGCTACCCCTACTCGATGGTCCAGGTGCGCTACACGATCGGCGGCGACAACGGGCCGCCCGACCCGGCCCTCGCGGACTACGTGAAGACCTGGAACGAGACCTACGCCTCGCCGAAGATCGTCATCGCCACGGCTTCCGAGATGTTCGCCGAGTTCGAGCGCCGGCACGGGACGAGCGTGCCCGAGGTCCGCGGTGACCTCTCCGGCTATTGGGAGGACGGGGCGGCCTCGACGGCCCGCGAGACGGCCATGTCCCGGACGAGCGCCAACCGGCTGGTCCAAGCGGAAACTCTCTGGTCCGTGCTCGGCCGGGATGAGTTCCCCGCGGAGAAGGACGCCAAGGCCTGGCGCGAGGTCGTCCTGTTCAGCGAGCACACCTGGGGCGCCCACGACAGCGTCTCGGACCCGGACGGCGAGGGCCCGCGGGCCCAGTGGGAGTACAAGAAGGCCTTCGCCGAGAGGGCCGGCCAAATATCTCGGGAGATCCTGGAAGCGGCGGCAGGGAGGGCGGCGGCGCCAGCCGGCAAAAGCGGCCGGCGGGCCATCGACGTCGTCAACACCTGCTCGTGGCCGAGAACGGACCTGGTCATCGTCCCACAAACGCTCTGTGAGGCCGGGGACCTGGTCGAGGACGAGTCGGGAGCGCCCGTCCTCTCGCAGCGGTTGCGCACGGGCGAACTGGCCTTCGTGGCCAGGGACGTGCCGGGCCTCGGGGCCAGGCGATACATCCTTAGCGGCGGAAGATCAGGCGCGACGTCAGGCGCCGCGACAGCCGCGAACGAGCCCGGGCTCGGGCCCCTCGGCTGGGCCATCGACCCGGCGTCCGGCCACCTCCGGAGCCTGGTCTGGAAGGCCGGGGGCAAGGAGCGCGAGCTCGTCGATACGTCGAGATTCCCGGGGTTGGGGCACTATCTCTACGTCCCCGGGGTCGATCCCGCCAAGGCCATTACCGCGTCCCCCGGATCGTTCGAATACGGCGAGCGGGGCCCCGTCGTGACGTCCGTCATCGTCAAGTCGGACGCGCCGGGGGCGTCGGCGCTCGTCCGCGAATACAGGCGCGTCCACGCTCTCGACCGCCTAGACATCGCGGTGACGATCGACAAGAAGCCCGTCCGCGAGAAGGAGGGCGTCCACATCGCCTTCTCCTTCGCCGTGCCCGGCGCGACCGTCCGCGTCGACACGGGTTGGGCCTGGGTGCGCCCGGAGGCCGACCAGATCGAGGGGGCCTGCCGCGATTTCCTGTGCGCCCGCGACAGCGTCGACGTCTCGAACGGAGAATTCGGTGTGACCTGGACCTCTCTCGATGCCCCGCTCGTCGAGTTCGGCTCCCTCACCGACGAGACACCGCGGGAGAGCGAGCGGCGGGTCTGGCGCCGCAAGCTCGAGCCCTCGACGACGCTCTTCTCCTACGCCATGAACAACTACTGGCACACCAACTACAAGGCCGACCAGGAAGGCCCGGTGACCCTGCGCTACACGGTCTCGCCGCACCTCAGTTCGGACCCGGCGACGGCCAGGAAGCTTGCCGCCGAGGCCTCGACGCCGCTCATCCCCGTCGCCGCCGACGCCGACCGCCCGGCGCCTCGCTTCCCGCTCACGGTCGAGCCCGGCCCGGTGGTCGCGACCTCCCTCAAGCCCGCCGCCGACGGCCGGTCCTGGCTCCTGCGCCTCTACAACGCCTCCGATCGCCCCGCCCCGGTCCGCCTCTCCGGCGAGGCCGTCGCCCGCGGCCGCGTCTTCCTCTCCGATATCGAAGGCGCCGCCGGCGCCCCGTTCCCCTCCTCCCTCGAGCTCCCCCCCTCCGGCATCCTGACCCTCCTCATCCACCGCTAGCGGGGCCGTTTTCTACAACGCCGAGGCCGATCAGAAGGGGACACGTACCTAAGGTACATGTCCCCAATATCCCGGCACCGGATCGTAGGGGGACATGTACAAAAGGTACGTGTCCCCGGTGTCCCGGCAGCGAACCGCAACCGTTTGGCCCTCCGGGAGGGTTCCGATATAATGGATGCATCGCAAACACGGGAGGAACTATGACGACCCACCGCGCCCGCCCCTTCGGCAAGCCCCTCGGGACCCTTCTCGCGGCCTCCGGCCTGCTCGTCGCCCTGGCCGCCGTCCCGCCGGCTTCCCTGTCCCAATACGCCGACCGGACCATGCCCCGCCGCGAGGAGCCCCGCTACCGGCCGGGCATGTTCTTCGACCGGGCCGTCACGCTCGGCGACCTCTGGTATCTCCAGTCGGCCGAGAAGGCCAAGGGCTCCGGCGAGGACATCTCCAAGCCCGGCTTCAAGGTCGAGACCTGGTACCCGGCCGTCGTCCCCTCGACCGTCTTGGGCACCCTGGTCGAGAACAATGTCTACAAGGACATCTTCTTCGGCAAGAATATCCTCGACGTGCCCAAGGAGCCCTTCCAGGCCTCCTGGTGGTACCGCAAGGAGTTCACCGTGCCCCAGGGCCCCGGGCTGACCCGGGCCCGGCTCGAGTTCGACGGCATCAACTACCGGGCCAACATCTGGCTCAACGGCAAGAAGATCGCCGCCGCCGATGACATCTACGGCGCCTTCCGCCGCTTCGTCATCGACATCACGGCCGACGCCAAGTCCCAGGAGAAGAACGTCCTGGCCGTCGAGGTCTTCCCGCCCAAGCCGGGCGAGCCGACCGTCGGCTGGGTCGACTGGAACCCGGCCCCGCCCGACAACGCCATGGGCCTGTTCCGCGAGGTCCGCGTCAGGGCCACGGGCGACGTCTCCATCGAGAACCCCTTCGTGGCCGCCAAGCTCGACCTGGCCGCCTTCAAGGAAGCCCGCCTGACCGTTTCGGCCGACCTCGTCAACCACGCCGACGCCGACGTCACGGGCACCCTCGACGGCCGCATCGAGGGCCTGCGCTTCTCCCGCGAAGTGACCCTCCGCCCCAAGGAGACCCGCCGCGTCGAGTTCACGCCCGAGGCGACGCCAGAGCTCGTCGTTCCTTCCCCCCGCGTCTGGTGGACCCACGACCTCGGCAAGCCGGAGCTCTACCTCCTCAACCTGTCCTTCAGCCTGAAGAAGGACAAGAACGCCGCGATGGACGCCCCGCCCGAACCGGCCGGCGACGAAGAAGTAGAGCCCCAAGCCAAGCCCAAGGCCAAAGCCAAGGCCAAGGAAAAGGTCCCGGGCATGCCCCGGACCATCCCCTCCGACGTCCGCTCCGTGCGCTTCGGCATCCGCGAGGTCGCCGATTACCGGACGGCCGACGGCCACCGCGGCTTCACCCTCAACGGCCGCAAGGTCCTCGTCCGCGGCGGCGGCTGGGCCGACGACCTCCTGCTCGACGTCAAGCCCCGCAAGCTTCTGGCCGAGATCCTCTACGCCCGCCAGATGAACCTCAACGCCCTGCGCCTGGAGGGCTTCTGGGGCACGAGCGAGGCCCTCTACGACCTCTGCGACCGCGCCGGGCTCCTGGTCATGGTCGGCTGGAGCTGCCACTGGGAGTGGGAGAACTACCTCGGCCGGCCGGCCGACGAGCCCTACGGCGGCATCACCACGCCCGAGCTCATCGACCTCGTCGCCGAGTCCTGGGAGCACCAGCTCCTCTGGCTCCGTAACCACCCCTCGATCTTCGTCTGGGCCCAGGCCAGCGACATGGTCCCCCACCCCGACCTCGAGCGCCGCTACATCGACATCCACAAGCGCATCGACCCGACCCGGCCGACCCTCGTCTCGACCAAGGACAAGACCAGCACGGTCACCGGCCCGTCGGGGGTCAAGATGCGCGGCCCCTACGACTATGTGCCGCCCGTCTACTGGTACGTCGACACCGAGAACGGCGGCGCCTTCGGCTTCAACACCGAGACCGGCCCCGGCCCCCAGGTCCCGCCGCTCGAGAGCCTGCGCCGCATGATCCCCGAGGACAAGCTCTGGCCCATCAACGACGTCTGGGACTTCCACTGCTGCCGCGGCCTGTTCAAGGACCTCGACCGCTACAACGAGGCCATGGACAAGCGCCTGGGCCCGGCCACCGACCTCGAGGACTACCTCCGCAAGGCCCAGTTCCTCAACTACGAGGGCATGCGGGCCATGTTCGAGGCCTTCGTCGCCAACAAGGCCAAGCAGGCCACCGGCGTCATCCAGTGGATGTACAACTCGGCCTGGCCGAAGCTCTGGTGGCAGCTCTACGACTACTACCTCCAGCCGAACGGCGCCTTCTACGGCGCCCGCAAGGCCGGCGAGCCCGTCCACCTCATCTACGATTACGGCAGCCGGGAGATCGTCGCCGCCAACAACGGCGTGATCCCGGCGCCCAAGCTCAAGGCCACGGTCCGGCTCCTCGACGCCGGGCTCAAGGACGTCGTCTCCAAGACCATCGATTTCGCCCTGCTGGCCGACGAGGTCAAGGTCGTCGACGTCCTCCAGTTCCCGTCCGGCCCCTCCCCCGTCTATTACCTCGACCTGCGCGTCTTCCGGGACAAGGACAAGCTCGTCGACGCCAACTTCTACTGCCTCTCGGCCAAGCCGGAAACGCTCGACGAGGCGGCCACGACCTGGTACGTCACGCCCGTCAAGGACTACGCCGACCTGACGGCCCTGGCCAAGCTGCCGCCGGTGGCTGTCAAGGTCAAGGCCAAGCTCGACAAGGACGGCCCGTCGACCAAGGTCACCGTCGACCTCGAGAACCCGTCCGACTCCCTGGCCCTGATGGTCGAGGTCCGCATCGTCCGCGAGGCCACGGGCGCGCCTGTCCTGCCCATCTTCCTCGACGACAACTACGTCACCCTGCTCCCGAAGGAGACACGCCGGATCTCCGGGCTCTTCTCCAACGAGGATCTGCTCGGCGAGGTCGCGGCGGTCAAGGTCCGGGGCTGGAACGTGACCCAAGCGGCCAAATGAGGTTCCCGGCCGGGCCTCGGGGGGGAGCGCCGCGGGCGGCGCTCCTCGCCCTGATCGGGGCCGCCCTGGCCTGCAAGAGCGGTCCGGCGCCCGCGGCCGGCCCCGGCGCCGGCCCGGCGACGGACCGGGGGGCCATCGTCCGCGGCGACACCTCGGCCCGGCGGCTGGCCCTCGTCTTCACGGGCGGCTCGTTCGCCGACGGCGGCGAGCACATCCGCGGCGTCCTCCGGGACGAAGGCGTCAAGGCCGGGTTCTTCTTCACCGGCGATTTCTACCGGACGCCGGAGTTCGCGGGCCTCATCCGGGGCCTGGCCGCCGACGGCCACTATCTCGGCCCGCACTCCGACCGCCATCTCCTCTACTGCGACTGGGACGACCGCTCGAAGACCCTGGTCGGGCGCGACGAGTTCCGGGCCGACCTCGAGGCCAATTTCGCCGAAATGGCCCGCTTCGGCGTCGCCCGCGAGCCGGGGCACCTCTTCATCCCGCCCTACGAGTGGCACAACGACGACATCGCCGCATGGTCGCGCGAGATGGACCTCCTGCTCTTCAACTTCACCCCGGGGACCTCGTCCAACGCCGACTACACGACCCCGGCCATGCCCGCTTACCTGGATTCGCGGACGATCTACGACCGCATCCTGGCCTACGAGAAGACCGACCCCCACGGCCTCAACGGCTTCCTCCTGCTCGTCCACATCGGGGCCGATCCCGAGCGCACGGACAAGTTCTACCTGCTCCTCGGGGACCTCGTCCGCGAGCTCAAATCGCGCGGGTATGCCTTCGTGCGTGTTGACGCCCTCGTCAGATCGCCGGCCAAATAGTACATCGTCTCGCTTGCTCCCCGATCCGGGTCGTCCTCTCAAGTCGGTGAGGGGAGCATCCTCGCAGGTCCCCGTTGCTGGAAGGGGGGGCCCGCGGAGCGGGGGGGAACCGTGCGAACTGGTTCCCAGGGGGGCCAGGGAGCCAGAGGATGTCCCCGAACCGGAAACGAAAGACGGACGGCCCGGGATGTTGAGACGATCTTACTTTTTGCGCAGCGACTCGACGAGGGCCTTGATCTTTTCCTGGTTCGGGGCGATCTCGAGCGACTTCGTCCAGGCCTTGAGGGCCTCTTCCGTGTTCCCGAGCCGCATGTGGCACGAGCCGAGCCAATTGAGGATGTCGACGTTGGCGCCGAAGCGGAGGAGATAGGCCGTGTAGTGTTTGGCGGCCTCGGCGTCCTCGTCGAGGGCTTGGCAGGCCATGCCCAGGAGGGCCAGGGCTTCGGCCGGGACGTCTTCCCGCCCCGCGAGCGGGGCCAGGACGTCCTTGGCCTGCTGGAAATCCTTCGACCGGAACAGGGCCTGGGCGTAGGCCACGGCGGCGTCGGCCCGCTCCGGGGCCCGGGCATGGGCCTCGGCCAGCTTCGGCAGGGCGGCGGCCACGTCGCCCTTGTTGGCCAACTGCAGCCCCGCGTCGAGGAGTTCGTCGGCGCCCCCGCCGGCGGCGGCGATCTTGGCCATGACCAGGGGCCGCGGCACCGAAGGCGCCAGAGAGACCTCGAAGTTCGACTTGACCGCGGCCAGGGCCCGGCCCTGCCCGTCGACGAGGCTCACGCGGGCCTGGTAGTAGCCGGACGGGAATGAAGCCAGGGACTGGACGTCGACGAGGCCCGTTGCGGGGACGTCGGCCAGCCGCACGGTGCGCGCCACGACCTCCTCGTCGTCGCGGAAGAAGGCCAGCCGCAGCGTGCCGGCGTCGCGCAACGGCGGGGTCAGGCCGTGAGGCTGGACGAACAGGACCAGCGAGTCCTTGGTGCCGAAGGTCTTCCGCGTCTGGGCCAGGAGTTGCGTGTCGCCGACCTTGAACGGCACCCGCTCCCGCGAGCCCGGCGCGCCCTTCTCCGTCCCGTAGGCCAGAAGGAGCGGCCCCAGGCCGGGCGGACCGGCCGGGTCGGGGACGACCAGCGTCCGCCCCGCCCCCGTGAACTCCTTGGAGGCGGTGTTCTTGAGCAGGACGTCGAACTGGTAGCTGCCCGGCACGAGCGGAAAGGCGTCCTGGACGGAAAGCGAAGTGGCCCGGACCGCCTCCAGCTCGTCGGCGGTCAGCGTGAAGGGGAAGTCCTTGTCGAACTGGAAGACGGTCTTGCCGGAGGCGTCGGAGACCCGGCCCGTCAGCTGGAAGCGGATCTCGTACTTGCCGCCGGCCTCTTCGGCCGAGATGCGGCCCGGTTCGATGGTGTAGTGGACGAGGCTCGTCCCGGAGGCGTTGCGGATGACCTGGGCTTCGACCTCGCTCGGGACGTAATTGGCCGTGTAGTCGACGTCGATGAAGTCCTTGTACTTGAGGATGGCCTCGGCGTAGTCGGACTCGACCTTCTTCTGGGGCGCGGCGGCGATCGTGGCCATCAGGCGGTTGGAGGCCAGCGATTCGTAGCCCGGCTGGACCTGCTCGCCCGGGATGAGGCTCAGGACCTGGGGGGCCAGGTTCGGCTCGAGGTCCTTGAGCTCCTTGTAGGCGGCCTGGTCGTTGGTCATCGCGGCCGACGTCCGGGAGACGTCGCGGTAGCCGCCCATGGAGCCGGCCACCAGGGCCCGGGGGCCGTGCTCGGTCGGCGAATAGAGGATGTAGTCCCCGCCGCCGTCCCTCTTGAAGAAGATGACGTTGAAGGCCGTCGGCAGCCCGAGGTCGGGGTCGCCCAGATAGAACCAGATCTCGGTCGGGTGGACGCCGTTGACGTTGCTGTATTGCTCGATGTTCTTCGGCGCGCCGAGGAGGATGTAGATCCGGCCCCGGTCGGTCTTCCAGCCGGGCAGCGGCGTCGAGCGGCCGTAATAGGAATTGGCGTAGGCGAACCGCCTCTGGTGCTCTTCCTGGAACTCGTTCCGCGGCGTCCCGGGAGTGGGGTCGCGCTGCTTCCAGAAGGCGTCGACGAAGATGTCCCGCTCCCGGTCGGTCCTGAGCTGCAGGAAGACGGCCTTCTCCCTCGCGGTGATGAGGTAGACGACCTCCTCGTCGAGCCACTTCTTGAAGCGCGGCGGCAGGTCCGGCTTGGCCTGGGCGGCGGCCGGCAGGGACAGGGCGACGAGGAGGACGGCGGCGAGCGGGACCCGGTTCATGGGCGACCTCACGGACTCTAATCTAGCGGTTTTTTAGGGCGGCTTCAACTCAATAGGAAAAAGCGGAAAAACGGGGACACGACCATAAGAGAAGAGAAAAAGGGGGACACGATCCCATTTCAGGAGAAATGGGTCATGTCCCCCTTTTCCGGTCATGTCCCCGTTTTCCAAAAAAAAGCCCGCCCCGGCTTGCGCCGGGGCGGGCGAACATCTGCGTGTGAGCGGCTAGAACTGGAACATGAAGCTGAGACGGAACCGCCGGGCGTCGCTGATGCCCGTGATGCGGCCCCACAGACCGGCGTACTCGACGTTGGTGACGTTGGAGCTGTTGAAGATGTTGAAGACGTCGAGGACGAGGTGCAGCGAGCCGTACTTGCGGACGTTGATGGCCTTCTCGGCCCGGAAGTCGAACAGGGCCAGCGAAGGCAGGTAGTACGGTTCCGTGCTGGAGACGATGCGGCCCGTGCCGCCGCCCGGGATGACCGAGCCCTCGGGGAAGCCCCACTGGCTGTGGATGGCGTAGTTCTCTAGCCGCCAGATGGGCCGGCCCGTGTGGAACCGGAAGCGGATCCCCAGGTCGGCGTCGATGCCGGGGACGGTGTAGGACCCGGAGGCCTTGACCTCCCACTTGGGCACGAACGGCAGGACGCCGTCCATGTTGTTGATGGTGTAGTTGACCGTGCCCATCCAGGTATCGTCGGTGATCATCGGGCCCATCATGTTGTCGCTCTGGCGCATGGTGCGCTGGGCCGCGCCGTTGGACCACGAATAGACGACCGAGGCCAGGCCCTGCCACCGGGACGAATAGCGCTTGTTGAAGACCAGCTGGAGGGCCTGATAGGTCCGCTGGGGCTTGATGAGCTCGCCGTCCTCGGTGTAGCTGTAGGCGTGCATGTTCTCGACCCGGTAGTCGCCGTGGTCGTTGATCCAGACGACGTCGTTGCCGTCGATCTTGCCGTCTCCCGTGTAATCCTGCCAGACGATGCTGTAGAGGTCGACGGGGTCGCCGAACTCGGGATCGAACGGGACGCGCTCGTAGACCCACTCCTCGCCCGTGACCTCGTTGATGGGCACGTTGACGAAGATGTTGGCCGAGTGCTTGTAGATGTAGGTGGCGCTCAGGGAGAAGTCCTTGATGATCTCCCGCTCGATGTTGAACGAGAACTGGTCGGTGTACATGTCCTTGACGCCGTCGCCGACGTTCAGGGTCCAGGACCGGTCCTGGGTCCGATTGTCGACATAGAGCGGCGTCTGGCCGTAGATGTGCCGCACGGCGCCCTGCAGCTCGTTGAAGCCGGAGACGCCGGTGCAGTCGATGTAACCGTTGCCGTCGGCGTCCGCGACATCCCAGGGCACCCAGTAGATCTCGTAGTCGAGATTGGTGGCCTGCATATCGGGGCCGAAGCGGCGCAGGAACTCGACGGCCAGGGGCATGTAGTAGCGGCCGTAGTTGGCCCTGAGGACCGTTTTGCCGTCCTTGGTCAGCTGGTAGGTGACGCCCAGGCGCGGCGAGAAGGTCTTGAAGTCGAAGATGTTCCCCGTGCCCGCGCGGGTCCGCACGACGCCGAGGTTCGGGTCGTTGATATCGCTCGGCTGGGTCAGGTAGTCGTAGACCTTGCCCTCGCCGTACTTGGTCGTCATGCGGTCGAAACGGAAGCCGAGGTTGAAGGTCAGGCGCTTGGTCGGCGACCACTGGTCGTCGACGAACAGGCCCAGGGAGTCGGCCGTGCGGACGGTCAGGAACGGGTTGTCGATGGTCTTGTTGTTGTAGAACAGCAGACCGTCGTCGAAGCCGATGCCCTCGCCGTAGCTGTACCAGGTCTGGGTCTGCAGGGCCCAGATGGCGTAGCCGAGGCCGGAGTAGTAGCCCCACCAGCCGCCCACGGGATAGGTGAAGTTGGCGTAGTTCTGGAAGTAGCCGCCCATCCAGTTGCCGCGGCCCTTGGTGTACTGGACGCCGAACTTGATGTCGTGCTCGCCGAGGAAGTCCTCGACGTAGGTGGCGACGTCGGCCTGGAGGGTCTGGCGGTTGGACTTCTGGGCCTCGACGTAGGGGAAGGCCCCGTCGATGCCGAAGTTGGGGCCCCATTTCCACCAGTTGATGTAACCGGGGTGGCTGGGCGCGTCGTCCGGAACGAAGGGCCGGTCATTCGTCCAGAAGCCCAGGTACTTGGCCGTGAAGATGGTCGTGCTCGTGGGCAGCCACTGCCACTGGGCCGAGAGGGTGTTGTTCTTGGACCCGACGCCGTAGGTCATGGTCGTGTCCCAGTTCGGCTGGGTGCCCCAGCTCCAGCCGTCGCCCTTGTTGTTCTCGTAATGGTAGGACACCCAGGCCCGGGTGTTGCGGAGGGGCTCGGCCGAGATCTTGAGGTCGGCGTACCGGCCCGTGTAGTTGTTCAGCAGGGACCAGTTGACCGGCAGGGTGGCGCTGCGGATGTAGTCGAAGGCGCCGTAGAACCAGACCTTGTCCTTGACGATCGGCCCGCCGATCGTGAAGTTGCCCTCCCAGTTCTTCTTGGTCTCGCCGGCCAGGCGGTCGCCGGCCAGGTAGAAGAGCCAATTGTCGGGAGCGGCCAGCGGGACGTTGGGATCGCCGACCGAGGTGATGGGGTAGTTCTCCTTGAAGAAACCGCCCCGAAGCTCGGTGTAGTAGGCGGCGTTGCCGTGGAACTGGTTGCTGCCCGACCGGGTCAGGACGTCGATGGCCGCGCCCGAGAAGCTGCCGTATTCGGCTTTGGAGCCCAGGGCGACGACGCGGACCTCCTCGACGGCGTTGTAGTTGACCTTGACCAGCGAGCCGAAGGCGGCGCCGCGGGGGTTGGTCGTGTTGACGCCGTTGACGAGGAACACGTTCTCCATGCTCGAGCCGCCGTAGGCGGTCGGGCTGGGCAGCCAGCTGCCGCTGCTGCCGACGTCGAACATGCCCGGCGTGGTCAGGGCCAAGTCGTAGAAGGCGTCGCGGCTGGTCGGCAATTTGGCCAGCAGCTCCTTGTCCAGGCGCGAGTCGACCGCCGATGTCTTGACGTCGACGACCGGGCTGGCGGCCAGGACGGTGATCTGCTCCTCGATGGCGCCCGGCTGCAGGGCCGGGTTGACCTCGAGGGTGCTGCCGGCGCCCAGGACGAGGTTGTCCTGGATCCAGGTCTTGAAACCGGCCAGGCTGACCGTCATGGTCATCTTGCCCGGCGGGACGTTCAGGAAGACGTACGTCCCCTTGCCCGAGGTCACGGTGGCCCGCTTGCCCATGATGGCCGTGCCCGTGAGCTCGACGCCGACGCCGGGGAGCGGCTCGCCTTTGTCGTCCGTGACCGTGCCGGTGACCTTGCCCTCCATGACGGATTGGGCCATTAGCGCGGCACTGCCGACGAAGGCGAGGCCGAGAACAAGAACGAGTGCAGCGGAAAGTGTCCGTCGCATCATGTGTTGGCCTCTCCTCTCTTCCCCGATATGCCCCTTACCCCGCCCCCGCCCGCGGAACCGACGGAGACGACCCTTGTTGCCCCCTATGTCTTTGGCGTCGCTATGGCCCTCCTTGTTGCGGGAGGTCTCTGGAATGGACGATGAGAAAGGCAGGGATGTCGGGAAACGGGACGCGACGGAAATCCGCGCGCATGCTCCATTTCCCTCGTATGTCACATATTTTTTATATTCCGGGCCCCTCTGTCAAGAGCATGACCAGTTCAGAGGAAGCCCTAAATTCCCGGTTCCGACAAGCCCTCTCGAGGCGGGCTTACTTCTTGATCTGTTCCCGGACCAGGGCGATGAGCTCGTCCATGAACTTGACCTTGTCGGGATCGTCGGCGTACCCGGCCTTGGCCTTCTCGAGGTAGGCCAGGGCCTTCTCGAAGGAGGTCTTGTCGATCTCGATCGTCCCGTCGGCCTTATGGACGGCCGCCAGGTTGATGTGGCAGCGCCCGGCCATCTCCAGGAAGGACGGGTCGTCGGGCCTGAGCTCGAGGGCCTTCTCGAACAGGGCCAGGGCCTCGGCGGGCTGGGACTTGGCGAACAGGATGAGGCCCGAGTTGTAGGCGCTGTCGGGATTGGACGGGTCGAGCTCCGCGGCCTTGGCGTACGCGGCCAGGGCCGCGTCGGCCTCCCCCTTCTGTTGATAGGAGACGCCGAGCTGGTAGTGGACGGCGGCGAAGGCGGGCGTCAGCTCCCGGACCTGCAGGAAGGCCGCGATGGCCTCGTCGTATTGGCCCTTCTTCTGGCGGGCCATACCGAGGATGTACAGGGCGTTGGTATCCTTGGGGTTCTTCTCGAGGATGGGGGCGAGGGCCGTGACGGCCCCGTCGAAATCGCCGCCGCGGACCTTCTCGGCCGCCGCTTTGACCTCGGCCGCGGCCTTCTGCATCTGCTCGGCCTCGGCCAGGACCTCCTGGGAGACCATGATGACGGGGGGGATCTCGACCTTGAGCATCTGTTCCTGGGGGGCCTCGAACTTCCACTCGTCGGTCTTGTCGGCGAAGCCCTCCTTGCGGAAGAGGACCTGGTAGACGCCGTGAGGCAGCCCGACGTACTTGTAGCTCCCGTCCTTTTTCGTCTTCAGGCTCAGGCTCCGGCTGGTGGCCTGGTCGCGCAGGGTGATGGTCACGCCGGCCAGGGGGTTCTTCTTGCTGTCGACGACCGTGCCGGAGATGTTGTATTCGCGGTATTGGGCGGCGGCCGCCAGGGCCAGGCCGGCAACGAGGGCGGCGGCCAAGATGGGCCGCGCGGCGACGCGGGAATGACGGGGGCTCATGGTCTCTCCTTTTGCGCCTTGAACGCGTTGGCCCGGCGCAGGGCCTCTTCCATTTTAGCTTTTTCCCCGGTCCGGTTGTAGATGTCGGCCAATAGGAATTGGCCCATGGCCTTGAGCTCGGGCGTTTCTGCCAGAGCCAAACCCTTGTCGACCTCGGCCTTGACCTCGTCGAGGGGCACGTCCTCGTAGAACAGGCCGCGGGCCAGGAAGAGATGGCCCTCGGCCAGCTTCGGGGTCAGCTTGACGACCTCGCGCATCTCGGCCAGCGAGCCGGCCCGGTCGCCGAGCTTGAACAGGACCTTGCCGAGGTTGAAACGGGCTTTGAACTCGCCGGGGTAGTTCGCGACCTCTTGGGCGTAGGCGGCCCGGGCGTCCTCGAGGCGGCCCTGCTCCTCTTGGAGCAGGCCCAGATTGAAATGGGCCAGCGGCCACTTCGGGGAGGCCGCCAGGACCTCGCGCAGGACGGGCTCGGCCCGCTCGTACTGCTCGAGCCCGATGAGGCAGGCGGCCAGGTTGAAGCGGGTCCGGTCGACCTTGGGCTGCAGGTCGAGGGCCCGTTCGACGTAGGGCAGGGCCTGGCCGAAGTCGAGCCGGCCCATATAGACCTCTCCGATGAGCAGCAGGGCCTGGGTGTTCTTTTCGTCGACGCTGAGGGCCTGCTTGGAGAGGGCGATGACGTCGTCGTCCCGGCCTTCGTCGATGAGGATGTTGGCCAGGGCGATGAGACCCTGGACGTTCTCCGGGTCGGACTTGAGCAGGAGGTCGAGCTGGACCTTGGCCTCCGCGTTCCGGCCGGTCTCCTTGTAGCAGGTCGCCAGGACGAGCAGGGCCTGGGGGATCCCCGGCTCCTCGGCCAGGGCGGCCTCGAGCAGGGGCATGGCTTGGTCGTACTTCTCCTCGGTGACGAGCTCGCCGGCCGTCGTGACCTTCTGGAAGACGGTGAACTTGTCCTTGGGGTCGGCCGGCGGGGCCGTCCCCGCGGCGGCCTTGCGAGCGGCGACGGGCGTCCCGACGTAGCCGAGCGCGGACAGCCGCTCCATGGTGTCCTTGTCGAGGTTGGCCGCCTGGGGGGTGGGGGCGCCCTTCTCGGTCCGGGCGATGAGGGCCTCGAGCTCGGCCTTGAGGTCTTGGGCCAATCCGGGCTCGTCCTCCAGCCGGTTGACGGTCTCGCCGGGGTCGGCGGCGAGGTCGAAGAGCTCGGCCCGCGGGGCGTCGATGTATTTCCAGCGGGCCGTGCGCAGGACCCGCAGCGGGCTCCAGCCGAACTGGATGCTCGGGGCCATCGACTCGGCGTAAGCCGCGACCTCGGGGCCCGCGCCCGGCTTGAGCATGGGCCGGACGAGCGACCGGCCCTGGGTCTCCCCCGCCCCGGCCAGCCCGGCCAGCTCGAGCACGGTCGGGAAGACGTCGGCCGTCGAGACCTGGGTGGCGACGCGGCGGCCGCCGCCGAGGCCGTCGAGAGGGGCCACGACGACGAAAGGCACGTGGACGGCGTAGTCGTAGACGAAATAGCCGTGGGCGCTCTCGCTGTGGCTGCCCAGGCCCTCGCCGTGGTCGCCGACGAGGACGACGACGGTCGAGCGGTCGAGGCCGGTCCGCTCGAGCCAGGCGGCCAGGCGCCCGATCTGCTCGTCCATGAAGGCGACCTCGCCGGCGTAGAGCCCGGCCAGGCCCCGCCCGCCGTACTCGGAGCGGTAGGGCTCGGGCGGCTCGTAGGGGGTGTGGGGGTCGTAGAGGTGGATCCAGGAGAAGAACGGCCCGTCCTTGGCCCCGTCGAGCCATTCCAGGGCCGTGTCCATGACGACGTTGGCCGGTCGCTGGATGGCGCCGAGATCGATGTGCTTGCGCCGGCCGGCGTCGAGTTGGTCGTCGTATTTCTCGAAGCCCTGCTTGAGCCCCCAGCGGCCGTCGACGACGAAGGCGGCGATGAAGGCGCCGCAGCGGTAGCCGGCCCCGGCGAAGACCTCGGCCAGCGTGGTCTGTTCCTCGCTCAGGGCGGTGTTGCCGTTGACCCGGACGCCGTGGAAGGTCGGGTACATGCCGGTCAGGATGGTGCAGTGGGCCGGCAGGGTCAGGGGCGCCGCCGTGGCCGCCTGCTCGAACAGGACGCCCCTGGCGGCCAGCGCGTCGAGGTGCGGCGTGCGAACGGCCGTCGCGCCGTAGGAGGACAGGTGGTCGGCCCGGGTCGTGTCGAGGGTGACCAGGATGACGTTGGGCTTGGCCACGCCCCGGCGCGACCAGAGCTTGCCGACCTTGGCCGCCGGCGCGCCGCCGGGCCCGAGGAGGATCCAGGCCGCGGCGCCCGCCGCGACGAGCAGGGCCGCGGCCGCCAGGGCCCGGACAGGGAGGCGTTTTTTCGCGTTCATTCGACCGGAGCCAAGATAGCCGTTCAGGACCTCTTTTTCAACAGCGCCTCGTAGAGGGCCCAGACCGCGCCCGGCCGCATATACTTCATGGCCCGGAAGAGCGTGTCGCCGTACTTGGCGCCGGCGTCGTTCCAACGCGTCTCCGCGGGATCGAGGTAGGCCTCGGGCGTCTTGAAGAAATAACCCTGGCCGCCCGGGCTCCAGACGGCGTGGTAGAGGCCGTAGGCCGTGTGCAGGGCTTCGTCGACGAGGCCCTCGAGGGCCAGGTGGGCGGCGAAGGCGTAGGCCGTGCCGACCCAGACCTCGTCGCCCTGCTGGAGACGGAGCTGGGAGCCGTCGGCCTTGCGGCCGTTGACCGCGCCCAGGACCCCCCGTCCGAAGCCGAGGACGTTCTTGGCGTAGATCGTCCGCAGGGCCCGGCCGATGTCGGCGGGCGGGGCGATGGCCGCGGCGTCGGCGGCCTCGATGCCGAGCATCCGGGCGTACCAGACGCCGAAGAGCTGGTCGGTCATGACGTCGTCGGTGTGGGCGTCGATGTGGAAGTAGCCCGCCTCGGCGTCCCAGAGCCGGCGCAGGGAGGCCCGGCCGGCCTCGAACCACTGCTTGTAGCGGGCCACGGCGTCCGCGACGTCGACGGCGCCCGTGCGGGCCAGGCCGCGGAACTCCAGGGTCTCCCCCATCCGGATGGCGGCCTTGAGCCCGGCCAGCCAGAGCAGGCCGACGTAGGCGCTCTGGCCCTGCATCCGCCACGTGTCGTAGGTCTGGTCGGGGATGCCCTCGTTGAGCGGGATGTGGCTGACCTTGTCGCCGAAGCGGCGCTCCAGGGTGTCGAGGGCCAAGACCGAGGCCTCGAACATCTTCATCAGGAAGCCCATGTCGAGGCCGCCCTCGGCCAGGAAGTCGCGGTAGGCCCGCAGCGGGAACTTGGGATTGAGGTCCTTCCAGACATTGCCGTTCTGCCAGTCGAAGCCGTTGAGGATCGTCCACGGCCGCTTGCGCGGCGAGCCCAGGTCGTGGGGCACCATGCCCGGGACCTTGATCGTGTTCCAGTAGTAGTCGAGCTTGTCGGGCGGGACCTCGTTGGGGAAGGTCACGGCGTATTGGTAGGCCCGGAAGGACGGGTCCTCGAGCGGCACGGTCCGGGCGATGAACTCCATGTTGCGCTTCTCGAGCTCGGGCCAGAGCTTGAGGACGTGCCAGCAGTAGGTGTCGACGTCGGTCGTGCCGTACATGAGGTAGTCGGCGCTCTCGAGGTAGGTGTGGAGGTCGGTCGTGGCGTCCCAGATGCTCGTCTCGGCCAGGACGTAGAGCTCGTTGAGCAGGGCCTGCTTGAACCAGTCCGGGAGCTTGGGGTCGGTCAGGATGGGGCGCTGCCAGGCGTCGACGGCCCGCTCCCACTCCCCGGCCCGCTCCAGGGCCTCGGCGGCGATGCGGAAGGCGTTCGTGCCCTCGGCGCCGTAGAAGGCCGTGTATTTCCGTTTCTGCTTGGCCCCGGCCTCGAATTCGTAATAGGGGAAGTCCCAGGCCACGGCGAAAGGCACCTCGAGGCGCTCGCCGGGTTTGAGGGTGAAGGACACGGCCAGGGCCGCGGCGGTCCGGGCGCCGGGCGCGGCCGGGGCCGGCGGCTTCGTGGCGTCGAGCGTGCCGTCGGCGGCGAAGCGCGTCCAGACGTCGGCGCCGTCGCCCTTGGGGTCGAAGACGGGCTGGACGTGGATCCGGGTCCGCGAGGGGACGTCCATGACGGCGATGGCCATCGTGCCGCTCATGGCGTTGCCGGTGCGGACGTCCTGGCCGTCCTTGCGGAAGAGGACGCCCTTGGCCCGGCCGCGCTCGGCCGGCTCGTTGACGTTGCCGGCGCTGCGGCGGTCCCAGACGAAGGAGGCCTGAGGGGCTTGGCCGGCGGCGGCGCGGGCCCGGGCCGGCTCCCAGCCGACCATGTTCTCCCAGGTCAGGAGGAGGCTGACCTCGACCGGCTGCTTCGTCGGATTGACGGCGATCCACCGGTAGACGGCCGCCGGATAGCTCGTCTCCTTGTAGTTGCCGGCGATGACCGGCGAGAACTGGACGACGGCCAGGTCGACCGGCAGGTCCGGGTCCTCCTCGTAGGAGAAGCCCGACTTGGGGTAGAGGGCGTAGTAGTCGCCACGGCCCGTCGGGTAGTTCCAGGCCCAACGGGACAGGCCCGCGCCTTCGGGCGGGGCGGTCGTGGAGAGGGTGCGGACGACGGTCCGGCCGGCCGACCGGGCGAAGACGTGGAACTGGTCGGCCCAGACCGTGTCCTCGACCATCCAGCCGGGCTTGAGGAACCAGGTCGAGAAATTGCCGTTCATGAGCCGCTCGAAGCCGCCGGCGCCGATGCCTCCGACGGGGCAGGCGCTGCCCTCGGGCCGGGCCTCGATGTCGCCGGGGGCGACGGTCCGGCCGTACGTCGTGAGCACGGTCCCGATAGGCCGGTCGAAAGCGGCCGGCGGGAACCCGGCCAGGTTGGCGGACGAGTGGTTGAGCGCGGCCAGGGCGGCCTGGACGATGTCTTTGGTCGTCCGGGCGCCCTTGGCCCGGGCCGCGGCGACGAGGGCGTCGAAGCGGCCGGCGATTTCCCGGCCGGCGTCGTCGGTGACGGCCTTCTCGGCGAGAAGGGGCGCGTAGCGGCGGACGAGCTCGGCCTTGGCGGCGTCGGCGGCGGCGTCGGCGCCCGACGCGGGGGCCGGGACGAGGGCCAGGCCGAGAGAGAGGATGAGAACGGACGGGACCGTCCGGGCGAGAAGTCCGCGCATGTCGATCTCCTTGTCTAGAGTGCCTTACGGGTCCGCCGCGCGACGAGGAGCGTCAGGACGACGATCATCGCGCAGTTGACGACCGGGATGAGCAGGCCCCGGCGCAGGCCGGCGGACTCGGCGATGCGGCCGGCCAGCCACGGGGCCAGCATGCCGCCGGCGAGGCCGACGGCGATGACGACGCTGAAGGCCGTGCCCGTGAGGGCGGCGAAACGGCCGCCGACGACGGCCAGGGTCGTCGGGTAGATGGCGGCGAAGCCGAGGCCGATGAGGATGGCGCCGGCGGCGGCAGACACGCCGGACGGGGCGAAGGCCATGAGGACGGCGGCCGCGAGGGCCAGGACGGCGCTGGCGAGAATGAGCCGTTCGTTGCCGAGGCGGCGGACGAGGCGGCTCGAAACGAGACGGCCGGCCATGACGGCCGCCCAATACCCGGCCAGGACGAGGGCCGCCGCGGCCGGGGCGAAGCCGAAGGTCCGCTCGAGGTAGGTCGAGATCCAGCCGCCGACGGTGAACTCGTTGCCCGACTGGAAAAAGAGGATGAAAGCCGTCAGCCACAGGAGCGGCTCGCGGGCGATAGCGGCCGCCTCCTTGATCGGGAAGCCCTGGGCCTGCTTGGCCTTGGGGAAACGCAGGACGGCGTAGACGACGGCCGGGACGAGGCCGAGGGCGGCGGCCAGGCCGAGGATGAGTCCGAGACCCAGCGTCTCGCGCAGGGTGCCGATGAGGAACGGGACGGTCAAGGCCCCGAAACCGAAGAAGATGCCCAGGACGTTGAGGGCCGCGCCCCGCCTCTCCCCCTCGTGGAGGTCGCTCGTCAGGGCGTTGGTGCCGCCGTTGAGACCGCCGCCGCCCAGGCCGAGGACGACGGCCGCGGCCAGGACGGCGCCGTAGCCGGTCGCCCGCGCGAGCAGCAGGAAGGCGCCCGCGACGAGGAAGGCCGAGACGGCCAGGACGGCCTTGAAGCCGAAGCGGTCGACGAGCGGCCCGAAGAAGACCGTCGTCGCCAGCATGGCGAAGTTCATCGTCAGGAACAGGTTGCCGGCCGCGCCGGCTCCGAAACCGATACGCTCGAAGAGCGAAGGCAGGATGGCGCCCAGGATGGCCATGACGATGCCGAAGACGAAGATGCCGGCCCAGGCCGAGGCCTGGAGCCGGGCGGCGGAGGCCGGCGCGGGGCGGGCGGGCGCGTCCACGGTCAGCGCCCCTTGGCGGCCTTCTTGGCCGGGCGCCGCGGCCGCGTGGCCTTCTCGCCCTTGTAGGCCCGGGCGTAATAGAACTCGGTGAAGGCCCGGTAGACCTCGGCCATGTGGCCGGGCGGGACGCCGGGGACGTTGGGCGAGACGAAGGTCGGCGGCACTTGGCCGGTCTTGGCCAGGACGGCGGCCGTCTCGGCCACGAGCGACATGGCGATGGTCACGGCGGCCACGGTCGAGCCTGCGGCCACCGGTTCGGTCTGGCCGACGTCGACCAGGGCGTCCTCGGGCGGGACGTGGTTGTCGATGGCCACGTCGGCGATCTCCGAGAGGACCCGGCCCGAGCTGTGGGAGCGCTTGCCGATCCGGGCGTTGGCGTGGGAGGAGACCGTGACGACCTTCAGGCCGCGGGCCTTGGCTTCCAGGGCCACGTCGATGGGCGCGGCGTTCAGGCCGCCGTGGGAGAAGACCAGCATGACATCGCGCGGCTCGAGCGGGTAGCTCTGCAGGAAGACCTTGGCGTAGCCCTCCTGGCGCTCGATCCAGAGCAGCTCGCGGGCCCCGCCGGGGCCGATGACGTTGGACCACATCAGGCGCGGGTCGTAGAGCGGGAAGAAGCCGACGAACCCGCCGTAGCGCGGGAAGATGTCCATGACCGGGATGACCGAGTGGCCGCTCCCGAACATGTAGACGCGGCCCTTCTTGCGGATGGCGGCGGCCATGAGCTTGCCGGCGGCCTTGATGGCGGCCATCTCGCGGGACTGGATCTCGGCCAGGATCCACTGGATGATGCCGAGGTAGTTCTGTGCGGACATGTGTCACTCCTTGTCGAGCGCGTTCCAGGCCAGGCGGCCGCAGCCGTAGAGCCCGGCGTCCTCGCCGAGCCGCGAGAGCTCGATGCGGACCGCCCGGGCGGCCAGCGGCTGGGCCCAGCGGGCGGCCTCGCGGCGGACGGGGTCGAGGAAGAGGTCGGCGGCGCGGAACAGGCCCCCGCCGAGGACCACGACATCGGGATTGAGCAGGCTGATGATGTTGGCGATGCCCATGCCCAGGTAGAGGGCGACCTTGTCGCCGATCTCCCGGGCCAGGGCGTCGCCGCGGCGGGCGGCCTCGGCCACGGTCTCGGCCGTGACGTCCTCGATGCGGCCGCCGGCCAGGTCGGACAGGATCGAGGGCCGGCCCCGCTCGAGCTCCCGGCGGGCCTTGCGGCCCACGGAATTCCCCGAGGCCTCGGCCTCGAAGCAGCCCATCTCGGCGTACTCCGGCTCGAAGTCCGGGTCGAGGGCGAACCAGCCGACCGCGCCGGCGATATCCTCGCGGCCGTGGAGGAGGCGGCCGCCCGAGATGATGCCGGCCCCGATGCCGGTGCCGACGGCCAGGAAGACGGCGTCCGAGGCGCCGGCCGCGGCGCCGCGCCAAGCCTCGCCGGCGACGTAGGCGGAGCGGTCGGATTCGAGCACGAGGGAAATAGCGGGGACATGTACCGAAGGTACGTGTCCCCTTATCTTTTCCAAAAGCGGGTACTGGTCCCAGCCGGGGATGTTCGGCGCCCAGACCCGGCCGGTCGCCGAATAGGCGATGCCCGGCACGCACAGGCCCACGGCGGCCAGCCGGCCGCCGGCCTCGCGAGCGGCCGCGGCCAGGGCTTCGACGCGCCCGGCGACTTGGGCGGCCGCGGCGTCCCCGCCGGCCCGGTCGAGGAGCGTCTTGTCGCGGGCCGAGATGTCCCCGTCCGCGGTGAACAGCGCCGAGGCGATCTTCGTCCCCCCGACATCCACCGCCCCGCAGAAAACGGGGACGTTTCTATTTATTTCTTTCATGTTGATCGCCTGCTGACCGCAGGTGGACGACCCAGGCTTCGTTGGGCTGGAGGGTCTTGCCGACGGCCGTCCGGCCGGCGGCGGCGGCCGCGGCGACCGCCTCGCCCGTCTCCAGGTCCTTGGCCGTGACCCGGCCCGGACCGTCCATGGCCACAGCGAACGTCGCCGCCACGGCCTTCTCTCCCCGGTTGAAGCCGAAGAGCAGGACATAGCCGTCGCCGCGGAGCAGGCGGCCTTCGACGAGCGCGTCGGCCGCTTCGGCCGTGACCTTGACCGCCGGCTCGATCTTCAACCATTCGGCCAATCCGGCGAAGAACTTGCCGTTGTTGGGGTTCTTGAAATGATGGTAGGCCGAACCGAAGAAGGAGCCGGCGATGACGGCCCGGCCCTTGCCAAAGGGCGCGGCCACGACGGCCGGCCGCCCGTCCGCGAACGCGGCCACGACCCGGCTGGCCTTGCCGAAGACTTCGAAGGCCTCCTCGAAGAACAGGCTGTCGAGGGTGTCGCCCGGCTCGAGCAGCGGGAAGGCCTCGTCGGCGGCGCCGACCGTGACCACCCCGGTCTTGGCGAGCGGCGTCAGCTCGGTCTCCCGGCAGCCGAAGACCTCGGCGAGTCCCCCGCCGGGGACGACCGGGCTCGAGGCGCCCTTCTCGTCGACCCAGCCGCAGCGGGCCTCCGTCACCAGAGTGCCGCCGCCGCGGACGTACTCGACCAGGGCGGCGACGTGGGGCTGGGACATCATGACCGGGTACGGGGCGATGAGGAGCTTGTAGCCGGCCGCCCGCGGCGTGTCCAGGTCGCGGACGTGCAGGAAGTCGACCGGGATGTTGCGCTCGAAGAAGGCCCGGTGGACGCCCTGGAGCGACTCGCTGAGGTTGTTGACCCCGACCGTCTGGCCCTCGCCGGTGAAGGCCTGCTGGCCGCCGACCATGTGCGAGAGGGGGTTGTAGAGGATGGCGATCTCGGCCTTGGCGGGCAACGCTTTGAGGAAGAGGTCCTGGTGCGACGTGATGACGCGGGCGATTCGGCCTCCCGCCTCGGCCCGCTCGGTGACCTTGCCGTCGAGCTCGACCAGGCCGTAGCCGCCGGCCTCGTAGCCCGTGCTCATCGGGTAATAGGCGTAGATGTTGACGGCCCGCGCCCCGTAGGCGACCGTGCTCCACATCCAGTCGCGCGTGTCCGTGCCGACGACGGGGTAGCTCATCTTCATGCCGAAGACGCCGTAGCCGGCCTGGAGCTCGCCGATGTAGAAGCCGCCGTTGCCGATCCCCATCGACCGGACGAAATCCAGCCCCGAGGAGCGGTAGAACGGCGACCAGGGCTTGATGGTCCAGGCGTGCTTGGGGTAGATGGAGGCGCCGTAGAATTCGACGCTGTCGGACATCTTGCGGTCGTCCGGCGTCCCCGACCAGTCGGGCCGGGTGAAAATGCCGGGCCCGGCCGAATGGCTGGTGACGACCGAATCGGGCAGGACCGACTTGACGGCCGCGGCCTTGAGGGCCAGGTCCTCGGCCAGCTTGTCGGAGATGAACTCCTTCCAGTCGATGTAATCGGTGAAGGTCAGGATGGTGCCGAAGCGCGGCGGCTCGACCTCGTCCCAGGTCCGCAGCGTCCGGTACCAGGCCTTGTTGAGGGCCTCGACCGTGCCGTACTTCTTCCGGAGCCAGTCCCGGAAACGGGCCTGGGTCGAGGGGCAATAGCAGAACTGGACCGACTTGAGATCGCCGACGTAGTAGACCTCGGCCCAGTTGATGATGTGGGGCTCGCTCCACAGGTCCCAGCCGTAGAAGGCCGGCTTGCCCTTGAGGGCCCGGGCCGCAGCCTTGAAGAAATCGAGGATCTTTTCCTGCACCCCGGCGTGGTCGAAGCAGAAGCCGGGCGAGGCCTGGGACTCGACGACGACGCCGTTGGACGAGACGAACTTGGAGTCGGGATGGCGGGCCTCGACCCAGTCGGGGGCCGAGTCGATGTAGACCTGGACGATGATCCGCAGGCCGGCCTCGCCGGCCAGGTCGGTCAGGAGCTCGAGGGCCGAGAAATCGTACCGCCCCTCGGCCTTCTCGCAGGCCGTCCACTCGATCCAGGTCCGGACGGTGTTGAAGCCCAGCCGCTTGATCTGCGCGATGTCCTTCTTCCAGGCCTCGCGGGAGGCCGGGGTGACGGTCTCGAGCATGGGCGCCCGGGCCTTGCCGCCGGCGTACCAGACCGAGACCGGGAAGAAGCCGCGGGTCTTGTCGGCCGGGGCGGCGGCCGCCGCGGCCGCCAGCAGGAGCAGGCCGACCGCGGCCCGCGCGGCCCGGGCCGCGAAGGACCGTTCCGTCGTCGCGTTCGTCATGTCCGCACCTTTCAAAGAGCCGAAGGGATGCCGGCGTCAGTCGACGCCGAAGGACCGGCCGATGACCTCGAGGAGCTCGGAGTGCCCGGACCGCCGGTCCCCGCCGAGCTCCCAGATGATGACCCCCGCGGAGCCTTTATCCTTGACGTACTGGCACTTGAGGCCGACCGAGCTCGGGTCGTCGTAGCCGATGATCATGGTCCCGTCCGTCCGCCGCAGATAAGGCACGCGGGCCTGGCCGTCCCAGGTCCGCGGCCAGTCGCCCGCCGGCAGGGCGGCGATGTCCCGGTAGGACCGGCCGGCGCTCGCCGTGAAGGGCAGGCCCAGGCCGCCGCAGTCGAACGACCGGCCGAAGAAAGGCACGCCGACGAGGAGCTTGCCGAGGGGGACCTGGCGGGAGCGGGCGTAGAGGAAGGTCTCGTCGAGCGAACCGCAGCCGTCGTCGCCCCAGGCGTAGAGCGGGGCGTTGTGGCCGGAGTGGTCCGACCATTCGCCGTGATAGTCGTAGGTCATGAAGCCGATGAGGTCGAAGGCGCCGGCCAGGCGCTCGAAGTCGATCCAGCGGCCGTAGTAGTTGTTCGACGGGGCGGCCATGGTCACGAGGAGCGGCGGCGTCCGGGCGTGGAAGGCGGCGGCCAGGGCCTCGATGAACAGGGTGAACTGGGCTTTCTCCGCGTCGCCCGTGACGAACTCCCAGTCGATGTCCACGCCGTCGTAGGCGTTGGCCTCGCAGAAGGCGAGGAGTTGGCCGACGAACCGGTCGCGGTTGGCGGGCGTCGCGCTCATGCCCGGGAAGCCGGCGCAGTTGCCCCAACCGCCCAGGCTGAGGACCATCTTGACCCCGGCGGCGCGCGCGGCCGCGTTGAGGTCGGGATAGAGGAGCCCGTCCGGGACGACCAGGTTGCCCGAAGCGTCGGGCCAGGCGAAAGCATGGGCGATGTGGGTCAGGTACCGGTACTCGATGCCGGTGTGGTCGAGCGTCGCCCGGTTCGAGGTTCGGTAGTAGCCCATGACGACCCGGTCGGGCCGCGACGGCTCTTCGGGCACTTGGGCGACCTGGCAGGCGCCGGCAAGGAGAAGGAGGAAAAGGGCGGCCGGAACGATGCCGAGGACGGGAGTCCGCATGCTTCCTCCAGTCCCTATTTTTATCTTATCGGGGCCGGTTTTTCAATGCCGCGACGGACCTCAGGACGGCCTTTTTTCCGGGCGAACCGGCCAGGGCGGCCCAGGACCACAGGACGACGCCCCGGGAAGGCGGACGGAGGGCTTGATCCAGGGCGGCCCGGAACTCGGCGGGCGGCAGGTCCTCGTCCACGTAGGCCCGGTCGACCTGGATGCTGGGCAGGACGGGCACGCCCCCGGCGAGGTCGGCGGCGTCGGCGACGACGTCGTGCACCCAGGCCGGCGTCCGGCGGACCATGTGGTGGTAGGTCATCGGCGAGACCAGGTCGACCAGGGGGGCGAGCCGGGCCAGGTCCTGGCCGGCCACGGACCGGACGGCGCCGCCGAAGTCGTCTCGCCGCCAGGGCACGGCGTGGAGGTTGATCTTGACCGACGGCCGGGCTTCGCGGGCGGCCCGGACGAAGCGCGAGACGACGCCGGCGATGCGGTCGCACTTCCAGTCCGCCCAATCCGCGGCGTGGGTGGAAAGGACCCAGGCGGCCTTCTCGGCCGTGGTCGTGAGATCCGCGGGGATCGCGACGCCCGCCGTCCTCTCGAACGAGGCCAGGCAGTCCGGGCAGAAGCAGGTCTGGGGCAGGGACTCGGGGGTCCGGTCCGGGGCGACCTTCTCCCAGAACACGAAGTAGCGGATGAAATCGAGGCTGACGTATTCGGGATCGCCCGCGGCGACGACGCTCCGCAGGTGCGCGGCCCGCTCGGCCAGGACGCCCTCCCCTTTCGTCGGGCAGAAGAACTCGACCCATTCGTCGTGGGCCGGGGCGCCCGAGGCCGTGACGGCCGCGAGGCCGGGGTCCTCCTTGACGGCCTCGGGGGACTGGAAGACAGGGTAGATGAGGAAGAGCGTCAGGCCGCCGGCCCGGGCCCGGGCCCGGAAGTCCGGGTCCGCGAGCAGAGTCTCCGAGACGAAGGCCGTGTTGATGCCGAGGTCCCTCCACTCCCGGAACAGGCCGTCGTGGGGCGGCGCCGCCTCGTAGATCTTGACCCCGACGACGGGACCGGCCGCGCCGCGGCGGCAGGCCGCGAGCGGGCCGAGGCTGAACGCGAGGACGGCCAGCGCGGCGGCCGCGGACAGGGCTTTCGTCGTCGCTCTCACGGGGCCTCCTTCGAAGAAGAGGATCAGGTCATTTCCGGCAGGCAGAACGAGACCGAGCGGCGCTCGCCGCAGGCGGCGCAGCGGAACGAGGCCTCGAGCGTCTCGCACTTGACGCCCTTTTCGGTCCGCAGGGCGGTCTCCCATTTGCCGCCGCACGCGCCGCATGAGGGCGGCATGACCAGCGAGACCCTGGCCTTGCGGGGCCGGGCCCCGGCGCGGCGGACATCGACGGCGCGGACGGCGAGGTCGAGCCCGTGGGATTCGTTGAGCTCGGCCAGATAGGACTTGAAGAAGCGCAGGCCGTCGGCGGACTTCTTGGCCGCCAGGCGCCGGGCCGCCGCCGTGCGCATGTTGGCCGGCAGGACCGACGCGTAGGTCAGCTCCCGGCTCAGGTACTCCATGGCCGCCGCTTCGAGGTTGCGGCCGCGCAGGGTCGACTTGACGAAGAAGTTGGCCACCCCGAGGTAGCCCGATTTCGACAGGAAGTCGGCGTCGTGGACGATGTCGGCCAGGCGGTTGCGGGCCGGGCCGGGGGCGTAGAGCGAGCGCAGGGCCCGGACGACGTGGCCGATGTCGGCCATGCCCAGGCCGGACTCCTCGAGGACGCGGCGGGCCAGGCGCGCGCTCCCCTCCTCCTCGGGCTTGCGGCCGGCATGATAGCGTCCGCCGTCGAACTTGCCGGCGTCGTGGAAGAGGGCCGTGACGGCGGCCAGGTCCGCATTCTCCTTCTCGGTCTTGGCCAGCTTGAAGGCTTGGCCGGTGACGAGGACGGTGTGCTCCCAGAGGAAGCCCGCCTTGCCGTCCTTGCGGCCCGTGAACTTCTTCTCGGCGTCCTCGATGACCTTGCGGACGCGCTCGACGAGCCCCGGCGAAATGGCGGTCAGGGAGCGGTAGAAGTCCTGCTGTTTGAGGAGCATAGGATTTGCTGCCCGCCCATTATGGCCACCCGACGGGGGCAAGTCAAGAGCTCGCCGAAGCGGTTCGGGGGAATCCCTCGCCCTCATGGGAAATGTTTGAAGACGCCGGAACGCGCGGCGGTCTCGGCGCCAAAACAACTCGCTCGCCGTGCGCTACGGCTCGCTCAAACACGTTTTGTCGGTTTCCAGGGAAACTCCCCTCGACCGCCACCCGTTCCGGCTAAACATTTCCAAATCGGGCTCAGCACTCCCCCTCACCGCTTGGTGCTCGCAGCTAAGAAACTGTTCACTCCGTTCTGCCGCGTCCCCATGAGGATCGGAGTAGCACAGACCCTAACCCCGTTGAAAAGCCGGTGACGAGGACATATGATGGGCGGGATGAGAAGGACGGTGAGGAGCGGCGGACGGCCGATGACGGCCCTGGTCCTGGCCGGCGGGCGCGGGCGGCGGATGAAGGCCGACAAGGCCTCGCTCGACGTCGGCGGGCGGACGCTCCTCGAGCACGTTCTGGCCCAGGTCGAACCCCTCTTCGACGAGGTCCTGGTCGGCCTCTCGCCGGGGCAGGCGACGCCGCGCCTCCCCTCCGGCTCGCGGGCCCGCTACGTCCGCGACGGAGCCCCCGGCCTGGGCCCGATCGGCGGCCTTCTGGCCGGATTGAAGGAGGCGTCGAACGGGAAGTGCGCCGTCGTCGCCTGCGACATCCCGGACGTCGACGTGCCGCTCCTCCGCGCGCTGGCGAAGGCGGCCGCGGCGGCGGACATCGCCGTGCCGGTCGGACCGTCGGGACTCTACGAGCCGCTTTTCGCGGTCTACGCCAAGTCGGTCGTCCCGGCCATTGAAGGTCTCCTCGCCCGCAGCGAGCGCAGCCTGCTTCCTTTATACGACCTGTGCCGGACGGCCGTGGTCCGCTTCGACGACCCGGGCCGTGTCCGCAACCTCAACACCCGGGCCGACTACGAGGATTACCTGCGGGGACCGGGCGATCGCCGGAAAAAGCGCGCCCGGGCTCAGTCGCCAGGACGGCGGACGAGACCGTAGAAGGCGAACCGGCCGGCTATCTCGCCGGCCACGACCGATCCCAGCGCCAGCAGCAACAGCGGACCCGCGCCCGGATCGTCCATGAGGCGGTCGCCGCCGCGTGCCAGATCCGCGACGACGAACGCCAATCCCGAGACCAATCCGGCCCGATGGACCGCGCGCAGGGACCGCGACGGGCCCGCGTCCGGGCGGAGGGACGGCCGGGGCCGCCGGCCGCCCGGGGCCCAGCGCCGGCCCTCGATCACCGCCCACACGATCCCGGCGGCGATGAGGACGGCGGCTACCGCGGCGAGATCGACGGAGAAAGCCCCGGGACCGGCCACGGCCCGGATGACGGCCTCGGCGACAAGGGCGCCCAGGACGAGGGCCGTCAGCGTGAACGACACCGAGGCCCGCCCGCCGCGCCAGGCCGGCAGAGTGGGGAGCGTGTAGAGCTTGATCATGCTGACCAGGAACAGGACCCCGGCCAGCCCGGCGGCGGCGAGTGCGGCCAGTTGGACCGTCCTCGAGGGCGCTCCCGCCCAGGCCAGCCAGCCGGACGCGGCCACGAGTCCCATGAAGGCCAGTTCGAACAGGATCTCGCGGCTGAGCCAGGACGCGCGCCAGTTGCTCAGGACGAACCGGGCCCGCCAGGGATGGCGGAGGTGGAAGAACGAGACCAGGGCGGCGACGGCGGACAGGAACAGGGCCAGGGCCAGCAGGACCAGCCAGGTCGCGCGCCAACCCGCGTACGGGGTCCGGCCGCGGACGAGGAAAGGCAGGTGGAAGACCAGGAACGCGCCGACCGCCGTCTGGCCCAGAACGGTGAAGGCGACGAGCGGCCACTCCTTGAACATGACCGGCTAGACTTCTTCCCAGTTGGCCACTTCGGCCCCGCGCTCGGCGGCCCGGGCGGCGTCGCGGTGGGGCTTGATGACCAGGGCCGGGTCGGTCTGCGTCGGGTCGGGCAACGGCACGATCTGGCGGACGTCGCCGTACTTCTCGCGCAGCTCGGCCAGGTCGCCGAAGTCGAGGGCCCTCTGGGGGCAGGCGGCGACGCAGGCCGGCGGCTGGCCGGCGTCGATGGCCTGCCAGCAGAAGTCGCACTTGGAGACGGTGTTGGTCCGGGCGTCGAAACGCAGGGCCGTGTAGGGGCAGGCCCACTCGCAGTAGCGGCAGCCGATGCAGGCGCCGGTGTCGACGAGGACGATGCCGTCGCCGCGCTTGGAGATGGCCTTGACCGGGCAGGACAGGCCGCAGACGGGGTTCTCGCAGTGGTTGCAGGCCATGGACACGTTGTAGGCCACGACCGACGTCACCCAGACGCCGTCCTTTTTCTCCCAGCCGCCGCCCGTGACCTCGTAGACGCGCCGCCAGAGCAGGCCCGGCTCGAGGTCGTTGCGGTCCTTGCAAGCCATCTGGCAGGCCTTGCAGCCCGTGCAGGCCGAGGCGTCGAAGAAGAAGCCGTACTGCGTGACCATGTCAGGCCGCCTCGGCTTTGGCCACCTGGGCCATGATGGTGTGCTGGGCGTTGCCGAAAGCCAGGGCCGTCCAGCGCTCCGACGACAGGACGTTGACCGAGCCTCGGCGGTCGACGCCGTCCGGACCCGGGGTCCACCAGGCGCCCTGCGGCAGGGCCACGACGCCCGGCCGGATGCGGGGCGTGACCCGGCACTTGACCACGGAAGCGCCGCGATCGTTCCAGACCCGGACCAGGTCGCCGCTCTTGATGCCGCGCTCGCCGGCGTCCACGGGATTGATGAACAGGCGCTGCGGGAAGGCCTCCTCGAGCCAGTCGATGCCCTCGAGGGTCGAGTGGACGCGCGACAGGTAGTGATGCCCGATGACGGAGAGCGGGTATTTGGCCGCTTCGGGCCCGAACGGGCTCTCCCATTCCTGGATGTACTTGGGCACGGCCGGGATCTCGTCCGGACGGCCCAGGTCGTGGAGGGCCTTGGAGAAGATCTCGATCTTGCCCGAGGGCGTCGGCAAGGGGTATTTAGCCGGGTCGCGCCGGAAGTCGACGAAGGCCACGGCCGGCTGGGTGACCGGGACCGAGTAGACGCCGGCGTTGGAGCGCTCGAGCTCGTCGAGCGACGGCAGGCCGGGGAAGCGCGACTGGCGGTAGCGGTCGAGCGACCAGGACACCCACTCGCGCTCGGTCCGGCCTTCGGTGTAGGCCTGCTCGAGCCCGAGGCGGGCGGCGATCTCGGCGCAGATGCGGTAGTCGCTCTTGGTTTCGCCCGGCGGCTCGACGATCTTGGGCATGAGGATGACCTCGTCGCCGTACTTCCAGCCGTCCTCGAGGCCCCAGGTCTCGAACTGGGTGCAGACGGGCAGGACCAGATCGGCGAACTTGGCCGTCGGGGTCAGGAAGTTGTCCTGGACGAGGAGGAACTCGACCTTGGACTCGTCGGCCAGGATGCCGGCCGTGCGGTTGACGTGGCCGTGCTGGTTGACGAGGGCGTTGCAGGCCACGGCCCAGATGGCCTTGATGTCGGTCTCGAGCTTGGCGGCGCCGCGGACGCCGTCGGCCGGGCCCATCGTACGGCCCCGCAGGACGGCCTCGGTCCACAGGAAGCTCGGGATGAGGGCCTTGACGGGGTTGTCGCCGACGGGGAAGACCAGCCAGAGCGGGCCGCCGTCGGGGGCCTGGAGAGCGATGCCGCCGGCCCAGCCGCCGGGGACGCCGACGTTCCCGGTGAGGGCCGCGAGAACGCAGCCGGCCCGGACGGCCTGTTCGCCGTAGGCGCGGCGCTGCATGCCGTAGCCCTGGTAGAGGACGCCGGGCTTGAGGGTCGCGTACTCGCGGGCCAGGCGGGCGATGGTGGCCCGGGGGACGCCGCAGATGGGCTCGGCCCAGTCGGGCGTCTTGGCCGTGCCGTCGCGCGTCCCGAGGAGGTAGTCCTTGTAGCTCTCGGCCCCTTCCGCGCCGGGGGGCATCTGCGAGGCGTCGAAGCCGACGCAGTGGGTGCGGACGAAGGCGGCGTCGGTGAGGCCCTCGGTGACCATGACGTGGGCCATGGCCGACATCATGGCCGCGTCCGTGCCGGGCCGGATGGGCACCCACTCGTCGGCCAGGCCGACCGCGCTCAGGGTCATGCGGGGGTCGACGCAGACGACGCGGGCGCCCTTCTCGCGGGCCTTGCGGACGAAGTACTCGCTGTTCGTGCCGTCGCGCATCTCGGCCGGGTTCCAGCTCCACATCAGGATGTACTTGGCGTTGAGCCAGTCCTGGCGCTGGTTGCCGGTGACGCTCGTGCCGTAGACGGTCGGGGTGGCTGCCGAGATGGCCGCCCACGAGTAGCTGTTGTAGAAGCCGAGCGAGCCGCCGTAGAGGTTCATCAGGCGCTGGGCGGTCTGGCGGCCGTTGATCTGGTTGTAGCTGCCCGTGCCGTAGGGGACGTAGAAGGCCTGGTTGCCGTAGGCCTTCTTGATGCGCGCGAACTCGGCGGCGACGCGGTCGAGGGCCTCGCCCCAGGAGACGCGGGCGAACTTCCCCTCGCCTCTCTTGCCGACGCGCTTGAGGGGGAACATCAAGCGGTCGGGGTGGTACTGGCGCTTGCGGTAGGCCCGGCCGCGGACGCAGGCCCGGAGCTGGGGGTCGGCCAGCGAGTCGCCGGGGCGGTCGTCGGTCTCGATGCGGACGATGACCCCGTCGCGGACGTAGACCTTGAGGAGGCAGCGGCCGCCGCAGTTGTGCGAGGGGCAGCCGGCGCGGACCATGCGCTCCTCGGCGGGGGCCCCGTCGGCCAGGGCGTGGCGGGGATCGGGGCGGCGGAAGCCGGCGGCCAGGCCTTTGGCGGCCGCGGCGGAGGTGCCGACGAGGGCGCTCCAGCGCAGGAAGCCGCGGCGGCTCATGGCGGCCGTGTCGAGCGTCTTTTTCAGCCCCGGGGCTTTCATGGTCATCTCAATAAGGCACGCGGACGTCGCGGTTGCGGCGGGCCCGCTCGAGCGCGACCCAACAGGCCCCGGCCAGGGCTTCGAGGAGGATGGCCTGGACGGGATGGACGACGGCGGCGAGGTCCGTCCCGGGCGCGAGGAGGTCGAGGAGCTTGAACGAAGCGGCCACGGCGCCCGTGAGGAGGACGGCCCCGGCGCTCCCCGTCCGGGCGGCGGCGCGGCCCATGGCCCAGACGGCGAACGAGGCCATGACCAGTCCCGGCAGGCCCGGGACGCGGGCCAGGTGGAGAAGATGCCCGAGGGTGGCTTCGCCCAGCCCCCAGACCGACCCCCAGAGAAGGGCCGGACCGACGAGGCCGGCCCGTCGCCTGTCCGGTGCGCTCATGCCGTTCATTTTATCAGGAAGACCGGGCCGGTCAAGGCGGAACTGCGGCCCTGCCGGGCTCCGACTCAGCGTTCGGCCGGCCGAGGGCGTATACTCTTGTCGGACCGACCGGCAGGCGGCCCGCCGGGAAAGGAGTCGTCGTGAGGAACATCATCGGTTGGATCGGCCTTATCGCTCTCGGGCTCGCATCGTCCCTCCCCTCGACCGCCGCAGAAAAGACCGGGACGCTCTGGACCGTCGCATCCTTCGGTACGGACGACTACTTCCAGGAGCCCTCGGACATCGCCGTCGACACGGAGAGGTCCTTGATCTATGTCGTCGACGCCGGGAGCGCGCGGGTCCTGGTCTTCGATTTCGCCGGCCGGTTCCAGAAAGCCATCGGGCGCAAAGGTCAGGGTCCCGGCGAGTTCGTCCGGCCGACGGGAGCCTGCCCGCTGGCCGGCGGAGGGCTGGCCGTGGCCGACGTGGGGGCCGGCCGGATCGAGATCTTCGACCCGTCCGGGACGTTCCTCCGGCTGGTCCAGGTCACCGAAACCCGGGTCGCGGACCTCGTCCAGGCCGGCGAGAGGTTCTACACGGTCCCGTCCTTCGGGATGAGCGGTCATGCCGTCACTATGGGATCGGACGCCAATAACCAACCGCTCGTCAACGTCCTCGATGGGTCGGGGAAGAGGGTCCTGGAGATCTCGACCGACGACTTCCCGGAGACGCACCCCTTCATCCGGGCCATCAAGCACCGGGTCTCCCTGGCGCTCTCGCCCCGGGGGCAGTTGGTCCTGGCCTATTTCGCGGCCAACCTCATCCAGATCTTCGAGCCGACAGGCGAGAAAGTCGCGGAATTCTCGCGGCCCTTCCCGTTCAAGCCGATGACCCCGGCCCTGACCGGAGAGCGATCGCCCGAAAAGGGGGTCGTCCAGATGCGGGCCGAGCTCGACTTCGTCAGCCCCGCCGCCGCTTTCGGGCCGGACGGCAAGCTCTATGTCCTGACCGTGACGAAGGCGCTGGCCGAGATCCGCAGGACGGATCCGGAAATGAAGGATCCCCTTCCGATGCGTTTCGACGTCCTGGATCCCGAGACCCGCCGGGTCCTGCGGACGGTCCCGTGCGATCCGGGCGTGAAGGCGTTCGGAGTGCTCGACGGCGGACGTCTGGTCTACGTCCGCGAGGATGCCGAGGGCGAGCTCGCCCTCAAGTGCGTCCGATACTGAAAAGCGCGCCGGCTCAGCCGACCTGCGTGGTCAGGAAGATCTGCAGGCTCATCTGCTTGATCTGGTCCTGGACCTCCTCGATGGCGTCCATGTGGGCGTCCTCGTCGTTGAGGATGGACTGGAGCAGGTCGCGGGTGGCGTAGTCCTTGACGTTCCCGGCCAGGATGATGGCCTCGTTGTAGGCCTTGATGGCGCCGTCCTCGGCGTTGCCGTCGCTGGCGAACATCTTCGGGATATCGGAGCCGATGGTGAGCTTCTTGAGCTCGCTGACGATGGGCAGGCCCTCGAGGAACAGGATGCGGCCGATGAGCTTCTCGGCGTGCTTCATCTCGTCGATGGCCCGCTTCTCGATGACCTTGTGGAGCTTGTCGTAACCCCAGGCGTCGCACATCTCGGAATGGACCATGTACTGGTTGATGGCCGTCAGCTCGTCGGCGAGCAGCGAGTTGAGAACCTTGATGAGTTTCGGATCCCCTTTCATGATGTCCTCCTCCGGTCGGGATGTCTCGGTCGATGTCGAGAAGGTCATTCTATCCGCATCGGCGGTCAAAGGCAAGCCGGCCCGGGGGCGGGACGGCGGGGGGGCTCGCGGGCGGGCGCGAACCGCGCGGCCGCGCGGCCGTATCTTGGAGGGAGGGCCCGGTTTGGGCTAGAATACGGTCCTCGATCAAGGAGGGATCCATGAAACGCCCGCTCCTTCTCGTCGCGGTCCTCGTCGCCGCTCTCGTCCTGGCCGGCTGCGCGCCGGGGCGGAACGACCTCGAGAAGACGCCCGACGCCGACGGCCGCACGGCCGGCTTTTTGCGCGGCCTCTGGCACGGCTTCATCTCGCCGGTCACGTTCATCGTCTCCGTTTTCAGCAGGAACGTCCGGCTCTACGAGGTCCACAACAACGGCACCTGGTACAACTTCGGCTTCGTCCTCGGGGCCGGGCTGTTCCTGAGCGGGGGCATCCTGGGCCGCAAGAAGAAGAAACACTGACCGTGCCCGCGGCGGTCGTCGGCATCGTCTTCGTCTCGGCCTTCGTCCGCTCGGCCATCGGCTTCGGCGACGCGGTCGTGGCCATGCCCCTGCTGGTCCTGGTCACGGGCCTGAAGACGGCCTCGCCCCTGGTGGCCTTCATGGGGCCGACGATCTCGCTGTTGATCCTGGCCGGGAGCTGGCGGAGGATCGAGCTGAAGTCGGCGGGGCGGCTCGTCTTCGCCTCCCTCGTCGGGATCCCCCTCGGCATCTACGGCCTGGCCCGCCTGCCCGAGGGGCCGCTCAAGGTCGGGCTGGGCCTGCTCATCCTCCTCTACGGGCTGTTCGGGTTGGCGCGGCCGAAGGCCCGCATCCGGAACGAACGGCCTTGGCTCGTCTGGACGGTCGGGGTCACGGCGGGCGTCCTGGGCGGGGCCTACAACACCAACGGGCCGCCGGTCGTGGCCTACGGGATGCTCAAGGGCTGGCCGGCGGAGGATTTTCGGGCCAGGCTGTCGGGCTACTTCCTTCCCACGGCCCTCATGGTCCTGGCCGGGCACGGCCTGGCCGGGATGTGGACCTCGGAAGTGTTGACGTCCTACCTGTGGTCGCTGCCGGCCATCGTCACCGGAGTGGTCCTGGGCGGCCTGCTCAACAAGAGGATCCCGCAGGCCCTCTTCGGCCGCCTCGTCAACGGCTGCCTGGCCGCGATGGGCGCCCTCCTGCTCTTCCGGGAAATCCTTTAGCCGATCGGTGCCAGGCCTTCACATCTCCAGGGGAGATCCGGGATTTGTGAATGCCAGGCACCTTCTTTATTCAAGGGTGACGGAGGCGGCGGGGCCGTAATAGAGGCCGTTGAAAAGCAGCTTGAACGTGCCGTGGGGCTGGCCGCGGAAGGCGATCTCGGGGCCGTAGAGGAAGACCTTGCCCTTGCCGAGCGCCGCTTCGGCCACCTGGACGCTCCGGCGCAGATAGCCCTCGCCCCAGGCCCAGCCGCTCCGCAGGAGCTTCCCGTCGTCGAACCAGACGACGGGGCTGACGCCCTTGAGCCGCGCGTCGGGCGGCAGGGCGAAAGCGGGCGTGTTGTCGTAGAAGACGTCGAGCGTCGCGGGCAGGCCGTGGGCCAACGGGTGGGTCGGATCGACCCGGGCCCGCAGCACCGAGCCCGGCACGTAGAACTTCTCGGAACGCAGAGGCGTCTCCCGTCCGTCCGGACCCTTCTCGACCAGGGCGTTGGCGACCGGCAAACCGAAGTGGTCGGCCAGGGCCGTCGCCGAGTCCAGGGCCAGGATGGTCCCGCCGGCCTCGACGAACTCCCGGAGCTTGGGGACGGTCTTATCGGCCGTGACCCGGCCGATGCGGTCCTTGTATTCGTCGGGCACGTTGGCCGGGACCGGCGCCTGGAAGTCCCGCATGCTGGGGGCTTCGGCGCCCGCCGCGGGCGCCCGAGGGATGGAGCCGCCGACGAAGACGAGGGCGTCGAAACGCTCGCCGAGGTTGCCGGCGTCGAGGCCCGGCGCGAAGACCAGCTCGTAGGGGAACTCGAACTGCTCGAGGAGCCACCGGACCCAGCCCGAGGCCATCGAGCCGCCGTAGGAGTCCCACAGGCCGACGCGCACGGGACGCAGCGCGAAAGCCTCCCCTTGCGGGGCCCGGTCGAGGCCGCCGACGTCGAGGCCGAGCTCGCGGGCCGCCTTCTGCAGCACGGCCGCGGCGCCCGGCGAGGCGGGGACCCAGATCGCCCCGGCCGGGACGGTCTTCCCTCCCGCCGCCGTGTCCGCCTTGAGCCAGTAGGCCTTCTCGCCGGCCTTGAGCAGGCGGTTGACGGCGATGAACGTGTCGTTGACCCGGTGGTCGAGGAGATACCCGGCCGCGCCGGGGGCGAACGCGCCCGGCGGGGGCGGGGTGACGCCGGCCAGCTTCTCGAACGGGCCGTCGAAACCGTCGAGGAGGCGGTCGAAGACGATGCCCATCTGATAGGCCAGCGTCCAGCCGGCCGCGTCGTAGGGCGGGTTGGGGGCCGCTCCCGAGTATGGGATGTCGTCGGGATGGTCCTGGGGCTCGAACATGGTCATGACGTGGGGCCGGAAAGCCTGGGCCGCGCGGATGACATAGGAGCCCTTGGGGTAGCGCTTGCCGCCGGTCTCGAAGTCCGCCTTGGCCCGTTCGACGGCGACGCCGCTCTCGATGAGGGCGTTGACGAACTTGGTCGCCGTCGGGAAATCGGCCTGGTCCGAGGGGATGACGTAGCCGCGGGGATCGCGCGTGTCCTTATTGAAGATGGCGTCGTAATATTTCCGGTCCACCCCTCCCCGGCCGAAGCGGCCGCCCGCGGCGGGAGCCGGGGCCGCGGCCGGACCTTGACCGGCGCCCGCGGCGGCCCGGTCCTTGTCCACGGCCGCCCGGACCGCGGCGACCGTGCCCGGGACGATGGTCCAGGAGTCGCGATTGCCCTGCTCGATGGCGTGCTTGCCCATCAGGTAGCGCCGGTACTGGAAATCCTCGCGGTGCTTCGAGGCGACGTCGAGGATGGCCATGTCGGCCGTGATCGCATACTCGACGGACTGGCGGAAATGCCATTTCTGGGGGGCGATCGGGAACGGGTAGTCCTGTTTGGGCAGGAGCCGCTCGGGGATGAACGGGATGTCGACCGGGGTCGGATTGCCGATGGCCTCGGTCAGGATGCCAATGATGTTGTGGAAATACCCGGTGCTCCGCAGGCCGCCGTTCCACCAGGTCGAGTAGCCGGCCCCCGAGCGCATGATGGCCCCGGGCTTGCCCTCGGTGACGAAGCGGTTGTGCATGGAGGCCGAGACGAGATCGAGGCCGACCGGGACGAGCGGGTCGAAGGCGTAGTTGAAGGGGTCCCGGAAGGGCGGGGCGAACAGGACCGTCCCGGCCGGGCCCGTCTGGTGGTGGTTGTAGAGGATCTGGGGGTGCCACTCGACGTAGAGCTGGCGGCTCATGGCCTTGGTCTCGGGCTGCGTGTTCATGTAGAAGTCGCGGTTGTTGTCGTGCCCGATGTATTTCTGATAGAGGACCGGCAGGCCGCCCATCGAGCGCTTGGCCGGCTCCTTCTCGCGCAGGTACCAGTCGGCCACGAGGTCGAGGCCGTCGGGATTGGCCGGCACGGCCAGCAGCACGACGTCGTCGAGGATGCGCCGGGTCTCGGCGTCGTCCCGCGAGACCATGCGCCAGACGAGCTCGACGAGCTGTTGCGAGCCGAGGATCTCCGTGGCGTGGAGCCCGCCGTCGATCCAGACGACGGCCTTGCCCTCGGCGGCCAGCCGCCGCGCAGCCTCGTCGCTCAGGCCCTCGGCCAGGGCCAGGCGCTTCGAGATGTCCTTGATCCGGGCCAGTCGGGCGTGATTGGCGGGCGACGTCACGATGGCCATGACCATGGTCCGGCCTTCGGCCGTGCGGCCGATGTCGACGACCTTGAGCCGGTCGGACTCGGCGTCGAGCTTCTTCCAGTAGGCGACGAGTTGGCGGTAGCTGACGAGCTGGTAGTCGTCGCCGACGGCGAAGCCGAACTGGGCCTTGGGGCCGGTGACGGCGACGGACGCGGCGAAAGCGGTCGCGCCCCACAGGGCCAGCGCGGCGGCGATACAGAGCCCCAGACGGGCGGTCCGGGCCGAGCGGCGGAGACGGGAGGTCAAGGTCACGGCGGCACTCTCCTTACCAGATTCCGGGGACGAGGCGGAAGCGGACGGCCCGGGCGTACTCCTTGTACCAGAGGAGGTCCCGTTTGAGCATGCGGTCCTCGAGGGCTGTCCGCAGGAGGAGCAGGGCGACGGCCGCGGCCTGCGGCACGAGCGCCCAGTAGGAGCCCAGCACGAGGGGCGTGGCCAGACCGAACAGGATGCCGCCAAGATAGCCGGGATGGCGGCAGAACCGGTAGGGGCCCTCGCGGCAGACGGTTTGCCCGCGGTCGGACTGGATGCGGGCCACGCTCGAGAAGAACGGATTGACTGCCCGGGCCCAGACGAAAAGGACCTGGCCGACGACGAAGGCGGCCAAGGCCGCGGCGTACACGGCCGGGACGGGGTCTTCGGTCCAGTGGCCGCGTCCGGAGTCCAGGCAGGCGATGACGATCGAGGCGAACCAGAGCGGGGTCGACAACAGCAAGTAACCCTTGTCCCACCACTTCATGCCCCGCCCCGGGCGGATGCGCTCGGCGACCAAGCCGGGTTTGTGGCGCATGGACAATAAGGTCGCGACGGACGTGGCCAGGGTTAGGCCGACGAAGGTCCAGCCCTGCCAGAAGTCGATCCGGCCGGCGGCCAGGAAAACGGCGACGGCCACGAGGACGAGGCCGGCCAGGCTCCCGGCCCAGGGCGATGTTTGGATCATGGTCAAGGGGCCATTATCGTTCGGGAGGCTGATATATTCAATATCTGAGTTCGATTTTGTCCGTCCGGGGGCTTCTGACCGGCCTCAATCTTCCTGGGGCTTATCCGACTAACCCATTGGGTTCGCTCCTATTACATCCGGAGGTCCTCGTCATGTCCGTCAAGCGCCTGTTCAAACCCGTCCTCATCCTGACCCTTGCGGGCTTCGTCCTGACGACGTCAGGCTTCGGCCAGACGCGCCGGAACGACCTGTCCGTGTCCTACGGCGTGCTGTCGATCGACCAGATGGCCGACGTCTTCACCGATGTCGTCACCATCGTCCTGACCCTCGGCACCTTCAGCAAGCAGGACGTCAAGTACACCGGCGTGCCGTTCCTGACCTACCATATGTCGCGCAACGACCGCTTCGGTTTCGGGGCGGCCCTCGGCGGCTACTCCTCGTCCGGCCTGCTCCGGGTCGGCGACTCCGATGTCGGCAGCTTCAGGGAACGCAACATCGTCGCCGCGGCCGAGCTCGACTACCGCTGGATCATGAGGCCGGGCTTCCAGCTCTACTCCGGCCTCGGCTTCGGCCTCCGCTACCGGCACGGCACCTACGATGACGGCGAGGAGACGGATACCCTGAACAAGGTCCTGCCGACCTTCCACATCAACGCGATCGGCCTGCGCTTCGGCAAGTCCGTCGGCTTCTTCCTCGAGCTCGGGGGCGGCTACAAGGGCGTCCTCAGCGCCGGCCTCAACGCCCAGTTCTGAGATGAGCAAGACGGCGGTCCTGGCCCTGGTTCTGCTCGCGGCGGCCGCCGCAGCGCCCGTCCCGGCCTTCGCCGCTCCTGGCCCGCCGAAGGCCCAGGACGCCGCCTCCGTCCAGCCGGTCTCCTGGGACCTCTGGCTCGCCGCCAAGGCCAAGGCCGAGAAGCACGACGCCGAGGGCAACCTCGTCGCCGCGCTCCAGTACTATCTCGAGTACGCCCGCCAGGCCCGCGGGCTCAACAGCCCGGTCCGGGTGGCCTGGGGCCTGAACAACGCCGCCTACATGATCATCAAGATGCACCGGCAGGACGCGTCCGTGGACCTCGAGCCGGCCCGACGGCTCCTCGAGGAGGGATTGGCCCTCGAGGGCGCCTCCGAGGATTGCCGCAAGGTCATGGCCATGAACCTCGAGTACGTCAAGAGCTGCCTCCGGTCCGGGGGCTGAGCGGTTTCCCTCCCGACGCGCCCGTCTTCTCCCCCGCCCAGTCCACGAAGCTCAAGGCCTTGTCCCGGCGTCCGTCCTGGCGTAGGATTACGCCGAGGAGGCCCCATCATGCGTTCCCCCCGCCCGTTCCGTACGGTCCTGTCCCTCTTTTCCATGGTCGCCGTCTTGGCCGGGCCGGCCGTCTTTTCCCCGGCCGTCCGGGCGGCCCAGGACGCGGCGAAAAAAGCGCCGACGATCGCGGACCTCCTCGTCCTGCGGTCGGCGGGCACGGCCCGCATCTCGCCCGACGGGACGAGGGTCGCCTACACGGTCACGGAGACCGACCTCGACCAGGACGCCTACGTCACCCAGATCTGGCTGGCCGACGTCGCTTCGGGGGACCTCCTCCAGCTGACCCGGGGGAAGAAGTCGTCGTCCGACCCGACCTGGTCGCCCGACGGCAAATGGCTGGCCTTCACCTCGTCGCGCGCCGACGACAAGTCCCAGCTCTTCGCCATCCGCCCGGACGGCGGCGAGGCCGTTCAATTGACCAAGGCGGAGACGGGCGTCGGCGGTTTCGACTGGTCGCCCGACGGGATGGCCATCGCCTTCACGGCCGTCGACCCGGCGACGGATGAGGCCAAGGCCCGCAAGGACTTCTACGGCGATTACGCCGTCGTCCGCCGCGAGTACACGCACACCCACCTCTACACGTTCGACGTGGCCGAGGCCCTGCGCGCGCCCCAGGCCGGAAAGCGCCGAACGTCCGGCAAGTCCTTCACGGTCGGCGGCTTCGCCTGGTCGCCGGACGGGACGCGCATCGCTTTCGGCGCCGCGGTCGATCCCGACCTCATCAACGGCGGGACCACGGACATCTATGTGCTGGACATGGCCACGGACGCCGTCAAGAAGGTCGTCGACCAGCCCGGTCCGGACGGCGGACCACTGTGGTCGCCCGACGGACGGTCCATCCTGTTCACGAGCGCCATGGGCCGGGGCGACTATTTCGCGCGCAATTCGGTGCTGGCCGTGGTCCCGGCGGCGGGCGGAGCCGTCACGCCGTTGACCGCGGCCTTCGACGAGAATCCCAACGCCGTGGCCTGGACCGCGGACGCGATCTATTTCGCCGCCTCACAGAAGACCGCCGCCCACCTGTTCCGGCTCGATCCCGCGACGCGGGCTATCGAGCGCGTCACGGGCCCGGACGAGGCCATCGTCCAGGTCTCGAGCCTCTCTTCGGACGGAAAGCGGCTGGCCTTCACGGTCCACTCCCCGACGACGCTCGGCGAGGTCGGCGTCTCCGAACTGCCCTGGAAGCCGCGGGTCCTGACCCGGATGACCGACCAGGTCAAGGACCTCGTCCTGGGCACGCGCGAGGTCGTCTCCTGGAAGAGCAAGGACGGGACGACGATCGAGGGCGTCCTGGTCAAGCCGGCGGGCTTCGACCCGGCCAAGCGCCATCCCCTGCTCTGCGTCATCCACGGCGGGCCGACGGGCGTCGACCGGCCCATCCTCGCGGCCGACCTGCGCTACTACCCGGCCGACATCTGGGCGGCGCGCGGCGCCCTCGTCCTCAAGGTCAACTACCGGGGCAGCGCCGGCTACGGCGAGAAGTTCCGCATGCTCAACGTCCGTAACCTGGGCGTCGGCGACGCCTGGGACGTCCTCTCGGGCGTCGAGGCCCTGGTCAAGAAGGGCTGGGTCGATCCGGCCCGGGTCGGCTGCATGGGCTGGAGCCAGGGCGGCTACATCTCCGCCTTCCTGACGACGTCGTCGCGGGCCTTCAAGGCCATCTCGGTCGGCGCGGGCATCTCGAACTGGGCCACCTACTACTACAACACCGACATCACGCCGTTCACCATCAACTACCTCGGCGACGATCCGGCCGACGATCCGGAGATCTACGCCAAGACCTCGCCCATGACCTATATCAAGAAAGCGGCGACACCGACGCTCATCCAGCACGGCGAGTTCGACCGGCGCGTGCCCATCCCCAACGCCTACGAGCTGCGCCAGGGCCTCGAGGACCGCGGCGTGCCGGTCGAGATGGTCGTCTACAAGGGCTACGGCCACGGCATCACCAAGCCGAAGTCCATGCGGGCGGTCATGGAGCACAACCTGGCCTGGTTCGGGCACTACATCTTCGGCGACGCCAAGCCCGACCTGGCGGCCCCGGCCGTGCCCAAGAAGGAAGGCGAAGGAAAGAAATAACGGCGCGCCCGGAAGCGCGGGCGGGAAAGGGGGCTGACCGTGAGATGCAAGGTCTGCGGACGGGATTTCCCGTCGCTCTACCATTTCAAGACGGCCGACGTCTGCCTGGGCTGTTACGAGGGCATGGGCGAAGAGGAGCGGGTCAAGGCCGCCCCGCCGAGGGAGATCTTCGGCATGACGACGACGGCCTTCACCCTCGACGGCTACCGCATCGTCAAGTCGCTCGGCGTCGTCCGCGGCATCACGGTCCGATCGCGCTCGGTCTTCGGCACGATCGGAGCCTCTTTGCAGACGATCGTCGGGGGCAACATCACGCTCTTCTCGGAGCTCTGCGAGCAGACGCGGTCGGAGGCCTTCGAGATGATGGTCAACCACGCCGTCGAGCGCGGGGCCAACGCCGTCGTCGGGGTGCGCTACGACGCGACCGAGATCATGCAGGGGGCGACGGAGGTCCTGTGCTACGGCACGGCCGTCGTCGTCGAACCCCTCTAGATCTTGATGAAGATCTTCCTCTTATAGAGCCACCAGCACATGTACCATAGGACGGCCCAGGCGGCGGCGCTCGTCAGGAGCTCGGCCGGGAGCGCGCCGAACCATCCGGCGAAGGCCATCGTGAACGGCGCCACGAGCGAGCGCACCCAGGCCGTCCCGCCGCTCTCCGTGAAGAGGTAGATGGCCAGCGAGTTCATGCCGACGACGTTGAGGAAGAGCGCCCAGCCGCCCCATTTTTTGACGTCGACGAGCCAGAAGCTGAAGGCCAGGGCCAGGAGGCAGATGCCGCCCGTGGCCACGACGAACGAGCTCGTGGCGATGCGCTTGATCATCGGCGTGACGGCGGTCAGGGCGAAGCCGGCGGCGGCCGCCGCAGCGCCGAAGCCGGCCAGAAGGGCGATCTTCTTCCGGGGCGCGCGGGCGCTCATCAGGACCTGTCCGGCGAGGACGCCCCAGATCGTGTGGGCCGCGGTCGGAATGGCGTTGAAGGCCACCCAGTGGCCGGACGACAGCTCGCCCGAGACGAGCATGTCGAACCAGGCCCCGAAGTTGCGGTCGGGCGTGAACGGCTGGTCGAAGCCGGCCGCGCCGAACGTCCGATAGAGGACCTCGGCCGCGGCGACCAGGGCCAGGCTCCAAGCGATCTGGGTCCGCGGCTTCCGCTTCATCAGGAAGTAGGCGATGGGATAGGTGACCGCGAGCTGGGCCAGGACGTTCTGGAAGCGGAAGGTGATGCGGCCCGGCCCGATGCAGTAGAGGGCCCAGCCGAGGACGAGGAGCAGGACCGAGCGGACGACGACGTGCCGGGTGACGGCCCGGCGGGGCTCGCCGCGCTCCTCGCGCCGGGCGACCGAGAAGGCCAGGGCCGCGCCGACGATGAACATGAAGAACGGCTGGACGAGGTCCCAGAAGCGCAGGCCGGCCCAGGGATGGTGCTCGAGCTGGATCCCGAGGAAGCCGAGCACGCTCCCGGCCAGGCGCGGGTTGCGGAGGTGCTCGTAGAGGAGCGTGCTCTCCCCGATGAGCAGGAACATCGTCAAGCCCCGGAAGAAGTCGAGCGAGAGGAAGCGCTCTTTCATCGGCTACCTCTTGACCGCGCGCGGGACCTCGAGGTCGACGTCGTAGTAAAGGGCGGTCATCGGCCGGCCCGAAACGGGCTCGACATTGTCGGCCCGGACGAGGGCGTGATACGCGCCCTTCCTGAGGCCCGCGGTCGAGACCGTGTTGACGAAGGACCAGGTCTTGCCGCCTCCCGTCACCTCGACCCTGAGCCACGATGGCAGCGACTTCGGATCGACGCGCCAGGGCGGGAGGTCCGAGCTGCCCTTGTTCGTCACCGTGACCGTCCCCGTGAGCGTTTCGGGGCGAGTCGCAGTCGCCCGCAGGGCCACGCGATAGGTGTCGGCGACGACGATGGGCGGGATGGGGAACTCGGGCGTCCGGGACAGGCGCAGGAAGGCCACGTCGTCCGGACCGACCGAGACCGTGAAGCTCCCGGCGTGAGGGCCGCTCGTCTCGCGCTTCCAGAGGTCGCGGACGTAGAGCTTGTCGGCGGCCTTGAAGCCGAGCTCCTCCCAATAGATCTTCTTCTCGGCCCGGTGCTTGCCCTGATAGAGGACGAGGACGGCCATCCCGCCGTCGACGAGGGGCTTGCCGGCCCAGAGGCTGACGTTGCCGTCGTTCCAGACGATCCGGCCCTGGACGCCGAGCGGGTCCTGGTCGACGGCGATGGCCTCGAGGTTGGTCAGGATATCGACCGTGGCCTTGTCCATCGCCCTCAGGTCGTTGCCGGCGATGAGCGGCGCGGCCATCAGGCACCACAGGCTGAACAGGGTCCGGTTCCGGGACTCGCTCATACCCGGCATGCCGACGATCATCATGTCCGGGTCGTTCCAGCGGCCCGGCCCGGCGAATTCGGCCAGCTTCTCGTTGGCGAAGGCGATGCGGATGGCCCGGGCCCAATCGGCCTGGCCCGGGGCGCAGATGTCGGACGTCGTCCGCCACATGTGCCCGATGGCGCCGGCCCAGACCCACGGATAGCCGTCGCCCCACGAGCACAGGCTATGGACGACGGGGCGGCCGGCGGCGCGTTGAGCCTTGGCGAGCTCGGAATAGGCCTGGACGATGTCCTGGCCCTGGCTGTTGCACCAGTCGATCTTGATGTAGTCGGCCCGCCAATCGGCGAACGAGCGCATGTCCTCGTATTCGAAGCCCTTCGTTCCCGGCATGGCCCCGCTGCAGGTGCGGGTGCCGGCGTCGGTGTAGAGGGCGTACTTGAGCCCCAGGCCGTGGATGTGGTCGCCGAGGCCGCGCAGGCCCGAGGGATAGCGGGTCCGGTACGGCGCGAGGCGCCCGTCCTTGCCGCGCGCGAAACAGATGCCCTCGTCGGGGCCGACGTAGGCGTAGCCCGCGTCCTTCATGCCGCTCGAGACGAGGGCCGCGGCGATCTCCCGGATGAGCGTCTCGTTCTGGGGCTCCTCGCCGAACATGTTCCAGGGGTACCAGCCCATGGGCGGCGTCAGGGCCAGGCCGTCGACCTCGGCGTGGGCGCGCTGCGGCAGGTCCCGGGGGACGGGGACCTGGGAGGCGCCGAGGGATCGCCCAGGAGTCGGTCCCAGGAACATCGACAGGAACAGAGGAACGGCCAAGGGGGTTAAACGCCTGATCGCTTGGATCATCGCCTTCACTCCTTCATCCGCCGAGAGAGCGGGGCGGGGGCCATGATATCACAGGGGCGAACGCGATGGCGATGGCCTCGGCGAACCCACTTGCAGACGGGCAGACTAGTCGCCCGGCGCCTTCAGGACGCCCAGGACGTTGGGGATGGGCCACTGCGCGGTGTTCCCGTCGTCCGGCACGAATCCGGTCTCGAAGCTGCCGCACAGATCGAGGTCGACTCCGCCGCCGTGGATGGACAGGCTCGCCTCGGGCCCCCCTTCGACATGCATAGCCCTGACGATGCCCAGGCGGAGGCCGAGGACGATGCGGTTGAACTCTCCCATCGGGAAGGGTGAGCGCGAAAAGAGGAACAGGATGCGGCCGTCCCCGTCGCAGGCCACGGCCGCTTCGCTCCAGCGTTTCGCCTGGACCGACCAAACGCTCTTTCCCGGACCCTTGATGAGCCGCAGGTTCTGGATCACCGAATCGTATTCGCCGAGGGCGTATTCGGAATCCGGGTCGTCCAGGTCGACCATGACCGCCGGCGGGACATCATTCTCCTTGGGTCCGAAGGCCAGCGCCGACTTGTAGGTGGGGCTCCAGGTCCCGTTATTGAGGTAAGCCCCGTCGCGCGCGTAACCGACGTTGGTCCGATGGTCCATCCGGAACATGCCGAGATTGATCGACACGGCAAGGCCGCGCTCCCGGCACCACTCCCCCGCCGTGCGGGCCTGCCCGTCCGCCCGGCCGGCGAAGACGGCGGCCAGGCGCGCCCGGGCCGGATCGATGCGGACGACATGGAGCCTGTTGTCGCCGAACTCGACCTGCGTCCCGAGATCGAGGACGGTGTACTCGACGCCCGGGCAGACGGCCTTCCAATCGGCGGCCGGGGCCGCTGAGCCGACGGCCGATAGAAGGAAGGCGACAACGAAGGTCCCGGCTTTCGATATGGCCATGAGATCTGCCTCCCATTATCCGCGCTGGGTCCCTTTCGTTCAAGGCTTTCCATATTGACGCCGGGCTCGGGCCGATGCTATCTTCGACCCATGAAACTCCTGGGAAAAGATTGCGAGGTCGATCCCCAAGTCCCCGAGCCGCTCCCGCTCAAGAAGTTCATGGTCTACATCGGGCCGGCCATGATGACGACGGCCCTGGGCCTGGGCACGAGCGAGCTCATCCTCTACCCGCGGCTGACGGCCGAGTTCGGCACGGGCTGGATCGGCATGATGGTCCTGTCGCTCGTCTTCCAGACCGTCTGGGCCCAGCAGATGGCCCGCTGGACGGTCCTGACCGGCGAGCACGGCGTCAAGTTCAACTCCCGGGTCATCTCTCGCATCGGGGCCCTCGTCTCCATCACCTTCTTCATGTTCATCGGCTTCGCCATCCCGGCCTGGGCCAGCGTCGCGGCCACGGCCCTGATGGAGATCGTCCATTGGCCGGCCTCTGTCGAGATCGGGACCGTGTTCTGGTCCTACGTCTCGTTCCTGCTCGTCTTCGCCGTCATCTTCCTGTCCAAGGTGGCCCGCAGCTGGATCGAGCGCATGGCCACGGCGGCCACCTTGCTGGCCTGGGGCCTGCTCATCGCCGCGGCCGTGACGACCATCAAGTCGGCCACCGTCGCCGACATGGCCCGCCACGTCGTCCTCTGGGACATCCCGGACAAGATGAACTGGTGGGTCCTGGGCTCGACCCTGGCCTGGGTCGGCGGCGGCCCGACCCTACTCTGGTACACCTACTGGATGAAGGACGCCGGCTGGGGCATGGCGTGCAAGTTCGGGGCCATCCCGGGCGGCCTGGGCAAGTCCATCAAGCTCCGCTCCGAGGGGCTGTTCCCGGAGTTCACGCCGACGAACATCTTCCGGCTCAAGGTCTGGATCCGCCGTTCCAACGCCGTCCTGTGGGGGGCCTACTTCGTCGGCAGCCTCATGACCATCCTCATCGTCGTCGGCCTGTCGGACACCCTGCTGCGGCCGAAGGGCCTGGTCCCGAGCGGCTTCGAGGTCATCAAGCACCAGGCTGTCTTCTTCCGGGAGCCGCTGGGCGCGGCCGGGGCGGTCCTGTTCCTGGTCATGGCCTGGCTGTTCTTCTTCAACAACCAAATGGCCATCTCCGAGGCCGTCGTCCGGCAGAACGCCGACGCGACCGTGAACTTCCTGGGCTTCACGAACATCAAGAAGGTCTACTTCTCGTGGTGGGGCATCTACCTGGTCATCTCGTTCGTGCTCATCGCCCTGCAGTACTTCGGCGGCAAGATCAATCCCTTCAGCTTCGTCACCTACTCGGCCATGCTGACCCTGGTCAGCCTGGTCGTCTCGGTCCTGGCCACGCTCATCGGGCAGGTCGTGCTCTACAGGGCCTTCCCGAAGGAGCTGCGGCCGGGCTGGGTGTCGATGGCCCTCCTGGGCGCGGGGTTCGTCTTCTACGTCTATATCATCATCCGGGCGCTGGCCACGTTCTTCGGAGGGAAGGCCTAGGGCCCGCGTTGTCTTGCGTCCGGCCCTGGCATATAATCGGTCCGGCCTCCCGCCCGGGTGGCGGAATAGGTATACGCACGACACTTAAAATGTCGCGGCCGAAAGGCCTTGCGGGTTCGAGTCCCGCCCTGGGCACTCCCCTCTAATTCTTCTCGAGATACGCCAGCGCCCTGTCCATGACCGGGTCGCGGCCCGCGAGCAAGTCCCCGATCGTCGGGGTCACCGGGAAGTCCGGCACGATGCCCCGGTCCTTGGGATAGCCGTCGACGGCCATCTGGTAGAGGACGAGGGGCACGCGGATCCTGATCCCCGTCGCCGGCAGGGTGGCCGTGACCATGAAGCCCGAGGTGTTGCCGTAATAGCCCGAGCCGCACTCCTCGCCGAAGAACACGGCCTTCTTGTAATAGTGGAAGGCCGAGGTCACCTCGCCCGTGGCCGAGAAACTGCCGCCGTCGACGAGGATGGCCACCTTTCCGGCGAAGAGCGGCGGCCTCGTTGCCTGGATGCCTCTATTGGGATGGCCGGTGACATCGAATCGGCCGCGGGAGTTCGGGACGAGCGGGCGGGCCAATTCGGCCGCGCCCTCGGGGGTCTCGTCCGTGTACTTGAAGAGGTCGTAGCGGTCCTTCTTGGTCTCGAGGGCCCAGTAATAGAGGAAGGGCCGGTCCATGACGTGGGCGAAGAGGATCTTGGCGTACTCGTCGCGGCCGCCGCCGTTCCCGCGCAGGTCGATGACCAGGCCCCGCGCGCCCTTCTCCGCAAGGATGCGGAAGGACTCGTCGAGGAACTCCGTGTAGCGCGGCCGGGCCTTGTCCGGGTCGTCCCCGAACTGGCGGATCGTCAGGACGGCGGTGCCGCCGCGGAAGGCGAGCTCGTAGAGCGGGCGGCGTTCGGCTGTCACCGGGTATCTCTCGCGCAGGGTCCGGACGGTCGTGAGGGCCGTCACGCAGGCGACAGGGACCTCGCGGGCCTCTCCGCCGCCGACCGGGCGGAAGCGGATCCGGCGCGACGCCTCGAGACCGTAACGCAGGGCCAGGAGACGCCCGAACGAGGCCGGATGCTCGAGGCGCCGGAGGCGGGCCGTGCGGATGCCGGCGTCGCTGGGGACGAGAGGCAGGAGCGCGGCCACGATGTCGCCGATGGGCATGCCGTCGATGGCCAGGAGCTCGGCGCCGTCCGGAACGCCCGGCTCCGCGCTCAGGTTCCGGAAGAGATAGACCTTGCCGCCGAGGAACCGCACCTCGAAGGGAAAGAACACGGGCTGCCCGTCGAGCCAGGTCGAGGCCCCCGAGGAAAGCGTCAGCTGGGTGTGCCCGTCCTTGATGGCGGCCACGAGCGGCAGGAGGCGGGTGTAGAACGCGAGCTCCGTCAACGGACCGGAGATCCCCTGCCCCGCCGCCTCGAAGCTCTTCTTGAGCGCCTCGACGGACGTGTACCGGTCGAAGCCGCCGTGCCCTTCCTCCAGGACGTCCCAGAGGACGTCGAGGTCGGACCTGAGCGTCTCGACCGCGTATGTCCTCTGCGGATCGAACGTAGCCGGCTTGGCAGGCGCGCCGGTCTGACCCATCGTCGAGGGGACGACAAGGACCGCGGCGAGCACGACCAGGGCGGCTGCGATAAAGGGCCCGGTCTTTCGTCTCATGGACATCGCTTCCTTTCGGTTGGTCTAGGCCTCCATTTAACTCTCGGAGGCGGGGAATCTCAAGACCTCCGGTGAGAAACAAGCGTCCGGCCGATCGTCTCTATCAATGGACCGGCCGAAGAGCAGGTCTTCGTTGACAAAAAGCGCTTAAGCGATTAATCTACATTCGGAGGGCCGCCCATGGAAACCGCGACGATCCGCATCCCCGAGGACAAGAAAAACCTGTTGAAGGCCGCCGCAAGCCTGGAGAATCGGAAGATGAACGATGTCGTCATCGAGCTGATCGACGACTATATCGAGCGCCACAAGGAAACTATGGAACTCCTGGCCATCCCCGGCCTTCTGAGGAAGATCAGAACTTCCCAGCGAGAATACCGGGAGGGGAAGGGCGTCTCTTTAGAGGATGTCAGAAAAGATCTGGAACGTCGTTCTCTTAAGGGCCGCCCGAAAATCCGTCAAAAAAACGGAAACGGCCGTTTGCGAAAGGGTTCTTGACCGCTTGGAGCTGTTAGCGACGCTCGAGAATCCGCTCAGACATAAAGACGTCCGCGCGCTGGGGGATAAACTCCTGGGCCTCTATCGATTTCGAATCGGAGAATACCGGGTGATCTTCGAGCTGGGATCGGACAATACAGAATCGTAGTCCACGCTGTCGAGCCCCGCGGCAAAGCCTATTGATAGATGATGTCGCCGCCCTCGAGGGACCAGTCGTTGCCGAACCAGCCGACGGCCCGGACGCCCGCCGTCCCGCTTTTGAGCGCCTCGGCCGAGAAGACCACCAGGTCCGGGAACCCGGCCCCGCTGATGAAGTATTGGGCCGGCGAGGCGGCCACCCAGCCCGCGTACCCCGTCCAGGCCACCGCGCCCACCGAGGCGACGTCGCTCCCCGGCCGGGGCCGGACGAACGTGGCCGCGTATTCGCCGCCCTCGTAGCGCTTCTCCCCCACCCGGACAGCGCCGTCGCGGACCTCGACGGGCGAGCCGGTCAGGAGCTTGGCCCAGGCCGCGTTGGTGTCGGCGTTGCCGTAGAGGATGACGCTCCGGTCCTTGAAATTCGCCGGGTCGAAGGCCGTGTCCGGCACGATCTCGACGCCGGCGTTGCCGCGGACCCAGATAGTCTCGGCGTCGAAGCGGGCCTTGGTGAAGCCGCGCCGGTCCTCGGCCGCGTCGCCGCGCGTGCCGTAGACGAAGACGAAGCCATGGCGGAAGGCGCTCTTGAACCCGCCGCCGCGGTGGGGGCCCTTGAGGGCGGGCGAAGGGGCCGCGGTCCGGACCCAGCCCGCTTCCCCGCGCTCCAGATAGAGGCGTCCGTCGCCCCGTCCGAGGACGGCCTCGACCTTCGAGCCGTCGAGCTCGACGGTGATCGTCGCGCCCGCGTCGCTCCCCTCAACGTCGAGCGACAGCCGCACGACGTTCTCCGTCGTGCCCTTGAACGCCTTCCCCGCCTCGTCCCGCTCGATCGCCGCCTTGCTGTACTCGAGCGGCTTCCTCTGCGCCAGGATCTCGACCCATCGGGACTTTGACGAGATCCCCGGATCGGCCGTGACGAACTCGACCCGCCGCGCGTCGGCGTCGGCCGGCCGGGCCCTGTCCTTAAGGAAGGCCATGAGCGGGGGCCAGTCGACGCACTCGCTCCCCCACCAGTGGCCGGCGCCCGGCCGCTCGTAGTAGGCGAAGTCCGGGTGGAACTTGCCCAGGACCTCGCGCATGGTCCGGGCCTGCGACACGGGGACGTTGTCGTCCTGGTCGCCGTGGAGCACGTAGACGCCGTAATGAAGGAAGTTGCGGGCCAAGTCGAGCGTCTCGCTCGGGTCATTGGCCCGGGCCAGCATCTTCTCGACCGGTCCCGGGTCCTTGAAGGCCGTCCAGCCCCCGTAGGACGAGAAGCTGTGCCAGCCGGCGCTCGGGGCGATGGCCGCCCACAGCCCGGGGAAGGTCGCTCCCAGCTGCCACGTGCCGTGGCCGCCCATGGAGTGACCCGTGAGATAGGTCCGGGCCGGGTCGGTCGCGAACCGCCGCGAGGCCTCGGCCAGGACCTCGAGGGCGTCCAGCCGCCCCCAGTCCTCCCAGTCGAAGCCGTAGGGACGCCGGTTGGTGGGAGCGGCGATGACCGCCCAGTCCTTCGGGGCGTAGGCCTTGGCTTGGCCGATGCCTTCGACGCTCGCGCCGTGCAGGGTCAGGATGAGGGCGGGCCGGACTGCCTGCGCGTTCCCCGCTTCCGGGCCCGGGACGAGCGGGGCGACGCCGTAGTACTGGACGCTGCCGTCGACCTCGCTGACGAAGGTCCGCGAGTGATGGGCCGTAGCCGGGACCGTCTTGAGCTCGAGGGCGAAGGGCGGCGTCTCTACGGTCCGTCGCCCGGCCCTGGCCCGGAGCCGGAGCTCGAGCTTGACCGGGTCCTCGGCCCCGACCGCGGGCGCGTCGACCGCGAGCGGGACGGCGAGCTTGCGGGTGAGCCGGGGCGCGACCGTCGCTCCGAGCGACGTCCGCGTCTCACGGCCCCCGGCCCGGACCGCGACTTCGAGGCCCTCCAGCCTCTCGTCCGTCGTGTTGACCAATCGCAGCCCCGCCCAGAACGGCCCCTTCTCGCCGGCAACGAGGTCCGGGAGGGTCATGTCCTGGTCCGTGAGGAAGATCGCGGCCGGCGGCGCCGTGAGCCGGGCCTTGAGGCGCCCGCGCTCGCACCGGAACAGGAACACGTTGCGTCCCTTGACCAGCCGGACGGGATGGCGGAGGTATTCGGCGCCGTACTTCTCGCCGCCGCGCGGCTCCCCGTTGATCCAGGCGACATAGAAGCCCGTGGCCTCGAGGACCATGGTCCGCTCCGCCGAGCTGTTCACGACCGCGAACAGATAGCCTCCGGCCAAGGCCCGGTCCTCGATGACGCCCTCGGCGTTGGCTCCGACCGCGGTCCAGGACACGTCCTCGCCCTTGGCGTTCTTGCCGACGGGCAGCCCCGCCTTCGGTTCGGCCATCGTCCCCTGCGAAAGCTGCCAGGCCAGAAGGTCCGTCGGCACGGCCGCCCGCCCGTAGGCGCCGATGAGTCCCGCGGCCAGCCCATTGGTCAGCGCCAGGTCTTGCGCCCCGACCGTCAACTCGTGAACGGGCGCTTCCCCGGCGCTCGACGCGGCAAGGACGATGGCGACGGCGACGGTCGATATCAGCATGGGGACGACCTGGGAAGATCGGCGTATCATGGCGTGCTCCCTCCCTGTGAGGCCGGGCTATTTCGAACGCCCGCATCTTAGCCGCTTCGGGACCGGGGCGTCAATCCGATATCCTCTTACTAAGTACTAGGATTTCCCTCTCGAGGCGGCGAAGGGGATTATCCTCGCAGATCCCCGTTGCTGGAGGAGGGGACCCGCGCAGCGGGGGGGGGAACCGTGCGAACTGGTTCCCCGGGGGGCCGGGGAGCCAGAGGATATCCCCGAGCAGAAAGCCGAGAGAGGGATCAACAAGGCCGAACAGCGAACGGGCGCTAACGATAGCGGGGCTTGTTGCGCTTGATCTCTTTGATGCGGGCGGCGAAATCCCGTCCGACCGCCTTCTCGTGCTGCCGCCGGGCTTTCTCGTTCTTCCTGAGCTCGAGGGACCTGAGCTCGCGCCGGAGCTTCAGGTAGCTCTCCCACCGCCGCGGGTCGATCTCGCCCGACTCGACCGCGGCCCGGACGGCGCAGCCCGGCTCGCCTTCGTGGGCGCAGTCCGGGAACCGGCAGCGGGCCGCCAGCCGGTCGATCTCCTCGAAGGTCCGGTCGAGCCCGTCGTCGTCGGCCCACAGCCCGAGCTCGCGCATCCCGGGCGTGTCGACGAGCAGGGCCCCGCCGGCGAGCCGGACGAGCTCGCGCGAGGTCGTCGTGTGCCGGCCCCTCCCCTCTTCCGCGTCGCTCACGGCGGCCGTGGCGAAGCGCTCCTCGCCCAGCAGCCGGTTGATCATGGTCGATTTGCCGACCCCGGACGAGCCGATGAAGGCGATGGTCCGACCAGGGCGCAAAAACGGGCGGATCGCGTCGAGCCCGCCCTCGTCGAGGGCCCGCACGGCCACGACCGGCACGCCGGGCGCGACGGCCGCCGCCTCGGCCTCGGCCGCGGCCAGGTCGTCAGGCCGCAGGTCGGCCTTGTTGAGGACGATGACGGGAGAAGCGCCGCTCGACCAGGCCGTGGTGACGTACCGTTCGATGCGCCGGACGTTGAAATCGCCGTCGAGGCCGCTGACGAGGAAGACCGTGTCGACGTTGGCCGCGACGACCTGGGCCTCGACGGCCTCGCCCGCGGCCTTGCGGGTGAAGGCCCCGCGCCGCGGCAAGAGGGCCTCGATGACAGCCCGGCCGCCCGGGACGGGCCTGACGGCGGCCCAATCGCCGACGGCCGGGAAGTCCGCGGGGCCGCGGGCTTCGTGCCGGAACCGGCCGGAGACCTCGGCCTCGACCTCGCCTTCCTTCGTGATCACCGTCGACAGGTCGCGGGCCTGCTTGACGACCCGCGCCGGTGCCAATCCCTGCGCCGAGAACTCCCCGAAGGCCGCGGCGAGCGCGGCGTCCCAGCCGAATTCGGTTAGGTCGATCATGGGAGCAAGTCAGAGGGGAATGATAGCCGCAATCCGAGAGCGCCGTCTAACTGAGAAAAGCCGAAAGAGAAGACGGGGACACGTACCAAGGGTACATGTCCCCTTCCGGGGCCCCTTCCGGATCGTCACGCGGCCGCGGGCTTGGCCCCTCCGTTGGGCGCCTCGCCGTGCTCCTTCTTGCGCCGGAAGTCCTCGAAGATGTTGTAGACGACGGGCACGACGACGAGCGTGATGAGGGTCGAGCTGAGCAGGCCGCCGATGACCGTCCGGGCCAGCGGGGCCTGGGCCTCGCCGCCCTCCCCGACGCCGAGGGCCAGGGGCAGGGTGGCCATGATGGCCGTGAAGGCCGTCATGAGGATCGGCCGCAGCCGGCGCCGCCCGGCCTCCTCGATGGCCTCGCGGATGGGCATGCCGTCGCGCTGGCGCAAGAGGTTCGTGTAGTCGACGATGATGATGGCGTTGTTGACGACGATGCCCCCGAGCATGATCAGCCCGATGTAGGACTGCATGTTGAAGCTCGTCCTGGTCAGGAAGAGCATCAGGATGACGCCGATGGCCGCCAGGGGCACGGAGAACATGACGATGAGCGGGTCGCGCAGGGACTCGTAGAGCATGGCCATGATCATGTAGACCAGGATGAGGGCCAGGACGATGCTCTGGAAGAGCTCCCGGTTGGCCTTCTGCTGCTCCTCGTAGTCGCCGGTGAACTGGATGCTGAAGTTGCGCGGGACGGGGACGGCCCGCAGGGCCTCGCGGGCGTCGGCGATGATGGAGCCCATGTCCCGCCCGGCGATCTCGCCGGACACGGTCACGATGCGCTCGCGGTCGCGCCGTTCGATGCGGATGGGCCCGCGCCGCGGCCGGGTCTCGATGACGTTGCGCAGGCTGATCTGCTCGCCCTCCGAGTTGCTGACGGTCAGGTCGAGGATGTCCTGGAGGCCCAGGAACTCCGAGTCCTTGACCTTGACCAGGATGCGGAACTCGCGGCCCGCCTCGCGGAAGTAGCCGGACTGGGTCCCCGAAAGGATGGTCTGGATGGACTGGCCGATGGCGCTGATCGAGAGCTTCATGTCGGCCGCGGCCTGGCGGTCGATGAGGAGCAGCTCCTCGGGGTTGCCGATCTCGCGGCTGAGCCGGGTGTCGGTGACGCCGGGGACCTTCTTGACGATCTCCTGGACCTGGCGGGCCAGGGCCTCGGCGACGCTGAGGTCGTAGCCGCGGACCTCGACCTGGAGCCGCTCCTGGCCGCCGCCGCCGCGCATGCCGAACATCATCTGGCCGCCGCTGGCCCGGGTGCGGATGACCGATCCCGGGATGTTGGACAGCTTCTTGCGCAGGTCGACGGCGATCTCCTCGCTCGTTCGCGAGCGCTTGTCCCGGGGCACGAGCTTGAGGGTCATGTTGCCGGTGTTGGCGCCGCTGCGCCAGCCGCCGCCGCCGAAGCTCTCCTCGTGGGTGACGATCTCGGGGACGGCCGCCTTGACGATCTCGGTGACCGTGGCGAAGGTCCGGTTCATGACCTCGAGCCGCGTCCCGACCTCCATCTCGACCGAGACCCGGACCTCGTTCTCGTCCGTCGCCGGCATGAACTCGGTGCCGACGAGGCGGATGAGGAAGAGGCAGCCGATGAGCAGGGCCGCGACGCTCCCCAGGACGATGACGCGGTGGTCGAGGGCCTTGTGCAGGAGGCGCTTGTACCAGTTCTCGAGCTTGCGGAAGCCGCCGAGGAAGAGGTTGGCCAGCCGCTCGAGCGGCTTCTTCGTGGCCGGGTCGAAGGGCTTGGCGACCCGGATGAGCCGGGCCGAGAGCATGGGGACCATGGTCAGGGCCACGAACAGACCCATGAGGTTGGCGAAGCTGACGACGTAGGCCAGCTGCTTGAACATGACCCCGGACATGCCGCGCATGAAGATCATGGGCAGGAAGACGACGCAGGTCGTGATGGCCCCGACGGCGATCGGCGCGGCCACCTCGTTGGTCCCGTCGATCGAGGCCTTGAGGGGCGGGACGCCGCCCTCCTCCATGCGGTAGATGTTCTCCAGCACGACGATGGAGCTGTCGATGAGCTGGCCGATGCCCAGGGCCAGGGCGCCCAGGGTCATCGTGTTCAGGGTGAAGCCGCCGAAGTAGATGAGGGCGATCGTGCCGACGAGCGAGATGGGGATGGACACGGCCACGACCAGGGTGCTGCGGATGTTGACCAGGAAGACGAGCAGGGCCAGGATGGCCAGGACGGCGCCCCACATGGCCGAGGAGCCGACGTTGTTGATGGCCCGGCGGATGTACTCGGCGCTGTTCGAGGTCGGGATGAGCTCGATCTGGGGGATGTCGCGCTGGATCTCGGAGATCTCCTTCAGGACCCGCTCGGCGACGTTGACCGTGTTCTCGCCCGACTGCTTGTAGACGGCCAACCGCATGCCCTCGCGGTCGTTGATGCGGGCGATGCGGGTGACGCGCTGGAAGGTGTCGTCGACGCTGGCGATCTCGCCCAGCTGGATGGGCACGCCGTCGCGGACGGCGACGACGGTGTCGCGGAGCTGCTCGAGGCTGGTGAAGACGCCGGGGATGCGGAGCAGGATCTCGTAGTTGCCCCGCTCGATGACCCCGGCCGGCATGTCGACGTTCTCCTGGCGGATCTTGCTGGTGATCGTGTTGAGGGGCAGGCCCAGGGCCTTGAGCTTGAGGGGATCGAGGTTGACCTGGATCTCCCGCTGCCGGCCGCCGTAGACGTCGACGGAGGCGACGCCAGCGACGCGCTCGAGCCGGTAGGCGATCTGCTCGTCGATGATGCGCCGGGCCTGGACGGGATCGAGGTTGCTGAGGGCCCCGAACTGGAGGATGGGCTGCTGGGCCGGGTCGAACTTGCGCAGGGTCGGCCGGTCGACCTCCTCGGGCAGGCGGCCGACGATGCGGTCCAGGCGCTCGCGGACGTCGTCGGCGGCGTCGTCGAGGTTGGTGCCCCAGGCGAACATGATGCGGACGGAGCTCGAGCCCTCGGACGACGAGGAGAAGACCTCCTCGACGCCGGGCACGGCGCTGAGGGCCTCCTCGATGGGCCGGGTGATGATCTCCTCGATCTCCTCGGGGCCCGTGTTCGGGTACGAGGCGTTGACGTTGAGCGTCGGGAAGACGATCTCGGGCATCAGGTCGACGGGCAGGCGGGACAGGGAGACCAGGCCGATGATGATAACGATGAGCGTCACCATCCAGGTGAAGACGGGCCGGCGTATGGAGAATTCCGAGAGCTTCATCGCTTGTCTCCGGGCTCGGCCTTGGCGGCCGGGGTGGCGGCGGCTTCGCCGGCCCCGGCGGGCAGGATGAGGGACGTCCCGTTCTCCAGGAGGTGGTGGCCGAGCGTCACGACGTGCCCGGCGAGGCCGGCCGGCTCGACGATCTCGGCCTTGTCGCCTTCGACGATGCCGACGGTCGCGTGCTGGAAGACGGCCTTCTTGGCCTCGAGGTCGGCCAGGAACACGCCCTGCAGGGCGCCCCGGTTGACCAGGGCGCTGGTGGGGACGATGGTCACGCCGGCCTTGTTGGCGAACTCGATGCGGGCGTTGACGAACATGCCCGGCTTGAGGGCCCCGTCGGCGTTTTCGACGTCGACCTCGACCCGGGCCTCGCGCGAGGTCTCCCTGAGCAGGGGGGCCACGCGGGCCACGGCGCCGGGGAACTCCCGGCCCGGGAAGGCGCCGCTCGTCAGGACGACGGGCCGCTCGTTCTTGAGGCGGAAGTAGTCCTTCTCCGTGACGTGGATGACCGCGGTGATGGGCTGGAGCTCGATGACCGAGAGGATGGCCGTGCCGGACGAGACCATGGCCCCGGGGTTGATGAAGCGCTCGCCGACGAACCGGGCGTTCCCGCCGGTCTGCCATTCGGCCCTGATCCGGGTGTAGGACAGCCGGACCCGGGCGGTCTCCAGGGCGGCTTGCGAGTTGGCCAATTGGGCCCGGGTGACCTTGAAGCGGGCGTCGCGGGCGGAGAAGGCGGACTGGGCGGCCTCGATCTCGGCGTCCGAGAGGATGCCCTTGGCGTGGAGGGTCTTGGCCCGGTCGTACTCCTTCTGGGCCAGCTCCTGGGCGGAAGCGGCTTCCTCCAGGTTGGCCTGGGCCACGCCCAGGTCGGCCTCGGCCTGGATGACCTGCTGCTGGTATTCCTCGTCCTCGAGGAGGGCCACGAGCTGGCCGCGCGACAGCCGGTCGCCGATGTCCACGTAGAGCTCTTTGACCCGGCCGGAGATCTTGGGGACGATGGTGAAGTAGGACTTCGGGATGAGCGTCCCCGAGAAGGTGCCGATGTCGCGGATGGCGCCGCGCTCGACGGCCGCGATCTCGACGGCCACGGCCGCGCCCCGGGGCCCGCCCTGCGGGCCGCCGCCGGGGAGGCGGGAGACGATCTGCCAGACGAGGAAGGCCAGGAAGAGAGCGGCGGCCACGGTGTAGGGCCGGGCCTTCTTGGCCCAGAGCTTGCTCCAGATCTTGTTCCAGTCGATCTTTGCCAAGGCGAACCTCACAAAACGCTAGACTCGGACATCCTATCGGACTTTAGACGGCCGCGGGCCGGGTTTCTTCCCGGCGGCCGGACCGCCATGGACACGGGGGAAAGAGACTCCCCTCCCCCCTCGGGGCCTATCTCAGGAACGAATAATCGCGCCCGTAACGGAGCATCTGCTCGACGTAGCCCTCGGTGAGGTCGATCTTGACGTCGACGATCCGGCCGTCCTCGACGACCGGGGTGTAGACGGGATTGACGAAGCCGCTGTAGGGGGCCAGGTCGAGCTTGGCGTAGCGGTCGAGGACCTCCCTGTGCAGGTCCGGATCGACCTGGACGCCGTAGGTCTCGATGAGGGCCTTGGCCGCCTCGTAGTCCCCTTCGCTGGTGATGCGCTGGACCTCGGCCAGGAGCCGGCCGTAGAGCTCGCGGAGCTTGGCGTAGTCGTTGACGACGAAGAAGGTCTTGCCGTCGCGCGTCTTGCGCTCGATGACGTTGTCGGCCTTGCCCATCTCGTAGACCCAGTGGGCGACCATGGCCCGGCCGCGCATGTGGGCCTGCTCGACGGTCTTGCCCGGCTGGATGCGGACGAGCTGGGTCATCAGGCCGTTGCGGACCTGGAGGTCGTACTCGGCCTTGGCCGCGTCGAGGTTCGGGAGCAGCCCCAGCTCGACCATCTTGTCGTCCATGATGTAGTAGAGGGCGAACAGGTCGGCCCGGGACTCCTCGACGGGCGAGTGGTAGTTCTTGAGCGACTCGGGGCCGACGCCGGGCATGAGCTGGCCGGAGCCGTGGCCGAGGACCTCGTGGAGGTCGGTGTGGATGTTGCCGGCCAGGGGCCCGTAGGTCCGGGCCCGCTCGAGGAGCTCGGGCGACCAGGAGAACTCCTGGCCGAACGGCGACTTGAGGGAGGCCTGGTCGTAGGCGTAGGTGATGTTCTCGATGGTCACCGACTTGGAGCCGTGGTCCTTGCGGATCCAGTTGGCGTTCGGCAGGTTGATGCCGATGGGCGTCGAGGGGTAGCAGGCCCCGCCGAGCATGGCCGCGGTGATGACCTTGGCCGAGACGCCCTTGACCTCTTTCTTCTTGAACCGGGCGTCGACGGGCGAGCGGTCCTCGAACCACTGGGCGTTGGCGCTGATGGCGTCGGCCCGCTTGGTCGCGGCCAGGTCCTTGAAGTTGACGACCGATTCCCAGCTGGCCTTCATGCCCAGGGGATCGTCGTAGACCTCGATGAAGCCGTTGACGAAATCGACGAGCGAGGCCAGGTCGCCGACCCAAAGGACGTTGTACTCGTCGAAGCGCTCCAGGTCGCCGGTCTTGTAGTAGGCGACGAGGGCCTCGATGACCTTCTTCTGGGTCTCGTTCTCGGCCACCCCGGCGGCCTTCTCGAGCCAGCCGACGATGCGGGCGATGGCCGGCCCGTAGAGGCCGTCGACCTTGGCCACCTCCTCGACGACCCGGCCGTCCTTCTTGACGACGCGGCTGTTGAGGCCGTAGGAGACGGGGGTGGCGTCCTTCTCGTCGACGAGGCCCTTGTAGTAGGCCTCGACCTCGTCCTGGGTGACGCCCTCGTAGAAGTTGACGGCGGAGTGGGCGACGAGGTCCTTGGAGGAGTCCTGGGAGACCTTCTTGGGGGCCACGGCCGGGTCGAACAGGATGGGCGTCAGGAAGGCCACGAGACCGTCGAGGTCCTGGCCCGCGGCGAGCGGGAAGCTCTCGCCCTCGGTCCCCTTGACCAGGCCGGCGAAATAGGCGGTGTCGAAGCCGGGCACGAACTTGTCGTTGGAGTAGTGGTGATGGATGCCGTTGGCGAACCAGACCTGCTTGGCGTAGGTCATGAACTCGGCCCAGCGCGGGTCGGTCCGGTCGCCCTTGTAGCCGCGGACGACGGCGTCGAGGGTCCGCCGGATGGTCAGGTTGTGTTTGTAGTTCTGGTCGAAGAAGATGTCCCGGCCGCAGAGGGCGGCCTCGCTGAGGTAATAGACCAGCTCTTTCTGCTTTGGGGACAGGGCCTCGAAGCCGGGGACCTGGTAGCGCAGGACCTGGAGGTCCGCGAACTTGTCGATCTGCCACTGGAACTCGGGCGCGGCGGCGGCGGGCTCGGGGGCCGGCTCCTTCTTCTTGCAGCCGGCGGCCACGAAGACCAGGCCGAAGCAAAGGATGGCCAGGAGGAATGTGCTTTTCAAGTTCATCGGTCGGGACCTCCCAAGGGGATTCGGACGAGCATCTATATTACCCCAGGCGGCCCTCCCCGTCCATCGGCGGACCGGAAAGTGCCAGGCCTTCACATTTCCAGGGAGAAAAGGGCGTTTGTGAATGCCAGGCACTCACGGGAAGGAAGAAACGGTCGGGGGCGGCGTCAAAAGGGATGACGTCGGATTCCATCCGGAGGTATCGATGACAAAGAAGCTCGTTCCCCTCGTCCTCGTCTTCGCCCTGATCATCGGGCTGCGCGCCCAGGGCCCGCCGCCCCAGCAGCAGATGAAGCTCGAGGACGTCCAGAAGGCGCTGAGCCTGGTCGACAAGGCCCAGCCCGCTCCCGACAAGTTCAAGCCCGGCCTCGAGGCCATCACGGCCAATGACTCGATCGCGATGCTGACCTACATCGCTTCCGACCTGCTCGAGGGCCGCGAGACGGCCACCCGCGGCTACGCCCTGGCGGCCGAGTACGCCGCCTCCCTGTTCAAGCTCTGGGGCGTCAAGCCCGCCGGCGACATGCCGGTCATGGCCGGCGGCTTCCGCATGCGCGGCGGCCCGGCACCCCAGGCCCCCCGCGAGCGGACCTATTTCCAGGACTTCGCCATGCGGGAGACCGCGGACACACAGACGGCGATCACCATCGAGACGAGCCGCGGCGGCCTGGTCAAGAGCCGGACCTTCCAGGGCGGGCTCGACTTCCAGGCCGGCTTCGGCGGCATGGGCGGCGCCTCCGAGGGCACCGTGACCGCGCCCGTCGTCTTCGCCGGTTACGGCATCTCGGAGCCCTCCATCGGTTTCGACGAGCTCAAGGGCCTCGACCTCAAGGGCAAGATCGTCCTCGTCCTCAGCGACGCGCCGGGCCGGGACGACCCCAAGTCCCCGTTCCAGGCCAAGAAGGAGCTCAAGGACAAGTACTTCCCGGCCATGCCCCAGGGCGGCGACATGATGGCCATGATGATGCGGGGCGGCCCCCAGCGCTTCAACAAGCTGGCCGAGATCCAGAAGCTCGGCCCGGCCGCCATCGTCCAGGTCGCCAGCGCCGGAAAGGACAGCGACATCTTCAACGCCCTGTCCTACGTCCGCAAGCCCGGCGACGACCAGCCCATCGTCAACAAGCCCCGGCGCCGGCTGTCCCTGGCGGGCGTCGGCGGCGGCGAGATGATGCGCGGCGGCGCTTCGGCCACGACCATCACCCGCGAGATGGCCAACTTCCTCCTCGAAGGCACCGGCCAGACGGTCGACGACCTCAAGGCCAAGATCGACTCGACCCTCAAGCCCGCGTCCATGGCCGTCGCCGGGGCCAAGCTGACCATCGCCACGACGGCCAAGACGGCCCTCGTCCGGGGCACCAACGTCCTGGGCCTCATCGAAGGCTCCGATCCCAAGCTCAAGGACGAGTACTTCGTCGTCGGCGCCCACTACGACCACAACGGCGCCTGGGACGGCTACGTCTGGAACGGCGCGGACGACAACGGCTCCGGCTCGGTCGGCGTCCTGAACATCGCCAAGGCCATCGCGGCCAGCCCGGTCAAGCCCAAGCGGACCGTCATCTTCGCCCTGTGGACGGGCGAGGAGGAGGGTCTGCTCGGCTCGCGCTACTACGCCCAGAATCCCGTCTTCCCCATCGCCAAGACGGTCGGCTACCTCAACTACGACATGATCAGCCGGCCCTACGACGCCGAGACCCTGGCCCGGACCATGCGGGCCTACAGCGTCCCCGGGGCCGAGGAGATCGTCAAGAAGGTCCGCGCCCCCTGGTTCGTCAGCGTCAACCTGACGGAGGGCACGCCCTTCGCCGACATCGCCCGCGAGATGAACCAGTACGTCGGGCTCGACCTGGCCTTCCGCTTCAACGCCCTGGGCGCCGGCGGCGGCGGCTCCGATCACTCCTCGTTCGCCGCGGTCAAGGTCCCCTACGTCTATTACATGGCGGCCATGACCGCCGACTACCACCAGCCGAGCGACAGCGTCGAGAAGGTCAGCGGCGAGCTCATCGCCAAGATCAGCCAGCACGGCTTCCTGACCGTCTACGCGTTCGCCGACAGGTAAGCCCTCACCGGCGGGGGCCGGACCGGACCGCTCCGGTTTGACCCCCGCCGTCTTTTTTTCTACAATCCCCCCAGGATCGCGCCCCGGATCCGCCCTTCGGTGGAGGAGGTCGGCTTGAGCGAAGAAGTACCCCGTTCGCGCGCCGGGTCCGCAACATGAAGAGACTCCGCGTCGCTCTCGTCTACAACGCCTTCACGGACTCCGCGCCCGACGAGAAGTCCGACACCGGCAGCCTCCACTACCTCCGCCAGATGGTCCGCGGCATCGCCCGCGGCCTGCGCCGCCTCCGCCATGAGGTCGTCGTCCTGCCGCTCGCGGGCGACCTGTCGGTCCTCCAGCGCCAGCTCCACCGCCTCCAACCCGACGTCGTCTTCAACCAGTACGACGACGTCGTCCACGGCGCCCTCTACGAGATGCGCGTGGCCGCCTTCATCCGCATGCTCGGCTATCCCATGACCGGCTCCCCCGCCCTGGCCCTGGGCCTCAGCCGCGACAAGTACATGTCCCTCAGCCTGCTCAAGGGCGCCGGCCTGCCCATCCCGCCCTCGACGGCCCTGGTCGAACGGCTCTCGGACGTCGACGAGCACAAGTGGATCTTCCCCGTCATCGTCCACGCCGCCCAGGAGCACGCCGGCATCGGCCTCGACCGGGACTCGGTCGTCCACAGCAAGACGGCCCTCAAGGCCAAATCCCGGGAGATCCTGCGGACCTACAAGCAGCCGGCCCTCGTCCAGCACTTCCTGCGGGGGAGGGAGTTCAACGTCGGGCTGCTCGGCGGGCGGAAGATCCAGGTCATGCCGCTGGCCGAGGTCGATTACTCGCGCCTGCCCCGGGCCATCCCCCCGATCATGTCCTACGCCGCCAAATGGGTCGAGACCTCGGTCGAGTACAAGCGGACCCGGGTCATCTGTCCGGCCCGCGTCGACGCCTCGCTCACGGCCCTCATCAGCCGGACGGCGGCCAAGGCCTTCCGGGCCGTCGGCGGCTGGGGCTACGGCCGGGTCGACATCCGCCTCGACGAGGAGGGCCAGCCGGTCATCCTCGAGGTCAACTGCAATCCCTGCCTCGACAGCGGCATGGGGCTGGCCAGGTCGGCCGAGCAGGCGGGCATCGACTACCCCCACATGCTCCAGACGATCGTCAAGGCCGCCTTCGACGGCCCTCCCTACGACCTGCGCCTGCCGATCTTCAATCCCGGCACGTCCGGGCTGGCCCGCGGCCGCTAACCGGCGCGAGCCCGCCGGTCAGCCGGTGAGGCGCCCGGTGTAGGCGTAATCGAGGGCCAGGGCGATGACCAGGGAGACGACGTCCATCAGCCTCTCCCCTTCCGCGCCGGGCCGGTAGCTCAGCCCCAGGGCCGAGGCCCGGGCCTCGAGCTTGCGGACGAGGACCTCGGCCTCGGCCGGCGTCAGCACGGACCAGTGGACGACCCGCTCGACGAGCCGCTCGCGGTACCTCTTGAACAGCCCCGCCGCCGGCCGGAGGACCTGGCCCCGGGAGACGGGGAAGGCCTCGCGGAGGCTGTCGTCGACGTAGCCACGGGCGTCACGGCGGAAGCGCTCGGCCTTCTTGCCGTAGTGCTCGGCCAGGGTCAGGCTCATGCGGTCGGCGGGCCGGAGACGGAGGCCGCGGCGGGTCTTGGGGACGTTGCGCCGGATCTCCTTCATCAGCCCGTCCACGTAGAGGAGCTTGCGGATGACGGGCCAGTTGCGGTACTTCCGCCGCCAGGACGAACGCGGGGTCAGCCAGACGGCGAAGGTCTCGGCGAAGTCCTCGTCGGGGTGTTTCTGGGCGTAGGTCCGGCCGTAGGGGTAGACGGCGATGTGCCGGACGTAGTTCCGGCTCATGCGGTCCGGCCGGAAGGAATCCCGGTAGGGCTTGGTGAAGCGGCCGAAGACCTCGCCCCAGCTCGGCCGGCGCCAGAGCCGATAGGCGTAGTTGACGGCGTGGCCGGCCTCGTGGCGGAGGAGCATCATGATCGTCCGGGGGTCCTCGACCTCGCCCGTCTGCTCCTCTTCGATGCGGGCCAGCCGGGGGTCGGCCAGGTAGAAGGGGACGCCGATGACCGGGGAGCGGTCCGGGCAGCCCCAGGCGTCCGTCAGGTAGACGTCGGGCTTGAACAGGAAGCCCCGGAGGTCCATCTCCCGGCGCAGGCGGCGGACGTACCGCTCCAGGGGAGAGCCCTCGACGGCCAGGGGCAGGTCCGAGATCCGTCCCTTGAGGAGCTCGAAACGGACGGTCTCCCAGCTCCGGACCAGGGAACGGATGCTCTTGGCGCTCATGGGAGTAGAGAAAATAAGGCAAGCCCGGGGGGTTGTCAAGGCGGCGCCTTGAGCCGGCCGGGGATCCTGTGGTATGATGGCCCCTTATCCGAACACCAGGACGGACGCGACGCGGACACTTATCCCGCCCGTAAGATCACTCCCCCGGGAGATCCCCTCCCCGGAATGACCCCCTGTCCAAGAAGGAACTGACATGCGTTTCACCGAACTCGACCTCGATCCCAGGCTCCAGCGGGCCATCGCGGACCGGGGCTACACCGACCTGACCCCCGTCCAGGAGCGGACCCTGGCCGAATCGCTCAAGGGCCGCGACGTGGCCGTCCAGTCCCAGACCGGGACCGGCAAGACGGCCGCCTTCCTCATCACCCTGTTCTCGCACCTGCTGAAGCACTCCAAGAGCTCCCGGCGCAAGGCCCTCATCATCGTCCCGACCCGCGAGCTGGCCGTCCAGATCGAGGGCGAGGCCCTGCTCCTCAACCGGGCCATCGGCCTGCAGATCGGCTGCTTCTACGGCGGCGTCGGCTACACCGTCCAGCTGAACCAGATCAAGGCCGGACCGGACATCATCATCGGCACGCCGGGCCGGCTGCTCGACTTGGCCGAGAAGAAGCGGCTCAACTTCAAGGAGTGCGGCTTCCTCGTCATCGACGAGGCCGACCGGCTCTTCGACATGGGCTTCCTGCCCGACCTGCGGGACATCGTCAAGCAGATGCCGGAGCGGGAGCACCGCCAGAGCATGCTCTTCAGCGCCACCCTCAACAAGCTGTCGCAGCGGGTCGCCCAGGCCTACCTCCACGACCCGGTCTTCATCGAGGTCACGCCCGAGCAGCTGACCGTGGACACGATCTCGCAGGAGCTCTACCGGGTCGGCAGCCACATCAAGCTCAATCTCCTGCTCGGCCTGCTCCAGCGGCGGGCGCCCAAGAACGCCCTCATCTTCACCAACATGAAGCACACGGCCTTCATGCTCGCGAAACAGCTCCAGGCCAACGGCTACAAGGCCAACTTCCTCAGCGGCGACCTGGCCCAAAGCGAGCGCCTGCGCATCATCGAGGACTTCATGGCCGGGCGCTTCCCCATGCTCGTGGCCACCGACGTGGCTTCGCGCGGGCTCCACATCGACGACCTCGAGATGGTCATCAACTACGACATCCCCCAGGACTGCGAGAACTACGTCCACCGCATCGGACGGACGGCCCGGGCCGGCGCGACGGGGCTGGCCATCACCCTGGCCAGCGAGAAGACGGCCGACCACCTCGAGGCCATCGAGAAGTTCATCGGCCAGAAGATCCCCGAGTTCCCGGTCACGCCCGACATGTTCGTCCGCGACATGAGCCTCGAGCGGCTGGCCGGCCAGGACCTCGACCGGCGGCGGCCCTCGGGCCGCCGGGGCGGCCGTCCTTCGGGACGCCGCGGCGGCGGGGGGCGGGCGGACGGCCCCGGCGGGCGCCGGCCCTCCGGCGGAAGGGGCGGCGGACGGGCCCCCTCGGGCGGGCGGCCGCGCTGAAACCCGCGTTAGCACCCGCGTTGACAGGCGGCCGCCGCCTTCTATAGAATGGGCGCCCGACCCGCGGGGGGCCGGGAGAGACCGAGCCGAGGTTGACCATGGACGCGAAGCCGTTGCCCGAACTCGACCGCATCTGCGCCGCCTTCGACTGCCCCGGGACCTGGATCTCCTCGTGTCCCATCCCCTCCGGCCACATCAACGACACCTACTGCTCCGAGTTCGACGACGGCGGCCGGCGGGTCAAGTACGTCAACCAGCGCATCAACCACCTCGTCTTCCGCGAGCCCGAGCGGCTCATGGAGAACATCGAGCGGGTGACCCGCTACGCCCGCGAGCGCATCGTCGCCGGCGGCGGCGACCCCGAGCGCGGCACGCTGACCATCGTCCCGACCCGCGACGGCCGGACCTACCACCGGACCCCGGAAGGGACCTACTGGCGGATGTTCCGCTACATCGGCGGCGCCCGGACCTACGACCGGGTCGAGGACATCCGGCACGTCTACGCGGCCTCGAAGGCCTTCGGCGACTTCCAGAAGATGGTGGCCACGCTGCCCGGCGGCCGGCTCCACGAGACCATCCCGGACTTCCACCACACCCGCCGGCGGTTCGCGGCCTTCCGGGAGGCCCTGGCCGCCGACGCCTTCGGCCGGGCGGCCGGCGTCGGGCCCGAGATCGCCTTCGTCCTGGAACGCGAGAAGGACACCGGCGTGGTCGTCGACGGCCTGGCCTCGGGGCTCATCCCCGAGCGCGTCACCCACAACGACACCAAGCTCAACAACGTCATGATCGACGACCGCACCGGCGAGGGCGTCTGCGTCATCGACCTCGACACGGTCATGCCGGGCTCGGTCCTCTACGATTTCGGCGACTCCGTCCGCCTGGGCGCGGCCACGGCCGCCGAGGACGAGCGGGACCTGGCCCTGGTCGGCTTCGACCTGGGCCTGTTCGACCGCCTGACCGCCGGCTACCTCGACGCGGCCCGCGACTTCCTCGTTCCCGCCGAGACCGAGCGCCTGGCCTTCTCGGCCAAGCTCCTGACGCTCGAGTGCGGCATCCGCTTCCTGACCGACCACCTCAAGGGCGACGTCTACTTCAAGATCCGCCGCGAGGGCCACAACCTCGACCGGGCCCGGACCCAGTTCAAGATGGTGGCCGAAATGGAGGGGCGGATGCCCGAGATGGAAGCCGTCGTCCGCAAATATCTCTGAACCGCCCATCCCGGCCTCCGGAGGTGCCCATGCGCCGACGTTTCCTGGTCATCCTGGTCCTGATCCTGGCCGCCGCCGGCCCGGCCCCCGCCCCCGCCCAAGCCCCGGCCAAGGCCGCGGCGGCCCGGCCGCTCGACGACGCCCTGTCCCGGGCCTTCGTCTATCGGGCCATCGGCCCGGCCCGCCAGTGCGGGCGCATCCTCCACGTCGCGGCCCACCCGTCCGACCGGTTCACCTTCTATATCGCGCCGTCCACGGGCGGACTGTGGCGCACGGTCAACAACGGGACGACCTTCGAGTCCCTCCTGCCTGACGCCGGCAACGTCCCCATCGGCCACTTCGCCGTCGCGCCCTCGGACCCGCGGACGATCTGGGTCGGCACGGGCGACCCGGCTTCCGGGCGCATCCCCCTGCGCGGCTTCGGCGTCCTGAAGTCGGTCGACGGCGGCCGGACCTGGACGGCCATGGGCCTGGAGCGGACGCGCCACATCGGCCGCATCGCCATCCACCCGGCGGACCCGGACACCGTCTACGTCGCCGCCCTCGGCTATCACTTCAGCGCCAACCCCGAGCGGGGCCTCTATAAGACGGTCGACGGCGGCCGGTCTTGGGCCAAGGTCCTCGATCTCGGCGACCGCGTCGGGGTCGTCGAGGTCGTCCTCCGGCCGGGAGCCCCCGACACGGTCTTCGCCGCGGCCTACGACAAGACCCGCCGGCCCTGGAACTTCGACGACTACGGGCCGGGCTCGGCCGTCTACAAGTCGACCGACGCCGGCCGGACCTGGCGGAAGCTCGCCGGCGGCCTGCCCGCGGGCGACCTCGGCCGCATCGGCCTGGCCGTCTCGCCGAAGTCGCCGGACGTCATGTACGCCACGATCGACAACGCCAACCTCCGCCCGCCGACGGCCGAGGAAGCCAAGCGGGCCGCGGCCGCCGCCGCGGCCGGCCGGCCCGCCTCCCCGCCCCGGATCGGCGGCGAGGTCTACCGCTCCGAGGACGGCGGCGAGACCTGGACGAAGAGGAACGCGGACGGCCAGCCCATCGGCGGCGGCAAGTGGTACGGCCAGATCTACGTCGATCCCAACGACGAGGATGTCGTCTATGTGCCCAACACGCCCCTTTTCCGCTCCCTCGACGGGGGCCGGACGTGGGGCGCCAAGGGGCCTGAGAACCTGGCCGGTTCGGTCCACGTCGATCACCACGCCCTGTGGATCGACCCGGCCGATTCCCGCCACATCATCCTCGGCCACGACGGCGGCTTGGCCATCTCCTACGACTTCGGCCGGACCTGGGACGCCTTCGACCACCTGCCGCTGGCCCAATTCTATGCCGTCGGCGTCGACATGGACGAGCCCTACAACATTTACGGCGGGCTCCAGGACAACGGCTCGATCCGCGTCCCCTCCAACGGCCCCTCCGGCACGATCACCCGCGACGACTGGGTCTCGGTCGGCGGCGGGGACGGCATGGTCAACGTCGTCGACCCGGAGGACTCCCGCTGGCTCTACAACGCCTCGCAGAACGGGGCCATCCAGCGCGTCGACCAGAAGCTGGGACTGGCCCGCTCCATCCGCCCCCGCCCGGCGGCGGGACGGGCGCCCTACCGCTTCAACTGGACCGCGCCGATCGCCCTCTCGCCCCACAACAGCCGCATCGTCTACCTCGGCGCGGAGGTCCTGCTCCGGTCGCTCGACCGCGGCGAGACCTGGCGGGAGATCTCGCCCGACCTGACGACCGGCGATCCGGTCAAGTTGGCCGGGAACATCGAGTTCTGCACCCTGACCTCGATCGCCGAGTCGCCCCTCGAGCCGGGCCTGATCTGGACGGGCTCGGACGACGGCAAGGTCCAACTGACGCGCAACGGCGGAGGGACCTGGCGGGACGTGACCGCCGCCCTGACGGCCGCCGGGGCCCCGGAGGAATACTACGTCACCCGGGTCGTCGCCTCCGCCCACGCCGCCGGCCGCGCCTACGTCGCCAAAGCCGGTTGGCACCGCGACGACTACCGCCCGTTCGTGTTCATGACGGAGGACTTCGGGTCGACCTGGACCGCCGTCACGGCCGGCCTGCCCGAGGGCACCGTCTACGCCCTGGCCGAGGACCGCCGCAATCCGCGCCTCCTCTTCGCCGGGACGGAGTCGGGCGTCTTCGCCGCCATCGACGGCGGCCGGTCCTGGCGCCCGTTCGGCGCCGGCCTGCCGCCGAACGCCCTCGTCCACGATCTCCTCATCCACCCGCGGGCGAACGACCTCGTCGCGGCCAGCCACGGCCGCGGCCTCTTCGTCGCCGATGTCTCGGCCCTCCAACAGATGGACGAGGCCTACTTCGCCGCGGACGCGTTCCTGTTCGAGGTCGAGCCCAAGGTCCAATGGCGGGCCCGGCGGAACCGGCTGGAGGGCTCGGACGGCGACCGCAAGTTCGAGGCCCCCAACGAGCCGGCCGGCGTCGTCATCCGCTATTCTCTGAAGACCTCCCTCGGGCCCAAGGACAAGGCCGTCGTCCGCGTCACCGGCGCCGGCGGCGAGTCCCTGGCGACGCTCGAGGGTCCGGCGACGGCCGGCCTTCACTCGGTCGTCTGGGATATGAGGCGCCCGCCGGCAGCGAAACCGGCGCCCGCCGGCGGCGCGCCGGCCGAAGGGTTCGGAAGGCCGGTCCTCGTCCCGCCGGGGGAATACCGGGTGACGCTCGAGGCCGCCGGCCGGTCGATGACCCGGACGGCCGTGGTCAGGCCCGAGCCGGAGCGCTGAGCGCGGCCAGGACGGCCTTGGCGATCTGGATGTCCTGAACGGCGACGCCGGTCAGGTCGGCCACGGTGGTCTCGGCGTCCGAGGCGCGCCCCAGGGCGGGGTCCGCGACGACGCGGCCCAGCTCGATCAGGCGGTCCCGGCCGATGGCGCCGGCCGCCACCGCCCTGTAGACCTCGCCGCGGAGCTCCGACTGGGCGAGGCTATCGACGACGATCCGGTCGGCCCGGGCCAGGATGGCGGGATCGAGCTCCTGCTTGGCGGCCGTGTCGGAGCCCATGGCCGTGATGTGAGTCCCCGGGCGGATCCACTCGGCCCGCAGGAGGGGCGCCGTGGCCGGCGTACAGGTGACGATGAGGTTGGCCGCGGCGGCGACCTCCTCGGCCTTGAGCGTGGTCGCGATCTCGAGACCCGGACCGGCCATGTCGCGGCGGTAGGCGGCCAGCTCGGCCTCGTCGACGCCCCAGACGACGGCCCGGTCGAAGCGCCGCGCCCGCCGCAGCCATTCGAGCTGCATCCGGCCCTGGACGCCGGCGCCGAGGATGCCGACGGCGGTGACCTCGCGAGGGGCCAGGTATCGGGCGACGACGGCCCCGGCCGCCGCGGTCCGGACGTTGGTCAGGTAGCCCTCGTCGAGGAGGACGGCTTCGAGGAGGCCCGTCCGCTGGCTGAAGACGAGCATGAGGCCGTCGCCCGACGGCAGGCCGCGCTTGGGATTGTCGAGGAAGCCCGAGGCGATCTTGACGACGTAGTGGTCGTCCCGCCGGATGTAGCCGTACTTGATGTGGACGTCGCCCGGCGGGTCGTCGAAGACGAGCTCGCCGACCGGCGGCACGACGACCTCGCCCCGGGAATAGGCGGCGAAGCCGGCCTCGATGAGCGGCAGGAGGTCGACCCCGGCCAGCGCCGCTTTGATCTCGGCCAGGCGGAGGACGGCGGGCATGGCTCAGACGACGCGCACGGCGATGCCCAGCTTCTCCAGGGCCTTGACCGCGACATCGAGCTTGGCGTCCTTGACGAAGACGTGGTCGGTCGTGTAGGCCGAGACGGCGAACAGGCTGACCCCGGCTTCGGCCAGCGCCCCGGAAACGGCGGCCATGAAGCCGATGAGGCTGAAGGGCAGGACCATGTCGAAGGTGATCTGGCGCCAGTCGCCGTCGAAGCCGAGGAACTTCTGGGCGCCGATCTTGGACTCCTCGATGATGCAGGTCGTCTCCCGGTCGTCCTTGATGACGGCGAAGGCGTTCGCCAGGGCCCGCCGCGACTTGACGATGGCGTACGTGCCGGGCGAGACGACGGCCCGGCCGTTCTTGAAATATTGCCGGATCTCGCTGCGTTTCATGGTTTGTGCCCCCCCCCGCCGCTTTTCCGGCCCTTGGCCCGCTCCAGGACCCAGCCCGGCTTTTCGACCTGCCGGGCCCGGGCGATGGCCAGCGCCCCCGCGGCCACGTTCGTGGTGATGGTGGATCCGGCCGCGACGTAGGCGCCCCGTCCCACCTCGACCGGCGCGACCAGCTCCGTGCCCGAACCGATGAAGGCCCCGGCCCCGATGCGCGTCGGGTTCTTCGACAGGCCGTCGTAATTGCAGGTGATCGTGCCCGCGCCGACGTTGACGGCCTCTCCGACCGTGCTGTCGCCGAGATAGCTCAGGTGCTGGGCCTTGGAGCCGCGGCCGAAATCGGTGTTCTTCATCTCGACGAAGTTGCCGACCTTGGCCCCGGCCCGGACCCGCGTCTTCGGCCGGAAGCGCGAGAAGGGGCCGACCTGGACGTCGTTCTCCAGGACCGTTTGTTCCATGACCGTCGAGGTCAGGACCTTGACCCGGGCCCCTATCGTCGAGGCCACGATATGGACGTGGGGGTAGATCGCGCCGTCGGCCCCGATCCGGGTCGGGCCTTCGATGACGACGGACGGATAGACGACCGTGCGGGGGCCGATGCCGACGGACCAATCGATCCAGGTCGACTCCGGGTCGAGGAGGACGACGCCGCGGCGGAGGAGCGCCTCGTTCTTCCGCCGGCGGAGGTCGCGGGCGGCGCGGGCGACGGCACGGCCGCCGTCGGCCGGCAGGACCTCCTCCGGGTTCGGGCTCTCGTAGAAACCGACCCGCCGGCCGGCCTGGGTCAGGCGGAGGGCCAAGTCGTCGAAGGAGGCCGGTACGCGCGGGGCGGACCGGGGCCCGAGGAGCGGGAAGACGTCCGCGGCCCTGAGGGCCAGAATGTCGGAGAGCCCGAGCTCTCCCGGCCCGCTCAGGAACGTCAAGGCCGAGCCCTTGGCCCGATGGGCCCGAAGCAGGGCCTTCAGGGTCCGGCCGCGCAGCAACGGCCGGTCGGCCGGGACGGCGACGATATCGGCGTCGGGGTATTTTTGGAGCAGGCGCCGGGCGGTGACGAGGGCCCTCAACACGGCCTGCCGGGACCGGCGGGCCGGCTTCTCCCCGGCCAGCCAGAACACGGGAGGCCCGGTCTCGACGGCCCCGACGAGCGCCTGCCAATCCTGCCGGCCTTCGGGATCGGGACCCGAGATGACGACGACGGCGTCGGGCCCGGTCTCGCGGACGGCGTCGAAGGCGTAGGACCCGAGCGGGCGGCCCAAGACCGGCTGGAAGACCGTCCGCCCTTCTCCCCCCAGAAAAAGAACGACGGCGGCGCGTTTCATACGAGCTTGGTGATGAGCTTGAACTTCTTGTCCTCCCAGAGCGGCTCGAGATCGGGCTCGTTCTGGGCCAGGACGGCGAAGGTCTTGTCCTTCTGGACGGCCTTCTTGAGCAGGTCGAGGGCGGCGTCGGACTGGCCCATCAGCGCGTGGGCGTCGGCCAGCAGGTAGTTGACGAGCGCCTCGTTCTCCTTGAACTCGAGGGCCTTCTCCAGGACCTTGACGGCGCCGGGACAGTCGCCCTGATTGATCTTGACCACGCCCTGGCGGAAGTGGTCCTCGAACCCCTTGAGCGCCACGGTCTCCTTCTTCGGCTTCTTCTGGGCGATGGCGATATAGGTCCGGGCCCGGTCGACGATCTCCCGTTCGGCCGGGAACTTGGCGATGAAATCCTGGAACGAGGCGGCGGCCTTCTCGAACTCGCCCTTCTGGAACTCCTTGACGGCCTGCCCGAAGGCCGTCAGGGCTTTCTGGTAATCGTCCTTTTTCGATCGTTGTTCGCGCACGGTTGTTCCTCTCGACTGGTGATGAATTGCGCTTATTTTACACGACTTGCCGCTCATTGACAAGGCCCCGTGGCCCTCGATCGGGGACATGTACCCGCGGTACGTGTCCCCGATCTCGTCCCGGAAGGGGGACACGTACAATAAGTACATGTCCCCCTTTGCGAATGTGGTAGAATGGTCGGGTGAAAAAGCGCCTGGAAGAGATCCTGGAGAAAGTCCGCTCCGGACGGCTCTCGACGGCCAAGGCCCTCGAACTCCTCGAGGGCTATCCCTACCGCGACCTCGATTTCGCCAAGGTCGACCACCACCGCGAAGTGGCCAAGGGCGCGCCCGAGATCGTCTTCGGCCTGGGCAAGACCCCGGCCCAGATCGCCCGCATCGCGCGGGAGATCCTGGACCAGGGCGCCAATCTCCTCGTCACGCGCGTCGAGCCGGCCGCCTGGAGCCGCGTCCGGGCCAAGCTCCCGGGCGCGGTCTACAACGAGGCCGCCAGGACCGTCAGCCGGGTCCTGACGCCGGCCCCGCCCGGCAAGGGCCCGATCGCCGTCCTGACCGCCGGCACCTCGGACATCCCGGTGGCCGAGGAAGCCGCCGTGACCGCCGAGGTCCTGGGCAACGAGACCGACCGCATCTACGACGTCGGGGTGGCCGGGCTGCACCGGCTCCTCGGCCAGTACGAGCGGGTCCGCCGGGCCCGCGTCGTCATCGTGGCCGCCGGCATGGAGGGGGCCCTGCCGAGCGTCGTGGCCGGACTGGTCCGGGTGCCGGTCGTCGCCGTCCCCACGAGCGTCGGCTACGGGGCCTCGTTCAATGGCCTGGCCGCCCTGCTGGCCATGCTCAACGCCTGTCCGGGCGGGGTCGCCGTGGTCAACATCGACAACGGCTTCGGGGCCGGTTTCCTGGCCAGCTCGATCAATCATCTCTAGCGCATAGGAACGGGCGTTCGACGTCCGAAAAGATAATGGATTGAACACCTTGACAAGGTGTCCCCCCGTCCCTATATTCTATGAGAACGCGCGGGTCCGAAAGCATTCATGGAGATCATTGACCAGGTCAGGCAAGCCTCGTCCATCGTCGAGATCGCTTCACAGTACACCACCCTGAAGCGCCGGGGCCGGAAATGGGTCGGCCTCTGCCCGTTCCACACCGAAAAGACCCCCTCTTTCACGGTCGACGAGGACAAGCAGCTCTACCACTGCTTCGGCTGCGGCGCCGGGGGCGACATCTTCTCCCTGCTCATGGAGCGGGAGAGCCTGACCTTCCCCGAGGCCCTCAAGAGCCTGGCCGAACGGTACCGCGTCCCCCTGCCGGCCCAACAGCGGGTCCGGCCCGAGGTCCTCAAGCTCGAGGAAAAGCTGTTCAAGATCAACGAGCTGGCCGTGGCCTATTTCCGGAAGAACCTCCACGGCACCGCGGAGGGCAAGAAGGCCCTCGAGTACCTTAGGAAGCGGGGCCTGTCGGACGAGACGGTCCAGACCCTCAAGATCGGCTACGCGCCGAACGCCTGGACGGCCCTGCTCGACGCTTTCAAGGCCAAGGACGTCTCCGTCTCCCTGCTCGAGAAGGGCGGCCTGGTCCTGCCGGGCTCGCGGCCGGGAGAGTACCGCGACCGCTTCCGGGGCCGGGTCATCTTCCCCATTTTCAGCCTGACCGGCCGGGTCGTCGCCTTCGGCGGGCGCACGATCGTCGACGCCGAGCCGAAGTACCTGAATTCGCCCGAGACGCCCCTGTACTCCAAGGGCAAGCTCCTCTACGGCCTCAACTTCACCAAGGACGCCGTCCGCCAGGAGGGCGCGGCCATCCTGGTCGAGGGTTACACGGACTTCTCCTCCCTCTATCAGGCCGGCTTCACCAACGTCGTGGCCTCCCTGGGTACGGCCCTGACGCCCTGGCAGGTGGCCCAGGCCATGCGCTTCGCCCCCCGGCTCATCGTCAACTACGACGGCGACAGCGCCGGCCGGACGGCCATGGCCCGGGCCGTCCCCCTGGGATTCGAGAAGGGGCTCAACGTCGAGGTCCTGGTCCTGCCGGACGGCCTCGACCCGGACGCCTTCCTCAAGAAGCACGGCCGGGACCGCTATCAGGCCCTGCTGAAAAAGACCGTCAGCGGGCTCGACTTCCTGGTCGACGCGATGACCGCCGGGGCCCGCATGACCATCCCGGAGGAGAAGGCCAAGGTCGCCCGGGCCGTGGTCAAGGAGATCGAGAAGGTCCCCGACCCCATCGCCCGGAGCGAGTACCTGCGGCGGGCCAGCGCCAAGCTCGGCGTCGGCGAAGAGCTCCTGCGGAGCATCGTCGCGCCGAAGGCCCCGGACAAGGCCGCCGACGACTCCGGGCTCTTCTGCCCGGCCGAGAAGAGGCTGTTCCAGATCCTGATGTCCGACCGGGCCCTGGCCCCGGACGTCTTCGCCGAGTGCGACGGCGAGGTCTTCGACGGGCTGCGCAGCGAGCCCGTCTTCCGCCACATCCTGGAGAGCTTCCGGACCGACGCGGACTGGAGCTTCGCCAGCCTCCAGGGCAAGGTCCCGCCGGCCCTGCTGTCCCAATTGGCCCAGGTCCTGTTCGAAAAGGCCTCCCAGGGCACCCTGGACGAGGCCATGGAATGCCTGAAATCCCTGCACAAGGTCCGCCTCCTCGGCCGGCTCAAGGCCATCCAGCAGAGGATCTCCCGGGCCGAGAAGGACGGGGACCGGGAGATCATCCCGGACCTCCTGTACCAGAAGCAGGACGTCACCAAGCAGCTCCTGTCGATGAAATGAACGGGAAGGGAACGACATGACGGAACGTCCAAATCTCAGCGACGAACGAAGAGGTGCGCGCCGTGGCTCCGGACAATAAGCTCCACAAGGACGAGATCTCCCAGCTCATCTCCAAGGGCCGCAAGCAGGGCTACCTGCTGTTCGAGGAGATCGACAAGACCTTCACCGAGGACCTCGATTCCGAGGAGGACTTCGACGATTTCCTGTCGTCGATGGGCGACTACGGCATCAAGATCCTCGACTCCCGGCAGAAGGAGATGGTCCCCCAGCGCCGCAAGACCGACCTCGTCTCGACGCACGGCCTGGAGCGGACGACCGACCCGGTCAAGCTCTATCTCCGCGAGATGGGCAACATCTCGCTCCTGACCCGCGAGGGCGAGATCGCCATCGCCCGGGAGATCGAGCGCGGCGAGAAGAGCATCATCAAGGCCCTCAGCCGGACCCGCCTGGTCCTCAACGAGGTCCTGGCCCTGGAGGACCGCATCAAGGACAACCCCTTCGTCATCCAGGAGATGTTCGACGTCTCCGAGGAGGACGTGGCCGAGGGCAAGCTCGAGGAGAAGAAGAAGCAGATCCTGGCCAAGATCAAGAAGATCCGCGAGCTCAGCCGCCGGCTCGACCGCCTGCCGGAGAAGCGCAAGACCCTCGTCAGCCGGGGCCGGATCATCGTCCAGATCAGCCGCAACATCCGCGACCTCAACCTCCGCTCGAGCCACCGCGAGCAGATCATCGACGAGCTGCGCGCCCGGCTGAAGTCCATCAACGACCTCGAGGACGCCCGCGACGACTGGGCCGCCGCCCTGGCCAAGAAGCGCAAGAAGGACGATCCCGTCCTGAAGCAGAAGGTCCGCGACGCCAACCGCGAACTGCGGCACCTGACGACCGAGATCGGCCTCGACCCGGAGTCCCTGCGCAAGGCCGTCCGGGCCATCACGGCCGGCAAGAAGGTCAGCGACCAGGCCAAGAAGGAGCTCGTCGCGGCCAACCTGCGCCTGGTCGTCTCCATCGCCAAGAAGTACAGCAACCGCGGCCTCCAGTTCCTCGACCTCATCCAGGAGGGGAACATGGGGCTGATGAAGGCGGTCGAGAAGTTCGAGTACCGCCGGGGCTACAAGTTCTCGACCTACGCGACCTGGTGGATCCGCCAGGCCATCACCCGGGCCATCGCCGACCAGGCCCGGACCATCCGCATCCCCGTCCACATGATCGAGACGATCAACAAGCTCATCCGGGTGTCCCGGGCCCTGGTCCAGGAGATCGGCCGGGAGCCGACCAGCGAGGAGATCGCCAAGAAGATGGACATGCCGGTCAGCAAGGTCCGCAAGATCATCAAGATCGCCCAGGAACCCATCTCCCTCGAGACGCCCATCGGCGAGGAGGAGGACAGCCACCTCGGCGACTTCATCGAGGACAAGCTCATCCCCTCGCCGCCCGACACGGTCATCCACATCAACCTCAAGGAGCAGATCGAGGAGGCCCTCAAGTCCCTGACCGACCGCGAGGGCCGGGTCCTGAAGATGCGTTTCGGCCTCGGCGACGGCAACGAACACACGCTCGAGGAGGTCGGCCAGCAGTTCAAGGTCACCCGCGAGCGCATCCGGCAGATCGAGGCCAAGGCCCTGCGCAAGCTCAAGCACCCCAGCCGCAGCCGGAAGCTCAAATCGTTCACGAACAACCACTAACGGCCACGGTTCATTGACGGCGCAGCGGGGTTTTGCTATAACAAGGGGCCGAGGGCCTATAGCTCAGTGGTAGAGCCACCGGCTCATAACCGGCAGGTCCCAGGTTCGAATCCTGGTAGGCCCATGGGACGAGGGCCCGAAGAAAGGCGGAACGTGGACATCGAATTCGACCTCATCATCCAGCTCCAGCAGCTGGACACCGAGCTCCGCAACGCCGCCCTCGTCATCGAAGGCATCCCCCGCCTCGTCCAGGACGTCGACAAGCGCATCCAGGCCACCACCCAGCTCGTCGCCGACGCCAAGGACAAGATGGCCAAGAACCAGAAGGCGCGCCGCGACCTCGAGAACGAGGTCAAGGACCTGAAGGTCCAGATCGGCAAGTACAAGCGCCAGCTCAACGAGGTCAAGACCAACAAGGAATACACCTCGCTCCTCCACGAGATCGAGGAGACCCAGCGCAAGGTCGACACCCTCGAGGAGGCCATCATCGCCGAGATGCTGGCCGCCGACGACGTCGAGGAGGAGATCAAGGCCGCCCTCCACCGGCAGTCCCAGGAGGAGGACGTCCTCAAGAAGGAGAAGCTCGTCCTCGACGGCAAGCTCAAGGAGACCGAGGCCAAGCACGCCGCCCTGGCCAAGGAGCGGGAGGCCCTCCTGCCCCGCGTCCCCCGCGAGCAGCTCAAGCTCTACGAAGCCATCGCTTCGAAGAAGGGCGGGGCCGCCCTGTCCCCCGTCACGGGCGACTTCTGCGCCATGTGCCACATGCGGGTCCGGCCGCAGATGCTGAACGAGATCCGGGACAAGACCGCGGTCATCCTGTGCGAAGCCTGCGGCCGCATCCTCTATTGGACCGAGAAGCCCGAGCCGGTCAAGCCCGGGCCACCCGCCGCCGAATAGGCGCGGGGCGCCTCAGCCCCCGATCGTCCCGTCGTCCCGCCCCTCCTCGCCGTCCTCCCGGTAGAGCGCGTCGATGGCGTCCCGGTACTCGCTCGTCACGTTGGCCCGGCGGACCTTGAGGGAGGGCGTGATCTCGCCCCTCTCGATGTCGAAGTCGCGGTGCAGGACGGCGATCTTCTTGACCCGCTCGTAGGAGGCCAGCTGAGGCGTGGCCCGGTCGACCTCGGACTTGAGGAAATCGACGACGCGCCGGTCCTTGCACAGCTCCTCGATCGTCCCGAACGGGATGCCCTGCGACTTGGCGTAGTCCCGGAGCTTGTCGAAGTCCGGCACGACGAGAGCGGCGATGAAGCGCTGGCGGTCGCCGAGGACCACGGCGTTGGTGATATAGGGGCTCGACTTGAGCAGGTTCTCGATGGGCTGGGGAGCGATGTTCTTGCCGCCGGAGGTGACCAGGAGGTCCTTCTTGCGGTCGGTGATGGCGAGAAAGCCGTCGGCGTCCAGCTGTCCGATGTCGCCCGTGTGGAACCAGCCGCCCTCCATGACCTCGCGGGTCTCGGCCTCCTTCTTGTAGTAGCCCTTCATGACGTTGGGCCCGCGGGCCAGGATCTCGCCGTCCTCGGCGATCTTGACCTCGACGCCGGGGATGACCTTGCCGACGGTGCCCAGGCGGGTGGCGCCGAAGGCGTTGATGGAGATGACGGGGGACGTCTCGGTCAGTCCGTAGCCCTCGAGAATGGTCAAGCCGAGGGCGTAGAAGAACTCGGCGATGTCCTTCGACAGGGGCGCCCCGCCCGAGACGAAGAGCCGGACCCGGCCGCCCGTCTTGGCGATGACCTTGGAGAAGACGAGCTTGGCGGCGATCCGGCGCCGGAAGGCCAGGCCGCCGGGGACGGGCCGCCCGGCCAGCTCGATCGCGCTGGCGGCCTTGCCGACCCCGAGGGCCCAGAAGAAGATCTTCCGCCGCAGGGACGGGCTGGCCAGGACCTGGTCCATGACCTTGGTGTAGATCTTCTCGAAGACGCGGGGCACGCTGACCATGATGTGGGGCCGGACCTCGAGGAGGTTCTGGGCCACGGCCTCGACGCTCTCGGCGAAGGCCACCGTCGAACCCTTGTAGAGATAGGTGAACATGACCATGCGCTCGAGGACGTGGGACAGCGGCAGGAAGGACAAGGCCGTGTCCTCGGAGGAGATCTGGATGATCTCCGCGGACGTCCGGATATTGCTGACGAGGTTGTCATGGGTCAGGATGACGCCTTTCGGGACGCCTGTCGTACCCGAAGTATAGATGAGCGTGGCCTCGTCCTCCGGCCTGACCCGGGCCACCATCGCCTCGTAGAGGTCCGGCTCTTTCGCGGCCAGCTCGCGGCCCTTCTCCAGTACGGAGGCCAGGGTCAGGACGCCGGCCGGGGCCGTCTCGGCGAAGGTGATGTAGTGCCGGACCTTGGACAGGACCGTCCGCAGGGGCTCGACCTTCTTCCAGTGATCGGCGTTGGAGACCACGACGATGGTGGCGTCCGAATCGTCGACGATGTAGCGGATCTGCTCCGGCACCAGGGTCGTGTAGATCGGGACGGTCAGGCCGCCGGCGCAGAGCGTGGCCAAGTCGGTCATGGTCCAGGCCGGTCGGTTCTCGGACAGGAGACAGAGCTTCTGGCCCGGCTGGAAACCGAGCGCGCGCAGCCCGAGGGCGAGGTGTTCGACGTCCGCCCCGAATTCCGCCGTCGAAATGGGCGTGTAGACGCCGTCCTTCTTGACGAGCATGAAATCGGGCTTGGGATAGGACTTGACGGAATGGACGATGAGCTCGGCCAAGGTGTTGACCATTTTCCCTCTCTTATCGAAAAGTGGCCCGATTGTAGTTTTCCCCCGGGGGACTGTCAAGCCGAGGGTATCCTCCCGTCCCGCAGCTCGACCGTCCGGTCGGCCAGGGCGGCCAGCCGGGGGTTGTGGGTGACCAGGACCTCCGTCAGCCCCTCCCGGGCGTTGAGGTCCTTGAGGAGGGCCCCGATCTCCTCGCTCCGGGCCGTGTCGAGGTTGCCGGTCGGCTCGTCGGCCAGGAGGATGGCCGGCCGGTTGACGAGGGCCCGGGCGATGGCCACGCGCTGCATCTCGCCGCCCGAGAGCTGGCCCGGCAGGTGGCGGGCCCGCTTGTCCAGGCCGAGACGGGCCAGCAGCGCCTCGACGTCAGCGCCGGCGCCGGGCTTGCGGTAGAAGGTCAAGGGCAGGACGACGTTCTCGACCACCGTCAGGGTCGGGACGAGGTAGAACTTCTGGAAGACGTAGCCGAAGACCTCGCGGCGGACGCGGGTCAGCCGGGCCTCCGTGAGGCCCCGGCCGTCGGCGAAGACGGCCCGGCCGTCGAGGGACAGCCGGCCCGAGGTCGGGTTGTCGAGGCAGCCGAGGACGTTGACCAGGGTCGTCTTGCCGGACCCGGACGGGCCGACGACCGACAGGAACTCGCCCCGGCCGACGGTCATCGAGATGCCGTCGACCGCGGCGACCTCCTCGGTGCCGCGGCGATAGACGCGGCGCAGGTCCTCGGCCTCAATGGCGAAGGGCGGCCGGGCGCTCACGACTGCTCCTCGCTGCGGATGGTATCGAGGGGCCTCATGCGGGCCGCCCGCCAGGACGGGTAGACGCCGCTGGCCAGGCCGATGGCCGTGACCGCCCCCAGGGTCGTCAGGACCAGCCCGGCGTCGATGGCCACCAGGCCGCCGCTCGGCGCGTACGGCAGGAGGCGCCGGACCAGGACGTCGGTCAGCCGGGCCGTCAGCAGGGCCAGGCCCGTGCCCAGGAGCCCGCCGGCGACGCAGAGCATGACCGTCTCGAGCCAGACCAGCTTGAACACGTCGCCGGCCAGGGCGCCCATGGACTTGAGGATGCCGATCTCCTGGCGCCTCTCCATGACCGACATGAGGACGGTGTTGACGACGCCCATGACGGCGATGAGGATGGCGATGAGGGCGATCGAAAAGACCAGGACCCGGGCTGTCGAGACGAGCGTCATGATGGTCGTCTTGACCTGGCTCAGGCTGACGACCTGGACGTCGGGCAGCCGGTACATCTTGTCCTCGAAGGCCTTCATATCGGCGTCCTTGCGGACCTTGATGCCGATCGAGGTCAGCTGGCGGACGTCGAATGCCTGCTGGACGGTGCCCAGGGGCAGGAAGATGGTCCCGTCGTCCTGGGTCCCGGTCCGCTCGAGGACGCCGACGACCTTGACCTCGATCTCCTTCTCGGGGATGAGGTAGAGGTCGCCGACCTCGCGCTGCTCGAGCTCGGCCACTTCGTAGCCGAAGACGGCCTCGAGGGCCTCGGGCTCGCGGAACCAGCCCCCGGCCTTGAACGGCAGGGCGCTCTTGAGCTTGGGGAAGGTCGCCGGGTCGACGCCGAGGTAAGCGGCGAGGCCGCCCGTCTCGCCCTTGTTGGGGTCGAAGACGACCTGCATCAGCATGGGCGTCACACCCTCGACCTCGGGCTCGCCCGCGACCGCCGCGGCGATCGACGGGTCCATGTACTTGAGCCCCGTGCCGCCCTTGAGCATGAGCGTGGCCGCCTCGTAGGGGCAGCCCTTGGCCACGACCAGCATCTGGAAGCCGAGGTTGTCGATGTCCTTGTTGAGGGAGGCCTCGTAGCCGCGGTTGAAGCCGAACAAGCTGATCAGGACCCAGGCGGCCAGGGCCAGTCCGAGCAGGGTCAGGGCGCTCCGGGTCCGCTTGCGGAGGAGGCCCTTATAGGCGACGGCGAAGACGGAGACTTTGGTCATGACGGTTGTCCTTTGAAGAACGGGAGATGGGCGTTGCCGAGGAGGAACTCGTCGACCAGGACGAGGTTCTTCTTGACCGCCCTCAGGATGGCCCGGAAGTCCTTCTCGGACCCGGGATCGGGATTGGCGATGCGGGCCACGGGCCCCGGAGGGTCCTCGATCCCGCGAACGACGTCGTAGCGGTAGAACTGCTCGAGGCTCAGGCCCAGGAAGGGATCGCCGAAGGCCGGGTCCCGAAAAGCCTTGGCCGCCTTGGAGGTCAGCTTCTGGACATAGAAGCCGCGGATGACGCCGGCCGTGTCGAGGGCCAGGAAGACCTGCAGGCCGCCGTAGGTCCCTTTTTGATTGACGCCGTGGATGTAGCCGATGAGCTCGGCCCCTTTGTAGATCTCGTACATCGTGTAGGGGACGTCGGCGGTCTCGAAAAGCCCGGTGAAGCGGTCGCCCAGGCGGGCCTCGATGCGGCGCAGGAGGTCGTCGCCGCCCCTGCGGGAGATGGAGGCGTAGAGCGTCTTGTAGCCGGTCGACGCGGGGAAGAGCCGCTTGACGTCGCGGTCCGGGTCGTTGAGGTCGCAGCCGACGGCCGCGCGAAGGAGCGGCGCGAGGGCCGCGGCCAGGACGAGCGCCGCGGCCGCGGAGACGAGGGCCTTGCCGGTCTTGGCGGTCATGTCGTCTTCCTTTCTAAAGCCCCTTGTAATAATAGAGCTGGACGGCGACCCGGGCCCCGCGGCGCGCGCCGTCGCGGAAGACCAGGAGGCGGGCAGAGAGGTCGGCGTTCAGGAGATAGGTCAGTCCCGCGCCGAGGTTCGTGTCCCATTCCCCGGCCCGACGCGTCACGGCCGGCTGGGCCTCGATCTTGAGCCGGCCCTCGTCGAGCAGGGCCAGGCCGGCGCGCCAGAAGAGCAGGAACTCGCCGGTCCCGTCCCGGTCGCCGACGAGGAGCTCGAGCCGGTGCTCCCAGTTCCTCCACAGGTAGGTCGCGTCGATGGCGGCGGCGGTCCAGGCGACCGGGTCGGCCGACATGAGGGCGTAGCCCATCGTCTCGAGGACGTTCCCCCGGGCCAGGGACAGCCCGACGCTGAAGTTGTCGCGCGCCGGGACGCCCTTGAACAGGCGGGCGGCCAGGAGATAGTTGCCGCGGAGGCGCAGGGCCATGCCGCTGCCGGCGGTGAGCGAGACGGCCACGCCGCCGGAGGCGAAGTCGCGCTCGATCCCGAGGCCCCAGTCCCGGTCGTAGCCGAAGCCCAGCATGGCCGGGGCCGGCAGCAGCAGGGCGTGGCTGTCGAGGACGGAGGACAGGCCGAGGGCCGGGCGGCTGTGCCCGGCCCAGACGTTGAAGGTCCGCGTCTTGAGGCGGAAGTAGGCGTTGTAGAGCTGGGGCTCGAGCGCCCGCCCGCTCCCCTCGTCGTAGGCCAGCCGGGCCTGGACCGCAAGCAGGCCGATGTCGCGCGTCCGGCCGGAGAACCTCTTGACGAGATCGAAACCGAGGCTGGGCTTCTGCATGACGTCGTCGGGCATGAGCGAGAAGAGCGCGATCTCCCGTGACGCCGTGTCATAGGCCGCGACGGCCTGAAGCTCCAGGTAAAGGAGCGTGCCCTGGGCCCGCAGGCCCCCCGCCAGGGACGCGAACAGGAGCAACCGGACGGCGAGGCGCCCGCCCCCGGTCACAATCCTCCCGGGACGGGCAGGGTCAGACATCGAAGGCGATGCGCCCCCGGAAGATGACGATGCCGTTGCGGGAGAAGGTCAGCAGGACCTCCCAGTCCCCGGGCATGACGATGCTCACGGGCATGAGGTAGTCGCCGGCCTTGTTGGTCTTGAAGGCGACCTCGCCCGAATCGTGGGCGCCGCGCATGGACGGCATGTCGGAGCGGCCGGTGACGGCCAGGTCGGAAACGCGCTTCCCGTCCTTGTCGTAGAGCTTCACGATCAGGATGGCCGTGCCCATCTTGGGCGTCTTGTCGAACTCCCAGGTGAAGTAGTTGACCTCGCCGATCCAGCATTTCTTGCCGGACTTGGGCAGGTCCTGGAAGACGGGCTCCTGGCCCTGGGGCGTCAGGCCGGGCGAAGCGCAGCAGGACCCGGCCGGCTGGGCCCGGGCCGCTCCGGCGAAGAGGGCGAGCGCGGCCGCGGCGGCGAGGAATAATGCGGTCGTTCGTCTCATGGCGGACTCCTTCCGGCCTTAAGGCCGATATTCCTATGTATTATATAGGAATTGAGCCGGGAATGTCATTATTTCCCGCCGCGGGTCAAGTTTCCTTACGTTCCCGGCCCTCACGTCCCCGAGAAGCGGCCTGGCCCGAAAGTTGCTGTCGCAGGGGTAAGGGAGACTGCCGGCCCTAAACGAAGTCCCCGGCTCGAGCGTCTTCATCGATAGGACGAGAGGAGGCCCGCGATGAGAATACCTTTCGTGGTCCCTACCCTCCTCCTGGCGTTGGCCGTCCCGGCCCTGCCCCAGGAGGCCTTCGACCTGATACGGAAAGGCGACGCCGCGGCCGTCAAAGCTCTGGTCGAGAAGTCGCCGCAACTCGTCAAGGCCCGCGACGGGCAAGGACGGACGCTCCTCCACTACGCCGCCTACGGCCGCGACGCCGGCTTCATCGAGTACCTGATCGACAAGGGCGCCGAGCCCGGGGCCGCGACGCCGGCCGGCGAGACGGCGCTCATGACCGCCGCCGCGAACGACCGCCCGGAGGCCGCGGCGGCCCTGCTGAAGAAGGGCGCGCCTCTCGAAGCGAAGAACGATTACGGCCGGACCGCCCTCGTCCTCTGCGCCCGCGAACTTGGCCAAGCGGCGACGGCCCGGCTCCTCCTCGACGCCGGCGCAGACATCGACGCCGCGGACAAGAACGGTTCGACCGCCCTCGAGCTCGCCGCTTGGCGGGGCAAGACGGAATTCGTCGACCTGCTTCTCGAGCGCGGAGCCAAGGTGCCGGAGAGCGGTCGGAACTGGTCGGGATTGCTCGAGGAGGCCGTATCGAACGGCCTGGCCCGGCTCTTCCGCCGGCTGACGGCGGCGGGCCAGGACCTCCGGGCCCTCGATCCCCAGGGCGGCCGGCTGCTGCAGGCCGCCGCGGCCGGCGGCTCGGTCGAGATCGTCGGCCTGCTCATCGACAAGGGCTTCTCCCCCGCCAAGGCCGACCGCTTCGGCTGGACACCGCTCCACTTCGCCGCCCGGGACGGCCGCGTCGAGGCGGCCCGGACCCTCATCGAGCGCGGCGCCTCGATCGACGCCCGGACGCTCATGGGCCAGACCGCCTATAACGTCGCCCGGGAGCGAGGCATGGCCCCCGCGGCGGACCTGCTGGCCGCCAAGGGCGCCGACCGAGCGGCCACCCGGTTCCCCCGCCTCGAAGGCGACTATCTGGGCCAGACGCCGCCGGCCGACAAGCCCGAGCTGTTCGCCCCGGGGATCATCTCGTCGACCTGGGGGCTCCATAGCACGGCCGTTTTTTCGCCGGACGGGAACGAGGTCTGGTGGGCCCCGATGATGTCCTTTCCGGGAGAGGTCTATTCCCGGGGCGGCCTCCTCGTGATGCGGCGCGTCGGCGGCCGCTGGACGGCCCCGGACTGGGCGCCATTCTCGGGCCCCAAAGGCGAGGACGATGTCCCCTTCTTCTCGGCCGACGGGAAGCGTCTCTACTTCCTCTCCCGGCGCCCCCTGCCGGGGGAATCCCAGCCAGGGAGCGAGAAGGTCTGGTCCGTCGACCGGACGCCCGGCGGATGGGGCCAACCCCGGCCCTTCGACCCCAACGTCAACGCCGTCGACAAACACTGGCAGTTCTCGCTCGACCGCGAGGGCGACCTCTATTTCGCGGGACGGCCGCCCGACAGCCGCGGGCTCAGCGATATCTACGTCGCCCGTTTCGCCGACGGCGCCTACGAAAAGCCCGTCAACCTGGGCGACCCGATCAACACCGCCGAGATCGACGATACGCCCTTCATCGCCCCGGACGGGAGCTATCTCCTGTTCTCGCGCCAGTTCGACCTCTGGGTGAGCTTCCGGGAGGCGGACGGAGCCTGGGGCGCGCCGTTCAACATGGGGCCCGAGGTCAACAGCCCGTCGATCGAACTGTGCCCCATGGTCACGGCCGACGGCAAGTACCTGTTCTTCCTCAGCCAGCGCGGCGGCGAGAGCCACGCCTACTGGGTCAGCGCCAAGGTCATCGACGTCCTGAAGACCCGGCGCGATGAGAAGGCGGTCATCGAGAAGGTCGTCCGCGACAACATCGGCTGGGCGCTGACCAAGGACCGGGCGCTCCTCGAGAGCACGATGGTCCGCGACGAGAGCCTGTTCATCTTCAACCCCACGTCCGAAGCCAAGGTCGGCTGGAGCCAGATGGTCAAGAACTTCGACTTTTGGATGGACCCGCGCTTCAAGGCGACGGCATGCGAGATCCGGGACATGAGGATCGGCGTCTCGCGGGCGGGCGACGCCGCCTGGTGGTCGTGCCTGCTCGACGACCTGGCCGAATGGGACGGCAAGCCGACCGGCTGGAAGGACACCCGCTGGACGGGCGTCCTGGAGAAGCGGGACGGGAATTGGCTCATCGTCCAGATGCACTTCTCATTCGCTGCCGACAAGGTCGCGGCCGAGGTCAAAGCCAAGCTCGAGGCCGGGAAGGCCGGCCTGGAAAGGAAATGAGCCCCATGGAAGCGATCGATCTCCGTCAGAAGCTCGCCCTGTTCTCGAAACAATGGCATCCCCACCTCATCGCCGAAGGGGACACCCTGCAGGTGTACCTATCCAAGCTCGAGGGGGATTTCGTGATGCATGTCCACGAGGAGGCCGACGAGCTGTTCTACGTCGTCAAAGGCGCCATGGAGATGTGCTTCGGTGACCGCAGCGTCCCCGTCCGGGAAGGGGAGATCATCCTCGTGCCCCGCGGCGTCGCGCACTCTCCCCGGACGCGGCCCGGCGAGGAGGTCCACGTCCTGGTCGTCGAGCCCCGCGGCACGACCCATACCGGGAACATCCAAACCGAGCGGACGGTCAAGGATTTCCCCCGGATCTGAGAGGAGAGGCGTCCGATGCGATCGATATCGAAATGGCGGACCGTCTGGGGCGGCGTCGTCATCCTGTCGTCCCTAGGGTTGTCGGGCCAGGCGCCGGCGGCGGGACCGTCCGGCCCCCCGGGCCGGACCGCGAGCCCCCTCAGCCTCACCCCTATCGCCAACATGGGCGTCCTGGTGAGCTTCGGCGAGACCAAGGTGCTTATCGACGCGCTCTTCGACAAGCCCCATCCCGATTACCGGGCCCCCGAGCCGGAAACGCTGGACAGGATCATGAAGGGGGCGGCGCCGTTCGACGGCATCGACCTCGTCCTCGTCACCCACGACCATCCCGACCATTTCGACCCCGGCTTGGCCGTCCGCTACCTGGAAGCCAGGCCGGAAGCCGCGCTCCTGGCCCCCTCGGACGCGGTCGAGGCCATGCGCCGAGCGGCCCCGGATTGGCCGGGGATCGGGCCGCGCGTCACTTCGATCGGCCTCGGGGTCGGAGAAACGAGGGTCCTGAGCGTCAAGGGCGTCGCCGTCACGGCCTGCCGCACGCTTCACAGCGGCGACCGGGACGTCCCGATGAACCTCATGTATCTCCTCGAGACCGGCGGTCGGCGCGTCTGGCACGAAGGCGACCCCAACGGGAGATGCGATGTCTTCCAGGCCTTCGGTCTCAAGGACGCCCGGTTCGACCTGGCCGTCGTCCATTACTGGTATCCGCTCGAGCCGAACTGCGCCCGCTTCCTCGAAGAGGGTCTCGATGTCGATCACATCGCCCTGGCCCACTTGCCCATCCGGCTCGAGGGCGACGCGCCCGGCAAGATCGACCTGGTCCGGCGGGACTACAAGGACCTCTTCCTTCTGCTGCCCGGGATGCCGACCAGGGCCTTGAGCGCAGGGCCGGCCGATGGGTGCGGGGACCGGGCCCGATCCGCTCCCCGGTAACGGCTCCCTCCGCCGGTCACTTCCGGACGACGCGGATGCCGAACACGGACCCCGTCTCGCGGCCGTCGAGCCCCTCGAAGCGGACCGTGACCTTGTTCTTGCCGGCCACGGTCTCGGCGGGAAGGTCGTAGGCGACGTCGAAGTACCCTTCCTTCTCCTGCGGGGCCCGACGGGGGATGCGCTCTTCACCCAATTTCCGGCCGTCGACAAGGACGGCGAAGGCCCGGTCGGCCCGCTCGTCGCGGGTGTAGGTGACGACGAGCTTCAACGGGGCCGCCGGATCGACGGGGAGGTCGAACGAGAACCAGTCCGCGGCCCGTCGGCCGTAGCGGCCGCGGGCCTGGACGGGCGTTGTCTTCCCTCCCCGCATATTGAAGTCCCGCTCGGACTGCATCTGCCCAGGCTGGACGAAGACGACGGTGGCGGCCTCGAGGGCCCGGCGGGCCTCCTCGGCGGCCTTCATCGCCGCGGCCCGCTCCGTCCATTCTTTCGTCGTCAGGATGTCCCAATAAGCGGCATAGACGCGCCGGTGGAGGCGATAGAACGGGACGAGGTCGACGTCCCGGTCGCGGCCGGCGCCCGCGGTCCTGAAGACGCCGGGACGTCCCGCGACGGGGACGATCCAATCGGCGAGCGACGCGGCGTCCGTCACCAGGACCGGCGTCGAGGGCCAGCGGGAGGCGTTCCCGGCCGTCGCGACGGCCTCGTCGCGGGGCTGGCGCGGCGGGATGGGCCCCAGGTCTCCGGCCAGGACGAGAGGACCCCACAGGACGGCCGCCTTTCCTGGCGCCCCCGGGAGCGGCTCGAGGCGGAGCGACTTGGGCAGGGCGAGCTCGACGCGGTCGCCCGTCCGCCACTTGCGTGTGACGCGGACGTAGGAGCCGGCCGGGGCCGGGTCCTTCACCGCCTTGCCGTTGACCTTGACCGCAAAGCCCTCCCCCGCCCAGGCCGGGCGCCTGAGGGCGACGGTGAAGAGGCGGGGCTTGGCGGTCGCGACCGAGAGGGCCGCGTCCGTCCCTTCCGGGAACGACGTGGCCATCGTCAGGCGGACGCCGGCCGCCCGCCACTCGGCGGTCGACGGCGCGTAGAGGTTGACCCAGAGGGTGTCCCCGGACTCGTAATAGAGGCCGTCGCCGTGCAGGGCGTGGCTCTCCATGCCCGAGCCGACGCAGCAGGTGAAGTCCTCCGCCATGTCCTGGTACTCGCGGACGACGCCCTGGCCGACGGGGACCATGTAACAGGTCGCGCCGTCGGACGGGTCCATCGAGCCGAGGATGTGGTTGAAGAGGGCCCGTTCGTGGAAGTCGGCGTAGCGGATATCGGGCTCGAGGGCGAACAGGGCCCGGGCGAACTTGATCATGTTGTAGACGTTGCAGGTCTCGGCCGTCCGGCCCTCGATCATGTCGCCGATCTCGTCGGGCTCGCCGAAATACTCGTTGCGGCCGTGGCCGCCCGTGGCGAAGCTGTGGTGGAGGGCGACCCGGTCCCAGAAGAACTTGGCCGCGGCGCCGTCGGCCTCGTTGCCCGTGGCGACGTAGCGGGCCAGCGACCCCAGGAGCTTGGGGACCTGGGTGTTGCCGTGCTTGCCGCGCAGGATGTCCTCGCCCCGGGCCAGCGGCTCGACGACGGCCCGGTGCTCGAAACGGTCCGAGAGGCGGAGCCAGCGGGCGTCGCCCGTGTCCCTATAGAGGTCGGCCAGGACCTCGTTCATGCCGCCGAACTCCGTCCCCAGCATCTTCTGGACCTGGGCGTCGTCGAGCTTGGAGAGGACGCTTTCGGCCCAGGCCGCGAAGCGCGTCTCGACCGCGAGGGCTTCGCGGCTGCCGGCGAAGCGGTGGGCGTCACGCAGGCCGGCGAAGATCTTGTGCTGGACGTACCACGGCGACCACATGCCGTTGAGGTCGAAGCCGGCCGAGCGGATGTCGCCCGCCGCGACCTGGCCGTAGAGGGTTTTGCCGGGAGTCTTGTCGCGGTCGGTCTGGGCGCCGATGTAGCCGTCCCCGTGCTTGGCCTGGACCGCGGCCAGCTCGGCGACAAGGGCGTCGGCCCGCTCCTTGAAGCGCGCGTCACCGGTCGCCGCGTACATCAGGCTGACTCCCGAGAGGTAATGGCCGGCGATGTGGCCCGTGAGTTGGCGGTCGTCGCCGTCCCAGCCTCCGTAACCCGGGGCCTTGGGCTCCAGGCCGGCGGCCCGGCGCAGGAAGGCCATCATCCGGTCGACCGAGAGCGAGAGGAGATAGCGGCCGTTGAGGTCCTGGGCCTGCTTGAGGGGCCCGCCCGTCAGGCGGACGTCCTCGAGCGGCAGGGGCCGGGCCTTGGCCGCGACGGCCGGAGCGACGGGTCCCGCCGCCATGGAAGCGGCGAGCGGCGCGAGGGCGCCGATGAGGATGAGGACCTTGGCCAGTTCTTTCATCATATCGGTGCTCCTGTTCCTTTCCTTCGTATCAGAGGCTCCAGCCGGCCCGGTGGGGACGGCGGATGAGCGCCTCCGCTTCGGGGACGTTGGTGACGCGCAGGGCGGCGGCGTCCCAGGCGATGCGCGCATCGAGCTTCTTGGCCACGTTGCCGAGCAGGCAGATCTCGGTCAGCGGCCCGGCGTATTCGAAGGCCGCCCCGGCCTTCTCCCTTCTCTTGCAGGCCCGGGCCCAGTCCTGCTCGTGCGAGCCCTCGACGCGGGGTATGGAGCGCTCGGGCCGCCGGGCCTCGCGCATCAGGGATTCGGGGACGAGGCGGGGCGAGTCGGCGTAGACGCCGCACAGGATGACGCCCTTGGCGCCCTTGAAGACCAGGCCGCCCTCCTCGGGCATCTTCCGGCCGTCCTCGAGAGCCTCTGGCCGGGGCGCCCGCAGGCCTTCGTACCAGGTCAGCTTCACGGGCGGCCGGCCGCCGCGGGCCGGGAAGCGGTAGGTGACGACGGCCGCGAGCGGATGGGTCTCGGCGTTGAGGCCGGTGCTCGTCGCCTCGACGGTCTCGGGTGCGTCGAGGTCGAGGGCCCAGACGGCCGCGTCGAGGGTGTGGGCGCCGCGGTCGCCCATCATGCCGACGCCGAAGTCCCACCAGCAGCGCCAGACGAGCGGATGGTAGGCCGGATGGTACGGGCGGAACGGGGCCGGCCCGATCCAGAGGTCCCAGTCGAGCCCCGCCGGCGCGGCCGGCGTATCGGCCGGGCGCTCGCCCCACTTCGAGCTCCAGTAGGCGTGACCCCAGGGATAATAGGACAGGTCGCACCAGGCGTCGACCTCGCGGACCTCGCCGATGAGGCCGGCCCGGATCCACTCGACGACGAGGCGGATGCCCTCGCCGGAGTGGCCCTGGATGCCCATCTGGGTCGTCAGCTTCGAGGCCTTGGCTGCGAGCGCCAAGTGGCGAGCCTCCCAGACGTCGTGGGTCAGCGGCTTCTGGGTGTAGACGTGCTTGCCGGCCCTCAGCGCGGCCATGGTGATGACGGCGTGGGTATGGTCGGGCGTGGCGATGACCACGGCATCGAGGGCCCTCTCCTTCTCGAGCAGGACGCGGAAGTCCGTATAGAACCGGGCCCCGGGATAGCGCTTGACCGTCGGCGCGGCGTAGCCCGGATCGACGTCGCAAAGGGCGACGATGGCCTCGGTCTCGAGCTCCTTGAGGTTGGCCGCGCCCATGCCGCCGACGCCGATGCCGGCCACGGCCAGCTTGTCGCTCGGGGGGGTGAAACCCCGGCCCAGGACATGGCGGGGCACGATGGTCGCCGCGGCGGCCGCGGCCGAGGACTTCAAGAACGCGCGGCGGGACCGGCTGAACGGTGCGCTCACGGGACCTCCTCGACGTCCGGGGATGGCGGCATCGGGCCCTACTTCGGGGAGCCGATGAGATACAGGATGCCCATGATGACGGGTTGGTGGACGAGGTAGATGAGGAGAGAATAGCGGCCGGCGAAGTTGACGAACGTCACCGGAGGACGCCAGGGCAGGAGGCTCCGGCGCGGGGCGTAGACGGACTTCCCCAGGGCCGCCCCGAGGAGGAACACGCCGAACCAGGGGATGAGCGGGAAATAGTCGAAGGACGAGAACGACGGGCTGTGGAGGCCCAGCGGCAGTAGCCAATCGAAGGACACGGCCAAGGCTTTCTTGACGGCCGGCAGGAAGGCCCCGAGCCCCAGGACGAAGGCGCCGGCGGCGGCGCAGACGGCGGCGCCGGCTTTCTCGAAGGCCGCGCCGTAGAGGAGCATCGAAACGGCCAGGCACTGCAGGATGCCGAACCAGACGGCCGACGAGGGATCGAAGACGTAGGTGACGGCCGTGACGAGGAAGGACACGGCCAGGAGCCGCAAGCCGCGGCGGACGTTGCTGCGGGTCAGCGTGCCGCTCACGCCGGAGAGGACGACGAAGACCGTGGCGAAGAAGGCCTGGGCCACGATCCAGCCGGGGCGGCCGAGGTCGGTCGTGAAGACGAGGACCTTGGTCATCCCCCGGTACTCGCCCAGGTCGTAGAGAAGGTGGTAGCCGACCATGAGGATGATGGAGACGCCGCGCAGGAAGTCGATCTCCCAGATGCGGGAGGAGGCGCCTTCGGTCTTCACGCCCGAGAGGATAGTCCAGGCCGCCCGCCGGCGTCAAGGAACGGGCCCGGGCGGTTGACAGGCCCGGAGGCCTGGTCTATAAGGAGGGCCTGAAGGAGGCCCCATGACCCCGTTCACGTACCTGTCCGAAGAATGGCGGGCCGAGGCCGAGCGCCGTCTCAAGGCGGAGCTCACGCCCGAGCGCATGAACCGCATCACGTCGTCGATGTCCAACGTCTACCTCGACTGCCCCGGCGGCGGCTCGAAGTACCTCCTCTTCCGGTTCGCGGACGGCGCCTTGACCGAGCTCGGCCTGGGCGCGGGAGAGCCGCCGGAAGCCGAGTTCCACATCACCGGCGCCTACGACGTCTTCGCCCGGATCTCTCGGGCCGAACTGGGGGCCCAGAAGGCCCTCATGACCGGCCAGCTCAAGCTCAAGGGCAACATGATCAAGGCCCTCAAGCTGGCCGCCATCGCGGACCGCCTCAACAAGGTCCTGGCCGGCATCCCGGCCGTCTACTGAGGAGGGCGCCGTGAGAGCCCCCGATCCGAATAGCCCCTACTTCATCGACTTCCCCGGCCGGGTCCGGGCCCTGCAGACGGCCATGGCCGCGGCCGGCGTCGACGTCTATCTCGGCTCGCGCCTGCGGACGCTGTCCTGGCTCCTGGACACGTTCTGCCCCTGGCGGAGCTTCGTCGTCGTCCCGGCCGAGGGCCCGCCGGCCGCCTTCACCTTCGTCATCGACGCCGCGCGCGTCGCCGACGAGACCTGGCTTCCCGAGGACCGCGTCTTCGGCTTCGCCCCCATGGGCGGCCAGGACCAGATCGAGCTCATCGCCGACTTCGTCGAAGACCTGCTCAAGGGCCGGACAGGCCGCATCGGCATCGAGAGCGGCATGTCGAACTACCTGCCCGAAGGCAACCTGACCCATTACGAATACGAGCGTTTCCGCGACGCCCTGGCCCCGTCGGAGCTCGTGAACGCCCACGACCTCGTCGACCGCCTTGCGCTCGTCAAGGACGCCGGCACCATCGCCCGCTTCCGCGAGGCCTCGCGCATCGTCGACGTCGGGCACGCCGCCGTGTTCGAGACCCTCAAGAGCGGCGGTTGGAAAGGCCTGACCGAGACCGAGATCGCCGGCCTGGCCGCCCTGGCCATGCGCCGGGCCGGGAGCGAGTGGGAATGGTCCTTCACCGGCGGCAACGAGATCGCTTCGGGCTACCGCACCGGCCTCACGGGCGGCGCCTGCACGCCGGCCTCGCGCCGGGAACTCAGGGCCGGGGAGCCGCTCATGGTCGACATCCACGCCATGTTCATGCTGGGCCTCGGCGACCACTCCCACAACTACCTTATCGCCCCGGCGAGCGACCGCCAGCTCTGGCACGCCCGCAACTTCACCGACATCGTGGCCCTGACCCTTAAAACCTACCGGGCCGGCATCAGCCCGTCCGAGCTGGCCGAGAGGATGATCGGCTTCGCCGAGAGCCGCGGCTTCGCCGATTCCATGGTCCCCGGTTTCGAGCACGGCATCGGCCTGATGGGCGACGAGTGGCGCATCGGGATGAACGACGGCCCGTTCCCCTACTGGACCAACCCCGACCACCGCTACCGGGAGAACGAGGTCCTCATCTGCGCCATGCAGTATGCCTGTCCGGAGGAGGACATCGGTTTCCGCTACGAGAACCCCATCGTCATCGGCAAGGACGGCTGCGAGGAGCTGTCGAAGTTCCCGCTGGCGGTGGACGTGCTGCCCTGACCCCACAACGACCATAAGCGAGCCCGCGATCAGACTTAAAAAAGCTCTTGACAAATAAATAACATTTGTTATATTACATTAGTTATATATGACGGATAGAGACAAGGAGCGGACATGAGCCCCAGGGAAACGACGTTCGACCGAGCCGCCGTCCTCGGCGCCGCCGTCGAGATCGTCCGGGGAAAGGGCTGGGACGCCCTGACGGCCCGGGCCGTCGCCGACCGGCTCGCGTCCTCGGTGGCGCCCGTCTACAGCACCTTCGGCTCCATGGAGGCCCTCCAGCGGGCCATCCTCGAGGAGGCCCGGGCGCGGCTCCATGAGAGCACCACGGTCGCCTACACGCCCGACGCCTTCCTCAATATCGGGGTGGGCATCGTCGTCTTCGCCCGGGAGGAAGGGCAGCTCTTCGCGGCCCTCTTCCACACGCGGCACCATCACGCCGACATCGTCGAAGGCGTCTTCGCCTCCATCCTCGAGCGGATGAAGGCCGACCCGGTGCTGAAGCAGCTCCCCGGCCGCTCGCTCGACCGGCTGCTCCACTACCTCGGCCTGTACACCCTCGGCCTGGCCGCGTCCGTCGTCTACGGGCGGACGGCCGACCGTTCGACCGAGGCCATCGTCGCCCTGATGAGGAACGCCGGGAACATGACCATCTTCGGCGAGCTCTCCGGCTTGGCCGAGATCGGCGGTCCGGACTACGAACGCGAGTGGGCGCGCGTCCTCCGCGACAAGAACATCGTCCTGCCCACGAAGGAGAACCCATGAACGTCATCATCCTGGACGGCGGTCCCCGCGACGCCCGCGGCGCCTCCGCCCGCGCCCTGGCGGCCGAGGCCGGCGCCCTGGCCCGGGCCGGCGGGCACGACGTCACGGCCTTCGCCCTCGACGGCCTCGACATCAAGCCCTGCCGGGGCTGCTTCGCCTGCTGGGTGAAGCACCCGGGCGCGTGCGCCATCAAGGACGACCAGGAGCCCGTGCTGCGGGCCATGGCCGCGGCCGACATCCTCGTCTGGATCACGCCGGTGGCCTTCGGCGGTTACGCCCCGGCCCTGAAAAAGGCGCTCGACCGCTTCATCCCCAACATCCTGCCCTTCTTCGTCATCCGGCGCGGCGAGGTCCATCACCCACCGCGCTACGAGAGGCGGCGGAGCCTTCTCGTCCTGGGGGCCCGGCCCGCGCCGGACGCCGAGGCCGAGGCCGTCTTCCACCGCGTGGCGGAGCGCAACGCCCTCAATCTCGACAGCATCCGGACGCTCTCGATCGTCGTCCATGACGGGGAGGCGGACGGATACAAGGGCCGCGTGTCGGAGTTCCTGGCCGCGGCGGGAGGCGCCCAATGAAAGCTTTGCTCATCACCGGCAGCCCGAAAGGCCGGGCCAGCGTGTCGCGCCAGTTCGGCGCCGCGCTCCTGGACCGCCTGGCCGCCCGCGGGTCGGAGACCGAGGAGACATCCGTCGCCGAGATCCTGCGTTCGTCGGAGGAGCGCCACCGCTTCTATCGCGCGGCCGACGCCGCCGACGTCGTCGTGGTCTCCTTCCCCCTCTACGTCGACCAGCTCCCGGCCCCGCTCATCCAGACGCTCGAGCTCCTGGCCGACCGCAGGCTCGGCGCCCAGGGCGCGACGCCCTGGCCGGGGCCGCTCGCCCAGCGGCTCGTGGCCATCGTCCAGTGCGGCTTCTGGGAGAGCTACCAGAACCGGCCGGCCGTCGACATCATGCGCCAGTTCGCCCGGGAGACGGGATTCGTCTGGGCGGGCGGCCTGGCCATGGGCGCCGGCGGGGCCCTGTCGGGCAAGTCGCTCGACAAGGCCGGCGGCATGGTCCGCAACGCGGCCCGGGCCCTCGACCTGGCCGCCGCGGCCCTGGCCGAGGGCGGTCTGGTGCCGCCCGAAGCCGAGGCCCTGATGGCCAAGCCCCTGATGCCGCGCTGGCTCTACCACCCGGCCGCCAATTGGGGCTTCCGCCACCTTCTGAAGAAGCACGGGGCCAAGGCCCGGACCTACGACCGGCCCTACGCCTGACCCATGGACCATCTGCTGGCCATCTTCATCCGGGTCATCGTCCCGGTCGCGGTGACGGTCGCCGTCGGCTACACGGCCGCCCGCTTCCTCGTCCTCGACCTCAAGATGCTGGCCCGCCTGGGTCTCTACGTCCTGGTCCCCTGCCTGACCTTCACCTCGATGGCCCGGACGACGCTGGGGGCGGGCGAGTTCGGCCTCATCGTGGCCTTCACCCTTCTCTCCGTGCCCGTGCTCTACGCCGTCTCCGCCGCCGCCGCGAGGCTCCTCAAGCTCCCTCCGGCCGAGGCCGGGGCCTTCCACATATCGGTCCTGTTCGGCAACGCCGTCAACGTCGGCTTCCCCGTCCTTCTCCTGGCCTACGGGCCGGGCGCCCTCGAGCGCGGCATCGTCTACGCCATGACGGCCCAGATCGTCATGCAGAGCTTCGGCGTCTATCTCGCCGCCCGCGGCCGAGCCGGCTTCCGCGAGGCCGCCAAGCGCACGGCCTCCATGCCGGGCCTCCACGCCATGGTCCTCGGCCTCCTCGTCAAGGTCCTGGCCGTGCCCGTCCCCGACCCCATCTTCGATCCCCTCAAGCTCGTCGGCGATTCCCTGGTGCCCTTCCTGCTACTCGTCCTGGGGATGCAGCTGGCCGCTGTCGACCTCAAGGGGAAGTGGACGGCCGCCTCGGCCGCCGTCTTCCTGCGCCTGGTCGTCGCGGCCGTGGTCTCGGTCGGGCTGGCCCGGCTCCTCGGCATGGAGGGTTTGACGCGTCAGACCATGGTCCTCGAGAACAGCATGCCCAGCGCCATCCTGGGCCTGGCCCTGGCCCAGGAGTTCGACACGGCGCCGGAGCTCGTCACCAAGGTCATCTTCCTGTCGACGCTGGCCGGCCTCGTCACCCTGGCCGTCCTGATAACGGTCGTCTGACCCGGTCTTCGGCCGGCGGCGACTTCGTTCCTCGCGAACGGGGTCGGAAGCTTTCCCGCCGTCGTGCTAAAATGACCCGGACGGATCCGGATGAGACGGGAGAGACCATGACCAACGAGCGCGTCTTCAGGATGAGCCTCGCGAGCGTCTACCCCCTCTATGTCGCCAAGGCGGAGAAAAAGGGGCGCACCAAGAGCGAGGTCGACCAGATCATCCGCTGGCTGACGGGGTACCGCCAGGACGAACTGGAGGCGCGGCTCGACGGGCGGACCGATCTCGGGACGTTCTTCGCCGAGGCCCCCCGGCCGAATCCGTCCCGGGCCCTGATCAAAGGCGTCGTCTGCGGCGTCCGCGTCGAGGACGTCCAAGACCCGACGATGCGGGAGATCCGCTATCTCGACAAGCTCATCGACGAGCTGGCCAAGGGCAGGGCGATGGACAAGATCCTGCGGAAATAGGGCCTCCGCCCTCCCCGCGGCCTACTTCGCCCGCCGCCCCCCGAGCCGCGCGATCATCGCCCGGATCGGGGCCAGGACGGCCTCCGGCTTCTCCACATGGACGTTGTGGCCGGCGCCCTCGACGAAGATCTGCTCGGCCCCGGGGATGAGGCCGACCAGCTTCTTCTGCATTGCCGCCGCCGCTTCGCCGAGCTTAGCCTGGCCCTCCGGACTGAAGACGGGCGGCAGTCCGCTGCCGCGGGAGGCGGCGGTGATCACGACGAGCGGGACGCGGGGAAGGGGCCCGCTCCGGCGGAGCTGCTCGACGGTCGCAGCCATGTAGTCCGTCTCGGTGACCGGATCGGGAACGGCCGTCCGGTAGGGGGCGATCATGGCCGCCAAGGTCTCGCGGTCCCGCCCGGTCAGGGCTTCGAGCTGGGCCTCCGGGAGGTCCTCGTGGGAGGCCTCTTCGAGGACCAGGCCGGCCGTCTCGCCCGGATAGGCGGAGGCGAAGAGACGGACGATGCGACCTCCATAGGAATGCCCGACGAGCAGGTACGGCTTCTGGACCCCCAGTTTTCCAAGAAGGATGTGGAGGTCGTCGGCCGACTGCCGGCCATCGACGGGCAGGACCCCCCGTTCGCTCTGGCCGTATCCGGCCCGATCGTAGGTGACGGCCGTGGCGACCTCGGCGATCCCCTCCACCAGCGGGTTCCAGTAGGCCTGGGGCGCCTGAAAGCCGCTCACCAGGACCACCGTCGGACCGCCCGATCCATAGACCACGGCGTGAAGCCGCCGGCCGCCGACATCGACCATGCGCTCGGCCCCTTGGATCGCGAGCGGCGGGACCTTCAGAGGAGGAGGCGGGGGTGGGGGCGGCGTTTGCGGCGTCTGGCCGCCGCTATCCTGCGTCCCGAAGATAGCGATCGAGCCGCACACGATCACCGCAGCGATGCGGGCCAGCCGGAACGCGTTCCGCCCCAGGACAGGAGGCGTCCTCATAGGGCCAGGATAGCGGGCCGGAGGACGCGAGTCAATCGCCCCGGGGGAGGCTCAGCTCTCGCGGACCTTGGCGATCGAGCAGACCCGGTCCTTGTCCTCGAGCTTGATGATGCGGACGCCCTGGGTGGCCCGGCCCGAGGAGCGGACCTGGGTCGTCGAGATGCCGATGACCTTGCCCTCGACGGTGATGACCAGCAGGTCCTCCTCGTCGATGCCGACCATACCCAGGGCGTGGCCGACCTTGGGCGTCACCCGCAGGTTGAGGACGCCCTGGCCGCCGCGGTGCTTGATGGGGTACATGTCGGCCGAGGTCTTCTTGCCGTAGCCGCGGTCGGTCGCCGTGAAGATGAACTTGTCCTCGGGCCCGACGACGATCATGCCGATGACCCGGTCCTTGGGCTTGAGGCGGATGCCCCGGACGCCCGAGGCGGTCCGGCCCATCGGCCGGACGTCGGCCTCCTTGAACTGGAGGGCCCGGCCGAGCTTGGTGCCGATGACGATCGTGTTCTTGCCGGTCGAGATCTGGGCCGAGAAGAGCTCGCTCTTGGGCCGGATGCTCATGGCCAGGATGCCGCCCTTCCGCACGTTCCGGAAATCAGACAGGCGCGTCTTCTTGATGACGCCGTCGGTCGTCAGCATGACCACGAACTGGTTCTCGCTGAACTCCTTGACCGCGACGACGCTGGCCGGCCGCTCGTTGGGCTGGAACTCGAGCAGGTTGGCGATGGGCTTGCCGCGCCCCGAGACGCCGACGTCGGGCACGTCCAGGGCCTTGAGCCAGTAGAGCCGGCCCTGGTTGGTGAAGACGAGGAGGTAGCTGTGGGTCGAGCACACGTAGAGGTCCTCGACGACGTCCTCGGCCTTCATCTCGATGCCCCGGCGGCCCTTGCCGCCCCGGGCCTGGAACTTGTACGAGGTCAGCGAGGTCCGCTTGATGTAGCCGCTCGAGGTGTAGACGATGGCCACGTCCTCTTCCTTGACCAGGTCCTCGGGCCGGAGTTCCGAGACGGCCTCGTCGCGGATCTCGGTCCGCCGCTCGTCGCCGTACTCCTCCTTGATCTCCTTGAGCTCCTGGACGATGATGGCGTAGACGAGCTTCTCGTCCTTGAGGATGCGCTTGAGCTCGGCGATCCTCTTCTTGAGGGCCGCGTATTCCTCCTGGATCTTGAGCCGCTCGAGCTGGGCCAGGCGCTGGAGCTGGAGCTCCAGGACGGCCTGGGCCTGGATGAGGGTCAACCCGAACTTCTCCATCAGGCCCTTGCGGGCCTCGTCGACGGTCTTGGCGGCCCGGATGAGCTTGATGACGGCGTCGAGGTTGTCGAGGCAGATGACCAGGCCTTCCAGGATGTGGGCCCGCTCCTCGGCCTTGCGCAGCTCGAAGCGCGTCCGCCGCAGGATGACCTCCTTGCGGTGGGCGATGAAGTACTTCATCATCTCGACCAGGGTCAGGGTCTTGGGCTGCTTGTCGACGATGGCCAGCAGGATGATGCCGAACGAGATCTGCAGCTGGGTGTGCTTGTAGAGGTTGTTGAGGATGATCTCGGGCAGCTCTCCCCTCTTGATCTCGATGACGATGCGCATGCCGTCGCGGTCGGACTCGTCGCGGATGTCGGCCACGCCCTCGACCCGCTTCTCGTTGACGAGCGAGGCGATGGACTCGAGCAGGCGCGACTTGTTGACCTGGTACGGGATCTCGGTGATGACGATCTTGTCCTTCTCGCCCTTGGCCGCCCGCTCGATGACGGTCTTGGCCCGCAGGTGGACGATGCCCTTGCCATCCCGGTAGGCGTCGAGGAAGCCCTGCCGGCCGTAGATGATGCCGCCGGTCGGGAAATCGGGGCCCTGGACGTGCTTGAGGACGTCCTTGAGGGTGGCCTCGGGGTGCTCGATGAGGTGGATGACGGCGTCGCAGACCTCGGACAGGTTGTGGGGCGGGATGTTCGTGGCCATGCCGACGGCGATGCCGTTGCCGCCGTTGACGAGGAGGTTGGGGAACTTCGACGGCAGGACCTCGGGCATGGTCAGGCTCTCGTCGTAGTTCGGGACGAAGTTGACGGTCTCCTTGTCGATGTCGGCCATCAGCTCGTGGGCCAGCTTCTTCAGCCGGACCTCGGTGTAGCGCATGGCCGCCGGCGGGTCGCCGTCGATGGAGCCGAAGTTGCCCTGGCCGTCGACGAGGAGGTAGCGCAGGCTGAAGTCCTGGGCCATGCGGACGAGGGTGTCGTAGGCGGCCTGGTCACCGTGGGGATGGTACTTGCCGATGACGTCGCCGACGATGCGAGCCGACTTCTTGTAGGGCTTGTTGTAGTAGGTGCCGCTCTCGTACATGGCGTACAGGACGCGGCGGTGGACCGGCTTGAGGCCGTCCTTGATGTCGGGGATGGCCCGGCCGATGATGACGCTCATGGCGTAATCGAGGTAGGAGCGGCGCATCTCCTCCTCGAGCCCGGCGATCGGGAAGTGCTCCTTCGGCTCCTTGGGCTCTTTGGCGTCTTTCGCGTCGCTGTCCATGGGTACTCCTGCGCGGGCCGGCTTCTTGGGGGCGGCCTCAGACATCGAGGTTCAGGGCTTCCAGGGCGTTGGACTCGATGAACTTCTTGCGCTCCTCGACCTCGTCGCCCATGAGGATGCCGAAGATGCGGTCGGTCTCCGCGGCGTCGACGATGGACACCTTGAGCATGGTCCGGCGCTCGGGGTCCATGGTCGTCTCCCAGAGCTGGGTCGGGGTCATCTCGCCCAAGCCCTTGTAGCGCTGGATGGAGATGCCCTTCTTGCCCCGCTCGAAGAGGTAGTCGAGGAGCTTGTTCTCGTTCTCCAGGACCTCCTTCTCGGCGCCGTCGCCGTTGGTCAGGACGGCGTAGGGGCCCTTGACCTCCTCGAGCTCCTGGGTGATGCGGTAGAGGTTCTTGTACTCGGCCGAGGTGACCAGGTCCATGCCGATCTTGCCCTTGGCGGCCAGGCCGTTGAGCTGGTAGCCGAACTCGATCTCGAAGACGCCGTACTCCTCGTCGCGGCCGAGCTTGACCGTGAAGCCCTTCTCGGCGACGAGCTTCATGACCTTCTCGACGTTCTTCTTCGAGCTCAGGAACTCCTGCCCGTCGACGCCGTTCTTGATGAGCATGTCGATGAGGAACAGGGGGTAGTTCTTGCGCTCGAAGAACTGGGCGTAGCTCTTCTTGGCCATGAGGTTGCGGAAGAACTTGCGGAACTTGTCGCCCTCGATGATCTCCTTGCGGTTGCCGGCCCGGACCTTAAACTCCTCGGAGATCTTGCGGACCATGAACTTCTCGTACTCGCGCTCGTCCTTGATGTACTGGACGTCGCGGCCGCGGGTGACCTTGTAGAGGGGGGCCTGGGCGATGTAGAGGTGGCCCTGCTCGATGAGTTGGGCGGCCTGGCGGTAGAAGAAGGTCATGAGCAGGGTCCGGATGTGGGCCCCGTCGACGTCGGCGTCGGTCATCATGATGACCTTGTGGTAGCGGAGCTTGGCCAGCTTGTCCTCGCTGTCCTCGACGCCGATGCCGAGGGCGGCGAACATGACCCCGATCTCCTCGTTCTTGATGATCTTGTCGAAGCGGGACTTCTCGACGTTCAGGATCTTCCCCCTGAGGGGCAGGATGGCCTGGAAGCGCCGGTCGCGGCCCTGCTTGGCCGAGCCGCCGGCCGAATCGCCCTCGACGATGAAGATCTCGGAGGTGGCCGGGTCGCGGTCCTGGCAGTCGGCCAGCTTGCCGGGCAGGGAGGTCGATTCGAGGACCCCCTTGCGGCGGGCCAGTTCGCGGGCCTTGCGGGCCGCCTCGCGGGCCCGGGCCGCGTCGATGATCTTCATGACGATCTTCTTGGCGACCGCCGGGTTCTCCTCGAGATAGGCCGAGAGCTGCTCGTTGACGATGGACTCGACGATGCCCTTGACCTCGGAGTTGCCGAGCTTGGTCTTGGTCTGGCCCTCGAACTGGGGATCGTGGATCTTGATCGACAGGACCGCGGTCAGGCCCTCGCGGCAGTCGTCGCCGGTGATGTTCTCGCTGAGGTCCTTGAGCAGGTTGTGGGAGCTGGCGTAGGAGTTCAGCGAGCGGGTCAGGGCGGCCTTGAAGCCGATGACGTGGGTGCCGCCCTCGGTCGTGTTGATGTTGTTGACGAAGGAGAAGATGGTGTCGGCGTAGGACATGTTGTACTGGATGGCCAGGTCGACGCCGACGCCCTCACGCTCGCCCTCGAAGACGACCGGCTTGGGATTGATGGTCTGCTTGTTCTGGTTGAGGTACTCGACAAACTCGCGGATGCCGCCCTTGTACTGGAACTCGTGGGACTTGTTGGTCCGCTCGTCGGCGATGGTGATCCGGAGGCCCTTGTTGAGGAAGGACAGCTCGCGCAGGCGCTGGGCCAGGATGTCGAAGTTGTACTCCGTGACCTCGAAGATGTCCTCGTCGGGCCAGAAGGTGACCTTGGTCCCGGTCTTCTTGGTCTTGCCGATCTGCTTGAGCTTGCTGACGGGGTTGCCCCGCTCGTAGCTCTGGGTGTAGATGCCGCCTTCGCGCTTGATCTCGAGGTCGAGGCGCTTGGACAGGGCGTTGACGACCGAGACGCCGACGCCGTGGAGGCCGCCGGAGACCTTGTAGCTCTTCTGGTCGAACTTGCCGCCGGCGTGCAGGACGGTCATGACGACCTCGGCGGCCGACTTGTTCTCCTTCTTGTGCAGGCCGACCGGGATGCCGCGGCCGTTGTCGACGACGGTGATGGAGTTGTCGACGTGGACGAAGACGTTGATCTCGGTGCAGAACCCGGCCAGGGCCTCGTCGACGCTGTTGTCGACGACCTCGTAGACGAGGTGGTGCAGCCCCTCGGTCGAGGTGCTGCCGATGTACATGGCCGGGCGCTTGCGGACGGCCTCCAGGCCCTTGAGGACCTTGATGCTTTCGGCGGTATACTTTTCTTGGCTCATGTCCGTTCACTTATAAAAAAATGCCGGCTCCCGGCGCGGCCGCGACACGGGACCCGGGGGCCATTTTTCTCCGTTCCATTATAGCAAAAATAAGGGCCCCGACGCAAGATATTTTTGATTTTTTCTTCATTTACAAATCTTTCATTTAGATATATTTAGACCGCTTTTCGGGTCCCCGGGCGGGTCCGCTCCGCGGCCTCCTTCTCAGAGACGCCCGAAGGGGCGTTTTTTTCTCACAGTTAGGAGGGGGCAGGCCCGCTTTTTCGCGCTCCTTCGCGGTCCCTCGGGAAGCGCCCGGCCGGCCTCGTCCGCGCCTACCGCCGGGCCCGTCCGTTTGCTATAATCGCGTCATGCCCGCGAACCTGCCGCCCGAGTACCACCGCATCGAGGCCGAGCTGCGCGAGGCCCGCACGCCCGAAGAGAAGATCGACATCTACGAGCGGCTCATCCGCGTCATCCCCCACCACAAGGGCACGGACAAGCTCATCGCCATGTACCGGCAGAAGATCGCCAAGGCCCGCGAGGAGGGCGAGCGGCAGGCCTCCACGGCCAAGCGGGTCCCCGGCCACAAGGTCGAGAAGTCGGGCGCGGGCCAGGTCGTCCTGGCCGGCCCGCCGAACGCGGGCAAGTCCAGCCTCGTCCGGGCCCTCACGGGCGTCGAGGTCGAGGTCGCCGATTACCCCTTCACGACCCGCTCCCCCGCCCCGTTCATGATGCCCTTCGAGAACGTCAAGGTCCAGCTCGTCGACACGCCGCCCGTCACGGCCGAGCTCATGGAGACCTGGTTTCCGGAGATGGTCAAGATGGCCGACGCCGTCCTGCTCGTGGCCGACCTGGGCGACCCCGACGCGGCCGCGACGCTCGACGGCGTCATCAAGCGCCTCCGCGAGCGCAAGGTCGAGCTCGTCAAGGGCGACACCGACGTCCCGCCGCCCTGGTCCCCCTTCCGCAAGCGGACGCTCCTCGCGGCCAACAAGATCGACGTCGGGGGAGCCGCCAAGGCCTTCGACGACCTCGGCGTCCTGCTCGAGGGCCCGTTCGAGCGCCTGGCCGTGTCCGCCGTCTCCGGACGCGGTCTGGAATCCCTGCGGCGGGCCGTCTTCGGGCTCCTGCGCGTCGTCCGCGTCTACAGCAAGATCCCCGGCAAGAAGGCCGAGAAGGACTCCCCCTTCGCGCTCCGGACCGGCAGCACCGTCATGGACATGGCCAAGGCCGTCCACAAGGACTTCGCCGAGAAGCTCCAGTACGCCCGGGTCTGGAACGCCTCGGGCCTCGACGGCCTGCGGGTCAACCGCGACTACGTCCTCGCCGACGAGGACGTCGTCGAGCTCCACATCTGACCCGGGGACACGGGCCCGGGGTGCGGCTACCCTGGGGACACGTACCCGAGGTACATGTCCCCTATTTCCGGAAATCGAGGGCCGGCTCGTCGGCGATGTCCATGATGGTCATGAACAGGAGCTGGGCGATGTCCTCCATGATCTCGGGGGTGATCAGGCTGAGGTCGTCCCGGGTGTTGTGGTAGGTCGGCAGGGGCGACCGCGGCCCGCCGAAGGCCCCGAAGGTCAGCGAGGGCACGCCCTTCCAGAAGAACCAGGCCGAGTCCTGCCGCGGCCGGGCCGGATAGTTGGCCGGGCCCGTGCTCAGGACGCGGTGGACGAAGCCCTTGTTGGCCTTCTCGACGAACTCCCAGAACTTCGGATAGGTCGTCCCGCCCGAAGCGCTGATCTTGGTCCCGCTGCCGGGCCCCTCCATGTTCATGAAGACGACGGTCTTGTCGAGCGGGTAGATGGGGTGGTCCGTGTAGTAGTGCGAGCCCTCGGTGCCCTGGTCCTCGCTCTGCTCCTCGCTGCCGAAGAATAAGAACACGACCGTCCGCTTGGGCTTGACGGCGCACTTGGCCATGGCCTCGGCCACGCCCAGCGTGACGGCCGCGGCCGTCGCGTTGTCGTTCGCGCCCGGCAGGAGCTCCCACAGGCGGCCGAGGTGGTCGAGGTGCCCGCCGACGATGATGATCTCGTCCTTGAGCTGCGGGTCGCTGCCGGTGATCTTGCCCAGGAGGTTGATGCCCACGCCGTCGGGGTGGTGGTCGGACCGGTTGCTGATCCTCATCGTCTTGCCGGTGGCGAAGGACAGCGGCTTGAGCTCCTTGCGGATGGCCGCCACAACGTCCTTGTGGACCTTCCCGGTCCCGGCGAAGACGTCGGCCACGACGGCCTCGCCGACGTGGTGGTAGACGAAGCCCTCGACGTAGGCGTTGTTGGGATTGCCGATGGGGCCGTAGTTGTAGATCATCCCCGCCGCCCCGTGGGCCGCGGCGTTCTTGAGCTTGTACTGGTGGAAGGAGTAGGGCCGCCACTTCTTGAACTGTTCGAGGGTCTTCTCCCCGGGCCCGACAGGCACCTCCGATTCGAGGAGCACGATCTTGCCCTTGACGTCGACGCCCTTGTAGTCGTCGTAGCCGAGCTCGGGGGCGGTGATGCCGTAGCCGGCGTAGACGACCTCGGCCGTGACGTCGCCGGTCCCCGTCGTGCCGCCGGGCATGAACTCGTCCTCGTAGGCGTAGGACTTGCGGACGGCGCCTCCCTTCCCGGCCGGGACGACGAGCTCGCAGACGCCGCCCTTGTGGACGACGGTGTAGGGATTCGGGAAGAGCTGGCGGTAGGTGCCGTTATCGCCGCCGGGCTCGACGCCCCAGCCTTTGAGCAGGGACTCGACCCAGGCCACGCAGGCCTCGTATTCCGCGGTCCCGGTCAGCCGGCCGCCGTACTTCTCGGAGACGAGCTCGACGACGTACTCGTAGAGCGGCTGGCTCTGGATGAGATGCATGGCCTCGAGGATCTTGGCCTCGTCGGTCTGGGGCGCGGCGGCCTGTCTGGGGGCCTGGGCCAAAAGGCCCGTCCCCGCGAGCGCAAGCGCGAGAGCGAGCGGAACGGCGGTGAAGAGACGGCGGAACGGCTTCATGACGACTCCTCCTTCGTCGAAGGTGCGGGGGAGTATTCTACGTTCGGTCCCCGGTCCGAGTCAAAGAGAACGGACCGGGGGCCGGCCGCGGGCCGGCGCGATCCGTCAGGCCTTGTCCAGGGCCTGGGCCAGGTCGGCCCGGATGTCCTCGACGCCCTCGCAGCCGACCGCGAGCCGGATGAGGTCGTCGGTGATGCCGGCTTCCAGGCGGTTCTCCCGCGACACGCCGGCGTGGGTCATGCTGGCCGGGTGCTGGATGAGGCTCTCGATGCCGCCGAGGGAGACGGCCAGGGTGCAGAGCTCCACGGCGTTGATCATCCTGCGGCCGGCCTCGTACCCCCCGCGCAGCCCGAAGGTGATCATGGAGCCGAAGCCCTTCATCTGCTCCTTGGCCAGGGCGTGCTGGGGATGGCTTTCGAGGCCGGGGTACTTGACCCAGGCGACCTTGGGATGGGCGGCCAGCCAGGGCGCCAGAGCGCCCGCGTTGGCTTGGCCCTTCTCGATCCTCAGGGCCAGGGTCCGGACGCCCCTCAGGACGAGCCAGGCCTGGTGGGGGTCCATGGTCCCGCCCATCATGACCAGGACCTTGCGCAGCCGCTTGTGGAGGGCCTCGTCCCGGGCGACGATCGCGCCGCCGACGACGTCGCTGTGGCCGTTGATGAACTTGGTCAGGCTGTGCATGACGACGTCGGCCCCCAGGTCGAGCGGCCGCTGCAGGAGCGGGCTCGAGAAGGTGTTGTCGACGACGAGCGTGAGGCCGCGCTCGCGGGCGATCCGGGCGCAGGCCCTGAGGTCGGTCAGGGCCAGCGTGGGGTTGGCCGGCGTCTCGACGAACAGGAGCCTCGTCTCCGGACGCAGGGCCTTCTCGACGTTCCGGATGTCCGACGTGTCGACGAAGTCCGATCGGACCCCGAAGCGGGAGAACTCGGTCTCCAGGACCGTCCGCGACGGGCCGTAAAGGGCGGCCGTGCCGACGACGTGGGCGTCCTTGTCGAGCAGGGCCGTGTAGATGGTCGTCACGGCGGCCATGCCCGTGGCCGTGGCCGAGGCGTCGCAGCCGCCCTCGAGCGCGGCCAGGCTCGCTTCCAGGGCCCGGACGGTCGGGTTGCCGATGCGGGTATAGATGAAACCGGCCTCCTTCCCGGCGAAACGGGCGGCGCCCTGTTCGGCGCTCTCGAAGGCGAAGGTCGAGGACTGGTAGATGGGGACCGACACCCCGCCGTAGACGGGATCGGGCTCCTGGCCGGCGTGGATGGCGGTCGTTTCGGGGCTGAGGTACGGGGTCTTGCTCACGGTCGGGCTCCTTGGGATGACGGGCCACGATTATACCATGTCCGGTTTGATTCGGCCCGCCGATTCTGCTATTTTGGCCTCTTCCGCCAGTCCGTTAGGAGGTTCTCATGACCCGGAATATCCTGCCCCTGCTTTTCGCCGCGACGGTCTTCCTGGCCGGCACCGTCCTGGCCCAAACGCCCGCCGCCGATCCCAAGGTCCTGATCAAGACGAGCGAAGGCGACATCACCCTCGAGCTCTTCCCGGCCAAGGCCCCCATCACCGTCAAGAACATCCTCGACTACGTCGAGGCCAAGTTCTACGACGGGCTCATCTTCCACCGCGTCATCCCCAACTTCATGATCCAGTGCGGCGGCCTCGACGCCGAGATGCACCAGAAGACGGGCAACGAGCCCATCAAGAACGAGGCCGGGAACGGCCTGAAGAACGTCCGCGGCAGCGTGGCCATGGCCCGGACCAACGTCGTCGACAGCGCCACCAGCCAGTTCTTCATCAACCTCAAGGACAACGCCTTCCTCAACCACAAGGACAACACCGCCGAGGGCTTCGGCTACTGCGTCTTCGGCAAGGTCGTGGCCGGCATGGACGTCGTCGACAAGATCGCCAAGGTCCCGACCGTCAGCAAGCGCGGCCACCAGGACGTGCCCTTGGCGCCCGTGACCATCCTCTCGGCCACGGTCGTCAAGTAGCGCCCGGCGCGCGTGTTCGACACGATCTTCGCCTTCGTCCACCTGGGCGGCCTCCTGGCCGCCTTGGTGTTCGCCTTCCTGGCCCTGGCCCGCGGCCACGTCGGCCGCTTCGGGCTCATCCTCGGCCTTCTGGCCGCCTATTACGTCATCCTGCTCCACCCGGCGGTCAAGAAGGAGATCGCCCGCCGCCGCTCCCTGAAGAAGCCCGGCTGACGCGCGGGAAGACGGGGACACGTACCTGAGGCACATGTCCCCAATCTCGCCCGGATTTACTTTTGGCCCGGAAGGGCCTATCATTCCCCGTGGTCGAGGTATGTCCCGAAAGGAGGCCCCGGAACCCATGCCGAGAACACGCACCCTCGCGCTCGCCGTCGCGGCCCTGGTCCTGGCGGGTTCCCTGCCGGCTCACGGCCAGGCGCTCGACGCCAACCTCAAGGCCGGCCTCAGGGCCATCAGCCCCGCGGAGGCCTACGACATCGTCAAGACCCTGGCCCTCCCGGAATACGCCGGCCGCCTGACCGGACACCCCGGCTACACCGCGGCCGCCGAGTGGGCGGCCAGGAAGCTGGCCTCCTGGGGCCTCAAGCCCGTCTCGGGGAAAGACGGCTACCTCCAGCCCTACCCCTCGCCGTACACGGTCGTCGACAAAGCCGAAATGACCGTTCTCCTGCCCGACGGACCTCCCGACCCGGCCAAAGGCCAAGCATATAAGGAGATGAAGCTCGCGCCCGAGAAGGACTTCCTGCCCCTCCTCTATTCCGCGAGCGGCGACCGGACCGCCGACGCCGTGTTCGCCGGCTGGGGCATCTCCGCCCCCGAGCTGGGCTACGACGACTACGCCGGCCTGGACATCAAGGGCAAGTTCGTCCTCTGCTTCCGCGGCACCCCCGACCGCGACCCGAAGTGGACTCCTTACGACGAGCACCGGACGCGCATGGCCGCGGCCCGCGACCGCGGCGCGCTCGGCGTCGTCTACATCTACGACGAGATCGCCTCCAATCCCAACGGCGACTACCTCGAGGGCTTCACCCCGGCCATGATCTCGCTCAAGGTCATGGACGCCCTGCTCAAGGAGAACGGCTCGACGGCGGCCGACCTGCGCAAGGTCCTGACGACCTACAAGCGGCCCCTGTCCTTCCCGCTCCGGGCCCGCCTGCGCCTGGCCGTCTCGTCGCGGCACTTCCCCCAGGCCGTCGGCTACAACGTCGTCGGCTACGTCGAAGGCTCCGACCCGAAGCTGCGGCGCGAGTGCGTCGTCATCGGCGGCCACTTCGACCACACCGGCGCTCACATGGGCCTGCTCTTCCCCGGCGCCGACGACAACGCCAGCGGCAGCGCCACGGTCATGGCGGCCGGCAAGGCCGCCGCGGCCCTGGCCCGCAGGCCCAAGCGCTCGATCGTCGTGGCCCTGTTCGGCGGCGAGGAGCTCGGCCTGCAGGGCTCGACCTGGTTCGTCGATCACGTGCCCGGCCCCTTCGACAGGATCGCCGGCATGCTCAACTTCGACATGACCGGCGAGGGCGACGGCCTGTGGGGCGCCGTCTCGCCCGAACCGCCGGATTTCAAGAAGGCCATCGAGACGGCCGACGCCACGGTCAAGGTCCTGCGCGGCCTCGGCGTCATCTCCGGCGTCGGCGTCCGCGGCTCCGACTTCGCGCCGTTCTTTCTCAAGGGCGTCCCGGCCGCCAGCCTCGGCTCCAACGGGCCTCACCTGGCCTACCATCAGACCGGCGACACCGTCTACCGCATCAATCCCGACATCACGGCCGACGCGGCCAAGCTGGCCTTCCTGGCCGCATACTATTGGGCGGACCGCTAGAGGGGGCCATGAGGATCGCCAAGGAAGGGCTCCGGTTCATCCTGCCGGCGGCGGGCCTGGCCGTTCTCTTCGGCGCGCTCGGCCTGGCCTGGCTCGCCGGACTGGCCTTTCTTCTCGCCTGCGCCTTCACCTTCTTCTTCCGCGATCCCGAGCGCGTGCCGCCTCCCGGCGAGCGGCTCGTCGTCGCGCCGGCCGACGGCGAGGTCCTGGGCCTCGAAACGCTCGCCTCCCATCCGTCCTTCCCCGGCCCGGTCTCGCGCCTGACCGTCTTCCTGTCCCTCTACGACGTCCACGTCGTCCGCGCCCCGCTGGCCGCGACCGTGGCCTCGGTCGACCGCAAGCCCGGCCTGTTCCTGCCGGCCTATCGGCCCGAGGCCGGCGAGCGGAACGAGTCGACGACCCTGGCCCTCAAAGCCGCCGGCGCCGACATCGTCATGAAGATGAGCGTCGGCGTGGCCGCCCGTCGCATCAAGTCCTTCGTCCGGCCCGGCGACGCGGTGGCCCGCGGCTCCCGGGTCGGGCTGATGTTCTTCGGGTCGCGGGTCGAGCTGACCTTCCCCCCGAACGTCGTCCTCAACGTCGGCCTCCACGACAAGGTCAAGGCCGGCCAGACCGTCATCGGCGAGGTCCAGCCATGAGAGCGAAACGCGTCCAGACCGGGGTCAGCGTCATCCCCAGCCTGTTCTCGCTGACCAACCTGTTCTTCGGCTTCATGAGCGTCCTGCTGACCTTCCAGGGGCGCTACCGGATGGCGGCCATCCTCATCATCATCGCCGCCCTCATGGACGGCCTCGACGGCCTGGTGGCCCGGGCCACGCACACGCCGTCCGAGTTCGGCGTCGAGCTCGACTCCCTGGCCGACGCCGTCTCGTTCGGGCTGGCCACCTCCGTCCTGCTCTATTTCTGGGGCCTGGAGACGGCCGGGACGCCGGCCGTGTTCTTCAGCTTCGTCTTCCTGACCGCCGGCGTCCTGCGGCTGGCCCGTTACAACGTCCGCAGCAAGGTCCCCACGGACCGCAAGCACTACCAGGGCTTGACCGTGCCCTCGGCGGCCATGTTCATGTGCGCCGTCGTCAACTTCCACCCCGTGCCGCTGGCCGCGCGGGAGTCGGGTTTCCTCGTCGCCGTGGCCATGCTCCTCGTCTCCCTGTGCATGGTCAGCACCCTGCCCTACCCGAATTTCATCAAGGCCTTCATCGGCCAACGCATCAACATCAGCACCGCCCTGTTCGTGGCCGTGTCCCTGTTCGGCGTCCTGTTCTACGCCCGCTACTTCATGCTCCTCTACTTCGGCCTGAACGTCCTCTCCGGCCCGACCGTGGCCCTGGCCCGCCTGCTCCGGAAACACCCCCGGAAGAGGGCCGTGCCCAAGGTCGATCCCACGCAGTGACGCGGAGCGGATGGGGCGAGCGAAGCTGAACCGGGCCCGCGCGGCGGCGGCCGCCGCCGTCGTCCTGGCCGCCGCAGCCGGCCTCGTCGTCCTCGTCCGGGTCCTCTTCCCGCCCACGCCGCCCGCCGCGCCGGAGACGGGGCCGGCCGTCCCGGTCCTGGCCGCGCCCGACGCCGCGCCTCCCCTCGTCGAGGACCGGATCGTCATAGCGGCGCGTTCGACCCTGGCCGAGATCCTCAAGCGCCGCGGCTTCACCGACCGCGAGGTCCACGACCTCCGGGAGGCGGTCAAGCCGGTCTACGACCTGGGCCGCATCCGGGCCGGGCAGGAGCTCCGCCTGGCCTCCCTCCCCGACGGCCCCTGGCAACGCCTGGAGTACGACATCGACGAAACCCGATACCTGGTCGTCGAACGGCGGGAGGGCCGCGTCGAGGCCAAACGGGAATATGTCCCCGTCGAGTTCCGGCCGGCCTTCGTCTCCGGGGTCATCGAGGACAGCCTGATCGCGGCCCTCAACAAGGCCGGCGAGCAGGACAGCCTGGCCATCGACATCGTCGAGCGCTGCTTCGGGTGGGACATCGATTTCCACACCGACCTGCGCAAAGGGGACACCTTCCGCGTCTTCGTGGAGAAGCGCTACCTCGACGGCCGCTTCGCCGGCTACCGCGACATCCTGGCCGCCGAGTTCGTCAACGAGGGCCGCGTCTACCGGGCCTACCGCTTCGTCTATCCGGACACCAAGGCGGCCGACTACTTCGACGAGAACGGCGGCTCGCGTCGCAAGGACTTCCTGCGCTCGCCGCTCAAGTTCGGCCGGGTCACCTCGCGCTTCACCTCGAGCCGGCTCCACCCCATCCACAGGATCTACCGCCCCCACTACGGCGTCGACTACGCCGCCCCCATCGGCACGCCGGTCCAGGCCACGGCCGACGGCACGGTGACCTTCGCCGGCCGCGACGGGGCCGCCGGCAACACCGTCAAGCTGACCCACCGCAACGCCTACGCCACGGCCTACCTCCACCTGAGCCGGTTCGGGGCGGGCGTGCGCAAAGGGGCCGCGATCAAGGGCGGGGACATCGTCGGGTACGTCGGGACGACGGGCGATTCGACCGGCCCGCACCTCGACTACCGGATCTATTACCACGGCTCGCCGGTCAACCCGCTGAGCCACAAGTTCAAGCCGGCCGATCCCCTGAGGAAGGAATTCCTGGAGGAGTTCCGGAAAGAGGTCGGCCGGCTGGGCGTCGCCCTGCGGCTGCCCGAGGTCGTCCGGGCCTACACCGCCGGGCTCAGTTTTTGATCTTCCCGCCGCCGCCGCTCGAGCCCTTGGCCTCCCCGCCGCGCGAGGACGGCCCCGACCCCTCCGACTGGCCGCGCGCGGCCGCCGGGGCCGCGGCGCCCGTGCCCGAGGAGGACGAGCCGCCGGCGTAGGAGCCGCCGTTCGAGACGGCCGGCCCGTAGCTCACGCCCTGGCTCGTCAGGTGCGGGACCAACCCGCCGGGGCGCTCGCGATCGCGCGAGGTGAGCCGCAGCTCGGGGCAGCGGACCTCGTTGCGGACGCTCGAATACTCGATGCGGACGCCGAGGGCGCGGGCGACCCGCAGGTCGGGGTTCCAGTCGCGGAACCGCATGGCCCGGCTCTCCGTCCGGCGGGACGCGGGACCGTCCGGCCGGACCTGGAGGGCGATGGGGACGGCGGTCAGGCCTTTCCCATGGACGGGGGCGCTCTCCGGCGCCGCGATCTTCCTCGGGGCCGCCGCGGGGCCTTCGATGCCTCGGAAGACGCGCGCCGCCTCCCGCCGGGGATCGGTGATCGCCCGCGCGGGCGGCGCGTCGCCGGCGGCGCCGGCGGTCCTCTTCGAGACCTCGCCGAGGGACAGGGTCTTGCCGTGGACGGCCGGCGAGCCGAGGTCGCCCTTGGCCACGAAGACCAGGCGGTCGCGGACCCGGTCGGCGCCGGCCCGGACCCGGGGATCGCCCTTGGCGTAGGCGTCGGTCACCTTTTTGACGACGGCCTTGAGCTCGGGCGGCAGGGGCAGGGTGGACGCGCCGGGCTGCTTCAGGGAGTCCTTGCGCACGACGGTCCGCGGACCCGTGGATCCGGAGGCGACGCCGTCCGCCCAATAGGGCGAGTAATAGAGCCCGCCGTCCGCATAGCCCAGGCCGGACGCCCAATACGAGCCGCCGGGCATCCAGTCGTAGAGGCTCCAGGGCCTCCATCCGGCGTAGCCGAAGTAGAACTCCCAGTCCGCCCAGGCCGGCGCGAACAGGGACCCGGGCAGCCAGAACCAGCCGCGTTTCTCGTCCCACTGCCAGACGCCCAGGTGATACGGGATCCAGCCCCACGGTTCCTGGGGCACCCAGAACATCTGGCCGGCGGCATAGGACCACTGCCCGTAATAATAGGGGCTCCAGCCCCAGGGATAGGTCCCGTTGTCGATGTAGGGCCGCCAGACGTAACCGTAGAGGTCGTCCCAGAGCCACTCCCCGTAACGGTTGCCGTAGGTCTGGGCGAAGTGGAAGACGGCCGGAGGGAGCTTTTGCAGGGGTTTGGGCAGGGCGGCCAGGCCCTCGTGGAGGTCCTCGAAATGGGCGTTGACGTCCTCGTTCCAGAGCTCGAAGGCCGTGCCGTCGATGGCCGCGGCCAGCTCCGACTGGTGGTCGGCCAGGATGATGAGACGCTCGCCCTTCTTGACCGTCCGGTCCGTGAGCCGGTCGGCGTCCGGTCCGAAGAGGACCTGGGCCCGTCCGTAGCGGACCTGCGCTTCGGTCGTCCCGTCGGCGGCCGCGGAGACGAGGGCCACGGAATTGTGTTTCATCTTGACGGCGGCGTTGGCCGTCAGGATCTGGAACATCTCCCTGCGGCCGTACTCTTTGTACATGACGTAGACGCGGCCGCGGGCGAGGGTCAGCACCGAGAGGGCCTCGGCGGCGCTCAGGCTGCGGGCCAGGATGGTCTCGACCTTGATCTCGGTGGCGACGTCGAGGCGGACGACCGTCCCGGTATCGAACTGGATCTCGCAGCGCCGGCCGGCCGAGGTCCGGACGGTGTCGCCGGGCCCGACGGGCAGGTTGACGACGGCCGTTTCGGGCTCGGTCCGGCCCTCGCGCAGGACCATCGGATCGGCCCCGCCCTCCCCGGGCTCGATGTAGCTGATGCGCCCGAAGTAGAGGTCCTTGGGGCCGTTGACGACCCGGTAAGGGCCTTCCGCCCATGCCCCGGCGGCCAGCGCCAGGACGGCGACGACCGTTAACGCCGTTCTCATTCCCCCGTTCTTCATGACCGTCTCCTCATGCCACACGGAGATACTGCATCTTTATAATAGCACGAATCGTGCCAACCGCCTCCCCTGGACATTCCGGGCTTCCCGCCCTCGAGTGTCCCCAAAAGCGGTCTCGATGTCCCCTTTCGGCGTCCCCCCCCTCCCCCGCTTTTGCGTTGCCGGGCGGGAAGCATGTACAATGTCCCCGAGATCCATGGCCCGCCCCAAGCTCCGCAATCCCGTGCCGACCGTCGACATCATCATCGAGGTCCCGGCCGGCCGCGGCCGCCGGGGCGTCGTCCTCATCGAGCGCCGGAACCCGCCGCCGGGCTGGGCCCTGCCCGGCGGCTTCGTCGATTACGGCGAGCCCCTCGAGGCGGCCGCCGCGCGCGAGGCCCGCGAGGAGACCGGGCTCGAGGTCGAGCTCGTCGGCCAGCTCGGGACCTATTCCGACCCCGCCCGCGATCCCCGCCTGCACACCGTCTCGACCGTGTTCGTGGCCAGGGCCTCGGGCCGCCCCCGCGGCGGCGACGACGCCCGCCGGGCCGTCGTGGCCGATCCCCGCGACCGCCGGTTGCCGCTGGCCTTCGACCACCGCCGGATCCTCGACGACTATCTCCGCGACCGCAAAGGAGTCACGCCATGCCGGACACGGACACCGCCGACCTCGTCGAAGCCGCGAGCGTCCAAGGCCCGTTCGAAGCGGACCTGATCAGGAACCTCCTGGCCAGCCACGGCATCGTCTCCGTCGTCCGCGGCCGCACGGCGCCTTTCGTCTATCCCCTGACCGTCGACGGGATGGCCGAATTCAAGATCTTCGTGCAGCCGGCCGACCTCGAGAAGGCCCGCGACCTTCTCGCGGCCAGGCCCGAGCCCGACGGCGAAGAAAGCCCGCCGGACGCCGTCTGATCCGCGGCCCTGTCTCCCGGTCCCCCAACCGCTGGGGCCCCGCCCTCACGCCGGCCCGCTTATAGGGTCCCTCCTTTTATTCTTTATTTTGGGCTTTTTTCTCTTGACAACAGCTGTCGGGATTCATATATTTGGGAGGAAACGGGACAAAGCGGGACAAAACAGGCATGGCCAACGTGCTCATCGGCAGCTATACCGCGCGGCTCGACGCCAGCGGCCGCATCAAGGTCCCGGAAAAATTCCGCGAGGTCATCGAGCAGGTCTACGGCAAGGACCTCTTCGTCACTTCGCTCTCCGACGATTCCATCAAGATCTATCCGCTGTCCGTGTGGCTGGCCATGACCGACCTCACCTCCGACGGCGCCCTCCATCTCCGGCCCGACGTCCGCAAGTTCATGCTCCGCGTCAACCGGAACGGCTCGCGCCACGAGCTGGACTCCAAGGGCCGCGTCCTCATCAGCCAGGCCCTGCGGGAGAAGGCCCGGCTCCGCGACGAGGTCGAGGTCCTCGGGCTGTCCAACCACCTGGAGATCTGGAACAAGGACGTTCTCGACGGAACTCTCGAGGAGAAACCGCTCTCGGACGAGGATTTCGAGAGCATCGCCCGCCTCATCCCTCGAGGAAAGCCGGAATGACGGAGAAGGGACACTGCCCCGTCCTCCCCACGGAAGTCCTCGAATGTCTTGACGCGGGGCGGGCCGGGGTCTACCTCGACTGCACCCTGGGGCTGGCCGGCCACGCCCTGTCCATCCTGGAGCGGAACCCCGAGGCCCGCCTGATCGGCCTGGACCGCGACGGCGCGTCCCTGGAGATCGCCCGGGAGCGGCTCTCGCCCTACGCCGATCGCGTCACGCTCTTCCAGACCGACTTCAAGGACCTCGACGCCCTCGACCTGCCCTTCGGCGAGGTCCGCGGCGTCCTGGCCGACCTCGGCATCTCCTCCTTCCAGTTGGACACGCCCGAGCGCGGCTTCAGCCACACCCACGAAGGCCCTCTCGACATGCGCCTGGACCCGCGGACCAGGACGACGGCGGCCAAGGTCCTGCATACTTATCCCGAACAGCGGCTGGCCGAGCTGTTCGCCCGCTACGGCGAGCTCGGACAGACCCGGCGCCTGGCCCGCGAGATCGTCCACCTCCGCAAGCTCGGCCGGCTCGAGACGACGGGCGACCTGCGGCTGCTCGTCGAGCGCCTCTACCGGTGGCGGCCGCAGAAGGGCCGCATCCATCCGGCGGCCAAGGCCTTCCAGGCCCTGCGCATCGAGGTCAACGGCGAGCTCGACGGTCTGGGCGAGTTCCTGGAGCGGACGGTCCGGCGCGCCGCCAAGGGCACCCGGTTCGTCGTCATCTCCTTCCACTCGCTCGAGGACCGCATCGTCAAGCGCGCCTTCCACGCCCTGGCCGTCCCGGACGAAGGGGCCCCCCTGCTGGCCCTCCTCACCAAGAAACCCCTGACGGCCTCCGACGAAGAGGTCGCCGCCAATCCCCGGGCCCGGTCGGCCAAGCTGCGGGCGGCGGAGAGGATCTGATGGTCCGGCGGAAGCTCAATTGGAAGGGGATCGCGATCGCCGCGGCCTCGACCGTCCTCGGCGTGGGCATCCTGACCTTCTACGTCTGGTACCAGACCGAGTCCGTCAAGCTCGGCCTCGATCTGGCCCGCGGCGAGGCCCGCATCCGCGAGCTCGAGGTGGCCATCGAGGGCCTCGAGCTGCGCCGGGCCAAGCTCCTCGATCCCCGCCGGGTCGAGTCCATCGCCCGGGAGAAGCTCGGGCTCGTCGACCCCGCGGACGCGGACATCGTCTACGAGGCCCAGGACCCCATCCGCTGAGGCGACCGCCATGAGGACCTTCTATGAGACCGACATCCGCCGCCGGACCAAGGTCCTGGCCGCGTTCCTGGCCGCCTGGGCCCTGGTCGTCGCGGCCCGCCTGGTCCAGGTCCAGGTGCTGGGGCACGCCAAGGCCAAGGCCGCCGTCCTCCGGCAGGCGCTGGACGAGACGCCCATCGAGCCCCGCCGCGGCGACATCCTCGACCGCAACGGCGAGATCCTGGCCTGCAGCCTGCCCTCCCCCTCGGTCGTCGCCCGGCCGGTCGCCGGAGAGAAGCCGGAAGCGATCAGGTCCAAGGTCCAGGCTCTGAAACGAGAGCTGGGACTGACCGAGAAGGAGGCCGCCGTCATCAGGGACCGGTTGGCGGCGGGCGCGGCCTTCACCTACGTCAAGAGGAAGGTCCCGGAAGAAACCGCGGCGCGGGTCATGGGACTCAAGATCGCCGGCGTGGAGCTCGAGCCCGGGACGCGCCGTTATTATCCCCTCGGCCCCCTAGCGGCCCAAGTCCTCGGCGGCATCAACCTGACCGGCGAGTCCAGTCGCGGCATCGAGTATCTTTACAACAAGCACTTGGCCGGCGAGAAGGGCCGCCAGATCAGCTACCAGGTCAACGGACGCCGGGACTACCAGACGCGGGTCATCGAGCCGCCCGTCCCCGGCCGGGACCTCGTCCTGACGATCGACGCCACCGTCCAGTACATCGCCGAGAAGGAGCTGGCCAGGGCCGTGGCCGAACACGGAGCGGCCTGGGGCGCGGTGGCCGTCATGGACCCCCCGAGCGGTGAGGTCCTGGCCATGGCCAGCTGGCCGACCTACGACCCGAACGACTACCCCGGACCCCAGGAGGCCTGGCTCAACCGCCCCGTCGGTGTCTCTTACGAGCCCGGCTCGACCTTCAAGATCATCACCGCGGCCGCGGCCCGGGAGCGCGGCCGGGTCGGCTTCGGCGAGGTCTTCGACTGCTCGGCCGGCTCCATCCGGGTCGCGAACACGGTCATCACCGACCACGAGCGGGAGCACGTCCTGAGCTTCCCGCAGGTCCTCATCAAGTCCTCCAACGTGGGCACCGTCCTGTTCGCCCAGCGCCTGACCAATCCCGAGTTCTACGAGACGCTCCGGGCCTTCGGCATCGGGGCCAAGACCGGCATCGAGCTCCCCGGCGAGGAGACCGGCTTGCTGCGCCCGCCGGACGAGTGGAACCGGAAGGTCTCCCTCCCCCACATCGCCATCGGCTACGAGGTCATGGTCTCCCCGCTCCAGATGCTCAGGGCCATGAACGTCTTCGCCACGGGCGGGCTCCTGGTCCGGCCCCGCATCGTCCGGGACCGGGCCGGCGAGGACAGCCCCAAGTCCGCGCCCGCCCGGGCCATCTCCGAGAAGACGTCCACCGATCTCGTCGAGCGCGTCTTCGAGGCCGTCGTCGAAGAGGGCACGGCCAAGGGCGGGCGGCTCGACGGCTACCGCGTCGCCGGCAAGACGGGAACGGCCAAGAAGGTCGACCCGGCCACCGGCGCCTATATCCGGGAGTACCGGGCGACGTTCGTCGGTTTCACGCCGGTCGAGAGGCCGCGGCTGAGCATGATCGTCGTCCTCGATTCGCCGAAGGAGCACTATTACGGCGGCCAGGCCTGCGCGCCCGTGTTCCGGGACATCGCCCGCCAGGTCCTGCGCTATCTCCGCGTCGCGCCGGAGCGGCCCCTGCCCCCGACCGTGCTGACGGCCGGGCGGGAACCGGGGAGGGCGCGGTGAAGCTGGCCGACGTCCTGCGCGACATCCCCCTCGTCGGGTCCGACGCTCCCGGCGGACTGGAGATCACCGGCCTGGCCTACAACTCCAAATCCGTCCGGCCCGGGGCCCTCTTCGCGGCCCTGCGCGGGGCGGCCCAAAGCGGCATGGATTTCGTGGCCGAAGCCGAAGCCAACGGCGCGGTGGCCGTCCTGTCGTCCTGGCCCAGGCCGGCCGCGGCCCGGGCGGCCTGGGTCCAGGCCGCCGACGCCCGGGAAGCCTTGGCCCTGGCCGCGGCCAACTTCCACGGCCACCCTTCGGACCGCATGAAGGTCGTCGGCGTGACCGGGACCAAGGGCAAGACCACGACGACCTATCTCCTCGAGTCCATCCTCCGCGCCGCCGGCGCCGCGCCCGGCGTCGTCGGGACGATCACCTACCGGCGGCCCGGCTGGGAGGTCCCCGCCCCGCGGACGACGCCCGAGTCCCCGGACCTGCAGGCCCTGCTCCGCGACATGGTCGACGCCGGCGTCAGCCACTGCGTCATGGAGGTCTCCTCCCACGCCCTCGAGCAGAAGCGGGTCTGGGGGGTCGGCTTCGACGTCGCCGTCTTCACCAACCTCAGCGGCGAGCACCTCGACTACCACCCCTCGATGGAGAGCTACTTCGAAGCCAAGAAAAAGCTCTTCGCCCTCAACCACAAGAAACGGGCCGCGGTCGTCAACATGGACGACCCCTGGGGCCAGCGGCTGGTCGCCGAGCTGCCCATGACGACCGTGACCTTCGGGCTGGCGCCGGCGGCCATCGTCCGGGCCGTCAAGCACGTCATGACCGAAGCCGGCATCGACGCCCAGGTGGCCTACCCCGGCGGCGTGATGCGGCTCCAGTCGGCCCTCGTCGGCCGGCACAACCTGTCCAACGTCCTGGCCGCCGCGGCCGCCGCCCTGGCCCTGAATATCGCCCCGGCGGACATCGTCGATGGCGTGGCCGCGCTGGCCGGCGTGCCGGGCCGCTTCGAGCGCGTTCCCAACGGCCGCGGCATCCAGGTCGTCGTCGACTACGCCCACACCGACAACGCCCTCGAGCACGTCCTGATGACCGCCCGGGAGTTCAAGCCCCGCCGCCTCATCCTCGTCTTCGGGGCCGGCGGCGACCGCGACCGCGACAAGCGCGAGCGCATGGGCCGGGTCGCGGCCCGCCTGGCCGACTGGACCGTGCTGACCTCGGACAATCCGCGCTCCGAGGACCCCGCGGCCATCATCGCGGCCATCGAGGGCGGCTTCGCCAAGGAGGCCGTCAAGGCCTACGAGGTCGAGCCGGACCGCCGTAAGGCCATCGTCCGGGCCCTGGCCACGGCCAACAAGGGCGACATCGTCATCATCGCCGGCAAGGGCCACGAGACCTACCAGGTCTTCAAGGACCGTACCGTCCGCTTCAACGACATCGAGGTCGCGGCCGAGTCCCTGCGGGCCGGAGAGGAGAGCTGAACGTGGCCGCGCTGACCCTGGCCGAGGTGGCCCGGATGACCGGAGCGGCGGTGCTCCACGGCTCCCCCGGCCTGACCTTCGCGCGCTACGGCATCGACTCGCGCCTGACGATGGGCGGAGAGCTCTTCTTCGCCGTCCCCGGCCGCCGCGACGGGCACGACTTCGTGGCCGCGGCCGCGGGCGCGGGCGCCGCCGGCGCGGTCGTCTCCCGGCCGGTCGAGCCGCCCGCCCCCGGCTTCGGCCTCCTGCTCGTCCCCGACACCGTGGCCGCCCTGCAGGACCTGGCCCGCGGCGTCCTGGCCCTCCATCCGGTCAAGGTCGTCGGCGTCACCGGCAGCGTCGGCAAGACGACGACGAAGGAGTTCGCCGCGGCCCTGCTCGCGGCCCGCCTCCGCGTCCTCAAGTCCGAAGGCAACTTCAACAACCGGCTCGGCCTGGCCCTCTCGGTCCTGCGGCTCGAGGCCGGACACGACGCGGCCGTGCTGGAGATGGGCATGAGCGCTCCCGGCGAGATCCGGGACCTGACCCGCGTCGCCCCGCCCCACGTCGCCGTGGTCACCAACATCGCCCCGGTCCATCTGGAGTTCTTCCGGGACCTCGACGGGATCGCCCGGGCCAAGAAGGAGATCCTCGACGGGGCCCGGCCGGGCGCCACGGCCGTCCTCAATGCCGACGATCCCCGGGTCATGGGCATCGCCGCGGACTTCCCGGGCCGGCGGGTGACCTTCGGACTGGCTCCCGTCGCCGACGTCCGGGCCGCGTCGGTCGTGTCCCGGGGCCGGGCCGGATTCGAGATCGACCTCCGCTACGGCACCGAACAGGGCTTCCTCCCCTTCTCCTTCCTCAACCGGGCCGCGGTGGCGGACCTCCTGGCCGCCGCGGCCGTCTCTTTCGCCTTCGGACTTCGGTTGGCCGAGATCGTCCCGGCCGCCGCGGCGCTGCGGCCGGCTCCCCGCCGGGGTCTTTTGGTCGAGGCCCCGGGCGGCGTCCGCGTCTACGACGACGCCTACAACTCGAGCCCCCGGGCCCTCGAGGCCGCCCTGACCAGCCTGGCCGGGCTGCCGGCCCGGCGCCGGGTCGCCGTCCTCGGCGACATGCTCGAGCTCGGCGAGGGAGGACGGGACTTCCACCGGGCCGCCGGCGAGACCGTCGCCCGGACCGGCTGGGACCTCCTCGTCGCCGTCGGCCCTCTGGCCGCGGTCCTGGCCGAAGGCGCCCTGGCCGCCGGCCTCGGCGCGGCCGCCGTCCTCCGTTTCGCCGACGCCGCCTCCGCCGCCGCGGCCGTGGCCGGCCTCGTCCGCGACGGCGACCTCGTCCTGGTCAAGGGCTCGCGCGGCATGCGCATGGAGACCGTCGTCGAGGCCCTCCGGGCCGGAGGAAAGGAGTAGGCCGTGCTGTACTGGCTCCTCGTACCGCTCCGCGACCAGATCTTCTTTTTCAACGTCTTCCGGTACATCACCGTGCGGACGGCTCTGGCCGGGCTCACGGCCCTGGTCCTGAGCTTCCTCCTCGGCCCCTGGCTCATCGGCCTGCTCCGCCGGCGGCAGATCGGCCAGGAGATCCGGGAGGACGGGCCGCAGTCCCACCTCGCCAAGAAGGGCACGCCGTCGATGGGCGGCCTGCTCATCATCCTGTGCACGGTCGTCCCGACCCTCGTCTGGGGCAACCTGGCCAATGCCTACGTCTGGATCGCCGTCGCGGCCATGGTCCTGTTCGGCCTCATCGGGCTCCTCGACGACGCCCTCAAGGTCCGCCGCAAAAAGTCGCTGGGGCTTCGGCCGGGCCAGAAGATCCTCCTCCAGGTCCTGCTGGCCGCGGCCGTCGGCCTGGTCCTCGTCTGGATGGGCCTCAACGGCCAATTCAGCCTCAGCCTGAGCTTCCCCTTCCTCAAGAAGTGGGTGCCCTACCTGGGCTGGTTCTACCTGCCCTGGATCGCCTTCATCCTGGTCGGCTCGTCCAACGCCGTCAACCTGGCCGACGGGCTGGACGGCCTGGCCATCGGCCTGTCCCTCATCAGCGCCACGGCCCTGACGGCCCTGACCTACGTCGCCGGGCACGCCCTCTGGTCCCAGTACCTCAACATCGTCCGGGTGCCGCTCGCGGCCGAGCTGACCGTCTTCGCCGGGGCCTTCTCCGGGGCCTGCCTCGGTTTCCTGTGGTTCAACTGCCACCCGGCCAAGGTCTTCATGGGCGACGTCGGGGCCCTGTCGATCGGCGGGACCCTGGCCGTCATCGCCCTGCTCATCAAACAGGAGTTCCTTCTCTTCACCGTGGCCGGGGTGTTCATCCTCGAAGCCCTCTCGGTCCTGCTCCAGGTCTCCTACTTCAAGATCAGCAAGGGCAAGCGCATCTTCCGGATGGCGCCCCTCCACCACCACTTCGAGCTGTCCGGCTGGCCCGAGAGCCAGGTCGTCGTCCGATTCTGGATCCTGGGCCTCATCTTCGCCCTGTTCAGCCTGGCCACCCTGAAACTGAGATAGACATGGACCTGAAGGGTAAGCGCGTTCTCGTCGTCGGCTTCGAGCGGACCGGCCGGGCCGCGGCCCGCTTCCTGGCCGGCCGCGGCGCCCGCGTCCGGATCACGGACAGCAAGCCGGCCGCGATCTTCGGCGGCGCGATCCGGGAGTTCGAGAAGCTCGGCGCGGCCTTCGAGCTCGGCGGGCACCGGCCCGAGGCCTTCCTCGAGGCCGACCTCATCGTCCCCAGCCCCGGCGTGCCGCCCCTCGCCGAGCTCCTGGCCGCCCGCGCCAACGGCGTGCCGGTCCTGTCCGAGATCGAGCTGGCCTGCCGGTTCCTCCGCGGCCGGATCGTCGGGATCACCGGCACGAACGGCAAGTCGACGACCTCGACCCTCGTCCACGGCATCCTCCGGGAGGGCGGCCTCAAGGCCTTCCTGGCCGGCAACATCGGGACGCCGCTCGTCTCTTTCGTCGACCGCAGCCGCGACGGCCACGTCTACGTCACCGAGATCTCGAGCTTCCAGCTCGAGTACACCGAGCGGTTCGCGCCGGCCGTGGCCGCCGTCCTCAACGTCTCCGAGAACCACCTCGACTGGCACGGTTCCTTCGAGAGCTACTTCGAGGCCAAGAAGAAGCTCGTCCTGCGGCAGGGGCCCGAAGGCCTGGCCGTCCTCAACCGCGACGACGCCCGCGTCTGGGGCCTGGCCGCCGAGGCCCGCTCGCGGGTCTACGGCTTCAGCCCGGCCCGCCGCCCGGCCCGGGGCGCCTTCCTCGAGAACGGCTGGGTCGTCTTTCGCGACGGCGGCCGGCCGGACAGGGTCCTGCCCGTTTCGCGCATCCCGCTGCCCGGCGCCCACAACCTGGAGAACGTCCTGGCCGCCGCCCTCGTCGGCCGCCTCCTGGGCATCCCCGCGCCGGCCGTCCGGCGGGCCGTCGAGGCCTTCCGCGGCCTCGAGCACCGGCTCGAGGACGTCGGGACCTTCGGCGGCGTCCGCTTCGTCAACGACTCCAAGGCCACGACCGTGGCCGCGACGCTCCGGGCCCTGGCCAGCTTCGACCGGCCCGTCGTCCTCATCCTCGGCGGCCGCGGCAAGGGCGGCGACTTCTCCCCGCTCCGGGCGGCGGTCGCCAAGAAGGCCCGCGCGGTCGTCCTCGTCGGCGAGTCCGCCGGCAAGATCGAAGCCGCCCTCGGCGGCGTCGTCCCGGTCGACCGGGCCGCCGACTACCGCGGCGTCGTCCGGGCCGCCCGGGACCGGGCCGTCCGCGGCGACGTCGTCCTGCTGGCCCCGGCCTGCACGAGCTGGGACATGTTCAAGAACTTCGAGGAGCGCGGCCGGGTCTTCAAGCGCGAGGTCCGACGGCAGGCCGCCGGGCCGCGCCCGAAAGGGGCCGGCCGATGAGCCCGCGCCGCCGCTTCGGCTTCGACGTCCAGCTCCTGGCCGTCACCCTGGCCCTGGTGGGCATCGGCATCTTCTTCGTCTTCAGCGCCTCGAGCTTCATGGCCAGCGAGAAATACGGCCAGTCCCTGTACTTCCTCTTCCAGCAGGCCCTCGGCGCGGCCGCCGGCCTGGCCGTCGTGGCCTTCCTCGTCTCGGTCAAGAAGTCCTTCTTCCTCGAGCCGCCCTTCGCCTACGGCCTCCTCGCCGTGACGGCCGCGATGCTCGCGGCCTGCCTGGTCATGCCGGCCGTGGCCAACACCCACCGCTGGATCCTCCTGCCCGGGCTCCGCTTCCAGCCCTCGGAGCTGGCCAAGATCAGCGTCGTCCTGGCCCTGGCCGCCTGGCTCGAGAGCAAGAAGGACGCCGCCAACGACCGCAAGAACCTGGCCCTCGTGGCCGGGGCCCTGGCCGTCCTCGTCGTCCTGGTCCTCATCGAGCCGGACTTCGGCACGGCCGTCCTGCTGACGGTGATGGCGGCCACGGTCCTGTTCATCGGCGGGGTCAAGCTGCGCTACCTCGTCGGCGCCGGCGTGCTGGCCGGGGCCCTGTTCGCTCTGGTCCTGGTCCAGGCCGATTACCGGGTGGCCCGGCTCCAGGGCTTCCTGGGCGCCGACCGGGACGCGCTCGGGGCCGGCTACCAGGTCGCCCAGTCGAAGCTGGCCTTGGGCTCGGGCGGGCTGGTCGGGACGGGCTTCGGCCGCAGCACCCAGAAGCTGAACTACCTACCCTTCAACCACACCGATTTCATCTTCGCCATCCTGGGCGAGGAGACGGGGCTCCTGGGGACCTTCGTCACTTTGGCCCTCTATCTCCTCTTCCTGTGGCGGGGGCTGAAGATCGCCCTGGAGGCGCCGTCGCCGGCGCTCAAGATGACCGCGGCCGGGCTGACGCTCGCCGTCGTGGGACAGGCGCTGATGAACATGTCCATCGTCCTCGGGCTCGGCCCGGCCAAGGGCACGACGCTGCCGCTGCTGTCCTACGGCCGGTCCTCCCTCATCTGCACGCTGGCCGCGGTCGGCCTGCTCCTCCACATCAGCCAGAAACGCGCCGACACCGGCGGGACGGTCAGGATCTGAGGCCATGGCCGGGCGCGGCGTGATCATCAGCGGCGGCGGGACGGGGGGGCACCTCTACCCCGCCCTGGTCGTCGGGCGACGGCTCCGGGCCGAGGCGCCGGACCTGCCCCTGACCTTCGTCGGGACCCGTCGCGACGTCGAGCAGCGCATCATGGCCGAGCAGGGCGTGCGTTTCATCCCCATGCGCATCGAGGGCCTCAAGGGCCGCGGCCTCAAGAGCCTGCGCGGCCTTCTCGTCCTGCCCCTGGCCTTCGCCCACTCGCTGGCCATCCTGGCCCGGACCCGGCCGCGCCTGGTCATCGGCGTCGGCGGCTACAGCTCGGGACCGATCGTGCTCCTGGCCTCCTGGCTCGGGATCCCGACCGTCATCCTCGAGCAGAACGCCCGGCCGGGCTTCACCAACCGGCTCCTGGCCCGGGCCGTCCGCAAGGCCGTCGTGGCCTTCCCCTCGACCCTGCCCTGCTTCCGGGGCAAGGGCGTCGTCCTCGGCAATCCCGTCCGGGAGGAGTTCTACGCCCTGCCGGCCCAGCCGCGCTCGGCGACCCTCGATGTCCTCGTCTTCGGAGGCAGCCAGGGCTCCCGCTTCCTCAACGATCTCGTCGTCGCCGCCCTGCCGCTCCTGGCCGGCGCCAAAGACCGCCTGCACTTGACCCATCAGACTGGCCCCCGCGATCTCGAGCGGGTGGCCGCCGCCTACCGGGCCGCCGGCCTCGACGCGGCCGAGGTCGCCGCCTATCTGTCGCCGATGGCCGCGTACTTCGGCCGGGCCGGCCTCGTCGTCTGCCGGGCCGGGGCCACGACCCTGGCCGAGCTCGTGGCCGCCCGCCGGGCGGCGCTTCTCATCCCCTTCGCCGGGGCCTCCGACGACCATCAGACGGCCAACGCCCGCGAGCTCGAGGCCGCCGGCGGCGCCGCCGTCCTGGCCGAGGCCGAAGCCTCGCCCGAGGCCCTGGCCGCCCGCGTCCTCGGCTGGCTCGACCGGCCCGCGGAGCTCGAGGCCATGGCCGCCAACGCCGGCCGCCTCCAAGCCCCCGATCCGGCCGGACGCATCGCCGCCCTGTGCCTGTCCCTCATCGGCCGCCGCCCCAAGGAGGACCCCTCGTGACCAAGAAGGGCTATCGCAAGCTCAACCACATCCACATGGTCGGGATCGGCGGCACGGGCATGAACGGCATCGCCGAGGTCCTGCTCAACCTGGGCTACAAGGTCTCGGGCTCCGACATCCAGGAGAACGACGCCACCCGCCGGCTGGTCCGCCTGGGCGCCCAGGTGGCCATCGGCCACCGGGCCGAGAACCTGAGCAACGCCGACGTCGTCGTCACCTCCTCGGCCGTCCGCGAGGACAACGTCGAGGTCCGCAAGGCCCGGGCCGGCCTCATCCCGGTCATCCCGCGGGCCGAGATGCTGGCCGAGCTCATGCGCATGAAGTACGGCGTCGCCGTGGCCGGCTCGCACGGCAAGACGACGACGACCTCGATGACGGCCCTGGTCCTCGAGGCCGGCGGCTTCGACCCGACCGTCATCGTCGGCGGCCGGCTGAACACCATCGGGGCCAACGCCAAGCTCGGCGCCGGCGACTTCATCGTGGCCGAGGCCGACGAGAGCGACCGCTCCTTCCTCTACCTGTCCCCCTTCATCGCCGTCCTGACCAACATCGACGAGGAGCACCTCGACCAGTACAAGAGCGTCGACGACCTCAAGGAGACCTTCGTCAATTTCGCCAACAAGGTCCCCTTCTATTGCCCCGTCATCCTCTGCCTCGACGACCCCAACCTCCAGAGCATCATCCCCCAGATCGAGCGCCGCATCGTCACCTACGGCTTCTCGGCCCAGTCGGACCTCACGGCCCGCGACTTCGCCTTCGACGAGTTCCGCAGCGCCTCGGTCCTGCTGGCCAAGGGCAAGCCCCTCGGGGCCCTCAGGCTGCAGGTGCCGGGGATGCACAACATCCTCAACGCCCTGGCCGCGGCCGCGGTCGGGCTCGACCTCGACATGGCCCCCCGGTCCATCCTCGAGGCGCTGGAGAGCTACACGGGGACGGGCCGGCGCTTCGAGCTGCGCAAGACCGTCGGCGACGTCATGGTCGTCGAGGACTACGCCCACCACCCGACCGAGATCCGGGCCACGCTCGAGGCCGCGAAACGGGGCTGGTCCCGCCGCGTCGTGGCCGTCTTCCAGCCCCACCGCTACACCCGGCTGGCCCAGCTCATGACGGCCTTCGCCACGGCCTTCAACCAGGCCGACGTCCTGGTCCTGACGGACATCTACCCGGCCGGCGAGGACCCCATCCCCGGCGTCGACGGGCGGGCCCTGTACGAGGAGGTCCGCCAGTTCGGCCACAAGAACGTCCACTTCGAGCCCGACCTCAAGCGGATCGGCCCGCTCCTCGGAGGGCTCCTGGCCCCCGGCGACATCGTCCTCGTCCTCGGCGCCGGCAACGTCAACCGGACCATCCCGGACATCGTGGCCGCCCTGGAGGCCAGGAGCTGACATGGCCACCGACGTCCGCGCCCACCGCCTGTTCCTCCGGCCCGGAGGCAAGGGCCTGGCCCTGCGCAAGGACCGGAAGAGGCGGGCCTTCGGGCCGCGGCAGGTCCTGGTCCTGCTCGCCCTTCAGGCGGTCTTCTTCCTGGCCCTGCGCGAGGCCTACCTGTTCCTCATCACCTGGGACGAGCTGGCCGTCCGCAAGGTCGACGTCGTCTGCGCCAAGCCCGAGCTCAAGGCCGCCCTGGACGCCCACTTCGCCGGGGCCCGCCTCGGCAACATCCTGCTCTGCGACCTCGACGCCCTGCGGGCCCGGGTCCGGCGGCTGGCCTGGGTCGAGGACGCCGGGGTCCGCAAGGTCTTCCCCTCGCGGCTGGTCGTCACGGTCGCGGTCCGGACGCCGTTCCTCGTCCTCGAGCGCGGCGGCGGGCTGTGGCTGGCCGACGCCTCGGGACACGTCCTCGAGCCGGTTTTCGACACCGGCGAATACGGCCTGCCCGTCGTCTCGGACGAGGCGGGGTTCGCGACCGACGCCTTCGGCAAGTGGGAGGCCGCGGCCCGCTGCTACAACGCCCTGCCGCAGGACGAGAAGGCCCGGCTGGCGGGGCTGCGCTGCGGCGACTTCGGCACGCTCGAGCTGGCCTTCAAGGACGACCCCGTCCGGGTCGTCGTCGGCCGGTACGACCCGGCCGCGGACCTGGCCCGGTTCCGGGCCCGGCGGGCCGGCTGGGAGCGGCTCTTCGGGCCCCTGGCCCGCGTCCACATGGGCTTCGACGGCCGGACCTTCGTGCGCCCCGCGGAGCCGGCCGGGGACGGCGTCCCCGCACCTGACAAAGGAGACTGAGCCATGCCCAAGAACAGCTACATCGTCGGGTTCGACATCGGCACGCGCAAGGTCGTCGCCGTCATCGGCGAGGTCACCGAGGAGCGCAAGGTCGAGATCATCGGCATCGGCACGGCCGACTCCCACGGCCTGCGCAAGGGCGTCGTCGTCGACCTCGAGGCCACGACGTCGGCCATCAAGAAGGCCCAGGAGGAGGCCGAGCTCATGGCCGGGGTCGAGATCGCCTCGGCCTTCTTCGGCATCTCCGGCGCCCACATCAAGAGCTTCAACAGCAAGGGCGTCGTGGCCGTCTCCGGCAAGAACCGGGAGATCACCCGCGAGGACATCCGCCGCGTCGTCGACCAGTCCAAGGCCATCCCCATCCCGCCCGACCGCGAGATCATCCACATCATCCCCCAGGAGTACATCGTCGACGACCAGGACGGCATCAAGGACCCGGCCGGCATGAGCGGCATCAAGCTCGAGGTCAACGTCCACATCATCACGGCCGCCCTGACCTCGCTCCAGAACCTCAAGAGCTGCGTCGGGCGGGCCGGCATCGGGATCGAGGAGATCGTCCTCAACCAGATCGCCACGGCCCAGGCCGTCCTGACCCAGGACGAGCGCGAGCTCGGCGTCGGCCAGATCGACATCGGCGCCGGGACGACCGAGGTGGCCATCTACGAGCGCGGCAGCCTCTGGTACACCTCGACCATCCCCATCGGCGGCGACAACTTCACCAACGACATCGCCGTCGGCCTGCGGACGCCCATCCCCGAGGCCGAGCGGATCAAGAAGAAGTTCGGCTGCCTGGCCGGGCCGCCCGTCGACGACCAGGAGACCATCGAGGTCCCCTCGGTCGGCAAGGGCCGCAAGCCCCGGGTCCTGTCGCGCCAGCTGCTGGCCGACATCATCCAGCCGCGGGCCGAGGAGATCTTCCGGCTGGTCGACTCCGACATCAAGCGCATGGGCTACGACAAATCGCTCAACTCGGGCATCGTCCTGACCGGCGGCACGGCCCTCCTCGAGGGCCTCGAGGAGGTGGCCGAGGAGATCTTCGACCTCCCGGTGCGGCGCGGCGACCCGAGCGGCGTCGGCGGCCTGGTCGACCGCGTTTCGACCCCCGATTTCGCGACGGCCGTGGGGCTCATCCTCTACGGCTTCCGGATATGGCAGGACCGCGGGCTCTCGAAGGACAAGAAGAGGGGCGCGCTCTCCCGGTTCAAGGACTGGTTCAAGGAAGGATAAGGAGGACACATGAGCGAAGATCCCAGCCGGCTGAAATTCCACCTGGTCGAGGACCAGCTCGGGGCCAAGATCAAGGTCATCGGGCTCGGCGGCGGCGGCGGCAACGCCGTCAACCGCATGATCGAGCACGGCATCCAGGGCGTCGAGTTCATCGCCGTCAACACCGACGTCCAGGCCCTCAACGGCAACCGGGCCAAGACGAAGATCCAGATCGGCACCCAGCTGACCAAGGGCCTGGGCTCGGGCGGCCGGCCCGAGGTCGGCAAGCAGGCGGCCATGGAGGACACCGAGCGGCTGCTCGAGTGCCTCCAGGGCGCGGACATGGTCTTCCTGACCACGGGCCTCGGCGGCGGCACGGGCACGGGCTCGACGCCGATCATCGCCAACATCGCCGCCGAGCTCGACATCCTGGTCATCGCCATCGTCACCCTGCCGTTCGGCTTCGAGGGGCGCGTCCGGATGCGGCAGGCCGAGCAGGGGCTCAAGGAGCTCAAGTCGGCCGTCGACACGGTCATCGCCATCCCCAACGAGCGGCTCGTCCAGACGGTCAACATGGCCACCTCGGTCCAGGACGCCTTCCGGCTGGCCGACGACATCCTGCGCCAGGCCGCCCAGGGCATCTCGGACCTCATCACCAAGCCCGGCCTCATCAACCTGGACTTCGCCGACGTCAAGTCGGTCATGAAGGGCATGGGCATGGCCTTCATGGGCACGGGCCTGGCCACGGGCGAGAACCGGGCCCTCGAGGCGGCCGAGAAGGCCATCTCCTCGCCGCTGCTCATCGACACCTCCATCGAGGGCGCCCACGGCGTCCTCATCAACATCACCGGCGGCAAGACCATGACCCTCCACGAGGTCTCCAAGGCCTCCCAGCTCATCCACAGCCTGGCCGATCCCGACGCCAACATCATCTTCGGCACGGTCATCGACGAGGGCATGAAGGACACGGTCAAGGTCACCGTCATCGCCACCGGCTTCGACCTGCCCGCGGAGAAGAGCTTGGCCCCGACGCCGTCGGCGACGCCGTCGGTGACGCCGGCGCCTGCCGGCGCGGCCCCGGTCCGGGCGGCCGCCCGGCGGCCGGCCGAGCCGTTCCCGGTCATGCCCCAGACGCCGCCCTATCTCTTCGAGAGCCAGGCGGCCGGGGGGCGGGCCGCGCGGACGCCGGAGTGGGAGCCCTCGGCCCTGTGCGAGAAGCAGTGGGAGACCTACGAGACGCCGTCCTTCATCCGCCGGACCAAGCATGCCTCGATGAGGAAGACGCCCCATGACATCAGCTGACCTCGTCGTCGCCGGCTGCCGCGAGCTCGTGACCTGCGCCGGGCCCGGGCCCAAGCGCGGCCGGGCCCTGCGGGAGATCGGCGCCGTCGCGAACGGCTGGGTGGCCTCGTCCAAGGGCGTCGTCGTCTTCGCCGGGACCGAGGAGGAGTTCCTTGCCCGGGTCGCGCCCGAGCCGGACGCGGTCACGATCGACGCCCGGGGCCTGACGGCCCTGCCCGGGTTCGTCGACGCCCACACCCACCTTCCCTTCGCCGGGGACCGGGCCCGCGAGTTCGGCCTCCGCATCCAGGGCTGGTCCTACCAGCAGCTGGCCGAGCGGGGCATGGGCATCCAGACGACGGTCAAGGCGACCCGGGCGGCCAGCCTGGACGACCTCGTCGCCCTGACCCTCCGGCGGCTCGACCGCATGCTCCTCTCCGGCACGACCACGGTCGAGGCCAAGAGCGGCTACGGCCTCAACCTCGAGGACGAGATCAAGCAGCTCGAGGCCCTGCGCGACGCGGCCGCCCTCCACCCCGTGGACATCGTCCCGACCTTCATGGGCGCCCACGACATCGCGCCCGAGTACCGCGACCGGCGGGAGGGCTACGTCCGGCTCCTCGTCGACACGGTCATCCCGGCCGTCCGCGAGCGCGGCCTGGCCGAGTTCTTCGACATCTTCTGCGAGCCGGGCGCCTTCTCGCTCGAGGAGACGCGGGCGCTCGCGGCCGCCGCCAAGGCCGCCGGCTTCAAGGTCAAGGTCCACGCCGACGAGTTTGTGACCCTGGGCGGCGCGGAACTGGCGGCCGAGCTCGGGGCCGCCTCGGCCGAGCACCTCATCGCCGTGTCCGACGAGGGCATCGCCCGGCTGGCCGGGAGCGACACCGCGGCCATCCTCCTGCCGGGGGTGTCCTTTTTCCTGATGATGGACAGGAAAGCGCCGGCCCGGCGCCTCATCGACGGCGGGGCCGCCGTGGCCCTGGCCTCCGATTTCAATCCAGGCAGCTCCCACATCCACTCGATGCCCTTCATCCTCCAACTCGGCGTCTTCAGCCTCGGCCTGACGGTCGAGGAGGCCGTCAACGCCTGCACGGCCAACGCCGCCTACGCCGTCGGACGGCAGGCGACGGCCGGCAGCCTCGAGGAGGGGAAGCTGATGGACCTGATCCTGTGCGACGTCCCCGACCACGTCTCGCTGGCCTACGAGGCCGGCCGCAACCCCGTCCGGACCGTCATCAAACGCGGGCGGGTGGTCGTGGAGGACGGCCGGATCGGCGGGGCGCGGTGATCGCGCCCCGCACGAGCCCCCGGTTCTACGTCCTGCGCCTGGCCTGGCTGGGCCGGCGCGCCGCCCTCCCGGTCATGGCCCTCAATCCCCGCCGGGCTCGAGGGCGAGCTTCGAGAGGCCGGTGGCCGCGTCCGTCCTTCGGGCGATATCGTCCCTGAACCGGACCAGGGTGACCTCGCAGGTCACCGAGACGACCGCTTCCTTCAGGTGCCCTCCCCGGACCCCGAACGTCTTGTCGCCGAGGGCGATGTGGGCGTGGATGAAGGGCCGGCCGTCGACGGTCGTGATATTGCCGTAGAGGGAGACGATCTCCGAGGGGCCGGGGACCGTGAGCCAGGAATAGGCGCCGGCGGCCGGGTCGAAATGCCCGATCTCGGCTTCCCCGACGGCGCCCAGGCCGTGGAAATAGCCGCCGCCGATCGCGTCCCGCTCGCACAGGCCGCGGAGGGTCTCGACGATCCGCTCGCCGGGATCGAGCCGGACGACGCAGGTCGGACCCAGGACGAAATACCTCATGCCGTCCCGTCCGCCTTGTCGAGCTTGCTCTTCCAGTAGAGGTAGGCCGGGATGCCCAGGCAGATGATGAGCAGCCCGAACATGGCGTTGCGGAAGGAGCTGAGGAGGGAGCCGAACGCGACGTAGACGGCGGCCAGGACGAACAGGACCGGCGTCACCGGGTAGCCCCAGGTCCTGTAGGGGCGCTCGAGGTCCGGCCTCTTCTTCCGCAGGACGATGACCGCGGCCACGGTCATGCCGAAGAAGATCCACTCGCCGAAGATGACGTAGGTGAAGAGCTGCTTGAAGGTCCCGGTCAGGGTCAGCAGGATGGACCAGGCGGTGATGGCCACGATGGAGACGTGGGGCGTCAGGAACTTGGGGTGGCACTCGGCGATCTTCTTGAAGAACATGCCGTCCCGGGCCATGGCGAAGTAGACGCGCGGCGAGCAGAGCATGTTCTGGTTGGCCGCGCCGAGGATGGAGAAGAGGATGAGGCCGGTGATGAGCGAGGCCAGGAAGGGCCCGCCGATCGACTGCATGACGTCGAGGGCGACCCGGCCCTCGGAGGCCGCGATCCGGCCGACGGGCATGATGTAGAGGTAGGCCAGGTTGGCCAGGACGTAGAGGGCGATGACGGCGACCGTGCCGATGAGGATGCCCAGGGGGAGGTTCCTTTTCGGGTCCTTGACCTCGCCGGCGCTGTAGGTCGCCGCCTCCCAGCCCTTATACGCCCAGAGGGACGCCACCAGCCCGACCCCGAACGCCCCCAGCAGCCCGAAATTGAACGGCCCGGGCGAGGGCTCGACGAAGTTCCGGGCGCTGCCCTGGCCCTTGGCGAAGAAAAAGACGCCGATGACGATGATGCCGATGGCGCCCGTCTTCAGGTAGGTCGTCCAATTCTGGAGGCGGCTCCCCCACTTCAGTCCGACGTAGTTCACGGCCCCCAGGAAGCCCACGAACCCGGCCGCGATGAGCTTCTTGACGAGCGGGCTCATGTCGACGAATCGGGGCAGGATGTTGTGGGAGAAGGCCACGGCCAGCGTGGCGATGGAGCCCGAATCGATGACCAGGAAGAGCGTCCAGCCGAACAGGAAGGAGATGAGCGGGCCGTAGGCCTCGCGGAGGTAGACGTAGATGCCGCCGGCCTCCGGCATGGCCGCCCCGAGCTCGGCGAAGGCCACGGCGCCGAAGAAGCTGAACAGGCCGCCGACGATCCAGACGGCCAGCATCAGGAGCGGCGCGGGGACGGCCGCCGCGATCTCCGACGGCGACAGGAAGATGCCCGAGCCGACGACGCCGCCGATGACGATCATGACGACGTCCCACAGGGACAGGATGCGCGGCAGGGCGATCTTGGTCTTGTCGACGGGAGGGCAACCGGGGGCGGTCTGTTCCATGGGCGGCGACTCCTTGGGCGGGGCGTTGGCGGTCCGGACGATTCTAGCAAGAGGCGGGCAAAAGCGCAATCGGCCCCCGAGGCGGGACCGGTCCCGGTCAGGGCCGCGGGCCGCCGATGCGGTCCATCATGCGGTACTGGACGGCTTCCGAGACGTGGGGCGTCGCGATGCCGTCCGCGCCCTCGAGGTCGGCGATCGTCCGGGCCACTTTGAGCACGCGGTCGAAGGCCCGGGCGCTGAAGCCGAGCCGGGTGACGGCCGTCTCGAGGAGCCTCTCGGCCTCGGGCGGCAGGGCGCAGAACCGCTTGACCTCCTTCGGGCCCATGCGGGCGTTGGTGAACAGGCCCGACCCGGCGAAGCGGGCCGACTGCCGGGCCCGGGCCGCCGTCACCCGGGCCCGGATGGCCGCGGAGCTCTCGGCCGGGGCCCGCGAGACGATGTCGCCGAACTTGACCTCGGGCACGTCGAGCTGGATGTCGATGCGGTCGAGGAGCGGGCCGGAGATCTTGGCGTAATAGCGGGCCTTCTCGCTGTCCGTGCAGTCGGCCGCCTTGCCGAGCAGGCCCCGGCGGACGTCGGCGCAGGGGTTCATGGCCGCGACCAGCATGAAGGCCGAGGGGAAGGTCACCGCGTAGCCCGAGCGGACGACCGTGACCCGGCCGTCCTCGACGGGCTGGCGCAGGTCCTCGAGGACCTTGCGCCGGAATTCGGGCAGCTCGTCGAGGAAGAGGAGCCCGTGGTGGGCCAGGCTGACCTCGCCCGGCTTGGGCACCAGCCCCCCGCCGACAAGACCGGCGTCGGTGACCGTGTGATGGGGGGCGCGGAAGGGACGGATCCCGACCGTCCCCGACCCGGCCAGCAGCCCGGCCGCGCTGTGGACCCGGGTCACCTCGAGGCGCTCCTCGTAGGTCATGTCCGGGAGGATGGTCGGCAGGCGGCGGGCCAGCATGGTCTTGCCGGCCCCGGGGGGACCGACCATGAGCACGTTGTGGCCCCCGGCCGCGGCCACCTCGAGGGCCCTCTTGGCGTGCCGCTGGCCCTTGACGTCCTCGAAGTCGACGGGATAAGCGGCCGGGGCCGCCGGCTCCGCGTCCTCGAAACGGCTGGGCGCGACCTGGCCCGGCTCGCGCAGCAGACGGACGACCCGGACCAGGTCCTCCAGGGCGAAGACCTCGAGGCCGCGGACGAGGGCGGCCTCGCGCCCGTTGGCGTGGGGCACGACCAGCCCGCGGAATCCCTGGGCCGCGGCCATCAGGGCCACGGGCAGGATGCCCCGCCCCGGCTTGAGCCGTCCGTCGAGGGCCAGCTCGCCGATGAAGAGATACTCCCTCAGCCGGGCCGCCGGGACGATCCCGAGGAAAGCCAGGAAGCCCAGGGCGATGGGCAGGTCGAAGGCCGAGCCCTCCTTGCGCCGGTCGGCCGGGGCCAGGTTGACGGTGACCCGGTTGGACTCCAGGTCGTATCCGCAGTTCTTGAGGGCCGCCCGGACCCGTTCCTTGCTCTCCCGGACGGCGGCGTCCGGCAGGCCGACGGTGACGAAGGTCGGGAAGCCGGCGCAGATGTCGCACTCGACCTCGACGGGGTAGGCGTCGATGCCGTGGAGCGCGGCGCTCGTGATGCGGTACAGCATGTGTTCTTATCTCTAAGGACGGGGAATGACCGGTACTTATCTCATTCCCGTGATCCCCTCTCAAGGCGGCGAAGGGGATTGTCCTCGCAGATCCCCGTTGCTGGAGGAGGGGCGGCAGGGAGCGGAGCTTGCGGAGCGACCATCAGCAACGCCCCGGAGTGACTCGAAGGGGTGTTGCTGGGAAATCTCGAAAGCAAGTGCTTTTTCCAGATATTTCGCAGGATCGGGACTCCGGGCGCTCCGTCCCGATCCTGCCTGGTTCGCTCACCGGGTTCGCTCCCCGTTCCCCGGGGGGCCGGGGAGCCAGAGGATATCCCCAAGCCGAAACCGAGAGAGGGAGAATACGGGACCCGGGGAAAGACCGGCTATTTCCCGGTATATTCCTTGGACAGCTTGTCGAGCTCGGCCTCGATCTCCCGGCGCGACTTGAGCATGAGCCGGGTCGTGTTCCCGGTCGGGGCCCGGACGCCGTCCGGGTCCCGGTCCCGCAGATCGCCGAGCGGTTCCGGCGACTCCGGAGAGGCCTCGGCCCCGGCTTCGCCCTCGAAGCGCGGCCGGACGCCGAAGACCTTGTCCCTGACGACGGGCACGGTCAGCTTGGAGATCTCGCGCAGGGTCTCGAAGACCCCCACCCCGCTGACGGCCTTGGCCTCGATCCAGGGCGACCGGCGGGGATTGAGGAGGTTGTTGAACGTCTCGACCGGGATGAGGTAGTCGAGGTCGCGCTTGTTGTACTGGAAGACGAGGGGGATCTTCATCAGGTCGATGTCGTGCTGAAGGCAGTTCCGGCGCAGGCCGTCGAAGCTCTCCAGGTTGGCGTCGAGGAGCGGGATCTGGGAGTCGGCCACGAAGACGATGCCGTCGGCGCCGCGCAGGACGCTCTTGCGGGAGGCCTCGTAGAAGACCTGGCCGGGGCAGGACATGAGCTGGAAATGGACCTTGAAGTCGCCGATCATGCCGGCCCGGATGGGCAGGAGGTCGAAGAAATAGGTCCGGTCGGCCTCGGTCTCCAGACAGACGAGCTCGCCCCGGTAGGCGGGGTCGAGCTTGTGGTAGATGTAGCGGAGGTTGGTCGTCTTGCCGCTCAGGCCGGGGCCGTAATAGACGATCTTGATGGCGATCGTCTTGGTCGCGTGGTTGATGAACGGCATGACGACTCCCGGTGTCGTCATAGTATCGCCTTAACCGGGCCGACGCGTCAAGTCCGTGAAGGGAGGCCCGCCGGTGTGGTAGAATGACGCCGGGAAGACCCGGAAAGGAAGGCCCATGACCGACATCCGAGACAGGGTCCGCGTGGCCGTCATCGGCGGCGGCCGGCCGGGGAAACCGGCCCTCGAAGCCGCCCGCGAGGTCGGCCGGCGCCTGGCCGAAGCCGGCGCCGTGGTCGTCTGCGGCGGCCTCGGCGGGGTCATGGAAGCGGTCTGCCGGGGCGCCCGCGAGGGCGGCGGCCTGTCCGTCGGCATCCTGCCCGGGGCCTCCCCCGCCGACGCCAATCCCTGGGTCGACCTGGCCGTGGCCACCGGGCTCGGCTACACCCGCAACGCCCTGGTCGTCATGAACGCCGACGCCGTCATCGCCGTCGACGGCGAGTACGGCACGCTCTCCGAGATCGCCTACGGCAAGATCCACGGCAAGACGGTCGTCGGCCTCGGCACCTGGGAGGTCAAGGGCGTCGTCCCCGCCGCGACCCCCGAGGAGGCGGTCCGGTTGGCCCTAGAAGGCCTCCCCGCCCGGACATGAAGACCTATCGCATCGTCCTCGGCTACGACGGCACGGACTTCCGGGGCTGGCAGCGCCAGCCCGGCGACCGCACCGTCCAGGGCGTCCTGGAGGAGGCCCTGTTCCGGGTGACCCGGAAGAAGGTCGCCGTCCACGGCGCCGGACGGACCGACGCCGGCGTCCACGCCTTGGGCCAGGTCGCCGGCTTCCGGGGCGCCTTCACCCTCTCCGACGCGGTCCTGCTGCGGGCCCTCAACGCCGTCCTGCCCGAGGACGTCCGCGTCTTCCGCCTCGAGGAGGCGCCGGCCGGCTTCGACGCCCGCCGCTCGGCCCGCTCGAAGCTCTACCGCTACCGCATCGCCGTGACGCCCCAGCCGGACCCGCTCGAGCGGCGCTGCGTCCTCCACTGGCCCTATCCCCTGAACGTCGCCGCCATGCGCCGGGCGGCCAAGCTGTTCGTCCGGACGGCGGACTTCACGGCCTTCTCGTCCAATCGGGACCGCTCGCCCGTGCGCACGGTCACCCGCTCCGAGCTCCGCCGCTCGGGCGGCGAGCTCGTCTACACGGTCGAGTCGCGGGGCTTCCTGCGCTACATGGTCCGGACGATCGTCGGGACGCTCCTCGAGGTCGGCCGCGGGCGCCTGCGGCCGGAGGACGTCGAGGACCTGTTCCGGACCAAGGACCGCTCGCGGGCCGGGACCACGGCGGCGGCCAAGGGGTTGACGCTCGTCCGCGTCGACTACTGATCGAGGACCAGGCCCATGACGTGGGCGTCCTCGTCCGGCTTGGTGTAGTAGTGCTTGCGCGTCCCCAGGATCTCGAACCCCAGCTTCTTATAAAGGTTGACGGCCGCGGTGTTGGACTGCCGGACCTCGAGGGTGACGAAGGCGGCGCCGGCGGCCCGGACCCGGTCGAGGGCGAAGCGCATCATGGCTTCGCCGAGGCCCTGGCCCCGGCAGTCGGGATGGACGGCGACGTTGTTGATCTGGACGTCGTCCCGGATCTGCCAGTAGATGATGTAGGCCACGACCTCCCCGCCCGGCCGCCGGACGACGACGAGGGGCGAGGAGATGGAGGTGTTCTGGATCTCGCCGCGGAAGGTCGTGTCGCTCCAGGGGTTGGAGAAGGACAGGGCCTCGATGGCCCGGACGGCCGGCAGGTCCTGGTCCCGCATGCGGCGGACGAAGTAGCGGTCCTGGCCCTCGATGAGGTCGGTCATCTCTCCTCGGCCTGGGACCGCCGGTAATAGATCGGTTCGAGGGAGGCGGCGTCGACGCCCCGGCCGGCCGCCAGGAGCGCGGCGCCGAGGCGGGCGACCTCGGCGGCGACGAAGCGCGAGCGGGCGGGGAAGCGGGCCGCCTCCCCGAGGCGTTCCCGGACCGCCCCGCGGCAGGCGTCGAGCCCGCCGCCGATGAAGGCCACGGCCCGGCCGGCCGGGAGCCGGGCCAGGAAGGCCTCCGGCTCGTACGCTCCCTGGGGAACGAGCTCGGCGAGGCCGCCGGGGCCGGACTCGAACAGGGCGGCGTAGATCTCCCCCTTCTTGGCGTCGAGGAGCGGGCAGACGAGCGTCTCGGGGCCGCCCTCGAGCTTGGCCGCCAGGGCCGCCAGGGTCGACACCGGGGCGACCGGCCGGCCCGAGGCGAAGGCCAGGGACTTGACGGCGCCGACGCCGATGCGGATCCCGGTGAACGAGCCGGGGCCGGCGGCCACGGCGAAGGCCCCGACGTCCTTGATGCCGAGCCCGTGGGCCCCGAGCAGGAAATCGACCGACCGGAGCAGGCGGGCCGAGTGGGTCGCGGCCGACTCGACCGCGGCCTCGCCGAGGAGCGCGCCGTCCTCGGCCAGAGCCACGGAGCCGCTCGGCGTCGTCGTATCGACCGCGAGGATCAGCATGCCGCTCCCCTCCCGGGCCGGATCACAGCTTGGAGGCGACGGCGCGGCCGACGTCAAGGCTCGAGGACTTGCCGCCCATGTCGTAGGTCCGGGCCTGGCCGTCCTTGATGACCGCGGCCACGGCGGCCTCGATGGCCGCTCCCTTGGCCGTCTCGCCGATCCAGTCGAGCATCATCTTGGCGGCCAGGATGGTGGCGATGGGGTTGACCTTGTACATCCCGGCGTACTTGGGCGCCGAGCCGTGGGTCGGCTCGAAGACGGCGTACCGGTCGCCGATGTTGCCGCTGCAGGCGAAGCCGAGGCCGCCGACGAGTTGGGCGGCCAGGTCCGAGATGATGTCGCCGAACAGGTTCTCGGCCACCAGGACGTCGTAGTCGTGGGGGTTCTTGAGCAGCCACATGCAGATGGCATCGACGTTGGCGTCCCAGAACTTGATGTCGGGGTAGCCCTTGGCGACCTCGCGGGCCGTGGCGAGCATCAGGCCGCCGGTCTCGCGCAGGACGTTGGGCTTCTCGATGAGGCAGACCGACTTGCGGCCGTTCTTGCGGGCGAACTCGAAGGCCGCCTTGACGATGCGGGCGCAGGCCGGCTTGGTCATGATGCGGGTCGACAGGGCGATCTCATCGGCGGGGACGTCCTTGAACCGCTTCATCTTGGGGTTGGTCAGGAGGGCGTCGCGGACGACCTGGGGCAGGGGGAAGAACTCGACCCCGGCGTACATGCCCTCGGTGTTCTCGCGGAAGATGATCAGATCGATGCCCTCCTTATAGTTGAGGGGGTTGCCCGCGTAGGCCTTGCAGGGCCGCAGGTTCTGATAGAGGTCGAACTCCTGGCGCAGCCGGACGATGGGGCTGAAGTAGCTCAGGCCCTTGCCCCTCAGCGAAGGATCGAGCTCGCGGTCGGCGTCCTCCCTCGGCTTCGAGGTGATGGCGCCGAAGAGGCAGGCGTCGGTCTCCCGGAGGAGCTTGAGGGTGCGGTCGGGCAGGGGATTGCCCTCCCGGCACCAGAAATCCCAGCCGATGTCGCCGTAGAGGTACTCGGCGTCGAGGCCGACCTTGTCGAGGACGGGCATCGTCGCTTCGACGACGTCCTTGCCGACGCCGTCGCCGGGCAGGATGGCGATCTTGTACTTGGCCATGGTCACTCCTTTGCGAGCTTCTTTTGGGTGTATGCGAGCAGGCCGCCGGCCTCGATGATGCCGATGACGGCCTCGGGCAGAGGCAGGAAGCGGAAGGTCCCCTTGGAGGAACGGATCTCGCCCTTGGCGAAATCGACCTCGGCGGTGTCGCCCGTGGCCAGGGCGTCGACGGCTTCGTCGCACTGCAGCACGGCCAGGCCGAGGTTGATGGCGTTTCGGAAATAGATGCGGGCGAAGGACCGGGCCACGACGGCCTGGACCCCGGCCGCCTTGAGGCAGGCCGCGGCCTGCTCGCGCGACGAGCCGCAGCCGAAGTTCTTGCCGGCCACGACGACGTCGCCGGGCTTGACCGCGGCGGCGAAGCCGGGATCGAGGTCCTCCATGGCGTGCTTGGCCATCTCCTCGGGGGGCATGATCTGGTAGGTGTAGCGCCCGGGGAAGATGACGTCCGTGTTGACGTCGTCGCCGTATCTCCAGACCTTGCCTTGGCTCATGAGAACTCCCTCGGGTCGGTGATGGCCCCGGCGACGGCGGTGGCCGCGGCCGTGGCCGGCGAGGCCAGGTAGATCTCGGAGTCGCGGTGGCCCATGCGGCCCCGGAAGTTGCGGTTGGAGGTGCTCAGGCAGACCTCGCCGGCGGCCATGAGCCCCTCGTGGGCGCCGAGGCAGGGGCCGCAGCCCGAGTTGAGGACGACGCAGCCGGCTTCGACGAGGGCGCCCAGGGCGCCGGAGGCCAGGGCCTCCCGGTAGACCTGCCACGAGGCCGGGATGACCAGGACGCGGACGCGGGGATGGACCCGGCGGCCCTTGAGGATGGCCGCCGCGGCCTCGAGGTCCTCGAGCCGGCCGTTGGTGCACGTGCCGATGAGGACCTGGTCCACCGGCTTGCCGGCGACGGCCCCGACCGGCTTGACGTTGTCGACGGTGTGGGGACAGGCGACCTGGGGCTCGAGCGCGTCCAGGTCGCAGGCCAGGACCGATTCATAGACGGCGTCCGGGTCGGACGAGACGGCCGCGAACGGGCCGCGGGCCCGGCCCTCGAGCCAGCGGAGGGCCACGGCGTCGGGTGCGAAATAGCCGTTCTTGGCCCCCATCTCGGCCGACATGTTGGCCAGGGTCAGGCGCGACCCGACGCTGAACGACGGGGCGGCCGGCCCGGCGAACTCGACGGCCCTGTAGTTGGCCATCTCCGCGCCGTGGTCGCCGATGAGCTTGAGACTGAGGTCCTTGGCGAAGACGCCCGGCCGGAAGCGGCCCGCGAGATCGATGCGCATGGTCTCCGGGACGCGCAGCCAGATCTCGTCGGTGGCCCAGGTGCAGGCCGTCTCGGTCCGGCCGATGCCGGCGGCGAAGGCGCCCAGGGCGCCGTAGCTCGGCGTGTGGGAGTCGCTGCCGACGATGACCAGGCCGGGCCGGGCGAAGCCCTGCTCGGGCAGGACCTGGTGGCAGATGCCGGCGTTGATGTCGAAGAAATGGGGGATGCCCTGGGCGGCCACGAACTCGCGGATGGACTTGTGGTTCTGGGCGTACTTCTCGTCGGCGGCCGGCACGATGTGGTCGAGGACGATGACAATCTTCTCCGGCGCCCGGACCTTGGCCACGCCGAGCTTCTGGAACTCCTTGATGATGGCCGCGGAGTTGTCGTGGGACAGGACGTAGTCCGGCGCGACGTTGACGACCTCGCCGGCCTGGACGTCCTTGCCGGCCTTGCGGCCGAGGACCTTTTCCGTCAGCGTTTTGCCCACGTTCGACCTCCTGGCCCCCCCATTTTATGGGGGGGCGGAGGCCGTGTCAATCGATCCAGATCTCGAAGACCGTGCCGTCGTCGCCGGAGATGCGCAGGATGCTCTCCTTCGACTTGACCATCTCGTTCATGATGCGGTTGACGTCGTAGCCCTTGCGGCGGAGCTCGGCTTTGTCTTCCTCGTCCAGGGCGCTCAGGGCCAGGTCGGCCAGGGCGAACGGGACGTTGAGGGAGAAGACGGGCTCCCGGCGGCCGGCGGCCCGGACGCGCAGGTGGAGGGTCCGCGCGGTCTTGACCGTGGTCCGGGGCTGCCGCTCCTCGGCCGACTTCAGGCGCTCGGGCGAGATCCGGAGCAGGGCGATGCGGGCCCGATCGAGCAGCTCGGGGTCCTTCTCCGTCTCGAGGATCCGTTCCAGGACGGGCGCGGCCCGCGCGGCCAGCTTCTTGTCGGGGACCAGGCTCATCTTGTAGGCCGCGTAATAGCGGACGACCTTGCCGGGATGCTGCAGGCGGTCCTCGATGTCGCGGACGGCCCGCTCGTCGCCGTCCTCGTTGAGGGCGAAGGCCAGGTCGACGACGGCGCACTCCGACTCCTCGACCAGGCCGGGCTTGGTCCCGGCGAGCCGGAGGTATCCCTTGTAGGCCCGCAGGGCCTCGCGCTCCCGACCGGGCAGGGCGCTCAGGCACTCTCCTTTATAGAAGAGGGCCTCCGCCGCCAGGGGACTGTCGGGGAAGCGGTCGGCGAGCTCGTCGAGCTTGTCCAGGGCTTCCCGCCAGCTCTTGTCGAAGACCAGGAGCTTGGCCTCGCGGAACAGACTTTCGTCCGTCCCCGACTGGCGCCTCGCGCCGGCCGCCCGGGCATCCGGCGCGGCGAGCGCCAGGACGAGGGCGGCGATGACCGTCAGGGTGGCTTTTCTCATGTCAGACCCCGCTTGTGAGTTCTTTCTTGACCAGATTGATCTTGAGGAGGAGCTGGCGCTCTTCGGCCAGGCCGCGGAGCCGCGCCAGTTCGGCCTCCGGCAGGCCGCCGCCGAGCTGGGCCAGTTCCCTGAAGAGCAGCTCGATCTGGTCGCAGAGGGCCTTGGCCTTGGCCATCTGGAACCGCTCGAGCTGGGCGTTGATGTATCTCTTCTTCTGGAGCAGCTCCCGGGCCCGCTCGGTCCGGAGCTCCGGGGGCACTGAAGGCCCCGCGCCGCCGGGCTCGAGGACATCGAGGAGCATGTACTGGCTCTTCTCCAGATAGTCCACCGTGACACGGCGGGCCATCTCGAGCTCAGCCCGGTCGAGGAACTCGCCCGAAGCGGAATAGCCTTCGGCCCGGCCGGCCCGGTCGGCCGGCGCCCGCAGGGCCAGGTACATAGCCGCGGCGCCGACGACCAATCCCGCGGCCAGCCCGGCCAGGGCCGGCTTCATCCTCAGGAACGCCGGCCAGGACACCGGCCAAGCGGCACGCTCCCGGCCGTCCGTCCGGCCTCGACCGGCCAGGGCCCGGTCGGCGATGAGCCCGGGCAGGGACTCCCAGTCGACCGAGTCGGCCGCCCGGCGGATCTCGGCCTTGACGGCCTCCGTCTCGCGGACGAGCCGGTCGTAGGCGTCGGCCTCGGCCCGGCACTCCGGGCACCGGTCGGTGTGTTCGGACATGGTCTGTCTCCTCGCTCTCCCGGGTCCGCCCGCCAGGGCTTCGGCCCGCTCCCGTCTCGACCGCCGACACGGGCTCATGCCTGGATCCCCAGGACCGGCGCCAATTTCTTGCGGAGGTTCTGGACGGCCTTGAAGTGGAGCGACTTGGCCGTCCCGACCGAGATGCGCATGGTCTCCGAGATCTCGCTGAACGGCAGCTCGTCGTAGTGCCGCAGGACGAAGACCAGCCTCTGGCGCTCGGCCAGGGTGTCGACCGTCCGGGTGAAGGCGCTGCGGAGGTCGGCCTGGGGCGAGTCCCCGGCCCGGTCCTCGGTCGCGACCGGGATGTCGTCGAGCGGCGTCGTCGTCTCCCACTCCTGCCGCCGCTTGCGGTGCTTGCGGTAGTGGTCGATGCTGACGTTCTTGGCCATCTGCAGGAGCCAACCCTGGAAGGAATGGCCCGGCCGGTAGAGGCCGGCTTTCTGGTGGAGCCGCAGAAAGGTCTCCTGGACGGCGTCGAGGGCGTCCTCGCGGTCCCTGAGGATGGAATAGGCCATGACGAAGACCTTGCGCTGGTAGAGCCGGATGACCGCCATGAACGCCTCTCGGTCCCCCCTCTGCACCCCCTCGAGGAGGGCGGCCAGGTCGGCCGGCTCCGGCTCGGGGCGGTTCGTCGGGACGTCAGTCATGGGACCTCATAGGCATCAACGGCGCGGGCGGGCCGAAGGTTCACGGCCGGCCCGAGAAAGACGGCGCCCCTCCGGGCCCCGCCGGTCAGAAGCGGGAGGGCCCCCGGCGGTCGCCGCCGAATCCCCCGCCCGGACGCCGGTCGGCCCCGGGCCTCTCCGACCGGGGGCGGGCGTCGTTGACGATGATCTTGCGGCCGTCGAATTCCGTCCCGTGGAGCTTGCTCTTGGCCTCCTGGGCCGCTTCGGGGGTGGCCATCTCGACGAAGCCGAAACCGCGCCCCTGGAGGATGTTGACCGAGACGACCTCGCCGAACGGGGCGAACAGCCGTTTCAGCGGTTCTTCGCTCGCCCTGAAGTCGAGGTTGCCCACGTAGAGCTTGGCTAAGGCCATGCCGTCCGCCTCCTGTCCGTTGCGGTCATTGTCCCCGTTCCCGACTTTGAAATCAAGCCTCTTTCTGCTATAGATGGGGCGTTCCGCTAGCGAGGAGCTCCCATGAAACGGTCCACGTACGTCGTCCTGATCGTCCTGTTCTTCGTCCTGCTGGCCGGCGCCGGCCTGTTCTTCGTCTTCCTCGAGGACATCGGGGGGCGGCGGGTCGAGATCCCGGTCTCCGGCTACCTCGACGTCCCGCTCTCGGGGCCCGTGGCCGAGATCGCCCCGGCCGACCCGCTCTCGGCCCTCCTCTTCGGCGCCCGGCCCCTGGCCGTCCACGACTTCTGGGAGAACCTGCGCAAGGCCAAGGTCGACGGCCGCGTCCGGGCCGTCGTGCTGCGCCTGGGCCTCCTCCAGTGCGACTGGGCCAAGGCGGCCGAGATGCGCGAGGCCGTCCTCGACTTCCGCCGCTCCGGCAAGAAGGCCTACGCCGTCTTCGAGGAGGCGCCGGACGCCGACATGGAATACTTCATCGCCACGGCCTGCGACCGCATCGTCCTCCATCCCCTGGGTTGGCTCGGCGTCAACGGCCTCGGCGGCTGGGTCCCCTTCCTCAAGGGCGCCCTGGACAAGCTCGGCGCCAGGGCCGAGTTCGAGCACGTCGAGGAATACAAGACGGCCTACAACATGTTCACCGAGAAAGGCTTCACCCCGGCCCACCGCGAGGAGATGGAGGCCTATTACGGCGACCTCTTCGACCAGTACGTGGCCGCCGCGGCGGCGGCCCGCGGCAAGACGCCGGAGGAGTTCCGGGCGCTCGTCGACCGCGGCTTCTTCCAGGGAGAGAAGGCCAAGGCCGCTGGCCTCGTCGACGACTGCCTGTACGAGGACGAGCTCCAGGAGATGCTCGGCCGCGGCGGCCGGGCCCCGGCCCGCATCCGCTTCGACGACTACACCCGGATCAAGCCCTCCTCGCTCGGCCTCGAGACGGGCCCCGACCGCGTCGCGGTCATCTACGCCACGGGCACGATCATGACCGGCGAGAGCCTGCCGTCGGTCATGGGCGGCGCCACGGTGGCCCGTTGGATCCGGGCGGCCCGCCAGGACGCGGGGGTCAGGGCCATCGTCCTGCGCGTCGACAGCCCCGGCGGCTCGTCGGTCGGGTCCGACGTCATCGCCCGCGAGGTCGAATTGGCCCGCAAGGACAAGCCCGTCGTGGTCTCGATGTCGGACGTGGCCGGCTCGGGCGGCTATTGGATCGCCATGCCGGCGACCAAGATCGTCGCCCAGCCTCAGACCCTGACCGGGTCGATCGGCGTCCTGGCCGGCAAGTTCAGCCTCGACGGCCTGCTGGGGAAGCTCGGGGTGACCACGGAGAAGCTCGTCTTCGGCGAGAAGGCCGACGTCTTCTCCCCCTTCCGGCCGTTCACCGACGCGGAGCGCAAGGTCCTCAAGGAAGAGATCCGCTGGACCTACGAGCGGTTCCTGGAGAAGGCCGCGGCGGGGCGCGGGCTGACGCGCGACGAGGTCGACGCCGTCGGCCGCGGCCGCATCTGGACCGGCCGCCAGGCCAAGGAGCGCCGGCTCGTCGACGAATTGGGCGGCCTGACCATGGCCATCGGCCTGGCCAAGAAGGAGGCCGGTATCGCGGCCGAGCGGGACGTCCGCTTGGACGTCTGGCCGCGCAAGCGCACCTTATGGCAGACCCTCATGGGCAGCCCCTTGGCCGGCCTCGACGTCGGGAGCCGCTCCGGTCGCGAGCGCGCCCTCGACACCCTCCGCCTCATGGGACAGACCCGGATCTGGGCCCTCATGCCCTTCTGGGACCAACCCCTCTAGCAGATTCTTCTCCCGTTCCGAGAAGTCCCTCTCTCGGGTTTTGGCTCAGGGATATCCTCTGGCTCCCCGGCCCCCCTGGGAACGGGGAGCGGATTCTTAGGAGCGGACCAGGCAGGATGGGGACTGAGCACCCGGAGTCCCGATCCTGCGAAATATCTTAATAAAACGCCCTCTTAAGATATCTCCCAGCGCCGCTCCTCCGAGCTACTCCGGAACGGCGCTGATGGTCGCTTCGGGGACTCCGCTCCCTGCCGCCCCCCCTTCCAGCAACGGGGATCTGCGAGGATAATCCCTTTCGCCCCCTCGAGAGACTAATTGGGGAACGGGAGAAGAACTTGGGATTCGGGGTTCGTGCTTTTAAAACGCGTAGGACGAGGGGCAGATCGTCTTGAACTCGCAGGACGAGCAGGTGTGCCAGTCCGGGCGGGCCTTGAAGTCGCCGGCCCGGACGCCCTCGGCGGCCTCGCGGATGCGCGCCGCGGCCCGGGCCAGCTCCTTCTCCCCCTTGGCGGCCCGGCCGATGAGATCGGGCCCGAGGAAGTGGAGCCGCGTCTCGACCGGCAGCAGGCCCTCGGTCTTGACGAGCGACAGGGCGTAGATATCGAGCTGCAGGCTCTCGGCCGCGGCCCGGTCGGCTTCGCGCTGCGAGGACGCCTCGGCCGTCTTGAAGTCCACGATGACCGGCCCGGCCGGCTCGAAGTCGAGGCGGTCGAAGCGGCCCGAGAACCGCAACCCTCCCTCGCGCCAGCGGAAGGGTTTCTCCAGGAAGTCGGGCCGGCGGCCCGAGGCTTCCTCCCTCTTGTAGAAGAGCCGCAGGGCCCGCTCGCCCTCGGCCTTGCGCAGCTCCTCGTGCTCGCGGCTGAGGAAGCCCTCGTTGACCCACCGCTTCAGGTAGTCGTCGACGACCTCCTGTTCCGTCACGGCCCGGCCCTTCATGCGGCGCTTCAGGTAGGCGTGGATGGTCTCGTGGACGACCCGCCCGAAGACGAGCGCGTGGTGGGGCAGGACGGGTACCCGCATCTCGTGGCGGAACTTGTACTTGAGCGGGCACACGAGGTAGTCCTCGACCTGGACGTGGCTCAGCCGGAGGACCGCCCCGGGCCGGGCCGCGGCGGCCGCCGCCGGCCGTCCCGGCGACAGGGCGTAGCGCCGGATGTCCTCGAGGACCGAGGCCCGCAGGACGTCCTCCGGCATCTTGGGGACGTCGAGGGCTTCCAGGACGAACGGGCTGACCTTCTTCAGGCGCTTGGCGCCGTAGTCGCGGGCCCAGGTCATGGTCAGCGACCGGCGGGCCCGGGTCATGGCCACGTAGAAGAGCCGCCGCTCCTCCTGGATGTAGTTCTCCCGGCCCGGCAGGCTTTCCTTGAAGACGCCCTCCGGCACGGGGATGCGCTCGCGGCGCTCCCGGCCCGGGAAGCGGTCCTCGATGAGGCCGACGAGGAAGACGGTGTCGAATTCGAGGCCCTTGGCCTTGTGGACCGTCAGGACGTTGACGGCGTCCTCGTCGAGCTCGGCCTCGGCCGTGGCCGGGTTGTCGCCGACCTCGGCCAGCAGGTCGAGGTAGCGGGCGAAGGAGCGGATGGAGTCGTTGGCGACGAGCTCGGAGAAGCCCCGGACCTTGTCGAAGAACAGGCGGACGTTCTTGACCCGCACCTCGGCCTCGAGGGTCATGGGCTCGACGAGGGCCTTGAGGTAGCCCGTCCGTTCGAGGAAGGCGTAGACGACCGCCCCGGCGCCGGCCGTCGCGGCCAGCTCGGAGAAGGCCCGGATGTCCTCGAAGATCCTCTTGACCGTCGCCGCCGTCCCCTCCGAGATCTCGACCGGGCTGGTCCCCTCGACGACGGCCCGGAAGGCATCGTGGAGGGACTGGTTCTTCTTCTCGGCGTGCCCGGCCAGGCGGCTGAGGTCGTAGGCCCCGGCCTTGTAGACGTCCGAGAGCGAGAGGTAGAAGAGGTCGCGGCTGTTCTCGAAGTCCGTCAACGCCCGGATGAAGGCCACCAGGACCTTGATCTCCTCCCGCTGGAAGAGGCCCCGGCTGCCCGAGAACCGGAACGGGACCCCCTTGACGTTGAAGGCCCGCAGGTACGGGTCGGCGTCGGCGTTGCGGCGGACGAGGACGGCCATGTCGCGCCAGGCCAGGCCCCGGGCCCGGGCCTCGAGGACGCGTTCGGCCACACCGTCGGCTTCGTGGGACAGGGTGTCGAAGGTGAGCAGCTGGATGGACCGGCCCCGGCCGCGGACGGCCGCCCTGAGGCGCTTGTCGACCTTGGCCTGGAACTCGAGCCGGTTCGGGTCGTTGTGGCGGACCAGCCGGTAGGAGGCGTCGAGGAGCTGCTGGGTCGAGCGGTAGTTCCGGGTCAGGACGACCCGCGCGGCCTCGGGATAGACGGCCTCGAAGGCCAGGATGTTGCTGAGCGAGGCGCCGCGGAAGCGGAAGATGCTCTGATCGTCGTCACCGACCACGGTCAGGTTGCGATGGCCGGCGGCCAGCATCTTGAGCAGCTCGAACTGGACGTAGTTGGTGTCCTGGAACTCGTCGACCAGGATGTAGCGGTAGCGCCCGCGGACCTCCTCGAGGACGGACGGACGGCGCCGCAGGAGGTCGACGGCCAGGGTGACCTGGTCCTCGAAGTCGATCAGCCCCTCGGCCCGCAGGAGCTTCTGGTAGGCCTCGTAGACCCGGGCGATCTCGAGGTGCTTGCGGGCCGTCTCCTTTTCGGCCTCGCCGGCGGCCCGGGCCGCCAGCTCGCCGGCGTGGCGGATGTAGTCCTCCGGCCGGACGTCCTCCTGCTTGAGGCGCCGGATGGCCTCCAGGAGCTCCTGGATGTGCCGGGTCGGCTGGCCCAGGGGCCGGTAATAGTCGAGCGGCAGGCGAAAGAGGTTCTCGCGGAAGAAGACGGCCTGGTCGACGTCGGCCAGGAGGCGGAAGTCCGGGGGATAGCCGGCGTCCAAGGCGTGGTCCCGGAGGACCCGCTCGCCGAAGGAATTGAAGGTGCCGATCTCGGCGAACGAGGACGTGTAAGGGACGAGGACGTCGACCCGGGCCTCCATCTCGCCGGCGGCTTTTTCCGTGAAGGTCAGGGCCAGGACCTGGTCGGGCCGGGCGGCCTTCGAGGCGATGAGGCGGGCGATGCGGTGGGTGAGGACTTTGGTCTTGCCCGTGCCGGCGCCGGCGACGATGAGCAGGGGGCCGGGGCCGCGCAGGACGGCCCGTCGTTGGGCGGGGTTGAGGCCCTCGAGCAGGGCCTGCTCCTCGGGCGGTCGACGGGTCTGGGCGGGCCGGGGCATCTACTTCTTGACGGCCGGGGCGGGCTCGACGACGACCCTCTCTCCCGGCGCGGCCAGGCCCAGCCGCTCGCGGGCGGCCTTCTCGACGGCCCGGGGGTCGCGTTCGAGCCGGTCGATCTCGGCCTCCAGACGGGCCATCTCGGCCTCGAGGTCCCGGATGCGGGCGGCCTGGGCGGCCAGCGCCCGGCGGTCCCGGCGCAGGTCCATGACGCCCTTCTTGCCGAAGAACGTGGTCACGGCCAGGATGAGCAGGAAGCAGACCGCGGCCACGGTCAGGATCTTCCGTTTCACCGGACCGCCTCCAGGCCCTTCTTGAGCAGGGCTTCGACTTCCTCGCACGTCTCGGCCTCGGCGTAGCAGCGGATGAGGGGCTCGGTGCCGGACATGCGGACGACGAGCCAGCGGTCGCCGTCGAAGTCGAGCTTCAAGCCGTCGATGGTCTCCACGGCCGTGACCTTGCGGCGCCCGAGCTTGGCCGGCGGGTCCTTGACGAGGGCCTTGAGCCGCTTGGCCCGCTCTGGGGTCAGGGGGAGCGTCCGCTGGCCGCTGGTCAGCTCGCCGTACTCGCGGAAGAGGTCGCGGCGCAGGTCCGCCAGGCCCCGGCCGGCCGCGGCGACCATTTCGGCGACGAGCAGGCCGGCGAAGATGCCGTCCTTCTCCGGCAGGTGGTCCCGGACGGCGATGCAGGCGCTCTCCTCGCCGCCGAACAGGATCTGCCCCTGCAGGAAGAGCTCGGCCATGTACTTGAAGCCGACCTTGGTCTTGGTCAGGGGCAGCTCGTAGCGGCGGGCGATGCGGTCGAGGAGGTGGGTCGTGGTGACGGAGCGGGCCACGCCGCCCCGGAGGCCCTTGACCCGGACGAGGTAGTCGAGCAGGAGGGCCAGGATGACGTTGGGATGGACGAAGGCGCCCGTCTCGTCGACGATGCCGAAGCGGTCGCCGTCGGCGTCCGTGGCCAGGCCGAGGCGGGCGCCGGTCTCGACGACGCGGGCCTTGAGCTCGGCCAGGTTCTCTTCCGTGCAGGACGGGCTGACGCCGCCGAAGTACGGGTCGATGTAGCCGTGGAGGCTCTCGACCTCGACCCCGTTCTCCTCGAGGATCTCGTCGAGGTACTCCCGGCTGGTGCCGTAGAGGGGGTCGGCCACGATCTTGAGCCCGGCCGCCCGCAGGGCGGCGAAGTCGATCTTGCCCTGCAGATCGCAGAGGTAATCGGACTGGAGGTCGATGCGGGTGATGGTCCCGTCCGGCCCGGCGGACGGCGGGGAGGTGAAGCCCGGCATCAGCCGGCGGACCTCCTCCTCGATGGCGTCGGTGACGGCGGGCAGGGCCGGAGCGCCCGTGGCCGCGTTGAACTTGAGGCCGTTGTAGCGGGGGGGATTGAAGGAGGCCGTGAAGTTGATCCCGCCCTGGCATCGCCGCTTGATGATCTGGCAAGCCAGGGCCTGGGAGGGCGCGTCGCGGTCGGAGAGCAGGACCCGGATCCCGTTGCGGGCCAGCAACTTGGCGGCCTCCAGGGCGTAGCGGTCCGAGAGGAAACGGGTGTCGTAGCCGACGACCACGGTGACCGGGGATTCGCCGTGCTTGGCCTTCAGATAATTCGTGGCGGCCTGGACGACGACGCGGACGTTGTGGAAGGTGAAGTCCTCGCCCATCACCCCCCGCCAGCCGGAGGTGCCGAATCGGATCATCATCGCCTCAAAATTAACACAGACGGCCCCCCGAAAGCAACGCCGCGGACCCGGGGAGACCCGTCCGGGGCCCGAAAAACCATCACCCCTCGCGGTGACACCGGGTTAGGCCGGGGATGAACTTCTCTCCCCTCCCCCGGCTCCCCCTCCGGCCGGGGCCGCTCTCCCGCCTGTCGGCCGGGGCCGGGACGGGGGCGGCGGAAACCCGCTCCGGGGGCCGTTCCGGGCCCCGTCCGCCCCAGGATTTCCGTTGACAAGCCCCTTTTTTTTTGATATTTGGAATGTAAATCGAGATGAGGAACTAACTGAGAGTCCAGATGAGGGAGTCGAGCGCCATCTACCCCGGATCCTTCGACCCCATCACCAACGGGCACGTCGACATCATCGACCGGGGGCTGCGGGTGTTCGACCGGATCGTCATCGCCGTCCTGAAAAACCCCAATAAGAGCCCTCTCTTCACGACTAAAGAGAGGGTAAGAATGATACAGGATATTTTCGCCTCCAGGACCGAGGTCGAGGTGCGGGCCTTCGACGGCCTGCTCGTCGACTTCGCCCGGGCCCAGGGCACGCGGGTCATCATCCGGGGCCTGCGGGCCATCTCGGACTTCGAATACGAGTTCCAGATGGCCCTCATGAACCGGAGCCTGGCCCCGGACATCGAGACGTTCTTCATGATGCCGAGCGTCCATTATTCGTTCCTCAGCTCGAACCTGGTCCGCGAGGTCGCCGCCCTGGGCGGCTCCGTCGAGGGGCTCGTCCCCGGGCCGGTCGCGCGGAAGCTGAGGGCCAGGGTCAAGGCGAACGCGAAAGCCAAAAATCCATAAAGGCGGGCAAAACATGTTCGGACTTTCCAGAGAGAAGAGCGTGGTCGGGTTGGATATCGGGTCCTACTCCGTCAAGGCCGTCGAGCTCCGGGCCCGCAAGAAGGGCGGGGGCGAGGCCTACGACCTGGTCAAGATCGGCTACGAGCCGCTGCCCCACGACGCCATCGTCGAGGGGACCATCATCGACTCGGCCGCCGTCGTCGAGACCATCCGGCTGCTGTTCGAGGAGAACAAGATCTCGACCAAGGACGTGGCCATCTCCATCTCGGGCAACTCGGTCATCATCAAGAAGATCTCCCTGCCGGTCATGGAGAAGCAGGAGCTGGCCGAGAGCATCATCTGGGAGGCCAAGCACAACATCCCCTACCCCTACGAAGAGACCAACGTCGACTACGCCATCCTCAAACCCTCCCGGGGGAGCGACGAGAAGAACCTCGACATCCTCCTCGTCGCCGCCAAGAAGGAGAAGATCGCCAACTACAGCAACGTCATCGCCCAGGCCCGCAAGAACCTCCAGAGCATCGAGGTCGACGTCTTCGCCCTCCAGAACGTCCTGGAGGCCAGCTACCCCGAGTCCTTCGGCGACAAGACCGTCGCCCTGATCAACGTCGGGGCCAACATCACCAACGTCGTCATCGTCGAGCGGGGCACGCCCCAGCTCTTCCGCGACCTGTCCCTGGGCGGCTTCTTCTTCACCGAGAACATCCGCAAGGAGCTGAGCATCTCCTTCGAGGAGGCCGAGAAGCTCCTCAAGGGCATCCCCGGCAAGGCCACCACGCCCGACCAGTTCGCCACCCTCCTGTCGATGAACGTCCGCGACCTCCTGGACGAGATCGAGAAGACCTTCTCCTTCTACGAGGCCTCCGAGAAGCGGGAGCGGAAGATCGAGCAGATCTTCCTCAGCGGCGGCCTGGCCAACGTCGCCAGCATGGCCGGCGCCTTCGAGACCAAGTTCCGGATCAAGACCGAGATCCTCAATCCCTTCCGCAATATCCGGGTCGACGACAAGAAGTTCGACGCCGTCTACTTCACCGACATGGCGCCGATCTTCGGCGTCGCCGTCGGCTTGGCAACCCGAAAGGTGGAGAAGTAACCATGATCCGCATCAATCTCCTCAAGCCGGAAACCAAGGACAAGGAACCGGTCGTCGCCCCCGGCGCCCCCGAGGATGTCGTCAAGAAGGGCCCCAACCTCGGCAGCCTCATCTTCCTCGTCCTCGTCATCGGCCTCGGCGCGATGTACTTCTTCCAGCAGAAGGCCTTCACCCGGGAGAACACGCTCCTGGAGACGGCCCGGGCCGAGAAGATCAAGCTCCAGGACGTCGAGAAGAAGCTCGAGGCCCAGCGGATCGCCCGCGAGCTGCTGGACAAGAAGATCAACCTCATCGAGACCCTCAACGCCCAACGGGACATGGCCCCCCGGCTCATGGACGAGCTCAGCCGGCGCCTCCCGGACTGGGTCTGGCTGAACGAGATCGTCTTCGACGAGAAGGGCATCCAGATCAAGGGCCGGGCCCTGTCGAACAACCTCATCGCCGACTACATCTCCAGCCTGGAGTCGAGCCCCCAGGTCATGAACGTCAACCTCGTGGCCTCGACCCAGCGGACGACCCAGGGCGACCAGTACCTGGAGTTCTCCCTGCGGGCCATGCTGGAGAAGAAGCCCGAGCCCGTCCCCGCCAAGACCGAGCCGGACGCGCAACCGGCCCCGAAGAAGAAAGGGGTGAAGTGATGAAAAACTGGCCCTGGTACGGCTACCTCGTCTTCGCCATCCTCATCTTCGCCCTGGCCTTCCTCTTCTACTTCAAGCCCCAGAACGCCAAGCTCAAGGTCCTGACCGCCGAGCGGGTCAAGGTCGAGGGCGAGGTCCAGAACCTGAAGCAGAAGAAGCGGGAACTGGACAAGATCATGGCCGACATCACGGCTATGGAGGCCAAGCTCAAGACCCTCGAGGTCAACATCCCCCAGCGCAAGGAGATCGCCGACATCCTCCGGCAGATCCAGGCCCTGGCCTACGATTCGCGGCTGGACGTCCTGCGCTTCGCCCCCGGCAACGAGGTCACCAAGGACTTCTACGCCGAGTGGCCCATCCCCATCCAGGTCTCGGGCAACTACCACAACCTCGGCACCTTCTTCGACAAGCTGAGCAAGTTCGCCCGGGTCTTCACCATCGAGAACTTCACCATCAAGGTCCTGACCCGCCAAACCGACCTGAACACGATCAACGCCAACTGGACGGCCAAGACCTATTTCTTCCCCGAGCCGTCGGCCGTCGCCGCTCCGGCCAAAAAACAAGCGAGGCCCAAGCGATGAGAAAACTCGCCTTCTGTCTGACCCTCGTCCTTCTCGCCGGCCTGGCCCCCCTGGGGGCCCAGGAGACGGCGGCCGCGCCGCCGGAGCAGCAGGCGGCGGCCCCGCCGACCCTGTCCGTCCAGACGGGCTTCACCTACAGCCCCGAGGGCCGGCGCGACCCCTTCAAGAACCTGCTGGCCGGGCGCGACCTCAAAGAGAAGAACGCCATCGGCGACAACCAGATGTTCATCGACGACCTCGTCCTGTTCGGCATCGTCAAGAACAAGAACGTCTACACCGCCATGATCGGCATGCCCCAGGGATTCCCCATGTTCGCCAAGGTCGGCGACAAGTTCGCCGACGGGTACGTCCTGTCCATCAACGAGACCCAGGTCGTCCTGCGGAAGACCCACGAACGGGGGATCCCGCTCATGAGGCCGCGCGACATCATCAAGGAAATCACGGAGGAGCTGTAACATGAACAAGAGAACCCTACCGGCCGTCCTCGCCGGGCTGTGCGTCCTCTCCCTGGCCGCCCTGCTCGCCCAGGCCCCGGCCCCCGCCGTCCGCATCGGGACGATCCAGGTCCAGGCGGGCACGCTGGCGACGAAGGTGGTCCTGGAGACCGACGGGCCGCTGGCGGTCGAGAAGGCCTACTACCTGGCCGACTCCCCCCGGACGCTCGCGCTCGACATCGCCCGCGCCACCACGGCCGCCGCGCCGGCCCTCCCCTCCTCCGGAACGGGGCTCGTCCGCGACGTCCAGGTCGAGAAGGCCGGCGACGGCCTCCGGCTCCTCGTCCGTCTGAGCGAACGGGTGCCCGCCCGGGTCCTGCCCGAGGCCGGGCGCACCGTCGTCGAGCTCAACGCCATCCAGCGGGGCCAGACCGGCTACGTCGTCGACGCCTCCACCCAGGCCGCGCTCGACCGGGCGCCCAAGACCGACATCCGCCTGAGCAAGGTCGACACGTCCGCGGCCGGCGACCGGGTCGCCGTCAAGGCCGCCCTGAACGGCGCCGCCGTGACCCAGGTCTTCGCCCTGGAGAACCCGCCCCGCCTCGTCGTCGACCTCTTCGACACGCTGCTGGCCTCCAAGTCCGACGTCTGGCCGATCGACGACCCGCGCTCGACGGTCCAGCGGGTCCGGGTGGCCCAGTTCCAGGCCGGCGGCCCGCGGCCCATCACCCGGATGGTCTTCGACCTCAAGGAGCCCGGCCTTTACGCCATGGACTCCCGGGCCGACGGCCTGGTCGTCTCCTTCTACCCCGCGGCCGGGACGCCCGCCGCGGTCCTGGTCCGGCCGACGCCTCCCCCGACCCCGGCCCCCGTGCCGGCCCCCAAGAAGGAGGAGCCCAAGCCCGCGGCCCCGGCGCCCAAAGCCGAGGCCAAAGCGGTCGTGACCGAGGCCCCCTGCCCGACCCGCGAGGTGCCGCCGCCGGCCGCCGCCCAGGCCGAAGCCGCGGCGGTCGAGGAGCAGCAGGCCCAATTCAAGCCCAAGACGATCGTCGGGGACGAGGAGAAGTTCTCCGGCGACATCATCAGCCTCAAGATCAAGGACTCCGACCTCAAGGACGTCGTCCTCTACCTGGCCGAGTTCGCCGGGCTCAACGTCGTCTTCGACCCCGACGTCCGGGGCACGGTCACCGTCAACCTCCAGGACGTCCCCTGGGACCAGGCCCTGGAGATGATCCTCAAGCAGAACAAGATGGGCAAGACGATCGAGGGCAACATCCTGCGCATCGCCCCCATCGCCGTGCTGACCCGCGAGGAAGAGGACCAGCGCAAGCTCAAGGAGAGCAAGGAGCTGGCCGGGCCGGTCATGGTCAAGACCATCACCCTGTCCTACTCCAAGGCCAAGGACGTGGCCAACCTGCTCCGCTCCAAGATCTCGAGCCGGGGCGAGATCATCGTCGACGACCGGACCAACACCCTGCTCATCTCCGAGGTCCGCGACAAGCTCGAGCTCCTCGAGAAGCTCATCGGCGTCGTCGACACCCCGACGCCGCAGGTCTCCATCGAGGCCCGCGTCGTCGAGGCCTCGGCCACCTTCGTCCGCAACCTCGGCATCCAGTGGGGCTTCAACGCCGAGGCCAGCCAGTACTACGGCAACGCCACCAACCTCCAGTTCCCCAACAGCGTCCTCGTCAACGGCGCCATCATCCCGCAGGGCACCGTGACCAAGGGCATCGGCGGGCCGCTCGGCGGCTACGCCGTCAACCTGCCGGCGCCGTCCTTCAACTCGGCCATCGGCTTCTCCTTCGCCAACGTCCTCGACAGCTTCCGGGTCGACATCGCCCTGTCGGCCCTGGAGACGGGCGGCGACGGCAAGATCATCTCCCGGCCGTCCGTCGTCACCCAGAACAACCAGCAGGCCGAGATCATCCAGGGCCGCCAGATCCCGGTCCAGACGGTGGCCAACTTCACCGTCACGACCCGGTACGTCAACGCCGCCCTGGAGCTGCGGGCCACGCCGCAGATCACGGCCGAGGGCACCATCATCATGACCATCGAGATCCAGAACAACGCCGCCGACTTCGCCAACCTCGTCAACGGCATCCCGCCCATCACCATGCAGAGCGCCAAGACCACGGTCATGGTGCCCGACGGCGGCACGACGGTCATCGGCGGCATCTACCGGACGGAGGACTCGGTGACGCGGGAGCGCGTCCCCTTCCTCCACCAGATCCCGATACTGGGCAGCATCTTCAAGAACTTCGCCCGGACCAAGACGAGCCGGGAGCTGCTGATCTTCATCACGCCCAGGATCATCAAGTAACAGGAGCAACCGCCATGAACAAGACCCTCACGACCCTCAAGATCCTGGCCGTCGCGGCCCTCGCCGTCGCCCTGGGCGCCTGCAACACGATCTCCAAGGAGACCGAGTCGAGCAGCATCATCATCATCCAGAGCATCACCGGCACGACCATGGCGGGCGAGACCGTAGCCTACCTGGAATCGGACGTCCTCGACCAGGACGGCCTGGTCCGGGCCAACAATGCCACGGCCAACATCCTCGTCCGGCTGGTCAACCCCGGCTCCATCTCCGGGCCCTCGCAGTTCAACGACGTCGTCCTGACCAACTACCGGGTGACGTACGAGCTTCCGACCGGGCCGGGCACGCCGGGCACCGACGTGCCCATGCCCTTCGACGGCAACTTCTCGACCATCCTCTGCCAAGTCGACGAGACGACCTCGATCCCCTTCGTCGTCGTCCTCGAGGCGGCCAAGCAGTCGGCTCCCCTGGTCGGGCTCATCGGGACGTCCACGGTCCTCGAGCGGCGGGCCAAGATCGAGATCTTCGGCCACGACCTGACCGATCACCCGGTCACGGCCACCGGCTACCTGACCATCCGCTTCGCCGACTACCAGGGCGCCCCGCCGATCCGCTGACCCTCAGTTCTCGCCTGCCCAAGGGCCCGTCCTCCGGGACGGGCCTTTTTTTTCGATCCTCTCCGGATTCCGGGAAGTCCCCCTCTCGGACTTCAGCTTGCAACGGAGAGCGGATTCCCAGGAGCGGACCAGGCAGGATCGGGACGGAGCACCCGGAGTCCCGATTCTGCGAAATATCGGGAGAAATCTCTTTCTTCTGATATCTCCCAGCCCCGCTTCTCCGAGCCGCTACGAAGCGGGTCTGATGGTCGCTCCGCAAGCTCCGCTCCCTGCCGCCCCTCCTCCAGCAACGGGGATCTGCGAGGACAATCCCTTCGCCGCCTCGAGAGGGAATTCCGGAAATGGGAGAAGATCAGTTATTAGGAGAAGGGGGAATACGAGAAGCTCACCGTCTTCTTGAGGCGGAGCTTGGCCAGCGACTCGCGGAGGGCCCGGTCGATGGTCTCGCGCTCCGGCGCTTTGAGGACAAACTGGACCCGGGTCAGCCCCTTGACCCGGGCGACCGGAGGAAAGGCCGGGCCGAGCACCTCGAGCCCCGTCCCGGCGGCCTTGAACAGGACCAGGAGCTCCCGCGACTTCGCGCCCAGGGAACGGACGTCGCGGCCGAGGATGGTCACTTCCGCCAGCTCGGCGAAGGGCGGGTAGCCGAGCATCCGCCGGGACTCGATCTCCTTTTCGTAGAAAGCCCGGTAGTCCCCCGCCGCGGCCGCGGCCACGGCGAAGTGGGCCGGGGCCGCCGTTTGGACGACAGCCTCGGCGCCCGGCCCGTCACGGCGGAGGTCGAGCATGGCGGAGACGGACTCGAAGGCCTTCTGGGCCGCGCGGTAGTCGGACAGCCCGAGCAGGGCCTCCGGCTTGAGGACGCCGACGAGGGGGACCCGCGGCACGCCGGGCTGATGGACGAGCAGCTGGGTGCCGACGAGGAGCGGCACGTCGCCCTTGGCGAAGTCGGCCAGCAGCGCCTCGCGCTCGGCCGGCGTCCCGGCCGTGTCCGAGTCGAAGCGGGCCACGCGCACGCCGGGGAAGAGGCGCTTGAGCTCCTCCTCGACGGCCTGGGTCCCGGCCCCGCGCCGGACGACGATGCGGCCGCCGCAGCCGTCGCAGGCCTTGTCCGCCGCCACGGCGTAGCCGCAGTAATGGCAGACCAGCCGGTCCTCGGCCTTGTGGTAGACGAGGGCGATGTCGCAGCGCGGGCAGCGCGGCACGGCGCCGCAGCCGCCGCACTCGACCTGGGCGGCGTACCCCCGGCGGTTGAGGAACAGGACGGCCGCCTCGCCCCTGGCCAGATTGGCCCGCAGCCGGGCCTCGAGCTCGCGGGATACGGCCGGCGTGTCGCGGGCGTGGTCGACCAGGGTCACTCCGGTCCGCGGCGTTCCGCTCCCCAGGTCCACCAGCCGGCCCCGCCGCGCCGCCTCGGCGTAGGCCTCGACGGTCGGGCGCGACGAGGCCAGCACGGCCACGGCCCCTTCGGCCCGGGCCCGCAGGACGGCCCCGCGGCGGGCGTCGTAGGCCGGGCTCGTCTCCTGGGCGTGGGACTCGTCCTGTTCGTCGTCGACGACGACGAGCCGCAGCCCGTCCATCTCCAGGAACAGGGCCGAGCGCGTGCCGGCCGCCAGCGCGGCCCCGCCCTCGCGAAGCTCGCGCCAGGCCTCCTCTTTGCGCTTGCCGGTCAGGCCGCCGTGGAAGACGACGGCCGTCCGGCCGTAGGCCTTCTTGAACGCGGCCGCCAGCGTCGCGGTCGGGGCCACCTCTGAGACGAGATAGAGGACGCGGCCGCCGGAGCCGATGGCCCGGCGCACGAGCGTCTGCACGGCCGCCCGACGCTCCGCGGGCGGACCGGCGATGAGCCACTCCCCCGTCCCGCCCTCGGCGAGGGCCCTCTCGATCGGGCCCAAAGGCCCGGCGTCCTTGAGCGCGTCCGGGAAGGCCAGCCCGAGCTGGACGGCGGCTTCCGCGGCGGCCGCCTTGGGAGGCGCGGGCGGCTTGACGGCCTCCCGGCGGACCTCGACGAGCCCGGACCGTTCCATCCGGGCCACCAGGCCATGGATGTCCTTGACCCCGGTGCGCCGGGCCAGGAAGAGCGGGCTCCGGCCGTGGGGGGCCACGCGCAGGGCCTCGGCCACGAGCCGGGCTTTCGGTCCCAGGCTCTTCGCCCCCAGGGCCTCGCGCCCGGCCTCGGTCAGGACGACCGCGACCTTGGACCGGGCCGCCAGCGACGGCGGCAGGGAGGCCTGGAGCACCTCGCCCCACGACGAGTGGAACTCGTCCGCCAGGCGGCCGGTGAAGGCCAGGAAGCGCCCGTCGCGGAAGGGCCGGTCTTCGAGGACCTTGACCAGCTCCTTGACCTCGAAGCCGGGGTCCGGCGGCCCGTCCGTGATCTCGACGATGAAGCCGTTCTGGCGGCGCGGCCCGAACGGGGCCACGACCCGGGCCCCCGGCCGGGCCAGGGCCCGCTCGCTCTCGGGGACGGCGTAGAGGAAGGAAGCTTCGAGGGGCAGGGGGAAGACGACCCGGGCGAACACGGTCACGCCTTGCCGACGAGGGCCATGACCTTCTGCATGTCCTCCCAGACCATGCGCCTGAGCTCCCGGTTGCCCTCGTTGCGGACGAGGTAGGACGGGTGGAAGGTCGGCATGACCGGAATGCCGCGATAGTCCGCGAAACGGCCCCGGCGGGCCGTCATGCTCTCGCGGCCGGGGGCGAAATAATCGGTCGGGGTCTTGCCCAGGGTGACGACGACCCGGGGCCGGATGAGCTCGATCTGCCGGACGAGGTAGGGGGCGCAGGCCTCCTCCTCCTCGCGCAGGGGGACCCGGTTGTCGGGCGGCCGGCACTTGACGATGTTGGTGATGTAGACCTCGTCCTCGCGGTACTTCATGGCCGCGATGATCTTGCGCAGGAGCTGGCCGGCCCGGCCGACGAACGGGCGTCCCTGGGCGTCCTCGTCGCGGCCGGGGGCCTCGCCGACGAACATGACCGCGGCCCGCCGGTCCCCTTCGCCGGGGACGGCCTTGGTCCGCAGTTGGTGGAGGGGGCAGCGCGTACAGGCCAGGACCTGACGGTCGATCTCCTCGAGGGCCGCCCGCTCGGCGGACGACTGCGGCGGCGCGCCGGCCAACGAAGGGAGCCCGGCCGCCGCGGGCGAGACGATCGGGGCCGCGACCGGGGCGGCCGCCGGGCCCGTCGCGCCTCCGTCGCGCAGGACGAACCCCGCCCCGGCCTCGGCCAGGAAGTCGAGGTGGGCCTCGAGGTCGGCCCGGACGTCAGCGGCGCTTTTTCGCAAGAGCGGCCTCGACGCGGTCGAAGATGGCGCGGCTGATCTCGCGCTTGCTCCGGCGGCCGGTCTCCTCGACCGGTCCCGACGGGGCGATGATGCGGACGGCGTTGTCCTCGGTCCCGAAGCCCTGGCCGGCGCCGACGGCGTTGGCGACCATGAGGTCGGCGCCCTTGGCCTTCATCTTGGCCCGGGCCCGGGTGGTGACGTCGTGGGTCTCGGCGGCGAAGCCGACCAGGAGCTGGCCGGGCTTCTTCTTCGCACCGAGCAGGGCCAGGATGTCGGGCGTCCGCTCGATGGGGAGCGACGGCCCGAACTCGCTCTTGGCCGCCTTCCGGGCCCGCGTCTCCTGGAAACGGAAATCGGAGACCGCGGCGGCCATGACGACGACGTCGGCTCCGGGGAAGGCCTCGAGACAGGCCGCCTTCATCTCCTCGGCCGACGTGACGGCCACGGTCCGGGCCCCGGCGGGCGGCACGAGCGCCGTCGGCCCCGTGACGAGGACGGTCTGGGCGCCGCGGGCCAGGGCCTCGCGGGCCAGCTCGTAGCCCATCTTGCCCGTCGAGGGATTGGACAGGTAGCGGACGGGATCGAAGTGTTCGCGGGTCGGCCCGGCCGTGACCAGGACGGTCCGGCCCTCGAGGCTCTTCGTCCGGGCCAGGACGCGCAGGCCCGCCGCGACGATGGCCGCGGGCTCGGCCAGCCGGCCCCAGCCCGTGTCGCCGCAGGCCAGGTAGCCCTTCTCCGGCTCGACGAACTCGGCCCCCAGGGCCTTGAGCCGGGCCATGTTGGCTTGGGTCTGGGGGTCGAGGTACATGGCCTCGTTCATGGCCGGGGCCACGAGCACGGGCGCCCGGGTGGCCAGGAACAGGGTCGACAGGAAGTCGTCGGCGACGCCGCCGGCGAACTTGCCGATGACGTTGGCCGTGGCCGGGGCCACGCACAGGAGGGCGATCTCCTTGGCCAGGGCGATGTGCTCGATCTCGCGGCGCTCGGGCTCCTCGAACATCTCGACGATGGTCCGTGTCCCGGCCAGATTGCTGAACAGGAGGGGTGAGATGAGCTTGGCCGCGTTCGGGGTCATGACGACCTGGACCTCGCAGCCGGCCTTCTGGAAGCCACGGACGACCTCGCAGGCCTTGTATAGGCCGATCGACGACGACACGCCGAGGGCGACCTTGCGCTTCGCGCTCACGACCGCCCCTTCCGGAAGCTGGCCAGGACGGGCTTGACGGCCCCGGCCATGGCCGCGACCCGCCGCCGCGAGGCGACGACGACGGCCTCGAGGTCGGCGACGGCCCGGTCGAGGCCGTCGTTGACGACGACGAAATCGAATTCCTTCCAGGCCCGGACCTCGGTCCGGGCGTTCTCGAGGCGCCGTTCGACGGCTTCGGGGGAGTCCTCGCCGCGTTTGACCAGGCGCCGGCGGAGTTCGGCCGCGACCGGCGGCATGATGAACACGTGGACGGCCCCGGGGACGCGGCGGCGGACCTGACGGGCGCCCTGGACGTCGATGTCGAGGACGAGGTCGCCGCTCCGGCCTTTGGCCTTGACCTCGGCCAGGGACGTCCCGTAGAGGTGGCCGTGGACGACGGCGTGCTCGAGGAAGCGCCCGGCCCGGACCATGCGCCGGAAGGCCTTGTCGTCGACGAAGTGATAATCGACGCCGTCCCGCTCCGAGGGTCGGCGCGGCCGCGTCGTGTGGGAGACCGAGAAGGCCAGGCCGCCCGCCCGCCGCATGACCTCGCGGATGAGGGTCGACTTGCCGCAGCCCGAAGGGCCGGTGACGACGAAGATCATGCCCCCCTCCCTACTCGATGTTCTGGACGTGCTGGCGGATGCTCTCGAGCTCGTTCTTGACGGCCAGGCACTCCCGGGTGATGCGGACGTCCTGGGACTTGGAGGCCAGCGTGTTGGCCTCGCGGTTGAGCTCCTGGGCCAGGAAGTCGAGCTGGCGTCCGACGGGCTCGCCGGACTTGGGCCCCAGAAGCGATTCGAACGTATCGAGGTGGGTCTTGAGCCGGCCGATCTCCTCGGCCAGGTCGTAGCGCTGGGCCATCATCGAGGCCTCTTCGGCCAGCTTGCTCTCGGCGACCGGGGCTCCGCCGTTGAGGTCGGCCAGGCGCTTGCGGATCTTGGCCTTGAACAGGGCCGGCTGGCGCTTGAACATGCCCTCGGCCCGGCGGACCTGGCGGCGGACGGCGGCCAGGTGGACCCGCAGCAGCCGGGCCGTCTCCAGCCCTTCGCGCCGCCTCAGGGCCAGGACGTCGTCGAGGGTCCGGGCGAAGCACTTCTCGAGGAAGGCGGCCTCTTTCGGTCCCAGGGCCTTGCGGCCGACCTCGACGAGCTGGGGAACGCGAAACAGGCTGTCGAGGGAGATCTCGAAGCGCCGGCCCGCGCGGCGCGAGACGCGGTCGAGCGAGACCATGATCTTCTCGAGCAGCCCCTCGTTGAGGGTGAAGTCCCAGCTCTCGGGGCTGAGCGAGACGAGGTCGACGACGACCTCGATCCGGCCGCGGTGGATGCGCTTCTGGCACAGGGCCCGCAGCCGGCCTTCGGCCTCGCCGAGCGGCGCGCCTTTGTAGGACCAGTCGAAATAGCGGTGGTTGAGGGTCTTGATGCCGATCTTCAGCCGCAGGGCGGGCGAAGCGAAGTTGCGTTCGGCGAATCCGGTCATGCCCTGGATCATGGGACGAGCTCCTTCGTGCGGACGGCCCTCAGGTCTCCCGCCGGGCCTCCGCGAACAGGGCCTTGGCGATGCCGTGGGCGTTGAGGGCCGAGCCCACGGTCAGGTTGTCGGCGACGGCCCAGAGCCAGAAACTGCGGGCCAGGACGGGATCCTTCTTGACCGGCCCGACGTGGATGCGGTCCTTGCCGGCCACGGTGGCCGGCGTGAAGGCGGCGGCGTCCCCGGCGGCCGGCAGGCGGAAGCGGTCGATCTTCCGCAGCGCGGCCTCGACCTCGGCGGCGGGAACGTCGCGGCCGAGCTCGACGTGGGCCATGATCGAGTAGGTGTGGAAGACGGGGACGAGGACGACCGACAGGGACAGGGGGACGTCCGGCGGGCCGAGGACGCGGCGGACCTCGGAGGCGATCCGGTTCTCGAGCGGCGAGAAGCCGTTCTTATCGGGCTTGGCGGTCCGGGCCAGGAGGTTGAAGGCGACCTGGTCGGGGAAGACCTTTTTGGCCATGGCCGAGCTCCCGAGCAGGGCATAGCTCTGCTCGGCCAGCTCCTGGATGCCCTCCTCGGCGTAGGCCGAGACGGGCTCGAGGACGGTAGCCACGGCCCGGACGACGCCGAAGCCGGCCCGCAGGGTCGCCAGCAGGTGCGACAGGACGATGGCCGCCGGGCTGGCGTTGGCCACCAGGGACGGACGGTCCCCGAGGGCCCGGACGTCGTTGACGCCGGCCACGACGACCGGGACGGCCGGGTCGGCGTTGAAGGTCTCGGCGAGATCGAGGGCGCAATAGTCCTTCTCGGCCGCCAGGCGCCCGTAGCGGAGATTGGTCTTCTCGTCGGCGGCCAGGAAGACGAGGTCGAGGCCCTCGAGCGCGGCCGGGGTCAGGGCGTGGACGACCTTGGCCTCGTCCCGGAACTGGCCGAGCTTGGCGTACTCCTCCTCGACGTCGGGGTCGAAGAGCTCGAGCGAGGCCAGGGGGAACTTGGCCGCGGCCAGGACGCTGAGGATCTCCTTGCCCTTGAGGGAGTCGGAGCCGACGAGCGCGAGTCGGGGTTTGCGGGACCGGGCGGCGGGCATGGGGGTCCTAGCCGGTCCGCAGCCGGTCCGACATCAGGCGGTACATGCGGTCCTTGAGGGCCAGCTTCCTCTTCTTGAGCTCGCGCTCCTCGTCGGCCTCGGCCGGCGACAGGTAGGCCTTGGCCCGGATCGCGTCCAGGGCCTGCTCGCAGGCCCGGTGGTCGTCGTGCGCGCGGCGGAATTCCGGGTTCTCCCTGAGGAGAAGCTCCTTGAGCGCCTGTTCGTCCATCCGGTCGGTCCCTCCGGCGGCCAGAATATCATATCGAGGGGGCGGTTTCAATTTGCCCGAGGGGACATGTACCCTTGGTACGTGTCCCCGTCGTTCTCTTCCGAACGTTGACTTTAGGCCCCCGAATGTCTATACTGGACGCGCTTTCCGGCGGTCGCCGGGGCCCAACGATGGCTAGGTAGCTCAGTTGGTAGAGCAGAGGACTGAAAATCCTCGTGTCGGCGGTTCAATTCCGTCCCTAGCCACCACCTTCCGATCCTTCCCGGTCGATGACATAGGGGGCGAACCCCGCCCCGTCTTCCCGCATCGCGAGTGACGGGCGGGCGGCGCCTCAGAACGTGTAGCTCACCGAGACCGACGGGACGACGATGGACATCCCGTACGTCGGGGGTCCGTCCCAGCCATAACCTTCCGTATATCCGGTCCGGGTGTTCCCAGACAGGTACTCGAGGCCGAAGTCCAGGCGAAGGTCGCCGATGGTCTTGCCGACGCCGACCGAGAAGGCGTTGTACGTGTGGCTGGGCAGAAGGACGCTGAGGGTCGTGTCGGGTCCGGGGGCCGGATCGTTGTAATAACCCGCGCGCAGGGCCGTCGTGGCGTTGAGCGTGTACTCCGCGCCGAACCGGAGCTGGGTCGCGTTCTTCCAGTCGAGGACCCGGACGTCGGCCCCGCTCCCTTCCATCAGGGGGACCCACATCGCTTCCAGGTACTCGGTCGTGATGCGGTCGAGCTTGGACCACTGGGTCCATTGGACGTCCGCGCTCAGGAGGAGCCGGTCGACGGGCCGGAACGACACGCCGCCGGCGATCCATAGCGGCCAGGTGATCTTGCGCGTGAGGTCGGAGGAATCCGGCAGGTCGTAGAGCGAGAGATAGGACAGCTGGGCCGAGCCCTTGAACGACACGGTCGAGGGCGTTCTCAGGGTCAAGCCGATCGAGAGCTTGTCGACGGGCTTGGCCATCACCCCGAACGTGGCGCCGAAGCCCCACCCGGTCATCTGCTCCTCGTATTGGCCCAAGGGGACCGTCCCTTCGCCCAGGTCCGCGCTCCCCCCCGGCATCTTGAGGTTGAACGTCCCCAGGTTGACGTTGAGCGTCGCCCCCACGGAGATCCGTTCACCAAGCTTCACGGCCACGAGCGGCGCCACCGAGAAAACGCCGACCTTGCTCGACCAGTCGAAGGGCGTCCCGCCGGAGAGCGCCGCGAAGTCCTGGCCGTCCCACTTGGTGCCCAGGCCCGAGGGCGTGCTGACGCCGAGCCCGACGACGACCCTGGAACCGATGGGGCGATAATAGGCGCCCAGGAAGCCGAGGTAATGCTGTGTCGGGGTCTTGGCGTCGATCCCGGCGCCCGGCATCTCGGAGAACTGGCTATAGGTGGCCCGAGGGATGAGGTCGACGCCGTAGAATCCGAACAGCTCCCGCCGGAATCCGGCCGCTCCGGCCGGGTTCCAAAATACGGCGCTGAAGTCGTCGGCCAGCCCGACGTAGGCGCCGCCCATGGACTGGGCGCGGGTGCCGAGGCCGTTGAGATTGAGCCCGTTCGCCCCGGCGAACGAAGCCAGGGCGAGAACGGCGAAGAGGACAAAGACCGGTGTTCTCTTGGACATGGTGTTATTCTCCGGATACCAGACTCATTCTATCTATTATAGCCGTTCCGGGATCAATCTCCCAATGGACTATTTCTTCCTGAACGCGAGCTCCCCGGCCTTGTCGACGCCGACGGCGACCGTGTCGCCCTCGCCGTACTCCCCGGACAGGATCTTCATGGCCAGGGGGTCCTGGACGTCCCGCTGGATGGTCCTCTTGAGGGGCCGGGCCCCGTAGACCGGGTCAAAGCCCCGCTCGGCCAGCAGCTCCTTGGCCTCCTTCGTCACCTCGAGACCGATCTCGCGGTCGGCCAGGCGTTTCGCCAGCAGGTCGAGCTGGAGGCCGACGATGCGCAGGATGGAGTCCTTCCCCAGCGGACGGAAGACGACGACCTCGTCGATGCGGTTCAGGAACTCGGGCTTGAAGTGGCCCTCGAGGACCTTGCGGACCTCCCGCTCCATGGCCTCGGCGTCGCGGGCCAGCTCCTTGATGGCCTGGCCGGCCAGGTTCGAGGTCATGATGACGAGCGTGTTCTTGAAGTCCACCGTCCGGCCCTTGCCGTCGGTCAGCCGCCCGTCCTCGAGGATCTGGAGCAGGACGTTGAAGACGTCCGTATGGGCCTTCTCGATCTCGTCGAGCAGGACGAGCGCGTAGGGGCGCCGTTTCACGGCCTCGGTCAGCTGGCCGCCCTCCTCGTAGCCGACGTAGCCCGGGGGGGCGCCGATGAGCCGGCTGACGGTGTGCTTCTCCATGTACTCGGACATGTCCAGGCGGACCATGGCCTTCTCGTCGTCGAACAGGAACTCGGCCAGGGCCCGGGCCAGCTCGGTCTTGCCGACGCCCGTGGGGCCGAGGAAGATGAACGAGCCGATGGGCCGCCCGGCCTCCTGGATGCCGGCCCGCGAGCGCCGGACCGTGGCCGCGACGGCCCGGATGGCCGCCTCCTGCCCGACGACGCGCCGTCCCAGGATCTCCTCCATGCGGATGAGCCGGTCGACCTCGCCCTCGAGCATCTTGGAGACGGGGATGCCCGTCCACTTGGAGACGACCTGGGCGATGTCCTCCTCGTCGACCTCCTCCTTGAGCATGCGGCCCTTGGCTTGGAGCGCGGCCAGGTCGGCCGCGGCCTCGTCCATCTTCTTCTGGAGCTCGGTCCGCTTGCCATAGCGGATCTCGGCCGCCTTCTCCAGGTCGCCGCGCCGCTCGGCCCCCTGCTCCTCGATCTTGAGGGCGTCCATCTGCTCCTTGAGCCGGCCGGACGCCTCGATGGTCTCCTTCTCCTTCTGCCAGCGGGCCCGCAGGGCCGAAGCCCGCTCCTTGAGGTCGGCCAGCTCCTTCTCGATGCCCTCGAGCCTCTCCTTGGAGGCCGGGTCCTTCTCCTTCTTCAGGGCCTGGCGCTCGATCTCGAGCTGCAGGGTGCGCCGGTCGAGCTCGTCGAGCTCCTCGGGCAGGCTGTCGATCTGGATGCGGATGCGCGAGGCGGCTTCGTCGACGAGGTCGATGGCCTTGTCCGGCAGGAACCGGCTGGTGATGTAGCGCGACGACAGGGTGGCCGCCGCGACCAGGGCCGAGTCCTTGATGCGGACGCCGTGGTGGACCTCGTACTTCTCCTTGATGCCGCGGAGGATGGAGACGGTCTCCTCGACCGTCGGCTCGTCGACGTAGACCTGCTGGAAGCGCCGCTCGAGGGCGGCGTCCTTCTCGATGGACTTCTTGTACTCGTTGAGGGTCGTCGCCCCGACGCAGCGCAGCTCGCCGCGGGCCAGGGCCGGCTTGAGCATGTTCGAGGCGTCCATGGCCCCCTCGGCGGCCCCGGCCCCCATGATGGTGTGGAGCTCGTCGATGAACAGGACGATCCGGCCGCCCGATTCGCCGATCTCCTTGATCACGGCCTTGAGCCGGTCCTCGAACTCGCCGCGGAATTTCGTCCCGGCCACGAGCGCGCCCATGTCGAGGGCCAGGAGGCGCTTGTTCTTGAGCGATTGGGGGACGTCGCCGTTGGCGATGCGCTGGGCCAGGCCCTCGACGACGGCCGTCTTGCCGACGCCGGCCTCGCCGATGAGGACGGGGTTGTTCTTGGTCCGCCGCGACAGGACCTGGACGACCCGCCGGATCTCGTCCTCGCGGCCGATGACCGGGTCGATCTTGCCCTGGCGGGCCAGGGCCGTCAGGTCGCGGGTGTACTTCTCGAGGACCTGGAACTTGCCTTCGGGCTCGGGATCGGTGACGCGGCTCGAGCCGCGGACGGCGGCCAGGGCCTTGAGGACGGCGTCCTCGTCGACGCCGTTGGCCCGCAGGAGGCGCGAGGCCTCGCTCGAGGCATCCTTGAGCATGGCCAGGAACAGGTGCTCGGTCGAGACGTAGTCGTCCTTGAGGGCCTCGGCTTCCTTGTGGGCCGCGTCGAGGACCTGGCGCAGGGCCGGCGAGAGGGTGCTCTCCCCTGCCCCGCCGACCTTGGGCAGTCGGGCCAGGGCCGCGTCGACGGCGGCCCGGATCGCCCCGGCCGGCGCCCCGACCTTGGCCAGGATGGCGTTGACGATGTTCTCGTCCTGGTCGAGGAAGGCCGCCAGCAGGTGCTCGGGCCGGATCTCCGGATGGCCCCTCTCGGCGGCCAGGGCCTGGGCTTTCTGGATGGCTTCCTGGGACTTGACCGTGAACCGCTCCCAACGCATCGGACGACCTCCCTGGTAATCTCCTCTCTATTTAAGCCGCCCCGCGGGGGGGTGTCAAGGCGCCGGCGGCGGCCTCAGGGCGCGGGACGGGACGAACTCCGCGGCCGATGTCAAGGCCCATCGCGTCTCCGTCGCGAACGGCCGACGGCGGCCCTTGACAAGGGGAAAAAAATGCATATTTATGAATGTAGGAGCGCGCCATGGAAGAGATGGAAGTCACGAGCTGGCTGACGCTCGACGCGATCAAGAAGTCGAAGAGCGCCGAGATCGTCGAGACGGTCGGCAATCTCCAGACCGGGCACTCGAGGTCCGTTTTCTTGATCATCGATGACGACCATCTCGAGCTCTGCTACAGCGACGCGGCCGCCAACATCCTCCGCCGCTTCGAGGACCGGGACGAGTTCGACGAGGCCATCGAGGAACGCAAGGCGGACGACGGCGAGGCGCTCCACGCCGAAAGCGGCAACGGCGGCGAGGATTTCGACGAGAACGAGGACGAAGAGGACGACGAGGACCTCGAGGACGGCTTTTCCGTCGAGGACGAGTCCGAGTCCTACTGACCGGCGGGGCCCAGCCGGCCCTTGAGCCCGGCCAGCGCGTTGAGCGCTTCGAGGGGGGTCAGGGTAGCGGGATCGAGGGCCTCGAGCTCCGCTCGGATCTCGCGCAGGAGGGCCAGTTCCCGGTCCTCGGCGAAGAGCAGGAGCTGGTCCTTGTCGCCGGCGGGCTTCCCCCGTCCGGCCAGGCGCGGCCGGCCGGCCTCGTCGAGCTCCTGCTTCTCCAGGTTGAACAGGATCTCCCGGGCCCGGTCGATGACGTCCTTGGGGATGCCGGCCAGCTTGGCGACGTGGATGCCGTAGCTGCGGTCGGACGGCCCGGGGACGATCTTGCGCAGGAAGACGACCTCGTCCTTCCACTCCCGGACCGAGACGTGGTAGTTCTTGACCCGCGGCAGGGTCAGGGCCAGCTCGGTCAGCTCGTGGTAGTGGGTGGCGAAGAGGGTCCGCGGCCGCAGGCCCTCGCGCTCGTGGAGCCGCTCGGCGACGGCCCAGGCGATGCTCAGGCCGTCGAAGGTGCTCGTGCCGCGGCCGACCTCGTCGAGCAGGATGAGGCTCCGGGACGTGGCGTTGTGGAGGATGGCCGCCGTCTCCAGCATCTCGACCATGAACGTCGACTGCCCGACGCTCAGGAAGTCCATGGCCCCGATGCGGGTGAAGATGCGGTCGACCAGGCCGATCGCGGCCGACTTGGCCGGGACGAAGGCGCCCATCTGGCCGAGGATGACGATGAGGGCGGCCTGCCGCAGGTAGGTCGACTTGCCGCCCATGTTCGGGCCGGTGATGATGAGGACCTGGTCGGACCCGCCGTCGACCCGGAGGTCGTTGGGGATGAAGGGCTCGGCCCGGCTGGTCTCGATGACCGGGTGCCGGCCGGCCTCGATGAGCAGGGCGTCGCCTTCGTCGACGGCGGGGCGGACGTAGTCGCGGCGGGCGGCGCACTCGGCCAGGGACAGCAGGACGTCGAGCGCGGCGACGTCGGCGGCGATGCGCTGCAGGCGGGCCGTCTCGCGGGCCACGGTGTCCCGGAGCTCGAGGAACAGGCGGTGCTCGAGGACGCCGATGCGCTCCTCGGCGTGCAGGACCTTGTCCTCGTACTCCTTGAGCTCGGGCGTCAGGAAGCGCTCCGAGTTGACCAGGGTCTGCTTGCGCATGTAGTCGGCCGGCACCTGCGGCAGGTTGGGCTTGGTGACCTCGATGTAGTAGCCGAAGACCTTGTTGAACCGGACCTTGAGCGAGCCGATCCCCGTCCGCTCCCGCTCGCGGCGCTCGAGCTGGGCGATGAAGCCCTTGCCCGAGCGGCTGACCGCGCGCAGGTCGTCGAGCTCGGCGTTCCAGCCGTCGCGGACGATGCCGCCCTCGGTCAGGAGGAAGGCCGGCTCGTCGACGAGGGCCCGGCCGACGAGGTCGGCCACGTCGGCCGCGTTGTCCCAGCGGGCGGCCATGGCCGCGAAGAGGGGCGCGGCGAAGGCCCGGAGCTCCCGCTCGACGCGCGGCAGGGGCTCGAGCGACCGCTTCAGAGCAACGAGGTCGCGCGGGGGAGCCGCGGCCAAGGCGATCTTGCCGGCCAGTCGCTCGAGGTCGAGGACGCCCTTGAGGACCTCGCGCAGCTCCCGGCGGGCGATGGTCGCGGCCAGGGCCTCGGCCACGGCGTCCTGCCGGGCGGCGATGGCCTCGACGTCGGCTAGGGGCCGGAGCAGCCAGGACCGGAGGAGTCGCCCGCCCGGCGCGGTCACGGTGAAGTCGATGACGTCGAGCAGGGTGTCCTTGACCTTGCCGTCGCGGAGATTGCGGACGAGCTCGAGGTTGCGGACGGTCGTCGCGTCGAGGACGAGGTGGTCGCCGGCGTTGATGTAGGAAATGCGCCCGACGAGGGCCAGGGAGTCCCGCCGGACCTTGCGGACGTAGGCGATGAGGGCCCCGGCGGCGGCCACGGCCCGGGGGCGGTCCTCGAGGCCGAAGCCGGCCAGGGAGGCGGCCCCGAAGTGGCTGAGAACGATCCGGGCGGCCTCCGGTGGGTCGAACAACCAGCCCTCGACCGGGCTGGGGGCCACGGCGACCGGGCCGGCCTGGGCCAGGACGCGGCGGAGGGGCTCCTCGGCGCCTTCGGCGTAGACGACCTCCTTGGGGGCGGCCCGGAAGATCTCGTCGGCCAGGAGCCGGGCCTCGGGCCAGCCGCCCTCGAGGGTCCGGACCTCGCCGGCGGCCAGGTCGAGCAGGGCCAGGCCCCAGCCGCCGTCCTCGAGCGCCAGCGACAGGATGTAGGTGCTCTCCTTGGCCTCCTCGGCCTCGATCTCGACGGCCGTGCCGGGCGTCAGGACCTTGACGACTTCCCGTTTGACGACACCCTTGGCCGCCTTGGGGTCCTCGACCTGCTCGCAGATGGCCACCTTGAAGCCCTGGCGGAGGAGCTTCGGCAGGTAGGAGGTGACGGCGTGGTAGGGCACGCCGCACATGGGCACTTTCTGCCGCGAGGTCAGGGCGATGTCGAGGACGGGCGCCGCCTTGTGGGCGTCCTCATAGAACATCTCGTAGAAATCGCCCAGGCGGAAGAACAGCAGGGCGTCGGGATGGAGCTCCTTGATGCGGAAATACTGCTCCATCATCGGGGTCAGGGAGGTGTCGTTGGCCATGAGCGAGCCCTCACTATACCCACCGCTCCGCCGATTTGCAACATGGCCTCCCGGTTTGACACTCGGGGGGGCGGTGAGGTACATTCGGGGCGTGAACGTCCCCAACTATCTGAGCCTGGCCCGCATCCTGGCCATCCCGGCCCTGGTCATGCTGATGCTGGCCGATTTCCGGGGCCACGAGATCGTCGCCCTGGCCGTTTACGTCTTCGCCGCGCTGACCGACGCCGTCGACGGCTGGATCGCCCGCCGCCAGGGCGAGACCACCGTCCTCGGCCAGCTCCTCGACCCGACGGCCGACAAGCTGCTCATCGCCTCGGCCGTCATCTGCCTCGTCGAGCTGGGGCTCGTCCCGGCCTCGGCGGCCATCATCATCATCGGCCGGGAGATCGCCGTGACGGGTTTCCGGGCCATGGCCTCGTCCAAGGGGATCAACATCCCGGCCTCGGCCTTCGGCAAGGCCAAGATGGGCAGCGAATCGTGGATCCTCGGGGCTCTCGTCCTGGGCCCGAACTACCTGGGCCGGATCATCATGACCGTGGCCAACGTCGGCCTCTGGCTCGTCGTCGCCCTGGCCATCGTCTCGGCCCTCGAGTACTTCGTCCGCTTCGGGCCCCGGGTCATCTCACAGCGGACCGAATAGCGCCGCCCTCGCCTTCTCCGCGCCCTCCGCATTCTCGACGTTGTGGACCGCCGGCGGCTTGGGCCAGCTCCGGCCGGCCCGCTTGAGGAGCCCCGCCAGGACCTTGCCCGGCCCGCACTCGACGCAGGCCTCGATCCCCATGTCCCGCAGCACGGCCATCGACCGCGTCCACAGGACGGAGCGGCTGACCTGCCGCCTGAGGGCGTCCCGGGCCTCGGCCCCGGTCCGGATGGCCCGGGCGTCGACGTTGGTGACGACGGGGAAACGCGGGTCGGCGAACGGCACGGCCTCGAGGTCCGCGGCCAGCCGGTCCTCGGCCGGCCGCATCAACCGGGAGTGGAAGGGCGCGCTGACCGGGAGCAGGACCGAACGGGGTGCCCCGATCGCGGCCAAGGCCTCGTCGACCGCGGCCTTCTCTCCCGAGATGACGGTCTGCTCGTCGCTGTTCCAATTGGCGATCTCGACGACGCCCGACCGGACCCCGGCCAGCCTCTCGGCCACGGTCTCGCCGGCGACGCCCAGGACGGCGGCCATGGCCCCGGCGCCGACGGGCACGGCCTCCTGCATGTAGCGGCCCCGCTTGTGGACGAGGACGACGGCGTCCTCGAACCGCAGGACGCCCGCGGCCACGAGCGCCGAGTACTCGCCGAGGCTGTGGCCCGCGGCCACGTCGGGATCGCGCCCGAGGAGCCGGCAGGCGGCGGTACTGACGACGAGCAGGGCCGGCTGGGTGTTGCGCGTCAGGCGCAGCTCCTCCTCCGGCCCCTCGAAGCAGAGCTTCGAGAGGGGGAAGCCGAGGGCCGCGTCGGCGGCGTCGAAGAGGGCCCGGGCCTCGGCGGACCTCTCGTAGAGGTCCCGGCCCATGCCCACGGCCTGGGAGCCCTGTCCGGGGAACAGATAGGCGACGGTCATTGGAGGCAATCCTTTTTATATTGGATGTTGGCCCGCCGGCGGAGGTCGCGGAGCCAGTCGGCGGTCTGCCGGTCCAGCCGGTCCTCCCGGACCTGGCGCTCGATGTCGCCCGCGACCCGGTCGAACGGCTCGACGGGCAGGCCCAGGCGGCCCCGTTCGGGGACGTAGATATCGCGGTAGGTCCGCTCGATCTCCGTCAGGGCGACCGGGATGGAGGCGCTGAAGCGGACGGCCAGGGCCCGCTCGACGATAACCCGCTCCTCGACGTAGGGCCCGAGGTCGGCCGGCCGCATCCCGAACTTGGCCACCTTGGCGGCGAAGGCCTCGGCCCCGAGCGAGCGGGCCAGCTCGTCGATGGCCGCATCGATCTCCTCGCCGGTCAGGCCGCGGTTCTCGCGGGCCAGGTCGAGGACGATCTTGCGGTCGACCAGGGCGTCGAGGGCCCGCCGGCGCGGGTCCTCGCCCTCGCCGGCGGCATAGCCCAGCCCGAACTCGGCGGCGATCTGGACGTCGAGCAGAGTGACGGCGTGGCCGTTGACCACGGCGACGAGGCAGTTGACCGTCTGGGCCGGCAGGGCCGTCGCCGCCAGGAGCATCGCGAGCAGGAGCCTAGGGATCATCGTCGACTCCGTCCTCTAGAAGATGTGGCCGATGGTCAGGAAGATGAGCGGCCGGCCCCGGCGGTCCTGGGCGTCGAAGCCCCAGAGCTTCCAGGCGATCTCGACGCGGACCGGGCCGAGGGGCGTCCGGTAGCGGATGCCGGCCCCGGCCGCGCCGCGCAGGTCGAAGGGCCGGAACTCCCCGAGGGTCGCGTAGACGTTGCCGAGGTCGAAGAAGGCGGCCAGGCGCATCTCGCGCCAAGACGGCACGACGGCGAAGGACATCTCGGCGTTGACGAGCAGGACGGCCTCGCCGCCGTACGGCTTGAGGGTCGTCTCGTCGATGGGGCCGAGCATCTCGAACTCCTCGCCGCGGAAGGTGTTGCTGCCGCCGGCGAAGAACCGCTCCGGCAGGTGCCGCAGGCCGTTGCCGAGCCCCAGCCGGGCCGTCAGCCCGAGGTTGAGGCCGGTCACGACCGGGCGGTAGAGCTGGAACTTGAGGAAGACCTTCTGGTAGTCCGACTCCATGCCGAAGACGGGCACGCCCCATTCGCCGACGGCGCTGAAGAAATAGCCCTTGGCCGGATTGAGCGTGTCGTCGCGCCTTTCCCAGCTCATGCTGACCGAGGCCAGGGCCGCCGAGTACGGCAGGAACTGCCGGTCGATGTCCTCGGGCAGGTCGTCGAGATCGACGTCCTTCAGGGCCGTCCGGGTCAGGCTGAGCGAGGCCAGGAGCAGGCGGGCCTTGCTCAGCGACTTGACCGCGCTGAGGCTGACGCCGCGCCGGTCGAGGGTGAAGCTCTCCCGGGCCTCCCGCTCCAGCCAGCCCAGGACCGTCGTCGGCATGGACAGCCCGAAGAGATAGGGCTGGTTCCAGGACAGGATGGCCCGCCGCTCCCGGGTGCTGATCTGGCCGAGGACGCCGGCCTGCGCGCCCAGGCCGAAGACGTTGCTGCGGATGTACTCGGCCGTGCCGCGCGGCCGGAAGTCGCTCGGCCAGGCGGCCAGCGACCCCGTCAGCGGGGTCAGGGACTCGAAGCCGAGGCCGAGGCCGGTGTAGTTCTTCTCGCCCTCGCGGACGGTGACCACGACGACCTCGTCGCCCGGGCCCGTCTGGACCTCGTCGACGCGGACGTCGGAGAAGATGCCCAGACGGTCGAGCCGGCGCTTGGTCTCCTGGACCTTCGAATAGTCGGCCGTCCCGCCCGGGGCCACCCGGATCTCGCGGCCGATGACGCTCCGGCGCGTCGTCCGGTTGCCCGTGACGAAGACGTTCCGCACGGTCACGGGGCTCCCTTCCTCGACCGCGTAGACGAGGGTCACCCGGCCGTCGCCGGCCGGCTCGACGCGGGCCGCGACCGTGGTGCCGCGGACGCCGCGGTTGAGGTAGTAGCTCTCGATCTCCCCGACGTCGCGCTGGACGTTGGGCGGATAGAAGGGGCCGCCGGCGCGGCTGGCGAGTTCCCGGGCCAGGGCCTCGGACGGATAGAGCGAGGTCCCCTCGATCCGGACGTCCCCGACCGAGGTCTTGGGACCCTCGAGGACGTCGAAGACGGCCCGCACGCCCTCCTTCTCCCGGACGAGATCGAGGCGGACCCGGACGTCGGCGTAGCCGTTCTCGCGGTAATAGGCCTCGATCTCCCGGGGCATCTGGAAGAGCCGGTCGTACTTGAGGAGCGAGAAGAACGGCACGCCCTCGCGGATGGCCAGGCGCGTCTTCATGTCCAGGGACGAGAAGGCCGTGAGGCCCCGGAAATCGACGGTCTTGACGTTCGCCCGCTCGCCCGGCGCGACGTCGTGGACGATGCGGATCTCGTCCGGCCCGTGTTCGACCCGGCTCTCGACCGTAGCGTAGAGATAGCCCTTGCGGCGCAGGTGATTGAGGATGCGGACGTCGCCCTCGTCGAGGCCCCACTGTTCGAAGACCCGCTCCTCCCAAATGGGCTCGACCAGCCGTAGGGGGACCTTGGCCCCGTTGATGACGACGGTGATCTTCTCCTGGGGCGCGATGACGACGCGCAGGTCGACGCGGCCGTTCGTCTCGTCGAAGACCTCGCCGGCCAGCGCGACCTCGGCCCGGCGATAGCCCAGGCGCCCCAGGCCGTCCGTCAGGGAGGCCAGATCGGCCGCCAGGCGGTTGGGGACGTAGACGTCGCCGACCTCGGTCCGCATCTTCCGGAGCACGGCGCTCTCGGGGATGTCGGCCTGCCACTCGACCTCGAGGCCGCCGACGCGGTAAGACTTCCAGTCCGTGGTCCGGAAGACGAGATCGGCCGTGGAGGCGGGCTTATAGAGGATGTCGCAGGCGACGGCGGCGTCGAAGAAGCCCTCTTCCCGCAGCGCCGCCCGGACCTCGGCGACGGCCTCGGCGATGCGGTCCTCCTGGAGATAGGCGCCGGGCCGGAGGGTCGTCAACTTCGCGGCCAGCCGGGCCGACGAGGCCTTGGCGCCCCGGAAGCGGACGGCGTCGATGAAGACGTTGCGGGTCAGGGTGAAGATTAGGTCCAGGCGCTCCTCCCCGGTCTTGGAGACCCGGACGTCGGCGAACAGGCCCGTGGCGTAGATCTGCTTGACGGCCTGGTCGACCAGGCGGGCCGAGAAGGCGTCGCCCGGCCGGATGGGGATGAGGTCGAGCAGACCGGCCTCGCCGGGCCGGCCGTCGACCTCGACCGCGACGCGCTCGACGGCGGCCGCCGCGGGTTCCTGGGCCGCGGCCGTCCGGACACCGCCCCAGGCCAGGAGGCCGGCCAGGACGGCGGCGGCGGCCCGGGCCCGCCGTCCCCGCCGGGGGCGGTCAGAAGCGCTTGCGGAACTTGACATCGAAACCGAACCTTCCCCGGTCGTCCCGCCCGCCGACGAGCGAGAACCTGCGGCTGATGTCCCACTCCGTGCGGAAGATGGGCACCTCGTCGACCTCGGCCATGACCGTGGAGTTGGCCAGGATCGTCGAATAGATGAACAGGACGTTCTTGGAGACCTTCTTGCCCACGGTGATGCGCGCGGCGATGCCGCCCGGCGCGCTCTCCGGGATGTAGGGGTCGATACGGAAGCGGTCGAGCGAGAACAGCCCGCCCGTCCTCCTCTTGGCCAGGTCGGCGATCTGGTAGGTCAGGAGGGAGGCCGTGTTGAGGGCCGTGCTGCGGTCGCCGGCGTACGAGTAGTACATCCGCCGGAAGGACTCGCCCAGGGCCAGGAGCGACAGGATCTCCTCGGGCGGAAGCGGCGGCGACGACGAGAACTCCGGCTTGAGCCGGCTGACCGGCCCGTTCATGTTCAGGGTCACGCGGTAGTCCTTGACGTAGGTCTCGCCGCGGAAATCGAGGAGCGGCTCGGTGTTGACCGGGTCGGTGAAGCCCAGCCGGCCGTGGATGACCCGGAAGGGCCGGTCCTGGAAGTAGAAGTCCCCGCTGACGAGGTCGATGTCGCCGAGCAGGACGGGCGAGCCGAAGGCGCCCGTGGCCGTCAGGTCGAAGCGCACGTTGAAGCGCCCGAGCGAGTTCTCGATGAGGGCGTTCTCCTCGGCCCTCAGGCGGATGTTCAGGGTCATGCCGTCGAAGAATGAGGGCCTTTCGGCCTCCGGCTCGTCGGCCGGCGTCGAGAAGGCGAACTCCTCGTAGATCTCGCGCCGCCAGTCGAGCCGCGAGAACAGGATCTCGCCCTCGGTGACGAAGCGCCGGGCGTCCTTGATGAGGCGGAGGGTGGCGTCGGCCTGGACCCGGAGCCGTTCCATGGGCGAGAGGACCATGCCCCGGCCCTCGAGCCGCAGGTCCATGGTCGCGATGCCGGCGTCGCCGACGCCGATCTCGCCCGAGCCGCGGACGGCGCCGCCGCCGAGCTTGCCGCCGATCGAGGTCAAGGACAGGCGGCCGTCGGCGAACTTGCCGGCCAGGCTGAAATCGGTCAGGGCGTAGGGGAAGCCGGGCAGGGGCAGCACGGGGCCGGCGGCGGCCAAACCGACCGCCAGGCGCGTCTGCGGCTCCTCGCCCCGGACCTCGGCCGTGTAGTCGAGCCGGCCCTGGGCCCCGTCCCACGGCATGGCCAGGTCGAGGTCCGCGACCGATCCCCGGACCGTGCCCGTGAACGGCTCGCCCGAGAGGGGGAAGACGAACGAGGCGGTGAACGGGTTCTGGCCTGCGCCCAGGCGCCCGGCCAGGTCGAGCAGGACCCGCCCGCCCGTGACGTCGAGCTTGAGGTCGCCGCGGGCGTCGGTCTTGTCGAGCGGGGAAAGGGTCATGTCGGCGATGCGGAACAGGCCGGGGAGCTTGTCGCGGCCGAAGACGCCTCGGCCGGAGAGGGACAGCGAGAGCCGGCCGCCGGCGGCCGGGACGACGGTCCGGAAGTCGAGCTCCTCGCCCCGGAGGTCGACGTCGAAGTCGCCGCCGTCCGGATCGACGGCCAAGCGGCCTTCGAAGCGCCCGCCGTGGAAGTCCATGGCCAGCTCGGGGAAGGCCAGCCGTCCGCCCTTCCACTCGATGCGGCCGGCGAGGTTGCGGGCCCGCTCCCCGTAGCCCTCGATACCGGGGCTGGTGAAGGTCCCGGAGAACTCCCGGACGCCGCCCCGGTCGGTCATCCTGAAATCGCCGGCCGCCCGGCCGGTCAGGGCCACGGGGACCTCGAGCGAAGGCAGGATGCGGCCGAGCTCCCCTTCCCCGCCGGCGACGTCGACCTCGAGGGAGCCGGCCGAGGACCGGATCCGGACCCGGCCCTTGAGGAGCGGGTCGTCGACGTCGAACAGGCCCTCGAAAACGCCGTGCGAGAGGCGGGCGTCGGCCTCGGCGGCCGCCGCGTCGAAGAGACCGAATCCGCCGGGCGAGAGCGTGCCGCGGAGGGCGACGTCCGGCGAGGCCGCGCGGCCCGTCAACCGGACGTCGGCGTAGCCCCGGCCCCTGATCTCGCCGAAACCGAACTCCTGATCGAGGGCCAGCTCGACGAACTCCCGGGCCTGCTTGGCGTCCGTGACGGGGCCGCGGACCCGGACGTCGAGATCGCCCTTGAGGTCGATGGCCGCCGAGGCCTCGAGCCGGCCGAAGCTCGATTCGAGTCCCGCGGTCTTGACATCGACGAGGTGGCGGGTGAAATCGACGCCGACCTCGACGCCGCCGCGGAAGGCGAAGCGGTCGCCCGTCCGTTCGAGCGGGCCGTCGCGGAACCCGGCTTCGACGGTCAGCTTGCGGTGCTCGAGGGCGAACGTCCCCCAGGCGGGCGACTTGACCGGCCAGGGGATGTCGATCTCGCGGAAGACGGCGTCGACGAACATGGGCGCCGCCCGGCCCTCGACCCGGCCGCCGCGGAAGGCGAGGTCGAGCCGTTCGGCCGGCCGGCCGGGCTTCTGGAGGCCGATCTCGAGCCGGCCGCCCGCGGTCGGGGCCAGCTCGAAGCGGCCGGCGAGGACGCCCATGGGCACGCCGCACAGGACGAGCGTCCTGGAGGACACGGTCGTGGCCACGGACAGGCGGCCGCCCCGCCGCTCGACACGGCCTTCGCCGTCCGCGCGCCCGGCCCAATCGAAGGGCAGGTGCATGAGGGCATCGAGGAACCCCGTGTCGACGTCGAACTTCGTCTGCAGCTCGCCCGAGGGATCGAAGGGGTCCCGGAGCCGCCCGCTGGCCTCGACGGACAGGTCGGGCCCGTCGATCGCCAGCCGGTCGACCGAGACGTCCTCGCCCTTGCCGGTGAGCAGGACAGCCAGAGCGCCCAGGGCCCGGTCGCCCAGCGACGGCGTCGTGTAGGCGCTGCGTTCGGCCGTGGCCCGGACGGCGAACGCGTCGCCCTGCTGCGTGACCAGGGCCCGGACGCCGCTGGCCTCGACCGTCGTGCCGCCGGACTCGAAGACGATCGTGCCGTCCTCGACGGTGCCCCGCTCGACGAGGAAGGGCAGGGACAGGATGGACAGGGGCGGCCGGGGCGGGCGCGGCGGGGCGTCCTTCGGCCGTGGCCGGAGGCGGATCTCGGGCCCCTCCAGGACGACGCTGAAGGCCTTGCGGTTGCGCAGGAGCGAGGCGTAGGGCACCTCGATGCGCGCCCGGCGCACCCGCACCGTGACCGGCTCCTGGGCCGAGCGGAGGTTCTCCAGGACCAGGGCCGGCGGGAAGAACGTCAGCGACAGCCGGTCGTAGGCCAGGGTCTTACGGACCTCCTTGCGGACCTCGTGGAGCAGGACCGACTTGCCGACGACCAGGCTCGCGGCGAGCAGGACGAGGACCAGGAGGACGACCGCGGCCCGGCGGGCCTTGCGGACGAGGGCCCGGACCTGCTCGCGGATCCGGAAGATCGGCAGGGCCCTCACTTCTTGACTTTCCTCCAGTCGGCCAGGAAGCGCTCGATGCCGATGTCGGTCAGCGGGTGGCGGACGAGCTTCTCCATGACCCCGTAGGGCACGGTGGCGATGTCGGCGCCGATGCGGGCCGCCTCGATGACGTGACGCGGGTGGCGGACGCTGGCCACGATGATCTCGGTCTCGAAGCGGTAGTTCTCGAAGACCTGGGCGATCTCCTCGATGAGGGCCATGCCGTCTTCGGAGACGTCGTCGAGCCGGCCGATGAACGGGCTGACGAAGCGGGCCCCGGCCTTGGCGGCCAGGAGCGCCTGGCCGGTCGAGAAGACGAGGGTCATGTTGACGGCGATGCCCTCGGCGTGCAGGGCCTTGGTGGCCTTGAGGCCCTCCAGCCCGACCGGGATCTTGACGGCGATATTGGGGGCCAGGCGGGCCAGGCCCCGGGCCTCGACGAGGATCTCGTCGGCCTTGAGCGAGACGCATTCGGCGCTGACGGGGCCGGGGCAGACGGCGCAGATGGCGCGGATGTTGTCCTCGAAGGAGGCGTTCTCCTTGGAGCAGAGCGACGGGTTGGTCGTCACGCCGTCGAGGACGCCCCAGGAGGCGACCTCGCGGATCTCCTCGAGATTGGCCGAATCCAGGAACAGCTTCATGGGTCCTCCTTGCCGCCCGGGCGGCGGAACGGGTTCGAGAGCACGCCGATCCCCTCGATCTGGACGTCGACCCGGTCGCCGGGCGAGACGGGCCCGACCCCGGCCGGCGTGCCCGTGGCAACGATGTCGCCGGGGTTGAGGGTCATGATCCGCGACAGGAAGCGGACGAGATACGGGATGGAGAAGATGAGGTCGGCCGTCGAGCCGGACTGGACGAGCTTGCCGTTGAGGAAGGTCTTCAGCCGGAGGGCGGCCGGGTCGAGCCCGGTCGCGACGCAGGGGCCGACGGCGGCGAAGGTGTCGAAGCCCTTGGCCCGGGTGAACTGGCCATCCTTCTTCTGGAGGTCCCGGGCGGTGACGTCGTTGAAGCAGGTGTAGCCGAGGATGTACCCGTCGACGGGGTCCTCGTCGCGCAGGGCCCGCGCCTTCTTGCGGATGACGACGCCGACCTCGCCCTCGTAGTCGACCCGCTCCGAGACGACCGGCATGACGACGGCGTCGAGGGGGCCGATGACGGCCGTCGGCGGCTTGAGGAAGACGAGCGGCTCCGCGGGCAGGGGGTTGCCCAGCTCCGCGGCGTGGTCCCTGTAGTTGCGGCCGATGCCGACGATCTTGGTCGGCAGGACGGGCGGCAGGACGCGGACGTCGGCGATGGGCACCGGGCTCGTCCCGAGCCGGAAGTCGCCGAAGACGGAGCCGATGATCGGGAACAGGAACTCCTCCTTGAGCACGCCCTGGAGGATCCTCTTGCGGTAACGGAATCGGTAGATCTTCACGGCCGCCCTCCGACGGTGGCGAAGGCCGGGGCGGCGAACTCCGAGAGGCGGCCGCCAGGGCCGGCGATACGGACAGTGAAGGCCAGCCGCCGCGCCCCGGCGGGGGCGGCGGACGGCGCGAACCGGTAGGACATCCGCAGGCCGGGGGCCGCGGCCGGGACCTTGGCGGCCGCCCGGGCCGTCCGCTCGACCTCGGCCGCCGCGGGGACCGCACCGGCGGCGGGCAGGCCGGCCTCGAAGACCCAGATCTCGACGGCCGCGAGCTCCCGCAGGGGACGGCCGGCCAGGGTCTTGGTAGGGTTCGTCCAGGACAGCACGACCTCGCCGCCCTCGACGGCGGCGGCCAGGTCGGCGGTGGGCATGGGGGCGCGGCCGGACGGCAGCTCGAGCGGGCCCTTGCGGCCGCACGCCGCCAGGCAGACGGCCGCCAGGGCGAGAAGGAGCGTCGCGCGCGGTCTGGCCATCACAGGATGAAGCGCCGCAGGTCCTGGCTGACGAGGATGTCTTTCAAATGCTCGCGGACGTAGTCGCGGTCGATGCGCAGGCTCTTGGCCTCGACGTCGGGGGCGGCGAAGGAGATGTCCTCCATGACCTTCTCGACGACGGTGTGGAGCCGGCGGGCCCCGATGTTCTCGGCGTCGGCGTTGACCTTCTCGGCCACGTCGGCGATCTCCTCGACGGCGTCCGGGGTGAAGGCGACCCTGACGCCCTCCGTGCCCATGAGGGCCTCGTACTGGCGGATGAGGGCGTTCTCCGGCTCGGTCAGGATGCGGACGAAGTCGTCCCGGGTCAGCGGGGCCAGCTCGACCCGGATGGGGAAGCGGCCCTGGAGCTCGGGGATGAGGTCGGCCGGCTTGGCGACGTGGAACGCTCCGGCGCCGATGAACAGGATGTGGTCGGTCCGGACCAGGCCGAACCGGGTGTTGACGGTCGTGCCCTCGATGATCGGCAGGAGGTCGCGCTGGACGCCCTCGCGGCTGACGTCGGGACCGCGTCCGGACTCGCGGCCGGCGATCTTGTCGACCTCGTCGAGGAAGATGATGCCCGACTGCTCGACCCGCTCGACGGCCAGCCGGGAGACCTGGTCCATGTCGACCAGGCGCTTCTCCTCCTCCTCGAGGACGAGCTCGCGGGCTTCCTTGAGCTTCATCCTGCGGCGCTTGGTCCGGCCTCCGAGGAAGCCCGGCAGGAGCTCCTGGATCTGGAAGCCGATCTCCTCGACGCCGGAGTTGGAGACGACCTCGACGGGCGGCGTCGTCCGCTCCTTGACCTCGAGCTCGACGGGGCGCTCGTCGAGCAGGCCGGCCCGCAGCTGGGCCCGGAGCTTCTCGCGGGTCTCGCGGAAGCTCGTCTCCTCCTCGGCCTCGGGGGCGCCGGGCCGGGTCTTCGGCGGCGGCGGCAGGAGGATGTCGAGGAGCCTCTCCTCGACGGCGGCCCGGGCCTTCTCGACGATCTCGGCGACCTTCTCCTGCTTGACCATGTCCACGGAGATGCGGACGAGGTCGCGGATCATGGACTCGACGTCGCGGCCGACGTAGCCGACCTCGGTGAACTTGCTGGCCTCGATCTTGAGGAAGGGCGAGGAGGTCAGCTTGGCCAGGCGGCGGGCGATCTCGGTCTTGCCGACGCCGGTCGGCCCGATCATGAGGATGTTCTTGGGGGCGATCTCGTCGGCCAGGTCCGGCGGCAGGCGGCGGCGGCGGAAGCGGTTGCGCAGGGCGATGGCCACGGCCTTCTTGGCCGCCTTCTGGCCGATGATGTACTTGTCGAGCTCGGCGACGATCTGCCGCGGCGTCAGCTCGACCTCGGGCGCCGGGGCCGGCGGCCGCTCGAGCGACTCGGGCAGGACGATCGGCACCTAGAGCTCCTCGACGGTGATATTGTCGTTGGTGTAGACGCAGATGCGGGCGCTGATCTTCAGGGCCTCCTCGGCGATCTCGCGGGCCCCGAGGCCGGTGTGGGCCAGCAGGGCCCGGGCGGCGGCCAGCGCGTAGGGCCCGCCCGAGCCGATGGCCAGGATGCCGTCGTCGGGCTCGACGACGTCGCCCGTGCCCGAGATGAGCAGGGCCGTCTCGGCGTTGGCCACGACGAGCAGGGCGTCGAGCTGCCGCAGGGCCTTCTCCATGCGCCAGTCCTTGGCCAGCTCGATGGCCGCGCGAGGCAGGTTGCCGCGGTGCTCGTCGAGCTTGGCCTCGAAACGCGCGAACAGGGCGAAGGCGTCCGAGGTCGAGCCGGCGAAGCCGGCCAGGACCTCGCCCTTGCCGAGCCGCCGGATCTTCTGGGCCGTGGCCTTGAGGACGGTCTGGCCCATGGTCACCTGGCCGTCCGCGGCCATGGCCGTCTTCCCCTTGTGGCGGACGCAGATGACGGTCGTCGAACGGATCATGGACGCACCTTCTCTCTGATTATCAATATTATAAGATAGCCCCCGCGAAGTAAAGGAACGGCCTCCCGCCCGTCGATCGTCCCTCTTCTCGGCTATGTTCGGGTATCGATCCTTGCCCCCGCGCCCCGGGAACCCTGTAGCTGGTTCCCCCCGCCTACCGGCGGGTCCCCCCTCCCTCACGGGGGCCTTGGATCGATAACCCTCACCGCCTCGCGAGGGACGCATCGGGTGAGACATGATGTCCGGCCCGACCGTTTGACCTAGCAAGAAGTATTCCAATATGATAACGACGAATAATCTGCGATAAGAGGAGGCGGGATGGCGTCCTTGACCCTGGTGGTGATGGCGGCCGGCATCGGCAGCCGCTACGGCGGGCTGAAGCAGATCGATCCCGTCGGCCCGGCCGGCGAGGTCGTCCTCGACTATTCCGTGTACGACGCGGTGCGGGCCGGATTCGACAGGGTCGTTTTCATCATCCGGGCCGACATCGAGGACGCCTTCCGGGAACGCATCGGCCGGCGCGTCGAACGCGCCGTCGAAACAGCCTACGTCCTGCAGTCCCTGGACCAGGTCCCCGCCGGATTCGCCGTCCCACCGGGGCGGAAGAAGCCCTGGGGCACGGCCCAGGCCATCCTGGCTTGCAAGGACGCCGTGGCCTCGCCCTTCGTGGCCGTCAACGCCGACGACTACTACGGCCGGACGGCCTTCGAGGCCATGGCCGGCTACCTCGGCCGCCCGGGCGCGGCCGGGGCCCGCGGGGAATACGCCATGGTCGGCTACCGCCTGGAAAACACCCTCTCGGAGCACGGCACCGTGGCCCGCGGCGTCTGCCGGGCCTCGGCCGAGGGCGAACTCGTCGGCATCCGCGAGCTCCTCAAGATCAAGCGTTTCCCGGACGGCATCAAGCACACCGAGAACGACGTCGACTGGCTGCCCCTCGACGCCGCGAGCTGGACGTCCATGAACTTCTGGGGCTTCACGCCCGACCTGTTCGGCGAGCTCGAGCGCCGCTTCCCCGCCTTCCTCGAGACGAGCGCCGCGCGGATCGACAAGGCCGAGTTCCTCATCCCCGAGGTCGTCGGCGAGCTCATCCGCGAGAAGCGGGCCCGAGTCCGCGTCCTGCCGACCCGGGAGCGCTGGTTCGGCGTGACCTATCCCGAGGACCGGCCGCTCTTCCAGGCGGCCATCCGCGGGCTCATCGACGGGGGCGTCTATCCCCGCGAGCTCTGGGCCGGCCGCTAGGCCGCCCGAAAGGAACGGCCATGATCAAGCGCCTTTCGTCCGTCCTCGGCCTCGCCATCGCCCTCGGGCTCACGGCCCACTCCCCCGCCCCGTCCCAGACCGGGCCGGAGGACTGGGAGAATCCGGCCGCCCTTTCCAGCGGCACGGAAGCGCCGCGGGCGGCCTTCGTGCCCTTCCCCGACGCCGCCGCGGCCCTCCGGACGCCGCCGAAGGAGTCGCCCCGCTATCGGTCCCTCAACGGCGTCTGGAAATTCCGGTGGTCGCCGCGCCCGGCCGACCGGCCTCTCGATTTCTGGAAGCCCGCCGCCGATGTCTCCGCCTGGGCGGACACGCCGGTGCCCTCGAACTGGATGCTCCAGGGCTACGACTATCCCGTCTACGTCAACATCCCTTACGAGTTCGCCCTGAATCCCAAGCCGCCGTTCGTGCCCCACGACCGCAACCCCGTCGGCTCCTACCGCCGGACGTTCACCGTGCCGGCGGAGTGGGCCGGGATGAACGTGACCCTCCATTTCGGCGCGGTCAAGTCGTTCTTCTACGCCTGGGTCAACGGCGAGAAGCTCGGCTTCAGCAAGGACTCCAAGACCCCCGCCGAATGGAACATCACCCGCTTCCTGAAGCCCGGGGAGAACGTCCTGGCCGTCGAGGTCTACCGCTGGTCGGACGGCTCCTATCTCGAGTGCCAGGACTTCTGGCGCCTGGCCGGCATCGAGCGCGACGTCTATCTCATCGCCGCGCCGCCGGTCCACATACGGGACTTCGAGGTCCGGGCGGGCCTGGACGCGGCCTACGGGAACGGCCGGCTGGACGTGACGGCCGAGGTCGTCGGGCGGGCCGCGACGGACCGCGCGATCGGGACCGTCGCCCTGACCCTGTTCGATCCCTCGGGCAAGAAGGTCCTATCGGCGCGGAAGCCCGCCGTCGGCCCGGACGATGCCGGCACGCCCCGGGTCCGCTTCGAAGCGAACCTCGCCGCCGTGCGCCGCTGGAGCGCCGAGACGCCCGACCTCTACCGGCTCGTCCTCGAGCTCGGGTACGGCGACGGCCGGATCCTCGAAGCCGTCACGTCCCGGATCGGCTTCCGGACGAGCGAGATCAAGGACGGGCGCCTGCTCGTCAACGGCGTGCCGGTCCTGCTCAAGGGCGTCAACCGCCACGAGCACGACCCCCTCACCGGCCACGTCATCTCCGAGGCGTCCATGCGCCAGGACATCGAGCTCATGAAGCGCTCCAACATCAACGCCGTCCGCACCTGCCACTACCCGGACGACCCGCGCTGGTACGAGCTCTGCGACGAGTACGGCCTGTACCTCGTCGACGAGGCCAACATCGAGTCCCACGGCATGGGCTACGGGCCGGCCAGCCTGGCCAAAGACCCGGCCTGGGGACCGGCCCACCTCGACCGCGTCCGGCGCATGGTCGAGCGCGACAAGAACCATCCCTCGATCATCGTCTGGTCGCTCGGGAACGAAGCGGGCGACGGCGTCAACTTCGAGGAAGCCTACCGCTGGCTCAAAAAGCGCGATCCATCGCGGCCCGTCCAGTACGAGCGGGCCGGACTGCGGGCCCACACGGACATCTACTGTCCCATGTACGCCTCGATCGAGGAGATGCTCAAGTACGCCGCGACGAGGAAGGACCGGCCGCTCATCCAATGCGAGTACGCCCACTCGATGGGCAATTCCACCGGCAATCTCCAGGATTACTGGGACGCCATCGAGTCCCACGATCAGCTCCAGGGCGGCTTCATCTGGGACTGGGTCGACCAGGGCTTCGCGGCCGAGACCCCGGCGGGCGCGTTCTATTGGAAGTTCGGCGGCGATTTCGGCCCAGCCGACGTCCCCTCCGACCAGAACTTCTGCTGCAACGGCCTGGTCGCCCCCGACCGGACGCCCCACCCGGCCCTGTACGAGGTCAAGAAGGTCTATCAGTCCGTCAAGTTCGTTGGCGCCGATCCCGCCGCGGGCGCGGTCGAGCTTCGCAACCGCTACGCCTTCACGCCCCTCGACCGGTTCGACCTCGACTGGGAGCTTTCGGCCTCCGGCGTGAGGATGGCCGGCGGGACCGTGCCGCGGCCGGCGGTCGCCCCGGGCGCGGCCAAGGTCGTGCGGCTCCCTCTGCCGAAGCTTCCGCCTCAGGCGGGGACGGAATATTTCCTGAACGTGTCGCTCCGGACGCGCGAGGCCGGGCCCGGCCTGCCCAAGGGCCACGTCGTCGCCGCCGAGCAGCTGCCGTTCCAGGCATCCGCCGCGGGCCCGGTCTCGGCCGCGTCCGCCCCCGGCGCTCCCGAGAGCGCCCTCCCCGCCCTCACCGTCGACGACGGCCCGCGCTTCCTGCGCGTCTCGGGAGACGGCTTCGCCGTCCGCTTCGACCGCCTGACCGGGGCCCTCGACTCCTTCGTCCACGGCGACCGCGAGCTCCTGGCCGCGGGCATCGAGCCCAACTTCTGGCGCGCCCCGACCGACAACGATTTCGGCAATCAGATGCCGCGCCGCCTGGCCTTCTGGCGGCAGGCCAGCCGCTACCGCGAGCTGAGGTCCGTCGCGGCCGCGGCCGAAGGGCCCGGCCGGATCGCGGTCACGGTCGCCTACGCCCTCGGCAACGGGGTGACCCAGACGCTCGTCTACGGCATCCGCGGCGACGCCCGCGTCGTCGTGGCCGCGAAACTCGCCGTGCCGGCCGGGTCGAAGCTCCCCGATCTGCCCCGCGTCGGCCTCAAGCTGGCCCTGCCGCCCGCCTTCGACCGGGTCCTCTGGTACGGCCGGGGGCCGTTCGAGAGCTACCGGGACCGCAAGACGGCCGCCTTCGTCGGCCTCCACGAGACGACGGCCGGCGAGCCCTTCCCCTACGTCAGCCCGCAGGAGTACGGCAACCGGACCGACGCCCGCTGGGTGGCCCTCCGGGACGACGGGGGCCGCGGCCTGCTCGTCCTGGGCGACCCGCTGCTCGAGTTCTCGGCCCACCCCCACTGGCCCGAGGACCTGACCCAGGAGAGCCGGGGCTCCAAGCACCCGCCGGACGTCACAGTCCGCGACTTCGTCTGCCTGACCCTCGACCACGCCCAAATGGGCGTCGGCGGCGACGACTCCTGGGGGGCCCGGGTCCACCCCGAGTACACCCTGCCGGCCAAGGACTACGCCTACACCTTCGTCCTGCGGCCGCTAAGGCCGGGCGAGGACCCCGCCGCGGCGGCCCGCGTCGCCCGTTGAGGGAGGGCCGGGGGGAACCAATCGGGGCCGTGCGGAGTATTCACTAATGGGTTTGATATTGCCCATTTGAATTGGTATCCTGAGCCCATGAAGTGCCCCCGTTGCCAGAACGACAACCCCGAGGGGACCCGGTACTGCGGCCGCTGCGGCCGCGAGCTGCCCACGTCCGGGGACACGGTCGCCATGGACACGGCCACCTTCCGGACGCCGCCGCGCGGGCTCGAGCGCGGCACGACCTTCGCCCGCCGCTTCGAGATCATCGAGGAGATCGGCAAGGGCGGCATGGGCACGGTCTACAAGGCCTACGACAGCAAGATCCGCGAGGTCGTCGCCCTCAAGCTCCTCAAGCCCGAGATCGCCTCGGACCTCGAGGTCGTCGAGCGCTTCCGCAACGAGATCAAGCTGGCCCGCCAGGTCGCGCACCGCCACGTCTGCCGCATGTACGACATCGGCGAGGAGTGGCTGTCGATCTACATCTCCATGGAGTACGTGGCCGGAGAGGACCTCAAGAGCTTCATCCGCCGCTCGGGCCACCTCAACGAGGCCAAGGCCGTGGGCCTGGCCCGCCAGATCGTCGACGGCCTGGCCGAGGCCCACCGGCTCGGCGTCGTCCACCGCGACCTCAAACCGCAGAACATCATGATCGACCGCGACGGCAACGCCAAGATCATGGACTTCGGCATCGCCCGCTCGCTCCACACCCGCGGCGTCACCGGGACCGGCGTCATCATCGGCACGCCGGAGTACATGGCCCCCGAGCAGGCCGACGGCCGGGACGTCGACAGCCGGGCCGATATCTACGCCCTCGGAGCGGTCCTCTACGAGATGGTCACGGGCCGGGTGCCCTTCGAGGGCGAGACGCCGCTGAGCATCGTGCTCAAGCACCGCAGCGAGCCGCCGGCCGATCCCCAGACGGTCAACGCCCAGATCTCGACCGGCCTGTCGCGCATCATCCTCAAGTGCCTGGAGAAGGAGAGGGCCCGTCGTTACCAGTCGGCGTCGGAGGTCCTCGAGGACCTGGCCGCGGTCGAACGGGGCCTGCCCGTGACGCGGCAGGTCACGGTCCGGGCCAAGCCCGTCACCGAGCGCGAGATCACGGTCAAGTTCAAGCTCCGCAAAGCCATCCTCCCGATCCTGGGAGCGGCCGTCCTGATCGTCGTCGGCATCGTCTCGCTCGTCGACCGGGGCAAGAACGCCGGGCCGGCGCGAGGCGGCGAGCCGGCCGGGAAAGGGACCTTCGTCGTGCCTTCGGACTCCCGCGCCGTCCGGATCAAGAGCTCGACCGAGCCGCCCCCGCCGCCCACGGCGCCGGAGAGTGACGGGACGCCGGGGCGCCACTTCTCCGTCTCGGGGAAGGGGGCGACATCGGCTATCATGGGCTACCTGGCCCCGTTCATGAAGGACCCGGCCAAGTTCCTGGGCGAGAAGGACGCCCTCGAGTTCGAGAAGGCCCTGGGCGAGATCAAGACGAAGTACCCCAAGGAGTCGGCCGCGCTGTCGCAGTGGTTCGACAGCATCCAGGTCCGCATCCAGGAGGGCAAGAAGCAGAAGGCGGCCGGCAACCTCGAGGCCTCGAAGAAGAGCTACGACCGCGGCGAATCCGAGATGCGCCGCCTCCTGGCCCAGGTCAGCGAACGAGACAGGGCCGAGCAGGCCTTCCGCGAGCTCGAGGAAGCCAAGAGCCGCCTGGGCGCGTCGCCCGCCTTCCGCGACCGCCCCAATCTCCTGACCTGGATCGCCCTGGAGAAAGAGAAGGACGCCTCGGACGCCTTCGCCAAGAACGATTTCTCGGGGGCCCGCATCCTCTGCGGCCTGCTCGTCCGCATCTACCGGATGAGCCCTCAGGCGGTCGACGAGACGGCCGGCCTGACGGCGCTCAGGGACCTCGCGGCCTCCATCCGCGCCGAGGCCGTCGCCGCCGACGCCCCGGCCAAGCAGTCCTGGCTCTTCGAGCGGGCCAAGGCCGAGGAGGACGGCGCCGGCGAGAAGGCCCGCGATGGCCTCGTGCCGCGGTCGGCCGAGCAATATGTCCTGGCCGCATTCCTCTTCGAAAAGGCCAAGGAAGTCGCGCTCGAGAGCGCCGGGGCCGGGCGCGATTGACGGAACCGGCCGTGGCCCCTAAGAAGCCCAGGCTCCTCTTCGTCTGTTACGGGAACATCTGCCGCAGCCCCATGGCCGAAGGCATCGCCCGCAAACGGCTGGGGGCGGCCGCGGCGGTTGCCAGCGCCGGCATCGGCGCCGCCGGAGGGCCGCCCTCGGAGGAGGCCGTCCTGGTCATGAAAATCGTCTACGGGGTGGATATCTCGTCGCACGTCGCCAGGCCCGTCGGCGCCTTCGACCTCGGCTCCTTCGACGCCGTCGTGGCCATGGACGTCTCCATCTACAATCACCTGAGGGACTTCTGGGGGGTGCCGGAAGGCAGGCTCTACGGTTGGGACATCGAAGACCCCATCGGCTCGGACTACGCCCGCTACAAGGAAACGGCCCTTAAGATCGAGCGGCGGCTGGAGCAGTTCCTCGACGCGGCCGGCCTCGGCGGCTGAAGCCGCCCTCTCCCCTCCCCCTTACCGGTCCATCATCGCCCCGACGAAGCGGAGCGACGGCACGTTGGCGAAGACGATGCGCAGGGCCGTCAGGAAGGGCACGGCCAGGACCAGGCCCGGGATGCCCCACAACCAGGCCCCGAAGAAGAGCGAGAACAGGACCAGGAGCGGCGACAGGTTGATCTCCTTGCCCATGAGCCGCCGTTCGAGGAACCGGTCGGCGGCGATGTGGGCCGCAACCAGCAGGACCAGCACGGCCAGGACCTTGACCGTGATCCCCCCGTCCATGATGAGCGTCAGGAGCACGGGCAGGCCCACCGCGGCCACGGGACCGAGCGTGGGGACGTAGTTGAACAGGAAAGCCAGGACGGCGAAGACGAGGGCGAAACGAACCCCGAAGACGGCCAGGACGGCCGCCGTGACGACGGCGACAGCGAGATTGGCCAGCGACTTGACGGCCAGGAACTTCTGGATCTCGCGGTCGACGCCGCAGGCCGTCCGCACGAGGGCCGCCGACGCGCCGGGCGGGAAGGCTTCGCCGAACTTGCGGATGAGCCGGCCGCGGCCGGCCAGGATGAAGGTCATGAACAGGAAGACGAGCAGGAGATCGGACATGAAGCCCAGGAACGGGCCCAGGGCCGAGACCAGGACGGCCCCCAGGCGCCCGATGTTGAGGTTCTGGATCCAGTCGGTCAGTCCGACCTTGAGGCGCGGGTCCGGCACCATCCGGTCGACGCCCTCGAGGAACGAGCGGACCATGTCCGTGTAGGACGGCAACTCGGAGGCCAGGTTTTTGCCGCCGGCGTAGAAGACCGTGCCGATGAGGTACAGGACGGCGAACGACAGGACCAGGACGACGCCCAGGGCCAGGCTCCTGGGGAGCTTGCGGCCGCACAGGAAATCGACGACGGGCGAGACGGCGAAGGCGAAGAGCAGGGCCATGGCGAAGGGGATGAGGATGGGCCGGGCCAGGCGCAGGAAGACGCCGACGAGGAAGAGGACGACGAAGCCGACGGCGAAGCGGAGCCAGCGCGTCTTGTCCATGCTCTTTTCCGTGCCCCCATCTTAGCGAAAATCCAAGACAAAAGGAACCGGCCCTTGGGTAATTACTCCGCCGGCGGCGGAAGGGCTCTCGGGGATCGTCTCCGTTCGCTGCGGTGATCCTTCACGCTTTTCCGCCGCCTCCTTGGCTTATATCTCCGTCTATGAACAGTCCAGAAATCACATATCCTTCTTTCTTACTCTTTTCTTTTATTGGATAATGGCCGAAGCGAGGGGGGGGGCAGGGACGGAAGGGAGAGAACGATGGCCCATCGGATCCGGAGAGCATCGGCGATGATCGCGGCCGTGGCCCTGCTGGCCGCGGCGGCGGGAGCGGCGGACTTGAAGAGCCTGACCAAGGCGCTCTTCGCCGTCCCGTCGACGACGGGCAACGAGGACATGCTGGCGGCCAAGGTCCGCGGCGCCCTGCCGAAGGGGCTGGCGGTCGAGGCTGACGGTTTGGGCACGATCGCCGTCCGCCTGAACGGCGCAGGGGGGCCGACGCTCGTCCTGGCCGCCCTCGACGGCTACGGGCACATGGTCTCGGGCATCACGCCGGAGGGCTACCTGACCCTCGACCGGCCGGTGCCCCCGCCCCACGCCCGGTTCGACGCCTTCCTTCTCGGGCAGCCCGTGGTCGTCTCCACGGCCAAGGGCCCGGTCGCGGGCGTCGTCTCCCAGCCGGCCCTCCATCTTCTGACGCCGGAGCGGCGCAAGCTCCTGGTCGAGGGCTTCTCGCTCGAGACCGCCTACGTCGATATCGCCGTCCGCTCGGAAGCCGAGGCCCGGGCCAGGGGCGTGGAGATCCTCGACGCCGTCACCTACCCGGCCGTCCTGACCGAATTGGCCGGCGGCGCCTGGGCGGGCCCCGAATTGGGGCTCAAGTCGGTCGCCGCCGTCCTGGTCGCCCTCACCGAAGACCTGGCCGGACCGGGCACGGAGGAAGAGACCGTGCTCGCCTGGGCGGCCCAGACCAAGTTCCTGGCCCGCGGACGGGGCGCCCGGCCGGCCGTCGGAGCGGTGCGGGCCAACGGCCGTTGGCGGCCGCGGCGGACCGTCGTGGTCGGCCTCGTAGCCGCGGGCGAGGGACCCGGCCGGCCCCAAGCCGGCGCCGGGCCGGTCCTCGTCCAAGCCAAGGACGAGGCGACGCCTCTGCGGTCGGCCTTGGAGAAGGCGGCCGGCGCGGCGGGCCGGCCCCTTCAGCATCTCGTCGCCGAGGACTCGCCGCTGGCCCTGCCCTTCGCGGCCGCGCCCGGCGAGGTCGTCACCCTGGCCTTGCCCGTCCGCTTCCTCCACACTCCCTCCGAGGTCGTCGCTCTCGCCGACCTCGAGGCCCTGCGCGAAATTCTGCTCCGTTCTCTCCGCAAGGGAGGTGCCGCGTGAACGCCAAGGTCATTCAGGCTGCGTCCATCCTCCTGGCCCTTGCCCTGCTCGCCGTTCCGGCCTCGGCCCAGTCTCGGGCCTGGGACATCCTCCGCGAGATCGTCCTCGTGCCCGGCGTCTCCGGCCACGAAGGACCGGTCGCGGACTACGTCCAGAAGACGCTCCCCGCCGGGCTCAAGGTCGAGCGCGACGCGATGCACAACGTCCGGTTCACCGTCGGTTCGGGCCGGCCCCATATCCTGTTCGTCGCCCACACGGACGAGCTCGGCTGGACCGTCGACAAGGTCACGCCCGAAGGCCGGATCCGGGTCAAGCCGGGCGGCGGCATCCTGCCCCAGACGGTCGAGGCCAGGCCCGTCCGCATCCACACGGCTAAAGGCCCCGTTACCGGCATCGTCGCGCCCCGGCCGGATTACGAGGCCCGCCGGCCGGCTGCCGACGCGCCCGAAGCCCCCTTCGCCGCCGAGAACTTCGACATCTTCCTCGGCGTGGCGACGGAGGCCGAGGCCCGGGCGCTCGGCGTCGCCGAGGGCGATCCGGTCACCGCCAAGAAGACGTTCACCGACTTCGCCCCGGGCCTCATGGCCACGCGGGCCGTCGACGACCGGGCCGGCTGCGCCGCCCTGCTCGACGCGGCCCTGCGGTTGAAGCCGGAGCTCATCAAAGGCAAGACCGTCACGTTCGCCTGGGACGTCCAGGAGGAGACCGGGCTCTTCGGCGCGGCCGAGCTGGCCAAGACCCTCAAGCCGGACTACGTCTTCGCCATCGACACCTTCGTCTCGACGGACTCCCCGCTCGAGTCCAAGCGCTTCGCCTTCCTGCCCGTCGGCAAGGGCGCGGTGCTGCGCTCCATCGACTCGAGCAGCGTCACGCCCAAGACCGAGATCCGCCGCGTCCTGGCCATCGCCCGGAAGCGGGGCATCCCCGTCCAGGTCGGAAACTCGCGGGGCGGCAACGACGGCTCGGTCTTCCTGCCGGGCGGCGCCGTCGACATCCCCCTCTCTTGGCCGGGCTCCTACGCCCACTCGCTCATCGAGAAGATCGACCGCCGCGACCTCGAGGCCCTGACGGACCTCATCCTGGCCATCGTTTCTGATTGGAGATGACACCCCGCTCGAGCCCCAAGCCGTTTGCGATCGGTTCGACAAGGCAGGATGGGCCGCGGAAAGGGGCCGAGGATGTCCTCGGAGAGAGCATAAGCGGTGATTTAGCCTGGCCGGAATCGGATGAGGGCAGTTTCCCTGGAAACCGCCAAAACGTGTTTGAGCGAGGCTTAGCGCAAGCCGAGCGAGTTGTTTTGGCGCCGAGTCCGATGAACGGACGGGCGTAAAAAATCACCGCAGCGAACGGAGAGGATACCCGAGGGTCCCCAAGCGGCCTTCCTTTACGAACGCTTCTTGGGCTTGACCTGGATGTCCTTGAGCCCCGGCTTCTTCTCGCACTCCTTGACGAAATCCTGCTCGCGCTGGGAGTTGACGTAGTCCGGGGACTGGAACCGGTAGGTGAAGCGGGTGTGCTCGTCGTACTTGCCCTCGAGGATGCCGATGACGTCCTCGATGTTGACCCGCTCCTCGTCGGTCGGGATGACGAAGATCTTGACCTTGGAGTCGGCGGCCGAGATCTCGGTCTCGGCGTTGCGGGTCTTGGCCAGCTTGTTCTTGGCCTTGTCGATCTTGATGCCCATGAACTCCAGGCCCTCGCAGGCCTTCTCGCGGATGAGGTCGGACATCTCGCCGACGCCGGCCGTGAAGACGATGGCGTCCGCGCCGCCGATGGCCGCGGAGTAGGCCCCGATGTACTTCTTGATGCGGTAGGACTCGACGTCGATGGCCAGCTGGGAGCGGGCGTCGCCGGCCTCGGCGGCCTGCTGGACGTCGCGGCGGTCGGTGTGCTTGCCGGTGATGCCGAGCAGGCCCGACTTCTTGTTGAGCAGGTCGTTCATCTTGGCCGGGGCGATGCCTTCCTTCTCCATGATCATGAGGTCGATGGCCGCGTCGTGGTCGCCGGCCCGAGTGCCCATGACCAGGCCCTCGAGGGGAGTCAGGCCCATGCTGGTGTCGAAGGACACGCCGTTCTTGATGGCGTTGGCCGAGACGCCGTTGCCGATGTGGAGGCAGACCAGGTTGCACTGGAAGGGGTCCTTGCCGAGGAGCAGGGCGGCCCGCTTGGCGACGTAGAGGAACGAGGTGCCGTGGAAGCCGTAGCGGCGGACACCGTACTTCTCGTACCATTCGTAGGGCAGGGCGTACATGTAGGAGCCGGCCGGCATGGTCTGGTGCCAGGCCGTGTCCATGATGGCGACGTGGGGGATCCCCGGCAGGACGGCCATGGCCGCCTCGATGCCCAGGACGTTGGGCGGATTGTGGAGGGGGGCCAGGCCGTAGAGGCTCTTGAAGGTCTCGATCGTCTCCGGGGTGATCTTGACCGACTTGGTGAACTTCTCGCCGCCGTGGACGACCCGGTGGCCGACGGCCGAGATCTTCTTCAGGTCGTCGACGACGCCGATCTTGGGATCGAGCAGGGTGTCGATGATGAGCTGGATGGCCTCTTTGTGGTTGGCGCACTCGTGGTCGAACTTGATGGGCTCGCGGCCCAGGCCCGACTGCTGGATGTAGCTCTTGCCGATGCCGACCCGCTCGACGATGCCGGTGGCCAGCGTTTCCTTCTTGTCGTAGTCGTAGAGGCGGTACTTGGCGGACGAACTGCCGCAGTTCAGGGACAGGACGATCATGGATGACTCCTTAGGAAAAATAAGCGTCCATTCTCCCTCCGAACAGGGGAAAAGTCAAGGCGGCCCGGGCGCCGCATCGGGGCCGGGCGCGGGGTTGACAGCCCGCACCCCCTGGGGGTATAAGAACCCTTCCCGACCGTCATCCAAGGAGCATCACATGGGCAATACGTTCATCTCCGACATCCGCGACAAGGCCGCCAAGAAGTTCCTCAAGGTCGCCTTCCCCGACGCCGAGGACGTCCGCACCCTCAAGGCCGCCCTGACCCTCAAGGAAAAGAAGATCGCCGACCCCATCCTCGTCGGTCCCGCCGCCGCCATCAAGAAGATCGCCGCCGACAACGGCCTCGACATCGGGGCCGTCCCCATCGTCGATCCCACGACCGACGCCGCCAAGGCCGAGCTGGCCAACGTCCTCTACGAGAAGCGCAAGGCCAAGGGCCTGACCCCCGAGCAGGCCGCCGAGACCGCCAAAAGCCCCCTCTACTACGCCGGGCTCCTGCTGGCCACGGACAAGGTCAAGGCCGTCGTCGGGGGCAACCTCTCGTCCACCGGCGACGTCATCCGGGCCGCCATCCACACCGTCGGCACGGCCCCCGGCATCGCCACGGTCTCCAGTTATTTCGTAATGGTCTTCCCCGAGCGGCTCCTGTGCTACGCCGACTGCGCCGTCGTCCCCAACCCGACCGACGCCCAGCTGGCCGACATCGCCATCTCCTCGGCCAAGAACTTCCAGGCCGTGACCGGCGAGGAGCCCCGCGTGGCCATGCTGTCGTTCTCGACCAAGGGCTCGGCCCAGCACGCCGACGTCGACAAGGTCGTCAGCGCCACCAAGATCGCCAAGGAGAAAGCCCCCCACCTGCTCCTCGACGGCGAGATGCAGGCCGACGCCGCCCTCGTCGCCTCGATCGGCGAGCGCAAGTGCAAGGGCAGCCCGGTCGCCGGCAAGGCCAACGTCCTGGTCTTCCCGGACCTCGACGCCGGCAACATCGGCTACAAACTGACGGAGCGGCTGGCCGGGGCGGAGGCCGTCGGGCCCATCGTCCAGGGCCTCAACAAGCCCTACTGCGACCTCAGCCGCGGCTGCTCGGCCGACGACATGGTCAACGTCGCCGCCATCTGCAGCCTCATGGCGTGAGGTCGTACTTCTTCACCAGCCGGACGGGCTGATAGGAGAGCTTCGCCTTCCGCAGGCCCTCGACGTCCATGTCCTGCTCGCGGTTGACGAAGGCGTAGTCCGCCCCCTCGCGGCGGACGAACTCGCGGTTGATCCACTGGGCCAGTCCGACCAGTCCGGGATTGGCGATCTCGATGGGGATGACGGCCATGTCGGCCGTCAGGCGCCCGCCCATGGTGAAGGCCTCGATGCGGCCGCCGACCTTGACCACGCCGCCCTTGAGGCCGATGCGGTCGAACGTGGCCAGGGCCTCGACGATGGCGATCTTCTCGGCCTTCATGTAGGGGTCGCCGTTCCTCTTTTCCTCGAACCAGTCCTCGAGGAGGCGGGCGCAGCCGGGGACGTCGGCCCGGGTCAGGGGGTGGTATTCGTGGGCGCAGGTCGACTCGAACTTGCGGATACGGTTGCGCTTGCCGTCGAACTTCTTGCCTTTGAGCTCGGCCAGCTCCGGGCGCGAATAGACGTAGTCGAAGTTGGCCCGGTCCTCGCGGACCGCGAAGCCGGCGCCGTGCCGGGCCACGAACGCCTCGGGCACCCGCGACAGGCGCGGAACGCGCCCGAGGAGGGCGGCCACCGTCTCGGGCACACGCTCGCCGCCGACGGGCGGCAGGGCGTACGGCGGCTCGAAGTCGGGCTCGACCAGGACGCACAGGCTGCCGTAGAGGGTCGTCCAGCGGGGGTGCTCGGAGTCCTTCCACATATAGATGTTGGCGAAGACGAGCTCGCAGACCTCGGAGGGGTCGCGCTCGAGATAGGCGTCGAAGATGTCCTTGTCCTCGAGGCCGACGGGCTTGAGGTCGGGGAAGACGGGCAGGCTCAAGGGACCTTCTTTCCGATCATGACCGCGCAGCGCTCCCGGGCGCAGCCGTCGCACCATTCGGTCAGGCGCTTGGCCGGGAACGTGGCGGGGATGTCACTGGTGATCGTCCGGAAGCCGCAGCTTTCGAAGAAGCCGGGGATGACGGTGGCCAGGTGGACCGGCCCGGGGGCCGCGGCCATGAGGGCCTCGACGAGGGCCTTGGCCAGCCCCCGTCCCCGCTCGCCCGGGTCCACGCCCAGGGCGCAAAGCTCGAGGCAGTCGGGATGCGTCTTGAGGGCCACCAGGCCGGCGATGCGGCCGTCCGGGCCGTCGGCGACCCATAGGGCATCGTCCTCGAGGCCGGGGTAGTCGAGGCCCAGGCGCCGGGCCAGCGCGACGGCCGGTCCGACGTCCTCGGGGCGGGCTTTCCGTACGGACATTTCCGGCCATTATACCACGCCCGGAGCGCCTTGACAGGCCCTCTCCCGGGCGGTAGTATTCCCCCTTAACGCCGGCGACGGAAAAGGTGGACCATGCTCCTGTTGATCATCAATCCGGGCTCGACCTCGACCAAGATCGCCGTCTACGACGGTGAGCGCGAGGTCCTGTCCGAGAACATCGCCCACCCGGCCGAGGAGCTGGCCCCCTACGCCAAGATCGTCGATCAGAAGGGCTTCCGCAAGGACATCGTCCTCGAGGTCCTGCGCAAGAAGGGCCTCGAGCCCAAGGACCTGGCCGCCGTCGTCGGCCGCGGCGGCCTGCTCCGGCCCATCCCGAGCGGCGTCTACCGGGTCGACGAGCGCATGCTCGAGGACCTCTTCGCCGGGGTCCAGGGCGAGCACGCCTCGAACCTGGGCGGCCTCATCGCCGACGAGATCGCCCGCCCGCTCGGCATCCCCGCCTTCATCGTCGATCCCGTCGTCGTCGACGAGCTCGACGACTGGGCCCGCCTCTCGGGCGTCCCGGAGATCCGGCGCCGCAGCATCTTCCACGCCCTCAACCACAAGTACACGGCCCGCCTGGCCGCCCGCCAGCTCGGCAAGGCCTACGAAGCGCTCGACCTCGTCGTCTGCCACCTCGGCGGCGGCGTCACGGTCGGCGCCCACCGGCACGGCCGGGTCGTCGACGTCAACAACGGGCTCAACGGCGAGGGGCCCATCACCCCGGAGCGGGCCGGCACGGTGCCCGCCGGGGACCTCGTGGCCCTGGCCTGCTCGGGAAAGCACACGGAGCCGGAGCTCAAGAAGAAGCTCACCGGGCGGGGGGGCATGGTCGCCCACCTGGGCACGAACGACATGCGCGAGACGCTGAAGCGCGTCGCCGCGGGCGACCAGCAGGCCGCCCTCGTCTTCGAGGCCATGGTCCTGACCGTGGCCAAGCAGATCGGGGCCTGCGCCGCGGTGCTCAAGGGCCGGGTGGACGGCATCGTCCTGACCGGGGGGCTGGCCCACGCGGCCGAGTTCATCGACGGCATCAAGGACCACGTCGCCTTCCTCGCGCCCATCTTCGTCTTCCCCGGGGAGAACGAGATGGCCGCCCTGGCCGAGGCCGGCCGCCGGGTCCTCGGCGGCGAGGACGAGGCCCGGACCTATCCGGCTTGAGCTTATTCATAGGATCGAAGGAGCCATCATGATCACCAACCTCGACCAGATCGTCGAACGCGTCAAGGGGACCCCCAACAAGCGGCTGGCCGTGGCCGTCGCGGAAGATCCCCACACCATCGAGGCCGTCGGCCGGGCCGTCAAGGAGAATCTCGTCCACGCCACCTTGACCGGCGACGAGAAGGCCATCAAGAAGGTGGCCGCCGAGGCCAAGGTCGACGTCAAGCTCTTCGAGATCCTCCACGAGCCCGACAAGGGCAAGGCCCTGGCGCTGGCCATCGGCCTCGTCCGCGAGAAGAAGGCCGATTTCCTGATGAAGGGCCTGCTCGACTCCTCCCTCTACATCCGCGGCATCATCGACAAGGAGAAGGGCCTCCTGCCGCCGGGCAAGCTCCTGTCCCACGTCACGGTCATCCAGGCCCCGGCCTGGAAGAAGCTCATCGTCTGCGGCGACGTGGCCGTCATCCCGGCCCCGGACCTCGAGGCCAAGATCGCCATCCTCAACTACGCCATCGGCGTGGCCCATAAGCTGGAGATCGAGAAGCCCAAGGCCGTCCTCTTATCGGCGGTCGAGAAGGTCAATCCCAAGATGCCCTCGACGACGGAGAGCGCCATCATCGCCAAGATGGCCGACCGCGGCCAGATCAAGGGGGCCATCGTCGATGGGCCACTGGCCCTCGACGTCGCCTTCAGCGAGGAGAGCGCCAAGATCAAGGGCCTGGTCTCCCCGGTCGCCGGCGACGCCGACATCCTGGTCTTCCCCAGCATCGAAGCCGGCAACATATTCTTCAAGGCCTGCACCTACCTGGCGAAGGCGGAGCTGGGCGCGGTCGTCGCCGGCGCCAACTGCCCATGCGTCCTGACCTCGCGCGGCGATTCCGAGGACACCAAGTTCTACTCGATCGCCTTGGCGTCGCTCCTGAGCTAAATTAATATTGCCCCGACAAGCTTCATTTGGCCGTGTCAACTGATGTTCGCAACTTCGGGGCCATCGTTCACTCACTTCAGTTAGCCGCTTGAGCCGTCAGCTCATGGAGCCAGTCCAAGGACCAGAGGGCCTTATCCTCCCGGATGTAGCTGCGTTCGTTCGCCCAGTCCTCCGAGTACTCGATGAGGTAGCAGATCGTCAGCCGCACTTAGCTCTCGACCGAAGGGAAGACCCCCACGACCCGGCTGCGCCGACGGATCTCCTTGTTGAGCCGCTCCTGGCCGTTGGCCGAGGAGATGCGCTTCTTGTCGACCTCCGGGAAGTCGTAGAAGGCAAGCGAGTCCTCGAGCCCCTCTTCCAGGCAACGGATAGCGTCAGGGAACCGCTTGCCGTAGTCGTCGATCAGGGCCGCCGCGGCCCGGCGGGCGCCCTTCTTGTCCGGCTCGAGCCAGATCTGCTTCAGATGGGCCGCGAAGCGGGCCTTCTCACGATGCGGCACCTTGGCCAGGATGTTCCGCATGAAGTGAACCTTGCAGCGCTGCCAGCTCGCTCCAAGCCACTCCTTCTGGACCGCGGCCTGGTTCCCGGCATGGGCGTCGGAGATCACAAGCGCCGTCCTTTTCATGCCCCGGGCTTTTAGCTTACGGAAGAAGACGCGCCAGCTGTCTTCCGACTCGTCGAACATGGGCTCTACGGCCAGGATCTCTCGAGAGCCGGCGGGATTAACACCACAGGCGATCATCACGGCCACCGAGACGACCTTGCCCTCGCCCCGGACCTTCTGATATAGGGCGTCAATGCAAAAGAAGGGGTACTCCTCGGCCAGAGGACGAGCCTTGAAGTCCTCGACCTGCGAGTCGAGCTCCTTGTTGAACTCCGAGACCTGGGAAGCGGAGATGTTCTCGATCCCCATCGCATGGGCCAGACGCTCGATCTTCCGGGTCGAGACTCCGATGACGAAGGTTTCCTGGACAACGGCGATCAGCGCTTGTTCAGACCAGCGACGTTCCGAGACGAAAAATGGGACATAGCCACCCTTCCGGACCTTGGGCACCAGAATATTAACCGTGCCAATCCGGGTGTCGACTCTCCGGGCCCGAGCTCCGGAGAAGTAGAGGTCGCGCGCTCCGAACTGTGCTTCCCCTTGACCGCTCCGACCTTGGCTTCCGCTTCGATCCTCATCATCTCGGTCATGACCCACTTGAGCATGGCCAGGAAGGGGTCAGGCTCCGTGATGAACTGCAATAGCGCCTTCTTGAAGGGTGTCCTATAATGCTGCTGGGCCATCGTAGTAAAAGTTCTCCTCTCTTTCGGATTGGCGTTCGAAGAGAGTTTACGATGGCCTACCTCCTATGCCAAGTTGCGAACATCACCATACATCAGCATAGACCACATTTCCTCCCTGGTCCGTTATGACCCGGGTCGTATTGATCTGATCGGGGGCGTAGTAGAGTAGCCGCGCGCCGAGGTGTTCGTACTCGGCGACGAGCCGGCTTCCCCCCCCGCTTGCGTCGCTCCCCTCTTCCTCGTCTACAAGATTGAGCGTCTGCGACTAATCATCTTGCTAGATAGACTGCTAGAAACGGATATTTAGCTCAAAATACTTTGATATCACCTCAACCATCGGCTGTAAGTTGGCATCAAAATCCGATCTTATAACAGGAGCTTTATTCTTTGCGAACATCGCGAGTCCATAAAGTTCTTCAGGCTTAAAACTCTTCTTTTCCATGGTTCCATTGGCATATTCGAACCAGACTTCGACAATCGATTCGAATCTAGTGCTGATCCCTGAGTTGTTGAGCAAAGCCGCTATCCTATGGGCATAGGACAGGAAATCGGAGGTGCACTCAATGATCCCTTGCTCCCAATCAGGATGTTTCAAGATAAGCTTATCGTATTCTGCATTCGACAAAGTATAAAATACAATCGCATTTTCCTTAATGACGATATGGTTATCCTGCCGGTGATTACTGCCTTCCGAACATATTGCACAAACTTTAAAACCCGCTAATAGAAATATTAAGAACGCCTTCGCTTTCATTTGTTCATAGCTCCCTTCTCCTAATGTTTGTCCCCAGTCCACCCCATGCCTTCGCTATATATATCAGGAGGTTGGGCGAGTATCATACAGTAGTCAATCAGATCTAGAAAACATCTTTTTGCATCTTCCTGCATATCGCTCCCTACATAATCTTTATACCAATGCCACGGCTCAGATTTTGGACTAAAATGTACGCCCCATTTGATGTCAGGTGGGGCGAGTATCGCTGCAAAAAATCGTTGGAGTGGTGTCAGCATGCTCCAATTAATGTCTATAGCCAGGCCCAATTCGTGTAGGCTTATGCCTTTGGCTGTTTTCTCTGGATCCGTTGCCCTATATCGTGCAGTTGTCCACTTCGTTCGATAGGCTTCATTGATTGAAATATGGATTCCAAAATATTCGCAATATCTGAACCATTGGTTGATTTCGGCGCCGAAGGATGGATCTATCAATACGATCCCATTTCCCGCGATCTTTATTGGTTTGATATCTCTTCCATCGAGATCCACAAAACCAATGGGTTTGTTCCCACAATAGGCATATAGATTTAGCCTTTGCGAATCGTGTACGCTATTCGCAATATTGATCTTTGGATCAACCGAAATAAACCTATAGATATTCCTGTCATAGTACCTCGCCCCGAAATAATCCAACTGGGACTCGGGATCTCTCTCCTTGCCCGAGAACTTCGGCAGCGGGTCCACGGTACCCTGCTGCGTCCGGATCTCGCCATAGGGAGCATAGGTCGCCGAATAGACGACGTTGCCCCCCTGGTCCGTGATCACCCGGGTCGTGTTGATCTGGTCGGGAGTGTAGTAGAGGAAGCACGCGCCGACGTGGTCGTACTCGGCGATGAGCCGGCTTCCCATATAGATGAAATCCTTTAGAAGCGCCCCAAAAACATCGTACACCTGGAGCAGCTTACCGTCAAAGGAGTAGATGTAGAAATTCCCGACGGGGGAAGCGGACATGAGCTTCATGGTCTGGTCATTCGAGTCCTCGGACGAACGGGTCGTTCCGCTCCTCCCGGTCATAAGCGGCACCTCTGCTCTTCGCAAGCCCTGGCCCGAGGCTGGATCGTCCTCCCGCCTGGTCCTCTCCTCCTTGTCAACCCGCAGTCCTTCGAGTACCCGGCTCCTGGAAACGCGCTGAACGGGGATATCGCTTCCAATCCCGCCGATGGAAAAGGCCCCGTCGCTCACCCCGAACGGAGCTTCCGCAGGAAGGCTCAACCGCTTGGCGATGACGATCTCGCCCGGGGCGTCGACGATCAGCTTGAACGACCTGAGCCCCGTGACGGAATCCTCTTCATCGACGACGGCCTTCAGATCCTCGCGAAGCCTATCGGCGTTAGCCGGCTCCTGGAGGGCATCCTTGACGCCTTGCTCCCGGCTTGAGATGCTCTCGTTCCCGGTTTGCTTTCCTATCCGGCCCTCGGAGACGGTGCTCTGCTTCTCCTTCCCTCTCTGGGCCTTAGGCTGCACCACGTCCCGGGCCACATCGATCGCCTCCGCGGACGCCGCCTGCCAGCCGCCCTGCCGGGGGAAGGTCGCCGGCTCGTAGGCCTCGAACGAGTCCCGGATGAGGGTCTGGGAGACCTCCTCCCCCTCGACGACCGGCCTCAGCACGGCGTCACGGTAGCGAGCCTCGAAGTCCTCGATCCGCACCCCGGCCGTAGTGGCGCTCCGGACGACGAACTCGGGAGACGAACCGGCCCAGGAGCCCTGGACGAGCGGGACTCCGTCGAGCAAGGGCTTGCCGTCGAGCCAGACGCCCGCGGTCATGGTCCGGTAGGAGAGAAGGAGCCGGACCGTGTGCCAGCGGTCGAGGAAAGCGGTGAGCTTCCCACCGTCGGCTCCGGCGTAGCGAATACGGTCAGCCGACAAGGCGACTTCCGCCGCCCATGACGTCGCGGTCTTGGCGTCGGGCAAGGTGGCCCGGACCGTGAGCCCTTCGGTGTCGGCCTCGATCGCCGAGGACGACATCTTCAGCTTGAACTCGAGAGAAAGCGTCTCGCCTTCAGTCGCCGTCCCATCCACGCCCGAGACGCGAACAAGACAGCTCGCCGACAAGACCGGGGGGACCGTCCAGGGGTAGCTCCCGGTGTTCGCGGTCCGCTCGACGATCGTGTGGAAGACCGAGCCGTTGTCGAGTGAGTACTCGATCTTGACTTCCTTGACCTCCTCGGCGCCGGTCCAGGTGATGAGATGGACCGCCCCCGGCACGAGCTCCTCGCCCTCGACCGGCGAGGTCACGACGAAAGCCGTGTCCTCGACGATCTTGTTCGGCCCGATGATGCCCGTGCCCAGAAGCGTTATGTCGTAGGGGTTCTCGTTCCAGTCGTTGTTGACGATCGAGATCGCGGCCGTCTTGAGGCCTTCGGAGTTGGCCGAAAAGCGGATGACAAAGGTCTTGGACGGGCTCGGCCCGATGGGCAGCGGGGAGGGATCGTTCAGGGTATCGGGCTGGCTGATGACCTCGAAGTGATCGGCGTCCGGACCGGTGATAACGACGATGGGATCGCCATAGAGCAGGAGGTCCTTGTTGCCGAGGTTCTGGATGGTGAAGGTCTGCTCCCAGAAGTCGCCGATCTCGATCTCGCCGAAGTCGAAGTCGCCTCCGTCGGGGGCCTGGGGGATCGCGATCTCCGGCTGGTAGTTGCCGAAGAGATTGACGTGGTAATCGGCTTCGTTGACGTCGTTCGAGGGGATATGGAGGAGCGCGACCTTCTGGCCGGCGCTTCGGGGGTGGAACCGGACGGTAAGGTTCGTGCTTCCGGTGGGGAGCACCGGGGAGGCGGGCTGGACGAAGTCGAAGTTGTCCTCGGCATCGTCCGTGATCTCGAGCGAACCGAGGCTCAGGTTGGCGTCGCCGAGGTTCTGGATGACAAGCGTTTCCTCGAAGGTCTGCCCCACGGCCGCCGAGAGGTAGGCTTCCCCGCCCGAAGGGATGTCCACCTCGTCGTGCTTGACGTTGATCTCGGGAAGGGGCGGCACGGCCATGAGCCGCAGTCCCCGGTCGTCGTAGAGGTACTTGCCGATGACCGCGCCTGAGGTGTTTTGGATGTATTGAAGCCGGTTCTGGGCGTCCCAGTAGTAGATGTTGCCGCCCGAGGTGAGGAGGTTGCCGCGAGGATCATAGTAGAATCCCTCACTTTGAGGAACCTGGTTCTTGTTATTGTAGGTATGAGGGAAACCGATCGCGCCAGTCGCATTCAGCATGTTCCCGTACTCGTCATACTGATAGGAATATGTTGAGGGGGAACCTGAAGAATAAGCCGCCGATATGAGGCGATTGAGAGCGTCGTAACCGAACGTTGCGGTAAGCGCCGGCGCGGTCGAGGTGATGCTCAAGATGTTCCCAGCGCCATCGTACTCGTAGCCGGCGTCGTAGAGCATCGTGCCCCCACGATTCAGGGAAACCGTGGTCGGCATGCCGGCTTGGTTGTAGACAGCCGTATAGGCCGTCTGATTGGCGAACGAAATGCCCGCCGGCATCTTGTTCGGGCCGTAGGTGACGCTATTGACGAGAGGGTGATCCGTGCCGTTGGGATCGAATTGCACGCCTTCGGGCATGTTCAGGGCGTTATAGGAGACGACCAGCCCGTCCCCAGGATTTGTCGCCTCTTTCCAGCCCGTCGGATTGAGATTGGCGTCATAGGTATAGGTGAGGGTCTTTGGCGCAAGCCCAGGGATCGTCACCCTTTCCGAGGTCACGTTGCCGAATAGATCGCGGCTGAGCGTCTCCCGCCGCCAGCCGGTCGTGAGGTCGACGGCCGAGACGACTCGCCCGGTGATGGTGCTAAAGGAATAATCGACGATATCCACGACGCCACCGGTCGTGGCCGTCGTCCGATAGAGCCGCCTCGACAAGTCGTAATTGAAGCCGAGGGTCGAGCCGCCCCAGGTCTTGGATGAAAGCAGGTTCTCGGCATTGTAGCCATAGGTGATCGTGTCTGTTTCCGGGTGACTCTCGGTCAGGACGTTATCGAGCCCGTCGTAGGTATAGACATGATTTCTTGTGCCGTTGAATAGGACTGAAGTGAGTCTACCGGCGGCATCGTAAGTATAGACGGCCGATTTGCCCATGGCGTCGGTGACCAGGGTCGGGAGCCCGGGCAAGTCGCCATACGAATAAGTCGTGGCGTGGCCTTCGGGATCGGTCACGGTCTTGGTCGTGCCTTGGTAGGCGATGGATGTCGTTTCTCCCATGGGATCGGTGATGCTCGTCACCTGGCCCGCGGCGTTATAAGTATAGGTATAGAAATAGACGTAGTCGTCGTCGACGGCGCCCTTGCTCTCCGCCACGACGCGGCCTTCAGCGTCAAGCGACCTCCGAGAATGGAGCGTCAGTCCGTCGCCCGTTTCCGTGAACCCAGTGTCCCGGCCCATGCCGTCCCAGTACTTGGTGACGGTGTTCGTTCCCTGGGTGATGACGACGCTGTTCGCCCCGGCGGGACGCCAATCATAGGCAATGTCGTTAATCGAGCTCGGCAGATCGACTTGGGTCATCCGGCCCAGATTGTCATAGCCGTAGGTCTTGATCCCCTCGTCCTGCCACTTCTCGCTGGCTATGGAGCTATCCTGGGAGTTGATGCCCCGGGTCAGGCTGGAGAAGTCCGGAGCCGAGGCGCTGTTCTTGATGCCGTGATGGTAACCGATCGTTTCCTTCTCGGCGACTCCCGGAGGATCGACCTTGATGGTCACCGTCGACGGCTCGGGCGACTCGTATTCGTAGTCCCATGCGAGATAGGTTGGGCCGGTCTTCCAGCGCTTGACTTGCTTCAAGGCGCCCCACTTGCCGGTTTCCTCATAATAAGTAGTATCCGTTTTCTTTACGGGCTGGTTTTGGCCGGTATACAAGGAATCCTGTCCCGGGAAATCCATCATGTGGCGGCTCTTGAATCCGGGATGAGCCTCATAATAATAAATGAGATAGGTCGCGTTCTTCAGGGGGCCGGACGCGCCAATGTAATTGTTGATCCTCGTCGGCAGGCCGTAGCGTTTCACTTCGGTCCGCTCATAGAGATACTCGGTCTTGCTAGAAGCGTCCCCTATCCGGTTCTCGATGACGGAGGAGGCCAGTGGCCCCTTGGCCGCGCCCATGTTCGTCCCGAGCACCATCCAGTTCGTTGAAGAGATCTGCTGGTAGGTCCATTCGTAGGAATCCGAGAAACTCCCGTCTGCCGCCTGACGCGAAGCGATCAGCCCGATCTTCCAGGGCGTCGAGGCTGTATAGGCGTTATAGGTGGCGCTTGTATTGAAGACAGGCCCTTGGACCTGGACCGTACCCGTCGCCGCCCCCTGATAACTGGGATAAGTGAAGTTCCAGGTTGCCTGATTGTCGGGATCGAACGTGATCCGCTTCTGGCTCACGACCCGGGAAATATGGGGGGTGGTGTTGAAGTAAAACGTCTGGTCGACATAGGAGTACTCCAGAACTCCCCCGTAGCTCGTCGTCATCCGGGAAAGCTCATAGCAGCTCGCGCCACCGTCGAGGTATTCGAAGGTCGTCGCCGGGAGCATGGGAGGCGTGAAGCTGTCGAGCCGGTGATGGCCGTTGGAATAATTGCCCACGGAGTAGCTGAAGATCCGGTCATCGCCGTTGGAGTCCGCGACCACGATCTGCGTTAGTTTTTTAGGCGTCCCCGAGGTAACGAATGTAACCACGCGGTCCGTGCTATCGGTGATCGTCTGGATGGTCGGCAGTCCCGGGTCGTAGACGATATCGATATGATGGCCGAAAGGATCCTCGACACGGGTCACGAGACGGACGGGATCCGAGGTGCCATCGGCCCGCGTGATCGTCGCCGTCGCTCCAAAGGTCCAAACGACGCCGTTCTTGAAGTAGAGCTTCGGATAGATGAGCGGCGGCGCGCTCGTCTTGTCGTACTTCATGAAGTCCCGGGTCAGGCAGATATTGGAGCCCAGGCCGTAGTTATTGGGATAGGCGGTCTCGAGCCGGCCGTCGGGGAACTCGATGACGGGAGTGCTCGAAGAGTAGTTATGGACCATGCCCATGTGCATCGTCCAGCCCAGGCCGACCCAGGACCGATGATAAGCCTGGACCGAGGGATTGCCGGACTGGCGGTCCTTGAGGATCTTGGAGTTATAGACGCGCCAAACCTCGACATCGAGCCCGTTGGGGCCGGGGAGATAGATGTCCCGATACCGGAGGGTGACGTTCCCGGTGAAGAGGTCGATATTCTCTTCAGGGAGCGAACCGAATGAGCCATGGCCGGGGACGATCCCGGTCCGGTCGAATATCCCGCTTTGGGCCTGGAGCAGGGTGTTTCCGGTCCAAACGAGAAGAACGAGCCGGATGATTAACGAAATCCACTTTTTTTTGGCCATGACTCCCCCTTGTGTATGAAGAAGATACGGACTAATGCATTAGGATATTCTTTCAAGTCCGAGATACGCCTAGACCGACTGGCGCTAAGAGCGCCGCGGAAGGAAGGAAGGAAGGAAGGAAGGAAGGAAGGCGGAAGAAAACAAGCGTCGATTCAGTAACGAGCCCATCAGCAAACCCCTGAGCATTATTGATATGATCAAACATCCTTCTTGTCAAGGTCCTTATTGTTCAATGAGATTGACATGGGCAAATCCCTTTATCTATAGTGTGACTTCGCCATCCCCCCAGGAGGTGTCCGATGTCACGCTTCCGCCGTTCCCCCGTCAAGACCGCCGTCCTTCTCGTCTGCGCCGCGCTCGTCGCCCTGACGGCCGCGAGCCTGGCCCAGACCAAGGCGGCCAAACCCAAGGTCCTGCAGTCGACGAGCCCCGAGCTCCGGCTCAAGGGCTTCGAGGAGTACAAGGCCGTGCAGGCCGCCTCGAAGTTCAAGGACCTCAAGTGGCAGTTCGTCGGCCCGACCAACGTCAGCGGCCGGGTCACCGACGTCGCCGTCGTCGCCCCCAAGGGCCAGAGCTACACCATCTACGTGGCCTCGGCCTCGGGCGGGGTCTGGAAGACGGAGAACGAGGGCACGACCTGGACGCCCGTCTTCGAGAACATGGTCACGGCGGCCATCGGCGACATCGCCCTGGCCCCCTCCGACCCCGACATCGTCTGGGTCGGAACCGGCGAGCACAACATCTTCCGCAGCTCCCAGGCCGGCCTCGGCGTCTTCAAGTCGGCCGACGGCGGCAAGACCTGGGCGCACATGGGCCTCGCCGACACGAACACCGTCTCGCGCATCGTCGTCCACCCGACCGATCCCGACGTCGTCTACGTCGCGGCGGGCGGCCACGAGTGGACGAAGAACGCCGACCGCGGCGTCTACAAGACGACCGACGGCGGCCAAACCTGGGCCAAGGTCCTCTACGTGAACGACGAGACCGGGGCCTACGACCTGGTCATGGACCCGCGCTCGAGCGACACCCTGTATGCCGCCATGTGGCAGCGGACCCGCCAGAAATGGAACGACCCCCGGACCTTCCCCGGCCACACCGGGAGCGGCCTGTTCAAGACGACCGACGGCGGCAAGACCTGGACGCCCATCAACACCGGGCTCCCGCCGGTCGAGTTCCGCGGCCGGATCGGCCTCGACCTCTGCCTGGCCAAGCCCGACACGCTCTACGCCCTCGTCGACAACTACGAGCTGCGCGAGACGTCCCAGGCCGAGCTGGACTCGGTCCGCGGCTACTACGATCCCGGCAAGGGCTTCATCAAGGGCGCCACGGTCTACCGCTCGGACGACGCCGGCGCCACCTGGACCCAGACGAGTGGCCTGACGCCCCAACAGAAGTCCTACATGCAGCAGCACTCCGGCACCTACGGCTGGGTCTTCGGCCAGATCCGGGTCGATCCCAACGACCCCGAGACGTCCTACATCATGGGCGTGCCCTTCAGCGCCTCGACCGACGGCGGCAAGACCTACAAGAACGTCCGCAGCCCCGGCGGCGACAACCACGCCCTGTGGATCGATCCGGCCAACTCGAACTACCTCCTCAAGGGCTTCGACCAGGGCGTCGCCGTCTCCTACGACAAGGGCCGGAACTGGCGCTACTTCCGGAGCGAGCTCAACCTCTGCCAGTTCTTCAACCTCAACTACGACATGGCCACGCCGTTCAAGGTCTACGGCTCGATGCAGGACCACGGCAGCTTCCGCGGTACGGTCGACATCAGCGCCGGCCGCGACAAGATCCCGGCCATGGAATTCGAGGGCGCCCCCGGCGGTGAGGGCTCGAACCACGCCATCGATCCGAACAACCCCAACATCGTCTATTCGGCCGGCTTCTACGGCACCATCTCCCGGGCCGACTACGGCAAGCCCGGCCCCTACCCCGGGGCCCCCGACCAGAAGGAGCTTCTGCCCGTCCTCTACGAGAACGAGCCGCCCCTGCGCGGCCAGTGGCTGGCCCCGTTCATCCTGTCCCCGCACAATCCCGATATCCTCTACCACGGCATGCAGTACGTCTTCCGGTCCCTCGACCGCGGCGACACCTGGGAGAGGATCTCCCCCGACCTGACGACCAACGACCCGGCCACCCGCGGCGACATCCGCTACCAGACGCTCTTCACCATCTCCGAGTCGCCGATCAAGTACGGGCTCCTCTACGCCGGGACCGACGACGGCCGGCTCTGGGTGACCCGGGACGGCGGCAAAGCCTGGACCGAGATCACGGCCGGCCTGGCCGCGGGCAAGTGGATGTCGCGGGTCGTGGCCTCGGCCTACGACCTGGGCACGGTCTACCTGACGCAGAACGGCAAGCGCGACGACGACTTCACGCCCTACGTCTGGAAGTCGACCGACTTCGGCAAGACCTGGACGTCGCTCGCCAAGGGTGTCCCGGTCGGCCCGGTCAACGTCATCCGCGAGGACCCCGTCAACAAGGACGTCCTCTACCTGGGCACGGACATGGGGGTCTACGTCACGGTCGACGGCGGCAAGACCTGGACCGTCCTGGGCGGCAACCTGCCCACGGTCTACGTCCACGACCTGGTCATCCACCCCAGGGACAACATCGTCGTCATCGCCACGCACGGCCGCGGCATGTGGGCCCTGGACGCCGACAAGGTCAACAACAAGTCGGCCCGGCGGCGGTTCTACTACGAGGATTGACCGAGCGAACGGTCCCGCTCGAAGGCGTCGGGCCCGTCCTGTTCGTCAAGAGCCGGCGGGCCCGGCGGATCGGCCTGACGGTGCGCGCCTTGCGCGGCGTCCGGGTGGTCCTGCCGGCCGGAGGCTCATTCGACCAGGCCCTCACCTTCGCCCTCGGCAAGCGGGCCTGGATCCGGCGGGCCCAGGCCCGCATCGGCCTGGCCCGCGAGCGGTGCCGCGAGGCCGTCGAAGCGGCCGCCCGGATCGACCGGCGATCCGCCCGTGACGGACTCGCCGGACGGCTCGAGATCCTGTCCCGCGAGCACGGCTTCGCGCCCGGCAAGCTCTGCGTCCGGCGCCAGGGCACGATCTGGGGCAGCGCGACCCGCGCAGGGCGCATCCAGCTCAACCTCCTCCTGGCGGTCCTGCCGCCCGACCTGGCCGACTATGTCATCCTCCACGAGCTCGTCCACACCCGGGTCCGCGGACACGGCCGGGACTTTTGGGCGGAGCTCGGCCGCCTCGTCCCCGATCTGGACGCCCGGCGGGCCCGCCTGCGCGAATACTCCCTGGCCCTGTTCTGAAGCGGGCCCGGAACGTGCTATAATCCCGGCCTTGCCATGGTCTCCCCTAACGTTCATCCGAACGACGTCCGATCCCCTGTCACGGAGGTCCCATCCATGTCGAGCCCGCGTTTCCGCATCCGGGCCGCCGCCCTCGCGGCCGCCGTCCTCGTCCTCGCCGCCCTCGTCGCCGCCGCGCCGCCCGAAGCCCGCAAGGCCAACTACGACCTGGCTTCGCGCTGGACGCCGGCCAAGGTCGGCAAGCTCGTCTTCGACACGTCCGTCGCGCCCCACTGGCTCGAGACGGCCGACCGCTTCTGGTACACCTATGAGACGGCGCAGGGCCGCAAATGGTACCTCGTCGATCCCGCGGCCCGGTCGAAGAAGCCCCTCTTCGACAACGCCAAGATGGCCGCCCAGCTGACCCGCATCCTCCTCGTCCCCTACGACGCGCAGCACCTGCCCATCAAGACGATCAAGTTCGTCAACAAGGACACGGCCGTCCAGTTCGAGATCGAGGTGCCCAAGGACAACGACATCCTGGTCAACGGCAAGATCGTCAAGGCCTCCGAGATCGCCAAGGAGGAAGAGACCAAGGACCTCGACGCCGACAAGGAAAAGGAGAAGGAAAAGGAGCAGGACACCCAGAAGGTCAAGGGCAAGGAGGCCGACAAGCCCAAGGAGCCGGAGAAGAAGACCAAGGTCCTGGGCTTCACCTACGAGCTGGCCACCGGCAGGCTCTCCCTCATCGAAGACTACAAGGTCCCCGACAAGAGGCCCCGTTGGGCCTCGGTCTCGCCGGACGGGAAGACGGTCGTCTTCGCCCGCGGTCACAACCTGTTCCTGATGGACGCCGAGAGCTTCAAGCTGGCCCAGAAGAAGGCCGACGACAAGGCCGTCAAGGAGGTCCAGCTGACGGAGGACGGCGAGGAGCACTACTCCTACGCCCGCACCCTCAACGACGAGGACAAGAAGGAGTTCCAGAAGGACGAGAAGGACCGCAAGGACTTCCGGGCCCCGGCCGGGATGGTCGTCTGGTCCAAGGATTCCAGGAAGATCGCCCTCGTCCGCAGCGACGAGCGCAAGGTCGCCGACCTGTGGGTCATTAACTCCCTGGCCGATCCCCGGCCGACGCTCGAGACCTACCGCTACGAGATGCCCGGCGAGGAGAACCAGCCCCAGCCCGAGATCCTCGTCCTCGACCTGGCCTCCAAGGCCAAGGTCAAGGTCAAGGCCGACAAGTTCAAGGACCCGACCTTCGACATCTTCACCGCCCCGCGCCAGGCCCTCGACCGGGAGAAGGAGTTCCCGCCGCCGGCCATGTGGCTGGCCGACGGGTCCGACAGGCTCTATTTCGGCCGCCAGTCGCGCGACCTCCACGGCTACGACGTCTGCGTCGCCGACACGGCCACGGGCGAGGTCAAGGTCCTGATCGAGGAGCGCCTCAACACCTACGTCGAGGCCCAGGACCCCTGGCTCCTCGGCGGCGGCAAGGAGATGATCTGGTGGTCCGAGCGCGACGGCTGGGGCCACTATTACCTCTACGACGGCGACGGCCGGCTCAAGGCCCAGCTGACCTCGGGCGAGTTCGTCGGCCAGGGCATCGCCCGCGTCGACGAGAAGGCCCGCGTCCTCTACTTCCTGGCCTGCGGCCGCGAGCCGGGCGAGGACCCCTACTACACCCACCTCTACCGGGTCGGCCTGGACGGCTCGGGGCTGCGGCCGCTCGACAAGGGCGACGCCTCGCACCAGCCTTCCATGAACGACTCGGCCCGCTTCTTCGTCGACAACTTCTCCCGGGTCGACGCGGCCCCGAAAGCGGATCTCCGCGACACGGCCGGGAACCTCCTCCTCGAGCTCGAGGCGGCCGACGTCACGGCCCTCCTCGCCGCCGGCTTCAAGTACCCCGAACCGTTCAAGGTCAAGGCCGATGACGGCATCACCGACCTCTACGGCGTCATGTACAAGCCCTTCGACTTCGACGCCAACGCCAAGTACCCGATCATCGCTTACGTCTATCCGGGGCCGCAGACCGAGAGCGTCTCCAAGACCTTCGTGCCCCGCAGCCAAAGCATGAACCTGGCCCAGCTCGGTTTCGTCGTCATCGAGGTCGGCAACCGCGGCGGCCACCCGTCCCGGTCGAAGTGGTACCACAACTACGGCTACGGCAACCTCCGCGACTACGGCCTGGCCGACAAGAAGCGGGCCATCGAGCAACTGGCCGCCCTCCATCCGTTCATCGACATCGACCGGGTCGGCATCTACGGCCACTCCGGCGGCGGCTTCATGTCGACGGCGGCCATGCTCGTCTACCCCGACTTCTTCAAGGTCGCCGTGTCCTCGTCGGGCAACCACGAGAACAACGTCTACAACCGCTGGTGGAGCGAGAAGCACCACGGCGTCAAGGAGATCACGGACAAGGACGGCGGCGTCAAGTTCGAGTACGCCATCGAAAAGAACTCCGAGATCGCCAAGAACCTCAAGGGCCGCCTCCTCATCACGACCGGCGACATCGACAACAACGTCCACCCGGCCAACACCCTGCGCCTGGCCGCCGCCCTCATCAAGGCCAACAAGCGCTTCGATTTCTTCGTCTTCCCCGGCCAGCGCCACGGCTACGGCGACATGGGCGACTACTGGTTCTGGCTCCGGGCCGACTACTTCGCCAAGTGGCTGCTGGGGGACTTCTCCCAGACGGTCGACCTCGTCGAGCTCCAGCGCGAGAAGGAGCAGAAAGGCAAGTAGCCCGGTATCTCCCGATAACCGGACAGGGGCCCCCGCGGGCCCCTTTTTTTTTACGGCGATTTGGGTTACAACAGGGGGCGAACGACGGGAGGCCCCATGAACGACAACGCCCCGCGACGGTCGGCCGGCATGGTCGTCCTGGTCATGCTGACGTTCTTCGTCATCTCACTCGTCACCAATGTCATCGGGGCCATCAATCCCGACGTCGGCCAGAGCTTCGGGCTCAGCCTCACGTCCGTCGGCCTGTTGGCCTTCGCCTTCTTCGTCGCCTACGGCGTCATGTCCATCCCCTCGGGGATGCTCGTCGAGCGCTTCCGCGAGAAACCGGTCATGCTGGCTGCTTTCGGCCTGGCCCTGGCCGGGGCCTTGTTCATATCGCTCTGGCCGAGCTACCCCGTCTTCCTGCTTTCGCTGTTCCTCATCGGGGCCGGTTTCGCCGCCCTCCAGGTCGTCATCAATCCCTTGCTGCGCGTCTCGGGCGGCGAGGAGCATTACGCCTTCAATTCCGTCCTGGCCCAGCTCGTCTTCGGCGGGGCCTCGTTCCTGAGCCCGTTCATCTACTCCTATTTCGTCCGGAACATCGGCCGGCCCAGAGCCGAGAGCAAGCCGCTCATCGGGCTGATGACCCGCCTGGTCGGCCCCGGCCTGGCCTGGGTCTCGGTCTACTGGGTCTTCGCGGCCGTGCTCCTGCTCATGGTCGCGGTCCTGTCCCTGGTCAGATTTCCCGTCGTCGTGCGCAAGGACGAGGAGCGGGCCGGCGCCTGGGCCACCCATAAGTCCCTGTTCAGAGACCGGACCGTCGTCCTGTTCTTCCTCGGCATCATGGCCTACGTCGGGACCGAGCAGGGCGTCTCGTTCTGGATCTCGAAGTTCCTCAAGACCTATCACGGTCTGGATCCCCAGACCGTCGGCGCTTCGCGGGTGGCCCTGTTCTGGCTGTTGATGACGGTCGGGGGCGTGCTGGGACTCGTCCTGCTGAAGGTCATGGACAGCCGCAAGGTCCTCCTGGGCTTCACGGCGGCGGCCCTGGTCTTCCTGACTCTGGCCCTGTTCGGGCCGGCGGCCTGGGCGCTGGTCATGTTCCCGCTCATGGGCTTTGCCGCTTCCGTCATGTGGCCGGTCATCTTCTCGTTGGCCCTGAACTCGGTCCCCAGCCATCACGGCTCCTTCTCGGGCATCCTCTGCACGGGGATCATCGGCGGGGCCCTCATGCCGCCTCTCATCGGCTTCCTGGGCGGTCTTCTCGGCCTGCGCCAGGGGATGTTCGTCCTGTACCTGACCTTGGGCTACATCCTGTCGATCGGGCTGTGGGCCAAGCCCCTCATCACGAACAAGACGGTCAGACTGAAGAAGCGAAAGGCGGAGGCGGCGTGAGCGATCCGGCCGTCGTCGGCGTCGATCTCGGCGGGACCAACGTCCGGGCCGGCCGGGTCGTGGACGGACGCCTGGAAGAGGTCCGGTCGGTCCCCGTGCGCGGCCGCGGCACCGCCGAGGAGGTCCTCGAGGACCTCTTCGGCGCCGTCGACGCCGTCATGCGCGACGACGTGGCCGGCATCGGGGCCGGCGTGCCTTCGATCATCGACCTCGCGACCGGCACGGTCTGCGACGTCCAGAACATCCCCTCCTGGACCAAGGTGCCGCTCAAGGCCCGCCTCGAGGAACGCTACCGGCGCCCGGCCTTCGTCAACAACGACGCCAACTCGTTCGCCGCCGGCGAGAAGATCTACGGCAAGCTCCGGCCCTACGACAGCGCCGTCGGGCTCATCGTCGGCACTGGGCTCGGCTCGGGCATCATCGCCAACGGCCGGCTCTATTCCGGGGTCAACTGCGGGGCCGGCGAGTTCGGCATGTTGCCCTACCTCGACCGCAACTTCGAGGCCTACGCCAGCGGCCAGTTCTTCGAGCGGGTCCACGGCGTCACGGGCAAGGAGCTGGCCGGGCGGGCGGAGAAGGGCGACGCGCGGGCCCTGGCCGTCTTCGCCGAGTTCGGCCGCCACCTGGGCGAGGCCGTCAAGGCCGTCTGCTACGCCGTCGACCCGGAGATCATCGTCCTCGGCGGCTCGGTCAGCAGGTCCTACGCCTTCTTCCGCGAGGCCCTTTGGGAGGCCTTCGCCTCATACGCCTACTCGATCGCCAAGGACCGCCTGAAGATCGAGGTCTCGGAGACCGAGAACATCGCCGTCCTCGGCGCGGCCGCCCTCTACTTCGACGCCCGCCGCGGCTAACCCCGGGCAGGATCTTTTCACCCCCGGGGGGACGGGAAAACCCTTGACAGCGTCCGGACCACTGGTTTTAATAATCGACTGGGACTCACGCGCAAGGAGAGACCGACATGGCGAAGACACCGACGAGCCGCCGCGGGCCCGGCGCCCCCGCGGCCCTCGGCCTGACGATCCTGCTCCTGACCGGGGCCGCCCTCGGCAAGGAGGACAAGAAGCCCGGCCTGTTCGGCCCCTGGGTGGCCACGGCCGAATTGAGCTACGTCGTCACGGGCGGAAACACCTCGACCTCGGCCCTCAGCTTCGGGACCTCGTTCAGCCGCAAGTGGACCAACGACACGCTCCTTTTCAAGAGCTACGTCCTCAAGAGCAACGCCACGACGACGACCCGGACGGCCCGGGGCACGGAGACCGACTTCGACGTCCTCGAGCAATCGATCACCCGGAAAGTGGCCGAGAACTACCTCCTGGCCGGCCAGTACGACCGGCGCATCTCCAAGAAGCTCCTCGGCCAGGCCGGCGCGAGCTGGGACCGCAACCGGTTCGCCGGCATCGACGACCGGCTCATCGCGACGCTGGGATTCGGCTACGCCTGGATCGAGAAGCCGCGGACGCAGATCAAGACCTCGGCCGGCGTGACCTACACCCTGCGCCAGTTCGTCGGCCTCGACTGGGAATCGTTCGGCGGCTTGCGCTTCAGCGTGACGGCGGACCAGAAGCTCTTCGAGAGCTCGTCCTTCTCCTCGGCCTTCATCCTGGACGAAAACCTCAAGGACACCCCGGACTGGCGCTTCGACTGGGCCAACTCGGTCACGGCCTCGCTGTCGAAGTCGCTGGCCCTCAAGGTCAGCCTGCGGACGCTCTACACGCACCAGCCAGCGCTCCAGGGCCTGCCTCTCTTCGACCTCGTCGGCGACCCGACCGGCCTGACCGTCTTCGTGCCCCTGAAGAAGCTCGACACGTTCCTGACGACCTCCATCGTCATCAACTTCTAAGCCGGCCAAGACGGCGGCCAAGTCGGTGCCTGGCATTCACAAACGCCGATCCTCCCCTGGGCGTGTGAAGACCTGGCACCGATTTTGATCTCCCCCTCTTTCCCATTTCCTACGGATATAGTAGAGTATAGGGGCGGAGGGACCGTGAAAAAGCGCTATTGGCGGTGTTTCGTCTGCAACGACATCCACTACGGGATCGCCCCCCCGGAGCTCTGCCCGACCTGCAAGGTGCTCAACGCCTACGTCGAGATCTCGGCCGCCGAGGCCCGCACGATCCTCGGCCTGGGGCCCGACACGGCCGTGACGCCCGACGACTTCCCGGCGGCCATCGAGCGCTTCGCCGCGGGGAACGAGTTCCGGGTCAACCCGGACCGCGAGCGGGTCGACCTGCTCCTCAAGGGCATCTCGGAGAACGAGGCCAAGTACGGCCTCAAGTTCTGCCCCTGCCGGGTCCGGACCAAGGACTGGGACGAGGACCTGCGCATCATCTGCCCCTGCAACTTCACGGTCCACGAGACATACAAAGGGATCAAGGACGGGGAGTGCTGGTGCGGCCTCTTCGTCAGGAGGACCTGATGGCCAAGCTGCTGATGTTCCACGGGCAGGAATGCCCCCACTGCCACCGCATGATGCCCCGGGTCGAGAAGCTCGAGGCCGAGACCGGCGTCCGGTTCGACAAGCGCGAGGTCTGGCACGACGAGGCCAACCAGGACCTCATGCGCGGCTACCAGGACGTCCTCAAACCCAAGTGCGGCGGCCAGCTGCGCGTCCCGGCCTTCCTCAACCCGGAGACCAAGGACGCCCTCTGCGGCGAGATCGAATACGAGAAGCTCCGGGACTGGGCCCTGAGGCAGGGCTGAATGCCGCGGCCCGTCTCCAAAGCCGCCCGGCTCGAGGCCGTCGTCGGCCGCCGCCAGAAGGCCGTGGTCGCCTTCTCCGGCGGCGTCGACTCCACGCTCCTGCTCCGGGTCTGCCGGGACGTCCTCGGCCGGGAGAACGTCGTGGCCGTGACCGGCGTCTCCCAAACGTACACGGCCGAGGAGCTGGCCGGCGCCCGCCGGGCCGCCCGGGCCCTCGGCGTCGAGCACGTCCTCCTCGAGACCGACGAGCTGGCCTGCGCCGCCTTCGCCGCCAACCCGGCCGACCGCTGCTACCACTGCAAGGGCGAGCTGTTCGGCCGCATCCTCGAACTGGCCCGGGCCCGCGGTATCGACGCCGTCTACGACGCGGCCAACACGGACGACCTCTCCGACTACCGGCCCGGCCGCCGGGCCACCGAGGAGCGCGGCGTCGTCAGCCCGCTCATCCTGGCCGGGTTCGCCAAGAAGGACGTCCGGGCCCTGTCGCGCCGGCTCGGCCTGGCCACCTGGGACAAGCCGGCCAACCCCTGCCTGGCCAGCCGCGTCCCCTACGGCACGCCCATCACGACGGAGACCCTCGACAGGATCCGGGCCGGCGAGAAGTACGTCCGGGGCCTGGGCTTCCCCGTCGTCCGGCTCCGGCACCACGACCGCCTGGCCCGCATCGAGGTCCCGGCGGCCGACCTGCCCCGCCTCGTGAGGCCCGAGACGGCCCGGCGGATCGTCCGCAGGCTCCGCGCCCTCGGCTACCACTGGATCGCCGTCGACGTCGAGGGCTTCCGGACCGGCAGCCTCAACCGGGCCGTCGCCGGAGCGCCCGTCCCGGCCGGCAAGCCCCGATGAAGGTCGCCGTCGGCCTGAGCGGCGGGGTGGACTCCTCCGTCGCCGCTCTCCTCCTCCTCCGCGAAGGGCACGACGTCACCGGCGTCCAGATGCGGACCTGGCCCGGCCCGGACCTTCCGGCCGCGGCCGCCGCCCGGAGCGCCTGTTTCGGCCGCGACGAGGCCGCGGACGTCCGGGCCGCCGAAGGCGTCTGCGCCCACCTGGGCATCCCCTTCCGCGTCCTCGACTGTTCGGCCGCCTATGAGGAGGCCGTCCTCCGCTACGTCCGCGAGGCCTACGCCGCCGGGACGACCCCGAACCCCTGCGTCCGCTGCAACCCCGCCGTCAAGTTCGGGGTCCTGCCGGAGGCGGCCCGGGCCGCGGGGATCGCCTTCGACCGCTTCGCGACCGGCCACTACGCCCGGATCGCGCGCCATCCCACCGCCGGGCGCCTGGTCCTGGAGCGGGCCGCCGACGCCCGCAAGGACCAGTCCTATTTCCTCTATCGCCTGAGCCAGGACCAGCTCGCGGCCGCCCTCTTCCCGCTCGGCGGCCTCGACAAGGACCGGGTCCGCGCCGCGGCCCGCGAGGCCGGACTGCCCGTCCACGACCGCCCCGAGAGCCAGGACTTCTACGACGGCGACATCGCCGACCTTCTCGGCGGGCCCGGCGACGCCGGCGACATCGTCGACCGCGACGGACGCGTCCTCGGCCGCCACCGCGGCGTCCGCGGCTACACGGTCGGCCAGCGCAAGGGCCTCGGCCTCTCCTCCCCCGTCCCGCTCTACGTCGTCGCCATCGACGCCGCCGCGAACACCCTCGTCGTCGGCCCGGAGGCCGAGACCTTCCGCCGCGAGGCCACGATCGGCGACTGCGTCTGGGGCCCGTTCGCGGCGCTCGAGGCCCCGGTCTCGGGGCGGGTCAAGGTCCGCTCGGCCGGGCGCCCCGTCGCGGCCGAGATCTCGCCGCTCCCCGGGGGCCGGGCCCGCGTCGCCTTCGCCGAGCCGGTCGCCGCGATCGCCCCGGGCCAATCGGCCGTCCTCTACGACGGCGACACGGTCGTCGGCGGCGGCGTCATCGAGTCGGCCCGATAACGGTCCTTCCCTCTCCCGCCCGTCCGGGTTATAATCGGCCGGAACCCGAATCCCCACAGGAGGACCACCATGGCCGGTTATTTCATCGCCTTCGTCTTCGGCATCTTCCTCATGGGCGCCCTGATCGCCCAACGCGACAAGCTCGGCAGCGGCGGCTTCAACGCCTGGCTCCGCGGCAAAAGGGGCCTGGCCGTCGGCCTCCTCGTCGTCGTCATCGCCATCGCCCTACTCTTCCAGGCCATGGTCACGGTCCAGGCCGGGACGGTCGGGGTCGTCAAGCGCCTCGGCGCCGTGCGCCAGGAGCTCAAGCCCGGCCTGCACGTCATCGTCCCGTTCATCGACAAGGTCGTCATCTTCCCCACCCTCAAGAAGAATTACGAGGCCTCCGACACGCCGCAGTCGAGCGAGGCCGACTACCCCGACATCATCGTCTCCGCCCTGACCTCGGACGGCCAGCAGATCCGGGTCGGCCTGACGGCCCGGTTCATGATCCAGCCGGGCAAGGCCGCCTGGATCCTCCAGAACCTCGGTTCGGAGCGGGAGTACGTCGAGAAGGTCGTCAAGACCGAGATCCGCGGCTCGGGCCGCCGGGTGCCGACCAAGTTCGCCGCCTACGACCTCTACACCAAGAAGAGCTACGACGCCCAGCAGGCCCTGTTCGACGAGATCTCCCCCAAGTTCCAGGCCAACGGCCTCATCCTCGACGAGATCGTCATCCGCAACATCACCTTCACGCCCGAGTATGCCAAGACGCTCGAGGAGAAGCAGATCGCCCTGGAGAACATCACCACCGAGAAGAACAAGCTCGAGCAGGAGAAGATCCGCAAGGAGCAGAAGATCGTCGAGGCCGAGGGCGATGCCAAGAGCATCGAGATCCGCCAGGCCGCCCTGACCAAGAACCCGACCATCATCCAGTGGGAGTTCGTCCAGAAGCTGGCCCCCAACGTCCAGTGGGGCATCATGCCGGACAAGGTCATCCCGGTCATCGACTTCAAGAATATGACCGGGCCGCAGAAGTAGGCGCCCGCGGCGCGGCCGCCTACTTGCCGTAGAAGTCGATCATCCGGGCGATGGCCGCCTGGCAGACCTTGCAGAACTCGTTCTTCGGGTTGCCGATCATGATGCAGTAGATCTGCGGCCGGTAGAGTCCCTTGGACGCGTAGCCGGCGCCCTCGAAGACCCCGACCTTGTCGACGAGGTCCGCGTAGCGCTTCCTGACCTCCTCGATCTGGACCCTCAAGGCCGCTTCGGCGGCCTTGCGCCGGTCCTCGAGCTTCTTCAGCTCCCCGGCCGACGCGCCCTTGGCCTTGGCCGCGGCGACGGCCTTGTCCCCGGCCGCCCGGGCCTCCCTCATCTCGGCCTGGAGGGCCTCGGTCCGTTCCTTGCCGTACTCGGTCGGGACGCCGATCCCGGGCGCGAGCAGGCCCTTCCACTTGACGTCGGCGGGGTCGAGCAGGGCCGTGATGTTGGGCTCGAGGGGCTCGACGCCCTTGGGGTAGAACTCGTTGTAGGAGACCTCGGACTGGTAGTACTCGTCGGCCAGGCCGCCGAAGGAGTGGCCGAGCTCGTGGACGAAGACCTCGGGGCTGCGGGGGTGGTCGACGGTCGTCACGCAGTAGTCGAAGGCGATGGAGCCGCCGCCGTAGCGCTTGCTGTCGACGAGGACGATGAGGGCGTCGTAGGGGACCTGGCCGGCGATCTCGTGCATCCGGTGGTCCGCCTCGATGAGCATGTAGCGGTCGAGGTCGAAAGCGTTGAAGGAGGCGTCCAGGACGGTCTTCCGGTAGGCCCGCTGGCGCGGTTCGTCCATGCCCGCCTCCGGCGCAGGCCGGAAGACGGCCCGGACGTTGAAACGGTCCCGGAGGGACTTGTAGGGCTCGAGATCGAAGAGGAAGTCGGTCATCCGGCCGGCGTCGGCCCGGAACTTGTCCCGGGCCGCGGCCGTGTAGCCCTCGGCCACGAAGACGAAGTCGACCTTGTCATGAGGATCGCCCTTCTCCTGGAGGATGAAGACCTCGTCCCCGGCCGCCGGGCTCTCCCGGACGATATGGTAGTCGGACGGGTCGATGGACCGGACGAAGACGGGGCGCAGGAGATTGTTGCGGTCCCGGGCCGCGACCGTGAACAGGACGGGCCGCTTGGGCTCGGGGATGCGGACGGACCTTTCGAAGACCCGGACCTCGCCGGCCAGGGCCGGGGAGGTCGTCTTGTACTCGGCGTACATCGTGTCGAAGCCGCGCCGGAAGATGATGCGGTTGGAGGCGGCGTCGACGACCTCGAGGACGTAGCGGCCCTGGTCGAAGGGCGGCAGGAGACCGGTCTTGGTCTCCGGCCAGGCCCCCTCGGCGGCGATCCGGTGGACGGTGATACGCTCGTCCTTGGCGTCGCCGGCCTGGTAGAGGTCGATCCTCAGGGCCCGGTCGACGAAATAGTCGTCGAAGGCGGGCGGAGCCTGCCCGGCGGCCGAAGGACAGGGCCCGGCCGGGGCCGGAAGGGCGAAGCACAGGGCGAACAGGGACAGGGCGAGGGCGGTCTTGCGCATGCGGGCCTCCTGAGGTCGTCTCGGCCATTATAGGGCGGCGGAGCCCCCGGCACAACCCGGCGGGCGGCCGCCCCCTTGAGCCCGGGCCCGGTTTCGGCTATAATGGCAGCTCACCTGTTCGTTATCGGTACGTCCGTCAATCCCTCACCGGAAGAAACCAGCGACATCCGACAGACCCGGCAGGCGTGAATCTTCGAAAGGCATAGGTCCATGACGAGCGACATCGCCAGAATGCGCAACATCGGCATCAGCGCCCACATCGACTCCGGCAAGACGACCCTGACGGAGCGGATCCTCTTCTACTGCAAGAAGATCCACAAGATCCACGAGGTCAAGGGCAAGGACGGCGTGGGCGCGACCATGGATTCCATGGACCTCGAGCGCGAGCGGGGCATCACCATCGCCTCGGCCACGACCAACGTCGGCTGGGACGGCCACTCGGTCAACATCATCGACACCCCGGGCCACGTCGACTTCACCATCGAGGTCGAGCGCTCCCTGCGGGTCCTCGACTCGGCCATCCTGGTCCTCTGCTCGGTCGGCGGCGTCCAGTCCCAGACGATCACGGTCGACCGCCAGCTGCGCCGGTACAACGTCCCCTTCATCGCCTTCGTCAACAAGGTCGACCGCGTCGGGGCCAATCCGGTCAAGGTCCGGGACCAGCTCGTCGAGAAGCTCGGCCGCAAGGCCGTCCTCATGCAGCTGCCCATCGGCCTCGAGAGCGCCTTCGAGGGCATCATCGACCTGGTGGCCATGAAGGCCCTCTATTTCGACGGCCCCGAGGGCGAGGTCATCCGGGTCGAGGACATCCCCGCCGCCTACGCCGAGGAGGCCGCCCGGCGGCGCGAGGAGATGCTCGACGCCGTGTCCATGCACTGCGACGAGCTCATGGAGGCCGCCATCGAAGGGCGCGCCACCGAGGCCCTGGTCAAGGCCGCCGTCCGCCGGGCCACGGTGGCCCGCGAGATCATCCCCGTCTTCGTCGGCTCGGCGTACCGGAACAAGGGCATCCAGCCCCTCCTCGACGCCGTCGTCGACTACCTCCCTGACCCGTCCCAGGTCGAGAACCGGGCCATCGACCTCGACCGGGAGGGGGTCGAGCTGACCCTGTCGTCGGACCCGGCCGCCAAGACCGTGGCCCTGGCCTTCAAGCTCGAGGACGGCCCTTACGGCCAGCTGACCTACATCCGCATCTACCAGGGGAGCCTGCGCAAGGGCGACGAGCTCGTCAACACCCGCTCCGGGCAGAAGATCAAGGTCGGCCGCCTGGTCCGCATGCACGCCGACACCATGTCCGAGATCGCCGAGGCCGGCCCCGGCGACATCGTGGCCCTGTTCGGGGTCGAGTGCGCCTCGGGCGACACCTTCTGCGCCCCCGGGCTCAACCTGGCCATGACGGCCATCTACGTCCCCGAGCCGGTCATCTCGCTGGCCATCGAACCGGTCGACAAGAACGCCGCCGACCGCATGGCCAAGGCCCTCAACCGGTTCACCAAGGAGGACCCGACCTTCCGGACCCACGTCGACCCCGAGTCCAGCCAGACCATCATCCAGGGCATGGGCGAGCTCCACCTCGACGTCTACATCGAGCGCATGAAGCGCGAGTACCGGGCCGAGGTCCGGACCGGCATGCCCCAGGTCGCCTACCGCGAGGCCATCGGCCAGGCCGTCGAGTTCGACTACACCCACAAGAAGCAGACCGGCGGCTCCGGCCAGTACGCCCGGGTCAGCGGCCGGCTCGAGCCCCTGGCCAAGGGCGGCTACGAGTTCGCCAACGAGGTCAAGGGCGGCCGCATCCCGCGCGAGTTCATCCCCTCCTGCGACAAGGGCTTCCGGGCGGCCATGAAGAAGGGCTCGCTCATCGGCTTTCCCGTCGTCGGCGTCAGGGTCGTCGTCGCCGACGGGCAGTACCACCCCGTCGACTCCTCGGACATCGCCTTCCAGACGGCCGCCCAGGGCGCCTTCCGCCAGGTCTACCCGAAAGCCAAGCCCCAGATCCTCGAGCCCATCATGAAGGTCTCGGTCGAGGGCCCGACGGAGTTCGCCGGCAACGTCTTCGCCACCATCAGTCAGCGGCGGGGCACGATCGTCAGCTCGGTCGAGGACGGCCAGTTCTCGCGTGTCGACGCCGAAGTGCCCCTGGCCGAGATGTTCGGCTACTCGACCGTCCTGCGCTCCCTGACCCAAGGCAAAGCCGAGTTCACGATGGAGTTCCTGAAATACGGCCGGGTGCCGTCATTCATCGCCGAGGAGCTGACGGCCGCGCACCTCGAGAAGCAGCGCCAAGAATCCCAGAGATAACGGAGAGGACCATCATGACGCTCACGGTCAAGGAAGAACTCATCAAGCGGAGCCCCCTCCGCATCCTCGAGAAGTCGATCTCCGGCGGCCTCGGCCGGGGCCACATCGGCGTGCTGGCCAGCCGCAAGGGCGTCGGCAAGACGGCCTGCCTCGTCCACATCGCGGCCGACAAGCTCCTCCAGGAGAAGCCCGTCATCCACGTCTCCTACGCCAGCCGGGTCGACCACATCATCACCTGGTACGAGGACATCTTCAAGGAGATCGCCAAGAAGCCGAAGATGCGGGCCGCCCTGGCCGAGGTCGACGAGCTCATCCGCCACCGGGTCATCATGAACTTCAAGCAGGACGGCGCCCGGACGGAGCAGGTCCTGCGCAGCCTCGAGGCCATGATCGTCCACGCCAACTTCCGGGCCGAGACGGTCATCGTCGACGGCCTCGACTTCGCCGCGGCCGGCCCGGAGGAGCTGCGGAAATTCAAGGACTTCGCCGGCCGCCTCGGCCTCGAGGTCTGGTTCAGCGCTTCGCTCAAGGGCGAGGAGCCCCTCTTCGACGACCGCGGCATCCCCCGCGAGCTCGAAGCCTACCTGGGGGTCGTCGACGTCCTCATCTCCCTCCAGCACCACGGCGACCACGTCCACTTCAATCTGGTCCAGGACCACGGCCGCCTGGCCCCGAAGGACCTGCGCCTGAAGCTCGACCCGACGACCCTGCTCATCGCCAAGGACGTCAAGCCGCGGGCCCGCTGACGGCGTTTTGACTCGCCCCGGCGGCTGTGTTATATCTGCCGTCGCGACGGGCGGCCCGGTCCTCCCGCCCGCCTCTCTGGATATGACGACGACCCCGAGCGCCCGCATCTCCTTCCCCCGCGGCACGCGTCTGGCCGTCATCGACCTCGACGGCACCCTCCTGCAGGGGATGAACGCCGAGCGCATGTTCTACCTCCACCTTCTGGCCCACGGCCACGCCGGCTTCCTGCGCCTGGCCGGGTTCCTCCTGTCGCTCCTCCGCGACACCCTCCGGCTGGGCTTCCGCCCCGCCCTCGGGGCCAACGCCCGCATCCTCAAGGACCGCGCCCCCGAAGAGGTCGCGGGGTGGGCCCAGGCCTACGGCCGGGCCTTCCTCCGCAAGGCCGTCCCCGACGACCTGCGCCGGAAGATCCTCGACCTCAAGGGACAGGGCTGCCGCATCGTCCTGCTGTCCGGCTCCCTCCAGATCCTCGTCGACCAGCTCAAGGACCGGCTCGAGGCCGAGGTCCTCATCGGCACCGAGCTCGAGGTCGCCGGCGGGCGGCTCACCGGCCGGAAGACGGGCGTCTTCGCCTACGGGCCGGGCAAGATCGTCGCCCTCTACAAGCGCGTCGATCCCGAGGGCATCGACTGGGCGGGGTCCTGGGCCCTGGCCGACCGCATCTCGGACCTGCCCGTCTTCGAGCTCGTCGGCCATCCGGTCGTCGTCCACGGCGACCGGCGGCTGAGACGGCTGGCCCGCGACCGGGGCTGGGAGATCGTCGGCAAGCGCTAGGGAGGCGGGAAAGCGCCGGGGCGGCCGCCTCGGGCTCAGAACAGGCAGGTCAACCCGGCGAACGTTCGCGTCTCAGTGCCGCTCGCCCGGAAGTCCCCGATCCGGCCCCGCCGGTGGATGGACTCGACGGCCCCGAACACGCTCAGGGGCGAGCCTGCGGGCCCCCAACCGGCCTTGAGCAGAAGGCGCGTCCGGCCGTCGGCGGCGTGGACGTCGTTGGTCAGTTCCGACTGGAAGCGGTCCCGGTTCTCCCACGACCCGTAGGCGTGGGCGCTGGCCAGGCCGCGGAGTCGGAAACCGCGCCAATCGAGGTCGATCCGGGCCGAGGCGCTGGCCCCCAGGGCGTAGTGGTAGCCGAAATAGGCCAGCGTCGTCTTCATCCCCTCGATGGAGTGGGACGCCGAATAGGCGTTGAAGGCGTAGGCGTTCATCATGGCGAAGTCGGCGTAGGCGTCGGCGACGACGCGGACCTTGACGCCGCGCCCGAACCGCGTCCAGTCGAGGACCGGCCCGAAGAGGTGGGTCACCGACGTCTTGTCGCGAAAATCCGTCGGCGTCCCCGGCAGGGGATCGATGTGGACCTGGACGCTCGTCGCGTCGTATACCGTCGGCCGCTTGCGAACGTAGGAGAAGGCCGAGCCCAGGCCGAGCGACAGGGCGTAGCCCCGGCCCGCATCGTCGATGTCCTGGCGGTACCAGGCCATGGGGACGACCCGGGCGTAGAGGTCCACTTCCTCGGACGCCCCGCCGCGCAGGTGGGTGTCCTCGGGCTGGCGCCGCCGCAGGGCGACGTCGATATCGAGTTGGCTCAGCGAGATGTCCTTCAGGACCCGCCGGAAAGCGCCGGGCCGGCCGTACTCGGGGACCCGAATGATCTCGGTCGCGACGCCGAGCCAGGCCGCGTCGAAGGCGGGCCGGCCGGTCTCGGAGGCGTGACGCCAGCCGGCCGAGAACGAGAAGGCCGACCAGCCGGGAGCGTCATAGAGCCGGGAAGCCGGTCGGCGGCGGTCGAGGAGCTGGTTGAACTCGTTGACCGGGTTCATGAAGGCCAGGGCCCGGCGGACCGGGGACCGGCTGTGGTGGAAGAGATCGGACAGCTGGTACCAGGCCTCCCCGAGCGAAATGGCCCCGAAGGTCGTCATGAACATGTCGTTGATGGAGATGACCTCGCGCCACTCCGAGACGTACTCGTAGGACAGCGAGGAGACGAAGGCGGCCAGCAGGGACTCTTTCCAGTCCAGGTAGTTCGTCCGGGCCATCTGGTAGTAGAAGGCCCCGGCGATGACATGGGTCCAGTTGGTGACGTAATTGTTGGAGTCGAAGCGGATGGCCTCGGTCGTCAGGAAGCGGCGGTACTGGTCCTCGCAGGTCAGCTCGTACTGCCAGTCCTCGACCCAGCGGTGGTAGTCCGACCAGTAGCGGACGGTCGAATAGACGGCTACGACGCCGAGCTCGAGCAGGGCCCGCTTGGTCCGCTTGGGCATGACGGCCGCGTCCGGGACCGGCTTCTCGGCGTCCTCGGGCGTTCCCGATGCCGGAGCGGCCAGAGAGAAGGCGGCCGGCCGGGGCCCGGCGGCGGGGACGGCCAGGGAGAAGGGGATCCCCTCGGCCCGGGCCGCCGGGGGGACGGCCATCGCGGCCAGGCCCGTAAGGACGGCCAGGCCGAGGGCGGCGGCTCGTTTCGGGGAAGGGAAGAGGTCGATCACGTTTTTTGCTTTTCCGGGTACAGGGGACTAAAATAGGCCAACCCTCGAGGAGAGTCAAGCATGTTCAGGCTGGGCCGGGTCGGACGGGAGAGCGGCGGCGCCCCGCCGTCCGGGTCCAAGGCCGGGACCCTCGTCCTCAGACTCGTCGGCTGGGCCGGCGTAGCCCTGTTCGTCTACCTCATCGTCCGGACGGGGCCGCGGGAGATCCTGCGGGCCATCGGCCGCCTCAGCCTTCTCGAGGTCGCCGCCCTCATGGGCCTGCGCCTCCTCTATTGGCTCGTCCGGGCCGTCAACTGGCGGGCCCTGCTCGTGGCCTCGGGGGAGCGGGTCCCCTTCGGCCACATCCTGGGGGCCCGCATCGCCGGCTACGCCGTCAGCTATCTCACCCCGGCGGGCAACATCGGCGGCGAGACGGTCCGTATCTTCTGCCTGGACCGGGTCGGCCGGAACAAGTGCCTGGCCACGGTCGTCGTCGACAAGACCGTCGAGTTCCTGGCCGGCCTGGCCACGGTGGCCCTGTCGGTCGTCTTCCTCATCACCGAGTTCGCCCTGCCGCGGCGCCAGAAGATCGAGCTCTTCGCGGCCATCGCCGTCCTCGTCCTGCTGCTCGTCTTCCTCGTCCTCAAACAGCGCCAGGGCCTGTTCGGCTGGGGCCTGGACACGCTCCGGAAGCTCAAGATCCGCGTCCCCTTCCTCGAGAACCGGCGCGACAAGATCCTCGAGACCGACGCCCACATCGCCGACTTCTACGGCCGCCATCCGCGGCTCTTCCTGGCCCTGTTCGCCTCCTACTTCGCCCAGGCCTGGCTCTGGGCCGCCGAGATCTACTTCACCTTCCGGTTCCTGGGCGGCGAGACGCCGACCTTCTTCAAGTGCTTTCTCATCGTCACCCTGGGGTCGTTCTATTCGTTCCTGCCCGTGCCGGGCTCGGTCGGTGTGTACGAGCTGACCTACGTGTCGCTTTTCGCCCTGCTCCGCATCGAGATGTCCTCGGGGATGGCCGTCATCCTGATCCGCCGGGTCGTCGGGTTGATCTGGGCCGGGATCGGGGTCGTCCCCCTGATGAGGAAGCGGAGCGGCGCCCCGGTCAGCGGGTCGCCGCCGCCTGAGCGTCCCGTCCCTTCCTGATGAAGGTGATCAGCTTGATGAAGGTCCCCAGGGAGCCCATCACGAAGACGCCGAGGAGGATCCCGAGCGGCCAGCCGGAGACGGAACAGACGAAGATGACGAACACGGCCAGGTTCTTGGCCTCGGCTCCTTCCCCGTTGTTGGACACGCCCATATAGATGTTGTTGAGGTAGAAGAGCCCCACCTGGAGCAGGTAGAAGCCGATCGTCAGCAGGCCGAGCATGAGGACCCGGGGGTCGCCCGAGACCCGGAAGATGCCGAAGGTGACGCCGGTCAGCACGGCGAAGTCGCAGATGCGGTCGAAGAACAGGTCCAGGAACGCCCCGTAGCGGCTGGCCAGGCCCTTGGCCCGGGCCAGCATGCCGTCGGCGTTGTCGAAGATGTCCGAGAGCAGGGCCAGCACGCCCCCGACGGCCACCGGCAGCCGCCGCCCGGCCGAATAGACGACGGCCGCGGCCATGGACAGCAGGAACGAGGCGTAGGTCAGTTGGTTCGGCATGATCCTCGTCTTGTACACCAGGCGGACGATCAGGGACGCCAGGGGGCGGACGATGAGCCGGTCGACGGGGATGAATTTGTGGAGGAAGGGATAGGACCGGACGGTCTTGAGCGACCGGCCGTAATCGAACGAGCTGTCGGGAGTGCTCATGAGGGGCCTTAGCCTTCCGGGTCTATATATCCTATAACCGCCCGCGGGGTCAAGGCGGCGGGCAAGACGGACCGTTTCCTGTTATAATCGGTCCTTGCGGAGGTGACCGAATGAGGAAGATCTCCCGGTTCCTGGTCCCGGCCGTCGCCACCCTGGTCATGGCCCTGTCCCTGTCGGCGTCCTTCCGGAAAGAGGACGTCAAGGTCCACACCCTCGACAACGGGCTCAAGGTCCTGCTCGTCGAGGACCACAACGTCCCGAGCGTGTCCCTGTACACGTTCTTCCGGGTCGGCTCGCGCAACGAGCGGCCCGGTCTGACGGGCGTGTCCCACTTCATCGAGCACATGATGTTCAACGGCACGCCCAAGACCGGCCCCGGCGAGTTCGACCGCAAGATGGAGTTCGCCGGCGGCAGCAACAACGCCTATACCGGCGACGACCTGACGGCCTACACGGACTGGTTCCCGCCGGCCGCCCTCGAGGCCATGATCGAGATGGAGGCCGACCGCATGCAGGGCCTGTCCTTCGTCCCCGAGGTCTTCGAGTCCGAGCGCGGGGTCATCGCCTCGGAGCGCCGCCTGGGCGTCGACAACGACAACGACGCCATCCTGAGCGAGAACGTCCGGGCCACGGCCATCATGGCCCACCCCTACCACTGGGACGTCATCGGCTGGATGAGCGACATCCTGAGCTGGCGCCGGGACGAGGTCGCGGCCTACTACCGGACCTACTACGCCCCGAACAACGCCGTCCTCGTCATCGCCGGGGACATCGATCCGGTCCGGACCATGGAGCTCGTCCGCAAGCACTACGGGCCCATCAAGGCCTCCCCGCCCCCGCCGCCCGTCTCGACGGTCGAGCCGCCCCAGATGGGGACCAAGACCGTCGTCATCCGCAAGGAGGCCCAGGCGCCTTCCTATCTCGCCGTCTGGCACGGCCCCGCGTACAAGGACGCGGACTTCTTCCCGCTGTCCGTCCTGGCCAAGCCGCTCCTCGAGGGCGAGAGCAGCCGGCTCTACCGGCGGCTCGTCCGCGACGAGGAGCTGGCCATCGACGTCGGCGGCGGCATCAACGAGACCATCGATCCCCAGCTCTTCCAGATCTTCGTCAAGCCCCGGCCCGGGGCCGACCTCGAGCGCATCGACAAGGTCGTCGAGGAGGAGCTGGCCAAGGTCCGGGAGGACGGCATCACCGCCAGGGAGCTCGAGAAGGCCCTGAACATCGTCCGCAACGACTTCTACCGCGGCCTCCAGACGGTCGCCGGGAAGGCCAACCAGCTCGGCCAGGCCGAGCTCGTCGCGGGCGATTTCGCCCGCCTGTTCACCGTCATGGACGACTACGCGGCCGTCGGGACCGACCGGGTCCGGGAGGCCGCCCGCAAAGTCTTCACGGCCAACAACAAGACCGTCGGGATGCTCATCCCCGAAGGAGGCGTCCAGTGAAAAGCCCCGCCCGCAGGCGCCTCGCCGGCGTCCTGACCATGGCGCTCGCCGTCGCCCTGCCCTTGGCGGCCGCCGGCCAGCTTCCCGCGCCGGAGAAAATGGTCCTCAAGAACGGCCTGACCGTCTACCTCCTGCGCAACGCCGATCAGCCGCTCGTCAGCGTCCGCGTCCTCTTCGGCGGGGCCGGCACGGCCTTCGACCCGGCCGGATCCGAGGGGACGGCCGGACTGGCCGCGGCCCTGTTGACGAAGGGGGCCGGGGACCTCGACGCCGACGGCCTCGCCGAAGCCCTCGATTTCATGGGCGCATCCCTCGGCTTCGGCGCGGCCGAAGAATACGCCCAGCTCGCCGGGGATTCCCTGGCCGAGCACTTCCCCCGCCTCCTCGAGATCGCGGCCGCCTGCCTGACCTCGCCCGCCTTCGCTCCCGCGGAGTTCGAAAAAGAGCGGTCCCTGAGGATCGACGCCATCAAGTCGGCCAAGGACAACCCCGGGGCGGCCGTGCGCTATTACTTTCAGAAGGCCTATTTCGGGGACCACCCCATGGGCCACCTGGCCTCCGGCACGGAAGCCTCGCTCGCCGGCATGACCGTGGGGACGGTCCGGGACTTCCACCGCGGGCGCTATCGCCCCGACCGGGCCGTGGCGGCCGTCGTCGGGGACGTCGACAGGGCCAAGCTCCGGCCGCTCCTCGAACGGACGCTCGGCCGCATGACCCGGCCGTCGGGCCCGGCCCCGGCCACGGGCCTGCCCGCCCTGCCCCGGCCGAAAGGCCGCCGGCTGCTGCTCGTCGACAAGCCCGACGCGACCCAGGCCTACTTCTCGCTCGGCGCCCCGGGCTACGCCATGGGCGACCCGGTCTCGGCGGCCGCTTCGGCCATGAACACCCTTTTCGGGGGCCGCTTCACCTCCTGGCTCAACTCGGAGCTGCGCATCAAGCGGGGCCTGACCTACGGCGCCTCGAGCGCGTTCCGGTCCTGGGCCGGCGGCGGCCTGTTCACGGTCGGCTCCTACACCAAGAACGACAAGATCGGCGAGATGCTCGACATCGTCTTCGACCTCCTCGGCAAAGGCGTCCGCGAGGGTTTCCCGGCCGAGGAGACGGAGAGCGGCCGCAACTACATCCTCGGCCAGTTCCCCCGGAGCCTGGAGACCAACGCCAGCAAGGCCGCGGCCTACGTCCGGCTGGCCTACTACAAGCGCGGCTTCGACGAGTACGACCGCTACCTCGACGAGATCGGCCGGCTCGGCCCGGCGGCCCTCAAGGCCGCGGCCGCGAAGCTCCTGCCCCTGGACGATCTCGTCCTCGTCGTCGTCGGCAAGGCGTCCGAGATCCGGCCCCTGCTGGCCAAGTACGGCGAATGGCAAGAGAAGAGGATCTCCGATCCCGGTTTCTGACCCGGGGCCGGAGGGAGGAGCCATGAGACGAGCCTTCGCGGCGGCCGCGGCGGCGGCGCTGGTCCTCGGCCTGGCCGCCGGCGAGGCGGCCGGCCTCCCCGGCCAGGACAAGGTCGCCCTGCGCTTCGGCCCGGCCGAAGGCGCCCGGCTGACCTACAGCGTCTCGAGCGTCGTCAACGCCGACGGCAATAGCTTCCTCGGCAAGGACCTGGCCCTGAACGCCGACACCCGCGGCGAGATCCGGCTCCTGTCCAGGGCCTCGGCCCGGGACACCGTCCGGGTCGACCTGACCTCGCCCGGCCTCGATGTCAGCGCCCGCCTGCCCGACCGGGTCCTCAACCAGAAGCTCGGCGCCACCGAAAGCGAGCCTCTCGAGGTCGTCTTCAACCGGACCGGCCGGGTCGAGTCCATCCGCAATCCCCAGGCCGTCGGCGGCGGCAATCCCTTCAACATCTCCCTGCCCCAGATCCTGCGCGACTACTTCCCGACCCTGCCGGTCGACCCGGTCGCCCGCGGCGACTACTGGACCGAAGAGCGCCGGCTGACCATCCCCTTCCAGGGTCTCGAGGTCCGCGTCGACCTGGCCGCCACCTACACGCTCGACGACCTCCTGCCCGTCGACGGCGGGCAGATGGCCTACGTCTCGGCCGTCTACCGGGTCAAGGTCTCGGGCGGCAAGGACCTCGGCGAGGCCCGGGGCGTCTTCGAGGGCGAGGGCGGGGGCGCCGGCACGCTCCAGTTCCGGGTCGACAAGGGCTGGTTCACCGAGTACCGCATCGACTTCAAGTCCGACGCCGCGTTCGTCATGAAGAAGGCCGAGGACCGGCTGGCCGAGTTCCCCTTCTCCTTCTCCGCCTTCGCCGAGATCGTCCTCGTCAACGCCCAGGACCCCGACCCCGTCATCCGCTGATTTTTTTCTCCCGCCACTTGAAATCGCCCTAGGGGGGGCGTATCATGGCGCGGTACATCAGGAGAGGCCCGGTCGTAACGGAACGGGCCCGGCAACCTGGGACGGACACCCGAGGTGCTCGCCCGCCACCGGCGGGGATGTGGTCGCGATCGCGCAAGCGGCAACCAAGTGTCCAGGGCGAAAGCCCCGTCACGACCCCATCCCAGCCCCTGAGCGAGCCGAACAACCGCGCGTGTCCGGAAAGGAGGCTTCGATGGCCAAAGACTTCGTGTTCACCTCGGAATCCGTTTCCGAGGGCCATCCCGACAAGATGGCCGACCTCATCTCCGACGCTTTCCTCGACGCGGTCCTGGCCAAGGACCCCCACGGACGCGTGGCCTGCGAGACCCTCGTCACCAAGAACGTCGCCGTCATCGCCGGCGAGTTCCGCACGACGGCCAAGTTCGACCCCGTCTCCATCGTCCGCCAGACCGCCCGCGAGATCGGATACGACGACCCGTTGATCGGCTTCGACGCCGCGACCTGCGAGGTCCACACCTACCTCGGCCAGCAGTCGGCCGACATCGACATGGGCGTCAGCCAGGCCAACGGCGAGGTCGGGGCCGGCGACCAGGGCCTGATGTTCGGTTACGCGACCGACGAGACGCCCGAGCTCATGCCCCTGCCCATCCGCCTGGCCCACCGGCTCGTCCAGAAGCAGGCCGAGGTCCGCAAGAGCGGCCGCCTGCCCTGGCTCAAGCCCGACGCCAAGTCCCAGGTCTCCGTGCGCTACGTGGACAAGCGCCCCGTGGCCGTCGAGAAGGTCGTCCTGTCGACCCAGCACGCCGCCGACGTCGACGACAAGGTCCTCCACGACGCCGTCATCGCCGAGATCGTCGAGCCGGTCATCCCGGCCGACCTGCGTTCTCCCTCCATCCAGTACCTCGTCAATCCGACCGGCCGCTTCGTCATCGGCGGGCCCGTCGGCGACACCGGCCTGACCGGCCGCAAGATCATCGTCGACACCTACGGCGGCAGCTGCCCCCACGGCGGCGGCGCCTTCTCGGGCAAGGACCCGACCAAGGTCGACCGCTCGGCCGCCTACGCCGCCCGCTACATCGCCAAGAACATCGTCGCCGCCGGCCTGGCCGGCCACTGCACGGTCCAGCTGGCCTACGTCATCGGGGTCGTCGAGCCCTTCTCCCTGATGGTCAACGTCCACAGCGGGGCCAAGGTCCGCGAGTCGGACATCGAGGCGGCCGTCCGCGAGATCTTCCAGCTGACGCCCGCGGGCATGATCAAGATGCTCGACCTGCGCCGGCCGATCTACAAGGCCACGGCCGCCTACGGCCACTTCGGCCGGGAGCTGCCCGAATTCACCTGGGAGCGGACGGACAAGGTCGACGCCCTCAAGCGCCGCTTCGGCTACACCAGCCTCTAGTCCGGGAGCACGACCCAGCGGTCGAAGGCGGTGAAGTAGAGCCCGGCCTCTTTGACCGGCTCGCCGGTGAGGCCGCGCCAGAACCGGGCGTACAACCGGACCTGGGGGGCGTGGAGCGCCACCAGGCCGGCCAGGGCCGCTTCGCGGTCGGCGGCGCCGGCGCCGGCCAGAACGGCGGGCAACCGGTCGGTCTTGTAGTCGGCGATGACCCAGCCGTCCTCTTCCTCGAACAGCAGGTCGACCGCTCCGGAAAGGAACACGGGCGCGCCCGGCGCGGCGACGACCGGGCGGCCGCCCGCCGCGGCCACCGCGCCCGGGCCCGGGGCCAGATCGTCGTAGCCGGGGTCTCCCGGCGCCACCCGGACCGCGAACGGCACCTCGAACAGCCGCCGGGACGCCTTCATGGCCCGGCCCCAGAACTCCGAGCGGACGATGCCGGCGACGTGCGCGGCCAGGTCCGGCGCGTCGGCGGAACTTTGGTCCGCGGCGACCAGGACGTCCCGGGCCATCCGGACCAGCGCGTCATCCCCGGGGACCGGCCAACCCCCCGGCCCCTCCCGCCGCTCGCCCAGGGTCCTGAGCATGACGTGGACCTCCGAGCCCCAGCGGCCGAGGCCGCCCTTGGCCCAGGCCGGCGGCTCGGAGTCGCGCCGGGCGACCGAGGTGACGGTCTCGTGGATGGCCCCGGCCAACGAGGCCTCGGCCATCCTCTTCCGCAGGGCCGCGCGGGCCGTCCGGGCTTCCTCGAGGCCGACGATGGCGGAGCGGCGGCCGCGCCGGGGGCGGGCCTCCTCGACCGGAGCCGGGGCCTCGCCGGCGAGCTCGGGGACGTCCGCGAGGCCGTCCTCGAGCGGGCCCCAGGACCGCCTTTCGCCCAGGTCGCCCGCGTAGGCGCTGACGACGAGGAGGTCGCGGGCGCGGGTCGCCGCGACATACATCAGCCGGTCCTCCTCGGCCTTCTCGTATAGGCGTTCCTCCCCGGCGCTCTCCTCCCAGCCGAGGGGCTGGGAGACGGTCTTGGTGGCGAAGCCGAAGGACCGGGTGAAGCGGAACCAGCCCCGGGGCGTCCCGCCCGTCCGACGGACGTGCTTGTCCGGCTCGAAGTCGCGGACCCCGGCCGGATTGGCCAGCCAGACGACGGGGGCCTCGAGTCCCTTGGCCTTGTGCAGGTTCATCAGCCGGACGGCGTCCCGCCGGCCCGGCGTCAGGCTCATCTCTTCGACCGGCTGGGCCCCCACCCATTCCTCCATGAAGGCCACGGCGGCGGCGAAGGAGGTCATGTCCTCGTTCTCCCGGCCGCGCAGGACCTCGACGAGCTTGAGAACGTTGCCGGCCCGGCTGCGGCCCATCTCGGCCGTGGCCAGATAGCCGAGCAGTCCCGAAGACTCCAGGATGGCCTCGACCGCCGACGACGGGGGCAGGGTCTCGGTGAGCCCGCGCCAGCCTCTCAGGACGCCGAAGGCCCGCCGGACCCCGTTCGTGCCGCGACGGTCGTCCGGATCGAGGAAGCAGAAGCCGCCGCCGGCCGCGCGGTGGGCCAGGAGGTCCTGGTCGCTCAGGCCGAAGAACAGCCCCCGCAGGACGGCCGCCGCGGCCACCGGATCGTCGGGATCGTCGAGGGCCTTCAGGAGATGGACGACCTCGGCGATCTCGCCGTTCTCGGCGAAGGCGTCGCTGCCGGCGATCTCGTAGGGGATGCCGCGCTCTTCCAGGCGGCGGGCGTACCGGCTCATGCGGTCCTTGTAGCGGAACAGGACCAGGAAATCGCCCGGACCGGCCGGCCGCGGGCGGCCCTGGTCGTCGGCCACGGTCAGGTTCTTGTCGAGGGCCCAGGCGATGAAGCCGGCCAGCCGGCGCGAGTCCGCTTCGGCGATGGGTTCCTTGGCGTGGCGCGGCACGGCGGGCACCGTGGCCTTGCGGACTCCCGCGAGGGCCCGCGGCCCGGGCCCCCGCTTGGCGTCGAGGGGTATGAACCCGGCTTGGTAGGCGTCCGCGCGAGGCGGGAAGAGCCCGCCTGCGCCGGGATCGAAGAGCGGATTGACCCAGTCGGCGATGGAGGCCAGGGACCGGTAGTTGGCGTTGAGCTCGAGGACGCGCCCTCCCGAAGCCTGGATACGGTCCTTGACCAGGTTGTAGATGTCGATGTCGGCCCGGCGGAACCGGTAGATGGACTGCTTGGGATCGCCCACCAGGAAGAGGGACCCGGGCGCGGGTTGGAACCGCGTCCAATCCTTTTCGGTCCGGTTGCGCTCCTGAGCGCCCGCATGGCCCGTCAGCAGGAACAGGATCTCGGCCTGGATCGGATCGGTGTCCTGGAACTCGTCGACGAGGATGGGATGGAAGCGCTTGCGGAAGTACTCCCGGACCTCGGGATTCTCGCGCAGCAATTCGGCCGTGAGCAGGAGTTGGTCCTGGAAATTGAGCCGGCCCTCGGCCCGGCGCCGGTCGGCGTAGAAGCGGACGGCCGGGACGAGGAAGGCCAGGGCCCGGGTATGGCGGAACTCGCGCCACTCGCGAAGGGCCGGCAGGACGTGGTCCTCCCGGAAGGCCTCGGCGGCTTCCAGCATCCGCTCCGCGTCGGCCTTGGACGCCCAGCGGTTCTTGGTGACGGCCGGCTCCTTCTCGTAGAGCTCGAGGGTCTCGGCGAGCCGGCGCGGGTCGGCGAAACCGAGGTTGCGCTGCCGGCGGAAGGAGCGGACGAGGACCGTTTGAAGCGCGTCGCGGCCCTTCTCCGGCCTCTCTTCCGGCACCAGCGCGCGGGCCAGTTCGAGGAGCTTCTCCAGGGCCCGCTCGGCCGGTCCGAGGTCGGGCGCCCCGCTCCGGCCGCCGGCCGGCTCGACCTCGGGGTAGGCGCAGAGGGTCTCGAAAGCCGGCTCGAGGTCGGCCGGTTCGAGCCCGGCTTCGTCGAGGCCGCGCAGGCCGGACTCGCTCTCGAGCCGGGCCTTGGCCTGATACTCGTCCCACGCCTCCCGCAGCAGGACCCGGTCCTCGTGCTCCTCGAGCTCGCGGAAATCGGGGTCGACCCCGGCCTCGACCGGACGTTCCCGGAGGAGACGGGCGCAGAAGGAATGGATGGTCCCGATGAAGGACCGCTCGAGGCCGGTCAGGGCCTCGTCGAGCCGGGCCCTCGCCCCGGCGTCCTTTTCCGTGAGCCGGGCCCGCTCCAGGGACACCTGGAACCGGCCCCGGAGCTGGGCCGCGGCCTTGCGGGTGAAGGTGACGGCGGCCAGAGTTTCGATGCCGGTCCGGCCCGACCTCAGCAGGGCGACCATCCGCTCGACCAGGCTCGTCGTCTTGCCCGAGCCCGCGCCGGCCTCGACCAGGAAGGTCGTGTCGAGGTCGCGGACGATGCTCTCGCGGGCCTCGCGATCCGACGGGACTTTCGTTCGGGCGCCCATCACTTGTACCCGTCGAGCCGGTCGTAGGCTTCGAAGACCTCCGGGCTCCCCTCGCGCTTCCGGCCGGAGCGTTGGGGCGCCTCGGTCCCGCAGACCGGAGCGTAGTCGCAGTACCCGCACTTGGCCTCGGGGCCGGCGATGAAATAGCCTTCGGTCAGCAGGGCCAGCAGGTCGCCCAGGAGCCGGCGCAGCCGGCCGCGGTCGAAGTCCTTGACCACGATCTCCAGCCCCTCGCCGCGGCGGGAGGGGAAGAAATAGCCGCTCCGCGTGACCCGGGGACGGCCGCCGCCGGGCCGTCCGGCCAGCATGGCCTCCAGGGCCACGGCGTACAGGGCGTGCTGGATGTTGCGGCCGCGGCCGAACTCGACCAGGTTCTCGTAGGCCGCGGCGCTTCCCGTCTTGTAATCCAGGACCCTGTAGGTGTCCGCCGTCAGGCGGTCGACCCTGTCGATGAAGCCGCGCAGGGGGAACGAACGGCCGTCGTCGAGGGCGATGGGCTGGCGGACGATCTCCAGCTCGAAGGCGAACGGCTCGCCCTTCTCCTTGCGCGCCGTTTCCGCCGCCAGGAAGATCCTGAGGGTCTCGCGGATATCGCGGCGCTCGCCCTCGAAGATGGGCGTGGACGGGGGCGGGACCTCCTCCCGCCAGCGGGCGACGACGGCGTCCGCGATCCCGTCCAGGAGCCCGGCATGGCGGTCCGCGGCGACCGCCTCGCCCGTCTCCCGGATCCGGGTCATGAAGGCGCAGAGAATTTCGTGGACGAGGCTCCCCCGCTGCAGCGGATCGAGCCAGCGCGAGCGGTCGAAGGCGACCTCCTCGGGGGCTTCGATCCCGAGGACATGCTTCAGGAAGTAGGCGAAGGGACAGCGGGCCAGGAGCTCGAGCCGCGAGGCCGACATGACGGCCCGGCCTCCGGCGGTCGGGTCGACGTCGGCCCGGACGGGGGCGATGTCGACGAGCCCGTCGTAGGCCGTCAGCACGTCGCCGGCCCTGGCGGCGGCGGCGGACAGGCCCGCGGCGAGGTCGGGGAAATGGACGCGGACCGTGGCCGCTCCGGCGGCGACGGCGTTCGGGCCCGCCAACCGCTCGAGCCACCATTCGGTCTCGTCGAAGGCCCGGGAAGCGGCCCCGGGCAAGTAGCCGGCGGCCTCTTCCAGGCCGCTCTCGAGGGCCCGGTAATCGAGGCCGGCGTCGCCGCGGAGGAGCCGGAAGGCCTGCAGGACGATCGAAGAGGGGAAGGATTCCCGGCCTTCGACCGCGTCGAAGGACGGATACCCGAGGACGATCCGGCCCCTGACGGAGGCCAGGACGGCGGCCAGGCCGAAGAGGCTGGCCCGGAGCCCGTCGGCCGAGGTCGGCAGTTCGAGAGACAGAGCGGTCCTCTCCTCGTCGAGCAGGACCGGGTCCTGGAAGCCGCGCCCGGGAAAGGTGGCTTCGTCGAGCCCCACGACGAAGGTCACGGGGCGGCCGGAGCGGCCGCCGGCCGGGATGCCGGAGACGTGGAGATGCCCGGGAAGGGGCGGCGAGGAGCCGACGCGGAGCGACGCCCCCATGGTCCGGAGGAGGTCGAGCGCCCGTCCGGCCGCCATGACCGGGGACCGGGCCTCCCGGCGAACCTCGGCCAGGCGGTCCCGGAGCGTGTCCCGGGCGGCGCGGGCGGTCTCGTCGTCGGCCCGGGCCCGTTCGCCGACGATACGGGCCAGGGCCTCGCAGAGCGCGCCGAAGTCGTACCGGCCCTCGCCATCGGCCTCCGGGAGGGCGTCGATCAGGCGGCCGACGTCGGCGGCGAGGGCGTCGACGGCCGCGACGGAGGCGCGAAGAGCGTCCCGGCGGGCTTCGGCCGCCTCCTCCCCGTCTTCGCCACCGGCCGTCGTCGCGTGCGCCAAGCTCTCCTCCTTGGCCGAGCGGAGGGCCTTCAGCCGGGGCAGGTAGCGCTTCCGGTCCCAGCCGATCATGGCGGCCCGGAGGAGCCGGCAGGCCGTCCGCCCGGCGAGGACCTCGCCGGACGGGCCCGGCGTCAGGGCCAGGTCGGCGTTCTCGAGAAGGCGGCAGAGGCGGTCGGCCGCGAAGTCGTTCGCGATCCAGTCGAGGAGCCCGAAGTAGAGACGGCCGGGCGGGGTGAAGGAGAGGGGCACGCCGTCCCCGAAGGTGACCGGCAGCCGGGTCCGGGTGGCCATCAGGTGGAAGACCGTCGCATGGCCCGAGCCGGGCGGCACCAGCACCTCGACCTGGTCGAACGGGACCTTGTCCTCGTACAGGCGGCGCACGACCTCGCGGCACTCGTTGCCCGGGCCGAGGGCCCGGAACAGGACGATCGAGGCGTCGTCATCTTCGGCGGCGGGCGCGCCGGACGGATCGAAGAGCCAGGACAGCCGGCCCGCTTTTTCCCCGGAGGGACGGGCCGGTTCCGGCCAGCAGGCCCGGGGCCGGTCCAGCCCGTGGACCGGATCGCCGGGGACGAGGACGAGGCGTTCGCCGGCCGCGGCCCGGACGAGTTCGCGCTCGAGCCGGCTCGGCCGCGAATCGGCCGGGCAGAGGGTCCAGGGCGCGGCGTAGCTCCCTTCCCCGGCTGCGAGGGCCGCCGCCCTGAGAAAAGCGGCGGCGTCGAGCAGCCCGTCTTCCCGCAGCGCCTCCTCGTAGCGCCCGGCGAGCAGGGCCAGTTCCTCGCCCTTGCGCGCGACGAGGAACCGTTCGGGACGGACGTCGCCGGCGGCGAGGCCGGCCAGCCGCAGGTCGCGCACGGCCCGGTGGAGGGCTTGGGCGAGGCCCGGGGAGGGCGGCCGCTCCGGCGTCGCCAGGTAGGAGATCCGGTCTTCGGCCCATAGGTCCCGGAACAGGCGGTCGACCAGGGTGAGCTCCGCCGCCGAGGTCATCGGCCGGCCCTGGCCCGAACGGCCGCTGCGCTCGAGGACCTCCCCGGCCAGCGTCCACGGCGTGACGAAACGGAGGTTGACCCACGAGCCGGCCTCCCGGGCCAGGCTCTCCCCGATCTGCCGTCCGACGACGAAGGACGGGCAGAGGAAGACCTTGTCGTCGAGGGGGTGCTCCCCGCAGAAGCGGGCCAGGAAACGGATCGTGGCGTTGGCCGTCATCGTCCGCCCGGCATCCGGTAGAGGAGGATCCTGTGCTCGCGGCCCCCGTCGGCGGCGTCCATGACCTCTTTCGAGACCAGCCTCCCCTCCCAGCCCGGGATGGCGAAGTCGTGGGATACGACGCGGGCGCCGGGCGGGAGCTCGCGCGCGAAGCGCGGCGCCAGGGCTTCCAGGGACTCGGGCAAAAGGTAGAGGGCCAGGACCGTGGCCCCGGTCAGCCGCGCGGTCAGGGCGTCCTCCTCGACGAACCGGACCAGGTGTTCGACGCCCTCGCGCTTGGCGCCGGCCCGGCACTCCGCGAGCAGCGCGGCGTCGAGCTCGACGCCGACGCCGCGGGCCCCGCGTTTGGCCGCGGCGATGACCATCCGGCCGTCGCCGCAGCCGAGGTCGTAGACGACGTCACCGGGCCCCACGGCGGCGAGCTCGAGCATCCGGTCGACGATCTCCGGCGGCGTCGGGACGAACGGGGCCAGGTCGGCCGCGTCGGCCCGGCCGTGGGAGCCGGGATAGACGCGGATGACGCCGTTCTCGTCGTAACGGAAGGCATAGGGCTTCTCGGGATGGACGAGATAGGTCGTCGCCCGCCGCCCGTTGTCGAAGGAGATCTCGACCGGCTGGTCGATGACCAGGCGGTCGACGGCGCCGATCCCGAGGGTCCGGCGGCGCGGGCCGCGGGCCCCGGGGCCCGGCAGGACCGTGTACTCGACGGGGGCGCGGGTGACGTTCCGCAAGCTGGCGTCGGGACGGAAGGCGGCCGCGATGGGCGGCCGCAGGGTCAGCTCGACCCGGTTCTCCTCTCCGCTCGGCCGCCGGCCGGTGAAGAGGGCCAGCGCGGCCAGTCCGGCCAAGGCGACGGCGAGCGCGACGCGGACGGCCCGGCTCATCGGTCCGTACCCTTTCCGCCCGCGCTGCCCATGCCCCTATTCTTAGGACACCCCGCGGACGAAGTCAACGGAGGCGTGAACGGACGGGCCCGGTCAGAGCAGCACGAGCAACGCGGTCATCAGGGCCACCAGGACCCAGAGCGTTACCCGGACGACGGTCTTCATTTGCGGTCCTCCTGTCCGTCGCGGAGGCGGCCCGCCTTGCGGACCGCCTCCTTGAGGACGTATTCCATCTGGGCGTTGATGCTCCGCAACTCGTCGGCCGCCCACTTCTCGAGGGCGTCGTAGACGGAGGCGTCGAGCCTCAGAAGGAATTTCTTCTTGTCGGTCACGGTTCAGGCCGCCTCAGGAATAGAGCGTCCCCGTGTTGACGATGGGATGCATCTCGGCTTCCGAGACCAGGGCGACCAGGAGGTTGTTGACCATGGCCGCCTTCTTCTCCTCGTCGAGCTTGACGACGCCCTGGGCCTCGAGGCTCCGCAGGGCCATCTCGACCATGCCGACGGCGCCGTCGACGATCTTGGCCCGGGCCGCGATGATGGCCTCGGCCTGCTGGCGCCGGAGCATGGCCTGGGCGATCTCCTGGGCGTAGGCCAGGTGGGACAGGCGGGCCTCGACGACGTGGAGGCCGGCGACCTCGAGCCGGTTCTGGACCTGGGTCGTGAGCTTGCCGGCGATCTCGTCGGGATTGGCCCGCAGGGACTCGGTGTCCTTGTCGTGGGCGTCGTATGGATAGTGCGTGGCCAGCTGGCGGATGGCCGTCTCGCTCTGGATGGCCACGAAATTCTGGTAGCTCTCGACGTTGAACAGGGCCTTGGCCGAGTCGACGACGTGCCAGACGACGACGGCGGCGATCTCGATGGGGTTGCCCAGGGCGTCGTTGACCTTGAGCGTCTCGCTGTTGAAGTTGAAGATGCGCAGGGTCACCTTCTTCTTGACGACGAAGGGGTTCGTCCAGAAGAAGCCGGCCGTCCGGGCCGAGCCGACGTACTTGCCCAGGAAGGTGAAGACCTTCGACTCGTTGGGGTGGATGAGGAAGAAGCCGCCGAAGGTCATGAAGGCCAGGATGGCCGCCAGCACGGCGACGAACATCCCGGGGCCGGGCCGGACCATGTCGGCGTGGGTGACGAGATAGCGGCCGCTGAAGAAGAACACCGCCAGATCGACGGCGACCACCACCCAGCCGTTGACGCTCAAGACCTTCTTTTCCTGGATATCTTTCATCGTGTCCTCCTGTGATAGCGTTATAATACCATTATGATATCATTTGTCAAGTGAAATCGATAGCCAATAAAAAGGGCTCCCGGAGGACGCTCCGGGAGCCCTGGCGGCCCTTTGGAATGAACGGCTTAGGCGAAGAAATCGCCGGGGACGGCCCGCAGGCGGCCGATGTCCCTGACCCGGTCGGCCAGGTCGAAGCCCTTGGCGCAGACGGCCGTGCAGGAGGCGCACGAGCCGCAGGCGTCGCCCGGCATGTCGAGCGAGCCGACGAGCTCGTGGGCGGCCTGGAGGTTGCGGTAGCCGTAGGCGTACATATAGCCCCTCATCAGGTCGGGGATGGGCAGGCCCTTGGGGCAGCCGGCCAGGCATTGTCCGCACTGCTGGCAGTAGAGCCCGGCGACCTGCTCGCCGAAGTGGAGGTCCTTGAGATCCTGGGGGGTCAGGGCGATATCGGCCGCCACGGACCAATCCTCCTTGAGCTGGTCGAAGGTCGTGAAGCCCGGGATGGCCGTGGCCACGTTGGGGTCGTTGAGGACCCACTTCAGGGCGGCCCTCATGTTGATGGGCTGGAGCTTCTCCTTGTCCCAGTAGGCGCCGGCCTGGGTCTTCATGGCCACGACGCCGACGCCGGCGGCGGCCGCTTCGGCGACGGCCTTGCGGACCTCCTCGCGGTGGTCCTGGCGGAAGTTGTAGGCGGTCAGGACGACGTCGTAGACCTTGGCCTCGACGGTGGCCCGGATGACGGCCGGTTCGTTGCCGTGGGTCGTCGTGCCGATGAAGCGGGCCTTGCCCGACTTCTTGGCCTTGTCCAGGGCGGCCAGGATGGCCGGGTTGAGGACGTCCTCGCGGGCCGTGTTGTTGTGGAGATAGAGGATCTCGACGTGGTCGAGTCCCAGCCGCTGCAGGCTGAGGTCGAACTTCTCCAGGAAGGCCTTCTCGAGGGCGGCGGCGTCGAGCCCCTGCAGGGTCCGGTCCCGCTGGGGACCGGGGACCTTGGTGGCGATCATATACGAATCCCGGGGCCGGCCCTTGACGACCTCGCCGATCATCTGTTCGTTCCGGCCGCGCTGGTAGCCGTGGGCCGTGTCGAACATGACGATGCCGGTCTCCAGGGCGGCCTGGACGACGGCCGGGTTGTCGGCGTTCATGACGCCCATGCTGACGACCGGGACCTTGAGGCCGGTGCGGCCGATGGCGCGGACGATCGGTTTGGCCGCGGCCGGGACCGGTCCGCCGTCGCCCAGGGCGGCGGCCCTGACCGCGCCGGGCACGGCGCCGACGGCCGCGAGGCCGGTCAGGCTCTTCTTCAGGAAGGACCGGCGGCCGAGTGCGTTTTTGTTCTCCGTCATTCTCTCCTCCGTCGATGGATTACTTGTCGCTCAGGGCGCGCATGAAGGCGACGATGGCCTCCTCCTCGGTCCGCGACAGGCCGAGGTTGCCCAGTTCGGTCTTGTTGACGTTGGCCGCGACCTCGGCGGCCGGCCAGCCGGCCCCGGCGACGTCGCGGGTATTGTAGAAGCGGACGACCTCTTCGAGGCTCTTGAAATAGCCGTTGTGCATGTAGGCCTTGATGAATTTCGGATGGGGCCGCTTGTCCACGTTCCGCAGCGTCGGCGTCCGGTGCTTGCCAAGGTTGGCGGCCGCGAAGGCCCTGTACGCGGGGACGGTCTCCAGGAAGCCGCCGAGCCCGGTGTCGACCCAGTCCTTCCCGTCCGGATTGAAGGCCTTGTCCTGGCCGTAGAAGGGATTGGCGGGATTGCGGGGGATGCCCAGGTTGTCGTATTTGAAATCGGCGAACAGCGGCGGCCTGTCCCCGTCCGGGGTCAGGAGGTGGCAGACGGCGCACCTGCCCTTGGAATTGAAGAGGACCAGGCCGCGGAGCTCCTCCGCGGCCAGGCCCAACCCGGCGAACGCGCGGACGTCGGTCTCTCCGATGGACTCGACCTCGAGGCCCTTGGCCCGCGCGGCCCGCCAGAAGTCGTCGAACCGGGAGCTGTAGCGATCGACCTCGGCCGAGCGCTCGTAAGCGGCGATGGCCCGGCCGATGCGGGCGTAGGCCTCATCCGCGCCCTTGCCGGCGTCCAGGGAGCCGGGGCCGAAGACCTGTTCGAAGAGTCCGGCGTAGGAGGAGGCCTTGACGGCCCGGACCAGGGCCTTGGCGTCGGCCAGGTTCTGCTCGAGGGGATTGAGGAACGGGCCCATGGCCTGCTCGGCCAGGGGATCCCCCAGGACCTCGCCGGTGGCCCGGCCGTCCCAGAACAGCCCGCCGACGAACTCGCCGGAGGGATCGCGGTGGAGCTTGGGGGTCCCGCCCGCATAGGACGCGGCCGGCGGCTTGCGGTTGCCGAACCGTCCCGCGTAGGCCCCTTCGTAGACCCCGGCCCCCAGGTTGGCGTGCTCGCTCGGCCCGGTGAAACCGACCTCGGGTCCGTGGCAGGCCGCGCAGTCCTGTCCTTTGGGGCTGGAGAGGCCCTTGTCGAAAAAGAGATTCTTGCCGAGCTCCTCGAGGGGCGTGAGCTTGGGCGGGGCGCCGGCGGCGGCCGCGAGCGCGGCCAGCCCGGCGGAAACCAGAACGGCCAAAACGGGCAACCGAACGGTCCTGTCCATCGTCCCTCCTTCCCGGCGGCGGGGCGCGGCGGCCCGCAGGCCCGGCCGGACCGCAGTCCATTGTATAGGGAAGCCCGCCGTTGTCAATCGGGCCGGCCGGCCGCGCCGCGGGTTTGACAATTCCCCACCCCGGGCTATACTGAACTGACGATGGTCCGGAAAGCTCTCCTCACGATCGCGGCGGCCGTCCTGGCCTTGTCGCTGACGGGCCCGACCCCGGACGCGCAGTACCCCGCCCCCGCCCCCGACTTCCAGCTCCGGACGTTCTTCTCGGTACGCTCGGCCCGGCCGGACGACACCGTGCCGGACGTCTGGCGGGAGCAGTTCGAGAAGGACGACGGCAGCCCGCTCAAGTCGGTCCCCGTCGACCTCGACGGCGACGGCAAGGACGAGAAGTTCGTCCTGTGCGGCGTGCCCGCGGCGTCCGGAGCCTACCAGTGGCTGGTCTACGATCCAGCCCGCAACATCGCGCGGGGCATCGTCGCCGGGGCCATCATCTTCGTCGGCCGCGAGACCGACGGCGGCCTGCCCCGCCTGGAAACGTACTGGAAGCAGGGCGGCGACATGTCCATTGTCTACCGCTACGCCTACGCCAAGGGCCGGTACGCCCGGAACGGGACCCGGGCCCTGACGCTCTGGGAAGCGAGCGAGTACTTCCGGGCCAAGCCGCCCCTCGACCTCGAACGGGAGCTGGCCGAGATCAGATAGGACCGGCTTCAGTCCTCGCGGGCGCGACTGAGCTCGAAGACGACCGGATTAGCCGCGTCCGGGCAGGGATGGGTCAGCGTGTCGGGATGGTCCGCGGCCCAGGGGAACTCCGCGTTGTACATCATGGCGAAGACCTTGGGTATCAGGCTGTAGAGGGCATGGATGCAGACGCGGCCCTCGACGCCGTGCTCGGTGAACCGGACGGTGTCCCCGACCCGGTGCCCCTGCTCGCAGGTCCCCGTGACGCTCGTGACCCTGGCCTTCACGTCCTTGACCTTTTTCATGGCCGTATTATAAGGCTCTTCCCCCCGTCACGAAAAGGACGTTCGGTGTCGTGAGACGGACGGGGGGCCGCGGACGTCCATAAGGATGGAACGACGATCCATTCCCTGGAGGAGGTCCGATGAAGGACAAGCTCAGCCCCGAGGAGTTCGTCAAGCTGGCCGTCACCCGCCTGCGGCTCGAGAACTACAAGGGCATCCACTCGGTCTACAGCGGGTTCAACGAGGCCTTCAAGGCCTATTTCGACGGCGCCAATCCCATCGAAGCCACCGACGCCCTGGCCCAACAGGGCAAGATCGGGCTGCGCCCGGTCAAGGGCGGGGTCATGCTCTACCTCCCCGGCGAGGGGCCGGAGATGAGCCGCGGCGACATGGCCCTGAAGAAAATGGGCCTGCTCGAGAAGCCCTGACGCCGCCCGCCCGTCCGGTCAGACCGTCGGCACGCTCGGCGGCACGGTCAGGTCGCCGGGCTGTTGCTCCATGTACTGGACGTAGAGGTCGGTCAGGTCCTCGTGGGCCAGCTCCTTGGCCGTCTTGAGCATGACCAGCTTGCCCTTGCGCATGAAGCCGATGCGGTCGGCGATGAGCTTGGCCCGGAAGATGTCGTGGGTCGACATGAACACGGACTTGCCCTGGTCGCGCATCTGGACGAGGATCTCCAGGAACTCGCGGCCCGACTGGGGGTCGAGGCCCGAGGTCGGCTCGTCGAGCAGGACGTTGGCGGCGTCCTTGACCACGGCGATGGCGATGCCGAGCTTCTGCCGCATGCCCTTGGAGAAGTTCTTGACCCGGCGGTCGAAGGCCTCCTTCTGGAGGCCGACCCGGGCCAGGACCTCGGTGTAGGCCTTCTTGTCCAGGCCGCGCTTGCCGGCCAGCTTGCTGAAGTAGTCCAGGTTCTGGACGGCCGTGAAGTTGCCGTAGAGCATGACGTTCTCGGAGACGAAGGAGACGTGGCGCTTGGCCCGCAGGGGATCCTTGGCCACGTCGACGCCCTCGATGAGGGCCGTCCCCGAGGTCGGGGGGATGAAGCCGAGCAGCAGGTTGATGGTCGTGGTCTTGCCGGCGCCGTTGGCGCCGAACATGCAGAAGATCTCCCCGGGCTCGACCTTGAGGGTCAGGGCGTCGAGGGCCAGCTCCCCGTCCTCGTAGCGCTTGGTCAGTTCGATGGTTTCCAACATGGGGGCCTCCTCAGCGGACGTCGTAGCGCAGGAACGAGACGTACGCGCCGACGAAAAAGACGATGATCATGACGACGAGCAGGGCGAAGTCCGGAATGGTCCTGACGAGCGACCGGCTCAGCCATTCGGCCGGGTAGACATGCTGGGGCATGTCCTCGATCTTGATGTTGGTCGACTGCCCGGTCTGGAAGTTGATGCTCTCGCCGAGCTTGGAGTTGATCCACTTCGTGTAGATGGGCTTGTAGGCCCGGACCGAGGCCAGGAAGCGGTCGTACTCGTCGACGCCCGTCCGGGCCAGGGTCATCGAGCCGAAGGTCAGGGCCGAGGCCGGAGAGACGCGCGACAGGTTGACGGCCAGCTCCTGCTGGGCCCGCTTCTTCTGCTGGTAGTCGCGCTCGAGGGCGGCGTTGTTCTCGTCGATCTTCGAGGTCAGCTCCTGCTGGTAGTCCTGGATGAACTGGCGGAACTTGTCCTGGTAGGCCTTGGGGTCCTTCTGGGCGTCGGCCGAGTTCTTCTGGATCCACTCCAGGGCCCCCTTCTGGCCCTCGCTCTGGATCTGCTGGAGGAAGGCGTCCTTCTTGGCCGTGATCTCGTGGACCGAGGGGATGGGCTTGAGCTGCCCGGCCGTGATGACCGCGGCCTTGGGGATGACCATGACGAAGACGACCCAGACGAACAGCAGGACCAGGAACGAGGTCGAGGAGCGCTGGGTCCGGGCCGAGACGAACAGTCCCAGGCTGAAGAAGACCGAGAGGTAGAGGAAGAACATCAGGAAGACGAGGAGCAGGCGGGCCCAGTCCTGACCGCCGAGCGAGATGTCGGGCATGATGAGCAGGATGAGCAGGCTCAGGACGAGGGGGACGAGCAGGGGCAGGAGCAGGCTGATGTAGCCGCCGATGGCCTTGCCCAGGATGAGCCGGTCGCGGGGGACCTCGTTCGACAGGGCCAGCTTGAGCGTCCCCTTCTCCTTCTCGCCGACGATGGCGTCGTAGGTGAAGAGGATGGCGAACAGGCTGAGGACGATCTTGACGATGAACATGAGGTCGAGCGAGCCGAAGACGGCGAAGACGGGGTTGCTGCTGTACTTGGAGTCGACGAGGTTGGGATCGGCGGCGATGTTGACGGGGGCGACCCGGCCGACGGCCTCCTCGATGCCCGTGACGACCGTCCCCAGGACCTGGGGCGGCTTGCTGATCTTGATGCCGATGCCGGCCAGCGACTGGTAGTTCGGCTGGGCCTCCATGTTCTTCTTGTTGAGGGCCAGGGAGGCCGTGTACTCCTTCTTCTCGGCCCGGTAGTTCGTGACGCCCGTGTAGACGGACAGCAGGATGAGCACCGTGCAGAGGAGGAAGGTGAAGACGAACTTCGGACTGGTGATGTTGTCGAGGATCTCTTTCTTGATGATGTCCCGGAGCATGCCGGCCTCCTTCTCGAGCAAAGGGAAGATCGGGGCCGCCGCGCGCGTGCGGCGGCCCGCTGTATTATACGACAAACGGGCCCCGCGGTTCTGTCCGGCATCAGACGGCCTTGACCCGGGCGCGGAGCCCCGTCTATGATGCGGCCATGGACACCCCTTCCCGCCTGCCCCTCCCCCGCTGCCGGCCGATCCTGGTCCCGGTCCTGGCCCTGGTCCTGGCGGCCCTCGCCGGGAGCTGCCGCCGGGGGCCGGTCGCGCAGGCTCCCGTCCCGGACCTCGAGAGACCGCTGGCCCTGTTCGACGGCCATGGCGACATCGGCACCGTCGCCAGGCCGGGCGCCGTCACGGAGGAAGCGGGGGGCGGCCTGGTCATCGAAGGATCCGGGGCCAACATGTGGTTCGGAACGGACGAGGGCCACTTCGTCTGGAAGCGGTTGACGGGCGACTTCATCGTCGAGGCCCGGGTCGCATTCGTCGGCGCGGGCGTCGAGGCCCACCGCAAGACCGGCTGGATGGCCCGGGCGGCGATGGACGGGAGCGCCGCCCACGCCAGCGCGGTCGTCCACGGGGACGGCCTGACCTCGCTCCAATACCGGCGAGGGACCGGGGCGGACACGGAAGAAGCCCGGCTGGCCGTCACCGGGGCCGACCAGCTCCGGCTCGAACGGCGGGGCGAAGTTTACATCATGTCCGCGGCCCGCTTCGGCCAGCCCTACGGAGAGCCCGTGAGCGTCGCGCTCGGCCTCGGCGACGAGGTCCTGGTCGGTCTCTTCGTCTGTTCGCACAACGCCGGAATCACGGAGAAGGCCCGGTTCTCGAACGTCCGCGTCACGCTCCCCGCCCCGGCGGACCTCGTCCCCTACCGGGACTACCTCGGCGGCGCCATCGAGCTCCTGGAGGTCGACACCGGCCGGCGCACGACCGTTCTCCGTTCGGACCGCCCCATCCAGGCGCCCAACTGGACCGCGGACGGACGCTTCCTTCTCTATAACGTCGACGGCCGCATCGACCGTCTCGAGCTGGCCACGGGGAAGGTCTCGACGCTCGACACCGGCTTCGCCGCGGCCAACAACAACGACCACGTCCTGTCGTTCGACGGGAAGCGCCTGGGGATCAGCCATCACAGCGCCGAGGACGGCGGCGAGTCGGTCGTCTACACCCTGCCGTCCGAGGGCGGCACGCCGAAGCGCGCCACCTCTAAAGCCCCGTCCTACCTCCACGGTTGGTCGCCCGACGGCCGCTTCCTGGTCTACACAGGCGGCCGGGACGGGAACTACGACATCTACAGGGTCCCGGTCGAAGGCGGCGATGAGGTCCGGCTGACCGCCGCGCCCGGCCTCGACGACGGGCCGGAGTACTCCCCCGACGGGCGCTTCATCTATTTCAACTCGGCCCGGACGGGCGACATGCGCATCTGGCGCATGGCCCCGGACGGCTCGGCCCAGGAGCCGGTCACGTCGGGGGAATTCCACGACTGGTTCCCTCACGTCTCGCCGGACGGGAGCCGTATCGTCTTCCTTTCGTTCCAAAAGGACGTCGCCGCGGACGACCATCCTTTCTATAGGCCGGTCTACATCCGGATGATGCCGGCCGACGGCTCCGCCCCGCCCACGGTCGTCGCCTACGTCTACGGCGGCCAGGGCACGATCAACGTCCCCTCCTGGTCGCCGGACGGGAAACGCGTCGCCTTCGTCAGCAACACCCGCTAGCCCAAGTTCGTCGGTCATTTGGCGCTTTGCTCTTATCAATGGTTGGTGCCGAGAAACGGGCGTTTTCCCGGACTGCGCTTTCGGGGCGAACGGGGGACATGTACCTCGGGTACGTGTCCCCGGTCCGGCTCAGCGTCCGGGATCGAGAAAAAGCCCGAAGTCGAGAGGCGGAAAGATAGGCAGGGACAGGAACTTGGAGCTTCTCGCCCTCAGGATGCGCAGCCGGACCTGGCCCGCTTCGACCGCCGGGAAGCGCAGGAGCTTCTTATAACCGACGGTGGTGCCCCGGGCGATCTCCCGCCAGTCCGCCCCGTCCCAGGCATCGAGGGCGAAGGCCTCGATCCTCTGGCCGCCGCGGAGATCTTCCCTGATCAGGGCGACGTTGAACCGCTTCGGAGCCGTCAGGATGTACGTGCCGGCCAGCTCCCGGATATCCTCGGCGACCAAGCCGTTTCTTTCCGGGACCGGGTCCATATCCCGCGTGTCCTTCTGGGCCCAATCGAACGATGTCCAATCGAGCGTCTCGACGAACGTGGATCTCAACCGGTCACCCAGCTCGCGAAGGCGGGAGGCGTCGTTCTCGTGGATGCGGCCCCGCTTGTCCGGCGGGATGTTCAGCAGGAGCTGGGCGTTGCCGCCGACGGACGTGTAGTAGATGTCGAGGAGCTGGTCGAGCGACTTGACCTTGTCGTCCTCGGCCGCGTGGTAGAACCAGCCGGGCCGGATGGAGACGTCGACCTGTCCGGGATACCACAGCAATCGCCCGCCCCGCTTGGCGACTTCGGCAATCCTGTCCATCGAGCCCAGGTCGGGCGCCTGGGCGTCGAGGCCGGCGATGCCGCCGGGATTCCTCTCCGACGGGGCGTCGTCCTGCCCCACGACCGGGATGACGCTCCACTCGCTCTCCCTCGTCACCCCGGCTTCGTTGCCGATCCAGCGGGCGTCCGGGCCCATGATGGAGATGACGGCCCCGGGCTGGAGCTCGCGGATGAGAGCGAAATAGCCCGGCCAGTCGTAGACCTGGCGCTTGCCGTTCGGCCCCTCGCCGCAGGCGCCGTCGAACCAGACCTCGGAGATCTCGCCGTAGTTCGTCAGGAGCTCCCGGAGCTGGGCCTTGAAGTGCTCGTTGTAGCGCGGTGAGTCGCCGTAACTCGGCTCGTGCCGGTCCCATGGCGAGAGATAGACGCCGAACGCGAGCCCGCCCTTCTTGCAGGCCGCCGCGACCTCGCCGACGACGTCCCCCTTCCCGTCCTTCCACGGCGAGGCCTTGACCGAGTGCTCCGTGAACGCGCTCGGCCAGAGACAGAAGCCATCGTGGTGCTTGGCCGTGACGATGAGGCCGCGAATGCCGGCGGCCTTGACCGCCTCGACCCACTGCCCGGCGTCGAGATCGGTCGGATCGAAAAGCTTCGGGTCCTCCGTCCCCTCGCCCCACTCCCGGTCGGTGAAGGTGTTCATGCCGAAGTGGACGAAGGCCTGGAACTCGAGCGCCTGCCAGCGGAGCTGCCGCGGAGACGGCACGACCCGGGCGGCCTTGGCCTCGAGCGCCCCCGGCGTGTCTTCGGGGCCGATCCCGACCGGTCCCGGCGCGGGAAGCGAAGGCCCGCCGCACGAGACGATAACGCTCCCGACAAGGGCAGCGACCGCGGCGTTCCTGCAGGTGCTCGTTATCCATCGGGTCCGAGTTCTCATGGCCTCTCCCCTGTCCGGGCTTCCCGGCTACCGGCAGGGCTCAATATACAATAAATCCGGAAGGGGGACACGTCCGAAGCGGACATGTCCTCTTCGGGACGGCCCCTGCGGCCCGGCCGCTCGGGCCCCGGCCGCGGCGTTGACATCTCCCGGGGCGTGCATTATGCTCCCCCGCGGTCCCAGAGGACGACCGTCGTCCCGCCCGAAAGGAGAGCGCGATGGCCCCCGTCATCAGCCTGAACCTCGTCGATTACGCCATCATCGCCGGCTACATCCTGGTCATGGTCCTGGTCGGTTATTCGCTCAAGAAGTACATGAAGACGGGCGAGGACTTCTTCCTCTCGGGCCGCTCCCTGCCCCCTTGGATCACAGGCCTGGCCTTCCTGTCGGCCAACCTGGGCGCCCTGGAGATCATCGGCATGGTCGCCAACTCGGCCAAGTACGGCATCGCCACGGTCCACTTCTACTGGGTCGGGGCCATCCCGGCCATGGTCTTCCTGGGCATCTTCATGATGCCGTTCTACTACGGCAGCCGGGTCCGGACCGTGCCCGAGTACCTGAAACTGCGTTACAACGAGGCCACCCGCGGCCTCAACGCCATCTCCTTCGCCATCATGACCGTGCTCATGAGCGGCATCAGCCTCTACGCCATGGCCCTGCTCTTCAAGCTCATGCTGGGCTGGCCACTGACCCAAAGCATCCTCTTCGCCGCCGCGGTCGTCCTCCTCTACGTCTTCTGGGGCGGCCTCTCGTCGTCGATCTACAACGAGGTCATCCAGTTCTTTCTCATCTGGCTCGGTCTCCTGCCCGTCGTCTTCCTGGGGCTGAAGCAGGTCGGCGGCTTCGCCGGCCTGGGGGCCCGGGTCCAGGAGACCCTCCTCCACTCCATTAAATATCTCGGGACGAGCAACAACCCCCTCGGCGTCGACTGGTTCGGCGTGGTCATGGGGCTGGGCTTCGTGCTGTCCTTCGGCTATTGGACGACCGACTTCCTGGTCGTTCAGCGGGCCCTGGCCTCGAAGAACCTCAATTCGGCCCGGATGACGCCCATCATCGCCGCCTTCCCCAAGATGCTCGTCCCCATCATCGTCGTCATCCCGGGCCTCGTCGCCCTGCTCGTCCTGCCCGAGTTCGCCCCGGCCGCCCTGCCCACGGCCGACTACAACTCGGCCCTCATCCTGCTCATGAAACACTATCTGCCCAACGGCATCCTGGGCCTGGCCATCACGGCCCTCCTGGCCAGCTTCATGTCGGGCATGGCCGGCAACGTCACCGCCTTCAACACCATCTGGACCTACGACATCTACGGGACCTACATCCGCAAGGGCCGGCCCGACAGCCACTATCTCAAGGTCGGCAAGTACACCACGGTCGTCGGCATCGCCATCAGCGTCGGCACGGCCTACATCGTCCAGTCCTTCCCCAATCTGATGGACTATATGCAGCTCATCTTCTCGTTCTTCAACGCCCCGCTCTTCGCCACCTTCCTGCTGGGGATGTTCTGGAAGGGCGCGACCCCGTGGGGCGGCTTCTGGGGCCTGCTCACCGGCATCCTGACGGCGGCCGGCCACTATATCCTCTATAAGGCCGGCCTCCTGAACTACCACTCCGACATGGCCGCCAACTTCTACCAAGCCATCTGGGCCTGGTCGGCCGATTTCGTGGTCACCATCGGCGTCAGCCTGTTCACGGCCAAGCGCGATCCCAAGGAGCTCGTCGGCCTGGTCTTCGGCCTGACCCCGACGCCCAAGGCCGAGGCCCGCTGGTACGCCCGGCCGGCCGTCTGGGGGACCCTGGCCGTCATCGTGGCCATCGTCCTCAACGTCATCTTCTGGTGATCGGGCCCGCGAGACAAGGAGCGCAACCATGACAGACACGCACGAGACCAAGGACCGGGGAGCGGGCATGGAGCAGGGCCACGCCCTCGACCTCAAGCTGCCCATCGGCGGACTGCTCGGCGCGATCGGCCTCCTGCTGACGGTCTACGGCCTGCTGACCGGGCCGGAAATGTACGCCGTCTCGCTCGGCATCAACCTCAACCTGATCTGGGGGGGCCTGATGGTCCTCATCGGCGGCGGGTTCCTCGCCGCCGCGTTCCTGAAGAGGGGCCGGAAGGGAAAGAGCTAGCGCGCCGCCGGGCCGCGGTCGTCAGTCGCGGCCCTCGCGCAGGCGGATGTAGATGGCCGCGCCGCCGGCCTCGTCCCCCCTCGACTGGACCTCGAACAGGGCCTGCTGGCTCTTGATGAGCTGGGACAGCTGCTTGAAGCCGTAGGTCCGCGGGTCGAAGCCGGGGTCGAGCTGGCGCAAGTAGAAGCCGATCTCGCCCAGGTTCGACCAGCCGTCCTCGTGGACGGCCATGTCGAAGGCGCCCTTGAGCAGGGGCACGGGGTCGTACTTGCCGGAGGCGTCGGGCCGGTCCTCGCCCCGGTCCTCGGCCTCGGCCTCGGCCTCGACCTCGACCTTGGGCTCCCGGGTCTCCTTCGCGCCGCCCTTGCGCCGCGAACCGCCGCGCTCGCGGCGCCGCGGCTCCCGCTGGTCCCGCGGCTCCCGTCCCCGGGGGACGAGGTTCTCGGTGTAGATGAAGATGTTGCAGCCGTTGACGAAGGCCTTGGGCGTCGAGCGCTTGCCGATGCCCATGACGAAGAAGCCCATCTCCCGGATGCGCGTCGCCAGCCGGGTGTAGTCGCTGTCGCTCGAGACGATGCAGAAGCCGTCGACGAGGTGGCCGTGGAGGATGTCCATGGCGTCGATGATCATGGCGCTGTCGGTGGCGTTCTTGCCGATGGTGTAGCGGAACTGCTGGATGGGCTGGATGGCGCTGTCGTGGAGGGCGTTCTTCCAGCCCGACATATTGACCGTGGTCCAGTCGCCGTAGATGCGGCGGATGGTCACCAGGCCGTACTTGCCGGCCTCGGCCAGGATCTGCCCGATGAGCGAGGGCTGGGCGTTGTCGCCGTCGATGAGCAGGGCCACCTTGCGCGTCTTTTGTTCGATGAACGGCTCGGCCATGGTGATGTCCTTTCTCGGGGGTTCGATTCCCGCCTTATATTAACCGAATTCCCGGGGCCGTTCAAACGGTCAGGCTTCCTCGAGCACCTTCCAGCCCAGGGCGTCGGCCAGGGCGTAGACGGGCTCCTTGAGGTCGCCGTAGACGGTGACCCGGTGCCAGCCCCACTCGTCCCACTCGCCGAAGAGCTTCTCGATGTCGCCGACGGGCTCGGCCACGAGCTTGGTCCGGCAGGCCCGGTCGTCCGGCGAGTTGCCGACGGCCTTGGCCCGGTGGAAGAGGAAGAGCTTGCGCTCGGGCGAGACCTCGACGGTCGTCGTCATGCGGCCGGCGGGCAGCAGGGACCGGACGGACGCCCCCTGGCGGTCCTCCGAGTGGGTCAGGATCTCGTAGGGATTGGCCGGGCCGGCCGGGCCGAAGGCCCGGTTGGAGGCCACGCAGTGGGCGTAGATGATCCGGCGCTCGGCCGTGTCGACGACCGGGTCGGAGATATAGCCGGGCCGGCCGTTGGTCAGGGCGGTCAGGGTCACCATGGTCGCCGCCGACCGGACGTCGCACTCGCAGGCCCCGACGAGGCCCTCGTTGAGGAGTTCGTGGAACCCGAGGCAGGGATAGGCGTGGATGTGTCCGCCGTAGAAACCGCCCAGGCAGTTGATGGTGATGGCGTTGGCCCCGTACTTGGCCAGGACCGCCTTCTGGCCGAGGTACATGGCCGCCGACGTCAGCAGCGTGGCCCGGTCCACGCCTTCGACGCGCGCGGCCGCGCCGGCCCAGCGGTCGGCGACGGCCGCCGCCTCGTCCTTGTCGGCCGCGGCCCAGGCGTCGTTGACCACGGCGAACGGGACGTCGACGACCTCGATGCCCATCTGTTCGCGGATGGCCGGGGCGATGCCGGGCCAGCTGCCGCCGACGGCCAGGATCTTCGACGCTTTCATGGCCTTCAGGCAATCGGCGGCGGACAGGCACACGAGCGCGTCGGCCGCGACCGATAGATCGCCCGGCCCGGGCGTCGCGGCGCGCCGGGCGGCCGCGACGAGGCTTCCGAACGCGTTCGCATCGCCGCTCCTCTTGACCTGGGGGAAGGCCCGGCAGGCGGCCGCGAGGTCCTCCGGCCGGGAAGAGGCCACGAAGCCGAGGTTCGGCGTCCGCCGGCGCAGGAAGGCCGCCGTGTAGACGAGGAAGCCGCCGCTCCCGCCGTACGGGAAGTCGACGTAGAGGGTGGGCATTCCGGACGCCGCGACGGTCTGCGCGACGCGGTTCCAACAGTTGAGCTGGACGACGATGTAGCCGTCGACGGGCGCGGCGGCGTCATCGGCCAGGATCTTCTTGGCTTCCTCCTCGCCCTTGGCCATGGAGGTCAGGACCTCCCCCCCTGGCAGAGCCCGGCCGACGACGGCGGTCGTCCGCTCCATGACCGGCCGGAAGTCGAAGCCGACATTGGGCCAGTCGGGCCCGGGCTGGACGACGTCGTGGAGGGCATAGACGACGCGGACGCGCGTCTTCGGCGCCGTGCCGCAGGCCGGCAGGATGGAACCCGCGGCCAGCGCGCCCAGCGCTCCGGCCGAGGCCGTGGACAGGAACCGGCGGCGGCTGAGCGGGCATCCGGCGCAGGTCGCCTTCGCGGTGTTCGGTGTCTTCATGGGGCCTCCTCGCATCGTCCCGTCCTCGCCGCCGCGGCCGGCCGGCGGCCGTGCCGATGCTAATGCAGCGGCGAAGGGCCTGTCAAGGAACTCGGCGGCAGACGGATTGACCCGGGCCGGACGAACCCGTTATAGTAGGCCGCGATGACAGTCCTGACGCGCCGGGCCTTCCTCGGCGCCTCGGCGGGCGCCGCGGCGCTCGCCCTGGGCCGGGCCGCCCGGGGGTCCGCCCTGTCGGCGCCGTCCCCGATCACCGCCGCTCCCTTCGAGCTCGGACTGGCGTCCTACACCTGCCGCGAGTTCGGTCTCGACGCCGCCCTGGCCATGGCCGGACGGGTCGGGCTCCGCCGCGTCTGCCTGAAGGACATGCACCTCCCTCTCGACAGTCCCGAGGACGCCGTCCGCGCTGCCGCCGCGAGGATCAGGGCCCTCGGCTTCGTCCCCTACGGCTGCGGCGTCGTCTACATGGCGAGCGAAGACGAGGTCGACCGCGCCTTCGCCTACGCCCGGGCGGCCGGGATGGAGGTCGTCGTCGGCGTCCCCGAACACGGCCTTCTCGCCCGGGCGGAGGCCCGGGTCCGGGAGACCGGCATCCGGCTGGCCGTCCACAACCACGGCCCGGGCGACGCGCGCTACCCGACGCCGCGCTCCGTCCTGGACCGCGTCGCCGGGCTCGATCCCCGCGTCGGGGTCTGCCTCGACGTCGGGCACTGCCGGCGCTCCGGCCTCGACCCCGCCGAGGAGGCCGCGGCCTGCGGTCCACGCCTGCTCGACGTCCACCTCAAGGACGTGACCGCCCCGACCGAGGCCGGCGTGGCCGTCGAGGCCGGCCGTGGCGCCGTCGACATCCCCCGCTTCCTCAGGGTCCTGTCCGCCCTGGGCTACAGGGGGACGGCGGCCTTCGAGTACGAGAAGGACGGCCGGGACCCTCTGCCGGGGCTGGCCGAGTCGGTCGGCTACGTCCGGGGCGTCCTGGCCGGCCAGAGGAGGCGCTCATGACGGTCCCGGAACGGCTGGCCAGCCTCGATGCCTTCCGCGGCTTCGACATCCTGACCATGGTCTTCGTCAATTACATCGCCGGGATGACGGCCATCCCGTTCTTCCTCAGGCATGCCGCCGCCGAGCAGGACGTCTTCACCTTGACCGATGTCGTCTTTCCGGGCTTCCTGTTCATCGTCGGCGTGTCCATCCCCCTGGCCCTGACGAAGCGCATGCGGGACGGACGGCCTCTGCCGGCCCTCGTCGGCCACGTTCTCTCCCGCACCGCGGCCCTGTTGGCCCTCGGGGTGCTTCTCGTCAACGAGGAGCGCTTCTCGGCCGCGGCCTCCGGACTGGGCCGGGACCTGTGGTACTTCCTGGCCACGCTGGCCGTCTTCGCGCTCTGGGCCGTCGTCCCCAAGGGCGCCCCGGCCCGCAAGAAGCGCGCCCTGGCCGCTCTGAAGATCGGCGCCGCGGTCCTCCTCCTCGTTCTCGTCGCCCTGTTCCGGGGCCAGGGGCCGGACGGCGCGACGACCTGGCTGCGAACGTCCTGGTGGGGCATCCTGGGGATGATCGGCTGGTGCTATCTCGCGGCCAGCCTGCTCTTCCTGGCCTGCCGGGGCGACCGGACCGTCCTGGCCGGGGCCATCGGGGCGATGACGGCGATCTACATCGGCAGCCGGCACGGCGCGCTCGAGTTCCTCGGTCCCGTCAACGGCGTCCTCGACGTCGGCAGCCTGTTCGGCTCGCACGCCGCCGTCGTTACGGCCGGCATGCTGGCGGGAACGCTCTTCCTCCCGGGGACGGAGGCGGCCGGCCCGGGCCGCCGCATCCGGTCGCTGGCCGTCCTCGGCGCGACCCTGCTCCTCGCGGGTTTCCTGCTCCGGCCGCTCCACGGCTTCAGCAAGATCCGGGGCACGGAGTCCTATACCCTGGCCACGGCCGGGCTGTGCGCCCTGGCCTTCCTCCTCTTCTATATCGTCCTCGACGTCTCGAAGGGGAAACGGGCGGCGGCCTTCCTGGCTCCGGCCGGCCGCAACCCTCTGCTGGCCTACCTCCTGCCGGGCTTCATCGCCAACGCCGCGGCCCTGCTGGGCGGGCTGCTGTCGTTCGACCTCGGCCGGGTCCTCTGGCCGCTGGCCGGGACCGGGGGCCTGCCCGGGATGCTCAACGCGGCCGTCATGACGGGGGTCGTGCTCCTGCTGACGGCAGTCCTGACCCGGGCCGGCCTCCTTCTGAAGCTCTGACCGGACCGGCGGGCCGGCCTACCGGGCGTAGAAACCGATGGGGAAGACCGTCTTGCATCCGGGCCGGGAGACGCGGACGTCGTAGGTCCGGAAAGCGCCGTCGGCGGCGACCTCGCCGGGGAGGAAGGACAGGATGTAGTAGTCCGAGGAGACGGCGGCGGCGTGCTTGAAGGCCGCGGACGGGTTCAGGGAGCTGGCCGCCGTGCCGCCGGTGGCCTGGGCGATCTCGACAAATCCGGGGTAGGTGTCCTCGGACTGCTCGCGCATCGTGGCCCCGAAGACCCTCTGGGTCTTCTTCTCGACGAAGATGAAGTGGAAGTCGATGCCCGCGTCGGCGAAGGCCCTCTTGACGCGGCCGGCGTCGAAGGTCTTCTCCCGCTTGTAGAATTGGAAGAGGTCCATGAGGTTCCCGAGGATGTCGGGATTTTCCTGGTACAGGCTCATCAGCCGGTTCATGGTCGCCGGGCTGATCTCGGGGCGGTACTCGCGCTGGTAGAACATGATGACCGTCTTCTGGCCCCGCACGGGCCGGAGCGAGCCGGCGAAAGCCAGGAGCTTGGCCTCGTCGACGAGCCGGAGGCCCTCCATGGCCATGAGCGCCTGCCGGTAGCGGTCGATCTGCATCTCCAGGCCGAAGCCGCCGGAGGACTCCATCGTCGGGTCCGTTCCCATGTCCTCGTCGAAGGTCGTCGTGCTGCCGCCGATCGACTTGGTCAGCCGCTTGAGCTCGTTGATGAGCCCGCGGTACTCGCCGCTGCCGCGCAGGATGTCTTTGCGCAGGACGTCCGTCATGCTCTTCTGGAGTTCGGCCTTGGGCCGCCCGGCCAGGGCGTCGCGCTGGAGGTGGTAGGACTGGAACGGCGTGACCAGCGAGACGGCGTCGCCCGGCTGGAGGACCGCGGCGAACAGGTGGTCGACGGCCTCGGACAGGACGGGGTCCCAGTCCATGATCTGGAAGAGCAGGGTATAGGTCCGGTCCAGGCTGACGGGCAGCGCCCCTTCGCCCTCGCGGAAGACGACCCGCCCGCCCTGGACGGAGGTCAGGGCCCCGATGGGCAGGGCCCGGCCGTCCTCGTGGACGGTGAAGTCGGATATCTTGAGGTCGGTGACCGAGCGGCCGCCCGAAGTGACGCGGACCCGGACTTCCCGGTCCCGGACCGGGGCGGCGTCCTGGGCCGCGGCCGCGAGACCGCCGATGGTCAAGACGATGGTCAAGATGCCCGGAATGCGTGTTCTCATGCCCTTCTCCTCGTTCCTGTCCCGGTATGGCCGCCCGCCCGTATTTTACCACAGACCTTCGCAGCAAGAACCATGCCAGCGCGCACCAGGGGGCGGGCCGCGCCGGACGGCCCGGGGGACGTCAAGGTTCTTTTCATTCCTTGGAGCTTAGTGGTAAAATACATGCGCCCGTTCGAAGGCGGCCCGACGGCCGGTGACGGGCGCAGGAGGTCACGATGAAGAAGAGAGCCCTCGTCGGCGCGATCCTGGCGGTCCTCGCCATCTCCTCGTTCGCCGCGGCCCAGGATTGGAAGGGCAAGGGCCGCCTCGGCGGTCTCGTGCTCGACCAGTCCGGCGCCCCCATCGAAGGGGTCCGCGTCAAGCTGTTCTCGCTCAAGGCCCAGGAAGGGACCGAGTCCAAGACCGACAAGTCCGGCCGCTGGATGGCCGCCTGGATCCGCAGCGGCGGTTGGAACATCGACTTCGAGAAGATCGGCTACGCGCCCAAGAAGATCGTCGTCGAGATCTCCGAGAACAAGAAGAACCCCGACATCGAGATCCGCCTGGACAAGATCGAGGGCCTGGTCCTGACCGACGAGATCAAGGACCTCCTGACCAAGGGCAACGAGCTGTTCGACAAGAACGACTACGCCGGGGCCCTGGCCGTGTACGAGGAGATCCTGGCCAAGTATCCCGACGCCTACCCCATCCACATGAACATCGGCAACTGCCGCTTCGCCCAGGAGAAGTACGACCTGGCCGAACAGAGCTACCTCCGCCTCCTGGAGAAGGACCCCAAGAGCGTCAACGCCCTCATCGCCGTCGGCAACTGCTACGCCAACCGCGGCGACTCGGCCAAGGCCCAGGAGTGGTACGCCAAGGTCGAGTTCGAGAAGCTCGACGACCCGACGGTCCTCTACAACCTGGGCACGATCTACTACAACAACGCCAAGTTCGAGGACGCCCTGAAGTTCTACCAGAAGGCGGCCGAGAAGCAGCCGGACTCCATCGACGCTCTCTACCAGCTCGGGCTGACCTACCTCAACCTGCAGAAGAACGCCGAGGCCATCGACGCCTTCGAGCGCTGCCTCAAGATCGACCCCGAGTCCGAGAAGGCCGCCCAGATCAAGGGCTTCCTCGACTACCTGAAGAAGAAATAGTCTCCGCGCCGGAGACCCCGGGGAGGGACCCCATGACGAAGCTCCCGTTCGCGCGCCCCGCGGTCCTCGCGGGCCTCGCGGTCCTGGCCGTCCTGTCCGCCGCCGGCCCCGCCGCCGCGGCCAAGAAACTCGATCCGGAGAGCGAGAAGTTCTACCGGACGGCCCGCCTCATCATGACCAAGGAGGAAGACCGCATCTTCAAGCGCATCCCCGACGCCCCCGGCCGGAAGGAGTTCATCGCCGACTTCTGGCTCAAGCGCGACCCCGATCCCGACACGCCGCTCAACGAGTACCGGCAGGAGTTCGAGGCCCGGGTCGAGTTCGTCGCCAAGCGCTTCAACAAGGAGGGCGGGCCGGGCTACAACACGGACCGGGGCCGCGTCTACATCTTCATGGGGCCGCCGGACAAGATCGAGGAGTTCCCGCCTCAGACCCGGTCGTCCGCCCTGGGCTTCACCTACTGGTGGAGCTACTACGACGACCGGCTGGCCATCGAGTTCACCGACGAGAAGGGCTCGGGCCGGTTCCGCATCACCGATTACTCGGGCGACTTCTTCGAGGCCATGGACCTCATGAAGATGGGCCGCTACGTCCGCGTCGACGACGTCTTCAGCAAGAAGGTCTTCAAGTTCGAGACGACCTACGATGCCGGCCGACGGGAACTCAAGGTCCGCATCCCGGCCAAGTCGCTGATGTTCAAGGAGAACGACGCCGGCGCCTTCCAGATCGACCTGCGCTTCCGCTTCTACGTCTACGGCGACGAAGGGGCCGCCAAGGAGAGCTTCCAGGAGGCCCGTTCGACCGTCCTGCCGCTGGCCGAGCTCGACGCCCTGAAGACGGCCGAGTACGTCTTCGCCCGACCCCTCAAGCCGGGGACGAACTTCGTCGACGTCATCATCCAGGGACCCGAAGGGACGCGGGGCAAGATCCGCCAGATGTTCGAGATCAAGGTCCCGCGCCCGCGATCATGACCCAAGGAGCCGCGCCCATGCGCCGACACCTCGCCCTCGTCCTGGCCCTGGCCCTCGCCGCGGCCCTTCCCGCCGCCGGGCAGAAGACGGCCGTCAAAGACCTGGCCCCGCGCTTTCAGCAGTGGCTGGACCTCGTCGCCTACCACATCCAGCCCGTCGAAAAGGACGTCTTCCTCAAGCTGACGAACGACCGCGACCGCGACATCTTCGTGGAGACCTTCTGGAAGCAGCGCGACCCGACCCCGGGCACGCCCGAGAACGAGTACAAGGACGAGATCGAGAAGCGCTTCAAGTACTGCAACGAGTTCTACGGCCGGGGCACGACCCGGGAGGGCTGGAAGACCGACATGGGCCGCATCCACATGGTCCTCGGCCCGCCGGCCAGCGTCGAGCACTTCGAGGCCAGCATCGGCCTGGTCCCCTGCTACTCCTGGAGCTACTACGGCGACGCCCGCCGTGACCTGCCGCCCCAGTTCTACCTCCTGTTCTACCAGCGCGGCGGCGTCGGCGAGTTCAAGCTCTACGACCCCGTCACCGACGGGCCGACGCGGCTCATCCTCGACCAGAAGAAGGTCGAGGACCCGTTCGACTACTCGGCCCTGTACGAGATCATCCGCGACCTGGCCCCGACCCTGGCCGAGATCGCCATCACCCGCATCCCGGGCGAATACAACTACGACCTGTCGCCCTCGCCCCGCAACGCCATGCTGCTCGCCGACATCCTGGAATCGCCGAAGAAGGACGTCAATCCCTCCTACGCGACCCACTTCCTCAATTACAAAGGCCTGGTCTCGACCGAGTACCTGACCAACTACGTCGAGAGCTACACGACGACGGCCCTCGTCGACGACCCGGCCACGGGACAGCGCTTCCTGCACTTCTCCATGGTCCCCGTCGACGTCAACGTCGACCTCTACGAGCCCAAGAGCCAGTTCTACTGCAATTTCCAGGTCAACGTCAGCCTGCGCAAGGGCGCCGACATCGTCTTCCAGTACAACCGGGAGTTCCCCCTCTACTTCCCCGAGGACGCCTGGGACCGGGTCAAGGCCAGCGGCCTGGCCGTCGAGGAGTCCTTCCCGGTCGCCGAGGGCCGCTACGACCTGAACATCCTGCTGACCAACACGGTCGGCAAACAGTTCAGCCTCCTCGAACAGGTCCTCGAGGTCCCGCCGGCCAAGACCGGCCCGGCGCTCGAGGGGCCCTTCGTCGGTTACAAGTTCGAGACCTATCCCCGCGACGTCCACATCCCGTTCAAGGTCCTGGACAAGAAGCTCGTCGTCGACCCCAAGAAGACCTTCGCCTCCGGCGACGCCATCGCCGTCCTCTTCAACGTCCTGAACCCCACGCCGGAGCTCGCCCGCGACGGCGAGGCCCGGGTGGTCGTGAAAGGCCTCCGGCAGGCCGCGCCCGTCCGCAAGACCTACACCATCAAGCTCGACGCGCCCGCCGCGGGGCGGGTCCTGAGCATCCCCTACACCATCCCGGCGGGCGAGCTGGAGCCGGACTATTACGAGGTCTCCGTCGTCCTGGCCGGGCCCGGCGGCCTGGTCCTCGACCAGAAGACCGACCAGATCACGGTCTCGCCGGCCGCGACCGTCGGCCACCCCATCGCCAACGCCAAGGGCATCCCGCTGGCCAATCAGTTCCTGTTCCGCTACATGGTCGCCGAACAGCTCGAGAAGACCGGCCGGCCCGAGGCCGCCGCTGGCCTGTACGAGGAGGGCTACCGCCTCAGGCCCGATTACGCCGACGGCGTCGTCCGCTACGCGAACTTCCTCCTCGGGACCGGGGCTTACGCCCGGGCCCTCGAGATCGCCGAGTCCCTGCGCAAGGACGAGAAGCGCCAGTTCGTCCTGCGGACCGTCCGCGGCCGGGCCCTGCTGGGACTGGAGCGGTACGAGGAGGCCCTGGCCGAGCTGCTCCAGGCCAACAAGCTCTACAACAGCGAAACGGTCGTCCTGAACGCCATGGGACGGTGCTATCTCAAGCTGGGCCGGAAGGCCGAGGCCCTCGACGCCTTTTCCGCCTCCCTGCGGCTGAACCCCGAACAACCGGACATCGTCCAAGCGGTCGAGGACCTTAAACGCTGACCGCGTTTTTATCCAAATTTTTGAACGTTATTCATATATTTGTAGACCCGCGGCCATTCTCTCTCTCCATACACTGAGCTAAACCCTTATCTCCTAGCACTTTGGGCGTCAGACGCGACAGGCGGCGCCTTGGCACACCTTTTGCTGATAGAAAGGCAACGATCATGGTCATTCCTATGACGATCCAGACCATTATTTCACAAAAGATCGGAGGTGGTAATGATCTAGGGGACCCCTGTATCGGGAATGGAGGGAGTGGCCGTCCACTCGAACGGAGGAAGTGGAATATCGACAGGAGGTATGATTCATGAAGAAGTTTCTCGTCGTTCTCTCCCTGTTGCTGATGGCCGTCACGGTCTCGGCGCAGGTCAGAACCGGAAACATCTACGGGAAGATCACCGACACGGAAGGGAACGCCCTCCCCGGCGTGAGCGTCAGCCTCAAGGGCACGCAAATGGCGGCCTTGACGACGGTCAGCGGCGAGACGGGCATCTACCGCTTCGTGTCGCTCTCTCCCGGGACGTACGAGATCTCGGCGGAGCTGACCGGATTCAAGAAGGCGTCCCAGACCGGGGTCGTCGTCAACATCGGCTCCAACGCGGAGATCAACCTGACCATGGAGGTCGGGACCCTCGAAGAGCAGGTCACGGTCGTCGCTCAAACCCCCGTCGTCGACGTCAAGAAGACGGCGGTCGGGCAGAACATCGACAAGGAAGCCATGCAGTCCCTGCCGACGGCCCGCGACCCCTGGACCATCCTGCAGTTGGCCCCCTCGATCATGGTCGACCGCGAGAACGTCGGCGGCAACGAGTCCGGCCAGCAGTCGGGCTTCGTGGCCAAGGGCGACGCCACGGGCGGCATGGGCCGCAACCAGGGCGCCAACAACATCTGGTCGGTCGACGGCATCGACATCACCGACCCGGCGGCCCTCGGCGGCTCGGCCCTGTACTACGACTTCGACATGTTCGAAGAGCTGAACGTGACGACGGGCGGCGCGGCCGACGTCTCCGTCCAGACGGGCGGCATCGCCCTGAACATGGTCACCCGCCGCGGCGGCAACCGCATGAGCCTGGCCGGCCGCTTCTACCTGACGGACAACTTCTTCCAGAGCGACAACCTGACGGACGAGCTCCGGGCGAAGGGCGTCCTGAACATCAACAAGATCCAGCAGATCAAGGACTTCGGCTTCAACGCCGGCGGCCCGATCATCAAGGACAAGCTGTGGTGGTGGGGCGCCTACGGCGTCCAGGACATCTTCGTCTACACCATCACCGGGAACAAGGACCAGTCCCTGCTCAACAACTACAACATCAAGCTGAACGCGCAGGTCCTGGCCAACAACCGGTTCGAGGCCCTGGTCACCTCCGGCGCCAAGGAGAAGTTCGGCCGCAATTCCAGCTTGGCCAAGCCCGAAGGCGACCACCAGACCGGCCTGTACCACTGGGGCAGCCCGATCGTCAAGTTGCAGGACGAGCACGTCTTCGGCAACAACCTCTACCTGTCCCTGAAGTACTCCTTCAACGACGCCGGCTTCGGCTGGCGCCCGATCCCTGACGAGGGCGTCGAAAACCCCATCGTCTACGACAACACGGCGCTGAAGTATGTCCCCTTCAAGTCCGGCGCCAAGACCAGCTGGGGCTCCTACGGCGTCGCCCGCCCCCGCAACAATTTCCAGCTGAACCTGAGCTACTTCAACGACACGTTCCTCAACATGTCGCACGAGATCAAGGTCGGCGCGGAATATTCCAACAAGAAGCAGACCTACCACACGGGCAACCTGCAGGGCTTCGACATCAACCGGAACTATAGCGACCTCCGCGTCGACACCAACAACGACGGCGTCCGGACGACCGGTGAGATGGCCGGCTGGCAGCGCATCGCCCTGTACCGTTCCAACGAAGGCGCGGACGTGGCCGACCAGTATGCCGGCTACATCCAGGACACGATCACCAAGGGCAACTTCACGGCGACCCTCGGCCTGCGGTACGACTTCCAGAAGCCCAGCGCCGGCGCCTTCACCCGTTCGGCCGTCTACGGCGGCCAACCCGCCTGGGACATGGTCTTCGATCCCGCCACGACGAGCGTCCTTGACTCCATCCTGCCCGACGTCCAGACCGAAGCGGTCGACGGCACCAACAAGATCGTCAACGGCGCCCCGCACGCTTATTCCTGGTCGACCTGGTCGCCGCGCCTGGGCGTCACCTGGGACATCAACGGCGACGGCAAGACCGTGGCCAAGCTGGCCGTGTCCCAGTACGGCGACGTCATGGGCGTCGGCTGGTGGGCCAGCGCCCCGCTCGGCTCGGGCGGCGGCCTGCGCTACTGGTGGAGAGACGCCAACGCCGACACCAAGGCCCAGCTCACGGAGCTTTGGTGGAACTACCGGAACGGCTCCACGATCGGCTCGAGCTACGGCACCTACCAGGTGTTCAACAGCGACGGCTCCCTGACCGCCGCGGCCAACGCCGCGCTGGCGGGCGCCTACGGCAGCGACGCCTATCGGGCCGGGATGTACTACAGCTTCGACTACTTCAACCCCATCAGCCTGGACTACGAGAGCGGCATCACCGACTATTTCCTGAGCCGCAGCGACCAGGCGTCCACCCGGACCCGCGAGATCCTGCTGACCCTCGAGCGCGAGCTCGTTCCCGACCTGTCCGTCCAGGTCAGCGGGACCTACCGCCGCTACGACAAATTCGATTACGGCATGACGTACTACCCCGAAGATTTCTATCCCGACTACACCGGGCCCCGGATCGTCGATCCGCGGAATCCCCCGGCGGGCGGCTGGTACGTCCAGGCGGGCACCATCCCCGCTACCGTCGAGATCGGCGGCGTCACCTACAGCTCGGGCCAGATGGCCGGCGAGCCCTACTACATGGCCGGACCGAACGTGCCCACCGACGCCACCAACTACACGCTCTACCGGAAATCCGACCAGTACAAGACCTACATGGGCGTCGACCTGGTCCTGAACAAGCGGCTCTCCAACAAGTGGTTCGCCAACGCCTCTTTCACCTGGCAGGCCCAGAAGAGCTATTGGGGCAGCGACTACTTCGACCCGACCAACTACGACGTCTTCAACGGCAAGCCCTACGGAGACTGGGGCGGCGGCGCCAGCGGCAAGCTGGCCGTCCTGATGTACACCCGGTGGATGGCCAAGATCAGCGGCCTCTACCAGCTGCCCTTCGGTTTCGACATCTCCGGAACCTTCAACGCCCGCGAAGGCTGGCGCATCCCCAATTACTATTGGCTCTATGACGACCTGGCCCCGAACCCCGTCGCCGACCAGTGGGTGGACGTCTATCCCATCGGCTACCTCGAGGACAAGCTGCCCATGTTCTGGAACGTCACGATGCGGATCGAGAAGAAGATCAACATCGGGCAGGGACGGCTCTACCTGATGGCCGACTGCTTCAACATCTTCAACTCGGCCATCGAGAACCGGTCCTACGAGAAGTACTACGGCGACGTCTACACGGACCACGGCGTCCAGTGGGAAGGCGCCCCCGGCGACATCAGCTGGGTCTACGCCAACAACGGCTTCATCAACGAGATCCTGAACCCCCGCATCTGGAGATTCGGGGCCCGGTTCGAGTTCTAAAGCACCAGCACCAGCAGACACAGACGCACACGCACGAAAGCCCGCCCCGGCTCCGGCCGGGGCGGGCTTTTCCTATTTCACCGCCCCTCTCCCCCATTTGACATCGCTTCCTCCCTCCGTTAGTATGGGCCTCTCGGAAAACGGACACACCCCATGAAACTGCGCCTGTTCCCCCAGGACCACAAGTTCTTCGACCTCTTCCGCCAGGACGCGGCCAACCTCAGGGAGGGCGCCCTGGCCCTGCAGGAGCTCGTCGACCACTTCGAGGACGTCGAGCGGAAATACGAACGCATCAAGAAGATCGAGCACCAGGGCGACAACATCACCCACGAGCTCTTCACCAAGCTCCGCGACACCTTCATCACCCCGCTCGAGCGCGAGGACATCCACGCCCTGGCCAGCGGGATCGACGACGTCCTCGACTGCGTCGAGGGCGTGGCCAGCCGGCTGTGGACCTTCAAGATCGAGCGCCCGACGCCCGAGCTCAAGAAGCTCGTCGACATCATCGTCAAGGCCGTCGACCAGATCGCCGAGGCCGTCGGCAGCCTGGAGTCGCTCGGCCACGTCCACGCCTTCTGCAAGCAGATCAACATCCTCGAGTACGAGGCCGACGTCATCTGCCGTGAGGCCATCGCCGAGCTGTTCCAGAGGGCCGAGACCCCGGCCGAGATCAAGGACCTCATCAAGTTCAAGGAGATCTACACCCGTCTCGAGGTCGCCGCCGACCGCTGCGAGGACGTGGCCAACGTCATCGAAGAGATCATCCTCAAGTCCAACTGAGCCTCATGCCCGACGCCGGCGTCCTCTTCGTCGTCTTCATCATCCTCGTCGCGTTGGCGTTCGACTACACGAACGGCATGCACGACGCGGCGAATTCCATCGCCACGGTCGTCTCGACCCGGGTCCTGTCGCCCCGCCTGGCCGTCATCTGGGCCGCCTTCTTCAATTTCGTCGCCTTCCTCATCTTCCACACCGGCGTCGCCCACACCATCGGGGCCGGGATGATCGATATCAAGGTCGTCACGCCCACTGTCATCTTCGCTGCCCTGCTCGGGGCCATCGGCTGGAACCTGTTCACCTGGTACATGGGCCTGCCGACGAGCTCCTCCCACGCCCTCATCGGCGGTTACGCCGGGGCGGCCGTCGTCAAGGCCGGGACGGGCGCCATTATCGCCCAGGGCTGGGTCAAGACGGTCCTGTTCATCTTCATCGCCCCCGTCCTGGGCATGGTCCTCGGCGTGGCCTTCATCACCGTGACGACGTGGATCGTCCGCGGCCGTCACCCGGCCCGGATCAACATCTGGGCCCGCCGGCTCCAGCTCCTCTCGGCCGCGCTGTACAGCCTGGGCCACGGCGGCAACGACGCCCAGAAGACCATGGGCATCATCGCCGGCCTGATCTACGCGGCCGGATGGACCAAGGAATTCGACATCCCCCTCTGGATCGTCCTCTCCTGCCACGCCGCGATCGCCCTGGGCACGCTCTCGGGCGGCTGGCGCATCGTCAAGACCATGGGCCAGAAGATCACCAAGCTCCGGCCCATCGACGGCTTCTGCGCCGAGACGGCCAGCGCCGTCAGCATCTTCGTCGCCACCCACGCCGGCGTCCCGGTCAGCACGACCCACGTCATCACCGGGGCCATCTCCGGAGTCGGCGCGGCCAAGCGCTTCTCGGCCGTCCGCTGGGGGGTCACGCTCAAGATCGTCTGGGCCTGGATCTTCACCATCCCGGGCGCCGCCCTGACGGCCGGCCTCGCCTACACCATCGTCCGACTCGTCGATAAGTATCTGATATAGAATATGTTGCGTTCGAGCTGCGCGATTGTCCTGGCCGCCGCCGCGGCCCTCGCGGCGGCGCCGTCCGCCGCCCCCGCGGGACCGGGGCAGGCCGCCGCCCTGCGGGACGTCCTGCCGCCCGAAGGGCTCGTCGCCGGCAGCGTCGCCGTCGTGCGCGATCAGGCCGATCTCGACGCCTTGTACTACCTGGCCGACGAGTCGGTCCTGGGCCTCGAGGGCGAGGCCGAGGCCGTCTTCGCCGCCTACGAAGCCTGGGAGGCCGAGGCCCTCGTCCTCGTCGCCGCCTACCCCGCCGAACCCGATGCGGCCCGCGTCTTCGCCCGCTTCGGCCTCGATTTCTTCCCCGGGGAGTTCGACCCGGACGCCTCCCGCCACGTGGCCCGGCTGGAGACGGGCGACTGGGCCGCCGCCGCGCGCGCGGGCCGGGTCCTCGTCGTCGTCCTGGAGACGCCGGACCGCGAATCGTGCGAGGCCCTCCTCGGGCGGCTCGAGGAACGGGCGGCCGGCTTCGGCCGCTGACCGGCCGCCTCCGTCCAGAAATCCCTTGATTTGACAGCGGGGCCCGGATTATCTTAGCCGCGCCCGCAACGCCCCCGGAGAGGAGCAGCCATGACCGGAACCGCCCCGACCGCCAAGCCGAAGTTCCCGGCCACCTTCTGGACGGCCAACACCATCGAGCTCTTCGAGCGCGCCGCCTACTACTCCATGGCCTCCTTCATGGTCATCTACCTCAAGGAGTCCCTGGGCATGAGCCCGGAGTTCGCCACCTTCCTCAACGGCTCCCTGCTCTGGGGCATCATCTACTTCATGCCCATCCTGTCGGGCACGCTGGCCGACAAGTTCGGCTACCGGCGCTCGTTGTCCGTGTCCTTCGTCCTCATCTCGATCGGCTACTTCGTCATGGGCAACGTCCAGCGCCTGTGGCCCGGGATCATCGGCCGCGGCGCCGCCGAGGCCGTCGACTTCACCGTCCCCGTCGTCCTGGGCATCGTCCTCATCGGCCTGGGCGGCTCCATCGTCAAGCCCTGCATCGCCGGCACCGTCCAGAAGACGGCCGGGACGCGGGCCACGCTGGCCTTCGGCATCTTCTACATGGTCATCAACATCGGCTCCATCACCGGCCGGAGCGTCTCCTATGTCATCCGGACGGCCTGGGGCATCCCGGCCATCTTCGCCTACGCCGCGACGGCCTTCGCCCTGATCGGCCTCGTGGTCACCCTGTTCGTCTACCGCGAGCCCCAGTACGTCAGCGACGGGATCAAGGACGGGCAGGTCGTCAGGAAGAGGACCCTCGGCCAGGCCCTGGCCGGCATCTTCGTCGTCCTGGGCAACGTCAAGTTCGTCTTCCTCATCCTCGTCCTGGGCCTGTTCTGGTTCCTCTACATCCAGCTCTACAACCTCATGCCCCTGTTCATGCGCTACGTCGACCCCGAAGCCCCCATGGAGCTCTACACCCTGGCCAATCCCATCATGATCGTGGCCTTCCAGCTCCTCATCACCCGGCTGGTCAAGCGCTGGCTGCCGGTCAAGACCATCATGCTGGGGGCCATCGTCGTGACCCTGGGGATGCTGGTCAACGTCCTGCCGGCCCTGCTCTTCGCCGATCCCAACGCCAAGACGGCGCTGCTCGGCCTGAGCCTGCCCATCGCCGGCGTGTTCATGATCGTGTCCATCGCCTCGATGGCCGTGGGCGAGATGATGGCCTCGCCGCGGATCTACGAGTACATCGGGGCCATCGCCCCCAAGGGCCAGGAGGGGCTCTACCTCGGCTACCAGAGCCTGCCCATCGCCCTGGCCAGCATCGTCGGCGGGCCTATCGGCGGCCGGCTGTTCTCGCGCTACATCGACGCGCCGCTCAAGGCGGGCCGGCCGGTCGACACCGTGACCATGTGGCTCATCATCGTCGGGATCGGCGTCCTCTCGGTCGTCGGCCTGTGGGTCTACGACCGGGTCGTCGTCAAAGGAAAGAAGGGCTAGACCGGCCGATTATTTTTATTTTCTCCCATATCCGGGGCTCCCTCTCGAGGCGGCGAGGGGATTGTCCTCGCAGATCCCCGTTGCTGGAGGAGGGGCGGCAGGGAGCGGAGCTTGCGGAGCGACCATCAGACCCGCTTCGGAGCATCTCGGAGAAGCGGGGCTGGGAAATATCCTAAGAAAGAGATTTCTCCCGATATTTCGCAGGATCGGGACTCCGGGTGCTCCGTCCCGATCCTGCCTGGTCCGCTCACCGCCTTCGCTCCCCGTTCCCCGGGGGGCCGGGGAGCCAGAGGACATCCCCGAGCTAAAGCCTGAGAGAGGGACTTCCCGGAATCTGGAGAAGAACCTATTTCTTCTTGGCGGCCGTGCCGTCGTCGCAGGGCGCGTCCTCGTCGTAGTTGCGGGCCATCTCCGGGTGGGGAGCGGCCGTGCAGAACGGCAGGGGCTCCATCTCCTTGGTGCAGCACAGCGGGACGGGCTGGCCCTTCTCGACGTTGGCCTGCTTGCCGCAGACCGCGCACGTATATACGATCTCGCTCATCGCACTCTCCTTCTGTCTCATATCCGTCCTTATCTTATCATCTCGCTCGACCCGAGACAATCCACGAGGATCGGGTTAAGGGAGATCGGGGACACGTACCTAAGGTACATGTCCCCGATCTCCCGCGCGCGGTTGACAGGTCTTCGGGTCTTCGGGTAGTGTCTAGGGGAACGCGCATGATCCCGAAGAAGGACCTCGTCCTCGGCCACTACCGTCTCGTCGAGAAGCTCGGCGAGGGCGGCATGGGCGTCGTCTGGAAGGCCCGCGACCTCAAGCTCGAGCGGGACGTGGCCGTCAAGTTCCTGCCCGAGGGCGCCGTCGACGACCCGGAGCGGCGGGCCTTCTTCGAGCGCGAGGCCAAGGCCGTCGCCGCCCTGAGCCACCCCCACATCGTCACCATCTACGCCGTCGACGAGGCCGAGGGCGCGACCTTCTTCACCATGGAGTTCGTCGAGGGTCAGCCCCTGTCGAAGCTCATCGAGCCCGGCGGCGTCGGCCTCGGCCGCTTCCTCGAGGTGGCCCTGCCCCTGGCCGGGGCCGTGGCCGCCGCCCACGCCCGGGGCATCATCCACCGCGACCTCAAGCCCCAGAACATCATGATCGACGCGGCCGGCACGCTCAAGATCCTCGATTTCGGCCTGGCCCGCATCCTTCTCCCCCTCAGCCGGATGCTGTCCCGGGACGACGGTTCCACAGATACCCTCGACGCCGATTTCGCCGGCACCATCGCCTACATGTCGCCGGAACAGCTCCGCAGCCAGGCCGTCGACCACCGCACCGACCTGTTCTCGCTCGGTGTGGTCCTGTTCGAGTGGGCCACCGGCCGGCTGCCGTTCGAAGGCGCGACCGGACCCGAGAGGATCGCCGGCGTCCTCAAGGAGGAGCCCCTCTCGGCCGTCGACCTCAACCCCCGCCTGCCCCGCTCGCTCGACCGCATCCTGCGCCACTGCCTGGAGAAGGAGCCGCGCTACCGCATGGCCTCGGCCCGCGACCTCCGCGACGAGCTCGAGACCCTGCGCCAGTCCGGCGGCGAGGGCCGCGACGTCGGCATCCCGTCGATCGCCGTCCTGCCCTTCGCCGACATGAGCCGGGAGCGCGACCAGGGCTACTTCTGCGACGGCATCGCCGAGGAGATCATCAACGCCCTCTGCCGCGTCCGCGGCCTGCGGGTGGCCTCCCGCACGGGCTCCTTCCAGTTCAAGGGCACGGCCGCCGACCTGCGCGAGATCGCCAACAGGCTCCGGGTCGAGACCGTCCTCGAGGGCAGCGTCCGCAAGTCCGACCACCGCCTGCGCATCACGGTCCAGCTCATCGACGCCTCCCGTGGCTTCCACCTCTGGTCGGAATCGTACGACCGCGAGCTGCGCGACATCTTCGGCATCCAGCAGGAGATCGCCCACAACGTCGTCCGGGCCCTGCGGGTCACCCTGACGCCCCGCGAGAAGGGGGCCCTGGCCGAGATCCCCACGAGCCAGGTCCAGGCCTACGACTACTACCTCAAGGGCCGTAGCTTCTACTACCGCTATGGCCGGCACGACATCGAGTTCGCCCTGCAGCTGTTCTCGCGGGCCATCGAGCTCGATCCCGGCTACGCCCTGGCCCACGCCGGCCTGGCCGACTGCTGGTCCTACATCTACCTCTACGCCGAGCGCAAGGACTCCGTCCGCCGGCAGGCCGAGGCCGCCGGCCGGCGGGCCGTCGAGCTGGCCCCCGAGTCGGCCCAGGCCCGGGCCTCGCTGGCCGTGGCCCTGTCGCTCGGCGACGCCAAGGACGAGGCCCGGGCGGCCTTCGAGCGGGCCATCGAGCTCGACCCGACCCTGTTCGAGGCCTGGTACTTCTACGCCCGGCAGGCCTTCGCCGCCGGCGACCTGCCCAAGGCCGCCTCCCTCTACGAGGAGGCCATGCGCGTCCGGCCCGAGGATTTCTATTCGCCCCTGCTCATCGGCCCCGTCTACGACAAGCTCGGACGCCCGGAGGACGCCCGGGCCGCCCGCGAGCGCGGCCTGGCCCTGGCCGAGCGGCACATCGACCTCCACCCCGACGACGCCCGGGCCCTCTACATGGGCGCCAACGGCTACGTCGCCCTGGGCGAGACCGGGAAGGGCCGCGACTGGGCCCGCCGGGCCCGGAAGATCGATCCCGACGACCCCATGCTCCTCTACAACCTGGGGTGTTTCCACTCCCTCGCGGGGGATATCGAGGAGGCCATCGACTGCCTCGAGCGGGCCGCCGCCGGCGGGCTCCTCCAGAAGGGCTGGTACGAGAACGACGGCGACCTCGATCCCCTGCGCGGCCACCCCCGCTTCAAGGCCCTGCTCGAAAGGATGTGACCCGAACGCCATGCCGGCCCTCGTGACCGCCTCCGGGCTGACCAAGAACTACGGCGACCTCGTCGCCGTCGCCGGCATCGACTTCGAGATCCGGGAGGGGGAGTGCTTCGGCTTCCTCGGCCCCAACGGCGCCGGCAAGACGACGACCGTGCGCATGATCCACTGCGTCTCCCCCCTGACCGCGGGCAGGCTGACCGTCGCCGGCCACCCCGCGGCCATCGACAACCGGGCCCTCAAGAAGATCACCGGGGTCATCCCCCAGGAGATCGACCTCGACAACGACCTGACCGTCTTCGAGAACCTGGTCGTCTTCGCCCGCTTCTTCGACATCGGGCGGCGCGAGGCCAAGCCGCGCATCGCCGAACTGCTCGCCTTCGTCGAGCTCGAGGGCAAGCGGGACAGCAAGATCTCGGAGCTGTCGACGGGCATGAAGCGCCGCCTGCTCATCGCCCGGGCCCTCATCAACCGGCCGCGGCTCATCGTCGCCGACGAGCCGACGACCGGGCTCGACCCCCAGGCTCGCCACCTCATCTGGCAGCGCCTGCGCGGCCTCAAGAGCCAGGGCACGACCCTGGTCCTGACGACCCAGTACATGGAGGAGGCCCAGCAGCTCTGCGACCGGCTCGTCGTCATGTACCAGGGCAAGATCCTCAAGGAGGGGGCGCCCGCGCGCCTGGTCGAGGAGGAGATCGGCCGGGAGGTCGTCGAGGTCCGCCTGCCGCCGGAGGAGGACGCCCGCCTCCTGGCCCAGCTCGCCGGCTTCCCCTGCCCGCACGAGCGCGTCGGCGACACCCTCTACTTCTACTGCCGCGACGGCCACCTCCTGATGCGCCGCCTGCTCGAGCTCGACCTGCCCAACACCCTCAACCGGCCGGCCACGCTCGAGGACGTCTTCCTGAAGCTCACCGGACGGAGCCTCCACGAATGAGCCTGTCCTACCGCGTCGCCTACGTCTTCCTCCGCAACCTCTATTCCTACAAGCGCTTCATCGTGCCGACCTTCCTGGTCAGCCTCATCGAGCCGCTCTTCTACCTCATCACCTTCGGCATCGGCATGGGCGCCTACATGGGCGCCTTCGGCGGCAAGCCCTATCTCCACTTCCTCGTCCCCGGCGTCCTGGCCACGGCCGTGATGATGTCCTCGTCCTTCGAGTGCCTCTACGGTACGTACGTCAAGATCGTCCACGAGAAGGTCTACGACTCCCTCATCGCCACGCCGGTCTCGGCCGACGAGGCCGTGGCCGGGGACATCCTGTGGGGCTCGTTCCGCGGCCTGGTCAGCGGCACCCTGATGATGACCGTGGCCCTGGCCATGGGCGTGGCCCCGGCCGCCGCCTGGCGCTTCGCCCTGCTCCTCGTGTTCATGGTCTTCGTCGGCGTCCTGTTCGGGTCCATGGCCATGATCGTCACCTCGATCGCCCCGAGCTTCGACTTCTTCAGCTACTACACCGAGCTCGTCATCACCCCGATGATGTTCTTCTCCGGCGTCTTCTTCCCGCTCGACAACTTCCCCGGCTGGATGCGCACGCTGGCCGAGTTCATGCCCCTGACCCACGCCGTGCGCGTCTCCCGGTCGCTCTTCACGGGCGAGCCGGCGGCGGGGATCGGCGGCAGCCTGCTGGGGCTGGCCGCCCTGGCGGCCGCCGTCTTCGCGGTCTCGACCCGCATGATGAGGAAACGCCTGATCAAATAGGAGCGTCCCATGGCCCCACGGACCCCGCGCGCCGTTCTCGGCGCGGCCGCCGCCGCCCTGATCCTGGCCCTGGCCGCCCCGGCCCCCAGCCGGGACCCGGCCCCTCCCCAGGACAAGGAGACCGTAGGCTTTAAGGGCAAGGGACGGACCGTCCTGCCGGTGGGCCAGGTCGTCACGCCGTTCGGCCTCCACCTGACCCTGCCGGGGATGAGGCCCCAGGACCTGGCCCTGTCGCCCGACGGCCGCGTCCTCGCCGTGGCCGGCAAGACCCACAGCCTCCTGGTCGTCGATCCCGCCTCCGGGAAGATCCTGCAGCAGGTCCCCCTGCCGGCCGAGGCCCAGGAAGCTCAGGATCCCCGGGTCGTTTCGCCCCAGATCCTCCAGCCGGACGAGGAAGGCCAGCTGAGCTACACGGGCCTGGCCTTCGCTCCCGACGGCGGCCGGCTCTACATGAGCAACGTCGAGGGCAGCGTCAAGGTCTTCACGGTCGACGCCGCCGGCGCGGTCGAGCCCTCCCACTCCATCCCCCTGCCCCCGGCCGGCGCCCCGCGGCGGGCCGAGGAGATCCCCTCGGGGCTGGCCGTCTCGGCCGACGGCGCCCGGCTCTTCGTCTGCGGCAACCTCTCCAACCGCCTGTACGAACTCGATGCCGCCTCGGGCGGGGTGCTGCGGTCCTTCGACGTCGGCGTGGCGCCCTTCGACGTCGTCCTGGCCGGCGGCAAGGCCTACGTCAGCAACTGGGGCGGCCGCCGGCCGGGCCCCGGCGACCTCACCGGGCCGGCCGGGCAGGGCACCGAGGTCCGGGTCGATCCCGTGCGCCACATCGCCTCCGAGGGCTCGGTCACCGTCGTCGACCTGGCCGCGGGCCGGGTCAAAACCGAGATCGCCGCCGGCCTTCACGCTTCGGCCCTGGCCCTGTCGCCGGACGGGCGTTACATCGTCTGCGCCAACGCCGCCGCGGACACGCTCAGCGTCATCGACACGGCCAAGGACGCCGTCGTCGAGACCGTCTGGGCCAAGGCCTCGCCGGCCGACCTGTTCGGGGCCTCGCCCAACGCCCTGGCCTTCGCCCCGAACGGCAAGACGCTCTACGCCGCCAACGGCACCCAGAACGCCGTGGCCGCCATCAAGTTCAGCCCCAAGAAGAGGAAGTCCCGCCTCAAAGGGCTCATCCCCGTCGGCTGGTTCCCGGGCGCGGTCGTCTATGACGCCAAGCGCGGCGCCCTGTGCGTCGCCAACATCAAGGGCCACGCCGCGGAGCCGGCCGAATCGAGGCCGTCGGGCGCTCCGGGCTTCAACTCCCACCAATACACCGGCTCGGTGTCGATCTTCCGCGAGCCCCGGCAGAAAGAGCTCTGGGAGATGACAGACATCGTCACCGCCAACTTCCGCCGGGAGCGCGTCGCCGAGGCCCTGCGCAAGCCCCGGCCCGGCCAACCGGCCCGGCCCGTGCCGGAGCGCATCGGCGAGCCCAGCGTCTTCAAGCACGTCGTCTACGTCATCAAGGAGAACCGGACCTACGACCAAGTCCTCGGCGACGTGGCCGCCGGCAACGGCGATCCCGCCCTGTGCGTCTTCGGCGAGGAGGTCACGCCCAACCAGCACAAGCTCGTCCGCGATTTTGTCCTCCTCGACAACACCTACTGCAGCGGCATCCTCAGCGCCGACGGCCACCAGTGGTCGACGACGGCCTTCGGCACGGACTACCTCGAGCGCTCCTTCGCCGGCTGGCCCCGCAGCTACCCGGACGGCATGGGGCCCGACGAGGTCGACGCCCTGGCCTACGCGCCGAGCGGCTTCATCTGGGACAACGCCCTGAAGCACGGGATCACGCTCTGGAACTTCGGCGAGTTCACCATGCAGGCCTGCGGCTGGACCGACCCGGCCCGCGAGGACGCGCCGAAGTGGGCCGACTACTGGGATGAATACCGGCACGGCCGCGGCCTGGTCCGCGTCGCCTCCGTCCCGGCCATCCCCACGGTGGCCGCGTTCTCGCCCACCGACACGGTCGGCTGGAACATGGCCGTCCCTGACCAGTGGCGGGCCCGTTACATCGAGGAGCAGATCGCCAAGTGGGAGGCCGAAGGCCGCATGCCGGGGCTCATCCTGGTCTGCCTGCCGGACGACCACACCAGCGGCACGAGCGAGGGGTCGCCGACGCCCGAGGCCTGCGTCGCCGACAACGACCTGGCCTTCGGCCGCATCGTCCAGGCCTTCAGCCGCAGCTCGTTCTGGAAGGAAACGGTCGTCTTCGGCATCGAGGACGACCCCCAGAACGGCTGGGACCACGTCAGCGGCTACCGGACCACGGCCTACTGCGCCAGCCCCTACACCAAGCGCGGCGCGGTCGTCTCGACCCAATACAACACGACCAGCCTGCTGCGGACGATCGAGCAGATCCTGGGCCTGCCGCCGATGAACCAGTTCGACGCCGCGGCCACACCGATGTTCGACTGCTTCACGGGCACGCCCGACTTCGCGCCCTTCGAGGCCGTGCCCAACCGGATCGGGCTCGACACGATGAACCCCCCCAAGGACCAGATCGCCGACCCCCTGCTCCGTCGCCACGCCGCGATCTCCGCGCGCCTGAACTTCCGGCGGATCGACGCCTGCCCCGAGGACACCCTCAACCGCATCATCTGGCACTCCGTCAAGGGGAGCGCCGCGCCCTACCCCGCCTGGGCCGTCACCCTCGTCGCCGATGATGACGATTGACCGATTGAACAATTGTCAATAACTCCATCGCGAGGCGGCGAGGGGTGTCGACCCAAGGCCCCCGTGAGGGAGGGGGGACCGGCAGGGAGCGGAGTCCCCGAAGCGACCATCAGCGCCGGCCCGAAGCGACACAGAGGGGCGGCGCTGGGAGATCTCTTGAGGGCGATTTTTCCGGATATCTCCCAGAATCCCGGCCTCGAGCGCTCGGCCGTGATTCTGAGGTCCGCTTCCAGGAGTCCGCTCCCCGTAGGCGGGGGCAAGGGGCGATATCCCGAGCTCAGCCGAGAAGATGGAGTTCCGACAATTGTCCTTTCATGAAAGGACCGGGGTGAGGTAAAATCGGCCCCGGCCGCGCAACCTGCGCCCAAGGAGCGGACATGAGCGTGCTGAAACCCCTCGACTGGATCATCGTCGCCGCCTATTTCGGGATCATCCTGGGCCTGGCCTGGAAGGTCATGCGCCAGAAGCAGAACACCTCCGACGAGTACTTCCTGGCCGGCCGCAACCTCGGCTGGCTCATCGTCGGGGCCTCCATCTTCGCCTCGAACATCGGGGCCGAACACCTCGTCGGCCTGGCCGGTTCGGGCGCGACCGACGGCGTGGCCATGGCCCACTATGAATTGCACGCCTGGTGCCTGCTCGTCCTGGGCTGGGTCATGGTGCCGTTCTACATGCGCTCGCGGGTCTTCACCATGCCCGAGTTCCTGGAGCGGCGCTTCTCGCCGGCGGCCCGGACGGTCCTGTCGGTCATCTCCCTCGTGGCCTACGTCCTGACCAAGCTGGCCGTCGGCATCTTCGCCGGCGGCGTCGTCTTCAGCGTCCTGCTGCCCGAGCTCAACTGGTTCGGCCTGGACAGCTTCTGGATCGGCTCCATCCTGGTCATCGTCATCACCGGCCTGTACACGGTCATGGGCGGGCTCAAGGCCGTGGCCTACACCGAGGCCCTGCAGACCTTCATCCTCATCGTCGGCGCGGGCCTGGTGACCTTCTTCGGCCTCAAGGCCCTCGGCGGATGGGGGGCCCTGCGCGACATCGCCGGCGGCGAGATGTTCAACCTCTGGAAGCCCCTCGTCCCGGCCGGCGTCCAGGGCACCTGGGCGCCCGTCCACGAGGCCGGCCGGATGGCCTGGTACTTCAACGACAACTACCCCTGGATCGGCATGCTCTTCTGCGCCCCCATCATCGGGCTGTGGTACTGGTGCACGGACCAGTACATCGTCCAGCGCGTCCTCGGCGCCCCGGACCAGCGCCAGGCCCGGCGGGGCTCGATCGCGGCCGCCTTCTTCAAGCTCCTGCCCGTCTTCATCTTCATCATCCCGGGCATGATCGCCTTCGCCCTGGCCAAGAGCGGCCAGAGCGCCGCCCTCCAGCAGGAGCTTTTCCAGGGCGGGACCGAGCTCGTCCGGGCCAACGCCCAGAAGGCCTTCCCGATGCTGGTGGCCACGGTGCTGCCGATCGGGGTCCGGGGCATGGTCGTGGCCGGGCTCCTGGCCGCCCTGATGAGCTCGCTGGCCGGGGCCTTCAACGCCGCGGCCACCCTCTTCACCATGGATTTCTACCAGCGCCTGCGGCCCAAGGTGACCCAGGAGCGCCTGGTCTGGATCGGCCGCGTAGCCACCGGCGTCATGGTCCTCATCGGCCTGCTCTGGATCCCGGTCATCCGCGGCGGCCGCGGCCTCTACGACTACCTCCAGGGCGTCCAATCCTACCTGGCCCCGCCCATCTTCGTCGTCTTCTTCTTCGGCGTCTTCTGGAAGCGGCTCAACGCCAAAGGCTGCCTGGCCGCCCTCGGCACGGGCTTCGCCATGGGCCTGTTCCGCCTGGCCGTCGACACGCCGGTCAAGCTCGCGAGCGGCTTCGCCTACGCCGAGGGCTCGTTCCTATGGGTCGTCAACCACATCTTCTTCCAGTACTACAGCCTGCTCATCTTCATCGTCAGCGCCCTGGTCATGGTCGTCGTCAGCCTGCTGACCGAGAAGCCGGCCTACGAGAGGATCAGCGGGCTGACCTACGGCACGGTCACGGCCGAGCACCGGAAGGAGTCGCGGGCCAGCTGGACCGCGGCCGACGTCGTCGCCTCCGCGATCGTCCTGGCCCTGATCCTCGGCGCCTACCTCTACTTCACGGGGTGACCGGGAAGGGCGGGCCGGGATGATCCTCTCGCCCTCGGGCCCGCGCCGGGGCCGGCTCCGGCCGGCGAGCGTTCCCGCCCTGGCCGTCCTGGCCGTCCTGGCGGAGATATCGCTCCTTTGCGCCGCCGGCCCGTCGGGACCGCCCGAGACCCGGCGCTCGAAGATCGTCGCCCCCGGGCTCGAGCACATCGAGATCCGCCGCGGCGATTTCGGCGTCGGCCTGGGCCCGGACCGCTGGATCATCCACGTCCTCGTCGCCGACCCGGCCCGGACCCGGCTCGTCCTGGGCCGGGCCCACGACCGGATCGCGGGGACGGAGACGACGAGCTCGATGGCCCGCCGCCTGGGCGCCCTGGCCGGCGTCAACGGCGGCTACTTCCGGACCGACGGGCCGTACAAGGGCGAGCCGGGAGGCGTCGTCATCGCGGCCGGCAAGGTCCTCAGCGAGCCCTCCCGCCGCCGGCCGGGCCTGGCCGTGTCCAACCGCGGCGCCCGGACCCGGCTCGCCGTCGTCGACGTCGCGCTGCGGGCCGAGGTCGCGGCGGGGCGGACGGCCAAGCGCCCGATCGACGGCTTCAACCGGCCCCGTCTCGACGGCGAGCTCATCCTGTTCACGCCCGAGTTCGGGACGACCACCCTGACCGGCCCGAACGGGGCCGAAGCCGTCCTCGAGAACGGGCGGGTCGCGGCCGCGCGGGACGGCCGGGGCGATACGGCCATCCCCCGCGGCGGGGCTGTCCTGTCGGGCCACGGCGGCGCCGCCGCCTGGCTTCGGGACCGTCTGCCGCCCGGGGCCCGGGCCGAGGTCCGGGCGGACGTCCGGCTCTCTCCCCAGCCGGGCTTCCCGCCCGATTTCGTCCTCGGCGGCGGGCCGCGCCTGCTCGCCGGCGGGCGCCCCCCGGCCGCCGATCCCGGCGTTTATGCCGCGGGTTTCGCCGAGTCCCGCCACCCCCGGACGGCCGTCGGAGTCCGGGCCGACGGCCGCCTCCTGCTGGTCACCGTCGACGGCCGCCAGCCCGAGCATAGCGTCGGCATGAGCATCGCCGAGCTGGCCGCGCTCATCGGCGAGCTCGGCGCCGTCGAGGCTCTCAACATGGACGGCGGCGGCTCCACGACCATGGTCGTCGGCGGCCGGGTCGTCAACGGCCCGTCCGACCTCACCGGCGAGCGCCCGGTCGGCGACGCCCTGCTCCTCGTCCGCCGCTGAGGCCGCGTTGACGCGGCCGGGACCCGCCTGTATACTCGACGTCTCATGGCCCACGGCCCGAGCATTCCACTCCGCGGGGGAACATCATGACGCCTTCGTCCGCGACCTCGAAGTCCGTCCTCGCCGTCCTCGTCCTGGCCCTGGCCCTGTCCCTGATGGGCGGCGCGGCGGCGGGGGCCAAGAAACCCTTGAGCTACGACGCCTACGACGGCTGGCGCTCCATCCAGGGGACCCAGCTCTCGCGCGACGGGCGCTGGCTCGCCTACGCCCTCGTCCCGCAGGACGGGGACGGCGAGCTCGTCGTCCGCGACCTGAAGACGGACAAGGAGCACCGGGCCGCGCGCGGCCGCGGGGCGGTGCTGACGGCCGACGGGAAGTTCGCCGTTTTCACGGTCGCCCCGGTCAAGGCCGAGGTCGACAAGGCCAAGAAGGACAAGAAGAAGCCCGAGGAACAGCCCAAGGGCGGCCTCGGGATCATGGACCTGGCCACGGGCCGGGTGACGACGGTCGAGCGGGTCAAGAGCTTCAAGGTCGCCGAGGACTCCGGCGCCTTCGTGGCCTACCTCCTCGAGCCGCCGCTGAAAAAGCCGGACGAGAAGAAGGACGAGGCCAAGGCGGAGGAGGCCAGGAAGGAGCCGCCCGCCAAGCCCGAGGCCAAGCCCGAGGTCAAGGCCGCTCCCGGCCCGGAGGCGCCCAAGACCGACGAGCCCAAGAAAGAGGAGAAGAAGAAGGAGCCCGGCACCGAGCTCGTCGTCCGCGAGCTGGCCACCGGCAAGGAGACGCGGATCGCCGAGGTCGTCGAGTACGCCTGGAACAAGCCGGGCACCTGGCTGGCCTACGGCGCGTCCTCGAAGACGCCCGAGAACGACGGCGCCTTCGCCCTCGAGGCCGCCGCGGGTCGGACCGTGGCCCTGCTCAAGGGCCTCGGCAATTACAGGAATCTGACCTTCGACGAGAAGGGCGGCCAGCTGGCCTTCGTCAGCGACCGCGACGACTACAAGGCCGACAAGCCCGCCTTCAAGCTCTACCACTGGTCGACGGCCGAAGGCACGGGCAAGGTCGTCGCCAAAGCCCACAAGTCCTCTTCCGCCGCCGTCGAGCTCGTCGCCGTTTCCGCCGCGTCCGAGCTCGTCCCGGCCCAGGCCAAGGGCTTCCCGGCCGGCATGGCCGTCAGCGAGAACGGCCGGCTGCAGTTCTCCAAGGACGGCGGCCGCCTCTTCTTCGGCATCGCCGCCGTCCCCAAGCCCGAGCCCAAAGACGCGCCCGAGCCGGTCAAGGTCGACATCTGGAACTGGAAGGACCCTTACCTTCAGCCTAAGCAAAAAGTCCAGGCGGAGGATGAGAAGAAGCGGTCCCTGATGTGCGTCATGCACCTCGGGCCCAAGGACAGGAGATTCGTCCAGCTGGCCACGCCCGAAGTCCCGGATATCACGCTGTCGGAGGACGCCAAGGTGGCTCTCGGCTCTTCCGACCTTCCTTACCGCCAACTCGAGTCCTGGGACCAGGGCTATGCGGATGTCTTCCTCGTCAGCGTGAGCGACGGCTCGAAGAAGAGGGTTCTCGAAAAGACCCCGTACGGCGCCCGCCTGTCCCCCGGCGGCGCCTGGCTCTCCTACTATCGCAGCGAAGGCGACGACTGGTACGCCTACCGTCTCGCCGACGGCAAGACCTTCAACCTGACCGCGAAGCTCGGCGTCGCCTTCGCCGACGAGGAGAACGACTCCCCGAGCGATCCCTCCCCCTACGGCGTGGCCGGCTGGACCGACGGCGACAGGTCGATCCTCGTCTACGACCGCTACGACATCTGGGAGCTGGCGCCGGACGGTGCGCAGGGCCGGATGGCCACGAACGGGTCGGGCCGCCGCGACAAGATCGTCTACCGTTACGTCCACCTCGACCCGGACAAGCCGGCCGTGCCGGCCGCGGGCCCGATCATCCTGCAGGCCACCCACGAGAGCACTTGGGCCACGGGGGCCTACCGCGTCGACCTCTCGGGTCCGGCCGCCGATCCCGTAAAGATCATCATGTCGGACAAGCAGCTCGCCTCGTTCAACCCGCGCGGCGGCGGCAGCGGAGGCCTGCTGAAGGCCAAGAACGCCGACGTCTACGTCCGTACCGAGCAGCGCTTCGACGAGTTCCCCGACCTCTGGGTGAGCGGCCCGGACCTGGCCGAGGCCCGCAAGGTCAGCGTCGCCAACCCCCAACAGGCCGAGTACAACTGGGGCAAGGCCGAGCTCATCGAGTACACGAACGCGGACGGCAAGGTCCTGCCGGCCGTCCTGATCAAGCCCGAGGACTTCGACCCGGCCAAGAAGTACCCGCTCATGGTCTACATCTATGAGACCCAGGCCGTCGGCCTGCACCGCTACTACGCCCCTTCGCCGGGCACGAGCATCAATTTCACCCGCTACGCCAGCAACGGCTACGTCATCCTCAGCCCCGACATCGTCTACGAGATCGGCTATCCCGGCGCGAGCGCGATGAAGTGCGTCCTGCCGGCCGTCCAGAAGGTCGTCGGCATGGGCTTCATCGATCCCGAGCGGATCGGCATCCAGGGCCACAGCTGGGGCGGCTATCAGATCACCTACATGGTCACCCAGACCGACATGTTCGCCGCCGTGCAGGCCGGGGCCTCGGTCTCCAACATGACCAGCGCCTACGGCGGCATCCGCTGGGGCTCGGGCATGGTCCGCGAGTTCCAGTACGAGAAGACCCAGAGCCGCATCGGGGCGCCTCTCTTCGCCCGGGTCCTCCAGTACTTGGAGAACTCGCCGGTCTTCTGGGCCGAGCGGGTGCGGACGCCCTACCTCTCGATCCACAACGACGAGGACGACGCCGTGCCCTGGTACCAGGGCATCGAGTTCTTCGCCGCCCTCCGCCGGCTCGGCAAAGAGGCCTACATGTTCAACTACAACGGCGAGAAGCACGGGCTGCGCGAGCGTGAGAACCAGAAGCACTGGACCGTCCACCAGGACGAGTTCTTCGACCATTTCCTGCTGGGCAAGCCCCGGCCGGAGTGGATGGAAAAGGGCGTCCCCTACCTCGAGAGAGGCAAGCGCGACGTGACCCCGCTCTACAAGAAGTCCGAGGAGGTCAAGAAATGAGCTTTCGGCAATCGGTCCTGCTCTATCTCATCACCTGGGCCGTCTTCTTCGCCATCGACATGGTCTGGCTGGGGGTCGTGGCCAAGGGCTTCTACCGCAAGCATCTGGGCTACCTGATGGCGCCTAAAGTCGTCTGGCCGGCGGCCATCCTGTTCTACCTGCTGTTCATCGCCGGCCTGGTCGTCTTCGCCGTCCGGCCCGGGGTCCTGGCCGGATCGCCGCTCAAGGGGCTCCTCCTCGGGGCCTTCCTGGGTTTGGTGTCCTACGCCACCTACGACCTGACCAACCAGGCCACCGTCAAGGACTGGCCGGTCGTCGTCACGGTCGTCGACCTCGTCTGGGGCACGGTGCTCGGCGGCTCGGTCTCGGCCGTCAGTGTCATTCTCGGCCGGGCCCTGCTCAAGCTCTGACGGCTCAGCGGAGATCGAGGCCGGCGATCGACAGGCCGGGCAGAGTGAACCGGGCCCGGCCCGACTCGAGCCGCACAGCCAGGGTGACCGGGCCCGTCCCGGCGCCGTAGGAGGCGCCGTCGAGGACCCGGCCGGTGACGGCCCTCGGCGCCGCGGGCGGTGTCAGGGAGACATCGATCCCGGTGTCGGACTTGTTGACCAGCATGACCCCCACGCTCCCGTCCGCCTTGCGCGCGGCGTACCCGGCGAGGCCCGCGGCCCCGGCGCCGAAACGGACGGTCAGGACCTCGACCGGCGCCGCGGGATCGGCCCCGGCCAGGGTCTGGGCGGCGAGATACACCGGCCAATAGTTCTTCGTCGGCGCGGGCGGCGTGACGTCGCTGTCGATGAGGCTGTGCGGGTCCGTCCCCGGGTGGAGGTGGATCCAGACGTTGGCGGCGTCGGCGTGGACGAGCGAGACGCCCAGGGCGTCGGCCAGCCAGATGGCCTGCTTGATCGTGAACTGGTCCCGCGTGCAGCCGGTGTCCCAGATGGCCGCGTTGATCTCGGTCACGGCGATCCTGACCCTCTGCAGGCCGCGGGCGTCGAGCGCGGCGCGCAGGGCCTCGAGGCCGTCGCCGTAGGCCTGGGGGTCGTCGAGGTCGATGCCGGCGGTGTTGCCGTTCGAGATCCAGCCGCCGTAGCGGTGGTAGCTGACGAAGTCAAGCAGGCCGGTGCCGCCGGCGAGGTCGAGCCGGTCGAGGAACTCGCCGAGTCTCGCGTAGTCCATGACCGGGCCCAGGAGCCGCGCCGCCGGATCGGCCGCCTTGACGGCTTCGGCCAGGAGGACGAACCGGTCGGTGTACTCCGGGACCGTGAGCATGGGGTTCCAGGACCCGTCGTTCTCGTTGCCGACCTCGAAGAAGCCGCCGGCCAGGCCCTCGGCCGCGAGCGTGGCGGCCAGGGCGCCGGCCTCGTCCGCCGCGAGATGGGTCTCGCCGTCGATCGCATGGTCGAAAGGGTTGAGCGAGAACATCGGCGCGCAGCCGGCCGTTTTCAAAAAGGCGATGTAATCGTCGACGTCCGTGCCCCAGCTCCAGTCCTCCCAGACGAGGTGGTCGTTGCCGCTGACCTTCTGTTCGGGCCAGCAGTAATTGTTGGAGATGTTGCCGCCGGGGAAACGGGCCATCGAGGGACGCAGGGCCCGGAGCAGGTTCCGGGTCCCGGCGTCGAGCTTGTCGGACGCGACCCAGGCCCCGAGATTGGCCCCGAAGACGAGCCCCGGCTCGACGGTCCGCAGGACGGGGGTCCCGGAGACCTCGACCTCCAGGTCGGCGCCGGGCTCGGGCGCGGTGTCGGCCGTGCAGGCGGCCCCGCCCCAGACAAGGGCCAGGGCGACGGTCCAGGCGAGAACGGAACGGAGCGGCAAGTCCTTCATCGCGGCCTCCCGTCGCCGCCAAGGATAGACCCGGGCCGCCGAAAAGTCCAGGCCGGGAGGGCCTCAGTCCCGGAAGGCCCGGGCGATCATCTGGTCGTCCGGGGCGCGCAGGGGCCGGCCGTCGAAGCCGCCGAGGATCTCCCAGCGGGCGAACCCGGCCGCCGCGAACAGGAGCTCGAGCTCGAAAGGATAGACCCAGCGCTGGACGGTCCGGAAACGGTGCACGGCCGTGGGGCGGTCGTCCGGGCCGAGCTCCCAGATCTCCACGTCGGACTCCTGTCTCTGGGCGACGGGGTCCTTCTTCCGGTTGTCCCACATCTGGACCTTGCCCCCGCCGGGCAGGACGACCTCGTGCTCGAGCACGGCCTTCCCCTCCGGCTCTAACCAGTAGGCCGGACCGGGATAGGACATGTGCAGGACGAGGGCGCCGCCCGGCGCGACATGCCGGAAGGCCGCCCGGAGGAAGGCCAGCTGGTCGGACGGCGTCTCGCAGTGGGCGAAGCCGTTGAAGCCGCAGAAGACCAGGGCGTAGCGGCGGCCCATGTCGAACGAACGCATGTCGGCCACCTCGGCCCGGACCGGGAGACCGGCCGCGGCAGCCTTCTCGCGCAGGCGCCGGACCATCGGCCCGCTGGCGTCGAAGCCCTCGGCCTCGATCCCCGCCCGGAGGATGGGCAGCAGGAGCCGGCCGGTGCCGCAGGCCGCCTCGAGGACGGGGCCGCCGGCCGAACGGGCCGCCTCCCTCCAGAAGGGGACGTCGAAGTCGAGCGAGTCGAAGAGGAGGTCGTAGAGCTCGGGGGCGTCGTAGGGAGAGGGCTTGGTCCGTTCGTCCATGTCCGTCCTTTCTGAAAGGCGACTATCATAGACCGGATGAGCGGCCTTGGCAATTGTGCTATCCTGGGGGTCCGATCGAAACGAGGAGAGAAACCCCATGGCCATCCCCATCTTCCAAGTCGACGCGTTCGCGGACGGGCCGTTCATGGGCAATCCCGCAGGCGTGTGCCTGCTCCGCGGGCCGGCCGAGGCGGCCTGGATGCAGAGCGTCGCCGCCGAGATGAATCTGGCCGAGACGGCCTTTCCGCTCCCCGAGGGCGACGGCTACCGGCTGCGCTGGTTCACGCCCGCGGTCGAGGTCCGGCTCTGCGGCCACGCGACCCTGGCCACGGCCCACATCCTGTGGGAGCGGGGCCTGCTCGCCCCCGACCGGGAGGCCCGCTTCGAGACCCTGAGCGGGCTCCTGACGGCCCGGCGGGACGGCGAGCTCATCGAGCTCGACTTCCCGGCCCGGCCGCCCCTGCCGCGGCCGCCGGATTGGACCGAGGCCGTCGTCGGCGCGCTCGGCATCAAGCCGGTCTATGTCGGGATGAGCGCCGAGGACGTCATCTTCGAGGCCGCCGACGAGGCGACAGTGCGCGGGCTCCGGCCGGACCTGGCCGTCCTGCGGACACTGCCGGCCCGCGGGGTCATCGTCACGGCCCGCTCGTCGGGCGGCCGCTTCGACTTCGTCTCCCGCTTCTTCGCCCCGGCCGTCGGCGTCGACGAGGACCCCGTGACGGGCTCGTCGCACACGGTCCTCGTCCCCTACTGGGCCAAGAAGCTGGGGAAAACGGCTCTCACGGCCTACCAGGCCTCGGCCCGCGGCGGCGTCCTCCATCTGAAGCTCGCCGGCGACCGGGTCAAGATCGCCGGCCGGGCCGTGACGGTCATCACCGGCGAGCTCCTGGCCTAGACCGGCTCAGGGGATGGCGACGCGGACGGGCGTCGGCCGGAGGACCCGGACGAGGTCCGCGGGAGCCAGGCCGACGATGAACCCCCGTTTCCCGCCGTTGATGTAGACGACCGGTAAGGCCAGGATGGACTCCTCGACGTAGACCGGCAGGGGCTTGCGCAAGCCGAAAGGCGATGTGCCGCCGACCTGGTAACCGGAATGCCGCTCGGCCGTTTCCGGCGCGCAGGGGTGGACCGACTTGACCCCGAGCGTCCGGGCCAGCTCCTTGGTCGAGACCTCGCGGTCTCCGTGCATCAGGATGACCAGGGGGCGGCGCGCCTCGTCCTCCATGACCAGGGTCTTGATGACGGCGTGCTCGTCGACGCCGGCCGCGGCGGCGAAGGCGGCGGTCCCGCCGTGTTCGACGTAGGCGTAGGGGTGCTCGCTGAAGCTCACACCGGCCGCCCGCAGGGCCCGCACCGCGGGGGTGGCCGGGGCCTTATCCTGAGCCATCGGAACGGCGCTCCGGCTCCGTGTGGACGAGGACGCGTTCGATCGCGGGCATGGCGGCCTTGAGGGCCTCCTCGATGCGCGAGGACAGCCGGTGGGCCTCGACGACCGGCAGGTTGCCGTCGAAACCGCAGTGGAGGGACACGGCCAGGCGCCCGGCTTGGCGCCGGACGAGGATGTTGTGGCAGCGGCCAGGCCCGGCGATGCCGTCGGTGACCTCGCGGACCCGGTCGACGAGGCCGCCCTCCGCGGCCGTGACGTCCTCGCCGCTGCCGATGCCCGTGCCCCGCGATTCGATGTGGGTGTTGACCCGTTTGATGGCCGGGATATCGGTCCGCAGGTCCCCCTCGATGTGGCTGGCCAGGTCGTGGGCCTGGTGGAGGAGGAGGTGGTCGTCGACCTCGAGGTGGAGGTCGACGTGGAGCTCGCCGCGGTCGTCGTGGACGCTGACGTTGTGGACGGGGACCTGGTTGCGTTCGGCCACGGCCCGGATGCGGCGGACCAGGGACTCCCGCTCGACCTCGCGGGGATCGGTGTGGATGACGACGTCGGCGCCCGGGACGATGGCCTGGATGCGGGCCTCGACGCTCTCGGCGATGGCGTGGGTCCGCTCGAGGGTCAGGTTGCGGTCGACCTCGATGGTCATGTCGACGAAGGTCAGGGGACCGGACTGGCGGAGACGGACCTGGCCCGCGCGGATGACGCCCTCGATCTCGTCGGCCGCGGCGGCGATCGTCCCCTTCAAACCCTCGGGGGCCCGGTCGAGGAGGACGTCGATGGTCCGTTTGCCGAGACGGTAGCTGACGAAAAGGACGATGAAGGCCACGGCCAGGGCGGCCACGGCGTCGGCCCGGTTGAGCAGGGCGGCCCGGCCCGGCAGGAGCTTCTGGCCGACGAAGACGAGGGTCAGGCCGGCCAGGACGACGGCCGAGCTCCAGACGTCGGTCGAGAAATGGAGGGCATCGGCCTCGAGGGCCTGGCTGCGGTGCTTCTTGGCCGCCCGGGAGAGCATGCGGGACCGGCTGAGGTCGATGACGATCGATGCGACGACGACGAGGAAGGCCCAGGCGCTGGGCTCGACGGCGACGTCGCGGAAGAAGATGCGCTGCACGGCCTCGTAGACGATCCAGGCGCAGGTCACGAAGAGCAGGAGCGTCTCGATGAGGGCCGAGAAGTTCTCGACCTTGCCGTGGCCGTAGGGGTGGGAGTCGTCGGCCGGGCGATCCGAAACGGAGACGGCGATGAACGTGATCATCGCCGCGACCAGGTCGAGCCCCGAATGGGCGGCCTCGGCCAGGATGCCCAGCGAGCCGCTGAGGAGGCCGACGACGAGCTTCATCCCGGTCAGGCCCAGGGCGGCCAGCACCGAGTTCAGGGCGGCCCGCTTCTTCTCGTTGCGACCGGCGTCGACGGCCGGGAGGTCTTCGTGGGACATGGTCGGTCCGGCCCTAATCCTACCACGACCCGGGGCCGCGGACAACGCCGGGAGAGGCGTTGACAGCCGGCTCGCGGCCGGGCTATAGTGCGCCCGCCGGACAAGGAGGGAGACCATGGACGCCGTGTTCCTCGCCCGACTCCAATTCGGGATCATCGCCGGGTTCCATTTCCTGTTCCCGCCGACGACGCTGGGCCTGTCCTTCGTCGTCGTCATCCTGGAGACGCTCTACCACCGGACCGGGAGCGAGGCCTATCAGCGCCTGTCCGCCTACATGGTCAAGGTCCTGGGCACGGTCTTCGTCATGGGCGTGGCCACGGGCATCTCGCTCGAGTTCGCCTTCGGCAACAACTGGGCCTCCTACTCGCGGGCCGTCGGCGACATCTTCGGCGCGCCGCTGGCCGCCGAGGCCGTCTTCTCGTTCTTCCTCGAGTCCGTCTTCCTGGGCATCCTGGTCTTCGGCCGCGGCCGGGTCAAGCCCAAGACCTACCGGCTGTCGGCCTTCCTGGTCTTCCTCGGCGCCCACCTGTCCGGCCTGTGGATCATCATCGCCAACTCCTGGATGCAGACCCCGGCCGGCTTCCGCATGGAGGGGGGACGGGCCGTGCTCACGGACTTCTTCGCCGCCGCCTTCAATCCCTCGACCGTCGTCCGCTACGTCCACACCATCCTCGGCGGCTGGATGACGGGCGCCCTCGTCGCCGCGGCCGTCGCCGCCTGGCTCATGCTCAAGGGCCGCTCGACCGAAAAGGCGGCGCTCCTGATGAAGCCGGCCCTGGTCCTGTTCACGGTCGCGGCCGTGCTCCAGCTCGGCTCGGGCCACGCCCACTCGATCCAGGTGACCCGGACGCAGCCCGAGAAGATGGCCGCCTTCGAGGCCCTTTGGGAGACGGCGGACGGGGCCCCGTTCACGGTCTTCGGCATCCCCGACGCGAAGAACGAGCGGACCCTCCTGGCGGTCCGCGTCCCCAAGATGCTCAGCTTCCTGGTCCACTTCGACCCGAACGGCCGGGTCCTGGGGCTCAACGAGTTCCCGAAGGAGGACCGGCCGCCCGTCCTCCTGCCCTTCGCCGGCTATCACATCATGATCCTCCTCGGCCTGGCCTTCATCGCCCTGGGCGCGGCCGGGACCTGGCTGTCGGTCAAGAAGAAGCTCCCCGCGAGCCGGGGCTTCCTGAAGCTGCTCCTGATCGCCTTGCCCCTGCCCTATCTGGCCAACGAGTTCGGCTGGATCGCCGCCGAGGTCGGCCGCCAGCCCTGGGCCGTCCACAGGGTCCTGAGGACGGCCGACGCGGCCTCGGCGGTCGTCCCGGCCGGCAACGTCCTCTTCTCGCTCGTCCTGTTCACGCTCATCTATGCCCTCATCGCAGCGGTCGGGCTCAAGGTCGTGCTGCGGACGGTCCGGAGCGGGCCCGACGGGGACACGGCCGCCCCGGCGAAAGGAGCCCTGTGATGGAGACCGCGAGCTTCCTGCAGAACGCCTGGTTCCTGCTCATCGGCGTCCTCCTGGCCGGCTATTCGGTCCTGGACGGCTTCGACCTCGGGATCGGGGCCCTGTTCCCGTTCCTGGCCCGGACCGAGGAGGACAAGTCCGTCCTCACCGGGGCCATCGGCCCGGTCTGGGACGGCAACGAGGTCTGGCTGCTGGCCGGCGGCGGGGCGCTGTTCGCCGCCTTCCCCCCGGCCTACGCGACCGTCTTCAGCGGCTTCTACCTGGCCCTGATGCTGGTCCTGTTCTCGCTCATCCTGCGGGCCGTCTCGCTCGAGTTCCGGGCCCACGACCCGGCCCGCCGCCGGTTCTGGGAGGCCGCCTTCGTCGGCGGCAGTGCCCTGCCGGCCCTGCTCTTCGGCGTGGCCCTGGGCAACGTCGTCCTCGGCGTGCCCCTCGACGCCCGGGGCGAGTACGCGGGTACGTTCTTCACCCTGCTCCGGCCCCTGCCCCTGGCCTTCGGCGTCCTCGGCCTGGCTATGTTCCTCGTCCACGGCGCCGCCTACGCCGCCCTCAAGAGCGAGGGGGCCCTGCGCGACCGGGCCCGGAAGGCCGTCCGGACCCTGGCCGGAGCCGCCGGCGCGGCCTTCCTCCTGTCCTTCGCCGCGGTCCTGCTCAATCGGCCGGAGGCGGTCCGCAGCGTCCCGGCTTGGGCCTTCTCGGCCGTCGTCTGGGCGGGACTGGCCCTGGCCGCCGGGGCCGCCAAGACCGGCCGCGACGGCCGGGCCCTGGCCTTCTCCACGGCCGCGTTCCTCGGCCTCTGGGGGATGATCGGGGCGATCCACTATCCCCATCTCGTCCGGGCGACCGACCCGGCCCTGAGCCTGACCGTCGCCAACGCCTCGTCGAGCCCCCTGACCCTCAAGGTCATGCTCGTCATCGCCCTCGTCGGCATGCCCGTCGTCGCGGGCTACACCGTCTTCGCCTACCGGGTCTTCAAGGGCAAGGTCCGGCCGGGCGGCGGCTATTGATATTGCATTGCCGGCGTGTTTGCGGTATCCTGGCCGGGAACGACCATCCTTCGTCACGGAGGGCCGCATGAAAAAGTTCGCCGTCCTCGCCGGGCTCCTCCTCCTCGCCTCCCTCGCCGCCGCCCAGACGGCCACGGTCCTCACGGGACCGTTCGAAGAGGCGCTGGCCCAGGCGCAGAAACTGAACAAGCTCATCCTCATCGACTTCTACTCGAGTGGCTGAGGGGGCTGCAAACTGCTGGTTCAGCAGTTCTACGACAACCCCAAGTACGCCGAGTTCCTCAACACCAACGTCGTCCTTTACCGCGCCATCCGCGGCGACAAGAACGGCGACGCGGTCTACGAGCGGTTCAAGATCAACGCCACGCCGACCGAGCTGTTCGTCGACAAGACGGGCCGGGAGGTCGACTGGATCGTCGGCTACGGCCCGCCGGCCGACGCCTTCCTCGAGAAGGTCAAGAAGTCGCTCTCCGGCGTCGACACCTTCGGCGACCTGACCGCCCGCTACGCCAAGGACCCCAACGACGTCGAGGTCGTCTTCAAGCTGGCCGGCAAGAGCGCCAGCCGCTATTCCGACGAGCTGACGGCCAAGAGCGTCGAGCTTTACAAGAAGATCCTGACCATGGACCTGGGCGGCCGGACGGCCTCGTATTACGACGAGGACCTCAAGGCGAGTGTCACCTACGTCGAGGCGGCCGAGTTCCATCTGGCCCAGGAGACGGCCATGGGGCGCAAGCCCGATCCGGCGCCGTTGCGGACCTTCATCGCCAAGTATCCCGCGAGCCCTTACGTCAAGAACGCCTACTCCTATCTCGGCTATTACTACGGGCAGATGGCTTCCAAGGAGGACGCCGGCGCGTTCTTCGAGGAGTGGACGAAGAAGTACCCCGACGACAAGAACGCCCTGTCGTCCTACGTCCAGCGCATCATCCGGGACAAGGAACCTCTCGACAAGGGCCTGAGGCTGGCCGAGAAGCTCAAAGAGATGACCGGCTACCCGGAGAACCCGGACTACCAGGAGGCCCTGGCCAATCTCTACGTCCTCAAGGAAGAACCGGACAAGGCCGGTGACGAGTACGGCAAGGACTTCATCGACGGCTATCTCCGGAACGTCCTCTTCGCCCTGACCGGCTACGCCACTTTCTGGCTCGACCAGGACAAGAACCTGGCCAGCGCCGAGGAGATGGCCGACATCGCCGCGGCCGCCCTGACGGCCAAGAAGGACGCCAACGCCTATTTCTTCAGCCAGGTCGCCGGCCTCTACAACCGTCTCAAGAAGACGGACAAGGCCCTGGCCATCTACGGCCCCGAGTTCGCCAAGAAGAATTGGGGAGAATCGGGGGCCCTCGCGTCCTACGCGGCGTTCTGGCAGCGTCAAGGCGCCAATCTCGACAATGCCCTCGCGGCGGTCCGGCATTCCGCCGAGCTCGCGCCCACTTACTACAACAATTTCACCCTGGCCCAGATTCTGTTCAAGCTCAAGAACTACCCCGAGGCCCTGACCGCCGCCGAGAAGGCCGTGGAGCTGGCCAAGCCCATGGCCGCGAAATACGAGGGCTTCACGACCGTGCAGTACGACAACCTCGTCAAGCAGATCAAGGAGGCCATGGCCAAGCCTCCCGAAGTCAAGAAGTAAGGCTCTTCACCGGGGGACACGTACCTCAGGTACGTGTCCCCCGTTTTTTACCCCCCCGCCGGGTTGAATTGGCCGGGGGAATCCTCTATATTGCCATCGGGCGGCCAACCATGAGACGGATCGCGGTCTTCCTCGTCCTCGGCGCGGCCCTGACCCTCGCCGCGGCCGCCCAGACCGCCGCCGATCCCGCCCAGGCCCTCGACGCCCGCGTCCGCGAATTCCTGACCGCCCAGAAGGACCAGTGGCGCCAGGAGAACGTCACCGAGGCCGACGGCCGGCTCCTCCACGATCTCATCCTCAAGAAGCGCTACACCCGGGTCCTCGAGATCGGCACGTCCACCGGCCACTCGGGCATCTGGCAGGCCTGGGCCCTCAGCAAGACCGGCGGCCGCCTGGTCACGGTCGAGATCGACGAGTTCCGCCACCTGGCGGCGAGCCGCAACTTCAAGGCCTCCGGCCTCGACGGCCTCATCGACGCCCGCCTGGCCGACGCCCACGCCCTCGTCGGCGAGCTCGAGGGACCGTTCGACCTCATCTTCATCGACGCCGACCAGAACTGGACGCCGAGCTATTTCAAGGCCCTCCTGCCCAAGCTCGCGCCCGGGGGCTGCTTCGCCGTCCACAACGTCCTCAGCCTGGGCTACATGAAGGGCGTCCGCGACTTCCTCGAACAGGTCCGGGCCCTCGACTTCATGGACACGACGATCGAGCCCTCCTCGGGCGGCGGCATTTCGCTGAGCTTCCGCAAGAGGACGGCGCCTTGACCCGGGGCGGCCTACGCTCCTATCATTCCCTGAGAACGCCCGCCGACAAGGAGGACCCCATGCCCCGTCCCGCCGCCCGCCTCGCGGCCCTGGCCGCCCTCGTCCCGCTCGTCCTGGCCGCGACCCTGTCCGCCGCGCCGGCCGCCCGGACATCCGCCGGGCAGGCCGTTTCGGAAGGCCTGTCGCTCAAGAGCCGCGTCCTCGGCCGCGAGGTCGCCTTCGCCGTCTACCTGCCTCCCGACTACGCCGCCTCCGGCCGCCGCTACCCCGTCGTCTACCTGCTCCACGGCTACACCGACGACGAGTCCGGCTGGGTCCAGTTCGGCGAGATCGGTCCGGCCGCCGACGCGGCCATCGCCGCCCGGGAGATCCCGCCCATGATCATCGTCATGCCGGACGGAGGCGTGTCCTGGTACATCGACGACGCCGCGGGCGCGGTCCGCTGGGAGGACATGTTCGTCGAGGAGCTCATCCCCCACATCGACAAGACGTACCGGACGCGGCCCACCCGGGAATTCCGGGGCATCGCCGGGCTGTCCATGGGCGGCTGGGGCACCCTCGTCCACTGCCTGCGCCACCCGGAGCTGTTCGCGGCCGGCGCCGCCTTCAGCGCCGCCGTCTGGACGGACGACGATGTCGCCGGCCAGAAGCAGGAGAACTGGGACAGGCTCTTCGGCCCCCTGTTCGGGGCGGCCGGCCTCTCGGGCAAGGATCGGCTGACGGCCCACTTCCGGGCCCACAACCCCCTCGACCTCGTCCGGACCATGCCCGAGGAGAGCCTCAAGAAGATCCGCCTGTACATCGATTGCGGCGACGACGACTTCCTCATCGCCGGCAACTGCGCCCTGCACCTGGCCCTGTCCGCGCGCAAGGCCGCCCACGAATTCCGGGTCCGGGACGGCGGGCACACCTGGAGCTACTGGCGCACGGGCATCGTCGACGGCTTGAGATATATCGGCCGGGAGTTCCACCGGTGAGCGCGCCCTTCCGCGACCGGCTCCTCGCCGGCGAACGCCTCATCGGGACGCTCATCAGCCTGCCTTCGCCCGAGCTGGCCGAGATCGCCTCGGCCGCCGGGTTCGATTGGCTCTTCCTCGACATGGAGCACGGCCCTCTCGCCCCGGGCGACGTCCTGCGCCTGGTCCAGGCCGCCCGGGAGCCCTGCGCCTGCCTCGTCCGCGTCCCCGAGACGAGCGAGATGTGGGTTAAAAAAGCGCTGGACACCGGCGCGGCCGGCATCATCGTCCCCCACGTCAACGGCGCGGCCGAGGCGGCCCGGACCGTCCATTGGGCCAAATATCCCCCCGAAGGCGGCCGGAGCGTCGGCTTCAGCCGGGCCAACGGCTACGGGGCCCGCTTCCAGGAACACGTCGAGACGGCCAACGCCCGGACGGTCGTGGTCGCCCAGGTCGAGCACATCGACGGCGTCCGGGCCATCGGGGAGATCCTCGATGTCCCGGGCGTCGACGCCGTCTTCATCGGCCCCTACGACCTTTCGGCCAGCTTGGGCAAGCCCGGCCGCATCCAGGACGCCGACGTCCGCGATGCCGTCGCGGCGGTGGCCGCGGCCTGCGCCGCCCGACGGGTCCCGGCCGGCCTGTTCTGCGGCGATCTGGCTTCGTCCGCCAAGGCCCTCGAGGAGGGCTACACCCTGCTCTGCTCGGGTCTCGACATCGGATTTTACGCCCGCTCGGCGGAGGCCGTCGTCAGGGGGCTCCGGCCAAGAAACCCTTGACAGGAAACAACTTGTATACTAGATTTTGTGTGGAGACGCATGGAGTCGCACAAAATTTGGTGGGGTGGTCTGGCCGCGGCCCGGCGATTTTTCGCGCCAAGGCCCCGCTCCGCCCGACTAAAGGAGTTCGGGCGGTCCCCGGAGAAGATCATCTAGCATGGCCAGAGAGCAGATCGAGAAGACCCCGGCGGGCGGCCTGCCCGTCGTCCTGGTCGTCGACGACGACTTGGCCTATCTCGAGAAGCTCCAGCGCGCCCTGAGGGACATCTACGCCGTCCACACCACGACGAGCGGCGTCGAAGCCATCCATCTCATCAAGGCCCTGCCCGAGGTCAACGTCCTGGTCGTCAACGACGACCTGCCCCGGATGAAGGGCACGGAGCTGCTGCGCTTCCTCAACGAGATCTTCAAAAGCTCCGAATCCATCATCAAGATCCTGCTGACGGCCTGCCCCGGCAACGGCGCGACCATCGACCTGGCCAGCTACGGCCGCATCGACTGCTGCCTGGCCAAACCCGACGATCCGGCGGCCCTGCGGCGCAAGATCAGCTTCCTCATCGCCCAGCGCTCGCGCGAGAAGCGCTCCTCCATGCGCATCACCATCGACGGCTCCCGCGACGTCCGCATCGAGACCGGCCCCCACGGCGAGGCCAAGCTGGTCAACCTCAGCGAGAACGGCATGTTCCTCAAGACCCTGACGGGCTTCCCCGAGGGCGCCGCCGTGCCGCTGAGCATCACCTTGCCCGACGGGCGGCAGTACACCGTCAACGGGCGCGTCGTCCGGCGAGACAGCGACCACGGCGGCGTGGCCGTCGAGTTCGAGTCGCTCGACAACGCCGACCGGCTGTCGCTCCTCCAATTCATGTCGGACTACGTCGCCATCCGCGACCTGGCCGAGCTCAAGCTCCGCTACCCCTTCCTGCGCACGGACGAGATGGTCCTGTTCACGGACTCGGTCAAGATCGAGTCCCTCATGCGCGAGGCCCTCGTCCGCCGGGTCGAGGTGGCGGCCGTCCCGGCCCGCTCGGGCAATCCCGAGATCCTGGCCTTCGCCGACATCCGCCCCCCGTCGGTGTGCGTCCTGGCGGGCGAGAAGCTCGACGTCAAGTTCAAGACCTCGGACCTGCTCTTCGTCTCCTACCAGGTCGGCTACGCGACCTACAACTTCGAGACCATGATCGCCCGCATCGCGGCCGACGGCCGGTCGCTCGTCTGCCTTTACCCGCGGGTCATGTTCTACTCGGAGAAGAGGGCCGACCGGCGCATCAGCCCGGCCGGCGACCTGCGGGTCGAGATCCCCCTGCCGGTCCCGTTCGACCGCGTCGTCCGGGGCCGCGTCACGGACATCAGCCCGAACGGCCTGAGCTTCGTGGCCGAACCCGGGGCCCCGGTCCTCCTCAAGGGGACGCCCCTGGAGACCGTGGCCGTCTGCGACGGCGAGAAACGCCTCTGGGAGGAGACCGGCGAGATCCGCCACGTCGTCCGGACCGGCGGCGGGGAGGGCCAGGGGCTGAAGTACGGCGTCCAATTCGGCATCAGCCGCCAGAGCATCCCGTCCTTCCAGCCCCCCGACCCGGATTTCGCCCGCCCCGACAAGGTCCCGGGACGGGCTCCGGCCGGCCCGACGCCCGATTTCGTCCGCCAGAGCCTGATGACCCCGCACGTCGTCCGCCTGGAGGACCGCCGCGGCGAGGAGATCGTCGGCCTCCTCAACACCTCCCTGCCGCTCGACGACCGGCCGGTCCCGGTCGTCGTCATCCCGCCGGCCTTCGGCAAGACCAAGGAGGTCCTGTTCGGCCTGGCCCTGACGCTCTGCGAGAACTTCCGCCTCTTGGGCCAGCCGCTGGCCGTCATCCGCTACGACGGCATCCGCAAAAAGGGCGAGAGCCACAACGATCCCGAGGCCCACGAGCCCCCCTACGAGATGCTCAACACGAACTTCAGCCAGGGGGCCTCGGACATCGTCACCGTCCTCGACTGGCTCCAGACCAATCCCAAGGTCCGGGCCTCCTCGGTCGTCCTGCTGACCTTCTCCTTCTCGGCCCTCGAGGCCCGCATCGTCCTGCGGAGCGAGAAGGAGCGCGGCCGGATCGACTACTGGATCGCCTGCATGGGAACGCCCGAGTTCCGCGACCTCATGGTCCGGGTCAACTGCGGCCTCGACTTCCTCGAGCACTACCAGCTCGGCATCAAGCTCGGGGTCATGCCCGTCCTCGGCAACCTCGTCAACGTCGACGCCTACGTCGCCGACGGCGTGGCCAACGCCGTGGCCACCCTGGAGCAGGCCCGCGAGGACATGCGCCACCTCGATCTGCCCATCACCTGGATCTACGGCCAGTTCGACAACTGGGTCAAGTCCGAGTTCATCCGCGACGTCATGAGCGTCCAGGCCAACGCCCCGCGCGAGGTCATCCCGGTGCCCATCGGCCACAACGCCCGGACCTCCAAGGAGGGCCTGCGGCTGTTCGGGACCATCACCTCGCTCATCTACCGCTTCCTCCACAAGCGGCTCATCCAGCCGGTCATGCCCGGCCGCAAGGACATGGAGGTCCTGCGCCGGGCCGAGAAGGACCGCCTGCCGCCGCGCAACCTCAAGAACAGGACCGGCTACTGGAAGCGCTACCTCATCGGCGACGACAAGCTCCTCGGCTTCGACGTCATGGCCCTGTCGGACGACTACCAGGAGCTCATGCGCGACCAGCTCCGGGCCCTCGAGCTGCGGCCCGGGGACCGGCTCCTCGACCTCGGCGGCGGCACCGGCAACTTCGTCGAGCACCTCCTCGCGGCCGGCGGCGAACTGCCGTCGCAGATCACCGTGGCCGACCTCATCCCCGAGGCCATGAAGAGGGCGGCCCGCAAGCTGACCTCCCGCTTCCCGGTCCTGCGCGAGCCGGGCCGGTTCGACCTCCTGGCCCTGGACCTCGAGATGAGCCGCTACCTGGCCGTGCGGCGCTTCCTCGACGGCGAGGTCGGCACGTTCGAGGAAATGGCCGAGCGGGTCGAGAACCTGACCCTCGAGAGCGCCATCAAGGTCCGGGAGGACTACTCGCCGCGCCTCCACCGGATCCTGCGCGGGGAGCGCATCACCCCGGCCCACGACGACTGGCTCAAGACCCGCTTCGACCTCCAGGAGTACCGCATCATCACCGACTTCAACCGGGCCGCCCGGTTCGTCCGCGGCCTGGCCGAGGGCCGGCCGGACTACCGCCGCCTCATCCTGCCCGGCACGCTCGAGGGCACCTTCCACCTGCCGGTCAAGGCCGGCTGGTACAACAAGGTCCTCATGAGCCTCGTCCTGTCCTACATCTTCGATCCCCTCGAGACCCTCAAGGAGGTCCGCCGGGTCATCATGCCGGGCGGCCTCCTCGTCCTGTCGAGCATGCGGCCCGACACGGACGCCTCCGGGCCGTTCACCCGCCTGCTCGAGAAGATCGAGGCCACGCCCGAGGAGGCCCTGCCGCCGGAGCGGCCGAAGGCCCTGCTCATCGAGTCCCTGCGGGTCTTCCTCAACGACGCCCAGGAGCTCGTCGACCTCGAGGAGGCCGGCACGTTCGACTTCTTCGACCCCGAGAAGCTCGAGGGCCTGCTCGAGGAGACGGGTTGGGACATCCTCCGCTTCCAGCCGTCCTACGGCACGCCGCCCCAGGGTTACGTCTACGTCGCCAAAGCGAGGGACACGAATGGAAAAATATGACCCGCAGTTCGAGGACCGCCTGAACCAGGAGTACGACCTGCGGGGCCGGACCCGGATGGCCGCCTTCCTCAGCCTGGCCCTCTACGCCGGCTTCATCGGGCTGGACGCCGTCTACGCGCCCAAGTACTTCCTGCCCTTCCTCCTCCTCCGGCTGACGGTCATGGCCGCGGTCGGGGCCATCCTGCTCGTCCTCAACCGCATCAAGACCAGCCACGGCGTCATGAAACTGGCCCTCGCCCTGGCCCTCGTCGACGCCGCCGGCATCGCCATCATGATCTTCTTCCTGGGCGGTTTCCTGACCAGCTACTACCAGGGCCTGAACATCATCGTCATGGGCATGATCGTGCTCATCCCCCTGGCCTTCCGCTACACGATCTACCTCTACGTCTCGGTCTGGCTCATGTACGCCGTGCCCAGCGTCCTGCGCTACTTTTTCGGCCCCAAGGCCCAGGGCATCGCCGAGATGCTCAAGGCCATGGGCGGCACGGAGGTCCAGGTCTGGCGCTTCATCATCAACAACCTGACCTTCCTCTCTTCGATCATCGTCGTCGGGGCCATCGGCTCGTCCTACATGGAGAGCATCCGCCGCCGCGAGCTCCGCAGCCGCCTCCAGCTCGAGGAGACCACGGCCCAGCTCAAGGAATCCAACGAGAAGCTCAAAAGCCTCGACGAGCTCAAGACCCAGTTCTTCGCCAACGTCAACCATGAGCTGCGGACGCCGCTGACGCTCATGCTGGCGCCCATGAAGTCGCTGCTCGAGGGCCGCATGGGCAAGCTCTCGCCGTCCCTCCATGACACCCTGGCCACGATGCAGCGCAACGGCTACAAGCTGCTCAAACTCATCAACAACCTCCTCGACCTCAACAAGCTCGAGGAGGGCCGGATGCGCCTCAAGGTCCGGCCGGTCAACCTGGTCGAGTTCGTGCCGCCCCTCTTGGCCTCGGCCAAGCCCATGGCCGACCAGAAACAGCTCCGGCTCTACTTCCAGCACCCGCCCCACCCGGTCGACCTGACCATCGACCCCGACCAGTTCGAGAGGGTCGTCTTCAACCTGCTGTCCAACGCCATCAAGTTCACCCCTAAAAGCGGCAAGATCACGGTCTACGTCGAGGACCGGGACCATACGGTCACCCTGACCGTCGAGGATACCGGCATCGGCATCCCGGACAACATGCTGGAGACCATCTTCGACCGTTTCTCCCAGGTCGACGGGTCCAAGTCCCGGGCCCAGGAGGGCACGGGCATCGGCCTGGCCCTGGCCCGGGAGATCGTCAACGTCCACAAGGGATCCATCCGGGCCGAGAGCGAGCTCGGCAAGGGCTCCCGGTTCATCGTCGAGATGCGCAAGGGCGAGGAGCACTTCAACGAGGAGGTCCTCGACCGGCGCTCCGAGGACCTGCCCATCGGCCTCAAGCGGCGGACGACCGACACGGAAGAGCCGCGGGTCCAGGACATCGTCACGGACTACCGCCGCCTGCAGCTCGTCGACCTCGAGAAGGTCGACATCACCGGCGGCCGGGTCGACGAGGCCAAGGTCCACGACGCCCTGATCCTGTGCATCGACGACAATCCCGAGGTCCTCAAGCTCATGACGCTGCTCCTGGCCGACGAGTTCGACCTCGAGCTGGCCACCTCGGCCGAGCAGGGCCTGGCCTTCCTGCGGGCCAAGAGCCCCGACCTCGTCCTCTGCGACGTCATGATGCCGGGCATGGACGGCCACGCCTTCTCGCGCCTGGTCAAGAACGACGAGGCCCTCAAGCATACCCCCATCATCCTGGTCACGGCCCGGACGGGGGCCGAGATGCTCGACGAAGGCATCAAGGCCGGCGCCGACGACTACATCACCAAGCCCTTCGACTCGACCGAGCTCAAGGCCCGCATCCGGGCCCAGCTGCGCCTGCGCCAGATGGAAGCCGAGCTGGCCCTGGTCAATACGAACCTGCGGCGGCGGACCTCGGACCTGGTCGATCAGCAGCGGTCGCTGTTCCTGTCGACGGTCAAGTCGCTGGCCTCGGCCATCGACGCCAAGGACGAGTACACCCGCCACCACTCGACCCGGGTGACGGAGTTCTCGATGAAGATCGCCGCCAAGATGGGCTTCAGCGAGAAGGAGCTCGGCGACCTCGAGTTGGCCGCCCTGCTCCACGACGTCGGCAAGATCGCCGTGCCCGAGAGCATCCTCAACAAACCCGGCAAGCTGACCAAGGAGGAGTTCGATCTCATCAAGGAGCACCCCGTCCGGGGCGAGGCCATCCTCAGCCCGGTCGTCGAGCTCAAGGAGATCTCCCGGGTCGTCCGGGCCCACCACGAGCGCTACGACGGCACGGGCTATCCGGACCGCCTCAAGGGCCGGGAGATCCCCCTCGGCGCCCGCATCATGACCATCGCCGACACGTACGACTCCATCACCTCGGAGCGGCCCTACCGCAAGGCCGCTTCCCACCGCTACGCGCTCAAGGAGATCATCGCCTGCTCGGGGACCCAGTTCGACCCGGAGGTCGTCGAGAACTTCCTCGAGATCGCCGGCACGTTCGTTCCCGAGCACGAGAGGGAAAGCGCCGGGTAGGAGCGGCCATGGGCCTGCAGGTCGGTTACTACGCCCTCAGCCTCTTCGCCGGGGCCTTCGTCGCCGGCGTCGTGGCGGCCATCGCCTGGAAGCGGGCCGTGACCTCGGTCGGCCGCCTGCTGGCCCTGCTCATGGCCGCCGTCTTCGTCTGGTCCCTGGCCGCGGCCTTCGAAGCCGCCGTCCCGGCGGAAGCGGTCAAGATCCTGCTGTCCAAGATCGAATACGTCGGCATCGCGGCCGTGCCCGTCCTGATGTTCCTCTTCGCCCTCCGCTTCCTCCGCTCCGGCGCGGCCCTCGGCGCGGTCCGGGGGGCCGCTCTCTGGATCGTCCCGCTGGCGACCGTGGTCCTGGCGGCCACCAACGAGCGGCACCATCTCATCTGGTCGGGCCATCGGGCGGCCGAGGGGATACGGGACCAGCTCCTCGTCTACGAGCACGGCGCGTTCTTCTGGGTCCATGCCGGCTACTCGTACCTCCTCCTGGCGTTCACGACGGTCTTCCTCGTCCTGGCCTTCTTCCGCTTCAAGGGCATCCATCGCCGCCAGGCCCTGTCCCTGCTCGTGGCCTTCCCCCTGCCCTGGGTGGGCAACGCCGTCTACCTGTCGGGCCTGGCCGGGGCGGAGCATGGCTACGATTACACGCCCGTCGGCTTCGCCGTGGCCGGCTTCTTCCTGCTCTGGGCCATGTTCCGGCTCCAGCTCGTGGACATCCTGCCGGTGGCCCGCGAGCGGGTCATCGACAGCATGGGCGAGTCCCTGATCATCCTCGACGAGAAGGGCCGGCTGGCCGCCACCAATCCGGCCGCCCGGCGCCTCATCGCCGAGGCCGGCGGCCCGGCCGAGGACCTGCCCGAACAGCGGATCCTGGGCCGTCCAGCCGCCGAGCTCTTCGCCGGCTGGCCGGCCATGCGGGCCGGCCTCGAGGAGCCGGCCTCCTCCGAGCGCGAGGTCGTCCTGGAGGAGAACAGCCGGACGCGGGTCTTCGACCTCCGGGTGTCCCCTCTCCTCGGGCACGGCTCATTCGTCGCCGGCTGGGTGGCCGTCGTCTACGACATCACCCGGGTCAAGCGGGCCGAGGCCGAGGCCGTCGAGGCCCGCCGGGTCGCCGACACGCTCAGGGAAGCGGGCCTGACCCTGAGCTCGAAGCTCGACTTCCGACAGATCTCAGCCCTCATCCTCGACCTTCTGAAGCGGGTCATCGCCTACGACATCGGCGCCTTCCTGACGGTCGAGGGCCCGGAGCTGAAGTTGGCCGGCATCCTCCGGCCCAAAGACTCCCTCGACCTCATCGGCGAGTCCTACCCCCTGGCCGGCTCGCGGCTCTGCCAGAAGGCCGTCCAACGCATGCGGCCCCTCATCGGGACCATCGCCGAGCCCGAGGACATCCTCCTGCCCCTGCGCCCGGACCTCGACCTGCGCTCCTTCCTCGGCGTCCCGGTCGTCTTCGGCGACCGGGCCATCGGGCTCATCGCCCTCTACAACCGCGGCGAGCGGCGCTTCTCCGAACAGGACGCCCGGGTCGCCGAGCTCTTCGCCAGCCAGGTCGCCATCGCCCTCGACAACGCCCGCCGGGTCGAGCTGTTCGAGAAGCAGGCCGTGACCGACGAGCTGACCGGCCATTACAACCGGCGGGCCTTCCTCAAGATGGGCGAGAAGGAGGTCGGCCGGGCCCGGCGCTACCAGCGGCCCCTGGCCCTCATCTTCTTCGACATCGACCACTTCAAGGACGTCAACGACAAGTACGGCCACCTCATCGGCGACCACGTCCTGCGGGTCATGGCCGAGCTCGTCACCCGGACGACCCGGTCGACGGACGTCGTCTGCCGGTACGGCGGCGAGGAGTTCATCGTCCTCATGCCCGAGGCCGGCCGCGACGAGGCCCTGGCCATGGCCGAGCGCCTGAGACAGGAGATCTCCCACATGACCGTCGTGACGGCCGGCGGCACGCTGACGCTGACCATCAGCCTGGGGGTGGCCGAGCTGGTTCGCGACGGGGACGAGGACCTCGAAGGCCTCATCAGCCGGGCCGACCGGGCCATGTACCAGGCCAAGGCCGCCGGGCGCGACGCCGTCCGCGGCTGAGCCTTGCCCGGCGGCGCGGCCGCTGTGCTATAATGCCCCCTTTGCCAACGTCACTCCGGAGGATGTCATGGCCCGCATCGAACCGTTCCGCGGCGTCCGTCCCCGCCGCGACCTCGCGCCCCTCGTCGCCGCCCCCCCTTACGACGTCCTGTCGTCCGAGGAGGCCCGGGAGCTGGCGGCCGGGAACCCCTACTCGTTCCTGCACGTCGGCAAGCCCGAGATCGACCTGCCGCCCGGGACCGACCTGTACGCCGACGCCGTCTACGCCAAGGGCAAGGAGAACTACGACCGTTTCCTGAGGGAGGGCGTCATCGCGCCCGACGCGACCCGCAACTTCTACGTCTACAAGCAGGTCTGGGGCGACCACGTCCAGATCGGCCTGGTCGCCGCCGCCTCCTGCCGGGACTACCTCGACGACGTCATCAAGAAGCACGAGCTGACCCGGATCGACAAGGAGAACGACCGGATGCGCCACATCGAGACGCTGGGCGCCCAGACCGGCCCCGTCTTCCTGACCTACCGGCGCTCGGACGCCGTCGACGCCCTCGTCGCCGAGACCATGGCCCGGGCGCCCGAGGTCGACATCACGACCTACGACGGCGTCCGCCACATCGTGACCGTCGTCGACGAGCCGGGGCTCGTGGCCCGCATCCGGGAAGCCTTCGCGGCCCTGCCCGCGCTCTACGTCGCCGACGGCCACCACCGCTCCGCCGCCGCCACCCGGATCAAGGTCAAGCGCGACGCCGAGCGGCCCGGGCGGACCGGCGACGAGGAGGACAACTTCTTCCTGGCCGTCATCTTTCCCCACAGCCAGATGAAGATCCTGGCCTACAACCGCGTCGTCCGCGACCTCAACGGCCTCGAACCGGCCGCCTTCCTGGCCCGCGTCGGCGAGTCCTTCGTCGTCCGGCCCGGCGGGCCCAAGGTCCCCGCCAAGAGCCGGGACTTCGCCATGCTCCTCGACGGCGTCTGGTACGCCCTGGAGACCAAGCCCGGCGCCTTCAATCCCTCCGACCCCATCGAGTCCCTCGACGTGTCCATCCTGCAGCGGAACCTGCTGGCCCCCGTGCTCGGCATCGCCGACCCCCGGACGGACAAGCGCATCGACTTCGTCGGCGGCATCCGCGGCACGGACGGGCTCGAGAAGAAGCTGGCCGGCGGCTTCCGGGTCGCCTTCTCCCTCTTCCCCACGACCGTCGAGCAGCTCTTCGCCGTCGCCGACGCCGGCAAGATCATGCCCCCCAAGTCGACCTGGTTCGAGCCCAAGCTCAAGGACGGCCTGGTCGTCCACGCCATCGACCCATGAGCCGGAAGGTCCCCGCCGCGCTCGTCGCCCGCGTCCGGAAGGAAGCCTCGGCCTTCTTCCACGGCGCCCGCGGCAGCCACGACGCGGACCACACGGAGCGCGTCCGCCGGCTCTCCCTGCGCATCGGCCGCAGGGAGAAGGCCGACCTGGGCGTCCTCGAACTGGCCGCCCTGCTCCACGACATCGGCCGGGGCGAGGAGGACCGCTCGCGCGGCCGCGTCTGCCACGCCCGGAGCGGCGCCCGCCTGGCCAAGGGCATCCTCGAGCGCTGCGGCTGCGACCCGGCCACGGTCCGGGCCGTCGTCCCCTGCATCCGGACCCACCGCTTCCGCCGCGGCGGCGCGCCGCGCTCGCTCGAGGCCCGGGTCCTGTTCGACGCCGACAAGCTCGACTCCATCGGCGCCGTGGGCGTCGGCCGGGCCTTCCTCTTCGCCGGCGAGGTCGGGGCCCGCCTCCACGACAAGGACATCGTCGTCGAGAGGACCAAGCCCTACACGCGCGAGGACACGGCCTACCGCGAGTACCTGGTCAAGCTCCGCCGGGTCAAGGACCGCATGACGACCCGGGAGGGCCGGCGCCTGGCCGCCGGCCGGCACCGCTACATGGCCGCCTTCTTCGAGCGCCTCCACAAGGAGACGGACGGGAGGCTCTGACGATGGGCTGGGACCAGGTCTATAATCCCCTCGGCGCGGCCTGGCTCTCGACGGCCGCGGCCGCCCTGCCCATCGTCCTGCTCCTCGGCGGGCTGGCCGTCCTGCGCCTGCGGGCCCACGTCGCGGCCCTCCTCGGCCTCGGCGCGGCCCTCGGCGTCGCGGTCCTCGCCTTCGGCATGCCGGCCGGGATGGCCGCCCGCACGGCCGGCCTGGGCGCCGCCTACGGCCTCTTCCCCATCGGCTGGATCATCCTCAACGTCATCTTCCTCTACGACCTGACCGTCGCCAAGGGCTCGTTCGCGGTCATGCGCGACAGCCTGACCGGCGTCACCCGCGACCGCCGCCTGCAGCTCCTGCTGATCGCCTTCTCGTTCGGGGCCTTCTTCGAGGGCGCGGCCGGGTTCGGCACGCCGGTCGCGGTGACGGCGGCCATCCTCATCGGCCTGGGCTTCGAGCCCCTGGCCGCGTCGGGCCTGTCGCTCGTCGCCAACACGGCCCCGGTGGCCTTCGGGGCCCTGGGCACGCCCATCGTCGCCCTGGCCGGGGTGACCGGCCTGGACGTCCGGGACCTCGGCGCCATGGTCGGGCGCCAGCTGCCGTTCTTCTCCGTGCTCATCCCCTTCTGGCTGGTCGCGGCCTACTGCGGGTTCCGGAAGATGCGGGAGGTCTGGCCGGCCCTTCTCGTGGCCGGGGTGTCGTTCGCCGTGCCGCAGTTCCTCATCTCGAACCTGCACGGCCCCTGGCTCGCGGGGGTCGGCGCGGCCGTCGTCTCGATGGCCGCCCTGGTCCTGTTCCTGTTGAGATGGCGCCCGAAGACGATCTGCGGGGACGCCGCGGGCGGGGCGGCAGAGGGAGAGGCCGGGGCCCCGGTCCGGCGGAGCGCCGCGGAGCTCGTCCGGGCCTGGATGCCCTGGCTCATCCTGAGCGCCTTCGTCTTCCTCTGGGGCATCCCCCAGGTGAAGGCCTTCCTCGACGGGCTCTGGACCGCCCGCCTGCCCGTCGCCGGGCTGGACCGGCTCGTCTTCCGGGTCCCCCCGGTCGTGGCCGTCCGGGCGGCCGAGCCGGCCGTCTTCGCGTTCAACGGATTGTCCTTCACGGGAACGGGCATCTTCGCGGCGGCCGTCGTCTCGGGCCTGCTCATGGGCCTCTCGCCGGCCCAACTCGTCAAGGCCTACGGCCGGACGCTCAAGCGGGTCCGGTTCTCCCTCCTGACCGTGGCGGCGATGCTGTCGCTGGGGTATGTCACCCGCTATTCGGGCCTCGACGCGACGCTGGGGCTGGCTTTCGCCCGGACGGGCGTCCTCTACCCGTTCTTCGGGACCCTGCTCGGGTGGCTCGGCGTGGCCCTGACGGGCTCGGACACGTCGTCCAACGTCCTCTTCGGCAGCCTACAGAAGATCTCGGCCGAGCAGCTCGGCCTGAGCCCCGTGCTCATGGCCTCGGCCAACAGCGCCGGCGGGGTCATGGGCAAGATGATCGACGCCCAGTCCATCGTCGTGGCCTCGACGGCCACGCGCTGGTACGGCCACGAGGGCGAGATTCTGCGCTACGTCTTCGTCCACAGCCTGGCCCTGGCCGCCCTGATGGGGCTCTTCGTCCTCCTCCAGGCCTACGTCTTCCCCTTCACCAGGCTCGTCGTCCGCTGATCAGCCGACCGGCGGGGAGCGGAGTCTTAGACGCGGACCGGCAGGATAACGGCTGAGCGCTCGAAGCCGGAATCCTGCGAGATATCTGGAGAAGGACTTAGTTAGCCCGCTCTTTAGCCGACTATTTTCGCTATTCCCTTGTACTTCTCTTCGACGCGCTCGCAGGGCAGGTACTCGTTCTCCATGGCCCGGTATTCCTTGAGCCCGACGAAATCGGTGTACTCCTCGAAGGACGAGACCCACTGCGTCTGGCCCGGCAGGGTCCCGGTCGGCGAGGCCTTGAGGGCGGCGAAGAAGTTCGTCAGCGCCTTGTGGGCGACCATGATCGAGGCGACCGGGATCGAGACCCGGCCGACGCCCAGCTTCGCGAGCTCGGGGATGGGGACGAGCTCGGTCTTCATGCCGCTGATGGCGTCCATGAGGTTGACCGAGAGCGGTCCCCTGATCGACTTCACGGCCTTCTCGATGTCGGCCCGGCTCTTGATGCCGTCGATGAAGGCCAGGTCGGCCCCGGCCTCGAGGTACGCGTTGCAGCGCCGGATGGCCTCGTCGATCCCCATCCCGGCGAAGACGTCCGTCCGGGCGTTGATGATGAAGGCCTTGTCGAGGCGATCGCGCACCGCGGCGCAGGCCCGGATCTTGCCGGCCATCTCCTCGGCCGAGATGACCTCCTTGCCGGCCATGTGGCCGCAGCGCTTGGGGAAGACCTGGTCCTCGATGTTCATGCCGGCGACGCCCATGGCGATGAGCCGCTCGGTGATCCAGGCGGCGTTGACGGCGTTGCCGCCGCCGGTGTCGACGTCGGCCATGACCGGGATCGACACGGACTGGGCGATGTTCCAGGTCATATCGAGGACGTCCTTCATCCGGACGAGCCCGACGTCGGGCTTGGCGAGGTAGGACCCGGCCAGGCCGTAGCCGGAGACCTGGATGGCCTCGAAGCCGGCCTTCTCGATGACCCTGGCCGAGAGGGCGTCGTGGCAGCCGGGAACGGCGACGGCCCGGCGCTCCATGATGGCTTTGCGGAGAACTTCGGACTTTTTCATCGGTTTGAACTCCTTTAGGATTGAAAACAGTCTCCTATTTTACATTATCCGGGGGAGGAGTAAAATCCCCTGCGGAATCCGGCCAAAAGGGAGAGGACCATGGCCCAGCGGCCCGGACTCGTTGACAGGCCCCGACGTAACTGATAGAAAAGAACGAGGACGGATTCCATGTCGACCGCCGCCGAACGCTGGACCGAGGACCAGGAGCGCCTGGCCAAGCCGGCCAAGGTCTACTGGTGCGACGGCTCCGAGGGCGAGGCCTGGCGCCTGCTCGAGATCGGCCTGAACGAGGAGCGCCTCAACGGCCCCGTCTTCCAGCCCCTGGATCACAAGAACTGGCCCACGGCCTACCTCCACCGGTCCTCCCCGACCGACGTCGCCCGGGTCGAGCACCTGACATTCGTCTGCCACCCGACCAAGGAGGCCGCCGGCCCCAACAACAACTGGATGGACGTCGGCAAGGCCAAGAAGATGATGGCCAAGCTCTCGGACGGCTGCATGGCCGGGCGGACGATGTACGTCATCCCGTACATGATGGGCCACCCCGACTCCCCCTACGCCAAGGCCTGCCTGATGGTCACGGACTCGGTCTACGTCGCCGTCAGCATGCGCGTCATGACCCGCATCGGGACGCCCATCCTGGACAAGCTCCGCAACCGCGAGGACTTCGTCAAGGGCTTCCACTCCATCGGCACCCTCGACCCCGACCGGCGATACATCATGCATTTCCCCGAGGAGGGCCTAGTCTGGAGCATCGGCTCGGGCTACGGCGGCAACGCCCTGCTCGGCAAGAAATGCGTCTCCCTGCGCATCGGCTCCTTCCTCGGCTACAAGCAGGGCTGGCTGGCCGAGCACATGGTCATCATGGGCATCGAGGACAGCCGCGGGCACACGACCTACGTCACGGCCGCCCTGCCCAGCGCCTGCGGCAAGACCAACCTGGCCATGATGGAGTCGGCCCTGCCCGGCTACCGCGTCTGGACCCTGGGCGACGACATCGCCTGGCTCAACATCGGGCCCGACGGCCGGCTCTGGGCCATCAACCCCGAGGCCGGCTACTTCGGCGTCGCCCCCGGGACGTCCATGAAGACCAACCCCAACATGATGAAGACCATCAGGCGGGGGGCCTTCAACCCGACCCTGTTCACCAACGTGGCCCTGAACACGGACACCAACGAGCCCTGGTGGGAAGGGATCGACGGACCGGTCCCCGAGCACCTCCTCGACTGGCAGGGCCGGCCCTGGACGCCGGCGCTGGGGACCAAGGCGGCCCACCCGAACTCGCGGTTCACGGCCCAGATCATGAACTCGCCGATGCTCGACAAGGAGGCCGGGAACCCTCGGGGCGTGCCCATCTCGGCCATCATCTTCGGCGGCCGGCGGACGAGCCTCATCCCCCTGGTCACGGAGAGCTTCAGCTGGGCCCACGGCGTGTTCATGGGCGCCCGCATGGGCTCGGAGACGACGGCCGCGGCCACCGGCCAGGTCGGGGTCGTCCGCCGCGACCCCATGGCCATGCTGCCCTTCTGCGGCTACAACATGGCCGACTACTGGCGCCATTATCTCAACATGGGCAGCCGCATGTCGCGCCCGCCGCGGATCTTCTCGGTCAACTGGTTCCGGACCGACGAGCGGGGCAAGTTCATCTGGCCCGGCTTCGGCGACAACATGCGCGTCCTCAAGTGGGTCATCGACCGCGTCACGGGCGCGGTGCCGGCCCGCGAGACCCCGGCCGGGCTCGTGCCCCGCGTCGAGGACCTGGACATGACCGGGCTCGACATGCCCAAGGACCGGCTCGAGAAGCTGTTCGAGGTCCGCATCAGGGACTGGAAGGCCGAGGTCGACGGCATCCGCGACTTCCTCAAGCCCTACAAGGGCCGGCTGCCGGCCGAGATCCGCGAGCAGCAGGAAAAGCTCGAGCGCCAGGTCCGCGCGGCCTGAGGCCTCAGGCCGTCCCTTCCCGCCCGAGCGGCCCCGCCCCCACCCCCTTCTCCCGCGCGCCGAAGAACTCCGCTCCGCGGGGCGCGTAGAAGAGGAACACGGCGACCGTCAGGACGCCGGTGAAGACGAACGGAAACCAAATCCCGACGAGATCGGACAGGACGCCGGAGACGAGCGTGACGACGGCCCCCGAGACGAGCTGGATGTTGCTGACCCAGCTGAAGGCCATGGTCTGGCCCGAGGCCGGAACGGTCGAGCCGACGAAGGTGTGCAGGGACGGGTAGGTCATGAGCAGGAAGCCGCCGAAGAGGAGCAGGCCGGCGACGGCCAGGCCTTTGCTCGGGGCGAAGCCGAGCAGGAAGAGCGCCGCCGCGGCGCCTCCCAGGCTGGCCATGAAGACGGGCTTGCGGCCGAAACGGCGGCTCAGGGCGCCGTAGCCGTACCCGGTCAGGGTCCCGAGGCCGATCCACAGGGCCAGGAACAGGCCGGTCTGGCCCATGGGGATGCCGTAGCGGTGGTTGAGGAGCGAGGGGGCGTAGTAGACGGCGACCGACCAGCCCGCGCCGCCGAAGAAAAAGCCCGGCATGAACCTCTTGATCGCCCTGAGCGAGCGGGCCCAGTCGGCCGGCCGCAGGGACGGCCTCTCGTCGCTCCGGGACGAGACGCCCCGCAGGGCCCAGGTCCCGAGACCGGCCAGGAGGAGGCCGAAGACCGCCCAGATGTGAAGAGGGGTCTTCCAACCCCAGCCTTGGGCCAGAAATCCGACGGTCAAATAGGCCAGCCCGACGCCGAGGTTCCCCGAGCCGCTCTGGATGCCCATGGCGTCGTCGAGCTCGCGGCCCGAACCGGCCCGGGACTTGGAGACCCAGGCGATGACGATGGGATGGTAGAAGCTCGAGGCGATGCGCAGCAGCAGGAAGAGGGCGAGGAGCGCCGCGAAGCTCCGGGCCAGGGGGATGACGGCCAGGGAGGCGCACAGGCCGAGGCCGCTGAGGACCATGAGCGTGCGGTACTCGCTGCGGTAGGAAACGCGGACGACCAGGAACTGGACGGCCAGAGTGGTCAGCAGACCGAGGTTGGACAGGATGCCGATCTGGGAGTAGTTATGGATGAGGAAGCCCTGGCTCAGGAGGATCGGGAAGACCATCGGCGGGATGACCGAGGCGGCGTCCGTCAGGGCGTGGAAGAGCGAGGCGGAGAGGAGGATCTGCTTTTTCATGGCCGTCAGCCGAGTACTCTAGCACGGACCGCGGCGGAACTCCATCCGGTCGGGCCGCCGCGGAGCGGATAAACACCGGAGCCGCGAACGGCGTACGCTGGGATGAGGGCGGCCAGCGGGAGAAGCCATGTTCGATCAGGATGAAGGGCCCGTCCGACGGCCGGGCCGCGGTCCGTGCGGCCGGATCGTCGCCGCGGTCTTCGGGACGGTCTTTCTCGTCGTCCTGCTTTCCGTCCCCGTCACGACGACGACCTCCCGCATCCGGCAGGAGGAGGGCTCGCACATCGTCGTCCGCACGACCTATCCCGTCGACGCGACGATGTCCCTGTTCCGCGTTCTGTCCCTGCGGTCCCATCCGAAGGCCGGGACGGCCGTCCGCGTCCGTGCGACACAATGGATCGCGACGATGGGCCTCGTGCTCGCGCTGGGGCTGTTCGACTACGCCGTCCTCTGCCGCCTGCTCCGGCTGGGCCGTCAGCGCCGCTCGAACGACTCGACGATCGACTGATAGACGAGGACCTTGAACTTGGCCTGGGCGTCGCTGCCGGTCGCCGGCAGGAGCTGGGTCATGAACACGGCCACGAGCTTCTCGGCCGGATCGACCCAGTAGGTCGTGTGATAGGCGCCGCCCCAACCGTAGGCCCCGACCGAGCCGGGCTCGCCGTTCCGGCCGAGCTCCTTCGTCACCCAGAACCCGAGGCCGAAGCCGTTGCCGCCGCTCTGGTAGAGCGGCCCGCAGTGGTCGACCGTCATGAGCTGGACCGACTTCGGGCCGAGGATAGGAACGCCGCCCCATTCCCCGCCGCTCTGGAGCATGAGCAGGAAGCGGGCGTAGTCCTCGGCCGTGGCCAGGAGCCCGGCGCCGCCGGAATAGCAGAGCCGCGGGCCCTTCACGTAGGCGGCGTCCTTGGGATCGTCGACCGGGCCGGCTTGGCCGTCCTTGCCGATGCCGAAGACGCCCGTGAACCGGGCGGCCTTGTCCTCGGGCAGGAAGAACGCGGTGTCGGCCATGGCCAGCGGCCCGGTGATGCGCTTGGCGACGAAGTCGGCCAGGCTCATGCCGGACACGACCTCGACGAGATGGCCGAGGATGTCCGTGTTATAGCCGTAGATGTATTTCTCTCCCGGCTGGGCATCGAAGGGCAGCCCGGCCAGCTTCCGGATATAGGTCCCGACCGGCTCGGGCCGGTCGGCCAGGAACCAGCCCTGGATGCCGGCCTGCTTGTACAGGTCCTTGGCCGGGCCGTCGCCGTAGGAGACGCCGGACGTGTGGGTCAGGAGGTCGCGCACGGTGATCGGCCGCTTGGCCGGGACGATCCTGTAGCCCGGCCCTTTCTTGGAGGCCGAGGGTACGGCCACCGTCGTCTTGGCGAACTCGGGGATGTACCTGGAGACGGGATCGGAGAGCAGGAGCCGGCCTTCCTCGACCAGGATCATGACCGCGACGCTGGTCACGGCCTTGGTCTGGGAAGCGACGCGGAAGACGGCGTCGACCGGCATGGGGACGTCGCCGGCCGGCCCGAGCCTGCCGAACGCCTTCAGATAGGCCACCTTGCCTTCGCGGGCCACCAAGGCGACGACGCCGCCCAAGCGGCCTTCGTCGACGTAGCGCTGCATCGTCGTCGAGAGCCGCTCCAGCCGGGCCGAGGACAGACCGACGACCTCGGGCCGGACGCGGGGCAGATCGGCCGCCAGGACCGGCAGGGCCAGGCCGAGCAGGATGTCTAATATCAAGAATCTAAACGATTTTGTTCGGCTCACGCGGGCCTCCGTCTGTAGCGCTTTTCACCATGCTTATATCAGAACGACCGCAACGCGGTCAAAAGGGGACGTCCCTCGTCTCGGCCGGGGACACGTACCTCCGGTACGTGTCCCCATGCTCTAACGGGGACATGTACCCGGGGTACGTGTCCCCATGTCCTGACGGGGACGTGTACCCGGGGTACGTGTCCCCACGTTCTCGCTTCACTTGATATAGGGCACACCTTTGGCGGCCAAGGCCTTGTTGAGCTCGGGCACGTCCTTCTCGGCCACTTCGGCCATCTTCCTTATGAGCGGCTCGGTAAAGGCCTTGAGGTCGGCCAGCTGGTCGACCATGGTCCGCGTCGGCGCGCCCATGCCGGCCGCGCCACGGCCGGCGCCCGTGACGAGCTCGGCCGCCGTGCCGCCGCGGAAGGCGACGAAGAGGGGCTTGCGATAGAAACCCTGGTCGGCCGGGCTGAGGAAGAACTCGCCCTTGACGGCGGCGACCTTGTCTTTGACCGCGCGGACCTTGGCCGCGAGGTCCGGATCGGCCGGCTTGAGCGAGGCGACGCGTGAAGCGACGTCGTCGAGCTGCTTGGTCATCGACTCGATCTTCTGGAGGAGGTCGCGGCCGCTCCGGGCCAGTTCCTGGGACTCCCGGGCGTACGCCTGGCCGGCGAGCCGGTCGGCGTCCGTCAGGCCCTGGTCGGGGTCGGCCAGGACCTTGAACGGGGCCTCCAGCCTCTTGTCCCCGGCCTCGAGGACGGCCTTGTACTCGCCGGGCAGGACATAGGAGGCCAACCCGGCCATGGCCCGGCCGCGGCCACGCCCCTCGGGCGCCGGCTCGGTCGGCGCGGTCGCCGCCCCGCCGCGCAGGTTCCAGTAGACGCGGTTGAGGCCCGGCTCCTTGGTCATGAACGGGGCGGCCACCTCGCGCCCGTCCTTGTCCAGTACGGACAGCTTGAGCTTGGCGCCGCCGATGGCCGACGGGTTGAGGTAATAGCTGATGGCCGCCCCGAACGGCGAGTTCGTCCCGGCGTAGCCGGCGTCGCTGTAGTTGTCGACGGTCGTCCGGTACGAGAAGAGCGGGACGTCCTTGACGTCGAAGAGCAGGGCCTCGGCTCTGGCCGCCTCGGCCGTCAGCCGCTCGAGCGGCCGGATGTCGTCGACGATCCAGACGCCGCGGCCGTGCGTGCCGATGACGAGGTCGTGCTCGCGGGGGTGGATCTGGACGTCGCGGACGGCCACGGTCGGGAACTCGCCCTTGAGCGGGACCCAGCGCCGGCCGCCGTCGCCGCTCACGAACAGCCCGAACTCGCTGCCGACGAACAGGAGATCGCGGTTGAGGGGGCTCTCGCGGACGGTGTGGAGGTACCCGTAGGCGGGCAGGTCGCCGCGAAGCGACGTCCAGGTCCGGCCGAAGTCCTCGCTCTTGAAGATGTAGGGACGGTAGTCGTCGACCTGGTGGCGGGACACGGTCAGGTAGACACCGCCTTCCAGATGGTGCGAGGCCTCGATGCGGGTGACCCAGTTGTCGCCGGGTCCGAAGCCCTTGATATTGGCGGTGACGTTCGTCCAGGACGCGCCGCCGTCGCGGCTGACCTGGACCTGGCCGTCGTCCGTGCCGACCCAGAGGACGCCCGGCTTGAGCGGCGACTCGTCGACGGTCAGGATGGTGCAGTGGTTCTCGGCCCCGGTGTTGTCGACCGTCAGGCCGCCCGAGTCCTTGAGCTTGGCCGGGTCGTTGGTCGTCAGGTCCGGGCTGGCCTTGGTCCACGACGAGCCGCGGTCGGTCGACTTGAACAGGAAGTTGCCGCCGAAATAGAGGACGTTGCGGTCGTGGGGCGACAGGTAGATGGGCGCGTTCCAGTTGAACCGGTAGGGCGGTTCGGCCAGGGGCGCCTCGGGCCGGATGCGGACGGATTCCCCGGTCTTGAGGTTGTGGCGCTCGATGCCGCCCATCTGGAGGTCGCGGTAGAGGATCCACCATTCGACGGGGTCGAATTGGGCGTAGTAGCCGTCGCCGCCGCCGGTCGGGACCCATTGGGAGTTGAAGATGCCGGCCCGCTCGCGGGTGTTGGAGGGGCCGAGCCAGTTGCCGTTGTCCTGGAGGCCGACGTTGATGTAGTAGGGGTCGCGCATGTCGAGGCCGACGTTGTAAACCTCGGCCCAGGGCGCGACGGCGACGCCGAGCGCCTTCCGGCCGCCGTCCCAGGAGATGTCGATGCCGCCGTCGTTGCCGCTGATGACGTGCTTGGGATTGTGGGGATCGACCCAGACGGCGTGGTGGTCGGGGTGGGCGCCCATGAAGATCTGGGCGAAGGTCTTGCCGGCGTCGCGGCTGACATAGCACGAGCCGGAGTAGACGTAGACGACGAGGTCGTTGGTCGGGTCGACGGTCAGCCGGCTGTAATAGAAGGGCCGGAAATTGACCTGGTCGTAGGTGGCCCGGTCGCTGGCCCGTCGCCAGGTGCGGCCCTTGTCCTCCGAGCGGAACAGGCCGCGCCGGTCGCCCTCGGCCTCGATGAGGGCGTAGACGACGCCGGGGTTCGAGCGCGAGACGCCCAGGCCGATGCGGCCGTAGGGCCCGGCCGGCAGGCCGTCCTTGGCCGGGGTCCAGGTCTCGCCGCCGTCGGTCGTGCGGTAGAGGCCGCTGCCGGGGCCGCCGCTCCGGAAAAAGTACGGCCAGCGGCGGTGCTCCCACATCCCCGCGTAGAGGATCTTGGAATTCGAGGGATCGATGGCCAGGTCGCAGGCCCCGGTCTCGGGGTTGACGTAGAGGACCTTGGCCCAGGTCTTGCCGCCGTCGGCCGTGCGGTAGACACCGCGCTCCTCGTTGGGGCCCCAGAGGTGGCCCTGGGCGGCGACGTAGACGACATCGGGATCGGCCGGATCGATGACGATACGGCTGATGAAGCGCGTCTCGGCCAGGCCCATGTTCCGCCAGGTCCTGCCGGCGTCCTCGGACTTGTAGACGCCGTCGCCCGGGGCCACGGAGTTGCGGGCCGTGGCCTCTCCCGTGCCTAGCCAGACGATGTCGGGGTGGCTGGCCGAGACGGCCACCGCGCCGACCGAGACCGTGGCTTCCCGGTGGAACGAGGGCGACCAGTTCAGACCCGCGTCCTCGGTCTTCCACAGGCCGCTCGGGCCGACCGCGGCGTAGATGGTCGAGACGTCGTTCTCGGGCACGGCGAAGTCGACCGTCCGGCCGCCCATGTTGGCCGGGCCGATGTTGCGGACCTTGAGGCTCTTGACGGCCGCGGCGAAGTCGAAGGCCGGGGCCGTCGCCGCCGGCGCGGCCGCCTTGCGGGCCTGGGCCTGGCCGGGTCCGGCCGCGAGCAGGACGAGGCCGGCGAAGACAAGGACGACAGGGAAAAGCCGGGGGGATCTCTGGAGACGCACGGGGGACCTCCTTCGAGCGGGCTGCTAGCCTGCTTATATCAGATTCCCTTCTCCCCCGTCAAAACGGCCAATTCCTTTCCGTTCACACGCGGCTGAATTCGCCGGACGGAGGAGGACGGGTGGCCGGGAGCCAGTCCCCGGCCGCCTGGAGGCGGGAGGGGTTCCCCACGGGGGGATGGGTGGAGCCGAAGCCGGACGGGGACGCTACCGGACAGGACCCGTACGACGACGGCCCGGCGATATTGTCTGCTTGTTCTCAGAACGGCTTCTTCCTATAATGGGCCCGACATGCGCCGCCCGGCGTTCGAAGCGAAAGGACGATAACCATGCGTCTCGCCCCCCTCGACTGGATCGTCATCACCGTCACGCTGCTCCTCTGCTTCGGCCCCGCCCTCTACTACCGCAAGCGGGCCGGCCAGAACACGGCCGAGTTCTTCGCCTCGGGCCGGGCCGTGCCCTGGTGGCTGGCCGGGCTGTCCATGGTCGCCACGACCTTCTCGAGCGACACGCCGAACCTGGTCACCGACATCGTCCGGCGCAACGGTGTCGCCGGCAACTGGGTCTGGTGGGCCTTCACCCTGACCGGCGTGGCCACGGTCTTCTTCTACGCCCGGATGTGGCGCCGCTCCGAGGTCCTGACCGACCTCGAGTTCTACGAGATCCGCTATTCGGGCAAAGCGGCCGGCTTCGTCCGCGGCTTCCGCTCCGTCTACCTGGGCTTCCTCTTCAACTGCATCATCATGGCCACGGTCAACCTGGCCGCCTGCAAGATCGCGGCCATCATGTTCGGCCTCAACCGCTGGGAGACCCTGGCCGTGGTCGGCCTCCTCAATGTCGTCTTCGCCGCCCTGACCGGCCTGTGGGGCGTCCTGATCATCGACATGATCCAATTCTTCACCATGATGACGGCCGTCGTCGCCGCGGCCTTTTTCGCCGTCCGCGCGGCCGGCGGCCTCGGGACCCTGGTCACCAAGGTCTCGGCCATGACCGGGCCCGGCGGCATCAATTTCCTGTCGATGCTGCCGGACTTCAGGAGCAACTGGGACCTGGCCATCGCCATCTTCATCATGCCCCTGGCCGTCCAGTGGTGGGCCGTCTGGTACCCCGGGGCCGAGCCCGGCGGCGGCAGCTACATCGCCCAGCGCATGCTGGCCTCCAAGAGCGAGAAGGACTCGCTCGGGGCCGTCCTGTTCTTCAACCTGGCCCACTACGTCCTGCGGCCCTGGCCCTGGATCCTGGTCGCCCTGGCCTCGCTCGTCATCTTCCCCCAGCTCTCCGACATCCAGGCGGCCTTCCCCCACCTCGATCCCAGCCTGCTCGGCCACGACATCGCCTACCCGGCCATGATGAAGTTCCTGCCGGTCGGCTTCCTGGGCCTGCTCGTCGGCGGGCTCATCGCGGCCAATTCCTCGACCAACCTGACCCACCTCAACTGGGGCGCTTCCTATCTCGTCCACGACTTCTACCGCCGCTTCATCAAGACCGACGCCTCGGAGAAGCACTACGTCATGGTCGGGCGCATCGCCACGATCATGCTCTTCGTCGCCGCCGGGGCCCTGGTCTTCGTCCTGGACACGGCCAAGGACTCTTTCGACATCATCCTCCAGGTCGGCGCGGGGACGGGCCTGCTCTACCTCGTCCGCTGGTTCTGGTGGCGGGTCAACGCCTGGTGCGAGGTCAACGCCATGATCTCGTCGTTCGTCTTCTCCATCCTGCTGCTCGTCCTGCGCAAGTTCGGGGTGGCCGTACCGACGCACTACGCCCTCATCCTGACGGTCGGGGTGACGACGATCAGCTGGATGCTGACGGCCTTCCTCGGGCCCCAGACCGACCGCGAGACCCTGGTCAAGTTCTACAGGAAGGTCCGGCCCATGGGGCCGGGCTGGAAGGCCGTCCGCAAGGAGGCCGGCATCACCGAGGCCGAGGCCCGGGGGACCCACGAGAGCTTCCCGCTGGCCCTCGTCGGGTGGGTGTCCGGCTCGCTGACCATCTGGTCGGCCCTGTTCACGGTCGGCAACGTCCTCTACGGACGCTGGCTCTACGCCGGCGTCCTGCTGGCCGTGTTCTTCGTCGCCGGCTTCGTTCTCCTGAAGGTCGTCAACCGGCTGTGGGCGAACAACAAAGCGCCGGACGCGGCCTGACCGGCGCACCCGGACGCGCCCGGCTCACCGGAAATCGGTGTTGAACACGGGCAGCACGCGGGCGCCCTTGGGGTTCTCGCGGACGATGTTGACCAGGCCGATCTGGAAGCCCTTGTCGATCCTGACCGCGTAATTGACGATGCCGATGCTGAGGCCCCTGACGGAGCCCCGGCAATAATTCAACGAGCTCACGGCCAGGCCCGAGAGCCGGCCGCCCTTGGCGACGTGGACCATCCCCCCGGCCAGGAAAGCACCCCGGAGGTCTTCGCCGCCGACGCCGAAGCCGCAGACGGCCAGGCCGCGGATGCGGGGCGCGCCCGCCCCGACGCCGCAGAGGACGATGCCGTCGATGGACTCGCCGGCGCCGATCCCGATCCCGCCCACGGCGACGCCGGTGAGCTTTTCGCCGCAGCCGCCGCCGAGGCCCCCGACGAGCAGGCCGGTCATGGTCTCGCCGACCCCGCCGCCGAGACCGCCGATAATGACGCCGGTGACGCTGCCTCCGGCGCCGGCGCCCAGCCCGCCCGCGAGAAGGCCGATCGCATTCTCACCGGCGCCGACGCCCAGACCGCCGACGGCGATGCCGGCGAGGTTCTCGCCCGCCCCCGCCCCGAGGCCGCCGACCACGATGCCGGTCACGTTGTCGCCGGCGCCGACGCCCCCGAAGGCCAGCGCGACGCCCTCGACGTCCTCGCCGGCGCCCGCGCCGAGCCCGGCCAGCGTCAGGCCGGTCAGGCTCTTGTCCGCGCCCGCGCCCAGCAGGCCCAGATGGACGCCCCTGACCCGGCCGCCGCCGGGAACGACGCCGAGCGACAGGCCGGTGACGACGGCGTCGTTGTCCTTCTTGTGCGGCATCCACAGGGTGAAATTGACCCCCGCGACGCGCCGGACACCGCGGTCCCGGAAGTTGAATCGCAGGCCGGTGAATTCCTTGGAATTGCCGAAGCTCAGGCCCCATTTCTCCGAAGGGATGTCCAGGCTCTGGGAGTAAAGGACGGGTGCCGCCGCCAAGGCCGTCCCCAGGAGGATCGCCGCAGCCACGGCCCTTGTCAAACGCCGGAAGGTACTCGTCATAGCCATGACCTCCGTCAGGATTCGGGCGGAATACGCGCGCCCACCTTCATAGACGCACCCGCGCCCGGATAAGTTCCCCCCTCCCGCTTTTCCCCCGGGGGGTCCCGGCCCTTGCCTGCCGGGGGGCTTCTAATGATAGAATGAGGCCGTCGTCAGGGAGGTGCCTATGAAAAAACTCAGGATCTGGGCTTCGGTCGCGCTGACCCTCGGTTTCGTCGGCCTGATCTTCCTGCTGCTCATGTTCCTGGCCCTGGTCGACATCTCGCACGGTGAGACCGACCTCGCCGGCGAGTGGCTCATCGTCCGGCTCGGCCTGCTGGTCATCTTCTTCGTCATCGTCGCGGTCTTCGTCGGGACGGGGCTCGTCCTGAAGAACTTCCGCGACCGGGAGGACGGAAAGGGAGGAACGGATGTCTGAAACACGGCCAAGAACCCACTGGGGCCCGGTGCTGGCTCTCGGCGGCGTCTGGGGTTTTTCCGAGGCGGCCCTCGGGATGTACCTGCGGACGTGCGCCTCGTCCGTGTCGGGCTCGGTCATGACCGGCGCGGCCTTCCTTTTCCTGGCCGCCGCCTGGACGCTCTCGCCCAAGGCCCGGACCGTCGCGGCCGTAGCCGGGACGGCCGCCGTCTTCAAGCTCCTCGACGCCCTGCTCCTCGGACTGCCGGTCCTGCACGGCGCCGTCGGCAATCCCATCTTCGCCATCGTCATGGAGGGCGCGGCCTTTCTGCTCATCGCGTCCGTGGTGGCCAAGCCGCTGGCCGCGAAGCCTCTGGGACAAGCCCTGTCCGGCGGCCTGGGAGCGCTCGTCGCGGTCAACCTTTTCCCCCTGGTCAAGTACGCCACGGGGGTCGCGCCCTGTGTCACAGGCACGGCCTACCCGCTGGCGCTCTATTACGCCCCGATCGCCGTGGGGCTGTCCTGCCTGACCGTCCCGCTGGGCGTCCGGACCGGGGCCGCCCTGGCCGCTTTCGAGGCCCGGGCCTGGCGCCTGCGCTGGCTCTCCCCGGCCGCCCTGGCCGCGTCCTTCGGCGCCCTGGTCCTCATGAGGGTCCTGTAGCATGAGCGCCCGAGACGACGGGACCAAGGCCGGCGGCGTCAGCCGCCGGGACTTCATCAAGGGCATGGGCACGGGCGCCCTGGGCACGGCCGTCCTGGCCCCGCTCCAGGCCCAGACGATCGCGACCAAGAAGGGCCGCGTGCCCGTCTACGAACGCAAGACGATCGCGCTCACGGTCAACGGCACGAAGACCGAAGTGGCCGTCGAAGCCAACGAGACCCTGCTCGACGTCCTGCGCGACAAGCTCGACCTGACCGGGGCCAAGCGGGTTTGCGACCGCGGCGAGTGCGGCGGCTGCACGGTCCTCCTCGACGGCGAGCCCGTCTACGCCTGCATGACCCTGGCCGTCCGGGCCGACGGCCGGACGGTCCGCACGGTCGAGGGGCTGGCCGAGGGCGACAAGCTCCACCCCGTCCAGGAGGCTTTCATCGAGAAGGACGGCTACCAGTGCGGCTACTGCACGCCGGGCTTCCTCATGACCACGACGGCTTCCCTCGAGAAGAACCCCGCGCCGTCGCGCGACGAGGTCAAGCAGGCCCTCTCCGGCAATCTCTGCCGATGCGGCAACTACGCCAAGATCTACGAGGCCGTCGAGGCCGCGGCGAAAAAGATGAAGGGGGCCTGAGATGAGCACCGCGGAGTTCCGGCACATCGGCAAGGCCATCCCCCGCGTCGACGGCCGCGAGGTCGTCACGGGACGGGCCAGGTACACCCACGACGTCCGGCTGCCCGGGATGCTCGTCGGCAAGGTCCTGCGCTCGCCGCACGCCGCGGCCGAGGTCCTGTCGATCGACCTGGCGCCGGCCCTGGCCGTCCCGGGCGTCAAGGCCGCCCTGAAGCTGGCCGAGGGCAAGGTCCGCTACGCCGGCCAACAGGTCGCGGCCGTGGCCGCCATCGACGAGCGCACGGCCGAGAAGGCGCTGGCTCTGGTCAAGGTCGCCTACAAGACCCTGCCCTTCGTCGTCGACTGGGAGAAGGCCCGCGACGAGGCCGCCCCGCGCGTCCGGGACGGCAAGGACAACGTCGAGGACCTCTACGCCTACGACCGCGGCGACGCCGAGAAGGGCCTGGCCGAGGCCGACGTCGTCGTCGAGCGGACCTACCGGACCGGCTTCGAGGTCCACCACCCGACCGAGACGCACGGCAGCGTCGCCGCCTGGGAAGGCGACCACCTCGTCGTCTACGACTCGACCCAGAACATCCACGGCGTCCGCGACGGGCTGGCCCGGGCCCTCAAGGTCCCGGCGGCCAATGTCACGGTCGTCAAGAACTACATGGGCGGCGGCTTCGGCAGCAAGCTCGCCCTCGGCGACTACACAGTCGCCGCGGCCCAGCTGGCCCGCCAGGCCGGCCGCCCCGTCAAGATCGTCCTGTCGCGCCGCGACAACGCCCTGTGCGTCGGCTACCGGCCCTCCTCGCACCAGACCTACAAGGCCGGAGTGAAGAAGGACGGGACGCTGACGGCCTTCTCCCTCGTCAACTTCGCCTGCGGCGGCATCGCCGCGGGCGACGAAGTGGCCGAGCCCGTCGTCGATCTCTACAAGTGCCCGAGCTGCCGGGTCCGCGAGCGCACGGTCTTCACCAACGCCGGCGCCCAGCGGGCCATGCGGGCCCCGGGCCACACGCCGGGCGCGTTCGGGCTCGAAAGCTTCATGGACGAGCTGGCCGCGGCCCTGGACATGGACCCGCTCGAGCTCCGGCGGAAGAACTACTCGACCAAGAACCTGGGCGGCACCGGCCGGCCCTACTCGAGCAAGGGCCTCGACAAGTGCTACGAGGCCGGGGCCAGGGCCATCGGCTGGGAGCGGCGCAACCGCCGTCCCGGCGAAGGGCCGGCCGACGGCACTCTGCGGCGCGGCCTGGGTATGGCTTCGAGCCTGTGGTTCGGGGCCGGCGTGCCGGGAACGCTGGCCGACGTCGTCCTCTACCCCGACCTGTCGGTCGAGGTCGTCTGCGGCACGCAGGACCTCGGCACGGGGACGCGGACCCACATGGCCGTGGTCGCCGCCGAAACACTCGGGCTCGAGCCGAAGGAGATCACGGTCAAGCTCGGCAGCTCCGATTATCCCTGGGCGCCGCTCTCCGGCGGCAGCCTGACGGCGCCCTCCGTGGCCCCGGCCGTGCGCGACGCCGCCCTCAAGGCGGTCGAGCGCCTCAAGGCCGTAGCCGCGGCCCGGCTCAAGGCCGACCCGGCCGATGTCGTCATAGTTGGACGCACGTTCGCGCTCAAGAGCGACCCGGCCAAGTCGGCCTCATTCGCCGAGGTCTACCGCGACCTGCGCCGGGAGACCGTCTTCCACGGCGAGCGGGGCGGCATGCCCGACGACGCCTACGCCTTCAACACCTTCGGGGCCCACTTCGCCGAGGTCGAGGTCGACACGGCCACGGGGACGGTCCGGGTGCTCAAGTATGTCGCCGCCCAGGACTCCGGGCGCATCGTCAGCAAGCTCACGGCCGAGAGCCAGGTCGTCGGGGGCGTCACCCAGGGCCTGAGCGCCGGCCTGTTCGAGGAGCGGGTCATGGACGACGCCACGGGGACGGTCGTCAACCCCAACCTGCGCGATTACAAGATCGCCACTTCGCTCGACATCCCCGAGATCGTCCCGCTCTTCGTCGACGTCGACGACGCCCTCATCAACAACCTCGGCGTCAAGGGCCTGGGCGAGCCGGCCCGGGTGCCGGCCTCGGCGGCCGTGGCCAACGCCGTCTACAACGCCATCGGCGCGCACGTCCGCGAGATCCCGATGACCCCGCCGCGCGTCCTGGCGGCCCTGGCCCGAAAGGAGCCCCGGTCATGAGAGAATTCCGCATCGCCGAACCGCGGACGGCGGCCGAGCTGGCCGCCCTGTTGGCCGAGACGGCCGAGCCGGTCGCCCTGATGGCCGGGGGGACGGACCTCCTCGACGAGCTCAAGAGCGGGGTCGCCGCGGCCTCGCTCGTCGTCGACCTGCGGCGGGTCGAGGGCCTGGCCGGCATCGCCCGGGAGGGCGGCGGCTGGCGCGTCGGGGCCATGACCCGGGTGGCCGACCTGGCCGGCCACGCCGAGCTCGTCAAGGACCACCCCGCCCTGCGCGAGGCGGCCCTGTCGCTGGCGACGCCGCAGCTGCGCAACGCCGGGACGGTCGGCGGCAACCTCTGCCAGCGGCCGCGCTGCTGGTACTACCGCGACCCCCAGATCGTCTGCCGCAAGAAAGGCGGCTACAACTGCTACGCCTTCCAGGGCCGGAACAAATACCACGCCCTCTTCGGCGGCGGCAGCTGCTTCATCGTCTTCCCGTCCGACCTGGCCCCGGCCCTCATCGCCCTGGGCGCCAAGGCGGCCGTCGGGACGGTCAAGGCCGACAAGGTCGTGCCGCTCGAGGCCTTCTACGCCCTGCCCGACGCGGACGTGACCCGCGAGAACGTCCTGGCCAAGGGCGATTTCCTGAAGAGCGTCTGGCTCCCGGCGCCCAAGGCCGGCCAGCGCTCGGCCTACGTCAAGCTCAAGGAGCGCGGCACCTGGGACTTCGCCGTCGTCTCCGCGGCCATCGCGGCCGTCGTCGAGGGCGGCGCCTTCAAGGACGTTTCCATCGTCATGGGCGGCGTCGCGCCCGTGCCGTGGCGATTGAAGAAGGCCGAGGACGTCCTCCGCGGCCAGGCGCCGGATCCGGACCTCGTCCTCCGCGCGGCCGGCGCCGCCCTGGCCGACGCGGCCCCCATGCGGGAGAACGCCTACAAGACGGACCTCGTCCGGGCCGCTCTCGCGCGGGCCGTCGGGGCCGTAGCGGCATGACCTACAGCTATCCCAAGCTCGTCGAGCTCCTGGCCCGCGGCGGCCGCTTCGCCCTGGCCACGCTCGTCGAGGCCGGGGGCTCGACGCCCCAGGTCCCGGGCGCGACGGCCGTTTTCTCCCCCGCCGGGCTCGAGGCCGGCACGGTCGGCGGGGGCCTGCTCGAAGCCCGGGTCGAGGCCGCCGCCAAAGAGGCCCTGCGCGACGGACAAGCCCGCCTGCTCGACATCCGTCTCGACGCCGACCCCTCCGATATGGAAGAGGCCATCTGCGGCGGGACGGCCCGGGTCCTCGTCGATCCGGGCGTCGGTGCGGCGGCGGCCGTCTACGCGGCCGCCCTCGACGGCTTCCGGCGGCGAAATCCGGGGGTCGTCGCGACTCGCGTCACAGAAGCCGGAGTCGGCCTTCCTGTGACCGTCGATAGGCGCTGGATCCCCGCCGAGGCGGCAGCGGCCGTCCCGGCCGAAGGCCGCCCCCGGCTCGTTCCCGGATCCGGCGGCTTTCTCTTCCTGGAGCCCGTCCGTCCCCTACCGCGGCTCGTCGTCGCCGGGGCCGGACACGTCGGGAGGGCCGTGGCCCGGCTGGGGGCTCTGCTCGACTTCAGCGTCACCGTCGTCGACGACCGGGCCGAGTTCGCCAACGCCGCGAACGTCCCCGAGGCCGACCAGATCGTCGCCGCCGACATCGGCGGGACGCTGGCCGCGCTGGAGCCGGGGCCGGCCGACTATTTCGTCGTCGTCACCCGCGGGCACGCCAAGGACGGCGAGGCCCTGCGGGCCGTCATCCGCCGGGAGGCCGCCTACGTCGGCATGATCGGCAGCCGGACCAAGATCGGACTGATGCGCCGGGAGTTCCTGGACAAGGGCTGGGCCACGGAGGCCGAGTGGTCCCGGGTCCATGCCCCCATCGGCCTCGACATCGGCTCGAAGACGGTCGAGGAGATCGCCGTCAGCATCGCCGCCGAGCTCGTCCGGGTCCGCTCCGGGGCGGTGTCCGGGGGGAAACCGTGATCTGGGCCGTCATCCTGGCCGCCGGGAAATCGCGTCGGATGGGCACCCAGAAGCTCCTTCTGCCCTTCGGCGAGGCCACCGTCGTCGAAGCCGTCGTCCGGACCGCCCTGGACTCCCTGGTCGAAGGGGCCGTGGCCGTCGTCGGGGCCGACGGCGAGGCCGTCCGGGCCCGACTGGAGCCGAGCGGGGCCGGGATCGCCGTCAACGAACGCTTCGCCGAGGGCATGCTGACCTCGATCCAGGCCGGGCTCCGGGCCCTGCCGCCGGAGGCCGAGGCCTGCGTCATCATGCTCGGAGACCAGCCCTTCCTGCCGCCCCCGGTCGTCGACATCGTGATCAAGGGCTACCGGGCGAGCGGCCGAGGCATCGTCATCCCGGTCTTCCGCGGCCGCCGCGGCCACCCCGTCCTCCTCGACCTCAAGTACCGGGACGAGGTCCTGGCCTTCGACCCAGCCGACGGCCTGCGCCGGCTCCTGCGGGCGCACCCGGACGACATCGCCGAGGTCGAGACCGACGATCCCAACATCCTCCGCGACCTGGACACGCCCGAGGACTTCGCCGGCCTCAAGAAGACCTGACCTCCCCGCAGGCCCGTTTGACTCGCGTCCTTGGCGGCCTTACTATAGGAAGGAAAGGGGATGCCCATGTATGCCCGGATGTTGAGAATGCAGGTCCGGCCCGAACGGATCGACGAGGCCGCCCGGCTGTTTTCCGAGGAGGTCGTGCCCGGCTGCCGGGCCCAGGCCGGCTACCGGGGCGCCTACTTCATGGTCGACCGCAAGCTCGGCGAGTGCGTCCCGGTCACCCTCTGGGAGACCGAGGCCGACATGCTGGCCACCGAGGAGAACCGCTTCTTCCAGAACCAGCTCATGAAGTTCCTGGGCCTCTTCCACCACGGCCTCTTCCGCGAGGCCTACGAGGTCACGTTCTCCGACCGGCCTTGACCGGCCCGCCGGCGCCTCGGCCGGCGCTCCCTTCCCTGCCCGCCCGCGCCGGGGCCGGACGGCCCCGAGGGGTAGGTATCGCCCCCGTTTTTGTGCTATAAAATCACCTGAAAAGAGGTGCTCGCATGACAACCGCCCGGTCCGCCGTCCTTGCCGTCCTGATCCTCGCCGCCGTCACTCTCCTGGCCGCTCCCGCCGCGGGCCCGGCCCAAGAATCCGCCCTCATCGCCCAGGGCGACGCCCTGTACGCCGAGAGGGCCGATCTCGCCAAGGCCAAGGAGGCCAAGGCCAAATACGAGGCCGCCCTGGCCGCGGGCGAGGACGCCTACGGCGCCTCCTGGCGCCTGGCCCGGATCTGCTACTGGATCGGCGACCACACCGCCGACAAGGAAGCCAAGAAGACGACCTTTCTGGCCGGCATCGAGCACGCCAAAAAGGCCATCGAGCTCGGCCCGGACAAGGCCGACGGTCACTTCTGGCTCGGCGTCAACTACGGCGTTTACGGCGAGGCCAAGGGCGTCCTCAAGAGCCTGGCCCTCGTCAAGCCCATCAAAGAGGCCATGCGGCGCGTCCTGGAGATCGACCCGGCCTACGACCGGGGCGGCGCCGACCGCGTCCTGGGCCGCGTCTACCACGAGGTCCCGGGTATCGCCGGCGGCAGCGAGAAGAAGTCGCTCGAGCACCTGCTCAAGTCCGTAGAGTACGGCCCGCGCGTCGGCCTGAACCTCCTCTATCTCGCCGACACCTACATCTCCCTCGACCGCTTCGACGAGGCCCGCAAGACCCTGGAGACCGTCCTGAGCATGGAGCCCTATCCCGACCTCCTGCCCGAGACCGAGGAGGAACGGGCCCAGGCCCGGGAAAGGCTCGAGAAGAAGCCGTTCAAGAAGAAATGACCGGCTCGCCGACCGAACGGACCGAAGGGGGACACGTACCTCCGGTACATGTCCCCGTCCATGCCCCCGACCGCAACGATCCCGTCCGGGTCCTCTACGAGTCCGACGATTACCTGGCCGTGGACAAGCCGGAGGGCCTGGTCTCGGTCGGCGCGGCCGGCCGGGACGGCCTGGCCGACCGCCTGGCCGCAGGCCGCCCCGGCAAGCTCTTCCCCGTCCACCGGCTCGACCGCGGCGCCAGCGGGGTCATCGTCTTCGCCAAGAACGCCGCGGCCCACCGCCATCTCAACGGCGAGTTCGACCGCCGGGAGGTGGCCAAGACCTATCTGGCCTGCGTCGACGGCTCCCCGGCCGTCTCCTCGGGCCGGATCAACGCCCCCATCCGGGAGTTCGGCTCGGGCCGCATGGGCGTCGACGCCAAGCGCGGCAAGCCCTCGACGACCGAGTGGAAGATCGCCGAGCGGTTCGACGGGGCCGCCCTGCTCCGGGTCCGCCCGGCCACGGGCCGGCGCCACCAGATCCGCGTCCACCTCTACCACATCGGCCACCCCATCCTCGGCGACCCGCTCTACGGCGATCGCGAGCGGCAGGCCCTCTTCCCCCGGCTCATGCTCCATGCCCTGGAGATCGGCTTCGCCCTGCCCTCGGGGGAGCGCATCGCCGTCGAGGCCCCCGCGCCGCCGTCCTTCGAGGCCGTCCTGGCCGGCCTGCGGGCGAAGGGCAAGCGTACGGCGTTTTGTCCCGGGGGGGCCGGGGAGCCAGAGGATATCCCCGAGTAAAAAGCCGAGAGAGGTTTGAAGCGATGAGCGAGCACGATCTGGTCGTCATCGGCGGCGGGGAGGCCGGCATCGCGGCCGCCCTGCGGGCCACCGAGCTCGGGGCCAAGGTCCTGATGATCAACCGCGAGCCCGAGCTCGGCGGCGGCTGCGTCCAGACGGGCACCCTGCCTTCCAAGATCCTGAGCAACGCCGCCCACTTTTTGGAGAACCTCAAGAAGGGCAAGCGCTACGGCGTGCCCGTCGTCGAGAACGCCAAGGCCGACTACCAGGCCATCATGGCCAGCCGCCACAAGACGACCCTGTGCGAACTGGGCGTCCTGGCCACCCTCCTGCGCAAGAACGCCATCGTGCCGGTGACCGGCACGGCCGCCTTCACGGGCCCGCGCGAGATCGCGGTCGCGCTCGCGGACGGGACGACGAGGACCGTGGCGGCCCCCCGGGCGATCGTCGCCACCGGCTCGCGGCCCATCCTCATCCCGGGGCTGCCGTTCGACGGCCAGACCGTCATCACGCCCGACGAGCTGACGGCCCTCGACGCCGTCCCGGCCCGCTTCCTCATCGTCGGGGCCGGCGCCGTCGGCTGCGAGATGGCCTTCATCTTCCGCTCGCTCGGCTCCGAGGTCGCCGTCGTCGAGAAGGCCGACCGGGCCTTGCTCGGCCAGGACCACGACGTGGCCGCCCTCATCACCCGGGAGTTCAAGAAGCGGGGCATCCGGCTCGTCGTCTCGGCCGGGCTCGACCGTCTCGACCGCCCGGCGTCCGGCGGCCCCTTCCAAGCCGTCCTGTCGACGGGCGAGACGATCGAAGTCGATCGGGTCATGATCGGCGTCGGCCGCCGTCCCGATACGGCCGCCCTGGGGCTCGACGCGGCCGGGATCGCCCCCGGCCCCCGGGGCGAGATCCAGGTCGACGACCGCATGCGGACCTCCGTCCCCGGCATCTACGCCGCGGGGGACGTCCTGGCCCGGTTCATGCTGTCCTCGATGGCCGTCATGGAGGCCCGCGTCGCGGCCGAGAACGCCTGCGGCCTCGACGTCCGCATGGACTATACCTGCGCCCCCTGGGGCCTCTACACCGACCCCGAGGTCGGCTCGGTCGGCCAGACCGAGGAGTGGGCCCGGGCGGGAGGGGCGGAGATCGTCATCGGCCAGTGCGGCTACAACGACCTCGTCCGCTCCTGCCTCGACGGCAACGTGGCCGGGTTCTTCAAGCTCATCTTCGAAGCGCCCACGCGGCGGCTCATCGGCGCCCACGTCGCCGGGCAGGACGCCGCGGAGATCATTCCCTTCGCCGCGTTGGCCGTGAAGTTCGGCGCCCGGGCCGAGGACATCAAGGACATGGTCTTCAACCATCCGACCGTCTCCGAGGGCTTCGGCAAGGCCGCCGCCGACGCCCTCAAGAAATTCCCGAGATCCTGACACCCGAGGAAGCCGCCATGAATCGTACCGTCGCCCGCCCCCGCCCCTCCGCGCCCCTGTTCGCCCTCTACGTCGCGCTGGCCGCCCTGGCCGCCTACTTCGTCCTCACCCCCGCCCCCGCCAGGCCCGGCCAGGCCGCGGCCAAGACGGCGGCGGCGAGAAAGTCCGCTTCGCTTCGGCCCGCGGCCGACGGGGCCAAGGCCTTCGCCCACATCGCCTATCTGGCCTCGCCCGAGCTCAAGGGCCGCAAGTCCGGCACCCCCGAATACCGCCGCGCGGCCGAGTACGTGGCCGCCGAGATGGCCAAGATCGGCCTCCGGCCCGGCGGCGACAACGGGACCTGGTTCCAGGAGGTCCCGTTCAAGAACTGGTCCGACTTCGGGCAACCCCTTCGCCTCGAGATCGTCGCCCCGCGGCGCCGGGTCTATTTCGCGGGCCGCGGCCGCGACTTCACGCCCGTCAACGGGACGGGTTCGGGCGTCGCCCGGGGCGGGCTCGTCTTCGCCGGCCACGCGATCGAGGCCGCGAAGGACGGTTGGAACGACTACGCCGGGCTCGACGTCAAGGGCAAGGTCGTCCTGGCCCTGGCCGACCTCCCGGCCTCCCTTCCTAACGAGGCCAAGGCCGCCTGGACCTTCGAGGCCAAGGTCAAGACGGCCGCGGCCAAGGGCGCCGTCGGCTATATCGAGATGGACCTCTCGACGCCCGGCGAGCCGCGGCAGCCCGGCGCCCCGCGGCAGCGCCCCGGCACGCTCCGGGCCGGGCAGGCTCCGGAGGGCTTCGTCGTCCTCAGGGCCGGCCGCGATTTCCTCAACGACGCCTTCTACACGGCCGGCCGCAGCTGGCGCGACCTGGTCAGCAAGACGCTCCGGCTCGGGAAGTCCTTCACCCTCGACCTCGGCCTCGAGGTCGAGATGGAGGCCCACTTCGTCTCCGGCGAGCGGACGGCCCCGAACGTCGTCGGCGTCTGGCCGGGGACCGACCCCAAGCTCAAGAACGAAGCCCTGGTCATGGGCGGCCACCTCGACCACCTCGGCGTCGGCCTCGACGGCTGGGTCTACCCCGGCGCCGACGACAACGCCACCTCGGCCGCGACCGTCCTCGAGACCGCCCGGGCCCTGGCCGCAGCCAAGTTCAAGCCGGCCCGGACGATCGTCTTCTGCTCCTGGGCCGGGGAGGAGCTCGGCCTGGTCGGCTCGCGCTGGTACACGGACCACCCCGTCATCCCGCTCGACCGGACCGCGCTCTACATGAACATCGACATGGTCGGGACGGGCGACGCCGACCTCCTCGTCGGCGGCATGACCGAATTCGCCGAGCTCTACGCGATCGCCGAGCGCGGCCTCGACGCCGCGACGGTCGCCAAGCTCAAGCCCCGGCCGAACTACCGCGGCTCGGACCACACCTCGTTCTGGGCCAAGAACGTGCCGGCCATCAGCCTGCGCTCCGGCGAGGTCCTGACCGAGAGGCTCGACGACGAGCACCCCGAATACCACATGCCCGGCGACGGGCCCGGCATCATCGACCCGGAGCGCCTGCGCGAGGCCGCCCAGTACCACTGCGACATCCTCGGCGTCCTGGCGACGACGCGCGAGAACCTCCTCGACCCCGTCCACCGGACGATGTTCCTGCACCGCGACGCCGCGGTCGTCGACATGCACTGCGACACCGTCGGCCGGGCCCTGGCCGGCGAGGACCTGGCCAAGGACCTCGCGACGGGCCACGTCGACATCCCCAAGCTCGGGCGCGGCGGCGTCGACCTCCAGGTCTTCGCCTGCTTCGCCCCGCCGCCGGCGACCGAGGCCGAGAAGGGCCGGTCCGCCAACGGCGTCTTCGCCCAGATCCAGGCCGCGCGCGCGCTGGTGGCCAAGCACCCGGACAAGCTGGCCCTGGTCACCTCGTCCGCCGAGGCCGCGGCGGCCCGCAACGACAGCAAGACCGGCGTGCTCCTCGCCATCGAGGGCGGCTACGCCATCGAGAACGACCTCGCCCTCCTCCGCGAGTTCTACCGGGCCGGGGTCCGGCTCATGACCCTGACCCACTGGACGGCGACGGACTGGGCCGACGCCTCGGGCGATCCCAAGCCCGTCCACGGCGGCCTGACGGACTTCGGCCGGGAGGTCGTGGCCGAGATGAACAGGCTGGGCATGATCGTCGACGTCTCCCACGCCGGCGATACGACCTTCTGGGACGTGCTGAAGTATTCGAAGGCGCCGGTCGTGGCCTCCCATTCGGCCTGCCGGGCCCTCTCCCCCCATCATCGGAACTTGAGCGACGAGATGCTCAAGGCCCTGGCCGACAAGGGCGGGGTCGTCGGCATCACCGTCCTGCCGGAGTTCCTGAACAGCGCCCTCGAGGGAAAACAGGATGGTCGGAAGACCCTGCCCCGGGTGGACGTCGGCACGGTCGTCGACCACATCGACCACGTCGTCAAGGTCACGGGCGACTGCGACCACGTCGGCCTGGGCTCGGACTACGACGGCACGAGCGACACCCCGGCCGGGCTCGAGAACATCGGCCTGCTGCCGAACATCACCAAGGAGCTTGTGAAGCGCGGCTACAAGCCCGAGGACGTCCGCAAGATCCTCGGCGGGAACTTCCTCCGGATCCTCTCCGGGGTCAGACCCCAGCTTCCATAATATTATCAATACTTTGTATGAAAAAATGGACCCGAGAAGGGGCCATATTCGATGTTTTTGACCCCCAAAACATCAAAATAGTGCTATCCTAATTGGCCATGACCGACCCGAAAGACACGCCAGAAACCGAGGACCCGGCGGCCTACGAGGCCCCGACCATCCTCGACCGCGGCCGGCACCGCATCTCGCGCCGCGACATCGATCCCGACTGCCTCAAGGTCCTCTACCGGCTGAACGCCAACGGCTACACGGCCTACCTCGTCGGCGGCGCCGTCCGCGATCTCCTGCTCGGCCGCCGGCCGGCCGACTTCGACGTCGGCACCAACGCCCACCCCAACCAGATCAAGAAACTCTTCCGCAACGCTTTCCTCATCGGCCGCCGCTTCCGGCTGGCCCACGTCCGCTTCCAGGACGGCAAGATCATCGAGGTGGCCACCTTCCGCCGCAAGCCGAGCGAAGAGGAGCTGGCCGCCGAGCGCGAGGAAGAGGCCGAACGGGCCCGCGAGGCGGAGCGCGCCGCCGCGGCCGCCGAAGAGGCCCCTGCCGAAGAAGAAGCCGAGAGCGCTCCGATCGATAGGCTCGACGCCCCCGAGGCCCCCGCCTCCCCCGGCTCTCCGGACTCCCCCGGCAGCGCCCGTCAGCCCCGCCGCCGCGGCCGCCCGCCCATCAAGCCCATCGCCTACGGTACGCCGCGCGAGGACGCCTTCCGCCGCGACCTGACCATCAACGCCCTGTTCTACGACATCGCCACCTATTCCGTCATCGATTACGTCGGCGGCCTCGACGACCTGGCCGCCCGCCGCGCCCGCATCATCGGCGACCCGGACACGAGCTACGCGGAGGACCCCGTCCGCATCTGGCGCGTCCTGCGCCACGCCTCGCGCCTCGGCTTCACCATCGAGGAGCGCACGGCCGCGGCCATCCCCCGCCACCTCGACGCCCTGGCCGCCTGCCCCGGCGCCCGCCTCTACGAGGAGCTCAACAAGGACATCAAGTCGGGCAGCGCCCGGGCCTTCTTCCAGAGCGCCCGCGCCCACGGCCTGCTCCCCCGCGTCCTCGGCGACGCCGGGGCCGCCTACGACGCGTCGGCCGAGATGGCCGAGCGCGCCGCCGCCCTTCTGGGCGTCCTCGACGCCTCCATCGTTTCGGGCGGCTCCCCGCCCGCCGAGGTCATGTACGCCCTGCTCCTCTGGCCCTGGGCCGAGACGGTCCTGGCTTCGATCGAGGGCGACCGGCCCAAGGCCCTCTACGACGCCTTCCGCGCCGCCAAGGCCCAGGCCACCGTGCCCAAGACCGTCCTCCTGGAGACCGTCCACACCCTGGTCATCGCCGACCACATGGTCCGGGCCCTGGCCGACGGCGAGATGCGCTGGGCCCTCAAGGAGCGCCCCCGCTACCCCGAGGCCTCGCGCCTGACCTCGGTCCTGGTCGACGGCACGTTCGGCGGCTGCGAGGATCCCTTCGCCCTCATCTACCAGCGCCAGTTCGGCCAGCGGCCGCGCTCCAAGCCGCACCGCTACCGCCGGCGCCGCAAGCCCGGACCGCGCGGCCCCGCGGGCCCGTCGGCGCCTCCCCCCTCCTCCGCGCCGCCGTCGTCCTCGTCCGGGCCCTCATCCTGACCGAAGGAGACACGCCATGGACAACACCCAAGCCCGCACGCTGACCCTGGGCGGCTGGAAGCCGCGCCGCCTGCTGAGCATCTTCGCCGGGGCGGGCATGATCGCCGCGTCGGCCATGACCATCGACCACTTCTTCAAGGCCAATTACCCCAAGACCATCTTCGCCGGGTCGTTCTGCGACGTCAGCGCCTTCTTCAACTGCGACAGCTCGGCCTTCTCGGAGATCTCCCAGGTCCTGGGCATCCCCCTCGGCTTCTTCGGCCTGTTCATGGGCGCCCTCATCGTCCTCGGCGCGATCTTCCCGTCCGAGGCCTTCGAGCGGACCAACAAGTCGCTCTCGCTCCTCAACGTCCTGGGCGTGGCCTCGCTCTTCCTCTATTCCGTCCTCCAGCTCGGCAGCCTGTGCCTCCTCTGCACGGGCTTCTATATCTTCTCCGTCCTCAATTTCATCCTGTTCGTCCGCCACGGCATCGATCACGAGGCCAAGAACCCCCTGCGGCGCTGGGTCCGTCCCTCGATCAAGCTCCTGGCCGTCTTCGCCGTGGCCGCGGCCGCCGGCGCCTACGGCATGATCAAGTACCACGACGCCCGCAAGGACGCCCAGGCGGGCACGGGCGTCGACATCGTCAGGCAGTTCTTCGAGCTGCCCAAGGTCGCCTCCCCCTCGTTCCTCTCGCCCTACTGGTCGGTCAAGTCGACCGACAATTTCGAGGACGCGGCCATCCAGGTCATCGAGTACACGGATTTCCTCTGCCCCGACTGCCTCTACCTCAGCCGGCAGATCGAACGCCTCAAACAGGATTTCGCCGGCAAGATCAACGTGGCCATCCAGTTCTTCCCCCTCGAGGGCAAGTGCAACGAGGTCGTGCCGGAGAAGGCCAACCTCCACCCCGGCGCCTGCGAGATGACCTACCTCGCCGCCGGCAACCCGGCCCGCTTCCCGGAGATGCACGACGAGATCTGGGCCAACTTCGCCTCGCGCCGCGACCCCGGCTGGCGCGAGGCTTTCGCCCGGAAGTACGGCGTCGCCGGCGCTACCGACGATCCGGAGCTCAAGGCACTGGTCAAGAGGATCGTCGATACGGGCGCCGAGTTCGAGAAGACCTCGGACAAGTTCTCGCACGGCATCCGCTCGACGCCGACCATGATCATCAACAACCGGATGATCATCGGAACGCTCCCCTACGAGAGCCTCAAGGCCATTTTCCAGGCCCTGGTCGAGGAGCGCGAGGGCGGTTCCCGGAAGTTCATCGAGAACTGGGTCGAGACGCCCCGCCCGAAGAAGAAATAGGCCGCCTCAGAGCCAAAGCCCGGCGGCGACGGGCACGTCCTCACGGTCGACGAGGGCGATCGCGCCCGTCGGACAGGCGCCGCGGCAGATGCCGCAGCCGTAGCATTTCCGTTCGTCGATCGCGGCCTTGTCCTTCTTCTTGCGCGGCTCGAAGGCCTTGAACCCGCAGCGCGCGGCGCACAGGCCGCACCCCGTGCAGCGCTCCCCGTCGACGCGGGCCACGTATTCCCCCTGAAAAAGACCGGCGTCTTGAGGCCGACGGTCGTCTTCATGGCGTAGCAGGACGGCAGGGAGCAGTTGCAGATCCCGGCTAAAAACGGCGTCAGGAACGTCCAGACGGTGTGGCAGTTGCCCTCGCGCTCGCTCTCGCGGATGAGGGCCAGGGCCTTGTCCTTGGGCATGGATTCGAGCCCGCCCGCGTGCGGCCCGACGAGATAAGAGGCGTCGATCTCGCGCAGCAGCCCGGCCATCCCGCCCCCGTCCGGCGACATGCTGACGCCGAAGCAGTAGCGCTGCTCTCTCCCTCCGGTCGCGACGTGCCGGCAGAGGCAGGCCACCCGCACGACGGAGGTCGTCAGGGCCAGGATGCACTCGATGTCCTCGAGCGGCACGACCTGGCCGAAATGCCTCGGCTTCTGCTTGGCCGTGATCTTCCTGCGGACGCCCTTCCACAGGAAATCGGGCATGACGTCGAGGGCCGTCAGGGCCCTCTCACCCTTGGCCAGATGTCCGGGGTTCTCGAAGAAACGGGTGATGAACCGGCGCCGGCCGAGGTCGCTCATCAGGTCCTCGGCGTAGTTGTTGGCGTTGAGATACCACTTTTTCCCTTCGCCGTGCTGATGGCAAAACTCGCACATGCCGGGGCCATCCTGCCACAGGCCGGAGGGGCTGCCAATCGCCGCCGCGGGCCTTTCGAACCGGCCCTGACCGGAAATTACCGTTCCGAGCCCTTTCCGGGCAAGAAAAAGCGCCTAAAAGCGGCTATTTCGGCCCGTGCAGAGGGTCCAGGACACGCACGATCCAAACGTCCTGCCTGAAGGGGAATCCGGACGCCGCCGTACACCCCGGAATTCGAACCCGATCTTCCGGAAATCACGGAAAATCGTCCCCAATTCCCGACCGAAAGAGCTCAAAAAAAAATTCCCAAAACCCCTTGACAAGCAGTGTGTAATACACTATAGTCTATTACACAATATAGTGAGGCACACATCATGAGCGACAAAGAGCCCGACATCGGCAGCCTCGAAACGGAAATGAACCGGGGCTTCCTCCACATCCTCGTCCTGGCCCTCCTCGAAAAGGACATGTACGGCTATTCCATGGTCAAGCACATCGAGGGTCTGGGCTACAAGGTCGAGGAGAATACGCTCTACCCCCTCCTCCGCCGGCTCGAGAAGAACGGCTGGATCGCTTCGAAGTGGGACCTCACCGAGGACCGGCCCCGCAAGTTCTACGCCGTCACCGCGGCCGGCCGCTCCCTGCGGGCCGCCCTGCTCGACGTCTGGCGGACCCAGGACCGCGTCCTCAAAGAGACCATCAAGGAGACCGCCCATGTCTGACAAGCTGGAAGCCTACCTCGAAGAGATCAGCCACTTCCTCAGCGGCCGGGCCGAGCGCGAGGAGATCCTCGGCGAGATCCGCAGCCACATCCTGGAGAAGGCCGCCGAGGGCCCGGACGAGTTCGGCGATGCCGCCGTCGCCCGGGCCATCGCCGCCTACGGCCCGGCCCGCCGGGTCGCCGAGCGCTACCTCGAGGACAAGCCCATCATCGCCCCGGCCTACAAGCGCTACCTCGTCCGCTACACTTCGCTCCTGTTCGCCGTCCACCTCGCCTTGACGGTGTTCGCCGTGGCCTTCGATAGGTCCTTCGTCATCTTCCCCTTCCTGTTCATGCCCAGGCTCGGCCCGGCCGACGTCCTGATGTACCTGCCGACGGCGTTCCTGGCCGACCTCGGCCTGGTCGCCCTCGTCCTCTACTTCGTCACCCGGAGCGGCAAGGACGTCAAGCTGCCCTGGCCCCGGTTCGGCGTCGATCTCGACGAGGCCGAGCCGCCGGCCAAGGTCCCCTTCTGGGTCGGCCGCGCCGTCACAGCCGTCGGGGCCATCGCCATGCTGGCCGTGACCGACTTCGCCCTCTACGTCTTCGCCCGCCGCGGCACCGTCTTCTTCACCGGCCTGCGCTGGAAGGACGCCCCTGCCCTGTTCGCTCCCGGGCCCGGCCGGACGGTCTCGCTCGTCGTCATCGGCCTGCTCGCCGTCTCGGCGCTGGCCCTCCTGGCCAAGCTCCTGACCCGGTCGCGCTGGGTGGACATCGTCTCCAACGCCCTGTCCCTGGCCCTCATCGGGGTCCTGCTGGCCCGGCCGTTCGACGGTCTCTTCGCCGTCGCCCTGTCCGAGCGCCTGACCGTCTGGCTCAAGTACACCCTGCGCTTCTCGCTCCTCTTCGTGGCCCTGATGATGGCCATCGACCTCGTCAAGCACATCGTCGCGGTCAGCCGGAAGCGGCTGGCCGCCGGCGCCAAATGACGCGTTCGTAGCATGCCCGGCCCTTCCCGGCAGCCGGCCTTGTCATGGCCCGGGACGCTCCGTGAGAATCCTCCGGCCCGCCGGCCGTCATCATTGATGAAAGGGGGCCTTGACATTATATGCATGAAAATGACATATCTATGCATATGAGGACGACCATCAACATCGATGACGAACTTCTGGCCCGGGCCTCGGACCTCACCGGCGTCAAGGAAAAGACGGCGCTGGTGAGGATGGGCCTGGAGAACCTGATCGCCAGGGAAAGCGCCAAACGGCTGGCCAAGCTCGGCGGGACCGAAAAGGACCTCGAACCCATCCCCCGGCGCAAGAGCGACTGGTAAGAGATGGTCCTCGTCGACACCTCGGTCTGGATCGACCATCTCCGGACAGGGAATCCCCGGCTCGAGGCCTTGCTCGACGAGGGCGAGGTCGTGTGCCATCCCTTCATCATCGGCGAGCTGGCCTGCGGTCATGTCCGCAACAGGCGCCGGATCCTGGATCTTCTCCGTTCGCTGCCCGGGGTCGTGACAGCCGGCCATGACGAAGTGATGCGCCTCATCGACGCCCATCGGCTCATGGGCACGGGGATCGGATACTTGGACGCTCACCTTCTGGCCTCCGCGCGCCTGTCATCGACCCCCATCTGGACGTTCGACATGCCCCTTGACAGGATCGCCGTCAAGCTCGAAACGGCCTACCCCCTCGATCGAGTGAAGGAAGGCGAATAGGTACGGTGTCCCCGTTTCAGGGACGGTAGTTGGCGTCGTCGGCGGCGATCGACGATTCCAGGTAATAGGAGGTGGCCCGGGCCACGGTGAAGATGACGAAACCCGTCATGAGGATGGCCAGGACGATGAGCGCGACGGCCTTGGCGCTCGAGACCTTCCTAGCCAGGCCCTGGGGCGAGAGGACGTCCCAGAGGGTCTTGCCGATGAAGCCGAGCATGATCATCAGGCCGAGGAAGAGGCGGTAGCTGGTGACTTTGCCGGCGCCCGCGTCCCGGGCGTCGAGGCGGAAATAGGGGGAGACGAGCCAGAGGGCGAACAGGAGGACCAGGACGGTCACGGCGACCGCCAGGAGTTTCTTAGGGTCGAAATTTCGATTCACGGTCGGTCCCTCCGCGCTCTATTAGACGGGGGGAAGGCGAATACCTTCCCTTCCCGCAGGGCGATGCCATCATAACTTATCCTGTGACTGGCGCAAAGAGGGATCGGCCGTGCCGTCCGATTCACAGCCCGCCGTACTTCTCCAGGCGGTCGGCGTAGCGGTGTTCCTCGCGGCGCAGGATCTCGTCGAACCGGCGTTCGCCGCGCAGCCGGTCGAGGAAATGGTCGCGCCGGTTGTTGAGGACCGGGAAGAAGTAGGCGTAGTCGTGGACCTCCTCGAAGGCGTGGCCGATGGCGTACTCGATGTTGTCGATGGCTTGGGCCTTCATCCCCAGGGCCGCGTAGACCCGCGAGACGTAGTAGGTGCGCCGGACCGAGGGGCCCGGCGGGAGCGAAGGGCCGAGGGCGGCCAGGGCGGCCTTGGGGTCCCCCCGTCCCGCGGCCAGGAGGGCCCGGACGGCCCCGACGAGCGGGTCGCCCGGCGAGAAGGTCTCGGCCATGGCCAGCTCGGCCGCCGCCGCGTCGTAGCGCTTCATGAGGATGAGGACCCGGGCCCGCTGGCAGCGCGAGCCGAAGTCGGTCGGCTCGAGCTCGATCATCTTGTCGTAATCGGCCAGGGCCGACTCGTAGAAGCCCATCTGCTCGTAGGACCAGGCCCGGAGCCAGAAGACGTCGGCCGTCGCGCCGCCGGCCTTGACGACCCGCGTGTAGTACTCGACGCTCCTCTCCAGGACCCCGACGCTCTGGAGGAACGATCCGATCTGGGTCAGGACGTAGAGGCTCGAGGGATCGAGCTCGTAGGCTTTCTTGAGATGGGCGAAGGCCCGGTCCATGTCCTCGACGAAGTAGGCCGTCCAGGCGACGCCGACGTTGGTCTCGGCCCGGTCGGGGGAGATCTCGTAGGCCCGCCGGTAGTTCTCGTTCATCAGGCGCAGGGCCTCCGGGTCCCGGCCCTCGTAGACGAAACGGAATTGGTAGGAGTCGCCGAGACCCAGATAGGCCAGGGCGCAGCCGGGGTCGGCGTCGCGGGCCTGGGCGAACAGCCCGAGGGTCTTGTCGAGGTCGGCCGGCGCCAGGCTCAGGACATATTTGCGCTCGACGGCCCGGGCCGACTCGTAGAAGCGCGTGGCCTGGACCGAGCAGGCCATCAGGGCTTCCGGCCCGGCCGACGTGGGGACGTCGAAGACCCGGCGGACCGAGTTGGCCACGCGGTCCTCGAGGACCGGCATCTCGGCTTCCGTGCCGGGAGCGTGGTCGGTGAGGAGCGGCGTGGGGGCTTTGGCCCCGCGGAGCTCGTAGTCGATGCGGAGCCTGGACCCGGACCGGGTGAGATAGGCGACGAGGAGCCAATCGGCGCCGGCGCGGGCGCCGACGGCGGTCAGGTCGTCCGGTGTGAGCGGCGCGCCGGGCTCGAGCCCGAGCTTGCGGACGGCGTCGGCGACGACGGCGAAGCTGTAGACCTTGAGGTGGTCGGCGCTGCGCTGGAGATCGCGGATGAGGTGGTCGGCGACGGACTCCCCGAGGTAGTCGAGGCCCTGGTCGCCCGTGGCGTTGACCAGAGGCAGGACGGCGATCGCGGGACGCCCGGCCGTCGGCACGACCGGGGAGGGATTGTTGATGAAGCGCCAGCCGGCGACGCCCACGACGAGGGCGCAGGCGAGGCCGGCCATGACGTACCAACGGCGGAGGAACTCCAGGGACGGCGGCAAGCGGAGGGAGCGGAGGAAGGCCGGGAGGCGGGTGAAAAGAGAGGAGGCGGGGGCGGCCGGAGCGGCGTCGCCGGAGGCCGGAGCGCCGGTCCGGTCCCAAGGAACGTCCCCGGGCTCTCGCTCGTGGAGCTTGATCTCGAGCCAGCGGTCGATCTCGTCCTTGTAGGCCATGACCCGGGCCTTGGGCGAGCCGTTGAGCCGGTGGACGGGGAGCCCCAGATGCTCCTCCCAGCGGCGGCAGGTGCGGACGTCACGGCCGAGGTAGGCGGAGATCTCCTTCCAGGACTGCAGGACCTCGCGGGCGCACATGACTTCCCCCGAGGGGCGACGGCCCCTCTAAGCTGATATTAAATTACTCATAAGAAAGGGGATTTGTCAAGGGACGGATCTTGCTCCGAGAGCAGGTGACGCTTGGCCTTTCGCCCTTCCCGTAATAGAATGCCGTCGGCGAGACAACAGGACTGCGGAGGTGAGCGCGCATGGCCAAGATCACAATGTTGGGCACGGGGCTCATCGCGACGTTCTATACGCAAACGCTGCACGGGCTGCGCGGCCGCGACCGGGTGGTCAACGTCTATTCGCGCTCGACCGGCCGGGCACGGTCGTTCGCCGCGACGCACGGCATCGGTCGATGGACCGACGATCTGAAAAAGGCGGTCCGCGACCCCGAGTCCGAGGTCGTCGTCGTCGGCCTGCCGAACGACGTCCATCGCGAGGCCGTGAAGCTCGCGGCCGAGGCCGGTAAGGCCGTCCTCTGCACCAAGCCCCTCGGCCGGACCGCCGCGGAGGCGCTGGCCATGCTCCGGTCGGTCGAGAAGGCCGGGGTCTTCGCCGGCTACCTCGAGGACCTGGTCTACACGCCCAAGACGCTCAAGGCCCTGGCCTCGACCGCCAAGGGCGCCATGGGCCGGGTCCTGTGGACCCGCTCGCGGGAGACCCATCCCGGCCCCCACAGCGCCTGGTTCTGGGAGCCGGAAAGGTCGGGCGGAGGGGCCCTCATCGACATGGGCTGCCACTGCGTCGAGATCGGCCGTGCCTTCCTCGGTAAGGACAAGCGCCCCCTGCGGGCTTTTTGTTGGGGAGCGACCCAGGTCCACCCCATCGAGGCCGAGGACCACGCCATCGGGCTCGTCGAGTACGAGGGCGGAGCGGTCGGCCAGCTCGAGGTCAGCTGGACCTTCCGCGGCGGCATGGACCTGCGCGACGAGGTCTGCGGCACGGAGGGCACGATCCGGCTCGACCACTTCCTGCGCACGGGCTTCGAAATGTTCACGGCCGCCGGCGAGGGCGGCTACGTCGCCGAGAAGGCCGAGGGCGAGCGGGGCTGGCTCTTCCCGGTCGGCGACGAGGCCCACGAGCTCGGTTATGTCCACATGTTCCGCGACATGCTCGACGCGCGGGAGGCCGGCCGCGAGCCGATGGAGACCTTCCGCGACGGATACATCGTCAACGCCGTCATCGACGCCTGCTACCGGTCGATGAGGTCCGGGAGGTGGGAGGACGTGCGGCTCGAGTCCGGTCTGCTAGCCGAAACGGGCCCGAAGCGGACCTGTAAGCCCCCGGAGAAAGGCCCGAAAAGGGCCTCCGGGAAGCCCCAGGAAGCGAAAACAGGGGCTAAGCGGGGGGATGGACAGGGCCGGTCGATGATCGTGAAGTCCGAGCGCCTTCCCGACGGCCGCCTCAAACGCATTTTGAAGGACAAAGCGACGGGGCGCATCACCGAAGAGATCGAATGAAAGCGTCTGGACAGACGGAGGATACACTATGAACGCCGAAAGCACCGGAACCCGCGGGACCGCCGGAGCGAAAGTCGCTCTTTTCGCCCTCTCGCTCGCCCTCGCCCTCGCCGCCTCTCCCCAGACTTCGCCGCAGGGGTTCGGCCGCACCGGTCCATCGATCGACGCGGCCAAGGCCCCCTCGTTCGTCGCAAGGCGGGCCAAGCTCATGGAAATCCACAAGGACGGCGTCATCGTCATTCCGTCCCAATACAGAAGCCGGGATAGCCTGCAGGACAACCTCAATTTCGTTTACCTCACGGGCCTTAAGATGCCCGACGCGGTCCTCGTGCTCGATCCCGGCGGCAGCCCCCGCGAGACCATCTTCCGGCGCATGACGGCCGGAGGCCCTTCCGGAGCTCGAGGGACGACGGGCCAGGCCGGCAGATCGGGTAACCCGGAGGGGACGGCCCCACTGAGCCAGGAGCCCCCCGCCTCTGACCCGGGGGTCGTCGAGAAGCCGAATACCCAGCTCTCTCAAACGCTCTTCGGTCTGGTCGGGGCCGGGCGCGCCAAGCGTGTGTATCTCCCCTTCTCCGACTTCGATTTCTTGACCCGGACGTTCGGAACGATGGGTGCGGTCAATCCCTTCTTCCTGTCCGATACGCTCGTCAACGTCGATCCGACCCTCGCCGAACTGCGCCTGACCAAGGACGCCGAAGAGATCGCCGCCCTGCGCGAAGCCATCGACCTCACGGCCGAGGCTCTCAACGAGGCCTTCCGGGCCGCCGAGCCCGGGATGCGCGAAGCCGACCTGGCGGCGATCCTCCGCTACGCCTTCGACAAGCGGGAAACCGAGGACTCGTTCCTCCAGGCCGCCTCCGGGCCGAACTCGACCAACGTCCACTTCGGGGCGACGGCCCGGCTGCTCGCCGCCGGAGACATCGTCGTCTTCGATGTCGGGGCCTGGGTCCGCGGCTACACCTCGGACATCAGCCGGACCATTCCGGCCAGCGGCCGCTTCACCAAGGAGCAGCGGGAGATCTACGCGCTGGTGCTCGAAGCCCAGAAGGCCGGCTGCGCCAAGCTCGTCCCGGGCGTCACCTTCAAGGCGGTTCAGACCGATGTCGAGAACATCCTCATGGCCGGGCTCGAAAAGCTCGGGCTGGTTACGGATATCAAGAGCGCCTGGCAGCGGCGCCTGTATATCCAGCACGGCTTCGGCCACGGCATCGGCCTCGACGTCCACGACGTCTGGGCATGGCATTTCCGCCGGCTTGATAAAGTGGCGATGGCCCCGGGCATGGTCATGACCATGGAGCCGGGGCTCTACTTCCCCGAGAACTATCTCCAGGAATCGCTCGACGAACTCAAGGGAGCTGTCCCCGACGCCGAGATCGCCGCCTTCCGGGACAAGGCTGGCCCCGTCTACAAGAAATATGCGGGGATCGGTGTCCGCATCGAAGACGATGTCCTGATCACGCCCGGCGGGAACGAGATCCTCTCGATCCGCGTCCCCAAAGAAATCGCCGACATCGAGAAGATGATGCGGGAGAAGAGCCCGCACAACCTCCTCAAGTGACGGGTCGGGCGGCCCGTCGCGCGCGTTCCGGCACAAGGGGGAGGGCCGCGGGGGTTTCGTTTCAGCGCGCCGGGGCGATGCTGATCATCGCCCGGAGCGTCCGGAAGCCCTCGATGTAATCGTCCGCGACGAAGGCCAAGGTCCGGGCGTCCACCCGCTCGATCCCCGGCAGGAGCATGGCGCCCATATCGGCCTGGGCCGAGACGTGATACCCCAGCTCGAACCGGTAGGGGGACGCCGGTTTGAAGGGCTTGAGCCCGGGCAGCCGGACGAGCGCGGTCCTGACGCCGTCGGCGATCATGCGTCGGGCTTCGGCCATGGGCACGAGCTTGGCGGCCAGCCGTCCATAGGCCTCTTTGACGGCCACGGTGACGACATCCTTGCCCAGGACTTCCCCGGCCTGCCGGCAAACGGCCGTGTCGCCGGTGACCAGGACCACGGGGACGCCGTAATAGCCGGCGATGGCCGCGTTGAGCCCCAGCTCGGGCATCTCGACGCCGTTGAGCTTGATGTGGCGGACGACGGAGCCCGAAATGGTGTGGTCGAGGATGGCGTCCGTGGTCCCGGCCTTGGCGTGATAGCCGACGAAGAAGCAGGCCGCGAACGAGGCGTCGATGCCCTGCATCATCGACAGGGGCTTGGGCGAGCCGCTGATGAGGACGGCCCGGGGATGGAGGTCGTCGGGGTCGATGTTGCGCATCGAGCCGTGGGAATCGTTGACCACGACCTCGGTGGCCCCGGCGGCCAGAGCGGCCTCGACGGCGGCGTTGACGTCCTGGGCCATCCACTTGCGGCCGTCGGCGTATTCGGCCGTGCCGGGCGTCGTCTGGTCGCCGTGGACGATGTTGGATATGCCTTCCATGTCGACCGAGATGAAGATCTTGAGCGGGGGCTTGGCAGCGGACTTCGCGGCCGGTTTGGACTGCCCCGCCGCGGGGAGGGCCTGAAACAGGAGGACGAGGACGAACAGAATGGCACAGGCGGGAAGGGCAAGGGACGGCTTGGCGAGACGGCTCATAGGGACTCCTTGGTCGAAAGGGATGACGGAGCGGAGAAAGGGGCTTTTCGGCCGGGGCAACGCTCCCGATCGCACAACTGGCAGGCCGAGAACCCTTCTTCGGACGGGAAGAAGATGCCGGAGATCGATTTGCGGGGGATCATGAGCATGCTGTCCGTCAATCTCACGCCGACGAGCTTCTCCGTGTCGCCGAAAAGCGAGAAGAGCTTGGGTTGTTCAGTGATGGGCCAATCGGCGAGCGAGCCGGGGCTAAGACTGGAGAGCCGGTCCAAGCCGAAGCGGGCCTCGATCGTCCCGGCGAGCCAGGCGGCCGCCTTCTCGAGGGCCAGGTTGGCCATCTCCTCGAGGTAGTACTGCTTGAGAATGTCGTCCTGGGCGCCGGCCGCACGCTCGAGCGCGGGGCCGACGGTGACGATGAACGGAAATACCCTGTTGATCCCGTCGAGCTGGCCTCGAAGAACTGGGCTGGCCATCGTGACGCCGCCGACCTCGACCGTCCCCTCCCCCATCGTCCCGATAAAGGAGACATCGTAGACGGCGCGGGGAGCGATCAGCGTCCGGGCGAGCTCGATCAAACCGTCGAGGGACGGGAACCCGGCCCGCGCGGGATCGAACCTCAACCGGGCCGAGACCTCGGCGACGTCGAAAGCGACAGGCAGGCGTTCGATGACGTCCATGGCCGATAGCCATTGTTATCCGGATCGGCCCGCCGAATCAAGGCTCGGCGCGCGCCGCGGGGCCGGCTCTTGACTTGTCCAGGGGTCGATGCTATCTCTGCTAGCGTCCGAAGACCTCATATCCGGGAACCCGAGACGGGAGTCGAGCCATGATCTTCGCGAAAGACGTCCTGAACATCGACTGTGTCGCAGAGACCGAACGGGTCGTCGCGTTCATCCGCGACCAGGTTCGCGCCATGCACCGCAAGGGGATCGTCATCGGCCTCAGCGGCGGCGTCGATTCGGCCTTGTCGGCCTCCCTGTCCGTGCGGGCCGTGGGCCGGGAGAACGTCCTGGCCCTGCTGCTCCCGGACAAGGAATCCAGCCCCCAGAGCGCCGCGTTCGCGGCGGCGGAGGCCGAGCGGCTCGGCATCGAGGCCATGACGGTCGACATCACCCCGGTCCTGGAGGCCTTCGGCACCTACGACAAGCGCGACGCGGTGGCCAAAGCCATCTACCCGGATTTCGGCCCCGGCCATACCCTGAAGATCACGCTCCCCGCCGACCTCCTCAACCGGGACGGGTACAATTACTTCACGCTGACCGTCTACGATCCCGAAGGCCGTTCCCGGTCGAGCCGTCTCGGCAACGACCAGGCCCAGGGCATCATCGCGGCCACCTGCACGAAGCACAGGACCCGCATGATGGCCCAGTATTACCATTCCGAGAAGCTCAACTATCTCGTCTGCGGCACGACCAACAAGAGCGAGGCGGTCCAGGGCCTGTTCGTCAAATACGGGGACGGCGGGGTCGACATCGAGCCGATCGCCCATCTGTACAAGGACCAGGTCTTCCAGCTGGCCCGGCACCTGGGGGTCGTCCCCGAGATCCTGGACCGCGCCCCGTGCCCGGATACCTACAGCGCCCCCGTCACGGACGAGGAGTGGTTCTTCCGGATGCCCTTCAGGACGCTTGACCTGCTGCTCTGCGCCTGGGAGAACAAGGTGGATATCGCCGAGGTCGGCCGGGTCATGGAGCTCCGCGAGGACCAGGTCAAGCGGGCCTTCAGGGACTTCGACAGCAAGTACAGGACGACGGAGCACCTCCGGCATTTCCCGCCGTCCCTGCCATGAGGAAAGACATGAGACTCATACTGATCGCGGCTTTCGGCCTCCTCTCGTTGGCCTCCTGCCGTCAGGCGGCGACCGAGAGCCTGAATGCGGCCTACGACCGGCTGGACCGGGTCCCCCGGGACCGATGGGAGGCGCTGGCGCACAAGAAGATCTTTTTCGGACACAAGTCGGTCGGCGCCAACATCGTCGACGGCCTGAAGGACGTGCTCGCCCGACGCCCGGACATCGCCCTGGATATCCGGGAGACTCTCGATCCGGCCGCGTTCTCCGGCCCCGTCTTCGCCCATTCGCCGATCGGGACCAACAAGGACCCGCTGTCGAAGATCGCCCGCTTCCGGGAGGTCCTCGAAAGCGGGGTCGGCGAGACGGCGGACATGGCCTTCTTCAAGTTCTGTTTCATCGACTTCGACCACGAAACCGATATCCAGGCGATCTTCGACCGCTATGTCGAGCTCATCGACGGCCTCCGGGCGCGTTTCCCCAGGCTGAGGATCGTCACCTTCACGGTGCCCCTGCTGTCGAAACCCGTCGGCATCAAAGACCGCCTGAGGAAGCTCCTGGGACGGATGCCCTGGCACGAGGAGGACAACGCCCAGAGGAACCGCTTCAACGAGATGCTGCGGGCCCGTTTCCGGGGATCGCTCTTCGACCTGGCCGCCGTCGAATCGCGCATCGACGACACGAAGAAGGCCACCTTCAGGAAGGACGGCCGGGCCTACGATATGCTCTACCGCGGCTATACGGACGACGGCGGGCATCTCAATCCGGCGGGCAGACAGATCGTGGCCATCGAGCTCTTGACCGTGCTCGCCGATCTGCCGGTCCCGACGCCTTAACGGGACTCCGGGGACGGCTTGACAGTTTTCGCGCCCGTGGGATATCGTATCACTCACATCACGGGAGAATAACATGCCTTTTTCCAGGAACGATATCAGGATCGACGCCGCGGCCGAGACCGAACGCCTGGTCGCGGAGATGCGCCGCGTCGTCGGAAAGGACTTCGCCCGGCGGGGCGGGGTCATCGGCATCAGCGGGGGCATCGATTCGAGCGTCTGTCTGGCCCTGAGCGTCCGGGCTTTCGGGCCGGACCGGGTCCTGGGCATCACCATGCCGGAGTCGGACTCCAATCCCATCAGCGCGGTCCTGGCCAGGAAGCTGGCCCTCCGCTACGGCGTCCCCTACATCGTCGAGGACGTGACCGCGGCGCTGGCCGGCTTCGGGACGTATCGCCGCAGGGACGAGGCCATGAAGGCGGTCTTCCCGGAATACGATTCGACCTACCGGGCCAAGATCGTCCTGCCGTCGGCCCTGGGCGCCAAAGACCAGCTGAACGTCTTCCAGCTCAAGATCATCTCTCCGGAGGGGGACGAAAAGACCGAACGGGTCCCCGTCCGGGAGTACCTGCAGATCGTGGCCGCCTCGAATTTCAAGCAGCGCAGCCGCATGTCCATGCTCTATTACCACGCCGACCGGCTCAACTACGCGGTCATCGGGACCGGCAACAAGAACGAGCACGAGCAGGGCTTCTTCGTCAAGTACGGGGACGGCGGGGCCGACATCAAGCCCATCGCCCACCTGTTCAAGACCCAGGTTTTCCAGCTCGCCGAATATCTCGACGTCCCCGAAGAGATCCGCCGGCGCACCCCGACGACCGACACCTACAGCGCCGAGTGCACCCAGGAGGAGTTCTTCTTCCGGGTGCCTTTCGAGATCGGCGACCTCGTCTGGTACGCCATGGAAAAGGGCGTCCCCGCGGCCGAGGTCGCGCGGGAGCTGGCCATCGGCGAAGACCAGGTGCTCAACATCCAGAACGACATCAAGCGCAAGATCAAGGCCACGGAATACCTGAGGGCGGAGCCGAAGCACCTCTGATGCGGACCGGGAACACGGCCGGCGGGGCGATCGGGCCATGAGCCTGACCAAGTTCGTCCACCGTTTCCTCGAGGACGCGGCGGAGCGCTCCCCGGACAAGGACGCCCTCTACGCCTCCGGGACATGGGCCACCTACGGGGACCTCAACGCCCGGTCGAACCGCCTGGCCCGCCTTTTGCTGGCGAGGGGACTGGCCAAGGGCGATCGGGTCGCCCTGTTCATCGAGAATTCCGCCGAATACGTCGTCTCCTATTACGCCGTCCTCAAGGCGGGCGGGACGACCGTGGCCATGAACACCGAGAATACGGCCGATGACGTGGCTTATATCGTCCGCGACTGCGGGGTCCGCTTCCTCATCGCGGCGGGCCGCCTGGCGGCGCGAACCCTGGCGGCCGGCCCCGGAGAGGCGGCCGGGCCCTCGCTCGAGGCCGTGTTCGTCTGGAACGGGCCCAAGGACGCGGACGCGACCTGCCTCGGCCGCCGGGTCGAGGCGCTCCCGGAAACCGCCGCGGCGTTTCCCGGGGACGATCCCGGGGTCCGGATCATCGACCTTGACATCGCCTCCATCGTCTACACCTCGGGGAGCACCGGCAAGCCCCGGGGGGTCGTCCTCTCCCATCTGAACATCGTCTCGAACACCCGGTCGATCGTCGAATATCTCCGGCTGACGCCGGACGACCGGGTCCTGGCTGTTCTCCCCTTCCACTACATCTACGGCAAATCGCTCCTGAACACCCATTTCTTCGTCGGCGGTTCGGTCGTCGTGGACAACCGCTTCCTCTATCCGAACGTCGTCCTCCAGACCATGAGGGACCTTTCGGTGACGGGCTTCGCGGGGGTCCCCTCTACGTTCTCCATCCTGCTCAGCCGCTCCAATCTCAGGTCGACGAAGCTGCCCCACCTCCGCTACGTGACCCAGGCCGGCGGGGCCATGGCCGCCGCCGTGCAGAAGGAGGTCGCCGAGGCCTTCGCCCCGGCCCGCCTGTTCGTCATGTACGGAGCGACCGAAGCCTCGGCCCGGCTGTCCTATCTCGATCCGGACGATCTGACGAGGAAGTGGGGCTCGATCGGCAAGCCCATCCCCAACGTGGAGCTGTTCGTGGCCGACGAGAACGGCCGGCCGCTGCCCGCCGGCCGGGAGGGCGAGCTCGTGGCCAGGGGATCCAACCTCATGTCCGGTTACTGGAACCATCCCGAGGAAACGGAGAAGGCCCTTCGGGGCGGTCTGTACTTCACCGGGGACATCGGCCGCATGGACGACGAGGGCTTCCTCTTCGTCGTCGGCCGGACCAAGGACATGATCAAGATCGGCGGCAACCGGGTCAGCGCCAAAGAGATCGAGGAAGCCCTGCACGAGCATCCCGGGGTCGTCGAGGCGGCGGTCATCGGCATCCCCGACGAGGTGCTCGGCGAAGCCCCCAAGGCGTTCATCGTCCCCAGGGAGGGCGCCGGCGAGGGGTTGCTGGAGGAACTCCCCGGCTTCCTGCAGAAGCGCTTGGCCCCGTATAAGGTCCCGAGGCTCTACGAGGTCCGGGAAACCCTGCCCAAGAACGAGGCGGGCAAGGTCCTCAAGCGGAAATTAGCGAGCTAGGCTCTCAACGGTCTCTGAATAGCTCCGCCAGATTCCCCGAAGACGCATAGGCTTCCCATCTGGCTTTAGCCGGCGTGGTCCCGACCATACCACTGACATCGGGGCCGATCGGGGGCCAGGCGAGGTCGCCGAAGTACGACGGCTTGGTCGTGTAGAAAAGGCTGGCCGGGATGTCCCGAGAGCCGATACCCGGATCCCAGACCGGGGCCCTATTGTAATAA
>JAGNLW010000001.1 GCA_017999365.1 Candidatus Aminicenantota bacterium
CCCAGTCCCCGGACTGCGGGCTTCGAAACGGAGAAATAGGGCAAATGTGCGGGCGGGCGTAAGTCGGCGTGGACACGCCGGAAACGACGAGACCCCGAGGGGATCACCCCACGGGGTCTTGCGTTAAACAAGAACCGCTGAAATCAGCGAATTGAATTTTGGCTCCTCGGGCAGGACTCGAACCTGCAACCTAGTGGTTACAAGCGCCCCAGAGTTTCTTCTGGGCTTGGACTATCTCTTCACCCGTCCCGGATAAGGGCGAGGGTGCCGGGCGCTTCCCGCGACCGGAGGCCGCGGTACGAGCGATGCTCTAGTCTCTGCACCTTCCCCTTCCCGCCGGGAAGGGGCTTGGCTCAGGATTACCTTTCTCCGCACCGGCGGAGGGAAGGCTTCCCTGAATTCACCCGGTTTTTCATCCACGATCTCTCGTGGAAGCTGCGATAACACAGCCACCCGCTCTGCCGATTGAGCTACCGAGGAGCAGGCTGGCGCAATATAACATGACCATTTAAAAAAAGCAAGGCCGTCCGCCTCCCCGGGGATATGCCGATGTTCGTTCAGAACCGGTAGCTGGCCTGCTTGGCCATCTTGCGGTAGTCGTCGCCGGAGATCCCGACGACCTTGCACATCTCGTAGATGCGGGAGCGCAGCCGGACCCCGATGCGGTCGATGAGGGTGTCGCCGCCCTTCTTGTAGAAGGAGTCCCGCTTGTCCTCCTCCTCGTCGAGGTCGGGGTAATTGGTCGTGAACAGGGTCATCTTCTTGTGGTTGTAGCGGTGGTTGATGATGTAGAAGACGGTCTCCTCGACCCAGGCCGTCGTCCGCTTGGCCCCCAGCTCGTCGAGGACCAGGACCTCGGCCGAGAAGACCGGGGCCAGGACGTCGCTCTCGGACAGGACCGAGTCGGGGGTGAAGGTGGCCTGGATCTCCCGGATGAGGTCCCGGAAATCGTAGAAGACGCACGAGGCGTCCTTGGCCCGGATGAGCTCCTGGATGATGGCCACGGCCAGGTGGGTCTTGCCCACGCCGCAGGGGCCGATGAAGACCAGCCCGACGTCCTGGGCCGGGTAGTTCTTGACGAACTGGCGCGAGATCTTCAGGGCGTCCCGGTGGGAGTCGTTGTGGACCTCGAAATTGTCCAGGGTGCAGGACTGGTAGCGGCGCGGGATGTTGGCCTGGTCGAGGAGGGACTGCCGGCAGCGCTCGCCGAAGCAGGCGCACCTCTTGGCGACCTGGGACCCGCCGGCGTCCTCGAGGAGCCAGCCCGTCCCCTGGCACTTCCCGCAGACCGTCTTGTCGCTCAATTCAGGTAGCCTTTGAGGTGCTGGAGCTTGCTCGAGCGGCCCAATTTGCGCATGGCCTTCCGCTCGATCTGCCGGATCCTCTCCCGGGTCAGCTGGAGCCGGTCGCCGATCTCCTGGAGGGTCCGCGGCCTGTCGTCGTCCAGCCCGAACCTTAATTTTAGCACAAGAGCCTCCTTCTCATCCAGCTCCCCGAGGATCTCCCGGATCTGCTGCTCGACGGAGGCCCTGATGATCTGGTACTCGACCGACGGGGACGAGGCGTCGCTGAGGCGGTCCTCGACCTCGAGATCGTCGTCGTTGACCTTGTCGCTCAGGGACAGGTTCCGCTCCCCCAGGAGCTCGAGGTCCTCGACGTCCGTCTCGGTCAGGCCCATGGCCCGGGCGATCTCCTCCCGGTTCGGCTCCCGCCCCAGGTCGGCTTTGAGCTCGGCCGTCTTCTTCTTCATCAGCGAGATCTGGTCGGCCAGCTTCTGGGGGATGGCGTAGGCCCGCGAATACAGGGTCAGGGCGTGGATGATGGCCTGGCGGATCCACCAGACGGCGTAGGAGACGAAACGGACGCCCTTGGTCGGATCAAAGCGCCGGGCCGCCTCGATGAGCCCTACGTTGCCCTCGTCGATGAGGTCGAGCAGGCCCAGACCCATGCCCCGGTACTTCTTGACGTAGGAGACGACGAATTTGAGGTTGGACTGGACCAGGCTCTGGAGGGCTTCCCGGTCCCCCTGCCGGATGCGCTCGCCGAGCCGCTTCTCGTCCTCCTCGGTCAGGGCCGGGAACTTGGCGATCTCCTCGAGGTAATGCTTGAGACTGCGCGACTCGACGAAGTCCCTGGGGTCCATGCCTCACCCGTCGCCGCGGTCCACCTTGACGACCCCGGCCGGCCGGACGTGGACGAGGGCCCGCTTGCGGGCCTCGAACTCCTCCTCGCGGCCCTCGAAGAACTCCCGGCGGACGTAGTCCAGGAACTCGCCGACCTCGCCCTCGATGCGCTCGATCTTGGCCCTCATGTTGAGGACGACCTCGACGCCGGCCAGGTTGACCCCGAGGTCCCGTATGAGGCTGAGGATGAGCTCCAGCCGCTTGAGATCCCCGGCCGAATAGAGCCGGGTGTTGCCCTCGCTGCGCGAGGGCGCCAGCAGGCCTTCCCGCTCGTAGAGTCGGAGGGTCTGCGGGTGGATGTCGTACATCTTGGCCACGCTGGAGATGTGGTAGAACTCGCCGGGGCCCTTTTTCGCCCCTTTCGCCGTTTGCCGCCGCGCTTTAGCCATGTCCGTCCGTCCCCGCCGCGCCCCTGGGATTGGGCCCCGAGAGGCCTTCCAGCTCCCTCATCAGCTCGCGGACCCTCTCGTTGTCGTGGGGCGGCGGCACGATGTAGACTTCGGCGAATTCGTCCCCGCGGCCGCCCTTACGGCCGGCCGCCGGGGCGCCTTGTTGCCTGATCCGGAACTTCTGGCCCGACTTCGTCCCGGGCGGGATGCGGATGGCCGTCCGGCCCCACAGGGTCGGCACTTCGACCTTGGCTCCCAGGGTGGCCTCGGGCACCGTGATCGGCACCCGGATGGAGATGTCGGCCCCCTCCCGCTTGAACACGGCGTGGGGAGCCACTTCGATGACGATGTAGAGGTCCCCCGGCGGGCCCCCGTCGCGGCCGGCGTTGCCCCGGCCCGGCACCCGGACCCGGGAGCCGTTGTCGACCCCGGCCGGGATGCGGACGTTGATGACCTCGGACTTGGGGACCGCTCCCCGCCCGCCGCAGGCGACGCAGGGGTCGCCAGGGGCCTGACCCGTGCCGTCGCAGGCCTGACAGGCCCCGGCGAACCTCATGAAGCCGCGCTGGACCGAGCCTCGTCCGCTGCCGCCGCACGACGGGCAGGCCCGGCGCCGGCCGCCCGAAGCCCGGCCGCGCCCGCCGCAGGCCTCGCAGGCCGCCTGACGGTTGACGCGGATGCGCGATTGGACGCCGCGGATGGCGTCCTCGAAGTCGAGCGTCATGGCGTACTGCAGGTCCTCGCCGCGCTCCGGCCCTCCGGTCGCCGCTTCGGGGCCGCGGACGCCGCCGCCCCGGAAGATGTTCTCGAAGAAATCCCTGAACGTCGAGGACCCGTAATCGGAGAAGTCGAAACCCTCGAATCCCCCGCCGCCCGGGGCGCCGGGGCCCGGGCCGGGACCGGCGGAAGTCCCGCCGAGGTCCCCGAATTGGTCGTATTGGGCGCGCTTCTTGGCGTCGCTGAGGACGGCGTAGGCCTCCTGGATTTCCTTGAAGCGGGCCTCGGCCGTCTTATCACCGGGATTGAGGTCGGGGTGGTACTTGCGGGCCAGCTTCCGGTAGGCCTTCTTGATGTCGGCCAGGGCCGCTCCCCGGGCCACCCCCAGCACCTGATAATAGTCTTTCGCCATGACCTCACCTCGGACGACCGTCGGGGCCCTCGCGGGCCCCAGTGTAACCGTCAGAGGCCCCGGGGCCTAGTTCTTTTTTCCGTCGTCGTCGACCACCTCGGCGTCGATGACCTCGCCGTCGGCGCCGTCGCCGCGGCCGTCGCCGCCCGGTCCCGGCGGCGGGGGCTGGTATCCGCCGCCCGCGTCGCCCGCCCCCGGCTGGGGGCCGGCCTGCCGGTACATCGTCTCGGTCAGCTTGTGCGAGGCCTTCGACAGGTCCTCCGTGGCCTTGCGGATGCGCTCGAGGTCGTCGGACTCGATGGCCCGCTTGGTGTTGTCGATCTCCTTCTGGATGCGCTCGGCCTCCTCGGCCGGGACCTTGTCCTTGTTCTCGCGCAGGAGCTTCTCCAGGCCGTAGACGAGCTGGTCGGCGTGGTTGCGGGCGTCGATGGTCTCGCGCCGCTTCTTGTCCTCGGCGGCGTTGGACTCGGCGTCCTTGACCATGCGCTGGATCTCCTTCTCGTCCAGGCCGCTGTGGCCGGTGATGGTGATGGCCTGCTGCTTGCCGGTGCCCATGTCCTTGGCCGAGACCTGCAGGATGCCGTCGGCGTTGATGTCGAAGGTCACCTCGACCTTGGGGATGCCCCGGGGGGCCGGCGGGATGCCGTCGAGATGGAAGCGGCCCAGGGTCCGGTTGTGGGAGGCCATCTCGCGCTCGCCCTGGAGGACGTGGATCTCGACGCTGGGCTGGTTGTCGGAAGCCGTCGAGAAGACCTCGGTCTTCTTGGTCGGAATGGTCGTGTTGCGGTTGATCATCCGGGTGAAGACGCCGCCCAGGGTCTCGATGCCCAGGGTCAGCGGCGTGACGTCGAGGAGCAGGACGTCCTTGACGTCGCCGGACAGGACGCCGCCCTGGATGGCGGCCCCGACGGCCACGACCTCGTCCGGGTTGACGCCCTTGTGGGGCTCCCGGCCGAAGAGCTCGTGGACGAGCTGCTGGATGCGCGGCATGCGCGTCTGGCCGCCGACGAGGATGACCTCGCGGATGTCCGAGGCCTTGAGGTTGGCGTCGGCCAGGGCCTGGCGGACCGGGGCGACGGAGCGCTGGATGAGGTCCTCGCAGAGCTGTTCGAGCTTGGCCCGGGTCAGCTTCATGAGCAGGTGCCGGGGGCCGGAGGCGTCCGCGGTGATGAAGGGCAGGTTGATCTCGGTCTCCATGGTCGTCGACAGCTCGACCTTGGCCTTCTCGGCGGCCTCCTTGAGGCGCTGGATGGCCATCTTGTCCTTGGTCAGGTCGATGCCCGACTCGCGGCGGAACTCCTGGACGATCCAGTCCTGGACCCGCTGGTCGAGGTCGTCGCCGCCGAGGTGGGTGTCGCCGTTGGTGGCCTTGACCTCGACGACCCCCTCCCCGACCTCGAGGATGGAGATGTCGAAGGTACCGCCGCCGAAGTCGTAGACGGCGATGGTCTCGTCCTTCTTCTTGTCCATGCCGTAGGCCAGGGCGGCGGCCGTCGGCTCGTTGATGATGCGCTCGACCTTGAGCCCGGCGATCTGCCCGGCGTCCTTGGTGGCCTTGCGCTGGCTGTCGTTGAAATAGGCCGGGACCGTGATGACGGCCCGGTCGACCTTCTCGCCGAGATAGTCCTCGGCGGCCTTTTTCAGCTTCTGGAGGACGAACGCCGAGATCTCCGGCGGGGCGTACATCTTGCCGTGGGCCTCGACGCGGACGTCGCCGTTGCCGGCCTCGGCCACCTTGAACGGGACTTGTTTGGTCTCCTGGCCGACCTCGCTGAAGCGCCGGCCCATGAACCTCTTGATGGAGTAGATCGTGTTCTCGGGGTTGGTGACCCGCTGGCGCTTGGCCACCTGGCCGACGAGGATCTCGCCCTTGGACGAGAAGGCCACGACGGACGGGGTCGTCCGGCCGCCTTCCTCGTTCGGGATGACGGTCGTCTTTTCGCCTTCCTGGATGGCGACGACGGAATTCGTCGTGCCCAGATCGATGCCGATTATCTTACCCATGGTTGCCTCCTGATGGCTTTCTATTTAGTAGAGAGATATTATAAAATCTTAGTATAAGATTGTCAAGTATTAAACTAAAATAATCCTATGCTCCATAACTCGTTATTATCTAATCGTTTAAAGGATCAGGCCCTTGATCCCGTCGAAGAAATGCCAGTAGATGGACTGGGCGTCCTTGCCGTTCTCGAAGGTCATTTCGAGCTCGGAAACAGGCCGGCCTTCGCGCGAACCGAACAGGTTCTCCAAGGGCAGCGCCACATACCAACTCCAAGCGTCAGCCAGCTTCTTGAACAGACCTCCCGACACGGCGTCCCGGGATTTGATCGTGACATGCAGGCCGTTGTCGAAATCGAGGCTGAAGCGCTCGGGCATGTCCCGGAGCTCCAGGGCCTCGAGGTCGAAGTCCGCGGCCGAAGCGGGGGCCGCCTTGGCCGTCCCCGGCTTGGCCTCCGGTCCCGGCGCCTTGACCGGAGTTTCTTCTTCGCCCGGCTTGATGACGATCCGCTCGGGGGCCTTGATGGTCGTCTTCTTGACCAGCTCCACGGACCCGGCCAGGTCGGGCCGGCCCCAGAACCTGATCGATCCCAGCGGCCAGGTCCTCAGGACCATGCCCCGGACCCGAAGCTCGAGCTTCCGGCCGGCGACGTCCAAGACGAAATAGAAATTCGGGTCCTTGGCCAGGGTGTATTCTGAGGCCAGGTCGCTCTGTTTCTTCGCCAGGGCGGCCCGGTCCGCCGTCCCGGCCGCCAGCCCGGCCGCGGCCGCCGCCAGAAGGGCCCATCCCAAGATCGTCCTTTTCATGGTGCGCGCCTCAGTAGATATAGATCTTGGCCCCGACGGAGACGGCCTTGAAAATGGCCTTGAGGTCCTCGTCGCCGACCCGGACGCAGCCGTGGGTGACGTTGCGCCCCAGCAGCCGGGTGTAGAGGGTGCCGTGGATGAAGTAGCCCTGTCCGAAGCCCAGGGCGTAGTCGCCCAGCGTGCCGGCTTCGATGCGGTCCTCCATGGCCTTGGGGATGGTCTCCCCCTCCTCGATGAAGGCCCAGTCGGGCTTGACCCAGTAGGGATTGGTGATCTTGGACTTGACGCTGAACTCGCCCCGCGGGGTGTCGAAGACCCAGCTCCGTTTCTTGCCGCCCGGCTCCTCGAGGACGACCCCGCTGCCGCAGGAGACGACGGCCTCCCGCACGGTCTGGGCTCCGTTCTTGAGGTAGAGCCGGTTCTCGGCCGTGTCGATGACGATGTAGAGCCCCTTCGGCAGCAGACCCGACATCCTCTTCTCTAGCTGCAGGACGTTCTTCTCGGCCTTGGCGACGTCCTTCTCGGCGACGGGCTCGGCCCCCCGGCCGGCCCCTTTCGGGCCCGCCGCCTGCTTGATGCCGATGAGGTAGGCCGCGCCGACGACGGAGAGGAACCCGAGCCAGGCCAGAGCGGCGAGGGCGATGAGGATCCGTTTGATGGTCATGTCAGTTGTCCCGGAGGGCTTTGATGACGTAGTTCTCGAGCTCCATGGTGCCGATGATCGTGACCGGCGTGCCGACGCCGGCCAGGGCGTAGACCTCGTCCATGTCCCTGTTGTCGAGCGAGACGCAGCCCCTCGTCAGGCTGTCCTGGCCGCCGCCGTGGATCTCGACGTCCCCCCCGATCGAGGCCGACCGCGGGATCGTGCCCCGGGCCTTCTCCCGCGCGAACCACCGCCGGTCCTCGTCGTTCGGGTAGTTGATGAGCAGGGCTTTGTAATAGAGGCTGGAGGGGATCTTGCGGACCACGGTGTAGCGGCCCTCGGGCGTGGCGTTGTCGCCCGAGTACCTCTTGTCGGCCAGGCCGTTGAAGCCCAGGCCGACATCGTACGTCCGGGACAGCACGCCGCTCCGGTAGACGGCTAGGCGCCGCTCCAACTTGCTGATGATGATGACCGTCGTGCCCCGGCGGCGCGACTCGGCGATGGTCTCCTCGGCCGCCTGCTTCCAGGAGCGGACCTGGTCGGGATCGAGGTAGCGCGAGATGTGCGACACGACGGCCTTCTCGGCTTCGGCGGCTAGGCGCGAAGCGGTCTCGACCTTGGCCGACGCGGCCTCGAAGTCCCGGCCCCCGGCCAGGGCGTCGGCTTCGGCCAGGGCCAGCGCGGCCCGGGCGAGCTTCCGGCGGGCTTCTCCCCGTTCGACCAGGGAGAGGGTCAATCCGTCGAGCGTCCGGAGCTTGCGGCGGACGGCGTCGGCCGCCCCGGCGACGGCGGCGGAGCGGCTGGAGACGGCGGTTTGGACGGTCGACCGGAGAGTGTGGCCCGACAGGAGGACCGACCGGAACTCGCGGCGGACCCGGGCGTAATCACGGAACCAGCCCAGCTTGAGGTTCTCCGCCGCGAGGGTCTCGCGGGCGGACCTCAGGGCCTGGACGTAGGCCTCGTGCTCCCGGCCGGCGAATAGAGAAGCACCGGCCCTCCGGAGGTCCTGTTCCTGAAGATCGGCTTCCAGGACTTCCGGAGGGACCGGCGCGGTCCGACAACCGAAGAGCAAAACAGCCAACAGCAGGACGGCTGTTCTGCGCGCGCTCAAGGCGAGAGACTTACCGTCCCTTGACCTTGGCGATGGCGGCGTTGATCTGCTCGACGATCGCGGCGGCCTTGTCCTTGATGGCGGCGGCCTTGTCCTTGGCGCCGAAGAAGTCCTCGGCGGCCATGGCGGCGTCGACATCGGCCATAGCCGTCTCGATGCCGGCCAGGTCGGCCTTCATGGCCTCGATGTCGGCCTTGGTGCCCTTGCCCTTGGGGGCCTTCTCGAGGAGGGCCTTGGCCTCTTCGAACACGGTCTTGGCCTCGCCGATGGCGGTCTCGGCGGCGGCCTTGGCCTCGGCGATCCGCCCGGGGATGAGGGCCTTGACGCTCTCGGCGTCGGCGACGACCTTGTTCAGCATCTCCTTGGCGGGGCCGTACTTCTTGAAGAATTTCTTGGACTGGGCCGTGATGGCGTCGAGAGCGGCCTGCAGGTCGCCCTGGAGCTTGTTCATCTCGTCCTTCGCGTAGACGCCGCCCTTGGCGTCGATGACACCCTGGATGGCCGCCTTGGCGGAATCCATCAGCTGGGTGGGTTGCTTGGCGCAGCTCGTGAACGCGAACACGACGATCAGCGCCAGGGTCAGGCCTTTCACGATGTTCTTCATGATCTTACCTCCTTAAGGTATCATTTTATGAATGACGTGAGATAGGCGACGACGTAGGAGGATGCGGTGATTCCTCTCCGATTGGACCGATAGACAAATACCTTTGTTGTCAAATCTTATACCATAAGCGCCGGAGCGTTGTCAAATCCCCACCCCATTTTTCGAGGTTCTTCTCCCCGTCCCGGGATTCCCTCTCGAGGCGGCGAGGGGATTGTCCTCGCAGGTCCCCGTTGCTGGAAGGGAGGGCCCGCGAAGCGGGGGGGAACCGTGCGAACTGGTTCCCAGGGGGGCCGGGGAGCCAGAGGACATCCCCGAGCTAAAGCCCGAGAGAGGGACTTCCCGGAATACGGAGAAGAACTAAAATAAAATGGGGAGGGCGCGACGGCCGCTCATGGTCCGCCTCGCCCTCCCCCGTCGTTACGGTTCCTTGTCCTGGAGGCCCGGGATCACTTGTCCGGGTCGATGATGATCCCTTCCCGCATCTTCTTCTGGACGTCTTCCCGGGAGGCGCGGATGATGTCCTCGGCCATCTTGAAGCGGACGTCGGCCGGGAAGTCGAAGCGGGCCACGCCCTCCTCGATGGCCTTGGACCCGACGGCCACGGCTTCGCGAGGGAAGACCTCCCATTCGTCCATGTTGGGGATGATGTACTCTTCGTGGATGCCCTTGTCCTCGGCCACCTTGGCCAGCTCCCGGGCGGCGGCGATGCACATGCCGTCGGTGATCGTCTTGGCCCGGACGTCCAGGGCGCCCCGGAAGATGCCGGGGAAGCCGAGGGAGTTGTTGACCTGGTTGGGGAAGTCGGACCGGCCCGTCGCGACGATCCGGGCCCCGGCCTCCTTGGCCTCCCAGGGCCAGATCTCGGGGATGGGGTTGGCCTCGGCGAAGACGATGGCGTCCTTGGCCATGGTGGCGACCCATTCGGGCTTGATCGTGCCCGGCCCGGGTGTCGAGACGCAGACGAGGACGTCGGCGCCCTTGATGGCGTCGGGGATGCCCCCGGCCTTGCAGGTCGGGTTGGTCCGCAGGCACATGTCCCACTTTTCCTTGAAGTTCTTCTGCAGGTTGTCCTTGTCCGCGCGGTCGCGGTGGAGAATGCCCTTGGAGTCGACGGACAGCATGTTGGCGCCGTTGGCCCCGGCCAGCATGATCTGGTGGGCGATGTTGATGCCCGAGGCGCCGGCCCCGACGACCGTGACCTTGACCTCGGCGATGTCCTTCTTGACGATCTTGAGGGCGTTGATCAGGCCGGCCACGGTGACGCAGGCCGTGCCCTGCTGGTCGTCGTGCCAGACGGGGATCTCGCACTTGGAGCGCAGCTCGTCGAGGATGCGGAAGCATTTGGGCTGGCTGATGTCCTCGAGGTTGAAGCCGCCGAACGAGGGCTGGAGGGCCCGGCCGATCTCGATGATCTTGTCGGGGTCCTTCTCGTCGAGGCAGATGGGGAAGGCGTCGACGCCGCCCAGGTACTTGTAGAGGATGCCTTTGCCCTCCATGACCGGAAGGCCGGCCTCGGGGCCGATGTCGCCCAGGCCGAGGACCCGCGTGCCGTCGCTGATGACGGCCACGGAATTCCACTTATTCGTGTACTCGTAGGCCTTCTGCTTGTCGGCGTGGATCTCCTTGCAGACGGCCGCGACGCCGGGCGTGTACCAGATCGCGAAATCCTGGAAATCGCGGATCCGGCACTTCAGGGCCGTGCCCATCTTGCCCTTGTAGAAGGAGTGGAGCCTCGGGGCGTCCAGGGAAGGCTGCTTGGCCTTGGCCAACAGCTCTTCGACGGTGACTTTCTTCATGAACGAACCTCCTCGAAAATTGGAAACCTCATCATATTGACGGGCCCCCGGAATGTCAACCGTTTTCGGGCCCGCCGGCGGGGACGAAGACGAGCCTCCGGCCCTCCCGGCGGACCGCCCCGAACGGGTGGCGGGCCTCATGGCCGAAGCCCAGAGTCCAGCCCCCGTCGGCGGCCTTTTCGAGCAGGGCCTTCTTGTTGTCGAAGGTCAGGACCGGATAGAGGTCGTAGCTCATGATGGCCGGCAGGTCGATGTGGGCCGCGGTCGGCACGGCGTCGGCCAGGAATACGAAGACCCGCCCCCCGCTCTCGACCTTGACGGCCATGTGGGACGCGGTGTGGCCGGCCGCGACGACCGCGTCGACGCCCGGGGCGAGGGGCGCGTCGCCGTCGAGGAGCGTCAGGCGCCCGGTCTCGGCCAGCGGCCGGAGCCGGGCCGGGATGTAGCTGGGCTTGTCCCGCTCGCAGGGCTCCATGGCCTGCGCCCACTCCCCTCTCTGGACGGCGTAGCGGGCCCGGGGGAACGCCGGCGCCCAGGTCCCCTCGGCCGTGCGCCGGGTGTTCCCGCCGCAGTGGTCGAAATGGAGGTGGCTGTTGACCACGATATCGATGTCCTCCGGCCCCAGGCCCAGCTCGGCCAAGCGGCCGAAGAGACCCGGCCCGCGCTCGATCGTGTAGAAGTCGACATGCCGCCGGGCCACGTCCGGCCCGACCCCCGTGTCGAGGAGGAGGGTCGCGTCCGGGGTCCGGACGAGGTAACAGTTCAAGGCCAGGGTGACGCGGTTCTCGGCGTCCGGCGCGGCCTTGCGGGCCCAGAGGGTCCGCGGCACGACCCCGAACATGGCCCCGCCGTCGACGCGGAAGGCGCCGTCGGCGAGGCGGACGATCTCGACGTCGCCCAGGACGAGCCGGTCGGCGGCGGGGATCATTCCGCGTCCAGCCTCTTCACGAGCCCGTCCCGGGAGGCCGCGGCCAGCCTGATCTCGCCCGTGTCCATGCGGATGGCGTCGACCGGGCAGGCCTCGACGCAGAAGCCGCAGAAGCAGCAGCGGTCGAGGTCGACGGCGAAGCGGGCCGGCCGCTTGGGGTCGTCCGGGTCGCCCGTGTCGGCGGCCTCGACGGTCAGGCACTCGGACGGGCAGACCGTGACGCAAAGCATGCAGGCGACGCAGCTCGGCTTCCCGTCGGGGCCGGGCCGGAGCCGGTGCAGGCTGCGGTGGCGGGACGACAGGGGCTTGCGCTCCTCGGGATACTGGACCGTCACGGCGCCGCGCCGCCGGGTCCGGACGCCGAGGAGCTTCAGGGTATGAAAGGCCATGTTGACGAAGAAGTGGCGGGCCGTGATGCCCGCCCCCCTCAGGACCTCCCTCACGGCGCGCCAGGCATTCCTCATGGCCCGCCTACCTCACCGCCAGGACGAGGGCCGTGGCCAGGATGTTCAGGACGCCGAGGGGGACGAGGACCTTCCAGCCGAAGTCCATGACCTGGTCGTAGCGGAGCCGGGGGTAGGTCCAGCGGACAAGGATCTGGAGCCAGCAGAAGAAGAGGACCTTGAGGTTGAAGGCCAGCACCCGCAGGGCCGTGACGGCCCAGGGCGCCAGGTCCCAGGTGCCTCCCCACGGGACATCGAAGCCGCCGTCGCCCAGCCAGGGCACCTGCCAGCCGCCGAAGAACAGCGTCGTCGCGAGCAGGGCCAGGACGATGACCTCGAGGAAGTCCGTGAACATGAACAGGCCGAACTTGAGACCGCCGTACTCGGTGTAGAAGCCGATGATCTCGGATTCCCCTTCGGGCATGTCGAAGGGCACCCGCTTGGTCTCGGCCAGGCCGGCCAGGAAGAAGACGGCGAAGCCGAGCGGCTGGAGGAAGACGCCCCACTTGGGCAGGAAGCCGAAGAGAAGGCCCCCCTGGTGCGCCACGATGGCCGAGAGGCGGAGCGAGGGGAAGACCAGGACCAGGCCGACGAGGGAGAGCCCCAGGGCGACCTCGTAGGAGATGAGCTGGGCCGCGCCGCGGAGGCTGCCGATCAGGGCGAACCGGTTGGACGAAGCCCAGCCGCCGAGCAGGATGCCGTAGACTCCCAGGCCCAGCATCGCCAGGACGAAGATCAGGGCGGCGTCGAGGTCGGCGACCTGGAGGGCGATGTCCCGGCCGAACAGGCGGACCGTGTCCCCGAAGGGCACCGCGACGACGGTCACGGCGACGCAGAAGAAGGACACCGCCGGCGCCAGCGCGTGGAGGGGCCGCTTGGCGAAGGTCGGGGAGAAATCCTCTTTGAAGAACATCTTGATGGCGTCGGCGAAAGGCTGGAAGAGGCCGAACAGTCGGAGGCCCAGCACCGAGGCCCGGTTGGCCCCGATGCGGTCCTGCATGACGGCGCTCTGCTTGCGCTCGACCCAGGTCAGGAAGAGGGCCAGGAGCAGGGTCCAGGTCATGGCCAGGACCGTCTTGACCAGGACGATGAGCGCGTCAGCGAGCATCGCCCTCTCCCGTTCCGAGTCCCAGGCGCCGGGCCAGGCCGGCCAGGACCCGTCCCGCCGAAGGCACCCCCGGCGCCGCCGCGACGGCCGGTTCGAAGGCCTGGCGGAGGCCTTCGACGTTGATGAAGGATCCCGACGTCTCGTAGGGCACGGCCAAGGGAACGACGAGGTCGAAGCGACCGTCGAGGGGCCCGGCGTGGCTGGCGAACAGGACCTTGAAAGCGGCCTGGCCCGAGGCCTGCCCGGTCACGGCGGCCGGGGCGGCCCCCGCGAACGGAGGGCCGAAGACGAGGAGGACGTCGACCGGCCGAGTGAGGGCCGCCGGCCCGGTCGCGAAACCGGCCTCGCGGACGCCCCGGGCGTTGGGCACGCGTTCCGCCGTCAGCAGGAAGCCGTCGGCCGCGCCGGGCGGGGGATCGGCGAAGAGGACCTCGCCGACGCCCAAGCCATCGACGAAGAGGCGGCGGGCCAGAGCGAGATCCTCGCAGGTCAGGGCGGAATGGAGCACGACGGCGATCCGGGCCGGGCGCCCGGCCGCGGGAATCGCGCCCAACCGGTCGGCGACTTCGGCCACGGCGGCGGCCCAGTCGGTCCCCGGCCGCGACACGCGGGCCAGGCGGCCCTCGTCCGGGTCCCTCCGGCCGGCCCGGCCGAGGTCGCAGATCCAGGGACCGTTGACGGCCGGATTCTCGCCCGCCCGGACGCGGAAGACGCGGCGCCCGCCGCCCGGGAGCGGATAGCCGGCGATGGACTCGACGACGACCGTGCAACCCCGGCCGCAGCGGGGACAGACCGAGGGCCGCCGCTCCAGGAACCAGGCCCTGGTCCGGAACCGGAAGTCCGCGTCGGTGATGGCCCCGACGGGACAGATGTCGACGAGGTTGCCGGCGTAATCCGTGTCGACGGGCATCCCGTCATAGACGCCGATCTCGGAGCGCAGGCCGCGCTCGAACACGCCCAGCTCGCCCGTCCCGGTCACGGTCCTCAGGAAACGGACGCAGCGGGTGCAGAGGATGCAGCGCTCGCGGTCGAGGAGGAGCCCGCGGCCGATGGGGACGAGCTTGTCCCGCTTCTCCTTGGGCTCCCGGAAGCGGCCCGGGAAACGGCCGTGGGCGTCGTAGAGGTCTTGGAGACGGCACTCCCCGGCCTTGTCGCAGACGGGGCAGTCGAGGGGATGCTCGGCCAGCAGGAATTCGAGCACGTCCCGGCGGGCCTCCGTCACCCGCGGCGTGGCCGTCCGCACGACCAGGCCCTCGCGGACGGCGGTGGCGCAGGCCAGTTCCAGCTTGGGCAGGCCCTCGATCTCGACCAGGCACATGCGGCAGCCCCCGGCCGCTTCGAGGGCGGGGTGGTAGCAGAAGTGCGGGATGTCGATCCCGGCCGCGGCCGCGGCCCGCAGCACGTTCGTTCCCTCGGCCGCCCGGACCGGGGCCCCGTCGATCGTCAGTGCGACCGTCCGCGGCGCGCTCACCGGCCGACCTCCCCTTCGAGCTCGTCCCGGAACTTGGAGACCAGGGCGTGGATGGGCAGGGCGGCCGCGTCGCCCATGGGGCAAATGGTCCTGGCCCTCATCGCGCCGGCGAGGTCCAGGACGAGGTCGAGGTCGGCGCTCCTCCCCCGCCCCTCGGCGATGCGCTCGACCGTCTTGCGGATCCAGCCCGTCCCGATGCGGCAGGGGGTGCACTGGCCGCAGGACTCGTGGGCGTAGAACCGGGACATGACCCGCAGGACCTCGAGGATGGGCGTGCGGTCGCCGACGACGACCACGGCGGCCGATCCGATCATGGAACACGCCTGGGCCAGGGACTCGAAGTCCATCGAGGTCTCCAACTCGTCGGCCCGCAGCAGCGGGGCCGACAGCCCGCCCGGGATGACGGCCTTGACGGCGACGCCTTCGGGCGGACCTCCGGCGTGCTCGTAGACGAGGGCCCGCAGCGAAGTCCCCGTCGGCAGCTCGTAGAGCCCCGGCCTGCGCACCGCCCCGCTGACGCCGAACAGCCGTGTGCCGCAGTCCTTGGGCCGGCCCAGGGAGGCGAACCAGTCGGCGCCGCGGGCGACGATCTCCGGCACCGCGGCCAGCGTCTCGACGTTGTTGACCACGGTCGGCGCGCCGAATAGCCCGACCGAGGCCGGGAACGGCGGCTTGAGACGTGGCAGGCCGCGGCGGCCCTCGATCGATTCGAGCAGCGCCGTCTCCTCGCCGCAGATGTAGGCGCCGGCCCCGAAGTGGACGACGACGTCCAGGGTGAAGTCGGCGCCGAACGCCCCCGGACCCAGATAGCCCGCGGCCCGGGCCTCCTCGACGGCCGCCCGGAACCGGGCGGCGACCCGCTCGTACTCGCCGCGGATGTAGACGACGGCCGTGCGGACGCCGACGGCCCGGGCGGCGATGATCATCCCCTCGAGGAGCCGGTGCGGGTCCCGGACGAGGATGGCCCGGTCCTTGAACGTCCCCGGCTCGCCTTCGTCGGCGTTGACGCAGAGGTAGCGCGGCCCGGGCCGGTCTTGCGGCACGAACGACCACTTCAATCCGGCCGGGAAGCCGGCGCCGCCCCGCCCTCTCAGCCCGGCCTTGCGGACCTCGGCCACGATATCGGCCGGGGCCATGGCCGTGACGGCCCTCCTGGCGGCCGCGTAGCCGCCGCGGGCCCGGTAGGCCTCGAGGCCCCAGGAGGCCTCGTCGAGGGGCAGGAGGCGGGCGTCGGGAGCGCTCATTTCGCTTCGAGCTCCCGGATGAGCGTTTCGGCCGCCTCGCGGGTCATCGGACCGCGGTCGACGCCGTCGACCTGCAGGCAGGGCGCGTGGTCGCAGTTCCCCAGGCATTCGACCGTCAGGAGCGTGAACCGCCCGTCGGCCGTCGTCTCGCCGCCGTCGGCCAGCCCGAGCCGCCCGCGGAGGAAGGCGACCAGGTCCTCGGACCCGGCCAGCGCACAGCTCAGGTTGCGGCAGACCTCGATCACGGTCCGCCCGGCCGGCCGGCGGCGGAACATCGAGTAGAACGTGACGGCTTCGCGGACGCGGACCGGAGACAGCCCCAGCCGCCCGGCCGCCCAGAGCTCGGCCTCGGGAGATATGAAACCCGCTTCGTCCTGGATGAGGCGCAGGACCGGCAGCAGGGCCGCGCCGGGCCGCGGATACTGGGCGACGGCCCGCGCGACGCGCTCCAGTGTCTCCGGGGAAGGGCTGTAGCTCACCGGTCGAGCTCCCCGCCGATCATGTTCATGGAGCCGAAGGTCGGGATGACGTCCGCGACGAGCCGGCCCTTGATGAGCTGTTCGAGGGCCGCGACGATATGGAAGCAGGGCGCCCGGAGGTGCAGCCGGTAGGGCCGGCCGGTCCCGTCGGAGACGATGTAGAAGCCGACCTCGCCGTTGCCGCCCTCGACCGCGCAGTAGATGTCGCCCTTGGGGGGCCGGAGGCCCTTGCCGTCCATGAAGAACAGGAAGTGGCCGATGAGGCCCTCCATCGTCGTGTAGGTGTCCTCCTTGGCCGGCACGCCGGCCTCAGGGGCCGCCAGGCCCGCCAGACGCTCCTTCTCCGAGCCCTCCAAGTTGGGCGAGAGGGCGATGCGCTCCCCGATCCGTTGGCGCTTCGACCGCCGGACGGCTTCGGCCGGCTCGACGGCGGGCCCGCCGGCGAGCGGGGCCGCCTCGGGGATGAGGGCCGAGACCTGTTCGAGGAGCCGCAGGCTCTGCTCGATCTCGCGCATGCGGACGGCGTAGCGGTCGTAGTTGTCCCCGTTCTCCCCGACCGGGACCTCGAAGTCCAGGCGGTCGTAGACGAGATAGGGGCTGGCCTTGCGGACGTCGTAGGCGACGCCCGTCGAGCGCAGGCAGGGGCCCGTCCAGCCGTAGGACAGGGCGTCCTCGCGCGAGATCGTCCCGACGCCCCGGGTCCGGCCCTGGAAGATGTTGTTGGCGTCGAGCAGGCCCGAGACGTCCCTGAGGACGCGGCGCGTCTCCCTGACCGCGGCGGCGACCGCGTCCCGCCACCCGGGGGCCAGGTCGGCCCGGACGCCGCCGATGCGGATGTAGGAGGTCGTCATGCGGGCCCCGGCCGTGAGCTCGATGGCATCCCAGAGGAACTCGCGGGCCTTCATCATATAGAGGAAGACGGTGAAGGCGCCGCACTCCATGGCCATGGCCGCGAGACAGGTCAGGTGGTCCGAGACGCGCGACAGCTCGCTCATGAGGACGCGGATGAGCTGGGCCCGCTCGGGCACGGCCAGGCCCATGAGCTTCTCCACGGCCATGGCGTAGCCCAGGTTGTTGATGAGGGGCGAGACGTAGTTGAGGCGGTCCGTGTAGGGCAGGAGGTTGAACCAGGTCTTGTGCTCGCAGGTCTTCTCGAAGCCGCGGTGGAGGTAGCCGACCTCGACCTCGGCGTTGAGGATGCGCTCGGCGTCGAGCTCGAGCATGATCCGGATGGTCCCGTGCATGGCCGGATGGGACGGGCCCATGTTGAGGAGCAGGCTCTCCGGCCGGGCCTCGCGCTGCAGCCGCGTCAGGGGGTCCACGTCAGTCGCCGCCCTTCAGGGGGATGCGGGGCTGGGCCAGGCGCCAGGGATAGGACTTCCGCAGAGGGTGGCCCTCGAAGCCCTCGTACGTCAGCAGCCGGCGGAGATAGGGGTGGCCGTCGAAGCGGACGCCGAACATGTCGAAGACCTCGCGCTCCAGCCACTCGGCGTTCTTCCACAGCCCGACGAGACTGGGCGCGGCCGGGTCGGCCGCGGCGAGGGAGCACTTGACCCGCAGGCGGGCGTTGCGGGAGACCGACAGGAGGTGGTAGACGAGTTCGTACCTCCCCTCGGTCCCGGCGTAGTCGACGCCGGCGAGGTCGAGCAGGACGGCGTAGTCGAAAGGCCGGGCCCGGAGCACGGCCATGACCTCCCGGACGGCGCCGGCCTTGACGACGACGACCGTATCGCCGAGGGACTCCCCCGCCGACTCGACGGCGTCGCCGAGCGCGGCCCGGAGGTCGGCGATCAGGGCTTCTTTCCCCATCGCCAATCCTGAGGCTCTTTCTGGATCTTGTCCTGGAGCTTCATCAGCCCGTCGAGGACGGTCTCCGGCCGAGGCGGGCAGCCGGGGATGTAGACGTCGACGGGCACGATCCGGTCGATGCCCTGGACGACGGCGTAGTTCTGGTAGATGCCCCCGCTCACGGCGCAGGCCCCGAAGGCGATGACCCAGCGGGGCTCGAGCATCTGGTCGTAGACCGTCCGCAGGACGGGGGCCAGCTTGTGGGTGACCGTCCCGACGACGAGGAGCAGGTCCGCCTGCCGGGGCGAGAAGCGGGTCAGCCCGGCCCCGAAGCGGTCGATGTCGAAGTGGGCGCAGGCCGCCGACATGTATTCCATGCCGCAGCAGGCCGTGATGAACGGATAGTGGAAGAGGGAGAACTTGCGCCCCCAGCCGAGGGCCGTCTCGAGCCGCGTCGTCAGGTAGTCGAAGCCGCTCATGACCAGCGGAAGACGCCTTTCTTCCAAGCGTAGACGAAGCCCAGGCCGAGGACGAGGACGAAGGCGCCCAGGGCGGCCAGGCCGGCCCCGCCCCGGCCCCGGTAGGCCAGCGCCATCGGGAACAGGAACACGGCCTCGACGTCGAGCAGGAGGAAGAGCAGCGCGACCAGGAAGAACGGGATGTTGACCGGGCCGATGCCCGCCTGGAGCGGCGGGCTGCCGCACTCGAAGGGCTTTTCGCGGGCCGCCCTCGGCCGGCGCGGGCCGAGGACCCGGTTGACCAGGACCATGACGGCCGACATCAGGCCGAAGACGAGGAAGGCGATGGCGAGTTCGAGCATGTCGTCCCGTGGAGCGTGCCGATTCTATCGGAAGCCCCGTCAATCGTCAACGCCCGCCCGGCCCGGAGGCGGCCCCGTTCAGGAGTTCAGGATGTGGAGGGCCCTGTTCTCGGCCTTGAGGGCGGCCTCGCCGATGGCCTCGGACAGCGTCGGGTGGATGTAGACGATGCCGTCGAGCTCGTCGAGCGTCATCCCCTTGGCCACGGCCATGGTCAGCACGGGGAGCATGTCCGAGGCCCCGGGAGCGACGACGTGGGCGCCGACGACCCTGCCGGTCCCGTCCGCCAGGACCTTGACCAGGCCGTCTGTGGCCTCCATGGTGAGAGCCCGGCCGCTGGCCTGCATCGGGAAGACGCCGGCCTTGACCGGGATCCCCTTGGCCGCGGCTTCTTCTTGGGTCAGGCCGACCGAAGCGAACTCGGGCTCGGTGAAGACGGCCGCCGGCAGGGCGGCGTAGTCGACCGTCCGCGCCCCGCCGCAGGCGTTGTCCGCGGCGACCAGGGCGTCGTGGTAGGCCTTGTGGGCCAGGAGCTTGCCGCCGACGACGTCGCCGATGGCGAAGACGCCCGCCTCGCTCGTCCGCAGGCCGGCGTCGACCTTGATGAAGCCCCGCTCGAGCTCCAGGCAGGGCTCGCCGTCGAAGAGGTCCGCCGTCTCGGGCCGGCGGCCGGCCGAGAGGAGGACCTTCTCGGCCCGGTACTCGAAGGGAGCGTTGGTCTTGAGGCCGACGCCGCGGAGGGTCGCGCCTCCCTCGTCGACGGCGGCGCCCTCGATCCTCATCTCGGTGAAGACCTTCAGTCCCTGTTTCTTGAGGGCCCGCTCGAGACGGGTCACGGCCTCCTTGTCGGAGCCGGGCAGGATCTGGGGCAGGATCTCCAGGACCGTCACGTCGGTCCCCAGGCGGCGGTAGATCGAGCCCATCTCCAGGCCGATGGCGCCGGCGCCGACGACCAGGAGGCTCCGGGGGACTTCGGGCAGGGTCAGGGCCTCGGTGCTGGTGATGACGGTCTTCCCGTCGATCTTGAGGAAGGGCAGTCCGGCGGCGACGGTGCCGGTGGCCACGACGACCTGGCCCGCTTCGAGAACCCTGTCCCCCGCCTCCGTCCGGACGACGACCGTCCGGCCGGCCCGCAGCTTCGCCGGGCCCTTGACGATCTCGACCTTGCCCTTCTCGAGCAGGAAGACGAGTCCCTTGACGAGTTGGTCGACGACGGCCTGGCGGCCCTGCTGGACCTTGGCCCAGTTCAGGCGGACCTCGCCGGCCGGCCCCTCGACCGTCCGCGAACCGGCCAGCTCCTTGAGCAGTTTGGTCTGATGGAGGAGGTACTTCGTCGGGATGCAGCCGTAGTTGATGCACGTCCCCCCGACGCGGTCGCGGTCGACGAGCGTGACGCTCCGGCCGAGCTGGGCGGCCCGCATGGCGGCCAGGTAGCCGCCCGGCCCGCCGCCGACGATGACGAGGTCTTTCTTTTCCGACATGGGAGTGTCCTTTCAGACCGCCGCCGGAGCGCCGTCCGGGCCGCCCTTCTTTCTCAGGAACGTCCGCAGGAACAGGACCACGACCCCGGCCGAGAGCGCGAACAGGAGCAGGTCGGCCGCGATGAGGAGGACGTTGCCCTTGGCGATGTAGCTCTTGAGGAGGATGCCGAGGGAGACCAGGGTCGTCGCGACCATGAAGACCGCCGGGACCAGGGTGAACCAGTTCCGGCGCCGGCGCAGGAGCAGCCAGGCCGAGACCGTCAGCAGGGCCATGGCCGCCAGGAGCTGGTTGGCCGTGCCGAAGATCGGCCAAAGGGCGTTGAAGGCGTTCGAGTAGGCCAGGACCCACATCAGGGCCACGGACAGGCCCGAGTTGAACCAGAAGTGGCGCATGACGGCGGGGACCTTCTTGAAGGCGATCGTCCACAGCTCCTCGAGCAAGTAGCGGTTGAGCCGGACGGCGGCGTCGAGCGTGGTGATGACGAAGCCCTCGACGAGCAGGATGCCGAAGACCGTGCCCAGGGCCACCGGGATGCCCAGGCCGCGGTGGAAGAGCTGGCCGGCGGCCAGCGAGAAGCCCAGGATGGGATTGGACTTGACGGCCGGGTCGGCCGGCCAGACGATGGCCTTGTAGTCGGTGAACGCCATGACCGCGCCGAGGGCCAGCAGGACGCAGACCGAGAGGAGCGACTCGAGGAGCATGGCGTTGTAACCGACGCGCCGGGCGTCGGGCTCCCGGGCCAGCTGCTTGCCGGTCGTGCCGCCCCCGACCAGGCAGTGGAAGCCGGAGATGGCGCCGCAGGCGATGGTGATGAACATCATCGGCCAGACGAAACCCAGGTTGGCCGTCCCTTCCGCCAGGTTGAACTTCGGCATGGTCACGGTCAGGCCCTGGAAGCCGCAGCTGAAGAGCGAGACGATCATCAGGCCGATGCCGCCGTAGAGGATCTGGACGTTGATGAAGTCGCGCGGCTGCAGGATGAGCCAGACCGGCACCCCGGCCGCAAAGAGGACGTAGACCGAGATGATGATCATCCAGGCCGTCGGCGCCAGGGTCACCGGGAAGGTGATGCCCAGGAGGACGGAACCGACGCAGATGACCGCGGCCAGGACGTAGGCCGGAACGGTCTTGAGGTTCTTCTTGTAGAGGAGGAAGCCGAGCAGGGGCGAGCACAGGGTGATGAAGATGACCGAGGTCGAGGCGATGCCGCCGATGCGCCCCATGACGACGCCGTCCCGGACTACGGTCTTGAGGAAGGTCTCCCCTTCCTTGACCCCGATCTTGGCCAGCGGCCAGAGCGAGGTCAGCGAGATCGAGGTCGCGCTCAGGAAGGACGAGGTGACCAGGACGATCATGACGATGGTGAAGGCGATGAACAGCCGGAAGCCCGAGGGACCGAGCGTCTTGCGGGCGACCTCGGCCATGGACCGGCCGCCCTCGCGCATGCTGATGAACAGGGTCGTGTAGTCGTGGACGGCGCCGATGAAGACGCCGCCGAGGACGACCCAGAGCCAGGCCGGGACGAACCCGTACAGGACGGCCATGGTCGGGCCGAGGATGGGGCCGGCCCCGGCGATGGCCGAGAAGTGGTGGGCGAAGACGACGTAACGCTTGGTCGGGACGAAGTCCCGCCCGTCGCAGCAGGTCACGGCCGGCGTCGGATGGGCCGGGTCCTCCCCCAGGCTCTTGGCGATATAGCGGGAGTAGACCCGCCCGGCGGCGACGAAGACGGCCGCGGCGACGGCGAGGACCGCGAGGACGTTCATGGACATCTCCTCTGCGGGGCGCCGGCCCCGCGACGGACAGAGATTAGTAGCACATTTGACAGCCCGGTGACAAATCGGTACAAAGGGGCCGCAGCGCCGATAAGGAGACCCCCATGTTGACGACGCCGGAACGGTTCGCCCTCGTCCTGCTCATCCTGGCCACGGCCGCGGCCTTCTTCGGGCCGCTCGCCCGGCGCGTCCGCATCGTCCTGGCCGGGGCGCCCGAGGACCGCTTCCGGGGCCTCGGGCGCCGCTTCGTCCATGCCGCGACCCGGGTCCTCTTCCAGCGCTGTACGGTCCGGAAGGAGCGCCTGGCCACCGGCCTCCTCCACGCCGGCCTCTTCTACGGCGCCCTGACCTTCGATACCCTGACGGTCGGCCACACCCTCGAAGGCTTCGGCGTCCGCCTTTTCGGCCGCTCCGGCCTCGGCCTGGTCCTGTCGTTCGCCGTCGACGCGGCCGCCTTCACGGTCATGGCCGCCGTCGTCTTCCTGGCCTTCCGCCGTTTCGTCCTCAAGCCCGCGGCCTACGCGACGACGAAGGGCGACTCCGCGGTCATCTATCTCCTCATCACGGCGGCCACGGCGACCTACCTCTGTTACGAGGCCTTCGCCGTGGCCCACCATCCGGAGACGGCGCGCTGGTCCTTCCTCGGGCCCTGGCTGGCGGGCTTCGTCGACCGTTCCGGGCTCGACGCGGCGGCCGTGGCCGCGCGGTTCAAGGCGGCCTGGTGGGCCCACCTCGTCGCCGTCTACGCCTTCATCGCCTACGTCCCCCACTCCAAGTACCTGCACATGTTCGCCGGGCCCTTCAACGTCTTCTTCCGCCGGCCGGGGCGGGGCGGCGAGATGGAGTCCCTCGATCTCGAGAAGTCCGAGGTCTACGGCGTCGAGAAGCTCCCCGATTTCACCTGGAAGGACGACCTGGACGCTTTCGCCTGCATGGAGTGCGGACGCTGCCAGGACGCCTGCCCGGCCTTCGCCAGCGGCAAACCGCTCTCGCCCAAGATGATCCTCTTCAACATGGAGCGGGCCCTTCTCGCCGGCGACAAGGCGCTCATCGCCAAAAAGCGCGACGGCCTGGCCGGGCTGGTCCCGGACACCTTCGCCGAGGGCGAGATCTGGACCTGCACGACCTGCGGCGCCTGCCAGAAGGAGTGCCCGGTCGAGATCGAGCACATCCGCAAGATCGTCGGGGCCCGCCGGAGCCAGGTCCTGATGCAGAGCCGGTTCCCGGCCGAGCTCAACGCCTTCTTCCGGAACATGGAGACCAACGCCAATCCCTGGGGGATCGGCTTCGCCAAGCGGGCCGAGTGGGGCGAGCCGCTCGAAGTCCCGCACATCAAGGACGTGCCCGCCGCCGAGGTCCTGTTCTGGGTCGGCTGCATGGGCGCCTACGACGACGGCGGGAAGGGCATCGCGGCGGCCCTCGTCAAGGTCCTGCGGGCCGCCGGGGTGGCGTTCGGGACGCTCGGGGCCGAGGAGAAGTGCTGCGGCGACTCGGCCCGCCGGTTGGGGAACGAATACCTCTTCCAAAGCCTGGCCGCGGAGAACATCGGGCTATTCAAGCGGTACGGCGTGCGGAAGATCGTCACCATCTGCCCGCACGGCTATAACACGCTCAAGCACGAATACTCGAAGCTCCTCGACCTCGTCCCGGGCCTGACCGAAGAGGACAAGGCCCGGCTGAGGGCCATCGAGGTCGTCTCCCACGTCGAGCTCATCTGCGGGCTCATCGAGGACGGGCGCCTCGCGCTCGAGCCCGGGGCCGCGGGCCCGTATACCTTCCACGACCCGTGTTACCTGGGGCGTCACAACGGCCTGATCGAGGAGCCGCGGTCGGTCCTGCGCGCGGCCCTCGGCGGCCGGCCGCGGGAGCTCGACCGCCACGGCGACGACAGCTTCTGCTGCGGCGCGGGCGGCGGGTTGATGTGGACCGAGGAGTCCCTCGGCACACGGATCAACCATCTGCGCGCCGACGAGATCGTCGCCTCGGGAGCGCCGCTGGCGGCCGCGGCCTGCCCGTTCTGCCTGACCATGCTCCGCGACGGGCTCAAGGACAAGGGCCGCGAGGACATCGCGGTCAAGGATATCGCCCAGATCGTAGCCGAACGGCTGTAGCCCTCGGGCGGGGTCAGAAGACCTTCTCGACGCGGATGCCGCGGGCGCGGAGGGCCTTGGCCAGTCGCGATGCCTGCGTCGCGAAGAACCCGTCCGTCAGGGCCTCGAGCAGGCCGTGCCGCGCGTAGACGGCCCTCACCGCCGGGACGTAGTTCATGCGGTCGATGAGGACGCGATCGACGGCTCCGGCCAGACGCGCGGCCAGGCGTTCCGGGTTTCCCGGCAGCAGGGGCCCGGCGAACGCGAAGGTCGGGACGCCCGCGGCTTTGAACTCGCGCAGGACCTCGATCCGTTCCTCGACCGGCGAGGAGGCCCTCTCGAACAGCCTGATGACCGCCTCGTCGTCGCTCGCGATGCTGAACCCCACTTCGACGTGCGGGATGCGCTTGATGACGTCCAGGTCGCAGCGGACCCGGGCCGACTTGGTCTGGATGACGACCGGGAATTCTCGGCCGGCCAGGACCTCGAGCGAGCGCCTCGTCAGCCCATAGCGCTCCTCGACCGGCTGGTAGCCGTCGCAGACCGAAGAGAACCAGATCGTGCCCCGCCCGGCTCTGACGATCTGCTTGGCCAACAACTCCGGGGCGTTGATCTTGGCGTCGACGAACTCTCCCCAGGGCTCGCTGTGGCCGCTGTAGCGCCGCATGAACAGCGCGGCGTAGCAGTAGGCGCAGCCGACCTGGCAGCCGGTGTAGGGATTGACGCAATAGTCGTAGATCTTCGAGACGTTGAGAACGGACTTGGCCTCGATTTCGCGGACGACGGGACCTGGCATAAGTCCATTATAACCCCGGGGGGACGGTCCCCGGGGGCTCAGGCCAGGATCTCGCGAAAGGCCTTGATGGCCCTCTCGACGTCCTCGTCGCCGACGTCCTTGTGGGTGACCATGCGGATGCCGCCGAAGATGGCCAAGGCCAGGATGCCCTTCTCCTTCATCTTCTCGACCATGGCCGGGACGCCGATCGACGGATGGTCGAAGCCGAAGATGACGATGTCGGTCTCGACGCTCTCCGGATCGATCCGGACCCCGGGCAGGCCGGCGATGCCCCGGGCCAGCCTCTTGGCCCGGGCGTGGTCCTCTTTGAGGCGGTCGACCATCTCGGTCAGGGCGATGAGGCCGGGCGCGGCCAGGACGCCGACCTGGCGCATGCCGCCGCCGAGGACCTTGCGCAGGCGGCGGGCGAAGTCGATACGCTCACGGCCGGCGGCCAGCACCGAGCCGACGGGCGCCGACAGGCCCTTGGACAGGCAGAACTGGACCGAGTCGACCTCCCGGGCGTAGTCCGCGACAGGGACGCCCGAAGCCACGCTGGCGTTGAAGAGGCGGGCCCCGTCGAGATGGACCTTGAGCCCGTGCTCGTCGGCGACGCGCCGCAGGCCTTTGAAGTTGTCGAGCGGGACGACCGACCCGCCCCAGTTGTTGTGGGTGTTCTCGATGCAGATGAGCGAGGTCCGGGGGGTGTGGACGTTGGGCTTGCGGACGGCGGCCGCGACGTCGGCGGGGTCCATGGCCCCGCGCCGCGAACGCACCGGCCGCGGCGTGACCCCGGAGATGAAGGTCATGTGGGTCGATTCCATGTTGTAGATGTGCGACCGCTCCTCGACGATGACCTCCTCGAGAGGGCCGGTCCACATCTTGACGGCGATGGCGTTGGCCATGGTGCCCGACGGGCAGAACAGGGCCGCCTCCTTGCCCATCAACCCGGCCGCCCGCCGCTCGAGCTCCTGGACGGTGGGATCGTCGCCCAGGACGTCGTCGCCGACGACGGCCTCGGCCATGGCCCGGCGCATCTTCTCGGTCGGCCGGGTGACCGTGTCGCTGCGGAAATCGGAACAGGTGATGGTCATGGCGTGCCTCCGAATGGACCATTATAGCCCGCGGCGCGGGAAAAGGAAGGGGCAACCTCCCGGTCGTTTACACAGTTGGAGTTCTATGATAATAATGGATGGCGCATCCCCGGTACCGGACACAGGACATGGCGAAGAATATCCTCTATCGAACGGCCGTCGCCGCGCTCCTCTTCGCCGACCTATTCTTCCTGAGCGCCGTCATCTTCTCCCAGGTCCTCCTCAAGAGCGAGCTCGTCACCGTTCCCGACCTGGCCGGACGGACGGTCGTCCAGGCCCGGGCCGACCTCCAGAAAAAGGACCTGGCCCTCGCCGCCAGGGGGACGGAGACGAGCGACCGCGTCGAGAAGGGCCTCATCGCCCGCCAGGACCCCGCCGCCGGCTCGCGGGTGCGCGTGGCGACCGTCGTCCAGGTCTTCACCAGTTCGGGCAGCGGCACGGTCGTCGTCCCGGACCTGGCCGACAAGAGCCTGGACGAGGCCCTGACCCTGCTCCAGTCCTCCGGGCTGACCCGGGGCCCCGTGACCCGGATGCACACGCCCCGCGTCCCCGCCGGCCGGGTCCTCCTCCAGAAGCCCGACCCCGGCGCGGTCGCCGACCGCAACGCCCCCGTCGGCCTCCTGCTCAGCCAGGGCGGCCTCGACGAGAGCTACATCATGCCCGACCTGCTCGTCGGCCTGAGGTCGAGCGCGGTCCTGGGGCGCTTCGAGTCGTGGGGCTTCAAGGTCGCCGACATCCGCTACGTCTACTACCCGGGCCAGCCGGGAGGGATCGTCGTCGGCCAGGACCCCCGGCCCGGCTTCCCCGTCCGCAAGCGCGGCCGGATCACCCTGGAGGTCAGCCGCTGATGGCCCTCATCGCCCCGTCCATCCTGTCCGCCGATTTCGCCCGCCTCGGCGAGGCCGTCAAGCTGGCCGAGGACGCCGGGGCCGACCTCATCCACGTCGACATCATGGACGGCCATTTCGTGCCCAACCTGACCCTCGGCCCGCGGCTCGTCGAGGCCGTCCGCCGGGAGACCCGGCTGCCCATCGACGTCCACCTCATGGTCGAAAACCCCCGGGCCCTCGTCCCTCTCTTCCACGAGGCCGGGGCCGACTGGATCTCCATCCACGTCGAGGCCACGGCCCACCTCCACAAGGACCTGGCCCTGATCCGAAGCCTCGGCCGCAAGGCCGGGGTGGCCCTGAATCCGGCCACGCCCATCGGGGCGATCGACGAAGTGCTCGGCGACCTCGACTTCGTGCTCATCATGTCGGTCGACCCCGGCTGGGGCGGCCAGGCGTTCATCCCCTCCTGCCGCGACAAGATCCGGCGCCTCCGCGACCGCATCCGGGCCGCCGGGCTGACCGTCCCCATCGAGGTCGACGGCGGCATCAAGCTCGACAACGCGGAGGACGTCATGCGGGCCGGGATGGAGATCGTCGTGGCCGGCTCGGCCGTCTACGACGCGCCCGATCCGGCCGCCGTCGTCCGGAAGCTGAAGGACATCGCGAGGACAATCCCATGACCCCATCCGCCAGGCCGCGCGCGCTCGTCATGCTGATCCCCTTCCTCCTGGCCCTCGGGCTGGCCCCGGCCTGCCGGAAGAAGGCGGTCGAGTTCACGCCCGAGCAAGCCTCTTCCGACGAGGCCCTCTACAAGCTCGGCGAGTCTGGCCTCAAGAAGGACACGGAGAAATCCCTGCTCTACCTCCGCCAGGTCATCGACTCGTTCCCCAAGAGCTTCTACGCCCAGCGGGCCAAGCTCCTCATCGCCGACGCCTATTTCGCCAAGGGCGACGAGACCAACATGATCATGGCCGCGGCCGAGTACCGGGAGTTCATCCGGACCTACCCCTATTCGCCGTCGGCCGCCTACGCCCAGTACCAGATCGCCATGACCTTCTACAAGAAGAAGCTCAAGATCGGCCGCGACCCGTCCAAGACCATCCAGGCCCTGGCCGAGTTCCGGAAGGTCGTCACCGACTTCCCGGCCAGCGACCAGGCCAAGGACGCCCAGGCGAAGATCAAGGAGTGCGAGGAGCGGCTGGCCGCGCACAACGCCGATATCGCCATCAGCTATTGCCAGCGCCGGGCCTACCGGGCTTCCATCAGCCGCCTGACCGAGATCATGACGACCTATCCCGAGTATTCGGGCCTCCACGAGATCTACTACTACCTCGGCGAATGCCATTTCCAGACGAGACAATACGATCAGGCCCTCCCCTTCTTCACCAAGGTGGTCACCGACTACCCCCAGCAGAAGCTGGCCAAGAGCGCGACGAAGCGGCTGGCCGAGATCGAGAAGCTCAAGGCGGCGCCGCCCAAACCCGTCAAGCAGCCCAAGGCCAAAGGCCGGACCAAGGCCATCAAGGGCTGATGACGCGGCGCGCGGGAGGGTCGGACATGATCCAGGGACGGAGAAGGATCGGGCGCGTCTGCGCCCTGACGCTCGGCCTCGCCGCCCTCGCGGGCGTGGCCCCGGCGGCCGGCCTGGCCGTCAAGCCGCGGGCCGCGGGACCGGTCTTCGATCACTTCACGCGGACGGTCGCCTGGAAGGGCGACGAGGCCCCTTCGCGGCTGAGCGCCGGCCTCGTCGCGGCCCGGGCCGAGCTGGGGCTCGGCGGGAAAGGGGCCGTCGTCGGCCTGTTCGCGGGGCTCTCCTTCACCGACGCCGCGGACGTCGTCTTCGACGCCCTCCCCATCGGACTGGTTTTCGACGGCTCGGCCGTCGCCGGCCTGGCTTTCGGCGCGGACGTTCTCGTCCCGGTCCGGAGGTTCGGGGACTTTGAGATCAAAGGCGCCGGCCGGATCGTCTATTCCATGGGACTGGACAAGACCTGGCCCCTCGAAGGCTTCGCCGTCGAGGGCCGGGCCGTGGGACAGACGGGCTGGCTGGAGGCCGCCGCCGGGCCGCGGGTCGACTACCTCCTGTTCGGCGGCGTCGTGCCCTACGTCGAGCTGACCGCCCGGTGGCTCTCGGCCTCGTTCCGCATGGACGAGACCCTGGGCGAGCTGTCCGGATCGGAGACCAAGAAGGCCGGCGACTTCGCCGTCGGCGCCGCCCTCGGCGCGGACGCGAAGGTCGGCCGCCGGCTGGACTTCCGCGGCCGGATCGGCATCATGCCCTTCCCGGGCGGCGTGGACACGCTGGCCACGGCCGGACTGCTCTACAGGTTCTGAGGCAAGGAGAGGAACATGGCCAAGATCCCGCTCGCGCGCAGCCTCAAGACGGCCGCCCTGCTGGCCGCCCTGCTGGCCGCCCTGCCGGCGACCGGCGACGCGGTCGGACCCCGGCCGGCGGACGGCCGGACGAAACGGGTCACGCGGCCGCCCCAGCGGACGGCCCCGCTGTTGAGGGCCGAGCGGCCGCTCGTCGCCCGGCGCGGCTCCCGGTACGCCCCCGGGCGGGTTCTCGTCCGCTTCCGCCCGGAGATCCCCGACGTCTACGCCGAGGGGATGCTCGCGTCCTACGGCTTCCCGTCCTTCCGGCGCATCCCCGGGGTCGGCGTCTACAGCGTCGAGACCGCGCCGGGCGCGTCCGTCGTCGAGACCCTGGCCATGCTCCGCCGCAACGGCGACATCGAGAAGGCCCGCCCCGACTACCGGGCCCACCTGGCCGACCTCCCCAACGATCCCTATTTCGCGAGCTACCAGTACGCCCTCCGCAATCCGGGCGGCGTCCTCGCCATCAGCCCCTCCGTCCAGCCGCAGATGACGGCCGGGGCGGACATCAAGGCCCCGGCGGCCTGGGACGCGGTCAAGGGGGACCCCGAGCTGATCATCGCCATCCTCGACACGGGCCTCGACCTCTCCCATCCCGACCTGGCGACCAAGGTCTACTCGTCCGGCTACGATTTCGCCAACGAGGACGACGAAGCGGACGACGACCACTGGCACGGCACCCACGTCGCCGGCATCGCCGCGGCCGACACCGGCAACGGCGCGGGCATCGCCGGAGTGGCTTGGAACTGCCGGCTGCTGCCGGTCAAGGTCACCGACGCCTCCGGCGACGGCTATTACAGCTGGATCATCGACGGCATCGTCTGGGCCGTCGACGCGGGGGCCGACGTCATCAACATCAGCATGGGCGGCGAGTACGACGACGCCTTCCTCGAGGACGCCTGCAAGTACGCCTTCGACCGCGGCGTCGTCGTCGTGGCCGCGGCCGGCAACGACGGCGGGGCCCGGGTCCTCTACCCGGCCGCCTACGACGACTACGTCCTGGCCGTCGCCGCCAGCGATTACGACGACGAGATCGCGTCCTGGTCCAACTACGGACCCCAGGTCGACGTCGCCGCCCCGGGGGCCTACATCCTGTCCACGGCGCCGCGGGCCTACGTCGGGAGCCTGAACCCGCCCTACCTCTTCGCCTCCGGGACATCCATGGCCTCGCCGCACGTCGCCGGCCTGGCCGCCCTGGTCAAAAGCCTCAAGCCCGGGCTGACCGCGGCCGAGGTCATGAACGTCATCCGCTACACCGCCGACGACGTCAACGCCGCCACCGCCCCCGGCTTCGACGACCACGCCGGTTACGGCCGCATCAACATGGAGAGGGCCCTGACCCCGTACATCATCCGGTGACGGCGCGACGACCATGATCAAGTTCCTGCGCGTCAGGAATCTGGCCACCATCGAAGACCTGACCCTGTCGTTCGAGAGCGGCTTCTCCATCCTGACCGGCGAGACGGGCGCCGGCAAGTCCATCATCATCGACGCCATCCGCCTGATCCTCGGCGAGAAGGCCTCCCCCGACCTGGTCCGGACGGGCCGCGCCGAGGCCCTGGTCGAAGCCGTCTTCGACGTCTCCGGCGAGCGGCTCGAGCTCGAAGGCCTGCCGGGGCCGGAGGACGGCGAGCTGCTCGTCCAGCGCTCGGTCACCGCCCAGGGCGCGGGCAAAGCCTCCGTCAACGGCGTCCTCGTGCCCGTGCGCCGGTTGCGCGAGATCGGCGGCCGCCTCATCGACATCTACGGACAGAACGACCACGTCTTCCTCCTCCACCTCGAGAACCACCTGGCCTATCTCGACGCCGCCCTCGACGAGCCGGCCCTCGTCCGGGACACGGCCCGGGCGGCCCAGGATCTCAGGCGGCTGCTCCAGGAGAAGCGCGACCTCGAGGCCCGGGAGAAGGAGCGCGAGCAGCGTCTCGACTTCATCGCCTACCAGGCCGGCGAGATCGAGGCGGCCGGCCTCAAGCCCGGCGAGGACGAGAGCCTGCTGCGCGAGCGCGACATCCTCCGCGACGCCGGGAAGATCGCCGGCCTGGTCGACCGGGCCCTCGACGTCGCCTATCTCGGCGAGGACTCCCTCGTGCCGCGGCTGGCCCGGCTGCGCTCGCTGCTCGGCGAGCTCGGCGCCTACGACGCCTCGTTCGGCGACTTCCGGGCCGGGCTCGAGGAGGCCGCCATCCTGCTCCAGGACGCCGCCGACGCCCTGGTCCGCTTCAAGGACCGGCGGGCCGAAGCGCCCGAGGACCCCGAGGCGGTCGAGGAGCGCCTGAGCGTCATCGAGAAGCTCAAGCGCAAGCACGGCGGGACGATCGAGGCCGTGCTGGCCCGCGGCGAAGAGCTCCGCCGCGAGCGGGCCGCGCTCGAGGGCGGGCGCGACCGGCTCCAGGAGCTCGGCTCGGCCATCGAAGCCCGGTTCGCCGACTACGCCGCCCTGGCCGCCCGCCTGGGCACGGCCCGCCGGAGGGCCGCCGGGGCCCTCGGCCGGGCCATCGAGAAGGAGATCGCCCTGCTGGGCATGTCCAAGGCCCGCTTCGAGGTCCGCTTGACCCCGGTTCCCCCCTCCCCCGACGATCCCGCGACCGTCCGCGACCAGGGGGCCGAGGACGCCGAGTTCCTGCTCTCGCCCAATCCCGGCGAGGAGCTCCGGCCCCTGCGCCGCATCGCCTCGGGCGGCGAGCTGTCGCGGATGATGCTGGCGCTGAAGTCGGCCGGGCGGGACCGTGAGGACCGCAAGACCCTCATCTTCGACGAGATCGACGCCGGCATCGGCGGCCGGACGGCCGAGTTCATCGCCCGCAAGCTCGGCCAGCTGGCCGCCCGCCACCAGGTCGTCTGCATCACCCACCTGCCGCAGATCGCCGCGGCCGCGGCCCACCACTTCCACGTCGACAAGCGGGTCGAAAAGGACCGGACGTTCACGGCCGCCCGCCGGCTCGGGCCAGAGGAGCGCGTCGAGGAGATCGCCCGCCTGGTCGCCGGCAGCCGGCTGACCGAGGCCTCCCGCCAGACCGCCCGCGAGATGCTCGAGGGGACGCCCGGGAAAGGACAACGCCCATGACCAAGCCAGAGACCGCCGTGGCCCTCTTCCGCGAGGGTTTCAGCTGTTCGCAGGGGGTCTTCGCGGCCTTCGCCGCCGACCTCGGCCTCGACCGCGAGACGGCCCTGAAGCTGGCCCAGCCGTTCGGCGGCGGCATCGCCCGCCGGGCCGACTGGTGCGGCGCGTTGACCGGGGCTTTCCTGGCGGTGGGCCTCAGGCACGGCCGGGTCCGGGCCGAGGACGCCGCGGCCAGGGACCGGACCTACGCCCTGGTCAACGAGCTCGTCCGGCGGTTCGAGGCCGCCCACGGCGCGGTCCGCTGCCGCGACCTGCTCGGCTGCGACATCGGCACCCCGGAAGGCCAGAAATGGGCCGAGGACCGCAAGCTCCACCAGACGACCTGCGAACGGCTCGTCCGGGACGCCGCGGCCCTGCTCGAGGAGATCCTCTGAGACGGCCATGACCCCGCCCCTCGCCGGCCGGAAGGTCTTCGTCCGGACCTTCGGCTGCCAGATGAACGAGAACGACTCCGAGCACATCGCCGGCGTCCTCGTCCGGGCCGGCGCGGTCCAGGTCGACGGTCCCGAGGGCGCGGACGTCGTCGTCGTCAACACCTGCGCCGTGCGCCGGAAGTCGGAAGAGAAGCTGTTCTCGTACCTCGGCCGGCTGTCGGGGCTGAAGCGGCGGCGGCCGTTCCTCCTGGGCGTGGCCGGCTGCGTCGCCCAGGTCCGCCGCGAGGACATCCTGGCCCGGGTCCCGTGCGTCGACTTCGTCGCCGGGCCCGACAGCTACCCCGACCTGGCCGACATCGTCGCGCGGGCCGCGGAGGCACCGGCGGTCCGCACGGACCTCGGCGGCGACTGGCGCGAGGTCGGCCCCGGATCGACGGCCCGGGGGAACTCCTGGAGCGTCTACGTGCCGGTCATGGAGGGCTGCGACAACTTCTGCGCCTACTGCATCGTCCCCTTCAGCCGGGGACGGGAGAAGTACCGGCCGCTCGGGGCCGTCGTGGCCGAGGTCCGGGCCGCGGCCGAGGCCGGGGCGCGCGAAGTCCAGCTCCTCGGCCAGAACGTCAACTCCTACCGCGACCCGGGGACCGGGGCGGACTTCCCGGCCCTGCTCGAGGCCGTCTGCGCCGTCCCGGGGCCGGACTGGGTCCGCTTCATCACCTCCCACCCCAAGAACTTCGGCGACGGGCTCGTCCGGGCCATGGCCGGGCTGCCCAAGGTCTGCCCGGCCCTCCACCTGCCCGTCCAGTCGGGTTCTTCGGCCGTCCTGGCCCGGATGAACCGGGGCTACGACCGGGAGGATTATCTCGGGCTCGTTTCGCGCCTGAAACGGGGCGTGCCGGGCCTGCTCCTCTCGACCGACGTCATCGTCGGCTTTCCCGGCGAGACCGAGGCGGACTTCGAGGCCACTTGCGGGCTTCTCCGCGAGGTCGGTTTCGCCGGGGTCTTCTCGTTCCGTTACTCGCCGCGCCCGTTGACGGCCGCGTCGGAGCTCGCCGACGACGTGCCCCTCGAGGTCAAGCGCCGCCGCCTGGTCGCCCTCCAGGCGCTGCAGAGGTCGCTGCAGGCCGGGATGTTCCGCTCGTTCGTCGGCCGGGATCTCCGGGTCCTCGGCACCGGGCCCAGCCCCAAGGGCGGCGGGCGGTTCTCGGGCCGCACGGCCGGCAACCTGGTGGTCAACTTCGACGCCCCCGCCGACCCCGCCGGGCGCTTCGTCGACGTCCGGATCACGGGCTCCGGCCCCTACAGCCTCCACGGCTCCGCCGTCTGATTGCACTTTGACCGCGATTCCGATATAATCCCTCGCCTTGAGCCCCTTCGCCCGGGAATTGAGAACAGCGGATGAAAGTCAACGTCTGGAATACGATCCTGCAGCTCAGCAAAGAGCGCAGCGTCGAGCCTCGCGTCATCATCCAGGCCATCGAGGAATCCCTTAGGGTCGCCTCGGCCAAGTTCTTCTCCCAGAAAGAGAACGTCCAGGTCCTGTTCAAGCCCGAGAAGGGCGAGTTGCGCGTCTTCGCCGTCAAGCGGGCGGCGGCGGCCCCCAAGAACCCGGCCGAGGAGATCTCCCTGGCCGAGGCCCGGTCCATCCGCCCGGACGTCAAGGAGGGCGAGACCGTCGAGATCGACCTGCCCTCGGACACCCTGGGCCGCATCGCCGCCCAGGCCGCCAAGCAGGTCATCTTCCAGAAGGTCCGCGACGCCGAGCACGAGAAGATCATCAACGAGTTCGCCCCCCGCATCGGCGAGATCGTCACGGGCGTCGTCCGCCGCATCGAGGACGGCGTCGTCGTCCTGGAGGTCGGCCGGACCGAGGTCTTCATGCCCCTGCGCGAGAAGCTGCCCGGCGACGAGCTCAGGCGCGGCGACCTGGTCAAGGCCGTCATCACCCAGGTCCTCAAGGGCTACCAGGGGCCGCAGATCATCGTCTCCCGGGGCGCCAGCCGGTTCCTGGCCCGCCTCTTGGAGAACGAGATCCCCGAGATCGCCAACGGGACCATCGAGATCAAGGACATCGTCCGCCAGGCCGGGGAGCGTTCCAAAGTGGCCGTGGCCAGCCGCGAGCGGGACATCGATCCCGTCGGCGCCTGCATCGGCGTCAAGGGCAACCGCATCCTGGCCATCTCCAAGGAGCTCCAGGGCGAGAAGATCGACATCATCGAGTGGTCCCCCGACCTCGTGAGCTACGCCAAGGCCGCCCTCAGCCCGGCCAAGGTCGAACGGCTCCAGATCGCCAGCAAGGTCGAGAAGGCCATCCTGGCCGTCGTCCCGCAGGACCAGCTGTCGCTGGCCATCGGCAAGAAGGGCATCAACGTCAAGCTGGCCTCCCGCCTGGTCGGCTGGAAAATCTCCATCAAACAAGAAGACGCTCATGACTGAAACCACCAAGAAGCCCGCCGTGAAGAAACCGCTCAAGGCCGAAGCGGACAAGACGGCCGCGGCGCCGGCCAAGGCGCCCTTGAAGCCGGCCGTCCCGCTCCGCCCGGCCAATCCCATCAGACCCGGCGCCCCCCGCCCGCTCGCCCCGGCCCGGCCGCTCCAAGCCGGCCCGGTCAAGCCGGCGGCGGGAGCTGCCGCTCCGGCCAAGCCCGGGGCCATCCCCCTGAAGCCGGCCGTCCCGCTCCGCCCGGCCAGTCCGCTCAAGCCCGCCGCCCCGGCGGCCAAGCCGGCCGCGCCCGCGGCGAAACCCGCGGCCCCGGCCAAACCCGCTCCGGCCCCCGCGCCCAAGCCCGCGGTCCCCAAGCCCGCGGCTCCTCCGGCGGCGCCCAAACCGGCCGCCCATGCCGCTCCCCACGCCGCGCCGCCCGTCCGTCCGGCCGCGCCTCCGGCGCCCCCCGCGGCCCCGGCCAAGCCCGCCGCCCGCCCGGCCCCCGCGCCGGCCGTCCGGCCGTCGGCTCCTTCGGCGCCCAAGGCCCCGGCCCCTCAGGCCGGACCGGCCAGGCCCGCCGCCCGCCCGGCCCCCGCGCCGGCCAAACCGCCCGCCCCGCCGGCGCCCCCCAAACCCCGGGAGAGGATCGCCCTGCGCGAGGGCTGGCTGATCAAGGACGCCGCCGAGGCCATGAAGGTCCGCCCCAAGGACCTCCTCGACCGGCTGGCCGCCAAGGGATTCCCGGCCGATCTCAACGATTTCGTCGACGCCGAGGTGGCCGCCGCCGTCGCCAAGGCCACCCATTTCGACGCCGAGTTCGTCACCCTCGACCAGGCCATGCGCGCGCTGGCCGAGGCCAAGGCCGCCGACCTGGCGCCGCGCTCCCCCGTCGTCACCATCATGGGCCACGTCGACCACGGCAAGACGACCCTCCTCGACGCCATCCGGTCCTCCCATCTGGTCGACAGGGAGTCGGGCGGCATCACCCAGCACATCGGGGCCTACCGAGTCCCGGTCAAGAACCGCTTCATCACCTTCATCGACACCCCGGGCCACGAGGCCTTCACCCAGCTCCGCTCCCGCGGCGCCAAGGCCACCGACATCGTCGTCCTGGTCGTCGCCGCCGACGACGGCATCATGCCCCAGACCAAGGAGGCCATCGACCACGCCCGGGCCGCCGCGGTGCCGATCATCGTGGCCATCAACAAGGTCGACAAGCCCGAGGCCAATGTCGAACGGGTCAAGCAGCAGCTGGCCAAGGAGAACCTCCTGGTCGAGGACTGGGGCGGCAAGATCATCAGCGTCGAGATCTCGGCCAAGGAGAAGAGGAACATCGACGACCTGCTCGAGATGATCCTCCTGCTCAGCGACGTCCAGGAGATCAAGGCCAATCCCCGCGTCCCGGCCCAGGGCGTGGTCCTCGAGGCCCGGCTCGACAGCCAGAAGGGCCCGCTGGCCACGGTCATCGTCCAGCAGGGCACCCTCGAACAGGGCCAGGCCTTCGTCTCCGGGCTGACCATGGGCAAGGTCCGGGCCATGTTCGACGAGCACGGCAAGGTCCTCAAGAGCGCCGGGCCGTCGGTCCCCGTGGAGATCATGGGCTTCGCCGACGTCCCCGTCGCCGGCGACCCGTTCCAGGTCATGGGCGATCCGAACGAGGCCAAGCTCGTCGTCGAGTACCGCAAGACCCGGGCCAAGAGGCCCGAGTCCGCCCGCGACAGCGGCGTGACCCTCGACGACCTGTTCAAGAAGATCGAGGGCGGCCAGGCCAAGGAGCTGACGCTCGTCGTCAAGGCCGACGTCCAGGGCTCCGTGGAGGTCCTCAGCGACATCCTGCCGCCGCTCAGCACGGACAAGGTCAAGGTCCGGATCGTCACCGCCGCGACCGGCAACATCACGGAGGCCGACGTCCTGCTGGCCTCGGCCTCCAAGGCCATCGTCATCGGCTACAACGTCAAGCCGGCCCCCAAGGTCCTCGACCTGGCCAAGAAGGAAGAGGTCGAGATCCGGACGTACAAGATCATCTACCAGCTCACGGACGACATCAAGAAGGCCCTCATCGGCCTGCTCGAGCCGGTCATCAAGGAGACCTTCCTGGGCCGGGCCGAGGTCCGCAGGGTCTTCCAGATCCCCAAGGTCGGGGCCATCGCCGGCTGCTACGTCCAGGACGGCCGGATCACCCGCAACGCGGAGGCCCGGGTCCTGCGCGGCCGCGAGGTCCTGCACCAGGGACGGATCACCTCCCTCAAGCACCTCAAGGAGAACGTCACCGAGGTCAAGAAGGACTACGAGTGCGGCATCGGCGTCGGCGGCTTCAACGACCTCCAGCCCGGCGACACGATCGAGGCCTTCGTCCGCGAGAAGGTCCAGGCCATCTGACGGAGACGGAGGTTCCCGATGGTCGTCGGCGTCCTGACGCTCGATCTGTTCTTCCCGCACGCCCGGTCCCTCAAGGATAAGCGCCGCATCCTCCACGGCTTCAAGGACCGCCTCCGCCGCCACAACGTCGCCGTGGCCGAGATCGAGCACCAGGACCTCTGGCAGAGGGCCCGTCTGGGCGTCGTGGCGGTCCACGGCCACCAATCCGTCGTCGAGGACATCCTCGGCCGGGTCCTGGCCGACGCCCGCGGCCTCGAGGAGGCCGAGATCGCCGGCCAGGAGGTCCGCTATGCCTGAGAGAGGCTTCCGGACGAAGCGCGTCGCCGAGCTCGTCCAGGCCGAGATCGGCCGGCTCCTCATCGCCGAGTTCCAGGACGCCCACTCGGGCCTGCTGACCGTCACCCGGGTCGAGATGACCCCCGACCTCCTCACCGCCCGGGTCTTCGTGAGCGTGTTCGGCGCGGACGACCCCGCCGCCCTGCTCGACCGCCTCGAACGGCGCAAGGGCTACATCCGGAGGACCCTTGCCTCCCGGATCGAGTTGAAGTATAATCCCGAGCTATTTTTCGCCCTGGACCCCGGTCCGGGGCAGCAGGAGCGCATCGACCGGCTCCTCGAGGAGACCAAGAGACATGGGCGCTGACCCGAGAGAGCTCATCGCGGCCCGGCTCAAGGCCTCACGGCGGTTCGCCGTGACGTCCCATCTCCGGCCCGACGGCGACTCCCTCTGCACGGCCCTGGCCTTGGCCGGCATGGGGGCTCTGCTCGGGAAAGAGGTCGCCATCGTCAACCGCGACCCGACCCCGGTGCCGTTCTCCTCGTTCCCCGAGCTGGCCGGCGTGCGCGTCGGCCAGATCCGGGCCGCCGACTACGACACGGTCGTCCTCCTCGAGTGCGCGGACGTCTCCCGGTCGGGCCAGGAAGGCCTGGACGGCTCGTTCAAGATCAACATCGACCACCACTACTCCAACACGCCGTACGCCGAGATCAACTGGATCGACCCCGAAGCGCCGGCCGTCGGCGAGATGGTCTTCGAGCTGTCCCGCTTCCTGGGCGTCCGTCCGACGCCGGAGATCGCCGAGTCCCTCTACTGCGCCATCTTCTCCGACACGGGCTCGTTCCATTTCTCCAACACGACCCCCCGGGCCCTGGCCGCGGCCACCGAGCTGGCCCGCCTGGGAGCCAGCCCCAACCGCGTGGCCGAGAAGATCTACTACAACAACCGTCCCGAGAAGATCCTCCTGCTCGGCCGCGTCCTGTCCTCCCTCGTCATGACGGGCGGCGGAGCCATCGCCGTCATCACCATGCACAAGCGCGACACGGAGTCCCTCGGCCTCCGGGAGGTCGACACGGAGGACATGACCACGCTGGCCCGGTCCATCCAGGGCGTCGAGATGGTCATGTTCTTCAAGGAGATGGGCCCCGAGACCTACCGGGTCAGCCTGCGGTCCAAAGGCAGCGCCAACGCGGCCAAGGTGGCCGAGCACTTCGGCGGCGGCGGGCACGTCCACGCCTCGGGCTTCACCGTCTACGGGCCCTACGAACGGCTCATCCGCGAGGTCCCGGCCACGGTCGAGGGCCTCCTGCGCGAGGCCCGACGCGACCCGTCCGACGGCCGGGCCGGCTGAGGCCGGGGACGTCCCCGATGCCGCCCGACGGCGTCCTCGTCATCGACAAACCGGCCGGCCCCACCTCCCACGACGTCGTCCAGCGCGTCCGCCGGCTCCTCGACACCCCGCGCGCGGGCCACGGCGGCACGCTCGATCCGGACGCGACGGGGGTGCTCCTGGTGGCCGCCGGGCAGGCGACCCGCTTCTTCCCGTTCCTCGCCGGCGGCCGCAAGACGTACGAGGGTCTCATCCGTCTCGGGTTCGCCACCGACACCTACGACGCCTCCGGACGGCCGCAGGGCGAAGACCGTACGGACTTGCCGGAGAGGGAGGCCATCGCCGCGGCCATGGCCGCTTTCGTCGGCGACATCCTCCAGACGCCGCCCCGGTTCTCGGCCAAGAAGCTGGCCGGCCGGCCCGTCCACCGGCTGGCCCGGGCCGGAGAGTCTTTCGAACTGGCCCCCTCCCCCGTCACCGTCTTCCGGTTCGACCTGGAGGATTACCGGCCGCCCCTGGCGGCGTTCGAGGCCGAGTGTTCCTCCGGCACCTACATCCGCTCCCTGGCCCACGACCTCGGGGCCCGGCTCGGCTGCGGCGCCCATCTGGCCTCTCTGCGCCGCACGGCCTCCGGCCCCTTCGACCTGTCGCAGGCCGTGACTTTGGAGGCGCTCGAGCAGGCGGCCGACCGGGGCGAGGCCGCCGGCCTGCTCGTCCCCCTCGAACGCCTGCTGCCCGAGCTCCCGGCCGTCGCCGTGCGACCGGAGGCCGAAGCCCGGGTCCGGAACGGCTCGCGGCTCGAGGCCGCGCACCTGGCCGCTCCCTGGCCCGCGGCCGGCCCCTCCCCCGCCGGCGGGCCCCCTTCCGCAGGCATCGTTCGCCTGTTCTCGGCCACAGGCCGGCTCCTGGCCCTGGCCAAGCCCACGCCCGACGGCGCCGGCCTCCACCCCTTCCTGGTCCTGGCCTGACATCCCCGGGCCGGAGCCGGCGACGCTCCCCTCGGAGCCTCGTCGCGAACCGGGAAAAGAGCCTTGAATTTTGGCCCCGGGTGGTGTAAAGTAGCGGGGTTATGCGGCTGAACAAGAACCAGCTCGAGCACCTCGCTTCGGCGATCCTGCGCAACCTGTCCAAGGAAGGCAAGCTCATCGTCGAGGACCGGAGCCGTCTGCTCGAGGAGATCACCAACCTCCTGTTCGAGGAGTTCCAGAAGGAGGACCGCCTCGACCAGGAGGTCCGCGAGCTCCTCAGCAAGCACATGGAGAAGATCCGCCGCGAGAACATCGAGTACCAGCAGATGTTCAAAGAGGTCAAGAAGAAGCTGGCCCGCGAGAAGGGGATCGTGCTGTGAGCAGCCGCCTGTCGCGGGAGAAGATCAACTACCTGTCCCGCCAGGTCCTGACCGTCCTCGAGCAGGACGAGCAGGTCGATTTCCTGGACGATCCCAACGAGATCCGCCTGGTCATCGTCAAGTCGATCGAAGAGGAGATGAAGCTCTACGAGTCCCTCGACAAGAAGGCCATCGACAAGATCCAGTCGCAGAAGAAGGCCATCGAAGAGGGGTCCCGGGAGTGGGAGATCCTCTACCGCAAGTACTACAACGACGAGCTGGCCAAGCTCGGCAAGCTCTCCGACTGAGCCCGTCCCCCGTATCCTCCGCCGACCACCCCGTTCCCCGTCCGCCCAAAAAAAAGGGCCGGGGACCTGCGTCCCCGGCCCGTGTGAGCCGCTGTCGCGGGCGCGATCAGAACAGGAACCGGAACCCGAGGCCCGCCTTGTAGTTGGAGTCGAAATCGCGGCCGAGGGGGGCGCGGAACTCCGCGAACACCTGGCCCTTGCTGGTCCACTTGTCGAAGACCTGGAAGCCCAGCTGGAAGGGGATGTCGACGCCGAACTTGTGGAGGTCGTCCTTGGGCATGGTCGCCGAGCTGACGCCGATGCCGGTGCCGATGAAGAAGCTCTGGAAGTGGCCGCTGATCAGGGCGTCGCCGGTGAAGACCAGCTTCCAGGGATCGCCCTTGAACGGGATGCCGCCGCCGGCGCTCAGGGTGAAGCTCCACTTGTCGGGCGTGATCCAGGCGAACAGGCCGGCGCGCAGGAATCCGTAGAGGGCCGTGCTGCCGCCGTAGAGCCCGAGGCCGCCGCCGACGGTCCAGAAGAGCTTCTTCTGGGTCACCTCGAAGGTCAGCCGGCAGGGATCCGACGCGGGCGACTGGGCGCCGTCGTTGTCGAAGACGGTCGTATTGATGGTGTAGGTCCCGGCCTTGGTGAAGACCTTCTCCCAGACCCAGGGGGCCCGGGTGGTCACGCAGGTGTCGATGACGTTGCCCTGGGCGTCGAGGAGCTCGAAGACGACCTTGACGATCTTGCCGTCGGGATCGCTCGAGCCGGAGGCGTCGAAGGTGATGGGCCGGCCGACGTAGTCCTCGCAGGGCATGCAGGAGGTCCACAGCTTGCAGATGGGCGGGAAGTTGATGGAGACCTTGCCGGCGCAGGGGTTCGACGTGGGCTCGCCGGCCATGTTATAGGCGACGCCCTTGAAGGAGTATTCGCCGGGCTTGTCGAACTTGGTCTGCCACTTGGGCGAGGCCGGGGTCAGCTCCTGGGTGGCCAGCTTCTGACCCTGCGAGTCGTAGACCTCGACGGTCATGGACTTGGCGTTCAGGGAGCCGCTCATGTCGACCGTGATGGGGTCGTTGGCGTTGGCCCGCTCGGGGACGAGGACGAGGGCGCAGACGGCCGGCTTGATGGCGTCCACGGGCGGTTTGCCGCTGAGGGCGATGTTGCCGCAGCCCTTGGGGATGACGATCTCGTAGATCTTCCAGTCCTTCTCGATGTTGACGATGAAGACCGGCAGGGGCTCCTTGCCCGCCCACTCGATGTTGCGGGCGACCTTGACCTGGTCGTGGGACTTGAAGAGCATCCAGGGCAGGACCTCGCCGACGGGCAGGGTCGTGTCCTTCCACTCGGCCGTCTTCATCTGCTCCATGAAGGGCTGGTAGAGCTCGGGGTTGCCGGCCAGGTCGAAGCCGGTCTTGACGTCGGCCGCGTGGGCGTCGAACAGCCCCTTCATCGTGGCCGGGGTCGGGTCCTGGCCCTTGATGGTACCGAACGTGTAAAGGCCGATCCTTTTCAGCTTGGTGGTCTGCGCGAAAGATACCGCCGTCGTCACGGCCAGCGCCAGGACGACGAAACAAACGAGGGATTTACGCCAATTCATGCCGATCCTCCTGATATTGATATGAGTCCGAACGAATCCCAAAGGTTTTTATAGCCCAAGCGGGCGGCTATTGTCAAGCTTTATCAAGGGTTTCCCGGGTCCCGCGGTCAGAGTCCGAGGAAGCCCCGGACGACCCGGTGGATGAGACCGCTGTCCCGGGGCGCCCGGGCCAGGGCGGCCAGGCAGGCCTCCCCGCCCCCGCGGGCGCCGCGGGCGGCGAAGTCACGGAGCGTCCGCAGGCCGTCCGGGACGTCGATCTCCGGGTGGCTCTGGATGCCCCAGACGAGCCCGTCCCCCGTCCGGAAGGCCTGGACGGGGCAGGCCTCCGTCGAAGCCAGGACCTCGAACTCCGGGGGCAGGCCGCGGACCTCGTCGAAATGGACCGAGAAGACGTGGTGGACGGTCCCGGCCGGGCCGAGCAGGGCGCTCTCGCGGCCGGCCCGGACGGCGATCCAGCCGATCTCGGGGGACGGGCATCGCCCGACGCACCCCGGACCAGCCAAGGCGTAGGCGATGAGCTGATGGCCCCAACAGCTGCCGAGGACGGCCGTCCCGCCGGCGACGGCGGCCCGGACGAGAGCGGCCTCGGCCTCGACCCAGGGCTCGCGCTCCAGGATCGAGGCCTCCGAGCCGGTCAGGATGAGATGGCTGAACCCGGCCGGATCGGGGAGCTCCCCTTCCCGCGCGATGAAGGCCCGCCAGGGGACGTCGAGATAGCGGCTCCAGTGCCCGACCGGAGCGTAGATCTCCGGCTCGATGGAATTGTCGACGATGGCCACTGAGATCCGTTCGCGTCGCGGCATGGCGCCCTCCGTCGCCCCATTATACGGGCCGGCCGGCAAATGGCAAGGCGCCTTGCCGCCGTCCGCGGGATTCTGGTATAATGCGCTGCCGATAGGAGAACGACCGTGACATCCGTGAGCGAAGACACCGAACTGACCGTGACCACTCCGGACGAGCCCGGCATCTTCGGGCGCGTCCTCGGGACCCTGGCCAACGCGGGGGTCAACGTCCGGGCCTTCTACGTCTATTCCGAGGCCGACCGGGGCCACTTCCATCTCGTCACGTCGGACGCCAAGAAGGCCGAGACGGCCCTGCGGACCCTGGGCTACAAGGTCAAGTCGAAGAAGGTCGTCACGGTCCGGGTCACCGACCGCATCGGCGCCGGGGCCGAGATCGGGGCCCTGCTCGGCAACGCGGTCATCGTCATCCACTACGCCTACGGATCGTCGTCGGGCGAGGGCAAGAGCCTGCTCGTCTTCCACACGAGCAACAACCGCAAGGCCCTCGACACCCTGAAGTGAGGCCGTCGAAAAGCCGTTGACAACTCCCCGGAGTTGTCCTAAAATATCTGCCTTAGAGTTGTATTAAGGAGGCCACCGTGTCCAAAGCCGAGCCCAACGTCGTTCCCCTCTGCGACGTCCTTCTCGTCCTTCTCATCATCTTCATGGTCATCACGCCCCTCGTCCAGAAGGGCATCGACGTCAAGCTGCCCGAGACGTCCGACTCCTCGAGCGGCGGCGGCCAGCCCACCGGCCTCATCGTCGTCACCCTCCAGGCCAACGACGTGGTCGAGATCAACCAGATCAAGTACGAGCTGCGCGGCCTCCTCGAAGAGCTCCGCCGCCTCTACAGCACCCGCCAGGACAAGACCATCTTCATCCGCGCCCTGGCCAAGCTGCCCTTCGCCAAGGTCATGGAGGTCATCGACATCGCCCGCGGCGCCGGGGTCGAAACGCTGGCCCTGATCCCCGAGTACATCGAGTAGGCCCCGCCGGCCTCTCCCCGGGCCTCCCGGCCCGGCCTTCGTCTTTATCGATCCCCCGTTCGTCCCCGTGGCGGACGGGTCCGTTCCCGGGAAGACCGATGGGCGCCGCGCCCGCGGGACCGGCCCGCCGGGCTAGCGGCTCTTGATGGGCCCGATGACGTCGCGGGAGATGACCAGGCGCTGGATCTCGTTCGTCCCCTCGTAGATCTGCAGCAGCTTGGCGTCCCGGACCAGCTTCTCGACCGGGTAATCCTTCATGTAGCCGTAGCCGCCGAAGATCTGCAGGGCTTCCAGGGCGTTGCGCATGGCGACGTCGGAGCCGAGGCACTTGGCCATGGCCGATTCCTTGCCGTTGGGCTTGCCCCGGTCCATGAGCCAGGCCGCCCGCCAGACGACCAGGCGCGCGGCCTCGACATCCATGGCCATCTGGGCGATCTTGAAGGCCGTGGCCTGGAAGGTGGCGATGGGTTTGCCGAACTGGACCCGTGTCTTGGCGTAGTCGACGGCGTGCTCCAGGGCGGCCCGGGCGATGCCGACCCCGGCCGCGCCGACGGCGGCCCGGGTCTTGTCGAAGGTCCGCATGGCCACGATGAAGCCGAGCCCCTCGCGACCGATGAGGTTGGCGGCCGGCACGCGGACGTCCTCGAAGAACAGCTCCGTCGTGTTCGAGGCCCGGTGGCCGAACTTGTCCTCGACCTTGCCGACCGTGATGCCCGGCGTGTCCCGGGGCACGGCGAAGACGCTCAGCCCGCGCGGCCCCTTTTCGGGGGCCGTGTTGGCGAAGACGACGTACAGGCTGGCCACCCCGCCGTTGGTGATGAAGCACTTGGAGCCGTTGATGACGTAGCCGTCGCCGTCCTTGCGGGCGGTCGTCTTGATGGCCGAGGTGTCCGATCCGGCCTCCCGTTCGGTCAGGCAATAGGAGGCGAAGGCCATGCCCTTGAGGAAGGGGGCGAAGAGCCGCTTCTTCTGTTCCTCGGTGCCGAACAGCAGCAGCGGCGTGAAGGCCAGCGAGTTGGCCATCATGGTCGTATACATCCCGGCGCAGCCCCAGGCCAGCTCCTCGCTGACGATGGCCGTGTCGAGGTCGCCGAGCCCGACGCCGCCGTGCTCGGCGGGCACGGTGCAGGTCAGGAAGCCGACCTCGAAGGCCTTGCGCATGACGTCTTCCGGGAAATCGTGGCCCTGGTCGTACTTGGCCGCCTTCGGCCGCATCTCGTTCGCGGCGAAGTCGTGGGCCATCTCCCGCAGGGCGATCTGGTCTTCCGTCAGCTCGAATTCGATCACGGATCACTCTCCCCGTTGGAATATGACACGAGTCTAGCGGATGGGGCCGGAGCTGTCAATTTCTCAGGCGGACCTCGTCCCGGCGGACGAGGAACTCGGGGTGCTCGGCCCCGAAGACGGCGCCGGCGATGTCCTGGGCCCGGATGCCACGGGCCGGGACCGGCGGCAGGAGGAGGACGAGCCGCCGGCCGGCCAGCCGGTAGCCGATCTTGTCCCCCGCCCCGCTCGCTTCTTTGAAAGCCTCGAGGGCGGCCCTCAGTTCCTTGGCGCCCGGCCGCCGTCCCAGGTCCGGATCGGCCCGGTCGACCGAGTAGACCAGGCCCTCCGTGGCGTTGGCCAGGGACGGCGCCCCGGCCGGGACGGCCTCGAGCCTGGAGAAACGGATGCCGGGCGGCACGGCCCGGTTGATCCGGGCCAGGAAGTCCGCCGCCTCGAGCCGCCGCGGCGAACGGAACTCCAGGACCTCCCGCAGCGCTTCCATCCCCAGCGGCAGGGCCGGGCCGTAGGCGAAGTCCATCTTCGGGTGGAAGCCCTCCGTCTTGCGGACCTCGATCCCGGCCCGGCGGAAGCTCCTCTGGAGGACGTGGATGAGATCGATGTGGGAGAGGTAGCGGGCCTTGCCCCGCTTGGCGTAGATGGCCCGGTAGCGCACGATCTCCGGCGAGGGCTCGCCCGCCGGGCCCGGCGGGGGCGGGACGGGCCTGATCCGGGCCGGACGGGCCGGTTTCTTCCAGGCCCGGCTGTCGCAGCCCCCGCAGACGCCGCAGGAGCGCTCCTCGCAGGACGGCGTCCGTTCGGCCCGCAGGGCGGCCGCCAGCTCACGCGCCAGGTGGGACTTGCGGATCCCGGTGTCGGCGACGTCCCACGGCAGGGGCGCGTCCACGGGCAGGGGGCCGAGGTAGTCGCGGCGGTCGATCCCGGCGGCTTCGAAAGCGCCCTGCCAGGCCGCCGGATCGAGCTTGTCGTCCCAACCGTCGAACCGGGCCCCCCGGCGCCAGGCCTCGAGCAGCACGCGTCCGAGCCGCCTGTCGCCCCGGGAGAAGACGGCCTCGAGAAGCGACATGGCCAGCGGATGGGTCTTGACCTCGACGCCGCGCCAGCGCCGCAGCTCGGCGCGCAGGGTGGCCTGTTTGGCGGCCAGCGCCGCCTCGTCGTCCATGCCCAGCCACTGGAACGGCGTGTGGGGCTTGGGGATGAACGAGGACACCGAGACGTGGATCCGCGGTGTCGACCGGAGGATCGACCGGCCGAGGCCGGAAGCGTCCCCGACCAGCCGGACGATGCCGGCCAGGTCCTCGTCGGTCTCGGTGGGCAGCCCGACCATGAAGTAGAGCTTGACCAGCTTCCAGCCGCCCTCGAAGGCGAAGGTCAGGGCGTCGCGGATCTCGGCCTCGTCGAGCTTCTTGTTGATGACGGCGCGCAGCCGTTCGGTGCCGGCCTCGGGCACGAGCGTGAATCCCGTCTTGCGGACCCTGAGGATCTGCGACACCAGGTCCCTCGACAGCCGGCCCGGCCGCAGCGAGGACAGGGACAGGGAGATCTTCTCGCGGTCGAGCTCCTCCATGAGCCGGCCGACCATCTCCCCGAGGCGGGGATGGTCGCCGACCGACAGGGCCGAGAGCGAAGCGTCCTCGTAGCCCGTCTGGCGCAGGCTGCGGACGGCCGTGCGGTGGACGGTCCCGGCGTCCTTGGGGCGGTGCGGGAAATAGAGGCTGGCGGCCTGGCAGAACCGGCAGTTCTGGGGACAGCCCCGGGCGGCCTCGACGGCGACGCGGTCGAAGACGACACGGAGGTTCGGCACGACGATCCGCTCCGGGAAGAATGAGCGGGCGAAATCCCGGGCCAGCCGCTTGCGGACCGACGGCGGGGCGGCCGGGTCGGCGGGCCTGGGGACGGCCAGGCGCGATCCCTCCCGGGGCTCCGCGGTGTAGAGCGAAGGCACGTAGACGCCGGGGATCCGGGCCAGCTCGCGCAACCGCTCGCGCCGGGCGACGCCGCGCCGTCCGAGGTCGGCCGCGGCCCGGACGATGTCCAGGAAGCCTTCCTCGCCGTCGCCCAGGAAGACGAGGTCGAAGAAGTCGGCGACCGGCTCGGGATTGAAAGCCGCCGGCCCGCCGGCGACGACGAGCGGGTCCGCCTCTCCCCTGTCGGCCGAGGCCGGCGGGATGCCGCCGAGGTCGAGGACGGTCAGGACGTTGCTGAAGTTGAGCTCGTAGAGGAGCGAGAACCCGACGATGTCGAACTCCCGGAGCGGCCGGCCCGTCTCGAGGCTGGCCAGGGGCAGGCCGGCCGCGCGCAGCTCGCGTTCCAGGTCGGGCCAGGGGGCGTAGACGCGCTCGGCCAGGACGTCCGGGGCCCGGTTGAGCAGCCCGTAGAGGATCTTCTGTCCCAGGTAGGACATGCCGATCTCGTAGACGTCGGGAAAGGCCAGGACGACCTTGGACCGGACCCGGCCCGGATCCTTGCGGACCTCGTTCCACTCGCCGCCGACGTAGCGCCCCGGTTTCTCGACCCGGGCCAGGACGCGGGCGAGCGGGTCCCGCTCAGACATTGGCGAACCGCCGCATCCGGACGTTGAGGACCAGGCCGACGGCGATGAAGTTCGTCAGCAGCGACGAGCCGCCGTAGCTCAGGAACGGCAGGGTGATGCCGACGACCGGGAAGAGGCCGATGATCATCGTGATGTTGACCAGGAACTGGAAAGCGATGAGCAGGGAGGCCGTGAAGACGATGTAGACGCCGGCCCGGTCGCGGGCCAGGCCCACCGAAAGGAACATCCGCGCCAGCATGAAGAAATAGAGCCCCATGACGACAAAGACGCCCAGGAAGCCGGTCTCCTCGCCGATGACCGAGAAGATGAAGTCGGTGTGCCGGGCCGGCAGGAAGCGCAGCCGGCTCTGGGTGCCGTTCATGAAGCCCTTGCCGGCCAAACCGCCCGAACCGATGGCGATCTTGGACTGGATGACCTGGTACCCCGAGCCGCGGGGGTCGGACAGCGGATTGACCAGGGTCGTCAGGCGCCGTTTCTGGTAGTCCTTGAGGCCGATCTTCCAGCCGCCGACGCCGAGGACGACGGCGGCCAGGAGGAAGACGATCATGGCCCTCTTCCTCAATCCGGCCAGCACGAAGGCCCCGCCGACGATAGCCAGGAAGGTCATGGCCGTGCCCAAATCGGGTTGGATGACGATGAGGGCCAGCGGCACGCCGGCGACGAGGACGGCCATCACGGTAGCCTGCCGCGTCATGGAGGCCCCCCGGTAACCCGAGAAGAGCCGGGCGAAGACGAGGATCATGACGATCTTGGCCAGCTCCGAGGGTTGGAGCTGCATCAGCCCCAGGGTGATCCAGCTCCGCGTCCCGGCCACCAGCCGGGCGAAGACCAGCGTCGCCGCCAGGACGCCCACCGTCAGGACGTAGAAGTAGGGCGAGAGGGCGACGAAGAACTTGTAATCGATCGACAGGACGACGAGGAGGGCGGCCAGGGACACCCCGATCCAGACGAGTTGGCGGACATGGAAGCCGCCGGGCAGGAAATGGGACGAACTGTAGATGAAAGCCACGCCGATGAGGGCCTGGAGCAGGACCAGGCCGAGCAGCACCCAGTCGATCTCCCGGAACAGCCGGCGGTCGATCATCATCGGGGCTCGATCTCCCTGGCGAAGGCCTCGAAGATCCGGCCGGCCACGGGAGCGGCCGTGGCCCCCCCGCCGCCGCCGAATTCGACCAGGACGGTGACGACGATGCGCGGCCCGACGCGCGGGGCGAAGCCGCTGAACCAGGAGTGCGTCTTGACTTCGCGCCCGGCCCGGGCCAGGGCCGCGGCGCTCTCCCGGCTCATGGTCTGGGTCGAGCCCGTCTTGCCGCAGACGTCGAAGCCCTCGACGCGCGCCCCTTGTCCCGTGCCGCCGTCGTTGGCCGACCTCCACATCCCGGCGATGACGCTTTCGTAAGCCGCGCGCCCGAGCGCGGCCCCGGCCGCTTCCGGCGCGGCCGGCGCGTCCGTCCGGGCGCCCTCGCCGGCGACGAGGTGGGGCGGGGGCATGGCCTCGCCGCGCCGGGCGACCAGAGCGGTCAGGGCCGCGATCTGCAGGGGCGTCACCTGGAGCTGGCCCTGGCCGATGGCGACCGAGATCGTCTCTCCGGGGTACCAGGGCGCCTTGAGGGCCGTGCGCTTCCACTGCGTGCTCGGAACGAGGCCCTCTTTCTCCCCGACCAGGTCGACGCCCGTCCGGCGGCCGAGGCCCAGCCGTCCCGCGGCCGCCGCGATGAGATCGATGCCCATCCGCTGGCCGAGCCGGTAGAAGTAGATGTTGCACGAGTTCTTGATGGCGTTCTCGAGGTCCATGGCCCCGTGACCCGGCTCGTACCAGCAGTGCCGGACGGCGCCGTAGATCTCGGTCGATCCGGAACAGTAGACCGAGGTCGAAGGATCGACGAAGCCGTTGGCCAGGCCGCCCAGGCCCATGACCAGCTTGAAGATCGAGCCCGGCGCGTAGAGCCCCCGGATGGCCCGGTTCTCCAGCGGGGAGAGCGGGTCGGTCATGAGCTGGGACCATTCGGCCGGGGTGAACCGGGTGATGAACTTGTTCGGATCGTAGGTCGGGTTGCTGGCCAGCGCCAGGATGCCGCCCGTCCCCGGATCGAGGGCGACCACGACGCCCTCGCGTCCCTCTAGGGCCTGTTCGGCGATCCGCTGCAGCCGGACGTCGATGGTCAGGACCAGGGGCGTTCCGGGGGTGGGGTTCGTCCGGGCCCTGACGCTCTGCACCCGGCCCAGGCTGTCGACGGTCTCGTAGAGGGCGCCGTCGGCGCCGCGGAGGAGGTCGTCGTAGACCCGCTCCAGGCCGCTGCGCCCGATCATCTGGCCCGGCCGCAGCCGGCCTTCCGGCCGGGACCTGATCTCGGCCGGGGTCGGCTCCTGGAGGTAGCCGAGGACGTGGGCCGCCAGCGTCCCGCCCGGATACCAGCGCTGCGGTTCGGCCTCGACCTCGATCTCTCGGAACTCCCGCCGCCGGCTCTCGATGGGATAGATGTCCTCCGGCCTGAGGCCGTCGGCGACGACGATGGGCTCGAACAGCGGCAGGTCCTTGTGCAGGTCGACGCGGGCCCGCAGGGTGGCCTCGTCGAGGCCCAGAAGGCCGCTCAGGCGGGAGAAGATGTCGGCCGGGTCCTTGATCCGCTCGCGCACGAGGGAGACCTTGAAAGCGGCCCGGTTGTCGGCCAGGATGACCCGGTTGCGGTCGAGGACGAGGCCGCGGGGGGCCGTCTGGACCCGCATCCGGGTCTGGTTGGCCTCGGCCATGCCGGCGAACTTGCGGTGATCGAGGATCTGGACCTTCCAGTAGTAGACGAGGACCAGGGCCAGGACCGCGGCCACGGCCAGGAACACGGCCCGGGCCCGCCGGCGGACGAGCGTCAGGTCCTCGTAGATCCCGTCGACGGGCATCAGCCGCCTCGGGCCCGCCGGGCCCCGATCCGCCGCTCGAGCACCGCGAGCGAGCTGGCCAGGACCGCGGTGACGAGGGGCTGCACGAACAGGAGCCCGCCGTGCAGGGCGATGGATTCGAGACGGACGACCGCGGTGATGAGGACCCACAACAGCATCTCGGCCACGGACATGACCAGCAGGAACAGGGCGTGCCGGCCGAACGGCGCCACGTCGATGCGGCGCGAGACGTAGCCGGTCCAGAAGCCGAGCAGGGTCTTGGTCAGACCGGCGACGCCGAAGACCCCGAGCGTGAAGGCGTCCTGGACGAGGCCGCAGGCCGTGCCGAGCAGGGCCCCGAAGACCTCTCCGCGGCGGACCGAGAAATGGAGGACGACGACGGAGAAGGCGTTGAAGACGACGAGCCACTCCGGCGCCGCGGCGCCGGCCAGGGCGTAGGCCCCGACGGCAGCCAGCACGGCCGCGAGGGCGACGAGGGCGTCCTTGGCGACGGTCTCCCTCACGGGCGGCCTCCCGGCCCCTTGGTCAGGACGGCCACGACGTCCAGGGCGTCGAAGCGGAGATAGGGGGTGACGGTGATGCGCCGGAACACGGGCGAGGCCTCGTCCGGCTCGAGGCGGCGGATGGTGCCGACCCGGATCCCGGCCGGGTAGATGCGGTCGAACCCGGTCGTCAGCAGCTCTTCGCCGACCTCCCCGCCCTGGACCGAGGCCAGGACGTAGCGGAGCTCGCAGACCGGGCCGGACTGGCCGGTCAGGGAGCCCGTCAGGCCGGCCACCGCCGAGGTCACGCTGACGCTGCTGTCCTTGTCCGTGACCAGCTGGACCATGGCCTCCTTCAGGCTGACCGGGGCGATGGTCCGGCCGACGAGGTGGCCGAAGCGGTCGCAGACGGCCATGTCGGGGCCCACGCCGTCGAGACTGCCCTTGTCGATGAAGACGGACTGGTGGGGATTGGCGCTGTCGACCCCGATCGTCCGGGCCACGACGAGGGAGGCCCTGAACCCGGCCAGGCTGCGTCGGAGCTCGTCCTCGGAGGCCTGGGCCCGCAGGCGGTCCCCGAGGAAGCGGACGTCCTGGTTGAGGAAGAAGACCTCGCGCTTGAGCTTCTGGTTCTCGGCCCGGACGCCGCGCAGGTCGAAGTACCCCTGCCAGGTCGAGACGACGCCGCGGACGACGGCCGCGGCGGCCCGCTCGACCGGCGAGAAGACGAAGAAGACGGAGCGCTCGAAGAGCGACTTCTCCGCCCCGCGCGGGACCTGGATGGAGATGAGCAGGATGTGGAAGGCCGCCAGTCCGGCGAGGACGAGGGCGCTTCGTCTCTTCTCCCAGAAGGGCATGACACCTCGCGGGCCTCGGCCGGGCCCCTCTAGATCAACGAGATCTTCTTCAGGAGCTCGAGGTCGTCGAGCATCTTGCCCGCCCCCAGGACGACCGTCGTCAGGGGGTCCTCGGTGATGAAGACGGGCAACTGGGTCTCCTCGCGGATCCGCTTGTCCAGGTTCTTGAGCAGGGCCCCGCCGCCGGTCAGGATGATGCCCCGGTCGATGATGTCGGCCGACAGCTCGGGCGGCGTCCTCTCCAGGGCGATGCGGATGGCGTTGACGATGGCGGCCACGGTCTCCTCGATGGCCTCGCGGATCTCCTGGTCGTCGACGACGATGGTCCTCGGGATGCCTTCCCGCAGGTCGCGGCCCTTGATCTCCATGGTCATCGGCTCGTCGAGCGGGTAGGCCGAGCCGATCTGGATCTTGACGATCTCGGCCGTGCGCTCGCCGATGAGCAGGTTGTACTTCTTCTTGAGGAAATGGATGACGGCGTCGTCCATCTCGTTGCCGGCGACGCGGATGCTGTGGTTGAAGACGATGCCGTCGAGGGAGATGACGGCGATGTCGGTCGTGCCGCCGCCGATGTCGACGATCATGTTGCCGGTCGGCTCGGAGATCGGCAGGTCGGCGCCGATGGCGGCCGACATGGGCTGCTCGATGAGGTAGACCTCCGAGGCCTTGGCCCGCATGGCCACGTCCTTGACGGCCCGCCGCTCGACCTGGGTGATGCCGGTCGGGATGCCGATGACGATGCGCGGCCGGAGCAGGAAGCCGCGGTTGTTCATGGCCTTCTTGATGAAGAAGTCGAGCATCTTCTCGGCGATCTCGAAGTCGGCGATGACGCCGTCGCGCATGGGCTTGATGGCCATGACGCTCGTCGGCGTCTTGCCGAGCATCTCCTTGGCCCGGGAACCGACGGCCTCGACCTTGCCGGTGGCCTTGTTGACCACGACGATCGAGGGCTCCTGGACGATGATGCCCTTGCCCTTGAGGAAGACCAGGGTGTTGGCCGTGCCCAGGTCGATGGCCAGGTCGCAGAATAGCCTGTCTTTCAACCAGCTGATAAGGCTCATGTTGCTTCTCTCTCCGCCGGGGACCTTTGTAACACAATTCGCCCCCCGAGGCAAATGCCTCTTTCCCGGGGACGGGCCGGCTTGACTTGGGGCCGGTTTCCAAGTAAGAAAAGGGGGCGCCCGCGCGCCCGAGCCTACGGAAAGGAGTCCCCGCTTGAGCCATCAACCCTACGTCCCCGAGAAATCGGACATGAAGGAGTTCACCCTCCGGGCCATCCTCATCGGCCTGGTGCTGACCGTCATCCTCGGCGCGGCCAACGCCTACCTCGGCCTGCGGGCCGGCATGACCATCGCCGCCACCTACCCGGCGGCCGTCATCGGCATGGCCGTCCTCAAGGTCATGAAGGGTTCGATCCTCGAGGAGAACATCGCCCGGACCATCGGCTCCATCGGCGAATCGATCGCCGCGGGGGCCATCTTCACCATCCCGGCCTTCGTCATCGCCGGGGCCTGGACGAACTTCAACTCGTTCGACGCCTACATCAAGTCGTCCATGCTGATGTTCGTCGGCGGCCTGCTGGGCATCCTGTTCGTGACCTTCCTCCGCCGGGTCATGGTCACCGACCCCGACCTCGTCTTCCCCGAGTCCGTCGCGGCGGCCGAGATCCACAAGGCCGGCCAGAAGGGCAGCCAGGGCTCCCGGCACCTCTTCCAGGCCATGGGCCTCGGCGCCCTCCTCTATTCGCTCGGCGTCATCCAGCTCTTCGCCGCCAGCAAGGACTTCGTCATCCGGGTCGGCCGGATCGGGGCCAGCTTCGTCCGCCTCGGCGCGGCCAAGGACGCCCCGACCCTCGGCGCCGGCGGCACCGTGGCCGTGTCCGGACCGGGCATCTTCCCGGCCTACATCGGCGTCGGCTACATCATCGGCCCCCGCCTGGCCGCCCTGAACTTCGCCGGCGGCGTCCTGGCCTGGGGCCTGTTCGCGCCCCTGCTGATGTTCTTCCTCGGCCCCCAGCTCATCCCCGTCTTCTACGGGCCCGGGGTGGCCGCCGCCGACGTCAACTGGATCGACATGGTCACCAACGTCTGGAAGTTCATCATCCGGCCCATCGCCGTCGGCGGCATGCTCGTCGGCGCCGGCTACACCCTCTACAAGATGCGCAAGAACCTGGGCGCCGGCCTGAAGCGCTCCATCGGCGACGTCAAGAAGGCCGCCGGGCAGGCCGAGGTCGTCTCCCGGGTCGAGAAGGACCTCAACATGAAGGTCGTCATGGTCCTCATGGCCCTGACGTTCCTGCTCATGGTCTTCGTCTACCAGACCTTCTCGAAGTCCTTCGGTTCGGCCCTCCTGGCCGCGGTGGTCATGGCCATCGCCGGCTTCTTCTTCGCCGCCGTCTCCGGCAACCTGGTCGGGACGATCGGCTCCTCGAACAATCCCATTTCGGGACTGACCCTGTCGACGCTCATCATCGCCGCCCTGCTCATGGTCCTCGTCGGGGCCACCGGGCTCGAGGGCGTCGCGGCCGTCCTGGGCGTGGCCGCGGTCGTCTGCGTCTCCTCGGCCGTCGCCGGCGAGATGCTCCAGGACCTCAAGGTCGGCCACATCCTCGGCGGCACGCCGTACAAGATGCAGATCGGCAACATCTTCGGCATCCTCATCGCCTCGCTGGTCATGTACTTCCCGCTCATGCTCCTCAACGGCGCCTTCACCTTCGGCAGCAAGGACCTGCCCGCCCCCCAGGCCGGCCTGATGGCCGCCCTATCGCAGGGCATCGTCGGCGGCGAGATGGCCTGGCCTCTGGTCATCGTCGGCATGCTCATGGGCTTCGCCCTCATCCTGGTCCAGGTCAAGTCGCCCATGCTCGTGGCCGTCGGCATGTACCTGCCGCTCGAGACGACCTTCGCCATCTTCGTCGGCGGCATGATCAAGGGCCTGGCCGACAAGGCCATGGCCAAGCGCAAGTTCAACGCCGCGCAGACGGCCCGCTCGACCAACGTCGGCATCCTGCTCGCCGCCGGCCTGATCGCCGGCGAGGGCCTCATGGGCCTCGTCCGGGCGGCCTGGAAGTTCTTCTTCCTGCAGAACGTCATCTCGTTCGACATCCCGGCCGTCTTCAAGAGCGGCAAGTATTTCGGCGGCGTCGACCTCTACGTCGGCGGCCTGGTCGTCCTCGCCCTCATCGGCTGGTACTTGATCCGGATCCCGCTCAAGAACGCCGGCGCCGCGGACGAGCCGCCGCCGCCCTCCGCCGTCATCTGATCCCTCGGGGGACACGTACCTCAGGTACGTGTCCCCTTTTTTCTCCTGTGTCGGCCGATATCGGACGGCGAGGGGGGGACGAGGCTGGCCCCTGAGACGCTCGGAAGGCCGACGAAACTAGCGCTTTTGCAGGAACGGCGGGTTTTCGGCTAAAATAGGCGCAGGATGACAAGATGGCCCTGAGAGAGATCCGCATCATCGGCGACCCGGTCCTGGCCCGCAAGGCCGATCCGGTCGAGCGCGTCGATGACGAGGTCGTCCGCCTGGCTCGCGACATGATCGAGACGCTCCACGCCGCGCCCGGCATCGGCCTGGCCGCGCCCCAGGTCGGCGTCGGCCGGCGCGTCATCGTCGTCGACCTCTCCGTCGGAGAGGACCCGGACGCCCTCCACATCGTCGTCAATCCGGAGATCGTCGCCAAGGAAGGAGAGTCCGTCTGCGAGGAGGGCTGCCTGTCGGTCCCCGACATCCGGGAGAAGGTCGCGCGGCCTTACCGGGTCGTCGTCCGCGGCCTCGACCTCGAGGGGCAGCCGATCGAGATCGAAAGCGAAGACATCCTGGCCAGGGCCTTTTGCCACGAGATCGACCACCTCGACGGCATCCTGTTCGTCGAGAAGCTCTCGCCCCTCAAGCGGGCCCTGGTCCGCAAGAAGCTCAAGAAGAGCGCGGCGGCCCCGGCCCGGGCATGAAGACCGTCTTTTTCGGCAGCCCGGCCGCGGCCCTGCCGTCACTCGAGGCCGTCCTGGCCGCCGGGCACACCGTCGAGCTCGTCGTCACCCAACCCGACAAACCCGCCGGACGCGGCCGCCGCCTGACCCCGTCCCCGGTCAAAGCCCTGGCCCTGGAGAAGGGGCTGCCCGTCATCGAGCCCGCCCGCATCCGGACCGACGCCGCGGCCCTGGAGCGGATCACGGCCGCCCGGCCCGACGTCAACCTCGTCGTCGCCTACGGCCAGATCATCCCCCGGGCCGTCCACTATTTTCCCCCCTACCATTCCCTCAACGTCCACTTCTCGCTCCTGCCGAAGTACCGCGGCGCCGCCCCGGTCCAATGGACGGTCCTCAACGGGGACGCCGAGACGGGCGTGTCCGTCATCGAGCTCGACGACCGCATGGACGAAGGGGATATTCTGGCCGTCGAGCGGACGCCGGTCGGACCCCGCGAGACGGCCGCGGCCCTCGAGGACCGGTTGGCCGTCCTGGGCGCCCGGCTGCTCGTCACGACCCTGAGCAGGATCGACACGGTGCCCCATCTCCGGCAGAACCATGCCCTGGCCACCCTGGCCCCCAAGGTCCGCAAGGAGGACGGCCGGCTCGATTGGGCGCGGCCGGCCGATGAGATCGACCGCCGGGTCCTGGCGCTGGCCGACCGGCCCGGGACCTACACTTCGGTCCAAGGGCGCCGGATGAACGTCCTGCAGGGCCAGGCGCTAGGCTCCATCGAGGGCTATTGGCCTATCCGGCCGCTTGACCGTCAAGGCGCAGTGAGAAGGATGGTCAGAGGGACGGCCGGCCGTGCCCAAGCGATGGCCGCGCCGCCAGGTACCGTCATCTGGATCGACAAGCCGGGTCTTGAAGTCGCCTGCGGAGACGGGACGGCCTTCCTCATCGAGAAGGTGCGGCCCGAGGGCAAAGGCGACATGACCGCCCACGCTTTCTCCCTGGGAGCGAAGCTCTCCCCCGGCGATCTGTTGGGGGAATAGCCCGAGAGGGCGGGGCTATTCTTCGAGCAGGAAAGACCGCGGATCGACCCTCTTGCCGTCCCGGAAGACCTCGTAGTGGACGTGGGGGCCGGCGGCCTTGCCGGTCTGGCCGATGTAGCCGATGATGTCCCGCCGCTTGACCCGCTGGCCGGCCTTGACGTTGAAGTTGCTCATGTGGCCGTAAACGGTCGTGAAGCCGTTGCCGTGGCTGATGGTGACGTTCTTGCCCAGGTACTTGTCGGTCTCGACCTTGATGACGATGCCGTCGGCCGTGGCCAGGATGGGGTTGCCGATGTTGGTCGAGATATCGAGGCCCCAGTGCATGACCCAGGCCCCGGTGAAGGGGTCGTTGCGGTGGCCGTAGACCGAGCTGATCCAGCCGGCCGCCGGCATGATGGAGGGGGTCGTCGCCAAGCGCAGGCTGTCGCTCTCGAAGAAGCTCAGCAGGCTGTTGAGGTTGCTCTCGATGCTCTGGGCCTTCTGGCTGAGGTTCTGGATCGTCCCGGGGGTCAGGACCTGGGGGCCGCTCCCGCCCGGGACCTGGATCGGTTCGGGCTCGGGCTCGGGAACGTCCTTGTCGGGCTCTCCCCCGCCGATCCCGGCCGGGGCGGTCAGGACGTCGGGCGATTTCAGGCCGGCCATGACGTTGAGCTTCTTGGTATAGCTCTCGAAATGGGAGATGGTCGACCGAAGCTCGGTGATGGACTTCTCGTAGCCGGCGATGAGGGTCCTCTGCTCGGCCGTTTCCGCCATGAGGGCCTTGTACCGGCCCCGGATGACGCTCATCCGTACGTAGTCGACCAGGACGGCCGTCAGGAAGAGGGCCAGGACCGCTCCCGCCGCCGCCAGGATCTTCAAGGTCCGCCGGGAGAAGCACAGCGTACGGGTGCTGGTCTTCGTATGGGGGACGATGATGACCGAGAGGTGATTTTTGGGCATTTGACCTCGCCCTTTTCTACCATACGGGCCGAAAAGGTGTCAATACTTAAAAAGGGGGAATCTCCGCCCCCCTCCCTTGGCTAGCCTGGAATGCCCTCATCCCCCGCAGAGGACGGCCCCCCCGTTGACGTCCAGGATCTCGCCCGTGATGTGCCTGGCCAGGTCGGAGGCCAGGAACAGGATGGGCCCGGCGATGTCCTCGGCCGGGGGGATGCGCTTCAGGGGGATGGACAGGCGGACCTTCTCCTTGAAATCGGGGTCGCTGAAGCTGGGGGCGCTCATGTCTGTATCCACCCAGCCGGGAGCCACGCAGTTGACCCGGATGCCGAAGGGGGCCAGTTCCACGGCCAGGGACTTGGTCAGGGAGTGGAGGGCCCCCTTGCTGGCGGCGTAGTGGGAGTGGAAGGCCTCCCCCCGGACCCCGGCCGTCGAGGTGACGTTGACGATCCAGCCCCGGCCGCGCTCCTTCATGGCCGGAACGACGGCGTCGATGCCGTAGAAGACGCCGTCGACGTTGACGCCGATGGTCTCCCTGTAGACGGACTCGTCCATCCGGCCCATCTCCAGGTAGGTCCAGATGCCGGCGTTGTTGACCAGGGTGTCGAGCTCCCCCCACTTGGACTGGACGTCGCCGACCATGCCATAGACATCCTCCCGGGAAGACATCTCGGCCTTGTAGGCGAGCGCCCGCCGCCCCAGCGCCTCCACCTCGCGGACGACCTCGTCGGCCGCCTTGCGGTTGGTGGCGTAGCTGATGGCGACGTCGGCCCCGGCCCGGGCGAACAGGAGGGCGGCGGCCCTGCCGATGCCCCGCGAACCGCCCGTGATGAGGGCCTTTCGGCCGTCGAGGCGGATCATCGGACGTACCCCAGGCTGAAGTCGCCCATCTTGTGGAACTCGAGATAGCGGTAGATCTCGGCCGCCTTGGGCAGGACCTTCTCCTTCATGACGGCCATGTACTCCTCGACCGTGGGAATGCGGCCCTTGAGGGCCGTCAGGGCGGCCAGCTCGGACGAGCCGAGGTAGACCCGGGTGTTGTCCCCCAGGCGATGGTCGAAGTTCCGGGTCGAGGTGGCGAAAACGGTCGTCCCGGCCGCGACCCGGGCCTGGTTGCCCATGCAGAGCGAGCAGCCGGGCATTTCGGTCCGGCCTCCGAACGAGACGAAGACGGAGTAATAGCCTTCCCGCATGAGCTGGGCGGCGTCCATCTTGGTGGGCGGGGTGATCCAGACCTTGGCCGACGGCAGGCCGGCCTTGTCGAGGATCGTCCCGGCGGCCCGGAACTGGCCGATATTGGTCATGCAGGAACCGATGAAGACCTCCTGGACGGGATCGCCGGCGATGGCCGACAGGGGCTTGACGTCATCGGGGTCGTTGGGACAGGCCACCAGAGGTTCCGTGATCTCGGCCAGGTCGATCTCCAGGACGGCCTTATAAGAGGCGTGGGGATCGGCCGCGAGCAGAGACGGCTTGGCCAGCCAGGCGTTGCAGGCGTCGATACGTCGGTGCAGGGTCTCGGCGCTCTGGTAGCCTTCCTTGATCATCTGTTCCATCAGGGCGACGTTGCTCCGGAGGTACTCGGCGACGCGCTCCTCCTTGAGGGAGATGACGCAGGCGGCGGCCGAGCGCTCGGCCGAAGCGTCGGTCAGCTCGTAGGCCTGGTCGCCGGTCAGGTCCTCGAGGCCCTCGATCTCCAGGACGCAGCCGTTGAAGACGTTCTTCTTGTTCTTCTTCTCGACCGTCAGAAGGCCCTTCTTGACGGCGAAGTACGGGATGGCGTTGACGGCGTCGCGCAGGGTCAGTCCGGGGTTGAGCCGGCCCTTGAACCGGACCAGGACGGATTCGGGCATGTCCAAGGGCATGAAGCCCAGGGCCCCGGCGAAGGCGACCAGGCCCGAGCCGGCCGGGAACGAGATGCCGATGGGAAAGCGGGTGTGGGAGTCCCCGCCCGTCCCGACCGTGTCGGGCAGGACGAGCCGGTTGAGCCACGAATGGATGACGCCGTCCCCGGGCCGCAGCGAGACGCCCTTGCGGGCGATCATGAAGGGCGGCAGGGTCCGGTGGACCTTGACGTCGGCCGCCTTGGGGTAGGCGGCGGTGTGGCAGAACGACTGCATGAACAGGTCGGCTTGGAACTCCAGGCAGGCCAGTTCCTTGAGCTCGTCGGCCGTCATGGGCCCGGTCGTGTCCTGGGAGCCGACCGTGGTCATGTGGGGCTCGCAGGCCGTCCCGGGCAGCACGCCGGCCAGGCCGCAGGCCCGGCCGACGATCTTCTGGGCCAGGGTGTAGCCCTGGTCCGGCTTGGGCTTGGGGTTCTCGACCGTGGTGAAGAACGGGGCCTCGCCGAGCCCGAGGGCTTTGCGGGCCTTGGCCGTCAGCTGGCGCCCGATGATGAGGGTCAGCCGGCCGCCGGCCCGGAACTCGTCCTTGAGCGTCGGCGGTTTCACTTCGAGCTTGGACAGGACGGCCCCCGCGGCGTCGCGGACGGCGCCGGCCGCGAAGTCGAGCGTGATGAGGTCGCCCGTCTTCATCCGGGTCACGTCGGCCATGAGCGGCAGGCCGCCGGAGTCCTCGGCGGTGTTGAAGAAGATCGGGGCGATGAGCCCGCCGATGACGACCCCGGCCCGCCGCTTGTTGGGGACGTGGGGGATGTCCTCGCCGATGTGCCACATCAGGGAGTTGCAGGCCGACTTGCGGCTCGAGCCCGTGCCGACGACGTCGGCCACGAAGGCCACCCGGTGGCCCTCGTCGCGGAAGGACTTCATGACGGCGTTGCCGCCGGGGAAGCGCTTCTCGCCCATCGATTGGGCGTGGAGGGGGATGTCGGGACGGGTCGGGGCGTGCCCGGCCGGGGAGAAGTCGTCGGTGTTGATCTCCCCCTCGACCTTGAAGACCTTGAGGACGAGCGTCTCGGGGAAAGCGGGGCGCGTCAGGAACCACTCCCCCGCCGCCCAGGACTCCAGGACCGCCTTGGCGTGGGGGTTGGCCGCGGACATCTTGAGGATGGTCTCGAAATGGCCGTAGACGAGCACGGTCCTCTTGAGGGCCTCGGCGGCGGCCGCGGCGAGGACCGGATCGGACAGGGCCTCGACCAGGGGATCGACGTTGTAGCCGCCGAGCATGGTGCCGAGGAGGCTCACGGCGTCTTCGCGCGTGACGGCCGCCGACTTGACCGTCCCCTTGGCCACGCCGGCCAGCCAGCCGGCCTTGACCTTGGCGGCCGGGTCGACGCCGGGCGCCACCCGGTCCTCGAGCAGTCGGCGGAGGGCCGCGCCGTCGTCCTTGCCGGTGGTCTCGAGGCCGCGGCAGACCTCTTCGACCTCGGCCGGCGTCAGCGGCAGGGGCGGCAGACCGGCCTGGGCCCGTTCTTTCTCCATGGTCCGATAAGCGTCGAGCATCGTTCTCTCCTTGGTCCGATTCGGTCCGTCTACTTTATCGGTTTTGCGGTCGTCTTGTCAAAGCCGGGCGGGCTTGCAAAAGGCCCCGATTCCGGTTAGAATCGGGGCTCTGATCTTTGTCCGAAATCCCCTTAGGAGAGACCGACACATGCGCAAGAAGATCGCCCTCATCGGTGGCGGCCAGATCGGCCAGATCCTGGCCATGCTCGCGGCCCAGAAGGAGCTGGGTGACGTCGTCATCCTCGACATCCCCGAGCTCGAGAACCCGGCCAAGGGCAAAGCCCTCGATCTCATGGAGATGGCTCCCCACGGCAATTACGACGCGAACCTCACCGGCACGTCCGACTACAAGGACATCGCCGGGGCCGACGTCGTCATCATCACGGCCGGCAAGCCCCGCCAGGCCGGCATGACCCGCGAGGACCTCCTCGCCGTCAACCTCGACATCATCACCAAGGTCGCCGCGGGCGTGAAGCAGTACGCCCCCAAGGCCCTCTGCATCATCGTCACCAACCCGCTCGACGCCATGGTCTACGCCTTCTACAAGCTGACCGGCTTCCCCAAGAACCAGGTCATCGGCATGGCCGGCACGCTCGACACGGCCCGCTGGCGCGCCTTCGTCGGCATGGAGCTCAACGTCTCCGTCACCGACGTCGCCGGCACGGTCCTCGGCGGCCACGGCCCCGACATGGTCCCCCTGCCCCGGCTGACCACGGTCGGCGGCGTGCCCCTGACCGAGATCGCCACCAAGGAGCAGATCGACAAGCTGGTCACCCGCACCCGCGAGGCCGGCACCGAGATCGTCAAGCTCTTCGGCAAGGGCTCGGCCTTCTTCAGCCCGGCCTGGAGCGCCATCGTCATCGCCGAGTCCTACCTCAAGGACAAGCGGCGGGTCCTCCCCTGCGCCGCCCTGTGCGAGGGCGAGTACGGCGTCAAGGGCCTGTTCATCGGCGTGCCCTGCCTCGTCACGGCCAAGGGCGTGGAGAAGATCTACGAGATCGCCCTCAACGACGAAGAGAAGGCCATGCTCCAGAAGACGGTCGGCGTCGTCCAGAAGACGGTCGAGGAGACTAAGCTCTAAGGCCGTTCGCTCTTCACGCTAACCCGGCCGGAGGCGGGCTTCCCGCCTCCGGCTTTTTCTTTGGGGACATGTACGCTTCGTACGTGTCCCCGTTCCCCACCGTCTTTACTGCAGGACGGAAACGCGGTATCGTTGGGCTCCCATGCGCGTCCAGGAATACCGAGCCAAACGGCTGTTGGCCGCGGCCGGTATTCCGGTGCCGAGGGGCGAGATCGCGGAGACGCCCGAACAGGCCAGGTCCGCGGCGGAACGCCTCGGGGTTCCCGTGGTCGTCAAAGCCCAGGTCCTGGCCGGAGGGCGTGGCAGGGCGGGCGGCGTCATCCCGGCCCGCTCGGCGTCCGAGGCCCAAGCCGCCGCGGCCCGGCTCCTCGGAAAGCCCCTGGTCACGGAGCAGACCGGTCCCCGCGGGTATCCCGTCCGCCTTGTTTTAGTCGAGGAAGCCCTCGAGACCGAGCGCGAACTCTATATGGGACTGACGATCGACCGGGCCCGGGCCGCTTATACGCTCTTGGCCGCGCCCCGCGGCGGGATCGACGTCGAGTCCCTGTCGGCCGTCGGACCCGGACTCGTGCTCGAAGAGCCGTTGCTACCCCAGGCCGGGCTCACCGCGGCGCAAATCGAACGCATCGCCGCGGGCTTGGGATTCACCGGCGGGACGGTCGTCCGCGCCCGCGACGTCGCGGCCGGGCTCGCCGCCGCCTTCGGCGCTTCCCAAGCGATCCTCCTCGAGATCAACCCCCTCGTCCTCGTCCGCGACGGCCGCCTCGTCGCCGCCGACGCCAAGGCCGAGATCGACGACAATGCCCTCCCCTTCCGGACCGACCTGCGGGAGCTCCGCGACCCCGACGACGGCACGCCCGACGAGCGCGCCGCCGCCGAAGCCGGGCTGAGCCTGATCCGTCTCGACGGGGACATCGGCTGCGTCGTCAACGGGGCGGGGCTGGCCATGGCCACGATGGACCTCGTGGCCCTGGCCGGAGGCCGGCCGGCCAACTTCCTCGACGTCGGCGGCGGCGTCTCCGAGGACGCCGTGGCCCGGGCCTTCTCGCTCGTCGTGTCCGACAGCGGCGTCCGCGCGGTCCTGGTCAACATCTTCGGCGGCATCGTCCGCTGCGACCTCGTCGTCCGCGGCCTCGTCCGGTCGGCCCGGTCCGGCGTGACCCGGGTCCCCGTCGTCATGCGCCTTGAAGGCACCAACGTCGAGGAGGGCCGGGCCCTGGTCGCGGCTTCGGGCCTGCCCTTCGTCCTCGTCCCCGATATGGGAACGGCCGCCCGGGAAGCCGTCCGCCTGGCCCGCGAAGGGAAAGGACCGCGGTGAGCATCCTCGTCGACGCCTCGACCCGCGTCGTCGTCCAGGGCTTGACCGGCGCCGAAGGGACCTTCCACGCCGCGCGCATGCTCGAATACGGCACCCGCGTCGTCGCCGGTGTGACCCCGGGCAAGGGCGGCTCGATCCATCTCGGCTTACCCGTCTTCGACACGGTGGCCGAAGCCGTCCGCATGGAGGGGGCCGACGCGTCCGTCATGTTCGTTCCCGCCGGCCGGGCCGCCGGCGCCGTCGTCGAGGCGGCCGAGGCCGGGCTCCGGCTCGTCGTCTGCGTCACCGAGGGCATCCCGGTCCATTCCGTCATCCGCATGCGCGAAGCCCTCGCCCGGACACGGGCCCTGCTGATCGGCCCGAACACGCCCGGCGTCATCTCCCCGGGAAGGGCGAAGCTCGGCATCATGCCCGGACCCATCCACCGGCCCGGGCCGGTCGGCGTCGTCTCCCGCTCCGGCACCCTGACCTACGAGGCCGTCGACCAGCTGACTCGGCTCGGGCTGGGCCAGTCGACCGCCGTCGGCATCGGCGGGGACCCCGTCGTGGGCCTGTCCTTCGTCGACGTTTTGAAGCTGTTCGCGGCGGACCCGGAGACCGAAGCCGTCGTCCTCATCGGCGAGATCGGCGGCGCGGCCGAGGAGGAGGCCGCCGCCCACGTCCGGAGCGGTTATCCCAAGCCGGTCGTGGCCTACGTCGCCGGACTCTCGGCGCCGGCCGGCCGGCGCATGGGCCACGCCGGGGCCATCGCCTCGTCCGGCCGGGGCACGGCGGCCGGCAAGATCGCCGCCCTCGAGGCGGCCGGGGCCCGCGTCGTCCGCGATCCGGCCCGCATCGGGGCCGCCGCCGTCGAGGCCCTGACGGCCGCCTAGCCCCTTGATTTTCGGCCGGTTCGGCCTATAATATCTCCCATCGCGCTTTCCCCCAGAGACACCTCAGGATACCGTCCAATCCCTTATCAAGGTCCATCTATGAACGACGACAACGGTTCGCTCGGCAGGAAGATCCGGCGGACCCTCATCGGCAAGCCCCGCGACATCAAGGACCCGTCCCTCTTCCACAAGATCGCCCTCATCCCGGTCCTGGCCTGGATCGGACTCGGCGCCGACGGCCTGTCCTCGGCCTCCTACGGCCCCGAGGAAGCTTTCAAGGTCCTGGGCGAGCACACCTACTTGGCCCTGGCTCTGGCCGTGGCCACGGCGCTGACCGTCTTCATCATCTCCTACGCCTACTCCCGCATCATCGAGTATTTCCCGACCGGAGGCGGCGGCTATGTCGTGGCCAGCCACACGCTCGGCGAAAAGGCCGGCGTCGTCTCCGGTTCGGCTCTGCTCGTCGACTACATGCTGACCATCACCGTATCCATCGTCGCCTGCGGCGACGCCCTGTTCAGCTTTCTGCCGGCCTCCTACCAGCCGTTCAAGACCCCCTTCGAGGTCGCGGCCATCCTGTTCCTCGTGGTCATCAATCTGCGCGGCGTCAAGGAGTCGGTGACGATGCTGGCGCCCATCTTCGTCGTCTTCGTCCTGACCCACGCCCTGATGATCGGCTACGGCATCCTCAAGCACGTCCCCGAGATCGGGGCCGTGGCCGGAGACCTGAGCGACGGCTTCCGGGGCGGCCTGACGACCCTCGGACTGGGCGGCATGGCCCTGCTCTTCCTGAGGGCGTTCTCGATGGGCGGCGGCACCTACACCGGCATCGAGGCCGTCTCGAACGGCCTGCAGATCCTCCGCGAGCCGCGCGTCCAGAACGGCAAGAAGACCATGCTCTACATGTCGGTCTCGCTGGCCGTGACGGCCGGCGGCATCCTGGTCTGCTATCTCCTCCTGGGCGTCAGCCCGGTGGCCGGCAAGACCCTCAACGCCGTCCTGGCCGGGGAGGTCTTCGGCGGCTGGAGCTTCGGCGGCGCCCTGGCCCTGATCACCATCTTCACGGAGGGCGCCATCCTGCTCGTGGCCGCGCAGGCGGGCTTCGTCGACGGGCCCCGGGTCATGGGCAACATGGCCGTCGACTACTGGTTCCCCCACCGCTTCGCCTCCCTCTCGAGCCGCCTGACCATGCAGAACGGCGTCCTGCTCATGGGCGGCGCGGCCATCGCCCTCCTGCTCTACTCGCGCGGACGGATCACGACCCTCATCGTCATGTACTCCATCAACGTCTTCCTGACCTTCTCCCTGTCGCAGCTGGGCATGGTCCGCTTCTTCATCCGCAACCGGCGCACGGACCCGCACTGGAAGAAGCACCTGCCCGTCCATCTCGTCGGCCTGGCCGTCTGCCTGGCCATCCTGACCGTCACCGTGCTCGAGAAGTTCGGCCACGGCGGCTGGCTGACCCTGGTCATCACCTCGATCCTCGTCGGGCTCTGCTACCTCATCAAGGACCACTACAACCGGGTCCGCAAGGGCGTCCGCGAGCTCGACGACATGCTCGTGGCCATCCCCCACCGGGGCGAGTACAACGCCGACCCGACCGATCCCCGCGAGATGACGGCCGTCCAGCTCGTCGGCGGCTACAACGGCTTCGGCGTCCACACCTTCCTGTCCATCATCCGCGGCTTCCCGGGGCTCTACAAGAACTTCGTCTTCGTCTCGGTCGCCGAGGTCGACGCCGGGGCCTTCAAGGAGACCGAGTCGGTCGCCCGGCTCACCGGCAAGGCCAAGGACGACCTGCGCAAGTACGTCGAGATGGCCCGCAAGCTCGGCTTCCCGGCCGAGTCGCGCCTCGACACCGGCATCGACGTCGTCGAGACGGCCTCGGCCCTGTGCGAGACGGTCGCCCGCGAGTTCCCCCGCTCGACCGTCTTCGCCGGCCAGACCGTCTTCCGCCGCTCCGGCATCATCAACCGCATCCTCCACAACGAGACGGCCTTCGCCATCCAGCAGGAGCTGCGCTGGAAAGGGATCACGACGGTCATCCTGCCCATCCGCATCAACATCTGAGCCCGTTGACAAAAGCCCTCGGGGCGGATATTAAGGAAGCGCCCCACGATCCCGAGAGAGGTGCCCCATGACGAGAGCCCTGTCCCTGCTGATGGCCGTCCTGGTTGTCGGACCCGTCCTGTCGGCCGGGCAGACCCCGCCGGCCAAGACCCCCCCGACGCCGGCGCCGCCCACCGTCCAACCCGTCCGCGGCGGCCTGTACCTCGTCAAGGGCGGCGCGGGCGCCAACACGGCCTTCTTCGTCACCAGGAAGGCCGTCTTCGCCGTCGACGCCAAGATGACCCCGGAGTCCGCGGCCGCCCTGCTGGCCGAGGTCCGCAAGGTCACCGCAGCCCCGCTGACGACGGTCATCATCACCCACAGCGACGGCGACCATATCAACGGCCTGCCCGGTTTCCCCAAGGGGCTGAGCATCGTCGCCCACGACCGCTGCCGCGACGACATCGTCGAAGCGGCCAAGTCCCTGCCCGGGCTCGGCGACTACGTTCCGAACAGGACGTTCGACCGGACCCTGAAGCTCGGCTCGGGAGCGGACGAGATCGCGCTCTCCCATTTCGGCCCTGCCCACACCGGCGGCGACACCGTCGTCCACTTCCCGGCCCTCCGGACCGTCTTCGTCGGCGACCTCCTGTTCGTCGGCCGCGACCCCCTCATCCACCGGAACAAGGGCGGCAACTCCTTCGGCTACGTCAAGACGCTCGAGGCCCTGCTGGCGCTCGAGCCGAAGGTCGAGACGTTCCTTTCCGGCCACGCCGATCCGCTCGGCCGGACCGAGGTCGAAGCCCTCCGGGATTCCATGTCCGGCACCCAGGCCAAGGTCAAGGCCCTGGTCGCCGAGGGCAAGAGCCTGGCCGAGATCAAGAAGGCCTTCGGGATCGACGACCCGCCGGACGCGCCGGGCGGCCGCCGCCGCTGGCTCAGCCTGGTCGAGACCGTCTACCTCGAGCTGACCGAGAAGAAATAGGCCGGCCGCCGCGCCCGTCCTTTCCAAGGAGCCGCCATGAAGAAGCCGTTTCACGCCGCGCCGGCCGTTCCGGTCGCGGCCGCCGTCCTCCTCGCCGTCCTGTCCGCCGCGCCGGCCTGCCGTCCGTCCTCCTCCGGGGGGGCCAAAGCGGTCGAGGCCAAGGAAACCGTCCGCACCTACCCCTTCACCGACCCCGATCCCGTGCCCATCTTCGCCCGGTCCTCGATGGGAGGGCAGGGCGCGCGGCTCTACCCCTATTTCTTCTTCGACCGCTATACGGCCGAGCCGGTCGACAAGGCCTGGACCGTCGTTCGCCTGAGCAATCCCTACGTCGAGGTCGCCGTCCTGCCCGAGGCGGGCGGCAAGGTCTGGGGGGCGAAGGACCTGGCCACGGGCCGGGAGTTCCTGTACTGGAACAAGGTCCTCAAGTTCCGCCAGATCGCCCTGCGCGGGCCGTGGACCTCGGGCGGCATCGAGTTCAATTTCGGCGTCGTCGGCCACGCCCCCTCGACGGCCACGCCCGTCGATTACCTCGTCCGGCAGGATCCGGACGGCGGCGCCTCGGTCGTGGTCGGGACGATGGACCTGCCCTCGCGGACCCGCTGGAGCGTGACCGTCCGGCTGCCCAAGGACAGCGCCGCCTTCGAGACCAACGCCCTATGGGTCAATCCTACGCCGTTCAGCCAGTCCTACTACGCCTGGTCCTGCGCCGCGGTCAAGACGGCCGACGACCTCCGCTACGTCTTCCCCGGCCGCTGGTCCATCGGCCACGATTATTCGGTCCCGCTCGAGCCTTGGCCCGTCGACCGCTCCGGCCGCGACCTCTCCTGGTACCGCAACAACGCCACGCCCGGCTCCAAGAGCTACTTCACGGTCGGCGAGCGGGCCGATTTCTACGGCGGCTGGTACGAGAAGGCCGATGCCGGTTTCGGCCACTGGTCCCGCTACGAGGACATGCCCGGCCGCAAGGTCTGGATCTGGGACCTGTCCCGTTCCGGCGAAATCTGGGTCGACCTCCTGACCGACGCCGACGGCCAGTACACCGAGCCCCAGGCCGGTCGACTGCTCAACCAGTCCGACCACGGCGACTTCGCGCCGGGCGCGGCCGACCGCTGGCAGGAGCAGTGGTTCCCCTACCGCGGCATCGGCCCCATGGCCCAGGCCTCGCCCCACGCCGTGCTCAGCGCCTCGCGCGCGGGTGAGACGCTGTCGTTGGGGCTCTTCCCGCTTCGGCCCGTAGCCGACGATCTCACCGTCACGGCGGCGGGTCGAGAGATCTTCCGGAAGAGTCTGATCCTCAAACCCGAACAGACCTGGAAGTCGGATGTCCCGTTGGCCGGCCTGCCCGCCGGCGCCCCGCTCGTCGTCCGGCTCGGCGCCAAGCTCGTCTACGAGACCGCTCCGGAGGCCGACGACCTCGACCGGCCGCTGCGCTTCAGCACGCCCGCGGGCGGTTCGGCCGAGGCCCTCTTTCTCCAGGCCCGCGGCCTCGAGCGCGAACGTCGCTTGGACGAGGCCCTCGACAAGTACCTGGCGGCGATCGCCGCCGAGCCCCTGCACGTCCGGGCCCTGGCCAGGGCGGCCGAGCTACGCACCCGCCGCGGCGAGCCGGCTCAAGCCCTCGAGCTCGCCGGACGGGCCCTGGCCGTGTCCATGTACGATCCCGAGGCCAACTACGTCTACGGCGTCGCCGCCCGCCGCCTGGGCCGCCTCGTCGACGCCAAGGAAACCCTGGGCTGGGCGGCCCGGTCGCCCCAGTTCGAAGCCGTAGCCCTCGTCCAGTCGGCCGAGATCGCGGTCTTCGAGAAGGACTTCGACCGGGCTTCGGAGCTGGCCCTGCGGGCCCTCGTTTCCGACGACCTCAACGTCAACGCTCTCGAGGTCCTGGCCGTGGCCCACCGGCTGGCCGGTCGAAAGGGCGAAGTCAAGCGCGTCCTGGGCTGGCTCGGCGAGGTCGATCCCCTCGACCACCTGGTCCGCTTCGAGCGCTACCTCGGGAGCGGCAAGCCGGAGGACCTCGAGGCCTGCCGGTCGCTCATCCGCAACGAGCTGCCCCACGAGACCTGGCTCGAGATGGCCGCCTTTTACGCCCGCCTGGGCCTCGACGCCGACGCCGCGACAGCGTTGCGGGCAGCCCCCGAGCAGACGACCGTCCTCTACACCCTCGCCTATCTCCTGCGCGACAGCGCCCCTTCCGAGAGCGCCGCGCTCCTGGAGAAGGCCTCGGCGGCCTCGCCCCATCTCGTCTTCCCCTTCCGTGAGGAGGAGATCGCCGTCTTCTCCTGGGCCATCGCGGCCCGCCCGGCCGATTGGCGGCCGAAATACTACCTGGCCCTCATCCTGTGGGGCAAGGGCCGGCTCGAGGAAGCCAAGGACCTCTTCGAGATGGCCGAAGGCGCCGACTACGCGCCGTTCTACCTGGCCCGCGGCGCCTTCTTCGAGCGGACGGACGCCGTCCGAGCCGCCGGGGACATGGCCAAGGCCGTCGGACTCGACCCGGCGAGCTGGCGGGCCCGCCACTCCCAGACCGCCTTCCTGCTCCGGCAGGGCCGGATAGACGAGACCCTGGCCGCGGCCCGCAAGGCGGCGGCAGACTTCCCGGTCGAAGCGCCGCTCCAGGTCGATCTGGCCGAAGCCCTGCTCGCGGCGGGCGACCCGCACGAAGCCGCCACCGTCCTCGACGCCGTGGCCGCCCTGCCCTACGAGGGCGCCAGCGACATCCTCGGCCTCTACGTCCGGGCCCACGTCGCCATCGGCCTGGAAGCCATGCGGAAGGGGGCCTGGGCCGAGGCCGTTCGCGCCCTGGAGCTGGCCAAGCTCTATCCGGAAAAGCTCGGCACGGGCGCGCCCTTCCATCCCGACGGCCGGATGCAGGACTACCTCATCGCCCTCTGCTACGACAAGCTGGGCGAGAAGGACAAGGCGGCCGGCTTGCGAGGATCGATCCGGGACTACACCCTGACGTATTGGGACGAAGCCCAGCCCCACGGCTACTTCGGGGCTTTGGTCCTGGAAAAGCTCGGCCGCAGGGAGGACCGCCTCAAGGCCCGCGAGCTCTTCAGCCGCTCGGCCAAACCCGCGGCGGACGTCCTGGAGCTCCTCAAGAATATGAACTAGGCCCCGTCGGCGCGTCTCCGGACGGTCCCGGCCTCACCAGGCCTTGTAGGGCACGACGGCGGGCGCCGCCTTGCCGGCGAAACGGAGGATCTCGAAAAGCCCTCCGGCCTCGGGCAAGAGCTTGAACTTCCAGTACCGGACGAAGCCGTAGGCGGACTGCGGTTCGAGGAGGCAGGGGACCAGGTTGGCCGCCGGCTGGTCGCAGGCCGCGAAGAAGTCGCCCTTCTTGACGGGGACCGTGACGGCCTTGGCGGCGACCTCGATCTTCGGCGGCGCCTCGTAATCGACCTCGGACGGGACGACGGCCGTGACCTCGTAGACCTCGGCGTCGACGATCGCGTCGCGGTCGAAACGGCCGACCTCGACCCCGAGGGCCAGGAGCGTCTCGGCAATATCCTGTCGCACGCCGGGAACGATATAGCCCGCCGGCCGCTTCACCGAGAGCGTCGGCTCGACAAGGGGGAACCAGTGTTTGACGACCTGGTCGACGACCCTCGTTCCTCCGGGCTCCACCGGGACGAAGTCGGCCGCCGTCACCGTCTCCCCCGCCTTCTTGTCGACGCGGAGGACGCGCCCGCCGGCGGAGGCCCCGGCGGTCCGCTCGAACCGCTTCAGCCGGAGCTCGGGCACGGCGGGATCGCGGACGTAAGCCATGCGCAGGTGGACGGGATCGTCGGCCGCCCGGGCCGCGGCCCGCTCGAGCAGGCGGGCCCGCAGGCCGCCCACCATCCTGACGATCTCGGGACCGTGGCCGGCCACCGACTCGAGGAAGGCCCGCAAACCGGCGTACTGCCAAGCCGTCCGGGCCTCGAGGGTGTCGATATCATGGCGGGAGGCGCCCTCCTGGATGAAGGACATCGTCTCGAAGATGCCCAGGCTGTTGCGCCCGTCGTTGAGGTCGGTCGTCGAATAGCGCATCATCTCCTCGCGCGGGCCGCGGCCGCCCTCGGGGCGGGCCGCTCCCGAAGAGGTGTCGACGCCCAGGTCCTCGGTGACCAGGTACTCGAAGAAGGCGATGTTCTTCTTCGCCAGCGCCTTCCCGACCTCGGCCAGGACGGTCCCGCGGGAAAAGTCCTGGAGGGCGGCGGCGATGTTGGCGTTGGAGACGCAGCCGATGGAGACCCGGTAGTAGTCGTCGCCCTTCTCGTGGACGTCGATGGTCACCTCGGGCCGCCAGGCCGTGAAGACGCGGTGGATGGCCCGGACGCCCTCGGCCTCGAGTTTGACATGGTCGCGGTTCATGTCCAGGTCGCGCTCGTTCACCCGGACGTCCCGGAAGTTGCCGTAGGGATTGGTCTGGGGCATGATCAGGACGTTGACCTTCGCGAGCAGGGGCTTCAGCTCGCCCGCGGCCAGGTCGCGCAGGAGCCGGAGGATGGCCTCTTTGGCCGATTGCTCGTTGCCGTGCTGGGCCGCCGTGAAGAGGACGGTCGGCTTGGACCGGTCGAGGTCCGCGGGGCTCGCTGACGGCTTCTGGGCCAGGACGGCCAGGAAGATGTCCCGCGCCCCGTATCCGTCCCCCGGAAGGGAACGGCCGACGGTCGAGACCCGCAGCTCCGGTGTCCGGGCCGCCAGGACGCTCAGGAAGGACGCGACGGCCTCGTTCTGGGTGTAGGCGAGGTAGTTCGCCTCCTCGGCCGGCGTCTTGACCGTGGGGGGCGCGCTCATGGCCAGCGCCAGGCCCGCGGCCAGGAAAACGGGGACGCTTCTATTTATTCTTTTCATCTTCGGCCCCTCACTTCCCGTCGCCCGCGGCGGCCCTCTCGCACTTGAACGGAACGTCCTTGACGGCGCCGGCCCGCAGGACCTTGAACGCGATTTCGTCGCCGCAGGCGAGCTTGGCCAGGGTCATGCGCAGCTCGTTGATGTCGGTGTAGGCCTTGCCTTCGACCGACAGGATGATGTCGCCCTTCTCGAAGCCGGCCCGGCCGGCGACGCCCTCGGTCGGCTTGGGATCGACGACCAGGTTCTCCAGCCCTTCGACGGTCTTGAGGCCCAGACCGATGTTGGGAAAGGCCGGCTTGGCCTCCGGGGCCAGGCCGAACACATAGTCCGCGATGGCCCGGGAGACGGTCACACCCTTCGCCCCGGCCGGGACCTCGACGGCGACGACCGTCTTCGACGGCAGCTTCGACCGCTCGGAGGCCCGCCGGTTGAGGCCGAGGTTGTAGAGCAGATGCCCCGAACCGACGCAGACCATGACCCGCCGCCCCTCGGCCTGGGCGGCCCGGACGGCGTTCCAACCCATGACCTCGTCCCAGGCCGATTGCGAACGGTAGAGGCCCTCGAACATCCGGTCCAGGCCCGGGCCCTTCATGGCCTCGGGGATGTCCTCGGATTCGAAGACCGTCCGGATGAGCGTCCGGTGGTCCGCGTTCGTGAGATCGGGCTCGCCCGGGAAGAAGGCCTTTTCCTCGTCCGTCAGGGCGGCCCAGCCGCGCATGCGCATCTTGGAGATGACCTCGCGCGGCGCGTTCAGGGCATAGATGGGCAGCCGGTGCTCCCGGGCGAAGTCGAAGATCTTCTCGTAATATCCGAAGTTGAAGTTCCAGGTGACGTACCAGCGGATCTCGCGGAGGAACTCCTCCTTGGTCAGGATGCCCGCGGTCCACTTGTTGAGCGTCTCCTGGAGCGTCACCGGGACCATCTCCAGCCCGACGGCCAGGTGCCGGTCCTTGGCGTAGAGGGCCCGCAGGACCTGGAACTGGATCTCGTGCATGGGCATCGAGTTATGGGTCTCGCCGACGTGGACGATGTGGGCGGACATCATCTCCTCGATCATGCGCTCGAAGCCGACGGGACGTCCGGTGCGGCCGGCCAGCAGGGCCCCGACGCCGAGGTCCATGGTCTTGTCCTTGAGCTGGGGATCGCCGATCTTGAGCGTCAGGGTCGGGTCGGGCTTGGCCGCGGACGGCGTCGGCGCCGCAGGCGGCGTCTGGGCGGCCAGGCCCGCGGCGAACAGCGCCAACGCGGCGAGAACGGCACGAAAGCGTCCGGGATACATCATGGGGTCCTCCGTCCGTGGGATCGCCCCGTATCATACCAAAATGGGAGACATGATACCTATTCCCCGTTTATTCCGGGAGCACGCGCTTGGAGAATCCGGGCCGACGCGCTACAATCACCGCCACGGAGAAAGACCCCATGCCCCCGGAGACCCTTCGCGAAACCCCGCCCGAGACCAAGAAGACCATTCGGACCTTCGCCGCCGCGTCCTTCCTCAACGACCTGGGCTCGGACATCATCAATCCCATCTGGCCGCTCTTCGTCACCCAGGTCCTCAAGGCCAACATGGCCGCCCTGGGTTTCCTCGACGGCCTCGGCGAGGCCATCGTCTCGCTTTCGCAGGCGGTCGCCGGCTACTATTCGGACCGCATCCGCAAGCGCAAGGTCTTCATCTGGACGGGCTACCTCTGCGGCGCCGCCTCGAGGCTCGGCTACGCCGCTTCCTCCGCCTGGCCCCACCTCGTCCCCTTCCGGATCCTCGACCGGGCCGGCAAGATCCGCGGCGCGCCGCGGGACGCCATGCTGGCCGACGTCTCGACCGACGCCGACCGCGGCCGTCACTTCGGCCTGCTCCGGGCCATGGACAACGCCGGCTCCGTCGCCGGCATCCTCGTCTCCATCGCCCTCATCGACGTCCTCGGCTATCGGCTCCTGTTCGCCCTGGCCGCCGTTCCCTCGCTCGCCGGCGCGCTTCTCGTGCTGCGAAACATCCGGGAACTGAAAAGCCCCGCGACCCGCGTGTTCAAGGGGTTGTCCTTGCGCGACGTCGACCGGAACCTGGCCCTCTATTTCGTCCTCAACGCCGTTTTCGCCCTGGGCGCCTTCACCTATTCGTTCCTGCTCCTGTTCGCCAAGTCGGAGGGCTTCCGGACGGGCGCCATCCCCGTGCTCTTCCTGGTCTATTCGGTCGTGGCCGCGCTGCTCTCCTACCCCTTCGGCCGCCTGTCCGACCGCATCGGACGGAAGCCCGTCATGTTCATCGCCTACGGGGCCTGGGCGGCCGTCTGCGCGACGGTCCTCTTCCTCGGCGGCGGGCTGGGCGCGGGCGTTTCCCTGTTCATCCTCTACGGCGTCCACAAGGCCGCTCTCGATCCCGTCCAGAAGACCATCGCCGCGGAGCTCGCCCCTCAGCCCTACCGGGCCTCGGTCCTGGGAGGGTTCCAGATGGTCATCGGGCTGACCGCCCTGCCCGCTTCGGTGCTGGCGGGCCTGCTCTGGGACAAGGCCGGACGGACGACGCCCTTCTTCGTCTCGCTCGGGTTGACGGCCGTCGCCGCCCTGCTGCTGATTTTCGTCAGGGAAAAGCGCCGGGCCGGGGCCTAGTCTTCCTCTTCCGGCTTGACCCGGCCGTCCTTGACCGCTTCGGCGATGATCTTCTGCTGGATGTGCGAGGGCGCTTCCTCGTAGTGGCTGAATTCCATGAGGAAGGAGCCGCGGCCGCCGGTGATCGAGGTCAGGGTCGGCTCGAAGTCGAGCATTTCCGACATCGGGACCTGGGCCTTGAGGACGCGCATGGTCCCCTTCTGCTCCATGCCCTGGACCTTGCCGCGCCGGCCGTTGAGGTTGCCCATGATGTCGCCCATGTAGGCCTCGGGCGTGTAGATCTCGACGTTCATGACCGGCTCGAGCAGGGTCGGCTTGGCCTCGCGGATGCCCTTCTTGTAGGCCTTGCTGGCCGCGATCTTGAAGGCGATGTCCGACGAGTCGACGTCGTGGTAGGAGCCGTCGTAGAGGATGGCCTTGAAGTCGACCGTCGGGTAGCCGGCCAGGACGCCCTTCTTGCGGGCCTCCTGGAGCCCCTTCTCGACGGACGGGATGAAGTTGCGAGGGATCGAACCGCCGAAGATCTTGTCCTCGAACTCGAAGTCCTTGCCGCGGGGCAGGGGCTCGAACTTGATCCAGGTGTCGCCGAACTGGCCCCGGCCGCCGGTCTGCTTCTTGTGGCGGCCCTGGACGTCGGACCGGCCCTTGATGGTCTCCAGGTAGGAGATCTTGGGCGGCTTGAGGTCGACGTCGACGTTGTAGCGCTTCTTCAGGCGCTCGGTGATGATGCGGACGTGGAGCTCGCCGTTGCCCGAGATCAGCAGCTGGGAGGTGTTGGGGTCCCGCTCGATGCGGACCGTGGGGTCCTCCTCGGTGATGCGGTGGGTGGCCTGGGAGATGCGGTCCTCGTCGGCCCGCGTCTTGGGCTCGATGGCGAAGGAGATCGATGGCAGCGGGAAGGAGATGGGATCGAGGACGATGCCCGAGCCCTTGGCGCTCAGGGTGTCTCCCGTGACGGTGGCCTTGAGCTTGGCCGTGGCCACGATGTCGCCGGCCTTGGCCTGGCCGGCCGAGACCTGTTCCTTTCCCTGGAGGAAGAACAGGCCGCCGAGCTTCTCGTCGGTGTCCCGGCCGGGATTGAAGACCGTGGCATCGGGATTGACGCGGCCCGATAAGACCCGCATCAGCGAGATGCGGCCCGTGTACGGGTCGGAAATGGTCTTGTAGACGACGGCGGCGAAGGGCGCCTCGGGCGACGGTTCGACGGAGGACGCCTCGCCCTTGACCGTCGCCTTGACCTTCCCCGCCTCGACCGGCGAGGGCAGATAGGCCAGGACGCCGTCGAGGAACGTCTGGGCGCCGATGTTGGCGACGCCCGAGGCGGCGAAGACGGGGTAGATCTGGCGGTTGAGGATGCTCTTCTTGAGCCCGGCCCGGAACTCCTCGGGGGTCAGGGCGCCGGTCTCGAAGTACTTCTCCATGAGCTTCTCGTCGGACTCGGCGACCATCTCGAGGAGCTCCTTGTAGCGCTTCTCGACCTCTTCGGACATGGCCGCGGGCACGGGTCCCTCGGTCATCTTGCCGCTCTCGTCCTTCTCGAACGTGGTCGCCTTCTTGGCGACGATGTCGACGACGCCGGCGAAGGCCTTCTCCTCGCCGATGGGCAGCTCGACGGGGACGGCCTGGCGGCCGAAGAATTCGCGGATGGAGTCGAGGGCCCGGTTGAAATGGGCGTTCTCGCGGTCCATCTTGTTGATGACGATGATGCGGGGCAGGCCGTGCTCTTCGAGCATCTCCCAGACCTTCTCCGTGCCGACCTCGACGCCGGCCACGGCGTCGACGAGGACGGCCGCGCCGTCGACGGCCCGCAGGGCGGCCCGGGTGTCCCACAGGAAGTTGCTGTAGCCCGGCGTGTCGACGACGTTGACCTTGTGGTCCTTCCACTCGCAGAAGCAGGGCGTGGCGTTGATCGAGATCTTGCGCTCGATCTCGTCGGGATCGTAGTCGGTGACGGTGTTGCCCTTGTCGACCTTGGTCAAGCGGCTGGTCACGCCTGTGTCGAAGAGGAGGGCGGCCGCGAGCGAGGTCTTGCCGGACGAGCCGTGCCCGACCAGGGCCACGTTGCGTATCTTGTCGACGGTATAGTCTTTCATCCTCGAGCCTCCTGGGGATCTCGGAAAAACGAAAAGCCATTTTACCCAATTCCCGGGGCTTCCTCAAGGGAAAGAAAGAAATAGGGTGACCGGCCCGGTTTTACAGGCCCAATTCGCGGGCGACGACCGCCTCGAGGTCGGGCGGCAGGGGCGAGGCGAAGGTCAGGCGCTCGCCGGTCGCGGGGTGCAGGAACGACAGCGTGTGGGCGTGGAGGAAGATGCGCGGGAACTCCCGGGGCTCCCGTTTCCGGCCGTAGACGGGGTCCCCGACGACGGGATGGCCGGCCGCGGCCAGGTGGACCCGGATCTGGTGGGTCCGCCCCGTCACCGGCTTGACCTCGAGCAGGGTCGTGTCCTTGAAGGCCCGCTGGACCTGGAAGAAGGTCTCGGCCTTCTTGGGGCTGCGGGTCCGCACCGACATGCGCGCCCCCTCCTTGGGATGGCGGCCGAGCGGCCAGTTCAGGCAGCCTTCCGTCTCCGACATGCGGCCCCAGGCCAGGGCCAGATAGGTCTTCCAGACGACGCGGCGGCGGAACTGGTCCTGGAGCGAGGTGAAGGCCCGGGCGCTCCGGGCGACGACCATGACCCCCGACGTGTCCTGGTCCAGCCGGTGGACGATGCCCGGACGCTCCTCCGAGCCGATGAGGGCGATCTCCGGGAAATGGTGGATAAGGGCGTTGACCAGGGTCCCCGACGGGTGCCCGGGGCCGGGATGGACGACCAGGTTGGCCTGCTTGTCGAGGACGATGATATCGGCGTCCATGTAGACGATCTTGAGGGGGATGTGCTGCGGCACGAGCTTCCCCTCGGGCTCGGGGATCTCGTATTCGGCGTGGACGCGGTCGCCGGCCTTGAGCTTGTAGCCGGCCTTGCGGGCGTAGGAGCCGACCCGCACGCCGCCGCCGTCGATGACCCGGCGGACCTGGGCCCGGCTGAGCCCCGGCAGCTTGTCGGCCAGAAAGACGTCGAGGCGGGCCCCTCCCCCGTCCTCGGCCGTGACGACGATATCAGACTTGGGCACGGGGACGCCGCTTCAGGACGACGGCCAGGATCGCGCCGGCGACGAGCCCCAGGACGCAGAACAGCTGGGGGTAGGACAGGCTGGTCAGGGCCGAGGCGCCGCGGATGAAGTAGATGGCGTCCTCGTGGTCGCCGCGGAAGTACTCGGTGAAGAAGCGGATGACCGAGTAATTGAGGATGTAGAAGGCGAAGACCTGGCCGTCGAACTTCTTCCTCTTGAGGATGAAGAACAGGACCGCGAAATTGAGGAAGTTCAGGGCCGCCTCGTAGAGTTGGACGGGGTGCATGGACTCGTTGAGGTGGACGCCCGTGAGCTGGGCGGCGTACTCGTTCTTGAAGACCACGGCCCAGGGCGCCGAGCACCCGCTGCCGTAGCAGCAGCCGGCGCTGAAGCAGCCGATGCGGCCGAAGCCGTGGCCCATGGCCAGGGCCGGCGCGATGAGGTCGGCCGTCTTCCAGGTCGGGATCCTCTTGCGGTGGAAGTACCACAGGGCGAAGACCGTGCCGAAGAACAGGCCGCCCTGGAAGACGCCGCCCGACCGGGCCAGCGAGAAGAGCGCCTTGGGGTAGCTCGTGTAGTACGAGAAATTCGTCGCGAAGAGCAGCAGCTTGGCCCCGACGAGCGAGACGATGATGGTGTAGAACGCCGCGTCCATGATCCGGGCGGCGTCCAGGCCGGCCCGTTTGGCCTGGGCGTAGATGAACCACAGCCCCAGGGCCACGCCGACGGCCATCAGGAAGCCGTAGGTGTGGATGGTCAGGGGGCCGATCTTCACGAGGATGGGGAACATGCGGGTTTCCTCCTGAACAGGGTCGCTATCATGAGCACGGCGCCGATGGAGATGCAGGAATCGGCCACGTTGAAGAAGGGCCAATGGGCGCTGCCCACGTAGAGGTCGAGGAAGTCGACGACGTAGCCGCGGACGAGGCGGTCGAACTGGTTGCCCAGGGCCCCGGCCGCGATGAGGGTCAGGGCGATCCTCATCAGCCGGTCCGAGGCCGGCGTCTTGAAGAAGTAATAGACGACGAAGGCCAGGGCGGCCAGGGACGCCGCGGTCAGGAGCGCGAAGACGAGGGCGCTGTCCGTGCGCGAGAAGGTGCCGAAGATGGCCCCCTTGTTGTGGATGCGGGTGATGCTGAAGAAGCCTTTGACGACCGGGACGGACTCGTACAGGGCGACCTTCGCGGCGACGACGTTCTTGCTGACCTGGTCGAGGGCGACCAGGACGACGGCCAGGACAAGGTAGGGCAGGTTCTTCCTCACGGCCGGCTCCCCTCGACGGCCTTCTCGCAGCGGGCGCAGAAGGTCGGGTGCGACGCGCTCGTCCCGACGAAGGTCGAGTAGTTCCAGCAGCGCTCGCACTTGGCCCCCTCGGCCTTGACGACCTCGACGGCCGGTTCGGCCAGGCCGGCGTCGGGGACGACCGCGACCTGGGAGACAATGGACAGGGCCGCCAGGTCGTCCCGGCGGGCCTCCAGGAACGCGGCTTCGGCGGCCGGCGCCCGCACGGTGACCTTGGCCTCGAGGGCGTTGCCGATGAGCTTGGACTCGCGGGCCTTCTCGAGCTCCTTGAGGGCCTTCTCGCGGACGGCCAGGAGGCGCTCCATGTCGCCGACGAAGGAGGCCGGCTTCGAGGCCAGCCAGTCCGTCGGCCCGGGGAACTCGCCCAGGTGGACCGACGCGTCCTTGCCCGGGAAGTCCGGGACGAAGGCCCAGGCCTCCTCGGCGGTGAAGGACAGGATGGGGGCCATGAGCAGGAGCGAGTCGCGCAGGACCGTGAACATGGCCGTCTGGGCCGAACGCCGCTCGGGCGAGCCCTTGGCCGAGCAGTAGGCCCGGTCCTTGACGACGTCGAGGTAGAAGGCGCTCAGGTCGACCGTGAAGAAATCGAGGATATCGTGGAGGATGGGGTGGAACTCGTAGTCGGCGTAGGACTGGACGACCCGGGCCCGGACCTCCTCGAAGCGGTGGAGGATCCAGCGGTCGAGGTCGAGGAGCTCGGCCTCGGCCACGGCGTCGCGCCCGGGCGCGAAGTCGGAGAGGTTGCCGATCAGGAAGCGCCAGGTGTTGCGGATCTTGCGATAGGCCTCGACCAGGCGCTGCTCGATCTCGGTCCCGAAGCGGGCGTCCTCCTTGTAGTTGAGCATGGCCACCCAGAGCCGGACGATCTCGGCGCCGCTGCGCTTGATGACCTCGCCGGGCTCGATGACGTTGCCCATGGACTTGGACATGGCCCTCCCCTGCTCGTCGAGGATGAAGCCGCAGGTGATGCAGGTCCGGAACGGGGCGCCGCCCAGGGCCCCGATCCCGACCAGGAGGGAGCTCTGGAACCAGCCGCGGTGCTGGTCGTGGCCTTCGATGTAGACGTCGGCCGGCCACTCGTGCCCGGGCTCGCGCCGGATGACGTTCTGCGAGGCGCCGGACTCGAACCAGACGTCGAGGATGTTGTATTCCTTCTCGAACTCGGTCCCGCCGCAGGACGGGCAGGCGGTTCCGGGCGGGACCAGATCCGCGGCCGGACGGCCGAACCAGGCGTTCGAGCCCTCGCGGCCGAAGATGCCGGCGACGTGACGGGCCACCTCGGCCGAGGCCAGGGACGCGCCGCAGGCCCGGCACTTGAAGGCCGGGATGGGCACGCCCCAGGAGCGCTGGCGCGAGATGCACCAGTCGGGCCGGCCGGCGACCATGCCGTCGATGCGCTCCCGGCCCCATTCGGGGATCCAGGTGATCCGGCCGATGGCCTGGCGGGACTTGTCCCGCAGGCCGCCCTTGTCCATGGAGATGAACCACTGCTCGGTGGCCCGGAAGATGACCGGGTTCTTGCAGCGCCAGCAGTGGGGATAGGAGTGCGTGATGGCCGTCTCCTTGAGCAGCGAGCCGTCACGCTTCATGTCGGCCGTGATGCGGGGATTGGCCTCGAAGACCTGCATCCCGGCGTAGCGGGGCACCTCGGGCGTGAACCGGCCGTTGTCGTCGACGGGCGTGTAGACGTCGAGGCCGTAGGCGACGCCGGTCTGGTAGTCGTCGTGGCCGTGGCCCGGGGCGGTGTGGACCGCGCCCGTGCCGTCCTCGAGGGTGACGTAGTCGGCCAGGACGAAGACCGAGTCCCGTTCGACGAAGGGGTGGCGGGCCTTGAGGCCCTCGAGCTCGCGGCCCGGGAACGTGGCCAGGACCCGGGGCTGCGGCCAGCCCAGCTCTTCGGCCACCACGGGCAGGAGCCGTTTGGCCAGGATGTAGACCTCGCCGCCGACCTCGGCCGCGGCGTACTCGTGATCGGGGTGGAAAGCGATGGCCAGGTTGGCCGGCAGAGTCCAGGGGGTGGTCGTCCAGATGAGGACGTGGGCCCTGCGGCCGGCCAAGGCCGGGAACTTGGCGCCCAGGTCGGAGACGACCTCGAAGCGGACGTAGATCGAGGGCGAGGTCTTGTCCTTGTACTCGATCTCGGCCTCGGCCAGGGCCGTGCGGCAGCTGACGCACCAGTGGACGGGGCGCTTGCCCTTGTAGACGTCGCCGCGCTCGAAGAAGGCGGCCAGGTACTCGAGGACCTTGGCCTCGTAGGCCGGGTGCAGGGTCAGGTAGGGCGTGTCCCAGGCGCCCAGGACGCCCAGGCGCTTGAACTCCTCGCGCTGGATGCCGATGAACTTCTCGGCGTACTTGCGGCACTCCTCGCGGACGGCCGTGACGTCCATGTCCTTCTTCCTGTCGCCGAGCTGCTTGTCGACGTGGATCTCGATGGGCAGGCCGTGGCAGTCCCAGCCCGGGACGTAGGGGGCGTAGTAGCCGAGCATGGACCGGGACTTGACGATGAAGTCCTTGAGGACCTTGTTGAGGGCCGTGCCCATGTGGATGTGGCCGTTGGCGTAGGGCGGGCCGTCGTGGAGGATGAAGGGGTGGCGCCGGGCGGCGGCCCGCTTCTCGAGGATACGCTCATAGAGGCGCCCGGTCTCCCACTTCTTGATGGCCTCCGGCTCCCGCTGGGCCAGGGAGGCCTTCATGGCGAAATCGGTGCGGGGCAGGTTGAGCGTGCTCTTGACGTCGGGCTTGTCGGCCATAGGGTTCTCCGATCGGCGATATACAGTCGGCTATTATACCGGGAAAAGGGGGCCGTTTCTATTTCTTGATGTAATGGGCGCCGCGGGAGGCGGGGTTGGCCAGGGCGGCCTGGGTGATCATCAGGGCGACCAGGATGCCGTGGCGCAGGCCGACGATGTCGGGCGCGAGGCGGGCCGACTGGTAGAACTGCTCGATGCGGTGGCGGAGGTAGTCGAGGTCGGCCTTGGCCCGCTCCAGGCGGCGGCGGGTCCGGATGATGCCGGCGTAGTTCCACATCGTCGAGCGGATGGTCAGCCAGTCCTGGTTGACCAGGGCCGGGTCGACCGGCTCCTCCTTCTTCGGGTGGTACCAGCGGTGGATCTCGGAGGCCCGGTAGGGACGGCTGTCGTCGAACGCCTCCGCGATGTCGCGGGCCGCCCGGGTCCCCCAGACGAGGCCCTCGAGCAGCGAGGTCGAGGCCAGGCGGTTGGCCCCGTGGACGCCGGTGCAGGCCACCTCGCCGACGGCGTAGAGCCCGGCGAGCGAGGTCCGGCCGCTGCCGTCGGCCAGGACGCCGCCGCAGCAGTAATGGGCCGCCGGTACGACCGGGATGGGCGAGCGGGTGATGTCGAGCCCGTCCTCGAGGCAGGTCCGCAGGATGGTCGGGAAGCGCTCGCGGATCGTCCGGGGCGGGGCGTACGAGGCCAGGTCGAGCAGGACGTGGTCCGTGTTGGTCAGGATCATCTCCTCGTAGATGGCCCGGGAGACCTCGTCGCGCGGGGCCAGCTCGCGGCGCGGCGAGTACTTGCCCATGAACGTCCGGCCATCGCGCGTCTTGAGGCGGGCCCCCTCGCCGCGGACGGCCTCGGAGATGAGGAAGCCGTCGCCGTTCTCGCGCATGTAGACGGTCGGGTGGAACTGGATGTACTCCATGTTGCCGATGCGGGCCCCGGCCCGCAGGGCCATGGCGTAGCCGGAGCCGTCGGCCCCGGCCGGGTTGCAGGTGTGGAGGTAGACGGCGCCGCAGCCGCCGGTGGCCAGGACCGTGAACGGGGCGAAGACGCGCCCGACCTCGCCCGTGGCGTTGTCGAGGACGTAGGCGCCGATGGCCCGCGGCTCGCGGTAGTAGGCGACGGGGTTCTTGGAGTGATGGGGCACCGTGAGCAGGTCGACGGCCGCGCGCCCGGCGAGGAGCGCGACCCGCGGGTGCCGGCGCAGGGCCCGCAGGAAGCGGTCCTCGATGGTCCGGCCGGTGGCGTCGGCGACGTGGAGGATGCGGCGGCGCGAGTGCCCGGCCTCGAGGGCGTAGTCGAGGGCGTCCGGGGAGCTGCGGGTGAAGGGGATCCGCAGCCGGTCGATGAGCGTCTCCTGGACCAGGCGCGGCCCGTCGTCGACGAGGATGTCGACGGCGGCGGGATCGCCGGCGCGGTCGCCGGCCTCGAGGACGTCCTCCTTGAGCAGGTCGGGACGGTCGTCCGGGGCGAACGAGACGATGCCGCCCTGGGCGTAGTAGGTGTTGGATTCCTCGGCCCGGGCCTCCTTGGTCAGGACCACGACGCGCAGGCCGGCTTCGGCCGCTTCGAGCGCGGCGGTGGCGCCGGCGATGCCGCAGCCGATGACCAGGACGTCGGCCCGGATGTCGCTCGCGCTCATGGGACCCTCAATGGACGAAATCGAGGCTGATGTCGACGGCCCGGGCCGAATGGGTCAGGGCGCCGACGGAGATGAAATCGACCCCCGTCTCGGCCACGGACCGGACGCGGTCGAGGGTCATGTTGCCGGAGGCCTCGAGGGGGACGCGGCCGCCGGCCAGGCCGACGGCCTGGCGCATGGTCTCGAGGGGCATGTTGTCGAGCATGATCATGTCGGCCCCGGCGGCCAGGGCCTCGCGGACCTGCAGGAGGTTGGCCGCCTCGACCTCGATGCGGACGCCGGGCCGGACGCGGGACCGGGCCCGGCGGACGGCCTCGGCGACGCTGCCGACGTGGCGGAGGTGGTTGTCCTTGATGAGGACCATGTCGGACAGGCTGACGCGGTGGTTGGTGCCGCCGCCGGCGCGCACGGCGTACTTGTCGAGCAACCGCAGGCCGGGGACGGTCTTGCGCGTGTCCAGGATGCGGGTCTTGGTGCCGGCCACGGCCTCGACGAAGCGGCGCGTGACCGTGGCCACGCCGCAGAGGTGCTGGAGGAAGTTGAGGGCGGTCCGCTCGCCCTTGAGGAGGGCGGCCGTCGGTCCCTTGACCCGGGCCAGCTTGTCGGACTTGCTGAACGAGGCGCCGTCGCGGAAGCGCTCGATGAAGATGACCGCGGGGTCGATGCGCTCGAAGACGCGGGAGGCCACGGCCAGGCCGGCCAGGACGCCGTCCTCCTTGGCCAGGAAGTAGGCCTCGGAGCGGGCGTTGGCCGGGATGATGCTGTCGGAGGTGACGTCCCCTTCGGGCATGTCCTCGCGGAGGGCGGCGTCGATGGCGGCGTCCACGGCACGGTCGAATTCGGGCGTTCCCATGGGAGAAGGATTATAGGCCTTGAGAGGGCGGGGCGTCAAACCGCCTGTCGGGGATTGCAGGGGCGGCGGGAATGTGCCATCATGGCCGGGACATGCCCCTCCCCTACGTCGACCACTTCGGGATGAGCGCGGCCGAGCTGCGGGCGGTCCTCGAGACGGCCCTCTCGAGCGGCGGCGACTTCGCCGAGGTCTTCCTGGAGCACCGGACATACGACGGCATCTCCATGGAGGAGGACATCGTCCGGGAGACGGCCGAATCGGTCGGCCTGGGCCTGGGCGTCCGGGTCATCAAGGGCGACCGGACCGGGTACGGCTACACCAACGACCTCGCGGCGGACAAGGTCCGCCGGACGGCGCTGACGGCGGCGGCCATCGCCCGGGGCGCGGCTCCGGCGGGGCGGCCGCCCGTCCTGCGGGACCGGACGCGGACGGCGGGCCCGGACCGCTATCCGGCCCGGCGGCCGGCGAGCGAGGCCGGGCTGCGCGACAAGATCCGGCTCGTCCGCGAGGCCTACGAGGCGGCCAAGGGCTACGATCCGCGCATCGCCAAGGTCAAGGCCTACTACTCCGATTCGCTCCGGCACATGTGCGTGGCCAACTCCGAGGGCCTGCTCGCGCGCGACGTCCGGCCCATGGTCAAGCTCGTCTGCGTGGCCATCTCCGAGAAGGACGGCCAGCGCGAGTCGGGCTATTGGGGCGGCGGCGGGCGGGTCGGTCTGGAGTACTTCCGCGGGACGATGACGCCGCGGCGGATCGGCGAGGAGGCGGCGCGGGAGGCCGTCACGCTCCTCGGGGCGGTCCCCGCTCCGGCCGGGGAGATGCCCATCGTGCTGGCGCCGGGGCACAGCGGCGTCCTCATCCACGAGGCCGTCGGGCATCTCGTCGAAGCCGATTTCAACCGCAAGAGGACCTCGGTCTTCTGGGACAAGATGGGCAAGCGCGTCGGCTCGGAGCTGGTGACGATCTACGACGACCCGACCCTGCCGTCGCTGCGCGGATCGTACGCCTTGGACGACGAGGGCACGGCGCCGCGCAAGACCCTGCTCATCGAGAAGGGTGTGCTGCGGGGGCTGCTGCAGGACCGGCTGTCGGCCCGGCTGATGAAGGGCGCCGCCCTCACCGGGCACGGCCGGCGCCAGGACTACAGCCACTGGCCCATCCCGAGGATGGCCAACACCTACATCGCCGCCGGCGGGGAGGCGCCCGAGGACATCGTCCGGTCGGTGGACAAAGGCTTCTACGTCGCCAGCCTGTCGGGCGGGCAGGTCGAGGATTCCGGCAAGTTCACCTTCTCGGTCACCCTCGGGTATCTCATCGAGGGCGGCAGGCTGACGGCGCCGGTCAAGCAGGCCACGCTCATCGGGACGAACATCGACATCCTTAAGAAGATCGACCGCGTCGGCGGCGACCTGGCCTTCGGGCTGCCGACGGGGACGTGCAGCAAGGACGGCCAGGACGTGCCGGTCACGGACGGCTGCCCGACGCTGAGGATCGCCGGGATGACGGTCGGAGGGACGTCGTGAGCGGGGCGCGGCGGCGGGAGGCGGCCGGGGCCCTGCGCGACCTCGCGGAATCGCTCGTCGCCTACGCGCGCAAGTGCGGGGCGGACGAGGCCGAGGTGTCCGTCGCCGACGGCTTTGAGTTCAACGTCGACGTCCGCAAGGGGCGAATCGAGACGCTCGTCGAGGCCGGCTCGCGCTCGGCGGGGCTGAAGGTCATCAAGGACAAGAAGACGGCCTACGCCAGCTCGTCGGACCTCGATCCCGGCACGCTGCGGCGGCTGGTCCGGAACGCGGTGAAGCGGGCGGAGCTGGGCAGTCCGGACGAATGCGCCGGACTGGCGCCGAGGGCGGACGGTTTCGTCGACGCCGCGGCCCTGCGGCTCTACGACCCGGAGGTCCGGGAGCTCGACTCGCGGCGGATGATCGCGCTGGCGACCGAGACCGAGAGGGCGGCCCTGCGCGACAAGCGCATCACGAACTCCTACGGGGCGACCTTCGCCGCGAACGAGGACCGCTCGGTCCTGGCCCTGTCGAACGGCTTCGTCGGCGAGTACGCGCAGACCTACTGCGGCCTGGGCGTGGGCCTGCAGGCGGGAGGCACGGACGACCGGGTCGAGGACTCGTGGTCGTCGTCGAAGCGGTACTTCAAGGACCTCGAGACGCCGGAGGCCATCGCGAGGAAGGCGGTCGAGCGGACGGTCCGGCAGCTCAAGCCGCGCAAGATCCGGACGCAGAACGTGCCGGTCATCTTCGAGCCGACGCAGACGGCCTGGCTGATGGGCTTTTTGTTCGGTTGCGTGACGGGGACGGCCGTGTATCAGAAGACGACGTTCCTGGCGGGCCGGCTGGGGCAGCGGATCGGGAACGAACGGATCACCGTCGTCGACGACGCCCTCATCCCGGGCGGGCTGGGCTCGTACCCGTTCGATTCCGACGGCCAGCCGGCGCGGCGGACCGTGGTCGTCGAGAAGGGCGTGCTGAAGAGCTACCTGTGCGATCACTACGCGGCCCGGAAGCTGGGCTTGGCGTCGACGGGGAGCGCGGACGGGCGCGGCATCGGTCCGGCCAATTTCTATCTCGAGCCGGGGACGGGACAGGGCGCGCTGACGCCGGCGGACATCATCGCGGGGACGAAGCGGGGGCTGCTCCTCGTCCGGACGCTCGGGCACGGCCTGAACTCGGTCACGGGCGACATCTCGCGGGGGGCCTTCGGGCTGTGGATCGAAGACGGCGAGATCGCCTATCCCGTGAGCGAGATCACCATCTCGGGCAACCTCGGGCGCATCCTGGAATCGGTGGAAGCGGTCGGCACCGACCTCGAGTTCCACAGCCCGGTCGCCGGCCCGACGGTCAAGGTCGCCGAAATGACCGTCGCCGGTTCTTAGTTCGGGGTCAGACCCCAGCTTCTCTCCTATTTACAGCATTTTACAGATTTTCCTCTGAAGATTGAAACTATAGATCGCGTGAAAATCGCGTTTTTTTGCCCAAAAAAAACAACTATTCACAGGGCTATCTAGTGTTGCGTCTCGGAAATATATTGACATAGTCTTTTGATCTTGGCCAGGATGGAATCGGCGGTTGCGGTCCAGATGAAGGGTTGGGCTTGAGCGTTGTGTTGATGGACGAAGCGGTCGATCTTGGCGGCCAGTTCCTTGACGCTCCGGAACGTGCCTCGGCGAATGGCCTGCTGGGTAATGACGTTGAACCAGATCTCCACTTGGTTGAGCCAAGAGGCATAGGTCGGCGTCAGATGGACATGGAACCGAGGGTGCAAAGCCAGCCAGCGCTTCACCCGGGGATGCTTGTGCGTGGCGTAGTTGTCAACGACCAGATGAACCTCCAGGTCCTGAGGAACATTCCCATCGATATGCTTCAGGAAGTCGAGATACTCTTGATGGCGATGTCGCTTCTTGCACTTCGTCAGGACCTTGCCCGAGGCGATATCGAGCGCGGCATGGAGGGTCAGGGTGCCGTGGCGGACATAGTCGTGGGTCACGCCTTCGACATAGCCCAGGCCCATCGGCAGGACGGGCTGAGTCCGATCCAGGGCTTGGATCTGGCTCTTTTCGTCGACACAGAGGACCAAAGCGTTCTCCGGGGGGTTCAGGTACAACCCGACGATATCCCGGACCTTCTCGACGAAAAAGGGATCGGGGGAGATCTTGAAGTGTCCTTGTCGATGGGGCTGCAGCCCGAAGGCCTGCCAGATCCTCTGGACCGTCGGCGCAGACAGGGCGGATTCCTTGGCCATCGAGCGGACCGACCAGTGGGTTCGGCCTTGGGGCTTGCTCTGGAGTGTTTTGCGGACGAGTTCGGCGACCTGCTCGTCGGCGATGGAGCGGGGCCGGCCGGGGCGCAGCTCATCGTGCAAACCGACCAAGCCCAGTTCCCGATAGCGTTTCCGCCACAGGGCGACGGACTGGGTGCTGTAGTCGACCTTGGCGGCGATCTCCCGATTGCTCAGGCCCTCGGCCGACATAAGGACGATCTTCGCTCTTGTGACCAAGCCATAAGGCAAGGACCGCGAGCCGGCGATGGCGTTCAACTCCTGGGCTCCCTGCTCGGAAAGCACGATGGGCTTCCTGGGCCTTCCTGTTCTCATGGGTTGCCTCCTTCCGGACAAGCCCATGATAACGACAATTATTTATATAGTCAAGTTTTTTATGATACGTCACACTAGCAACCGGCTCAAACGCCTCTTTTTCGCCCCAAAAACATCAAAATGATCTCGGCCTTCGCCTGATAGAGATACGGCCGCGAGAGGTATCTTAGTGATAAATTTGGAGAAGCTGGGGTCTGACCCCACATCGACGGATTGATTCCCTGCTCCGGGTCGGCTAGAATGAGCCGACCAAAGAAGACCGGAGGACCAGATGACGACACTAAAACGGATCGTGACGACGGCCTCGCTCGCTGCTTTGTCCCTCTTACTCCACCCGCTCAGGCTCGCCGCCCAACAGGGCCAAGGCCGCGGCGGCGGACGGGGAGCGGGCATCCTCGCCGTCCTGTCCCGCCCCAAGTTCGTCACGATGCTGGTCATCGGCCTGCTCGCCGGCGTCCTGCTCCTGACCCGCAAGATGAGGAATTCCATCAAGGTCCCGATCCTGCTCCTGTCGACTTTCCTCTACGGCGTCGCAGCCAACCTTCCGCTGAAGCTCTTCGCCGGTTTCTCGATGCACCCCTCCCCCGTCTGTTCGGCGACCAAGTCCCTCCTCTACGGCTTCCGCCCGCCGATGATCGCTTTCCTCGCGGTCATCCTCGTCCTGACGCTCATCGGGCCGAAGCTCTTCTGCGGCTGGGTCTGCCCGGTCGGCGCCGTCCAGGAACTCATCGCCATGCTGGCCGACAAGCTCCGCATCCGCCGCCGCAAATGGAATTTCCGTTGGACCCAGGGCATCCGCGTCGCCGTCTTTCTCGCCTTCGTCTTCCTCAGCCTGACGGCCGTCCTCCACACGACCGGTCAGAACGGCCAAGTCACCGCTCTGTCGCTTTACGATTATATCAACGCCTTCCACGGCTACGAGATCGGCCTCCAGCCGACTCTACTCGACAACGTCTTCCACTACCTGCCCTTCATCCTGACCCTCGCCTTCGCTTTCGTCACTTACCGTCCGTTCTGCTACCTAGTGTGCCCCATCGGCTTGCTGACGAACCTCGTCGAGAACTTCGCCCTCTTCCGGGTGGTCCTGAAGAAGCCGGTGTGCAACGACTGCGGTGCCTGCGCCAAGAAAGCCCCCTGCCCGACCGTTCCGGAGATCCTCAAGGACGCGGCTTACCGGCCCGATTGCTTCTCGTGCACCGTTTGCGTTGGCAAGTGTTGCCCGTCCGGCTCCCTCGAATTCGGCGTGGGTTTCAAAAAAGAAGGGAACTGTTAATCGATGGGGGTCAGACCCCAGCTTTTCGTTTACCATTAGCTAGATACAGAATTTTGTGAAACTGCCTGCCCCTGAGACATGATCAAACTCTCAGCTATTTGCCCGTAAAAAACCTCGGCTTGATTCTGAGTCCTTGACACGCTTTTTTGGGCCAAAAAACGCGAAATTCTTGGTCTCCCTGCCTGTCAGAATAGCCCTTCTGATAGCCATCTTACTGATAATGCTGAGGAAGCTGGGGTCTGACCCCGAAGGATCAGAGGCGGAAGGCCCGGCGCGAGCGGGTCCCGGCCATGCCGCCCGGATCGGCCGTCCCGCCGCCCGCCTCGTCGACAGCGAAGAACGCCAGGTGGACGACCCGCTCATCGACGGCCAGCGCCGAGCCCACGATCCCGGGCCCCGCGTAACGGTAGGCCCAACCCATTCCGACCGACTCGTACCTTTTCTCCTCGCACGCCGCGGCCGACGTCAGGAACGCGCGTGCCTCCTTCTCGGTCGGAACGGCCGCCGTCTTGGCCGCGTCGCCCCTGCCGCGCCCGTGCCGCCGCCTCTCGGCCACGAGCATGGCTTCCATCGCGTAGCTCTTGACGAGCTTGGGGAAGAGCGCCGCGAAGGCCGGCCCTCTCGACAGGAAGTCCAATCCGGCCGGCCGCCCGTCGATGAAGACGAGCACGCCCTTGGCCGCCTCGCCCGCCTGGAACGCCTTGAGGTAGCCGTCCAGGTCGGCGCCCTTGGCCGCATACACGTCGTTCATGGCTCCCGTGCTCGAGACGACCTTCAGATCGCAGGCCATCTCGGCCACCTTGTTCCAGATCTCGCCCTGGTCCGACCGGAACGAACGGTCGCCGCGCTCGAGGCTGGCGTTGACCTTGCGGACGTTGTCCATCCGCATCTCCCGGTGCATGACGTGGCCCGAGTCCTCGAACTCACGCGACGAATAAGACCAGCGGCCATGTTCGACGCAGCTGACCGGCACCTTGACCGTCGACCGCGGGCCGACCAAGATTGTCGTGTTGAGGATGCGGTTCTGCTTGGCTCCGCGCACCTCCTCGCCGTCGAGGAGCAGGACGGCCACATCGCCCTTGTTCGCGACCAAGAGCTCGGGCACGGAGCCGCCCTCGCTGACCTCGGTCACGGTGAAAACGCCGCGCTCGAAGGCCTCCTTGAGCGTGATGTATTCCGGCCCCCCGTTGGCCGACCGGCGGAGCTCGAAAAGGGCCATGTTCTCGAAGCTGTGCGCCGCGCCCAGCTCCATCTCCAGCAGGCATGTTCCGACAGACTTGTCCATTCGTGTATCCTTTCATTTTGAATTGAACGATCTCAGAGACCCGACGCCCGCGTGGACGGCCAGCCGGTCCTCGGTCCCGGACGGGCCGCCCCCCGCGAGGGCGCTAGGTGTACCCGGTTTCGAAGCGTCCCATCATCGACCTCCCTTGTCCCGTTCCTCTATATCCTCGATCATTTCCGTATCGGCCTCAAAAGACCTCTCCGACCTCTTTCTCGAGCTCCCCCACGGTCAGGCCGGCCATCTCCGCGGCCGCCGCAATGTCGAGGATGCCCTGGGCCACCGCGTAGCGGAGCAGGCGGCGGTATCTCGTCGCCCGCTCCCGGCCCGTGTAGGCGACGGGCTCCTCGACGGTCCACCCTCTGGCCTTGAGCTTCTCGCGGAAAGCCCTCAATTGCCGGTCCGTGACGAAGCCGAGCGCGTGGGCCCGGTACATGATGGCCTGGAGCGATATGCCGTAGGCCTCCTTGATCTCGCCGAGATCCGCCAGGGTCACCCTGCGGCGGCCGGCCGGGGCGAAAACGCGCTCGAGAGCGGCCCGCGGCAACAGGAAGGCGGCGCCGAATGCGTGGCAGTCCCCTTCGGGGCCGGCGCCGGACGAGGCCTCCGGATCGCGCAGGATGTGCCCCAGCTCGTGGGCGGCCGTGAAGCGCACCCGGTCGGCCGGGAAGTCCGTGCCGACGGCGACGAACGGCCGTCCGGCGTACCGCCCGGACAGGCCCTCGAAGCCTTCGAGGCCGCGCGTCTCGCAGACCCGGACGCCGCGGTCCTCGAGGAGGCCGAGCAGGTTGACCACGGGGCCGGCCCCGAGCTCCCACCGGCCGCGGACCTCGGCCGCGGCGCGCTCGATGTCTTCGGTCGTCCCGCCTCCGGCCCGGCGGCCGTCGAGCGGGTTCTCGAAAGGTACCGGCGCGCCCAGCATCGACTCGAGCTCGGCGTACCTCCGGAGGTGTTCGGCGACGCGGTAGCGGAGCGCCTCCTCGGTCTTGGCCGGGAGCTTCTCGCCGGCCCGGAACTGGACACGGTCGACCCCGGCGTCGTTCCGCCACGCATCGAGCAGACGGGCCCGACGGGCGGCGACGGGCGCGAGCGCCTGCGGCCCTCCGGGTCTCTCGCCGCGGCATTCGACTGCGTCGATGGACGGGGGGAGGCTCAACCGAAAGAACACTCCCTCCGGGCCTTCCTTTGCAGGCTCAGAACATTCCTCCGCCTCGGGAACCTCCGAACGGGAGGAGAACGAGAAATGAACCGTCTGGGCCCCGCCCGCCAGCCGTCTCAGTAGCCCGCGTCGACGGTAGACCATCGAGGACATGCCGGGCTCGGTAGCGTCCGCCGCGGGCAGGCCCGGAAGACCGATCTGGCGTTCGCCGAGGCCGTCCTCGAGCCGCAAGGGGGACGCGCCCCAGGTGGCGTCTTTGAGGACCGCGACCATCCGTTCGAGGACTTCAGGCGACGGCATCATACGCCCCTGTTCGTACTTGCTGATGGCCTGTTTCGTGACCAGGCCGCCGAGCCTGCCGGCCAGGTCCTCCATGCTCATCCCGGCCATCTTGCGGGCCGCCCTCAGGCGGACCCCGAACGGCGTCTCGGGAGCTTTGCGATTGATATCGGCGACCATTGGTTTCCCCTGTAGGTAGACATAATAAGACTACGATAGCCATTTGTCAACTAGTATTTTATTCGGGGTCAGACCCCAGCTTCTCTATGATAATCAATGATTTCCAAAATTTTTTTCAGACCCCGCCTGATAGCCAAAATGACTTTGAGCTTTTTTCACCCCAAAAACACAACTTGTTAACTGATCTTTTCCATAACCTCTTTTTGGGCCCAAAAAACGCAATATTCCGAATTCCCCCGCCTGTGGTAAACGCCCCTCTATCAGCCATCTCATTGACCAGTTTAGAGAAGCTGGGGTCTGACCCCGAAGTGTGCTAAAATCCGCGGCATGTCCGCCGTCAGAAAGGAGACCCCGATGAGCCGTGTCCGTCCCGCCCTCCTCGCCGCGTTCGCCTTGGCCGCCGTCCTCGCCGTCTCCGCCTCCTCCCCGACCGCCGCGCTCCCGGCCGCCCAAGTCGCCCCTCCCGACGCTCCGGCCTGGCTGCGCTACCCGGCCATCTCCCCCGACGGCCAGTCGATCGCGTTCGCTTGGAAGGGGGACATCTACCGCGTCCCCGCCGCCGGCGGCGCGGCCGTCCCCCTCACGACCCACGAGGCTCACGATACCCTGCCCGTCTGGAGCCACGACGGCCGGGCCGTCGCTTTCGCCAGCGACCGCCACGGCAACTTCGACGTCTTCGTCATGCCCGCGACCGGCGGACCGGCCCGGCGCCTGACCTTCCATTCGGCCGCCGAAACGCCCTTCTCCTTCACGCCCGACGACTCGGCCGTCCTCTTCGGCGCCGCCCGCCAGGATCCCGCGGCCAACCGCCTCTTCCCGACCGGCTCACAGCCCGAGCTCTACCGCGTCCCCGTCGCCGGCGGCCGCGCCACCCAGCTCCTCGCCGTCCCCGCCGAGGACGCCCGCTTCTCCCGCGACGGCCGCTTCCTCATCTACCATGACAAGAAAGGCGGCGAGAACGAGTGGCGCAAGCACCACACCTCGGCCATCGCCCGCGACATCTGGGTCTACGACACCCAGGCCGGCACGCACCACAAGATCACGACCTTCGCCGGCGAGGACCGCTCGCCCGTCTACACCCTCGACGAGAAGGCCTTCTACTACCTGTCCGAGGAGAGCGGCTCCTTCAACGTCCACCGCATGGCGACGGGCGGCGGCCCCTCGACCCCGGTCACCCGCTTCAAGACCCACCCCGTCCGCTTCCTCTCGCTCGCCGACGACGGCACGCTCTGCTTCGGCTTCGACGGCGCCATCTACACCCAGCGCGGCGACGCGCCCGGCGCCGAGCCCCGCCTCGTTCCCGTCGCCATCGCCCTCGACGCCCGGGCCAACAACGAGATCGTCGTGCCCGTCAGCGGCGGGGCCCGCGAGTTCGCCGTCTCCCCGAACGGCAAGGAGATCGCCGTCGTCGCCCGCGGCGGCATCTTCGCCGCCAGCGTCGAGGGCGGCGTCACCAAGCGCGTCACCTCCTCCCTCGGCCAGGAGGCCTCGGTCTCCTTCTCGCCCGACGGCAACGCCATCCTCTACGCCTCGGAGCGCGATGGCCGCTGGGGCGTCTACGAGACGCGCCGCGTCCGCGCCGAGGAGCCCTACTTCTACGCCTCGACCCTCCTCAAGGAGACGCCCCTGGTCGTCAACGACCTCCAGAACGCCGCCCCGGCCTACTCCCCCGACGGCAAGCGGCTGGCCTTCGTCGAGGACCGGGCCACCCTCAAAGTCCTCGACCTGGCCACCAAGCAGGTCGTCACCCTCCTGACCGGCCGCGAGCTGGCCCCCTCGGCCGACGGCAGCCAGTATTTCCAATGGAGCCCCGACGGCCGCTGGATCCTCTTCGACTACGCCGTGCCCGGCTTCGCCCCGGGCGAGGTCGGCCTCGTCCGGGCCGACGGCTCGGCCAAGGCCGTCAACCTGACCGAGAGCGGCTTCGACGACGGCCGGGCCAAGTGGATCCTCGGCGGCCAGGCCATGATCTGGGCCAGCAACCGCGACGGCCTCAAGGGCGCGGCCCAGAGCGGCGGCGCCCAGAACGACGTCTACGCCCTGTTCTTCAGCCGCGACGCCTGGGACCGCTTCCGCCTGACCAAGGAGGAGGCCGCCCTGCTCAAGGACATCGAGGACAAGAAGGCCAAGCCCGAGGCCGCCAAGGACAAGAAGGACGCCGCCGACAAGGACAAGAAGGAGGAGATCAAGCCCGTCGAGATCGACTGGGGCGGCCTGGCCCTGCGCAAGGCCCGCCTGACCATCCACTCCTCCTCGCTCGGCGACGCCCTCGTCAACAAGGACGGCGACACGCTCTACTACCTGGCCCGCTTCGAGCGCGGCCTGAACCTGTGGACGACCAACCTCAAGACCCGCGAGACCAAGATGCTCGTCCCGCTCAACGCCAACGGCGGCCGGATGGCCTGGGACAAGGAGCAGAAGTCGATCTTCCTGCTCTCCGACGGCTCCCTGGCCAAGATCGATCCCGGCGCCGGGAAACGCGAGCCCATCGCCTTCCGCGGCGAGATGACGATCGACCTGGCGGCCGAGCGGGCCGCCCAGTTCGAGCACGTCTGGCGCCGGACCCTGGAGACCTTCTTCCGGGCCGGTTACCACGGCGCCGACTGGAAGGCCCTCAAACCGGTGTATCAAAAGCACCTCCCCGGCGTCGGCGACGGCTACGACTTCGCCGAGCTGCTCTCGGAGCTCCTCGGCGAGCTCAACGTCAGCCACAGCGGAGCGCGCTACGGCGGACAGATGGACAATGCCGACGAGACGGCCTCGCTCGGGCTCTTCTACGACCCCGCCTACGCCGGCCCCGGCGTCCGCATCGTCGAGGTCATGGCCGGCGGCCCGCTCGACCGGGCCGGCCTCGACGTCGTCCCCGGCACGGTCATCGAGGCCGTCGACGGCGAGCCCGTCGCCGCCGACAGGGACATCGAGCGCTTCCTCAACCGCAAGACCGGGAAGAACGTCCTGCTGACGCTGGCCGCCCCGTCCGCGGGGACCGCCGCCGCGCCCAAGGCCGGCAAGGGCGGCGCCCCGGCGGCGTCCGCGCCCGCCCGGCGCGACATCACGGTCAAGCCCGTCTCGGCGCGCGAGGAGAGCCAGCTCCTCTACCGGCGCTGGGTCCTGCGCAACCAGGCCGATGTCGAGAAGCTGAGCGGCGGCCGGCTGGGCTACATCCACATCCCGGGCATGAGCGACAGCGCCTACCGCTCGGCCTTCGAGGAGGTCCTGGGCAAGTTCGCCAACAAGGAGGGCATCGTCGTCGACACCCGCTTCAACGGCGGCGGCGACCTCGTGGCCGACCTCGACATGTTCCTCAGCGGCCGGAAGTTCTTCGACTACACGACCGACACCCGCAGCACCGGCTACGAGCCGAACTTCCGCTGGACCAAGCCCTCGATCGCCATCGTCGGCGAGGCCCAGTACAGCGACGGGCACTGCTTCGCCTTCGCCTACCAGTTCATGAAGATCGGCAAGCTCGTCGGCATGCCCGTGCCGGGGACGTGCTCGTTCGCCGGCTGGGAGATGCTGGGAGACAGCGGCGTGCGCTGGGGCGTCGTGCCCGTCGGGGTCAAGGTCGAGGGCGTCGGCTACCTCGACAACCACCAGACCGAGCCCGACGTCCGCGTCGCCCTCGGCCGCGAGGCCGTCGTCAACGGCCGCGACGAGCAGCTCGAAGCCGCCGTCTCCGAGCTCCTCAAAGGATTGAAATAGGGGGTCAGACCCCAGCTTGTTCTTTAGAATCTAGGAGATACGGATTTGGGGAGGGCCCGCTCCAGGCAGGAGGCCACCCAAAATTGTGATTTTTTGGCCTAAAAAAATGAAAAAGCCCCTCGAAACCTCTCCCCTCCTGGAGGTCTCGACGCGCGCCGCCTGGCGGGCCTGGCTGCGCCGTCACTACAAGTCGGACACCGTCGTCTGGCTCGTCTTCCACAAGAAGCACACAGGCCGCCCGCGCGTCGCCTACGGGGACGCCGTTGAAGAGGCCTTGGCCTTCGGCTGGATCGACAGCACGATCCACCGTCTCGACGACGACCGCTACGCCCAGCGGTTCACGCCCCGCCGCCCCGGCAGCCCCTACTCCGAATCGAACCTGGCCCGTCTGCGCTCCATGGCCAAGGCCGGCCGGATCGCTCCCGACGTCCTGGCCAAGGTCCGGCCGCTCCTCGCCGCCAAGCCCGTCCGCATCCCGGCCGACATCCTCGACGCGATCAAGGCCGATCCGGAGGCCTGGCGCCATTTCGGGGGCTTTTCGGAAGCCTACAAGCGCATCCGCATCGACTATATCGATCACGCCCGGGTCCACCCCGAGGAGTTCGCCAAGCGCCTCCGCAACTTCCTCCGGATGACCCGCGCCGGCCGCCTCATCGGCTTCGGCGGGATCCACAGACACTATTAGTCTGGATCGGTTCCGTCTGAGATCATTTGACCCCGCGGTCCGTCCTTCTATACGCAGGGATACTCTCCCCGAGCCTCTCCGCCGAAGAGGCTATTGACAGTCTAGTATCAATATTGATATCATATGAACGATGACAGACTCAAGGCGATCCGCTCCCTGAGAGAGCACCCCAAAGCCGTAAGATATCGAGACCTATGCCTGATCGTCGAGCGGTTCTTCGGCCCTCCGCGACAGACCGGTGGAAGTCATCGGGTTTACCGAATGCCGTGGGCCGGCGACCCGAGGATCGATATTCAGAGGAGCGCGGGCGGCTTGGCGAAGTCTTATCGAGTGCGAAAAGTGATCGCAGCCCTGGAAAAGCTGGAGAAGGACGATGGGCCTGAGGATCGATAAATACACCTACAGGGTTACCTGGTCGGAGGACGATCGGGAGTATGCGGGACTCTGTCTCGAATTCCCGAGCCTCAGCTGGCTGGACGGAACCCCCGAAACCGCCCTGTCAGGCATCCGCAAGGTCGTCGAAGGCGTCGTCAAAGAGATGAAAGGATCCGGCGAAACACCCCCCGTCCCCCTCTCCGGCAGGTCCTTCAGCGGGAAGTTCGTCGTCCGCGTCCCTCCCGACGTCCACCGGGACCTGACCATAAAGGCCGCTGAACAAGGCGTCAGTTTGAATCGACTGATCAGCTCCAAATTGAGCCGGCTTTGAAGATCGAGATCAATCCGGGCTTCCGCCGCGCCCTCGACCTCATGGAGGACACGACCCGCCACGTCTTCATCACCGGCAAGGCCGGCACGGGCAAGTCGACGCTCCTCGAGCTCTGGCGCAGCCAGACCCTCAAGCGCGTCGCCGTGCTGGCCCCGACCGGGGTCGCCGCCCTCAACGTCCGCGGCCAGACCGTCCACTCGTTCTTCGGCTTCAAGCCCGACACGACTCCCGAGTCCGTCCGCAAGCTCCCCAAGGGCCGCGGCGCCGCCGCCGACCGCGTCGCCCTCTACCGCAACCTCGACGCCATCGTCATCGACGAGGTGTCCATGGTCCGGGCCGACCTCATGGACTGCGTCGAGAAGTTCCTGCGCCTCAACGGCCCCCGCCCCAAGGAGTCGTTCGGCGGCCTGCAGATGATCCTCATCGGCGACCTCTACCAGCTGCCGCCCGTCGTCACCGGCCGGGAGAGCGGCCTGTTCGCCCCCGACCCGCCCTCGCTCCGCCGCCGCGGGCCCGCTGCCGGGCCTTCCTCTTCACTCACCTCCGGCCCCGCCGTCCCCCGCTACGAGACGCCCTACTTCTTCTCGGCCCGCATCTTCCAGGAACCGGGCTTCGACCTCGACTTCGTCGAGCTCGAGAAGGTCTACCGCCAGAACGACTCCGCCTTCATCGCCCTGCTCAACGCCATCCGCAACCGCACCGTCGACGACATCCAGCTCGACCACCTCAACGGCCGCTGCGACCCCGAGTTCGTGCCGCCCGAGGACGAGTTCTACATCACCCTGACCAGCACGAACGACCTGGCCGCCGCCCGCAACCGCGAGAAGCTGGCGGCCCTTCGCGGCCGCTCCCGCCGCTACGAGGGGGCCATCGACGGCGAGTTCGAGCGCCGCTCCCTGCCCACCGACGAGGCCCTCGAGCTCAAGGCCGGGGCCCAGGTCATGCTCCTGACCAACGACCGCCGCGGCCGCTGGGTCAACGGCACGATCGGCCGCGTCACCTCCATCCGCCGCTCCGAGGACACCGACGGCGACGACATCGTCTCGGTCGAGCTCCCCGACGGCGACGAGGTCGACATCACCCCGGCCACCTGGGAGCTGTTCCGCTTCCGCTACGACGCCGACGCCGACCGCATCGAGTCGGAGGCCGTCGGCTCCTTCACCCAGTACCCCCTGCGCCTGGCCTGGGCCGTGACCATCCACAAGAGCCAGGGCAAGACCTTCGACAAGGTCGTCATCGACATCGGCCGCGGCGCCTTCGCCCACGGCCAGGTGTACGTCGCCCTCTCGCGCTGCACATCGTTCGAGGGCCTCGTCCTGCGGACGCCCATCCGGCGCGGCCACATCCTGATGGACTGGCGCATCGTCCGCTTCCTGACCCGCTTCCAGTACCGCAAGGCCGAGGAGGCCCTCCCCGCCGCCGCCAAGCGGGCCCTGCTCCAGGAGGCCATCTCCGACGGCCGCGAAGTCGAGATCGTCTACCTCAAGCCCGACGACACCAAGACCCGCCGCCGCGTCACCCCGGAGTCCGTCGAGCCAATGGAGTACCACGGCCGGACGTTCGAGGGTCTGCGGGCCTACTGCCACAAGCGCCGCGAGCGCCGGACCTTCCGCCTCGACCGCATTCTCGAGATCGCTTAATCGAGGGCGGCCTCGATCTTGGCCCACAGGTCCGGCCCTGGGATCTCTTTCGACCATTCGCCGGGAACGGCGCGACCCGACAGTGCCCGGTCGACGATCCGATCGACGAGGCCCTTCCGGACCGCCGCCTTCCTAAGGAACTCGAGCATCCTCTTGACGTGCGCCCTGAAAGCCCCGCGCCTCGCGCTGTGCCCGCCGCTCAGGAATAGGAGCAGCGCGTGGACGGTCGCTATCGCCCGCTCCTCCTCGCTCCCTCCCGGCATCCCGCCATCGGGCTCGAGACGCGCGGCCAGCGAGAAAAGCGGGTCCTCCGCGCCGCCGGGCACTGAAGAGCCGGCAGGATCGTATTCGAGCAGGAGCGTCTCCTCCTTTCTCGATCGCCTCAGCGCGGGAACGGAGCGCCGGTGGAAGACCGTATCCGGCGCCCCCAGGGCGAGGTCGACATCCCCGACTATCAAGGCCGGCATCGGCATCTTCCGTCCCGCGAAATACGCCGCCATCCGGACGTCCTGGGCCAGGCCGACCGGTACGACGCGGGTCACGGGGATGTCGCCCGGACGGTCGCCCGCCCTCTCGACGACCGCCACGAGCCCCATCTCGCGGCTGGCCAGGCCGTAGGCCTGGCTCAACGCCCGGAGCCGCTTCCTGACCCGCTCGGCTTCGCGGTCCCGGGCCGCCCCGCCCGGCTCGCCCCGCTCGTAGCGGCCCTCCATGTCCGTGATGAGCCGCGCGCCCTGCAGCAGGCGCAGGGTCTCGCCGTCGCCACCCGGCCCCTCACCGACGACGATCGGCGCCGCCGCCGTCCGCCTTTTGCCTGCCGCATCCCATTCCAGCACCAACCGCCCCTCGCCGCCGCCGTCCGTATCGCCGAACGCGACGACCGGGGTCCCCCCGAACACGTGCGCCGGGAGGTCCGGTGCGATGCGCCCGTCCCGCCAGCCCTCGATCCTGGCCGAGAGGCCGCGTCCGAGCGGCCGCCCGATCGAGGCGAACAGCTCGACGGCCCCCAAGTCGACGCGCTCCCTCGGGGTCAGGAACCGGCTTACGCCGCCCGTCTCCCGGGCGAGCAGGGTCAGGAAGCGGTCCTGGCTGGCGCTCCCGATCCCCAAGCAGTGCAGCCGCAATCCGCACTCCCTGGCCGTCTCGAGGATCGCTTCGGTCCCCATGACCTGTCCGTCGGTGACGACCAGGACGTCTCCCCCGACGGATCGCGCGGCGCCCTCCGCCTTCAACATGTCCGCCGCGGCCTGGATGGCCAAGGCGAGCTCGGTCCCGCCCCGGGCTTGGATGCCGGCGAGGAACTTCCGGGCCGCTTCCCGGTCCTCCGTCCACGCCCTGACCAGCCCCTTCTTGAACACATGGGGGGTGTTGTCGAAGGCGACCAGTCCGAAGCTGTCGCCGGCGTCGAGCGCCCCGAGACACGCCCCGATGGCCCGGCGCGCCTGGTCGAGCGCGGCGCCCTCCATGGAACCGGAGCGGTCCAGGACGAAGACGACCCGACGCGGCTCCTCCGCTTCGCCCTCGCCCTCCGGCTTGAAGGCCGCCGAAGGGATGACGGCGCCGAAATACCCGCGACCGTCGGCGGCCTTCCCGCCCACGATCCCGGCCAGGGACTCGCCCGTCCGGACGTCGAGGACGAGGTCCCGGTCCGGCAGGTCCCCGGCCGTCGCCAGGGACACGCGGCTCCTGCCGAGGCCCTGCCCGGCGACCTTGATCGGATGCGACGGCGAACCGATCTCGACTATAGGCTGCCCCATCGACACGGACAGGTCGAACCCGACCTCGTGGAGGGCCGACGCGTCCGACACGAATTGGGGCAGGACCAGGTCGCCGAATTCGGCGTCCGGGAGCTCGATCTCCCCCGCGCCGGGCGCCACGGCGGCCATCCGGGCCCGGGCGTGATAGGCCGGGGCGAGCGCGAACGGGAACCGGAAGCGGATGCCGTCGTCGCGCGTCTCGACCCCGGCGACGATCTCCAGGCTGACCGTCACCTCCTCGCCGGGACGGATGTTGCCCACGGTCAGATTGACCATCCCGTCCCGGTACTCCGCGGCCATGGCGGCCGTGTGGCCGGCCGCGAGGGCGTCTTCGTAGGTCTCCCGGACCTCCTCGACGGGTTTGAGCTCGGAGGCGACCGAGAATCCGGCCCCGGAGATGCGGAAGCGCCGGAGCGCCGCGTCCCGGGGCAGCACGAAGCTGTAGATCGCCTCGAGCGGCTTCGTCTCGCCCGATCGAAAGGCGTGCTTGACCAGAAGCCTAGCCCCGACGCCGAGGACCCGGCCCGCAAGCCACAGCCTCTGCATGGCCAGCTCGACAGGCACGCCGGTGTCGGCGTTCAGCGGGGCAAAAACAGTCGCTCGATCCGTTTCACTCACTCGTATCCTCCTTTTTGGTCCCCTCTTCGATCTCCGCCGCGAAACGACGCAGGGCCGCCACGAGGCGCTTCGCGCGCCACGGACTCGCCCCGGCCTTGAACATAACCACGACGTCGGGCGCGAGCGCGTACGAGCGCCAGATCTCGGGTTCGGCGATGGCGCGCTCGGGCGATCTCGCGGGGCCGGGCTCCCGCTCGACGGAGATGGAGGCCCTGTCGACGCCGCCTTCCATGTCGAACCAGACCATCCGCCTGACACCGTCGGCGCGTTCCCCGCCCTTCATCACAAGCGGCGCCGCGCTCTCGCCGCGGGCCAGCGCGTGAGCGACCTCGGCGAGCGTCAGCCCTTGGGCCTGAAGCCTGCGGATATCCTCGATCCGGGCCCTGTGCTCCTCGCCGTACGCGGCGCCCCGCCCCGCCCGCAGCGGCGGCGGCAGGATCCCGCGCGAGATGTAAAAGCGGATCGTGCGCTCGGTGGCGCCCGTCTCGGCGGCCAGCTCCCGAAGCGTCCACTCCTTGGGTCTGCCTTCGCTCATCCGTAGCTCCTATCGGTCCTCACGATCCCATTATACGACATATTTTATCAGTGTCAAGTAGTGTCGTATAAATATTTCCAAGCAGCCTTGCCCCCTCCTTCGTTGGGTGTTAGAGTTCGCCCCTTAGGAGGGGTCCATGTCTTCCCGGAAGCCACGCGCCCACGAGCCCGCTATCAAATGGATCCGTCTCCAGGCGATTTGCCTCGGTCTCTTGGGCCCGGGCATCACCCTCCACGTCCACGCCTCGACCGAGGTCCCACCCGACATGTGCGCCGCCGTGGAGCGTCGGGACGACCGCATCGACATCCTCATGAACATGCTCTACAACAAGACCCTCGAGGACGTCATCGACAATCTGGCCCACGAGATGGCCCACATCGTCCTCTCCGACCCGGACCACGGCCCGGCCTTCGACGAGAAATGGGACGCGCTGAGGACGGAGATCACCAGGGAATACGAATCGCGCGAGGCCCGCTAGCCCGTCCAGGTCGCGAACACGACCGCGACCGGGCCTTCCCGCAGGATCCGCTCGAGCTCGTAGGACCGTTCGCCCGTCCAGGACCCCGCTAGGATATCGAGGATGCCGTCCCCCGGTACCCCGCCCAGTAGCTCGACGAGCCTCTGGATATTCTCGGCGGGCAGGATCCTAAAGGATTCGACTTCGCCGTCGGCGCTCACAGGACTCGTGACCGGCCCCAGATCCTGGCCGTCGATATGGAGCTGCCCGGCCGTGTCGAGATAGGCCCACAGCCGCAGCCGCGACCCGTCGGCCCGGTCCTCGTCCCTCAGGACGACGGTCGGCTCGAGCGGCTCGGCCCGCACGATCCTCACTTCCGTTTCGCCGACGTAGGCCATCAAGCCTCCTCACTCTTATTCTAACTGAGAATTTCGCCCCTTCCGAGCGTCATGTCTTTGGGGCTGAATCCGATCCGAGCCTATTGACTTCAAAGTACTATTTTAGTACTATCCATATGCCCAGAAAGATCCGGGAACTTATCCGAGAGCTCGAGAGAGCGGGTTTCACAGAGCGCGGCGGCAAAGGCAGCCATCGCCATTTTGTGCACGCGAAGGGCATTGTCCTGACCCTCTCCGGCAGCCTAGGAGACGACGCCAAACCTTATCAGGAAAAGGCGGTCATACAGAAGATCGAAAAAGTGGCGACATGAAACACAGTGACAAATACCTCAAGATCGTCGAGTGGTCCGATGAGGATGGCTGTTACGTCGGCTCGATTCCCGGATGGATAGGCCCCTGCTGCCACGGTGATAACGAGATCCGGGTCTATCAAGATCTCTGCGCTGTCCTCGGCGAGTGGATCAAGATCTACAGGAAAGACGGCCGCCCGCTTCCTCCCCCGACGGCCAAGTCCTATTCGGGTAAGTTCGTCCTGCGGACCGGCCCAGACCTCCATCAAGCCCTCTCCGTCCGGGCCATGCTCGAAGGCGAAAGCCTGAATACCTACGTCGTCCGGTCGCTGCGCAAGAGCGTCGGCGGCTAGAACCGAAAACTCTCCTCCGTTCCTATGATCCTGCCCGGTATTGGGCGTACCGCTGGCTTAGCAGTGCCGGATCCGGATGATGCTCTGCTCTACGCGGCAGCTGAATCTTCATCCCGTGCAATCCCTGGATAGCGTATCGGAGCGTCGGGCCGTCCCCTTCCTTGAGAATATCGGCTCTGACCTCGATGATGTAATCCGGTCGCAGGCCGATGAAGAGCTTGTCGAATGCCGCATGGTGCAGGTTACAGAGGGCGACCCCGTTGCGGATAACCGGCTCGCCCTCAGGCTGCGAATCAGGGATGATATGGGCCGCATCCAGTAGCTCCTCGTGACGGAGCCGGCAAAAAGCACACTGTCTTCTATAAGCTTCGAGCACGCGCTCCCGGAATGCTCTCTGATGCAACCGGACTTTGGCCGTAGATGTGATATAAGCCCGGCGAGCCGCGGCCCCTTCTTCGCCCAGGGACGATCGGATCTCCCCATCGTCACCGAAGATCCCCAGATGGCTCTTGTCATCGACCGCGACCGAAAAGGAAGGGACAAAGGGATCCGGATGATCGGCGACAATGAAAACCGGCCAAGTGGGGACGTATTTACCGACGGCGATGCCGTGAAAGTAGGCCAGCGGCAGGCGATTGGTCATCGCTTCCCGCAGGCCGACATTGTCGCGATGCTTGGGATCCACTCCCCGATAGCGATATCTCAATAGCCCGTCTTTGCCAAAGGCGTCATTATAGGGGCTATCAGGTGTCGTTGTTATCGATAGGGGCAACTCGAACGCTTGAGGCTTAAAGATGCCCGGAGGCCCGATCAGAGGGATCCTGATATCCCCATGGTAGAAGCCCTTGACCAAGAGCTCTCTTGGCAAGATGTCGCCTTGCCGGAGGACCTGTTCCGACAGCCAGTCGAAGGCCCTGGCTCTCAGGATGGCATCATAGGAACGATTGAGCATGTCGGATAAGATTTTGGGCTTAAGAATCGAGGCTGTCAAGGGAGCATTGGATCCCTCTTAGACAGCCTCAATCGACGTCCTCGCTCTCCCTCACCGTCAGCGTCCAGCGCTTTTCGATCCGGATATACGGCTCCAGGACCGCGGCGACCTCCGCGCCCCACTTCCCCGCCAGCACCGCTTCCTCGAGCGCGTGCGGGTCGAGCGCCGCGACCTCGTCCCAGACGCCGAGTTCCCTCAATTTCGCCTCGAGCGCGGCCCGCTCCTCGGTGCCCTTCTTGGGCGACGCGACGGCCTCTCGCGAGGTCACCCGGAGCTTCGCGTCCGTCCCGGCGAGGATTTGGACGCCCTCCTTCTCGGCGTAGCCGATGGCCGCCTGCCGCAGGGCCTCCATCTCGGCCTCGAGCGTCTTCTCCTCCGCCTCGAGCGCCCGCTTCCTCCTCCACCTCTCGGCGTACGAGTCGACGATGACGACCCCGGGCTCGTTCCGCCACTTCTCCTCCGGGAGCGACTCGACTTTGACCAAGTGCTTCTTGGCCGGACAGAGGTCCCAGTACGGACACCAGCCGCACAGGGCGCTCTCCTTGAGCGGGAACTCCCTCTCTGCCTCTATCCGGTCGATGAGCGCCGCCACCCGGGCCTTGAGCTCGCCGAGCGACTCGGCCGAACGCACGGAGCGCATCTCGACGTCGAAAGCCACCTCGTGCCAGACGAGCCGCACGCCGCGCTCCCGCGCCTCGGGCCAGAGCTCCTCGACGCCGATCTGATAGAGGGCCAGCTGGCGGTCGGCGTCGATCTCCCGCTGGTCCGGGAGCTTCGAGCCGGTCTTGTAGTCGTGGACCTCGAAGGCGCCGTCGGGGGCCTTCATCAGCCGGTCGATGATGCCCTTCATCCGGTACCGGCCCGCGCCGTCGAGCCGGAAGCGGATGTAGCGCTCCAGTCCCAGCACCTGCCCCTCGGCGAACGGGTGGTGCCGTTTGTAATAGGCCTCGATGAAGCGCCGGCCCATGAGCCGGTAGTCGTCGGCCGTCCGGCCGGCCTTGGCGATCTTGATCTCCAGGTGCCACCGGTTCGTCCAGTCCTTGTCGTAGTACGCCAGCACCTCCTCGAGCGACGGGACGCGGAATGCGGTCTCGCCGTAGAGCCACTCCATGGCGTCGTGGAAGCGTTGGCCCAGGTAGGCCTCGATGCCCTCCTCGCGCCTCTTGATGCCGTCGACGTAGCTGAACTTGTACTGCAACGGGCACTGCTCGAAGGTCGAAAGCTGCGAGTTCGAATATTCGGCCATGGACACCTCCGCCCCTCCATCATGTCAGAAGGACTATCAGGAACACGGTCAAGGTCGTGCCTATTACGAGGAGCACCGGGGCCAGGCACCCGCTCCCACCGGTCATCGGCTTTGGGAAGTTCCTGTCGGGGATGCCCTTGGACCATGGGAAACCGGCGCTCTTGCGGACGTCGAGCTTATCGGCCGCTTTTTCGACCAACCGTTTCAGGAATGATTCGCCGAACATCGCGTCCCGTCTCCCCGCTCAGCATAACACAGACCGCCCGAATTCATTGTACGCCGGCTCAGGCGCAGCGAGATTCCGCGGCGACTTTAAGACTGGTAAGCCCTTGATCGAGCGCCTTCGCCAGCGTTCTCTGCATGACCCCCGGGAAGAGCTTGGCCAGCCAGCCTTCGAACGACTCCTCGGTCCTAACATGCGTGCCCGCGCCGCTTTCGGTGAGCTCCCAGACATGGACCGCCCTGACGCCGATCATCTTCCCGGTCCAGGCGATCCGCTGCGGCGGCTCCACATCCACCAATCGAGAGGCGATCTTCATGCCGCCTGAGCCCCAACGGAACTCCGCGCCGACCTTGACCGGGCCATCCACGGAGATCCGCGACACGCCCTTGTTCCACTCCGGCCATCCCGGGAGGTCGCTCAAGATGCGCCAGACGACCTCGATCGGCGCGCCGATATGGGCTTCGGCGGCCCCGATCACGGGAGCGTTCCGGTTCACTTCGATGTGCGGCATGGTCTGGCCTTTCAGGACTTTTGGATATTGACGACCTTCGTGAGGATCGGGTCCTTCTCGATCTCGCCCCTCGAGGCCACGATCCTCAGGGCCCCGAAAGCCCGGCTGGCCGCGATGTTCATCCGCACCGGGTAGCGCGAGGCCTCGGTGAGCACATCCGCGACGATGACCATCGGCCTCTCCAAGCCCTTGTACCTCAGGAAGGTGTCGCAGATGACGCGGTCCCGGTGCTCGAGGTCCGTGGCCTTGGCCAACTCGCATCTCCCCAGAGTCTCGCTATGGACGATGTTCCCGGGATACATCAGCCCCCGCAGAGACACGACCGCGATGTCGCTCTCGGCGAAGCCCTGCTTCTTGGCGGCCCGGATCTCGTTCCCGACCGCAGCGTGTATCTCCTGATCGGCATCCCCGGTGGCGACGATCTTCAGCGTGCCGTCGGCGAGCCCCCGGGCCGCGGCCTCGAGCCTGTCCGGCCCGCTCCCCCATCCGCCCTCGGCATAGGAATTGACCAGGGCCTGGACGGCGGCGGGACAGCGGTAAGGCTTCGGCAGCACGTATTTGAGGGACTGCTGCTCGAGGGCGGGCGGGATCCTCCGGTCCTCCCAGAAGGCCTGCTTGTCGTCGGCGAAGATCCAGATACGCCTCAGGCCGGCCGGGCCCGCGCATTGCTCGACAATGGCCCACTCGTTCTCGCCGAAGTCCTGTCCCTCGTCAACGATGATGGTGTCGAAGCCGCAGCCGTCCCAGAGGCCGCCGGATCGGGCGGCCAGCCGGGTCAGGCCGTCCCAGAACTCGGGCTCGTAGCGCTCCGGCTCGTCGTACCCGTTCTGCCTGAGCCTTTCGAGGGCGAACCGGCCGACCGGCGAGACGGTCACTCCGGGAAGGTCGATGTGGCGGGCGAGTTCGAGTCCGAGCGCGTCGGTGAAGCTAAGGAAGAGGACCGTCCTCGCCGCCTTGGCCTCTCTCACGGCCAGTTCCCGGGCCAGCAGGGTCTTCCCCGTGCCCGCGCCGCCCCGGACGAGGACGCAGTCGTTCTCGAGGATGCTCTCGAGGGCCGTGAACTGCTCCCTGTCGAGCTGGATCCTTCTCGCTTCGCGGCCCTTGACGACCTGGGACAGGGACATGCCGAGCGGCCAACTCTCGCACCAGAGCGCGTGCAGGAAACCGATCCAGTCGGGCGCGAAGAGCGGCCCCGTATGGTCCCGTAGGGCCCGGTCGAGGATCCGGGGCAGCGCTTCCTCCAGATACGGCAGCTCGCGGGCCCCGATGACGAGCCCCTCGAGGTCGCCCTGTGTCGGCTGGACGTCGAAATCCATGTCCGGGAAGACGACGGCGACACCGATCGGCGGCGCGAACAGGCCCTTGTCCTTGAACTTGGCGATGAGCGTCCTGACGAAGCGATGGGCCTGGTCGAGCGGGGACGCTTTCATCGGCTGGCCGTTCTGGAGCCAGACGCCGCCCTCCTTCTTGACCAAGCCCCCCTTGACCTCGAGGGCCAGTATGCCGCGCCCAGGGTTGGCGACAAGGAAATCGATCTCCGCGAACTGCGCCCCCTTGGTGCGGATCTTCAGCGAGTGCCAGGCGGTCCAGCCGGCAGGCAGGGCGTCCTTGAGCTGCCGGTAGACGGTGATCTCGGAATCGGGGCAGCCGGCGGAGGGCTCGGCGCGGGGGAATAGGCCGGTCGCGTCAGTGATGCTCATCGAAATCACGGGTCAATCCCAAATGACCATTTCTGACATGCTCCACAATGAACGCGCCCCGCACTTCGGGCAGGCGCATTCATGAAGGTTTTCGGATTCATGAGGTTCGCGCCGCTGATCGTTATCATCGATATTGAGCCTCTTCAAGGGGATCCGGCATTTGTAACACCTGTATTCGATCTCGTAGCTGCCCGCACGATGGTCGAGATGAATGAAGAACCTCCCATAGAACCGACTGCACTGAGAGCACCGATAAATGGAGTGTCCATAGCCATAGGCGAGCACTGCGCCTTTTTCATCGACGAGCTTCCTGATCTGCGCAATCGTCTTCTTAGAACGAACGAGACTCGGAAGTAGCGCCCCCTCGCCGTCGATGGCGAGAACAGAGATGGGATCATAGAGCATCCCGATTCCCGTCGAAAAGCTCTTCGAATATCCGCAAGATCTACAATTAATGCTCATGGCGCTGCCAATGATAGACCTCCTGCCCAGCTATGACTTCTTTATGAACCTCATAAGTTGCCAGCCTACTTCTTTTTGATGCACGCTCTTCATCGCGGCCAAGTCCTTCAAGGCGATTTTGGCTTCGGCGGCCACGGATGCGAAAGCGTTCCGGCTCACATCAATTCGGCTCATGGCCTAATAAGCCTCCCCACGCGGATCCCATCCGTTCAGCCTTTGAAGACATTTTCGTTGTGCCATGCCAAAAGGCTTTCTTGAGGCCGGTCCGTTTCCCGCCGCGGCAAATGATCGAGCCGTTGCCCGTTGAAAGGATAATAGGATCGGCCGTTCTCGAATTCCTCCTTAAGTCGACGGCTGACTTCTATCCTGTATCCGGGTGTGATCGTGATATAGCCGTGGTCGAAGAGACGATGGAGGTCGCTTCTGAGCAGCAGACCATTATTGATGTCATGCGGACCATTATCGTTATAGGGCTTGATGTGGGCCGCTTCGAGCGCCGGTAACGAATGTTCTCCGCTGATCGCGCAGGCTCGCTGATAAGCGTCCGTCACGAGTACCCGGAAAGCTCCCTGGCCCAGGCGAGGTTTTATGGTGGTCTCACTGCCGTACCGCGCTCGCTCCTCTTCGATCCGCCGGGCTTCTCCCTCCAAGTCATGGATCCGCTGGATCTGCCAGCCCCGCTGTATGTTCCGCCAGATGAACTGGCCTGCGTCCTTATCGATCTCGTAACCCTTGGCCTTACCACGGACGATCGAAGCGCTCCATTCAGGAGCCGGGAACCACGACGACTCGTCGAAGAAGAACGGTTGGGTCAGGACGATACAGCCGACCTGGAAATCCTCATGGAGATCGTCCCTGATCCGCCGGTAAAGGAGCAATCTCCGGCGCATCTCCGATAACGTTCGGGCGCCGTTCCGATGCTCGAAAGCCTCCCACGCTAATCTGATCGGCAAGACCGAATAGGAAACAAAAACCCCTCCCCCGGCAATGAGGTCCCGGTTCTGCGTTCTTGCGCTTCGGTGGAGCTTGAAGAGGAAGAGGTCGCCCTTGCCAAGGGCCCGGAATTCCGCGTTCGGCGAAGGCTGCCAGAAGTTGACCTCCTCGATCTGAGGCCAAGAGCGCAATTGATCGAACCAATCCTGGTCGGTGACGCCGACATAGATCCTCATGAAGCTCCCTGGCCCGAATGGTATAGCCAGAGTCCGAGCATAGTCAACACCATCGATCAGGGAGTCTGGAATTCTCATCGGATCGGAGTTATCCTAATCCTTCCGTCTTCCGGAGAGGTTGATATGGCCGTGCTCGTCGAGGGGATCAGCGTCATCGTCCGCAGGGAGGCGATCGAACGGAAGATCGCGGGCGGCTGGGACGCCTTCAGGAAGACCGTCCCCAACCGGACTTTGTGCGCGGACGAGGAGATCGCCCGGGTGGGCTTCATGAGTCCGTCCGATACTCGGATGTATATCGAGATGCTGGAAAGACTCGGATTGCGGTTCCGGGAGAACGGCGAGGCGGTCGATCTCGCCGTCGTCGACCAACTGGGCGGGCCCACGGTCAAGTGCCGCTGGCTCGAGTTCGGGCGTCTCCCCCACGGCGGGGAAGGACGCACGATCGCGGCCTGCTGGCTCGTCGAAGGCCCGGGGACCGGACCGGAGACCGATGGGCGCCCGAAGAGCCTGACTGTCGAAGTGCCCGAAGGCTGGGACCGTGAAGGCATACGCGGGTCTGTGAGGATCTGATGGACAAGCCCGAGCCGACGACCCCGAAGTTCGCCGAGGCCCTCAAGGTGGCCGCGATCATGTTCGCCGGGAAGAGCAAGAAGGGCGGCAACATCCCGTACATCTCGCATCTGCTGGGAACGTGCGCCATCGCCCTCGAGCATGGGGCGAACGAGGACGAGGCGATCGCCGCGATCTTCCATGATGCCATCGAAGATATCGCTCCCGTAGAAGAGGCCAAGGCGACCGTCGCCCGGTTCGGCCCGGAGGTCCTTCGCATCGTCGAGGGATGCAGTGATTCGAGCGGGCATCCGAAGCCCCCCTGGCGGGACCGCAAGGCGGCCTACATCGCTCATCTCGAAACCGCCGACCGCTCGGTGCTCCTGGTGTCGGCTTCCGACAAGCTCCATAACGCCCGGGCCATCGCCGCCGACCTCCGGCAGCACGGGCCTTCGGTCTGGGAGAGATTCAACGCCCCACGGGAAGCACAGCTCTGGTACTACCGCGAACTTCTTCGGATTTTCCGGGCCCGCCTCATGGACGCGCCGGCGCTCATCCGGGAGATCGGACTGGCGGTCGAGGAGATGGACCGGCAGGGCTCTCCGGAGCGGGTTCAGTGCCCGCCGAAGACCACATAGCCGCGCTTGCGCAGGTCCTCGGCCAATTCCACCTCCATGACCTGGGCCGCGCCGAAGGACATCGGATTGAGGTGCTCGTAGAGGACCGGCACGAGCCGGACGCCGTACTTCTTGACCACGGCGGCGGCCTTGATGCCGTTCTTGTGGTTCTCGAAGCGCTTCCGCGGGTCGAGCCCGGTCATGCCGACGTAGTATCCGGCCCGGCCGTCCCCGTTCGGGTTCTTCAGGTAGACGACGTAGACATTGTGATGGGTCTTGCCGAACACCGAGGTCCCTCCTCGCACGCTCTTAGACCGGGTGTCGGCGGATTTCTTCCGGGTTTTTTTCATCGGGGAAGCTGCCGATAGAAGCGATCGACGATGTCCCGGAGCTCGGGGGTGAGGATCTCGCGGACTTCGGTCACGATCTCGGGCGGGAGGGGACCGTAGAAGGCCTCGGCGATGCCGCCGGCGATACAGGCAAGAGTGTCGGCGTCGCCGCCGAGCGAGACCGCGTTCCGGACGGCGTCCTCGTACGAGGTCGACTCGAGGAACGAGATGACGGCCTCGGGCACGGTCTCCTGGCAGGATTCGACGTGCGTGTATGCGGGACGGATCGCGTCGACCGTCCGGTCGAGGTCGTAGCCGAAGCGGGAGGCGATCTCGGCTTTGACGAGGGCCTTGTCGCGCTCCGTGCGGGCCAGGAAGGCGGCCAGGGCCGCGGCCTGGGCGCCCTTGACGCCCTCGGGATGGTCGTGGCTGAAGGCGGCGCTGCGGGCAGCCTCCCGCAGGACCTCGTCGACCGAGGAGAAAGCGAACCCGACGGGGCTCGCGCGCATGGCCGCGCCGTTGCCGTAACTGCCGTAGGGCTGCGGGTCGGCGGCGGCGAGCCACTGCCGGAAGGAACCCCCGTATCCTCTGCCCGGGTAGCGGCGGCCGAAGTCGAGCGCGGCGCGGCGGTAGTCGCCGTCGGTGAGGATGGCCTGGGCGATGGCCGCGGTCATAACCGTGTCGTCGGTGAAGCGGCAACGGGGGCCGAAGAGCGGGAAGTCCTTGGTCTTGGTCAGGCCGAATTCGTGGACCGAGCCGATGATATCGCCGGCGATCGCTCCGAGCATGTCGTTCCCTCGAGGTGATTTTGCGGCCGGCCGCAGCCCATGTCAAGCCGGAGAGGCTCAGTAGACGGGATCGATGTCCAGCCCCGAGCGCTCCAGCAGAAAGAGGCAGGCGTTCCGGAAGGCGCCCCTCGCCGGCGACCAGCGCTCCTCGATGTGATAGGACCCGTCCTTTACCCCTTCGAGGATCCAATAGGCGCCGTCGAGGCCCGACCTGTCCAGGGGCAGGCTGTGCCAGAAGTCCGCGCGCGCGAGGCGATCAAGGAAGGCCCTCGCGGTTCTCGCCGACAAGTCCTTGGAGCGCGCTTCGACCAGACGGCCGGGATGATAGCCGCCCTTTCCCGATAGCCTCTTGGCGGTCAGGACGCCCCGTCCCGAAGGCTCGACGTCGATCCGGACGGCGATGGACGGATGAAAGGATCGCAGCCAGAGGAACCGGTAGCCGTGGTAGGCCGGGTCCAGGCTCAGGCCCAGGAACGACGGCTCCCCCATGCGCCAGAGGTTCTCGTCGCCCGAAGACTCGTCCAGTGACGCACGCATTTTCGGAGGCAGGAACCAGAGCTTCGTTGCCGGGAAATAGACCGGCCGCCGGCCGTGGGGCTTGCCTTTTCTGGCATCGAGGCGTGCCTTGAGTTCGTCCATTTCGGCTGGCTTGAATGAGGACAGGGATAGGACGTGGGGGCTGAACAATCCGTGGGCCAGCGTGCCATCGCGTCTGATGACCGTGGGGACCATCCTGATGGCCAGCACGCAGAGCCGGGGGTCGAGCGGCCGGTCGGTACAGACGGCGACATCGACCAGCTCGCGGAGGTCCTCGTCCAGGATATCGTCGACGTCGAGGAGATCGAGCATGACGCCGGCGGGGTCGCGGGCGCGCATGAGGGCCTCGAGGTCGGAGCGGACGGACGCGAAGGCTCCGCGGTCGTCCGGCGGACAGGCGCCGCGGAAGACCACGTCCTCGATGCGGTAGCCATCGAATTCCGTCGATCGCGAGGTCTCGATCTTCATCGGACCACTCCCCCCCCCACGCTCTCGCCCGGCCGGCGGTCCCTCCAGCGGGGACTATACTCCGCGAGGGTCCCGATGACAACGGGGCGGGGAATACCACCCCTCTTTTCACCCCCCGCGGGGATGGAAGGCTAGTTGGCGGGATTTAAGATGGGGCCGGAAAGAAGCGGGAGCACGTGAAGGAAGGTGAACGATGAACACGCACTGTGAACAGGCGCACGGGCACGGGAACGGCAGCGGGCATCTGCGCGGCCACCGGACGGCCAAGCGGAGCGCGGCCAAGAAACACGAGGTCGCTTGTCCCTATTGCCGCGAGAAGGACGAGGTCATCCCCATCCTCTACGGTTTCCCGACGCACGAGGCCTTCAAGAAGGCCGACCGGGGCGAGGTCTATCTCGGCGGCCTCGACATCAGCCCGTACAGCTACTACTGCAAGCGCGACGACCGGGAATTCTAGCGCCTAAACCGTCTTCGCCAGCTCCGCGCCCCAAGCTTTGGCCCGCTCGAGCTCGCCTTCCTTCACCGGTCCGTACGAGCCCTGGACGAGGAAACGCTGCTTCTTCGCGACGGGGGCGTAGCCCAGCGCTTCGAGCATCTTCAGCATCTTGGCGGCCGACCCGCCGGGAGACATCTTGAAGCCCGTCTCGAAGGCGGCGACTTTGACGGATGGGACGCCCACCCCGCCCTCGCCCGCACCCGGCCGACCCGTCTTGGGAAGCGCCTCGATCCAAGACCGGATGGACGGGTGTGACAGGTCGGGCGGAGAAGGCGCCTTTTTGTCGGGCCGGGCCTGCATGTCGCGTCGGGTCTTGTCGCTTGGCAGGCCGAAGAGGCGATGATGGGCGACCCGGTGACGATGAGGTGAGCGTCCGAGAGCGCGGCGGCATCGGCCTCGGACGTGGAGAGGGCGCGGGCGTCCGGCCCGATGCCCTCGGCGACGGCCTTGGCGACCGCCGCGGTGTTTCCCCAATACGATTCATAGACGACGATGGCTTTCATGGCTCGATTTTCATCCCGCGGCCGGAATCCTGTCAAGCAGTTGGGCAGACCCTAGCAGTTGGGGGTCAGACCCTAGCTTCTCCATTCTAATCAGTAAGATATATCGTTTTTGGGGCTAAAAAAGGCCCCATTCTTTAGGTTTTTGGGGCCATAAATCGCAAGCTTGCGCCCACAGCTTCATGAGTGATCAAATGCAATATTTTGGGGCCCGATTTCATCTAAATTAGCTAGTTTTCGGGCCGCTTTTTCGGCCTATCTTTCTGATCCCATTCAAGAAGCTGGGGTCTGACCCCGTTTTCCTATTCCCCTTCTCTGTGATGGGTGCTTTAAGTCACGGCTTGTGATAGAATGGGTTTCAATCCACCTGTTCCCAAGGGAACACGACTGTCGAACCACCCGGAGGGTGACATGACCGCCGAACACCAGATCTACATTACGTCTGTCGACAGGGACAAGCTCACCAATATCCTGATGTCCCCGACCATCCAGGCGGGCAGGAACAAGGAGCACCTAGCCGAGCTGCAGAAAGAGCTGGAGCGAGCGGTGATCGTCGAACCGCACGAGATCCCGCCGGATGTCGTGACCATGAACTCGCGATTCCGCATGCGCGACATGAAGACAAAAGAGGTCACGGAGTACACGCTCGTATTCCCGCACGAGGCCGACATCGATCGGAATAGGCTTTCGGTGCTGGCACCGCTCGGGATGGGGCTACTCGGCTACCGGGCCGGCGACATCATCGAATGGGCCGTGCCCGGTGGAAAGCGCACCATCAAGATCGAAGAGATCCTTTACCAGCCGGAGGCCTCCGGCGACTCATGAGTTGGGGTCAGACCCCAGCTTCCCTAATTTATTCAATAAGATAGTTTGATTTTGGGGCCCAAAACGACCCCGTTTTCTAGCTTTTTTGGGCCAAAAACAGAAAACTCCGTCGCCCCTTTATAGGGGCGGCGAAGTACGCAGTTTTTAGGCCCGAAAACATCAAATATGGGCTGTTTTCGGGCCCATATTTCAGCCTAAATGACTGATCCCGTTCAAGAAGCTGGGGTCTGACCCCGCTTTTATTTCTTGATGTTCAGCCCGCGCTTTTTCAACAGACCGTCGATCTTGGGCTCGGCGCCGCGGAAGCGGACATACTGGACCATGGGGTCCTCCGTGCCGAACGGCTCGAGGACGTTCTTGCGGAACGACTCGGCCGTAGCCCGGTCGAAGATGCCCTTCTCCTTGAAAGCCTCGTAGGCGTCGCAGTCGAGGACCTCGGACCAGATGTAGGCGTAGTAGCCGGCCGAATACCCGCCGCTGAAGATGTGGCTGAAGTAGGTCGACCGGTAGCGCGGCACGATCTCCGGGATGAGCCCGAACCGGCCCATGACCTCATTCTCGAACTCGCGCGCCCCGACCCCGTCGGCCGGCGGCGCCGAGTGCCAGGCCATGTCGAGGATGCAGGCCGCGAGATACTCGGCCGTGATGAAGCCTTGGTTGAAGAGGCTGCTCTTGTCCATCTTCTCGACGAGCGCGGCCGGGATTGTCTCCCCCGTCTGGTAGTGCTTGGCGTAGTGGTCTAGCAGCTGCGGCTCGAAGGCCCAGTGCTCCATGATCTGCGACGGCAGCTCGACAGAGTCGCGGGCCACGGTCCGGCCACGGTAGCGCCCCTGCGAGAACAGCGTCGCCAGCGAGTGCCCGAACTCGTGGAAGAAGGTCCCGACCTCGTCGGTCGACAGCAGCGCCGGCGCGTCGGCCGTCGGCCGCGTGAAGTTGCAGGTGATGGTCGAGATGGGCGGTACGCGCACGCCCTTCTCGTACGAGGCGCGGCGGAAGGCGCCCGACCAGGCCCCGCTCCGCTTGCTCGGCCGCGGGTGGAAGTCCATGTACAGGACGCCGAGGTGACTGCCGTCGGCCTCCTTGACCTCGAAGACCTGGACCTCGGGATGGTAGCGCGGCAGGTCGGGGAGCTCGACGAAATCGAGGCCGTAGAGCTTCTTGCAGAGCATGAAGATGCCGTCGCGGACGTTGTCGAGCTTGAAGTAGGGCCGCAGGGCCTCCTCGTCGAGGGCGTACTTCTCCTGGCGGAGCTTTTCGGTGTAGTACCACCAGTCCCACGAGGCGATCCGGATCTTGCCGGCGCCGAGCTCGCGGTCGGCCAGGGCCTGGAGGGCGTCGGCCTCCTCGCGAGCCTTGACGAGCGTCGGGTCCCAGAGCTCCTTGAGGAAGGCGTCGACGCGCTCGGGCGTCTTGGCCATGTTGTTCTCGAGCACGAAGGCGGCGTGGCTGGCGTAGCCGAGCAGGCGGGCCTTCTCGCCGCGCAGCCGCGCGATCCGGACGGCAATGTCCTTGTTGTCGCGCTCGCCGCCGTTGTCGCCCTTCATGAAGTAGGCCCGGTGGAGGGTCTCGCGGAGCGGCCGGCGCTCCGAATAGGTCAGGAACGGCGTCATGCTCGGGACGTGGATGGTGAAGAGCCAGCGGCCCTCGGGGAGCCCGGCCTGCTTGGCGGCCGCGGCGGCCATGGCCACGACGGACGCGGGCAGCCCGGCCAGGTCGGCTTTCTTCTCGATGACGAGCTTGAAGGCGTTGGTCTCGCCGAGGACGTTCTCGCCGAACTTGACGGACAGCAGCGACAGTTCCTGGTTGAGCTCGCGCAGGCGGGCCTTGCCGGCGGCGTCGAGGAGCGCCCCGCCGCGGACGAAGTCCTTGTAGGTGTTCTCGAGCAGGAACAGCTCCTCGCGGTCGAGCTCGAGTCTGTCGCGCTTGTCGTAGACGGCCTTGACGCGGGCGAACAGGCCCTCGTTGAGGCTGATGTCGTCGTTGTGGGCGGCCAGCATGGGCGCGGTCTTGCGGGCCAGGGCCTGCAGCTCGTCGTTGGTGTGGGCCCCCTGCAGGGCGCCGAAGACGGCGTTGACCTCGGAGAGGAAAATGCCGGCGTGGTCGAGAGCGGCAACGGTGTTCTCGAAGGTCGGCTTCTTGCTGTTGGCGACGATCGCGTCCACTTCGGCCTTCTCGAGCCGGATGCCCTGCTCGATGGCCGGCAGGAAGTGGTCGTTCGTGATCTTGTCGAAGGGAGGGACGTCGAACGTCGTGCCGTAGGGCTTGAAGAAGGGATTATCGGCGTTGGCGGCCGCGGCGGCCTCGATGGCCTTGGCGGTCTCGGGGTCGGGCGCGGCTCCGGTGCCGTCCCCGGACTTGCAGGAGACGACGGCGACGAGGGCGAGGCCGATGAGGACGATCAGGGCGTGTCGGGTCATGGTAGCGCACCTCCGGACGAGATAGGCGGATTATATATCATTTTCCCCTAACCAATCACCCCTGGGGGGGATGGCTCCCGGACCGGGGGCGGTTCAGACTGGGAGGGCTATGACAAGGGCGCTGTTCGTCTGTGGCCGGAAAGAGCCGGCATCGTTCCGGACCGCCGTATTCGCCCTCGCCCTGGTCTTGGCGGGCTTGTGGGCGCTTCCGGTTGAGGCCTTGGCGGGGTCGGGAGCGCTCGGACAGGACGAAAAAGGCGGGCAGGACGTTCGGACGCGGGCGTCGGTGAACACGGGCGGGCGAGATGGGGCCGCGCTCGTCATCGCCTCGGCCAGTATGGGCGCCGGCGGGAGCAAGCGGGAGACGCGGGCCTTCACGCTGGCGGAGGTCCCCGGCCGCGATACGCACGATACGCGCAACTCCCGCGACGCGCACGACGCCCGAGGCGCCGAGGTGACGGACCAGACCGGCGGCACGGGCGGAACGAGCGCGCCCGGACTCCCTCGCTTGGCTCTCGACATCCCTCAGGTCATAACCGGCCTCGGTGGCGGCGTTTCGAAACGGGGCGAGGGGCAAGAAGCGGAAACGTGGCCGGCCGTGGCTTTTAGAGAGTTCGGGCAGGAGTTGCCGCCGCTCGGTTTCGAACATGGCCCGTCCGGGCCGCCGCCCGTCGCGCTGTCGGTGTTCATGGGCCGGAAGAACGGCGACGTGTTCTCGTCCCTGCACGAAGAATACGCCTGGCGGATGAAGTTCAAGTCGATGACGCTGGGCCTGGGATTCTACCGGGAGATCGCCGTCGGGGAGAGGGCGCGCATCCTCCCATATGTGGGCGTCATCCGCTCGAGCTTGTCGTTGAGGCCGGCCGGCCTGGCCAGCGAACAGCTCCTCCATGAATATCAGTTGACGGTCCTCTGCTTCGGCCTGCCCCTCGTCATCGGATTCTGATCGGGGCTGATCGGGGTCAGACCCCAGCTTCTTGATATTTATCTTACAATTACCTTAATTTCAGCAGGCTCCCCAAGCAATAACGATCACTTTTTTTGGGTCAAAAAGAGAAAATCCTTAGTAAGCTATATCGGCATCGTCGAGAACGCACTCTGGTGATGTTTTTGGCTTAAAAAGCATCAAGTTCAAACTGGAGCCGAACTCGTTTTCTGGATCTATCTTTCTGATCATATTTGATATCCTGGGGTCTGACCCCGCAGTTATCGGGGAGCGCCCATCTTTCTCATTGAAACCGCATCCCGGCAAGAGGCAAAATGACAGAAAGCGCGACGGAGGCGGCTGATATGAACGAACAACGCAATACGCTCGGGCCTCGGCATCGTCTCATCCGGATCCTTGCGGTCTTCGGCTTGGCCGTCACCGCGTTCTCCTGCCGCGGCCCGGCGACGGCCCGCCCCCGCGTCCCGCCCGTGACGGTCGAGTCCCTCCTCGGCGAAATGGTCGACCTCGACGCCCTCGTCCTCCGCCCACAACCGTTCTTCAAGCAAGCCCAGGCCTCGAGCTACGACCGCGAAAGCCACAAGGGCCGCGACGACGCCGGCTGGTTCGCCAACCGCGACGTCGGCCAATACGTTCGGACCGAGACGACGGCCGACGGCCGCAAGGAACACGTGCTCGCGGACCTGACGGGGCCCGGAACGGTCACCCGCTTCTGGTCGGCCAATCCCGGTCTCGCCGCAACGGCCCGGTTCTACTTCGACGGCGAGGCCGCGCCCCGCCTGGCCCTCCCGTTCGCGGACCTGTTCAAGGGGCTGGGCAAGCCGTTCGGCCCCGACTTCTCTTACGTCAGCGGCACGGGCGGGAACCTCTACTTTCCCCTCCCCTACGCCTCGTCGCTCAAGATCACGGTTGAGGAGACGGAACGCCCCCTCCGCCTCTACTACGAGATCGGCTTCCGGACCTACGAGGCGGGCACGTCCGTCGAGACGTTCGACCCGGCCAAGGCGGCGGATTGGTCCGTCGCGGCGGCCCGAACGGCCCGCCTGCTCGCGGCTCCGGCCAAGGCGGTCGCTCCGGACGAAGGCGCGACGAGCGGGAACGAATGGGCCGTCGCCCGCCTGACCGTCGCTCCCGGCGGGACGGCTTCGCTCCCCCGTGTCGACGGCGCCAGGACCGTCCTCGAATGGTCGGCCCGGGTCCTCGGCACCCGTGAGGACGGACCCTGGACCGATCCCTTGCGCGCCCACAACGCGTACCGCTGCCTCGGGCTCGAGATCGCCTTCGACGGCGAGCCCTCGATCGCCGTGCCGCTCGGGGACTTCTTCGGCTCCGGGCCTGGCGTCAATCCCTACGAGAACCTGTTCTTCACCGTCGACGGGACGGGACGGATGACCAGCCGGCTGCCCATGCCCTTCGCCCGTTCGATGGACCTGCGCCTGACGAATCACGGGCGGGCGCCGCTGACCGTCGAGCTCGCCCTGCGCATCGCGGCTCGACCGTTCACCGCCCGGAGCTACCACCTTCGCGCTCAATGGCGGACGCTCACGCGCCTCACCTGGCCGCCCTTCGACACCAACGTCCTCGACACGACGGGGGCAGGCAAGGTCGTCGGCACGGTCTACGAGATCGCCAACGACGGGCTCATCTGGTGGGGAGAGGGCGACCAGAAGATCGCCATCGACGGCGAGCCGTTCCCGAGCACGTTCGGCACGGGCACCGAGGACGACTACGGCTACGCCTACGGCGACAACCGGCCGTTCACGCGCCCCTACCACGCCCAGACGCGGGTCGACGGCCCGGCGAGCGGCGGCCACATCAGCCTCAACCGCTGGTATGTCCTCGACGCCCTGCCGTACCGCGCGTCCGTCCGCTTCGACCAGGAGATCTGGCACTGGATGCCGTGCGTCCCGACCTGGGCCCAGGTCGTCTACTGGTACGCGGCGCCCGGCACGCCGGGACCGGTCCCGGTCGACGCGGCGGCGCTCGCCCCCGTCGACCTCGGCCCGCGCGCGGACATGCTCGAGCCGCTCGAGGGCGAGGCGCTCCGCTTCGCGGCGCACGGCGGGAAGGCAGGCCGGGAGCGGCTGGCCAATTGCTCCGGAGCGGAACACCTCGTCTGGTCGGGAGCGGAGCCCGGCGGCCGCCTCGCGGTCCGCTTCACCGTCCTCAGAGCGGGGCGTTACGCGGTCGAGCTCAATCTCTGCAAGTCACCCGACTACGGCCGGTTCGAGTTCGCGGTCAACGGCGGGCGCAGCGGGACCGGGGCTTGGGACTGCTATTCGGAGGGCCTCGGTTGGACCCGGGCCCGCATCGGCGTCTTCGACCTCGCCGAGGGCGACAACACGCTCGAGGTCCGGGCCCTCGCGGCCAATCCCGCCGCCCGGCCCGGCGCCCGCTTCGGCCTCGACTACATCTTTCTCGTCAGGTCGGAGACCTGATTCATTTGGGGTCAGACCCCAGCTTCTCGAATATTATCTGATATTTATCATGCAAAGGGAGAGCCTGCCAATCAATAAGAACCGCTTTTTTGGGGCCAAAAACGAAAGAATCCCCGATCCTGGAGGACCGCTGCCGGTAAGATCCTAATTTGATGTTTTTGGCCCCAAAAACATCGTCCTCAAACTGCAGCCAAACTCGCTATTTGTACTTAACTTCCTGTATTCACTTGACTTCCTGGGGTCTGACCCCGAGGGCATTCCAATTGATGAGGGCGTTCCAGAGCAGCCGGTGGTCGGAGCGGTTGAGGTCGCGGTGGATGGGATTGAAGTTGAAGGCCACGACCCGGCCCTTGCCCACCGCGAAGTCCATGATGGCCGGCCGGCCCTGGAGCTCGTCCTCGCCCTTGAGGGCGCCGCTGACGAGCATCTTGGGCTCGGGTTTCTTAGCCGCATCGACCGCGCTCGCCGCGCCGGAAGCTCCTGCCGCCGCCCCGCCCGCGCCACTTCCCTCCGCCTTCCCGGCCTCCGCCGCCTTCTCTTCCTCGCGGTCCTCGGCCCGGAGCTTGGTCCCCCACTGCATGACGACGCTGCCGCGCGACGCCCGCGCCACCTCGTAGACCGGCATGCCGCTGCGGAAGACCGACGTGACCTCGGGCGAGCCGTAGGCCAGCGGGTGATCCGTCCGCACGAACTTGGCCCGCAGCTCGGACCCAGGCGTGAAGAACGCCCCGCGCTGGCGGTAGACGTCGCGCACCAGCCCGCCCTCGAGCGGCAGGGCGCACCCGTTGCCCAGGGCGATGAACACGCCGCCCGCCTGGATGAACTCCTCGATCTTGGCCACGCCCAGCCAGCCGATGCCGCCGGTGATGTCCGCCGAGGCGTCGGGCACGCCCAGGTTCGGCGTCTCCTTGGTCTTCTGGTAGGCCATCGGCCCGAACTTCCTGTCGATGCCGTGGATCTGGTCCTGCAGCCCGAGATAGTTGTGGCCGAAGACGAGCACGTCGTACTTCTCGCGCAGCCGCCCGGCCCGCACATCCTCGTCACGGATATAATTGTAAGGGACCTTCTCCCGATCGAGCACGTACCGGATCCAGCCCACGGCCTCGGTGTCGGCCCAAGTGTGCCAGACCGCGATGCGCGGCAGCCGCGATTCGTGCCTGGCGACGCCCTCCGGCACCGTCGCGACGCTCGCGAAGTCGAGGGCCAGTTCGCCCGCCGCCTTCGCCAGCGCCTCCGCCAGCCCCTTCTGGTCGGCGATGATCCACGACCCGGCCGGGTATTCGACCTCGCCCGCCTTGAACGGCTTCTCGGCGATCTCGACGTGGAACGCGGCCAGCCGCGCCCGCAGCGCCAGCACGCCCTCCTGGCCCGTGTCCTTCAGCAGGTAGACGGGGCCCTTGCCCTCGACCTTCCCCGTCGTCCTGGCCGCCGCGCCGACCGCGCCCACCGGCTCGAGCTTGACGACCGCCGCGTCCATGACCTTGGCGTCGTCGATCCTCTTGGCCTCGAGCCCGTAGTGGACGGGCAGCGCCCACGACACGTCGTCGTAAGGCTCGTAGACCGCGTCGGTCGGGAACGACTGCGGCGTCAGCAGGTCGACGGCGTAGCCGCGGTAGGGCTGGTCGAGCCGCACGACGTACGTCCCGGCCGAGAACTCCCCTTCCGCCACCTTGAACGCCTCCGCCGCCCGCCCGACCTCGATGCCGTGGGCGACGAGCAGGTCGACCATGTCGGCGACCCGCCGCCGATCGCCCTGGTCGGCCGGGATGGCGAAGGCGTACGGCCCGCCCTTGACGCCCTTCTGCCACGCGTTCCAGCCCTTGCGGTAGAAGTCGCGCAGCATCTCCTTGGCGTGTTTGGCCGTGTAGTCGAGGGCCGCCAGGCAGCCGCTCTGCATGTAGTTCGTGTTGTTGCGCAGCGACCACATGAACTTGCGCGGCGGCGGCATGGGCCGGTACCACTCCTGGCTCGTCGCGGGCCGCCCCGCGTAGCGCTCCTCGTTCGCCCTCAGGACGCGCTCGACGGTCTCGGCCGTGCCGTTGCCGAAGGTCTCGTAGCCGCGGCCGATACTGTTGTGGTTGACGGCGATCGAATCGAGGAAGACGTGCTCCCAGCCGTCGCTGAAGCCCCACGTCCAGACGCCGGGCATGCCGGCCGAGGTCAGGGCCCCCAGCTCGGCGAACGACATGGCGAACCACTCGTTGAGCAGGATGGGGTCGATGTTCGTGTTGAACGGCCCCGTGCCGTTCCAGGTCTGGAGGAGCGGCAGCGACTCGTGGAGGTCGTGGACGACCTGCGGATGGTACTCGAAGAACATCCGGCTGACGGCCTTGGACAGCTGCAGCGCCTCCTGGTGCGAGTCGCGGTTGTTGTCGTGGAAGACGTAGAAGCCCCAGTACGGCGGCGAGGTCGGCGGCAGGGCGTCGAAATCGGTCTTGCCCTTGAGGTAGCGGTAGAACCAATCGACCTGCTTGTCGCGTCCGTCGGGCTCGGAGACGGGGTTGATGAGGACCAGGACCTCGCTGCGGATGCGCTGGATCATGGGCTGGTCCGAGACGGCCAGCCGGTAGGCCATCTCCATGACCATCTCGGGGCTGCCGAGCTCGGTCGAATGGAGGCCGGCGTTGAAATAGTAGACCGGCCGGGCCGCGGCGATGAGGGCCTCGGCCTCGTCCGGCGTGGTCTTGCGGGGATCGGCCAGCGCGGCCGCGGCGGCCTTGAGCCGGTCGAGGTCACGGAGGCCGGCCTCGTCGGCGATGACGGCGAGCAGGATGTCGCGCCCCTCCTCGGTCCTACCGATCGTCTGGAGCCGAACGCGCGGCGAGGTCTCGGCCAGCTTGCGGAAGTAGCCGTAGATCTGCGAGACCGACGACAGCTCGCCGGCGGCGCCGACGACGCGGCCGAGGTATTCCATGGGCGAGGGCACCGTGTCCGAATCGGGCAGGTAGGCCACCCACGGGTTGCCGAAGCGCGGATCGGTCGTGAACTTGGCGATGGCCTCGACCGATCCCGGCTCCACCTTGTCCGGGGCGTAGGGGTTCTTGACCGGGGCCTGCGCGGGAGCGGCGGCGACGAGCGCCGCGGCCGCGATCAGGCAGACGACGACGGGAACGAGCCGACGAGGGTTTTGCATGGGGTGTCTCCTCTCCATGGCCGGTCGATAAGATTAACAAAAACGGGGCCGCAATGCCAATCCGAGGGACCTGCCTTCGCGGGCCCGGCGGAAATTCGGCGTTTACGAAGACCCGGTCCCTTCTTTATAATCGGGGGACGATACGAAGGAGGACCGGACATGAAGAGAAATGCCCTCGCCATCGCCCTCATTTTCGCCCTCGCGCTTCCCCTCGCGCTCGACGCCGCCGAACCGAAGCTCGTCCTGACGCCCAAGCCCGGCCCGGCGCCCCGCATCAACGGCGCCCGCGTCTTCGGCGTCCGCCCCGGCTCGCCCTTCCTCTTCACCATTCCCGTGACCGGCGACCGCCCGATGACCTACGGGGTCGAGGGCCTGCCCGAGGGCCTCGTCCTCGACACGGCCACCGGACAGATCACCGGCTCGCTCGCCGCGGCCGGCGCATACGACGTCGTCTTCACGGCGGCCAACGCCCGCGGCACGGCCTCGCGGCCCTTCCGCATCGTCTGCGGCCCGACCCTGGCCCTGACGCCCCACATGGGCTGGAACAGCTGGTACGTCTGGGAGAACCGCGTCAGCGACGCCATCATGCGGTCGGCCGCCGACGCCATGGTCGCGAGCGGCATGATGGACCACGGCTACATGTACGTCAACATCGACGACTGCTGGTCGGTCCGCCCCGAGTCCGACGACCCCGGGCGCCGCGGCGAGCCCCGCGACGCGGGCGGCATGATCAACGCCAACGCCTACTTCCCCGACATGAAGGCTATGACCGACTACATCCACGCCAAGGGGCTCAAGGCCGGCATCTACACCTCGCCGGGCCCGCGGACGTGCGCCGGGTTCACGGCCGCCGCCGGCCACGAGGAGCTCGACGTCCGCCGCTTCGTCGAATGGGGCTTCGACTTCCTCAAATACGACTGGTGCTCTTACGGCGACACGGCCGACGAGACGAACCCCGAAGAGCTCCGCCGGCCCTACGAGCGCATCAGCGGCCTGCTGGCCGCCCAGCCCCGCGACATCGTCCTCAACCTCTGCCAGTACGGCATGGGCCGGGTCTGGGAGTGGGGCCGGGCCGTCGGCGGCCACAGCTGGCGCACCGCCGGCGACCTCGGTCACGACGTCGTCGGCAACCTCTTCCGAGACGGCTTCGACGTCTACTCCGCCAACGGGCTCCACCGCTACGGCGGCCCGGGGGGCTGGAACGACCCCGACTACCTGCTCATCGGCATCCTGAGCTCGGCCTTCGTCGCCGACCGCAAGGAGGGCGGCAACGAGGCCTCGCCCCTGTCCCCCAACGAGCAGTACACGCACGTCTCGCTCTGGTCGCTCGTGGCGGCCCCGCTCATCTTCAGCGGCGACATCACCCGCCTCGACGACTTCACCTTGGGCCTGCTGACCAACGACGAGATCATCGAGGTCGACCAGGACCCGCTCGGCAAGCCCGGCCGGCGCGTCACGAAGACGGGCGACCTCGAGGTCTGGGCCCGCGAGCTCGAGGACGGTTCTCTCGCCGTCGGCCTCTTCAACCGCGGCGAGGGGTTGGCGGCGGTCACGGCGTCGTGGAGCGACCTGGGCATCGCCGGCCCGCGGCGCGTCCGCGACCTGTGGCGCCAGAAGGACGTCGGCGTCCGCGACGGCGCCTTCGAGGCCTACGTCGCCCGCCACGGCGTCGTCATGGTCCGCCTTTTCCCGCTCTAATTAATGGGGACGTTTCTATTTTGATTTTTCATCTCATGAACGCCGGATGAATAGAATAAATAGAAACGTCCCCATTTTCAGAGCCCGGAGCCGATGCCGTAGGCGTCGCTCACCTTGACCGGCAGGCGGCCCGACGGCTTCAGTTCGCCTTTGAGCGCCTTGATGAACGAATCGAAGTAGACGGCCTGGTTGCCGAACCAGCCCCGCTCGCCGTAACCGACCAGGAAAGCCGCGACATCCGGGATCTTGCGGACGAGCTGGGGATTGCCGTAGGACATGGCCACCACGGCCTTCGGCTTGGCCGCGACGATCTTCTTCAGGAGGATCAGGTCGGCCTCGCGGAACGGCGCCGGATCGCCCATGCGGTTGCGGGGCACGAAGAGCGAAAGGACCACGAGGTCCGACTCCCCCACGGCCTTCCAGGCCGCGTCGTAGACGGCGGGATCGAGCTCCGGCCGCAGGGCGAAGCTCCGCGCGCCCGGGAAGGCCGCGGCCAGCTTCCCGGCCAACAGCGCCGGCATGGGATCGTCGCCGGCCTTTTGCACGGAGATGTTGACGAGCCGCGGCGCCGCCCCCGCCGCCAGGGGCACCGCCCCCTCGTTCTTGATCATGGTCAGCGACCGGTCGGCGACCTCCTGGACCAGGGCCGCGTGGGCCGCCGTGCCGACGGAGGCGCCGACGGCGCCCTCGTCGACGAACCTGTGCTTGTGGAGCCCCAGCCGGGCCTTGAGCGTCAGGAGCTTGCGCACGGCCTCGTCGACGCGGCTCTCCGGGATCCGCCCCGACCGCACCGCCGCCGCCAGCGCCGCGACCGTCGCCATGGGGTCCTTGGGTTTGAGGATGACGTCGTGGCCGGCCTCGAAGGCCTTGACCGCGACCTCCTCGGCCCCGAACCGGGCCGCGACGTGGTCGTACCAGAGATCGTCCGAGGTGACGATGCCGCGGAAGCCCAGCTTGCCCTTGAGCCATCCGGAGACGAGCTTGCCCTCGACGCTCGCCGGCAGCTCGGACCCGTCCGCGACGGACGGCACGGCGATGTGCTCGGTCATGACGAAATCGACGCCGGCGTCGATGCCGCTCTTGAAGGCCCGGAACTCCTGGGCCTCGACCGCGGCGGCCGGCTTGTCGATCCAGGCCCAGCCCGGGTTCTGGGGCATGTTCCGGACGTCGCCCCGGCCCGGGAAATGCTTGGCCGAGGTCAGCATGCCGTGGTCGTGGTAGCCGTGGACGTAGGCCTTGACCATGCGGTCGAGCCGGTCGAGGTCGCCGCCGAACGACCGCACGCTCTCGGCCGGGTTGTCGGGGTCCCAGGCGATGTCGCAGACCGGCGTGTAGGTCAAGTGGATGCCCATGGCCCGGCCCTCGACGGCCGCGGCCGAGGCGGCCCGGTACATGAGGTCCTCCGAGCCGGCCGCGGCGAAGGCCATGTTGGCCGGGAATTCGCTGGCCCCGACGATCTGCTGGCCCGGCCCGCCCTCGAAGTCGGCCGAGATGAGGAGCGGCACTTCGGCCGCCCCCTGCAGGCGGTTGAGGAGGTGGGCGGCGTCGCGCGGCGTCCCGCCGTAGAGGACGAACATCCCCAGGCCGTGGTCGCGCGCCAGCGCCAGCCAGCGCTCGAGCCGCGGGTCGCCGTCGGCGATATAGCCGCCGGCGATGTCGGACGTGACGAGCTGGGCGATCTTCTTCTCGAGCGTCAGCCCGGCCAGGGTCTCGGCGGCCCAGGCGGCGCCCTCGTCCGAGACGTTCATCTCGAGCGTCGGCGCGGGGATCTTGGCCCCGGCCCCGTTCGCCGCCCCAGGGCCGAACAACCGCACCAGGAGGAACGGCAGCGCGGCCACCACGGCCATGATGACGATATAGATCTTGGGGTCAGACCCCAGCTTCTTCATATTATTCTTCATGTTACGTCTCCTTAAGGGCCCGAAAACGGCCCTTTTTTCACTTTTTTCGGGGTCAAAACCTCAAGATCACCCCGGCCTCCCATCTCTCATCTCACCCGTTCGAAAATGATCTCCGTCAAGTCCAAGCCCATGCCCTTGGCCTTGGGATTCGCGCCGACCAGGTTCAAGTAGACCACGTTGTCGCCCTTCTCCAGCGCGAACACCCCGAGCTCGGCCGGCTCTCCCACCGTCCTCTCGGCCGCGTACAGGTCGACGGACCGGCCCGCCGGCCGGTCCCTCTCGTAGATCCGCACGATGCCCTGGTCGGGCCCGAGCACGGCTTTGATCGAAACCCGGTAACTCCCCGCTTCCGGCAAGTCGCAGACGAAGGAAACATGGTGGGGCCCGAAGATGTCGGCCCCGCCCGTCCTCAACGAGAAGACGCGGACCCGTTTGTCCCCCGCCGCCACCACCGCTTTGGCGAAGGTCGCGTTCTCGAACGACGTCGTGCGGATGGGCACGCTCCAGCCGGGCACGAAGACGACGCGATCGAGCCCCGCCACGCGCCGCTCCTCCGCCGGCCGCCCCGGTTCCAAGCCCTCAGGCCTCCCCTCGGCGTAGAAGTACACGACGCTCGCGTAGTCGGTCGGCACGGCGTTGCCCTCGGGACCGTGCTCGATGGTGTAGTCGATCGACTTAGCGAACGCGTAGGCGTCGTTCAGGAACAACCGGTACCCGCCCGTCCGGGCCAGCGGCTTTTTGTAGTCGAGGCAACCGCTCAGCGCGAGCGACAGCCGCTTCTCCCACCGCCCCGGCACGTCGTACCAGCCGCCGTTGAAGGAATCCTCCGAGCCCGTCCCCGGCACGGCCAACTCGCCGTCGATGACGGCCCGGTCGTCGCCCTCGAAGAATCCGGTGTGCCCCGATTCGAGGCCCTGGGCCTGCAGGGCGACCCCGACCACGTGGCCTCGCCCTCTCGCGCTCAGATAAGTGTACGGCCGCCCCGTCTCGCACGGATCCTCGCGCCGCCACCTGGCATAGAACAGGCCCTCGTCCGGGCCCCTACCGGCCGCCGCCGTGACGATCTCCGCCTCGACCTCGACGGGTTCGCCCCCGCTCCTCTCGTCGACCAGCTCGATCCGGGCCGACCGTCCGAAGGGCATCGGAAAATACAGATACCCGCGCCCGTCTGCCGCCGTGCCGAACAGAAGCGACCGCGCCGCCGGCTCGCCGAAGCTGAAGCCGACGAGGTCGCCCACCGGCGCGTCGATCGCGGGCTCCGCGTCGCCGTCCCAGTACGCCCGCAGCAGGATATCGCGCCCGTCGCCGGCGAAAGCCGCGGCCGGCCCGAGCCGCAGCCCGACGATCCGTCCGGGCCGGCGGCTCTCGAAGAGCGTCGCCTTCGCCCCCGCGGCGAGCGCGACCCTGACGGTCTTCCGCGAAAGCGCTCCCGCGTCCCCGGCCCCCGGCGCCGCCGGGGCCATCGCGTCACTCACGTCCGTCCCCGTCCGCCGCAGGAGCGCCGCGGCCCGCTCGAGCCGCGCCGCGAAGTCCGGCGCCGGCGGTTCTTCGTAGGTCGGCACATCGGTCCCGTCCGGGAAGACGGCGTAGTTGATGTCGTAGAACTGGAAGGCCGACGCGCGCAGCAGGATCTTGCAGGACTTGCGGTAGGTCAGCGGCACGTAGCTGAAATAGCCCCCGCCTCCCCACCCGGCGAGCGGCGCGACGAACGGCGGCCGCGTGCCGTCGAACAGCTCGACGACCTTCAGCCGCAGCCGCGGCGCCTCTTCGCCGTCGAAATAGAACTCGACGACGTCCTCGGTCGGCGTCGGCGTGTGGATGCGGGTGATGGCCCCCGGCCCGGCGAGGTCGGCCAGGACGAGCCCGTCCGCTTCCTTGCGCACAAAAGAATATTTGCCGCTGAAGCCGTCGTCGTTCCCCCCGCTGCGGTCGTAGCTCGAGACCATCCCGGTCCGGACGCCGTCGCGGAAGCGCGGCAGAAGGTCGGGCCGCGACAACGCGTCGAGGACGGCCAGGGCCCCGGCCGGCGCTCCCGCCCCGACCGCGACGCCCCCCGCGGCCCCGCCCGCGCCCGCGGCCCCGGCCCCGGTCTCGCTCACCCGCCCGCAGCCCCAGCCCGACACCGCGAGCCAACCGCCCAACGCCGTCGCCGCGAGCCGTGTTCCGATGCCCATGTCCGCCTCCTCGACCGGGGCGCCGCCGCGCCCGGCCGATCGACTGGCGCCCGCGCGTCGCCCCACTATGGACCAGCCCCGCCCCGCCCGTCAAGCGGCGGGAGGACGGCGCAGGACATTGACGGAATCTTCACAACCCTTTGACAATTCTTCCCCCGCCCCGGCCGATGATGGGACCGTGATGAACGACCGATCGACCGAACGACCTGCAGAAAACCACGACAGGGGGATCTCATGAACGCCTGGACCGTCAGCGCTCCCGCCCTTGCCATCAGCCTCGCCCTCAACTTCTGCCTTCCCGCCCCAGCCCCGTCTCCGGCACTTCCCGTGTCCGGCGTCTCCGCGCCCGCCAATCCCGCCCCCGCTTCGCCTGCCCCGGAGGCCTCACCCGCCCCTCCGCCCGCCGCCCTCCAGTTCCACCCCAAGCCGCTCCTGGCCGCCGGCGAGGTCGCCGGCCTCAACTTCGGCGTCTGGGCCTTCCTCCATTACGTCGGCAACGCCTACTATTCCTATATCAGCTGGGAAACCATCCGCGACAACATCCGCGACGGCTGGGAGTGGGACCGCAGCATGTATTTCGTCAACTTCTACCACCATCCCTACCACGGCTACCTCTATTACAGCGCCGGCCGGGCCAACGGCCTCGGCTTCTGGGGGTCGTCCCTGTGCGCCATCGGCGGCAGCCTGATGTGGGAGGTCATGATGGAGAAGTACCGGCCTTCCATCAACGACCTCATCACGACCTCGTCGGGCGGCATCGCCATCGGCGAGATCGGCTACCGCTTCTCGGCCCTGGTCCGCAAGAAGGGCGCCCGCGGGCTCGGCCGCATCTGGCGCGAGGCCGCCGGGACGGTCCTCGATCCCGTCGGCGGCGTCAACCGCCTGCTCAACGGCCACAAGGACGAAGAGCCGTGGCTGCCCGGCAGTCCCGATCTCGGCCGCATCCTCGACGGGGAGCTCGTCCTGACCGGTCCCGTCATCGCCCGCAGCGCCGGCCTGACGGGCACCCGGATCGCGCCCGTCCTGGGCTTCACGCTGCGCTACGGCGATCCGGCCGGCGCGGGCTGGACGGGGCGGCCTTACGACGTCTTCACCGTCGCCGGCCGTCTCCGCTGGGGCCCCGACAAGCCCCACCTGTCGCTGGCCATCCGGGGCGCGCTCGTCGGCAAACGCTGGGATGGCCCGCGCGGCTCATCGCACTTCGCCGGCCTCTATCAGCACTACGAATACTACGGCATCGACACCATGCGGGTCTGCGGCTCCTCGTTCACGGCCGGCTGGACCTCGACCTTCAGGCCGGGCCCCGAGGCGCGCATTACGGCTTCGGCCCGCTTGGGCTGGCTCGGCCGACGAACCGGGCTCCCGCCATCTCCTCGAGGCCCGGGTGTTCGCGACCTGGCAGTTCTAGCGCGGAGGGGAACATGGTCCCGACAAGGAACAGACACAGGTTCGGAAGAGGGAGCACGGCGCTCGCGGATGTCCTCACGGCGGCCGCATTCGCGGCTTTAACCGCCCTGGCGGTCCTGGTTTGGCCGGCCTCGGCCGTCGCGGGCCCCGGCGACGGGCTTTCGGCCCGTCGGTCGGTCGGGGCGGTCGTGGACTTCGGCCTGGCCACATACGGCGCCGGAGACTTCGGGCGCGGCCCGCGCTACGGCGCCGGCCTGTGCTTCCGGACCGGCCGGCACGCCGCGGTCGAGATCCTCGTCGAGCGCTTCACCGTGCCCGTCGCCGAGGGCGCGGCGGCGACCGAAGACCGGCCCGGGCTGTCGACGGGCTGACTCGCGAAGACCACGGTCCTCGTCGATCACCACTGGTATCCGTTCTGCCGAGGCCGCGTCCTCCCCTACGCCCTGATCGGGGTGGGATTCGCGATCTTCGGCTACGCTCCCGACGACGAGGCTTTGGCCGGGCGCCGGGACTTCGTCGATCGCCTGGCCCTCCAGCTCGGCGGCGGTCTCGAGTACCGGCTGACCCCGCGCCTGGCGGCCTGCGTCAAGGCCCGCTACGATCTCGTCAAGACGTGGCTCGAGGACCTGCCGCGGACCGCCCCCATCCGCGACACCGACCCCTTGGCCCAGAATATGCTGAACCTCTACGCCCTGGAGCTATCGCTGGGGATCAAGCTCGCTTTTTAGCTCCGGGCGGTGGTCGAGGACGCGCAGCACGGCCTCGGCCGCGGCGCCGTTGCCCCAGTCGTAGATCGTGAACACGCCCATGCCTTCGCCCTCGGGGCTGGTCCGGCCGCCGTGCCCGTAGTTCTCCATGGTGAATCCGTAGTCGGCCGGGCCGAACCACGGGTAGACGCGCTCCCACATGGCCTTGACCTTCGGGTTCTCCGGGCAGTACATCATGACGAAGCCGGCCTCGAGCGCGGCCAGCCCGCGTTCCCGGAAGGCCGTCTCCCCCGTCGCGTCGGCATAGTCGAGGAAGAGCTCGGCGAACAGGCTCTGGCGCGAGTCGTTCCACTCGCCGTCGGCGTTCATGACCCCGAAGCCGCCGAGGGCCGGGACGTGGATGAACGGCGGCTGCCAGACCTGCTGGGCCATCGACAGCTCGTCAAGCGTCCGCCGCCCCCAGTCGAGGTAGAGGGCGCGGCCGGTCGCGCGCCAGGCCGCGAGCAGGGCCTCGGCGGTCCAGAACATCGACAGCGTGTTCTGTTTGTAGAGGGCGTTGCGCTCGACCGGGCGGTCGAGGTAGCGGTCCTTGCCCCAGGCGCTGCACGACCAGAAGGTCTCGAAATCGAGCCAGCGGCCGCGCGGCACGATGTCCGCGACGACTGCGTCGACGGCCCGCAGGGCGGCCGCCCGGAAGCGGGGCTCGCCCGTCATGTCGGCGAGCTTCAACAGGAACGTCGCGCTCAGGCTCGATTCGGGCGTCCGGTTCATGACCGGACCGGAGGCGTGGGTCTCGGGATGGAGCCAGCCGGGGAAATAGCCGGCCTCGTCCTGGAGGCGCAAGAGGCGCTCGCCGTAGGCCCGGGCGTAGTCGAGCAGGCGGGCGTCCTTCTCGAGCTCGTCGTGCCAGCGCAGCATGGCGAGGGCGGTCACGCTCATGTCGAGGACGTGGTACCAATCCGCCGTGATGCCGTGTTCGACGGGCGTGCGGTCGGAGTTCGTCCAGCGGGCCTCGCTCCAGGGCCGGGGCCGGGGCAGCATGCGGCCGTCGACCGGGACCTCCTCGTTCGGCGTCGCGATGACGGACGGGAACAGGCCGTCGGCGACGGGCGCGGCCAGGGCCAGCTCTTTCGTCATGCGGGCCTTGGCCAGGAGCCCCTCGTCGAGGGCCGCCCGGGCGTAACGGAACAGGCCCGAGGCGCTCCGCAGGGACGAGAACCAGGCCTGGTTCCAGATCGACAGGGACTCGCGCTGGAACCACGGCTCGGGGGAGTTGGGCGACTGGGAGACGTTGACGATGAACTGGGGCGCGCCGACGCGCCGGCCGCCGAGGTCGAACTCCTGCCAGACGAACGGGGCCCAGCCGCGGAAGGCCCAGTCGTAGGTCCGGCGGACGTAGCTTCGGAGCGGCCCGGGGATGGGCTCGCCCTTCGCGTAGAGCGGGCGGCCCCATCGCGACCACAGGAAGGACGCCGCGCCGGCCCAGGGGTCCTTGACGGGCTCGGGGTCGACGGCGGCGGAGATGAAGAAGCCCAATTCGACGCGGCCCGGCCGGAAGACCTGCCCGGGGACCTTTCTGAAAAGGACGTGCTCCGGGACATCGGTCTTGGACAGGCCGAGGGCCATGGCCCGCTTCGGCGCGTCGAGGTCGAGGAACCAGGGGTTCTCGGGCCGGGCGCCGACGAGGTCGAGATCGGGGACGACGGTCAGCACGCGCGGGCCGGCCGCGGCGATGAGGGCCGGCGAGCGGAACACGTGTTGGGCGGCGACGGTACCTTCCTCGGGCGCGAGGTGGGGGGCCCACCACAGCTCGGGCTCGAAGAGGAGGTCGAAGCGGACGGCGAGCTCGTCCTGGGCGGCCGGGGCTTCGAGGTCCCAGACGAGGCGGACGCGGCGCCAGCCCTTCTCCGGTCCGTCCAGGTCGGCGACGTCGACGCGCGGCGCCCCGGCCGGGCCGAGCGCGGGCACGGTGAAGGAAACGACGGGCTCGCCGTCGAGGCGCAGCGTGTAGCGGGCTCCGTCGCGGTCGAGGCGCGTCGCGCCGGTCTCGACGGCTCGGCAGGCCCAGAAGCCGGGAACGGCCGAGAGAAGGACGGCGAGAAGGATAGAAACACAGACGGCACGCGCGGGGTGGGCGTCCACGGAGATGGGTCGGCGGGCGCGGCGGGCACGGCGTGCGAACCGGGATCCGTTCATGGCGGCCTCCTGGCCGAGGAGATAACACAAAAAGGGCGGCAGGGAAATAGGGGGATGGGTCTTGTGTCCTTCATTTGACGGGACTATAATCCGGCCAACCGGAGTCAGAGGAGGGAGCCATGAGCGCCTGTCCATCCTGTCAGACCCAGAACCCGCCCGGCAGCAAGTTCTGCGCGGGTTGCGGAGGAGCTCTTCCCAAGATACCCGTTCCCCTGCGTTGCGCCTCCTGCGGAGCCGAGAGCCCGGAGGGCAGCCGCTTCTGCAAGGGCTGCGGCAAGCCGGTCGGAGCGGGCGCCGCCGGCGGCGGCGGCCAAGGGCGCACGGCCGCGCCCCCCGTCGCCCCCAAGCCCAAGGCCATGGGCGAGGGTGTCCAGCGCATCAAGACGCTCCTGCTCGCCGGAGCGGGCCTGTACGGCGTGGCCATCTTCCTCATGTATTCCGAACTGGCCCGGATGAAGGCCGCCTTCGGCCCGTACGCGGGGCAGCTTCCGGGAGCCGACACCCAGTGGTTCCTCATCATCCTCGACGCCTGCCTGGCCGCGGGGAACATCTACGCCTCGACGCTGGTCGTCAAAGGCGATCTCAAGTACGCCAAGTGGCTGTTCGCGGCGATGGCCGTCCTGGGGCTCATCTTCTTCGTCCGCGGCCTCAAGGGTTCCATCGTCTTCATCCTGCTCAACGGGGCCGTCATGGCCGCCGGTGCCTACGGCTACCGGCTGGTCGGGCAGGAGCATCGGAAGACCACCCCGGTTTGACCAAGGAGACGCCATGATCGCATGCCCGTCCTGCGCCTTCGAGAATCCCGACGACGGCAAGTTCTGCACCGGCTGCGGGGCCAAACTGACGCCCCCGCCTCCCCCGCCCGCGGCTCCGGAAGCGGCCGCCGGGCCCGGCGGACCGTCGCGATTTTGCAACGAGTGCGGGGCCAGGGTCCCGGCGGATTCCAGGTTCTGCACGGCCTGCGGACGGACGACCGAGCCCACCTCCCCGGGGGCCGGCCAGGAGGCCGGCGCGGGCGGGCGGGCCGGCGGCGCCGCTTCGGCCTCCGCCGCGGCCTATCTCGCCGCGCTCGACGAACGCCTGGCCACCGCCGGCTATGAGAAGATCGACGCGCCGGCGGTGCTCGGCCTCGACCGATTCCTCCGCCGCAAGAAGTTCGAGCTGATGCAGATCGGTATGGTCACGGCGGTCTGCGGCGTCAAGGTCCTCGACGGGCCGGCGACGCCGTCCTACGTCAAGGATTACAGCAAGGCCGTCTTCGACGCCGCCGTCGGCAAGAAGGGCTTTCTGGCGCGCAACGCCGTCCAGCAGCTCCTCGTCTATCCCGTCCTGGTCGTCCCTTCGGCCGAGGCGGGCGTGGCCGAGTTCCTGAGCTCCCATTGGCCGAAGCACTGGATGGCCTTCGAGTTCCCTGTCGTCGCGGCGATCGGGACCGGGGAGCTCCTGCTCCACCGGGGCACGCCGGTCTGGCAGGCGCTGTCCCACGGGGGGTTCCGCAAGCAGGCCGAGAGCCTGTTCGCGGTCTAGGTCAGCTGTCTGAGTCGCCCGAGGACGACGAGCCGGTGTCGTCGCTCCCCGAACCGGAAGGCTCGTCCGCGTCGGAGGACGAGGAAGAGGACGAGCCGCCCGCGTCATAGTCAGCGCCGGACGAAAGCCCGTCATCGTCGTCGGACAGCTCCGCGTCGTCGTCCGCCGCGCCGTGGTCGACGAGATGGCCGTCGGCGGGATCGACGACCTGGTCTGCGCCGACCGTGTCGGCCGACGATCCGCGTCCCGTGGTGTCGACCGTGTCGATGCGGCCGTCGCCGTCGATGTCGTTGGCGACGCTCTCCGAATAGCCGTCTTGGTCGATGTCGCCGTAATAGGTGCCGGTGCTCGTCTTGCCGAGCTGGACCTCGACGTCGCCGAGCCCGTCCCCGTCCCGGTCGACCTTGGTCCACAGGCTGGAGCCGTCGCCGCCGCCGCGGTCCTCGATCTCGACGATGCGGGGCACGACCTCGGGCGGTCCCTCGCCGGCGCCGTCGGCGCTGTCGTCCGCGTCCGTCTCCTCCTCGACCTCCGTCACCTTGAGATCGTCCACGGCCGGCGGCTCCTCACGGTCGCGGCCGGTGTCGTCGGGTTCGGCCATGTCGCCCTCCTCGGGGAAAGCCCCTACGACTTGGGATCGATGCTATCGAGCCTGAGGCGGAACACGCCGCCGCAGGACTTGCAGGGGATGTCGAGCCAGGGTTCGGCGGGCCGGGCGACGAGACGGAACGTGAACGGGGCCCGGCAGGTCGGGCAGGTGCCCTCGAGGAGGCGGACCTTCGCCCCGGGCGGCGGTGCGGACGGGACGGGACCCGGCGCTTTTTTCGGGGGCCGGAGCTTCTTCAGGTAGCCCTTCTCGTCGAACAGGCCGTCGAGCGGGGCGCCGCTTCCGGACTCCACCTTCTGCCGGAGGGCCTCGTACGGCGGCGAGGCGGCGAAGTCGCGCAGCTCGACGAGGCGGCTGCCGAGGTAGGGCGTGGCCGAGGTCATCATCTGGCTGACCTTGGTCATGGTCGGATCCTGGGTCTCGGCCTGGCGGATCCAGTCGTCGATGTCCATCTCGGCCAGCTCGCGGCGCGAGCGGAGATGGAGCAGGAAGACGGCCCGCTTGGCGACGTCGAAGCCTCCGACGGCCAGCAGGGCGGCCCGGTCGGCGGTCATGTCGGCCACGCGCATCCAATTGGAGACGGCCGACTCGACGCCGCCTTCGATGACCTTGAGGGGATTGGAGAGGAGTCCGACGACGCCCTCGGCCATGAGGTTGGACCGCTGTTGACCGACCAGGAACATGCTGGCCGTCGTCCACAGGGCGTGCTGGCTGACGAGGTGGCCGATCTCGTGGCCGAGGACGAACAGGAGCTCCTCGTCGTTGAGGAAGCGGGGCAGGAAGGCGCCGATGTTGACGAAGGCGTCGTCGTCCGTGCCGTAGGTCGCGGACTGGTAGCCGCGGTCGAGCTCGACGTAGAAGGCGGGCAGACGGGGGGCGCCGAGGCGCCGGGCGGCCAGGCGGCCGAGCTCGAGGACGCGGGGATACTGCCTGTCCGTGGCCAGGATGCTGTTGAAGGTCGATTCGTACCAGGGCTTGCCGATCTTGCGCGACAGGCTCTCGGCCGATTTGCGCAGGACGAGCGAGCCGCGGAGCATCTGGTTCATCCGCTGCATCGAGGGGTGCTCGAAGTCGCGGGGGTCGAGGGAGAAGGGCGCGGCGGACGGGCCGGGCGGTGGGGCGGCGCCCGCGGCCGAGGCGAGAGGGGCGCCGCACTGGCCGCAGAAGCGGCCGTGGTCGGGAACGGGAGAGCCGCAGGCGTTGCAGAACATGTGACCCCGGTGTTACCCGCTGAATTAGCACACGCGGCAAGGGCAAGTCAAGGCGGGAAGCCGGGAGACGAGGGCGGCACGTTCGGAAAAATGGGCGATCGGGTCTTGTGTCCCCGTTTTGGCGGGGATAGAATAGCCGGGAACGAACGTTCCGATCGGAGGCTCTCCATGTCCAGGACAAAGACCAACCCGTTCCGTTCCGGGGCGCTCCTCGCTCTTGTCGTCGCGACGGCGGCGGTGACTGCCTGTAGCCAAGGCGCCGGCGGCAAGGCCCAGGCGCTGTCAGTCGCGTCGCCCGACGGCAGCCTCGCGCTGACGCTGGCGACGGCCGCCAAACCGAGGCCCTACGCCGAGGGCGAGCGGCTCTATTACCGCGTGACCTACAAGGGCGCGCCGGTCCTCGTCGATTCGCCGCTCGGCCTCGATCTGCTCGGGGCCCCGGCCCTCGAGCGCGATTTCGAGGTCGTGGGGACGGAAGCGCGGTCGAACGACACGACCTGGGAGAACGCCTTCGGGGCCCTGCGGACGGTCCCGGACAGGTACAACGAGCTCGTCGTGTCGCTGCGCGAAAAGAACGCGCCGGGGCGGCGGCTCGACGTCGTGCTGCGGGCCTACGACGAGGGCGTCGCGTTCCGCTACGTCCTGCCGAAGCAGGAGGCCGTCGGCGAGTACGCCCTGGCGGCGGAGTCGACCGGATTCTACTTCGCCGGCGAGACGCGGGCCCTGGCGCTCGACCTGGGACGCTGGGACACGAGCAACGAGGGGCCGTACGCGTGGACGCCGCTCGCGGCGCTCAAGCCGGCGTCGCTCGTCCACACGCCGCTTCTCGTCGAGATGCCGGGCGCCGGGTTATGGGCGGCCCTGCTCGAGGCCGACCTGACCGATTACGCGGGGCTCTATGTGGCGGGCGCGGCGGGCGTGCCCAACGGGCTCGCGGCCCGGCTGGCCGTGCCGCCGCGACGGGCGCTCGACCGGGCGGTCGTGGGGACCGCGCCGCTGCGGACGCCGTGGCGCGTCCTGATGGTCGGGACGGACCCGGCCCGGTTCATCGAGCGGAACTACCTCGTGCTCAACCTGAGCGAGCCCTGCGCCGTCGGCGACACATCGTGGATCAAGCCGGGCAGGGCGGCCTGGGATTGGTGGTCCGGGAGCACCGCGACGGGCGTGAGCTTCAAGCCGGGCATGAACACGGCGACGATGAAGCACTACATCGACTTCGCGGCCAGGCACGGCCTCGAGTACATGCTCGTCGACGCCGGTTGGGCCCCGATGTCGGAGGACGGCCGGATCGAGGACATCCTGAAGTACCGGCCCGAAGTCGACATCCCGGCGATCATCGCTTACGGGAAGGCCAAGGGCGTCGAGACCCTGCTTTGGGTCGAGTGGCGGGCCCTCGACCGGGCCATGGACGAGGCCATGGCGCTCTTCGAGAGGTGGGGCGCGGCGGGCATCAAGGTCGACTACATGAACCGCGACGATCAGGAGATGGTCGCCTATTACGAGAAGGTCTGCCGCAAGGCCGCCGAGCACCGGCTGACGGTCGATTTCCACGGCGCCTACAAGCCGACGGGGCTGCGGCGGACCTATCCGAACCTGCTGACGCGCGAGGGCGTCATGGGCCTGGAGTACAGCAAGTGGAGCGAATCCATCACCCCGGAGCACGACGTCAACATCGCCTTCACGCGCATGCTGGCCGGGCCGATGGATTTCACGCCGGGCGGTTTCCGCAACGCGGCCCGGGGGAAGTTCGAGGCCCGGGACATCGCGCCGATGACGCAGGGGACGCGGGCCCATCAACTGGCCATGTACGTCGTCTACGAGAGCCCGCTGGTCATGGTCTCCGACTACCCGGAGGCGTACGAAGGGCAGCCGGGGATGGCCTTCATCGAACGCGTCCCGACGGTCTGGGACGAAACGCGCGTGCTGGCCGGCAAGCCGGGCGAGTTCGTGGTCGTCGCCAGACGTAAGGGCGCCGAGTGGTACGTCGGCGGCCTGACGAACTGGGACGCGCGGGAGGTCGAGATCGGGTTGGGGTTCCTGGGTGCGGGCGCTTTCGAGGCCGAGATCTTCGCCGACGGTCCCGATGCGGCGACGGAGGGGACAAGTCTGGCGGTCTCGAAGAAAGCGGTCGCCGCCGCCGACAAGCTGACCCTGCGGCTCGCCCCCGGCGGCGGATTCGCCCTCGGGGTCAGACCCCAGCTTTGAGAATATAATCAACAGGTTAAGTCAGAAAAGAGACCTTCTCATCAGCTTGAAACGCATGTTTTTTGGGTTAAAAACATCGAATTTTATCTCAGAGGACCATTTGGCCGGTCAAGAGGTGAAACGATCCGTTTTTCGGCCCCAAAAAGGTTGTAATTATTGATTGGAGGGTCCTCCATTTTGGGCCCAAGTGTAAGAAAACATTCGAGAAGCTGGGGTCTGACCCCAAGGAGGCCAAGGAGGAGGAGAAGATGACAAAACATGCGATCGCGGTCGGGGGCATCGCCCTCGCTCTGATCATCGTTTCCGTCCCGTCCCCAGCCGCCGCCACAGACGCCGACATCAAGGCCGCCATCGCGCCGGCCGCGACCGCCAAGCTCGACAGCTGCACGGTCATCGGGGCCGGCCGCCTGGCCACCGTCGACGGCTCGGTCATCACCTCGCACTCGGATTGCTGCAGCGAGTGCCGCATCCAGGTCGTCCCCGGCCGGACCTTTCCCAAAGGCGCCATGGCCGACGTCCACTGGGGCATGGTCTACTTCGGGGCCGAGGACGACCGCCGCGCCCTGCCCCTCGGCGACTTCGGCAAGGTCATCGGCCGCATCCCCCAGGCCGAGCGGACCTTCGCCTACTTCCACACCGGCTACTCGCAGATGAACGAGCGCCAGCTGGCCATCGGCGAGAGCACCTGCTCCCAGCGCGCCGAGCTCGACGTCCCCTACGTCGAGGGCCTGACCCGCCAGATCATGACCGTCGAGCAGGCTCAGGTCTTCGCCCTGCAGCGCTGCTCAACGGCCCGCGAGGCCGTCAAGCTCATCGGCTCGCTCGTCGAGACCTACGGCTTCCTCCCCTCCTGCGGCGGCTCCGAGGCTCTCTGCGTCGCCGACCCGCGCGAGCTCTGGACGATGGAGATCTGCAGCGTCGGGCCCGAATGGGCGCCCGGGAGCGGCAAGCCCGGCGCCATCTGGGTGGCCCGCCGCGTCCCCGACGACCACGTCGTCGTCATCGCCAACTATTTCCGCATCCGGGAGATCGACCTCAAGAGCCCCGACACCCTGGCCTCGCCGAACGTCGTCCGGGAAGCCGTCGACCGCGGCTGGTACGATCCCAAGAGTGGCCGGCCGTTCGTCTGGCAGGAGGCCTACGCCCCGCCCGTCCGCGAGGGCAACCTCAGCCGGATGTGGCTCGTCACCAGCACCCTGGCCCCGAACCTCAAAGCCTGGCCGAAGCGGGCCCTCAAGGACGCCGCCGGGCCAGGGACGATCTACGCCCAGCCGTTCGAAGGCGCCGCGTTCTACCCCTGGTCGTTCAAGCCGGAGCGCAAGATCGGCGTCCGGGACGTCATCGCCTTCCAGCGCTCGGCCTTCGAGGAGACGGTCTACGACATGACCTGGGACCCGGCCTGGATGGTCCCGGCCGGGGGCGGGCGCATGGAGAAAAGCCCGATGGCCTCGCCCTTCATCTCGGCCGAGATGGAGAAGGTCCTGCGCGTCCGGCACCACCGGACGATCGCCACCCAGGGCTACGGGATGGTCGCCCAGTTGCGGTCCTGGCTCCCGGACGCGGTCGGCGGCATCTACTGGTTCTACGTCGACAACCCTTCCGTCAGCCCCTATGTCCCGGTCTACGCCGGCGTGACCGACGTCTCCCCGTTCTACAAGACGTACGACTTCCGCGAGTTCAGCGAGGATTCGGCGCGCTGGGCCGTGGACTTCGTCGAGAAGCTTATGCTGCTGCGCTGGCAGCCGGCCATGCGCGACGTCCGGGCCGCCCGCGACCCCGTCGAGGCCGCGTTCTTCGACGAGCAGGCCGCCGTGGATGCCAAGGTCGCGGCGCTCCTGGAGGGGGGCGCCGGCGGGCGCGCCGCCGCCGCGGACTACCTGACCAGCCTGACGGTCGAGCGGATGGAGAAGCTCGTGGCCCTCTACCGCTCGCTCCGCAAGACCTTGCTCGCGAAGTACTCCGGCGACGGCGTCTGAGCCGGCGACAGGGCCGATCCGCCGGGAGCGGTCCCGGCCGTCCGGGGCTTAGCGCCCGAAGCCTTTGACCTTCTTGTAGCCGGCCGGCAGGTCGTAGTGGCCCGCGGGGGCGGCCTTCTCCGTGCATTCGAGGAGCTCGGTCGTGGACTTCATCTCCTGGCCCATGACCTTGGCCACGGTCGTCTGGTAGACGACGACGCCCTTGATCTTCTTCATCTCGGCCAGGATCTTGTCGAAACCGGGCATCGAGGCCATCATGCCGTTGGCCATGGCGAAGGCCATGGTGTAGTCGACCTTGATGTCCTCGGTGGCCCAGGCGTCGCCGCTGGTCTTGCCCATGCCGCCCATGTCGATCTCGAGGGTGTAGCGGCGGGCGTTCCAGCTGCCGATCTTCTTGGTCTCGCCGGTGTCGGTGACCTTGGCCGACATCCCGCCCATGAGGCCCTTCATCATCCCGGCCATGGCCTTGGCCTGGGCCTTGTCCTCCTCGTCCCCGCCGGCCTCGTCGGCCGCCGCGTCGAACATCTTGCCGAAATCGAGGGGCATCTCGGAGTACGACTTCTTGTTGTGGTCGATCATGTAGAGCATCTTCTTGTCGGCTTGGAAGATCATCGAGGTGTTGGCCCCCTCCTGGTCCGTGCGGGCCTTGTTGTCGCCCATCCAGAAGACCATGATCTCGTCCTTGGCCGGCTGGGACTGGCCCATCATCGTGAAGGCGTCGGTGTGGGTCTTGTTCTTCATGTAGACGTCGGCCCGGGCCTGCGCCGTCGAGAGGACGAGACAGGCAAGGACGGCGAGAAAGGCGATGCGGATCAGGCGGGATGATCTCATATTGACCTCGCTTGGGGTGTGGGTTTCCGGCGCCCCGGCGCCGTGATTCCTTTATAATGCGCCCTCCCGGCATCTGTCAAGCAACCGGGAAGCAACCGGGGGGTCAGACCCCAGCTTTTCAAAAAGAATCAACAGGATAACCCCATTTCGGACAGGTCCCATCAGTTTGAAGCTCACTTTTTTGGGCCCAAAAACATCATGCGCCTTCCCAACGAAATAAGGCTATGTTTTGGGGCACAAAAACGTGAGATCAAAGCTGAAGGCGGATCCCCAAAATGGGGGTATGTTACTGATTAAATTGGAGAAGCTGGGGTCTGACCCCCGACTAGTAACTGTTCCAATGGAGGACGGCCGACAGGGGGCGCTTGGGGACATGAAGGCGGCCGGCTTCGTCCTTCCAGTAGCGGCAGCTGTCGGCCATGACCTCGGCCGCCGGCTCCTCGGCCGGATACCCCAGCGCCAGGACGCTGTCGATGCGGTACCCGTCGGGCACGCCAAGCACGCCCTTGAGCTTCTCGCGGTCGATCGACAGCAGCCAGCAGGCCCCGACCCCCTCGGCCAGCGCCGTCAGGATCATATTCTCCATGGCCGCGCCGACGTCGTACTCGAACATCTTTTCGCGCAGCATCGAGTCGACGAGCGTCACGACGTAGGCCGCCGGTTCCTCCCCCGTCTTCGGGTCCCCCGCCGGCGCGATGTAGGCCGCCCACTTGAGGCACGGGAAGACCTCGGCCGCCCGCGCCGGATCGTCCACCACGACGAAGGAGAGCGGCTGGACGTTGGCCGCCGAAGGCGCCAGCCGGGCCGTCTCGACCAGCCGCGTCAGCAGCTCCCGCGGCACCGGCCCCGGCCGGAACCGGCGGATGGTCCGCCGCGCCACCGCGAGATCGTAAACGTTCTGTCCGTTCTGACCCATTGCGCGACTCCTTTCCCGCCGAAGCGACCGGGTTTCCTCATTATTATAAGCCATTCCGCCGTCGCCATCGCCATGGCCTTCGCCGGATCCGTCCCCGCCCGGCCGCGGCGCCGAGCCCCTCGTCGCCCGCGGCCCTCGGGTCTCAACGCCCTCCCGAGGCCATCCCCGCCCTCGCCCGCCCCTCCGTCACCGGGGCCTTGGCCATGAACACGGCCGTCGCGCCCAGCAACAGCAGCGCGGCGAACCGGTACATCCAGCGGTATCCCGCCGCGTCCGAGATCCACCCGAACACCGGCGAGCCCAATCCCATACCGACGTCGAAGAGCGAGTTGTACAGGCTGATGGCCAGTCCTTTGTTCTCCCGTCCCAGGAAATCGATGATATAGGTGCTCAGGGCCGGGAAGATGAGCCCCTGCCCGATGCCGCCGACGAACCCCGTGACCACCAGGAGCGGCAGGCTGCGGACCTGGGCCAGGACGAACAGGTTCCCGGCGATGATGAGGGCCGCCGGCCAGATGACCGTCTTCCTCCCGCGCCTGTCCGACAGGTCGGACAGGCGGACGCGCGTCAATATGGCCGCCAGCGAGAAGACCAGGAAGAACGTCCCCACCCTGGCGATGCCGATCGAATGCCCGAACACGGCCACGAAGTAGATCATGGCCCCGCGGATGGCGCCGTGGAAGACGGGCATGCCGGCGATGATGGCCGCCAGCGCCCAGGGCACGGCCCGCAGCGCCGGCAGCCCGGCCGGCCGCCGCCCGCCCTCCCCGCCCCCCCCGTCCTCAGGCCGGCACGATCCTTCGCGCGCCAGCAACAGGCAGACCAGCGCCGCCGCCAGGAACGCCGCGCTGACGTTGTACAGCCGTCCCGGCCCTCCTGCCCCGCGCAACAACTCCTCGGCCACGAGCGGCCCGACGGCGTTGGCCACCAGCCCGGCGACACCGATGACGCCCATGGTCTTGGCCAACCGATCGGCCGGGGCCAGGTCCGAGCACAGGGCGATCGTCGCCGTCATGCTCACTCCCCAGCCGACTCCCGCCACTGCCCGCAGCGCCAGCGGCAGCCACCCGGCGTCCCTCACGAGATGGAAGAGCGGCGTCGTCACGAGCAGCAGCGCCGCCCCGGCGACGGCGAGCCGCTTCCCTCCCCGCAGGTCGATCATCCGCCCGAACAGCGGCCGGATGGCGATGGCCACGACGCTGTAGACGCCCATGATCAGGCCGATGCGGCCCGGGCTCGAACCGAACGCCTCGAGGACGACCGGGAAGAGGAAGAAGAGCGAGACGGCCATGAACAGGAAGAAGAAGCCGGCCAGTGCCAGCAGGAAGTCCCGGCTGGTGAACGACCGCGGTGCGCTCATGAGACCGATCCGATCCGCCGCTCTCCGCCCCGCTAGGCCGGTCCGCCGAGCGACTCGACCAGCCGCCGGGCCCGCGCCTCGATCGCCGCCCAGTCCCCCGCCTCGACGGCCTTGGCGTCGACGAGGGCCGCGCCCAACCCGACGCACGCCGCGCCCGCCGCCAGGAAGTCGCGGGCGTTCTCGACCGTCACCCCGCCGGTCGGCATGAGCCGGACCTCCGGCAGCGGCCCGCGCATGTCGCGCACGAACTGCGGACCGAGCGAGGTCGCCGGGAAGACCTTGACGAGGTCCGCCCCGGCCCGCCAGGCCGCGACGATCTCGGTCGGCGTGAAGGCCCCCGGCGCGACGACCACGCCCGCCTCCCGGCAGGCGGCCACCGTGTCGCGGTCGAAGACGGGCGAGACGACAAAGTCGGCCCCGGCCGCGATGACCTCCGCGGCCGTCGCCGCGTCGAGCACGGTACCGGCCCCGACGAGCGCGCCCTCCGCCTTCGCCCGGGCCTGCTCGCGGATGATGCCGACCGCGCCCGGCACGGTCATGGTCACCTCGACGGCCTTCACGCCGCCCCGGCCGAGCGCCGCCGCCACCGCGGCCAGCCGGTCCGCGTCCTTCATCCGGATGACGGCCACGGCCCGCCCGGCCAGGAGCCGCCCGAGGACCTCGTCTTTGGTCATGTTCGCCCTCTCGCCCTACCTCAGGACCCGCCCGGACCGGTCGCCCTTGACCAGCGCCGCGATGTCCCTCTCCGTCGACAGGTTGAAGTCGCCGGGGATACCATGCTTGAGGGCCGCCGCGGCCACGGCGAATTCCAGGGCCTCGGCGTCCGTCCCGCCTCCCGGCCGCGTCAGCCCGTGGATGAGCCCGGCGGCGAAAGCGTCGCCCGTCCCGATGCGGTCGACGACCCGGCGGATCTCGTGGATGGGCCCGGTCAGGAACTCCGTCCGGTTCCGCAACACGGCCGTCCAGCGGTTCCAGTCGGCGCTGTAGCTCTCGCGCAGCGTCAGCGCGATCCGCGCCACGTTGGGGAACGCGGCCATGACCTCGGCCGTCAGGTCGGCATAGAGCCGGGAATCGAGGCGCCCTCCCGAGACCTCGGGGGCCGGCCCGATACCGAGCGAACGCTGGCAGTCCTCCTCGTTGCCCGTGACCAGGTCGGCCAGGGCGGCCAGCTCGCGCATGACCTCGGGCGCCGGACGGCCGTACGTCCAGAGCTTGGACCGGTAGTTGAGGTCGAGCGAGACCGTCATCTTCCGCGCCCGCGCCGCCCGGGCCGCCTCCGTCGTCAGGGCCGCGGCCGCGGCGCTGATCGCCGGCGTGATGCCGGTCAGGTGGAGCCAATCCATGCCGGCCAGGGCCGCCTCCCAATCGACCGCCCCCGGCCCGGCCTCGGCCACGCCCGAGCCCTCGCGGTCGTAGAAGACCTGGGACGGCCGGGCCCCGGAGCCCGTCTCGGAATAATAGATCCCCAGGCGCCGTCCGCCCCGGACGACGGCCCGGGTGTCGACGCCGTATCGCCGCAGCTCCCGCAGGGCCGCCTCTCCCGCCGGGTTCGCCGGCACCACCGAGATCCAGCGAGACCTGTGGCCGAGCAGGGCCAACGACACGGCCACGTTGGCCTCGCCGCCGCCGAAGCCGGCCCGCAGGACGGGCGACTGGAAGAGGAGCTCCCCGTCCGGCGGCGAAAGCCGGAGCATGATCTCGCCGAAGGTCGCGATGTTGGCCATGCCGCACTCTCCTACGGCCTAAGATAGCACAGGCGGCGCCCGCCCCCAAAACCGGAAAATGGGGACTTTGACGTCCCCGTTTCGCACTCCCTTGAAAAGGGCCGGGAACGGAGTACAATACGCCCGAAATTCCCGCGGAGAACATGGCCCCATGGACAAGCTCAAGGACCGCATCAAGAACGCCCTTTTCATCCTCGTCGGCTGCGCCGTCATGGGACTGGCCTACGCCATGTTCCTCATCCCCCACCACTTCGTGCCCGGCGGCGTCTCGGGCGTGGCCATGATCGCGAATTACTTCTCCAAGCTGCCCGTCGGCCTGCTCATCATGGTCCTCAACGTGCCCATCTTCCTGCTCGGCCTCAAGACCATGGGCAAGAAGTACGTCGTCAACAGCCTGGCCGGCATGGTCGTCTCCTCGGTCTTCATCGACCTCTTCTACGAGGTCGTCAAAGTCCCCTCGGCCACCGACAACGCCGTCCTGGCCTCGATCTACGGCGGCGTCATGCTCGGCGTCGGGCTGGGCATCGTCTTCCGCGGCCGGGCCTCGACCGGCGGCTCGGACATCATCGGCATGGTCCTCAGCAAGTACACCGGCATGTCGCTCGGCTACGGCATCATGGTCACGGACTTCCTGGTCATCTCGGCCTCCGGCTTCGCCCTGCGCTCCCTCGAGGCCCCGCTCTACGGCTACATCGTCCTGTTCCTGTCGACCAAGGTCATCGACATGGTCCTCGAGGGCTGGAACTACTCCAAGCTCGTCCTCATCACCTCGACCCGGACCCAGGAGATCGCGGATTACATCCTCCACGGCCTCGACCGCAGCGGCACGGCCCTGCGCTCCCGCTCGCTCTACCTCAACCGCGAGGGCGAGATCATCATGACCGTCATCCACCGCAAGCAGCTGGCCGACCTGCGGACCCACGTCCGCCGCATCGACCCCGAGGCCTTCGTCGTCATCAACGACACCTACGACGTCCTCGGCAAGGGCTTCAAGTCCCACCTCATCACCTGAAGCGCCCTTTGGCCCCGGAAATGGAGTAAAATGGGTCCCGGACACCGCCCCGGAAAGGAGCCCCGACCATGCCTCTGAGAACGAGCGCCCTGAGACGGTCCGCCGTCCTCCCGCTCCTGGCCGCCGCCGCGCTGACCGCCCTAACCGTCCTGTCCGCGACGGCCGCCGCCCAGACCGGCGGGCCCGAGAGCCTGGGCTTCAAGAAGCGGTTCTTCGTCGACCTCGTCAATCCCTCGCCCTTCGCCCTCGAGAACCAGGCCCTGGTCCTCGACGTCGCGGCCATCCGGGCCTCGGTCGCCCCCGACTTCAACACTTACTTCTACGCCCTGTTCGAGGCCAAGGGTGCCGAGCTGGCCCTGGTCGTGACCCAGGCCGACGACCTCGACAAGGACCGCTACCACGACGAGATCGTCGTCGTCCGGACCCTGCCCGCCAACTCGACGACCCGCCTGGCCTGCTGGTACACGCCAGAGCGCAGCTTCCAGCTCTTCCCGGCCGACAAGGCCTTCGCCCGCGGCCCCTGGACTGGCAGCGACGCCGCGGCCGGCTGGGAATCGAACCTGTCCGCCTTCAAGCTCACGCGCGGCCGCGTCGGCCTCTACGGCAAGCTCCAGCCGGACCTCATATTGAAGAAGTTCCCCACGCTCGAGGCCAAGCCCGGTGACTGGGGCCAGGACCTCCTCGGCGCCGGCGACGGCCCCGGCCTCGGCGGACTGTCGCTCTGGGACGGCGAAAAGCGCCTGCCGCTCTACGGCCCCGCCGCCCCCGCGCCCAAGCTGACCGTCCTGGCCACGGGCCGCGTCCGGGCCCTGGTCAAGGCCGAGTACCCGCCCCTGGCCACGTCCCAAGGCGAGGTCGGACTGACCATCCTCTACTCGACCTTCGCCGACGCCCCGTACTCTCGGCAGGACGTCCTCCTGACGTCCAAGGGGACCGGCGCCATCGCCGTCGGCCCGGCCCTCGAGAACCTGCCCAACGCCGTCTGGACGGTCGACAAGGCCAAGGGCTACGCCACCGTCTGGGGCCGCGGCGCGGGCAAGGCCGGCGAGATCGGCCTGGCCGCCATCGCCCCGGCGGACTCGATCGCCGCCGTCGCCGAGACCGCGACCGACCGGGCCCTCCGGCTCGACGGCCGGGCCGGCCGCCGGCTGACCTATTGGGTCGCCGGGGCCTGGGAGCGCGGCACCGTCACCCCGCCGACGCCCGGGGCCAAGGGCTGGGCCGCCCGCGCCGGAGAGCTGGCCGCGCGCCTGCTCACCCCGGTCAAAGTGGAGTTCAAAACCAAATGACGAACCGCCGCCGCGGCCCGGTGCCGCCCTGCGACCCGGCCTTCGAACCCATCGTCCTCGCCTGGCGCGACTACCTCGCCAAGGCCCGGTCCTCCAGGGCCCGGGCCCTCCGGCTGGCCGTCGAACGCGAGGACGGACTGGTCTCGGTCTTCGACGCCCCGGCCCCGCCTCCCGACGCCGATCCGGCCACCGCCTTCCGCCTCGTCGAGCGCGCAGCCAAGTTCCTGCTCTGGTCGCGCGGCGGCTGGCGCATCCATTATCTCGGGCCCGACGCCCTCGGACGGCGGCTCAAGGCCGAATACGCGCCCGACGGCCCGCGCGCCTTCGACGCCCGGGTCATGGGCGGCGTCTACGGCCGGCCGTTCGAAGTCGTCCTCCACAGCCCGGCGACCTTCCCGGAGCCCCGCGAGGCCCTGCACTTCCCCGGGGGCCACGTCCGCGGCTTCCGCATCGGCTTCGACCTCGGCGCCAGCGACTACAAGGTCGCCGCGGTCGTCGACGGCGAGCCGGTCTGGAGCGAGGAGATCCCCTGGTCGCCCTCGACCGAGCCCGATCCCGATTATCACTACCGCATGATCGACGAGGGCCTCCGCAGGGCCGCCGCCCACCTCCCCCGCGTCGACGCCATCGGCGGCTCGTCGGCCGGCGTCATCATCGGCAACCAGGTCCGCATCGCCTCCCTGTTCCGGGCCGTGCCGGCGGACCTGTTCGAATCCAAGGTCCGCAACATCTTCGACCGCCTGGCCGCGGCCTGGGGCGTGCCCTTCGAGGTCATCAACGACGGCGAGGTCACGGCCCTGGCCGGGATGCTGTCGATCGGCGAGCCCGGCGTCCTCGGCGTGGCCATGGGCTCGAGCGAGGCCGCCGGTTACCTCGACGCCGAGGGCCACATCCCGGGCTGGCTCGACGAGCTGGCCTTCGCCCCCGTCGACCTCAGCCCGTCGGCCGTCGCCGACGAGTGGTCGGGCGACCGCGGCGTCGGGGCCAACTACTTCTCCCAGCAGGCCGTGAACAAGCTGGCCCTGGCGGCCGGCCTGTCCTTCCCCGCCGACATGAAGCTGCCTGAGCGGCTCAAGGAGGTCCAGGGGCTGGCCGAGCGCGGCAACATCCCGGCCACGCGGGTCTTCGAGTCCATCGGCGTCTACCTCGGTTACACCGTCCCCTGGTACGAGGTCTTCTACGGTTTCCGCCACCTGCTCGTCCTGGGCCGGGTCCTGTCCGGGCCGGGCGGCGCCCTGATCGTCGAGCGGGCCGAAGAGGTCCTGCGGACCGAGTTCCCGGAGACGGCCGCCCGCGTCCGCCTCCACCTGCTCGACGAGAAGAGCCGGCGCGTGGGCCAGGCCGTGGCCGCGGCCAGCCTGCCGGAGATCCAAGGAGCGAAACGATGAAATTCACCAAGCCCGACGCCTCGGTCTTCGTCCCCGACGGCGCGGACCCCGAGACCGCTTTCCGCCGGGTCACCCACCTCGGCATCGGCGCCCACCAGGACGATCTCGAGATCATGGCCTTCCACGGCATCCAGAAGTGCTTCACCAGCCGCGAGCTCTGGTTCGGCGCCGTCACCTGCACGAACGGGGCCGGCTCGCCGCGGGCCGGTGAGTACGCCGACTTCAGCGACGAGGACATGGCCGCGCTGCGGCGCCGCGAGCAGGAGAAGGCCGCCGTCCTCGGCAACTACGGCGTCCTCGTCCAGCTCAACCACACCAGCGCCGAGGTCAAGGACGTCGGCACGGGCCGCCTCCGGGCCGACCTCGTCAAGGCCCTGCGGCTGGCCCGCCCGGAGGTCGTCTACACCCACAACCCCGCCGACAAGCACGACACCCACCTGGCCGTCGTCTTCACGGCCATCGCGGCCCTGCGCGAGCTGGCCCCCGAGGAGCGCCCGACGACCGTCTACGGCTGCGAGGTCTGGCGCGGCCTCGACTGGATGGACGACGAGGACAAGGTCCCGCTCGACGTCGGCCGCCGCGAGGCCCTGTCGACGGGCCTCATCGGCGTCTACGACTCCCAGGTCGAGGGCGGCAAGCGGTACGACCTGGCCACGCCGGGCCGCCGGCGGGCCAACGCCAGCTACTTCCAGTCCCACCAGACCGACGCGGCCGAGCAGCTCTGGTTCGCCATGGACCTGACCCCGCTCGTCCGGGACGACACCCTCGACGTCGGCCGCTTCGTCCTGGGCCACGTCGACAAGTTCCGGGCCGGCGTCGAGAGCAAGATCAAGAAATTCGGAGTCCGGAAGCGCTGACCGCGCCCGGCCGCGAGGAGGAACCCCCCATGGAGATCATCATCCAGCCCGACAGCCAGCAGGCCAGCCTGGTCGCGGCCCGCGTCGTCGCCCGGACCGTCCGGGAGAAGCCCCACGCCGTGCTCGGCCTGGCCACCGGCAACACCCCGCTCCAGCTCTACCGCAACCTCGTCCTCATGCACCACGAGTCGGGCCTCGACTTCAGCGGCGTGACCAGCTTCAACCTCGACGAATACGTCGGCGTCCCGCCGACCCATCCCTCGTCGTTCCACAGCTACATGTGGGCCCACCTGTTCAGCCACATCAACATGCCCAAGGAGCGCATCAACATCCCCGACGGGCTGACGGCCGACATCCCGGCCGCCTGCCGGAAATACGAGCAGGCCATCCGCTCGGCCGGCGGCATCGACATCCAGGTCCTGGGCATCGGGACCAACGGCCACATCGGCTTCAACGAGCCGTCCTCGTCGCTGTCGTCGCGGACGCGCATCAAGACCCTGACCGAGGAGACGCGCCTCGACGCCGCCTCGGCCTTCGGGGGCGAGGAAGGGGTGCCGACCCACGTCCTGACCATGGGCCTGGGCACGATCATGGACGCCAAGATGTGCCTGCTCCTGGCCTTCGGCAAGAAGAAGGCCCGGGCCGTGGCCCGCACGGTCGAGGGCCCGGTCACGGCCATGGTGCCGGGCTCGGTCCTGCAGATGCACCCGCGGGCCGTCCTGGTCCTCGACAAGGAGGCCGCCTCCGAGCTGGAGATGGCCGACTACTACCTCTGGGTCCAGGAGCATAAACCCGATTGGCAGAAGCACTGAGTTTGATATAGACTGAGGCCGGAAGGAGCCACACCCATGACCCACCCCATCAAGAACGTGCTCTGGGCCACGGACTTTTCCGCCGAGTCGAAGGAAGCCCTGGCCTACGCGAGCTTTTTCGCCAAGACCTTCAAGGCCAAGCTGACGGCCCTGCACGTCGTGCCCGATTTCGCGCCGGCCCTCTACGAGGCCTGGCCGGAGGCGCAGGCCGAGCTGGCCGGCAAGATCGAGGCCAGCAAGGTCAGCGCCAAGGCCCAGCTCGAGCACATGTGTGCGGCCCAGGGCGTCTGCGCCGACAAGATCGTGGTCACCGAGGGCTCGGCGGCCAAGGTCATCCTCAAGACCGCGCAGAAGGAAGGCGCCGGGCTCATCGTCGTCGGCCGCAAGGGCGTCTCGGGGCACGAGCAGAACCTCATCGGCAGCGTCACCCACCGCATCCTGCGCGGCGCCCGCGTGCCGGTCCTGGTGACCAAGGGCACGGACGGCAAGCTCGGCGACCTGACCAAGATCCTCGTGCCGACCGACTTCTCGAACGACGAGGACGTCGAGCGCGACCACGCCTGGAAGCTGGCCAAGGCCCTGGGCGCGAGCCTGACCTTCCTCTATGTCATGGAGCTCTTCGGCCACGACTTCCGGCTGACCGACGAGATGTTCTCCTCGGTCCTGAAGAAGCTCCAGGCCCGCAAGAAACGCGAGCACAAGGCCGTCGAGATGCGCGAGGACGTCGTCAAGGCCGTGCACGGCTACGAGGGCATCATCGAGTACGCCGACAGCAAGGGCTTCGGGCTCGTGGTCATGTCGACGACGGTGCGCAAGCTGTCGCGGCTCTTCCTCGGCAGCACGACCGAGAAGGTCATCGCCCACAGCCGCGTGCCCGTCTTCGCCATCCCGCGCGAGAAGTGAAGTAGGGCCCTGAAGAAAGAATACCGGCCCATGGCCCTGGGTTTCTGGGGCGTGGGCCTGCCGCTCATCCTGTTCGGGCTCCTGTTCTGCCGGACCGCCGCCCAGCGGGTCGCGGTCCTCGGGGCGGGGGCGCTCTTCCTCGCGGCCGGAGCGCTCATCGCCCGGGCCAGGGGATAGCCGATGACGCTCGCCGCGGTCGATTGGCTGTTCATCGGCTGGTACCTGGCCCTGTCGATCGGCATCGGGCTCTATTACTCCAAGCGGGCCGGCCGGAGCATCTCCGAGTATTTCCTGAGCGGCCGGACCCTGCCCTGGTGGCTGCTGGGGACGTCCATGGTGGCGACGTCCTTCTCCTCCGACACCCCGCTCGCCGTGACCGGCATCGTCGTCAAGGACGGCGTCGCCGGCAACTGGCTGTGGTGGAACTTCATGCTCGGCGGCGCCCTGACCGTGCTCTTCTTCGCCCACCTGTGGCGGCGGGCCGAGGTCGTCACCGAGGTCGAGTTCATCGACCTGCGCTATTCGGGCCGGCCGGCCCGGTTCCTGCGCGGCTTCAAGGCCCTCTACCTCGGCCTGCCGGTCTCGGCCATCACCTTCGGCTGGGTCACGCTGGCCATGGTCAAGATCATCCAGGCCGTCTTCGGCACGAGCGGCGTCACGGCCCTGGCCGTCTGCCTGGGGCTGACGGTCCTCTACACGACGATCAGCGGCCTGTGGGGCGTCGTGGCCACGGACATGCTGCTCTTCGGCGTGGCCATGGCCGGGTCGGTCATCCTGGCCGTGGTCTCGGTCGAGCAGGCCGGCGGCATCGGGGCCCTGGTCGAAGCGGTCCGGTCGATGGGCGCGGCGAACGGCAGGGACTACCTGTCGGTCTTCCCGCCGCTCGGGCGGGCCCTGCCGCTGGCCTTCTTCGTCGCTATCTTCGTCCAGTGGTGGTCTGTCTATTACCCCGGGGCCGAGCCGGGCGGCGGCGGCTGGAGCGCCCAGCGCATGCTGGCGGCCAAGGACCCGCGCCACGCCGTCCAGGGCACGCTCTGGTTCACGGTGGCCAACTACGTCCTGCGGCCGTGGCCCTGGATCCTGACGGCCCTGGCGGCCATGGTCGTCTTCCCGGGGCTCACGGGCGCGGCGCCGGGCGAGATGGAGGCGGCCTACCCGCGGATGATCGGCTTCGTGCCGAAGGGCGTCGCGGGCATCATCGTCGCCTCGCTCTTCGCGGCCTTCATGTCGACGATCGAGTCCATCGTCAACCTGGCCGGCTCCTACCTTCTCAACGACTTCTACCGGCCGTTCGTCCGCCGGGGCGCGAGCGAGAGGCACTACGTCGCGGCCTCGCGGGTCATCGTCCTGGTCGTCTCGCTCCTCGGGGCCGGATTCGCCGTCGTCCTCGGCAGCGTCAAGATGGGCTGGCAGCTGGTCATGGAGCTGTCGGCGGGCATCGGCCTGGTCCTGCTCCTGCGCTGGTACTGGTGGCGGATCAGCGCCTGGTCGGAGATCGCGGCCCTGGGGGCCTCGGCGGCCACGGCCGTGTATCTGAAGATCGCGCCGGGCAATCCGCTCGTGCGCGGGGCCGGTCGGCTCCTCGAGGGCTGGGGATTCGCGCCCGACGCCTGGGGCGCCGGCATCCTGGTCATCGTGGCCGTGACGACCGCGGCCTGGATCGCGGCCACGTTCCTGGCCCGGCCGGACGACGAGGCCAAGCTCCTGGCCTTCTACCGCAAGGTCCGGCCCGGCGGGGCCTGGGGACCGATCGCCAGACTCGACGGGCGCCGCTACCGGCTGGGCGCGGCCCCGTTCGCGGGCTGGGCCCTGGCCGTGGCCATGACCCTGTGCCTGCTTCTCGGCGTCGGCCGGCTGGTCTTCGGGGACTGGGGACCGGGCGCGGCCTATCTCGGAGCGGGCGGCCTGGCGGCGTGGGCGCTGGCCAGGATCGTCGCCCGCATCGATTGGGAGGGACAGCGATGAGGAAAATGGGGACGTTTCTATTTATTTCTGTCATCTTTCTCCTGTTCCCCGGCTGCGGCCGGACGCCGGATGGGGCGAAGGCCGGCGCGGGCCGGAAGGCGGGCCAGACCGCAGGCGAGCGGGCGGGCGCGTCGAGCCCCGCCCTGTCCCCCGGCGTCGCGGCGTTCGGTTACCCGGTCGGCGGCGAGCCCTGGTATTTCGTCAGGGGCGGGCTCGCGCTCGCCGAGCTCCCGGAGGGGGCCGGCGCGGACGCGGCCTGGAGCGTCGACAGGGTCGTCGTCGACGGCGAGCGGACGCGGGACTTCCTCGTCTACCAGGACGGCCGCGAGATCGACAAGCACGCGGTCAAAGCCGCGCGCGGGCGCGTCGCGTTCGAGGTCAAGGCCCGGCGCGTCTGGGCGCCGGGGGCCGAGTCGGAGATGACCGTCGACCTCGTCGAGCCCGTCTCGGGAGACATCCGCGTCGTCACGGCCAAGGGCACGGCGCCGGCCGGGCGCGGCTATTGGGACCCGGCCTGGAAGAACTACCTGGCCCTCGTCGTCTCGGAGGACCACGGCTTCGACCGCGCGGCCTATCCCGTCCACGCCACGCTCGGCATCCTGGCCGATTACATCCGTTCGGCCGACGAAGTCCGGGTGGTGCGGGCGGAACGCCGCGAGGGCGGGGACATCGTCTACACCGAGGTCCCGAGCCAGGTCACCGATCTCGTCACCTGGAACGACCCGGCGGTCCTGGGGATCGAGGAGAAGGACGCCGCGACCGGAGCCAAGGTCGTCCGCTACCATCCGACGACCTCGTTCGATGTGGCCTTCCTGGCCGACGTCGCGGCCCGCTCCAAGGTGACCTATCTCGTGTTCTACAACAATCCGGGCGCGGCCGCGCCCGCCTATCCGGCCGGACTGAGCGTGGCCAAGGGGAAAGGATTGGCACGGACGGTCGAGAACCCGTTCTACCGCATCACCCTGCATGAGGCCAGCGGCCACATCTACGAGATCTTCGAGAAGGCGACCGGGACGACGCTCGAGCACAAGCTCGAGACGAACGGGGCCGTCCACTGGAACCCCGACGTCTACGCGCCGCCCCATGCCTGGTACCACAGCTCGGATTGGACGGCGCCCGAGGCGGTCGAGACGGCCGCCGGGCCGGTCTTCTACGCCGTCAACATCAAGGGCCAGCTGCCCCAGCCGGAAGGCATCGACATCGGCATCCGCTATCGCTTCTACGCCGGATCGCCCGCTGTGACCGTCGAGTCCGTGCTGACCGTAGGCAAGGACGCCTTCGTCATGGCCCTGCGCAACGCCGAGGTCGTCTTCAACAAGGCCGTCTTCACCAAGGCCGCGTTCAAGCGGGACGGCGAGACGGAGGTCCTCGACTTCGCCGTCTCCAAGCGGCACCCGGACCACGCCGTCGTCCTGCGGCCCGACACGCCCTGGGTCAGCTTCTACGACGAGGCCAAGGGCGTCGGCTTCGCCTCGCTCTACCTCGACATGGCCACGCCGAACCTCAACGGCGGCCAGGCCTCGCTCGAGCAGCCCTTCCTCTACATCCAGCACGGGCCGTGGTACTACGTGTCACGCGGCTTCGTCTATTCCTTCGCCACCAACAACCAGACCCGGATGCTGCCGGTCAAGGCGGGCAGCGTATATTACGACCGGAGCGCCTGGATCGCCTTCCCTTACCCGAAGGCGGAGGGCATCGGCCCGTTCCTCGACGCCCGATACAACGCCCTGAAGTTCCCGCTGGCCGTGAGCGAGGACATCGAGACCTTCAGGGAGAGCCCCGAGGGCTGGGTCGTGCCCATCCTGACCGAGCCCTTCGAGGAGGGCGTCAAGGGCGCCACCGGCGGCGCCGACCGCCGCAAATAGCCTCTCAGACGGTACCTGGCATTCACAAACGCCGGTTTCCCCCTGGTGATGTGAAGGCCTGGCACCAGACCGACATTGACAAAAGGCGGGGGAATCGCTCTAATGGCCGGTGATGCGCAACACCGCCGTTATCACCATCATCGCCCTCGCCGCCGCCCTCGGTCTCACGGCCGGCCCGGCCCTCGCCGCCCAGGAGGAGGGGCACGTCGTCGAGGTCAAGAGCCTCGTCTCCCGCGAAGCCGTCCGCCCCGGCGAGACCTTCCAGGCCGCCGTCCTCGTCACGGTCCAGGCGGGCTACCACATCAACGACAACGCCCCCGTCGACGAGTTCATGATCCCGACCGTCCTGACGGTCCTGGAGGCCCCGGACTTCGAGGTCCTCGAGACCTACTATCCCGTCGGCCGCCGGGCCCGTTTCTCCTACTCCGAGGTCGAACTCGTCGTCTACGAAGGGGAGACGGCCCTCGGCCTCCTGCTCAAGGCCAAGGACGGCATCGCGCCCGGCCCCCGGACCGTCAAGGTCTCCCTCGGCTACCAGGCCTGCGACGCCATGTCGTGCCTGCCGCCCAAGGAGCTGGCCTTCGAGATCGCCGTCCCCGTCGCGGCCGACGGCGCCGCGCCCGCCGCCGACGTCAAGCCCGAGGTCTTCAAAAAGCTCCGCTTCAAGTCCCTGAAAAAATGACGGACGAATCGAGACAAGCCCTCTTCCGCGCCATCCCGTCCCTCGACGCCCTGCTGTCCTCCGAGGCCGCCGCCCCGCTCCTGGCCGCCCACGGCCGCGAGGCCGTCGTCGCCGCCGGACGGGCCGTCCTCGACGACCTGCGCGCCGGGATCGCCGCGAATGCCGCGCCCGACGACCTGTCGCTCCCCGCCCTGGCCGCCCGCGTCGCCGGCCGCCTGGCCTCCCGCCTGGCCCCCTCCCTCGCCCCCGCCATCAACGCCACCGGCGTCATCATGCACTCCGGCCTCGGCCGGGCCGTGCTCCCGCCCGCCGCGTGCGGAGCCCTCGGCGCCGTCGCCGCCGGCTACTCGACCCTGGCCCTCGACCTCGACTCCGGCAAGCGCGTCCCCCGCGACCGCCACGTCGAGGGCCTCCTCCGCGATCTCACCGGAGCCGAAGCAGTCACCGTCGCCAACAACAACGCCGCCGCGACCGTCCTCATCCTCGACACCATGGCCCGCGGCAAAGAGGTCGTCGTCTCGCGCGGCCAGCTCGTCGAGATCGGCGGCTCCTTCCGCATGCCCGACGTCATGGCCTCAAGCGGCGCCGTCCTGCGCGAGGTCGGCACGACCAACAAGACCCACCTCCGCGACTACGAGGCCGCCCTGTCCCCCGCCACCGGGGCCATCCTCCGCGTCCACCACAGCAACTACCGCATCCTCGGCTTCGCCGAGGAGCCCCCCATCGAGGACCTCGTCGCCCTCGGCCGCTCCCGCGGCGTCCCGGTCATCGACGACCTCGGCAGCGGAGCCCTGGTCGACCTCGCGCGCTACGGCCTGGCCGGCGAGCCCCTGGTCCGGGCCAGCTTGGCCGCCGGCGCCGACGTCGCCTGCTTCAGCGGCGACAAGCTCATCGGCGGTCCCCAGTGCGGCATCATCGCCGGCCGCACCGAGTGGATCCAGCGTATCCGTAAGAATCCTCTGGCCCGGGCCTTCCGCTGCGGCAAGCTGACCCTGGCCGCCCTCGAAGCGACCCTCAAGCTCTTCCTGGACCCCGACCGGCTGGCCGAACGCCATCCCATCTACCGCATGTTCGCCCTCACGCCCGGCGAACTCGCCCGCCGGGCCGAAGCCATGGCCGCCTCCCTCCGCGAAGTCCTGCCGGCCGCCGTCGCGGTCGCCGTCGTCGACGCCGAGTCCCAAGTGGGCAGCGGCGCCGTCCCCGTCGAGACCATGCCCTCGAAGGCCCTGTCCATCCGCGCCGCCCGCCTCCCCGCCGAGGACCTGGCCCGCCGCCTGCGCCGCGGCGCGCCGCCCGTCTTCGCCCGCGTCCACCGCGACGCCGTTCTCTTCGACCTGCGCACGGTCCAGCCCGGCCAGGAGGCCGCCCTCCGGGCCGCGCTCGCCGCGATCCTCCAAGATGAAAAAAACAAATAGGAACGGCCCCGTTTCTCGGGCCTTCTTCGAGAGGCGCAAGCGCGTCATGGGGCGGTCCATCGCCCTCGGCCATTGCATCTGCAACCCCAAGGACCCCTGCCCCTGCGACCTCTTCAAACAGAAGAACGTCTGTCTCTGCGCCGGCGAGCGCGAGGCCGACGCCCCCGACGACGTCGCCCTGACCACTCTCGTCGAGAACGCCGGCTGCGCCTCAAAGATCGGCCAGGAGGACCTCAAGCGGGCCCTCGCCGGCCTGCCGCGCACCTTCGACCGCCGCGTCCTCGTCTCCTCGGACACCTGCGACGACGCCGGCGTCTACGCCCTGACCCCGCGCACGGCCCTCGTCCAGTCGGTCGACGTCTTCACCCCCGTCGTCGACGACGCCTACGCCTTCGGCGAGATCGCCGCCGCCAACTCCCTCAGCGACATCTACGCCATGGGCGGCCGCCCCCTGACGGCCCTGTCCATCGTCGCCTTCCCCATCGAGCGCCTCAGCCCGCGCCTCATGAACCGCATGCTCCAGGGCGGCGTCGACAAGCTCCGCGAAGCGGGCGTGGCCCTCCTCGGCGGCCACAGCATCAAGGACCGCGAGATCAAGTTCGGTTTCGCCGTGACCGGCGTCGTCGACCCCCGCCGCATGACCGTGAACAACCGCGCCAAGCCCGGCGACGTTCTCGTCCTGACCAAGCCCCTCGGCACGGGCACGCTGAGCTTCGCCCGCCAGATCGGCCGGGCCCCGGCCGACGGCCTGGCCGCCGCCGAGCTCTCCATGCGCGCCCTCAACAAGGCCGCCGCCGCCCTCTTACCGGCCTTCCGCGTCACCACGGCCACCGACATCACCGGCTTCGGCCTGGCCGGCCACCTCGGCGAGATCGCCGCCCAGAGCCGAGTCGACATCGAGGTCTTCGGCGCCTCCCTCCCCGTCTTCCCCGGCGTCCTCGAGCTCATCCGCGCCGGGGTCGTCTCGGGCGCCGTCGAGCGCAATCGCGAATACGCCTCGTCCTTCGTCCGGCGCGCCGATCTGACCGTCCCCGAGGAGCTCGAGACGCTCCTCTACGACCCCCAGACCTCGGGCGGCCTGCTCGTCGCCGTCCGCCCCTCGCGGGCCGCGGCTTTCCTCTCCGCCCTCGGCCGCGCCGGCGTCCCGGCCGCCGCCATCGTCGGACGCGTCACCCGCAAGTCCGCCAAGCCCCGCATCGTCCTCCGCGCCGCCGCCCCGCGCTGACCGCCATGGCCGAGCTCGACCACGTCATCGTCGGCACGGCCGGGCACATCGACCACGGCAAGAGCGCCCTCGTCCGGGCCCTGACCGGCACCGACCCCGACACGCTGCCCGAGGAAAAGGCCCGCGGCATGACCATCGAGCTGGGCTTCGTCTTCCTCGACGACCCGGGCTACCCGAAGCAGATCGTCTTCATCGACGTCCCCGGCCACGAGCGCTTCGTCAAGACCATGGCCGCCGGAGCCAGCCACGTCGACGCCGCCCTCCTGGTCGTCGCCGCCGACGAGGGCCTGGCCGTCCAGACCCGCGAGCATTTCGACATCCTGACCCTCCTCGGCATCGAGCACGGGCTCATCGCCCTGACCAAGAGCGACCTCGTCGACGGGGACCGCGTTGCCGAGCTCACGGCGTCCGTCCGCGCCTTCGTCCGCGGCTCGTTCCTGGAGAGCGCGCCCATCCTCGCCGTCTCCGCCCTCACCGGCGCCGGCCTCCCGGAGCTCAAAGCCGCGCTCCAGGCCATCGGCCGCCGCGTCCGCCCCCGGCCCGACAGCGGCGTCTTCCGCATGCCCGTCGACCGCGTCTTCACCATGCACGGCTTCGGCACGGTCGTCGCCGGCACCGTCCTCTCGGGCACGGTCCGGGCCGGCGACCGCGTCGAGATCTTTCCCGAAGGCCTGAAAAGCCGCGTTCGCGGCGTCCAAGTCCACGGCTCCAAGGCCGACGTCTCGGGGGTCGGGCGCCGCACGGCCCTCAACCTCCAGGACCTGGCCAAGGAGGATCTCCGCCGCGGCCAGGTCGCCGCCGCCGAAGGCTCGCTCGTCCCGACGGCGCGCCTCGACGCCCGCCTCGACGTCCTGGCCGACGCCCCCCGCGAGGTCAAGCACCGCGACCGGGTCCGGCTCCACATCGGGACCGACGAGGTCATGGCCCGGCTCGCCGTCATCGGCGGGCCGTCCGTCGCCCCCGGCGCCTCCTCCCCCGTCCAGCTCGTCCTCGAACGGCCGGCCGTGGCCCTGCCCGGCGACCGCTTCGTCATCCGTTCCTTCTCGCCCGTCCTGACCGTCGGCGGAGGCCTCGTCCTCGACGCCGCGCCCGAGAAACACAAGCGCTTCAGCGGCCGGGTCCTCGAGGGGCTGGGCAAGCTCGGCGGGCCGGCCCGCGAGGCCGTCGACCAGATGTTCGCCCAGGCCGGCGGCATCCCCCGGACCGCCTCCGACATCGCCCTCAAGCTCGGCCGGGCCGAAGCCGACGTCGCCGAGGCCGTCGCCGCGCTCGCCGCCGAGGGCGCGCTCGTCGCCGTCGGCGAGGGCCAGCCCGAGCGCTACCTCCACCGGTCCGTCCGCGACGAGCTGGCCGCCGGGCTCGTCGACGGCCTCAAGGCCTATTTCGCCGCGAATCCCTACAAGCCGGCCATGCCCTACTCCGATCTCCGCGCCGCTTTTCTCGGCAAAAGCGACGCCGCCGGCCTCAAGCACGTCCTCGACTCCCTCCTCGCCTCGGGCGCGCTCTTCCGCAAGGACGCCGGCGTCGGCCTCACCGGCCGCGAGGTCGCGGCCGACCCCGTCGAGGCCGAGCGCCGCGCCCGCGTCGCCGGGGCCTATGCCTCGGCCCGGTTCTCCGCCCCGCTCGAGGACGACGTCCGCCTCTCCCTCAAGCTCAATCCCTCGGCGTTCGAGCCCGTCCTCAACGCCCTGCTCCGCGACGGCACGCTCGTCCGGCTGGCGCCCAAGGTCGTCTATCACCGCGACACGGTCGAGGCCGCCCGCTTGGCCGTGGCCGGCCTCATCGAGCGGCGCGGCTCGGTCTCCATCGCCGAGCTCCGCGACCGCCTGGCGCTCTCCCGCAAGTACGCCCAGGCCATCCTGGAATATTTCGACAAGACCGGCTTCACCAAGCGCGTCGGCGACCGTCACGTCGCGGGCGCGCGCCCCGCCCGCTGATCCCGCCCGGCGGGCCGTCCCGACAACGCGCGGGAACCGGCCTGACCGGACCGGCGTTATACGAGTATAATGGGCCCAGCCATGACCGCCCGCCGCGCCCTGTTCCTGTTCCATCTCCGGGTCGGCGCCCGTCTGGCCCTGCGCGTCCTGGCCCCCGTGCTGGCGGCGGCGCTTTTCCTTTATTACGTTCTCCGGCCGGAGTTCTCGCTCGAGCTGGCCCGCATCCTTTTCATCGAGGGCGGCTTCGTCGAATCCGGCCTGGCCGGCACGCTGCTCCTGCTCGGTCTGGCCCGCGTGGTCGCACCCCGGATCGCGGCCGGAAGCGCCGGCTGGACGCGCTCGCTCCCGGTCGCCCCGGCCGCCCAGCGGTTCTCCGCGCTCCTCTCGCTGCTCGTCGCCGAGATCCCCGTCCTCACGGTGCTCGGGGCGTTCGTCTGGGTCATCACGGACCCGGGACCGATGCCCGGGGCCGCGCTCGCCGCGCGCCTCGCGGAACATGCCCTCCGCTTCCTCCCCCATGTCCTGGGCCTGATCGCGGGCGCCGCCGCGGCCGGCCGCGTCGCCAGGCGGGACGCGCCCTCCGGGGCCTTCTTCCAAACGCTCTCCCTCCGGGCCGTCGGATGGCGGTTCGCCCTCGCCGGCCTCGCGGCCTGCGCCGTCCTCGGCGGCGCCCGGCTCCTGTTGGCCAATAACGACCTCGCCCCGCGCGCGGCCTTCGTTCTCTCGCTCTTCGGCATCGTCCTCGGCCTGACCGCGTTCGTCGGACCGGCCGCCGACATCCTGGCCGCCCGCCGGCCCGCTTGGCCCTGGCTCAGGTCCCTGCCGAGGTCGGCCGCGGCCCGCGTGCGGGACGATGCGCTCCTCCTGGCCCTGCTCGCCCTCCCGCTCGCGGCCCTCGGCATGATCCTGCTCCGGAGCCCGGCCCGGCGGGCCGCCTACCTCCCGGGACCATTGGCCTGGCTCGCGGTACGGGGCGCGGAAGCCCTTCGCGAGGCCGGCGACCGGCCGTTCGGGGCTCTCGGGCACATCGCCGTCGAAGGGGCCTTCCTCTCCCTCGTCCTGGCCCTTTTGCCTTGGACCTCGTTCCTGCTCGCGGCGGCGTCTCCCGTCGCCTTTATCCTCGCCCGCGACGCGGAGCGCCGTCTCAAGCCGACCCGCTGGGCCGAGCGGCGCCACGCGGCCGCCGGCGACCCCCTCTCCTGGAGCGCTTCATGATGGTCTTCGAGAAGGTCTCCTTCGGCTACGAGCCCGGCCGGCCGGTCGTCCGGGACGCGACATTCGCCCTGGGCCCCGGGTTGACGCTCCTCGTCGGCCCGAACGGCTGCGGCAAGAGCACCTTGCACAAGCTCGCCGCCGGCGTCGAGCGCCCCGACGGCGGACGCGTCCTCGTCGACGGCCTGGATCTCTGGGAACGGGAAGCCGAGGCCTGCCGCGGCCTGGCCTATCTGCCGGAATTCCCGGACATCACGCCCTACGCCTCCCTCCGGGACGTCCTCCGTCTGGTCTGCCGCCTGCGCGGCGAGCCGGGAGCCGCCGGCGAGCGGGCCCTCGAGCTCTTCGGCCTCGGCGACGAATCCCGGCGCTCGGTCCGCGAGCTGTCCTCGGGACAGCGCAAGCGGGCGCTCTTCGCGGCCGCGTTCGTCGGCCGCCCCGGCCATATCCTGCTCGACGAGCCCCTCGACGCCCTCGACCGCCAGATCGCCGATGAGGTCGTGCGCTGGATCGGCGAGCGGGCGGCGGCCGGGGCTTCGGTCGTCGTCGTCTCCCACGCCATCGAACCCCTGGCAGGGCTCACCACCCGGGCCGTGACGGCCCGGGCCGGCTCGATCGAGGTCCGCGAGGATATCCCCGCGTCCCAAGAGGAGCGGCTTCGGCTTCTCGACGCGCTCGCCCGCGGCCAGGACCCGCGCTTTCCCGGGGGAGGTTCCCCAGATGCCGCCTGAGCGCGTACTCGTCGTGGACGGCTACAACGTCATCCACCGCGTCCCGGAGCTCGAGGCGAGCCTGGACGGGGGCCTGGCGAACGCCCGCAACCGCCTGGCCGTCCGGGTCTCGGCCTGGGCCCGGGAGCATCCGGGCGTGGAGTGCGTCATCGTCTTCGACGGGGATTTCGAGCATTCCGGCGGCCGCGACGAGCGCCTGGCCGGTATCCGCTGCCTGTTCTCTCTGAGCGCCCACGGGGGCGACGACGAGATCATCCGCTTCGTCCGCGAGCGCCGGGGCCGCAAAGCGGACGTCACCGTCGTCTCCGACGACAACAAGGTCGGTAACAACTGCCGGGCCCACGGCGCCGCGGTCCGGCCTTCGAGCTTCCTCATGGAGCGCAAGACCCGCCCCGCTTCCCCCGCCCCGAACCGTCGCAAAGACCCGGCGGAAGGCCGGGGCCTCGACCGCAAGGCGGCCGCCGCCATAGAGGACGAGCTCAAGAAGAAATTCGGCCTCTGAAACCGTTCCGGACCCTGTCCCCATCGCCGATAGGGGGGATTTTCGCCCGGCGTGCTTGACACCCGCCCCTCCCGGCATTATCGTTGACTTTGAGGATTGGGGCTAATTTATTGTTTTGGAGTAGGTTACGCCATGAGGAATCCCCTGTCTAAGCTCAAGGTCCTGGCCGCGTTGGCCGTCCTAACGGCGGGTATCGGCGCCTGCGGCCTCGGCGGCGACACCGGTCGGCTCTCCCTGAGCCTGACCGACGCCGCGACCGACCAGTATAACGCCGTCTACGTCACCATCCGCGAGGTCGCCGTCCACGCCGAGGGCGATATGGAGGATGGCTGGACGGTCGTCTCCAGCCCGAACAAGACCGTCAATCTCCTGGACCTCGTCAACGGCGTCCGCGAGCAGCTGGCCCTGGCCGACCTCACGGCCGGGCATTACACCCAGCTCCGGCTCATGATCGGCGAGACGGCCGACGGCGGCGTCAACATCCGCAGCCAGGCCCATCCCTTCGCCAACTACGTCATCGACGACCGCGACGATTATCACGAGCTGAAGATCCCGAGCGGCCTGCAGACGGGCGTCAAGATCGTCCAGGGCTTCGATATCAACGAGAACCGGACGACCGAGCTCATCCTCGACTTCGACGCCTCCCGGTCCGTCGTCGCGGCCGGCCGCAGCGGCCGGTATCTCCTGAAGCCGACCATCCAGGTGCTCGGCACCGAATTGGCCGCTATCGTGAGCGGCTCCGTCACCACGCCCGACGCCAACCTGAACCCCGTGGCCGTCCCCGGGGCCCTCGTCAGCGCCCAGGTCTACGACGCCACGGCGGCCGATCCCAAGGACCGGGTCCTCGTGCGCACCGCCACCATGAGCGACGACGCCGGCGCCTACAAGCTCTTCATCGGAGCCGGGTCCTACAACTTCGTCGCCGGCCGCCTGGGCGAGGTCGAACCCGTCTTCGCCCCGGTCGCCCTCCCTCTCACCGTCGAGGCCGACACGACGCCGACCCAGGACTTCTCCGTCGAGGACGTCGCCGCAGCCGACCTCGGCACGCTCGACGGCACGGTGACGATCGCCAGCCCGGCCACGGACGCCTACGTGACCATCTCGGTCCGCACGACCGTCACGCTGACGACCGGGGACGCCGTCGTCGAGGTCTGGACGGCCAACGTCCAGGACGGCGGGACCTACTCCATCAAGCTGCCGGCCGGGACCTACAGCCTCGTCGCCTGGACGAGCGGCCGGCCGACCTTCGAAGCGACCGGCGTCGCCCTGACGGCGAACACGACCACTTCGGTTCCCGTCTCCTTCTGATCCGCACGCTCTGAAAGGGCCTTCCGGGGCGAGACCCGGCAGGCCCTTCGTTTATCGTCCCCTTCGTTGACCCGGCCGCCGGATTCTCTTATAATCCGTCCGGGTGCACGGGGCAATGAGGCCCCGCGCAGGTTATCGCCTCACGGGTGGTCGGGCCGCCATCCTTATCGTCCCGGAACGCCTCCCCGGCGTTCGGGGCGCCGATAGGGAGTCGCCATGGCTCAGGGTATGACCACCAACGGTTGGATTTTCTTCGCGCTCGGCTGGGGCACGATCATCGCCCTGGCCCTGTACTGCTTCCGCCGCGTCTTGTTCGGCAAAAAACCCGAGATCGTCGTCGAGGCCGGCGGCCGCGAGCAATGGGGCTCGCGGGTCGGGCTCATCCTGGCCGTGGCCGGCAACGCCATCGGCCTGGGCAACTTCCTGCGTTTCCCGGTCAAGGCGGCCGCCAACGGCGGCGGCGCCTTCATGATCCCCTACTTCGTGGCCTTCCTGCTGCTCGGCATCCCCATGATGTGGGTCGAGTGGACGATCGGCCGTATGGGCGGGGCCCACGGCCACGGCACGACGCCGGGCATGCTCAACCTGCTCTGGAAGAAAGCGCCTTCGAAGTACCTCGGCGCGCTGGGCATCGTCATCCCCTTCGTCATCGTCATCTACTACAATTTCATCGAGTCGTGGTGCCTGGGCTTCTCCTGGTTCTCGATCACCGGCAAGTATTTCGGCCACGCCAACCGCGAGGCCATGGGACAGTTCCTACGCGGCTTCCAGGGAGTCGAGTCGAACGAATTCTTCAGCTCCATGGCCCCCATCCTCATCTTCTGGGGCATCACCATCGCCATGAACTTCTTCTTTCTCTACAAGGGCATCTCCCGAGGCATCGAGGTCCTGGCCAAGTACGGCATGCCCTTGCTCTTCGTCTTCGGCATCGTTCTCGTCGTCCGCGTCCTGACCCTGGGCACGCCCGATCCGTCGACGCCGGAGCTCAACATCGGGGCCGGACTGGGCTATATCTGGAACCCCGACTTCAGCCGCCTGGGGTCGGCCACGGTCTGGCTGGTCGCGGCCGGGCAGATCTTCTTCACCCTGAGCCTGGGCCAGGGCATCATCAACACCTACGCGTCCTACGTCCGCGAGAAGCAGGACATCACCCTCAACGGCATCACGACCGCCTCGACCAACGAGTTCGCGGAGGTCGTGCTCGGCGGCACCATCGCCATCCCGGCCGCCATCGTCTTCTTCGGCCTGGCCGAGACCCAGGCCATCGCCCAGGGCGGCGCCTTCAACCTGGGCTTCCAGGCCCTGCCGGTCATCTTCCAGAAGATCCCGCTCGGCCAGATCTTCGGCGGCATGTTCTTCTTCCTTCTCTTCATCGCCGGCATCACCTCGTCCGTGGCCATGACCCAGCCGGCCATCGCCTTCCTCCAGGACGAGTTCAAATGGAAGCGCGAGAAGGCCGTCGTGGTCGTGTTCTCCGTGCTGGTCACGATGACGGCCATGGTCATCGCCTTCTTCCGGTTCGGCTTCCTCGACGAGCTCGACTTCTGGGCCGGCACCTTCGGCCTGGTCGTCTTCGCGGCCATCGAGATCGTCCTGTTCTCCTGGGTCTTCGGTCTCAAGAAGGGCTGGGCCGAGATGCACAAGGGAGCCGACCTCAAAGTGCCGCGCGTCTTCCGCTTCATCCTGACCTACATCACGCCCATCTACCTGCTGGTCATGCTGGCCATCTGGACCTACCAGGACGCGGTCAAAGCCTTCCTGATGAAGGACAAGCCAGAGGCCGACAAACCCTACCTGTGGGGCGCCCGGGTCATGATCGCCGCCCTGCTCCTGGCCATGTGCTTGCTCATCCGCAAGGCCTGGAACCGGAAAAAAGCCGAGCCGCAGGCGTCATGAAGAAGGCCGACGCGTTCACCTGCCCCGCGCCGGCCAAGCGGAAGAAGGGGGGCGGCCACCCGTTCATGCGCGCCCTGCTCTTCGGCGCGGGCGTGCCCAGCCTTCTTCTCTGGGCCTGGTTCGTCGCCACGGACCTGGCCCCGGGACTGGCCGACTTCCTATTCGGCCTGACAGCCCTGTGGATGCTGTTCGTCCGCCTGTTCGAGGCCAGCGGCATCACCGACGGGTCCGCCCCGCCCGGGAAGGCCGAGCGCCGGCGTGTCGTGGTGTTCACGGCCGCGCTGACGGCGGGCGCGGCCGGGCTCTACGCCCTGGCCAAGTTCGTCGGCCTGTGAACTCGTCAGCCCGCCGGTCGCGGCTCAGCGCTTCTTCGGCCGGAAGACGATGCCCATCGGCTTGAGGTAGTCCTCGAGCGGCGGCAGACCGAGCTCCTTGCGCCATTCGTCCACGCGGGCCTCGTCCTCGAGGGGGTAGAGCTCTTCCTTCTTGGTCAGCTCGTTGTACCTCGTGTGCGTGCCGTATCTCTGCGGCTGGTTGTCGTTATACAGGCCCCGGTCGCAGACGGCGGCGTATCGCTCCCAGGGGAGTTCCCCCGCCTCGCAGACCGTCTTGATATCGGCCAGATACGTCTTCTGGGCCCCGTCGCTCGAGTGCATCACGACCAGGAAAGCGGCCATGGTTGCCTCGCGCCCCACCGCCGCCACCCGGGGCCAGCCCTTCTCGGCGATCAGTTCCTCGAGCTCGGCCTGGCTCCGCTGCTGGACCATGAACTTGAACGGCCACAAGGCCTCGACGACCGAGGACCGCATGCCGATCCTGCGGCCGGCGATGCCGACCTCCTCGAAGAAGGCCTGATCCCAGGCCCGGAGCCTCCACAGGGCTTTGGCGTACTCGACGTCCCCGAAGGTTTTGCCGGACTTGGCGGCGAGCGCGGCCAAGAGCCCATCCTCGAACGCGCCCCAGCGCCGGTCTCCCCGGGCCGTCACGAGATCGCCGTCGGTCAGGATCTCCAGCGAAGGCGCCAGCTCCGCGGCCTGAGCGAGGTATTTGAAGCATTCGTCCATCCTCTTGTTGATGGACAGGGCCCGGGCCAGGCCGAGAATGGCACCCGCGTCCTTGGGATCCTGGAGCAGGTCCTTCCGGTATTCCTCGATGGCCCCCGGGATATCGCCTTCGGCAGCCGCTCGCCGGGGCTGCCCCCTGCCTGCGGAAGGGGCGGTTGCGCCAGGGCCCCGCCGAGGATCGCCAGGAAGACCACTATGGACAAACCGCCGCGCATGATCATATCGGCTCCTCTCCTAGTGATTTCGCCGCAGGAGCGGTCCGCGTTTATCGTCACATGGGGAATGGCGATATGGCGGCGTTCTTTGCACGGACGGGGATGGCCGGCCCCGCCGCCGGACAGTTAACGAGGCGTGACGGGTCGACGAGTGGCGTTGGTCCCGCAATGGACCTCGCCGCCGTACCGATGGTAGGGGGAGAAGTCGTCGATGACCGCGATCCTGCAGCCGAGCGGCTCCAACCGGTCCTTGACGGCCCGCAGCAGCACGTCCGTTCCCCCGACGAGCGGCCCGTGGGGATCGGGGACGATCAGGGTCTTGCCGACCTGGAGAGAATTGACCATGTTGGCCGTCAAGGCGCCGTAACGGCCCTCGAAGCGGCCGGGCCAGGTCTCGAACAGGACGGGGATCTCGACGATATCCGCGTCGTCGATGCCGAGCTCGGCCTGGAGCGTCCGGCGCACCGCATCGATCTTCTTCTGGACGAAGGCCTGGTCGGCCCGGACCTTCGGGTCCTTCAGGACCGTCGCGACCGGCGCATCGAGGTATTCCCCTTTCTCGCTGTCCGGGCGCCGGGTCCCCCGGTTCAGGATGCCGCCCGGAGCCGCCCGCTCCGCGTCGCGGAGAAGCTCCAGGGCCAGGCGGGGCGAAGGCAAGAGCATCCGAAAGGGGCGCCCGACGTCGGACGGGACCCACGACACGGTTTCGTCGACGTGGCCGATGACGAGCCACGACGTATCGAGCCACAGCACGGGAGCCTGCGCCCCCTGGGCCTCGAGGAAAGCGATGACCTCGGGATGCATGGACCGGGCCCCTTGGGTTCCCGCGTAGACGCGGCCGAAAGGAAAAGCGCGATCCCCGACCGTGACCGGAGGGCTGACCTCGAGATTGCCGTACCAATCGATCCATTCCGCCGACCGGCCCCGATCGCTCCCCGGATGGATGACCGCGGAATCGGGGCCGAGAAAGGACTCGGCGAATAACCCGTCCAGCTCATGTCCCCGATTCCCGTGGAGAGCGACAGGGATCGCCCTCCGTCCATCGCCCGCCCAACCGATCTCCGTGGCGTCCTGGATCCAGATGTCGTGCTCGGGCAGGTCCGGCCGTTCGAAGGCCAGGAGCCGCGCCCCGGCCGCTTCGACGAGCGGCTTCAGCTCTTCGACGAAGCGTTCGGTCAGCTTCGTCCGCACGACATGAACGGCGTCCGCCGGATCGAGGCAACTGGACATCAGGAACGGCGCCAGGGCGACCGCCACAACCCGATGCGCGATCGGCCGTCCTTCCCGGGTCTCGAAACGGAAGCCGACCTCGAACTCGCGGGGACGATCCCGTCCGGCGAAATCCCCCGCTTCGATGGCGATCTCGACGCTCCCTTCCCGGCATTCTTCGGCCTTGAGCTGAAGGGCGTCCGCGACGGGCCGAAAGCAACCGCCCTTCGGATCGAGATGCAGGACCCTGAGGGAGCGCACCCAGGAGGACGGCACTTCGGGCTTAAGGACCGATCCTTCAGGGAGAGACCGACCGGAGACGATCCGTGTTCTCACGAGTTCGTTCTCGATAGCCGCATCGAGGGAATCCGCCCGGCAGTCGGGACGTCCGTCCCCGTCGTCGTCGTCGACGTTCGGGATGATGGCCCGGGTCTCCCTGAGCCTCTCATTCTGGCCAGACCCGCCGGTCCTGGCCCCGGAAACGATCGTCCCCCTCAGGATGAACGCGGCCAAGAGCACCGTTCCGAGACATAAGGCCGTCAACCGGGGCAAGTCATGCCTGTCGCTCATGGAGGCACGTTAACATAGCCCACCTGTGGAATCAACGCGGCCGGCGGCCGCACGGGAAGTTCCCCATGACCCGGATCGCCTTGACACATGTTCCCCGAGAGACTACCATCACTCCGCCCTCGGGAGGGTGAAGGATCCGGTGATCCTTCCGGACTTCAAATCCGGTATGGGGCTATAAACGTCCCGGATGGGTTCGACTCCCATACCTTCCCGCCACTCCCCTTCCCGCCGAGCCCTTGACAACCCCGGCCATCGGATTATCCTTATCTGCGGGGATCGGTAAGAAACCATGGCGCGGAGCCGAACTGCGTTCCTCCTGCTCGCATTGACGGCGGTCCTCGGATCGTGCGGAGCCGAGGCCCCCGCCGAGATCACCGTATCCGTCATCCCGGATGCGGCCGTGGTCTATCCTTTCTACTCGAGACAGTTTCGGGCCTACGTCCGTAATTCGACGGACAACAACGTCACCTGGAGCGTGTCCGGAACGGGCCGCTGCGGCACGATCAACGAGACCGGCCGTTACACCGCTCCTCCGAGCGTCCCCAATCCGGCCCGGGTGATGGTCACGGCGACTTCCGTCGAGGACCCGACCAAGTCGGCCTCCGCCGCGGTCGAACTTGTCTACGGCCCCGACGATCCCAACCAATGGACATGGGTCAACGGCAGCGACCAGGTCGACGAGCGCGGCGACTATGGGACGAAAGGTGTTTCCGCCGCTGCCAACGCGCCGGGAGCCCGACAGTCCGCCCTCTCTTGGAGCGGCCCGTCCGGCACGCTTTGGCTGTTCGGAGGCTTCGGCTATTCCCACGACGTCGGCATCCTCAACGACCTGTGGAATTACGATCCCGCGATCGACCAATGGACCTGGATCTCGGGCGGCGATCATCCCGACCAGGTCGGCGTGTATGGGACGAAAGGGACCCCGAACGCCGCGAACGTCCCCGGGAGCCGGGAGTGGTCCGCCTCCTGGATCGACGCCGTCGGCCGGCTCTGGCTCTTCGGCGGCGAAGCCTACGATGCGGACGGGAACCTCGGCACGATCAACGATCTGTGGCGGTTCGATCCGAGCGCCGGCGCGTGGACCTGGATCTCCGGCAGCGACCGATGCTGGGAGTCCGGGATCTACGGCGCCAAAGGCGTGGCGGACCCCGCGAACATGCCGGGAGGTCGACGGGGGCATGTCTCCTGGATCGACCCGGAGGGCGCGCTCTGGCTCTTCGGCGGTAAGGGCTTCGATACTACCCCCGAACAGCTCTTCGGCTCTTTCAACGATCTTTGGAAATTCGACCCGAGCACCCTTCTTTGGACTTGGATGTCGGGGACGGACGACATCGAACGGCCTGGGACCTACGGCGTCAAGAGGGTCCCCGATCCGGCGAACGTCCCGGGAGGACGGGAGGGGGCCTCGAGCTGGACCGATGCGGAGGGGAACCTTTGGCTCTTCGGCGGGTCCGGCTGCGATGCGACCGGAGGCGTCGAGGCGCTCAACGATCTCTGGAAGTTCGACCGCGTCCTGGGACAGTGGACATGGATGTCGGGGAGCGACCTCGGCGATTCGTACGGCACCTATGGCGCCCTCGGCGCGCCGGCGCCAACGAACGTCCCCGGGGCCCGCACCGGGGCCGTGGCCTGGACCGACCGCCTGGGAAGGCTCTGGCTCTTCGGCGGTTACGGATTCGCCGCGGCCGGCTACGGCCGCGAGCTCAACGATCTCTGGCGGTTCGATCCTTCGACCCTCGAATGGACCTGGATCTCGGGCAGCGACCAGCCCGAACCGCGCGGCATCTACACCGAGCGCCATATCGTCGAGTACATCGACGCTCCCGGGGGCCGCTATCATGCCGTCTCCTGGCTCGGCCCCCGCGGAGACCTCTGGCTCTTCGGCGGCCGGGGCTACGACGCCGACCGCGGCGGCCATCTCAACGACCTCTGGCGATTTCAATTCTGATCCGGTGACCGTAGAGCCACGATGCACCCGACTTGACAACCTGTCCGTTCGGGATATGCTTGAACCCGGGGTTTCGGATAGGGATGCAAGTTCCTCGTTTGATCCGGTTCATTCTTCTATCGACCGCCCAGGTCCTTTCGTCCGACATGTACTTCACCGTCGAGACCGAGGTCGCGTACTGAGCGGTCCGGTCGGTTGACTTCCCGGCGCATATCTGCGCATCATAGAAGCAGACGAGGAACGACACGGAGTGAGATGACATGACGCCCGCAACGAGGTCCGTCCGCGCCGCGCTCGCCGCGGCCTTCGCCCTGGCCGTCCTTCTCGCGCCCGCCGCGTCGGCCGAGGTCTTCAAGGCCCGCATGCTGACCGGCATGGCCCCCGTCGAACCGCCCATGGTCAACGTCCAGATGGAGGTCACCGGCTGGACGACGCTCGAGGAGATCCGCCAGTTCCAGGACATCCTCGGCTCGGCCGGCATCGACGCCTTCCTGGCCGCCTTCAACCAGGCCGACAAGGGCACCGTCCGGTTCATGACCACGCGCGGCTGGAACCTGCCCATTCACGCGGCCGTGGTCGTGCCTGACGACAAAGGCGGCAAGGTTGTGCGGCTGTTCTTCAACCGCCAAAGCTGGAACCCGGGCTCCTACAAGCCGGTCGGGCGGCACTATTTCATGGCCATCGAGCTCAAGCTCAACGAGAAGGGCAAGGGCGAGGGCCGGTTCTACGAGGATGCCCAGCTCAAGCTGAACTCCCTCGCGGCGACCGTCGAGATCGAGACCTACGAGTCGGCCCCCAAGCTCTTCCCGCAGGTCCAGGAAGTGGTCAAGAAGGCCGACGCGAAGAAGTAGCGTAGAGATCGCCGCCCTTCCCGTCGTAGATGACGAAGGCGGGCAGGTCGCGGACGACGATCCTCCGGACGGCTTCCATCCCCAGGTCGGCGAAGTCGATCGTCTCGCTCGAGACGATGTGCTCCTTGGCGATGAGCGCGGCCGCGCCGCCGATCGTGCCCAGGAACACCCCTCCCCCGGCCTTCAGCGCCTCGACGGCGGGAGCGGTCCGGTTGCCCTTGCCGATGGAGACGAGCGAGGCCCCGGCCTTCAGGAAGTCGGCCATATAGCCGTCCATACGCTGGGCCGTGGTCGGGCCGAAGCTGCCCGAGGGCATCCCCTTGGGCGTCTTGGCCGGGCCGGCGTAATAGACGGGATGGTGCTTGAGGTAATCCGGCAGGTCGCCCGTCTCGCGGAGGATCTTCGCCAGCCGGGCGTGGGCGATGTCGCGGGCCACGACGAGCGGCCCCGAGAGGCGGACCATCGTGCCTACGGCCAGGCCCTTGAGCTTGGCCAGGATCACGGGCATGGGTTGGCCGAGATCGACGGTCACGGCCGCCGCCGGCCCGGCCGTCCGGGCACCCTCTAGGAACCGGCCCGGCCGCCGCTCAACCTCTTCCAGGAAGACGCCGTCGGCCGTGATCTTGCCGCGCAGGCCGCGGTCGGCGTTGCAGGAGACGCCCAGTCCGATCGGGCACGATCCGGCGTGGCGGGGCAGGCGGACGAAGCGCACTTCGTGGGCGAGATAGCGCCCGCCGAATTGCGCACCGAGCTCCGTCTCCCGAGCCAGGCGCATGACGCGCTCCTCCCAATCGAGGTCGCGGAAGGCGTCGCCGCGCCGGCCGCCTATCTTCGGCAGGCCGTCGAGGAAGCCGGCCGAGGCCAGCTTGACGGCTTTCAGGGTCGCCTCGGGCGACAGGCCGCCGACGACGACGGCGACGCGGTAGGGCGGGCAGGCGGCCACGCCGAGGGCACGGATCTTCTCGGCCAAAAAGGCTTCGAGGGCCCCGTCCTCGAGCCGGGCCTTGGACTCCTGGAACAGGGCGATCTTGTTGGACGAGCCGCCGCCTTTGGCCAGGAAGAAGAACCGGTATTCGTCGCCGGGGACGGCCTGGAGCTCGATCTGGGCCGGCAGGTTCGTCCCGGTGTTGACCTCGTCCATGACCGTGAGCGGAGCCATGACGGAATAGCGCAGGTTGCGCGTCCGGTAGACGCGGGACGCGGCCGCCGCCAGGACGTCCTCGTCCCGGCCGTCGGTGACGACGCGGAAGCCCCGGCCGCCGAAAACCTGGATGGAGCCGGTGTCCTGGCAGAGCGGCAGGACGCCCTCGGCGGCGATGACGGCGTTACGCAGGACCGCCTCGGCCACGAAGCGGTCGTTGCCGGAGGCGTCAGGGGCGTCGAGGACGCGGCGCATGGCCGCCAGGAAGTCCGGCCGTAGGAAGAAGGCCAGGTCGGCGAAGGCCTCGCCGGCCAGGGCTTCGAGGGCGCCGTCGGCCACGCGCAGGGCCGGCCGGCCGCCGCAGGCGGCCTTGCGGACGCCCCGCGCCGCGAGCTTCCGGTACTTGACGCGATCGCGTCCCAGGGCGAAGGCGTTCATTCGTAGATCCCCTCGACGTCGATGAGGTCCTCGAAGGCGTCCTCCCCTTTCTTGCCGACGAGGCCGATGACGTAATATTCCTTGCTCATGTGGTCGTAGCGGTATTCCTTGATGAGGCGGAAGTTCTCGATCTTGCCGCTCGAGGAGACGTGGGTCCGCGTCCCCGTGCAGGGCATGGTGCTCTCGCCGATGCCCAGGGTGTTTTCGCCGCAGACGGACAGCGGCACGTCCTTGGCGATGATGGCCAGGACCTTCTTCTCGAGCTCGTGGAGGTCGACGTCGGGCCGCTCCTTGAAGTTCAGGACGAAGCCCTGGCGGACGTCGGAGTGCAGGGGCGGGAAGGGGATGCGGTAGTCCTTCTCCAGGACCATGCAGGTGATGTCCTCGGCCGAGTGGGCCATCAGCCGGTACCTGATGGTCTTGTCGACGACCTCCTTGATGGCCCGGGGGAAGGGCCCGAAGACCGTCGGCCGGGCGACGATGATCTCCTCGCCGATGCCGATGAGGACCTGGGCGTTGTGGCCCAAGGACTCGTAGACGAGGTCGAAGTGCTCGACGACGACCCGGCGGTGGTGGGAGACGGCCTTGAGGATGGCCTCCGCGAGCTCGTACTTCTGGTGGAAGGCCAGCTCGTAGCGGGCGTCGATGTGGAAGGTGTGGCCCGAGAAGGGGTCGGCGGGGTCGAAATCGTAGAGCGGCGTCGGCCGGACGTTGATGCCCTCGTCGTCGTTGGTCAGCTCGAGCCCGGGGAAGAGCCCCTTGATGAGGGTCGACTTGCCCGAGCCCTCAGCGCCGAGGATACCGATGAGCAGGTCGGTCGGCGTCAGGTACTTCTGGGCCAGCTCGGCCGCGACCATGTACAGCCGGTTGCTGCCGCGGGGGGCGTAGTAGGTGGCGTAGAGGAGCGTCTCGCGGTGGACCGTGCCTTGGCCGAGCTTCATCATGGAGCGGCCTCCTCTCTCCCCTAGTAGGTCAGGCTCAGGAGCGGGGCGTGCTGCTGCGCGCCGTAGATGTCGGTCTCGCCCGCGTCGCCCGACGGGATGGGCCGGCGCATGGTGATCTTGAGGGCGTTGCTGGGCTCGAAGTAGACGATCTTGAGGATGTCGGCGACGGGCCGCTTGTAGAGCGCGGCGACCTTCCTCTTGGTGACGATGTTCCGGCGGCGGAAGAGCTCGAAGTGCTCGCGGTCCTTGAACAGGATGTCGAGCGTCAGCTCGTAGGGCCCGGAGTTCTTGGACCGGATGACCTTGGCGGCGCCGAGGATGCTGCGCTTCATGATATCTCCTTTCCGCCCCGGAAGACGACCGTCCGGGCTGGGAAATCGTCCGGACGGGCGACCGGCATCAGGTGATAGACCGAGAACTCGAAGACCTCGCCCATTTTGGCATCGGAGGGCGAGAAAGGCAAGGCCAGGTTGCCGGCCGTCGAGATGCGGCCGGGATAGCCGTAGTGGAGCAGGGTCGAGCGGGTCAGGCCGCAGACCGAGTCGGCCGCGGCCTGGGTCGGACCGACGGCCTCGATGACGAGGCCCAGCTCGTGCGAGCGGACCGTCTTCTCGGGCTCCAGGGCGCCCATGACCCCGTCCTTGCCGTAGACGTGGAAGAAGACCCGGCCCTCGACCTTCTCGGCCGCCAGGATGTCCTTGACCTGGGACTCGACGCCGGCCAGGATGCCGTCGATCTCGCGGATCATGATGGGGTCGCGGGTGCCGGCCACGGCGATGGTCCGGTAGCCGACCCGGCGGACGCCCTCGAGCTTGACGAAATACCGCTCGGTCTCGACGTGGCGGCTGCCGCGGACCTCGACCCGGCCGCCGGGAAGCTCGGTGAACGAGCAGGCGGTCAGGTCGAGCTCGCCGCCGGGGCCCGGCAGGTGATAGGGATCGGTCTTCTCGTAGAGGGTGTGGGCGGCCGTCGAGACCTTGGTGAAGCGGCGCTTGGGATTGAGGGACTCGAGGACGAAGGAGTCCTCGGTGAGGGTGGCGAAGGCGCAGTCGGCCCCGGAGCCCGGCGTCGCGGCGATGGCCGCGCACTCCAGGATCTTGCCCATGTGGATGGCCAGGCCCGGGCCGAAGCCGCGGGCGATGGGCAGGGCGGCGAAGACGGCCGGGTCGTAGCAGCGGCCGGCCAGGACGACCTGGCAGCCGTCCGCCAGGGCCTTCTGGATGGGCTCGACGCCCATCTGGCAGACGACGTTGACCGACTCGTCGAGGACGGCCTCGGTGAGCGGCGGGACATAGGTCAGCGGCACGATCTCGCCCTTGCGCAGGTGCCTGCGGACGACGGCCTTGGGGACGTCGGAGTAGATGATGCCCAGCGTGAAGCTCAGCTTCTCCTCGGCCGCGATCTCGCGGACGATCTCCTCGCACCAGTCGACGTGGGGCCGGGCCCCGCTGCCGCCGGCCGTGCCGACGACGACGGGGATGCCGCGCTCGACGCCGGCCTTCAGCATGAAGCGCAAGTCGCGCTTGACGGCCGAGCGGTCGGTGAAGGACTTGCCCGCCCCGAGGTAGTAGGGGCCGGGGTCGGTCGAGCCGGCGTCGGCCCCGATGAGGTCTGGCTCCTTGGCCAGGCCGGCCATGAAGGAGGCCTCCGGGAAGCCGTAGCCGAGGATGGCCGTCGTCGACAGGACGCGGAACTCTTTCTTGGCTTTTTTCGGCCGGGCGGCCATGTCAGGCCTCCTTCCCCGTCCGCGAGCGGAGCACGGCCAGGACCCGCTCCATCTCGTTGCGGACGATCATGTAGCCCTCGTCGAAGCCCATGCCCGGCTTGGCCAGCAGGCGCTCGGCCCGGGCGGCCACGGCGGCGTGGACGCAGGCCTTGGCCGAGACCTCGGTCTCGTTGCAGGTGCCGCCCTGGTAGGCCTCCATGCCGTGGGCCCGGCAGTGGAGGACGGCCTCGATGGTGTTCTGGATGCCGCCGAGGTCGGGCGTCTTGATCTGGACCATGTCGCAGGACTGGGCGGCCGTGAAGTCGACGACGTCCTCGTAGGTGTTGCACCACTCGTCGGCGACGATCTTGACCCGGGAGCCCTTGGCCCGCAGCTCGCGGCGGATGGCGGCCAGGAGCTCGATCTGTCGGGGCTTCTCGCCGGCGTCGACGGGCCCCTCGATGTAGAGCGGGAACTCGCCGGCCACGGGCTCGAGCGAGGCCAGGTAGTCGGCCACGCGGGCCGGCTTGAGGGCGCAGATGACGCCGATCGTGCCGTAGACGTCGATGTGGAGGGTCGGGACGTAGGCGGGGTCGGTCCGGACCTTGCGGATGCGGTCGACGAGCCAGCCGACGTACTCGCGGAGGAGCTCGCCCTCGTGGCCGAGCTTGGTCTTGACGTTGTTGATGAGGGCGTGGGGCAGGACGTCGACCCGCTTCATGATCATCTTGTCGGCGTTGATGTAGCGGTCGTCGCCGCTCTGCCCGAAGATGGGCACGCGCTCGGCGACGACGGGCAGGCCGTACTCCTCGCAGACGACCTCGGCCATGATCCGGCCCGTGGCCAGGGCCCGGGCGTGGAGCAGGGCCTGGGACAGGCCGTAGCGGATGGCCGTGTGCAGGCGCCGCCCCCCGAACTCGAGGGCCTCGAACCGGGCGGCCAGGTCGCGGAAGCGGCCGACCTCGGCGCCCTCGAGAAGGGGCCGTATCTCGCGCTCGAGGAGGGGCAGGTAATCGGCGGCGAGGAACAGGGGGTCGCGGCCGCCGGCCCCGGAGTACTGGACGGCGGCGCAGTCACCCAGGGCCCAGCTGCCGTTCTCGAGCTGGAGCAGGACGGACAGGGCCTCGCCGGCGACCCGGACGGCCTTGAAGCCGGGGGTCTCGGGCTTGCCTCCGTAGACGGCGCCGTCGTGCGGCGCGCCGGATTTGATGGCCTGCTGGTCGTCGAAATAGAAGGCCGACGACCCGGGCACGAACAGGGCTTTGACGATCTTCATTTGGGCCTCCCGATGAGCTTGCCTTTGCTGATGGCATAGATGTCGTCGGTCACCATCTGGAAGGTGACCGGGCGCCCCTCGGTCCGGGACCGCTCCTGCAGGCGCTCCTTGTGGAAGTTCATGATGTCGTCGCCGAGGGGCAGGGCGCCCTTGGCGAAGAGGCGGATGTAGCCCTCGTTGTCGCGGATGGGCAGGACCTTGCCCTTGTTGTAGACCGACGGGGCGAAGGGCACGTCGAGGATGCCGGAGGCGAAGGCCCGGACGACGCCCTGGACGAGGTCGTCGCCGGCGGCCGACAGGACGGCCCGCATGAGGGCGTCGACCTCGCGGCGGATGAGGTCCTTCTCGCGGTCGACGACGGCGTTGTCGGTGCAGATCCTCTGGTCCTGCATCATGCTCAGGACCTGGCGGGTGGCCTTGAGCCCGGCCGCGTTGGCCTCCTTGGTCGGGATGCCCATGGCCTCGTGGGGGGACTTGACGATGGTCTTCTCGACCTTGCCGGCGGCGGCGACGAAGGCGCCCGTGCTGATGACCGAGAAGGCCTTGGCCTCGTCCTCGGGGAAGCCGCCCATCCACTGGTGGAAGACCAGGGTCAGGTCGTAGTCGGAGAAGCCGGCGGCGCGGAAGTACTCGTCGGCGAGCTCCCGGAGGGAGGCCAGGGCGGCCAGGTCCTGCAGGACGTTGCCGCCCTGCCCGTAGCCGAGGGTCAAAGATTTGACGCCCTGCTCGAGGGCCAGCAGGCCCTCGAGGATGGCCACGGTGTGGGAGATGAAGGGCGGCACGAGGGTCCCCGTCAGCGGGCCGAAGGGCTCGCGGTTGACGCTGATGCCGTTCTCCTCGTAGTAGCCGGTCAGCCGGTCGACGTACTGCCAGTGGCGCAGGCACTCCCCGACCTCGACCTTCTTGGCGTAGGGGATGTTGTAGGAGATGCCGCCGCCCTCGTAGGACGTGAAGCCGCCGGCCAGGGAGATCTCGGCCAGCAGCCGGGCGTCCGGGGTGCCGTGGCGGACCTGGGTCGGCCGGGAGACGGCCTCGGTGACCTTGCGGCAGCCGTCGCGGCCGTGATTGACGGCCGGGAAGCCGTTGAGGAGCGAGGTGCCGGCGGCCCGCGACTTCTCGATGCCGCGGGCGGCCTCTTCGTAGCGGTTCTGCCGCGTGTAGGCGTCGATCGTCGTCGGCAGGAGGTCGGCCGTGCCCTCGGTCTCGAGGAAGCGGAGCAGGCGGATGTGGTCGTCGATGAGGGCCACGCCGGCCCGCGGTTGGATGAGGGTGCGGCCCTCGGCCTTGGCCTTGGCCATGGCTTTGGCGAAGTTCTTTTCCGCGGGCAGGGCGCGCTGGTAGCGCAGGCCGTCCTCGATGTCGGCGACGTCCCGGCCGGTCGGCCAGGAGTCGAGCACGGCCTGGCGCTGGGCCAGAAAGTCCTTCCAGGGCATGCGGTGGTGTGTCATGGGTGTCCTCGTTATGCCTTTCGATCGGAGAGGGGCGTCAGGAGCTTGAGCCCGGCGACGGCGGCGCGGGCGGCCGCGTCGGGGAATTCCGCCGCCAGGTTCCCCAACAAGGGGAAGAGGTATTGGGCGTCCGCGTAGCAGGCCGGGTCCTCGGGGACCAGGTGCCGCGTGTCGGGGTCGGTCGAGCCGGGGGCGCGGACCTCGAGCAGCAGGGACGGGTCATCGTGGCCGGCCAGGAAGCCGCCCGAGCCGACGAGGCGCGAGACCCGGCGGAGGTCCTTGCCGCGTTGGACATCGAAGCCGCCCTGGGGCGTGAAGACCCGTTGGACGACGCCGGCGTGCCGCAGGGCCGAGGCCCGGACGCAGGCGGCGGCCAGGAGGCGGTCGAAGCGCCGGCCGCGGTCGTCGGCGGGCAGGCGGTCGGTGGCCCGGCTGACCTCCTCGACATAGGCCTTGAGCGCGGCCGGCGTCTCGCCGAGGGCGGCCAGGCGCGACTCGAGGAAGGCGGCCTCGGACCGGTACAGGGCTTCGGCCGAGACCCGCAGGCCCAGGTCCCCCTCGACGGTCCGCTTGAGCCGGGGCTCGCGCAGGCCGCGCAGGAGGACCGTGTCGCCGCCGTGGAACGATTCCGTGTGCGAATAGAAGTCGGTCGTGGCCCCGCCCATGTCGATGAGGGCGAAGTCCTGCCAGCCGGGGACGCGCTCGCCGATCGTGCGGACGAGCTCGAAGACGGCCAGCGGGGTCGGCAGGGGCTCGCGGCCGGCCGCGGCCGCGACGCCGGACAGGCCCTTGCCGTCGACGATGCGCTCGAGGAAGGCCCGACGGATGACCTCGCGGGCCGGCTCGATGTCCAGGACGCCGACCTCGGGCATGACGTTGGCGGCCGTGACCAGATCGAGCCCGGCCAGGAGGCGGGCCACGTCGTCGCGGACCTTGCGGTTGCCGGCGTAGAGGTGGACGGCCGGCAGGGCCGCTTCGGCCAGGCGGGCGGCGTTGTGGAGGACGATCCGGGCATTGCCGCCGTCGGTGCCGCCGGTGAGGAGGACGATGTCGGGGGCGGCCGCGGCCAGCTCGGCCAGGTCGTCGGAGGCCAGCTCGTAGGAGAAGGCCCGGACGACCTTGCCGCCGGCCGAGGTCGCGGCCATGCGGGCGACGGAGAGCGTCAGGTCGGGGGTCAACCCGACGGCGGCGATCTTGAGCCCGCCGCGGGCCGACGAAGACCAGTGGACGGGGACGGCCGAGGCGTCGGCCGCGGGCAGGCCGGCGCAGACGGCTTCGCGGACGGCGGAGAAACCGCGGCCGAGGTCGTCGACGGTGGTCGGCCGGACGGCCCGGGCGACCGGGCGGAGCTCCTCCCCGGCCAGGGAGAACAGGCCTCCCTTGGTGTAGGTCGACCCGATGTCGACGGATAGGAGGAGCCGGGCGTCCATCGTCAGTTCTTCCGGGCCTCGATGTCCTGGCGGAGCAGGCGGACGGCCTCGGCCAAGTCGACCTGGGGCGGGAAGACCCGGTCGAAGCCCATGGCCTTGAACTTCCGCTCGACCTCCTCGAAGGGGGTCTTGCCGACGACGAGGTTGCCGCCGGCGTAGAGCAGGACCGACTCCAGGCCGCGCTCGACGGCCTTCTGGCGCAGGCCCTCGCAATCGATGAGGCCGTGGCCGTAGAGCGAAGAGACCAGGATGGCCTTGGCGTCCGACTCGACGGCGGCGTCCAGGAACTCGTCCTGGCTGACCATGACGCCGAGGTTGACGACGTGGAAGCCGGCCTCCGTGAAGTAGGCGTCGAGGATCTTGTTGCCGACCGAGTGGCAGTCGGCCCCGATGACGCCCAGGACGATGCGCGGGGCGTCCATCACAGGCTCCGGGGGCCTTCGTCGAGGAGCGTCCTCAGGCGCTCCTCCACGTTGAGCAGGGACCCCCGCTCGATCTGGTAGTCGAACGGGATGATGGTCCCGCCTCGCTCGGTGAACTCCTGGAGGGCGGCCAGGTGCTCGCGGTCGCGCTGCAGGGAATAGCCGGCCGGGATGATGACGGCGTCGAGCCCGGCGATGAAGGCGCCGAGGCGGTCGAGCTCGGACCAGAACAGCGGGGCCACGGCGGAGCCGGGCACGTCGAAGGCCTTGAGGTGGTCGAGGACGATCTCCAGGAAGCGCCGGGACTCGCAGACGACGCCGATCTTCTGGGACGGCGTCAGGCGGGCCAGGGCGATGATGGAGTTGCGGGTCGGGGCCATGGCCACCTGGACGAGCTTGGCCTTGAGGCCGGGGAAGCGCTCCAGGACCTCGCCGAAATGGGTCGTCGTCGTCAGGACCAGGTCGAAGTTCTGCAGGCGCTCGGCGCCCTGGGGATCCTCGAGCAGGTCGTCGACCAGGAACTTGGCCATGTTGACCCGGGGGATGATCTGGAACTGGCGCTCGATGATGGACAGGGTCTCGGGGTTGCAGTCGACGGCGGCCACGTTGAGGTTCTGGAGGTCGTCCTCGCGCCCGAGCAGGCGGAGGTCGAAGAAGATGCGGATGTCGTGGGCGCTGAACTTGAGGCGGGCCAGCTCGTCGATGAGCTCGTCGATGAGGCGGAGGGCCTTGTCCTTGCGGCTCTCGGCCGGCGAGGTGCGCTCGGGGGCGACGAAGCTGCCCCGGCCGGGTGCGGCCTCGATGAGGCGGCGCCGGACGAGCTCCTCGTAGGCCTTCTTGACCGTGCCCCGGGCGGTGTGGAGGTCCCCGGCCAGGTCGCGCTCGGCGGGCAGTTTCTGGCCCGGCTTCATGCGGCCGGACTTGATCTGCTTCTCGAAGAACTCCATGATCTGCTGATAGGCCGGCTTGGCCCCAGGAAATTTCTCGAGCTTGAAACCGTCCATGCTTACTCCTTATGGTATGTACCAATAATAATTGGACTATACCTTTTATATACCGCCTGATAATGTTTGTCAAGTGAAAATTATGTCAAAGGTATGGACCAATAAGAAACCACTTGCCATCGCGGTCCACCATATATATAATGAGGGGGAGGGAATGTCATGAAAGCGGAGCCTTCCCGTTACGCCCGGGACCTCCAGCGCCTGCTCGAGGCCTGGGCGGGACCGAAGGGAAAACGGCGGCCGGGGCCCGGGACGACCGGGAACAGCGCCCTGGAGCTCCTGGAGCGGGTGGAGCGGGACCTCTCCGGGGGGCGGGGTCCATCTCGCGAGGCTGGCCGGGAGTTCCTGCGGATCACCTCCGATCCGCGCTTCCTCCGCGAGCTCGGCCGCACCGACCTCCAGACACGTTGGGCCGAGGCTTGCTTCGCCCTCATCCAAGCCACGGGATACGGCATCGGCGATCTCTTCGAGGACCGGGTCCGGGAGACGCCCGGCCGGGTCTTCCTCCAGGACATGGCGGTCTCCCCTCCCCGTCTCTGGACCTACGAGGCGGCGGCCCGCCACGTCCGCGAGACCGCGGGGGCCCTCTACGCCCTGGCCGACGCGGAGGGGATCGAGCCGCGTCTGGCCATCTACGCCGAGAACCACGCCGAGGGCGCCGTCGCCGACCTGGCCTGTCTTTGCACCGACATCCTCGACACCCCCGTCAATCCCCATTTCAGCCTGGAGAACGTCGTCGGCGTCTGCGACGCACTGGCCATCAACATGGTCCTGGCCAACGACCGGGAGCGGATCGGTCTTCTCCGCGAGGCCCGCCGGCGCGCGGCCCGGCCGTTCCGCATCCTGGTCACCGATCCGGGCCTGAACGACGGCGGAGAGGACATCGTCTTCCTGACCGAGTACGCCAAGCAGCTCGGCGCCCGCGACGTCGAGGCCCGCCTGGCCCGGCGCCGGCGCTTCCGTCTGGACGAAGTGGCCACGGTCATGTTCACCTCGGGTTCGACGGGCCGGCCCAAAGGCGTCTCGTTCTCCATCTACAACCTGATCAGCAAGCGCTTCGCCCGGGCCGCCGCCCTGCCGCTGGTCGGCCCCGAAGAGGTCTTCCTGAGCTTCCTGCCGCTCTACCACACCTTCGGCCGGTACCTCGAGCTCCTGGGCACGATCTATTGGCGAGGAACCTACGTCTTCGCCGGCAATCCCTCGGCCGAGACCCTGTTCAGGCTCATGCCCAAGGTCCGGCCGACCGGCTTCATCAGCGTCCCGGTTCGCTGGGCCCAGCTCCACGAGCGCTGCCTCGAGCGCCTCGACGCGGCGCCGGCCGGGGCCGACGCCGGGGCCATCGTCCGCGAGGTCGTCGGGACGCGCCTGGCCTGGGGGTTGTCGGCCGCCGGCTACCTGGATCCCCGGGTCTTCCGCTTCTTCCAGGCCCACGGCGTCGAGCTCATGAGCGGCTTCGGCATGACCGAGGGCACCGGCGGCATGACCATGACCCCGCCCGGCGGCTACGTCGACAACTCCCACGGCCTGCCCCTCCCGGGCCTCACGGCCCGGCTCGGGGAGAACGGCGAGCTCCAGGTCTCGGGCCATTACGTCGCCCGCTACCTCGAGGACAAGGGCCCCGGCGACACCGTCCCCGTCCCGACGGGCGACCCTGAGCGCGACCACTGGTTCGCGACCGGCGACGTCTTCGAGCGCCAGGCCAACGGCTACTACCAGATCGTCGACCGCATCAAGGACATCTACAAGAACAACCGCGGCCAGACCGTGGCCCCGCGCAAGGTCGAGGACAAGTTCGTCGGCGTGCCGGGCATCAAGCGGACCTTCCTCGTCGGCGACGGCCGGCCCTACAACGTCCTGTTCATCGTCCCGGACGCGGCCGACCGGGTCCTGGCCGGCGGGCTGGCCCGGGAGAGCGACCGGGAGAACCTCCGCGAGTATTTCCGGCGCATCGTCACGGCCGCCAACGAGGGCCTGGCCCCGTACGAGAGGGTCGTCAACTTCGAGGTCCTCGGGCGGGACTTCGATCCCGAGGCCGGCGAGGTGACGGCCAAGGGCTCCTACAACCGCAAGCGCATCGAGGCCGCCTTCGCCGGGGCCATCGACGACCTCTACCGACGCCGCGCCGTCGACCTTCGCGGCCAGGGCCTGACCGTCCGTCTGCCGCTCTGGTTCTTCCGCGACCTGGGCATCCTCGAGGACGAGATCGTCCGCGACCGCGACGGCCTGCGGGACCTCAACAGGGGCCTGCGCCTGCCCCTGCGGCGCGGCTCGGACGGGCGGACCTGGCTCGTCGGCGACCTCGAGTACGAGATCGAGGGCGGCCTCCTCGACCTCGGGCTGTTCGCTCGCCAGCCCGTCCTCTGGGTCGGCAACCCCTCGCTGGCCGCCTTCGCTCCCTGCAAGGAGGGCTGGGACCTGCCCCTCGAGCCGGCCACCGGCTGGGTGTCCCTGCCGCGGCGCCGGGCCCGGACCTACACGGAGGCCGAGACGCCGCCTCCGGCCAAGCTCGGCGACGCCCGCCTCGGCCGCCTCCACGTCCTGCTGGCCAAGCTCCTGTTCTCGCCCGAGGACGTCCCGGACGCCGTCCTGGCCGAGGTCGAGCGCGTCTTCTACGAATCGCCCCTGCGGACCGAGGAGCTCGTCCGGGCCCGCCTGCGGGCCATGGCCTGGCACCCGAGCCCGCGGCTGCGCTGCTGGGCCTACCGCATCCTTCTCATCCACGACCCGGACATCGACTACGGCCAGGTCATGCCGGCCTTCGTCAGTTCGGGCCTGCCCTTTCTCGACCGGGAGAGCATCGACGAGATCGCCTCGGCCCGTCTCGGACGAGGCCGGCTGGACGCCTTCCGGGTCCGCCTGCGGGCCTACCGCGAGACCATGCCCTGGCCGGTCACCGCGCCCTACCGGCGCCAGTTCGAGCGCATCTTCCGCCTGCTCGTCGACCTGGCCGGGCGCGAGCCCTCCTTCTTCAGTTCCGTGCGGGCCGAGCTGGCCAGCTGGGTCCTGCACCGGGCCGACCCCGAACTGGCCCGGACGGCCGAGCGCCACCTCGACCGCATGGTGGCCCGGTTCGGCCGGAACGCCGCCGCCGGCACGCGCGCCGCGTCCGAACGCAGGCCGCCGCGCCCGATCTGCGACGACAGCCTGACGGCCGCCGAGGCCCGCCGGGTCCGGGCCGTCCTGGCCCTGCCCTCGTTCCTGCGCGACTCGGTCCGGCTGGCCTCCGGCGTCGAGGACTTCGAGGCCGGCCAGATCGCCGCCGACGGCCTGTGGGTCTCGCGCATCTACAGCGCGCCGCGCCGTTCGACCTATCGGGTCAGCGTCAACACCGCCGCCGGGCGCCACTACGACCTCAAGCTCGTCCTGCCCGAGGGGCCGCGCGACGGGGCCGAGCGCGAGACCCGGCTGTGGTCGGCCGTGCTCTCGGACCAGCCCGGCGGGCCGCGCGTCCTGCCGCCGCTCGGGGCGACCGACGAGCGGACGGGCGCCGTGACCTGGCGCCACCTCGGCGACCTGACCGTCTGGGAGAAGATCCGCGAGTTCGCCGGACGGCGGGCCGTGGACGGGCCGCTGCCCGCGCCTTCGGTCTGGCGCAAGCTCTACGTCGAAGCCATGTCGGCCCTCTTCGGGGCCTGGCAGACGAGCGGCCGGCGCATCCTGCCGGGCCGTATCTCGCCGGTCAACGTCGTCGTGCCCGACCTCGAGTTCCGGGACGACACCTTCCTGGCCTCGATCGACGGCTGGCGTCCCTCTTCGGGCCCGCTGTCGCTCGTCCGCCCCATGGTCGACGGCTTCTACCGCCGGCCGGCGGCCAACTACCCCTGGCTCAAGGACCACCTCGACCTCGACTGGATCTTCGACGCCGCCTACGACGCCCTGGGCCGGGAGCGGGCCGCGGCCTTCTTCGACGCCCTCCAGCCCGAACTCGACCGCCGGCCGCTGCCCTCGCTGGCGGGGCAGGACCTGGCCGTCCGCCTGCGCCGGTACCGGGCCGAGTTCGCCCGGACCTACGTCTTCCCCATGCCGCCGTTGAGCGCGGTCGAGGCCTACCGCGAATGGCGGCAGGGCAACCCGCTGGCCCCGTCGCGGGACCGGGAGCGCAAGGTCCTCGACCTCTACCGGCGCTACTCCCTGGAGCGTTTCCCGGAGATCGTCCGCTACTACCTCTACCGTCACACCTATTTCGCCGGGCGGAGCGAGCGCATCGAAGCCCTCTTCGACCGCCTCTTGGCGCGGCTGGGCACATCCCTGGACGAGCCGGCCGTGCAGCGGACGGAGCTTTCGGACCTGCAGTCGGCCCTGCGCGACGAGCTCGACCGCCTCGTCTTCAGCCGTATGGTCTTCCCGCGCCTCGACCCGGACAGCCGTTTGGACGTCAGGACCAAGGGCGAAGAAGGCGAACGGCGGGTCGTCGTGCGGTCCTTCCTGCTCGACCGGGCCGGGCGGACCTACACCTTCAACGAGACCCTCGACCCGGCCGAGATCGGCCAGGCCTACCGGCTGTTCTTCAAGGAGAACTACCCCAAGATCGTCTCCCAACAGGACCGACACTTCGTCCTCAAGGACGGGCAGGAGCGCATCGTCGGGGGGCTGTGCTACCGGATGTTGTCGAACCGGGTGGCCTGGATCGACGTCATCGCCGTGACCTCGAACCTCAAGTCATCGGGACTGGGCGGGGCGGCCCTGGACGACTTCTGCGCCCGCATGGCCAGCCAGGGCGTGCCCCTGGTCATGACCCACCTCTATCTGCCGGGGTTCTTCCTGAGGCACGGCTTCCGCCTGGACAAGCGCTGGGGCGCGCTGGTCAAGACGCTTTGACGCGCAAATCGACGGAGACTTCCTTCTTGCCCAGGAACTCGTAGCCGACCGCGCCGAACTTGCACGACGAGACGCACTTCAGGCAGCGGACGCAATCGGGAGAGTTGGCCGATTCGTAGATGCTGATCCCGACGGGGCACTCCTTGGTGCACTTGTCGCACAGGGTGCACTTGTCGGGGTCGACGGCCATGCGGAAAAGGCTGGCCTTGTTGAACAGGCCCCAGAAGGCGCCGAGCGGGCAGACCGTGCGGCAGAAGGGGCGGCGGCTGAGGACGAACCAGCCCAGGAACAGGACGAGCAGGGCCAGCTTCCAGTAATACATGAAGCCGATGAGGGGGCGCAGGTCGGCCTTGATGAGCATGAGCGGGATGCCGGCCTCGAGCGTCCCGGCCGGGCAGACCCATTTGCAGAACCAGGTCTGGCCGTAGCCGAACTGATCGACGACGAGCAGCGGCAGGGCCACGACCGTGGTGGCCAGGACGACGTAGCGGAAGTAGGTCAGGAAGCGCGGCACCTTGAGCTTGGGCGAAGGGATCTTGTGGACGAGCTCCTGGAAGAAGCCGAACGGGCAGACCCAGCCGCAGGGCATGCGGCCCACGGCGCTGCCGACGGCGGCCAGGAATCCGGCGACATAGAGGCCGAACTTCTTCTGGGCGATCGACAGGTTGAAACGCAGGCCGGCGAAGAAGGTCTGCATGGCGCCGACGGGACAGGCCCCCATGGCCGAGGGGCAGGAGTAGCAGTTGAGGCCGGGGACGCAGACACCCTTGACCGCGCCCTGGAAGATGCGGCCCTGGAACCACGACGGGATCCAGGCGTTGAGGCCGAGGGCGAAGAAGGCCTGGTACCAGGGGCGGCGGTCCCGGGGCTTGCGGGCCGCGGGCTTACGGGCCGGGACGGTCTTCCGGACGGCGCCCATGGTCGTCCTCACCCGATCCCGATGCAGTCGAGGCAGACCGTGACGGCCTTCTCGAGGACGGTCCGGTACTCGCCGAGCAGGAGACCGGCGGTCATGACGGCCAGGGACAGGACCAGGAGGACCCAGGGCAGCCGGCGCTTCATTTCACTCCCCCGCCGACGAGAGCGGCGACGGCCTTGTCGAGCGCGGCCTCCAGCTCGTCGGTGGCCCCGACGTGGGCATGGGTGACGGTGCCCGTCGCATTGAAGACATAGACGACCGGGATCTCCTGGACGCCGTAGGCCTTCTTCATATCCTTGGCCGTCGCGGCCACGCCCGCGGCGGCGGGAGCCGTGGGCGCGTCGGCCAGCATGGGATAGGTGATCTTGAGCTTGTTGTAGAAGGGCTTGACGACCTTGCCTCCGGCCTCGTCGAGGGCGATGCCCAGGACGACCAGGCCGCCCTCGGTCCGGTCCGCGGCCGGCCCATAGGTCTCGCTGAGCTTCTGCATGTGGGGCATGGCCTTGCGGCAGGGCACGCACCAGGTGGCCCAGAAATCGACCAGCACGGCCGCCGGGTGGGTCTTGACGGTCTTGGTCTCGCCGGCCACGGTCTCGGTCACGGTGAGGGTCAGCCGGCCGTCTTCCACGGCGACGGCATAGTCCTTGCCGTCGACGTTCTTGAGCGAGAACGGCACGAGCTTGGCCCCCGGCTTGAGCACGGCGAAGGCCGGCAGGACGAGGAGCAGGGCCAGGAGCAGGATCGGGACCGTCAGGGCGAAACCGCGGCGCGTCTTCATGCTCCCCAGTTTAGCGGAATAAAGGGGACGATTCCAGGGGAACATCCCCATTTCTAGAATCTGACGACGAAGCCGAGGCCGGCCGAGAGGCCGCCGATCTTGGCCTCGAGGGGGTCCTCGGCGTCGCCGGCGGTCAGGGTGCAGGCCCGGTAGCCGGCGTGGACGTCCAGGCCGAACGACCGGCCCATCAAGAGGACGAGCCCCGCCTGGCCCAGCGCGCCGAGGCCGCTTTCGCTGGCCGCGCCGAGCGCGTTCCTTTCCTTGAACAGGAAGTAGGCGGCCGCGGCGCCGAGATAGGGACGGACGCCCTTGCGGCCGAATTGGAGGCGCAGGCCGGCGAAGAGCGGCGTGATCGTGACCTTGGTCGTCTCCTCGGATTCCGTCGTCAGGCCCCGCTTGGAGAACAGCTCGACGCCGGCCCAGGCCCGCAGCGGCCCGGCCACCGGCACCGCGAGGTCGAGGCCGAAAGCCGGCCCGCCGCCGTAGACGTCGCGGAAGACGGCGTCGGACGGGGTGAAGTAACCGCCCTTGATCGTGAGCGCGGTCTCGGCCGCTCGGGCCCCGGCCGCTGTCAGGGCCAGGGCCAAAAGCGCGGCCGCCGCCTTCGTCGCGTGTCTCATCGCGAGCTCCTTCTATTCCCTAGTTGACGACGAGCGTGACGGAGTCCCTGACCTCGAGGCTGCCCGAGGTGGCCTCGACGGTGATCTCGTAAGTGCCGGCCGGCGTGCCGGTATCGCCGCCGCCCCCCCCGCCGCCCGCGCTGCAGCCCGCGGCGGCGACGATGAGGACGGCCAGAAGCCCGGCCGCGGCCAGGCGCGCGGCGAGGCGCGGGAACCCCGGCCTCGTCGCGGTCCGGACGGCCAGGAGGGCCAGGAGCGCGGCCAGGGCCAGCGGCGGGAGGAGCCCTCCCGGCGGCGGTAAGGCGGCCGGTCGTGCCGCGGTCCCCGCCCCCGAGCTCTTGCGGGCCGTCGTGGCGACGGTCATCGTGGCCGTGGCCCCGCCACTGCCGGGCGTCACGCTCGCCGGCGAGAAAGAGGCCGAAGCGCCCCGCGGCAGGCCGACGGCGCGCAGGGCGACCGAGGCGTCGAACGATCCGTAGCGAGGCGCCAGTTGGACCGTGAAGGTCCCGCTCGAGCCCGCGCTGAGGGTGGTCGAGGCGGGCGTCGCCTCGACCGTGAAATCGGTCACGGTGAACGCCGCCGGGGCCGTCAGGCCGCCGGCCGGGGCCGGGTTGACGACCACGATCTCGAATTCGCCGCCCGCGGCGATGTCCGCGGCCGGGATGGCCGCCCGCAGCTCCGTCGCGCCGACGAAGGTCGTCGGCCGATCCAAGCCGTTCCACCGGACGGAGGAGTTCGAGACGAAGCCCGTCCCCAGGACGGTCAGGGTGAAGTCGGCGCCGCCCCCGTTGGCCCGCGTCGGCGAAATCGAGGCCAACGTGGGCGCGGGATTCTCGACCGCGAACGTGAGGCCGTTAGACACGCCGCCGCCCGGCCCGCGGACGACGACGCTGACGAGCCCGCCCAGGGCCAAGTCGGAGGCGGGGATGGCCGCCTCGAGCCGGCCGGCGTCGACGAAGGCCGTCGGCCGGTCGTTCCCGTTCCAGGTCACCACGGCGCCCGGGACGAAGCCCGAGCCGATGACGGCCAGAGTGAAGGGCCCGCCGTTGACGGACGCGTTCGAGGGCGAGAGGGAGGCCGCCGTGAAGGCGTAGACCATGGGCCCGCTCAGCACCCCGGCCAGCGGGGCCCGGGCCGAGCCGCCCTGGCCGTCCTCGAATTGGAAGAAGTAACTGTGCTCGCCGGCGGCCAGCGCAGAGGTCGACCAGCGGTAGCGCCCGTCGGAGGCCGAGTAGGTCGTCGCGTGGGGGGTCCCGTCGACATAGACGTTCCGCACGGCCGGGGCGTCGCCGTCCTCGTCCGTGAACTGGACGGAGAACATGTAGGTGTCGGAGGGCGTGCCGCTCGACGGCGAGACCCGGGCGTAGAGGAGCTCCGGCGGGTGGTTGTAGTCCGGCCCGGCATAGGTGTAGTCGACCCAGGCGTAGACCTGTTCGCCGCCGTCGGCCGTCTTGGGCACCTGGGCCGAGGCGACCTCTGTGGCCGGGTCGGTGGTCAGGTCGACGATCTTGAAGGCCTTCAGGGTGGCCGGATCGCCGGCCGTGCCGTCGCGCATACCCAGATGATAGCGCCGGGCGCCGGCCCCCGCCGTCAGGATGTCGGTGAAGTCGAGGACGAACGTGCCGTCGACGGCCGTCGCCGAGCCGTCGAAGGCGAAGGCCCCGCCCTGGCCCCAGAGGGCGGTCGGAGGCCAGGTCGTCGAGGGAGTGGTGGCCGAGGTCGTCGATGTGCCCAGGGACAGCCGCATCTGGTCCCGCTTGGCGTGCTTGACCGTGAACTCGCCGGTCATCAGGGGCGTGTAGGAGTCCCGGACGGTCAGCAGGAAGACCATGTCGTTGAAGAAGGCCGGTTCGCGCGGCGTCGTCGGGGCGCCGGCGACGAGAGGGACCAGGCGCAGGGCGTCGTAGGCCAGCCAGGTGAAGCCGCCGTCGCGCCAGGAGCCGCCCCAGGAGTTGGCGATGCGCAGGGCGCCCTTCTCGCCGGTGTCGATGGCCCCGTTGCCGTTGATGTCGGTCCAGATCGCGTCGTTGTAGCCGACGACGGTCATGCCGTGCGAGCCTTCGGCGCCGTTGACCCAATAGCCGACGGCCTCGCCCACCGCGCCGTCGTCGGCGGCGGTCGAGGGATCGTCGAGGGCGGCCTTGAGCTGCCAGGACGAGACGTAGGTCCCGAAGACCATGACGTAACCGTTCGTCAGGAGCTGCTTGAGGAGGTCGAGCCCCGCGTCTTCGCTGACGTCCCGCAGGTACTGGACCGGGTCGATCCGGACGGCGAGGGCCCGCCGCCAGGCGGCCGGGTCCAGGCACCAGGCCTTGAAGTTCGTGTCGTAGGGGAAGTCGGCCCAAGTCACCGCCCCGTGGCGTTCGAGGAGGTCGTAGTTCTCGCCGAAGTACGTCCCCTCGTCCTTGCCGTCGTTGAGCATGTTGTAGGACCACTTCGGCGAGTACTTGTTCGTGTTGTCGGCCGGATCGCGGATGTCCATGTCGCGCTGGAACGCGGCCATGTAGGAGAGCTGGTAATAGGTGCTCGAGAACGAGGCGCACGAGCCGAGCGGGTTCTGGCTGCGGATAGGCGGGAAGAATTTGAGCAGGCTGTTGTCGACGGAGACCGGCAGGTCGCCGGCCGCGACGAGGGACGAGGCGGAGGCCAGGACGGCGGCCTCCCCCGGCCGGGCGGAGACGAGCTCGCCGCCGACCCGGTCGACGGCCCGGACCTCGAGAGGCGGCCGTCCCTGGGCGGAACGGGCGTCGTTGATCCGCTCGAGCCCCAGCCAGTTGACCCGGACCCCGGCGACGCGCGGGTGGGTCTCGACGAATTCCCGCAGGCGGGCCTCGTCCTCCCGGAGCAGGCCGGTCCGATGGCCCTCGTCCGGCGCGATATCCTGGGCGGGAGAGACCGCCAGGAGGAGGGCGCCGAGGAGCGCCGCGAGCAGAACCTTCCGGGAAGTCAGGGGCATGGCTCGGCGTCCTTTCTCAGATTTAGTCTATTAAGACGGACGCCCGTTGAAAAGTCAAATAGGGACGGCCCGCCCCGTTTGACAGGAGGGCGCGGGCTCCCATAGAATCCGGGGCGAGCGAGGACGAACATGCCCACCTACGCCGTCGGCGTCGATTCCGGCACCCAGGGAACGAAGGCCCTCGTCGTCGACGCGGCCACCGGCCGCGTCCTCGGCCGGGGAAGGGCACCCCACGTCCTGGTCCCGGGCCTCGCCGCGGGGGCCAGCGAGCAGGACCCGGCCGTCTGGATCGAGGCGGCCCGCCGGGCCGTGGCCGCCGCGCTCCGGGAGTCCCGGATCGACGCCAGGAAGGTCGCTTCCATCGGCGTCTCTGGCCAGCAGCACGGCTTCGTCCCCCTCGACGCCAAGGGCCGGGTCATCCGGCCGGCCAAGCTCTGGAACGACACCTCCACCGTCCGCGAGAACGAAGACCTCGTGGCCGCCCTCGGCGGCGTCGAGGGCGCCATCGCGCGCCTGGGCCTGGCCCCGGCCGTGGGCTTCACGGCCTCGAAGATCCTCTGGCTCAAGCGCCGAGAGCCCAAGCGTTACGCCCGGCTGGCCACGGTCCTGCTGCCCCACAACTATCTCAACCGGTGGCTCACCGGCCGCGACCACATGGAGTACGGCGACGCCTCCGGCACGGGCCTGATGGACGTGCGCCGGCGCCGCTGGGACGAAGCCGCCGTGGCCGCCGTCGATCCCGAGCTCCCGTCCAAGCTGCCGCCCCTCTCCCCTCCCTGCGAGCCCGTCGGCTGCATTCGCGAGGCCGTGGCCCGGGAGTTCGGTTTCGGCCGGGTCCTCGTCGCGGCCGGCGGCGGCGACAACATGATGGGCGCCGTCGGCAGCGGTAACGTCCGGCCCGGGGTCTGCACCCTCAGCCTGGGGACGTCGGGAACGGTCTACGCCTACTCGGCCGCGCCGTTCGTCGACCCCGCGGGCGAGATCGCCGCCTTCTGCGACAGCACGGGCGGCTGGCTGCCCCTCCTCTGCACCATGAACGTGACCAACACGACGGAGATCGTCAAAGCGCTCTTCGGGCTCGATAACGCCAAGCTCGAGCGCCTGGCCCGGAGGGCCGCGGCGGGGGCCGACGGGCTCCTGTTCCTGCCCTTCGTCGACGGCGAGCGCGTGCCCGTCCTGCCCCTCGGGCGGGCCGTCTTCTTCGGCCTCGACCGCAGGACCTTCGACGCCGCCCACATCGTCCGGGCGGTCATGGAGGGCACCGTCCTCAACCTGGGTTACGGCCTGGGGCGGATGCGCGAGCTGGGCCTGCGGCCCTCGGAGATCCGGGCCACGGGCGGCGGGGCCAAGAGCCGTCTCTGGCTCCAGATCGTGGCCGACGTCTTCGGGACACCGGTCGTGACGCTCAAGGAAGCCGAGGCCGCGGCCTACGGGGCGGCCCTGCAGTCGGTCTGGAACGCGCGCCTGGCCGCGGGCGAAAAGGTCGAGATCTCCGTGATCGCCGACCGCTGGGTGGCCAAGGGCAGGCTCGCCGCGGAACCCGACCCGAAGCACGCCGCGCGCTACGCGGACCTCCAGGCCCGCTTCAACGATCTCTGGAGGCGGCTGGCCCCGGCCTTCGAGCCCCGCCGCCACGCCTGAGCGCTACGCCTACAAGCGCCCGAACTCGCGGGCGGCGTCGTACATGGCCAGGACGTTCTCGACCGGGGTGATGGCCTGGATGTTGTGGCACGGCGCCAGGATGTAGCCGCCGCCCTCGCCCAGGATGCGCAGGTTGTCCTCGACCTCGCGGCGGACCTCGTCGACCGTCCCGAAGGGCAGGGTGTACTGGTTGTCCATGCCGCCGTGCAGGACGACGTGCGGCCCGAACTCCCTCTTGAGCCTCTCCCGCTCCATGCCCGGGCAGCGCCACTGGAGGGGATTGAGGAGGTCGATGCCGAGAGCGATCATGTCGGGCATGATGCGCCAGCAGCTGCCGTCGTTATGATGGAAGGCGACGGCCCCGGCCTGGTGGGCCAGGTCGATCATCCGCTTCATGCCGGGCAGGAGGAACTCGCGGATGTGGCGGACCGAGATCATGAGGTCGGTCTGGCCGCCCATGTCCTCGGCGATGTAGGAGATGTCGACCTTGCCGGGCACGGCTTCGTAGATGCGGACGGCGCAGTCGTAGGCTAGGCCGAAGAGCTTGTCCAGGCAGTAGTGGGCGATGTCCGGGTTCTCGACGAGGTCGACGAAGGCCTGCTCCATGCCCCGGAGCTCCTTGTAGATGAGGAAAGGCTCGGAGCCGCCGCCGCGGACGGGATGTCCGGCGGCCCGCGCGGCCTGGGCCGGGATGACGCCGAAGTCCCACCAATCGGCCGCCGGCCAGGTGTAGTCCCGCTCGATCTCGGCCACGCTCTTGAACCCGGCCAGCGGGAAATGGACGCACTCGCGGTAGGCGCCCGTGCCGTAGTCGACGCTCCGGAAGCGACGGCCGAACTCGTCCTGCATCCGGGGCAGGCGCGGCCCGGCGTAGTCCGGCTGGAGGCGGACCTCGTAGTCGACGCCGAGCCGGTCGAGCGTTTCGCGGCGGGTCCGGCAGCCCAGGCGCCGCCTGAGCTTGCGGTCGAACTCGGGCGTGGCCCAGTAGTCGGTCGGGACGCGGTCGGGCCTCTCGCCCGCGAACAGGGCCCGCCAGCGCTCCCGGGAGGACATCGCGTCGCGGGCCATCGGACGGCTCAGTTCCTGTGCAGGTCCTTGTGCATGATCTTGCGGATCTCGTGGAGGCGGTCGTGGGCCGGCAGGTCGGTGAGCTTCTTGTTCATGAACTCGTCGTTCTCGGCCTGCAGCATGGCCGCGGCATAGTCGACGACGCTCGGCGGGAAGACGCCGTCGCGCTCGTAGTGCCCGCGCTTGCGGAGCAGGACCCGGCTCGATTCGACGCAGCTGGCCGGCAGGACGGGCAGGCGCTTGAGGAGCTCCTTGTCGGCGAAGATGTTGCCCTTGACGTAGAGGTCGTCGGCCAGCTCGAGCGGCCCGTACTCCTTGAACAGCGACAGGTCGCCCTTGAAGGCCCAATTGGCGGCCATGGCGATGCCGGCCAGGGTCAGGTGGATCATGGCGCTGCCGTCGGGGCTGCGGATCTCGACGGTCTGACGGCCGCCCCTCTCGTCGGCGAAGTCGGCCGTGTCGGCCGGATTGACCCGCCGGGCCAGGTGGGCGGCGCCGGTCCAGCCGAGGGGAACGCGGATGAGGGCGCTGCGGTTGAGGTCGCTCCAGCAGATCCGCGTCGGAGCCTCCTGGTTGGGGACCAGGCGGAGGTAGGCCGAGGAGACGGTGTTGCCGAAGCCGGTCAGCGAATCGGCGTATTCGCAGAGGCCGCCGATGAGCTTGCGGGCCTCGACGGTGAGCTTGCCGTCGGCGCCGCGCATGATGTTGCGGCCGTCCTTCTCGAGCTCGAGGTGGAAGTGGAGGCCGCTGCCGGCGACGCCCTCCTCGAGCTTGGGCGTGAAGGTGGCGATGGCGCCGTGGCGGAAGGCCGTGTTGCGGATGATCCAGCGGCCGAGGACGAGGCCGTCGGCGGCCTCCTCGATGGGCCGGGGAAGATATTCGATCTCGAGCTGTTCGGCCAGGCGGCCGGCGATCTCGGGGACGTCGCTGCGGACGGGGTCGATGACGCCGTTCTCGGAGTGGGCGTACTTGACGGCCCCCGTGACCCGGGCGATGTGGGCGACCATCTCGCGCAGGATGGGGCCGCTCTTGGTGAACGGGGCCGAGCCGTGGTAGCCGCGGTGGGCCTCGACGGGGAAGGACCGGTCCGGGGGATCGGTCAGGAGGAAGAACTCGAGCTCGCCCATGGCGTTGAGCTGGAGGCCGGTCGTCTTGCGGAACAGCGCGGCGGCCCGGGCCAGGACGCTGTCGGGAGTGAAGGGGGCCGGGGAGCCGTCGTGGGCCAGGTAGCGGCAGACGAGATCGAGGCTGCCCTCGTCGAAGGGGTTGAGGAAGGCCGAGCGGTATTGCGGCACGACGTAGAGGTCCGACAGGGACATGTCGACCATGCCCTTGAAGAGCGACGAGCCGTCGACGCGCTCGCCCTCGGCCAGGACGGACTCGAGGTGGTAGCGGTCGGCGGCCGGCACGGTCAGCTCCTTGAGCTTGCCGTCGATGGCCAGGTAATGGAAGGTGATCCGTTCGAGCCCCTTGGCTTCGACGACCTTGAGCAGGTCGGCCCGGGTGAAGTCGGCGGCGGGCTTATCGAGCAGGATCGAGAGCGGATTGGACAGGGCGTAGCGGGGAGACTTCGTCGCCATCTCGTCACTCTCCTCGGCGGATGATGGTCCCACGAAGGGGAAAGATGTTCATTTTAGCAAAGAACGTGGACAAAACAAACCGGTCAATACAGCAAGTACGGCTTGCGGAGGGCGTCGAAAGCGGCCAGTCCCGGCTCGAGGCCGGCCAGGATGTCCGCGACCGGCGTCCCGGCCTCGAGGGCCCGCCGGACGGCGTCCGTGCCCATGACCTTGTCGAAGTAGTCCCCGTGGAAGGCGAACTCGGCCGGGTGGGCCTCCCGCACGGCCTTCAAGATATGCAGGACCGTGGCGATGGACCGGAAGGCCTCCCTGTCCGTGATGTGGACCTGGCAGCCGCCGCAGAGCTGGCCCTGGAACTTCGAGAAGTAGGGCGTGAACCAGGCCTCGCGGAAGGTCACTCCGGGCAGGGCCAGGGCGTTGAGCGTCCTCGTCAGCCGGGCCGCGTCGATCCAGGGGGCCCCGAACTGCTCGAACGGCCGGGTCGTGCCACGTCCCTCGGACATGTTGGTCCCCTCGATGGCCACCAGCCCGGGATAGACGGCGGCGGTGTCGAGCGTCGGCATGTTGGGCGACGGAATGACCCAGGGCAGGCCCGTCCCGTCGTACCACATCCCCCGCCTCCAGCCCTCCATGGGCACGACCGTCAGCTTGACTTTAGGCTCGAGGAAGCGGTCGTTGATCATGAGGGCCAGCTCGCCGGCCGTCAGGCCGTGCCGCAGGGGGACGGGATAGAGGCCGATGAAGGAGCTGAAGGCGGGATACTCCAGGACGGGCCCCTCCATGACGGCGCCGCCGATCGGGTTCGGCCGGTCGAGGACGACGAACTCGAGGCCGGCCTCGGCCGCCGCCTGCATGGCGTAGGCCATGGTCGCCACGTACGTGTAGACCCGCGTGCCGACGTCCTGGATGTCAAAGACGAGGGCGTCGATGCCCTTGACCATGGCCGCTTCCGGCGTTTTGCCCTCCTCCCGGGTGTCGAAAGAGCGCATGTAGGCGTCGATGTCCGTCAGCATGCCCGGCGCGGGCTTCATCGACTGCCCGTAGAGACTGAAGACCGGCAGGCCGGTCGTCCCGTCGATGTAATAGGGCACGTACTCGCCGGCCTGGGCGTTGCCGCGGATGCCGTGCTCGGGCCCGTAGAGAGCGACCAAGTCGACGCCGGGCGCGGCCCGGAGGAGGTCGACGGTCGCGGCCAGGCGCGAGTCCGTCCCCGTGGGGTTGGTGATGAGGCCGATCTTCTTGCCCTCGACGAGATCGAGACGCTTCTCCAACAGCACCTCGACGCCGGGCTTGACCTTGACAGCGGTGACCGCCGCGGCCGGCGCGGGCCCGTCGCCGCCGCCGGGGCCGCGGCAGCCCGCGAGCAGGATGGCCGACACCGACAGAATGACGATCCCTGCGGACCTTGTGTTCATCGTCGCGCGTCCTTTCTCACGTCCTGCGAAGCGGCTCCAGGATAAACCCGGCGGCGCGGCCGCGTCAACCGCTTGATTCCCCAGGCTAAAAGGGCTATAAAAGACACGGCATGCGACGCAGCGGAAAGGGCCGGCCGTGGGGTGCCCTCCCCCTTCTGGCCCTGCTCCTCGCCCTTGGCCTCATCCCCCTCTCCCCCGCGCGGTCTTTCCTTGCCGCCGAAACGCCGCCCGCCGCGGACGAGGTCCCCTACGCCTGGACGGGCGTCGACCGGGTGGTCGCCGTGGCCGATCTCCACGGCGATTACGACCGCTTCGTCTTCATCCTGTCCCATCCGGCGGTGGCCCTCGTCGACGCCGATCTCAACTGGACGGGCGGCCGGGCCCACCTCGTCCAGCTCGGCGATGTCATGGACCGGGGCCCGCAGGCCCGCCGCATCATCGACCTCATCCGCCGCCTGGAGGGACAGGCCGCCGCCGCCGGCGGCAAGGTCCACGTGCTCCTCGGCAACCACGAGGAGATGAACATCACGGGCATCGCCCTGGATTACCCCGGCTACGTCACCGTCGAGCAGTTCCTGTCCTTCCTGCCCGCGGATTTCCGCCTGGCCCGGGAGGAGGAGTTCCTCAAGACCCTGCCGCCCGAAGAGCGCAAGCGTCTCCAGGCCGGAGGCGCCGATGCGGCCTTCGAGGACGCCCTGTACGGCTTCTGGCAGCGGACCCTGGCCCGCCGCAATCCCGAGGCCCGCCAAGCCTACATGGAGGGCTTCGACCGCGAGGTCGGCGGCTGGCTCATGGGCCTCAACACGGTCATCAAGATCGACGATGTGGTCTACTCCCACGCCGGGATCAGCGAAGCCTACTCGCGCTGGCCTCTTCGGGAGATCAACACCGTCATGCGCAACGAGCTGGCCTTCTTCAAGGGCCTGATGCGCGATCCCCACCGCACCCGGGAGCCCTTCAAGCCCAAGATCGTCTACGAGCCGGACAGCCCGCTCTGGTTCCGCGGCCTGGCCACCATGGGCGAAACGGCCCAGGCCGAGGTCGACCGCATCCTGGCCAACCTCGGCGCCAAGGCCATGGTCGTCGGCCACAGCTTCTTCTACAACCGCCTCAAGAGCGGTTCCAGCCCGGTCGTCGAGCGGTCCGCCGTGGCCCGTTTCCAGGACAAGATCTGGATCATGGACACCGGCATCTCGGGCAGCTACGGCGGCATCCCCTCGGCCCTCATCCGCGAGGGCGGGACCTTCACGCTGTGGGGCGAGACCGAGGAGGTGGCCGCCCGCAGCGGCGTCAAGCCGGTCGCGCCCAAGCCGATGTCGGCGGAGGACGCCGAGGAGTTCCTGCGGACCGCCGCCGTCACCGGCCGGAGCGCCGGTCCCGGCGGCCGGACGGACGCCTGGCGGTTGACCCTGGAGGACCGCGGACGCGTCCACCAGGCCCTCTTCAAGTACGTCGACCGCCGGCGGCCCGATCCGCTGCCCGACAGCTACCGCTACGACCTGGCCGCCTACACCCTCGACCGGTACCTCGACCTCGGCCTGGTCCCGCCCATCGTCGAGCGGACCGTGGCCGAGACCGCGGGCGCCCTGCAGATGTTCGTCGTCGACGCCCTGTCGGAAGAGGAGCGCCGGGCCCGCCGGCTCGCCCCGGAGGACCCCGCCTACCACGCCCGGGCCGTCGCCGACCTGCGCGTCTTACAGGCCCTGACCTACGACGACTGCCGGAACGACAAGGACACCCTGATCGGCGGGACCGACGGGAAGGTCTACCGGGTCGATTTCTCCGAGGCCTTCGCCCCCCGCAAGAGCTCCCCGCCCCGCTGCCCCGTGCGCCGCTGCTCGCGGGCTCTGTACCGCCGTCTCCTGGACTGGAACGACGCGGAGGTCGCCCGGCGGCTCGCCCCCTTCCTCGACCAGGCCGAGATCGACGCCCTCAACGCCCGGCGACGCCTGGTCCTCCAGGTCCTGGCCACCCAGATCAGGGTCAACGGGGAAGCCAACGTTCTTTACTGAGAGCGCCACGGAGAGGACGCCCATGACCGACCGCCTGCCGCCCGGCTACCGGTTCCTGCGCCTGTTCGCCGACATCCGCCCCGGCGAGGCCTCCAAGGCCCTCCTCCTGGCGCTCAACGTCTTCCTGCTCCTGCTGGCCTACTACATCCTCAAGCCCCTGAGAGAGGCGCTGCTGCTCGTCGATAAGAACTCGGCGCCGGTCAAGAGCTACCTGAGCGGGGCCCAGGCGGTCCTCTTCATCTTCGTCATCAAGGCCTTCAGCCGACTGGCCTCCAAAGTCCCGCGCCACGTCCTCATCACCTGGACGACGTCGTTCTTCATCTCCAACCTCGTCCTCTTCTATGCCCTGCACGCCGGCGGCATGGCCGTCAAGCCGATGGGCATCATGTTCTTCGTCTGGATCGGCATCTTCAACTACTTCGTCATCGCCCAGTTCTGGGGCTTCGCCAACGACCTCTACACCGACGACGTCGGCAAGCGGATCTTCCCCCTCGTCGCCCTGGGCGCGACGCTCGGCGGGCTGGTCGCGACCCTGCCGTTCATGAAGAGGCTGACTAGCCTCTTGGGCGGCAACTGGGAGTTCAAGCTGATGCTCATCGCCGGCGTCGTTCTTTTCCTCTGCATCCTGCTGGCCCGCTGGATCCATCGCCGCGAGGTCCGGACGGCACGCGAGGAAAAGGAGAAAGGCCTGGCCGGCGCGGCCGAGAAGGCCCAGGTCCAGGAGACGCCGCTCAAGGCCGGGGGCGGCTTCCGCCTCGTCTTCAAGAGCCGCTATCTCCTGCTCATCGCCCTGATGATCGGCCTCTACAATTTCGTCAACGCCACCGGCGAGTTCATCATGACCGACGTCACGGTCAAGAAGTCCATCGCCGACAAGGCGGCCCAGGCGACCACCGCGGCCCCGGCCGTCCGGCCCGAAGCGGCCACGGCGGATCCGTCGGTTGACCGGGCCCCGATCGTGCCCCCGCCCGCGGCAAAGACCGAAAGCACGGACATCTGGAACGCGTTCAGGGACTACCAGTTCCTGACCAACCTGATCGCCCTCGTCATCCAGCTCTTCCTCGTCTCGCGCATCTTCAAGTGGGTCGGCGTCGGGGGGGCGCTTCTGTTCCTGCCGCTCATCGCCCTTGGGGGCTACGCCCTGATCTCGTTCGGGGCCGTGTTCGCCCTTGTCCAGGGCGTTAAATCCCTCGAGAACGGCACGGACTACTCCCTCCAGAATACGACCAAGGCCGCCCTCTTCCTCGTCACCGAGCGCGAGGAAAAATACAAGGCCAAGGCGGCCATCGACACTTTCTTCGTCCGCGGCGGGGACACACTTTCGGCCCTCTGTGTCCTCGTCGGGACGACCGTCCTCGGCCTGCAGATCGAGCGCTACGCCCTGCTCAATGTCGCCGTCGTCATCGTCCTCGTCGTGATCTGCTTGCGCATCATCCGGGCCTACCGGATGCGCAAGGCGGCCGCCGACGCCGAAGCCGCGGCGGCGGAGGCGGCGTCTTGAAAGCCCCGGGCCCGAGGCGTATCATCGGGACCGAGATCCCCCCGGGAAGGAGAGACCCATGACGCGTGTCGCCGTTCCGGTCCTCTTGGCGCTGGCCCTCGCGGCCGGCGCCCTGCCGCTGTCCGCCCAGTTCCTGCCCGAAGAGACCGCCGCGCGCCCGGCCCTGGAGGAATTCCTCATGACGGCCGAGATCGTGGCTTCGGAGCCCATCGGCGAGGGCGTGACCAAGCCCTTCAAGCTGACCCTGGTCAAGGACGGCGTCACCCGCAAGGCCGCCTGGAAGAACCCGAGCGGCGAGCAGCTCGGCTTCCTCGAGGGCTGGCAATACGAGCTGGCCGCCTACCGCCTGGACAAGCTGCTCGGGCTGAACATGGTCCCGCCGGCCGTCGAACGGGAGTTCCAGGGCCGGCGCGGCGCCCTCGTCCTCTGGGCCGACAACAAGTGCAGCCTGCTCGAGCTCGTCGAGGACGGCATCGTCATCCCCCCGGAGGCCGTCGAGCGGACCGAGAAGATGAAATGGCTCATCCGGGCCTGGGACTCGCTCATCGCCAATGAGGACCGGACCCAGCAGAACATCCTCTACACCGAGGACTGGCGGACGATCGCCTTCGACCACTCGCGGGCCTTCCGCTCGACGAAGGAGTTCTGCGAGCGGCTGATGTTCGGCCGGAACGGCCTCAAGGTGTCCGCCCAGGGCGCGCCCTGGCTCTTCCGGCGCCTGCCCCGGTCCTTCGTCGACCGGCTCCGGGCCCTGACCTTCGAGGACGTCAAGGCCGCCGTCGGGCCGACCCTCAAGGACAAGGAGATCCGGGCCGTCATCTCCCGCCGCCAGCTCCTGCTCGACGAGATCGGGCTCATGATCAAGGAGCAGGGCGAGGACAAGGTGCTCTATTGAGAACCCTCAGATCCCTCGTTCCCGTCGGCCTGGCTTTGGCCCTGTCGGCCGCCCTGTCGGGCGCCGGCGCGGACCCTTCGCCCCGGCCCGCCCCCGCCGGCCAGTTCACGTCCGCCGAGCTGGCCCAGCGCGAGGCGTGGGAGGATTTCCTGCGCACGGCCGAGGTCGTCTCCTCGCGGCAGCTCTCCGGCTCCCAGGCGGTCACCTCGCCCTGGGTCCTGACGCTCCAGAAGGGCGACGTCACCCACCGGGCCCTGTGGAAGAACCCCCAGGGCCGCCTCGGCGGGTACTGGGAGGGCTGGACCTACGAGGTCGCGGCCTACCTGCTCGACAAGCACCTGGGCCTGGGCATGGTCCCGCCGACCGTCGAGCGCGTCTTCCGCGACGAGAAGGGCTCCTGCCAGTTCTGGATCGACGACAGCATGTCGCTGCGCGAGCGCGACGAGAAGCGGATCAAGATGCCGCTCATCAAGGTCTTCGGCTGGAACCGGGCCACCTACCTGCAGCGGCTCTGGGACAATCTCATCGCCAACGAGGACCGGCACGCCAACCAGATCCTCATCACGCCCGACTGGCGGATGGTCCTCATCGACCACTCCCGGTCCTTCCGGACCTCGGGCCGGTTCACCAAGACCCTCCTCTATTCGGCCCGCTCCCCGGACGGGCCGAAGCTCATGAGCGAGCTGCCGCGGGCCGTGGTCGAGCGGGTCAAGGCCCTCGACCTCGAGACCGTGCGGGCCGTGGCCGGCAAGTACCTGTCCGAGGCCGAGGCGCGGGCCGTGATCATCCGCCGCGACCTCGTCCTGCAGGAGATCGACCGTATCATCCGGACCAACGGGGAGGACAAGGTCCTGTACTGATCAGAGGGCCTTGCGCAGGGTCAGGACGTTCCGGCCCCGGGAACGGCGGTAGGACAGGCCGTCCATGAGCGTCTTGTAGAAGTAGACCCCCAATCCGCCCGGCGTGCCGCAGCGCAGCTTGAGCCGGAGGTCGGGGTCCTTTTTGCGGACCGGATCGAAAGGGGCGCCCTGGTCGCAGACCTCGATGAAGAGGTCCCCGCCGTCCCTCCAGACCCGCACGGTCATCTCGCCGGGCCGCCCTTCGGGGTAGGCGTAGAGGGCGATGTTGACGCAGATCTCGTGGAGCGAGAGCTCGATCTTGACCCGGTCCTCCTCCCCGAGGCCCAGGGCGGCGACGTAGTCGTGGATGAAGGCCCGGACCTGGGGGACCTGGCCGAGCTCGGCCGGGACCGTGATCTCCCGGACGTCCTGTCGCGTCACCTCGGCCTCCCCCGTCCCCCGCTCAGGGCTTGCGCTTGACCACGACCAGGGTCATATCGTCCCCGGCCTCGGTGCAGCCGCTGAAGCCGAAGACGTCCTCGAAGACACGCTCCATGATCTCCCGGGCCGGGCTCGCGGCCAGGTCCCGGACCCGCCGCTCCAGGCGGTCTTCGCCGTACTCCTCCTTCTCCTCCTTGCGGCTCTCGACGATGCCGTCCGTGTAGAGGCAGACGACGTCGCCCGGGGCCAGGGCGGCCGTCCGCTGGCCGTACTCCTGGGCCGGGAACATCCCCAGCGGCAGGCCCGTGGCCTCGAGGGGCCGGACCGGGCCCTCGCGCCCGACGAGCAGGGGCGGATTGTGGCCGGCGTTGACGTAGGCCAGCTCGTGGGTCCGGCGGTCGAGGATGCCCAGGAAGAAGGTGATGAAGCAGTGGCTGTCGGAGCTGGTGTAGATGAACTCGTTCAGCCCGGCCGTCAGCTCGCCGAGGTCGAAACGCTCGGGGAACTTCTCGTGCAGGGCGCCCCGCAGGTTGGCCATGAGCAGGGACGCGCTGGCCCCGACGCCGGAGACGTCGGCGATGATCAGGCCCAGGCGGTCGGCGTCGATGGGGATGAAGTCGTAGTAGTCGCCGCCGACGTGGCGGCAGGCCCGGGCGCTGCCGGTGATGTCGTAGGGCTCGAAGGCCGGGTCCTTGCGCGGCAGGAAGCTCTTCTGGATCTCGGCGGCCAGGACCATGTCGCGGCGGATACGGTCGGCCTCGCGCTGGATCTCGATGAGGCGGGCGTTCTCGATCTTGTTGGCGGCCAGGTTGGCCAGCAGGGTCAGGAGGCGCAGGTCGTTCTCCGTGAACTGCTCGAGCAGCGAGGCCCGGTCGCAGTAGATGAGGCCGATGATGTCGTCGTTGTAGGCCAGCGGCACGCACATGGCCGAGTGGATCTGGGCCTGGACGACGCTGGCCTGGGCCTTGAGGGCGTCGTCGGCCTGGATGTCCGAGATGAGGATGGACGAGCGCCGCTCCTGGGCCGTGCGGACGATGGTCTGGCTGACAAAGATGCTCTGGGTCCGCAGGGCCCCGCTCTGGACGCGGACGACCTTGGGCTCGAAGGTCCCGGTCTCGGCGTTCTTCAGCATCAGGACGGCCCGGTCCATGGGCAGGTGCTGGATGAGGACGTCCATGATGTGGTCGAAGAGCTTGTCGAGGGGCATGTGGAAGATGAGGGCCTGGCTGACCTCGCTGATGACGGCGATGATGCGCTGGTCCTGCTGGAAGCGCTCCAGGTCGAGCCCCCCGCCGGGGGTCTTCATGGCCGCCGCGGCCGCGGCCGGTTTCTTCAGCAGGTCCTTGACCTCGATGATGGTATTGGAGCTGTGGGAGAAGGTCGTCCCCTCGACCCAGGTGACCCGGGACTCGAGGTCGCGGTCGAAGAACAGGCTGGTCGAGCCGATGAGGATCTCGTCGCCGCGGGCCAGGTCGATCTCCCCGCTGACCCGGCGTCCGTTGACGAAGGTGCCGTTCTTGCTGCCCTGGTCGACGAGGGCGAAGCCGCGCTCGGTCGGGACGACGACGGCGTGCAGCCCGGAGCTGTACTGGTCGGACAGGACGATGTCGTTGGACGCCGACCGGCCGATCGTCACCCGGCGCGCCGACAGGGGGTAGGTCGAGGGCTCCCCTCCCTTGGGGTAGATGTACAGGTTGGCCATGGGCACTCCCTCTCCCGCCATTCTAGTCGACGCTCCGGGTCATTTCAACCTCAGGGCCCGGCGCAGGCGGTCGGCCCGCTCCCCGGGCGTGAGCTCCTCGATGAGCGGCAGGAGCAGCGCCTTGAGCTCCCGGTCGAGCATGGTGTCCAGGTGCTCGAGGGCGTAGTCGGTCGACCGGGCCGTGCCGCGCTGGATGTTCTGGTAGATGCGGACGACGTCATCGGCCGGATGGAGGAGGGTCAGGAGGTCGAAGACGCGCTTGAGCCGCAGGCTCAGGGCCCCCTCCGACACCGCCCCGTCCGCGTCCCCGGCGAGGGCCAGGCCGCCGCAGGCCCGGACGAGATGGACGAGCTCGGGCCGGACGTCCTTGGCCCGGAAGCGGACGTCGGGCCGCTCGGCCCGGAGCTTGCAGAGGGCGTCGACGAGGGCCTGCTCCATGCTTTCGTCGCGGCGGGCCAGTTCGGCCAGCAGGAGGTCGGCGGCGCGCTGCGTGCCGACGAGGGCCAGGACCTCGGGGACGGCCCGGCGGACCTCGGGCGGCAGGGCGGCGTCGCGCATGGCGGGGGCCAGGACGTCGACGGCGCCGGGACCGTAGGCGGCCAGGGCGGTTTGGGCCTCGGCCCGGGTCATGGGGCTCCCCAGCTGGGCCAGGATGAGCGGGACGTGCTCGGGACGGCGGTGGACGGCGGCGCTCTCCAGGGCGTAAAGGACGACCTCCGAGAAGGGATCGCCGATGAGGCGTCCCAGGGCCTCCAGGACCGGCGGGCCCGGGAGCATCCGGCCGATGAGCTTGGCCGCTTCGATGCGGTCGGCCAGGGACGGCGAGACGGAAAGCTTCCCGAGGCGGCTGGCCATGATCTCCTGGTACTCCGGCAGGAGGAAGATGAGGTCGATCTCGCGGCGGACCTCGGGATCGTCGAGGACGTCCCCGATGCCCGGGAACAGGCCGGCCCCGCCGACGTCGAGCAGGGAGTCCAGGCCGCGGGCCTTGATCTCGTCGCGCTTGATGCCGAGCAGCTCCTTGAGGTCGGGCGTCAGCTCGCTGCGGCTGACCAGGTCGAAGACGTTCATGAGGTAGACGGCCGAGCCGATCTCCCGGCTGCGGATGGTGTCGAAGACCTTGCGGGTCCGGTCGACGTCGACCTTTTCGCGGATGGCCTCGCCGGCGGGTTGCCACTTGCGTCCCTGCTTGAGGTGCTCGGGGTAGCGCCGGTAGACGAGCCGGGTCAGGACGAGCCAGAGGGCGACGAAGACGAGGACGAGCAGGCCGATCTCCCGGGCCTGGGCCAGCGGCCCGTCGGTCCGGTAGGCGAAGCTGCGGACATGGAAGAGGACCAGGAACAGGGCCGCCCCGAGCCCCGTGGCGAACTTGTTGACGAACATGTCGATGAAGATCTTGGCCTTGAACTTGACTTCCTCCGGGACGGGGACGTAGAGGAGCTCGCGCACGGACTGGGTCAGGGTGTTGTCGAAGACCTTGTCGGCGCCGCGGGCGGCCATGGCCCAGCCGAGCATGAGCCCGGCCGGGATGAGGAAGACCGCGCTCGAGACGAGGGCCAGGGCGGCCGGGGCCAGCGAAATGGCCCAGCGGATGCCCGAGGATTTGAGGACCCCCTTGGTCGTGACGAGGTGGAAGAGGGTGGCCGCCCCGAGGACGACCAGGAAGAAGACGGCGATGAAGGCCGTCCGGTCGTCGCGGTCGGGGTAGGCGCTGGCAACGATGGTCTTGAACTGGTAGTTGACGAGCGTCCCGGCGGTGACGGCCGCGCCGATCATGGCCGCCAGCTCCAGGAGGTAGCCGTTCCGGCGCACGGCCCGGAAGCTCTCCAGGTAGCCGACCCGGGCGGACGGGGCCAGGCGCGTGTCGCCGGCGGAGGCGTCGACTTTCATCTGGCCCGAATAGACGAGGTTGACCGCGACCAGGGCCGGCACGAGCAGGAAGGGGCAGACGAGGAGGAGGTTCTCGGCCCGGACGACGCGGGCCACGGTCATGAGCGCGGCCAGGGCCGATCCGGCGATGCCGCCGCCCAGGCCGCCCATGACGAAGAGCCCGACCAGGCGCTTGGCCTGGTGGGGGTGGAAGACGTCGTTGACGGCGATCCAGAACTGGGTCACGCCCATGGCGATGAACACGTCGGCCCAGAAGCAGAAGGCGATGACGAAGGCCGGGAACTCGTAGGTGATGGCCGACCGCAGCCAGAGCATGAACAGGACGGCCGTCGAGTCGGCCACGGGCGACTGGACCTGGCCGGTGCGGTGGATGTCGAAGATGTACCAGAAGACGAGCAGGCTGGCGATGAAGAAGACGATGGAGGCCGTCAGGTAGGTCCGCCGCGGCAGCCGGTCGAGAAAGCGGGCGTTGACGGCCACGACGAAGCCGATGAGCATGGCCGTGGCCAGCTCGGCGTACGGCCACCAGGCCGGCTGGGCCCCGATGAGCAGGCTTTCCTTGACCGGTTTGACGACGTAGAAGACGGCCGTGAGCAGGAAGAAGTAGCCCGTCAGGGCCAGGGCCGAGCGGTACTCGCGGCCCCGGACGTCGCCGTGGCGCCTGAGGAACCGTTCGAGCCGGCCGTCGGGCACGGGATCCCCCTGTCAACCGGCCGCGCGGTCAGCCCTTCCCGAAGCTGTCCAGGGCGGCTTCGCAGCTCTCGTGGATGTCGAGGACGGTGACGAGCCGCGTGATCTCGAAGATGATGCGCAGCTTCTCGGAAATGCGGCAGAGCTTGAAGCTGCCGCCGAGGTCCTGGATCGATTTGTAACTGGCCAGGATCTCCCCCACCCCGAAGCTGTCGATGAAGCCGACGCCGGCGAGGTTGAGCACGACCTGGCGGCGGCCGCGCTCGAGCTGGGATTGGACCAGGCCGTAGAGGCTGATCTGGGGCGTGTCGGAGCGGCGGATCTCGCCGTCGACGTCGAGGACGACGACGCCGTCGACCTCGCGGGTCTTGATGGTCAGGGGCGTCATCATCACGCTAGAGTGTTTACCAGATGCCCGCCGCAAAGTCAATCGGCCTGTGCTAGAATGGCCGGCGAAAGGAGCCGGACATGCCCCTCGTCGAGATCCATCTCATCGAAGGCCGGACGGACGAGCAGAAGAAGGCCCTGCTCTCGGCCGTCACGGCCGCCGTGCACGAGTCGATCGGCGCCCCGCTCGAGACCATCCGGGTCTGGGTCCAGGAGTTCTCCCCGAAGGAATACATGGCCGCCGGCGTCCTGGCCGCGGAAAAGAAGAAGCCCTAGCCCCCGGCCGCGAGCTTCCGGCGCAGGAAGTAGACCGGGATGCCCAGCAGGACGATGAGCAGCCCGGGGAAGGTGTTCCGCGTCTTGAAGATCAGCAGGTCGACGGCGATGGCCGCGGCGGCCAGGATGTAGATCGCCGGCACGACCGGATAGCCCCAGGCCCTGTACGGCCGCTCCCAGTCCGGCCGCTTCTTCCTCAGGATGAAGATGGCCGAGACGACCAGGACGAAGAAGATCAGCACGGCGAAGATGACGTAGTCCAGGAGGTCGCTGTAGGTCCCGCTCAGGCACAGGAGCGAAGCCCAGACGCCCTGGACGACGAGGGCCGGGCCGGGCACGGCCTTGCGGTTGAGCCGTCCCGCGGCCTTGAAGAACAGCCCGTCCTTGGCCATGGCATAATAGACCCGGGCCCCGGACAGGATGAGCCCGTTGTTGCAGCCGAAGGTCGAGATCATGATCAGGACGGCCATGATGACGGCCGCGGCCGGGCCGAAGATCATCCCGGCCGCCGCGGTCCCGACCCGGTCGAACTGCGCGAACTGGATGCCGCGGCCGAAAGCGTCGGCCGCGCCGGGGTCGCCCTGGACGGGCAGGATGGCGATGTAGGCCAGGTTGGCCAGGAAGTACAGGAAGACGACCGAGCCCGCCCCCAGCACGAGGCTGAGGGGGATGTTCTTGCGGGGGTTCTTGACCTCCCCGGCGATGTAGGTCACGGTGTACCACTCGTCCGAGGCGAACAGCGACCCGACCATGGCCGCGCCGACGGCCGCGAGGAGCATCAGGCCGGACAAGGGTTCGACGGACAGGATCTGGCCGTTGGCCATGTGCGTCCAGCTGGCCTTCCAGAACACGGCCCAATTGGCCTTGATGGCCGCGGCGTTGGCACCGACGAAGAAGCCTAGCAGGATGAGCCCGGACAGGGCCACGGTCTTGGTCACCGTGAACAGCCCCTGGATGGTCTTGCCCGTCCGCAGGCCGCGCATGTTGAGCCAGGTCAGCATGACGATGCTGGCGATGGCCAGGACCTGGGCGGCCGAGATCTTCAGCCCCAGGACCGTGGCCAGGATGTGCTTCTCGCCGAACCAGGGGACGAGCAGGCCGGTGAACTTGGCGAAGGCGACGCCGACGGCGGCGATGGTCCCGGTCTGGATGACCAGGAAGGTCGTCCAGCCGTAGAGGAACCCGACCAGGGGGTGGTAGGCCTCGCGGAGGTAGACGTAGAGGCCGCCGGCGTGGGGCATCATGCCGGCCAGCTCGCCGTAGCTCAGGGCGCCGATGACGGTCAGGGCGCCCGTGACGAGCCAGACGACGAGCAGCAGGCCGGGCGAGCCGACCGTGCGGGCGATGTCGGCGCTGACGATGAAGATCCCGGAGCCGATCATGGCCCCCATGACGATCATCATGGCGTCGAACAGGGACATCTCGCGCTTGAAGCCGGATGCTTCGGCGGCGGGCGCGGTCGCCGGGACAGAGGCGTTCATGGGGGCTCCTCCGGAGGGGGTCAGGCCTGCGGGCCGTCGGGCCCGCGGCGCAGCTTGCTCTTGCGGATGCCGTAGGTGAAGTAGATGACCAATCCCAGGGCCATCCAGGCGATCAGGCGCATCCAGGTGTCCCGAGGCAGGTTGGTCATGAGATAGACGCAAGACAGGATACCCAGGACGGGGACGACGGGGACGAACGGGGTCCGGAAAGGCCGGGGGATGTCGGGCCGGGTGTAGCGCAGGACGAGCACGCCGCCGCAGACGATGGCGAAGGCGAAGAGCGTGCCGATCGAGACCAGCTCGCCGACGATGCCCATCGGCAGGAGCGACGCGGCCACGCCGACGACGAGGCCGGTGGCGATGGTCGTGACGTGGGGGGTGCCGTGCTTGGGGTGGACCTTGGCCGCGGCCGGCGGCAGCAGGCCGTCCTTGGCCATGGCGAAGAAGATGCGCGGCTGGCCGATGAGCTGGACCATCATGACGGACATCAAGCCGACGATGGCCGCGATCTTGACCAACGGCGAGAGCCAGAACAGCCGCATGGAGTCGATGGCCACGGCCACCGGGGCCGGGACGTTGAGCTCGGTGTAGGGTACGACGCCGGTCAGGACGAGCGAGAAGACGATGTAGAGGAGGGTGCAGGCGAAGAGCGAGCCCAGGATGCCGAGGGGCATGTCCCGCTTGGGGTTCTTGGCCTCCTGGGCGGCCGTCGAGACGGCGTCGAAGCCGAGATAGGCGAAGAACATGATGCCGGCGCCGCGGATGACGCCGCTGACGCCGAAGAAGCCGGGCTGGCCCGTGTTGGGCGGGATGAACGGGTGCCACAGGGACGGCTTGATGAAGAAAAGGCCGGCCCCGATGAAAACGAGGATGATGCCGATCTTGAGGAAGACGATGACCGAGTTGACGGTCGCCGATTCCTTGATGCCCCGGACGAGGACGTAGGTGATCAGGGCGATGACCAGGGCGGCCGGCAGGTTGATAAAGGCGCCCGTCCGCGACCAGGCCCCGGTCTGGGGATCGAAGGCGTAGGGGGCCTGGGCCAGGGCGGCCGGGAAATCGACGCCCAAACCCTTGAGGAAGCTGACGACGTAGCCGGACCAGCCGATGGCCACCGTGGTCGCGCCGAGCGAGTACTCCAGGATGAGGTCCCAGCCGATGATCCAGGCGAAGATCTCGCCCAGCGTCGAGTAAGCGTAGGTGTAGGCGCTGCCGGCGATGGGGATGAGCGAGGCGAACTCGGCGTAACAGAGCCCGGCGAAGGCGCAGGTCAGGCCGGCCAGCATGAAGGACAGGGTCACGGCCGGCCCGGCGTACTGGGCCGCGGCGTGCCCGGTGATGACGAAGATGCCGGCCCCGACGATGGCCCCGACGCCGAGGAAGATGAGGTGCCAGGGGCCGAGGACGCGCTTGAGTCCCGAAGCCTCCGACGAGGCTTCGCGCGTGAGTTGTTCGAGGCTCTTGGTGGCGAACAGGGGGCTCTTCATGAGCCCGACTTATAGCACAAGGGACCTGGTCTTCGCAAACGCCAGATCGCCTCCGGAGCCGCGAAGACCCGGTCCCTTCCGGACCGTCACTTCCTTTCCCGTCTCTCCCCGAACCGGCTGTAGAGGACCGGGAGCACCAGCAGCGTCAGGAGGGTCGACGAGATGAGCCCGCCGACGACGACCACGGCCAAGGGCCGTTGGATCTCCGAGCCGGGGCCCTGGGCGAAGAGCAGCGGCGCCAGGCTGAGGACGGTGATGGTCGCCGTCATGAGGACCGGCCGCAGCCGGTTGAGGCAGCCCTCGACGATGGCCTCGCCGGCCGGCCTCCCCTCCTCACGCAGGTGGGCGATGTAGGACAGCAGGACGATGCCGTTGAGGACGGCGATCCCGAACAGGGCGATGAAGCCGACCGAGGCCGGGACGGACAGATAGAGCCCCGAGAGCCACAGGGCGAGGACGCCGCCGATGAGGGCGAAGGGCAGGTCGAGCAGGACCAGGAGCGACAGCCGCAGGGAGCCGAAGGTCAGGTAGAGCAGGACCAGGACGAGCCCGATCGTCGCCGGCAGGATGACCGCCAGCCGGCGCATGGCCCGCTGCTGGCTCTCGAACTGCCCGCCGTAGTCGAGGAAATATCCCGGCGGCAGGGCCACGTCGCGGGCGATGGCCCGGCGGGCCTCGGCCACGAAGCCGCCGAGGTCGCGGCCGCTGATGTTGCACTCGATCCCGATGCGGCGCTGGCCGGCCTCGCGGCTGATCTGGCTCGGCCCCTCGGCCAGGCCGATCTCGGCCATACCGGCCAGCGGCACCCGGGCCCCGCCCGGCGTCCGGACGAGGATGGCCCCGATGGACTCGGGGGTGCTCCGCCGGGCCTCGGGGTAGCGCAGCTGGAGGTCGAAATAGCGGTCGCCCTCGTAGATCTGGGTGACCGTCCGTCCCCCGACCGCGGCCTCGACGACGTCCTGGACGTCCTCGACGGCCAGGCCGAGCCGGGCCAGGCGGGCCCGGTCGGGCCGGACCGTGATGTAGGGCTGGCCGGCCACGCTCTCGACGGTGACGTCGGTCGCGCCCCGGACCCGCCCGAGCGCGGCGGCGATGGCCGCGGCCCGGTCCTTGAGGACGTCGAGGTCCTCGCCGAAGAGCTTGACGATGAGCTGGGCCCTCGTCCCGGCGACGAGCTCGTCGATGCGGCAGGCGATGGGCTGGCTGAAGGAGAAGGCCATGCCCGGGAAGCCTTCGAGGGCTTCGCGCATCTTCCCCGTCAGCTCTTCGCGCGTCCGGGCCGAGGTCCATTCGCGCCGCGGCCTGAGGACGCCGACATAGCCCGTCTTTTCGACGCCGCGGGCCTCGAGGGCGATGCCCGTCTGGCCGGTCTTACCGACGATCGTCACCAGCTCGGGGAACTCCATCAGCCTGGCCTCGACCTTGCGGCTCATCTCCATGGACTCGGCCAGCGACAGGCCGGGCAGGAACTGGATGTCCGCGTCGAGGGCGCCCTCGTCCATGACCGGCATGAACTCCGTGCCCAGGCGCGGCACGAGCAGGACCGCCCCGGCCAGCAGGACGCCCGCCGCTCCGACGACGACGGCCGAATGCCGGAGGCTCCAGCGCAGGACCGGGAGGTAGGCCCGCTTGGCCCCCTCGACGAGGGCGTTCCGGTCGTCCCGGCGGGGCCGCAGGACGACGTGGCAGAAGGCCGGGATGGCCGCCAGCGACAGCAGCAGCGAGGCGAACAGGGCGATGACGTGGGTGAAGGCCAGCGGCAGGAACATCTTGCCCTCGATCCCCTGCAGGGCGATGATGGGGATGAAGGTCAGGGCGATGATGAGCTCGCCGAAGATGGACGGCTTGCGGACCTCGAGGACCGACCGCAGGACGACCGGCAGCCGGGCCTCCCCCGCCCCCGCTTCCGTGAGGTGGCGTTGGACGTTCTCGACCTGGATGATGGTCGCGTCGATGATCATGCCGATGCTGATGGCCAGCCCGCCGAGGGACATGAGATTGGCCGACAGGCCGAAGAGGCGCATCATAACGAAGGTGAACAGCATCGACAGGGGCAGGGCCAGCAGGACGATGAAAGCGCCCCGGAAGCTGCGCAGGAACAGGTAGAGGACGAGGACGACCAGGACCGAGCCGATGAGCAGGGCCTCGGTCACCGTGTGGACGGCCCGGTCGATGATGTCCGAGCGCTGGTAATAGGGCTCCAAGCGCAGGCCGTGGGGCAGGACGCCGGAGCCGTTGATCTCGGCCACCCGGCCCTGGACGGCCCGGACGACGTCCCGCCCGTTGGCGCCGCGCAGCATCATGACCACGCCGCCGACGACCTCGCCCCGGCCGTCCTTGACGGCCCCGCCCTGGCGGACGGCCCGGCCGGCCCGGACCTCGGCCACGTCGCGGACGAGGACGGGCGTCCCGTCCCGGGCGTCGAGGACCACGGCCCCGATCTCGGCCACGGACTGCAACAGGCCGACGCCGCGGACGAGGTATTGCCGGTCGCCGTGCTCGAGAACGTTGCCGCCGGCGCTGAGGTTGTTGCGGCGCAGGGCCTGGCCGACGTCGGCCAGGGTCAGGTCGTAGGCCTGGAGCTTGTCCGGGTCGACGACGACCTGGTACTGCTTGATGGCCCCGCCGAAGGAGTTGATCTCGCTGACGCCGGGGACGGCCTTGAGCAGGGGCGCCAGGACCCAATCCTGGACGGTCCGGACCTCGGTCAGCCAATCCGTCTCGTCCAGGCCGGCCGGCCGCTCGCCGGCCAGGGTGTACTGGTAGATCTCGCCCATGGCCGTCGAGACCGGGCCCATGGCGATCTCGGTCCCCTCGGGGACGCGTTCGCGGGCCTCGATGAGGCGTTCGAGGACGACCTGGCGGGCGAAGTAGACGTCGACGCCGTCCTCGAAGACGACGGTGACGACCGACAGCCCGGCCTTGGAGACGGAGCGGATCTGGTCGAGGCGCGGCAGGCCGCGCATGGCCGTCTCGACCGGGTAGGTGACGAAGCGCTCGACCTCGGGGGGCGACAGCCCCGGCGTCGTTGACAGGACCTCGACCTGGATGTTGGTGACGTCGGGAAAGGCGTCGATGGGAATGCGCAGGACCGACCAGACGCCGAGGGCGATGAGGAGGAGGACGCCGGCCAGGACCAGGCCCCGGCGGCGCAGGGCGGCGGCGATGACGCGGTCAATCGTGCCCATGGTCGTCCCTCATGCTCTCTTTGTGGAACTCGGACTTGAGGAGGAAGCCGCCGGAGACGGCCACGGCCTCGCCCTCGGCCAGGCCTTCGAGGACTTCGACGAAACCGCCGGCCCGCTCGCCGGTCCGGACGGCCCGGCGGACGAAGGTCGCCTCGCCCGTGCGGACGAAGACGATCGCGCGGCCGGCGTCGTCCTGGACAGCCGATTCCGGGACGGCCAGGGCCCGGCGGTCGCCGGCCGTCGCGATGGTCGCTTCGACGAACATGCCCGGCTTGAGACGGCCGGCGGGATTGGCGAGCTCGATCCGCCCCTCGACGGTGCGGGTGGCGGCGTCGACGGCGTCGCCGACGAAGGCGAGACGGCCGCGGAACTCCTCGCCGGGATAGGCCTGGACGCGCAGGACGGCCTCGGCCCCGGGCCGGACGTCGGCCAGGTCACGCTCCTGGATGTGCAGGCAGGCCCAGACGGTCGACGGATCGGCCAGCCGGAACAGACTCGTGCCGAGCTCGGCGGCGTCGCCCGTGACGATCCCGCTCTCGAGGACGGTCCCCGAAAGAGGCGCCCGGACGGCGAGCAGCGGCCGCGGCGCGCCGGCGGCGGCCAGGGCGTCGATCTCGGTCTCGGGGAGGCCCAGGACGCGGAGGCGGTCGCGGGCCCCGGCGAGCAGGGCCCGGGCCGGGCCTTCCTCGGCCGGGTCGCCGGCCCGCCGCGCCAGGCGGGCGGCGGCCTGCAGGAACTCGGCCTGCCGGGCCAGGAAGTCGGGGCTGTAGAGCTCGGCCAGGAGCTGGCCTTCGCGGACGCGGTCGCCGCGGACGGCCAGCACGCGCTCGAGGCGTCCCGCGGCCCGGGCGGTGAGATGGACGACGCGGCGGGCGTTCCACTCGAGCTCGCCCGCGGCGACGACCGTCCGGGCCAGCGGCCGCGCCGCGGCCGGTTCGGTCCGGATGCCGGCGGCGGCGACGGCCTGGGGCGTGAGCGTCATCTTCGCGGCGGCTTCGGCGCCGTGGTCGTGGTCGTCATCGGCCTCGGCGGTCACGGCGGCCTTGTCGCCGCCGCAGCCGCAGGCCAGAACGAGGTACGCCGCCAGGGCGGCGACGGGAATGGCGAACGGGGTCTTTCTCATGGTCGGCTCCGTCACAGGGTCTCTTCGCCGGCGGCCTCGAGGTCGGCCAAGGCGAGATTATAAAGGTAGAGGGCGCGCAGGTGCTCGACCTGGGCCAGGACGAAGGTCCGGTGGAGGTCGAGCAGGGCGAAGGCCGTCGTCTTGCCGTAGCGGAAGTATTCGAGCTCGATGCCCAGTTCTTCCTCGAGCTCGCGCAGCAGGCTCTTCTCGTAGGTCAGGGCCTGGGCCTCGGCCGACTTGGCCGCGGCGTAGGCGCCGGCCACCGCCGTCCGGATCCGCCGGTCCAGGGCTTCCGCCTCGCGCCGGCCGGCTTCGGCTTCCGAGGCCGCCTCCAGGGCCAGGCCCTTGGCCCGGCCCGGGCTGAGGAAGGGCAGGGTCAAGCCGAAAGCCACGCCCCAGGCGTTGGGCCGCACGCTCGGCAGCAGGAAGCCGGCCAGGAAGTCGGGCCGTCGGGCCAGACCGGCCAGCTTGACGGCCGCGTCCGCCTGGGCCACCCGGAGGGCCGCGATCCGGAACGACGGCCGGGCGTCCCGGGCCCTCTCGACGAGCGCGTCGAGGCCGGTCTCGAGCGGCACGAAAGGCAGGGGCGTCGTCAGTGACACGGGCCCTCCGGCATCCCGGCCCAGGAGTTCTTCCAGGGCCAGACCGGCGGCCCGTTCCTCCCGCGCCTGCTCGAGGATCTGGTTCCTCAGACGGGCCTTCTCGGCCCGGACCCTCAGCACGTCGGCATAGGCGGCCGCCCCGCTCCGGTATTGGGCCTCGAGGTCCTCGGCCAGGGCGTCGAGACGGGCCGAGGACCGCTCGAGCGCCGCGGCGGCCCCGCGGGCGAAGACCGCGGTCCAATAGGCCCGCTTGACGCGGACGGCCAGTCCGAGCCGCAGCCGGTCGAGTTCGGCTTCGGCCAACTCCTCGCCCCGGCGGCCGATGTCCGTCCGCAGGGTCCGCTTGCCGGGATACTCGAAGGTCCCCTCGATGCCGAGGCTGACCTCGATCTCGTCACCCTCGTTCCTGAGGCCGGGCAGGGGCAGGCCTTCGAGCCCGGCGGCGAGCTGAGGCTCGGGCCGGGCCCGCAGTTGGAGGGTCCGGCCGCGGGCGGCCTCGACCCGGGCCTTGGCGGCCAGGATGTCGGGATGTCGGGCGAGGGCGGTCTCCACGGCCTGTTCGAGGGACAGGCCGCCCTCCTGGGCGGACAGGCGCGGCGCGAAGGCCAGGGCCGCGAGGGCGGCCGCGGCGACGGCGGCCGCGAGCGGGACGAACGGTCTTCTGACCGGCATGGCGAACCTCCTTGTCTGGGTCGTCGGGGCGGGACCGGGACGGACGTCAGACGCAGAGGGGCTTGGGAGGGTGGGCGATGTCGGCGGCCGGGCTGACGAGCGGACGTCCCTCCGCCGGCGCGGCCATGACGGAGACGAGGCCCGAGGCCCCGCCGATGTCGACCGGTTCGGGCGGCGCGGCCATCGAGGCCCAGAAACAGAGACAGGTCTCGCCCGAGGGATGATGGGAGTGGACGTGGCCGACGCGGCCGGCCTGCGAAGGGCAGTGGATGGGGCAGTGGTCCTCGGCGAAGTAGAAATGGAACAGGCAGAGGGCGAATACGACGGTGAACGCCAGGACCAAAACCCTTCTCATGACCCGACGATTATCCCACGGGACCGGCCGCCGGTCAAACCGGCGGCCGGTCCCCGCGTCGATCAGAAGTTGAGGTAGAACGAGAGCGCGAACTTGCGCGGCGGCGCGTAGGACGTTTCCTGGCCGAAGAGCGGCTGGTCCTGCCTCATGTCGACGCTCAGGATGGTCTGGCTGTCGAAGAGGTTCATCAGGCGCGCCTCGATCGTGCCGCTGAACCGGCCGCCGAACGGGACGACGTAGGCCAGCTGGAGGTCCATGTTGATCCAGGTGTCCAGCGTCCGCGAGCCGGCCTTCTCGGCGTAGGCGTAGTAGTTGCCGTAGTAGTCCTGGATCCGGGCCTCCCAAGGCCGGCCGGTCTGCAGGCGGCCGAACCAGCCCAGGGTGGCGTTCTTGACGAACTGCCAGGTGCCGAAGAGCTTCATGACGTGCTCGCGGCTGCCGCTCATGATGCCGTTGCGCAGGTTGAGCGGGTCGTCGGGATCGCCGATGTAGAGGCCGGGGGCGTCCTCGATGTAGGAGGAGGAGTAGAACAGGGCCGTGCCGGCGGCGTAGTCGAGGTCCCAGTTCCCGGACAGCCGGCTCCAGGTGTACATGAAGGTCATGGACCAGTTGTCGGAGTATTGCTTCTTGATCTCCACGCTGGCCGCCTTGTAGACGCGGCGGGCCTTGCCGACGGTGAAATCGGGATAGCCGAGGTAGGACATCGTCTGGCCGTCGAGGTTGCCGTACACGTAGGTCGACGGCGAGGTCGCCTGGTTGCGGGTCGGGAAGTCCTCGATGACGTGCTTGACCGTCCGGTACTGGCCCCAGACCTCGACGCTCCAGACCCGGGCGAAGGGCCGGCTGTAGCCGACGACGAACTCGTCCGTGTAGGTGGGCTTCACGCCCGGGAAGATGACCTTGCCGGTCTCGCCGGCCTGGACGACCTCGGCCAGGAGGGAGCCGTCGGCCCGGCTGAAGTAGGCGTCGGTCCGGAAGATGCGGATGGGCGCCGCGGCCCGGGACAGGCTGCGGTTGTCCATGTTGTTGTAGCGGCCCCAGTTGGCGTAGACCTTATCCCCGACGCGGGGGAACAGCGTGTAGGTGAAGCCGACCCGGGGCTGGACCTCCTTGTCGAAGCCGAAGCGCAGGAAGGTGTTCCTGGTCCCCCCGGTCTTGGCGCTGTACTCGTCCCGGTTCATGAGCAGGCCCAGGGTCAGGGTCAGGCGCTCGGCGACGGTGATGTTGTCCTGCAGGAAGATCGAATAGGTCCGGCCGCGGGAATCCTGGGCCGGCTGCTCGGTGTAGTGGCGGGCCCGGAAGGCCGCGGTGCCGCTGTAGGTCGAGGTCGTGATCGAGCCCCAGCCGTTGGCCTTCCGCCACAGCCACTCGCCGCCGTCGTCGTAGGAGAAGCCGAACTTGAGGATGTGGGAGACGTGCTCGCTGTCGAGATATTGGCTGAGGACGAGTTTGAACTCGTCGCGGAAGAAGTTCTGGGTGTTGTACTCGGAGGCGCCGCCGACATACTGGCCGCTCAGGGTCGCCGGCGGGTAGATGTAGCCGGTCGCCGTCCGGAAGTAGCCCATGGCCGCCAGGTCGGCGAGGTCGAACGCCGGCCGGTAGCCGAGGTCGGTGATGGGCACGCTCTTGTAGTTCTCCTTGACGTGGTCGTAGCGCGCCTCGAGAAGGGTCGACTGGCTGATCGTCCAGACCCAGGAGCCGAAGACGATCCAGTCGGAGCCGTTGCCGTCGACGGCGACCGACGGGGCGTCGTTGACGCCCACGCCGCTGTTGCGGGAGGTGTAGTCGTTGTTGCGGAGGCTGAGAGAGAACAGGTGGGCTTTGAACGGGTTGGCCGTGAGCTTGCCGAAGAACTCGCGCGAGGTCGTCTTGGCGTCCGGGACGGCGCCGAGGTTGTTGAACCGGTCCGAGGTCTTCGAGTACGGCAGGTTGCCCGAGACGTACCAGAACAGGCGGTCCTTGATGATCGGGCCGCCGAGGCCGATGGCCGGGGCGCTCTGGTCGTAAGGCGTGACGATGGTCGACGCATGCCAGTCCTTGGGCGCCGCCTGGAAGGACGACGGCTCGAAGACGAAACGGATCGAGCCGGTGACGAGGTTCGAGCCCGACTTGGTGATGGCGTTGGTGACCATCCCGGCGGCCCGGCCGAACTCGGCGCTGATGCCGCCCCGCTTGATGTTGACCTCCTGGATATCCATCTCCGAGAAATTGGCGCCCAGGTAGCCGAACAGCGGGTTGGTGATGTTGGACCCGTCGTAGAGGTAGACGTTGTCTTGTTTGTTGCCGCCGGCGTTGGGCGCGAAGTCACGGTTGTCGGCGACGCCCGGGGCCAGCTGGAACAGGGAAGCGTAGGACCGCCCCATGGGCAGCTTCTCGACAAGGTCCTTCTGCCAGCTGGCCGAGATCTCTGTCGACTTGAGATCGACGACCGGCGAGACGGCCTGGACCGTGACCTCCTCGGAGACGCGGCCGACCTCGGACATCTCGACGGCCAGGGCCGTCTGCCTGTCGACGCTGACGAGGACTTCGACGGCGTAGTCGGCCATCGCCGGATGGGTGACGAGGACGGTGTAGGCCCCGGGCGGCACGGCTTGGAAGAGGAAGACGCCGTCGCCCTTGGTCACATAGTCGCGGCCCTGCGGCAGGCCCGACCCGACGATGGACGCCTTGGCTCCCTCGAGGGCGTTGCCCTGGTAGTCCTTGACGACGCCCCGCACGGAGCCCCTCTCCTGGGCCGCGAGCGGCAGCGCGCCCGCCAGGAGGCAGGCGGCGAGCAGGAAGACGACGACCTTCTTGTTGGATAACATCCCCTTTCTCCTTTCTGACAAAGGCCTGAATCGAGTGTAATCCCGGCCAAAAGGGGATGTCAATCCCCCTCCCTCCCCTCGGCTTTCCCCGCTCGGCGAGTTCTGTTAGAATCCGGCCGTGCGGAGCTTGGTGACAGGGGCCAGCGGATTCATCGGCCGGCGATTGGCCGCCGAGCTCGTCCGCCGCGGCGACGACGTCTCCTGCCTGGTCCGTCCGGGGAGCCGGACGGCGCCGCTGCGGGACCTACCGGTCACCTTCGTTCCCGGCGACCTCGGCGACCCGGATTCCCTCGTCCCGGCCGTCTCCGGCCGCGACCGTGTCTTCCACGCGGCCGGCCTTATCCAGGCCTCCGGCGAGGCCGCCTTCGAGACGGCCAACGCCGCGGGGACGCGCCACCTCGTCGAGGCCTGCCTGCGGGCCGATCCGGTCCCGGGACGCTTCGTCCTCGTCTCGAGCGTCGCCGCCGCCGGTCCGAGCGGACCGGACAGGCCGAGGACCGAAGCGGACCCGCCCCTCCCGGTCTCGCCCTACGGCCGCAGCAAGCTGGCCGCCGAGGAGGCCGTCCGGGCCGCCTCGGTCCGCCTGCCCGCGGCCATCGTCCGTCCCCCGAACGTCCTGGGCCCGGGCTCGAAGGAGCTCGAGAGCGCCATCCGCCTGATGCGGCGGCGCCTCGCGCCGGCCTTCGGCGACGGCCGGCCGCGCACCAGCCTCGTCGACGTGGACGACCTCGTCGAAGCCCTCATCCTGGCTTCCGAACACCCCGCCGCCGCCGGCCGGACCTATTTCGTCACCGACGGCGGCGCCTACGCCTGGCCCGAGATCGTCGAGGCCCTGGCCGCCGAGCTCGGGACCGGGCGGCTCCGGGTCCGGGTGCCTTTCGCCGCCCAGCTCGCCGCCGCCGGACTGGCCGAGGCCGTCTCCCGCGCCACGGGCCGGCCGCCGCGGCTGACGCGGGACATCGTCCGGGCCGGGCGGGATCACTTCTGGCTCTACGACGGCTCGGTCATCGTCCGCGAGCTCGGTTTCCGGCCGCGCCGCACGATGCGCGACTCCGTCCGCCGGGCCGTCGCGGACTCCGCCGCGGCCGCCGGCCGGCGCGGCGCACGGAGGACGGGGCCGTGACCGGCGGGCGCCGCCTGGTCGTCGCCGGGCTCGAGGTCCGGCTGGCCGATTTCGTGACCCTCGGCGCCTTGATCGTCCTGACCGCCGTCGCCGTCGTCGCCCGCGGCCGCCTCGACCGGCCCCGCTTCATCATCGGCACCGGCCTGGCCGTCATCGCCTTCTACATTCTCTGCCAGGCCGCCCTCCGTCTGCTCCGTCCGCCGGTCCTGCGCTTCCTCTTCCGGACCGCCGCGGTCCAACTGACCTGCCTCCAGATCTACCAGACGGCCTCGGCCCTCCAGCTCCTGCTTTTCCCGTGGCAGGACGCCCGCGTCCTGGCCCTGGAGGGGGCCGTCTTCCGGGTCAATCCCGTGGTCGCCCTCCAGAAGGTCTACACCCCGGCGCTCTCGGAATGGATGTTCTTCGTCTACGTCTTCTACGTCGTCATCTATCCCCTGCTCGGGCTCATCGTCTTCCTCAAGCACGGCGAGGAGGCCAACGAGGACTACCTCTTCCACCTCGGCTTGGTCAATTTGGTCTGCGGCCTGGGCTTCATCCTCTTCCCGGTCGCCAGCCCCATGCACTGGCCCGAGATCCGGGCCCAGCTGACCGCGCCGCTCACGGGCGGCTTCTTCGCTTCGGTGGCCGAATGGATCCGCCACGACGTCCACACGGCCGGCGGCTCCGTGCCCAGCCCCCATTGCGCCGTGGCCACCGTCATGTGGTTCATGGCCCGCAAATACACGCGGCGGGGCTTCGCCATCCTCGCCCCCGTCATCCTGTCCCTGTATGTCTCGACCGTCTACGGCCGCTTCCACTACCTGACCGACATGGTCGTCGGGGTCGCGGCCGCCCTGGCCGTCATCGTCGCCGCTCCGGTCCTCGAGCGGGCCTGGGACCGGAACACGGTCCGCCTGCCGGGAGAGCCCCTGTGAGCCGGGTCCTCGTCACCGGCGCCAACGGCTTCATCGGCTCGAACCTCTGCCGCTGGCTCGGGGAACGGGGCTGGCAGGTGGACGCTCTCGTCCGCGAGTCCTCGGACCTCCGGTTCCTGGACGGCGTCGACGTCCGTCTGGTCAAGGGCGACCTGCGGTCTGCGGAGGGCATCGATATCCCGCCGGGGACGGATTATGTCGTCCACACGGCCGCCCTGGTCTCGGACACGGCGGGCGACGCGGACTGCGCCCGGAACATCGTCGACGCCACCCGGGGGCTGGTCCGCAGGCTGCGGGCGGCCGGGACCCCTCTGCGGCGTTTCGTGTACGTCTCGACGGCCCTGGTCCTCGGCTACGGCCGGGCGGATATCTCCGAGGAGCGTCGGGGCCGGTCGGCCTTCTTCCTGCCCTACGTCCGCCACAAGGTCCGGGCCGAGAGCGAGCTCAGGGACCTCCATGCCTACGGCGGCTTTCCCCTGGTCATCCTCCGGCCTGCGGACGTCTTCGGCCCGAACGACCGCGTCTCGTGCGCCCGCATCCTGGCCGGGTGCGAGCGCGGCATGCCCCTCGTCGCCGGACACGGCCGGTGGCGGTTCGGCTACTGCCACGTCGACAACTTCTGCCGGGCGGTCGAGCGGGCCCTGGTCACGCCGGGTATCGAGGGCCGGGCCTACACCGTGACCAACGGGGTCCTGCCCACCTGGCGGGATTTCCTCGGAACCCTCCAGCGCGGCGTGGGTCGCGAACAACGCCTCTACGTCCCCGTCGCGGCCGCCCGGGCCATGGGCCTCGTCTCGGACGCGCTCCGGGCCCTATATCCCCGTTTCAAAGGGGAGATCAGCCGCTACCGGGTCCGGCGGGTGACGACGGAGACGACTTACGACATCTCCCGGACCGTCGCCGAGCTGGGCTACCGGCCGGAGGACGACTTCCGGAGCCAGTTCGCCGGGATCCTCGCCTGGTACAGGAAGGAGAAAGAACGTGGCGGAATGGATCGTTAGCGCCGCCGGACCGGGCGGCGTCCCCCTCTCCCTCGTCTATCTGGAGCTCGTCCTGGCCCTGACCCTGCTCTCGACCGGGCTGGGCTTCCGCCGCCTCACGGAGACTCGGGACGACCTGCGGGCCGCGCGGCTGTATTTCGCCGCCGTGTTCGTCCTGTTCCTGGCCCTGCCCATCGGCCTGGTCCTAGCGACGGCCGCCGACCCGGGGGCGACGCTGGCCGGCTTCGGCTGGGCCGCGCCCAAGCCCGGCTGGGGGCTCAGCTTCATGCCGTTGCTGGTCCCGGTCGCCGTGCTGTCCGGCCTGAGCGGGGCCCGCGATCCGGCCATGCGCCGCGTCTACCCTCTGGCCGCTTCCGCCTGCGACAGGCGGCGCCGCTTCGCCGGCTACGAGCTGTCCTACGTCCTCCTCTATTACCTGCCGTGGGAATCCGTTTTCCGCGGCGCCCTGTTCTTCCCGCTCGTCCCGGCCGTCGGGCTCGTCCCCGCCCTGGCCGTCCAGACCGCGGTCGCGACCCTGCTCCACATCGGCCATCCCGACAAGGAGATCGTCGCGGCGGCGCTGTCGGGCCCGCTCTTCGGGCTTCTCGCCTATTCCACCGGATCGTTCCTCTGCCCGCTCGTCCTCCACGCGACCGCGGGCGTCGTCGCCGACACCGCCCTCTGCCGGCGACGGCGCCGGGAGTCCCGGTGAAGGTCCTCGTCACCGGGGCCACGGGATTCGTCGGCTCGGTCCTGGTGCCCGAGCTCGTCTCCCGTCACGGCGCCGCCGCCGTCGACGCGTTCGTCCTTCCCGGCGACGCGCCGCCCGCGTCGTGGCGGGACGCGGGGGTCCGCGTCATCGAGGGGGACATCGCCGACGCCGGGGCCGTCCGGGCGGCCGCGGCCGGCCGCGACCGCGTCGTCCACCTGGCCGGTTTCATCTCCTACTGGAAAGGCGACGCGGAACGGCTGCGCCGGGTCAACGAGGACGGGACGAGGGCCGTGGTCGAGGCGGCCCTGGCCGCGGGGGTCGAACGTCTCGTCCACGTCTCCTCGGTCGGGGCCGTGGGTTTCCACCCCGACGGCCGGCCGGCCGACGAGACGACGCCCTTCAATTGGCCGCCCGATATCCTCTATATGGCTTCCAAGAGGCGCGGCCAGGACATCGTCGAAGCCGCCGTCCGTGAGCGCGGCCTGCGGGCCGTCATCCTCAACCCGGCCTCGATCATGGGGCCGGGCGATCACCTGCCGGCGACGCCCCACAACGAGATCTACCGCCGCGTCTGCGGCGGTTTCCAACTGGGCTGTTTCGCGGGCGGGTTGGCCATCGTCGACGTCCGCGACCTCGTCGCGCTCATCCTCATGGCTCTTGAGGGCGGGGGCCGCGACGGCCAGAGCTACCTGGCCGTCGGCGCCAACCTGCCCTACGCCGAGGTCGTCCGGCGCGTCGCCCGGGCCTGCGGCCGGCGGGCCTGGCCCTTTCCCGTGCCGCCCCTCGCCCTCCGCGCGGCCGGGGCCGTCCTCGAAAAGGCCGCCGGGGCGACCGGCCGGCGTCCCCTGCTCACGGCCGCTTACGGCCGGCTGAGCGGTTGGACGGCCTACTACGACAACGCCAAGAGCCGGCGGGAGTTCGGCCACGCCTACATCGACCCCGACCGGACCATCGAAGACGGCTGGCGCTATTTCCGCGACACGCATCTCGAGAAGGGACCGGGTCTTCGCGGACGCCGATCCTAGCCTGAGGACGCGAAGTCCAGGTCCCGTTCCGCTCAGCGCACGCGCACGGGCACGACGACCCGCGAAGGGAGATCCTTGGACCGATACACCCGCTGCGTGGCCGGCCGGTAGTCGGACGGCGCGGCCAGGAAGATGTTGTCGACGTAGGTCTGGGGATTGCGGTCGATGAGCGGGAACCAGGTGCTCTGGACCTGGACCATGATGCGGTGGCCCTTGAGGAAGCGGTGGTCGGCCGTGTGGAGATCGATCGTGTACTCGGCCGGCTCTCCCGGAACGAGCGGCTCCGGCTTCTCGAAGCTCTCGCGGAAACGGCCGCGGAAGATGTCGTTGGCGACCATCAGCTGGTAACCGGCCATCTTCGGCTCGGCCGGGTGGTCCTCGGGGTAGACGTCGATGAGCTTGACCACCCAATCGCTGTCCGTCCCCGTCGTCGAGGCGAACAGCTTGGCCGTGATCCGCCCGGTGACCGTCACGTCCCCGGCCAGGGGCTCGCTCTCCCAGCTGAGGACGTCGGGCCTGAGGTGGGCGAAGCGCTGGTCGCCGACGAGCCAGGTCGGCCAGCCCGAGCCGCGCGGGTCGTAGGTCGGTTCGACGGGCCGCGGCCGGTAGGGCACGGGATGGGCCGGGTCGGAGACGTAGCTGTCGCAAGCCCTGTCGCCCGTCGCGTCCGGTGGCTCGAACGACAGCCGGCCGTTCTCCCGGAAGTAGAGGCCGCGGTCCTCCGTCAGGCGGCGCGGCGGCCAATCCTCGTAGACCCGCCACTCGTTGGCCCCGGTCTCGAAGGTCACGGCCTCGGGGACTTCGAAGCCCGGCTTGTCCTTGAGGAAGCGGGCGAAGAACGGGGCCTGGATGCGGGCCCGGAAGTATTTCGAGGTGTCGGAGCCGAATTTGACCCGCCCGAGGGCGTCGCCGCCCGTCCGCATCCAGCCGCCGTGGTTCCAGGGCCCGGCGACGAAGAAGCTGACCTCCAGCCCGTCGAGGGGCTCGAGCGTCTCGTAGATCTTCTGGGGTCCGTAGAAGTCCTCCTGGTCCCACCAGCCGGCGACGTGGAGGGCCGGCACCTTGACCGCGGTCAGGTAGCCCGCCATGGCCTGCCTTCGCCAAAACGCGTCGTAGTTCGGGTGGGCCACGAAGTCGTTCCAGGACGGGATGCGGCCCAGGAGGACCTTTTCGTTGACCGTCGACAGCGGCCCCAGCCGGAGATACCACTCGAAGGTGTCGTACTCGTCGAAGCGGAAGTTCGTGCTCTCCTTGGTCGTCTCCATCATGGCCGCGTACTCGAAGCCGTAGCTCAGGCGGAAGGCCCCGTTGTGATGGAAATCGTCGCCGAGGTACATGTCGGCCGGCGAGGCCTGCGGCGAAACGGCCTTGAGGGCCGGGTGGGGATCGAGCATGGCCATAGCCGCGGTCCAGCCGTCATAAGAGACGCCGCGCAGCCCGACCCGGCCGTTGTGGCCGGGCACGTGGGCCAGGAGCCACTCGATCGTATCGTAAGCGTCCGTGCTTTCGTCGACGGCCTTGGGATCGCGCCGGTCGCGCGGCGGCCGCTGCATGACGAATGTCCCCTCGGAGCCGTAGCGGCCCCGGATGTCCTGGAAGACGAAGATGTAGCCGTCGGCGACGAGCTCCTCGTAGGCCGGGCCGGCCAGCAGCCCGGGCGACGAGGGCACCCCGTACGGCGTCCGCAGCATCAGGAACGGCAGCGGCCCGGCCGCCCCTTCCGGCGCGAAGACGACGGTGTTGAGCCGGACCCCGTCCCGCATCGGGACCATGACCCGGATCTCCCCGAACGCGGGCCCCGGAGCCCCGGACCGGGCCGCCAGCCGGACGCCGACTGCGCCGGCCAGGGCCAAACCCAGGACGGCGGCGATGGGAACGGTCCTCCTCCCCGGCGCGATACGGCTCATGGCGGCCTCCTTTCCGTAGGTCGAAGCCCGATGATAGCCCCGCCGCCGCGGCGCGTCAATTGACAGGCCTTCGGCCGAACGCATAGAATGCCCTCGTCCCCATGAAGATCGTCCTGTCCGAGACGCTGAGCTACTGCTTCGGCGTCCGCAAGACGCTCGAAACGACCGACCGCCTGCTGGCCGGCCGGCCCGGCCGGACCTACTACATGCTCGGCGAGATCGTCCACAACGAGCACGTCATCGAATCCCTCCGGGCCCGGGGCCTGCGCGTCGTCCAGAGCCTGGCCGACGTCCCGGCCGGCGGCGTGGTCATCCTCCAGAGCCACGGCTCGAGCCGGCGGCGCTACCGCGAGCTCGAGGAGCGCGGGCTCGAGTACGTCGACGCCACCTGCCCCATGGTCGGCATCATCCACGACCGCGTCCGCGAGGTCGAGGCCCAGGGCCGCACGCCGGTCGTCATCGGCCAGTTCGGGCACGACGAGGTCCGGGGCATCGTCGGCCAGGTCGCCCGGGCCCTGGTCGTCAAGACCCCCGAAGAGGTCACCCCGGAGCTGTTCGCCGGCGTCGTCCGGGCCGGCGTCGTGGCCCAGTCGACCTTCGTCGAGGCCGAGGCCCGGGCCATCGTCGCCCGCATCCGCGAGCTCGTCCCGGACGTCGTCTACCACGACACCATCTGCCGGCCGACCAAGGTCCGCCAGCGCGAGGTCGAGACCCACACCCGGACGGCCGACGTCGTCATCGTCATCGGCTCCCGGCACAGCGCCAACACCCGCCACCTCTACGACATCGCCCGGGCCATCAATCCCCGGACCTGGCTCATCGACCGTCCCGAGAGCGTCGAGGACATCGCCGTGCCCGACGGGGCGACGGTCTTCGTCGCCTCGGGGGCCTCGACGCCCATGGAGCTCATCGACGAGGTCGTGGCCCGCCTGCAGGCCCGCTCCAGGGACGACGCGGCGGGACGGAAGGAGGGCCCGCCGTGACCTTCGAACGGTTCGTCGCCGGGGCCAAAGCCCGCCTTTCGGCCGACCTGGCCGCATTCCTCGCGGCCAAGCGCCCCGAGCTGGCCCGGATCGAGCCCTGGGGCCCCGATGTCCTCCGCCGGCTGGAGTCCTTCACCCGCAAGGGCAAGATGATCCGGGGCGGCCTGGTCCTGCTGGCCCACGGCATGGCCGGGGGCCGGACGGGCCCGGCGGCGGTCCGGGCCGGCACGGCCTTCGAGCTCATCCAATCGGGACTGCTCGTCCACGACGACATCATCGACCGCGACCCCCGGCGCCGCGGCGCCCCGTCCGTCCACGAGCAATACGCCCGCCTGGCGCCCGCCCAGGCCGGGACGGCGGCCGCCCATTTCGGGACGAGCCTGGCCATCTGCGCCGGGGACATCGCCATCTTCCTGGCCTTCGAGGCCCTGGCCGGGCTGCCGGGGCCGCCGGACCGCGCCGCCCGCGTCCAACGGCTCTTCGCCGCCGAGTTCGGGCTGGTCGGGCTCGGCCAGATGCTCGACATCGAGGCCGGTTCGGGGCGCCGCGCCCTCACGGAGGGCGAGATCCTCGACATCTATCGTTTCAAGACGGCCCGCTACTCCTTCTCCCTGCCGCTCGCCGCGGGTTGGCTCCTGGGCGGGGGGTCGGCCCGGGCCCTTCCGGCCCTGAAACGCCTCGGCGAGGACCTCGGACTGGCTTTCCAGATCAAGGACGACGAGCTCGGGCTGTTCGGCAGCGCCGCGGCCACGGGCAAGCCCGTCGGCTCCGACGTCCGCCAAGGCAAGAAGACCCTGTTCTGGCTGGGCCTGGCCCGACGGGCTTCCGGGGCCGACCGCCGGCGCTTCGAAGCCGTCTTCGGCCGGGAGGGAGCGACCGTCGCCGACATCCGCTTCGTCCGCGACCTGGCCGGTCGCCTCGGCGTCCGCGACGACGTCCTGGGCGTCGCGGCCGGGTTGGCCCGCCGGGCGGCCGGACGGATCGCGTCGTTGCCCGTCTCCGCCCGGCACAGGGAGCTCCTGTTGTCGCTCCTCGATTACAGTCTGGCCCGGCGTTCCTAGCCCCCCACCCCCCTTCGGCCGCGAGGGGGTGAGATATCACCTCGGGAATCACCCTTAGGGGTGATTGACCGATCCCGGCCCCGGGGCGAGAATCGTCCCGTCCTTATCGTAAGGAAACCTCGTTCGAAGGACGGGACCGATGGACAATCGCAAAGACAAGCGTTTCACCGAACGGAACACGGTTTTCATCAAGTCGACCTCCGAGACCGCCGAGGCCCTCTACGGCCACGGCATCAACGCCCACACCCACGACCTGTCCCTGTCCGGGGCCCGGATCTGCACCCCCCACTACTTCCCCGTCGGCAGCGTCGTCCGCATCGTCATCGACCTCGAGCGGACCCACCAGTCCATCAAGGTCGACGGCGAGGTCAAGTGGACCAAGAAGAGCGAGGAGGACGACGACCTCTTCGAGAGCGGCGTCGAATTCCTCCACAGCATCTCCCAGACGCTGCTGTCCCTGATCAAGCACCTCTACGCCGAGAAGAACGGCGGCGGCATCCCCACGACCGTCTCCCACTGATCAGGCCCAGGCCCTCTCCAGCGCGTCCCTCCGGTCGAGCAGCAGGCCGATGTAGACCGCCTCGAGGTCGACCATCTCCCGGTCGTCCCGTCTCAGCCATTCCGAGAGCCAGGCGAAGCGCAGCGCCAGGACGAGGTCCGGGAACACCGCCCACGCCTCGTCCGCGTAGCCGGCCTCGGCCCGGAGCCGCCGGACGAGCGTCACGACCAGCTCCTTCGTCAGGCAACGGGGGTCCTCCATCCCCAGGCACCCGGTCAGGACGGCGGCGTCGTAGGTCTCCGGCCGGTAGCCGCAGAACTCGAAGTCGATAAGGCCGTTGATCCCGGTCTCCGACCAGATGACGTTCAGGGGATGGAAGTCGCCGTGGGCGAAGGCCGTGGGGACGGCGGCCAGGCGCGGGAAGAGCCGCCTCTCGACATGGAGCACGGCCGGAAAGAGCCGCTCGAAGAGGGGCCGGTCGCGTTCGCCGATCTTGCCCATGAGGTCGCGGACGAAGGCGGGCAGGGAGAAGGCCGCCGCGCCCTCGCGTCCCGGGGCCGCTTCGGCGGCGGCCCGGAACCGGACCAGGAGACCGGCCAGGGCCTCGCCCCGCCAGCCTTCGAAGGCGTAGGCGGGCCGGTCGAGCGGCACGCCCGGGACGAACGGCGAGACCAGCCAGGCGCCGCCGTCGCGTTCGGCGACGTAACGCCCGGGCGCGAAGGCCAGCCAGGGACGGACTTCGGGCAGGCCCGCGGCGAGGTGGGCCGCCGCGGCGGCGATCTCCTGTTTGCGGGCGGCCGCGGCGGCGGCGTGGCGCTCGACGACCCACAGCCCGCCCCGCGCGTCCTCGGCGGCGGCGCGCTCGAGGCACCTCTCGGGGCTCCCGGCGAGCGGCAGGTCGGGCCGCAGGCGGGCCAGCTCGATATCCAGCGTCTTCAGGACGGCGGCGGCGCTCTCGGTCTTCATGTCGGTCCTCCGGTCTCCCCTTCGCGCCGCATGATAGAGGCCGGACCCGGGGCTGTCAACGGAATTCGTTCCCGGCCGGCCTCTTTTGCCTTATAATCGGGAGAAACCGACGGCCATGAGCGACATCACCCCGTACCTGTCCGACCGTGTCGGCCCCCTCGGCGGCCGAATAGAGGAATTGGTGCGCCGTCACGCCGCGCTCTGGCGCGAGGCGGCGTCCGAAGCCCGCCCGGCCGTCCGCCGATACACCCGGGCCGACAAGCGGGCCGCCGAACGCGAGTTGTCGAACCTGGCCGGCGCCCTGTCCGACGAAGAGGTCCGGACCGCCTGCCTCGACGGCTCGCTCGACGCCGCCCGCCTCGAAGCCCTGGCCGCCGGGCTCAAGCCGGGCCTGCGGCGGCTGCTGGGGATCGTCGGCCTGCCCCTCGACGCCGTCTACGACGCCCGATTCGTCGACGCCACCCGCCGCTTCCTCGGCGCCGCCCGCGACTTCGACCCGTCCCTCGGACTCGACGCGGCCTATCAGGCCCTGCGCAACGTCTGGATCATGAATTCGCTGCAGTCCGACCTCGGCCGGCCCGTCGTCGCGGACGACGCCGTCTTCGCCTACAGCATGGTCTATCCGTATCTCGACAACGCCCTCGACGACGCGCGGGCCGGGGAGACGGGCAAGCTGGACCTGCTGGCCAAGCTGCGGGGCTGGCTCGAGGGGGACGGCCCGGCGGCGGAGGCGCCGGCCGAGGCCCGGCTCCTCTCGCTCGTGCGGCTCATCGAACGGTGTTTCCCGCGCCCGGAGCACCCGGACGTCTACGGCTCGCTCCTGGCCATTTACAACGCCCAGGTCCGCAGCCTCCTCCAGCAGTCGCCGGGCGCCGCCGCTTCCGCGGAGGAGGTCCTGGCCATCAGCCTGGAAAAGGGAGGCGCCTCGGTCCTCGCCGACGGCTATCTCGTGGCCGGGAAGCTGGCCCCGGCCGACGAGGAGTTCTGCTTCGGGTTCGGGACCTTCCTCCAACTGGCCGACGATCTCCAAGACCTCGGCGAGGACGCGCGGCTCCGCCACCGGACGTTGTTCACGATGGCGAAGGGACGGTCCGGGCGCGAAGCCGCCGCCGTGCGGCTCGAGAACTATCTGGCCGCCGTCGTCGGGCGGGCCCGCCGCGGGGCGACGCCGACCCGGTCGGCGCTCTGCGAAGCCATCGAAGGCGGGATGTCCCTCATGTTCCGGGCCTCGGTCGGCCGGCGCCCGGAGGCCTTCCGGGGCCGCTTCGTCCGGAGGGCCAAGCGCGGCTTCCCCGTCCGCTTCTCCTACCCGGACAAGCTCGGCCGGCGCCTCGAAAGCGGGATGCCGGCGGCCGGGGCCCGGCTGGCCGACCTCGACCCGGGCCTGGTCGCCCTGAGGGCCCTGTCGTCGCGGGCCTTCGCCCTCGAATGAGGCGGCGCTATTTGGCGATGACCGCGGCCGTGTTAGGGGCCCGGACGGCCTTCCAGGCGAGCGTGGCCGCCTTGGCGTCGCCGGCCGGACGCACGGTCCCCGTGACGAGTTCGCCGTCGACCCGGCCCTCGTAGATGAGGGAAACGTCCCGGCCGTCCGCCGTCGTGTCGGCCCGGAAGGAGATCCGGTCGCCCGAGACGACGAAGCCGCCGACCGCGAGCGGCTGGCCTTCCTCGGTCGCTGTGGCCTTGACGTCCTGGAATTCCTGCTCGGCCTGGAGCGTCACCCGGCGGGTCCGGCCGCCGACCGCGACCTCCCAGTCCCAACGCCCGGAGACGTTGGCCGGAACGATCCAGAAGTGGATGTCGCGGACATCGTCGTACGAGGTCGTGATCTCGACGGTCTTGTCCGGACGCCAGTCCCCCATCTCGAAGCTGTGGGAGACGAGGCGCGTGCCCGGCTTGAGCTCGGACAGGAGCTTCGGCCGCAGCCGGACGTTGACCGAGTTCAGCAGGTACATCGTGACCACGGTGGCGTCGCGGAAATCGGCCTCGAAGATGTCCCCCTTGACGAAGCGGACCCTGCCCGCGAGGCCGGCCGCGGCCGCGTTGGCCTCGCTCTCCTCGATGCGGATGGGATCGATGTCGATCCCCATGGCCTTGATCCCGAACCGCTTGGCCGCGGCGATGACGATGCGGCCGTCGCCGCAGCCGAGGTCGTAGAGGATGTCGCCGGCCCGGACCCCGGCCAGGCCCAGCATGGCGTCGACGACCTCGGGCGGCGTCGGCACGTAGGGCACGTCGTAGCCGCGGAACTGCCCCCAGGGCAGGTCCTGGATGAGGGCGGAAGACGGCAGGACGAGCAGGGTCGCGAGGACGACGGCGTCCCTCAGGAAATGGCGTCTCATCGCGTCCCTCCTCGTCGACCTCGGCCGGATAGGCGCATGATAAGCCCGGCCCGGGTCCCTGTCAAACCGGGCGGCGCCGGAACCCGGACTAAGCCTGGACCTGGCCGTCGAAGAGGCGGATGGTCCGGCCCGAGCGGGCCGCGATGTGGTCGTTGTGGGTGACCATGACGATGGTCCGGCCGGCCCGCCAGAGATCCTTCAGGATGGCCATGATCTCCTCGCCGCTCCTCGAGTCGAGGTTCCCGGTCGGCTCGTCGGCGAGCAGGATGGGCGGGTCGTTGGCCAGGGCCCGGGCCAGGGCGATCCGCTGCTGCTGGCCGCCCGAGAGCTCGGTCGGCCGGTGGTCGCGCCAGTCGTAGAGACCGACGGCCCGGAGGAGCTCGGCGATCCGCTCGCGCCTCTTGCGGCCGTTCTTGCCGTCGAAGAGCATGGGCAGCTCGATGTTCTCCCAGGCCGTGGCATAGGGGAGGAGGTTGAAGTTCTGGAAGACGAAGCCGATCTTGCGGTTGCGCACGGCGGCCAGCTCGTCGAAGGTCAGTCCGGCGACCTTCTCCCCGTCGAGGACGTAGGACCCCGCCGTCGGCGTGTCCAGGCAGCCGACGATGTTCATGAGCGTCGATTTGCCCGAGCCCGAGGGCCCCATGATGGAGACGAACTCGCCCGCGGCGATGCCGAGGGTGATGCCCCGCAGGGCCTCGAGCGACTGGCTGCCCGTCCGGTAGACCTTGGTGATGCCTTCGAGATCGATCATGACGGTCCCCTATTCATAGCGCAGGGATTCGATGGGATTGGCGCGCGAGGCCCGGAGCGCCGGGAAGATGCCCGACAGGAAGCAGAGCACCGAGAGCACGGCCGCGTAGACGAGGAAGGTCGACAGCGAGAACTCCGGCCGCAGGAGATAGGCCTCGATGCCGAACGAGTCGTAGTTGATCGGGGCCAGCCGGACGAGATGGACGAGGTCGAAGGCCAGGACGAAGCCCCAGAAGGTGCCCTTGGCGAAGACGAACAGGGTCTCGAGCAGGAACTGCCCGACGATCGTCCGCCGCCGGGCCCCGATGGCCAGCTTGATGCCGATCTCCTTGGTCCGCTCCTTGGCCGCGGCGTACATCAGATTGGTCACGCCCACGGCCCCGATGAGCAGGGTCAGGGCGCCCATGAGGCCCAGGAAGATCTCGATGCCCTTGAAGATGGCCTCGGCCTGCTTGTTGTTCTCGATGGTGTTCCAGAACGTCGTCGCGTAGCGGTCGGCCGGGTCGAACCGGTATTTGCGGCCGAGGAGCGCCCGGACGCGGTCCTCGACGAGCGGCGCCTGGGAGGCCTCGCGCGGCTGGATGTGGATCTGGTCGAGGTAGCGCTGGTTGTCGATCTGGCGGAAGGCCCGGAACGGCAGGTAGACCTGCTCGGCGTCCGGCCCGTTGTACATCGAGTCCTGGATCTTCTTCTGCAGGACCCCGACCACGGTGAAGGGGACGCGGGCGATGACGATGGACCTCCCGACGGGGTCCTCGGCGCCGAACAGGTCCGCGGCCACCTTCCAGCCGATGAAGGCGACCTTGCGGCCCTCGCGATCGTCCTCGGCATTGAGGAACCGGCCGCCGGGCCGCGGCACCTGGGTCCTCATGACGCCGAAATCGGCCGTCGTGCCGTGGACCGTGCGGTTGACCTCTTTGCCCCCGGCCGAGACCGGCCAGGAGTTGTAGGACTCGGGGACGATGCGCACGATCTCGGGGACGCGCTCCCGCAGATAATCCACGTCCTCGGGCCGCAGCCGGACCGTGCGGCCCTTGGGCAGGCCCTCAAAGGCCAACGAGGTCTGCCCGCCATAGACCATGATCAGCGACTCGCCGAGCCCGCTGAAGGCGACCCGGGCCTGGGTGCTCATGCCCCGGCCGAAGGCCATGAGCAGGAGGATGGACAGCGTGCCCCAGAAAAGCGAGAAGGTGATCAGGGCGGCCCGCTTGCGGCGCTTGCGGTACTCGCTCCAGAAGAAGCGGGGCAGGGTCAGGTTCACGGCGCTCTCCCCTATTTCCGCAAGGCCTCGATGGGATCGGTCGACGCGGCGGTCCGGGCCGGGATGAGCCCGGAGACGACGCCGATGACGAGCAGGATGAGGACGGTCGAGGCGACGACGAGCGGGTTGAGGACGGGCACGCCGACGAAATCGGTGAAGCCGCCCTCCGGGAAGGCCTTGGTCGCCTGCAGGGCCCCGGCCGCCAGGCCGAAGCCGGCCAGGCCGCCGATGAGCATGATAGCCAGGGACTCGCTGAAGAACTGCCAGAGGATGGTCCGGCGGCGGGCCCCGACGGCCAGCTTGACGCCGATCTCGCGGGTCCGCTCGTCGACGACGACACGCATGATCGAGGCCACGCCCACGCCTCCGACGAGGAGGGTGAACGAGCCGATGACGCCCAGGAAGACGGTGAAGGCCAGGAAGAAGGTCGTGAACTGCTTCTCGAACTCCAGCGTGTCCCACACCCCGAGGGCGTCGGGGTCGGCCGGATCGAACCCCGCCATCTGGGCCAGGTGGCGCTTGACGCCGTCCATGACGGCCTTGCTCCGGCCGAGCTCGAGGGGCCGGAAGATGATGTTGGAGACGTAGGTCTCCCCGTAGAGCGAGGCGTACGTCGTCCAGGGGATGAAGGCGCAGCGCTCGTCGCGCTGGCCGTTGTAGTTGGAGTTCTGGAGCTTGGTCCGCATGACCCCGACGACCGTGAACGGCACGCCATCGAGGAAGACGGACTGGCCGATGGGCTCGGCGGCCCCGAACAGGTCGGCGGCCAGGACGTCGCCGATGAAGCAGACCCGTTTACGGCCGGCCATGTCCTCGGGGTCGATGAACCGCCCCTTCCCGGCGATGGTGTTGCGCATGAGCTCGAAACGGGGATTGACGCCGCGGACGGTGTTGCGGAACTCGTTGCGGCCGTAGCGGATGAGCCGGCTGCCGACGAACTCCGGGCTGATGAGCTCGATGCCGGGGACCTTGTCCGGGATGGCCTCGACCGTCTCCGGGGTGATGCGCACGGGCTTGCCCTTGAGGAAGCCCTGCCAAGCCAGGGTCGTCCGCGACGGGAAGACCAGGACGATGCCCTGGCCCATGCCGTGGAAGCGCTTGATCTGGGCCTTGGACACGGAATCGCCGAAAGCCAGCAGCAGGATGACCGAGAACGTCCCCCAGACCACCCCCGACAGGGTCAGGGCCGTCCGCAGGGGCTGGCGGACGAGGTCCCGGAACAGATTGCGGAAGAAGATGCCGATCACTTGATCTCCCGGGGCGGCCTCTCCACGACCTGATCGCCTTCTTTGACGCCGTCGAGGATCTCGATGTTCAGGCCGTCGGAGAGGCCCGTGCGGACCTCGACCTTCCTTGTCTTCTCGCCGTCGGGGACCTCGACGAACTTCCGGCCGTCCTCGAACAGGACCAGCCGCTCGGGGAGCAGGGCGACCTGCCGGCGCTCGCGGATCTGGATGCTGGCCGTGGCCGAGAAGCCGGCCCGGAGCGTGGCCCCGGCGAGGTCGTCGATGAGGATCCAGATGTCGAACAGGGTGGCGTTGCCCTCCTTCTTGGCCTTGGGGAAGATGCGGTCGACGTGGCCGGGGATCTTGGCCTCGGGCAGGGCCCCGATCTGGATCTCGGCGGCCAGCCCGTCGGCGATCTTGCCGACGTCGATCTCGTCGACCGTGCCCTTGAACAGCAGGCTGCCCATGTCGGCCAGCGAGCAGAGCTCGGTCCCCGGCTGGAAGTTCGTCAGGGGGACGACGGGATCGCCCTGGAAGACGTTCTGGGCCAGGATGATCCCGGAGATGGGCGACTTGATGAGCGAGTCGATGTCCCGGTTGGCCATGCGGATGCGGCCCTTCTCGAGCAGCTCCAACCGCTCCGAGGACGTCCGGAACCTCAGCTCGGCCTCCTTGTAGAGACCCTCGGTGGCGTCCATCTCGGAGCGCGAGATGAGGTTCCCCTTGAACAGCTCGAGCTGGCGCGTCCAGTCGCTCTTGAGCTTCTGCATGGTCACCTCGGCCAGCTCCATGGCCCGGCGGGCCTCGACGTACTCGATGGGCGTGGGATTGGGCGAGATCTTGAACAGGGGCGCCCCGGCCTTGACCGCGTCGCCGACCTTGAATAGGACCTCGGCCACGATGCCGGGGATGGTCGACTTGACCTTGATCTCCTTCTCCGGCTCGATCGTGCCGACGGCCAGGGCCTTTTCCCGGATGTCGCCCCGGGCGACGGCGACGAGCTTGGTCTCGGCCTTGGGCCGGCCGCAGGCGAGCAGGAAATAGACGAACGTCAGGAGCAGGGCCAGGCCGAAGACGCGGAAGATCCACTTTTTCATGATGCACCTCGGGCTTCGGAGCTCACAAGGAGAGACGGGAACGGGAGCGGAAAAGTTCGCGGTCCGGCCGGACCTGGCCGATAACCGCGGCCAAGCCTCAGATAACGGTGTCTTTAAGTGTTTCGGATCTCAGCGGCCGGCCTGGGTCAGGACGACCTCGACCCGCCGGTTCTTGGCCCGGTTGGCCTCGGTGTCGTTCGGGGCGACCGGGTTCTCCGGACCGAAGCCCTGGTATTTCATGCGGCTGTTGGAGATGCCCTGGGTCATCAGGAACTCGTAGACCGACCGGGCCCGGTCCATGGACAGGCGCATGTTGAGCTCGGCCGAGCCGGTCGAATCCGTGAAGCCCTCGATGCTGAGGTTCATCTGCGGGAAGACCATCAGGATGCCGGCCAGCTTGGCCACGGTCAGCTGGGAGGCCGGCTTGAGGGTGGCCTTGCCGACGTCGAAGAGGATGCCGGACAGGCTGACGATGACGCCGCGAGCCGACTCGGTCGTCTCGGCGACCGAGGACAGGGCGCCCTTGAGCAGGCCGGCCAGTTCGTCGCGCTCTTTCTTGATGGCGTCGCGCTCGGCGGCCAGGGCGTTCTTCTCCGCGGCCATTTGGTCGCGCTCGGCGGCGATGGCGTTCTTCTCGGCGGCCAGCTTCTCGGTCTGTTCGGCCAGGGCCCGGGTTTCGGCGGCCAGGGCCTCCCGCTGGAGGCGGACCTCCTTGAGCTCCTCGGCGATGCGGGCGGCGTCACCCTCGGCTGTGGTCGCCCGGGCCTCGAGGGCGGACCGTTCGGCCAGGCGCTTGGCTTCGGCCTCGGCGGCGGCTTTTTCCTCGTTGATCTTGAGGGTCTCCTTGATGGCCTGGGCGGCCAGCTGGGCGGCCACCCGGGCCTGGTCGGCCATGAGCTTCTTGTTCTTGGCCGCGGCCTGGGCCTTGGCGTAGGCGGCCTGGGCCTGGCTCAGGGCCTTGGGGCTGATCTCGGCCGCGCCGACCTTGCCGGCGATCTCGATGGCCTTGGCGGCCTGCTTGACGGCGGCCGGGGTCGGATCGTTGTACTGGAAGCTGGCGATGGAATCCAGGGCCGGCTTGAAGTCCGACGTGAAGTCCTTGAACGAGAACGGCGTGTTCAGCAGCCCCAGCCCCTGGCTCTCGCCCGAGACGAAGACGACGAGCTCGGTCGGCCGGGTGACGGTGGCGAAGGGCTCCGCCGTGACCATCAGGGCGAACACCTTCTTGCCCGTGTAGGCTTGGAGGGTGCCCGAGGAGCTCTTCTTGTCGGCCACGATCTCGCCCAGGTTCTCGACCGTCCCGTCGGGGGTCACGGCCCACAGGACATAAGCCGAGATGTCCCCGGAGAACAGGACGGCCGGCTCCATTTTCTGGAACTTCAGGCCGACCGAGGCCTGGCCGTTGCCGAAGCCGAGGGTCGCTTGCATGGCGGCGCGGGAGGGGGCGCGGGAGGTCCGGGAGAATCCGATGTCGACGGTCTTGCCGCTCTGCAGGGTCAGGGCGGTCAGCTTGACCTCGGCGCCGGCGAGGGCCGACGAGGCGACAAGGACGGCGGCGGCGAGAAGGACGAGAGCGCGTTTCGACATGGGACCTCCTTTACATGGAGGGGTGGTCTCTCGGCCGCCCCCGAACGAAGGATAGCACCGAGGCCCCGGGGCGTCAACGGCCCGGCGGGGCGCGGTTGAAATCCCGCGTCGATGGGCCTATCATGGGAACACATCGAGCAGGGAGGGCGGAGATGTCCATCGAACTCGGCCCGGCGGAGAGAGACCTTCTCGGAAGGACCTCAACAAGGAGATCGTCATGACCCGTCAAGCGCGTTCGTTGCTCCTCGGCCCACTGGCGGCCCTGGCCATCGTGGCCTCGGCCGGATCCGCCGTCCCGATTCAGGACCCGCCGGCCGCGACTCAGGCCGCGCCCGCCGACCCGCGATTGGCCCGCGTCCTCGAACGGACCAAGGCCTACTGCGCCAAGCTCGAGCGGGCCGCCCTCGACTTCACCTGTCTCGAGAAGATCGAGGAGCGGACCTATTCCATGGTCGAGGAGGCTCCCGACACGTCCATCCCGAACCCCGGGGGCATGGCCTACTCCTACAAGTCCGTCAAGAGGCCCTACTACGCCAACACCTACGTCTACGACTATCAGTTCGTCCGCAAGGGCGCGGACAAGAAAGAGAGCCGCATCCTCGTCGAGGAGAACGGCCGGAAGAAGAAGGAACGGGAGGCCGTCCTGACGACGATGGCCGTGCGCGTCGAGAACGCCCTCTTCGGTCCCATCGGCCTGCTCGGCGCGGCCGTCCAGGAGCTCCACACCTACACGATCGTCGGCGAGGAGAAGGACAAGGGCAAGACCGTGCTCGTCATCGACGCCGTCTCGAGCGTCCCGCTCGACCGGGTCCACTGCACCGGACGGGTCTGGGTCCGCGAGGACGACGCCAGCATCCTCAAGATCGCCTGGGACCAGGCCTCCGTCGGCAACTTCCAGATCATCCGGGAGACGGCCCGGCGGATGGGCGCCGAGCCCAAGCTGACTTCCATGACGGAATACGGCCTGGAGAAGGGCGGACTGCGCTTCCCCAGCAAGGACGTCACCGAGGAGGGCTATCTCAAGCATGGGAACGTCCAGGTCCGGTCGCTGACCACGATCCTCTATAAGGATTACAAGTTCTTCACTGTGGAGACCGAAGTCGGATACTGAGCGACGGCTGGCCCGGCGCTTGGCGCGCGTCCCGGATCGGGTATAATGCCCCGGTATTCCCCCACGACAGGAGAAACGACCATGCACTCGAAAGCCGCTGCCACCATACTGACGATGATGGCCGCCGTCCTGGCTCTCTCGACCGCCGGTCCGGCCCAGGATAAAAAATTTGATGCGCTCTTAGGGACCTGGGACGTCAAGATGGAGGACGGCTCCCGGGAGTTCGTCTGGGAGTTCACGCTCAAGGATGGGCTGCTGGCCGGCAAGTACACGGGCGCGTCGGGCAGCTCGGACATGGCCGATCTGTCCTTCGAAGGCGGCACGGTCAAGTTCACCGTGACCCTCGGCGGCGGCATGGTCATCCGCTACGAGGCCGCGGTGGCCGAGGACCGGCTCGTCGGGACGCTGTCTCTCGAGTACGGCGAGGCCGCCGTCACGGGGACGAGGCGGAAATAGGCGGGCGGCCGGGCCGGGAGCGGGGCGACTTCAGCGCCCCAGATGCTTCCGTAGGAACTCGACCGTCTCTTTCCAAGAGTCGAACCCGGCCGCGGCGTTGGCCCGGTCGGAGCCGCCGTTGATGGGCGCCGTACGGGCCGTGACGAGGTAGGGCAGGAACGAGCCGTGCCCTGCGTCGGCGTGGCTGACATGCTTGAGCTCGAACGGGAATCCGGCCTTGTGGAGCCGGGCGACGATCTCGCGGCAGAACGCGTCGGCCGGCCAGGTCTGGTCGAGCGTCCCCGAAATAAGCAGGAGCGGGGCTTTGATCCTCTCGACCGGGATGGCCGCCCGTTCGAGCGCCTCGGGAGCGGTCAGGGCCAGGGCCCTCTGATGGAGGGCGACGAATGAATCGAGCTGGCCCTTTTGTTCCTTCTCCTTGTCCTCGGACCGGGCGCTGAATCCCACGAACGGCAGCGCCTTTCCGCCGGCGGCCCAGGAGGACCGCGGGACGTAATCCGGGGAGAAGTACGCTTGGCTGAGCCCCTCCCAGACGTGGGCCGCCGGGGTCCAGGCGACGACGGCCCGGAAGTCGTCGTAGCGGGAGGCCAGGAGGAGGGCCAGTTCGCCGCCTTTGGAACCGCCTGCGAGACCCAGCCGCCCGGGCCGGACGGCGGGCTGTTCCTTCATCCAGACCGCGGCCCGGTGGAAATTCTCGATGGGGATCTCCACCAGCTCGGCCGGGAGACGGGGGTAGCCGAAATAAGCCAGGGTCAGGGCCGCGAATCCGTTGGAGGCCAGGGCCTGGGCCAGCCATTCGTAGAGCCCGCCGTTCGATCCGCCGAGGATGAGGACGCCGGGAAAGGTCCCGCCGCCGGCCGGATGATAGAGGAAGCCGGACATCCCGTCCTTTTCCAAAGCCACGCGGACGAGAGCCTGGCCGGGCATCTGATAGACCCGGCGCAGCCTGGCCGAGGCGGACCTGCCCGCGGCGTCCGTGGCCGTGAAGTCCACGGTCCAGCCGTCGACCTCGTCCTGGGCGTACGAAGACGGCCGCGCATTGGGGGGCACCGGGGCCTTCATCGACCACAGTAGCCCGAAGATGTCCGCTCCGGTGTAGCTCCCCGAAACGGGGGCCTGGGAGGAGACGTCCACGGTGCCGGTCCCGGAGGCCGAGAAGACGGCGGACGACCTCCACTCCTTGCCGCGCTTGTCGGTCGAGCAGGCTTCGAGGGTCACCGGCCCGCCGGGCGCGAGCCCGATGACGGTGATCGTGAACGGGGTCCCCATGATCGCCGTGTCGGGCTGGATGAGGACTTGGAAGGGCGTGGGCTGGGCGGACGTCCGGATAAGCCCGGACGCTTCGACACGGCCGGGGGCGGCGAGCGCCAAAAGGGCGGCGACGATCAGGAACGCGCGGGCTCTCAGCAGGACACGGTCTCTTCGCATGGCCATCGGGAGGCCCCCCTTTCCATGGAGATTTTCGGCGGGCTTACGAAGGAACAGACGGGGCGGGAGTTGGAAAAGTTCCATGAGGGCCGGACCGGGTGCGCGAAGAGGAGGGATCGTGCCGGTGGAGGGGATCGAACCCACACGCCTATCGCTAGGCACGGGATTTTGAGTCCCGCCGGGGCCTTATTTAATTGACTGATTCGGAAGAGGTTGCGCCATCACCTGCATGGACCGAGTTGAGTTTTGGTACAGTTTCATGGGATAGGTCCGGAGCGCCCTCCATGCCCTGCCGCATCGTCTCCATGGTCGGATGGCAGTAGAGGTCGAGGGTGATCTTCGCATCGGCATGGCCCAAGATGTTTGCGAGGCTTTTCACGTCCCCGCCCCGCGAAATCCACCATGTGGCGAATGTGTGGCGGAGGTCATGGATCCGGCATCGGCCCCCGATCTCGGCCTTCGTCTTCGCCGTCACCCATGCCGCCTCGATGGAGCCGAGCGGCTTGCCGCAGGTGTGCTCGAAAAAGTAAGTCTTGCCATCCATGGTCTTGAGCGTCTCCGCGACGGCTTGGCTCATTGGAATCGTCCGGGCCTTTTTGCTTTTGGCGTTGGCTTTGATGACGGTCAGCAATCCCCGCTTGAAGTCCACGTCCTCACGGCGGAGCTTCAAGAGCTCCCTTTTCCGCAGGCCCGTCCCGAGCCACACGATGAGGGCGGGGCGGAGCCACCGGGGATCGGCCACGGCGACGAGCCTACGAGCCTCCTCCGCTGTCAGGATCCGAGGCTCATAGTCATCCACCTCGGCGAGGAGCCGGCCCGTGCCGAGCGGATAGCGGGCGATCTTGCCATCGTTGACGGCCTTCCGCAAGATGCTCCGGAGGCATGCGAGCTCGAGATTGACCGTCCGGGCCGACATGTCCTCCTTCGTCCGGGCGATCCGATAGCGGACGGCATCATCCGGGACAAGGTCCTTGAGTCGCTTCGTTCCGAGGTGGCGATTGAGGTGGGCGATGGACCGCTCGTCCCTCTCCCATGACCGCTTTTTCACCTTGGCATAGAGGTTGAGAAAGTTGTCGGCGGCCTCCTTGAGCGTTACCGGCTGGCCATCCGGCTCATTGACGGGGATGCCCGCATTCGTGTCCCGCTTCCAGGCCTTGAGCTTGTCGCGGAAGGCCCTGGCTTGGGCCTCAGTCGCCCCCGCTTCCCGGTGGTATCGCTTCCCGTTGATCCGGATGAGGACCCACCAGCGCCCGTTCTTGAAAAATAGGTTCCTGGAATCCCGCGACCTGATCCTTTTCACCGCTTCCTCCTTTCGGCTGAAGCGGCCGGACTTTGGGCGTGGGCTGAGCCTCGCGCGGCCCTCGAAGCCCTGATGGTTCGGATCCTGGCCTTACACTCCTTGCAGCCGGGGTGCTCGGCCTGATGGCGGGAGACGGCCTCGTTCCACTCGCTCGAGGCGACGAGCGGAGGAGGGGCCGGGAGCCCGCAGACCTCGACGATGTGGCCGAACCACTCCTCGCGGGTCATCGCTCGGCCCTCCGGGAGCGGCTGCCCTTGGTGAAAAGATCGAGGTTGGACGCGAGGACTCGATAGGCCTTGCCTGCCCTGAACGATTTAATATCCCCGGCGCGGATAAGCTTCCAGGCCACGAGCTTTGAAACCCTGAGGCGGGTCGCGACTTCCTCCAGGGTTAAGACCTCTTTCTGCTGCTTCATTGTTTTTCAGCTCCTTTCATATCCAGCGTCTCCTCTTTCGCGACCCAAAGGCAACAGGTCTCTTTAAGGGAGAAACCACTGAATATAAAAGGGTAAAGAAGCATCGGGACTCTGCCCCGGCAGTCCTTTATTCCGGGAACTTGATCATCGGGTTCGTTTTCGGATCGAAGTATTTGGCCCTTTCGCTTTCGGCAGCTGCGTTGCGGCACTTGGCCGCCTCTGACATCAGCTTTTCTTGAAGGTCCCGGTCGGCATGTGGGATGGCCGTCCCGGCAGATTCGTCAGGGCCTTGGAGGAAGAAGCTCCCCATCCCCCGAAAGAGCTTTGTGCCGTCTTCAAAAAGGGCCTCGGGGGCTGTGGGTCCAAGGACGTCCTCGGCCGCCTTCGCCAAGGCCTCGGGGGTCGGAGGAGGGAGAGGGATCCGTCCGTCTTCGAGGACCACAGGGTCGTTGCTCATTTGAACTTCCCGTCTTGGATCTGCCGCTTGATGAATTCCCGCTGCTCACGGTCCCTTTCGGGCTTGGTAGCAAGGAATTTCTCCCAGGCCTCGGTCTCGCGCTGGATCCACGCCTTCTCCTCGTCGGCCGTGGCGGCCCGGAGCATCCCGCCACCTTTCAGGCCCCTCCAGTTACAGATGAGGCAGGGCCCCGGGACGCAGTCGGGAGTCACCCAGAGCTAGCGGCGGCACTTCGGGCACCCCGCGAGGACATTGTCAGACCGGATTCGCCGCCCGTCCGGCAGGGTCCTCCATCCGGCAACGGCGGCCTGGGCTCTCCGAGCTTCGACTCAAGAAAATCGTTGGGGATATTCAGCGTAGATTATCGTCTCCGAGGGCGAGGCCTCGGTTCTGAGTGAGATCAGATTCCCGCCTTCCAAGAGCGTCCCTGCAAGCCAGGGGAGTCGGGCCTCCGTCCCGGCTTTCCTGCCGCCTTTCCTGGTTTTGCGTACCTTGACATCTCACCTATACGATAGTTACCATGAGTGCCTGAGGAGGGAACCATGAAACTATCAAAGTCGACGACCATATTGGCCAACGTTGTTCTGATCTTGGCTATTGCCATCCTTATGAAATTCCTGGTGGCCATACCGAAGAATGTTGAGGCTGCTGCACCAGGCGCTTATGCTGTGGTGGAAATGATGCCCTTGGCTGGAGTAACTCCGGATGTATTTGAACAGAAACTTGACGAAATGGCCCGACAGGGATGGAGACTTGTGACGACATGTCTTCTCCCCCATAGAGGATCTGCATATCTTATTTATTCTCGATAGGAACAACTCAGAAAACTGACAGGAAGAAGCGAATGAATGAGGATGTAATTGAAATATCACGATGCGAAACTTGCCCACTCTTTCGACTCTATGAATATCCTTTAATGGAGTGCATGTACTATAAGGGCAAGTCCGGCTGCTCGTTTTCTATGGATCACTCGCCCTCAAAGAAACCTGGGTTCTGCAAAGTCATCAGGCTCAAAGCTGTCCTCGCAGAGCCTCGAGGTTAAGTCCATTCACATCCGATCTGCCCTTTCGGCAAAACGCGAGGTGTTTTCGGTGCTTGCCGTATGGGGAGGGGACGGACCGGGCCGAGAATGCCCGGAAAAATGCGTGAAAGCGCATTATTGAGGGGAGATCGGCCGAGGATCTGACCTCCGCTACTCTTTTGCCCCTTTTGCTGAATTACAGCTCCTACAAAATACTCGAAGATTTTCTCTATTAAGATCCAAATGATGATATTTGCTTCTGGGGAGCTTATGATCAACAGTAAGGTCGACATCATCCTTAATATTCTTACCGCACCTTGCACATACTCGCCCTTCCTCCTTAATCACCTGTCTGCGGAGGGCTTTCCATTCTGAGCTCAGATAGAATCGCTTGGCTTCATCAAGCTCCGCCTTCCTTATCTCCGCCAACTCGACTATCCTCCTGGCGATCTTGTCAGCTCGGTCTTTCCGTGGCTTCGCCAAGCGTCGATCGACCAATCTCATCCAGATTATTTGTGACCAGCAAGCCACGCTGAACCAAATATAGAAGATGGGATCATTCGATATGGCTTTGGCGATGAAGTAAACCGCCGGAAAAATAACCAAAATGGACAATACCCCAATAGCTTCTCCGATTTTCTCCGATCTGCCAGGAAGGATCTCCCTACGGGCTTTTTTAATAATCCTTTTTTCAACGGCTTTTGTCACAATCAGATTGTCGGCGAGCTCTATAGGTAATTCAGGATTGCAGAGTTTTTCCTCAGCGACCTTCTTCGCCGCGCATCGTCTACAAAAGTTGCTTACTGGGACATATTTTACTTGCTTAAGCTTTCCGCATTTTTCGCACCTGAATCGTCTTTCCCCGGCAAGCTCACGATAACGATACATGGGGTGCCCTTGAGAGGCATTATACCCCAGGCCTGTTCCTCTCTATATGACGGATCAAACGGCAAGGCGGCCTCCCCGCAGGCCCCTTTTCTTTCTCACAATTCTGGTATATCCTCAAAAGCGAAATACGCATGCCCGTCTTCGACATTGCCATTTCGTTTTCAGGCGAGGACCGCGCTGTCGCGAAGAGGATTGCCTCGTCGCTGGTAAGGAATGGCCTGAATGTTTTTTACGACGAGTACGAGCGGGCAAATCTTTGGGGCAAAGATCTATACGTTCACCTCACGAAGATATATAGGGACGACGCCAAATACTGCCTTATGCTTATTTCAGAGCACTATGCAAAAAAACAGTGGACGAACCATGAGAGAAGAGCTGCCCAAGCACGCGCGTTCTCAGAGAATTGCGAATATATCCTTCCACTGCGGCTCGACGATACTCCATTGGACGGCGTTCTCGATACCATCGGCTACTTGGATTTACGGAAAACAACAATAGAGGAGATCGTTGAAACGGTTGTGGAAAAGATCTTTGTGTACAACAAGGAGAACGGAATCACATATGAGCTTGTAAAAGTCGAGGACGTCTTGGCAAAGCAGAGAATAGGGCCAAAGGGTGGGCGACCCATAAAAGACGCCGATATGACGACAACCTGCCCTGCCTGCGGGACAGCTCAACGGCTCTCCGATGCAACCCTCTCGCTGGATCGCGCCGAGACTGTCTACACTTGCCGGAATGGATGCCAGGCAATTGTAATCATCGGGCGCCCAGGAGTGGTGGCTTGGCCGGGAAGGGGCTATAGGCTCGGGGATCATGTCGTGAGGAATATTCAAGATATTCTTGTGAAGACCGAAGACATGGCTGCTATTTTGGTCCTCAGTGCTCAGAAAGCAGCTCTCATGAAATCACGGCCCCAGAGTTAATGAAGCTTTCAAGCGCCCGGGAAACCGGCCTCCTCGCTGGCCTCTTCACCGCCGCCGTCGAATTCGCCGAGGACTCCATCTTCATCCGCAGTTAAACATCGAATTATCCATTATCAGACAAGGAGGGATCTGATGGCAGACGAAAGGACCATTCTTTACACGGCCCAACAGGACCTTCTCGTTCCTGCTTTCGAGATGATTTCAGAGCTTCTTAAAGGGCGAAGGATTGAAGCGAAAGTGACGACAACGGACGATTCAAGGACGATTTCTTTCCTCGACAAGAACGGCAGAGAATGCGAATACGAGTGCCACTTGACATCTCTTGAAAGCCCAAGGGTTTATCGTAATTTCAAGCTGATCGAAGGTGACCACGGCCTGCGCGGACACGATTTCTCCGGTCAGTTCGTCGACAAGGTTACCCCAAGAATCGTGATAGCCGATTTCTCAGCGATCTTCAAGTTCCATATCTGACCCCAGAGCTGGATAGAGGCTGATAGTACGAACCGATTTCTGAAGTTACCTACAGGACGCTTGTTACAAGGAATCCTACGATACATATCACCCCGGCAGTGAAAGAGAATAGGACTATCTTCGAAGTATGCTTTATTCTCTTTTGCAGCCCAGCAATTTGATCCCTGCTGTTTCTATCCTTGTCCTTGTCTATCGACACCGCGGCTGCCTGCAACGCCCAAGCATTGGTTACGATATCCCCAATATCAGTCATAATGAAGACCGATACACATAAAGATATCAGGAAAAAGAAAACTGCAAGAATTATTGATATTCGCTGGACATGAACCGTGATTTCTCTTCCCAAGAACGCTGCCATAAAAAGAATAGCTCCCAGACATAGAGTCGTGAGGTGTTTATAGAAATCGTAGCGTAACCTATTTGCCTCCTTGAACTTTTCGAGCTGATCTTTGTACTCTATCAGTTCTTGCATCGCGTCCATGCTGACCTTCTCACAGGAGATTGCACCTTATTAAGGGCTTTGATCTCTTGGCAAACATATAGCACGGGGTGACACAGGCATTCAAGGATTCGAAGAAGACCAGACCGTCAAGACCGCGAGTCGACTTTTGGGCCACTTTTAAGTGAAAAGAACGCCAAAAACAGCATAAAACAGCACTACCCTGGAAACGGATCCAATTGGACCGAATTCCGGGTAGTTCTTGTAACTTACTGAAATCCCAGGTGTTCTACTGGTGCCGGTGGAGGGAATCGAACCCACACCCTGGTTGCCCAAGACGGGATTTTGAGTCCCGCGCGTCTGCCAGTTCCGCCACACCGGCGCGGCGGGTCAACTATAGGGGAAAAAAGGGGTATTTACAAGGATTGGGATGGGGACACGTACCGCAGGTACATGTCCCCGAATTGTGCTATAGTCCCCGCATGCCCACACCCGAACGCATCGCCAGGGTCGAGCGGGTCCTCGCCCACCGCCAATCCGACCTGCGGGTCGTGCTCGAGGGGGTGACCCTGGCCCACAACGCCAGCGCCGTCATGCGCACCTGCGACGCGGCCGGGGTCCTCCACCTCGACCTCATCCGGCCGAACGCCGAGGCCCTGCGGCCGAACAAGGCCATTTCGACCCGGGCCGACAAGTGGCTGGAGATCGCCGTCCATGCGGACCCGGCCTCCTGCCTGAAGCCTCTCAAGGCGGCCGGCTTCGAGATCCTGGCCACCCACCTCCGCCCGGACGCCGTGCCCTACACCGAGATCGATTTCGCCCGGCCTGTCGCTATCGTCTTCGGCAGCGAGGCCGACGGCATCACGGAAGAGTGTCTGGCCCTGGCCGACCGGGCCGTCCGCATCCCCATGTTCGGCATGGTCCAGAGCCTCAATCTGTCGGTGTCGGTCGCGGTCATGCTGTACGAGGCCCTGCGGCAGAGGGAGGCCAAGGGATACCGGGACCGGGCCAAGCTGCCGGCCGGCGAGATCGAGCGGCTCAGGAAGAGCTGGCTGAACGCCGCCGAACCCGAAAAAAAAACGGGGACACATAAATAGAAAACGGGGACACGTACCAAGGGTACATGTCCCCCAGAAGACAAAGACCGGAGCAGGTCTCTCAGATCCTACGCTGTCCGCCCCGCAGGGTGATCTTCTTCAGGCTTTGCCGGAGCTCGGGCATGCCCTCGGACTGCCACTTCGAGAGCTCGTTCCGGAAGGCGTCGGTGTAGCCCTGCCAGGACTCCAGGAAACCCCGCATGTCGTCGGACTCGAAGAAGTCGCCGCTCTTGTCCTCCTGGACCTCGACGTCGACCGTCGTCGCTTTGCCGTCGCGGACGATGTCCAGCCTGAGCTTGGCCCCGCTGTCCTTAGCCTGGACGATGTCGAGGAGCTCGTCGATCGTCGCGACGCGCTTGCCGTCGACCTTGACGATGACGTCGCCGACCTTGACCTTGGCCTTGGCCGCCGGGCCGTCCTCGGTCAGGCGCGAGACGAGCAGGCCCGTCCCCTCCTTGACCCCGAAGTGCTCGGCCAGCTCGCGGTTGAGCTCGTTGCAGTAGACGCCGATGAACTTGCGGGTCTCGGACGTCCATTCGAACGAGCGCGGGGCGCCCGGCCGGGCCGGTTCCGCGCCCCGGGGGGCTCCCGGCGTCCCGGCTTTCGGCTTGGCCGACAGGCCCGGAGGGGCCTGGCCGAACAGCCCGGGGAAGCGGGCGTCCATTTCCTTGAAGGCGTCGTCCTCGGCCAACTCGCCGAGCTTGACCTTGACGTCCGTGGGCTGGCCGTCGCGCTCGATCTTCAGGGTCACGTCCTGGCTGGGCTTCTTCTTGCGGATCTCGGCCGCCAGCACGTCGGGCCCGGGGATGTCCCGGTCGTCGAGCTTGAGGACGACGTCCCCCGGCCTGAGCTTGGCCAGCGCGGCCGGGCTGTCCGGCTCGACCGTGCCGATGACGGTCCGGCCCTCCCGGTTCTCGCCGATGCCGACGCCCATCCAGCCGCGCTCGACCTTGCCCTTGTCCTTGATCTGGCCGACGACGTCCATGACGATGTCGACCGGAACGGCCAGGGCCATGCCGGACGAAGGGGCCTCGGCGCGGTTGCTGAGGACGACGCCGGAGCCGGCCTGGGCCCTGTCGCGGAACTGGAAGACGACGGGGCGCTCGTCCATGTAGATGCCCCGCAGCAGGCCGACCAGGCGTCCGCCCGCGTCGACGACCGGGCCGCCGCTCGAGCCGGGCGTGACCCAGACGTTGAGGCGGATCTTGTCCGCGGCGACGGAGCTGACGATGCCCTGGGTCACGGCCGCCGTCTCCTCGGGCGAGACGCCGACGACGCAGATCCAGGAGCCGGGCGCGAGGTCGGCGGGCCTGCCCGCGGCCAGGGCCGGCAGGCCGGCGTCCTTGGCCTTGAGCAGGGCCAGCTGGGTCTCGGTGTCGAAGCCCAGGAACTCGGCCTCGATCTTCTTGCCTTCCGAGGTCGTGACGGTGATCTTCTCCTCGCGCGGGGACATCAGGGCCGTGGTGACGATGAGGCCGCCCTTGTCGACGACGACGCCCGTCGCCACGCGGCGGGTGCCGTTCAGGGCCTCGACCCGGACGACCGAGGGATAGACCTTCTTGGCGACGCCCGCGATGTCGGGCTCGCCGCCGATACCTTCCGTGCCGGTCGTCCCGCTCCCGAACGAGGGGGCCAGGACGGCCAGGGTGGCCATGACCACGAGGGCCGGTTTGAACATCCTGTTCATGGCGCTCAATCCTCCTAATAAATGATTTCCGAAGGGACGGTCTCGGAAACCTGCTCCAGTATGTAAACCGTTTGCGGTTGGGGACGGGCGTTGCGGTATTCGGAGGCGTAGTCCATCGTCTCGTAGACGGGGACGAGGCGGGAGCCGGCGGCGGACCGGGCTCCCCCGCCGGGCGTGGCCGTCAGGGCCTCGCGCTCGGCATAGGTCAGGCCGCCGGGCTCGTCGGCGGGGCCGCGGCCGGGGGCCAGGACGAGGACGGCAAAGAGGAGGAGGGCGGCCGAGCCGGCCATGGCGTAGCCGGCGAACAGGCGGCGGCGGGCCCGGGCCCGCCCGGCGCGGGCGGCGGGCAGACGGGCCAGGACGCGGGCCTCGAAGCCCGCCGGGGCCTCGACCCTGGTCATCTTGGCGAAAAGCTCATGCTCGTCCATGTTCCCTCACCTCGTTCTCGGCCGCGAAGTCGCGGCCGCCGCGGGCCTTCTCGAGCTTGCGGCGGAGCTGCTCCCGGCCGCGGCTGATGCGGGCCTTGACGGTCCCGACCGGCCGCTTGATGATCCGGGCGATCTCCTCCTGCGAGAAGCCCTCCATGTCCTTGAGGACGACGGGGACCCGGTAGCGGGGGTGGAGCTCGTCCAGGGCCTGGCGGAGGTTGCGGACGAGCCCCGGGTCGGCCGGGTCCTCGTAATAGGTGCCGCTCGAGAAGTTGTTGGGGATGTCCTCGAGGGAGACGGTGGCCATCTTGCGGGACCGGCGGCACTCGGTCTTGGCCAGGTTCGAGGCGATCGTGTAGATCCAGGCGGACAGCGGGGCGATCGGCTTGTACCGGTCGGCCTTGAAGTAGACCCGGATGAAGGTCTCCTGGGCCAGCTCGACGGCCTTCTGGTAGTCGCCCGAGAACTGGTACAGGTAATTCACGATCTTGTCCTTGTACGCGGTCATGATCTGGGCGAAGGCCTCCTCGTCCCCGTCCTGGACGCGACGGATCAGCTCTTGTTCGTCCATGCTCGTTATCCTAGAACCCCGTTCTCCCCGAGAAAGTTACATCGGCCACCCCTCTATTATAGCAATTCGGCCCCCCGGGAGGCGGCCGGCGGCCCAGACGGGGCCAGGTCTTCACAAAGGGGACACGTACCTGGGGTACGTGTCCCCGGATTCAGCGAAGACCAGGTCCCTTCTTTTTCGGGGGAAATTGTAAGAAAATGGCCCCGGAACGGAACTTCGGGCCGTCCGCATCCGTCAACCGAGGTGAATTGAGTGGACTTGGAAGCGATCATCAGGGACTGCCTGGTAGGCAGTCAGAGCGCCTGGAAAGCCCTGGTGGACGCCTACGCCAGGAGGATTTTTAACATGGCCTATCAGTTCTGCGGCAGCCGGGAGGAGGCCGAGGACCGGACCCAGGAGGTCTTCCTCAAGCTCCACGGCGCCCTGCCGAAATACGATTTCGGCAAGAACTTCACGGCCTGGCTCCTGACCCTGGCCAAGAACCACCTCATCGACGAGTACCGCCGGACCAAGTGGGAAAAGACGCAGCGGGACGAGTTCGACGAGCGCGTCCTGTCGCAGCCGGCCCACTCCGGTCCGGAGGACGATCTCGTCGCCGGGGAGACCAAAGCCCTCGTCTGGGAGGGCCTCAACCGGCTGCCGGCGGACATGCGGATGGTCCTCATCCTGAGGGACCTGCAGGGACAGAGCTACGAGGAGGTCGCCGCCGAGCTCGGCGTGCCCCTCGGCACGGTCAAGTCGCGCGTCAACCGGGCGCGGCTCCAGCTGGCCCAGGTCCTCAGGGACAAACGAGGAGGCGTCCAATGACCTGCGAACGGTTCGAAGGGCTGCTGTCGGACTACCTCGAAGGCGGCCTCACCGCGGCCGAGAGGGCCGAGGCGGACGCCCACCTGGCCGGCTGCCCGGACTGCGCCGCCCTGCTCGAGCTGATGCGGGAGACCATGGCCGCGACGGCGGGCTTCCCCGAAGCCGAGCCCTCGGCGGCCCTGATGTCCCGGCTCTACGCCGTGCCGGAAGAGGCGGCCGCGGCCAAGGCCGGCCGTCGGAGCCTCGCCCGGACCGTGTTCGATTGGCTGGGGCGCCCTGCGCTCCAGCCGGTCTACGCCGCGGGCGCGGCCGTCCTGATGGTCCTGACCTTCGTCGCCTTTCACCCGGAGGCCCGCGGCATCCGCAAGCGGATCGACGTCGGGTTCCACCGGACGGTCGGGGCCGTCGAGAAGCTCTACGCCGACGCCGGCGGGCTCAAGGGCGAGATCCGGGCCCTGTCGGCCGACGTCCTCAAGTCGTTCAACACCCTCGGCCTGGCCGGGGATGGCGAAAAGAAACAATGACATCTCACAGGGAGGTTTAAGCACATGACAGAGAACAAGGTCGTTCCGGCGAGACCGCAGAAGTCGCCGGGGTTCGCCGGCGTCCTGGGGATCTTCCCCTTCGGGGTCGGCGCCCTTTACAACGGGCAGTACACCAAGGCCCTGCTCCACCTGGTCCTGTTCTCCGGGCTCGTCAGCATGCAGGAGCGCGGCGGCGGGCAGCCCTTCCTCGGGCTGATCCTGGCCGGGTTCATCATCTACCAGTTCTTCGACAACATCCAGTCGGCCCGGGCCATCAACGCGGCCGCCGCCGGCCAGACCCCGGCCGAGGCCGGCGTCGCCGGCCTGCCCGAGATCCCGGCCCAGGGCTCCATCTTCTGGGGCGTCGTGCTCATGGCCCTCGGCGGCCTGCTCATCCTGGCCAACTTCGAGGTCGTCAGCTACGACACGCTGTTCGATTTCTGGCCGGTCGCGGTCATCGTCATCGGGCTCAAGCTGGTGCTCGAAGCCGTGGCCAAGTCCAAGAACGGAAATTGACGGAGGCACACATGGCCAACGCGAAAAAGAGCGGTTCCCTCGTCTGGGGCGTCATCCTCATCGTCTTCGGCCTCATCTTCCTGCTCGAGCAGTTCCACATCGACGTCTGGGACGCCGTCTGGCGGTTCTGGCCGGTCATCCTGATCGTCTGGGGCGCCAACAAGCTCTGGCTCGGGCTCAAGGAGCGCAACGAGCGCGCCGAAGGCCCCGGCCCGGACAAGACCCATGAAATTTAGGGACGTCGTTCTGGTCGTCATCCTGATCCTGGCCGGCTTCGTCTTCTTCCAATTCAAGACCGGCAAGTGGAGCCTGGACGACCTCGACTGGAACTGGGACGGCGACTTCGGCATCGTCGGCAGGGAATACGCGGAGGAGGAGAGCCGGACGATCGGCTCTCCCCTGCCGCCCGTCCTCGAGATCGAGAACGGGCACGGCTGGGTCGAGGTCCGCGGGACCGACCGCGAGGACGTCCAGCTGACCTTCAAGAAGGTCGTCTGGCGGAGGAACGAAGAAGAAGCCAAGGACATCGCCGGACGGATCAGGTACGAGTCGACGGCGGCCGACGGCAAGCTGGCCCTCAAGACCAACCGGGACGAGTTCCGCAGGAAGAACTTCGAGACCGGATTCGTCCTGACCGTGCCGCGGTCGATGGCCGTCCGGGTCACCAACGGCTACGGCGTCGTCCGCATCGACGGCGCCGCCTCGGCCACGGTCCGCAACCGCCACGGCGAGCTCTACGCCACCAACGTGGACGGGCCGTGCGAGCTCGAGACGAGCTACGAGGACCTCGAGGTCCAGAACGTCCAGGGCGCCTGCACGCTCGTCAACAGCCACGCCGACGTCCGGGCCGTGGCGGTCACGGGCGACCTCCGCGTCGAGACGAGCTACGCCCGCATCCGGGTCGAGGACGCCGGAGGGCGGGCCGATCTCGGCGGGTCCAACGTCGACGTCGACGCCCGGCGCGTGGCCGGCGCGGTCACGGTCGACACGTCCTACGAGAAGGTCGTCCTGGCCGACGTCGGGCCGGCGGTGGTCACGGGCAACAACATGGCCGTCACGGCCGAGAACGTCCGCGGCGACCTGGAGGTCCGGACGAGCTACGAGCCGGTCCGGGTTCGCGGCATCGAGGGCCGTCTGGTCGTCGAAGGGCGGAACGCCGCCGTCGAGGCCAGCGGGGTCCGGGGCGCCGCGATCTCGGTCTCGACCTCCTACGAGCCCGTCGTCCTGACGGACTTCTCGGCCGAGGTCAAGGTCGTCAACCGCAACGGCGGCGTGACGCTCCAGCCGCTCGACCTCAAGTTCGGGATGGACGTCCGCAACGAATACGGCGCCGTCGACCTCGTCTGGCCGGCCGGCGAGGTGGCCCGCTTGGAGGCCCGCTCCAAGGGCGGCTCGGTGACCTGGGGGCTGAGCGAGCGGCCGGACATCGAACGGTCCAACGGCGAGTCCCTGGTCACGGCCTTCACGGCCAGCGCCGGGGCGCCGTCGATCACCCTGGCCACGACCTACGACGCCGTCCGCATCAAGGAAGGCGCCCGCAAGTTCTAGATCTTCGACGGGGACACGTACCTCGGGTACGTGTCCCCTTTTTTTGTCCCCGTTTTTATCCGCCGGGCCTAATTGTGCTTGGACCGGCAGGCGTGGATGCGCTGGGCGATGACCCCGTTGACCTTGATATTGAAGTACGAGATGAGGTTGGTGACGTCCTTCTTGTACTTCGTGACGTAGCGGACGAAGTCCGAGCGCTCCTTGAAACGCAGGAGGTTCTCGAACTCGGCGACGGTGTCGTGGAGCTCGATGACGTAGTGGTTGACGGTCCGGTACTGGGCGTTGATGTCGATGAGGTCCTTGCCGGAGAGCTTGGCGTAGTCGAGGTGCGGCGGCAGGCTCTGGAGGACGAGCAGGCCCTCGTTGTGGAGCTCGTTGACGGAGTCGCCGATCTCCTGGAAGTAGGATCCGAAGTCCTGGGCCTTCTTGAGCTTGGCCCCGGCCCGCTCGGACAGCCGCTCGAACTGGGCTTTGAGCGAGACGACCGTGTCCTTGAGCCCGAAGTACTTGCGGACGGGCGTGAACAGGTCGACGAAGTCCCGGCCGATGTAGATCTTGTCCTCGTAGCGGGACAGCAGCTCCTGGGGCGAGTGGGTGTAGAACTTGATCTCGAAGCGCCGGCCGTCGGAATCGCGCTCCCGGAGCCGGGCTAGGACGAGACCGTTGTTCTGCTCGATGAAATAGCTGCTGATGTCGAGGAGAACGGAGTACTCGGCCAGGTTCTGGACGACGGCCTCCTTGAGGTAGTCGAGGAGGCCCTCGTTCCGGGTGATGAACTCGGTGATGCCCTCGTCGGGGGTCGGGTTGAGGACGGAGTAGCTGGGCGAGAGGAGGTAGAGGACGGGGCCTCGGCCGAGCTCGAGATGGAGGTTCTTGAGGACGCCCTGGTAGAGGTCGTCGAGGAGGATGGGCTTGAGGGGCGGCAGGCCGGCCGGGTCCAGCTTGGAGAGCTCGTCGACTTCGTTCATGGCTTCGACCTCGCTTCGGCCCGAGTGTAGCCCCGGACGCGGGGGAATGTCAACGGGCCGGGGCGGCGCGCCGGAAGGTCCAGTCGTCCGAAGCGTACTTGGCCGCCTGGAGGGCGCGGACGGCCTCGAGGTCCTCGGCCGACAGGGCGTAGCGCTCGAAGGAGGCCCCGAACAGGTCGGCGAAGCCCTGGACGAAGGGCCCGACGGCGGCGTCGAAATCGACAGGCCGGCCGAGGGCCTCGGAGAGCGAGGTCATGCCCAGGCTCTCGGGCGTCTCCCCGGGGGAAGAGACCGCGGCCAGCAGGGCTTCGTCCTTCTCGAGGGGGATGGAGCCGTGCTGGAGGAAGGCGTCGCCGGTCCGCTTCTGGGCGCTGCCGACGATCTTGCGGCCGCCGGTCTCGATCTCGTCGCGGGCCGGGAAGGCAAAGCAGGGCATGGTGCTCTTGACGTAGGCCGGGGGCGAGGTCTCGGCCAGCCGGGCGGCGACGCCCAGGATGGCCAGGCCGCCGAGCAGGGCCTGGGAGATGCGGCGGTAGGAGTCGCGCAGGGTTTCCGTGAAGACGGCCGTGTCGGAGGAGGCCACGGAATAGGTGACCTCGCGGTGATGGAGGACGAGCTTGCCGCCGGTCATGCGCCGGACGATGTCGATGCCGTGGGCGGCGCAGAAGTCCCGGTCGACGACCTTGTCGGCCGCCTGGGAGTAGCCCAGGGAGGCGGTCGGGCGCTCCCACTGGTAGAAGCGCAGGAAGGTCCGGGGCGAGCCCTCGGCCAGGCGGTAAAGGCGCTCGTCGACGGCCATGTTCCAGGACCCCGGGAGGGGGGCCGGCTCGACGATCAGATGCCAGGTGTTCATGGGGCAAAAAAAATGGAGCGGGCAATGGGACTCGAACCCACAACACCCGGCTTGGGAAGCCGGTACTCTACCATTGAGCTATGCCCGCTCACGGACCTTTGGATTCTAGCACATCCGCCGGGCAGGTCAAGCCGCGTTGACAGGGCGGGCGCCCGGCCCCTATAATCGGGACAGAACGCCCGACCGGGGAGGAAAGCCATGACCGACGAATCGACGAACCGCGCCGCCGACCGGCCCGCTTCTTCCGGCCCGACCCGCGTCGGGTCGACGACCGTCCTCAACGGGGACATCGAGGCCCACGAGGACGTCCTCGTCGAAGGCCGGGTCCAAGGCAAGATCACCCTGCCCTCGGGGACGCTGACGGTGGCCAAGGGCGGCCGCGTCGAAGCCGAGGTCCGCGTCCGCGCCCTCGTCCTCCACGGCGAGATCAAGGGCACGGTCCGGGCGGCCGAGCGGACCGTCATCGCCGAGACGGCCGTCATGAACGGCGACATCATCACGCCCAAGATCACCATCGCCGACGGCGCCCGCTTCTCCGGCGGCATCCGCATGAAGGAATAGCCGGGACCGCGTCGTCGCCGGCGGGCTCAGGCCGCCCCGAAAGCCATGAAAGCATTCGAGCTGACGTCCGATTTCACGCCCAAGGGGGACCAGGTCCAGGCCATCGAGCGGCTGACGGAGGGCCTGGCCGCCGGGGCCCGCCACCAGGTCCTCAAGGGCGTCACCGGCTCGGGCAAGACCTTCACGATGGCCAACATCGTCGAGAAGGCCGGCCGGCCCGTCCTGGTCGTCTCGCACAACAAGACCCTGGCCGCCCAGCTCTACCAGGAGTTCCGCCGTTTCTTCCCCCGCAACGCCGTCGAGTACTTCGTCAGCTATTACGACTACTACCAGCCCGAGGCCTTCATCCCGGCCTCCAACACCTACATCGCCAAGGAAGCGACGATCAACGACGAGATCGACCGCCTCCGCCTGTGCGCGACGAACTCGCTGTTCTCCCGCCGCGACGTCATCATCGTGGCCTCGGTCTCCTGCATCTACGGCATCGGCGCGCCCGAGACCTACTACTCCATGAGCTTCCCGCTCACGGTCGGCGAGGCCCTCGGCCGCAAGGCCCTGCTCGACCGGCTCGTCGGCGTCCAGTACGAACGCGAGGAGGGCGAGTTCCGGCGCGGCACCTTCCGCGTCCGCGGCGACATCGTCGAGGTCTTCCCGAGCTACGAGGACTCGGCCTACCGCGTCGAGCTCGAGGACGGCCGGGTCAAAGCCATTTCCGCCGTCGATCCCCTCCTCGGCCGCGTCCGCGAGACGCTCGACACGGTCATGGTCCATCCCCGGACCTTCTTCTCGACGCCCGCCGAGACCGTCCGGGCCGCCGTGGCCGGCATCGAGGCCGAGCTGGCCGACCAGGTCGCCCGCTTCCGCCGCCGCGGCATGGCCGTCGAGGCCGAGCGCATCGAGGAGCGCACCCTCTACGACCTGGAGATGCTGCGCGAATTCGGCTACTGTCCCGGCATCGAGAACTACTCGCGCCACCTGACCGGCCGGGCCGCCGGCGAGCCGCCCTACACCCTGCTCGACTACTTCCCGGCCGACTTCCTGACCATCATCGACGAGTCCCACGTCACCGTCCCCCAGATCGGCGGCATGTACGCCGGCGACCGCTCGCGCAAGCTGACCCTCGTCGAGCACGGCTTCCGCCTGCCCTCGGCCCTCGACAACCGTCCCCTCAACTTCGAGGAGTTCGAGGCCCGCGTCGGCGAGACCCTGTACGTCTCGGCCACGCCCGGCCTCTACGAGATCAAGAAGTCGCCCGGCCGGGTCGTCGAGCAGGTCATCCGGCCGACCGGCCTGACCGACCCCGCCCTCGAGGTCCGGCCCGTCCGCGGCCAGGTCGACGACCTCATGGCCGAGATCCGGGCCCGGGCCGCCCGCAACGAGCGGGTCCTGGTGACGACCCTGACCAAGAAGATGGCCGAGGACCTGGCCCGCCACTACCATGAGCTCGGCCTGCGCGTCCGCTACCTCCACTCCGAGGTCGAGACCCTCGACCGGGTCAAGGTCCTGCGCGACCTCCGCCGGGGCGCCTTCGACGCCCTCATCGGCATCAACCTCCTGCGCGAGGGCCTCGACCTGCCCGAGGTCTCGCTGGTGGCCGTCCTCGACGCCGACAAGGAGGGCTTCCTGCGCTCGGCGACTTCGCTCATCCAGACCTTCGGCCGGGCCGCCCGCCACGTCGCCGGCAAGGCCATCCTCTACGCCGACACAGTGACGGACTCCATGAAATGGGCCATTGCCGAGACCGACCGCCGCCGCAAGATCCAGCAGGACTACAACACCGCCCACGGCATCACGCCCCAGTCCATCGTCAAGGGCATCGACGAGGTCCTGTCCTCCGTCTACGAGCGCGACTACCTCGACTACACGAGGATCTCCGAGGACAAGGACATCTACCTCTCCCCTCTCAAGCGCAAGAAGCGCATGGACGAGCTGGCCAAGCTCATGAAGGAGGCCTCGGCCGCTCTCGAGTTCGAGAAGGCCGCCGCCTACCGCGACGAGCTGGCCAAGCTCAAAAAGCGCGAGCTGGAGCTCGGTCTCTAGTCATGGAGAGAACGGACAAGGGGCCGGATCCGGCGGGCCTCGGGGAGCTGAAGAAAAAGGCCTCCGAGCTCCCGGCCAAGCCCGGCATCTACTTCTTCAAGAGCGCCTCGGGCGAGGTCGTCTACATCGGCAAGGCCCGCTCCCTGCGGGACCGGGTCCGCTCCTATTTCCTGCCCGACCCCGACCTCAAGGTCCGCGGCATCCTCCGCGAGACGGCCGACATCGACTACATCCTGACCGGCTCCGAGAAGGAAGCGGCCTTCCTCGAGAACAACTACATCCAGCAGCACCAGCCCCGCTTCAATCTCCGCCTCAAGGACGACAAGAGCTTCCCCTACATCAAGATCACGGTCGGCGAGACCTGGCCCGGCGTCTACTTCAGCCGCCGGGTCGAGCCCGACGGCTCGCGCACCTTCGGGCCGTTCAGCCCGGCCGGCCGGGCCCGGTCCTCCATCCACCTCGTCAACAAGCACTTCCGGGTCCGGGGTTGCGAGGAGGCCGTCTTCCGCGGCCGCAAGCGGCCCTGTCTCGAATACGAGCTCGGGCTCTGCTCGGCGCCCTGCGTCGGATACGTCCCCGAGGCCGAGTACCGCGAGAGCGTCGACAACGCCTGCCTCTTCCTCGAAGGGCGCCTGCCCGAGCTGGCCCGGACCCTCAGGGCGCGGATGGAGCTCGCGGCCGAAAGCGAGAAGTTCGAGGAAGCGGCCCGCTGGCGCGACCTGCTGCGGACGATCGAGGACTACCAGGACCGGCCCCGGGCCATCTCCACGTCCCTCGAGGACCAGGACGTCGTCGGCCTGGCCCGTCTGGCCGACCGGGCCGCCGTCTACGTCTTCTTCATGAGGCGGGGCAAGATCCGGGACTCGGAGGCCCGGACGCTGGACGTCCCCGCCGGCATCCCCGACGGCGACCTCCTGGGGGGCTTCCTGGCCGGGTTCTACGGGGGCCGCGACCTGCCGCCCCGCCTGCTGCTGCCCGTCAAGCCGGCCCCGGCGACCGGCCTGCCGTCGCTTCCCGGCTGGGCCAAGGTCCGCGTCCTGGCGCCCCGCGGCGGCCGGGACCGGAAGCTCGTCGACATGGCCGGGCGCAACGCCGAGGCCTATCTCCGCCGCCAGGCCGGCGCCCTCGTCCCTCTCGATGAGCTAAAGGCCGCTCTCGGACTGCCGGCCCTGCCGCGCACGATCGAGGGCTTCGACATCTCCAACACCGGCGGCGAGGAGTCGGTCGGCTCGCTCGTCGTCTTCCGCGACGGCCGGCCCGACAAGGACGCCTACCGCAAGTTCCTCATCCGCGCCGTCGAGGGATCGAACGACGTCGCCAGCCTGGAGGAGGTCCTGACCCGGCGCTACCGCAAGCTCCTCGACGGGGGCGCGCCGCTGCCCGACTTGGTCATGGTCGACGGCGGCAAGCCCCAGCTCGGGGCGGCCGAAAAGGCCCTGGCGGCGTTGGGACTGTCCGGGCTCCCCCTCGTGGCCATCGCCAAGCGCGAGGAGATCCTCCACACGCCGGCCCGGCGCGACGGCGTCCGGCTGGCCCGGACCTCGGCGGCGCTCAAGCTCGTCCAGGCCGTCCGCGACGAGACCCACCGCTTCGCCGTCTCCTTCCACCGCGGCCGCCGCGAGAAGAGGAGCTTCGCGTCCGTCCTCGACGGCATCCCGGGCCTCGGACCCAAGAAAAAGGCGGCCCTCCTCACGCGGTACGAGAGCTTGGAAGCGGTACGGAACGCCCCGAGGGCCGAACTGGCCGCCCTCGTCGGCGCGGCCGCGGCGGAGAAGGTCCTGGAACGATTGGACGAAAGCCGGGACTGAGAGGGACAGTCCCCTTCGGCGGCAGTCCCTTACAGGACGAGGCGGACGAGCCAGCTCAGCGCCAGGGCCACGCCGACGCTCAGGGCCACCGACAGGAAGGCCCACTTCTTGCCGACCTCGCGCCACATGATGACGAAGGTCGACAGGCAGGGGATGAAGAAACTGATGAAGACGGTGAAGACGACGATCTGCTCCCGGCTGATGACGGTCATGAGGTTCTGGTAATCGACGCCGAGCGCCTGGAGCATCATGATGAGCGACAGCTCCTTGCGCAGAAAGCCGAAGACGAGGGTCACGCCGAGCTCGTGGGGCAGGCCGAGGCCCTTGACCACGAGCGGGGCCAGGACGTCGTTGATGATCCGGTCGGCCCCGAAGTACGTCAGCAGGCTCAGGACGAGGCTGCCGCCGATGAGCAGGGGCCAGGCGAACCTGACGAACGAATGGATCTGCAGCCAGGTCTTGCGCAGGATGGACACCGGCCGCGGCGCCTTGAGCGAGGGGATCTCCAGGATGAGACCCGGCGAGGGCTCGGTCATGAACCGGCTGACGGCCCAGCCGACGAGCCCGACGACGAGGATATTGGCCGCGTAGAAGCCCATGGCCCAGAGCGGGCCCAGGTAGAAGGCCACCAGGGCCAGGACGATGGTCGTCCGGGCCGAGCACGGGATGAACGGGATGAGGAGCGAGGTCAGGACCCGGTCCCGCTGGGACTCGAGGATGCGGGTCGAGACGATGGCCGGGACGTTGCAGCCGAAGCCCAGGATGAACGGCGAGACCGACTTGCCGTGCAGGCCGATGCGGTGCATGAAGGCGTCGAGGAGGAAGCCGGCCCGGGCCAGGTAGCCCGTGTCCTCCAGAGCCGACATGAGGAGCAGGAGCGGCAGGAAGTACGGCAGGACGATGGCCACGCCGCCGCCGACGCCCTGGATGAGGCCCTCGGCCAGGTGGAAGACGAGCCCGTCGCCCAGCCGCGCCGCCAGGACCGCCCTCAGCTCGTTGAACGGCCCGAGCAGGAGCGACTCGAGCGGGCTGCCGACCTCGAAGATGATATAGAAGAAGGCCAGCAGGACGGCGGCCAGGATGACGTAGCCCAGGAAGGGATGCATGAGCACGGCGTCGATCTTCTTGTCCCAGGTCATCCGCTTGCCGTGGAGGACCCGCCCGGTCTCCTCGGCCAGCTTCATGGCCAGGTGGTGGCGCTCGGCGGAGATGACCTCGTAGGCCGGGGCGCCGCGCCGCTCCTCGAGGGCCCGGCGGACCCCGTCGACGGCGGCCCTCAGCCCGGGCTCGACTTGGCCGAGGAAATCGCCGCAGGCGTGGCCGGCCGTCTCGATGAGCTTGACGGCGGTGAAGCGGGCGTTGGAGACGACCGGGAAGCCGGCCGGCAGGGCCCGCTCGACCTCCGCGATGCGCTCCTCGACGTCGTCCGAGAAGCGGACGGGCCGGGGCGCCCCTCCCCTGTCCAGGACCTCGAAGGCCCGGTCGACGAGCTCCTTGATGCCCCGGCCGTGGGCGGCGATGGTCGCCGTGACCGGGATCCCGAGCCGCCGCTCGATCTCGGCCGTGTCGATCCGCGCGCCCTTGCGCTCGGCCACGTCGATCATGTTGAGCGCGACGACCACGGGATAGCCGAGCTCGATCAGCTCGAGCGTCAGCTCCAGCCCGCGGCTCAGGGTCGAGGCGTCGACGACGTTGACGACCAGGTCGGGCCTCTCGGCGAACAAGTGGGTCAGGACGACCTGCTCGGCCGGATCGGACGTGCACAGGGAGTAGGTCCCCGGCAGGTCGACGACGTCGAGGAGGCGCCCGGCGATGGCGACCCGGCTGTGGGTGTGCTTGATGGAGGTGCCGGGGAAATTCGAGGTCTCGGCCTTGTGGCCGGCGATGGCGTTGAAGAGCGTGCTCTTGCCGCTGTTCGGCTGGCCGATCAGGATGACCGTGGGGACGTCAGGCCGGCCCATGGACGGCCTCGACGAGGACCTTCTGGGCGACGCCCCGGCCCAGGGCGACCGTCGTGTCCGAAGTGCAGTTGCGGACGAGCAGCGGCCCCCGCAGGATGGCCCGGCCGTCAAGCTCGACGATGTCGTCCCTGTGGAAGCCCATGGCCATCAGGCGGCGGCGGACGCCCTCGCCCCCGGCGAGATCGACGATCCTCAGGGGCGCGCCGTGCGGGGCTTCGAGCAGGGTCATGGGTTCTCCGGCCACCCAGTTTATTCCATCGTGTATAGGAATCAAGGCTTATTCTCCGGTCCGGGCTATTTCCGACTGATATTGTAGGGTATCCGGGCGGCGAAGTAAAGGCTCCGCCCCGGCTCCCGGCGGCGCCGGCCCCCGGTCGGGCTCAGTACAGGACCTTGGCCTCGCCCAGCGCGGCGATGCGCTTGTCGAGCCAGGCGACGATGAGGTCGCGCCGGGCCATGGTCGCGGCGATCTCGGCGTCCGTGAGGTAATCGCCGACGACCGTCCGGACGGATTCCGCGGTCAGGGCCCTGAAGGCCTCGACGAGGGCCCGGGGCAGGGTCTCCATGATGAAGTTCGGGCCCTCCCGGTACTTCTCGTCGTAGATCAGCCGGGTCGTGAACTTCTTGGTCGTCCGGAACGAGCGCGAGTGGTCGATGAGGATCATCCGCCAGTCGTCCAGGAAGAGGTAGTTCCTCTGGTGGCGGTCCTCGTTGGAGATGAGGTTGTCGAAGGCCCGCTGCAGGCACATGGCCCGGGAGAAGGACATGGCCTTGATGCCGGGGGGCGAGAGCTTCTTCTTGAGGACGCCCTCCATGTCGTTCCAGGGCTCGATCCACAGCTGGGCCGAGCCCCGGCTGCCCTGATACTCCCGCTCGACCGTCGGCGGGACCATGTGCAGGCCCAGGGCGCGGCTGAGGCGGTAGGCGGCAATCTCGCCCTTCCAGGTCTCCTTGAAGCCGCCCACCCGCTCGCCGAAGGCGTCCTTCCAGAGCGCTTTGCGCCGGACGCCGTCCTTTTCCAGGGTCAGGATATAGGGCTCGGTCACGGCCCGGGCCCCGGTCAACTTCTCCTGCCCGACGACCTGGGCCGTCCTGAGGAAGTCCTCCCACTTGTCGTACTCGGCCTGCTCGGCCGCGGTGAACTGGGCCCGGAGCCCGCTCCAGGCGCCCAGGCACAGGACGGCACAGACCGCCCACACGGCTTTTTTCATGTGCGACCCTCCCCCGGTCCGGGATTCCCTTCGGCCGCAAGTCTATGCCTCTCCCGGGCCCGTTGTCAACCGCCTGTCCGGATTGACTTTGCCGGGGCGTTCTGATAAATAATGGTAAATGTACAAGTGGATTTCCCGCAAGCTATTCGGCACCGATAACGACCGCACCCTCAAGCGTATCGCTCCCCTCGTCTCCGCCGTCAACGCCCTGGAGCCCCGCGTTCAGGCCCTGACCGACGCCCAGCTGCGCGGCAAGACCGCCGAGTTCAAGGACAAGCTGGCCCAGGGCGCCTCCCTCGACGACCTCCTGCCCGAGGCCTTCGCCGTGGTCCGCGAGGCCTCGCGGCGGACGACCCGGATGCGCCACTTCGACGTCCAGCTCGTCGGCGGGGCCGTCCTCCACCAGGGCAAGATCGCCGAGATGAAGACGGGCGAGGGAAAAACGCTCGTGGCCACCCTGCCGGCCTACCTCAACGCCCTCTCCGGCCAGGGCGTCCACATCGTCACCGTCAACGACTACCTGGCCAAGCGCGACACGGAGTGGATGGGGGCCATCTACCGCTTCCTCGGCCTGACGGTCGGGACCATCCAGCACGACCTCGGCGACGCCGAGCGCTACGCGGCCTACCGGGCCGACATCACCTACGGGACGAACAACGAGTTCGGCTTCGACTACCTCCGCGACAACATGAAGTTCCGCCTGGCCGACCTGGCCCAGCGGGAGTTCAACTTCGCCATCGTCGACGAGGTCGACAGCATCCTCATCGACGAGGCCCGGACGCCGCTCATCATCTCCGGGCCGACCAACGAATCGACCCAGCTCTTCACCCGGGTCGACAGCCTCGTCCGCCGCTTCCAGCGGGACCGGCACTTCACCATCGACGAGAAGAGCCGGACCGTCTCCATCCAGGACGCCGGCGTGGCCGAGGCCGAGCGGGTCCTCGGCGTGGCGAACCTCTACGACATGGCCAACATGGACCTCGTCCACGCCATCAACACCTCGCTCAAGGCCCACCACCTGTTCAAGCTCGACGTCGATTACATGGTCCAGGACGGCAAGATCGTCATCGTCGACGAGTTCACCGGCCGCCTCATGCCCGGCCGCCGCTACAGCGACGGCCTCCACCAGGCCCTCGAGGCCAAGGAGCGGGTCAAGGTCGAGGAGGAATACCAGACCCTGGCCTCGGTCACCTTCCAGAACTACTTCCGCATGTACAAGAAGCTGGCCGGCATGACCGGCACGGCGGCCACCGAGGCGACCGAGTTCCGCCACATCTACGGCCTGGATGTCGTCGAGATCCCGACCAACCGGACCCTCATCCGCCTGGAGAACCCGGACGTCGTCTACCGGACGGGCGAGGAGAAATGGGCCGCCGTGGTCGAGGAGATCGTCGAGCTCTCGCAGAAGGGCCGGCCGGTCCTCGTCGGCACCATCTCCATCGAGAAATCCGAGCACCTCAGCACGCTCCTGCGGCGCAAGAACGTCAAGCACGTCGTCCTCAACGCCAAGTACCACGAGCAGGAGGCCCAGATCATCGCCCAGGCCGGCCGCGTCGGGGCCGTGACCATCGCCACCAACATGGCCGGGCGCGGCGTCGACATCCTCCTCGGCGGCAATCCCGAGTACCTGGCCCGCGAGCAGCTCAAGAAGGCCGGCGTCGATCCGGCCCAGGCCGCGCCGGAGCAGATGGACAAGGCCCTGGCCGAGGTCAAGGCCGTCACGGAGAAGGAGCACGAGGCCGTCATCGCCCTGGAGGGGCTCCACGTCCTGGGCACGGAGCGGCACGAGGCCCGGCGCATCGACAACCAGCTCCGCGGCCGCGCCGGCCGCCAGGGCGATCCCGGCTCGTCGCGCTTCTACCTGTCCCTCGAGGACGACCTCATGCGCATCTTCGGCAGCGAGCGCATCTCCGGCCTCATGGCCCGCATCGGCATGGGCGACGGCGTGCCCATCGAGCACAACATGATCACCCGGGCCATCGAGCGGGCCCAGAAGCAGGTCGAGGGCCAGAACTTCACCGTCCGCAAGCACCTCCTCGAGTACGACGACGTCATGAACAAGCAGCGGGAGACGATCTACGGCCAGCGCCGCAAGATCCTCCACGGCGAGGACCAGCGCGAGTACTTCCTCGGCCTCGTCGACAACCTCGTCGACTGGATGCTCGACACCCACGCCAACAAGGAGGCCTCGCCCGAGGACTGGGACCGCGAGGGCCTGCGCCAGGCCGTCATGGCCCAGTTCGGCCTGGACATCGAGACCCTGTCCATCCCCTGGGACACGGTCGTCCACGAGGGGCTCCGGGAAGCCCTGGTCAAGGGCCTGGTCGCCGTCTTCGAGGCCAAGGAGAAGCAGCTCGGCCCGTTCATGCGCGACTTCGAGCGCATGATCCTCCTGCAGGTCATCGACTCGCAGTGGAAGGACCACCTCCTCGAGATGGACCACCTCAAGGAGGGCATCGGCCTGCGCGGTTACGGCCAGAAGGACCCCCTCATCGAGTACAAGAAAGAGGGCTTCGAGATGTTCCAGTCCATGCTCGACCGGATCGAGGAGGACGCCGTGCGCTACCTCTTCCTCATCCAGCCGGTCGCCGACCAGCCCGCGCCGGTCCGGCGGCAGGCCCCGGTCTATTACCAGAAGCCGCAGGGGCCGTCGGGCCAGCGGTCGAAGCAGGCCCGGGCCATGATCCCGGGCAAGCGCCACAAGCACTGATCCGTTCCGACGAGGAGGAGCCATGCTCGACGAGAAGATCCGGGAAGCCCTCACCTTCGACGACGTCCTCATCCTCCCGGCCAAGTCCGACGTCATCCCCCAGGACGCCTCGGTCAAGACCCGCCTCAGCCGCCACGTCACCCTCAACATCCCCGTCGTCAGCGCGGCCATGGACACCGTGACGACCTCGCGGATGGCCATCGCCCTGGCCCAGCAGGGCGGCCTCGGCGTCGTCCACCGCAACCTGTCCATCGAGAGCCAGGCCGAGGAGGTCGACAAGGTCAAGCGCCACGAGAGCGGCATGGTCGTCGAGCCCATCACCCTGCGGCCCCAGGACCGCATCTCGCGGGCCCTCGAGGTCATGCGCGAGCACCACATCTCGGGCCTGCCCATCACGGACGGGTCGAACAAGCTCGTCGGCATCCTGACCAACCGCGACATCCGCTTCGAGAAGCGCCTCAACCTGGCCATCGAGCAGATCATGACCCGCAAGCTCGTCACGGTCCCCGTCGGGACCTCGCTCGAGGAGGCCGAGAAGGTCTTCCACGACCACAAGATCGAGAAGCTCCTGGTCGTCGACGATCAGTTCCATCTCAAGGGGCTCATCACCTACAAGGACATCCTCAAGCGCATCCAGTACCCCGACGCGGCCAAGGACGGCTTCGGCCGGCTGCGGGTCGGCGCCGCCGTCGGCGTCGGCGCGGACTTCATGGACCGAACCCGGGCCCTGCTGGCGGCCAAGTGCGACGTCATCGTCGTCGACAACGCCCACGGCCACTCCCAGCGGGTCCTGGACACGGTCCGGACGCTGAAGAGGGAGTTCTCCGGGGTCGAGGTCGTGGCCGGCAACATCGGCACGGCCCGTGCGGCCGAGGAGCTCGTCGACCTCGGCGTCGACGCCGTCAAGGTCGGCGTCGGCCCGGGCTCCATCTGCACGACCCGGATCATCACCGGCGCCGGCATCCCCCAGATCACGGCCATCGCCGAGGTCGCCGCGGTCTGCGGCAAGGCCGGCGTGCCGGTCATCGCCGACGGCGGCATCAAGTATTCCGGGGACGCCGCCAAGGCCATCGCCGCGGGAGCCGACTCCATCATGCTCGGCAACCTCCTGGCCGGGACCGACGAGGCCCCGGGCGAGGTCGTCATGTACCAGGGCCGGGCCTACAAGCGCTACCGGGGCATGGGCTCCATCGCGGTCATGAAGGAGGGCAAGAGCGGCGACCGCTACCAGCAGGACGGCCAGACCAACGTGACCAAGCTCGTCCCCGAGGGCATCGAGGGCCAGGTCCCCTACAAGGGCAGCACGAACGTCATCGTCCAGATGCTCGTCGGCGGACTCAGGGCCGGCATGGGCTACGCCGGCTGCCGGACCATCGAGGAGTTCAAGGCCCAGGCCCGCTTCATCAAGATCACCCAGGCCTCGCTCAAGGAGAGCCACGTCCACGACGTGGTCATCACCCAGGAGGCCCCGAACTACCACCTCGACTGAGGCACGGAGGAGGTGCGACCGTGACGGACATGACCCTCAAGACGATCCTCGGCGGGCTGTTCCTGGCCGCGGGGACGGCGGCCTTCCTGACCATGATGTCGCTCATGGGCCGGCCCGGACGGACGGCCGACACGGGCAAGGGACGGCGGGTCCACCGGGTCTTCGGCTGGCTCTACGTCGTCCTGCTGGTCCCCCTGGTCTACCTGGGCCTCGACTTCGTCGGCGAGATGGGCGACGGCATGTCGACCCGCGGCGCCCTCCACGCCGTCCTGGCCGTGACGCTCGTCTCGGTCCTGCTGCTCAAGGTCCTCGTCGTCCGCGTCTTCAAGGGCTTCGTCAAGAACGCCCCGGCCCTGGGCATGGCCGTGTTCGTCCTGACCCTGGTCGTCTACCTCATTTCGGGCGGCTTCTTCCTGGTCCAGACGCTGGCCGCGAAGTGAGCCCCGGCTCCGCGGGCAAGAGGGCCGGCCGCTCGAGCCAAGCCAGTAGCTCGCGGTGGCTGACCAGACGGACCTCCGGCTTCGACAGGGCGTAAGCGAAGAACGACTCCAGAGCGGCCCGGCGGGCGCGGATGTCCGCGGCCGTGACCGGCCCGCCGCCCGCTTTGACCGTGTAGAGCTCGCTGTGGAGCCCCACGGTCATGGGGCCGCGGTTCTCCGCGGCGTGCCGGTCGAGCGTGTATTCCACCGTGGCCAGGAACTCGGCCGGGCTCATCGAGAACTCGATCCACAGGTTCCAATCCATGCCCGTGATCTCGCCGTTCGCCGGCTGGAAATAGGCCTGCCGCCGAGCCAGCGCGGCCCTCAGCCCGGGCCGGAGGCCGTAACGGGCGCAGGCCTCGTCGGGCGGGGCGACGAAGTTGCCCAAGGGCATCTCCCAGAGACCGGGATGCGGCCCGATCGGGGGCCGGTGGGCCGGGATGCCGGCGTCGAGCCGGTAGGGCCAGGGGAAGGCGCCGGGGTGCGGTCCGAGGGCCGGGCCCTCTTCGACGCTCGAATCGTAAGCCAGTCCCGAACGCAGGACGGCCGCCATGCCGCTGTCGGACGGCTCGATGAACGGGGCCCGGAAGCCGGCCAGGTCCTGGCGCGGGATGCCCAGGCCGGGCTCGATCCCCGACGCGGGCCGCGTCAGGATGTCCATCGAACGCCCGATCTCCCGTTCCCATTCGGCGACCGACAGGTCGCGGCCGTGCGGGTGGGAATGGGTGTGGACGGCGATCTCGTGGCCGCGGTCGACGGCCTCGCGCCAGGCCCTGAGGACGAGGGCCGGGGCGTCCCCGCCCCCGTAGCCGGCCGAATGGGGATTGGGGACGTCGGGGACGACGAAGCGGGTGTTGACGAAGAAGGTGTAGTGGGGCGGCGCGCCGTCGAAGGTCCGGGCCTCCCCCGCGCCGGCCGGGTTGCGGAGCCGGGCGAAGAGTTCCGTGAGATAGCCCAGCCCGCCGTCGTGGGGTGAGCCGGGCAGCCCCGCATAGCCGTTGTCGTCCGACGAGACGCAGACGAACTGCGGCGTCCGCTCCGGCCTCCCCCATTCCCGGCCGGGCCGGCCGGTTCGGAAGCGGACCAGCCGGCCGTGTTCGACCTCGGTGACGTAGACCGTCCGGCCGTCGGGCCCGCCGAAACAGAGGTTGGAGGGCCGGGCGCCGAGGACGCCGATCTCCCGCAGGACATCGCCGTCCGGCGAGAGCACGGCGACCTTGCCCTTGCCGTACCGGGCGACGTAGAGGTTGCCGTCGACGTCGCAGCGCATGCCGTCGAGGCCGAAGTCGGGGAACGCGGCGAACGTCCGCGGGCCGGCGAGGGCCCCGTCCGCCGCGATCGTGAAGGCCAGGATCCGCCGCCCGGCGCTCTCGCCGACGTAGAGGGTCCGCCCGTCGGGCGAGACCTCGACGCCGTTGGCCGTGCCCAGCCCGGAGGCCGCCAGGACGGCCCGGCGGTCCGTCCCGACGCGCCAGATCCGGCCCGTCCCGGCCGTCCAGTCCGGGTCGCTGGCATAGAGAGTGGCGCCGTCGGGGGCCAGGGCCAGGTCGTTCGGCTGGCTCATGGCCGGCTCGTGGACGAGGACGCGGGCCCACCGGGTGACGGGATCGACGGCCAGGATGTTGTGCCCGGTGTAGTCGGCCACGAAAACGGTCCCGTCGGGGCCGATGCGGAGGCCGTTGCCGACGCTCCCCGCGGGCAGCTCCGCGAAGATCTCGCCCCGGCCGTCGGGAAGGACGCGGCCGACGGTCCCCTGACGGCCGAAATTGACGGCCAGGACGCTGCCGTCCGCGACCGCGGCCGGCCCCTCGACGCCCGGCGTGAACGAGCCCTCGGCCGTGAACGGTTCGGCGACGAAGAGTCCGCCGCCGGGCACCGGGGGATTTCCGCAGGCCGCGCAGAGGGCCAGGGCGGCCAGCAGCGCGGGAACGGGACGGCGGCGCCTCACTTGACGCCGGCGATGCGGTTGCCTTCTTCCATCAGGACGACCCGGGGCGCGAAGCCCTCCATCTCGGCCCCGTCCATGTAGCCGTAGGCGGCGATGATGATGATGTCGCCGACCGCGACCTTGTGGCCGGCGGCGCCGAAGACCCCGACGGCCCGCGAACCCCGTTGGCCGGAGAGGAGGTAGGTCGTGAAGCGCTTGCCGTTGGTCACGTTCCAGACCTCGATCCGCTCGTAGGGCCGCAGCCCGGCCGCCTCGAGGATATCCGTGTCGAGGGACAGGCTGCCTTCGTAGCCGATGTCGACGTGGGTCACCGTGGCCCGGTGGACCTTGGCGCGCAGGAAGGCTCTCAGCATGGGGCTCTCCTCAGACGGCGATGCGGACGTTGTCGATGAGCCGGGTCGAGCCGACGAAGGCGGCCACGGCCACCAGGACCCGGCCGCGCATCTCCGCGACCGGTTCGAGGGTTTCGGGGTCGACGGCCTCGACGTAGTCGATCCTGGCTAGGGGCTCGGCCTCGAGGACGGCCCGGATGCCGGCGACGACCTTGGCCGGGTCCCTCTCCCCCGCCGCGACGGCCCGCTCGGCCCAGCGCAGGCCGATGGACAGGGCCAAGGCGGCCTGGCGCTCCTCGGGCGAGAGGTAGGCGTTGCGCGAGCTCAGGGCCAGCCCGTCGGGCTCGCGGACGAGGGGGCAGGTGACGACCTCGACGCCGAGGTCGAGGTCGCGGGCCATGCGCTCGATGATCAGGACCTGCTGGGCGTCCTTGGCCCCGAAGAAGGCCAGGTCGGGCCCGACCGTCTCGAAGAGCTTGAGGACGACGGTGGCCACGCCCCGGAAATGGCCCGGCCGCGACCGGCCGCAGAGCTTGTCCTGCAGGCCTTCGACCTCGACATAGGTCCGGTATCCGGGAGGATAGACCTCCGCCGCGGGCGGATGGAAGAGGACGTCGACGCCGGCCCGCTCCAGATAGGCCGCGTCCTTGGCCAGGTCGCGGGGGTACTTGTCCAGGTCCTCGTTCGGCCCGAATTGGGTGGGATTGACGAAGATGCTGACAGCCGTGACGTCCGCCCGCGTCTTCGACTCCCGGACGAGGCTGAGGTGGCCCTCGTGGAGGTAGCCCATGGTGGGGACGAAGCCGACGGTCTTCCCGGCCCGCTTCCACTCGCGGGACAGGGCCTTCATGCCGGCCACGGTCTCGACGAGGATCATCGCCGCCCTCCGCCCTTGGCCGCCGGCTTGGCCGGCTTGCGGGCCCGCTTCGGGGCCAGCTCGGCGGCGACCTCGGGCCGGAGATGGTAGGAGGTGGCGTCGTCCGGAAAGCGGCCGGCCCGGACGTCGGCCGCGTAGGCCCCGACGGCGACGCCCATGACGCCGTGGAGGTCGGCGTAGCGCCGGACGAACTTGGGCATGTAGCCGGTCGAGTAGCCCATGACGTCGTGGAAGACGAGGATCTGGCCGTCGCAGGCGGGCCCCGCGCCGATGCCGATGGTCGGGATGCCGACGGCCCGCGTGACCAGGGCGGCCACCTCGACCGGGACGGACTCGAGGACGACGGCGAAGGCCCCGGCGGCCTCGAGGGCCTGGGCCTCCTCGACGATGCGCCGGGCCTCGGCGGCCAGCTTGCCGCGGACCTTGTAGCGGCCCAGGCTGAGGATGGACTGGGGCGTCAGCCCGACGTGGCCCATGACCGGGATCTCGGCCTCGACCATGGCTTTGACGAGCTTGAGCCGCTTGGCCGAGGCGCCCTCGATCTTGACCGCCGAGGCCCCGCCCTCCTTGAGGAAGCGCGAGGCGTTGCGGATGGTCTCGTCGGCGCCGAGGTGGAACGAGAAGTAGGGCATGTCGCCGACGACGAGGGCCCGGCGCACGCCCCGGGTCACGGCCCGGGTGTGATGGAGCATCTCGTCCATGGTCACGGGGACGGTGTTCTCGTAGCCCAGGACGACCATGCCCAGGGAGTCCCCGACCAGGATGAGGTCGACGCCCCGCTCGTCCAGGATGCGGGCCGTCGGGAAGTCGTAGGCCGTCAGGCAGACGATCTTGGGCCCCACGGCCTTGCGGGCCTGGAGCGAAGGGATGGTGATCTTCTCGACCGGCGTCTCGGTCATGGGTCCGTCCTTTCTCCCCACCCCGGCCGTCCCCCGGGGTTGAGGTAAAGCCGCGTTCCGTTCCGGGGCTCCCGGTCCCGGCCCCGCGACCGCGGGGTCCGGGCCGCCTCGACGCCCCTAACCTTTTTTTTGGCCCTTGCCCCCGTAGCTCTGGGGGACGTAATAGAGCGAGCCCTTCTTCATGTCGCGGATCTGGTCGAGGAGGTCGAGGACGTCCTCCTCGCGCCCGAAGTCGATGTCGTCCGCCTTGACCACCAGGAGGGGCGCCCCCTGGTAGTTGAAGAAGAAATAGTCGAAGGCCTCGACGATGTCCTCGAGGTACTTCTCGGCGATGTTCTTCTCGACGGAGTCGCCCTCCTTGGCGATCCGCCGCGTCAGAGAGCCCAGGGAGATCTGCAGGTAGATGACCAGGTCGGGCTTGGGGATGCGCTCGGACAGGATGCCGTAGATCTTCTCGTAGACGAGCAGCTCGTCGTCCGACAGGGTCTGGTAGGCGTAGATCTTGTCCTTCTCGAACAGGTAGTCGCAGATGATGCGGTCGACGAACAGGTCCCTCTGGAGGAGGCGGGTCTGCTGGTTGTACCGGTTGGCCAGGAAGACGAGCTGGGTCAGGAAAGCCGAGCCCTCCCGCTCGTTGTAGAAGTCCTTGATGTAGGGGTTGCCGGCGTTGTCGAGGACGACCTTGCCGCCGATGCGCTGGGCCAGGACGTTGGCCAGCTGGGTCTTCCGGGAGCGGAAAACGCCCTCGACGGCGATGTGCTTGAACGGGATCTCGAGGGCGCTCTTCATGGCCATGGGCGGGCGGTTAGGTTATAACCGAACTCTGACTGTAAGTCAACGGCCCCGGCGCGCCGGCCGGGACCGGCGGACCTCCCCCGGTCAAGCTTGGGCGGGGGGCGGCCCCTGGGGCACGACGATCCAGGCCACGATGTAGAAGAAGGTCATCGGCAGGAGGGCCGTCACGAAGGCCAGGCCGACCAGGAGCAGCCGGACGATCGAGACGTCGATGTCGAAGTATTCGGCCAGGCCGCCGCAAACGCCGCCGAGCATCTTCTGGCCGGCCGACCGGTAGAGCTTTTTCGCCATTTCCGTTCTCCTCTCGGGGGGCTCACGGCCCTCCATCCCATTATACGGATTTTCCGCCCCTCCGGGCCGGAAAATGGGGACGTTTCTATTTATTTTATTCATCTTCGGCGGACCGGCCCGGAGGGCCCATTCCCCCCCTGGCCGCGCCCTGGAATGCCTTGACTAAAGACGGCCCTCCGTTTAGGATGGGGATGGATTTTTTCATCTTATCCGGAGGACGCCCCATGAACGGTTGGACCGGCCAGATCCTGAGGGTCAACCTGACCACGAAGACCCATAAGACCGAGTCGTTCAGCGAGGACTTCGCCCGCAAGTGGATCGGCGGCCGCGGCTTCGCCGTCAAGATCCTCTACGACGAGCTGGCCCCCGGCGTCGACCCCCTCGGCCCGGACAACAAGTTCATCGTCGCCCTCGGGCCCATCGCCGGCATCCCGGCCCCCAACACGGGGAAAGCGGTCGTGGCCGGCAAGTCCCCCAGCACGGGCGGCTACGGCGACGGCAACCTCGGCACCAGGGTCGCCGAGCAGCTCCGCAAGGCCGGCTACGACGTCCTCATCGTCGAGGGCCGGGCGGCCGAGCCGACCATGCTTTACATCGAGGACGACAAGGTCGAGTTCCTGCCCGCCGGCGAGGTCTGGGGGCAGGGCACCTACGTCACCAACGACTGGATCTACGCCAAGTACGGCAAGAGCGTCGGCGTCCTCAACATCGGCCAGGGCGGCGAGAACCTCGTCCGCTACGCCGTCGTCCGCAGCCTCGAGGGGCGGGCCGGCGGCCGGACCGGCATGGGCGCGGTCATGGGCTCCAAGCTCCTCAAGGCCATCGTCGTCAAGGGCACCAAGCCCATCCCCCAGGCCGACCCGGCCGGGATGAAGAAGGTCGGCTACGACGACCTCCGCGAGGTCAACCGCATCGACAAGAAGACCGGCTGGTCCATCCAGAGCACCAACGGCGTCCTGGCCTGGTGCAACGAGGTCGCCGCCCTGCCCGTCCACAACTTCCGTCAGACCCACCATCCCGACGCTTGGAAGGTCGACGGCGAGCGCCTCAACAACGCCCGGGTGGCCACCTACGGCTGCCCCAATTGCACCATGCGCTGCGGCATCACCATCCACGACGACGAGGGCCGCGAGTCCGAGCTCGACTACGAGAACGTGGCCCTGCTCGGCCCCAACCTGGACATCTTCGAGCTGGCCCCCATGGGCTCCCTGAACTACCTCTGCGACGACTACGGCATCGACACGATGTCGGGCGGCTGCGTCATGAGCTTCTACGCCGACGCCGTCGAGCGCGGCGCGGCCCCGGGGGCCATCCGCTTCGGCGACGCCCCGGCCTTCAAGACCCTCCTGACGGACATCGCCCTGCGCCGGGGCGAGATCGGGAACATCCTGGCCGAGGGCTCCCTGCGGGCCGCCCGCAAGTTCGGCCACGGCTCCGAAGCCTACGCCATGCAGGTCAAGGGCCTCGAGGTCGCCGCCTACAACTGCAAGTTCATCCCCGGCATGGCCCTGGCCTTCGGCGTCTCCCCCATCGGCGCCCACCACAAGGAGTCCTGGGTCATCACCTTCGAGCTCAAGCAGTCCGTGCGCGAGTCCTACGGCCCCGAGAAGGCCCAAAAGGTCATCGACCTCCAGCGCATCCGCGGCGGCCTGTTCGAGTACATCGTCGCCTGCCGCTTCCCCTGGATCGAGAACGGCTGGGAGCTCGAGCATTACCCCAAGTACTTCAAGCTCGTCAGCGGCCTCGACTGGACCCTCGAGGACTTCTGGACCGTCTCGGACCGCATCTACTCGCTCATCAAGCTCTTCTGGCTCCGCGAGTACCCCCAGACCGACCGCACGATCGACTACCCGCCGGCCGTCTGGTTCGACCCGGCCAACGCCGACACCGAGGGGCCCATCGCCGGACAGCACCTGGAATACGACAAGTACGACGGCCTGCTCCAGCACTACTACGACCTCCGCGGCTACGACAAGCGCGGCATCCCGACCAAGGCCACGCTCGAGCGCCTGGGCACCGCCGGGGAGGGCCGGGCGGCCGAAAAATACGCCAAGCTGACATGAAGGTCACCGTCAAGCTGATCGGGCCGTTCGTCCAGATCTTCGGCTTCAGCGAGAAGGTCCTGGACGTGCCCGCGGGGACGACCGCCGACGATCTCATCGGCCTCGTCAGCGTCGACCGCTCCCGTCCCAAGATCGTCACCCGCAACGGCCGGGCGGTCGTGCCCGACGAAGCCCTGGCCGACGGCGACCGGGTCGTCATATCGCCCATCTACTCGGGCGGGTGATCTCTCAGTTCATCGCAGGAGGCCGGTCATGACCGAAGCGACCCTCCGCGCCCTCGACGGGCTGCGCGACCTGACCATGCTCAAGTGGTACGTCATCCCTCTCCTGGCCATCGTCTTCTATGTCTACGCCCGGGAGATCAAGGACGCCCGCCGCTCCGGCAACTGGGACGCCGTGCTGGCCGGGCTGACCCTGTTCGGCATGGACTTCTTCAACGAGACCTGGAACGGATGGGTCCTGGCCCTGACCGGCCGCTCGGCCGTCTGGACGGCCCCGGGGGACACGGCCCTGCGGACCATGGTCGGCTGGAACATCGAGATCATGTTCATGTTCGCCCTGGCCGGCCTGGTCTATTACCACACCCTCTCGGACGACCCGAAAGAGAGGATCCTGGGCCTGAACAACCGCTGGTTCTGGGCCGTCGGCTACGCCGCGTTCTGCGTCTTCGTCGAGGTCCTGCTCAACATCGGCGGACTGCTGATCTGGGAATACCCGTTCTGGACCCGCTCCTTCGGCGGGATCGGACTGATCTTCCTGTTCGGCTACTTCGAGTTCTACGCCGCCATCATCTTCGTCCTGGGCCTCAAGACGCGCGCCCGCCAGGTCCTGGCCGTGGCCCTCATCTACGCCGTCCCGGTCGTGATGAACGTCGTCGGCTTCGGGCTCCTCGGCTGGCGCTACTAGACGGCCCGCAGCCCGGACTCGAGGCCGGGACCGGCCTAGCGGTAGAGACAGAGGTAGGCCGCGTCGGCCGCGACCTTGAGCTGGAACTTCTGGCCCGCCGCGACCGTGAAGCTCTGGCCGGCCCGGTAGTCCCGGAAGGCCTGCTCCCCCGGCAGCTTGACCGACAGGACGCCCGAGACGACGCTCATGATCTCGACCGTCGATGTGCCGAACTCGTAGTCGCCCGGGGCCATGACCCCGACCGTGGCCGGCCCGTCGGCCGTCCCGAACGCCAGCGACTTGACCTTGCCGTCGAAATACTCATTGACCTTGAACATGTGTCCCTCTCATCTTCATCAGGAGCTCGATGACCAGATTGGCCTGCATGGCCGCGACCAGCGCTACCCGGGGGGCCATGGGGCTGATCCCCCGGGGAGACTGGCTCGACCCGTCGCCGCAGACGTAGAGATTGCCCATGCGCCGGGTGCGGAGCCGGCTGTTGCCGCCGTAGCCGGCCAGCCCGGAGGCCGCCACGATGGGCCGGCCGGGGAATTTGGCCAGCGAGGCCTCGATGAGCATCTCCTTGGCCGCGGCCTTGTCGAAGGCCTCGACCAGGACGTCGACGCGGGCGAAGACCGTCGTCGCGTTCTTGCGGTTGAGGCGGACGTCGTGGACCTCGTACAGGGAGTAGGGGTTGACGGCCAGCAGGTTCTCGCGCAGGGCCTCGACCTTGCGCTCGCCGACCTGGTCGAGGAAGAACTGCTGCCGGTTGAGGTTGGAAGGCTCGACCCGGTCGAAGTCGGCGATGACCAGGCGCCCCACGCCGGCCCGGGCCAGGGCCACGGCCACGTTCGTGCCCAGCCCGCCGGCCCCGGCGATGCCGACCGAGCTCCGGCGCAGGACGGCCAGCACGGCCGGGTCGCGCCGGGCGAAGTAGGCCCGGGCGAAGGCGATCGTCCCCGGCTTCGGCGCGGGCTTCATGGCTTTGCCGGGGGCTGGGACTTGTCCCCGGTCCGGTCGATGACGAGCGAGACCAGGCCCGGCTCGGGATCGATCCCGCTCAGGGACGTGACCATGCCCAGCACGGTCCTCTCGATGAAGGTCCGGACGAACGGGTTGAGGTTGACCTCCCGTCCGTCGACTTCGAGCCTGATGTCGGCCATGTCCTCCTCCTGGGCGAGAATGAGGTCGCAGAGCGGCCCGACGTCGTCGGGCCCGAAGACGGGGACGGCGGCCCCGCCGGCGAGGGGAGCGTCCGTCACCAGGGCCAGGAGCTCCTCCGGCCGGCTCGCGGGGATCTCCGCGACGCCGGCCCGCAGGACCTCGATCTTGCGCGTCCCCCGGACGTCCTTGCCGCCCTCGACGAGGACCGCCGCGGCGCCCGGGAAGAGGCGGCGGGCCAGGGCCCGGGCATCCGGGCGGGGCGTGTCGGCCAGGGCGGCCCAGCCCTCGGGCGAGACCATGGCCACGCCCTCGGCGCCGGCCGCGGCGAACGCGGCCGTGTCCTTGCCCTCGGTGTCCAGGGCGAAACCGTGGGAACAGCGCTTGACGGCCGCGACCCGCAGCCCCCGCCGCCGGAGCTCCCCGACGAGGCGGACGACGAGCCGGGTCTTGCCGCTCCCGGAATAGCCGACGACCGCCGCGATCCTCATCGGCTCCTAAATAGCATAGGGCCCCTGGCCTGTCAAAGCGGCCCTCACTGCCAGGCGACCTTCATGTTCTCCGGGCCGCGGGCCGTGACCTCGGGCCGCAGGTCGAGCTTGAGGAGCTCGGGCCTGTTCCCGATGTCCATGGCCACCCGGTAGACGAGCTCCGAGACCCTTTCCATCTTGGCGTAGTCGGCCTTGGCCTCGACATCGCCCTCGGTGTGGTAGTCCTCGGTCGTGCCGCAGAAGAACCACACCCCCGGGATGCCGTAGCGGATGTAGGGGTACTGGTCGCTCCGGAAGAAGAAACGGTCGGGATGGCCGGGGGCCTCGTAGGTGTCATCGAGGCGCAGACCGGGACCGGGCTTCTCGTTCATGGCCCGGATGCTGGCGTCGAGCTCCGAGCTGAGCTTGTTCGAGCCGATGAGGTAGAGATGGTCCGCGGCGTTGCGCGCGATCATGTCCAGGTTGAGGTTGGCGCTGATCTTCTCGACCGGCACCGGGCAGTGCTGGACGAAGTAGTAGGAACCGAGGAGCATGAGCTCCTCGGCCGTGTTCCAGACGAAGACGACCGAGCGCTTGGGCGGGGCCAGCAGCACGGCCTCGGCGATCTCGAACATGCCGACGACTCCGGAGTTGTTGTCGTCCGCGCCGGGATAGATCCGGCCCTCGCGGGGGGCCAGGTGGTCGTGGTGGGAGGTCACGGTCACGAACTCCCGCCGCAGGACGGGATCGGACCCCTCGGCGTAGGCGACGACGTTGAAGGCCCGGTCGCGCCGGGTGCCCGCGACGAGGTCGACGTCGAGGCGCCGCCCCGGGAGCTTCTTCGCGGCGACGGGCCTCCCCTGCCGCAGGTCCTCGGACCAGCGGGCCAGGTCGTCCGGGGAAACGCCCAGCAGGGCCGCCCCGGCGGCGTGCCGGACCTCGACCTGGAGAAAGGGCCCTGAGGCCGGGCGGGCGGCGGGCGCCCCGGGAGCGGCGTTGTCGATGTCGAGGACCCGCGTCCGCTGGGGCAGGTCGAAGCTCAGGCCGCCGTCGGCCAGGCGCTTCTCGCGGGACTCGTCGATGATCGTGACGACGGCCGCGGCGCCCTTCTCGCGCAGGGCCGAGGACCGGCCGTTGAGCAGGCGGCGGTTCTCGGCCGGCTTGAGCGCGTGGTCCGGGGGCAGGGCCGCATCGAGCAGGACGGCGATCTTGCCCTCGACATCGAGGCCGGCCAGGTCGTCCCAGCCGAGCGCGGGCGCCGACAGGCCGTAACCCACGAAGACGAGCTCGCCCGAGGCCCGGCCGGTCTCGAACCAGCGGCCGGCGGCGGCGTCGGCCGGGAAGGCGAAGTCCCGGCTTCCCGAGGGAGCGCTCAGGCGCAGCCGGGAAGCGGCCGCCACGACCGAGGTGACCTCGACCGGGATCTCCTGATAAAAGGAACCGCCCGGCATGAACGGCAGCAGGCCGATGCGCTCGGCCGTCAGGGCGATGTACTTCGAAGCGATGTCCTGTTCGACGGAGGGCGTGGGACGGCCGCGGAACTCCGGGGCGCTCAGGAACTTCAGGTGAAAGGCCATGTCGTCGGCCCGGATGGCCTCGAGGGCCTTGGTCGTGGCGTCCCCGGCGCAGGCCGCCAGGGACAGGGCCAGGGCGGCGGCCAGGGCGATGGGGAGCGGGAACGGATCTCTGCGGTCGTTCATCGGGGCCTCCTCGGTCGCGGGATGGAGCTCTTTTGGTAGCGCAACGGCGGCCGGATGTCAAACTCCCGGACGGGATTGCATTCGGTCGGCCGTGGGATATAATCCCCCTTTCGAACGCCGCGAACCGCAGTGAGGCCGCCATGAACATCTGGAAGACCAAGTCGCCGGCCCAGATCGCCGACGCCGCCGAACACACCCAGCTCAAGAAGAACCTGACCGCCTTCGACCTGGCCGCCCTCGGCATCGGCTCGGTCGTCGGGACGGGCATCTTCGTGGCCACGGGCGAGGGCGCCCACCTGGCCGGCCCGGGGGTTCTGGTGTCCTTCATCATCGCCGCCGTGACCTGCGGCTTCTGCGCCCTGACCTACTCGGAGCTCGCCTGCATGTTCCCGGTCGCGGGCAGCACCTACTCCTACTCCTACGTCGCCTTCGGCGAGGTCGTCGCCTGGATCATCGGCTGGGACCTCATGCTCGAATACCTCGTCTCGGCCAGCGCCGTGGCCTCGGGCTGGTCGGGCATCTTCATGGGCCTCATGGAGAGCGCCGGCTTGAAGCTTCCCAAGGCCCTGATGACCACGCCCCTCGCGGGCGGCATCATCGACCTGCCGGCCGTCGTCATCACCCTGCTCATCACCTGGGTCCTGTTCATCGGCATCCGGGAGAGCGCCAAGATCAACAACATCATCGTCCTGGTCAAGGTCGCCGTCATCCTGCTATTCATCTTCCTCGGCGTCCGCCACGTCAACCTGGCCAACCTCAAGCCCCTCATGCCCTACGGCTGGAAGGGCGTCATGGCCGGGGCGGCCATCATCTTCTTCGCCTACATCGGCTTCGACGCCGTGTCGACCGCGGCCGAGGAGACCAAGAACCCGAAGCGGGACGTCCCGCTGGGGCTGATGATCTGCCTCGGCGTCGTCATCGTCCTCTACGTCGCCGTGGCCTTCGTCCTGACCGGCATCGTGCCCTTCAAGGAGATCGTCGTCGACAACGCCCTGCCCGGGGCCCTGGCCAGCATCGGCATCCGGTGGGGAGGGGCGCTGGTGGCCACGGGGGCCATCATCGGCATGGTCTCGACCCTGCTGGTCACGCTCTACGGCCAGATCCGCATCTTCATGGTCATGGCCCGGGACGGCCTGCTGCCCGCCGCCTTCGCCAAGATCCACCCCAAGCATAAGACCCCCCACATCTGCACCTGGATCACGGGCGTCGTGACGGCCCTCATCGCCGGCATCTTCCCCCTGCCGATGATCATCAACCTCTGCAACATCGGGACCCTGTTCGCGTTCATCCTCGTGTCGGTCGGCGTCGTCGTTTTGCGGCGGACCCGGCCCGAGGTCGAGCGCAAGTTCCGGACGCCCTGGGTGCCGTTCACTCCGCTCGTCACGGTCGTCTTCTGCTTCTACCTCATGGCCAACCTGCCGGGGGTGACCTGGGTCCGGTTCGGGGCCTGGCTCTTGGCCGGCCTGGCCATTTACTTCATGTACGGCTTCCGCCACAGCAAGATCCAGAAGGAGGCCTGAGCCCGGGATTGACAAGCCCCGGCTCCTCTGTTAATCTGCGCCCTCGCTCCGAGTCGTAGGAGCTAAAGCCCTATCCGGCCAAGCACTCCGACCGTCAGGGATGAGCGGGAAACGGCTCATCCTTCCATCGCGAAAAGGAGAAACCCATGACCGTATCCCTGCGTTCCAAGATCCTCCCCCTCCGCGGCGCCCTCGTCCTGCTGGGCGTCGCGCTCGTCCTCGCGCCGGGCCTGGCCGGACAGGCCGCCGCCGAAGACCAGAAACCCAAGACGGAGCAGGAGAAACCCGTCCGCATCACCGAGGAGATCCAGGTCGTCGGCAAGGCCCCCAAGGACGTCCCCCTGGCCACGGTCACGACCGTCGTGGCCACGGACATCGCCAAGCTCAAGCCCCGGGACCTGGCCGACGTCGTCAAGTACATCCCCGGCGCCCTGGTCACGTTCGGCGACAAGGACACTTACTCCCTCAAGCTCCGGGGCATCGGCTCCAACCGCATCGCCCTGCTCGTCGACGGCGTCCCCGTGTACGAGCCCTATTTCTCGACCTTCGACCTGAAGACGGTCTCGGCGGGCGGCATCGACACGCTCCAGGTGACCAAGGGCCCGTCCTCCGTCCTCTACGGCCCCAACACCCTGGGCGGCCTGGTCAACGTCATCACCCGGCGCCCGTCCGAGCGGCCCTACCTCTCGCTCACCGGGAGCTACGGGGACAAGGCCATGGCCGGCATCGGGGCCGACGGCTCCTACGCCTGGAAGCGTTTCTCCCTCGCGGCCAGCGCCCTCTACCAGTCCTCCGACGGTTTCTATTTCCCCGACCCGGAGGACGGCCGGACCTTGCGGGCCAACGGCGACTTCGAGCGCCTCAACCTCAGCGGCAAGCTCTACTACACGCCTTCGGACCGGACCGAGATCATGGTCAGCGCCGGCACCTACCAGTCCGCCTACGGCATGCCGCCGGCCCTGTTCACCCAGCGGGCCCGCTACTGGCGGTTCCCGAAGTGGGACCGCTCGAACCTGAGCGCGGGCGGCTTCACCTCGCTCGGCGGCGACGCCGTCCTGCGCTTCCGCGGCTTCTACGTCAATTATTACAACACGCTCGACTGGTTCAACGACCCGGCCATGACCGACCTCGATTCGTCGAGCACGTACGACAACTCGTCCTACGGCGGCTTCGCCCTGGCCGAGGTGCCGGTCGGCGACCGGAACACGCTCAAGGCCAGCCTGCTCTACCAGAAGGACATCGCCCGCACCCAGGACGACACCGGCCTGCCCTGGGAGCGCTACGACCAGGGCACGGTCTCGGGCGGCATCGAAGACGAGTTCCGGCTGACAGACGCGTGGAAGGTCATCGGCGGCCTGAGCCTCGACTTCATCGACAAGTTCCAGGGCGGCGACAACAACACCTCCCTCAATCCCCTCATCGGCGTCAAGTTCACGCCCACCGAGGACCTCGACTTCCACGTCTCCTTCGCCCGCAAGTCGCGCTTCCCCTCGATGCGCTCGCTCTACTCGACGAGCTCGGGCAACCCCGACCTGCTGGCCGAGTCGGGCACCAGCCTGGAGTTCGCAGCGACCTGGAGCGGCCCCGTCTACCTGACCGGGACGGTCTTCTTCAACCGCTTCCGTGACTTCATCGACTCCATCGTGCTCGAGGGCGGCACCCGGCTGTACGTCAACATCGGCCGGGCCCACATCTACGGTTTCGAGGTCCAGGCCCAGAAAAAGCTCGACTGGCTCGAGGCCACGGTCAATTACACGTACCTCGACCCCCGGAACGACACCGACGACCGTCCCCTCGACGCCCAGTCCAAGAGCAACCTCAACTTCGACGTGTCCTTCCTGCCGGCCAAGGGCCTGCGGGCCGGCTTCTACGGCCTGATGGGGTCGAAGTCGTGGTGGTGGAACACGCGGACCAATCCGGCCACGCTGCTGACGATCCCCGCCTATTTCAACCTGGACGGCATCGTCAGCTTCGAGCTCCGCGACCGGTACCAGGTCTTCGTCAAGCTGGGCAACATCTTCGACCACTACTTCTACACCGAGCCGGGCTTTCCCTGGCGCGGGCGGTACTTCGAGGTGGGACTGCGGCTCGACGTCGTGAAATGAGCGTGTAGGAAGGCGCCCGCGACAAGGGGACATGTACCGAAGGTACGTGTCCCCGTTGCTACAGCCCGAGCTCCTGGTCGATGCCCTGCATGGCCGCGATGGCGATCGAGAGGAACTCGTCGAGCTCGAGGCCGAGGTTGCGGCACTCCTCGATCTCCTCGCGGCGGGCGCCCTTGGCGAAGCTCTTCTCCTTGTAGCGGCGCTTGAGGAACTCGAGGTCGATGGACTTGAGCTTTTTGGTCGGGTGCATGAGCGTGGCCGAGATGACGAGCCCCGTCAGCGGGTCGACGGAGTAGATGGCCCAGTCCATGGGCGAGGCGCACGGCACCTTGCCGGCGTGGGCCTGAACGGCGTGGACGATGGCCACGTCGATACCTTTCTCGCGCAGGATCTTGACCGTCTCGGTCGTGTGGAGCTCGGCGCTCATGCCCGTCATCTCGTAGTCGAGGTCGTGGAGGATGCCGGCCAGTCCCCAGGGCTCGGGGTCGTGGCCGAGGCGGACGGCCAGGGCCCGCATGCAGGCCTCGACGGACAGGCAGTGTTTGATGAGGTTCTTGTTCGTCATGTGCGTCTTGAGCAGGGCCAGGGCGTCGTCGCGGGTCATGGCGGTCTCCTTCAGTTGTAGGCTTCCATGATCGCCCGGTCCTCGGTCATGAGGTCGCCGGCGATCCGGGCCATGTCCATGTCCTTCCAATAGGGCAGCTTCTGATGGGCCTCGTAGTATTTGAGGGGAATGGGGTGCGTCCCCACGACGACGGGGAGGCCGTATTTCGACTCGACGAACTGCTTGAACTGCTCGATGTAGGGGCAGGGCGGGTAGCCGACGACGAAGCCCGTGGCCAGGTGGACGACCTCGGCCCCGTTCGTCTTCATCTCCTCGGGGACGTACTCGATGTTGCCGCCGGGACAGCCGCCGCAGTTGGAGAAGCCGACGACCTCGAGGGGCTCGTCCTTGGGGTAACGGGCGAAGCCGCCGGCGCGCTCGCGGACGGCCCGGAAGCACTTGCCCCCGCCGCAGGATTGGTAACGGGCACAGATGACAATGCCGACCTTGGCCATGATGTCCTCCTTGCGGTCGCGGCTAGCATAACCCAACGGGGGCGGACTTGTCCACGACAGCCCGGAGACCGGATTCGGCGGCCGGACGGCCGGCTGCGATCAGCGGGACCTGAGGAAGACCAGGCGCTGGAGTCCGGTGTCCGGGTCCTCGACGGCGGCGACGACGTAGGGAGGCGTCCAGACGGCGCCGGCGACGAGCGGCCCGGGGGCCTCGTACTGGCCAACGCGCTTCCCCGTCCTCGGGTCCAGGGCTACGACCGTCGGCGAGGCCGAAGAGACGAGAACGACGGGACCGGCCGGGGCCAATTCGTAGACGACGCGGGACGGGACGGTCTCCCAGGACAGGATCGAGCCGCCCCGCGCGGACAGGAAGTAAACGACGCTGTTCAAGGCCGGGACGACGACCGTACGGTCTTGAACGACCGCGCGTTGGAGGGGCGCGCCTTGGAGGCGACGTCGCCACTTCGCCTTCCCTGTCTCGGCCTTCAGGCAATAAAACGTCCTGCTCGCCGTGCCGAAGTAGACGCGGCCCGATGAGACGGAAGGTTCGGCGGTGATGCGCCCGTCGGCGGCGAACTCCCAGATCATCCCACCCTCGGCGTCGAATGCCCTCAAACGGTCCCCTTCGACCCGGAGGAGCGGGGTATCCGGCCCAGCCGGGCCGGGCCCGCCGCAGGCCAGAGCCGTCTGAAGGATCGTCCCCCCCGCCTCCGCCTGGCCGGGGCGACGCCAAAGGACGGCACGCGAGGGGATCACGACCGCCGTGACGAAACCGTCGTCCGTGGCGAAGGTCAGGACGCCGTCATGGGCCCGGGGTTGGCCGACGACGTGGCCTTCGATCTCGAGCGCCCCCACCTCGACAAGGGGGAAGCGCAGGGGGAAGGGATCGACGAGGGTTTTCGGGGGAGCCGCGGCGCAGGCCGCGACGGCCAAAGCGGTCAGAGCGACGGTCGCGGCGGAAGGACTGCGGCGGGTCATGGTCGTTCGGCCCTATTCTAGAATAAAAGCGGAAGATGAATAAATAAAATAGAAACGTCCCCATTTTGCGCCCGGGGGGCGAACCTGCTATGATTTCCGTCCGGGAGCCGGGCATGGTCAACTACATCCTGCTGTACAAGATCCGCCGCATCGTCAAGAAGATCCTCAAGGACAAGATCGCCGACGACGAGATCGCCACGACCCCCAAGTCGTGCATCGGCTGTCTGGCCGACGACATCAGCTGGGAGATCTACTACCTGCTGAAGGACAAAGAGGATAAGGACGCGCCTCCCCCGCCGGGCGAGAGCTGACCGCCCCGGTCATTCCGGTTTTTCCGGCTTGTCCTTCCCGTCGCCGGCGTCCCCCGGCTTGTCCTCGCGCGCGCCGGACTTGAGCCGGGCCTTGAGGGATTCCCACCAATCGATGCGTTTGCGGACCTCCCTCTCGAAACCGAGATTCCCGGGTTCGTAGAAGCGGCGGCCGCGCAGCCGCTCGGGCATGGTCTCCATATCGGTCGTCGACAGGGCGCTGTCGTGGGCGTATTTATAGTCCTGGCCGTAGCCGATCTCCTTCATGAGCGAGGTCACGGCGTTGCGGATCTGCATCGGCACGGGCTCGTGGGGGCTGCGCTCGATCTCCTTCTGGACGGCGCCGTAGGCGGTGTAGATGCGGTTGCTCTTGGGAGCCGAGGCGAGATACACGACGGCTTCGGCCAGGGCCAGCTCCCCCTCCGGCGTGCCCAGGAAGTCGTAGGCCTCCTTGGCGTGGAGGGTCAGGGCCAGGGCCTGGGGATCGGCCAGGCCGACGTCCTCGGAGGCGAAGCGGACCAGGCGGCGGGCCACGTAGAGGGGGTCCTCGCCCGAGGCCAGCATGCGGACGAGCCAATAGAGCGCGGCGTCGACGTCGCTGTTGCGCAGGCTCTTGTGGAGGGCCGAGATAAGGTTGAAGTGCTCCTCGCCGGACTTGTCGTAGAAGAGCGTCCGCTTCTGGAGGGCCTCCTGGACGTTCTCCATGGTCACGGTCTCGGTCCGGGCCAGGCCGGCGGCGATCTCGAGCGTGTTCAGGGCCCGGCGGGCGTCGCCGTTGGCGAAGTCGATGAGCATGTCCCGGGCGGCCGGGTCGATGGCCAGGCCGAGGGCGCCGAGGCCGCGATCCTTGTCGTCGAGGGCGTCCTGGAGGATGCGGGCCAGGGCCTCGCGGTCGAGCTCCTTGAGGACGAGGACGCGGGTCCGGGAGAGGAGCGGGGCGATGACCTCGAAGGACGGGTTCTCCGTCGTCGAGCCGAACAGGATGATGTCGCCCTTCTCGACGTAGGGCAGGAAGGCCGCCTGCTGGGCCTTGTTGAAGCGGTGGATCTCGTCGATGAACAGGACCATGGGCTTGCCGAAGAGCTTCCGCTGCTGCTCGGCCCGGGCCATGAACTCCTTGACCTCCTTGATGCCGGACAGGACGGCGCTGAAGAACTCGCAGGGCAGGTCGAAGTGGCCGGCCAGCATGGTGCCCAGGGTCGTCTTGCCCGAGCCGGGCGGCCCCCAGAAGATGATGGAGACGATCTGGTTCTTCTCGATGAGCTCGGCCAGGAGCTTGCCCTTGCCCAGGATGTGGTCCTGGCCGTAGACGCGGTCGAAGGTGCGGGGCCGCATGCGCTCGGCGAGCGGGGTGTGGGCGGCGGGGTCCGGCCCTTTCTTCCGGGCGGCGGCGGGGCTCATGGCGCCCGGATTATATCACATCCGTCGGGGGCCCCCGCGCCTTGACCGGACGGGCGCAAAAATGCTAATGTGGCCCTTCCGATGGCCGAAAAAAAGAACCCCGCCAAGACCAAGCTCGTCTTCAAGCTCGACGAGGTTAGCCGGATGACCGGCGTCGACCTGGCCACGCTGGAGAACTGGGAAGAGGAGTTCCCCTTCCTGAGCGCCGGGCTGACCGGGAGCGGCGAGAAGTTCTTCCGGCAGCAGGACGTGGCCATCGTCGCCCGCGTCAAGGAGCTCATGGCGGGCAAGACCCTGACCATGGCCGGCATCAAGAGGAAGATCGAGGACGAGTTCGGGCTGTCCCATTCGAATCCGGTCCATCCGGAGAGGCTGCGCAAGGCCCTCAACAACGTCCGCGACGAGCTCCAGGACATCGTGGCCGCCCTCGAGGACGGGGGCGGGAAAAAGCGTCGGAAATAGTCGAAAACGGCCCCGTTTCTGCTATAATAAGGGACCCTGGTCCGGGACGTGGCGCAGCCTGGTAGCGCACATGCTTGGGGTGCATGGGGTCGGCGGTTCGAATCCGCCCGTCCCGACCATTTTTTTTTATCATCCGGCCGGAGGCGCTCATGAGGATCGGCGTTTGCGGCATCGCCTGCGAAGCGTGTCCGCGGATGACCGGGGGGACTTGCCCCAACGGGGACGCCGGCTGCCGCCCCAAAGAGAATCCTTTTTGGGCGATCGCCACCTGCGCGTTCCGCAAGGGCGTGCGGCTGTGCTTCGAATGCGCGGAATTCCCCTGCGAGACGACCAAGCCGGGCCCGGTCGCTTACGGCTATTGCCGGTACATCTCCGGGAAGAACTGAGGGAACGAGGAGGGATGTCATGTCCGCCATGAAGAGAGACAAGAGCACCGAGGACCTCAAGGGCCGGGCCCTGGACCTGGCCGGGCTCGTCGGGTATCAGGACGGGGCCATCGTCAGCCGCGAGGTCGTCAGCCGGGCGGCCGGCACGGTGACCGTGTTCGCCTTCGACGAGGGCGAGCAGCTCAGCGAGCACACCGCGCCCTTCGACGCCATGGTCGTCGACCTCGACGGCGAGGCCGACATCGTCATCGGCGGGAAGCCCCACCGGGTCAAGCCGGGCCAGATGATCATCATGCCGGCCAACATCTCCCACGCGTTGAAGGCCGTCAGCAAGTTCAAGATGCTCCTGGTCATGATCAAGAAGCCCGCGTGAACACGACGCGGCCCGTCATCCTGCTGACCAACGACGACGGGTTCTACCGCGAGACCATCCAGGTCCTCTTCCGCCGGCTCGGTAAACTGGGCCGGACCTACGTCGTCGCGCCGGACCGGGAGCGGAGCGCCTGCTCCCTGGCCGTCACGCTGAGGCGGCCGTTGCGGGCCCAGAGCGTCAAGCCGCGGGTCTGGGCCGTCGAGGGCACGCCGGTCGACTGCGTCTATTTCGCCCTGCAGAAGTTCCTGCCGCGGCGGCCCGACCTCATCGTCTCGGGCATGAACCCGGGGCCGAACCTGGGCCAGCAGGACATCAACTACTCGGGCACGGTGGCCGGGGCCATCCAGGGGACGTTCCACGGCATCCCGTCGATCGCGGTCTCGCTGCTGGCGGACGCGAAGGGGAGATTCGACCTGAAGCACGCGGCGGGCGTCGTCGAGGCGGTGGCGGCGGACGTCCTGGCGCGCGGACTGCCCGAGGGCGTCGCCCTCAACGTCAACATCCCGCCGCCGCCGGTCAAGGGCGTCAGGATCACCCGGCTGGGCTGGAAGTTCTACGATCCCGAGATCATCGAGAAGACGGACCCGCGCGGCTCGTCCTATTTCTGGATCGGCACCGGGACGCCGCGGCGAGTGGGCGACGCGGGGACGGACGTTATGGCCGCCCACGCCGGATACATCTCCCTGACCCCCCTGCACACCGACATGACCGCGGCCCACGCGATGCGGGCTCCGGAGCTGCGGCGGATCGCCAAGCTCCTGTCCCCCGCCGGACGCTAGGGCGCCGGCGCGTCAGACCTTCGACCGGCGGTGCCGGACGTACTCCACGGCGATGGGCACCGTCGAGATGAGGATGATGGCCAGGATGGCCAGCGAGAAGTTGGCCTTGACGAACGGGATGTTGCCGAAGAAATAGCCCGCGCCGGTGAGAAGGACGACCCAGCCGACCCCTCCGAAGACGTTGAAGGCGATGAACCGGCCGTAGGACATGCGGCCGATGCCGGCGACGAACGGGGCGAAGGTCCGGATGATGGGCACGAAGCGGGCGATGATGATGGTCTTGCCGCCGTGCTTCTCGTAGAAGGCGTGGGTCCGGTCGAGATACTCCTTCTTGAAGAAACGGGACTTCTCCCGGGTGAAGACCTTGGGGCCGACGAAGTGTCCGATCCAGTAATTGACCGTGTCGCCGATGACGGCGGCCGCGGCCAGGACCAGCAGCAGCCAGCCGAGGTCGAAGGCGCCCAGGGCGGCGAAGGTCCCGGCGGCGAAGAGCAGGGAGTCTCCGGGCAGGAAGGGCATGATGACGAGGCCCGTCTCGACGAAGATGACCACGAACAGGATGGCGTAGGTCCAGGCGCCGAACTGCTGGATGAGGGCGCTCAGGTGCTTGTCGAGGTGGAGCACGAAATCGAGTACGGATCTGAGGAATTCCATGGCCACCTACTATACCCGGCCGGGCCTGGGGAAGCAAACAGGCAGGCGGACGAGTTTTATGTTTGTGGCCAGAAAAAGCCCAAAATTTGCAAAGGTCCTGCCTGGAAGGCAAGTCGGCCGGAGAGCTAACCAGCTCATTATATTTGACTTCCTGGGGTCTGACCCCGTATCATAAACTCATGAGGAAGATGGAGGCGGTGGAGAGGGCGCTCGAGCGCCTCGCGCCGCGCGAGACGGCCTGCACGCTCTGTCCGCGGGACTGCCGCGTTGACCGGACCGCAGGGGCCGAAGGCGTCTGCCGCAGCGGGCGCCAGGCGAAGGTCTCCCACGCCCTGCTCCACTTCGGCGAGGAGCCCGTCATCAGCGGAAAGGCCGGCTCGGGCACGGTCTTCTTCGCCGGCTGCAACCTCAAGTGCCTCTTCTGCCAGAACTACCAGCTCAGCTGGCTCGACGAAGGGACGCCCGTGACCGACGCCGGGCTCGCGGACATGATGCTCGGCCTCCAGGCCCGGGGCGCGCGCAACATCAACCTCGTCTCGCCGGGCCACGTCGTCCTGCCCGTCCTGCGGGCCCTCCGTATCGCCCTCGAAAGCGGCCTCGCGGTCCCGCTCGTCTGGAACTCCAACGGCTACGACGCCCTTGAGGTCGTCCAGGCCCTCGAGGGCGTCGTCGACGTCTACCTGCCCGACCTCAAGTACGTCTCGCCCGAGCTCTCCCGCAAATACTCCGCGGCTCCGGACTATTTCGCCCGGGCCTCCGAGGCGGTCAAGGAGATGTCCCTGCAGCAGCCGGCCCTCGACCTCGGTCCGGATGGGACGGCCCGCCGGGGCCTCGTCGTCCGGCACCTCCTGCTGCCCGGGGCCGTCGAGGACACGCTGGCGGTCCTCGACTGGATCGGCCGGAACCTGTCCCCCTACACCGGGCTGAGCCTGATGAGCCAGTACCACCCCTGCCACCGGGCCCCGGAGGAGATCCGCCGCTCCGTCACCGCGGAGGAGTACGGACGGGCCGCCGAGGCGGCCCTGGCCCTCGGCCTCGACCACCTCTTTCTCCAGCCCGAGCCCTTCGAGGCGGACGAGCACCTCGTGCCCGATTTTCGAAAGGACGAGCCGTTCGGCTGGAAGTAGGCCGGCCCTACTTGGCCGCCGTCGCGTAGGCCGCCGGCTTCGGCAGGCGCGCCGGGGCGATGCCCAGGGCGGCCGCGAGCTCCCTGATCTTGGCGTGGACGGCGGCCACCCCCTTCGGCCCGAGCCGCAGGACCTGCTTCTGGGCCGGGCTCAAGGCCTCGAGGGACGGATCGGTCATGGCGTAGCTCAGGACCTTCTGCTCGAGCAGGACCGGCCCGTCGACGACGGGGGCTCCGAGGACCTCGCCCATGGCCCGGACGAGCGTGTCGTCGAAATCGACGCCGGGATAGCCCAGCTCGGCATAGGCCTCTTGGAGCAGGGGCTTGACCGCCCGATAGAGCCGGGCCGCGGCGACCGCGTCGAGCGACCGGACCACGGCCGCCACGGGCTCGTAGCGGGCGTAGGAGGCGGGATCGACGAGCGTGCCCGTCCGCGTCCGGGTCACCCGGAAGCCCCCCTCGGGCGCGAAGAAGCCGATGTGCGACTTCGGGCTCAGGCCGTTGGCGACGTTGTCGACCGAGACGACGAAGGTCCGAACGAGGTCCTTGCTGAGGAGCCAGCGGGCGAACTCGGGATCGGCAGAGAGCACGGCGGCGAATTCCCGGACGGCCGCGTCGCTCGCCCCGAGGCCGACCGGGGGAAAGGCCAGGGCCTCTCCGCCCGGGACCGCCGGGGCGGCCGTCTCCGCAGGCGGCGCGGCCAACTCCGAGACGGCGGCCGTCTCGGCCGCGGTCCGGTCCGGCTTCTTCATGAAGACGAAGTAATACAGGGCCGCCCCCGCCGCCAGGACGCCCAGCAGCGCCGCCGCCAGGCCCCAGACGCCTCTCTTCTCCCCGTCGCCGGTCTCTTCTTCGTCGGGTCTGCTTTCCAGGCGCAGGTCGTCCATGGCGCTCCTCACTTGGCCTTGACGATCTCGATGCGGCCGTTCGGGGCCCGCAGGACGATATTCGGCCCGCCCTGCCCGATCCAGCCCTTGACCGTGGGCGCGGGCAAAGTCCGTCCGAGGTCGAACTCGCTGCGGACCAGGCCGCGCGGCGCGTCGGCTTCGACGATGGCCCCCGCCCCGGCCTCCAGCCGCAGGACGATGTCGCCCCGCCGGCAAGTGATGATGATAGAGTCCTCCTCGCGAAGGTCGAGGACCTCGACGTCGGCCGCGCCGGCGCCGACCGTCACGTCGATGGCGCCCGAGAAGTTCTCGACCTTGAGGTTGCCCTGGTCGACGGAGGCCTCGAGCCGCCCGAAGATGTCGGACACCCGGAGGTCGCCTTCGCTGAGCCGCAGCCCGGCCAGGACGACGGACTGGGGGGCGCGGATCCGGTAGCCGACGGCCGGAGGCGTGCCCTCGCCTTCGAAGGTCCGCGTCCGGACCAGGACGCCCCGGCCGGTCTCCCGGACCTCGACGTCCGGCGCGGGCCGGCGGTACGAGGACGTCCGGTCCCCGCCGGCGCCGGCCGCGGCGACGACGTCCACTTCGTCCCGGTCCCAGCCGGTGATCTCGACGTTGCCGTAGTCGTTCTCCAGGGTCAGGGAGCTCCCCGCCCGCAGGGGGACGGCCCTCCGGAACTCCGTCCCGCCCCCGCTCCGGGCCCGTGCCCGTTCCTCGGTCCGCCTCGGCTCCGTCCGCCCCGTCTCCGTCCGGTCGCGTTCGGGGATCCGGCGCCAGCCCTCGGCCTCCCCGGGATGGGGCAGGATGAGGCAGGCCGCCGACAGCGCCAGCCCCGCGGCGCCCAGGATGGCCAGCCACGCGGTACGTTTCATCGTTCGTCCCTCCCCTCGTCGGGTTCGGCCCTATTATACAACAACGGGCCGCGGTTCAACCGAAACGGCCGGTGATGTAGTCCTCGGTCCGGGAGTCGCGGGGGGCGGTGAAGATCAAACGGGTCTCGCCGATCTCGACGAGCTCGCCGAGCAGGAAATAGCCCGTGACGTCCGAAACGCGGGCGGCCTGCTGCATGTTGTGGGTGACGATGAGGATGGTGTAGCGCTTCTTGAGCTCGGCCATGAGGTCCTCGATGTTGGCCGTGGCGGCCAGGTCGAGGGCCGAGCAGGGCTCGTCCATGAGCAGGATCTCCGGCTCGACGGCGACCAGCCGGGCGATGCACAGGCGCTGCTGCTGCTCGCCCGAGAGGCGCAGGGCGTTCTCGTCGAGGCGGTCCTTGAGCTCGTCCCAGAGGTGGACGGCCTCGAGGCTGTGGGTCAGCTTCTCGTCGAGCGTCCGGGGGTCGCGGACGCCGTGGACGCGCAGTCCGTAGAGGACGTTGTCGGCTACGCTCAGGGGGAAGGGATTGGGGCGCTGGAAGACCATGCCGACCCTCTTGCGCAACGCCAACAGGTCGACCCCGGGGGCATAGATGTCCTCCCCGTCGATGAGCACCTTCCCCGTGACCCGGACGTCGTCGATGAGGTCGGTCATGCGGTTCAGGGAGCGCAGGAAGGTCGTCTTGCCGCAACCCGAGGGCCCGATGAGGGCCGTGATGCGGTTCCTCTCGATGTCCAGGCCGATGCCCCGGAGGGCCTGGAACTTCCCGTAGTAGAAATCGAGGTCGCGGACTTCGATGATGGCCATGGCCCTATCCGAACCGCCCGCGGAGGTAGTCGTCCGTCCGCTGGTCGTCGGGCGCGGTGAAGATCTTGGCCGTCGGGCCGATCTCGACCAGCCCGCCGTTGAGGAAGAAGGCCGTGCGGTCGGCCACCCGGGCCGCCTGCTTGGTGTTGTTGGTGACCAGGATGATAGTGTAGTCCTTCTTGAGCTTGCGCAGGGAGTCCTCGATCTTCATCGTCGAGATGGGATCGAGGCCCGAGGTGGGCTCGTCGAGGAGGATGAATTCCGGCTTGACGGCCAGGATGCGGGCCACGCAGAGCCTCTGCTGCTGGCCGCCGGAGAGCTTCAGGCCGCTCGTCCCGAGGCGGTCCTTGACCTCGTCCCACAGTCCGCCCTTCTCCAGGCTGTCCCGGACGAGGACCTCGAGCTCGGACCGGCTCCGGACCCCGGCCCTCCGGGCGCCGAAGGCGACGTTCTCGAAAATCGACCGGGGCAGGGGGACCGGCGTCGCGAAGACCATGCCCAGCTTGCGGCGGAGCGCGACGACGTCGACGTCCGGCTCGTAGATGTCGCGGCCGTCGATCCGGATCGTCCCCTCGTGCCGCGAGCCGCGGACGAGGTCGTTGAGCCGGTTCAGGGCGCAGAGGAAGGTCGACTTGCCGCTGCGGGCCGGGCCGATGATGCCCAGGATCTCGTTGCGCATGACGTCGAGGTCGAGCCCGGCCAGCTTGCGGACGCCGCCGAAGGACTGGCCGAAGCCGCGGACCTCGATGGCCGCGACGCTCACGAATACCTCCGGATGAAGCGGTTCATCAGATAGTAGGTCAGGATGTTGATGCCCAGGATGGCGATGATCAGGATGGCCGCCGTGCCGTAGGCGTTGGGCGCCGAGATGCCCTCGCGGGCCAGGATGTAGAAGTGGACGGACATCGTCCGGGAGGACGAGAACAGCGAGGTCGGCAGGCGCAGGGCGCTGCCGGCCGTGAAGATGACGGCCGCCGTCTCGCCGATGCTCCGCCCGACGCTGAGGATGATCCCGGTCATGATCCCGGGCAGGGCCGAGGGGATGACGACCCGGGTGACGGTCTGCCACTTGGTGCTGCCCAGGGAGAAGCTGACCGTCCGGTAGACCTTGGGGACGCTCTTGATGGCCTCCTCGGAGGTACGGATGATGGTCGGCAGGATCATGAAGGCCAGGGTCAGGCTGCCGCTGAGGATGGACCAGCCGAACCCGAGCTTGGTGACGAAGAGGATGAAACCGAACAGGCCGAAGATGATCGAGGGGATGCCGGCCAGGCACTCCGCGCCGAAGCGGATGATCCGCGTCACCGGTCCTTCCCAGGTGTACTCCGTGAGGTAGATGGCCGTGCCGATGCCGAGGGGCGTGGCGATGAGGACGGCGCCGGCCGTCAGGGCGATCGTGCCGACGATGGTCGAGAAGATGCCGCCCGCCTTGCCCATGTCGACCGGATCGCGCGTCAGGAACTCCCAGCTCAGGGCGGGGACGCCCTTGCGCAGGACGAAGACGATGATGTAGACGAGGATGCCCACGGTGACCGCGGTCATGGCCCAGAGGACCGTCCGGACGACGGCCTGCTCGGCACGGGGATCGAGCCGTTTCATCTCGATCCCTTCATGCGCGAAGCCGTCAGGTTGGCCAGGGTGTTGAGGACCATGATGATGACGAACAGGATGACGCCCGTGGCGAACAGGGCCTGGCGATGCTCGCCGGCCGCGTAGCCCATCTCGAGGGCGATGTTCGAGGTCAGGGTCCGGACCGGGGCCAGGACCGAGCCGGGGACGCTGGCCGCGTTGCCGGCGACCATGATGACGGCCATGGTCTCGCCGATGGCCCGGCCCATGCCCAGGATGACGCTGGCGATGATGCCCGAGCGGGCCGCCGGGAGCAGGACCATACGGACCGTCTGCCAGCGGGTCGCCCCCAGGGCGATCGAGCCTTCGCGATAGCTCGGGGGGATGGCCTGGAGCGAGTCCACGGAGATGGAGATGACGGTCGGCAGGATCATGATGCCCAGGATGGTCGAGGCGGCCAGGACGGATAGCCCCGGCCCGCCGAAGGTCTCGCGGATGAACGGCACCAGGATGATGACCCCGATGAAGCCGTAGACGACCGAGGGGATGCCGGCCAGGAGCTCGATGACGGGCTTGATGATGCCGCGGACGCGCTTGGACGAGAACTCCGTGAGGACGATGGCGCAGGCCAGCCCGAAGGGCACGCCGAGGACCATGGCCCCCAAGGTGACGTACAGGGAACCGACGATCATCGGCCACAGGCCGAAGACCTTCTCGGAGGGATACCAATCGCCGCCGGCCAGGAAGCTCTTCAGCCCGTATTTGAACATGATGGGCGTGCCCTGCTCGATGATGAACACCGTGATGACGAGCAGGATTGAGACGGCCGAGCAGGCGACGACCAGCAGGGCCAGCCGGACGAGGCGGTCCTTGCGCTCGAGCCTGTTCCCGGCGCGCTTTCCCACCGTTCCCTTCCTTGCCCCTCGCCGGTCACTTGATCGGCAGAAGGCCTTCCTTCTTGATCAGCTCCTGCCCTCCGGGCGACAGGACGAAGTCGATGAAATCCTTGGCGTGGCCCATCGGCTCGCCTCGGCTGACGAACAGGAACGGCCGGACGAGCGGGTATCGGCCGTTCCGGATGTTCTCCTCGCTCGCTTCGGCCCCGTCCAGCTCGAGGGCCCGGACCCGGCCGTCGACGAGGCCCAGGGAGATGAAGCCGATGGCGTAGGGATCGTGGGCCACGATCTCCCGGACGGTCCCGTTGGAGTCCTCGGTGATGGCGCCTTTGAAGATGCGGGTCTTACCCATGACCAGCTCCTGGAAGGCGCCCCGCGTGCCGGACCCCTCCTCGCGCGTGACCACGGTGATGGACCGGTCCGGGCCGCCGAGGTACTTCCAGGTCCGAAGGTCGCCGGCGAAGATCTGCTTGATCTCGGCCAGCTTGGCCCCCCGCACCGGATTGGACGGATGGACGATGAGGGCCAGGCCGTCGCGGGCCACGACGATCTCGACCAGGTCCTTCTCGTCGGCCTTGAGCTCGCGGGAGGACATGCCGATCTGGCAGGCGCCGCTCTTGCAGGCCTGGATGCCGGCGCTCGAGCCGCCGCCCTGGACGTTGACCCCGTAGTCGGGATGCGTCTCCATGAAGATCTCGGCCCACTTGTCGGCGAAGGGCTGGATGCTGGTGGAGCCGGCCAGGGTCAGGTCGGCCCGTTCCCCGACCCGGCGGCAGGACGGCCAAAGGACGACGCAGAGGGCGAGGAGCGCGGCGGCCGGTCGGGACCTCATAGGAGCGGATTATACCTTAAGACGGGAGCGGCGGGAAAGACTATTCGACCTCGTCGAGTTCGCGCATCCGAAACTCGAAGAGGGCCTTCTTGGCCTCGTGGTCCGCGGTCAGCTTCTCCAGCTCCTCGAGCAGGCCGTCAACTGCTTTTTTGGTCCGGTGCATCTCCTTGGACACTTCGACGACCCGGGCGCCCTGCCGGCCCTCGGAGGCCTTGACCAGCTCGCCGTTCAGGCGCTTGAGGCAGGCGTCGTGGGCCTCGATCTCCTTCTCCACGGCCGTCATCCGGGTCTCGAGGGGCCGCAGGGCCTTGGAGCGCTCGGCCACGATCTCGGAGCGCAGGCGGCGCATCTCCTTGGGCGTTCCCTTGGGGCGCGGGGAGGACGCCTCCAGCCGGGGCGGCGGCGACGCGGCCAGGGAGCCCTGGATGAGCTCGTCGCGCCAGCCGACCTTGTCGAGGAAGCGCTGGTAGCCGCCCTCGTAGACGACGACGTCGTCGTTGTCGAAGACGACCAACCGGTCGGCCAGGGCGTGGAGGAACATCTCGTTGTGGGTGACCATGACGACGGCGCCGTCGAAGGCGTCGATGGCCTCGAGCAGGGCGTCGTTGGACTCGATGTCGAGGTGGTTGGTCGGCTCGTCGAGCAGGAGCAGGTTGAGCGGCGTGGCGATGAGCTTGCCCAGGAGGACCCGGCTCTTCTCCCCGCCCGACAGGACCTTGATCCGCTTGAGGGCGTCGTCGCCCTCGAACATCATGCCGCCGGCGATGAAGCGGGCCCGCTTGGGGTCCCCCTCGGGGTCGGCCGAGGCGATCTCCTCGAGGACGGTGTTGGACTCCGACAGGGTCGCGATGTGGGTCTGCTCGAAGTAGCCGGACGCCACCGACTGCGGCGCGTCGACCGTGCCCGATTGGGGCGCCAGGTCGCCGGCGATGAGCCGGAGCAGGGTCGTCTTGCCCCGGCCGTTGCGGCCGATGACGAAGACCCGGTCCTTGGCCCCGATGCTGATCGAGAACCGCCGGATGAGGGGCCGGTCGGGCGTGTAGCCGAAGGTCAGGTCGCGGACGTCGAGGGCGTACTTGTGGTAGCCCGGGGCCTCGGCGAACGAGAACTCGAGGGTCTTGACGGCCTCGAGCTTGTCGCGCTTTTCCATCTTCTCGAGCGACTTGACCCGCGACTGGACGAGGCCGCCGAGCCGGGCCTTGGCCCGGAAGCGGGTGATGAACAGGTCCATCTCCTTCATCTTCCGCTCGTCGTTGATCCGGGTCTTCTCGTAGATCTCCTCTTCGGCGGCGATCTGCTCGTAGTACTTGCCCGTGTCGCCCTCGACCTTGCGGACCTTGCGGCGGTGGATGCCCAGGACGTGGGTGACGACGTTGTCCATGAAGCTGCGGTCGTGGGTGATGAGCAGGAGCTCGCCGGGCCAACCGCCCAGGAAGCGCTCCAGCCAGCGGATGGAGGTGATGTCGAGGTAGTTGCTGGGCTCGTCGAGGAGGAGCATCTGGAAGTCGCCGACCAGGACCTTGGCCAGGTTCAGGCGGACCTGGTAGCCGCCGGAGAGCTCCGCGGGGCGCTTCTCGAGGTCGGCCGCCTCGAAGCCCAGGCCGGCCAGGACCTTCTCGACCCGCCAGATCTCATTGGGGGCGTCGGGGGGCAGGGCCTTGGCGCCTTCGGCCAGGACGGTCGGCTCGGTGAAGCGGATCCGCTGCTCGACGTAGCCGATGCGGTACTTGCGGGGCTTGGTGATGGTCCCGGCGTCGGGCTCCTCCTCCCCGGTGATCATGCGGAACAGGGTCGTCTTGCCGTGGCCGTTGCGGCCGACGACGCCGACGCGCTCCTTGCGGTTGACCTTGAAGCTGACGGAGTCGAAGAGCCCCTGTTTGCCGTAGCTCTTCGAAAGATTGTCGACGACGATCATAGACCGGGACCTCGCGCGTTTTTCGGACGTCTATTATAGCAGACGGAGGGGAATTACTTCCGGGCCGGCTCCCCCGCCACGGTCTTGGTCTTGTGGGCCCCCTTGGTCACGTGGATCCGGAACCCGTCCTCGCCGGGGAGCCAGGCCTCCGAGAGGACGTAGACCGTGATGTACTCGGTGTAGGAGGGGGCGAAGTCGCCGACCTCGTCGAAGACGAGCTGGGGCCCGGCCGGCGGCGGCGACGGCGGGGCGATCCGCTCCAGGACCGCGACCAGGGTCTCTTTGCCCGAGCCCTCGTGGCGCAGGAGGAGCCCGCCGTCGGCCGTCTTGGACACGGCGTAGGTCCCCGCGGCCAGGCTCTTGCCGGCCGCCTTGATCGGGAACGGGACCTTGAACGTCGCCTGGGCCAGGGCCGGGACGGCCGCGGCGCCGCAAAGGAGGGCTATAGCCCCGATCGCCAGGATCCGTCGTCTGTTCATCGCGGGCCTCCTTGTCAGACGGTGACCTCGGCCGGGTAGGCCGGCACGGGCTCGGGCGCCTCGGGCACGCCGTTCTTGGCCGCGTCCAGCATGGCCTCGACGAAGGTGTCGATCTCCTCGAGGGTCGTGTAGACGTTCGGCGAGATGCGCAGGGCCTGGTAGTCGAAGACCGAGTTCGGGGGGGCCCCGCCGACGAGCGGGACGCAGATGATGCGATAGTTGTTGCGCAGGAAGGTGGCCAACTGGCGGACGTCGATGCCGTCGATGTTGACGGCCATGACGCCCCAGGCCTGGGGCGGCTCGCTGGTGTCGGTCAGGACCTTGATGCGGGGCTCGGCCTTGAGGGCGTTGACCCAGCGCATATTGAGGTAGCGCAGGCGGGCCGCCTTGCGCTCGGCCCCGATGGCCTGGTGGAAGGCCAGGGACTCGCCGAGCCCGGCCCGGATGGCCCAGGGGTGCGTGCCGATCGACTCGAACTTGCGGATGTCGTGGTCCTGCTGCTCGGGGGCGGCCTGCAGGGGCCAGAACCGGGGGATCATCTCCCGGCGGACGTACAGGCAGCCGTTGCCGAGGGGAGCCAGCAGCCATTTGTGGAGGCTGACGCCGTAGGCGTCGCATTCGAGGTCCCGCAGCTTGAACGGGAACTGCCCCAGGGCATGGGCGCCGTCGACGATGGTCACGATGCCCTTGGAACGGGCCAGCCGCGACAGGCGCTTGACCGGGAAGAGCTGGGCCGTCAGGTTGGTGATGTGGGTGAAGTGGAAGACCTTGGTCTTGGGCGTGATGGCCTTCTCGAACATGTTGTACAGGAAGTCCTGGGTCGCCGGCACCGGGAACTGCAGCCGGGTGACCTTGATGCCCTCCCGGCGCATGCGCTGGTCCCAGGTCGTCAGCATGCGGGGGTAGTCCTGCTCGGTCGTGATGATCTCGTCGCCCGCTTCGAGGTCTAGGCCGTTCTGGACGATCTGGAGGGCTTCGCTGGCCCCGCGGGTCAAGGCCATCTCCTCGATGTCGCAGCCGAACTCGTTGGCCATGCGGCGCCGCAGGGTCTCGCTGTTGCCGGCCACCATGCCCTGGTAGTGGACGGGCAGCATGTTGATCATCTCCATGTAGCGGAAGACGGAGTCCAGGGCCACCCGCGGCATGGGGCAGGTGAAGCCGTTGTTGAGATTGATGAGCTCGCGGTCGAGCTTGAAGGCCAGCTGGATCTCGCGCCAGTAGAACTCGTCCTTGGCCACGTCCTCGGGCGTCCGCCCGGCCATCGACTGGGAGGCCTCGTCGATGCGGGCCAGGCGCGACGGGTCGAAGACGACCGAAGCGGCCCCGAAAGCGCCGACCGTGCGCATGAACTCCCTCCGGTCCCAGGTTCCGCGTTTCTTCATGGGAACTCCTCTCGCGTGACGGATATGCGGCGCGCGGCGCCGCCCGGATTGTAGAACACCGCCGGCGGACAGGTCAAGGATTGCGGCCCGGCGCCGGTCCCCGGCGGCCGGACCCGGGGATCAGTAGGTCTTCCGCGCCGGACCTTCGCCGTAAGTGATGATGTCCCCGAGCCCGACGGCGTCCCCCGGGCGCGGCTCGAGCAGGGTCAGCCGGAGCGTGTGCCGGCCGGCGGCCAAGCCGTAGCCCCAGGCGACCTCGAGCCGGCGGACGCGCTCGTCGACCGGCAGCGCGATGACGACCGGTTCGCGGCCGTCGAGCCGGACCTCGACGCGGTGGACGTAAGGGTCTTCGCCCGGGCCGGCCATCTTCTCCGGGCCCCCCGTCAGGACGTACCCGGTGCCCTCGAAGGCGATCTCGGCCGTCGTCTCGAGCCGCAGCCCGACCCGCCGGCGCTCGACGGGGTGCATCCCCGGGAAGCTCGTCTCGAGCCGGACCGGCTCGATCGGCCCGGACGGCAGGCGGACCGTCTCCCGGTCGACCTCTCCCCCGTTGCGGCGGACCATCTCCAGGGCCTGTTCGAAGCTCGTCTCGTAGACCTTCCCGAGGGACATCGAAGTGTAGGGGAAGGGCTCCGCTTCGATGGCCTTGACGGGGTTCCGCCAGACCGGCGGGATGCCGTCGTACCCCAGCATCGTGCCCAGGACGCCGCCGGCGGAGGCGGGATTGCAATCGGAGTCCTGGCCGCAGCGGGCGGCGATCTGCAGGGTCCGGCCGAAGTCGCCGCCGCCGTAGAGCAGGCCGATGACGATGTAGGCGCCGTTGACCCGGGCGTCGATGTTGCCGGGATGGAAGACGAAGTCCGGACAGCCGACGTCCTCGGCCCACTTCCGTTCCACCTCGAACCAGGCCTTCTTCCAGTCGGCCGGGTCGGCCTCGTGGCAGGCGACGACGTCGCGGACGCAGCGGGCGAAGGACGAGCCCTCGGGCAGGACCTCGAGGGCCTTCCGGACGACGTATCCGACGTCGTCGCTGACGAAGGCCAGGCTGTACAGGGCCGCCACGTAGACGCCGCCGTACCAGCCGTCGCCGTAGTTCATGATGTGGCCGACGCGGTCGCAGACCTCGGCCCCGGCGTTGACCATCCCGGGGCTCATGAGCCCGGCGAAGTCGGCCTCGATCTGGAAGTCGATGTCGTCGGCGTGGGGCGAGTTCGTCCAGTGGCCCGAGTCGGGCGGCAGCAGGCCGTTGAGGATGTTGTAACGGGCGGCCTGGTTGGCGTGCCAGAGGGGGTAGGGGGCCCGGGCGAAGGCCAGGGCGTGGCTGGCCGCCGGCGCGTCGATGCCCTCCCGGGCCATGACCTCGACGAAGGTCAGGTCCATGTAGACGTCGTCGTAGAGGCCGGGCGAGCGGGCGAAGCGCTGGGCGACCAGGCCCTCGCTCCAGGGGATGGGCTGATAGTCCGGGATCATCGCGCCCGGGAACCGGAACTCGGTCGGACCGCCGAAGGTGCACCCGACGACCTGGCCGGCCCAGCCGCCCTTGATCTTGTCGAACAGGGCGGCCCGGGAGAGCTCGGTCCGGGGCGCTCCGGGACCGCCGGCCGCGGCGGGCCGCCGGCACGCGGCCGCCGAGGCGGCCGCGGCCAGGGCCAGGACGAGGACCGCCGCCCGCCGGGCGTTCATTTGGCCGGGAGCCCCATCTCCGCGACGATGTGCGAGGCGCCCGAGAACTTCTCGGTCACCCAGAGGACGTAGCGGATGTCGACGCTGATCGAGCGCTGCAGCTCCGGGATGACGTAGTAGTCGCCGATGACACTCTCGTAGGTCATGTCGAAGATGATGCCGATCTGCTCGCCCTTGGCGTTGAGAGTCGGCGAGCCGGAGTTGCCGCCGGTGACGTTGGTCGTGTTGAGGAAGCAGGCCGGGACGTCGCCGAGACCGGCGTCCGCGTAGGGACCGAAGTCCTTGGCCCGCCAGAGGTCCTTGACCTTGGCCGGGACGCGGAACGGGAACTCGCCCGTCTCCTTCTCCAGGACCCCCTTGATCGTCGTCTGCGGCAGGTAGGCGACGGCGTCGCGCGGCCGGTAGCCCATGACCGGGCCGTAGGTGAAGCGGATGGTGCCGTTGGCGTCGGGCGCGTAAGCGCCCTTCTTCATCTCCAGGATGGCCGCCTCGTAGGTCTTCTTGAGGTCGGCCCCTTCCCGGCCCAGGCCCTTGCTGTCCTCGCGGGCGACCTTGAGCTCGCGCTCCATGTCGGCGGCCAGCTTGAGGAAGGGATCGTCGACCGCGGCCAGGGCCGCCGGCTTGAGGCCGAGGAGCTCGAGCCGCCGGGCCGGGTCCTTCAGGACGGTCTTGTCGTACATCGCGTCGACACGGGCGGCCACGTCGGCCCCGCTCCCCGCGATCAGGCCCTTGAGAGAGGCCGGCCAAGCGGCCTCCTCGGGATGGGCGGCCTTGAGCCGCATGAGGGTCCACTTCAGGAGCTCCCGGTCCGTGGCGAAGGCGTAGCCCCGCTCGGCCAGCTGGATGCCCTGCTTGATCCGGGGCAGGTTGCGCTCCTGATAGGCCATCTCCCGGTCCTTCTCGGGCTTCTGGAGCTCGGGCACGGCCCGGACGATGGCGTAGGCCTGGTTGAGGACGGTCGAGCCGCCGAGGACGCCGTTGAGGAGCTCGGTCCGGGCCCCGAAGGCCTTCTGGCGGTCCAGGAAGGCCTCGAGGGCGGCCGGCGCGGCGCCGTACTTGGCGGTCCGGGCCGGGTCGGCGGCGATCCAATCGAGGAGCTCCTGTTCCTGGACGGCCTTCTTGTCGACAAGGCCGTATTTCACGAAGCCCTCGAGCTTGCCCTGCCGGTTCTTCAGACCGTTGTAGAGGCCCTTGACCAGGCCGGCGTAGCGGATCTCGACCTCCTTGTCGGCCTTGCCGGCGGCCTCGTAGAAGGCGATCAGGTCCTGGGTGTCCTTGATCCGGGCGGCCATGTTCTCCTGGTCGGCCTTGAGCTCGGCCAGGGCATAATTGCGGTAGGTCCGGCCGGGATAGCCCATGACGAAGGTGAAGTCACCTTCCTTGAAACCGTCGAGCGCGACCTTGAGCCAAACTTTGGGCTTGTAGGGGACGTTGGACGGGCTGAAGTCGGCCGCCGTGCCGTCGGGCGCGACGTAGGCCCGGAGGAATGAGAAATCGCAGGTGTGGCGCGGCCACATCCAGTTGTCGGTCTCGCCGCCGAAGTTGCCGAGGTCCTGGGGCGGGGCGTAGACGAGGCGGACGTCGCGGATCTGCTTGAAGGTGAACAGGTAGTAGGCGTTGCCGCTGTACATCGAGGCCAGCGTGCAGCGCACGTCGGGGCCGGCCTTCTCACCCGCGGCGACCAGGGCCTTGGAGGCCTTGTCGAAGGCGTCGTAGCGCTGGCGCGGGGTCATCTTGGGCTTGAAATAGGCTTCCACCTTGGCCGTGACGTCCTCGTAGCCGAGCAGGACGCCGACCGTGTAGCCCTGGGCCGGGATCTCGTCGGCCCGGGTCCGGGCCAGGAAGCCGTCCGTGATGTAGTCGCGGTCCTTGCTCGAGGCGCGCTGGATGGCGCCGTAGGCGACGTGGTGGTTGGTCAGGACGAGCCCTTCGGGGCTGACGAACTCGCCCGTGCCGCCGCCGAGGTTGACCACGGCGCTCATCAGGCCGGTGCCGTCCGTCTTATAGAGGTTGCCGGGATCCATCCGGAGCCCGAGGGCCTTGAGATCGAGGGCCTTCATCTGGTGCGGCATCCACATGCCGTCGTCGGCGCCGGCCGTGAGGGCCAGGACGAGGGCCAGGGCCGCCAGGGCCATCGTTCGGGTCAGCTTGTTCATGGGACCTCCTCGGTGTTCTTGGTCGTGATATCAGTAGAGCTCGTAGAACCGGAACCTCCGGTTGAGGGCTTTGACCAGCTCCATGATCCAGAGCGGCAGGGTCGAGAAGACCATGATCGCCCCGAGGTCGATGAGGCCCAGGGCCGTCGTCTTGAAGATGGGCTGGAGGAACGGCGCGTAGATGACGGCCATCTGGAGCGCGAAGGACAGGACCACGGCCCCGACGAGCTGGGGATTGGTGCCGAACTTCAGCTTGAAGATGGACTCCCGCATGCTCCGGCAGTTGAAGGCGTGGAAGAGCTGGCTGCAGGCCAGCGTGGCCAGGGCGACCGTCCGGGCCATGTCGAGGCTCTCCTTCTCGTAGAGGAGGACGAAGAGGAAGGCGCCCAGGCTGCAGGCCGCGACCATGGCGCCCTGGATCCCGATGAGCCAGGCCCGGGCCCCGGTGACGACCGGCTCGTCGGTCTTGCGGGGCGGCCGCTCCATGATGTTCGGGTCGACGGGATCGACGCCCAGGGCCAGGGCCGGCAGGCCGTCGGTGACCAGGTTGACCCAGAGGATCTGGATGGGCAGGAGCGGCACGGGGAAGCCGGCCAGGGCGGCCACGAACATGACCAGGATCTCGCCGAGATTGCAGGACAGCAGGAAGTGGATGAACTTGCGGATGTTGTCGTAGATGCCGCGGCCCTCTTCGACGGCGGCGACGATGGAGGCGAAGTTGTCGTCGGTGATGACCATGTCCGAGACTTCCTTGGTCACGTCCGTCCCGGTGATGCCCATGGCCACGCCGATGTCGGCCTCCTTGACGGCCGGGGCGTCGTTGACCCCGTCGCCGGTCATGGCCGCGACCTCGCCGCGCTTGCGCCAGGCCCGGACGGCCCGGAGCTTGTGCTCGGGCGAGACCCGGGCGTAGACGGCCACCTGCTCCACGGCGGCGTCGAGCTCTTCGTCACTCAGGCGGTCGACGTCCTCGCCGGTCAGGGCCCGGGAATCGACGCCGTAGAAGCCGAGCTCGCGGGCGATGGCCACGGCCGTGTTGCGGTGGTCGCCGGTGATCATGACCGTGCGGATGCCCGACGTCCGGCACTTGGCCATGGCCTCGCGGACCTCGGGCCGGGGCGGGTCGATCATGGCCACCAGGCCGGCGAAGGCCAGGTCGCGCTCGATGGCCTCGGCGGCGTACGAATGGGGCTCCTGCTCGAGGGTCCGGTAGGCCACGGCCAGGACCCGCAGGGCCTGGTCCGAGTAGCCGTCGTTGGCCGCCATGATCCGCGCGCGGTCGGCCTCGGTGAGGGGCCGCTCCGCGCCGTCCTCCAGGATGGCGACGCAGTCGCACAGGATCAGGTCGGGGGCCCCCTTGGTCAGGGCCACGAGGTCGCTGCCGTCCCGCCGGACGATGGTCATCTTCTTGCGCTCGGAGTCGAAGGGGATCTCCTCGACGAGCTCGTAGGTCTCGGCCTCGGCGGACTTCCAGATGCCGGCCTTGGCGGCGGCGCTGAGGATGGCGATCTCGGTCGGGTCGCCGAAGACCTTGGTCCGCCCGTCCTCGCTCCGCAGCTCGGCGTTGTTGCAGAGGACGCCGACGGCCAGGGCCCGGCGGAGGTCGGGATGGGCCCCGGGATCGACCGGCCCGGCCGACGTCCGGAACTCGCCGACCGGGTCGTAGCCGGTGCCCGTGACCTCGTAGGCGGTCCGGGAGGTCCAGACGGCCCGGACGGTCATCTCGTTCTTGGTCAGCGTGCCGGTCTTGTCCGAGCAGATGACCGTGGCGCAGCCGAGCGTCTCGACCGAGGGCAGCTTGCGGATGAGGACGTGGCGCCGGACCATGCGCTGGACGCCCAGGGCCAGGGCGATGGTCACGACCGCCGGCAGGCCCTCGGGGATGGCGGCCACGGCCAGGCTGACCGAGGTCAGAAACATGTCGAGGAGCTTGCCGCCCCGCAGGATCTCCAGCCCGAAGACGACGGCGACGAGGGCGAAGCACAGGTAGACGAGGACCTTGCTGAACTCCTCGAGCTTGCGCTGCAGCGGCGTCGTCTCCTTCCTGATGCCCTGGATCAGGCCGGCGATGCGGCCGAGCTCGGTCTGCATGCCGGTCTCGACGACCAGGGCCCGGGCCTTGCCGGAGACGACCGACGTCCCCATGTAGAGGATGTTGGCCCGTTCGGCCAGGGGGACTTCCTTCTCCTCGAGGGCGATGTCGGTCTTGGCGACCGGCGTCGACTCCCCGGTCAGGCTGGCTTCCTGGACGGCGAAGTTCGAGGTGTGCCAGACGACCCGGCAGTCGGCCGGGACGTGGTCGCCGGCCTCGACCTCGACGAGATCGCCGGGGACGAGCTCGCGGGCCGGGACGAGGAGGGCCGAACCGCCGCGGACGGCCTTGGCGCTGGGCGCGGACAGGCGCCGCAGGGCGGCCAGGCTCTTCTCGGCCCGGTATTCCTGGACCAGGCCGAGGATGGCGTTGAGGATGACGATGGCCAGGATGGCCACGGCGTCCACCCATTCCTTGAGGAAGCCCGAGACCAGGGCGGCGGCGATGAGGACGCCGATCATGAGGCTCTTGAACTGGTCGAAGAAGATGGCCAAGGGGCCCCGGCCCTTCTTCTCCTGGAGCTCGTTCGGGCCGAAGGCGGCCAGCTGGCCGGCCGCGGCCTCCGGCGACAGGCCCGACTTCAGGTTCGTCTCCAGCTTGCGGGCGACCTCATCGGCCGCGAGATGCCACCAGTGCGTCATCGTCCATACCTCCGGTAGGATCGGAAAAGCGAGGCAGTATTATACCCTTTCCCGGCGGGCCGGGACAGAGGGACGGGCGGGGCTTACTGCTTTTTCTTGGCCGTCCAGGGGAAGGCGCCGAAGTCGCCGGCCTGGACCTCGCCGGTCATCGCGTCGCCCTCGACCTTGCCTTTATAGGTCAGCGCCATATCGCCCTGGGGGCCGCTGATGAGCACGGTCCACTCGATGTCCTGGCCCTTGACCGTGCCTTCGCCCGTGATCTCCATGCCCATCACGGTCGACGAGAACTTGATCTTGTCGCCGTCCTGGACGAAGGTCGCGTCGGCGGGCATGTCGCCCTGCGGGGTCTGTGTCGTCATCTCCCAGACGCCGGCCACGTTGGCGGGCTTGGCCGCGGGAGCGTCCTGGGCGGCCAGGCTCCCGATCGCGGCCAGGGCGAGAAGGGCCATCAGCGGGAAGCGGAAGCGCATGTCGGTCTCCTTTCCGGTTTCATCGGCCCCTTCTATTTACATCAGGTCCCCTCCGCCGTCAATACGCGCCCGGCCCTTCCCTTTCGCCGGGGAACCGTGTATAATTGGGCTCACGTCGGGGAGTAGCGCAGCCTGGCTAGCGCACAGCGTTCGGGACGCTGGGGTCGTGGGTTCAAATCCCACCTCCCCGATATTTCATCTCTCGGCCCATGATCATCAAATCGCTTCCCGCCATCGCGGGCTTCCGTGCGGGCGACGGCTCTTTCCTCAAAGAGCTGCTGCACCCGTCCAAGGAGCCCCTGTCCCTCGGCTTCAGCCTGGCCCGGGCCGAGGTCCGGGCCGGCCAGCGGACCCTCCCCCACCGCCTCGAGCAGGCCGAGGTCTACTACATCCTCGAAGGGCGCGGCCGGATGCGCATCGGCGACGAGAGCGCCGAGGTCGGGCCCGGCCAGGCCGTCTACATCCCGCCGCGGGCCGTCCAGTCCATCGAGGCCGTGGGGCCCGGCGATCTCTCGTTCCTGTGCCTCGTTGATCCGGCCTGGACGGCCGAAGGCGAAGAGATCCTCTGAAGAACGGGACCCTTGGACCTGCCCCCGGCCCTCTCCCCGCCGCCGTTCTTCCAGCGGGTCGCCGGTCTGCGCCGGCGGATGAGCTGGAAGCAGGCCTTCACCGCCCTGAAATACCCCAACTACCGGCTCTGGTTCTGGAGCCAGATGTTCTCGATGTTCGGGACCTGGATGGAGTCGACGGCCCTGGGCTTCCTCGTCTACGACCTGACCAAGTCCCCTGCCTATCTCGGGCTGGTCGGCTTCGCGGCCGGCGGGCCGACCTGGCTGTTCATGCTCTACGCGGGCGCCATCGCCGACCGCATGCCGCGCCGGAACCTGCTCGTCATCACCCAGACGGCCATGATGCTGCTGGCCTTCGCCACGGCCGGCCTGACCTTCCTCCATCTGATCCGGCCCTGGCACATCCTGATCATGGCCTTCGGCCTGGGCACGGCCAACGCCTTCGAGGCCCCGGCCCGCCAGTCCTTCGTCCTGGAGATGGTTGACCGGGAGGACATGACCAACGCCATCGCCCTGAACTCGGCCATGTTCAACACGGCCATGACCGTCGGCCCGGCCGCGGGTGGCCTCATCTACGGCTTCCTCGGCCCGGCCTGGTGCTTCGCCATCAACGGGGCCACCTTCGTCGCCGTCATCGCCGCCCTGAGGCGGATGACGCTCACGCCGTTCGCGGCTCCCGCCCGCCGGACCTCGGCCTTGGCCGACATCAAGGAAGGGCTGCGCTACGTCGCCGGCCACCCCCTCATCCGGACCGTCATCGGCCTCATCGGCGCCGTCAGCCTGTTCGGCGTCTCGTTCGTGACCCTGTTCCCGTCCTGGGCCGTCCGGGCCCTGCAGGGCGACGCCCGGACCAACGGCTTCCTGCAGTCCTCCCGCGGCCTCGGCGCGCTCGTCGCCGCCCTGCTCATCGCTTCGCTCGGCCGGTTCCATTTCCGAGGCCGGCTCCTGACCGTCGGGACCTTCGCCCTGCCCGTCGCCGTGGCCCTGTTCGCGCTGGTCCGCGGGCTGCCCCTGGCCCTCTTTTTCGCATTCGCCTCGGGCCTGGCCCAGATCCTCATCTTCAACCTGGCCAACGCCCTGGTCCAGACGCATTCGCCCGACGCCCTGCGCGGGCGGATCATGGGCATCTACACGATGACCTTTGTCGGACTGATGCCGCTCGGGGCCCTGTGGGTCGGGATCGCGGCCGAGCACGCCGGCCAGCCGGCGGCCATCCTCGGCGGGGCGACGGTCATGCTCGGCGTGGCGGCGGCCTTGGCCGCGTTCATGCCGCACCTGCGGCGCCAGGCCTGAGGCTTTCTTCGGGAAGAGACCGGTCAGGCGATCTCGGCCAGGCGGTAGGCCCGCTTCCCCAACCCGATGCGCTCGGCGTGGGCCAGCTGCGACGACCAGTCGATGTCGTAGCCGGCGCGGAGCGGGTCCTGGCCCCCGCCCTTGGCCACGAGCAGGTCGGCCGTGGCCTGGTCGATGGCCACCGGATCGAGGGAGGCCAGGATGCCGATGTCGGGGACGATGGGCTTGGGGGCCTTGGCCATGCAGTCGCAGTCCTTGGTCACCCGGGTCAGGAAGTTGAGGAAGACGGCCTGGCCCGCGAAGTGCCCGAGGACCCGCAGGGCGTACTCGGCCATCTTCTCCTGGAGCCGCAGGGAGTCCGAGTCCCATTTCATCTTGATGGCGCCGTGCTTGCAAACGACCAGGCACTCGCCGCAGCCGATGCACTTGGCCGGGTCGATGACGACGTGGCCCTCGGCCTGGACGATGGCCGCTTCGGGGCAGAAGTCCATGCAGACGCTGCAGTTGCGGCACTGCTTGGCCTGGACCCGGGGGTGGGTGACGGAGTGCTGCTCGAGCTTGCCGGCCCGCGAGGCGCAGCCCATGCCGACGTTCTTGAGGGCCGCGCCGAGCCCGGTCTGGACGTGGCCGGTGACGTGGGTCAGGGCGACGAGAGCGTCGGCGTCGAGGATAGCGCTGGCGATCTTGGAGGAGGCCGTGCGGGCCTGGGCGCCGCGCGGCTCGAGCTTGTCGCGGCCGATGAGGCCGTCGGCGATGATGATCGGCAGGCCGGTCGTCTCGGGAGTGAAGCCGTGCGACCAGGCCAGCCGGAGGTGGTCGATGGAGTTCGAGCGGTTGCCGACGTAGAGCGTGTTGGAATCGGTCAGGAACGCATGAGAGGTCCGTTGCCGGATCTCCCAGATGAGCTTGACCAGCCACTGGGGCCGGATGTAGCCGGCGTTGCCGGCCTCGCCGAAGTGGATCTTGAGGGCCGTGAACTCGCCTTCCGCCAAGCCTTCGTTGAAACCGGTGGCCAGATAGACGCGGCGGGCCTTCTCGGCCAGGACCTCGGCGGGCTCGGCGGAGTCGGCGGCGACGAAATGGACCGTGGGCGGCTTCGGGCTCGGCATGGGTTCGTCCTTCCTTCAGCGGGCTTTGAGGATGGCGTCGACGGCCCGCCGCCCCGTCCCGGGCGCGACGGCGCGGCCCAGGCCGGCCAGCGTGCGTTCGACGGCCTCGATGGCGGCGCGGACCTGGGCCGAGGTCAGGTTGCCCATGTGGCCCATGCGGAAGACCTGGCCGGCCGTGGGGCCGAGCCCCCCGGCCACGACGACCCCGTTGGCGGCCAGGCCGGCGCGGAAGGCCCGGTCGTCGACGCCGTCCGGATAGCGGACGACCGACAGGGTCGGGGCGTAGAAGCTCGGGTCGGTGAAGAAGCCGAAGCCGAGGGCCTCCAGGCCGGCCCGCAGGGCCTCGGCGAACAGCACGTGGCGCTCGAAACGGTCTTCGAGGCCTTCCTCCATGATGATCCGGGTGCCCTCGGCGAAAGCCCGGACCTCGTTGACGCAGGGCGTCGAGAAATACTTCGTCGGATCGCGCATGACCGGCAGCCAGCGCAGGAGGTCGGAGTAATAGGCCGAGACGGAGGCCATCCCCCGGCGCTTCTCCATGGCCAGCTCGGACAGGACCAGGACGGACAGGCCGGGCGGCGCGCCCAGGCATTTCTGGGCGGCCGTCAGGACGACGTCGAGGCCCCAGGCATCCATGCGCTCGGGCAAGCCGCCGGTGGCGCAGACGCCGTCGACGATGAAGAGCGAGCCGGCCTTCTCGAGGACGGCCGCGTACTCCTCGACGGGGGCGCAGGCCCCCGTGGCCGTGTCGACGTGGGTGCAGACGACGACGTTGTAGTTCTTGGACTTCAGCCGGGCGTCGAGCTCGCGCGCGGTCACGGCCCGGCCCCAGGGGCACTCGAGGACGTCGTGCTCGAGGCCGAAGGCCTTGCAGATCTGGGCCATGCGGTCGCCGAAGTAGCCCTGGGACAGGACCAGGACGCGGTCGCCCGGGGCGACGGTGTTGAGCAGGGCCATCTCCATCGACAGGGTCCCGGCGCCGGAGACGATGAAAGGCTCGCCGCTCTCGGTGAAGACGATGGCCTTGAGGTTCTCGCAGGCCTCCTTGAGGTCGCGGGCCATCTCCGGACTGACGTGGGAGACCGTGGGCCGGGCCAGGGCGTCCAGAATGCGCGGCACGACCGGGCTCGGGCCGGGGATGAGGAGCAACTTGTCGTCGGGCATCGGGATCCTCCGGGGGCGAAATCCCGTCCATTGTGACCAATCGCCCCGGAGAAATCAAGGCAGCGGCCCTTACGCGACGATGCGGTACGTCGTACCCTCGAAGACGACGACGACGTTGCGGCCGACGGACAGGTACTTGGCCAGTCCGGGTTTGGCGGCCAGGAGACGGTAGAACTCCTCGGAGTCGAACGCGATCTCCTGGACCGGCGAGCCCGCGCCGTATTCGCTGTCGGTCCAGACGCCGTCCCTGAGATAGAAGGTCTTGTCTTCCTTATAGAGGATGCGTTCGGAGTCGGCCTGCGACGGACGGTCGTCGTTCTTGAAGGCGAGCGTGGCCTTGGCCGCCCGGACCGCGCCGGCGCCCGCGACGACGCCTCCGAGGACGGCTTCCCGGGCCGCCGGGGCCGCGGCGTCGAGCGCGAGAGCCTCGCGCTCGGTCACCAGGAACGAGGTGTAGGGCGTGACGATGCCGTATTTGAGCCCGAGGCGCTCGATCTCGGCCACGAGCTCGGGCTCCGAGCCCCGTAGCCGGACCTCCTCGAGCAGGTCGCCGATGCGCCGGGTCGCCCACAGGCGCGGCAGGAAGGACAGGCGGCCCCCGGAGCCCATCCGGGCCCCTTCCAGAACGAAACGGCGGGCCTGGCCGCCGGTCCGGCCGGTCAACACGGCCGTGACGGGGCCGCGCCCTGTGGCGCGTCCGACGAGGACGAGCTGGGAGCCCTTGAACAGGTCCGGCAGGACCTTGGGGTAGACCCGGCTCGTCTCGACGCCGCGGAACTCCATGGCCAGGTCGGACAGGACGGGTGAAGCGATCTTCTCGTAGAAGCCGGACAGGGCCCGCTCGAGGTCCTCGTCCTCGCCGACGTAGACGGATGTGCCGCGGTGGCCGGTCGCGAGGCCGTCGAGGAGCCGGGTGTTGACGTCGTGGCCGACGCCGAAGACGAAGATCCGCGACCGGTGGACGTCGGCCTTGGCGGCGTTGGCCAGGATGTCGGCGGTGTCGGTCGTCCCGGACGTGGGCAGGCCGTCGGTCAGGAAGAGGACGTAGCCGGGGCGGCCGCCGCCGCGCGCCCGGGCCAGGGCCGTGAGCAGGGCGTCGTTGATGTTCGTGCCGCCGGTGTCCTCGATGGCCTCGACGAAGGCCAGGGCCCGGCCGACGTGCTCCGGCGTGGCCGGCACGAGGGCGTCCGTGAATGGCGTGACGCCGTCGTCGAAATCGACCAGGGTGAAGGCGTCCTCGCGGCCGAGATGGCCGAGGATGAAGCGGGCCGCCTCCTTGGCCTGGCGCATCTTCGTCCCGCTCATGCTGCCCGAGCTGTCGAGGACGAGGATGACGTCTTTGGCCGCGACCCGCTCCCCCGCCGCGGCGAACCGGGGCGAGGCCAGGAACAGGAAATAGCCGCCGTCGGGGCCGTCTTCGCCGAGGAAGGACAGGCCGACGTCGTCCGGCGACAGCGAATAATAGAGGAGGAGATCCTTGTCGGGCCGGACGTCCCGGGCCTCGTAGCCGGCGACCGCGGTCCCCGGGCCCTCCCGGCGGACGGACACGCGGTGCGACGGGGAATAGATGTTGACGACGGGGACCGGGCTCGAGACGCGAACGGTGACGCCGACGTCCTCGAGCGGGTCGCGCGAGAACCGCTCGGTCGCGAGCGGATAGAGGTAGCGGACCAGGCCGCCCTCGGCCTTGAGGACCTCGGTGTAGGAGATCTGGACGCGCTTCTCGCCCCGGGCCGGGATGGGATAGACCCGGGCCCGGAAGAGGTCGCGGCCGAGGTACTCGAGCAGGCCGGGGTCCTTCATCCGGCGGACGATGTCCTCGTAGGTCCGGCGGGCCTCGGCGCTCGTGAGGATCTCCCCTTCGATCCGGCGGTCCCCGACGAACATGGCGAAACCGGAGACCGAGGCGCCCTCGGGAACGGGGAAAATGTAGGTCCCCTCGATGTCGCGGCCGCCCGGGTTCAGGAAGACCTGGTCGACCGAGGTCCGGGCGACCTGCCCGTCGATCTCGACCTTGACCCGGTGGTACTTGACGCTGAGGGGCGGCGCGGGCTCGCCGGGGCGCCGGTCGGGGATGATGAAGCCGTCCGCGCGCAGGGGCGCGGCGGCGGCCAGGGCCAGGGCGATGGCCAGGGCGGGGGCGGCGAGGGCCGTCCGGGACCGGCGGGGAGCGGGGCTGTTCATGTTCGTCCTCCTCGAGGGGCCCGGCCGCGGGCCCGTCATGACCTACTACAACGGGGGGCCGGGGTTTGTTCCATTCCCCGGCGGAAAGGATCAGGCGGGGAAGAGCGACTCGAGGCGGTCGCGCAGGGAGTCGACGTCGGGGAAGACCTCGACGGGCAGGCCGTCGAAGAGCTCGGGCTCGTCCGACAGGAGGAAGATGGCCCCGATCCCGGCGTCGAGCGCGGCCAGGACGTCGAAGCGGGTGTCGCCGACGATACCGCAGGCGTCCGGCGCGAGACCGAGCGTCCGCAGGACCTCGAGGAAGGGGGCCCCGGACGGCTTCCAGAGCCCGCTCTCCCGGGTCACGACGCAGTCGAACGAGAGGCCGAACTTGCCGAGCAGGAACTCGGTATTGCGGCGGGAGTTGTTGGTGACCAGGGCGGCGGCCAGGCCGCGCGCCCGGAGCAGGGCCAGGAGCTCGCGGACGCCCTCCCGGAGGACCGAGGCCTCGGTCTGGGCGGCTTCGTGGGATTCCAGAACGGCCCACTTGGCCGCCCGCTCCGGGCCCACGAGGCCGTCGAGGTAGGCCAGGATGGAGGTCTCGCCGGTGCCGAGTTCGGCCCGGATGCGGGTCCAGTCGTAGTCGTTCTCGACGACGGTCCCGTCGAGGTCGAAGATGACGCCGCGGAGCTTCACGGGACCGTCACTTCTCCCTGACCCGGCCGACCTCGAACAGGGGCTCACCATCGTTGCAGGGCGGCGTACCGATGACGTAGAGGAGGATGCCGGTGAACGGGGCCCGGACGTCGGCCGCGTGCCGGCCCTGATAATCCGTGACCGTGCCGACGATCTGGCCCTCGCGGACGTGATAGCCCATCTCGACCCGGGGCCGGAAGAGGCCGTTCCATCTCGAATAGACGACCTCGTATTTGTCGATCCAGACCGGGTCGTCGACGGGCTCCGGGCGGCCGTCGATCATCCCCAGGTGGCGCATGACGCTCAGGGAGCCGCGGACGTTGCGGACGACGGACTCCTCGTCCGTGCGGCCGAGACAGCCGGCCTCGGTCGTGATGGCCGGTTTGCCGCGGAGGATGGCCGTGTTGCCCAGGTACTTGGAGTCCCTGGGGTCGCGGCCACGCGTGTCGTCGATGATGATGTGCGTCAGGCCGAAGGCCAGGGCCAGGTCCTTGGAGCGGGCGTCGAAGGCCCGGTCGCCGCTCGTCATCCAGTAGGTGTACGGGATGAGGGCCTCGTTGCCGTCGCCGCAGTGCATGTCGACGAGGACGTCGGCCCGGTCGACGACGTGGGCGGTCAGGGCGGCGGCGATGCGCTGGCTGGCCGTGCCGGCCGGGTCGCCGGGGAAGACGCGGTTGAGATTTTTCCAATCGTCGGGCCCGTAGTAGATCGTCCGGCGCTTGAAGCTCGGGAGGTTGGCGATGGGGACCATGATGACCGTGCCCTTGAGGCCGCGCGGGTCGACGAGGTCCCTGAGCCGGTAGAGGGCCAGGATGGGCGGATACTCGTAGGCGTGGACGCCGGCGACCAGGGCCAGGACCGGGCCCGGCGCCGCGCCGTGGACGACGATGTAGGGGATCTCCGTCGCCGCGCCGTCCTTGCCGCCGGGGACGGGGATCGAACCGGCCCGGCTCTCGCCCGCCGGGACCCGGGCCCCGGCGAAGACGAAATCGTCGGCCGCCCCGGCGGCGGCCGCCGCCGCCAGGATCCCGAAGAGCACCGCGCCGCCCGCCCGCGCCGTCCGTCCGATCCGCATGGGCCACCTCCCTGCCCGCTATTGTAATGAAAAACGGGGCCGTTTCTATTTATATTTTTCATGAACGATCGCACGGAAAAGTCCCCCTCTCGGTCCGTTGACCGGGGCCTGACCGCTCTGTTATAATCCAGGAGCCATCCATCACCTCAGGGAGGTCCACTCATGGGCAAGTTCATCGCCGTCGTCGGAGGATTGTTGGCCATGGCCGGCGGCCTGGCCCTGGTCATCTTCTCACCCCTGTTCCGGTCCGCCCTCTATCACCTGATCCTGGGCTTCATCCCGCCCATCCTGTTCTTCGGCGGCTTCATCGGCCTCATCGCCGGCATCAGCAGCATCAAGGACGCCAAGAGGACCAAGAAGCTCGAAATGGAGTCCGAGCCCAAGAAGGCCGAGTAGGCCCGTTCCCGGCGGGCTCATCGAGGCGTCTCCCCCGCCCGTCCGGCCAGGGCCGTGCCGGGGAGGAGCCTTATCCGTGATCAGCATCCACGTCTTCTCGCTGACCCTGCTCCTGTCCCTGCCGTTGCCCTTGGCCTCGCGGATCGAGGCCGCCTTCCTGCAGGATTCCCCCGTCCTGTTGCGCCCGCTCCTGGCCGGTGAGGGGACCATCCCCGTGTCCCTGCCCGAGCCCCTGGGACTGGCCGACCAGCTGTCGCCCGACCAGGCCTATCTCGTGTTCGCCCGCGTCTTCTCGGTCTACCGGACGACCGAGTTCACGACCGAGCCCCGCCTGTCAGCGCGGCCCGGCGCCGCCGGCGGCATCCTCAAGGCCCGTTGGTCGGTGCGCAACGTCCGGACCGGGAACCAATACCCCCTGCGCGTCTATTTCTTCCTGGCGCCGGCCCGGGGCCCGGCCGGTCCCGGCATGGCCCTGCGGATCGTCGAGATCCGCGCGGAGCTTCTGTGACGGCGCCGGGCCCCGCGACCGCGCGCCGGTGGACGGCCGTCGCGGCGGCCGCGGCCCTGCTCCTGGCCCTCGTCGTAGGCGCTCTGTCCGTCGTCCTGCCCGGGTTCCTGTCGCGCGACTACGACGCCAAGAGCCTGGCCTCGCTGCGCGCCCAGGCGGCCCGGACGCGGCAGCGGCTGGCCGCCGTCTCGGCCCGCCTCGAAACCCGGGCGGCCCGCTTCGACGGCCTCGTCCCCCCGGCCGATCCGGGCGGCTTCTTCCCGCTCTTCCGCTCCTCCGGCCTCGAGGCCGCCAACGAGGGCGTCGCCCTGACGAACGGCGACGGCTTCGTCGAGGTCTGGTTCGGCAACGTCCTGAGCCTGTCCGACCAGATCGAACGGGAGGATTTCGAGCGGCTCAAAGCGGCCGGCGGCTCGTTCCTGGTCCGCAACAAGGCCTCCGTCTACCTGGCCGTGCTCCGGCCCGTCGCGGGCGGCGAGCGATTGTTGGCCCACTTCACCCGCCTGGCCTTCATCCCCCGGGTGCAATCCGCCCACATCCGCGAGTACCACGCCCTCGCGCCCGGCGGCCGGGCCGGTTTCGACATCGACTACTGGGACTTCCGCGAGGACGTCGACGGCTTCGAACGGTTCTTCGCCCGCCACAAGGACGAGTTCGCCGGCCAGCCGCGCCAGACGAACGAGGCCCGCCCCCTGTTCTTCCCGCTCCGCAACGAGAAGGGACATATCATCGCCACGGCCACCCTGGCCTCGCCCTCCCTGACCTCCCGGGTGACGGCCGCCCGCGAAGACCTCCGCCTGATCCTGTTCCTCCTCCTTGCGGCCGCCTGCGGCGCGGGACTGGCCTTCTTCTGGTCCGGGCCCGCTTTTCGGGCCGGCCGGGACGTCCTCGCCGGTCTGGCCGGAGCGGTCCTCCTGGCCGGCTTGCGCGTGTCCCTGCTCCCATTGGGCCGGCTGGCCCGGGTCCAATCGATGCGCCTGTTCGATCCGGCCGTGGCCGGCTTCGACTCCTGGGCCGGCCTGACCCGCTCCCCGGCGGATATCCTGCTGACGGCGCTGGCCGTCTTCGGGCTGGCCTGCGGGCTGGCCGTCATGACCAAGGCCACGGGCGGCCGCGGGGCCCGTCCCCGCGACGGCCGGTCGACCGCGCTGACCGCCCTGGCCCATCTGCCGGCCCTGGCCCTGGCCGCCGGAGCGGCCTTCGTCCTGGAAGAAGCCGTCCGCCTGACGGTCTTCAACTCCAATCTATCCCTTCTGCGCTGGGACTTCGACGCCGCCCGGACCGCCCTCCAACTCGGGCTGCTCGTCTTCCTGGCCGCCGTCCTGCTCGCCCTGGGCCTCGCCCTGCGCCTGCTGCTGAGGCCGGCCCGGCGCGTCCTGCCGTCCGTCCTGGCCATAGCCCTGGCCGCGGCCGCCGGGGCCGCCGCGGGCCCGGCCGCCTCCCCGGTCACCGCCGTACTGGCCGCGGCCCTCGCCGCCGGCGTTCTCGTCGCCGCCGTCCGTCCCGCGTGGACGGCCCGCCGCGAGGCCGCCTTCGCCGGCCTCGTCCTGGCCTCCCTGTGGCTGGCCCGGTCGGCCGACGGCATGGCCGTCCTTAGGACCCGGGCCGTGCTCGAGACGACCGTGGCCCACACGGTCCTGACGCAGGAGGCTTGGGGCGGCTTCCTCATCGAGGAGTCCCTGCCGGGCCTCGACCGCAGCGCCAGTGACATCGCGGCCTTCTTCAAGGACCCGCCGCCGGCCCGGGACACCGATTTCGCCCACGAGCTCTGGGCCCGGACCTCGGTGGCCAAGGCCAACTGGCATTCGAGCCTCGAGGTCCGCGACGCCGAGGGCAACACCCTGAGCCGGTTCTCGCTCAACGTGCCGCGGATCCTCGGCGACCCGCCCGACCTCGAGCCGTCCGCGGACTGGGCCATCGTGCCCCGCAGCCTGACCTTCATCGGCCGGGAGAAGGACTTCCTCGTCGGCTACAAGGACTACGCCGAGAACGGCGTGCGCATCGGCCGCGTCGTCCTGTACGTCTCCCTCGACCCCGAAATGCTGCCCTTCCTGTACTCGGCCAACCCCTATTTCGAGGTCCTGCGGACCGATCCCCTGCCGTCGCTCGGAGAGCTCGACCTCGGCTGCGAGATCTTCGACCTCGACGGCGTCTCCCTTTTCAATCCGCGCAAGGTGACGGCCGGCCTGGCCGACCCCGACCTCGAGCGGCTGCAGGCCGCCGCGCCCCCGTTCTGGTCGAGCTTCCGGGAGCGGGGCACGGTCTACGATGCCTATCTGTTCCGGTCCGGCGAACGCGGTTACAGCCTGTTCACGCCCCGCAAGGACCTCAAGACCGGCGCGGTGGACGCGCTGCGGTTCTTCTTCCTCGGGCTGGCCTTCGCCGCCGCCGCGGCCCTCCTGGCTGCCCTCGCCGGCGGCCGGGCCTGGGTCCGCCGGCCGTGGTGGTCGTTCTCCAACCGGGTCTACGCCGGTTTCCTGGTCCTGACCCTGGTCCCGCTCCTCCTCTACACGGTCTTCACCCGCAACCTCTTCGACAGCCTGTTCACGGAGCGCTTCGTCGAGGAATCGGCCGTCCGGGCCAGCTACGCCCAGGGCCTGATGGAGGCCTTCCTGTTCGTCCAGGGCGTCGAGCTCTCGCCCTACCTGGCGCCCCGCGAGGACCTGGCCCTGTGGATCAGCGAGACCCTGTCGAACGACGTCATCCTCTACCAGGACGCCGTCCTCGGGGCCTCGAGCCGGCGGGAGTTCTTCGAGACGGGCCTGCTGCCGGACATCCTCGACGGCGAGACCTACCAGGCCCTCGTCTACGAGCGCAAGCCCTACTACGTCCAACGGACGCGCCTGGGAGATTATTCCTTCCAGACCCTGACCGTGCCGTACGAGTTCCGCAACTCGACCCTGTTCATCTCCCTGCCCTTCCCCTTCGAGCGGGAACAGCTCGGCCGGGCCACCCGCGAGATCGTCGAATTCCTGGTCCTGCTCTCGGCCTTCTTCGTCGTTCTCGTCGTCCTGTTCTCCCGGGGCATCCGGAGCCAGATCATCGTCCCCATCCGCAAGCTCCTGGCCGGGACCCGCGAGGTCGGCCTGGGCAACCTCGAGGTGGCCATCGAGCACCGCTCGCGCGACGAGATGATGACCCTCATCGACGGCTTCAACACCATGATCCGCAATCTCCGGGCCCACGAGCAGGAGCTGGCCGAGATGAGCAAGAAGGTGGCCTGGACCGAGATGGCCCGCAAGGTCGCCCACGAGATCAAGAACCCCCTGACGCCCATCCAGCTCTCGGCCGAGCACGTCCTCAAGGTCTACGAGGACAAGCGCGGCGACCTCGACACGGCCCTCAAGGAATCCATGTCCTACATCATCGGCGAGGTCGAGAACCTCCGGCGGATCGCCCAGGAGTTCATGGAGATCGCCCGGGACACGACCCCCGACAAGGAGCCCGTCGACCTCAAGGCCCTGGTCGAGGAGACGGTCCGGCCCTACCGGCGCCTGCTCTCCGAGCGCATCCGGTTCACGCTCGTCACCGAGGGGGAAGAGGTCCGGGTCCGGGGCGACGCGGCCAAGCTCCGGACGGCCTTCCGCAACGTCGTCGCCAACGCCGTCGAGGCCATCGGCGGGCGCGGCGAAGTGGCCGTGACGGTCGGCCGCGAGGGCGGCCTGGCCCGGGTCGTCGTGCGCGACGACGGGCCGGGCATGTCCCCCGAGACCCTGGCCCGGATCTTCGATCTCTACTATTCGACCAAGGACTCCGGCACGGGGCTCGGCCTGCCCATCACCCGCAAGATCGTCGAGGAGCACGGCGGCGCCATCCGTGTCGTCAGCGAGCCCGGCCGGGGCACCTCGGTGACCGTCGAGCTGCCGGCCGGCGCCTGACGGTTGGCAATTCCGGCCGTTTTCTGGCAGAATAGCCGCAACGCCCTCGATTCGAAAGGACGCCCGCGATGGCCAAGACGCTCGTCACCTACTTCACCCGGACCGGGAACACGAAGCTCGTGGCCGAGGCCGTCTACGGCGCCCTCTCCGGCGACAAGGTCCTCAAGCCCATGGCCGAGGCCGGGGACCTGGCGCCCTACGGGCTCGTCTTCGCCGGTTTCCCCGTCCAGACCCACAGCGTCCCCTACCCGGCCGAGATCTTCCTGAAGTCCGTGCCCGAGGGCAAGAAGATCGCCCTGTTCTCGACCCACGGCTCGGTGACCGGCAGCCGCCTGTCGCGCGAAGCCCTCGAGTACGCTTCGGTCCTGCTGGCCAAAGCCAAGCTCGTGGGCACGTTCTCCTGCCGGGGCAAGGTGTCGATGAAGGCCCTCGAGGTCCTGATGCAGTCGCCCGAGCACGAGGCCTGGGCCGACATGGCCGCCTCGGCGGCCACCCACCCGGACGCCAGCGACCTCGAGGACGCCCGCTCCTTCGCCCGCTGGATCCAGACGCTCGGCTCCCAGGGCCACTACCGCGGCCTGTGAGCCCGGCGGCTCAGCGCTCCGCGGCCCTCGTCCGGACGAAGCCCGAGACCTCCACGAACTCCAGGCGCTCCTCCTTCTCGACCTCGTCGAGGAGCAGGTTCAGGCCCAGCGTGTCGCTCGAGATGTGGCCGGCCAGGACGACGTTGAGGTGGGCCTTCTTGGCGTTCTCCAGGGCCTCCTCGCTGATGTGCATGCCGACGATGGTGCTGACGCCGGAAGCGGCGTAGGACTCGTAGATGGACTTGGCGCCCTCGGTCCCGCCCGTCATCTCGATCGAGATGCGGCCGCAGCGGCCGGTCTCGGAGCCGCTGACGATGCGCGGCCCGGCCATGCGGCGGACGGCGGCCCGGTATTCCGGGACCGTCTTGAGCAGGGCCAGGAGGTCCTTGAGCCGGGCCGGCTTCTCCCTCGCGAACAGGTCCTCGAGGAAGGCGCTGACGCAGTTGTCGGCCGGCGTGTGGACGCACATCATCGGCAATCCGAGCAGGCGGGCCGCGTCGACGGCCCGGCCGTGGTTGCCCGGCAGGACCCGCCGCCCGACCTCGTCCATGCGCTTGTCGAGGAGCTGCTCGGCGACGGAGACGGTGACGCCCACGGCGGCCAGCATGTCCGCCTGGACGCGCATGACCTCGGGCAGCTGGGCCAGGGCCACGCCCTGGGGATGGTGGGCCAGCACGAGGTCGATCCCGGCGCCGCGGTCCCGGTTGAGCGTGTGGGCCAGCAGGATCTCGGCGGCGTCCATGTCGATGCCGGCGATGACCTTGCGGACCTCGGTCGAGGGGTCGCCGGCGAGGATCCGGGTGTCGGCGTAGGGATTGAAGAGGCGGTCCTCCTGCCAGCTCTCGCGCTCGTCCGCTTCGAGCGTCTTCGAGCGTTCGCGCTCCTCGTCGAGGAGCTTGCGGACGGCCTCGGCCCCGCGGGGGTCCCGGGCGATGCCCGCGGCGACGGCCCTGCGGTAGAACGTGTCGAGCTTCATGTCGGTGTCCTTTCTCCGCCTCAGCGGCCCCGGCGGACGACGCCCGCGGCCTCGAGCGCGTCGAGCTCGGGCCCGGTCAGGCCGAGCTCGCCGAGGACCTCGCCGGTGTGCTGGCCGTGGCCGGGGCAGGGGCGGCGGCCGCGTTCGGACCGGTCCCGGAGGGGATGGCCGAGCCGGGTCACGCGGGGGCCGGAGGGCAGGGACGGGAGGACGAGGCCCCGGGCCGCGACCTGGGGGTCGGCGAAGACCTCCTCGATCGTCGGCACGACGCCGCAGCAGAAATCGGTCCCGGCCAGGAACTCGCGCCACTCGGCGGCCGTGCGCGAGGCGAACAGGGCCTCGAAAAGGGTGAAGTCCTCGGGACGCTCCGAGAACTGAAGGGGCAGGAGGTCGTCGCGGCCGACCTTGCGGCAGAATCCCTCCCAGAACTTGCGCTCGAGGGCGGCCAGGGAGATGTCGCGCCCGTCCCGCGTCCGGTAGACGTTGTAGCAGGGATGCTTGCCCGACAGGGGCATGCGGCCCCGGCCCGCGCGCTCGCCGGCGACGTACTCGGCCACGGGCATGACCATCAGGGCCAGGGCGCTGTCGAGCATGCCGATGTCGAGGTAGCGGCCGGCGCCGGTCCGGTCGCTCTCGCGGAGCGCCGCCAGGATGCCCGTCGCCGCGAACAGGGCCGAGCTCAGGTCGGCGATCTGCACGGGCGGGATCGTCGGGAGCTGGCCGGGCCGGCCGCACAGGCCGAGGATGCCGGCCCGGGCCGAGAAGTCGAGGTCGTGGCCGGCCAGGTCGCGGTCGGGCCCGTCCTGGCCGTAGCCGGAGATGGAGCAGTAGACGACGCCCGGGTTGACGGCCCGGACGGCCTCGTAGCCGATGCCCAGGCGGTCGACGGCGCCGGGCCGGAAGCTCTCGACGACGACCCGGGCCGTCGCGGCCAACCGGAGGAAGAGGCCGCGGCCGGCCGGCGCCTTGAGGTTGAGGGAGACGCTCTTCTTGCCCGGGTTGAGGGCCAGGAAATAGGAGCTCTGGCCGTCCACGAACGGCCCCATGGCCCGGATGTAGTCGCCGCCCTCGGTGTCCTCGACCTTGACGACCTCGGCCCCGAGGTCGGCCAGGACGAGCGTGCAGTAGGGGCCGGGGAGCAGGCGGGAGAGGTCGAGGACGCGGACGCCGGCGAGGGGCTTGTCGCTCATGGTCCTCCCCTATTTAGCAGAAAGCCCGGGCCCGGTCAATCGCGGCCGGCCGGGCGGGCCCGGCCCCGTGTTGACTTCCACGCGAAATCCGATAATAATGGTAGGGCTTCGGGTCCGCGGACCCCGCCTCGAACAGCAGACCAAGACAGAAAGGACAACGAGTGCGGCCATGCGAGTGAAGATCGCCGGCACCGGCAAATGCCTGCCCGCCACCGACCTGCCCGGCAGGATCGTCACGAACGAGGACATCGTCCGGATCCTGCTCGACCACCGGGCCATCAAGCCCGGCACGGACCGCCCCTGGCTGCCCGACGAGCTGACGCCGCAGAAGATCGTCGACCTCGTCGGCATCAGGGAACGGCGCTGGGTCGACCGGAGCGTCAACACCTCGGACCTGGCCCTGTTCGCGGCCGAGAGGGCCCTGGCCGACGCCGGCATCGACTGGACGGACATCGGCATCCTGGTCGTCGGCAGCTCGACGCCGGAGGCCATCTTCCCCTCGACGGCCTGCATGACCCTGGGCAAGGCCATCGCCAAGAAGGTCGCGGCCGGCGTGTGGGACGAGAAGACCGCCCGGACCTCCCTGCGCATCCCCGCCTTCGACGTCCTGGCCGCCTGCACCAGCGGCCTCTACGCCGTCGACATCGTCCGCAAGCATCTCCTGGCCCCCGACAACGAGGCCGAGTACGGCCTGGCCCTGGGAGCCGAGGTCCTCAGCCGGCTCCTCGACTTCTCCGACACCAACGCCGACCTGTGGGGCGACGGGGCGGCCGCCGTGGTCCTCAAACGGACCGTCGGCGCCTCCGGCATCGTCACGACCGTCACCGGGACGGACACGACCAGCGTCGAGGCCGCCTACAGCGCCGGCCACGACACCCGCTACCACGACGCGCCCGTGCGGCCCAACATCGCCATCAGGGGCCACGACATCCAGAAGTTCGTCCTGCGCATCATCCCCGAGCTCATCCTCAAGACCCTGGACAAGGCCAACCGGGCCCCCGGACGGACGCGGGACTACCGGCTCGAGGACGTCGACCTGTTCATCTGCCACCAGGCCAACGCGCGGATCTTCGAGCACCCGGCCAAGAAGCTGGGCGTGCCGCTCGAGAAGTTCTACGTCAACGTCGACCGCCGCGGCAACTGCTCGTCGACCTCGGTCCTGCTGGCCCTGCGCGAGGCGGTCGAGGAAGGACGCCTGCCGAAGGGCGGGCTGGCCCTGCTCCTCAGCTTCGGCGGCGGATTGACCTGGGGCTCGATGCTCGTCGAGTGGTGACGGCCGCGGCCGGCCGTCAATCGGCGTGGTAGACGACCCGGAAAGCGGAGAACTCCCCCGTGGCCGGCTCCCGCCGGACCTCGAACGTCTCCACCCGGGCCAGGCGCGGCCCTTCGCGCAGGTCGTCGAGCAGGCTCTCCACGCTCCCGGACGGCCCTTCGGCCAGGACTTCGACCCGTCCGTCGGCGAGGTTCCGGACCCAGCCCGTGACGCCCAGGCGGGCGGCGCATTTCTCGGCGTAGAAGCGGTAGGCGACGCCCTGGACGCGGCCGCCCGCGAGAACGCGCACCCGAACGAGGTCTTCGCCCATGCCCCGGTCATACCGCATCGGGCGCGGACATGTCAACCGCCGCGCGCGGCCCGGTTCGTGATAGAATCCCCTCGGCCTCATGATCAAAGACCTCGTCTCCATCGCCGGCTACGACCCCTCGGGCGGGGCCGGCGTCCTGCTCGACCTGGCCGTCTTCGAACGGCTGGGATACCGCGGCTCCGGCGTGCTGACCGCCGTCACGGCCCAGACCGCGGCCCGGGTGGCCCGCATCCATCCGCTCGCCCCGGCGGCCGTCGTCGGGCAGTTCGAGGGCCTGGCCGGGACGCGCCGGGTCGCGGGGATCAAGGTCGGCATGCTGGCCACGGCCGCCAACTTGGCCGCCGTGGCCGGCCTTCTGGCGAGGCGGAAGGACGTGCCCCGGGTCGTCGACCCGGTCCTGAGGGCGACCTCGGGCGCGGACCTGCTCCGGCGGCGGGCCTGGCCGCTCGTCCTCGACGCTTTCCGCGGCCGGATCGACCTCCTGACGCCGAACCTCGACGAGGCCGGGATCTTCACCGGCCGGCACCCGGAGGGCGTGACCGGGATGAAAGACGCGGCCCGGGCGATCGGCCGGGCCGTCGGCGCCGCCTGCCTGGTCAAGGGAGGCCACCTCGAGGGACGCGCCGTCGACGTCCTCTGGGACGGACGGACGGCCGCGGTCTTCGAACACCCGCGCCACGGGACCGCCGATGTCCACGGCACGGGCTGCTTCCTGTCCTCGGCCGTCGTCGCCTACCTGGCCGGCGGGCGTGGGCTCGAAGAGGCCTGCGTCCGCGCCATCGCGCTGACGGCCGTGGCCATCCGGGGTTCGCTGCCCGCCGAGGGCGGGCGCCGCGTCTTCGCGATCAGCCGGGACCGCCGCCGGGAGCGGCCTCTCCCCCCGTCGCGGCGCTAGCGGAGCGCCCGGCCCGGTCGAGGACGGACTTCGGGAGAACGATCCCCTGCCGGGCCGCGGCCCCGGCGTCGATGCGCAGCTCGACCGTGTCCATGGCCTGGATGGGGATGCGGCCCGGGCTCTCCCCCGCCATGACCCGGACCGCCAGACGCCCCGCCCTCCGGCCCAGCTCGGTGAAGTCGTAGCCGAGCGCGGCGCAGGCCCCGAAGTCGACGGAGCGCAGGAAACTGGCCACGAGCGGGACGGCGTTCTCGTCGGCGGCCCGGCCGATGACGTCGAAGGCGCTGTTGAGCGTGTTGTCGGACATGGGGAAGAGCACGTCGATGCGGCCGTTGAGCAGGCGCTGGAGGGCGGCCGGGATCTCGTGCGGGGCCGTCACGGGGACGGCCGTCAGCTCGAAACCGTTCTCGGCCGCGGCCTGGCGGGCCAGGTCGAGGTAGTACTCCGAGTTGACCTCCGAGGAGGTCCAGAGCGAGCCGATGCGGCGGGCCCCGGGGAGGATCTCGCGGATGAGGGCCACGGTCTCGCGGATGGGCCCGGTCGAGACGACGCCGGTGACGCGCGCGAGGTGGTTCTCGGCCGAGGTCCCCGCGCCGACGAGGAAGGGCACGGCCACGGCGCCGAAAACGACGGGGGTCGACGGCGCGGCCAGGAGGATCGCCTGGAGGGCCTGCGTCGACAGGGGCATGACCAGGTCCGTCCCCGAGGCGGCGAGGTCGCGGGCGATGCGCTGGACCTCGGCCAGGTCGTTGTTGGCGATGCGGATGGAGACGACGATGTCCCGGCCGTCGCGGAGCCCGGCCTCGGCGAAGGCCTGGAGGATGCCCCGGCGGACCTCGCTCCCGGTCGGCGAGTCGACGGACTGGAAGATGGCGATGGCGTAGGGCCGGGGCTCGTCGGCCGGCGCGGGCGGCGCTTCGCGCCGGCAGCCCGGGGCCAGGACGGCCAGCGCGGCCGCGGCGGCCACGAACCGGACGGCCCGGTCAGCCACGGCCGGTCACCTCGCGGAATCGGGCCGCCGCGATGTTCCCGCCGCTGGCGACGGCCACGACGGTCCGGCCGGCCCACCGGGACGGCTCATGGAGGAGGGCGGCGAAGGGCAGGGCGCCGGCCCCCTCGACCGTCCGGCCGTGGCGCTCGTGGACGAGGGCCATGGCCCGGGGAACGAGGGCCTCGGGAACGACGGCGATGCCGTCGAGCAGGTCGCGGCAGAGGGGGAAGGTCAGGGAGCCGGGCTCGATGCCGCCGGCGACGGCGTCGGCGACGGTCGGGCGCTCCTCGATGTCGATCAGACGGCCGGCCGCGACGGAGGCGGCCATGAAGGCCGAGGTATCGGGCTCGACGCCGAAGACGCGGACGCCGGGACGGACGGCCTTGAGATACCCGGCGATGCCGGCGACGAGCCCTCCCCCGCCGAGGGGCACGAGGACGTCGTCGAAGCGGGCCAGGGCCTCGGCCAGCTCCAATCCCGTCGTCGCGGCGCCGAGGACGATGTCCGGGTCGTTGTAGGGCGAGACGAAGACGCGGCCCGCGCCGGCGGCGAATTCGCGGGCCAGGGCCTCAGCCCTGTCGCAGCTGGCCCCACGCACCTCGACGTCGACGCCCAGGGCCTCGATGCGCTCGCGCTTGACCGCGGCCACGGTCTCCGGCAGGAAGAGCTTCAGGCCGACACCCTCGAGCTTCGCGGCGTGGCTGATGGCCAGGCCGTGGTTGCCCGTCGAGGCCGAGACGACGCCCCGGGCCCGCTCGCCGGGCGAGAGGGAACGGAGCTTGTTCAGGGCGCCCCGCAGCTTGAACGAGCCGGTGATCTGGTCGCATTCCCACTTGACGTGGATGTCGGCGCCGAAGTCCCGGCTCAGGGGCCCGGACCGCTCGAGGGGAGTGCGCCGGATGTCGGCCGCGATGCGGCGGTAGGCCTCGGGGACTCCCCTGAGGAAATCGATCGCGACGGGGGCCATATCCATTCGCCTTGGTTTTACCATATCTGTTTTTGATTTTCATCTCCCGTTCATCTGATGAACAGAATAAATGGAAACGTCCCCATTTTCTCGGCGGGCTAACGGGCCCAGGGGGCGCCGATAGGGAGATGGGCCTCGCGGATTGTGAAATGGCGGCGGCGGGCGTAGAATATCCGCCGAATGGCCAAGTACCACGTCGGGACGGCGGGTTGGAGCTACGAAGACTGGGAGGGCGTCGTCTATCCCGCGTCCAAGGGCCGCGGTTTCCACGCCCTGCCCTACCTGGCCCGCTACATCGACCTCGTCGAGGTCAACAGCACCTTCTACCGCCCGGCCGATCCAGGCCTAGTCAGGTCGTGGCTGCGCCGGATCGAACCCTTCCCGGATCTCCTCCTGGCCCTCAAGCTCCACCAGGCCTTCACCCACGCCCGGTCCGGTTTCACGGCCAAGGACGTCGAGGCCTTCAGGGTCGCGGCCGACGTCCTCCACCTGCGGGGCCGGCTGGCCGCCCTTCTCGTCCAGTTCCCTTGGTCGTTCCGCAATACCCCGGAGAACGCCGGCTACCTGGCCCGGCTCCTGGCCGCCTTCGCCGGCTACCCCCTGGCCGTCGAGGTCCGGCACGCGAGCTGGGACACGCCGGCCTTATACGACGCCCTCCGAGGCGCCAAGGCCGCGTTCTGCAACATCGACCAGCCCCTCTTCGACGGCTCGATCGCCCCTTCGGCCGTGGCCACCGACCCCGACATCGCCTACGTCCGCCTGCACGGGCGGAACCGGGCCGACTGGTTCCGCGAGGGGGCCGGCCGGGACGACCGCTACAACTACCTCTACGCCGCCGACGAGCTCGAGGACTGGGTGACGCGCATCAAGGAGTTGGGGAAAAAGAGCGGCAAGGTCTACGTCGTCACGAACAACCACTACCGCGGCCAGGCCATGGCCAACGCCCTCCAGATCCGCAACATGATCACCGGCGAGAAGGTCGACGTGCCCGAGCCGCTGCTGGACCGCTACCCCGTCCTGCGGGAGATCGTCCGGGCCATCAAGGCCGGCCAGAGGGACCTCTTCGACAAGGGAGACGAGACATGAATTGGTGGGAAACGGGATTCGTCGCCGTCGAGTCCAATCGCCTCAAGATCGCCGGCCGCGACGCGTCCGAGCTGGCCGCGCGCTACGGCACGCCTCTCTACGTCTACGGCAAGGACCGCATCCTCGAGCTCTACGCCCGGCTCGACGACGCCTTCGGCCGCCATACCGGCCGCGAAACCCGCATCTGCTACGCGATGAAGGCCAATCCCCACAAGGGCATCCTGCGCCTGCTCCGGGCCCGCGGGGCCTGGGTCGACGCCGTCTCCCCCTGCGAGGTCGAGACGGCCCTCAAGGCCGGCTTCCCGGCCGAGCGCATCCTCTATACGGGGACGAGCGTCAGCCGGACCGACCTGCGCTCTGTGTTCGCCATCGAGGGGCTGACCGTCAACATCGACGCCGCCGAGCAGCTCGCCGTCATGGGCGAGGTCAAGCGGGAATTCCCGGACCGGGCCATCCGCGTCTCCGTGCGTTGGAACCCGGGCGTCGGCCGGGGCTTCCACGCCAAGGCCATCACGGCCGGCAAGCGCTCCTCCGACGGCACGCCCATCAAGTTCGGGGTCGAAGCCGGCAAGGTCCTGCCGGTCTTCGCCAAGGCCCGCAAGATGGGCTTCAAACCTGTCGGCCTCCACCAGCACCTCGGCTCCGGCTGGGTCCGTGAGGATTTTGGCATGGTCCGGATCGCCGTCGACCGCTTGGTCCGCAAGGCCCGCGAGGTCGAGAAGGCCGGCTTCCCGCTCGAGTTCCTCGATTTCGGCGGCGGTTTCGGTCCCCGCTATCTCAAGTCCCGGGACGTCTTCCCGGTCGAGGACTACATCGCCTACCTGACGAAGGCCGTGGACCGGGCCGGGCTGTCGGTCAGGGCCCTGGCCCTCGAGCCGGGGAAATTCCTCGTCGGCGACGCCGGCGTCCTGCTCCTCGGCGTCGAGTACGTCAAGGAGAGCTACGGCAACATCTTCGCCTGCGTCGACGGCGGGACCTTCAACACGGTGCCGCGGCCGGCCATCTATCTCACGGCCCACCACGAGATCGTCAACGCCGTCCGGGTCGACGGGACGCACAAGGCCCGGGTCACCGTGGCCGGGAACCTGTGCGAGACGGGCGACGTCTTCGGCCGGGAGCGGTCCATGCCGCTGCCCGAGAGCGGCGACGTCCTGGCCGTCCTGTGCGCCGGGGCCTATTGCCGGAGCATGGCCTCGAACTTCAACCTGAGGCAGATCCCCCGCGAGGTCCTCGTCTGACCAGGGCCGAAACGGCCGCGGCCGCGTCGGGATAACGGAAGGCGAAGCCGGCCTCCAGGAGCCGCGCGGGCCGCACGATCTGTCCCGTGAGCAGGGTCTCCCGGGCCTTTTCCCCGAACAGCGCCTTCAGGACGAAGCCCGGCACGGGCAGCCAACAGGGCCGGCCGAACGCCCGGCCGACCTCGCGGCAAAAATCCCTCTGACGGACGGGCCCCGGGGCCGTCAGGTTGAAGGTCCCGGCGAGGTCGCCGCGCTCGATGAGGAAGCGGACGGCCCGGACCTCGTCCTCGAGCGCTATCCAGGAGAAACCCTGCCGGCCGCGGCCCAGCGGGCCGCCCGCGAAGAAGCGGAAAGGCCGGACCAGCCGGGGCCAGATCCCACCGCCGTCACCCAAGACCAAGCCCGAACGGACGACGACGCGCCTGACGCCCAGCGGCTCGACGGCCCGCGTGGACGCTTCCCAGTCCCGGACGACCCCGGCCAGGAAGCCGGTCCCGTACGGCGAGCCCTCGTCGAGCGGCTCGTCGCCGGACGGTCCGTAGGCTCCGACCGCGGAAGCCTGGACGACGACGCGGGGTTTCGTCGCGGCCGCCCGGACGGCCTCGACCATGGCCGCCCCGGCGTCGGTCCGGCTGCGGCGGATGCGGTCCTTCTTGGCCCGGGTCCAGCGGCCCGCGGCGAGGTTGTCCCCGGCCAGGTTGACGACGGCCAGGGCGCCGTCCGCGAGGGCCCCCCATCCGGACGCGGTCCGGCCGTCCCAGGCGGCCCAGGTGATCTCGCCGGGACGCGCGTCCCTCGAGCGCGCGACGGGACGGCGGGTCAGGCCGACGACCGCATGACCGGCGCCGGCGAGCTCCCGGGCCAGGGCCCGGCCGATGAAGCCCGAGGCGCCGGCGACGACGATACGGCCGCCCGCCACCCGGCTCACGCTTTGAGGAAAGCGACGATCTCGTCGCAGTCGGGCAGCTGCGGGATGTCGTAGAGCTTGATGAGGACGATGCGGCCCCGCTCGTCGATGACGATGTTGGCCCGCTCGGAGAAGCCGTCGTCCTCGCGGAAGAGCCCCAGGACGTGGGCCACGGCGCCGTGCGGCCAGAAGTCGCAGAGCAGCCGCGTCTCCTTGATGCCCAGCTCCTTGGCCCAGGCGTGCTTGGCCGGGAACGAGTCAACGCTGACGCCGGCGGCCACGGTGTTGAGCCCGTCGAAAACGGCCTTGCGGCTCTCCAGGGCCTTCATCTGCTCGGCGCAGACCGGCGTCCAGGCCAGCGGATGGAACGACAGCAGGACCCGGCGCCCGGCGAATTCGGACAGCTTGAACTCGCGGTTGCGGTGGTCCTTGAGCGTGAAGTCCGGAGCGATGTCCCCTTCCCAGATCGTCCTTGTGTTTCCCATCGGTCCCTCCCTCGGGCCGGGCCGTTTCGGCCCCGCCGCTCGGGCCATTATGGCACAGCGTCCGGGTCGAAACAAGACCGCGGCGGGGCCGCGGGGACGCCGCCTGCCCGGTCTCGCCTCGCCGCCCCCCGTCCTGTATAATGCCTCAGATCGAAGGAGACGACCATGCGCCTGAAAACCCTTATCGCGACGGGCCTGGCCGTCCTGGCCGCCGCGGCGATCGCCGCGGCCCAGGACCCCGCCGCCGCCGGCGAGACGGCCCGCCCCGAGCCGCTCTTCGTCCGCCTGACCTTCTACCCGACGGCGAGCCTGTCCCGCTACGACTACAACAACGACCTCGACGTCTTCGAGGTCCGGGTCTACGCCGAGGTCCGCCGGCGTTCCCAGGAAGGCCCGCCGGCGGCCGACGCCCGCGTCACGGCCATGGGGCAGAAGCTCGACTTCCTCAAGGACCATTTCGAGAAGCGCGTCCTCGTCGAGCGGGACAAGCGGCCGGCCGAGCTCGACCTCGAGATCTCCGTCCCCGACCGCCCTGTCGTCCGGGAAAGGCATCCCCTGCCGGCCTGGCTGGCCCTAACCGCGCCGGCGCCGTCCATCCTGCCCGCGGGCGCCGACCTGGCTATCCGTTGGGCTTTCACCCGCTTCCCCTCGCCCGTCGACGTCCGGGCCTACGACTTCAAGACGGGCCGGGAGTTCTTCAGCCGCGACCATCTCGAGGGGACCGAGGCCGTCGTGCCGGCCGCCGAGGTCCCGGCCGGGACCATCGTCCGGATCTACGTCATCCAGTCCTGGCTCTACAAGCGCTACCTCTCAGGACCGGACTATGCCCGGGGCTCGGAGATCAACGTCATCCCCTGGTCCCAGGTCTTCGTGAGGACGAAATGAGGCGCCCGGCCGTCCTCGCCGCCGTCCTGCTGGCCGGTCTCCTCTCGCCCTTGGCCGCCCGGGCCCAGATCGTCCCCCCGGACGAGCTGCGCAGCGTCGCCCCCAACGTCTACCTCGACTGCGAGCGGCGGACCTGCGACTTCGAGTACATCAAGACCGAGATCACCTTCGTCAACTACGTCCTCGACCGCCAGAGCGCCGACGTCCAGATCATCGTCACCCGCCAGCAGACGGGCGGCGGCGGGGCCGAGTACACCCTGGCCTTCATGGGCCTGAAGCGCAACGCGGGCAAGGACGCCACGCTGAAGTATTTCTCGAAGCCGACGGACACCGAGGACCAGTTCCGCAAGGGCCTGGTCAACGTCCTCAAGCAGGGGCTCATCCCCTACGTCTACGACACGCCCCTGGCCGAGTTCATCTCCATCAGCTACGCCCAGAAAAAGGACTACCGGCCGACCCCCAAGTCGGACCCCTGGCACTACTGGGTGTTCGGCGTCGGCGTCCGCGGCGGCGGCGAGTTCGAGGACCAGGCCCAGCGCTACAGCTATCAGGTCAACCTCTCGGCCAACCGGACCACGGAGGCCATGAAGTTCCGGCTCTACGCCGGGACCAACTTCAACCACCGCCGCTACGAGATCCCCGACGAGGAGCCCATCATCAGCGACTCCAAGCGCAAGAACGCCTCGCTCTCGGTCTTCAAGTCCATCGACGGCCATTGGTCGTGGGGAGGCGGGACCAGTCTCTACTCCTCGACCTACGACAACGCCCGGCTCTACGCCTCGTTCGGGCCGAGCGTCGAGTACAACATCTTCCCCTACGCCGAGGCCACCCGGCGCGAGCTGCGCCTGCAGTACCGGGTCAGCTTCACGATGCGCGATTATTACGAGCTGACCATCTACGGCAAGGAAAAAGAGAACCTCTTCAGCCAGGCCCTGCAGATCGTCCTCGAGATCAAGGAGCCGTGGGGCTCCATCGGCGCCTCGGTCCAGGGCTCGACCTTCGTCCCCGACCTCAAGTACAACAACCTCCGGGCCGACCTCGGGGTGTACATCAACCTGTTCCGGGGTTTCTCGTTCAACGTCGGCGGCCGCTACAGCCGCATCCGCGACCAGCTGTCGCTGCCCGGCCGCGAGTATTCGCCGGAGGAGATCCTCCTCGAGCTCAAGCGCCTGGCCACGGGCTACGACCTGAGCTTCGAGATCGGCGTCAATTACCGCTTCGGCTCGATCTACAGCAACGTCGTCAATCCGCGCTTCGGCAACGTCTGAGCCCGGGCTCCGGCGGGCCTATTTGGCCGGTCCGGCGGGGGTTTCGACCGCCGTGATCTTGACGGCTACGGGGGCTTCGAGGCCCCAGGTCAGCCGCTGGACGTCGCTCGTCTCCGCGCGGTCCGGCTCCGGCTTGGCCTTGACCAGGCGGATGGTCTGGGTCCTCTTGACCTCGATCCTCAGGCCGGACGGCGTCTGCTCCCATGGGAGCTCCCCTTCCTGGCCGAGCAGGGTGACCTTGGTCGCCGGGGTCGCCCGGACGGAAGAGAGAACGAGGGTCCGGGCGTTCGACTCCAGCCCGGCCAGGGCGTAGACCGTCCCTTCGGCCCGCTTCGCGGTGAACCAGACGTCGCCCTCGTTGGTCACCGTCCAGGGCCGGACGCCGCGCACGGACTCGCCGTAGAGCATCATCCACAGGCCGAGGTCGCGGAGGACGTCCTCGTCGGCCGGGGCGATGCGGCCGTCCGGCCGCGGCCCGACGTTGAGGAGCAGGTTGCCGCCGCGGGCCCGGATGTGGACGAGGTTCTCGACGATCTCGGTCGACGGCCGGACGACGGCGCCGGGCAGGTACGACCATTGGTAGCTCGTCGTCAGGCAGCTCTCCCAGGCCCGGTCGTCGGGCTTCCCGGGGATCTCCTGCTCGGGCGTCGGGATCTCGCCGCGGCCTATGAAGACGTCCTGGCGGACGCGCCAGGCGTGCTTTTTGAGGGGCTCGCACTTGCCGTCGAACCAGAGCAGGAACACGTCGCCGTAGCGGGTCAGGAGCTCCTCGAGCTGGCCGCGCTCGTAGTCGATGAAACTCTTCCGCATCGGCCCGAACGGGGCCGGACTGTCGAATTCGGGTTCATAGATGTGGCCGGTGCGCCGGCCCGTCTCCCATTGGTACCGGAAATCGCCCGGCGAGTAATAGAAGCCGACCAGGAGGCCCTCCTTGCGGAAGGCTTCGGCCACTTGGGCGGTGATGTCCCTGCCGTAGGGCGTCCGGGTGATCTTGAAGTCGCTGTAGGCGGTGTCGAAGTTGCAGAAGCCGTCGTGGTGCTTGGTCGTGAAGACGACGTAGCCCATGCCGGCCAGCCTGGCCAGACGGGCCCAGGCGGCGGGATCGAAGTCGGCCGGGTCGAACGTCTCGGCCAGGGCGTAGTATTTGCGGACGAACTCGTCGGAGGCGTTGTAAAGGGGCCAGGAGATCTCGGTCCCGACCTGGCTGTTCGGGCCCCAGTGGATGAACAGGCCCAGCCCGACGTCGCGGAAGAGCTCGGTCTTGGCCGGATCGTTGGACAGGCGGACGGCGTCCTCGGCGAGAAGCGGGACGGGCGGGCGCCCGGCGGCGGCGTCAGCGGCGGCCGGCTCCGGCGGGACGGGCCTGGCGCAGGCCGCGAGGGCGGCCAGGGCGACGGCGGTAAAGACGGCGGACAGGGCGGGGCGCGACGGCGGTCGGATCATGGGGGCCTCCTTCGTGACCCTCTTTTAATGGAACGGGGGCGGAAAATCAAATATACTGCGGGGGTGACTTCGAAGGAGCGCCTGCTCACGGCCCTGGCCCGGGGTAAGCCGGACCGCCTGCCGGCCACGGTCCACCAATGGCAGGGCTATCACCTCGAGACCTATATGGGCGGTCGCTCGGAGCTCGAAGCCTTCGCGGCGGTCGGCCTGGACGCCGCCGTTCAATTCTCCCAGAACATGGGCAACTATTGGATGGCCGGCGCCGACTTCGGCCGTTTCTCGACCTCCGAGTGGCGCGACGAGGCCACGGTCGTCAGCGCCGATCCCGATCACCGCGTCGTCCGGCACGAGATCACGACCCCCGGCGGCGTCCTCACCTACACGGCCGAGGGCGACCGGATGACGACCTGGGTGACGGACTTCCTCATCAAGCGCGACGACGACATCCTGCTCATCGAGAGGTACATGCCGGTCGGCGCGCTCGACATCGCGGCGGCCGCGCGGGCCTACGGCGCCGTCGGCGACGCCGGCATCCTGCGCGGCTTCGTCTGGGGCGACCAAGCCGGCTGCTGGCAGCACGCCGCCCTGCTCATGGACACCCAGGCCCTCATCCTCAAGACCTATGACGACCCCGCCTGGGTCCACGAGCTTCTGGGCATCCTGCTCGAAAAGAAGCTCCGTTTCATCGAGACCATGAAGGGGGCCCGCTTCGACGTCGTCGAGACGGGCGGCGGGGCGGCCTCGTCGACCCTCATCTCGCCGGCCCTCCACAAGGAGTTCTGCCTGCCGTACGACCGGAAGATGCACGACGCCCTGCGCGCCCTCGGCTTCAGGGTCGTCTACCACACCTGCGGCGGGACGAAGGGCATCGAAGAGCATATCGCCGCGAACGGCTGCGACGCCTCCGAGACCCTGGCCCCGCCGTCGATCGGCGGCAACCAGGAGCCGTGGGAGTTCAAGGCCAAGATCGCCGGGCGCCTGGCTCTCATCGGCGGCCTGGACCAGTTCAACGTCCTGACCGCGGGCCCGGCCGAGGCCATCCGGGCCAAGGTCCGGGAGCTGTTCGAGAAGGTCGGCGGCGACGGCGGCTACATCCTGTCCTGCTGCGATCACTTCTTCGAGACGCCGCCGGAGAACCTCCGGGTCTACGCCGAGGCCGCCCGGGCCTGCGTCTACTGACCTCCTCTGGCGCCTTCGTCGAAACGAAAGACCTCTTCGATCGGCAATCCGAACACCCTGGCGATGTCGTGAGCCAGGCGCAACGAGGGATTGTACTTGGCCTTCTCCAGGAAGACGATGGTCTCGCGGCGGACGCCCACGCGCAGGGCCAGCTCCTGCTGCGACAGCCCGGCCACGGCCCTCAGCTCCCTGATCCGGTTATACATTCCTGGTCCCGAAGAACCGCACACCGAGCCAGCAGAACAGGAACACGACGGCCATGCCGGCGATGCCGGTGCCGACCAGGCTGTGGGCCGGAAGGGAGACCTTGTCGCCTATGTACAAGACGAAGAGCCACATGTAGAGGGAGACGTAATAGGCCAGGGACGTGGCCCGGGTCATGATCCTCTTCGAGAGCTCGTCCTCCGCCGGTTCCCCGCGGCGATGGCGGCCGAGCCGCGTCAGGCCGAGGGCGGCGGCGAAGCCGACGAGGATGAACGCGATGCCGGTCGTAGCGATCTCCCAGCCGTCGCCGGCGACGCGGCCCTTGAGCATCCAGGCCGCCAGACCCGCCAGCACGAGGGTGCCGACCGCGAAAATGACGATCGTCTTTTTCATCGTTCCTCCTCTCTGCCCTAAAGGTAAGCGGCCAGACCGACCACGACGAGCGCCAGGCCCGCCACGACGATCTCCCCGGCGTCCCAGGGGAGCGAGCCCGCGAACGCCCAAACTCCCAGGCCTGCCAACGTCAGCAGACCCACAACGAAGCGGACCAAGGTCTTTTTCATCACCCCTCCGAATGGAACCTGATGTTTATTAATTCTAACATAGTGATATTATTCTAACAATTTGTTAGAAATAGTCAACATATTTCTCAAAAATAATTATTCTATTTAAATACAGATAGATACGTTCGATTATGATGCGGAATGGGGCCGGGGGGTGCCCCGGCGACCGGCACCTAGGCCGGTTTGAGGAAGTCCCCGTCGACGATGAGGAGCGTCGCGCCGTGCTCGGTCCGGGACCGGTGCGAGCTGGCCCCGTCCGAGACGACGTAGGTCATGCCCTTGGCCATGACCGTCCGGGCGCCGTCCTCCTGCTCGTTGACGAACTCGCCCTCGAGACAGTGGACGATGTGCCCTTTTTGGCACCAGTGGTCGGCCACATAACCCGGGGAATACTCGACGATGCGGATCCTCAGGCCGCCGTATTGCTGCGTCCGCCAGAACGACGTCCCGGTCTCCCCCTTATGCTCGGTCCGCGGCACCGCGCTCCAGTCGATGGCGTGGTACGGAATGGGCGCTCCGGTCATCGGTCCTCCCTCCAGCACCAGTCGTCGTCCTTGGGCATGACCATCTGGGTGATATTGTAGGTCGATCGGCCGCCGTCGTCCTTCTCGTTCGAGCCCAGGCTGTAGACGATGAAGCCTTCTCCTTCGCGACGGTAGACCAGCGGCTTCCCCGTGAACGGGTCGATCGGGACCTCGCTCAATAGGCCGGGAACGAGCTCGTCCAGGGTCTGAGGATAATGCCCCGTCCGGCTCTTGTAAAGCCGGCAGGCCAGCCCGGTTCGCGAAGCCAACGTGATGGCTTCCGTCTTGGCCGTCTTCATGAAAGCCGCTTCGGCGCTTCCGATCATCATCTTCGACGCGATAGCATACCAGGGCTTGGATTGGAGTTCCTCGTCACGGGCCCTCAGGGCGTCGCGGCATTGATAATAAGGGAGCTTGGCCTGCGCCTCCAGGAACTCGTAACTCGGCAGGGACCGGCGCAGGTCCCTCTTTACGAGCGGCCGCGCCAGCCAGATGGCGATCTTATGCCACCAGTGCCGCCCCTCCCAGACGGAACCGAGATCGCCGAGGTCCCCCTCGAGAAGATAAGCCCCGACTTCGACGAAAGCGATGCGTTCGCCGCGCCAGGCCAACGCCAGACGGTCCCGCCTCGGGCCCGGCTCCAGGACCGCCATGAGGCGAGTCAGGTCCTCGGCCGCGATCTCCCGACCGCGGCAGATGTCCGCGAGGGGCTGGGTGAGGAGGTTGGCGCAAGCCAGCGAGATCAGGAACGCCATCTGCGTTCCCTCGAGGGACATGACCGGCGCCAGCCTCAAGCCGACCCCGAGCCGGTCGATCGCGCCCTTCCAATCGCCCTCTTCGGCGCTGAAGAGGATGGAGAAAAACAAGAGCCTTTCCGTCCCGATCGCCTGGATCGCGTCCGGCATCAGGCTCAAGAAAACGGGATCGGACGGATCCCGGTAGAGGAAGCAGGGCTTTCCTCCGATATCGGCGAGGAGCGCGAAGGCTTTCTCGTTCTTGAGGATCACCTCTTTGAGAGCGGCCCGGTCGGAGGGAGTGATCGGCTGGCCGTTCGTATGATCCCGCCAGGACCGGGAGATAAGACCGCGGACATCCATTTCCCGGTCCTTGTGGGCCGGCCCTCCCGGCTTGAAAATGTGACGCCCGGGGATCACCGACATGTTCTCGTAAGCCTTCCAAAGGCGGGCGCCGTTGTCTTCGTCGGCGCACGGGGGGGCCAGGTCCTTGCCCGTCAGGGGGATCCCTCGGGACTTGAGCTCGGCCAGTGTTCTGGCCAACGCCCGGCCCTCGGTGAAGTTGAGGACGGCGCGAACGGCGAGAACGGCCGCGACGAAGGCGAGGAAACCGATACCGATCCTAATAAGGATCTTCCGGATCTTCATATTCCCACCATCCTTTGAGTCGTTCGAGAGCTTCAAAAGATGCCCTGTCCGGGGGCTTCAGGGCCGCGGCCGCCGCCATTCTCTGATACTTGGACCAGAGTGCCGCCTCCGTTCCGATCCCCGCCTCGGCCAACTCGGTCTCTGTGTCCGCCACGGCCGCGGACACGGGGCGGCCGTTCCATAGCGCGGCCAGTCGGGCCTGTTCTTGCCGGCTCTGGATAGGATCGAGGACGAGGAACGCTACGATCAAAGCCGCACAGCCGGCCGCCACGACGCGCATCCAAGGCGGAAGTGCCGCCTCGCGGCGCTCCCGTGATGCCCGGGCCAGGACCCGCTCGCGAAGCCCGGGCGGGACGGGCGCGGCGGCCAGCCGGCCGAGTTCCCGCTGGATGCCGGCCGCGCCAGCTTTGAAGCCGTCCCGCGCCTCGTTCTTCCTTTCTCGGCCCTTCACGGCTTTCCCCCCAACGCTTCCCGGAGCTTGTCGATCCCGTAGCGATAGCGGCTGGCCGCGGTATTGACGGAGACGCCGCTCACAGAGGCGATCTCCTTGAAGGTCAGGCCGTCGAAGACCTTCAGGTAGACGGCCTCCCGCTGCTCCGCCGGCAGCTCCCCCGCCCGCCGCAGGAGCAGGGCCAGGGCCGGCTCCTCGGGAGCGGCGATAGCCGCTGCGAATCCCTGGGCCGCGCCCGAGGCGATCATCCTCTCCCCCTCGCACCTCCCGAGCTTTCGCCGCAGGGACCGGTCGGCCTCGTTCCGGGCGACCCGGAAGACGAAGGCCCGGACGTCGCGCACCAGCCGCCAGCGCAGGTCGTAGCGGGCGAACCGGCAGAAGCACTCCTGGAGCACGTCCTCGGCGTCCTCGGCCGAGCCGAGCTTGAACAGCAGGTAGCGATAAAGACCCTCTCCATGGCGCTCGTACAGTTCCTCTGTGGTCAAGGCACGCTTTGACACGTTCCGCTTATGAAGACCCTTCCGGCCGGCCGTTTTGTCTAATTCCTGGGAATAGAACCGTCCGTCTCCCATATCGGCGGTCCCTTTCGAGGGCGGGCCACCCCGCCGCGCCCCCGGCCCGTATGATACGACGATCCCCGGGCACGGTCATCAAAAACCTTGCCCTCCCGCCGAGGTTATGGTTTAAAATTGACCCTTGCGAATGCCTTCCGGAAAGGATTCCGCCATGAAAAGAGCCCTCGCCCTCGCTTCGATCCTAGTCGCGGCCACCTTCGCCGCCTTCGCCGCCGAACCGGCCGGGCGCACCGGCTACTATCGCTTTCCGGCCATCCACGGCGACACCGTCGTCTTCGTGTCCGAAGGCGACCTGTGGACGGTCGACGTCCGCGGCGGCGCGGCCCGGCGCCTGACGTCGCACACGGGGGTCGAGTCCAGCCCGGCCATCTCGCCCGACGGGCGGACCCTGGCCTTTTCGGCCCAGTACGAGGGCCCGACCGAGGTCTACACCATGCCCCTCACCGGCGGGCTGCCCGCGCGCCGCACTTTTTCCGGCCTGGGCGGGACGGTCGTCGGCTGGACTCCGGACGGCAAGATCCTCTACGGCACCCAGAAGTACGCGACGCTGCCCAACACCCAGCTCGTCGTCCTCGACCCGGCCGCGAACGCCGAGACGGTCTTGCCCCTCGCGCAGGCCGCCGACGGATCGTTCGAGCCCTCCGGGAAGACCCTCTACTTCACCCGCCTCCCCTTCCAGGGCAGCTACACCAAGCGCTACAAGGGCGGCACGGCCCAGAACCTGTGGTCCTACGCGCTCGGGGCCGACGAGGCCGCGCCCTTGACCAGCGATTACACCGGCACGAGCAAGAACCCCATGGTCTGGAAGGACCGGGTCTATTTCCTGAGCGACCGCGACGGCTCCATGAACATCTGGTCCATGGACCTCCGGGGCGGCGCCCTCAGGCAGCACACCTTCCACAAGGGCTTCGACGCCAGCTCCCCCAGCCTCGACGCCGGGCGCGTCGCCTACCAGCTCGTGGCCGACCTCCGCGTCTACGACATCGCCGCGGACAGGGACGAGGCCCTGGCCGTCACCCTGCCCTCCGACTTCGATCAGATGCGCGAGCGCTGGGTGAACCGCCCGCTCGACTACCTGACCTCGGGGCACGTCTCGCCGAACGGCGACCGGGCGGTTTTCGTCTCCCGCGGCCACGTCTTCGTCGCCCCCGTCGGCGACGGCCGCTGGGTCCGCGTCACCCGCCGCGAGGGCGTCCGGGCCCGGGCGGCCCGGTTCATGGGCGACGGCAAGAGCCTGATGGTCCTCACCGACGAGACCGGCGAATGGGAGTTCCACCGCTATCCGGCCGACGGCCTCGGCCCGGCCGAACGCCTGACGGACGGGGCCAAGGTCCTCCGCTTCGACGGCCTGCCCTCTCCCGACGGCAAGTGGCTGGCCTTCGCCGACAAGGATTACCAGCTCTGGCTCCTCGACGTCGCCAAAAAGTCCCTGGCCCGCATCGCCGTGTCCGAGGTCGAGATGTTCTCGGGCCTGGCCTGGTCCCCCGACAGCCGCTGGCTGGCCTACGTCGAAGGCGCCCCGAACGGTTTCAGCCGGATCGTCCTCCACGAGGCCGCGACCGGCCGGCGGGCCGAACTGACCAACGACCGGGTCGACTCCTACGGGCCGGCCTGGAGCCCGGACGGGAAATGGCTCTATTTCCTGTCCGACCGGTACTTCGAGAGCGTCGTCGGCTCGCCTTGGGGGGCCCGGCAGCCCGAGCCCTATTTCGACAAGACGACCAAGATCTACGCGGCGGCCCTGAGCGGAAAGGACCCCTTCCCCTTCGCCCCGGCGACAGAGTTGCAGGGCGAGAAGAAGGAGCCGGGCGACGACAAGGGCGTCGAAACTAAGGCCGGCGCCGCCAAGGATGCGCCCAAGCCGGCGCCGGGCGTCAAGGTCGAGATCGCTCTCCCCGGCCTGTCCGAGCGGGTCTTCGAGCTCCCCCTGCCCCCGGGCGTCTACGGCAACCTGGCCGTCGGCGACAAGGCCCTGTTCTTCATCGACGAGGGCTCCAACGCCGCCGGCCAGCCCAAGCTCCAGGCCGTCGAGATCAAGAACCGCGGCGTCCAGGCCCGAACGATCATGGACGACGTCCGCCAGTTCGAGCTCACGGCCGACGGCAAGAAGCTCTTCGTCCGCAAAGGCGGCGACCTCTACGTCATCGACGCGGGCACGGCCCAGCCGACGCAGCAGACCCTGGCGGAGCGGCGGATCGACCTTTCCAAGTGGGCCTTCTCCGTCGATCCCCGCGAGGAATGGCGCCAGATGCTCGTCGACGCCTGGCGCATGGAGCGCGACTACTTCTACGACCGCGACCTCCACAACGTCGACTACGAGGGCCTCCTCGAGCGCCACCGGCCCTTCGTCGATCGCGTCAGCGACCGGGCCGAGCTCAACGACCTCCTGGCCCATCTCGTCGGCGAGCTCTCGGCCCTGCACACCTTCGTCCGCGGCGGCGACCTGCGTCCGCCGACCGACAGCATCTCGCCGGGATCCCTGGGGGCCCGCCTCGTCCGCGACGAGGCCAAGGGCGGCTACCGGATCGACCACATCTACCGCGCCGACCCCGAATACCCGGACAATCTCTCGCCGCTCGGCAAGCCCATGTCGGCCATCCGGGAAGGCGAGATCGTGGCCTCGATCAACGGCGTCCCGGCCCTGAGCGTCGCCGATCCGGCCTTCCTGCTGCGCCACACGGCCGGCCAGCAGGTCCTGCTCGAGGTCCGGCCGGCGGCGGGCGGGCCGGTCCGCAAGGAGATCGTCGTGCCCATGACGCCGGGCGCCGAGGCCGACCTGCGCTATTCCGAGTGGGAATACACCCGCCGGCTCGAGGTCGAAAAGACCTCGAAGAACGAGATCGGCTACGTCCACCTCCGCGCCATGGGCGGCGGCAACTACACGGAGTGGGTCAAGAACTTCTACCCCGTCTTCGACCGCAAGGGCCTCGTCATCGACGTCCGGCACAACCGCGGCGGCAACATCGACTCCTGGGTCCTGGAGAAGCTCCTGCGGCGGGCCTGGTTCTACTGGCAGAGCCGGGTCGGGAAGCCGACCTGGAACATGCAGCACGCTTTCCGCGGCCACCTGGTCGTGCTCTGCAACGAGCGCACGGCCTCCGACGGCGAGGCCTTCGCCGAGGGCTTCCGCCGGCTGGGATTGGGGAAGGTCATCGGCACGCGGACCTGGGGCGGCGAGATCTGGCTGAGCTCGTCCAACGTCCTCGTCGACCGCGGCCTGGCCTCGGCGGCGGAAACGGGCGTCTACGGCCCCGAGGGCCAATGGCTCATCGAGGGCCACGGCGTCGATCCCGACATCGTCGTCGACAACCTGCCGCACGCCACGTTCCTCGGGAAGGACGCCCAGCTCGAGGCGGCCGTCAAGCACCTCCAGGAGCTCATCGCCAAGGACCCGGTCGAGGTGCCCAAGCACCCGCCCTACCCCGACAAGAAGAAATAAATGGGGGACATGATACCTATTTCCCATTTTTTCCGAGGCAGACGACCGTTCGGGCGGCCGGGGCCCAAGACGGCTCCGGGGACCTCAAATCCGGACATGAGTGGATAAGAGTTTGACAGCCGATCTCAACGCATTCAGGAAAGACGCCCGGCGCCTCGACCGGGAGGACCCGCTCCGCCGTTTCCGCCGGCGGTTCGCCGTCCCGTCCGGCACCATCTACCTCGACGGAAACTCGCTCGGACTCCTGTCGCGCGACGCGGAGCGCTCTTTGGCGGCAGCCGTCCGCTCCTGGAAACGCCTGGCCGTCCGGGGCTGGCTCGAAGCCGACCCGCCCTGGTTCCACCTCGCCGAGAGCCTCGGGGCCCGCTGCGCGCCGCTCGTCGGCGCCGCCCCCGACGAGGTCGTCATGTCGGGGACGACCACGGTCGATATCCACGCCCTGGTCAACACGTTCTATAGGCCGGAGGGGCGGAGGACGAAGATCGTCGCCGACGAGCTCGACTTCCCCACCGACGTCTACGCCCTCAAGAGCGTCCTCCGGCTTCGCGGGCTCGACCCGGCCGAGCACCTCGTCCTCGTCGGCAGCGGCGACGGCCTGACGCTCGACGAGCGCGAGATCGCCCGGCGTTTCGACGACACCGTCGCGCTCGTCTTCCTGCCGTCGGTCCTGTACCGCAGCGGCCAGCTCCTCGACATGGAGTTCCTGGCCGCCCAGGCCCGCGAAAAGGGCATCCCCATCGGTTTCGACGGCTCCCACTCCGTCGGCGCCGTCCCACACGAATTCGACCGCTGGGGCGTCGATTTCGCCGTCTGGTGCGGCTACAAGTACCTCAACGGCGGCCCCGGCACGGCCGCCTTCCTCTACGTCAACCGCCGTCACTTCGGGCGGGAGCCGGCCCTGGCCGGCTGGTTCGGCTCGGCCAAGGACCGCCAATTCGACATGTCGCTCGACTTCACCCCGGCGCCCGGCGCGGGCCGTTTCCAGATCTCCTCCCCGGCCATCCTCAACGCCTCTCCCCTCATCGGCTCCTTGGCGATCTTCGAGGAAGCCGGGATGGCCGCCATCCGCGCGGGATCGCTCCGGCTGACCCGGTTCCTCATGGACATGACGGACGCGCTGCTCGCCCCCGCGCCGTACGGCTTCTCGATCGGGACGCCCCGCGAGGACGCCCGCCGCGGCGGCCACGTCGCCCTCGTCCACCCGGAGGCCATGCGTATCGCCGAGGCCCTGCGCGGCCGCGGCGTCGTGCCCGACTTCCGGCCGCCGGACATCGTCCGCGTCGCGCCGGTCGCGCTCTACAACACCTTCGGCGAGCTTGCCATTCTCGTCGGCCATCTCCGGGCCATCATCGAGACCCGGGAATACGAGCGCTACCCGGCCGAGCGCCGGGCCGTCTCCTGATCATTTGTAGACGCCCTGCCGAGGGCCGAACGAGAGCAAGGTGATCGTGTCCCCGTCCCTCTTATAGATCAGGCGGCGGGCCTGGCCGCGGACCTGGAACCGGTACGACAGGAGGTCTTTGAACTCCCCTTTGAGCTTTTTTCCGGCCGACGGGTCCTCGAGGATCCGGAGCACGGCTTCCTTGAGAGCGTCGTGTTCTTGCCTGTCCTTGAGCCTCTTGCGGAGCCTCTGGAACTTCGCCGTCTCGAGCAGGCGCATCAGAGAGCCCGGGGATCGAGCGCGGTGACCCGTCCGGCTTCGTACTCCGCCTTGGCCTCGAGGATGTCCTTGATCTCCCCGATCGTCAGGTCGGGGTTTTCGACGGCCAGAAGCCCGATCCTGGCCGTGTAACGAAGGGCCCCGGAGAAATCCCGGGCCTCCTTCCGGGCGAAGAGATCGAGGTCGGCAGCCAGCTTTTCATCCATGACGACCGTTTTTCTTACCATTTCATACTCTATCATATTTTATATGCTCCTTTCGACCTCAAGTCAAGTTCCGGCCCGGGACCGCCTCCCCCTCTTCCAGACGCCGGCCCTATGGCGTTCTTCTCACCCACCCTGATCCACCGGGGTTTTGACTTGGCGCCTCGGCCGGGGCTAGAATCGCCCCAGAGCCCCCGCAGGAGGTCCCCGATGCGCATCATTCCTCTGTCCGCCGAACACGAACCGCTCTTCTGCGCTTGCCTCGAGGACTGGTCGGACGAAATGAGGAAGGCCGGCGACCACAAGGCGAAATGGCTGGCGAAGATGCGCGACAGGGGCCTGCGGGTCAAACTGGCCCTCGACGACAACGGCGCCGTGGGCGGCATGATCCAATACGTCCCCATCGAAGAGGCCTTCGTCGACGGAGAGGGGCTGTACTTCATTCCCTGCATCTGGGTCCACGGCCACAAGCGGGGGCGGGGAAATTTCCAGAAGAAGGGCATGGGCCGGGCGCTGCTCGCCGCGGCCGAAGAGGACGCCCGGGAGCTCGGGGCCAAGGGCATGGCCGCCTGGGGCATGGCCATCCCGGTCTTCATGCGGGCCTCCTGGTTCAGGAAACACGGCTACAAGAAGGCCGACGCCGTGGGGATGCAGGTCCTCTTATGGAAACCCTTCGCCGCGGACGCCAAGCCACCCCGCTGGGTCCGGGACAAGAAGACGCCCGAGCCGGTCCCCGGCAGGGTCACCGTCACGGCCCTCGTCAACGGCTGGTGCCCGGGCATGAACACGGCCTACGAACGAGCCAAGCGCGCTGCCGCCGAGTTCGGCGACCGGGTCGAGTTCCGGGCCGTCGACACCTTCGACCACGCCGTCTTCAAGGCCTGGGGCGAGCCCGACGCCATCTTCGTCGACGGCAAGGGCCTGCGAATGGGCCCGCCGCCCGCCTACGCCAAGATCCGCAAGGCCATCGCCAAGCGTGTCAAGAAGCTCGGCTGAGGAGAGGACCGTGATCGGAATCCGGAGATCCTTGTCGTCTTTCATCGTCCTTGTGACGGGCCTCGGGTTTATTTCCGTCGAGGCCGCCCCGGCCGGCGGGCCGGCGACGGCCGCGGCCTACGGCTATCTCGTCCAGGCCGGCCCTCCGTGTGCCGTGTGGTGGGCGGAAGGCGCCTACAAGGTCATGCGCGACGATCCGGTCCCCGGCGCCGCGCACGGTGTCGTCCGCGTCTCGGCCGCCCGTAACGAGTACGAGCCTTTCCTGGTCGTCCTCCGCCCGTCGGAGAGGCTCGACGGCGTCCGCGTCGCCATCGGCCGCCTGGTGAGCGGGACGGGCGCGACGATCGACGCGCCGGACATCACGGTCCGCCGCGTCGAGTACGTCCGCGTGACCGCGCCGACGGACCCTTCTTCGAGACCCGGCTGGTGGCCCGATCCGCTCCCCGAATACGAGGGCCCGTTCACCGCGGCCGCGGGAGAGAACCACCCCCTCTGGATCACGGTCCGGGTCCCGGCCGGCGCCGCGCCCGGGCTCTACGTGGGCGCGGTCACGCTGACGGCAGGCGGCGGCTGGTCCTGCCGCGTCCCCGTCGAGCTCACGGTCCGCCGCTTCGCCCTGCCCGAGACGGCTTCCGTCCGTTCCTCGTTCGGCCTGCCGACGGGCGACATCAAGGCCTACCACAACCTCGAGACCCGCGAGGAGCTCGAGCGGGTCGTCGACCTCTACTACCAGGACATGAAGGCCCATCGCGTCGCGCCGACCTCGCCGTTCGAGCTCTATCCGATGAAGGTCAGATCACGCGGCCTCCACTGGAACGGCGGCGAGTTCGTCGCCGAGGGCGCCCACGGCGGCCGCAGAGCCCTCCTGGTCTCCGACGACCGCGCCGACGAGAACGTCGGAGCGAAGTACGAGACGCGCCTCCCGCTCGCCGCGCACACGCCGCTCAAGCTCACGCTCTGGGCCCGGACCGGCGAGACCGGCCAGCCCTGCACCGTCCTGTGCGAGTTCTTCACCGCCGAGGGGACCTGGATCGCCGGCGCCAACCTGCTCAAGGTCTTCGAAGGGGGCAAAGACTGGAAACAGGCGACGATCGAGTTCCCGCGCCCGCCCGACGAAGCGGCCGGCATGGACCTCACGCTCTTCCCCGCTTTCCGCGACAACGGCGGGACGACCCGGGGGACGGCCTGGTTCGACGACCTCGTCCTCACCGCGGCCCCCAAGGGGTCCGAGGCCCGCCTCGACAGCCTCCTCGAGGGCGGCGACTTCGAAATGCCGCTCGACGGCATGGCGGTCGACGTCGATTTTTCCGAGTTCGACCGGGGCGGCCGCCGGGTCCTCGACGAGCTCGGCTTCAACGCCTACAACCTCCCTCTGGAGGGCCTCGGCACCGGCTCGTTCTTCAGCAGCCAGAAGGGCCTCTTCTGCGGCTTCCGCCAGGGCACGCCCGAATATGACGCCCTGCTCAGCCAATACCTCAAGCAGGTCGAGGCCCACCTGGCCGCGATGGGCTGGCTCGGCCGCGAGTACATCTATTGGTTCGACGAGCCCGATCCCAAGGACTACCCCTTCGTCCGCGAGGGCATGCTCAACATCCGCAGGAACGCGCCGCGGCTGACGCGGTTCATCACCGAGCACCGGCCCGGGCCCGAGATCATGGACGTGTCCGAGATCGGCTGCACCATCTTCCACCGGGTCGACCCCGCGGCCGTGGCCGAGCTGGCCCCCAAGGGCCGCGAGTTCTGGTCCTACCTCTGCACGGCGCCCCAATCCCCCTGGGTCTCGCTCTTCATCGACCACCCGGCGGTCAACCTGCGGATGTGGCTGTGGATGACCTACAAATGGGGCCTCAAGGGCATCCTGGTCTGGCGGGCCGATTACTGGAACAGCCCGACCCTGTTCCCGCCGGGCGTCCTGCAGAACCCATGGCGGGACCCGATGTCCTACACGGTCGGCTACGGCGTCCCCTACGGGCAGGTCAGCCGCTGGGGCAACGGCGACGGCCGGTTCCTCTATCCCCCCAACCGCGATCCGGGCCGGGACAAGGCCAAGTATCTCCGCGGGCCGGTCGATTCGATCCGCTGGGAGATCCTGCGCGAGGGCATCGAGGACTACGAGTACTTCGTGCTGCTCGAGAAGGCCGTCGCGGGAGCCAAGGCCGCCAAAGGGAACGTCAAACTCAGGGCCGCGGCGGCGGAAGCGGTGAAGCTCCTCGCCTTCCCAGCCTCGGTATTCACGACCGGACAGGACTACACCAAGGACCCGCTCGTCCTGCTGCGCTACCGGGACAAGGTCGCCGCCGCTATCGAGGAGCTTACGGCGCGCTGATAGGGGGCACCGAAGAACTCCCTGCCAAGGGATGATAATGGACGTGCACGCGCTGCAGCAGGTCGATATCTCTGTGGAGGGCCCGTTCCAGGCTGGCGGAGATGGCGTCCCCCTCAGCCACGGTCATGGACCCGTCCACGGCGACGGTCAAGTTGATGACGAGATACGGACCGAAGCGGTGCGCCTGCATTTCCTCGACGGCCAGCACTCCGGGCGTTCCGGCCACGCAAGCCTCCACCCTTTTCCTGATCTCCGCGGAGGGGACGGTATCCATCAAGTCCCCTGAAGATTCGCGCAGGATCTCGAGTCCCGTCCGAAGGATCACCAGGGCCACCAACGCCCCGGCCAGGGGGTCGAACCACGGATATCCGTGGCGGGCCAGGAAGATGCCGATACCGGCGGCCGCGGCGGCGAAGATATCGTTGCGGTGGTCGGAAGCGATGGCGAGGACCACGGGATTGCCCGTCTGGCGGCCGATGCGTCTTGTTCTCCAGCTCAAGAGGATCTTCAGGCCTACGGTGAACGCCGCCGCGAATTGAGCCCCCGAGCTGGCGCCCGCGACGGCAGCTCCCGAAGAGAGAAGGTCGTAGACCCGGTTGATGGCGTCCCAGAAGATCGCCACGGCCGTCGTCAGGACGAAGGCGCCGATGACGACGGCCGCGATGCTCTCGAGTTGTCGATGCCCATAAGGGTGCTCTTCGTCGGCCGGCTTGCGGGCTTTCCTGATGAAGATCTTGACGATGATCCCATAGGCGACGTCGGAGGTGGAGTTGATCCCGTCCGCGAGCAAGGCGGGACTGTGTCCCAGGATCCCGATCGCGGTTTTGAGGGCCGCCAGCCCGGCATTGGCGATCAGGGCCAGATTGACCGCGAGCAGGTTCCGCTTATCGTGGTTATCCGGCATGATGGCTATTGATCCCCGGGTGGCGGCTTTTCAAGTGAGTCTCGGAGATGAGTGATCCCCTCAATGCGCCGGCTTCAGGTATTTGTCGAACCAGGCCAGATAGCGCTCGTAGCGGTCCTTGATGTAGCTCGGCACCGACAGGCCGTGGAACTGCCCCGGGTAGACGACGAGGCCGGTGTCGACGCCCTGGCTCTTCAAGGCCTGGTACATCTGCTCGCTGCCGATGATGGGGACGTTGAAGTCCTTCTCGCCGCACATGAACAGGGTCGGCGTCCGGATGCGGTCGGCCTGGAAGAACGGGAACGAGATGCGGATCCACCTCTCGGCCGTCTTCCAGGGCAGTCCGATCTCGAGCTCGTACTGGCGGATGTACTGGTCGCTGCCGTACATCGACAGCTGCAGGGCGCTGCCCGCCCCGCTGACGCCGGCCTTGAACCGGGTGTCCGTAACGATGGTGTAATCGGTCAGGATGCCGCCGTAGCTCCAGCCGCCGAGGCCGAGGCGGGCCGGGTCGGCGATCTTGCGGGCCACCGCCGCGTCCACGGCGCCGAGCAGGTCCAGGACCTCCTTGCGCCCCCAGTCGCCGAAGATGGCCTTCTGGTAGGCGCTCCCCCGCCCGTTGCTCCCTCGGTAATTGACGGCCAGGACGGCGTAGCCGTGGGCCGCGTAGTACTGGAGGTCGAACCGGAAGCCCCAGTCGTCCTGCCCGGCCGGGCCGCCGTGGATCACGAGGATGAGCGGGTAGAGCTTGGCCGGATCGTAGCCCACCGGCTTGACGAGCAGGCCGTTGACCGTGGCGCCGTCCTTGCTCTTGGAGGTGAACGGCTCGGTCGTGGCCAGATGGAGCCCCGCGAAGAGGGCGTCGTTCTGGCGGGTCAGCCGCCTCATCTGCCCGTTCTCGAGGGCCCAGACCTCGTCGGCCTCGTCGGCCGTGCCGCCGAGAAACGTGACGGCGCCGTCCGGTCCGAGGGACATGCCTGAGACGGTGCGCCGGCCGGACGTGAGCCGCTCGACCGGGCCGCCGGCCGAGGGGACGCGCCCGACGCAGCTCTCGCGGTCGTCCTCGAACGTGAACAGGAGGCCCGCGCCGTCGGGCGTCCAGAACAGCGGGCCGGAGACGGGCCGGTCGAGGGCTTCGGTCAGGACCGTCGCCGGGCCGCCGGCCGCGGGCACGACGGCCAGCTTGTTCTGGGCGTAGGCCGAGTACTTGGGCTCGTCGCCGACCAGGAAGGCGATCCGCTGGCCGTCGGGGCTCCAGGCCGGTTCGGTGGCGTCGGGGGTGGCGGCCGTCGTCAGCCGCCGGATCTCGGCGCCCGGTTTGGCCTCGACGACGTAGACGGAGCTGTCCGGGGCGCGGTCGGGATCGGGGCCGCGGTCGCTGGCGAAGGCGATCCGGGCGCCGTCGGGCGACCAGGCGGGCGAGCCGTCGTGGCCCGGGCCCGAGGTCAGTGGCTCGGCCTTGCGGGCGGCCACGTCGAAGAGCCAGAGGTGGGTCCACAGGCGCTTGAGATAGCCTTCGCGGTCGGCCTTGAAATGATAGCGGTCGATGACCACGGGCGGCGCCGTCTTCCGCTTCCAGCCCTCCATCTTCTCGGGCTCGTCGGCCGGGTCCTTCTCGCCGACCACGAGGACGAGGCGCTTGCCGTCGGGGGACCAGGCGTAATCGTCGATGCCGCCCTTGACCTCGGTCAGCCGCCAGGCCTCGCCGCCGCGGCGGTCGAGGAGCCAGACCTGGGCGCCGAGCTTCTTCTCCTCCTCGGTGCCGCGCGAGGCCAGGAACGAGAGGTAGCGGCCGTCCGGGCTCCAACGGGGCGCCGATTCGCCGTCGGGGCCCGAGGTCAGGCGGATCTCCTCGCCGCCGTCCCAGCCGACCATCCACAGGTCGGAGTCGCGCTTGTCCTTCTCGAGGTCGGTCGAACCGACGGTATAGGCGACCCATTTCCCGTCGGGCGACCTCTGCGGCGAGCCCACGCTCTTCATCTTGAACAGGTCGTCGAGGGCGATGGACCGCTTGGCCGGCGGCGCGGACGCGGCCGGCGCGGGGGCCTGGGCCGCGGCCGCGGCGGGAACGAGGACGAGCAGGGCCAAGAGAGCGAGGGCGAGTCCGGGGCTTCTTCTCATGGTCGACTCCTTCGAAGGATGGTGGAGCGAAGAGGTATTCTAATCCAACGGGCTTACGGGGGGAAGATGGGAAAACCGGAGGGGGCACGGGCCGAAGCGGGGCCCGAGGGGGGACGCGGGAACGCCCGGCCGCGGACGTCAGACGTTCAGCGTCGTCAACGCCGCATCGTCGTGCTGGGGCGGCGCCTCGTCGTCGCCGAGGCCGTCCTCCACGAAGATGCGGATGACGTCGCGGAGGTTGTCCAGGGCCTCCTCGTAGGTCCCGCCGCGGGCCCGGCAGTCCGGGAACTCCGGGCAGTGGGCGGCCCAGCCTTCGCGGTCGCGGACGACGTAAGCCGAGAACCGGTAGCCGTTCATATCGACCTCCGTATCAGTGTTTACAGCCGAAATCGTGCCAATAGGTGTGTCCCCATCTTCAGAACGACCTCAGGAAGGCGCACCGGGTGATCTGGGGGACGCCCTCCCCGTCCTTGCGGACCTCGCCCCGGAGGAAACAGACCGGCGGCGTCCCGTAGACGGCGCAGCGGGTCTCTCCGATGCCCTGGAGCAGGCCCGTCTCGTCCTCGAACATGTAAAAATACTTTGCGCCGCCCGTCCCGACGCCGTAGCCGCCGCGCTCGTCCTCCGCCTCTTCCGGGCCTTCCCCGTCCCCGTCGCCGTTCCCGCCGCCCGGCCGGCCATATCCCCCGAAGCCCCCGGACCCGTCGCCGCCGTGCAGGGCGCCGTAGGTCACCCGCTGGCGGGCGTCGACGACCCGGACCAGGAGCTCGACCAGGGTCCCGGCGCGGTCCCCGAGGTCCTTGATCCGGAGCGGCGGCCGCTTGCCCTCGTAGAGATCGAGGTCGTCGCCCTCGGGCAGGAAGCCGAGCGACTCGAAGAGCATGCGCCGCTTCTCGCCCGCGGAGATGTCGGCGACCTCCTCCATGTGCTCGAGGCCCCGGAAGTAGCGCAGGACCTGGCGCGTCCGCCGCGGCTCGAGGGAGTCGAAGACGCCGGCCCGGATGAGGGCCAGGAGCTCGGCCTGGCCGGGTTTCGTCCGGGCCAGGAAGTCCTCGACCGAAAGGAAGTCGCCGCCGGCCGCCCGCTCGCCGAGGAGGCGGTCGATCGTCTTGAGGCCCAGCCCCTTGATCGAGGTCAGGCCGACGCGGATGGCCCCGGCCTCGACCTCGAAGCCGGCCCCGCTGCGGTTGGCGTCCGGGCCCAGGAAGCGGACGCCGCTGCGCTTGGCCTCGGCGACGTACTCGGGCAGGTCGTAGTAGCCGCCGCCGGCGTTGAGCACGGCCGCGAGATAGGGCACCGGGTGGTGGACCTTGAGGTAGACGGCCTGGTAGGCCATGGCCGCGTAGGAGGCGCTGTGGGCCTTGTTGAACGAGTAGGAGGAGAACTTCTCCATGGTCTTCCACAGCCGCTCGATCTCGGCGGCCGCGTAGCCGCGCTCGCCGGCCTCGCGAACGAACTTGGCCCGCAGGGCGGGGTCGCCGCCCCGCCCCTTGCGCAGGCTCCGGCGCAGGAGGTCGCCCTCCTCCGGAGGCATCCCGGCCGCCCGTTCGGCGACCTGCATGACCTGCTCCTCGTAGAGGAGGATGCCGCCGGTCTCGGGCAGGATGCGGGCCAGGAAGGGGTCGTCGCCCGGGGACATGTACCCTTGGTACGTGTCCCCGCCTCTCGCGGCCCCTCGCCCGTTCCGCCGGCGCAGGAGCGCCTCCTTCATGCCGCTCTCGGTCGGCCCCGGCCGGACCAGGGCCAGGGCCTGGGTGATCTCGTGGACGTCGGTCGGCTTCATCCGCCGCAGGAGGTTCATCATGGCCGGGCTCTCGACCTGGAAGCAGCCGACCGTCCGGGCCTTCCGCAGGGCGTCGTAGGTCGCGGCGTCGCCCTCGGGGAGCGTCCGGAGCCGGAGCCGGTCCTTGGTCTCCGAGACGGCCGCCAGGCCCCGGACCGAGAGGAGGTCGAGCTTGATGAGCCGCAGGTCCTCGACGGCGTCCTTGTCGAAGTGGGTCATGCGCAGGCCCTTGGCCGAGGTCTCGAGCGGCAGGCAGCGCTCGACGGGTCCCGGCGTCAGGATGACCCCGCCGACGTGGAGGGAGATCTCGCGGTAGACGTCCTGGAGCTCGGCGGCGAGCTTCCAGGCCTCGAGGCGGCCCGGCGCCGGAGCGGCCCGTCTCAGCCACGACGGCTCGGCGAAGTACGGCACGCGCTTGGACTGGCCGCGGGCCTCGTCGGGCGGCGCGCCGAAGGCCCGGAGGGTCTCGTAGAGGGCCGACCGGCCGCCGAAGTCCTTGAGCGAGCAGACGTAGGCCGCGCCCGTCCGGCCGGAGCCGTAGCGCTCGAGGACGTAGGCCAGGACCTCGTCGCGGCGCCGCGAGTCGAAGTCGAGGTCGATGTCGGGCGGGTCGGGCCGGCCGCGGTTGAGGAAGCGCTCGAAGTAGAGATCGAAGGCCAAGGGGTTGACGTGGGACAGGCCCAGGAGCCAGCCCAGGAAGGACGAGGCCCCCGAGCCGCGCAGGTTGTGGAGGATGCCGCGGCGGCGGGCGAACTCGACGATGTCGTGGACGACGAGGAAGTAGGGGCCGAAGCCCGATTGCTCGACGGCGGCGAGCTCGCGGAGGGCCCGCTGGCGCTCCTTCCAGGTCAGGTCCCTGGCGGCCGCCAGGCGCTCCGCGACGACCTCGCGCAGCGAGCGCGGGAAGAGGTCGGCCGGGAGGTTGGGGACGAGGCCTTCGAAGGTGAACGCGCACTTCCCCGCGACCTCGGCCGTCCGGGCCAGGGCGTCCCTGGCGGCGTCGCCGAAGCGGCGCAGGGCCAGGGCCTCCTGGTCCGGGCCGAAGATCCGCACTTTCGCGAGGAGCCGGTCGCGCTCGGGCGGGTACGGGACCTTCTTGTCGATGGCGTGGAGGAGGATGAGCCGCTCCGGGCCGGTCAGGTACTTGACCGGGTTGGCCCAGACGACGGGGAGGCCAGCGAACGGCGAGGATGGGGACATGTACCCTTGGTACGTGTCCCCAGGATCTGCCGGCGAACGGGGACACGTACCAAGGGTACATGTCCCCGATATCCGCCGGAAGTTCGCGAACTCCGCCCCGATGTAGAGGTCGCCCGGCGCGACCCGCTCCCGCAGCCCGGCCAGCGCCGCCGCCTCGTCCGGGTCCCCTTTCCCGTCCGGGATGTAGATGACGACGAGGCCCGACGCGTCGCGGATCTCCTGCCCGTTGAAGATCTCCATGAGGTTCGGGTAGCCCTCGCGCGTCTTGACCAGGAAGACGAAGCGCCGGCCGCCGCGCTCGAGCTCGCAGCCGAAGAGGGGCCGGTATCCGCCCGGCGGCGCGACGCGCTTCCACTTGCCCCAGCCGTAGATGTTGCCGGCGTCGGCCAGGGCCGCGGCCGGGAGCCCCCGCGCGGCCGCCCAGCCCGAGGCCTCCTCGAGGGTGACGCTGCCCCGGCCCCGGCTGTACGCCGAATGGATGCGCAGCGGGACGAACATGGCGCGCGCCTCTCCCCTCTCACTTCGTCAGGGACGCGGTCTTGAGGACGTAGCCCCGCCGCGGGTCGGCGGCGTAGACGGCGTCGAGCATCCTCTCCCGCGCCGTCAGCACCGAGCCGAAGCCGTACTTGTCGCGGACCCGGTCGATGGCCCCGCCCAGGCGCTCCGGCCGCTCCGAGTAGGGCTCGAACAGGGCCAGCGGCCGGATCCGGACCAGCTCGGCGGCCTTGACCCCGACCAGGCGCAGGGCCAGCCGCGTGCCGGTGAAGAGCTCGAGGAAGAGCTCCTCGGCCACCTTGTAGATCCCGGCCGTGTCCTGGAGGGGCGACAGGAGCAGGCGCCGCTTGATCTCGGTCTTGAAGTCGGCCGTGCGGGCCTTGACCTCGACGACGTGGGCGTAGAGCCGGTCCCGGCGCAGGGCCAGGGTCAGCCGGTCGCAGAGATAGGCCAGGTGGGCCAGGAGCAGGCGCTTGTCCCAGAGGTCCTCGAGGAAGGTCGTCTCCCGCGACACGGACTTGGGCAGGGTCCGCGAGACGAGCGGCCGGCTGTCGAGGCCGCGCGACTGGAGGTAGATGTCGTCGCCGCCCGAGCCGAAGAGCGTGTGCAGGGTCGCCCGCGGCAGGTCCCAGAGCTGGCCGATCTTGTGGATGTTCATCAGCCGCAGGACGACCTGGCCCTTGGGCCCGATGCCGGGCAGGGCCTCGATGCCGAGGTCGCGGAGGTAGGCCGCCTCCTCGCCCTCGCGGATCTCGAAGAAGCCGGCCGGCTTGGCCCGGCCCGTGGCCAGCTTGGCCAGGACCTTGTTCGGGGCCGCGCCGACCGAGACGGTGATGCCGATCTCGCGCTCGACCCGCCGCTTGATCTCGCGGGCCGCCTCCGGGAACGACGGGTAGAGGCGGCCGCAGCGGGTCAGCTCCAGGTAGGCCTCGTCGAGCGAGGCCTCCTCGACGTCGGGCGTCGCGGCGTGCAGGACCCGGAAGAAGCGCTCCGAGAAGGACTCGTAGACGTGGTAGTTGCCGCGGACGAAGACGCCCTGGGGGCAGAGCCGGTAGCACTCGCGAAGCGGCATCCCGGAGTGGACGCCGAACTTGCGGGCCTCGTAGGAGCAGGTCGAGGCCACGCCCCGCTCGTGGGGCAGGCCGCCGACGATGACCGGCTTGCCGGCCAGGGACGGGTCGAGCAGGACCTCGACGGCGGCGAAGAAGGCGTCGATGTCGACGTGGACGATGTAGCGCCGGCCGTTGGTCGACAGGGACACCTCTCCTCCTTTCTTCGGCGCGATCCGTTCTCTTGTTCTCCCCTTCCGCGAAGGGGACGCGATATCGGGGGTCTCCCCCGTTCAGTACTTGCGCATGACGCCGATGACCCGCCCCAGGATCTTGGCCGAGGGCGCCGCGATCGGCTGGAAGGCCGGGTTCTCCGGGACCAGGGTGACCTGGCCGTTGTCCCGCCGCAGCCGCTTGAGCGTGACCGAGCCGTCGTCGAGCATGGCCACGACCATCTCGCCCGAGTTGGCCAGGTCGGTCCGCTCGAGCAGGACGTGGTCGCCGTCGTCGATGTAGGCGTCGATCATGCTCTTGCCGTCGACCCGGATGCAGAAGACGTTGCCCCGGCGCCGGCCGACCATCCAGGACGGGACGTCCATGGCCTCGCCCGTCGTGTCGAACGACTCGCGCGGCCCGCCGGCCGGGACGAGCCCGGCGACCGGGACGCGGACCGGGCTGTCGACGAGGGCGGGCCAGCCCGCCACCCGGATCCCGCCGTCCGCGCGGCTGATGTAGCCCTTGCGCTCCAGGCTCTGGAGGTGCTTGAGGACGGCCGAGGGGTTGGGCAGGCCGAGGGCCGCGCCCAGCTGGCGGATGGTCGGGCCGTAGCCGTGGCCGAGGATGAAGTCCTCGACGGCCTTGAGGACCTTGGCCTGCCGCAGGGTCAGTTCCCGTCTCAACGTGTTTACCATTTTGTTCACCCTTTACAGGATAAGACCACGGCAGGCGTTTGTCAAGGGAAAAATCGAAGCCGGTTCAGAGCGCTTCGGCGGCCTTGGCGATCGCCTCCAGCATCGGGGCGAGCTTGGCGAAATCGCCGGCGCCGCGCCCTTGGTCCGGCACGTTGAACAGGCCGACCAGGATGGCGCTGCCGCCGACCGAACGGCCGACCACCCGCTCCCATTTCCCGTCGACGACCAGGGTCGGGCCGGCCGTCCAGCCCGTGGGGACATTCGACGGAGGGGCGTCGTAGCGCTTTTCGGTCGTGATGCCGTCGAAGACCTCCTGGCAGGTCATCCCGGGTATGCGCATGATCTCGATGTTCGCTTCGTTCATGGCGGGGGCCATGATCTCGAGCCAGTCCACGGCGTCCTCCTCGCCGGGGGCGCGCACCAGCCAGACGAAGCCGTCATCGGGCAGGGCGAGCGTCAGGCCGCTCTTCGCCAGCTTGACCGTCCGCACGGGCGCGACGTCGCCCCGGTCACGGACCTCGGGCCGGTGTCGCGGTTTGACGGCCGCCCAGGCGTCCTGTTGCCAGGCGAGGGCGACGCGCTCGACCACGGGAGCCTTCGCCAGGGCGGCGACGAGGGTTTCCCGCGCGGTCCCCAGCGGCATGTCGATGAAGAACCGGTAGATCAGGAGGTCTTTCCGCCCGTCGCGGTGGGCGCACATGACGACGGCCGGGACTTTGCCGAGATCCCCGTCGAATTCGAACGTGCCGCCGCGCAGGCACCAGTGGATGCCGAAGAGATCGCGTTCCTCGCTCCAGGCGTCGGCCAACTCGGCCTGGGCTACGGTGGCCCGGCAGTCCCCGGCATTGAAATAACCGACCTGCACCCAGCATCCGGCGACGAGCTTATCCTTGATCTTCTCGTCGATGACGTCGCGGCCGTCGAAGACCGTTCCGTTATTGGAGAGCGCGTAACTGGAGGCCAGGCTCCAGGTGAAGCCGTCGCGGGTGTCAGCCGGGAGTTCGATGGCGAGTCCGGTGATGGGCAGGACGACGGCGCCGGACTTGACGGTGATCGGCTCCCCGCTCATCAGGGCGATGCCGGTGAGCGAGACCGCGGCCAGGGCCAGAACGAGCGCGACTCGAATGCGAAGCGACGACATGGCGACCTCCTGTTTCGGGAGGGGCATTCTATGGATAGTCGTCCCGATTGTCAACGACCCGGCTGGCAGGCGGACGATGTCTGTGGATCCCTCTCAGTCCATCGTCCAGTGCAGGGAAAAGACGAGGACCTCAGGGAATCCGCTGGGCTTCTCCCGGACACAATACAGGCGGCCGTTCTTGATGACGATATCCCGCAGGGGGGGGCCGAGTTCGAGCGTCTGATACCCCAAGGACGTTCGCATGATGCGGTCGCCACTCGGCGAGAATATGTCACAAGTGTTGGCTCCTGCGGCGGGATTCTTCCCATGCCCGACGACATAGAGACGCTCGCGATCATCCGCATAAAGGGCCAGAAAAGGCGGAAATGTTTTCGGGAAGGCCAGGTTCCTCCGATAGGGATGGTCGGGAGGGAGCGGGCCGAGGAACTCTTCGCGGAAGCCGCGAGGGATATCGACCGCCGGATAGTCCGCCAAGATCCTGCGGATCAAACGGCCTGCCAAGTCGTAGACCTCGATCTCCCGGGAAGAAGCCATGGAGGTCAGGAAGATCGACGTTCGAGACGCCGCGACCACGGGAAAGTCGGTGAAGATGGTCTTGAGGTCAGTCTCTTCCGGGATAGGGTACGCACGGAGCTCGCGCCATTCGTTGAAGTCGGGCCCGAACAGGCCGACGCTGATCTTGAGCATATCCAGGGTTCGGGGATCCACCCGGATGTGGGTGACGAGATAATCCCCATTGGCGAGGAGCACGAATCCATGAGGCAGAGGGAAGAAAAGGGCCGGCAGGTCCGCCGTACGAAGCACGGTCCCCTCCGCATCGAAGAATAGGACCTTCCGGCTGCCCATGCTGACGACGGGGATCTCTTCCTTTCCATTCAGTCGCATGAAGCGAGGATTCTGGACTTCCCCGGGCCCCTGGCCGATGGGACAGAACGAACGCTCGAAACGGCCGCGGCTATCGAATTCGAATACCGTGTTCCCCGAGGTCGCATAACGCCTGTAGATGAAGATACGGCCTCGCGAGTCCGCGTCGAGGTTCTCGATGTCGGTCAGGCCGGTCGCCGCGACCGCTTCGTCTTCCAGGTCGATCCGAAACTCCTCGCGCAGGGTCAGCGCTCTGGGCTCTGCTTTGACCGCGTAGATCCCGGTCCCGTTCTCGACCGATTCGACGCCGTCCTGGATCGTCCGGCCGGCGCGATGCCCGTCCTTCCCGCAGGCGATCATAACAGCGACCGCCAGGACCGAGAGGCCCGTTTTGAAAGGACGATCATTCTCCGAGAGCAAGCTTCAATCTCCGCAGCGGGCTCCAGAACTTGATCCTCGTCGGGTCGAAGCGATCCGGCCGCCAGCGGCCCAACCAATCCAGTAGCCCTTCGGAATTATCGCTTTCTCTAAGGGCTTTGACACAGTCGTAATACCCCGGGATCCCTCCACAATCCTCAGGCGGGCCCGCGAGTTCGCCCGCCACACAAGTCGGGTACTTTTTGCCCCGTTCCCTGGGATGGCTCCCCTCAAAAAGGACGTCATGCTGCCAGTCATCGCCGTAATCGTAGGTATAAAGTGCCCGGTCCCCCGGCTCCTTGATGAAATCCGCCACGGCCACTTCGGTCGTAAGGAGCGGCGCTTCTTCTTCGAGGTCATCGAGCGCAAATGGAGATTCTATCCGAATGCCCAAGCAAGCCCGCCGCAGGGGCCGGATCTTGAAGTCGTGCAAGTGAGAGTCCAACCAGCCCATGGCGTCCTGGATCGCAACGTGCAGTTCGTAGAACGTATAGTATTCCGGCACTTGGATCCTCCTCCAAACCGGAGGATCGGTCTCGAGAAGGGTGATCTTGAACTGCCGGACGAACTGATAAGGTCTTCTCTGAGGCAAGGTGATGGAGATCTCCTTGACCATTGTGGCCGACCTGAACCGATATTGACCAAAGGTCTGCTTTCTGTCAAAATCATGCTCAGGCGCGGCCCGCCTTTCTGAGATTCCCCCGGTGAAGGCCAAAGCCATATTTGGACGTCGGCTTTTCGGAGATCCGCTTCAGGCGCTTGGCGCTGTCCTTCCGGCGGGTGACGGCAAGAACGACGACCTCGTTTCCGACTATCCGGTAATAGGCCCGGAAGTCGCCGTTCCGCAGCCGGTATAAAGGAGGATCGTAGCCGGAGAGTTTCTTGATCCGGGATTTGCCTATGGGGATCGGCCGCGTCTCTAGAGAGGACCGGATATCCCCGATCAAAGGGATCGCCTCCTCTTCCGCAAGGCTTTCCACATCCCGGACGGCCGCCGGAGCGAAGGCGACCTTAAGCCGCTTTTCCCGCACGGCGCTTCTCGAGCTTCTTGACGAGATCGCCCGCCTCCACTCCTCCGACGCTCAGGTATTCGGCGTAGGCGTCCTCGATCTTGGTCCGGAACTCGGGGTCGTTCTCGATGAGATAATCGGCCAAGTCCTCTTCGTCCACATGGTGGAGGACCGCCGCGGGCTTTCCGTAGGCCGTGATGATGATATCGCCCTTTTCGGCCTCTTTCAGGAGATCCATGGTCTTCTGCTTGAGCTCTTTGACTCCGGCGTAGCGCATCCAAGCCCTCCTCTCTGTTGTTATACTATAGTATAACTATTTCAGTTGGTATCCACAAGTCTCATTCTAAACGACGCTCCGTTCCACGCTCTCTTCTCACTCCATCCCCGCCGGTCGAGATCTTCAGGATACGATCGGGCCTTCGCCCCGGGAGAGCTTTGACAGCCGGCCCGCCCGAGCCTATCATCGTCCCATGTCGGGGAGGAATGGAAGACGAGGGCCCGGTCCCCGCCCGAAGCGAACATGAATGGACCTTCGGCCGCGAATCCGCCGGCCCCGCGCCGGGCCTATTTGGACAACCTCAAGACCTTCCTCGTGGCCGGCGTCATCACGGGCCACGTCCTCATCACCTACGCGGACATCGGGTCCTGGGCCTACCGCGAGCCGTCGACGAACAAGGCCTTCATCATCCCCGCCGCGTTCTATGTGGCCGTCGGGTCCATGTTCGCGATGGGGCTGTTCTTCCTCATCGCCGGGCTGCTCGTGCCGCGGGCCTTGGCCCGCAAGGGCCCTGCGGGCTTCCTGCGCGACCGCCTCGTCCGGCTCGGCCCACCCTTCCTGGCCTTCCTGCTCGTGGTCTTCCCTGTCGTCAGATGGATGGGCGACGGCCGCGGCCGGTCCCTGGCCTGGTTCTTCCGGGACCAGCTGAAGGAGCTCGATCCGGGCCCGCTCTGGTTCGTCCTGGCCTTGCTGATCTTCTCCGCGGGGTATGCCGCCTGTCGCGTCGTCCGCCCGGCCCGGACCTCTCCCCGCCCGTGGCGCGCGTCCCTTCTTTTCGGGCTGGCCGCGGGCATCGCGGCGGCCACGTTCGCGGTCCGGCTGCGTTTCCCGATCGACTCCCACCAGATCTTCGTGCTGCACGTCTGGCAGTGGCCCCAATGCGTCGGGCTGTTCGCGCTCGGCATCGCCTGCGCCGAGAACGGCTGGCTCGACCCGGTCCCCGACCGGCTGCGCCGGTGGGCCGGAGGCACGGCGCTCAGCGGGGCGGGGATGATCGTCGCGGCCATTCTGCTCAACATGAAGAACACGGATCCGCTCGGCGGCGGGATGAACTGGCCGGCGGCCGTCATCGCCGCCGGCGAGGGGATCACGGCGACCGGCTCGTCCGTCTGGCTGCTGGGCCTCTTCCAGCGCCGGTTCGACGGCGCCGGGCCGCTCGCCCGGGCCCTGGGCCGGGCCGCGTTCGGCGCCTATGTGGTGCAGGCCCCGGTGGCCGTCGCGATCGCCCGCTTGGCCCAGCCGCTGCCGGTCGCTCCTGAGCTCAAGTTCCTGTTCGTGGCTCCCGCAGCCGTGGCCGGGTCGTTCGGCCTAGCCTGGCTTCTGACGAAGGTGCCGGGAGTCAAGAAGTTCATCTGACCCGGACGGATCAAGAGCCGGGACCGCCTCCGCCCGTTCCTATCTCGTCGTCTTGGCCCGTTTGGCCGCCGCCCGGGCCTTGTTCTCCTTGACCCGGAACTTGACGATGCGGGCGATCAAGCCGTAGGGCACCGGCGTGCCCAGCGGGAACTTCACCGTCCCCTTCGACGTTCCGTAGGGAGCGAGTTCCTTTTTGAACCTCTCGATGCCTTCAGGACCCGGGAAGATGGAGACATGGTCTTTGAAAACGGCGAAAAAAGTCAGCACACCGTCCTGGGTATAAGCGGGCATGCCCCAGCTGATCTTCTCCGTCGCGCCCGGCGCCGCCTTACGGACGGTCGCCCGGATCTTGCGCAGGACCGCCCGCACCTCGGGCTCGAACCCGGCGATGTAGGCGTCGACGCTCGCGGGGGCCGGTCGGCGGGTCCTGTCCATGGACATCTCCTTTTCCCTCACTATAACCCAAACGCCCGTCTTCCGGAAAAAGAAAGGGCCCCGCCGTTCCGGCGTGCGGCCGGAACGACGGGGCCGCGACGTGTCTGTCCGGTCCGCCGCGCCTCAGAGCGCGTCGATGATGGCGTTGAGCGTCGCGCACGGCCGCATGGCCGCGTCGAGCTTCTTCTTGTCCGGGTGGTAGTAGCCGCCCATGTCGACGGGCTTGCCCTGGAACGAGATGAGGCAGGCGTCGATCTCGGCCGCCTTCTCGCCGAGGGCCTTGGCCACCGGCCCGAACTTGGCCTTGAGCTCCCCGTCCCTGTCCTGGGCGGCCAGGGCCTCGGCCCAGTAGAGGGCCAGGTAGAAGTGGCTGCCCCGGTTGTCGATCTGGCCGACCTTGCGGGCCGGGGACTTGCCGTTGTCGAGGAACTTGCCGATGGCCGCGTCGAGGGTCTCGGCCAGGACCTTGGCCTTGGCGTTCTTGAAGGCCGCGGCCAGGTGCTCGAGCGAGGCGGCGAAGGCCGAGAACTCGCCGAGCGAGTCCCAGCGCAGGTAGCTCTCCTTCTCGAACTGCTGGACGTGCTTGGGGGCCGAGCCGCCGGCTCCCGTCTCGAACAGGCCGCCGCCGGCGAGCAGGGGCACGATGGACAGCATGTAGGCGCTCGTGCCGATCTCGAGGATCGGGAAGAGGTCTGTGAGGTAGTCGCGGAGGACGTTGCCCGTGACCGAGATGGTGTCCTGGCCCTTGCGGATGCGCCCGAGGGAATACTTCATGGCCTCGACGGGGTCCATGATCTCGATGGTCAGGCCGGCCGTGTCGTGGTCCTTGAGGTAGCGCTCGACCTTGGCGATGACCTGGGCGTCGTGGGCCCGGGCCCGGTCGAGCCAGAACACGGCCGGGGCGCCGGTGGCCTTGGCCCGGTTGACGGCCAGCTTGACCCAGTCCCGGACGGGGACATCCTTGACCCGGGACAGGCGCCACACATCGCCCGCCTCGACGGCGTGCTCCATGAGGACGCGGCCGTCGGCCGTGACCACGCGGACGGTGCCGTCGACCGGGATCTCGAAGGTCGTCCCGTGAGAGCCGTATTCCTCCGCCTGCTGGGCCATCAGCCCGACGTTGGGGACGCTGCCCATGGTGGCCCGGTCGAAGGCGCCGTGCGCCTGGCAGTCCTCGATGATGGTCTTGTAGATCCGCGAGTAGCAGCGGTCGGGGATCATGGCCTTGGTCTCGTGGAGCTTGCCGTCGGGGCCCCACATCTGGCCCGACTCGCGGACGACGACGGGCATGGAGGCGTCGACGATGATATCGCTCGGGACGTGGAGGTTGGTGATGCCCTTGTCGGAGTCGACCATGGCCAGCGGGGGCCGCTTGGCGTAGACGGCCTGGATGTCGGCCTCGATCTCCTTCTGCTTCGCTTCGGGCAGGGTCTTGATCTTGGCGTACAGGTCGCCGAGCCCGTTGTTGGGATTGAAGCCGCACTCCTTGAGGGCCGCGGCGTGCTTGGCCAGCGCTTCCTCGTAGAAGACGGACACGGCGTGCCCGAAGAGGATGGGGTCGGAGACCTTCATCATCGTGGCCTTGAGGTGGAGCGACAGGAGCAGGCCCTGGGCCTTGGCGCCCTCGATCTGCTCGCCATAGAAGGCCCGCAGGGCCTTCTTGCTCATGAAGGTGCCGCTGAGGATCTCGCCGGCGGGGGCGGCCAGCTTGTCCTTGAGGACTTTGACCGCGCCGTCCTTGGCCTGGAGCTCGATGCGGTAGTCGAGGGCCTTGTCCGCGGTCACCGACTTCTCGTTGCCGTAGAAGTCGCCGTTCGTCATATGGACGACGTGGGCCCTGTTGCCGGGCTTCCAGGCGCCGAGGGGCAGCATCTTGTTGGGGTTCTTCTGGGCGTACTTCTTGACGGAGATCGGGGCGCGCCGGTCGGAGTTCCCCTGGCGCAGAACGGGATTGACGGCGCTGCCCAGGACCTTGGCGTAACGGTCCTTGATCTCCTTCTCGGCCTCGGTCTTGGGGTTCTCGGGGTAGTCGGGGACCTTGTAGCCCTGGGACTGGAGCTCCTCGATGGTCTCCAGCAGCTGCGGCAGCGAGGCGCTGATGTTCGGCAGCTTGATGATGTTGGCCTCGGGCTTGAGGGCCAGCTCGCCGAGGAAGGCCAGGTTGTCGGGGACGCGCTGGGCCTCGGTCAGGTGATCGGGGAAATTGGCCAGGAGGCGGCCGGCGAGCGAGATGTCGCTCAGCTCGACCTCGACGCCCGTCCCCTTGGTGAAGCCTTGGACGATCGGCAGAAGAGAAAAAGTCGCCAGGTACGGCGCCTCGTCGGTCTCTGTCCAGTAGATCTTTTGCGAGCTCATTCATCCTCCTCGAAAGTAAAAACGTGGGGCTTGTAAGGTAACCGAAACGGCGCGGAGTGTCAAGCCAATAAACACATTTGTAATCAGTATGATAGATATGGATTCAGCGATGTTCAGCCGGCCCGCGCCCCGGGACCTCCGTTCAAGATCCCGAAATCGTTCAATACTGCCGGACGAGGGTCCCGTTCGACGGGAAGCTCGTCCCCAGGAGGAGGACCGTCGCGGCGTCCTTGACATAGAGCGTCACCGTCCAGGTCGCGGCCGGGGCGGTGATCGTCGCCACTCCCCGGCCGGTGGCCTCCATCGTATAGGATCCCGTGACGGGGACATCCGTCGCAAGGACCCCCGCGGCATTGATGTCGACGGCGCCGGCCAGGGCCCCCAGGCCGTTGAATAGGATCTGCCCGGAGACGTCGGTGCTCGGAGAGGTCAGCGTGCCCCGGAGCGTGAAGGCGTAATGGCCGTCGAGGGATCCCACGCCGAAAGGCCCGGCCGTCCGGGGAGAGAAGGCCGATAGCCCCGTCCCCCACGTGTCCAGTCCGGTCGCGACGGCGGAGTTGTTCGAGGCCAGGTAGACGGCCGTCGTATTCGTCAGGCCGCCCGCCGTGATCGAGGCCGTCCCCCGTCCGTTCGCGGCGACGGCGTACGTCCCGGTCACCGGCGATCCCTGGCCGACCGTGCCGCCGACGTTGGTATCGGTCAGCCCCGATGTGAACTGTCCCGCCCCGTTGGCCGTGACGACTCCCGCCGAGAAGGCGGGACCGGCCGGAACGAACGGGTCGGGTGTCGGAACGGGGACCGCCCGGTAGCCGTGGGAGATATCGGCGAGGGCCCCCGAGAGCGAGGACGCCGAGAACGGCCCGGCCGTCTGGCGGGCCATCCGGCCGATGACCCCGAGAGTCTCGCCCAGATACAGGGAACCGTACCAGCCGATGAGCAGGGCTTCGTCGGGAGAAAGCATGAAGTACGCGAACTGGTCGGCGCCGAGCGTATGGCCGAGTCTCATATAGCCCCAGCCGTAGCCCTGATAGGTGATCCAGCCGAAGAAGGTGGACCCCGAATCGCCGCCCTCGATCCACTGGCCGTTGCGGTTGATGTCGGCGATGCCGTCGTGGATCGGATCGAGGGTATCGGAGCTGATGACGAACCGGCCCGCCGCGGCGATGGGCTGGCCGCGCTTTGGATCGTCGGCCGAATGAAAATCCGTGCCGTCATAGCCGAACACGAACGTCCCCAGGGGGGTGCTCCCGGACAGGGCCGAGGCCTCTTGCCGTTCGATCTCGCCGGAGCCCGCGGCGACCGGGCCGGACCCGATCAGGTGGGCCGAATCGTCCGAGGCCAGGACGCCGCGCAGCGTCTTGGTGGTCTCCCCGTCCGAGAGCGTCAGGGCGGCCCGGCCGTCGGCCTGGACCTGATAGGCTCCTGTGAACGGCGCGGCGTCCAGCTTGCCGGCTCCCTGATAGATGTGCAGGTGCGCCTCGGTGATTGCTCCGGCCCCGTCGGCGGTCAGACGGCCCCCGATGAAGGTCGGGCCGCCGGCGTCGGCGCCGCGAAAGACGAAGGCATAGGGGCCGTGAAAGCTGGCGTTGGAGAACGTGATCGCGGCGACGGCCGTGGCATGGATCGACGGATCCGTCTTCGAGGTGGCCACGACGGTCACCTCGCCGCCGAGCGGCGGCGCGAGCGGGGCGGTGAAGACGCCGTCGGTGCCGATAGAGCCGAGGGGAGCCGTGTTCCCGTCGGCGCCCTCCAGGGACCAATAGACGTCCGCCGTGGTCGTGAACGGCTGGCTCGCGCCCGCCGGCACGGTCGCCGTCGCCGGGGAGATCGTGAACGGCGGCGGGGCCAGCACGGTCACCGTGGCCGTGTCGGACTTGCTGGCGTCGGCGACGGCGACGGCTTTGACCGTCACCTGGGCCGGAGTCGGGACGGCCGCCGGCGCGGTATACAGGCCTGTGCCGTCGACCGTCCCGACGGTGGCGTTGCCGCCGGCGACGTTGTCGACGCTCCAAGTGCATGACGTATTGGCCGTGTTCGAGACGCTGTAGTGGAACTGGAAGGTATGGCCGACCTCGACGCTGGCGGCGTTCTCGATGATATTGACGGCCACGGGCTCGGGCGGCGGATCATCGTCGTCGGGTGCGCCGCCCGGGGCGCAGCTTCCCAGTGCGAGGCACAGGCAGAGGGACAGGACGAACGCTGTTCTCTTCATGAGGGGATCCCCTAGCCTAGGGGCGAAGACCTCAGCCCCCGGTCTCTTGACATGGGCAGATGATAAGCCCGGCGGACCGGGCGAGTCAAGCCTCCAGGGAAGTCACTGACCGATGACGATCTCGCGGACGGGGGCCGCCTGGGGCCCGCGGCCGTGATAGAGTTCGTCGACCCAGAGCCGGATCCGGTAGGTCCCCGGCTCGGGCAGGCGGAAGGTCGCTTCGAGGGCCCGCTTGAAAAGGGCCTTGCAGGGCTGGCCGTCGGGCGCGTAGAGCAGGTCGAGGGTCCGGACGTTGTCGGTGCCGATCTCGACCGAACGCACCGTCAAGGTCTCCCTCTCGATGCAGCCGCCGTCGATGATCCCGAAGAGCAGGCGGACCCGGCGGTCGCCGAGGGCGGTGACCGCGTACTCCGGCGTCTCGCCGACGCGATAGGTCTTGAATTCGAGGCCGTAGAGCTCGTTGAGGTCCCTGGGCGGCGGCCAGGGGGTCTGTCCCGCCTGGGGAGACGCGGGCGCGGCCTGCGGCGAGGCCGCGGCGCGGCCGGCCGGGCTCAATTGTCGCGGCGGACCTCGAGGCGGTCGAGGCCGTTGTCGTTGAATTCCTTCTCGTACTTCTCGATGAGCGGGCGCTCCCGCTCCATGCCCTTCTCGGTGTAGAGCTCCCCGAGGGCCTCCTCGCCGAACTTGCGGACGTAGTCGCGGTCGGCCATGCGGTAGATGAGCTGGTCCCAGAAGGAGTTGTCGTTGTAGAAGTCGACCGTCTCGGTCATCTTCTCCTCGAGCTCGCCGGACGGGACGGCTTTCCTGGTCTCCTCGTCGAATTCGACGTAGTCGCCCAGGCCCTGCTTCTGGGCCGCTTCGAGGACGAGGCTCTCGACCTCGTCGTACTCCTCGATGACGTCGTCGGTCCGCCAGTCGTTAGCCATGCGGTTGCCCAGGTAGACGAGCTTGACCAGGGCGGCCAGCTGTTCTTTCGTGACTTCGATCTTCATAGCTTCCTCGGGTGTCCTCCGGCCGCGGGGCTGGGATAGGAATATACCACTTTAAGTCCCGGCCGCCAAACCTCCCCGAGGCGGCGCCCGGCGCCCCTCCCCGCCCCCGTTGACAGGGGCCCGGCCGGGGGCTATATTCCGGGAAGTCCACCCTTCTTCAGGAGGTCCCCCATGGCCCGCAGACGCGTCGCGCCGGCACCGCCGGCCATCGTCCTCGTCCTCTCCCTGGCCCTCGTTCTCGCCGTCGCCGCGGTTTCCGCCGGTCAGAAGGCCGCGCCGAACGCCGGGGAGAAGCTCTCCGTCCGCTACGAGGAACTGACGGCCCCCGACTTCGCCAGGGCCGTGGCCGCGTCGGGAGGCACGTGCATCGTCCCGCTCGGCATCCTGGAGAAGCACGGGCCGCACCTGCCCCTGGGGACCGACCTCATCGACTGCCGCGAGGTCTCCCTGCGGGCGGCCGCGGCGGAATATGCCGTCGTCTTCCCGCCCTACTTCGTCGGCCAGATCTTCGAGGCCAAGCACCAGCCGGGGACGATCGCCTACGGCAGCCGGATGATGCTCGACTTCCTCCAGCAGACCTGCGACGAGCTGGCCCGCAACGGCTTCAAGAAGATCGTCCTGGTCAACGGCCACGGCGGCAACGACGCCTTCCTCCATTACTTCTGCCAGGCCCAGCTCGAGAGCCGGCGCGACTACGTCGTCTACCTGTTCGCCCCGGAATACGACGAGGCGACCGAGGCCCGGCTGGCCAAGCTCCGCAAGACGTCTCTCGACGGGCACGCCGGCGAGGAGGAGACGTCCGTCATGCTGGCCCACCGGCCCGAGCTCGTGCGACAGGACAGGGCCCGCGACGAGAGCGGCGCCGACCAGAAGCGGCAGGCCGGGCTCAAGAACGCCTACACGGGCATCTGGTGGTACGCCGGCCAGCCGAACCACTACCGCGGCGACGGCGCCGCCGGCAACGCCGAATTCGGCCGGGCCCTGCTCGAGGCCGAAGCCGGGGCGCTGGTCGAGACGCTCCGCTCGGTCAAGGCCGACGAGGCCACGGCCGCCCTCCAGAAGAAGTTCTTCGACGACGCGGCTAAGCCCCTCGAGACCAAGCCGTTCGTGAAGAAGTGATGAAGAAGCTCTACGACTTGGGCAACCTGGTCCTCCTCCTGCTCCTGGGGGTCTTCGTCTACGGGGCTTACGGCCGGCTGCCCGCCCGCATCCCGATGCACTTCGGGATCGACGGCCGCCCCGACCGCTGGGGCGGCCGGGGCGAGCTCGTCGTGCTGGCCCTGGTGCCGTTCGTCATGACGGCCGTCTTCTATCTCCTCATCCGGTTCCTGCCGAAGATGGCCGCCGACCCGCGGCGCATGAACATCCCGCACAAGGAGGAGTTCTTCCGCCTGCCGGCCGAGAAGCGGGAGATCTACTGGGACCTCGTCAAGGAGTTCTTCGCCGGCCTGACCCTCTCGCTCAACCTCCTCTTCTATACCCTCGTCCGGGCCACCGTCCGGATCGCCGAGGGCGGGGCCGCTCTGCTGCCGTTCAGGCTCATGGCCCCGGCCCTGGCCCTCATGGCCGTGATGATGATCGTCTACATCCGGCGCATGTTCACCCTGCCCGGCAAGATCATCCGCGGCGAGGTCTGAATGCTATAATGGAACGACAGGAGTCACGCCCATGTCCACATCCCTGAAACGAGCCCTCGTCCCGGCCGCCCTGGCCCTCAGCTTCGCCCTGTTCGCCTGCGCCGACACCGGACCGAGGGAGCCCCGGCCCGCCGGCGGGGACGGGAGCGCGCCGTCCGGACCTCCGGCGGCCGTGGAGGCCCCGGCCGCCGCGGCCCAGGCCCCGGCCGCGAACGTCAACGGGCGGCTGACCGAGGACGAGCGGAACACCATCGAGGTCGTCCGCAAGACCCGCAACTCCGTCGTCTTCATCACCAACCTGCAGTACGTCAGGGATTTCTTCTACTCGTCGGACGAGCCCGTCCGGCGGGGCAGCGGCTCGGGCTTCGTCTGGGACGACCAGGGCCACATCGTCACCAACTTCCACGTCATCGACGAGGGCGACAAGTTCATGGTCAGCCTGCCCGACCAGAGGCAGGTCGAGGCCACCCTCGTCGGCCGCGACGCGACCAAGGACATCGCCGTCCTCAAGCTCGGCGAGCGCGTCGGCGGCCTGGCCCCCGTCGTCATCGGCGCGTCGCGCGACCTGCAGGTCGGGCAGAAGGTCGTGGCCATCGGCAACCCCTTCGGCTTCGACCACACCGTCACCAAGGGCATCGTCAGCGCCCTGGGCCGCTCCATGCCGGGCGCCGGCAACGTCACCATCCGGGACATGATCCAGACGGACGCCTCGATCAATCCGGGGAACTCCGGCGGGCCGCTGCTCGACTCGAACGGCGAGCTCATCGGCATGAACACCATGATCTACAGCCCGTCGGGGGCTTCGAGCGGGGTCGGTTTCGCCGTCCCCGTCGATACGGTCAAGAAGATCGTGCCCCAGATCATCCAGTACGGCAAGGTCATCCGGCCGGACATCGGCGGGGTCCAATTCGTGCGGGACGAGGTGGCCCGCCGGGCCGGCGTCGAGGGGGCCGTCATCCTGGAGGTCGCCCGCGGCGGCCGGGCCTACAACCTGGGTTTGCGGGGCCTGTACCGCGACAACTTCGGGCGGCTGCTCATCCGCGACGTCATCACGGCCATCGACGCCATGAAGATCAAGTCCTGGGACGACCTGTTCACGGCCCTCGACGGCTACAAGATCGGCGACAGGGTGACGCTGACGGTCGAGCGCGAGGGCAAGTCCCGCAAGGTCGAGATCGAGCTCGTCGGCACCGACTGACCGAGACGGGACCCCGGACGGGACCTGGCCTTTACAGACGCCCTTTTTCCCCTGGGCGCGTAAAGACCTGGCCCCCGCCGAAGATCGGGCCCGGCGCCTATTTCCTGATGGGCACGATCCCGGCCATCTCCCCGATGACGTTGACCAGGTCCTTGTCCGAGGGGACGATGATCTTGGCGTTCGCCTGGAGGGCCGTCTCGAGGGCCTGGAGGCGCCGCAGGACCTGGGCGTTGCCGACGAAGTACCTCTCGGCCGCCTCGTTGACCAGGCGGATGGCCTCGGCCTCGCCCTGGGCCTCAAGGATCTTGGCCTGCCGGACGCCCTCGGCCCGCTTGATCTCGGCCCGCCGGTCGCCGTCGGCCCCGGTCTCGCGCGCCGTGGCGAAGTCGATGGCGGCGATCTTCTCGTTCTCGGCCTTGACGACCTTGTTCATGGTCTCCTGGACGTCCTTGGGCGGGTCGATCTCCTTGAGCTCGGTCCGGACGATGTCGATGCCCCAGCGGGCCGTCTCGGTCGACAGGGTCTTGAGCAGCTCCTCGTTGATCTTGCCGCGCTCGCTGTTGGCCGACTTCAGGGTCAGGGTGCCGATGATGTTGCGCAGGGTCGTCCGGGCCAGGTTGACGATCTGCCACTGGAAGTTGTTGACGTTGTACTGCGAGGCCTTGACGCTCGACTCGTCCTCCTTGACCCGGAAATAGACCTGGGCGTCGACCCGGGCGTTGAGGTTGTCGTTGGTGATGATCTCCTGGGGCGCGGCGTCGACCATCATCTCGGTGATGTTGATCTGGCGCAGCTGCTCGATCGCCGGGATGATCCAGTTGAAGCCGGGCATGCCGAAGCGGTTGTACTTGCCCAGCCGCTCGATGAGCCCGCGGTGGGTCGGCCGGATGATGCGGATGCCCAGCAGAAAGACGAAGACGGCGAAAGCGACGATCCAAAGATAGTAAGGCATGGAGTTCCTCCCTCCCTTATGGATACGGCCCCCGGCAGGGACCGGTTTTCCCGGCGGTTACATCTTCCAGGTGCCGGCCACGACCAGGTTGGCGCCCGTCGTGCCGGCCGCCCGGTCGGAGGCGCACCAAGCGACGGCTTCGGCCACGTCCTCGGCGGTCCCGAGCTGGGCCTCGGCCGCGCTCTTGGGCAGGACGCCGCCCCGGATGAGCCCCGGCGAGACCATGTTGACGGTGATGCCGTTCGCGACTTCGGCCGCGGCGGCCGTCTTGGTCAGGGTCAGCAGCCCCGTCTTGGCCACGGCGTAGGGAACGATGGTCGGGAACGCGCCGATGTGCTCGGCCCGGCTGTAGCCGATGTTGACGATCCTCCCCCACTTCCGCTTGCGCATCCCCGGCACGGCCGCCTTCATGCAGAAGTAGGACCCCAGGAGGTTGCCGCGCAGGACCTTCTCCCAGTCGGCGACCTCGAGCTGGTCCCAGGGCTTGACCAGGAACGTCCCGACGTTGTTGACCAGGACGTCGAGCCGGCCGAAGCGCTCCTCGACCTTCTTGACCAGGCCGGCGGCCTGGGCTTTCTTGGTCAGGTCGGCCCGGAACACGGCGGCCAGCTTGCCCTTCTCCTTGAGCTCGGCCGCCAGGTCCAGGGCCTCGTCCCGGCTCGCCAAATAGTGGACGGCGACGCCGGAGACGTCCTCGGCCAGCCGCAGGGCGATGGCCCGGCCCATGCCCCGGGCGGCGCCGGTGACGAGGGCGATGCGCAGGCTCATGGCGTCACGCCAGCGGTCCGACCGCTTTCTCGACGGCTTCCAGGATCTCGCCCGAGGCGACGACCTCCTTGAGCCGGTTGATGTCGTCGTAGAGGGGCCGGTCCTCCTCGAGCCGGGCGACGTGCCTGCGGACGACCTCGTAGGCCGCCTGCATGGCCGGGCCGGGCTTGACCGGCTTCCGGAAGTCGATGGCTTGGGCCCCGGCCATGAGCTCGATGGCCAGCACGGCCTGGGCGTTGTCGAGGATCTGGCGCGTCTTGAGGGCCGTCGTCATGCCCATGCTGACGAAGTCCTCCTGGTCGGCCGCGGCCGGGATGGAGCCGGTCGCCGCCGGGTGGGACAGGATGCGGTTCTCGCAGACCAGGGCCCCGGCCGTGTACTGGGTCAGCATCAGGCCCGAGAACATGCCGGCCCCCTTGGTCAGGAAGGCCGGCAGGCCGACGTTGAGGTGCGGGTTCATGAGGCGGTTGTGGCGCCGCTCGGACAGGACGGCGATGGTCGTCACGGACGTGCCGAGGAGCTCGAGCGGCAGGGCCATGGGCACGCCCTGGAAGTTGGCCCCGGTCAGGACGAGCTGCTCGTCGGGGAAGAAGACGGGGTTGTCGGCCGCTCCGTTGAGCTCGATCTCGATCATGTAGCGGGCCCACTTGAGGGCGTCGCGGGCGGCCCCGACGACCTGGGGCGTGCTGCGGAGGCTGTAGGCGTCCTGGACCTTCTTGCCCGGCTGGGCCAGCAGCTCGCTGCCCCCGGTCAGGCGCCGGACGTTGGCCGCCGACTCGAGCGCGCCGGGATAGCCGCGGACCTTGTGGAGCCGCTCGTCGTAGGCCTTCATGTTGGCGTTGAGGACCTCGAGGGTCATGGCCGCGGCGATCTCCGACATTTTCAGCCAATTGTGGATGTCGTGGACGAGCAGGGCCGACATGCCGGCGATGACGTTCGAGCCGTTGATCATGGCCAGGCCGTCGCGGGCGTGGAGGACCAGGGGGATGATGCCGGCCCGCTTGAGGGCCTCGGCCCCGGGCAGGCGCTCGCCCTTGTAGAAGGCCTCGCCCTCGCCCATCGGCACCAGGGCCATCTGGGCCATCGGCGACAGGTCGCCGCAGGCGCCGACCGAGCCCTTCTCGCACATGACGGGCGTGACGCCCTTGTTGAGGAGCTCGATGAGCGTTTCGGTCACGACCGGGCGCAGGCCCGAGTGGCCGTGGCAGTGGCAGTTGATGCGGCTGAGGATGGCCGCCCGGACGACCTCCTCGGGCATGGGCTTGCCGTAGCCGGCGGCGTGGCTGTAGACCAGGTAACGCTGATACTGCTCGACCTGCTCCTGGGTCAGGACGACGTTGGCCAGCTCGCCGATGCCGGTGTTGACGCCGTACATGATCTCTTTCTTCTGGATCTTGTCCTCGAGCAGGGCCCGGCACTTCTCGATGCGCTTGCGGGCGTCGGGGTCGAGGGCGACGGGGACGTTCGCGCGGGCCACCTGGACGACCTTCTCGACGGTCAGGCCGGTGCCGTTCAGGGTAATCGACATGGGGAGGCCTCCTCGGGCGGGCGGTGATGGGGTTCGGTCGCTCGGCTCATGATAGGCCCTGTTACTTTAACCGAAGTCGCCGGACCGGTCAAACCCCGTGTGAGTGCCTGGCATTCACAAACGCCGGTTCCCCCCGAGAGATGTGAAGGCCTGGCCCCCGTCCTTCAAAAAGAGCCCCCGGTATGCTATAAATACCGACTGTTTCGCTCCATCCCGACGAGAGAGGACGACCATGGCCAGAGAGACGAAAAGGGTCCTGATGACGGGCGCGGCCGGGCAGATCGGCTCCGAGCTGGCCCAGGCGCTGCGCGCGAAATACGGCGCCTCGAACGTCCTCGTCACCGACGTCGTCCGCCCCCCGGCCGCCCTGGCGGAGGCCGGCCCCTTCGAGCTCGTCGACGTCACCGACAGGGCCGCCCTCGACGCCCTCGTCGTCAAGTTCGACGCCGACACCGTCTACCATTTGGCCGCACTGCTCTCGGCGACCGGCGAGAAGAACCCCCAGAAGGCCTGGGCCGTCAACATGGGCGGGCTCCACAACATCCTCGAGATCGGCCGCGAGCGCGGTCTATTCCGCATCTTCTCCCCCAGCTCCATCGCCGTCTTCGGCCCGACCACGCCCCGCGAGATGACCCCGCAGGACACCGTCCTCGGCCCGACCACGATGTACGGCGTCACCAAGGTCGCCGGCGAGCTCCTCTGCGATTATTACGTCCTCAAGTACGGCCTCGACGTCCGCGGCTGCCGCTATCCGGGCATCATCAGCCACCTGACCCTCCCCGGCGGCGGGACGACCGACTACGCCGTGGCCATCTTCTACGAGGCCGTCAAGAACGGGCGCTACACCTGTTTCCTGCGCGAGGACACGCGCCTGCCCATGATGTACATGCCCGACTGCCTCAAGTGCACGCTCGACCTCATGGACGCGGACTTCGCCCGCCTCGAACACCATTCGAGCTTCAACGTCACGGCCATGAGCTTCACGGCCGGCGAGCTGGCGGCCGAGATCCGCAAGCACATGCCCTCGTTCGAGGTCCGCTACGAGCCCGACTTCCGCCAGGCCATCGCCGACTCCTGGCCGGCCTCGATCGACGACAGCGCCGCCCGCGCCGAATGGGATTGGAGGCCCGGTTTCGACCTGGCCGCCATGACCGCCGACATGCTGGCCGCCCTGCGCAAGCGCCACGCCGCCGGCACCCTCGGCGTCTGACCTCCCCCCGGCTATTTCTTCCTATGGGGGTAGCGGTCCATGACCTCCCCCATGTGCTTGGCCCCGAACGTCTCCAGAGTCTGAGGCACGGTGGGACAGGTGTCGGCGCTGAGGGTCGAATGCCGCGTGATGATGAAGTGGGACCAGCCGCTCGCCCGACGCTCTTCTTCATGCCCGGCCTTGGCCTTGTCCCAATCCGGGACGAGAAAACGCATCTGGACGCCCTTCTGGCGCGGCCACAGGCCGTACGAGGCGTGCAGCGTCTTGCCTCCGCCGGACGTCCACGCCTTCCGGTGGAAAGAGTCCAGGACCGCGGTCTTCTTGTTGAGCTGATAGGCCATGATGAACGCGGCGATGCCGGCGATCGGGAAGATGAAGTACCCCCCGAAGAATCCGACCACGGGGACCTTGTCGATCATCGAGATGCTGATGGGGCTCAGGGCCAGGATGAACAGGCCGAGGCCGACCATCTTGAGACGTTTCTTTTTCAACACCGGGACGAGCGCCTTCTCGCAGTCGCCGCAAACGGCGCTCCGATAGCGGCCGGCCTCGCTCGCCTTCCAGCCCTCGATCTCCCATTGATTGCCGACCGGCAGGCCCGTCGTATAGGGCGTGACCCTCTTGTAGTCCTCGACATCGAGGACGACGAACTCCAGGTCCTCGGCGAACTCGGACTTATCGAGGCCGCAGCGCGAGCATTTCATGAGCCCCTCCCCTCACGGACAGAGATACCTGCGCTCGCCGCGGAAGTCAAGCGCCGGCGGCCCGATGCCGGAGAAGCGTTCCGGCGGAACGGTCGATGCCCGGACCCGCGACGCGGGGGCCGCTTATCCCGCGGGTTCCCTCCGGTTCCAGGCCGATATCAAAAACACGCGGCCTTCGGGTCCGACCGTGATCGTCCCCTTCCAGGCCCAGGCCCTGACCCAGCTCTCGCCGGGAAACGGCTGCCAGCCTTTCAGCGGCCTGATCTCCATTTCGACGGCGGGACCGCGGCGATGGACGCGGTATGTTCCGGCGACGATCCCGTGGACCTCGTCCGCCCCGGCCGCGAACCGTCCGTCGACCGCAGCTCCGTCTTCCAAGGCCGGCAGGTCGGGGATCGCGGGAGAGAACTCGAACCGGATGGCATGCCGTTCGCACCGGCTGATCATTCCTCTTATCTCCAGATGTCCGGCTCGATCGGCCAGTTCGTAGGTCGTCCCCCCATCCTGGCACTCCAGCGGACGGACCGGCCGCAGGGCCGGCAGTTCGCCATCATACGGCCGGTTCCACTGCCCGATGACCGGCGAATCGGTATAGCGGGTCAGATAGACGAATTCCCGGTTCAAGGGCACCGGAAGCGTGGCTGGAGTCCGCCGCTCCCCGCCGATCGTGACCACGGGGGCGGCTCCGCTTCGAGGCATGAAGTTCATGTTCTTCATATGATAAAGGGGGAAGTGGCGGAAGGTGACGGCTCGGCTGCCACCGACGGGCGCAAGAAAGCCCTGGGCCCATTTCTTATGACTGGTTTCTCTGAGCATGAACTCGATGCGCGTCCCGGCCTTGTCCCGCATGCTGAGCCAGGCGTCGAGCCCCGAAGCCGTCACCTCGAAAGCATGCCGCATCTCCGGCACGACATGGTTCCGATCGGTCTCCGAAGGGTCCACGAAGGCCGGATCGGAATAATAGTAGTCCGCCGGGCCTTGATGGGGATACATCAACACGCGGGCGGCCCGTCCGCGCGCGTCATCGAATGTCTGCAGCTCGATGGACGCGTAGACGGGATCCCCCTTGAAGTCCACCAGGAGGAGCTTGTCCATCGGAGCCACCCTGGCGTTGAAAGGGGAATAAAGGGCGCCGCTTCCCGGCTTCCCGTAGACGTCCGCGCTCCCGGCGCTGCGGCCTAAGTAGCGCCGAGGATCCACCACAGCGGCTTTCGTTTCGATCAGGATGAACTTGGCGAGCAGGATGGCCGCGATCCCCGCGAGCATCGATCCGAGCCCGGCCAGGATGATCCATCTCATGGCCGTGTCGGGGCCCGCTTCACTTCCCCTTCTTCAGCCTCTCGGCCAGGAAGTTCGGCAGGGCGAACGAGCCCCGGAAGACGTCGGGGTTGAAGTACTTCAGCCCGTCCGGGAGATAGAGCGTCTTGACCTCGTCCGGGTCGACCCTGTCCGACAGGAAGTCGTAGCACCACATCCCCACGGGATAGGTCGGCACGGGCCCGAGGTAGAGCGCCGCGTGCCGGAAGATCTTCCTCAGGAAGGCGCCCTTGCGGGCATGCGACTCGAGATGGAGCATGAGCGATCCGGCCTGGGCCGCGATGATGCCTCCCGGCGCGAGCTTGGTCTTGAGCTTGCGGTAGAAGGCCTCCTGGTGGAGGACCGTCGACGGACCGACCGGGTCGGACGAGTCGACCAGGATGACGTCGAATTTCTCGCGGACCTTGTCGATGAAGACGTTGCCGTCCTCGACGACCAGCTCGGCCCGCGGGTCCCGGAAGGTCGCCCGCAGCCACGGGAAGTGCTCGCGGCAGGCCTCGATGACCTTGCCGTCGATCTCGACCAGCCAGGCTTTCTCGACGGGGTGCTTGAGGACCTCCCTCAGGGCCCCGCCGTCGCCGCCGCCGATGATCAGGACCCGGTCCGGCCGGGGGTGCGAGGCCATGGCCGGATGGACGAGCATCTCGTGGTAGTAGAACTCGTCCTTCTCCGTCGTCTGGACCAGGCCGTCGAGGAGCAGCACCCGTCCGTAATCCTTGTTCCGGATGATCTCGATCCTCTGGAACTTGGACCTGCCCTCATAGAGGACGTCCTTGACGGTGAAGAATATCCCGGAGTCGCCGGTCTGGTACTCGCGGGCTTCGGTCTTCTTGGCGTTGAGCCCCTTGGTCGTCTTCATGTCTTTCTCCTGTCTTCCGGCCGCAAGCTCCGCGCCGCGGCCCAAGGATTTCCCGCCCATCATAGCACATCTCCAGGGTCGAGATTCAGGAGCGGCCGCGCCGGCGGACAGGACGTTTCCGCGAGGCGGCGCGGGATGCCGGATGGGATCGAGAGAGAGGAGCGCGTCAGTAGGTCTTTTCGACCTTGACGCCGCTGTAATACTTCTTGAGGATGTCCTGGTACTTGCCGCCGGCCACGGCCATGCCGTAGGCGCCGACTTGGCACAGGCCGACGCCGTGGCCCCAGCCCCGGCCCGAGAACGTGAGCTGCTCGACGGTCCCGTCCTCGCCGTAGGCCCGGTCGACGACGAACAGCGTGTCGCGCAGGCCGAGCGCGGCCCGGATCTGGAAGCCGTGGACGTTGGCCGTTCCCTGGGTCCCGATCAGGACCAGCTCCATGGCCCGGCCGGAGTCGCCGCGCGACTTGACCTCGATGTCGACGAGGTCCCCGATCGGATAGGATTGGCTGACGAGGGCCCCCAGCTCCTTGGCCGACCGGCGGACCTGCCAGCGGTTGAAGCGCGAGGACCGGTCGAGGACGTTGGAGTTCGGCGGGTAGAAGACCTCGAGGTAGGCGACCTGGCCGTCCCGCTCGAGCCAACGCACGTTCTCGCCGCCGAGCAGGGTCAGCTTGGTGGCGAAGGTCGTCTCGCTCTCGATCGTCCGCAGCAGGCGGACGTGATTGGACAGGCGCAGCGTCTTGCGCTCGAAGTCCTCGCCGACCTCGATGGTGCCCTTGCCCGCCGACCGGAAGGTACCCGTCTTGAAGAAGTCCTTGTGGTCCTTGACGACGCGGGCCAGGGCCATGGCCAGCTCCGCCCGGGTCACGGGCCGCCGGGGATCGCCGGTCCGGACCGAAGGCGGCACCAGCCCCGCCTGGAAGCCGTAGGCCAGCGGCCGGCGGTCCTTGCCCTGGACCTCAGGCAGGTCCCTGAGCAGGAAATCGACCTCGCCGGGCAGGATAAGCTCCTCGATCCGGTCGCGCCAGCCGAAGGCGTCGACCAGGAGGCCGGCCAGGGTGACGAAATCGAGAGGCGCCGCGTCGGGGTCGAACCCGCCGGCCTTCATCCCGACCAGCCGGCGGGTGTCGCGGATCCATTCGACGGCCTCGTCGAACGACGCGTTCTCGCGGAAGTCGGGCGGCTCGGCGCCCATGGGCACGATCCCCAGGCCGATGAGCGCGGCGATGTCCAGGCTGGCGTTGCGGCCGTCGACCCCGATGGGCATGACCGGGTCCTTGGCCTCGAGCCGCCACTCCCGCTGCTTCTCGGAGGCGCATTCGACGCCCTTGAGGTAGGGTACGGGCCGGCCCTCGAAGACCTTCTCGGCGTCCTCGGTCCGGCCGCCGCAGGTGCTCGTGTACAGGGCGTTGATGAGCTCGCCCCGGTAGTGGAGGACCTGGCCCCGCGTCTCGTCGACCGCCCGGGTGCTCAAGGGGTGCTCGGCGGACATGCCGACGTAGAGCTGGGACCGCGGCGTGTTGATGAGGTCGTAGCCGTACTTGCCGAACTGCCCCATGTTCCGCAGGGCGTACGTCCGGGCGGCCACGGCCTGGGCCTTGAGGGCCTCGAGGGCGTTGAACTGGCCCGGCGACAGTTCGCCCGGGACGACGCTCTTGAGGTAGTCCTCGAGGTTGACGTAGTTGACGACGACGATGCCCTTGGGGCTCCCCCGCATGGTCAGGAAACCGCGGTAGCTCCGCCCGTTGAAGGTCAGGAAGCTCTGGGGATTGGCCGGGACGAAATAGATCTCGGGGTTGTTCTCGAGCGACTTGAGCTCGTCGTCGACCAGCATCCAGACCGGCCGCGAGGGCTCCTCGACGACGTCCTCGCGCTCGATCCAGACGTCCTTCAGCCCGGCGGCCGAGAGCCTGGACACCTGGGCCAGGGCGTCGCCGCGGGTCAGGAAATCGCCCATGCGGACCTCGAAGATGCCGGCGGCCGCTTCCTCGGGGTCCTCGTCGACCGAGATCTTCCCGCCGAACCGGGTCCGGAAGCCGGCGGCCATCTGCTCGGCCTCGTCCTTCTCCTTGGCGTGGGCCAGGAGGATGACGAATTTCTCGGTCAGCTTCTCTCCGCCGCCCTTGACCTGGGCCTCGGCGGCGTCCTCGGCGATGAGCTTATAGTCGGAGGTGACCTCGTAGACCTTCATGCCGGCCGAGGCCTTGATCCGGATGTCCTTGAGATTGACGCCCAGCCCGACCCGGATGATGGGCTTGGGCAGCATGTAGCCGTGGAAAAAGACGCCTTCGGTCCCGAACTCGACAGGGATGCCCCCGAAAAAGAAGAAGGCGACAAAAAGGATAAACAGGTACTTAAATTTATGGGACTTCATCGGAACCTGCTGACGTAAGGGACGAAACCATGCTAGCGGATGAGATGCGGCCTGTCAAGAGGAAAATCTAGGGGTGCTACTCATTCACGCATCCTATACAACCTATTGTAGTTAGACGCCGGAAATTTCTGTCGCCGCGGTCCGGAGGGTGTGGTAGAATCCGGGGGAAACCCCGCGGAGTGTGCCCCATGAAAAAAGCGCTCCTGGCCACCCTGGTCGCCCTGGCCGCCCTCGCCCCGGCCCGGCCCGCCATGGCCGATGTCGACAGCCTTTCCCGCTTGTTCTTGCCCGGGAAGGCCGTCCTCGACCTCGACGGCGACGGCTTTCCCGAGAAGCCGGCCCTGACGATCGTCGTCCCCGACCGCCCGACCGCCGCCGAGCTGGCCCTGGCCGCCGACATCGCGGCCCGGGTGAATTTCGAGAGCTTGGCCGTCGACCTCGGCCTGGTCCGCCGTGAATCCGAGCTGACGGGGGCCGCTGTTCCGGCGCCTCCCCTGGCCATCCTCGTCGGCGACCGGCTGACTTGGGTCCGGGAGGCCCTGAAACAGTCTGGCCTCGAGGCGAAGCCCCTCCGGCCGAACGAGGGCCGGGTCTTTCTTTTCGACCGTCAGGGCCACTGCGCTTTGGCCTGCGTCGCCGGCTCCGACGAAACCCTCCTCCGGACGGGCCGGGCCTTCTTCCTGCGCTGGCCCTATTTCTGGGAGATCTGGGGCCGGGAGACGGGGGCGACCTACGAGCGCCTCGACAAGGAGCTCGATGCCTTCCTGGCCCAGGCCGGCGTCAAGGCCGGGTCGACCGCCGTCCGAGAGGCCCGCTACGAGTTCCCGGCCGCCGGCCCCGTCGCCGACGGGCTCGAGGCCCTGGCCCTCGACCAAGGCCAGATCGCCGGCCTCCGGGTCGAGATCGAGCTGGCCTCGGCCGCCGACCGCGACAAGGTCCTCGAGGCCCTGACGCGCCTGGCCGCGGACCAGCGCCGCGGCTTGCGCACGGCCGTCCTGTCTTACCCGGCCGTCGCCGTCCTGTCCTTCGATCTCCGCGCGGCCGGCGGGCCGGCCGCGACCGCCGTCCTGCCGCGGACGGGCGCCACGAAACGTCTGTTGACCCCCGGCTTCAAGGAGCGGCCGACGGCCGAAGGGGCGGGCAAGGAGTTCGATCTGGCGGGCCTGTACTCGGCCAAGGGCTTCTACGCCGACACGGACCGCGACGGCGTTCCCGACGCCCTCGACGCCGTCGTCGTCGTCCCCGCCGGCTTCACGAGCCCGGTCCCGGCCGAGCTGGCCTCGCGCCTGGTCATGGGCACGGCCGGGGCGTCCTTCCCCGTCGTCGTCCTCGACACCGAGGTCGAGAGCCGCCGGGCCCTCGCCGCGCCCATCCTGGTCGGCGACAACGCGCTCACCGCCGACCTCCTCAAGACCGGCAAGATCGCCGTCCCGCCTCTCGAACCTGGCACCGGCCTCGTCGCGGCCGTGCCCAAGGCGTTCGGCAAGTCGTCGGCCGTCGCCGTCCTGGGCTCCGACCCGGCCGGCCTCGACGCCACGGTCTCCTACCTCGCCCGCACCTTCCCCTATCTCGCCGCCTACGGCGAGGGGAATCCCCAGCTGGCCGACCTGGCCGCCGACGTCGACCGTCTCCTGCGCGGCGAGAAAGGCGCGGCCGAGGCGGTCTTCCTGGACGCCGTCGAGACGGCGGCCGCCGAACTCAAGGGCCGCGACCTCGAGTCGGTCGAGGCCGACCTCGTCCTGCCCGGGCCGAACCCGCCCTTCGAGGACGCCGTCCGCGCCGCCCTCCGCGCCTCCGCCGGCGGGGCCGCGGTCAAGGTGAGCGGAGTCTCTCTCAAGGACTCTCGCACGGTCTTCGAGAAGGAGAAGACCTTCACCTGGGAGGTCGCCGACGCCAAAGCCCTGCTCGAAAGCCGCCTCAAGGCCCTCGTCGATGCCGCCGGCAAGGGCGGCGGGGTCGAGGTCGCCTTGGCCGTCAGCGAGTCGCCGGCCGTCCGGGCCAAGGTCCGCGACGAGCTCGAGGCCTTCCTGGCCGCCGCGGGATTCCCGGCCGCCCGGGTCGAAGTGGCGTCGGCCTACAAACCGGGCTATTTCTGGCTCGTCGAGAAAGTCCTGCCGGCCCTGGCCGGCCGTCCCGTCCGCGGCCTGACCGTCCGATTCGCAGAGGAGCGCGAGGACTTCACCCGGGCCAAGCGGGCTTACGCCGAACCGTCCCGCTGGCTCCAGGAGCTCTATCCGGTCGACGAGGTCCTGGCCCCGGCGCTGGGCCTGCCGCTCGACCGCATCGCCTTCGTCATGGCCCCTCCCGGCGGCCCGACCTACGAGGTCGAGGCCGTTGACGAGGGCGGCCGAACGCTCTACAAGGAGGCCTTCTCGCCTCGCCTCCGCGAGATCCCGCTCTCCGAGGTCCTGCCCGAATGGGGCACGGCCCGGGTGACGACGGGCGGTCTGCGCGTCACGGCCGGCGGAAAGGCCGTCTGCGACGAGCCCCTCCAGACCGACCTCGAGAAGTTCTGGGCCTTCTACCAACAGGAGGTCCTCACGGCCGTCGCCGCCCACGTCCGGCGGCGGACCGGGGGCGAACCGACCTTCTCGAAACAACCCTATTTCAAGCGCCTGCTCGTCGACCTGCGGGCCAGCGAGCCCGACTTCCGGACCGGTCTCGACGAGGAGACCGTCTCCTCGCTCGAGGCCGTCCACGACGAGATCTACTTCGACACCCTCGATCTCCTGCGGGGCCTGACCCGGTTCGATCCCGAGGACAAGGACGCCGCGGCCGACAGCTCGCGCTCGTCGGCGCCCGGCAACGTCTTCCCTTCCCTCCACCCGTCTCTCGAAGGCGGGCCGACGGCCGTCCGCGTCGCGCTCGAGGACGGGCCGGCCGCCGCGCCCGAGCTGACCGTCCGTTGGAAGGAAAAGGGGCGGGACGCCGTCGTCCGCAGGACGGTCTTTCCCTCGCTCAAGCCCAAGGAGACCCGCGTCCCCGAGCTCGTCTTCGACGGCCGTTCCGGCCGCGTCGCCGGCGTGACCTTCGAGGCCGAATGGGAGAAGGAGGCGGACCATCTGGCCGCGGCCGGCCTGCTGGCGACCTTGGGCCGTCTGACGGCGTCCGGACTGGCCGCCGATCCCTTCCGCTTCCCCGGGCTCGACGCGGTGGTCCTGCGGTCGCGCTTCCAGACCCTGGTGAAGGCCGAGCGCCTGCCGGTCGCCGCCCCCGCGCCGTCGGCCGCCGTCGCGGCCGCCGCCCCGGCGCCGCGGCCGGACCGGGCCCTCGTCCCGACCCGGGAGATCCTCTCCCCGGCCATGGCCTCGGACCTCGTCCGCCGGCTGGCCTCGCTCGCGGGCGTCCGCGGCTACGTCGGCGGCCGGTCCTACGAGGGCCGCGAGGTGCCCGTCCTCGAGCTCTTCCTGCCCCACGGCGCCTACGTCTCGCTGCCGCGGCTCGTCACCGTCAAACCGACCCTTCAGGCCGTGGCCCGTCAGCACGCCAACGAGGTCTCCTCGACCAACTACCTCCTTCGCTTCGCCGAACTCCTGGCCCGCGACCCGGCTTCGCGGGGGGCCCTGAAGAAGATGAGCTTCGTCTTCGAGCCCATGGAGAATCCCGACGGGGCCGAGCTCGCCTACGCCATGCACCGCGAAGAGCCCTTCCACAGCCTGCACGCGGGACGCTACGGCGCCCTGGGAGTGGACATGGGCTACCAGACCGGCTCGAAGCCGCTCCTGCCCGAGGCGGCCGTGCGGGCCCGGCTCACCGAGCGTTGGGCTCCCGACATCCTGCTCAACCTCCACGGCTACCCGTCCCACGAATGGGTCCAGCCGTTCTCGAACTACACCCCCTACCTCTTCCGCGACTATTGGATCCCCAAGGGCTGGTTCGCCTATTTCAAGGGCCTGAGCCTGCCCCTCTATCCCGACCACGAGGCGGCCGGCCGGGCGCTGCGGGAGAGGATCGCCGCCGAGCTCAACGCCGACCCGGCCGTGGCCGCCTCGAACCGCCGCTTCTACGACCGCTACGAAAGATGGTCGGCCCGCTGGGCGCCGCACATGAACGAGCTCGAGATCTCCGACGGGGTCAATATGTACGTCAAGCGCCGGGCCTCGACCGAGAGCCGCCTGACGCCGCGGGCCCAGACGACCTTCAGCGAACAGACGCCCGAGCTCATGGACGAGACGGCCACCGGAGACTGGCTCGAGTTCCTCTGCGGACAGGGCCTGGCCTATCTGCGGGCCCACGTCGAGTACCTGTCCGAGGCCGCCTTCACGGTCGCCCGCGTCGAGGAGGAGGTCCGCGGCCGGCCGCGCCTGACGCTCGTCCGGGTCAGGCCCGGGAAGACCGGGATGGATTTTGACGGCGGAAGTTTGGTAAGATAGGCGCGACGCCTCGGGAAGAGGTCGGGGCCAGATGGACGCGCAGACCAACCTTCTGATCATCTCGGACGACTTCTCGCTCTACGAGTCCATCAAGAAAGCCCCCGTCGCGGCCGACTTCAACGTCTTCTTCTCCCAGACCGACGACGACTACCTGGCCGTCGTCCGCGACAACGGCATCCGCGTCGTCCTCGTCGACGCCGGCGACGCCCTGGCCGCCGGCCTGCTCATCCTCAAGAAGATCAAGAAGTTCGACGACCTCGTCGACGTCCTCGTCGGCGGCCGGCCGGCCGGCCGCGAGGCCGCCCTCGACGTCGTCAACGCCGGGGCCACCGACTTCGTGCCCCGCCCCTACGAGCGCGACATCCTCGGCGACATCCTCCGCCGCATCGCCCGCAAGCGGGACCTCCGGCGGGAGACCCTCCACCTCGAGAAGAAGCTCGAGCGCAAGTACGTCTTCGAGGGCCTCATCAGCCGCAATCCGACCATGCTCGAGATCTTCGGGCTCGTCGAGAACATCGCCAAGTACTTCTCGAGCGTCCTCGTCACCGGCGAGACCGGGACCGGCAAGGAGGTCGTGGCCCGGGCCATCCACGGGCTCAGCCCGTTCAAGGACAGGCCGCTCGTCGTCTGCGACTGCGCCTCGGTGCCCGAGAACCTGTTCGAGTCCGAGCTGTTCGGCTACAAGAAAGGCGCCTTCACCGGCGCGGACCGGGACAAGCGCGGCCTGTTCGAGGAGGCCGACGGCGGGACCATCTTCCTCGACGAGATCGCCGAGATCCCGGCGGCCGTCCAGGCCAAGCTCCTGCGCGTCCTGGAGAGCCGGGAGTTCCGTCCGCTCGGGGCCAGCGAGAGCACGTCCGTCGAGGTCCGCGTCCTGGCGGCCACGAACCGCGACCTCGCCGAGCGGGTCCGGGCCGGGGCCTTCCGGGAGGACCTCCTCCACCGCCTGAACAAGGTCGTCATCGAGCTGCCGCCCCTGCGCGAGCGGCTCGAGGACATCCCCCTGCTCGTCCGCCATTTCCTGCAGGCCGCCAACAGGAGCTTCGGCAAGAGCGTCCGCGGCGTCTCCCGCGAGGTTCAGAAGCTGTTTCTGAAGTACGGCTGGCCCGGCAACGTCCGCGAGCTGGCCAACGTCCTCGAGAGCGCGGTCCTGCTCTGTAAGAAGGACTTCATCGACCTGGCCAACCTGCCCAAGTACCTCCGCGACTTCATCCCGCCCGAGGGCGCCGCCGCCTTCGCCGGGCGGGGCCAGCTGTCCTCGCTCCAGGACCTGGAGAGGGACTACATCGCCTACCTGCTCAAGGTGACCAAGGGCAACCTGCGCCAGACGGCCAAGATCCTGGCCATCTCGCGGACGACGCTCTACAACAAGCTGGCCAAGTACGGGATCCGGAACTGAGGCCGGCGGTCAGGCGACGGCCGGGAAGCCCTTCTTCGTCCCCTTGTCCAGGTACATCCGGGCGTCCGCCTGGGCCAGGAGCTCCTCCAGCGAGACCGGGTGTTCGGGGTCGAAGCGGGCCACGCCCAGGCTGAAGGACACGGGATAGGAGACGTCCGGGCGGGCGTTGCGGGCCGCGACGCGCTCGCGGAGCCGGCGGGCCAGGGTCGAGGCGCCGCCGTCGGCGACGTCGATGGCCAGGACGACGAACTCGTCGCCGCCCAGCCGGGCGATGATGTCGGAGTCGCGGAAGGCCTCGCGCAGGAGGTCGGCGGCCTCGACCAGGGCCGCGTCGCCCTCCATGTGGCCGAAGCCGTCGTTGATCTTCTTGAGGTCGTCGAGGTCGGCGTAGAACAGGGACATGTCCTTGCCCGTCCGGTGGGCGACCTTGATCTGCTGCTCGGCCAGGGTCATGAAGCCGCGGCGGTTGTAGATCCGGGTCAGCTCGTCGACGAGCGACATCTCCCGCAGGGCGTTCTCGGTCCGGGTGCGCTGGACGGCCACGGCGTAGAGGGCGGCCAGGCGCTCGACGGCCTTGAGATCGCGCTCGCCGTAGGGCGTCCCCGCGTCGGCCACGACGATCAGTCCGACGATGGTCCCCGACATGACCGCGGGCACGGCCAGGACCTGGGAGAAGGGCAGGCGCCGCTCGGTGGCCTGGCCGCCGAAGCGCGGGTCGAGACTGGCCATGTTGGTCAGCACGGCCTTCTTCTTCTCGGATATCCAGGCCCACAGGCCCTCGGGGGGTCCGCCGCCGTCCCGGCCCAGGACGTTCTCCCGGAGCTCGCCGGCGTCCGGCGTCAGGGCGGCCGGACGAAGGGCGCCCGTGCGCTCGTCGACCTCGCCGACGAAGGCGGCGGCGCTCCCGGTCAGCCGGCGGGCGTGGTCCAGGATGACGGCCGACATCTCCCCGATGGGCGTCGGCGACAGCATGCGCTCGGAGATGTCGCCGACGGAGGACTGCAGGCGGACGTCCCAGGAGTGCTCCTCCTCGATCTGCCGCTTGCGGGAGATATCCTCGATGATCCCGTCATAGAACAGGACCTGCCCCCGGGCGTCCTTGGCCGCCCGGGCGGAGTCCTTGGCCCAGAACAGGGTCCCGTTGCGGCGCCGGAACCGGGTCTCGAAGATCTCGATCATGGGGCTGGTGTCGAGCACGGCCTGCCAGCTCTCGCGGTCGCCGGGATCGCTGTGGAGGTCCCAGAAGTTGACCGCCTTGAGGGCTTCGGGGTCGGCATAGCCGAGCATGCGGGCCAGGGTCGGCGCGGCGTCGAGGATCCGGCCTTCGGGCGTTATCCGGTACAGGCCGAGGGGATAGTGGAAGATGCCGGTCATCTTTTCCTCGCCGGCGGCCAGGGCGGCCTCGGCCGTCTCGGCCCTGCGGCGCTCCTCGACGAGCGCTCCGAGCGAACGGACATTGGCCAGGGCCAGGCCGGAGATGCGGGCCAGGCCCAAGGCCAGGTCGAGGTCGTGGTCGCGCCGGTCCGGGCCGCCGGAGACGGCCAGCTCGACGACGCCCAGGAGCTCGCGGCCCATGGCGACCTTGAGGAAGACCGTGCCCCGGTCGGAGGTCCAGGCGAAGTCGGCGTTGAGGCCGACGATGCGGTCGACCGGGGAGTCCTCGGGCGAGGACCGCCCGGCCAGGGACCCGGCGGGATGGAAAACGACTTGGGCCGGCTTCAGCAGGACCCGGAAGAGCTCGAGGATGCCGTCGCGGGCCTCGTCCTCGGTCTTGAAGCCGGTCACGGCCCCGATGAGCTGCCCGATGCGGGCGTAGTCGGCCATCCGCTGGCTGGCGCCCGCCAGCCGGTCCTCGATCTCCGCCCTTTCGCGCTCCAGCCGGCAGGACAGGGCGATACGGGCCAGGCTCAACTGGAAATGGCCGGTGCCGACGGGATGCGTCTGGCAGGGCAGGCGCAGGAACCGGGAGAACGCCTTGAGCTCGCGGTCGATCCCGGGATGGACGCCGGTGTCGAGGAGCACGACCTTGCCGGCCAGTTCGCGGAAAAAGGCCTGGGCGGCCTTGCGGTCCGACGGCCAGCGGGCGTCGAGGTGGGACTCCCAGTCGCGCAGCCAGCCCGGCAGGACGAGGAGCGCGCCGTCCCGGAGCAGCCCGTCGACGACCTCCTTCGGGGCGACCCATTCGAAGCACTGGCTCTTTTGATAGAGGCGGCAGGGACCGTCGAGGCCGAGGTCCTTGGCCGGGCGGGTCAGGCAGTAGCCGCCGGCCACGGCGACCTGACAGCCGTTCTTACGGCAGTCGGCCACGGCTCCGTCGAGCCCCGGCCAGGGGGACTCCACTTGGTCGCATTCGACGGGTAGAACGCGAACGCGGACGTCCTGCAGATCGGGAGACGAGCGCACGGCCAGGACCTCCCGGTCGAAGCTCGAGCAGGTGATCAGGCCAAGATGGGTCGACATCCGCGATATGTCCACGTCTCCGGATATGTCCAATAATAGGACTTTCAGATAATATCATAGAAAATTTGCCTAAGTCAAGTATTTTTATATATTTGAATGATTTGATATGTTCTATATGTAGACATATTAGCGGTCAACCATTACGTAAGTCATTATTTTTGTGTTACTTGCTGAATGGCCACAATTGGTCGTGAATATGGCTAATTAAAACAGCGAAGGGAGACTAATCACCGGCGACCGCGCGGGAGCCGCCGCCGGCCACGGCGAAGGAACCTGTTGGCAAGGCCGGGGGCGATGGCTTAGAATAAGTTCGGAGGGAGCCATGAAGACAAGGTCCTTGCCGCTTACCGCGGCGATCTTGCTGGCCGCTCTGTCCGTCGCGCCTCAAGCCGGACAGAAACCGTCCGGTCCCGCGGGCACGCGGGAAGCCCTGGCCGTCCTCGAGCGGATGATCGACGCCTTGGGCGGGCGCAAGGTCCTCGAAGCCGTCAAGGACATCACCGTCACCGGGACCGTCGAAGCTCCCGAGCTCGGCCTGACATCTCCCTTCGTCCTTTACCAGAAAGAGCCCGACAAGATGCGCATGGACATCACCGTCGCCGAGGCCGCGGTGACCATCGTCCAGGCCTTCGACGGCCGCCGGGGCTGGGGCACGGACGACCAGAGCCTGGTCCCCGAGGCCATGTCCGAGCGCGAGTCCCGCGATATGGCCCGCAAAGCCCTCGGCAACGCGGCCTACCTTTCGCCTCGCGACCTGGGGATCACCTACGCCTTGAAGCCCAAGGAGACGGCCGGGGGCAAGGACTACACCGTGCTCGAGCAGATCTTGGCCGACGGCCACAAGGTCCTCTACTTCCTCGACCCCGAGACCCATCTCCCCTACAAGGTGGCGACGCGGACCCTCGGCCCCACCGGCGCCGAGGCCGAGGCGGAGACGTTCCTCTCCGATTACCGGGAGTTCTGCGGCGCCCTCGTCGCCACGGCGTCCCGGACCCTGCTCGACGGCAAGGAGGTCCAGCGCCTGTTCGTCGCCGGCGTGACCTGCAACAACCGGCTCGAGGATGCCCTCTTCGAACTGAGAATACGATGACCGGGAGGTTACCGATGCACCGCAATCGACTGGCCGGAGTCCTTCTTCTCGCCCTCGCGGCGCTCTCCTGCGCCGTCAATCCCGTGACGGGCAAGAAGGAGCTCATGTTCTATTCCGAGGTCCAGGAGATCGAGATGGGCAAGCAGACGGACCAGGCCGTCGCCGCCCAGTTCGGGATCTACGAAGACCCCACCCTGCAGGGCTACATCTCCAAGCTGGGCCTGGCCTTGGCCGCCAAGAGCCAGCGACCCGGGTTGCCCTGGCGGTTCGCCGTTCTCGACAGCCCCGTCGTCAACGCCTTCGCCGTGCCCGGCGGGGCGGTCTACGTCACGCGCGGCATCCTGGCCATGATGAGCTCGGAGGCCGAGCTGGCGGCCGTCCTCGGCCACGAGATCGGCCACGTCAACGCCCGCCACTCCATGAGCCAGATGAGCAAGCAGCAGCTGGCCCAGATCGGGCTCGTCGCGGGCAGCGTCGTCAGCAAGAAATTCGCCCAGTACGCCGGGCTGGCCTCGGCCGGCCTGCAGGTCCTGTTCCTCAAGTACAGCCGGGACAACGAGAACCAGGCCGACGCCCTGGGCGTCGACTACTCCCGGGCCGGCGGCTACAACCCCGCGGACATGGCCGTGACCTTCCAGGCCCTGCAACGGATGGGCGACCTGTCGGGAGGGCACAGCGCGCTGCCCGGCTTCCTGTCGACCCATCCCCTGACGGCCGACCGGATCAAGAACGTCCAGAGCATGCTCCAGCCGGGGGACGCCGGCCTGGCCCGCCGGCCCGAGGGCTATCTCCGGTCGGTCGAGAACGTCGTCTACGGCGAGGACCCCCGCCAGGGCTACGTCGAGAACGGCTTCTTCTACCACCCGGGGCTCCGCTTCCAGTTCGCGGTCCCGGCCGGCTGGACGGTCCAGAACGCCCCGGCCAGCGTGACCCTGATCGCGCCCGACCAGGCGGCCGGCGTCATCCTGCGCGGCGGGACTTTCGACGGCACGGCCGAGGAGTACGCCCGCCAGGCGGCCTCGGAGATCACCCAGTCCGGCGGCAAGGTCATCGACGAGAACCGGACCACGGTCAACGGCCTGTCCTGCTTCGAGCAGGCCTACACGATCACGCAGGAAGACCAGTCCACGGTCCGCATGACCCTGTCCTGCCTGAAGAAGGACAACTGGGTCTACGCCTTCCAGGCCCTGAGCACCCCGGACGGCTTCCCGAAGTACGCCTCGAGCTTCAAGGCCACCGTCGGCTCGTTTCGGAACCTGACCGACGCCGCGAAGATCAACCGCGCGCCCAAGCGGCTGACCCTGGTCAAGGCCAACGGCACGGACACGCTGCAGGCCGTCCTGAAGAGGTCGGGCGTCGCCGAGAAGGATTGGCCGGCGTTCGCGGTCATCAACGGGCTCGAGATCACGGCCGTCCCGGCGGCGGGCAAGCTGGTCAAGACGGTCAAGTAGTCCGCCCCGGCGCGGCGGCCCGGGCGCCCGCGGCCTCAGATCTGGGGCTTTTGGAGGTCCTCGATGTCGAGGACGGTGGCGTAGATTTCCGCCTCGGCCGCCAGCTCGCCATCGACGAAGGCCTTGCCCTTCATCTGGCAGATGCGGCCTTTCTCCCGGGTCCACTCGACGTCCAGGCGGAGCTGGTCGCCGGGGACGACCATGCGCTTGAACTTGGCCTTGTCGACCTTGCTGAGGACGACGAACTTCTTCTCCGGATCGGGGATCGAGCCGAACAGGAGCACGGCCCCGGCCTGGGCCATGGCCTCGACGATGAGGACGCCGGGCATGATCTTCCAGTCCGGGAAATGCCCCTGGAAGAACTGCTCGTTGCAGGTGACGTTCTTGATGGCCACGATGGCCTTGCGGGGGACCAGGTCGACGACGCGGTCGACCAGGAGGAAGGGGAAGCGGTGCGGCAGGAACCGCATGATCTCTTCGACGGTGATCACGGCGCGGCCTCCCCGCGGCCCTATTTCTTGACCGGCGGCGCGGCCTTGAGGGCGTCGTAACGCTTGATGATCTCGGCGGTCAGGTCGATGGCCGGATTGAAATAGACGACGCCGCCCTTGACGACGTCGTAGACGAGGTCGAGCCCGCGGTCCTTGCGGACCTGCTCGATGAGGGGGATGAGGTCGTTCTGGATCCTCTCGAAGGTCCGGGCCTGGAGCTCCCGCATGGCCCGGGCGGCGTCTTCGATGGCCCGCTGGCGCTCGGTCTGCTTCTTTTGGATGTCGGCCTGGAGGGCCACGGCCGCCTCCGGCGTCAGCGTCAGCCGCTGGGTCGACAGCCGGTTCTGCAGCTGCTTGATGGCCTCGTCCAGCTTGGCGATGTCGTCGCCGTACTTCTTGTCGGCGGCCTGGACCTGGGCCAGGGCCCGCTTGCCTTCGGCCGACTGGTCCAGGATCTCCTGGGAATTGATCAGGCCGACCTTGCCGACCTCCTGGGCCCGGGCCGGGGCGGCCAGGGCGGCCGCGGCCAGCGCGGCCAGGGCGAGGGTCCGAACGGTGCGTTTCATGGCGGGAACCTCCCTAGAAGGTCGTGCCGACGGCGAACCGGAACACGAAGTCGGTGTCCGTCGAGTAGACCTTTTTGTTGTTGTAGGCAAAGATGAGCCGGAACGGCACGCGCAGGGCGGGGATGAACAGCCGGGCCTCGACGCCGGTCGAGGAGTACAGGTCGCCGAAGCGGATCTTCTCGCCGCGGCCGACGCAGTTGCCCGCGTCGTAGAAGAGGATGAAGTAGAGCGGGCCGCCGACCGGGACGATGTATTCGGCGTTGAAGACGAACGACTTCTCGCCGCCGAGGTTGTAGTTGCCCTGGTCGCGCGGGCCGATGGAGTAGACCTCGTAGCCGCGGATGGACTGCTCGCCGCCGAGGAAGAACCGCTCCCAGTACGGCACGCGCGAGTCGCCGCCGACGTTGGTCATGAAGTCGTAGTTGGCGTGGATGCCGAAGACGTGGGACTTGGCGCCCCGACCCCAGAGCGGCTGGTAGTGGGTGAACTCGAGGCGCGGGCTGATGAGGTCGACCTCGCCGCCGAGGAAGCGTCCGGCGTATTTGACGCTGATGGAGTAGAGCGTGCCCCGCGTCGGCGTCAGGGGGCTGTCGATCGTCGACCGGTAGAGGGTCGGCGTGATGGAGCTCTCGTAGTACTTGCCGGACTCGCCGTAGATGGCCGCGTAATAGGACCCCTCGGGGTATTCGATCTGGACCCTCTGGAGGTTGTAGATGGCGCTGGCCCGCCACATGCCGAACAGCCGCGTCCCCACGCTCAGGTTGATGCCCTGGGACTTGTTCTTATAGAGGCTGTAGGTCGTGTAGTCGATGTCCTTCTTGTAGACGGTGAAGCCGGCCGTGATGGGCTTGTCGAAGAGGTAGGGCTCGGAGAAGCCGAAGGAGTAGTTCTTGACCAGCTTGCCCTGCTGGACGTTGAACTCCAGGGTCTCGCCGGCGCCCAGGAAATTGACCGTGGAGTAGCCGAAGGCGATGAAGGCGCCCTCGTAGCCGCTGTAGCCGGCCGAGAACTGGATGTTGTTCCTCTGGAGCTCCTTGACGTTGACCTGGACGTCCATCTTGGTCGGGTCGTTCGGGTCGGGCTTGATCTCGGGGTCCTTCTCGAGGTCGACCAGGCCGAGCTGCTTGATCCGCAGGATGCTGTTCTTGAACATGGCCAGGCTGAAGCGGTCGCCCTCGCGCATGATCATCTCGCGGCGGATGACCTTGTCCTTGGTGTAGTTGTTGCCGCGGAACTCGAGCCGGTTGAGGTAGGCGACCTCGCCCTCGGTGATGTTGAACGACAGGTTGACGATCTTGTTCTTGGGGTCGAGGTTCTCGACCGGGATGACCTGGGCGTAGACGTAGCCGCCGTCGCGGAAGACCTCGGAGATGTCCTCGGCCGCCTTTTCCCGGGCCTTGGTGCTGTAGACCTCGCCGGGCTCCAGCTTGACCAGGGTCCGGAGGTACTTGACGTTGAGGGTCTTGCTGCCCTCGATCTTGATGTCCCCGGTCCGGTAGAGGTAGCCCGGCGTGACGGGGAAGACCAGCCGCATCATCTTCTGGCGCTTGAACAGGACGGTCCGCCGCTCGAACTCCTCGGTCCGGGGCTGGCCGACCGCGGCCTCCATGTAGCCCATCTCCTGGTATCTCTTCTTCAGGAGCTCGACGCTCTCCTCGACCTTGTTGGCCTTGTAGACGTCCTTGCCGGCGATGTAGTTGAACAGGCTGTGGGGCCGGTTGTCCTTCATGGCCCAGGTCAGGTTGCCGGCCGGGACCTTGGTCGTCCCCTCGAAGACGACGTCGCCGACCCGGACCTTGGGGCCCTCGTCGACGCGGATCTGGACGTCGACCTCGTTCTTGCCCTGCCGGACGACCTCGGCCTCGATCTTCGAGGCCAGCAGGCCCTTCTCGAAGAGGAGGTCGGTGATGGTGTCCTTGATGCGCTGGATCTTGTACGGGCTGTAATAGGAGTACGGCAGGATGGCCTGGTCCTTCTCCTTGAGCTTGTCGACGATGTCCTTTTCCTTGACCTTCTTGCCGGTCTTGAAGGTCACGGCCCGGACGACGGGGTTCTCCTCGACCTTGATCCGGACGATCCGGCCCCGTTCCCCGGCCAGCTCCTCGATGGCTATGTTGGAGAAGAAACCGGTCGACCACAGGACCCGGAAGTCCCGGCGGAAGCGCTCGGGCTCGTACGGCTCGCCTTCCCGGGAGGTCAGGTAGTAGAGGATGGTCTCGGGGGTGACCCGGTCGTTGCCGGTGATCTCGATCTTCTCGAGGATGTCCTGGGCGGCCAGGAGTCCGGGCAGGACGAGCAGGGCCAGGAGGAACAGGGAGACGGCCAGCTTTTTGGTCATGCGTTTCCTTCTACCATATACCATATCGGACGGGTCAGGTCAAAGCGCCGCCCCCGGGGCGGCCGGTCCTCCCACCCCCTTCAACTCTCCGGGGGCGCCGAGGGTTTCATCCGGCCGGCTTCCATCACGTAGACCCGGTGGCAGTAGCGGGCGATCCTCTCGTTGTGGGTGACCAGGATCGAGGACAGGCCCCGCTCCTCGTGGAGGTCGAGGATGAGACGGAGGACATGCTCCCCCGTCTTCCAGTCGAGGTTGCCGGTCGGCTCGTCGGCCAGGAGCAGGCTGGGCCCGTTCACCAGGGCCCGGGCGATGGCCACCCGCTGCTGCTCGCCGCCCGACAGCTGGCCCGGGCGCGAGCCCGTCTTGTCCGCCAAGCCGACCGCGCGGAGCATGTCCGCCGCCCGGCCGAAGGCCTCGCGGCGGGCCGCTCCCCCGATCATCAAAGGGAAGGCCACGTTCTCCAGGGCCGTGAACTCCGGCAGGAGGTGGTAGACCTGGAAGACGAAGCCGATCTTGCGGTTGCGGACGGCCGCCACCTGCCGGTCGCCGCCGGCGAAAAGGTCCTCGCCGTCGAGCCAGACCCGGCCGGCCGTCGGCCGGTCGAGCCCTCCGAGGAGGTTGAGAAGGGTCGTCTTGCCGACGCCCGAGGCGCCCATGACGGCGGCCAGCTCGCCCCGCCCCAGGGCGAAGTCGAGGCCCTCGAAGACGCACAGGTCGCCCTTGGGCAGAGGATAGCTCTTGCCCAGGCCTTCGGCGACGAGGACGCGGTCACTCATATTTCAACGCCACCACGGGATCGACGCGGGCCGCCCGGCGGGCCGGGAACAGGGTCGAGACGAAGCTGATGAGCAGGGACACGCCTACGATGGCGGCCAGGTCGAGCGGCCGCATCCGGAACGGGACGTAGGAGATCTGGTAGATGTCGACGGGGATCTTGATGAGCTCGAAAGCGTTGGCCAGGGCGCACCAGCCCAGGCCCAGGGCCGCGCCCAGGGCCGTCCCGATGATGCCGATGAGGGCCCCCTGGAAGAAGAAGATCCGGTTGATCGTCCGCGGCGTCGCCCCGATGGCCATGAGGATGCCGATGTCGCGGGTCTTCTCCATGACCATGAGGATGAGCGTGGCGATAATGTTCAGGGCGGCCACGATGACGATCAGGGTGATGGTCAGGAACATGATCGTCTTCTCGAGCTTGAGGGCCGAGAAGAGGGACTTGTTGAGGTCCATCCAGGTCGTGATGTAGACGACGGGCGGCAACACGGCCTTGATCCTCTCCCCCACCGCCGGAGCCGCGAAGATGTCGGCCAGCTTGACCTGGATGAAGCTGGCCCGGCCCTCCATCCCGAACAGCTTCTGGGCGACCCCGATCGAGACCAGGGCCGTGCCGTTGTCGAACTCGTAGAGCCCGGTGTTGAAGATGCCCGTGACCTGGAAGCGCTTGCGCTTGGGCATGAGGCCGAGGGGCGACAGGGTCGAGGAGGCCGTGACGACGTCGACGACGTCCCCGGGCTGGGCCCCGACGCGCAGGGCCAGCTCGCGGCCGAGCAGGACGCCGTCGCGGGCCCCGCCGGCCTCGGGGACTCGGCCCGACTCGAGGCTCCGCAGCCAGCCCGCGCCGGCCAACTCGCGCTCGAAGTCGATGCCCTTGACCAGGGCCCCCGAACTCTCGCCGGCGCCGGTGACGAGGACGGTGCTGTAGACGACCGGGCTGGCCGACTCGACGCCCGGCAGGGCCCTGATCTTGGCGGCCATGTCCTCGTAGCCGGAGAGGCCCTGGCCGCCGAGGTCGGAGACCATGACGTGGGAGGTGGCGCCCAGGATCTTGTCCTGGACGTCGCCCTGGAAGCCGGTGATGAGGGCGATGGCGATGACCAGGGCGGCGACGCCGATGGCGATGCCGCCGACCGAGATCAGGGTGATGACGGAGATGAAGGCCTGCTTCCGCCTGGCGGTCAGGTAGCGGCGGGCGACGAACAGCTCGAGGCTCATCGGCCTATCTCGGCCTCAGCAGGGGGAACAGGACGACCTCGCGGATGGAGCGGCGGTTGGCCAGGAGCATGGTCAGGCGGTCGATACCGATGCCCTCCCCGCCCGTCGGCGGCAGCCCGTATTCGAGGGCCTCGACGTAGTCCAGGTCGACGGGGTGCGACTCGTCGTCGCCCTTCTTCTTCTCCTCGGCCTGCTCCTCGAAGCGGGCCCGCTGCTCGGCCGGGTCGGTCAGCTCGGAGAAGGCGTTGGCCACCTCCATGCCGGCGACCATGAGCTCGAAGCGCTCGGACTCCTCGGGGTTGTCGCGCGAGGTCTTGGCCAGCGGCGAGATCTCGCGGGGCGGGTTGGTGATGAAGGTCGGCTGGACGATGCGGTCCTTGACGAAGCGGTCGAAGACGACGTCCAGGGCCTTGCCCCAGGTGGCCGGCTTCTTGTCCGGGGCCAGGCCGGCGGCGAAGGCGATCAGGCCGGCCCGGTCCTCGAAGCGCTCCGGGGCCAGTCCGCTGTAGGTCTTGCAGGCGTCGATGAACTTGAGGCGCCGGAAGGGCCGCTTGAAGGAGATGACGTGCTCGCCGTAGGGGAACTCCTCGGAGCCCAGCAGGTCGACGGCCAGGCCATGGAGGAGCTCCTCGGTCAGCTCCATCATGTCGAAGTAGTCCTTGTAGGCCTCGTAGAACTCGAGCATCGTGAACTCGGGATTGTGCTGGGCGTCGATGCCCTCGTTGCGGAAGCTGCGGTTGATCTCGTAGACCTTGTCCAGGCCGCCGACGGTCAGCCGCTTGAGGAACAGCTCGGGGGCGATGCGCAGGTAGAGGTCGAGGCCGAGGGCGTTGTGGAAGGTCTTGAACGGCCGGGCCAGGGCCCCGCCGGGGACGGCGTGCATCATGGGCGTCTCGACCTCGATGTAGCCGCGGGCGTCGAAGAAGCGCCGGATATGGGCCACGATGGCGCTGCGCAGGCGGAAGACGCGGGCGACGTCCGGATTCATGATCAGGTCGAGGTAGCGCTGGCGGAAGCGGAGCTCGACGTCCTGCAGGCCGTGCCACTTCTCCGGCAGGGGCCTGAGGCACTTGGCCAGGAAGGTGACGGCGTCGCAGAGGACGGTCAGTTCGCCCGTCCGGGTCTTGAAGAGCGTCCCGGAGACCGAGACGACGTCGCCGAGGTCGAGCAGGCCGAAGCGCTCGTAGGCCTCGGCCCCGACCTTGTCCTCGCGGACGTAGGCCTGCAGGCGCTCGCGGCCGTCGGAGACGTGGAAGAAGGTGGCCCGGCCCATCTTGCGGATGGACAGGATGCGGCCGGGGACGACGACGGCGATCTTGCGCTCCTCGAGCTCGGCCGCCGTCAGGCCGGCGAACGACGCGACGACCCCGGCGGCGTCGTGGGTCCGGGCGGCCGTGTAGGGGAAGAGCGGGACGCCGGCCTCGCCGAGGCGGCGGTACTTGTCCCGTCGGGCCACGACCTGGTCGAGCTCGGCGGGTCCGTCTTTGTCGCTCATGCTAGCCTTCCTTCCCCTCCGTCCCGGCGGGCTTGGCGGCCAGGCCCCGGCCGACGGCGTCGAGGACGCCGTTGACGAACACGGCCGACTCCTCGCCGCTGTAGCGTTTGGCGATCTCGATGGCCTCGTTCATGACGATCGGCGGGGCCAGGGTCTTCTCGTAGAGCAGCTCGGCCACGGCGATGCGCAGGATGTTCCGGTCGACGACGGCCATGCGGGCCAGCCGCCAGTTCTTCGAGGCCGCCTGGATGGCCCCGTCGATCTCCGGGCCGTGGTCGAGGATGCGCTCGACGAGCCAGGTCCCGTAGTCGCGGACGGCCTTGGAGGCCCGCTGGTGCTGCCAGTAGACCCGGACGAGGTCCCGCGGATCGCCCGCGTTGAACTCGAATTGGAACAGGATCTGGAGGGCGCACTCCCTCGATTTGCGGCGTTCTCCCATGGCCCGGCCCGGTCGTCCGCTCAGCGGAGGCCCGCCTCCTTGAGGACGTTGAGGGTCTCGACGAGCGAGAAGGCCGCGTCGTAGCCCTTGTTGCCGGCCTTGGTCCCGGCCCGCTCGATGCCCTGCTCGACGGAGTCGACGGTCAGGATGCCGAAGGACACGGGCACGCCGTCCTCCATGGCGATCTGGGCCAGGCCCTTGGTCACCTCGGCGCTGAGGTAGTCGAAGTGGGGCGTGTCGCCCCGGATGAGGGCGCCGACGCAGAGGATGCCGTCGGCCGCCTTGGCCTTGGCGATCTTCTTGGCCACGATGGGGACCTCGAAGGACCCGGGGACCTTGTAGACGGTCAGGTCGGCCTCCTGGGCGCCCGTCTTCTGGAGGGCCTCCAGGGCCCCCTCGAGCAGGCGCTCCGAGATGAAGCTGTTGAAGCGGCTGACCACGATGGCGATCCGGAACCCCTTGGCTTGCAGCTTGCCTTGATGGATCTTCATGCCTCACGCCCCTTTCGGGAGATCTGTCTTCCGAGGATCGGCCGTCCTCGGGGCCTTATTCTAACAGATGTCGGGGCGCATTTCACCTCCCATCGGCGCGACGGCCGTCTTGAGCGCGGCGGCCGTTTGTGATAGGAATCGTCCCTGGAGGTTCCCATGAGAACGAGATCGGGATTCGCCGAGCTCTCCCCCGACCAGCTCCGCTGGTCCTGCTGCGCCGACCTCATCCCCGTCGCTTCGAGCGCCGAGGCCCGGCCGTGCGAGGAGATCATCGGCCAGGAGCGGGCCCTGCGGGCCATCCAGACGGGCCTCGACATCAAGAGCAACGGCTACAACGTCTTCATCACCGGCATGGTCGGCACGGGCCGGACGACGACGGTCAAGCAGCTCCTCGAGCGGCTGGAGAAGGGCGACCGGACGCCCGACGACATCCTCTACGTCAACAACTTCAAGTATCCCGACGAGCCCGTGCTCATCGTCCTGCCGGCCGGCCAGGGCCGCGAGTTCGCCGAGGCCATGGGCAAGCTCATCGAGCTGCTCCGGGACAACGTCCCCCACCTCCTCAAGAGCCCCTACTACACGGAGAAGCGGGACGCCATCGTCGAAGGCCAGCAGAAGAAGCAGCGCGACCTCCTCCAGCGCTTCGAGGAGGAGGTGGCCGCCCAGGGCTTCTCGGTCATCCAGGTCCAGATGGGCATGTTCAGCCGGCCCGACCTCATCCCCGTCCTCGAGGGCCAGCCCGTGCCCTTCGCCAAGCTCGACGCCCTGGTCAAGGAGAAGAAGTTCGCCAAGGAGGACTTCGACGCCCTGAGGGCCAAGTACGAGCAGCTCTCGGCCAAGCTCGAGGCCGTCTTCGAGAGCCTCAAGGAGATCGACGAGCTGACCCGGACCCTGCTCCGTGACTGGGACGAGGAAGCCATCGCCCCGGTCATCCGGGACGGCATCGAGGGCCTGCGGACGCGCTTCGCCTTCCCCAAGATCGGGGCCTACCTCGACGAGGTCGAGAAGTCCCTCGTCAAGACCATCGACGTCTTCAAGGCCCAGAAGAAGGACGACAAGGACAGGGAACCGGCCGAGGACTTCCTCGAGTACCGGGTCAACCTCCTGGTCGACAACTCCGACCAGAAGGGCGCCCCGGTGGTCAAGGAGACCAACCCCAACTACGTCAACCTGTTCGGCTCCATCGAGACGGCCTACTCCCGCGCCGGCATGGGCCAGACCGACTTCACCATGATCAAGGCCGGGTCCTTCCTCAAGGCCAACGGCGGCTACCTGGTCGTCAACGCCCTTGACGCCCTGGTCGAGCCGGGGGTCTGGGCCACCCTCAAGCGGACCCTGCGCAACCAGATCTTCGAGATCCAGAACTACCTCCAGATGTACCTGTTCTCGAGCGCCCGGCTGAAGCCGGAGCCCATCAAGTGCGACGTCAAGGTGGTCATGATCGGCGACGCCTCGATCTACAACTACCTCTATTTCGCCGACGAGGATTTCAAGAAGATCTTCAAGATCAAGGCCGAGTTCGATTCCGAGATGGACCGGGCCGAGAAGGCCGTCGGGGACTACGTCCGCTTCGTCCGCAAGATCTGCGACGAGGACGGCCTGCGGCCGCTGGCCAAGGACGGCCTGGCCGCCCTCATCGAGTACGGGACGCGCATCGCCGGGCGCCAGAAGAAGCTGTCGACGCGGTTCCACGTCATCGCCGACGTCATCCGGGAGTCGAGCTACTGGGCCGGCCGGATGAAGAAGGCCGAGGTCGGCCGGGAGGACGTCGAAAAGGCCATCCGCGAGCGCTTCGAGCGGGTCAGCCTGATCGAGGACAAGATCCAGGAGATGATCGAGGAGGGCACCATCCTCATCGACACGGCGGGCGCCGTCGTCGGCCAGGTCAACGGCCTGTCCGTCTACGACATGGGCCAGTTCCGCTTCGGCAAGCCGGCCCGCATCACGGCCCGGACGTCCATGGGCCGGGCCGGGGTCATCAACATCGAGCGCGAGGCCGATCTCAGCGGGCCGACCCACAACAAGGGCGTCCTCATCCTGGGCGGTTATCTGCGCGGCAAGTACGCCGTCAAGCGGCCGATGTCGCTGACGGCCTCGCTGGCCTTCGAGCAGTCCTACGGCGGGGTCGACGGCGACAGCGCCTCGTCGACCGAGGTCTACGCCCTGCTGTCGAGCCTCTCGGGCCTGCCCCTGCGGCAGGACCTGGCCGTGACCGGCTCGCTCAACCAGAAAGGCGAGATCCAGCCGATCGGCGGCGTCAACGAGAAGATCGAGGGCTTCTTCGAGGTCTGCAAATCGCGCGGCCTGACCGGGACCCAGGGCGTCCTCATCCCCCACCAGAACGTCCCCAACCTCATGCTCCGGACCGACGTCGTGGACGCCGTCCGCGAGGGCCGTTTCCACATCTATCCGGTCCGGACGGTCGACGAGGGCATCGAGATCCTGACGGGCGTGGAGGCGGGCGCCGCCGGGCCCGACGGCGATTACCCCGAAGGCACGGTCCACGGGCTGGTCGACCGGGAGCTCCAGCGGCTGGCCAAGGGGCTGAAGGCCTTCGCGGGCGACGGCGACAAGAACGACAAGGGCGACAAGCCTGCCGATTGACGGCCGGCCCGGGGACGCGTTCCCGGCCTAGGCGCGCGGGGCTTTCTTGCGGCCGGACGGCCCGGCGGCGAGCTCCCGCAGCCGCTCGATCTCGTGCCGGGTCAGGTAGCGCCACTGACCGGACCGGAGCCCCTCGAGGGTCAGCCCCGCGAACGAGGTCCGGACCAAGCCGGCCACGGGGAAACCGATGGCCTCGAACATCTTGCGGATCTCCCGCTTGCGGCCTTCGTGGATCTCCACCTTGAGCGTCGCGTTGCGGTGGCCCCGGTGGACGACCTGGGCCCGGGCCGGGGCCGTCCGGCGGCCCTCGAGGAAGATGCCCTTGCGGACCTTGTCGAGGTCGGCGTCGTCGGGCTCGCCCTCGACCCGGGCCTCGTAGACCTTGACGACGCCGTAGCGGGGGTGGGTCAGGCGCAGGGCCAGCTCGCCGTCGTTGGTCAGGAGGAGGGCCCCTTCGGTCTCGAGGTCGAGCCGCCCGACGGGATAGACCCGGGCCGGGACGTGCGCCAGGAGGTCCATGACCGTCGGCCGCCCGAAGGGGTCCTTGACGCTGACGACCCGGCCGGCCGGCTTGTTGAGCAGGATGTAGACCGGCTTCTCCGCCTCGACCCGGACGGGCCGGCCGTTGGCCAGGACCTTGTCGCGCTCCGGGTCGATCTTCTCGCCGAGCTCCATGATGACCGCGCCGTTGACGCTGACCCGGCCCTCGGCGATCCAGCGGTCGGCCTCGCGGCGGGAACAGACCCCGGCGTGGGCGAGGAATTTGTTGAGCCTCATGTGCATCGCGGATTTCACTCGCTATCGCGGCGGCTATAAGGGACGACCGGGGACATGTACCGCCCCGGTACGTGTCCCCGTCTTCCGGGGCCATTATGTTGCCGGGACCGCCGGGTGTCAAGGCGAGTCCCCTGGTAACGGGTCCTGTCGGGTGGGCCTACCCGGAGCGAAGCGGAGGACCAGGTGCGCCGCGGAGCGACTCGGAGCGGCACACCTGGGAAATATCTTGAGAAGTCAGGGAACCCCTTCCGCCTCCAGGCGAACGGGGACTATCCCCCCGCCACCCGTTGTCGGATCGGGCGCCTTGACTCAGATAAGATGGCCATAGATGAACGGATATTAAAGAGATCCGTATTCATAGGGTAGAATAGACGGATAGGACTATGGCCAAGCTGCAATTCAAGGAATCCTTCACCATGGCCGTGGTGTCCCTGCGGGGCAACAAGCTGCGCACCTTCCTGACCCTGCTCGGCATCATCATCGGCGTCCTGACCATCATCGCCGTGGTCTCGGTCATCCAGGGACTCAACAACTACGTCTACACCAAGATGGCTTTCTACGGGGCCAACGACTTCTCGGTCCAGAAGTTCTCCATGATCGGGACCTCGCTCAAGGACTTCCGCGAGCAGCTCAAGCGCAAGGACCTGACCCTGGTCGAGCGCGACCTCATCCGGGCCAACTGCCCGTCATGCGACCTCGTCGGGGCCAGCACCTCGACCAACGAGACGGTCAAGTACGGCAGCCGCTCGCTCAAGGACACCGAGGTCCGCGGCGTGACCCACATCGACCACGAGATCGGCTCGGTCGTCGAACTGACGGCCGGCCGCCACATCCAGAGCATGGACGAGACCAACTCGCGGCCGGTCTGCGTCATCGGCTCCGACATCGCCGAGAACGTCTTCGGCGGCCTCGACCCCGTCGGCCGCTGGCTCAAGGTCGGCAGCCGCAACTTCCAGATCGTCGGCGTCGGCAAGGCCAAGGGCAAGATCCTGGGCTTCAGCCAGGACAACTACGTCCGCATCCCCATCACGACCTTCATGAAGGCCTACGGCTCGCGGCGCAGCATCAGCATCAACATCCACACGGCCTCCCAGGAGGACATGGCCCGGGCCCAGGAAGAGGTCCGGACCGTGCTGCGGTCCTGGCGGAAGCGGACCTACGCCATGCCCGACGACTTCTCCTTCGCCACCTCGGAGACGTTCATCCAGTTCTACAAGACGGCCACCTCGGGCATCTACTTCGCCATGATCGCCGTGTCCTCGATCGCCCTCCTCGTCGGCGGCATCGTCATCATGAACATCATGTTCGTGTCCGTGTCCGAACGGCGCAAGGAGATCGGCATCCGCATGGCCGTCGGGGCCCGCCGCCGCGACATCCTGTTCCAGTTCCTCATCGAGTCGGCCGTCATCTCGGGGCTGGGCGGCTTCATCGGCATCGTCCTCGGCTTCCTGGTCGCCCGGATCGTCTCGGCGGCGACCTCGATGCCCTCGAGCGTCGAGCCGGCCTCGGTCGCCCTGGCCATGGTCATGTCCTGGACGATCGGCCTGTTCTTCGGTATCTATCCGGCCAACCGGGCGGCCAAGCTCGACCCGGTCGAGGCCCTGCGGGCGGAACTATGAGGCTCCAGATCGTCCGTGAGATCTTCCGCATGGCGATCGACTCCCTGCGGTCGCACAAGCTGCGGTCCTTCCTGACCGTCCTGGGCATCGTCATCGGGGTCATGACCGTCATCGGCATGGTCTCCATCATCCAGGGGCTCAACAAGAGCTTCCTGTCCGAGCTCCAGGCGGCCGGCTCCGACATGATCATCGTCCGCAAGAACGAGGCCATCCAGATGGGCCGCATGACCGACGAGGAGCGGACCCGTAAGGACCTGACCTTCGAGGACGCCCAGGCCATCGAGCGCGGCGCCCCCCTGGTCAAGGCCGTCGCCGTCAGCATCTACGTCAGCCCCTTCGACCAGGTCGAGGTCAAGTACCAGGGCGTCAAGAACGACACGGCCACGGTCATCGGCATGAACGAGAAGTGGCCCGTGGTCATGTCGCTCTACCTGCCCCGGCTGGGCCGGTTCATCACCGAGAGCGAGGTCGCCCGCAGCGCCCGGGTGGCCGTGCTCGGCTCCGAGACCGCCGACGCCCTGTTCCCGACGACCAACCCTCTGGGCAAGGAGATCCGCGTCGGCCCCGAGGCCTTCACGGTCATCGGGGTCCTGGCCAAGCGCGGCCAGATGTTCGGCCAGAGCCGCGACAACTTCGTCGGCCTGCCCATCACGACGCTGATGAAGTACTTCCGTTACGAGAAGGACGGGATGGAGATCATGGCCGCGCCGCGGCGGTCCGACACGCTCGGCGAGACCATCGAGCAGATCACGGGCGTGATGCGCCAGAGGCGCAAGGTCCCCTACGGCAGGCCCAACGATTTCTCCATCATGACCCAGGACACCATGGTCGACCTCTACAACCAGCTGACGGGCGCCGCCTACCTGGTCATGATGGTCATCTCCTCGATCGGCCTGCTCGTCGGCGGCATCGGGGTCATGAACATCATGCTGGTCTCGGTCAAGGAGCGGACCCGGGAGATCGGCATCCGCAAGGCCATCGGGGCCCGGGGAGGCGACATCCTCAAGCAGTTCCTCATCGAAGCCATGTTCCTGACCGGCCTCGGCGGGATCATCGGCGTGCTGGCCGGTTTCGCCATCGCCCTCATCGTCAACGCCGCGACCCCGCTGCCGGCGGCCGTCACGCCCTGGTCGGTCGTCGCCGGCCTGACGGTCTCGGCGGCCATCGGCCTGTTCTTCGGCATCTTCCCGGCCCAGAAGGCCGCCCGCATGGACCCCATCGTCTCCCTCCGCTACGAATAGGGCGCCTATCCCCGAACGGATCCTATCCGGTTGGTCTACCCGGAGCGGAACACCCGAATCAGGGCCTCAGACGCTCCGATCATTTTCTGCCGGCGTATCAGAGACTCCCTTTCTCGACCTCTTCCGCAGAAGCGCTTATCCTAAGAACGGGTGGCCGGGGGATAGTCCCCGTTCGCCTGGAGGCGGAAGGGGTACCCCACGGGGGGATGGGTGGAGCCGAAGCCGAACGGGGACGCCACCGGACAGGACCCGTTCGGGGATAAGCGCCGTATGAATCCCGAGGACGAGTCCTTAATAATCCCTGATCTCACTTGAGGAGCGCTTCGATCTCGGCCCGGGTCGGGGCCGAGGGCTGGGCGCCGGGGCGGGTGACGGAGATGGCCGCGGCGGCCTGGGCGAAGCGCAGGGCCTGCGGGAGAGGGCGCTTCTCGGCCAGGGCCACGGCCAGGGCGCCGTTGAAGACGTCGCCGGCGGCCGTCGTGTCCACGGGCTCGACCGGGAACGCCGGGAGATGCCCCTCGAACCCGTCCGACGACGCGTAGACGCCGCGCTCGCCGAGGGTGACGACGACCGTCGCGGGACCGCGGGCGCGGAGCCGGCGGGCCGCCTCGCGGGCGCCGGCTTCGCCGCGGACCGCGATCCCGGTCAGCAGCGCCGCTTCGTGCTCGTTGGGCGTGAGGACCGCGACGAGGGAGAGGAGCCCGTCGCCGAGCTCCCGGGCCGGGGCCGGGTTGAGGATGACGGGCACGCCCCTGTCCTTCGCCGCGCGGGCCGCCGCTTCGACGGTCTCGAGGGGCGACTCGAGCTGGAGGAGGACGATGTCGGCCGCGCCGAAGGCCTCGGCCGCGGCCTCGATGTCCGCGCCGGCCAGGAGCGCATTGGCGCCCGAGGCGACCGAGATGCTGTTCTCGCCCCTCCCGTCCACGGTGATGAGGGCGATGCCCGTGGCGGCGCCGGGCGTCGCCCGGACGAACCGCGTCTCGATCCCGTCGCGCGCGAAACCGTCCAAGGCCTGCCGGCCGAAGAGGTCGTCGCCCACCCTGGCGACGAACGTCACTCGCGCTCCGGCCCGGGCCGCGGCCACGGCCTGGTTGGCGCCCTTGCCGCCGGCGGCCATGGCGAAGGCGCCGCCGAGGACCGTCTCGCCCGGCCGCGGGATGCGCGGCACGCGGACGACCATGTCCGTGTTGGCGCTGCCGGCGACCAGGACGCGGGTCACGCGTTCTCTTTCAGCCAGGCGACGGCCGCCTCGACGGCCGCGCTCAAGCGGTCTTTTTCGGAGGTGACCAGCTCGACCAGGCTCGGCCCTCCCCCGCCCTTGACCGGGACGACGGCGCCGACGACCGCAGAGAGTTGCCTCAGGTCCGCCCTCAGGGACGCCGACCGCGCCGCGATCACATGCCCCTGGCTCTCGGAAGTGGCGCCGTAGACGACCGTGAACTCCCCGCCCTTGACGACGTTGATGGCCAGGAAGCGGGCTTCCTCGGGGGTTTTATCGGCGAGCACCCCGAAGATGAGCGGCCCGGCCGCGGCGCGGACGACGGCCTCGGCCTCGAAGGCGGCCAGCCGCTCTTCGAGCTGTCGGGCCCGCTTCTTGAGGGCCTTGTGGTCGGCGGCCAGGCGCTCGACGTGCCCGGCGACATCGCCGGTCGCGCACGAGAAGGCCCCGGCCAGCCGGTGCGCGGTCCGGTCCTTGGCCCGGTAGTCCCCGAGGGCCCGCCCGCCGCACAGGAACTCGAAGCGGAGGTTGCCGCGGATCTTCTCGGCCGGCCCGAGCCGGATGAGCCCGATCTCGCCGGTCCGCCGGACGTGCGTCCCGCCGCAGGCCGAGAAATCGAAGCCGTCGACCTCGACGACGCGCAGGAGCCCCGATCTCTTCGGCGGCCGCCTGAGCGGCACCTCGCCGATCCGCTCCTCGGGCACGAAATAGGTTTTGACCGCCCGGTCCTCCCAGACGACGGCGTTGGCCCGGTTCTCGACCCGGTCGAGGTCGGCCTCCGCGGCCGCGGGGAGGCCGATCTCGAGCGTCGAGACGTCGGGCCCGAGGTGGAACGAGCGCGTCTCGCCTTTGAGGACCTCGAAGAAGGCCTGCGACAGGACGTGCTGGCCGGTGTGCTGCTGCATGTGGTCGAAGCGATGCGGCCAATCGACGACCCCGTGGACCCGGCCGCCCTCGATCGGCCTGTCGAGGACGTGGAGGATCGCGCCGTCCTCGCGCTCGAGGACCGCCAGGACCGAGGCCCCGCCGAGCTGGCCTTTGTCCCAGGGTTGGCCGCCCGACTCCGGATAGAGGGCCGTCCGGTCGAGGACGACGGCGGGGCGCCCTTCGTGTTCCGTCCGCTCGACGGCCTCGGCGTCGAACCCGGTGAGATAGGCGTCCTCGTAGTAGAGCCGCTTCGTCTCGGCCATGACATCCCTCCTACGCTTTGACGGCCACGGCCAGCATCTCGAAATCGTCCGGCGTCAGGGCGTCGGCCCGGCTGAAAGCCCCCAGCCTGGCCCCGAAGATCTCGACCGAGGCGAAGCCGGCCTGTTTCAGCAGCCACGTCAGCTCCGGGGGGATGTACCAGCGCTCATCGGAGTCGATCTCGATCGGACGGCCATCGCGGTCGCGGGTCTTGATCCGCGAACGCATCCGGAAGGTCAGGAGGTCGAATGCGTGGCCTTCGGTCGAGGTTTCGCCGGCTCCCTCGTTCTCGACCTCGCCGACGGAGCGGTGCAGGGGGAAGAGGCCGTTGAGCGCGCTCATGATGAGCTTCCCGCCGGGGCGCAGGGCCCTGGCCGCGCCGCGCAGGATCTCGAAGTTCATCTCGTCGGTCTCCATGAGCGCGAAGCCGCCCTCGCAGAGCATGATGGCCAGGCCGAACTCCCCCTGGAAGGGCAGGGCCCGGGCGTCGCCGACGCGGAAGTCGGCGGCGATCCCCGCGGCGCCGGCTTTCGCGCGGGCCCACTCGATCTGGGACGGCGACAGGTCGATGCCGGTCACGCGGTAGCCGCGCCGGGCCAGTTCGATCGCGTGCCGTCCCGTGCCGCAGCCGATGTCGAGAACGGCGACGGACCTCTCTCCCCCGATCTCGGACTCGATGAAATCGCATTCCCCCGAGGTGCCTTGGGTGAAGGGTTCCTTGTCGTACCTCTCGGCGTAGTCGGTGAACAGCGCTTCGTACCACTTCTTGGCCATGGGCCGAGGATAGTCCGGCCGCAGGCGGGAGTCAACCCCGCCCGCGGGGCCGCGCCCGCAGGGGAATTCGTTTTGACGGCGCGCGCCGGCCCGGATAGAATCCCCGTGAATACCGCCAGGAGGTCCCCATGACGTCTCTCCGCAAATCCGGCCGCGCCGCGCTCACCGCCTTGGCCCTCGGCTTCGTGCTGGCCCTGACCGGGCCGCCCTTGAACGCCCAGGCCAAGAAGGCCCTGACCTTCACCGACATGATGAAGTTCCGGCACCTGCGGAACCCCGTCATCTCGGAGGACGGGCTGTGGGTGGCATTCGCTTCCCAGCCCGACCGGGGGGACGGCGAAGGGATGACCGTCCACGTCCGGACGGGCCGGACCCACGTCGTCGCCCGCGGCTCCCGGCCCCTCCTGTCGTCCGACGGCCGCTGGGCGGCCTTCACCGTCCTGCCCAAGGCCGAGGAGGCCGAGAAGGCCGCCAAGGACAGGCCCAAGCCGGGGCTGGCCCTGGTCGACCTCGTGTCGGGCGAAGTCCGCGAGATGGCCGGCGTCGACCGCTTCGCCTTCTCCGAGGACGGGGCCTGGCTGGCCGTCCTGCTGGCCAAGGAGGACAAGAAGGAAGACAAGCCCGAGGCCAAGCCGGAGGCTAAGCCCGGAGCCAAGGCCGCCGCGCTGGAGACCGGCGCCGACCTCATCCTCGAGCGCTTGGCCACGGGTGAAGAGACCCGGACGGCCTTCGTGACGTCGTTCGCCTTCGACAAGGCCTCCTCACGCCTGGCCTACGCGGCCGCCCGTCCGGACGGAAAGGTCAACGGCGTCTTCCTCCGCGATCTGGGCCAGCCCGGCCTGCCCGAGACCGCCGTCCATCGGGCCGAACGCGGGTCCTATCGGAACCTGTCCTGGTCGGAAGCGGGCGGCCGCCTGGCGTTCGTCGCCGGCCTCCAGGACGACAAAGCCCGGGTCCGGACCTGCTCGCTGTGGCGTTGGGACGCGGCGACGGGCCGGGCCGTCGAAGCCGTGGGTGCCGGCGCCCCTCCCGAGGGATGGATCATCCCGGCCAAGAACGAGCTCACCTGGAGCAAGGACGGCCGGCGCCTGTTCTTCGGCCTGAAGCCGTCGGAGATGGAAGACCCGGCCGAGCCGGAGAAGACGGAGGTCGCGGCCGCTCCGGTCGATCTCTACGACTGGGAGGCCATCCTGGCCAAGCGCGAGGTCGACGTCTGGCACTGGAACGACCCGTTCATCAACTCGCATCAGAAGAAGATCTGGAACCGCCTCAAGGACCAGACCTACGCGGCCGTCCTCCACGCCGACACCGGCCGCTTCGTCGCCCTTGCCGACCGCGACCTTCCCCAGGTCGAGACGGGCGACCAGGCCCGCCTCGTCCTCGGCTCCTCCGATGTCCCCTACCGCAAGGAGGTCACCTGGGACGGCGACTACCGGGACGTCTATCTCGTCGATCTGGCCGACGGCTCCCGCAGGAAGATCATCACCCGGCACGCCGGGCGGCCCAGCCTGTCTCCCGGGGGCAGAGCGGTCGTCTTCTATGAGCGGGGAGATTGGCACCTGTGGGACGTGAACGGCGGCAAGAGCCTGAACCTGACGGCCGGGCTCGGCGTCCCGTTCGCCGACGAGGACCACGACACGCCGGACGAGCCCGGCGGCTACGGCGTGGCCGGGTGGATGGCCGACGACTCGGCCGTCCTCATCTACGACAAGTTCGACGTCTGGCGGTTCGAGGTGCCTACGGGGCGGGCCGCCAACTTGACCGAAGGCGAAGGCCGCAAGGCGCGGACCCGGTTCCGGGTCGTCCGCCTCGATCCCGACGCGCCCGGCTTCGCCAGGAACGAACGGCTCCTGCTCGGCGGCACCGACGAGCGCGACAAGAGCGAGGGTTTCTGGACCGCCCGGGCCGGGACCCCGGGGATCACCGCGCTCCTCGAGGGACCGCGCAAGTTCACCGTCGTGGCCAAGGCCAAGAGAAGCGACACGCTCCTCTACACCCGCGAGAGCTACGGGGAGTTCCCCGATCTGTGGGCCGCCGGGACCGACCTCGGCTCGCCCCGCAGGCTCACCGACCTCAATCCCCAGATCAAGGACTTCGCCTGGGGGACGGCCGAGCTCGTCGAGTGGACGAGCGCCGGGGGGGTCCCGCTCCAGGGCGTGCTCATCAAGCCCGGCAACTACGAGCCGGGCCGCCGCTATCCCGTCATCGTCTATTTCTACGAACTGTCCTCCCAGCGCCTGCACGAGTTCAACCAGGTCGTCGTCAACCACCGGCCCTGTTTCCCGTTCTACGCCAGCAACGGCTACGCCGTCTTCCTGCCCGACGTGCGCTTCGAGGTCGGGCTCCCGGGGCCTTCCGAGGTCCGGTGCCTCGTCCCCGGCGCGCAGAAGCTCGTCGACATGGGCGTCGCCGACCCGGCCCGGATCGGCCTCCACGGCCATTCCTGGAGCGGCTACGGGACGGCCTACGTCGTCACCCAGACGGACTTTTTCGCCTGCGCCGTCGCGGGCGCCGCCGTGGCCAACATGACTAGCGCCTACAGCGGCATCCGCTACGAGTCCGGCGTGGCCCGCCAGATGCAGTACGAGAAGCAGCAGAGCCGCATCGGGGGCAGCCTCTGGGAGAAACCGGGGCTCTTCTGGGAGAACTCGCCGGTCTTCTTCGCCGACCGCGTCCGGACGCCCCTTCTGCTCATGCACGGCGACGAGGACGGGGCCGTGCCCTGGACCCAGAGCGTCGAGCTCTACCTGGCCATGCGGCGTCTGGGAAAGGACTGCGTCTTCCTCCAGTACCGGGGCGAGCCCCACCACCCCCAGAAGTACGCCAACAAGCTCGACTACTCCATCAAGATGAAGGAATATTTCGACCACTACCTCAAGGGCGCGCCGGCCCCGGAGTGGCTGAGCAAGGGCGTCCTCTACAACGGCAAGTGAAGGGTCACAGGACGCGGAAGAGGAGCAGTTCGAGAAGGGCGAACCCGAACACCGCGGCCACGGGACCGACGAGGATGCGGTAGACGGCCCGCAGGTCGGCCTTGAAGTATTCGGCCGTCAGGGCCAGGCAGAGGTGGGCCGGCGACAGGAGGATGCCGGCGAAGCCGCTGACGAAGGCGAAGGTCAGCAGGACCATGTCCGGCGCCCCGGTCCCGACGATGGGCACGAGGAGCGGGAAGGCGATGGCCACGTAGGCTTGGTTGACGCCCGTCAGCAGCCCGACCAGGAACGGCGCCGCGAAGAGGAGCGCGTAGGCCGAGGCGCCGTGCGGCGGGACGGCCCGGACGACGGCCTCGAGGGCCCCGGAGTCCTCCAGGACGCGCTTGAAAATCATGACGGCCACGGTCAGCCAGACCGTCCGGACCGAGAAGCTCCGGGCCGCGACGGCCCAACGCCCCTTGAGGTCCAGCCGCGCCGTGACCTGCGTCAGCGCCGCCGCGACGGCCAGGGCGATGAGCATGTCCAGCCGGAAGGCGAAGATGAGGACGATGGTCAGGACGATGGGCCAGATGCTGAGCACGACCCGGGCGGCGTCCCGCCACGTGCCGTTCGCCTCCCGCTCGCGCGGCAGGCGCGGCAGCCTGCGGAACAGGAGGGCGAGGCCCGCCCCGATGGCCACCAGGCTGTAGAACCCTTGGTAGAGACCGATCTTCCAGACCGGCACGCGGAAGATGGCCGAGGCCATGATGACGCTCAGGTAGAGCGGCCAGCCGTATTCCCAGACGTGGCGGAACCAGTAGTTGTAGAAGGTCTTCCAGTCGGCCGGCACGTTCCACCGCCGGGCCGCCTCGTCGACGATGGGCGCTCCCATCATGGCCCCGCCCATCATCGGCAGCAGCCCGATGAAGGCCGAGGGGATGGCCAGGATGAGCCGGTCGTCCCGGACGAGGTTCTTCAGCGCGTCGACCATGCTCCGGAAGGCCCCGCTCGACTGCAGGAATTCGCCCAGGTAGAGGACGAGGACGACGATGGCCGCCAGCTCGAAGGTCGGCCAAGAGACCGCCCCGCCCCAGACGGCCCGCCCGAAGGCGAGCGGCCCCATGCCGAAAAGCGCCGCCGCCAGCACCGAATCGAGGAACAGGACCAGGCCCAGGTCCCATTTGAGCCGGATGAGGACGAGCAGGAGGGCCAGGACGAGGCCGATCTTGAGCAGGACGGCCATGTCAGACGAGCTTGCTCACGCCGGCCGCGGCCAGGACCCGCACGGTCGTCTTGAAGTGGCTCTTGGCCACGCGCTCCAGGACGTCCGGGCCCTTCGCTTTAACCAGCCGGACGGCGGCCGCCTCGACCAGGTCCGAGGCGCCCTTGGGAAGCTCCATCCCGACGTCCTTCGACAGATAGCCGAGGCGCGTCAGGAACTCGGCCCGGGCCAGGATGGAGGCGGCCGCGACGGCCGGGTCCTCCTCGGCCCGGTGCATCTGGACGAGCTCGATCTCCCGGCCCTTCTGGAGCAGGGCGTTGCGGACGAACTTCTCGTCGCCGAACTGGTCTGTCACGGCCTTGCCCGCCGGGACGCGCTCGAGGACGTTCTCGATGGCCCGGGCGTGGCCCCAGGCCAGCAGGCGGTTGAGGTTGCGGAGCTTGGCCCAGAGCTCGTTGTATTTCTCCGGGCCGACGGCGATGACCGAGTGGTAGGGGTAGGCGCGCTTGAGGGTCCGGGCGATGTCGAGACAACGCCCGTCCGAGACCCGCTTCGAATCCCTGACCCCGAGCTCGGCCAGGACGCCCTCCTGCTCCTCGGGCATGAAAAAGGCGGCGATGACGAGCGGCCCGAAGTAGTCGCCCTTGCCCGACTCGTCCGTGCCGATGCGGCCCGGCTCGGCCGGGAACAGGGCCGCGCTCACCGGTCCTTCCCGTAGACGACGCGGCCGTCGAAGACGGTCAGGCGGACCCGGGCGTTGCCGATCTCCTCCGGCGGGACGGTGAAGATGTCGCGGTCGAGGACGACGAGGTCGGCCAGCTTGCCCGGCTCGATCGTCCCCTTGTCGGCCTCGGCGAACTCGGCCCAGGCGCCGTTGACGGTGTAGGCCCGGACGGCCTCCTCGACGGAGACCTTCTCACCGGGGACCCATCCTCCGGGATCGGCCCCGTCGAGGGTCCGCCGCGTCACGGCCGCGTAGATGCCCAGGATGGGCTCGAGCGGCCCGACCGTCCAGTCCGAGCCGAAGGCCAGGACGGCACCCGCCCGGCGCAGCGACTCGAAAGCGTACGTCGTCTTGATCCGCTCGGGCCCGATCTTGGTCTCGGCCCAGCGGCCGTCGTCGATGGCGTGATAGGGCTGGACCGCGGCGACCAGGCCCAGCTTCCCGAACCGGGCGATGTCGGCCGGCCGCATGTGCTGGGCGTGCTCGACGCGCCAGCGCCGGTCGCGCGGCCCGTTCTCCCGGACCGCCTTTTCGAAGATATCGAGGAGCAGGCTGTTCGCCCTGTCGCCGATGGCATGGATGGCCACCTGCAGCCCGGCCCGGTCGGCGGCCAGGATGCGTTTCTCCATGATCCCCTCGGGGAACATGTGGCCGTTGAGGAGGCCCGTGTTGCCCGGTTCGTCCGTATAGGGCTCGAAGAAGAAGGCCGTGCCCGAGCCGAGCGAACCGTCGACGAAGCCCTTGAGCCCGGCCAGCTTGAGGACCGGGCCGCCGAACGGCGACTTGAGCCGCAGCGCCGCCAGCGTCTCCACCTCGGTGATCGGAATGTAGAGGTTGACCCGCGTCGTCAGCCGGCCTCGCCGCAGCAGCTCCTGGAAGACCTCGAAGCTGGCCGCGTCGGCCATCTCGGAAACCGAGGTCACGCCGTTCGCGGCGGCGTGGCGGACCGAAGCCTCGGCCGCCTCGAGCTTCTCGGCGAACGACGGCTCGGGGACCTTGGCCAGGACGAGGTCGATGGCCGTGTCCTTGAGGATGCCGGTCGGCTCGCCCGTGACCGGGTCCTTCCCGATCTCGCCGCCCGGCGGCGCCGGCGTGTCCTTGGTGACGCCGGCCAGCTGCAGGGCCCGCGTGTTGGCCACGACCATGTGCCCGTCGAAGCGGTTGACGCACACGGGATTGTCGGGGGTCACGGCGTCGATCCAGTCCCGCCGCGGCAGCTCGACCGGGTCGAACTGCTGGTGGTCCCAGTCGCCGGTCAGGATCCAGCGGTCCGGGCCGAGCTCGCGGGCCTTGGCCGCGACGCGGGCCGTGAACTCCGCGCGGCTCTTGGCGTCGCGGAGCTGAATGCTCTTCAGGGCGAAGCCGCCGGCCAGGAAGTGGGTGTGGCTGTCGTTGAAGCCCGGCAGCACGACGGCGCCGCCGAGGTCGACGAACTTGGTCCCCGGCCCCGCCAGGGCGCCGACCTCGGCCGTCGTCCCGACGGCGTAGATCCTGTCCCCGCGGGCGGCCACGGCCTCGGCCCACGGCTTGGCCGCGTCTCCCGTCCAGACCTTCCCGTTGACCAACGCCAGGTCGACCATGTTCGCCTCCGTCCGCCGGTGACAGCCGGCCGCGATCGTCACCGCCAGCAACAAGACCATCGCTCGGTACGCGTGTGTCATGTTCGATTATTTCTTTCAGGACCTTATATAAAAGAAACGGGTGATGAAAGCAACCCGGCGGGCGGAGGCGATCTCCGAGTCCCCCGAGCGGCCGGCCGGAAGGGCTATCCTCCGAGAGGCCCCGAACCGGTACGGCCGCAGTGCGCGGCTTTGACGAGTGTGGTAGAATAAGCGGCTTGACGGGCGTCTGCCGGCGCCCGATCCCTCGGAGGCCCTATGATCGACGCGACCCAGATCCGCAAAGGCATGATCATCATCATGGACGGCGCCCTGTGGCGGGTGATGGAGATGCAGCTCATCACCCCCGGCCGCTGGAAGGCCATGGTCCAGACCAAGCTCCGCAACATCCAGAACGGCTCCCAGACCGAGCACCGCTTCCGCTCCGAGGAGCGCCTCGAACAGGCCCGCCTCGACGAGATCGAGATGGAGTTCCTCTACGAGCAGGGGGGCGACTATATCTTCATGAACCTCGAGAACTACGAGCAGGTCACCCTGACGGCCGAGGCCATCGGCGACAGCGTCAAGTACCTCAAGCCCAACACGGTCATCGAGGTCGAGCTGTTCGACGGCGGCCCCGTCGGCGTCAACCTGCCCAACACCATGGAGTTCAAGGTCGTCAGCACCGAACCGCGCCTCCAGGGCGCCACGAAAACCGCCCTCTACAAGCCCGCCGTCATCGAGACCGGCGCGACCGTGCAGGTGCCGGAGTTCATCAAGGAAGGGGACACCATCCGCGTCGACACGCGCGACGACAAGTACCTCGGCCGGTCCTGAGCCCGGCCCCCGGCGACCGACCCGCCCGCCTCAGAAGTTCTGGCGGAAGACCCCGACGTTCCCGAAGCCGTCCCGCACCCGGACCGTGACCTGGTTCTCCGCCCCGGCCGGGAGCTTGAGCGAGAACTTGAAGGTTTCCGTCCGGGAATCGGCGATGCCGTCGGACGGGAAGACGACCCGCCACTCCCCCGGCCGGACCAGGACCTGGGCCTCCTCGATGTACGAGTAGGCGTCCTCGGCCTGGAAGGCGACGTCGAGCGCCGCCCCGTTGCGGACGGCCGTGAAGCCCTTGACGGCGGGCAGGGAGTTGTCGATGACCAGGGCCGGCAGGATCTTATCCGCGGCGAGCTCCAACCCGGGCGGGTTCGAAGGCGCGTCGCTGGCCGTCAGGCGCAGCGCGTACGTGCCGTCGGGGAACGACAGGGTGTCGAAGGCGTAGAGCGGCTCGGTCCAATCGGCCTCGAGGACGCGCCACTCCGCCTCGCCCTCCTTCCGGATGGCCAGGGCGTACTTCAGCGTGTCGCCGTTCTCGTCGGCCGCGTCCCAGACCACGGTCTGGAAACCCTTGCGCTCGGACTTGCGGTAGGCCAGCCCCATGCGCGCGTCGTCCTTCTTGGCCGGGGCCAGGGGGGCGCGCCGCTCGGCGCCCAGGATGACGTCCTCCTGGTCGGGGAGCTTCAAATAGACCTCGTTCGGCCGCAGGGGCTCGAGCCGCGTGACGGCCGGCGCGACGTTGGCCTGCAGGTAGAAGACCGTCAGGCGGTCGAAGACCGGAGAGGTCTTGCCGGTCTGGGTCCGCAGCAGGACCTTGACCTGGAGGTAGCGGGAGCGGGGGCTGAGGACGGGCTCCTCGGTCTTGACGTAGAGCGGGGACCAGTCGCTCCAGGTCGCGTTGGGCTCGCCGGTGTTGCCGCTCCGGCTCTGGAGTTGGACCGAGGCCCCGGCGCCCGTTGCGGCCTGCCATGTCAGACGGCCCCACGAGGCCAGGGTCCGGGCGTCGAGGACGGGCGTGACGTACTCGCCGCCGAAACGCTGTTCCGGCTGCAGCAGGCCGAGGTAGCAGGGATTGTTGGACAGGACGTAGATCCGGCCGTCGAGCGGCACGAGCTGGTAGACCTGCTCCGAGCTCTGCTGCAGGAGCAGGGCCACCCGCTCCTCCCGGTCGACCGCATAGATCCGGCCTTGCCCGCCGGTGCCGAACAGGACCTGGCCCTCGGCCTCCCGCCAGAGGAGGGCGTAGACCATCTCGTCCTCGGAACTCCACAGCCGCTTGGCCAGGCCCTCGGGCGTGATCCGGAAGAGGGCCCCGCCGTCCCGGCCCGCGGCCGCTCCCGCTCCGGCCGGGCCCGCCGCGGTCGAAGGACGGCTGGCGCCGCCCGTGGCGCTGACCGTGAGGACGACCTCGGCGTCGAGCCGCACGGGCTCGTCGGCCCGCTCGTCCTTCCGGACCCGGGTCGGCGTGCCCGAAGCCGCCGCGTAGACGCGGCCTTCGCGGTCGAGGGCCAGGCTCCGGACCTCCTCGTAGGGCGTCTCGTAGAGGACCGAGGCCCGGCCGTCCGCGCCGACGCGGTAGACGACGCCGTTGCCGCCGCTGCCGGCGACGACGTCGCCGGCGGCCGTCCGCTCGAGACAGAGGATGTGGTTCTCGGCGGCCTTGAAGAACATCCGGCCCTCGCCGAGCGGCGAGACGCGGTAGATGCCGCCGCTCTCCCCGACCGCGGCCCACAGCTCGCCCGAGTCCATGAACAGGAGGTCCCAGACGTACTTCTCGGCCGGATCGAAGAAGGGCTCGCCCTTGCCTTTGTCCGTGATCTTGTAGATGCGGCCGTTCGGAGAAGTCGCGGCGTACAGGACGCCCTTGCGGTCCTGGACGAGGCCGGTGACGTCCATCTCGGCGGCCTGGAACCACAGCTCGGCCTTGCCGTCCTTGCCGATGCGGTAGACCTTGCCGCCGTGGCCCGTGCCGAGGAAGACGGCGCCGTCGGCCGCGGGCAGGACGGACATGTAGAACTCCTCCTGGGGCGCCGCGATCCGCTCTTCCTTGGGGGCCAGGGACAGCGTGCCCTCGTACGAGACGGAGACGCCGTCGAACTTGCCCCTCAGGAAGTCCTCGCGGGTCCGCAGCTCCCATTTCTGGGGCACGACGGCCCCGAGCGAGGAGGCCAGGACGAGTAGCGCGGCGGCGGCGGCGAAGAGGGTGGTCGGGCGCATGGCGGTCCTCCTACTTGCGGATCCGGACGGGAATGGCCGCCCCGCCCTTGAAAGCGTAGGCGACGGGCAGCTGGTACTCGGCCAACGTCGAGCGGGTCATCTCGGTCGGCCCGGCGGCCGAGGCCCGCGGCGAGGCGAACATCGACTTCAGCGTCGGAGGCAGGTTGGGCAGCTCCTCGCCTCTCAGGAACAGACCCGGCTTGGGAGCCATGAGCCGGAAATAGATGCGGTTGTTCTTGCGCAGGTTGCTCAGGAGCCGGACCAGCTGCTCCAGGCCGCGCGGGACGAGCTCCTGGACCCGGTACTGGGCCCGCTCGACCTGCTGCATCGAGGCGGCGTCGCCGACGAGGAGCTGGAACTCGGTGCCGGCCGGCAGGGCCGGGGCCAGGACCGTGACCTCCTGCATCAGGCCCTCCTCCTTCGGGGTCCGGTAGAAAGCCTGCAGGCGGATGGGCTCGCCCGGAGAGACCTCGTACTTATCGAGCAGGACCCTCTCGAGCGTCGCCGTCCGCGCCTCCTCGACGGCCCGGACGTTGAGGTCGATGCGGAAGATGCCGACGTCCTTGAACGCGTTGTTCATCAGGTAGTGGACGACGGCGGCCAGGAGCCCCGACAGGCTGACGGGAGGATTGTCGTAGCTGCCCGTGAACAGGTCCTCGAGATGGACGCTCAGGCCGCCCTTGTCGAGGAAGACGTCGGCGTCGAACTCCAGCGAGATGTCGCCGAGGCTGCGCTCCTCGCTCGTGACCAGGCTCGAGACGGCGATGTTGACCAGGGCCGGGGTCAGGAAGCGGTCGGCGGCCAGGCGGAGCTTGAAGTCCTGGCGGACGCCGGGCCCGGTCTGCAGCGAGATGTTCAGCGGGATGGACTTGGGCAGGACGCCGACCTCGCCGAGGGCCCCCGCCGTCCGGTCCTGGGTGAACCGGCCGATGACCGGGCCGGGCGAGGCCAGCTTGAAGGAGCTCTCGAGACTGGACATGACCGCGATGACCTCGGCCTGGGTCAACCCGTATTCGACCGCGCCGAGATTGTAGAGCGGGTGCCCGAAGGCCAGGACCTTGCGGCCGTCGACGTAGGTCGCCGTGCCGACGGCCGAGATGTCGAGGTCGCCGCCGACGAGCTGGATGCCGACCGCGTCGCCCTCGCGGATTGACGGCCCGGCCGGGGCCGGCGCGAGCGGGAGCTGTCCGGACGTCCCGGCCCGGACGGCCCGAAAGCCCAAGGAGGAGAAAAGGGACCGGGCCCGCTCGAGGGCGCCGGCCGACAGGCCGCTGACGACGAGAGGCATCTCGAGCGGGGCCAGGCCCGCGCCCCAGGCCTCGGCGGCGGGCCGGGCGGCCAGGGCGGTCCGGAAAGCGCCCGAAAGCTCCTCCTGGCCGAGGCCGTCGCGCAGGGCCGGGGCGGCGACGGGAGCCGTCCGGGGCGCGGCCGGGGCCCGGTCGACGGCCAGCATCTCCTCGATCGGCGTGATGCCCGCGATGGGCTCCTTGGAGAAGCTGAAGCCGTAGGCGACGGCGCCGATGAGCTTGCCGTCGACGTAGACGGGGCTGCCGCTCATGCCCTGGATGATGCCCGTCGCTTCCAGGCCCTTGCCTTTGAGCCGGGCCAGGATGACGCTCCGCTTGGGGGCGTTGTTCACGAGCACGCCCAGGATCTCGGCCTCGAACTCCTCGACGGTCCGGCCCTGGAAGACGCTCTTGCCGCGGCCCTTCATGCCGGGCTTGACCTGGGACAGGGGCATGGTCATGGTGACCGCCTCGGCCGCGGCGGCGGCCGCGAGGAGGAGCAGGGCGGCGAGGGCGAAGCGGCGCCCCTTGTCGCGAATGTCCACGCGCGTCTCCTTTGCCCCCGGGGCGGGCGGCCGCGGCGGCCTCATTGACCCCCGGGTCCGAATCTCATACAATCCCGGACATGAAAATCCTCGTCACCGGAGGAACGGGGTTCCTCGGGAGCCACCTCGTCGAGCGGCTCGTCGAGGCCGGCGGGGCCGAGGTCTACGCGCTGGTCCGCGACCCGTCGCGCCTCCGCTGGCTCGAGGGTGTGGAGGGCGTCCGGCCCCTCGCCGGGGACCTCGGCGACATCCCCGCCCTGCCGTCCGGCCTGTCTTGCGTCTATCACCTCGCCGGACTGACCAAAACGCATAAACCGGACGAATATTATACTGTAAACCGCGACGGCACGGCAAATCTCCTCCGGGCCCTCGAAGGCCAGGCCGGCCCCCTGAGATTCGTCCACTTGAGCAGCCTGGCCGCCGCGGGGCCGTCCGAGGGCATCCAGGGAGTCCGGGAGGACGACCCGCCCCGCCCGGTCTCCGAATACGGCGAGAGCAAGCTTCAGGCCGAGGCCGAGGTCCTCAAATACAGGGACCGCTACTCCGTGGTCCTGCTGCGCGCCGGCGCGGTCTACGGCCCCCGCGACGAGGATTTCCTGGAATTCTTCCGCTGGATCAAGCGGGGCGTCCAGCCCATCCTCGGCAGCCGCAAGGCCCTCAGCCTCGTCTACGCCCGGGACGCCGTCCGGGCCGCCGTCCTGGCCGGCGACCCCCGCCGGCCGAGCGGGGAGATCTTCAACATCGCCGACGGCCGCCCCTGCGGCTGGGAGGACATCGGCCGCGTGGCGGCCGCGATCCTGGGGAAACGGACGGTCCGCGTCCGTCTGCCCCTCTGGACGGCCTTCCTGGCCTCGGCCGCCTCGGAGGGCCTCGGCCGGGCCTTCGGGACCGGCAGCGCTCTCTACAACGTCAGCAAATTCAAGCAGATGAAGCCCAACGCCTGGGTCGCCGACGTCTCCAAGGCCCGCCGCGAGCTGGACTTCGAGACCCGGTTCACCTTGGAACAGGGGCTGGGCGAGACGATCGCCTGGTACCTCTGGAAGGGCTTGCTGTGACGGGGGCCGCGCCGCCCGTCTATTCAAATTCCGAGAGGGTTCTTCTATAATGAGTACAGACATGCCCGTTCGAACCGTCGTCACCGGTACCGGACACTGCGTCCCCCCGCGCGTCGTCACCAACAAGGACCTCGAGAAGCTCATGGACACCACCGACGAGTGGATCCGCGAGCGCAGCGGCATCCTCGAGCGGCACCACGTCGACGCGGGGGTCGGCACCTCCGACCTGGCCGCCGAGGCCGCCCGGAGGGCCATCGCCGACGCCGGCATCGACCCGGCGACCATCGACTTCATCGTCGCCGCCACGCTGTCGCCCGACCACTACTTCCCGGGCATCGGCGTCCTCGTCCAGGCCAAGCTCGGCCTTGGCCCGATCGGCGCCCTGGACGTCCGCGACCAGTGCAGCGGCTTCCTCTACGCCCTGTCCGCGGCCGACCAGTACATCAAGGCCGGCACGTACAAGCGCATCCTCCTCGTGGCCGCCGAGGTCCAGTCGACCAACCTCGACTTCTCCGACCGGGGCCGGGACATGTCGGTCCTCTTCGGCGACGGGGCCGGGGCCGTCATCCTGGAGCCCCACGCCGCGGACGACGGCCGGGGCATCCTGTCGACCCACCTCTACGCCGACGGGAACTGCGTCTCCCAGCTGTGGATGGAGAAGCCCAGCTCCAAGGACTCCCCGACCTTCCAGCCGCCCTTCTTCGAGGAGGGCCGGTTCTTCCCCAAGATGGACGGCCGGACCGTCTTCGTCAACGCCTGCCAGCGCATGCCCGAGGCCGTCCGGACCGCCCTGACGGCCAACGGCCTGACCATCGACGCCGTCGACCACCTCATCCCCCATCAGGCCAACGACCGCATCTCCCTGATGGTGGCCAAGGGGCTCAAGATCCCGGTCGAGAAGGTCATCCGCAACATCGACCGTTTGGGCAACACGACGGCCGCCTCCATCCCCATCGCGCTCGACGAGGCCGTCAAGGCCGGGCGGATCAAGCGCGGCGACCTGGTCGCCCTGACGGCCTTCGGGTCCGGATTCACCTGGGCTTCGGCCCTGGTCCGGTGGTGAGAACGCTCATCCCGCTTCATATAAAAGAGGGTCGAAAAAGGGTTTGTCAGGGACGGAAGTTGTGTGCTAGGATTTGCGAGATGTTCGTGAGGAGGAACCCATGAAAAAGACAGCCATCGCCCTGGCCGCGCTGCTCGTGCTGGCCTGGGGCGCCGGAGCCCTCCTGGCCCAGAGCCCCGAGGACGCCAAGTTCAAGAAGTTCCAGGACACCTTCTGGGACGCCTACTTCAAGTTCTTCCCGACGGCCGGGACGATCCAGGGCTTCACCAAGTACAACGACAGGCTCGAGGACCCGTCCGAGGGCGCCCTGGACAAGTTCAACGAGGTCCTGGACGGCTTCAACCAGGAGTTGGTCTCCAAGATCGACAAGACCAAGCTCTCGGCCGACATGCGGCTCGAGCACGAGATGTACCTCGATTTCCTCGACCTCGAGTTCCTCAAGCTCCAGTACATCCTCCCCTGGGAGGACAACCCGCTCATGTACAACGAGCTGTTCGTCCAGTCGCTGCGCAGCCTGCTGGTCAAGAACGGGGCCGCCGGCGTCGCCCCGGCCACGGCCCGGGCCAAGCTCATCCCCGGATTGGTCAAGCGGGCCAAGGACAACCTCAAGACCCCGCCCCAGGAGTACACCCAGGCGGCCATCGACCAAATGCCCGCCATTCTCGACTTCTACCGCGTCGAGGTCCCCAAGCTCTCCGGCGGCGCCCCGGCCCTCCAGGCCGAGCTGGTCAAGGCCGTCACGGCCCTCGAGGACTGGCAGCGCTACCTCAAGGGGGACCTGCTGGCCAAGTCCACGGGCAACTTCCGCATGCCCGAGGCCCATCTGCGGACCCTGCGGATGAAGACCCAGGGCAACCTGCCCATCCTCGAGGAGGTCGTGCAGCGTTCGCTGGCCGACTTCAACAACATCCGCCGCGAGATGTTCCTCGTCTGCATCCCCTTCTACAAGATCATGTACCCCCACATCGACATCGAGCAGCTCGGGCGGACCAAGGGCGAGGAGCAGACCCGCAACATCGTCATCCAGGGCGTGCTCGACAAGATCAAAAGCGACCACGTCGCCAAGGACGGCTTCATCGACCGCATCAAGACGGCCGCCGCGAACCTCCAGGGCTTCATCCAGCAGCAGGGCCTGACGAACCTGCCCGACGCCGACTTGGCCATCGAGCCCATGCCGGCCTTCTGCGCCGACGGCAGCTGGACCCGCCTGATGACCCCCGGCGCCTTCGAGGCCTCCGGCCCCTACACCCTGTTCGTCAAACCCATCCCCGACGGCTGGTCGGCCGAGGACACGGCCTCCTTCCTCGAGGAGTATAACAACTATTACATGGACTTCATGGCCGTCCAGAAGATCTTCCCCGGCCCCTTCGCGGCCGCCTTCTTCACCCGCAAGGACCCCTCGGTCATCAAGCGCATGGCCGCCAACCAGGGGCTCCTGAACGGCTGGCCCATCTTCCTCGAGGACACCCTCATGGAGAGCGGCTACGGCAACTACGACCTGCGCATGCGCCTCAACCAGCTCAAGCTCATGCTCAAGACGGTCATCGACTTCCAGATGGACATCAACGTCCACGAAGGCACCTGGACCAAGGACAAGGTCATCGAGTACATGACCGTCCGCGGCTTCATGACCAAGGTCGAGGCCGAGTACCGCTGGAACCAGATCGTCCTCAACCCCGGCCGCGGCGCCATGCCCTATATCGGCTTCCAGGAGATCCTGGACATGGAGAAGGACTACCGCAAGCTCAAGGGCGAGGCCTTCTCGGTCAAGGACTTCCTCCAGAAGCTCGTCAGCTACGGCGCCATCCCGCTCCGTTCACTGAAGCCCCGGCTGGCCCAATAGGCATCCGAGGGGGACACGTACCGCGGCGGTACGTGTCCCCTTTTTTTTCCCCATGGCCGCTTCGCCCCTCCGCCTGGTCGATTCCCACGCCCACCTCGACGCGCCCGAGTTTGACGCCGACCGGGCCGAGGCCGTCCGCCGGGCCGCGGCCGCCGGCGTCGTCGCGGTCCTCTGCCCGGCCGACCTGACCCGCCCGGCGAGCTTCGCCGCCATCGCCGGCCTCCAGGCCGGATTCCCGGCCGTCCTGGCCGCGGCCGGCGTCCACCCCCACCAGGCCAAGGACATGACCGAAGCCCATCTCGGCGAGCTCCGCGCCCTCGCCGCCCGCGGCGCCCTCCGGGCCGTGGGCGAGATCGGGCTCGACTACCACTACGACTTCTCGTCCCCCGAGAGCCAGCGCGAGGCCTTTCGCCGCCAGCTGGCGTTCGCCGCCGAGGCCGGCTTGCCGGCCGTCGTCCACAGCCGCCTGGCCGGGGCCGACGTCGTCGCCGCCGTCGACGCGGAGCGCTTCGGGCGCGGCGGCGTCCTCCACTGCTTCACCGAGGACTGGGCCGTGGCCTCGGCCGTCCTCGACCGCGGTTTCCTGGTCTCGTTCTCGGGCATCCTGACCTTCCCCAAGGCCGGCGCCCTGCGCGAGGTGGCCGCCCGGGTCCCCCTCGACCGGCTGCTCGTCGAGACCGATTCGCCCTACCTCGCCCCGGTCCCCTACCGGGGTTCCGGCCGGCGCAACGAGCCGGCCTTCGTCGTCGAGACGGCCAAGGTCCTGGCCGGGCTGAAAGGATTGTCCCTCGAGGCCCTGGCCGAGGCCACCACGGCCAATTTCGCCCGCCTGTTCCCGTTTGAAAAACCGGCCGCCCGATGATAAGATGCCGGCGATGATCTCCCCGACGCCGCTCGTCGACCGCTGGTCGTCGGTCCCCAAGAGGAAGGACATGTCCTCCCTCTACCGGGAGATCCGGACCGACCTCGACCGGGTCGAGGACCGTCTCGAGTCCTGGTGCCGTTCGTCCAATCCCCTCACGGCCGAGATCAGCCGCTACGTCCTGCGCAAGAAGGGCAAACGGCTCCGGCCGGCCCTGGTCCTCCTGACCTCGCGTCTGTTCAGCCCGGGCAGCGAGGAGTCCGTCTTTTTGGCCTCCCTGGTCGAGCTCCTGCACACAGCCAGCCTCATCCACGACGACATCGTCGACAACGCCGGCCTCCGCCGGGGGCGGGAGACGGTCCACGCCAAGTGGGGGCCGAACATCACGGTCCTGCTCGGCGACTGCCTCTATATCAAGTCCATCGGGCTGTCCCTGCAGTCGCGCCACGACCGCGTCATCCGGCTCCTGGCCGACGTCTCGGCCCGCATGATCGAGGGCGAGCTCGACGAGTTCGCCCTGGCCGGCGACGTCCGCATTACCGAAGCGCAGTACCTGGCCATCGTCGAGGCCAAGACGGCCGTCCTGTTCGGGGCCTGCTGCCGCATCGGGGCCATCCTGGGCCTGGCCTCTCCGGAAGAGGAGGAGGCCGTGGCCGCCTACGCCCTCAACCTGGGCCTGACCTTCCAGATCGTCGACGACCTGCTCGACTACACCGGGGACCCCAAGACCCTGGGCAAGCCGGTCCTGTCCGACCTGGCCGAGGGAAGGATCACCCTGCCCCTCATCCACGCCCTGAAGAGGGCCGACCGGGCGGGACGGGCCCGGCTGAAGTCCTTCATCGGCCGCAAGGAGATCACGGCCGCCGAGCGCCGGGAGATCCTGGGTCTCCTGACGGATTGCGGCGCCATCGACCACGCCGCGGCCAGGGCCCGGGAGTTCACCGAGCGGGCCCTCGAGCGGATCGAGCCCTTCCCCGACTCGCCGCCCCGGGAGACGCTCATCCGCCTGACGCTCTACGGGCTGACCCGGAGCCGCTGAGGGAGAGGGGGACGGGCATGACGGAGATCGAGGTCAAGATCCGGATCGGGGACCCCCGGGCCATGAAGGAGCGGCTCCTCGGCCTGGGGGCGAAGGTGTCCCGCGAGCGCCACCTCGAGCGCGACGTCCTCTACGATTTCGACTCGGGCGCTCTGACGGCCGCGGGCCGGGCCCTTCGCCTGCGGTCGGCCGGAAAGAGGGCCACGCTGACCTTCAAGGGGGAGCCGCGGAAATCCCGCTCGTTCAAGGTCCGGGAGGAGTTCGAGACCCAGGTCCGCGACCCGCGCGGGATGCGGCTCATCCTCAAGGCCCTGGGCTTCAAGGAAACGTTCGCTTACGCCAAGCACCGCACGGTCCTGCGAAAGAACCTCCTGACGATCTGTCTCGACGAGACGGCGGCCGGGAATTTCCTGGAGCTCGAGGGGGAAAGGCACGAGATCGTCAAGTTCGCCCGGGCCCTCAAGGTCAAGCGGGCCGAATTCGTCACCGAGAGCTACGTCGAGCTCATTCGTCCTTGTCGTCCTTGACCTCGTCCTCGTCCCCGGCGTCCTCGTCCTCGGCCTCTTCGTCCTCGGTCTCGTCCTCGACGACGGCGTCGGCCTCGTCGGCCAGGACGCTGCCGGCCAGGCTGTCGCCGTCGCCGGCCTCGTCGGCGATGCCGCCGCCCACGAAGACGCGGTCCTCGCGCTCGGGGATGTCGTCCATGCGGGCCGGGATGATCTCGTACTCGACGAGCCCCTCCCGGACCTCGGCCTGGGCGATGCGGATGAGGCTCTTGGAACGGGTCTGGATCTTGGGTTTGGCGCCCTTGAGCAGCTGCTTGGCCCGCTTGGAGGCCAGGATGATGAAACGGTACTTGCTGTCGATCTTACCGAATTGGTCCACGGGCGTCGTCTCCTCGCGGTGAATTCCTCGGGATGGCGTCTTAAAATAGCAGAAAACGGGCCGGAAAGCAAGCCGCGCGAGGGCTTTGACAGAGGGGGGCGGCTGTGATATCTAGAGGGCCGGTTTTTTTCGAGGAGGTCCCATGACGCAAGGCATAACCGGTAACGGATGGCTGTTCATGGCGCTCGGCTGGGGTTTCATCCTGGCCCTTGTCGTTTATTGTTTCCGGCGCGTCCTGTTCGGCAAGAAGCCTGAGGTCGTCGTCGAGGCCGGCGGCCGCGAGCAGTGGGGCTCCCGGGTCGGCCTCATCCTGGCCGTGGCCGGCAACGCCATCGGCCTGGGCAACTTCCTGCGCTTCCCGGTCCAGGCCGCCTCCAACGGCGGCGGGGCCTTCATGATCCCCTACTTCGTGGCCTTCCTCCTGCTCGGCATCCCCATGATGTGGGTCGAGTGGACGATCGGCCGCATGGGCGGCGCCCACGGCCACGGCACGACGCCGGGCATGCTCAACCTGCTCTGGAAGAAGGCGCCTTCCAAGTACCTCGGCGCCCTGGGCATCGTCATCCCCTTCCTCATCGTCATCTACTACAATATCATCGAGTCGTGGTGCCTGGGCTTCTCCTGGTTCTCGCTGACCGGTAAGTATTTCGGCCACGCCAACCGCGAGGCCATGGGCCACTTCCTCCACGGCTTCCAGGGCCTGGAATCGAACGAGTTCTTCTCCTCGATGGCTCCCATCCTCATCTTCTGGGGCATCACCGTCGCCCTGAACTACTTCTTCCTCTACAAGGGCATCTCCAAGGGCATCGAGGTCCTGGCCAAGTACGGCATGCCCTTGCTCTTCGTCTTCGGCATCGTCCTCGTCGTCCGCGTCCTGACCCTGGGCACGCCCGACCCCTCGGCGCCCGAGCTCAACATCTCGACCGGCCTCGGCTTCATCTGGAACCCCGATTTCAGCCGCCTGGGGTCGGCCACGGTCTGGCTGGCGGCCGCCGGGCAGATCTTCTTCACCCTGAGCCTGGGCCAGGGCATCATCAACACCTACGCGTCCTACGTCCGCGAGAAGCAGGACATCACCCTGAACGGCCTGTCGACGGCCTCCACGAACGAGTTCACCGAGGTCGTCCTGGGCGGCACCATCGCCATCCCGGCCGCGGTCGTCTTCTTCGGCGCGGCCGAGACCCAGGCCATCGCCCAGGGCGGCGCCTTCAACCTCGGCTTCCAGGCCCTGCCGGTCATCTTCCAGAAGATCCCGTTGGGCCAGATCTTCGGCGGCATGTTCTTCTTCCTTCTCTTCATCGCCGGCATCACCTCGTCCGTGGCCATGACCCAGCCGGCCATCGCCTTCCTCGAGGACGAGTTCAAGTGGAAGCGGCAGAAGGCGGTCAAGGCCGTCTTCGCCGTGCTCGTCTCCTGCAGCGCCATGGTCATCGCCTTCTTCCGGTTCGGCTTCCTCGACGAGCTCGATTTCTGGGCCGGCACCTTCGGATTGGTCGTCTTCGCGGCCATCGAGATCGTCCTGTTCTCCTGGGTCTTCAAGATCAAGAGGGGCTGGCAGGAGATGCACAAGGGCGCCGACCTCAAGGTGCCGCGCGTCTTCAAGTTCGTCATGACCTACATCACCCCGGTCTACCTGCTCGTCCTCCTGGCCATCTGGACCTACCAGGACGCCGTCAAGGCCTTCCTGATGAAGGACAAGCCCGAGGCCGACAAACCCTACCTGTGGGGCGCCCGGGCCCTGATCGCGGCCCTGCTCCTGGGCATGTGCCTGCTGATCCGCAAGGCCTGGAGCAAGAAGAAGGCGGCCGCGCCGGAGGCGCCCGTGGCCTGACGTCCGTCCGTTTGAATTCGCCGGGGGCCTGTGGTAGATTGTCCCTTCGGCGCCAAGGAACAATCGAATCGTGGACAAGCGGATCTGGGCCATCGGCGGCGGCAAGGGCGGCACGGGCAAGAGCTTCGTCGCCGCGAGCCTGGGCCTGCACCTGGCCTCCCTCGACCGCCCCGTCGTCCTCGTCGACGCCGACCTCGGCGCCCCCAACCTCCACACCCTGCTCGGCGTCAAAGCCGGGCACCCCGACCTCGGCGACTTCCTGACCAACGGGGTGGCCTCGCTCGAGGAAGCGGCCGTCGAAACCCCTTTCCGCGGCTTGCGCATCGTCAAGGGCACCGAGAACATCCTGTTCGTGGCCAATCTCAACCACTACAAGAAGCTGCGCCTCCTGCGCCAGCTCCGCCAGCTCGAGGCCCCCAACGTCATCCTCGACCTGGGCACGGGCAGCTCCTATAACACCCTCGACTTCTTTCTCAGCGCCAACCCCGGGGTCGTCGTGACCACGCCCGAGCCGACGGCCATCGAGAACACCTACCTGTTCCTGAAGTCCTGCATCATGCGCGTCCTCAAGCTCTACATGGACCACTACAAGATCCAGGACCTGCACCAGAAGATGCTCGACCAGATCGAGAAGAACTCCCAATCCCTCTACGGCTTCTTCAAGTCGCTCATGGAGACGGACCGCTCTTACGGCACGCTTCTCTACCGGGCCCTGCGCGGCTTCCGGCCCTGCCTGGTTATGAACAAGACCCGCGACGAGCGCGATGTCCAGCTCGGCCGCTCCGTGGCCGACGTCGTCCGCAAGTACCTGCTCGTCGACATGAAGTACCTCGGCGGCGTGCCCGACGACGAGGACGTCCACACATCGCTGCGCGGGCTGCGCCCCTACTACGCCGACCACCGCGACGCGGCCGCGGCCCGGGCCATCCGGCAGTTCGCCGAGGAGCTGGCCTACTCGATCGAGTTCACCCTGCGGACCCCGCCGGAGATCCGCCTCCCGGACGCTTGATGCTGAAAAAGATCGAGGACTGGAACTACTACGAGCTGCTGTCGGTCGAGCGCACGGCCTCGCAGGACGAGATCTGGGAGGCCTACCAGGCGGCCCTGGCCACCTACCGGGACGGCTCGCTGGCCCTCTACGGCCTGGTCCAGGAATCCGAGCGGGCCCTGGTCCTGGAGCGCGTCCAGGAGGCCTTCCAGACCCTCCGCGACCCCGCCTTGCGCCGCGAGTACGACCTGGCCCTGTTGCGCCATGCCCCCTATTTCCCGCCCCGGGCCCCTTTCCGGCGGTCGGCCGGACGGCTGGAGATCGAGGAAGCCCCGCCCCGGCCGTCTTTCTGGGCCCGGCTCAAGGCCCTCTTCCGCCGCCGGCGCCCTCAGTAGTCCTTGGCGATGTCGTCGGCCGTGCCGAATTCCCCGTCCGGACCGGCCGAAGTCAGGCGGAAAGCGTCGTCCGAGAGTTTCTCGTAGCGTATGGCCCGGCCCCAGGCGTCCGGCAGGCTGCCGGCCGTGGGATGGAAACGGCGCAGCGCCTTGAGCGACTCGGGCAGGCCCTCCCCTTCCGAGGCGAACGTGAGGACCTCGCGCGACAGGGCTTCGAGATTGGCCGCGGTCAGCTTGACCTTGGACTCGGCGTACTTGTCGACCATGATCTCGACCCCGCCCTTGCGGCCGGCGGCCGGCGTGAAGAAGATGGCGTAGACGACGATCCCGGCCAGGACGAGCCCGATCAAGGCGCCCCTGATCTTCATGGTCCCCTCCTCCCTAGAATGCTTCCGGCGCCGCGGCGGCCCGGCGGGCGTACGCGGCCAGCCGGGCGGCGATCCGCCCGACCGTGGCGTCCGGCACCCCGTCGGGGTGGCCCGAGCGGAGCCTCATGTCGCAGATCTCGTTGACGTAGTCGACGACGACGAGCCGGCCGCGGATGTCGCGGGCCACCTCGGTCGAGAAGAACCGCAGCCGGGAGACGCGGGCGATGGCGCGGACGAGCGGGTAGAGGAGCCCGAAGCCGAGGGCCGCGGCCTCGTCGTGGTCCAGCTCGGCGTAGAGATGGGTGCGGTCGTCCCACCAAACCAGGTGGACCTCGCCGAGGACGTAGAAGCCGCGGAACCAGGACCGCCGCCCGTCCGGGCCGGTCTCCGGGACGATCCTCTCCTGCAGCAGGAATTTGTCGGCCGGGAAGGCCCGCCGGGCCGCCCGGATATCGTCGGTCCCGGCGGCGTCGACGACGACGCCGATGCTGCCGCCGGTCGTGTTGGCCGGCTTGACGACGAAGGGACGGCCGAGCGGGGCCAGGTCGGCCGCGGCCGGCAGATGGTCGGGCGCCGCGGCGAACGAGGGCAGGATGACCGTGTGCGGCGTCGGGATGCCGGCGCTCAGGAACTCGAGGTGCATGGTGGCCTTGTCGGAGGCCCAGCGGAAGCGGTCCAGCGGCTCGATGACGTCGCGGCCCCGCTCGACGGCCAGGGCCTGGAGGGCCGTGAAATCGGGCGAGGAGCCCGAGGCCCGGTCGAGGAGGACGCGGAAGTCGAGGGCGCCGGCGCGAAAGGACTCCAGGGCGGCCGCGGCTCCGGCCGGGGGCACGGTCAGGACCTCGAGCCCGTTGCCGCGGGCGGCCGCGGCCACCAGGCCGACGAAGTCCTCGTCGTACTCCCAGTCGTAGGTCAGGGCCAGGTCGTAGCGCAGGGCCTTAGATCTCCTTGAAGAGGTAGGCCGCGCCGCGGTCGGTGCCGCTGCCGTCCTCGCCGGTCGCCCCGCCGAGGATGTAGCCGCCGAAGGCGTCGACGGCCACGCCGAACTGGTCGCTGTTGGAGCCGTCGCTCGCCCGCAGGATCTGGACCTCGCCCCAGGCGCCGGGGCCGCCCTCGTTCTCGCCGAAGGCGTAGACCTGGCCGCGCTCGGTGCCGCCGCCCCGGCTGTAGGGGGCGGAAGCGACGACGTGGCTCCCGTAGAGGGCCACGTCCAGGCCGAACAGGTCGTCGTCGCGGGCGTCGGACGCCGTCAGGACGGCGACCTGGCCCCAGGCGTCGGCCCCGCCCTCGTCCCGGCCGAAGACGTAGACGGCGCCGCGGTCGGTCCCGGCCCCGTCGTGCCAGGGCGCGCTGACGACGGCCCGGGTCCCCCGGACCGCGACCGAAGTGCCGAACCAGGAGTTGTCCTGCGGGTCGGAGGGCGCGATCTTCTTGACCAGGCCCCAGGCGTCCGCGCCCCCGAGATCGCGGGCGTAGACCCGGACGGCGCCCCGGTTGCCGCCGACGGTGTCCTCGCCGGGGGCGCCAACGAGGGCGATATCGCCGCCGATGTCGACGCTGTAGCCGTACTGGTCGGTGTCGCCGGGCTCGTCGGACAGGAGCCGGACGACCTGGCCCCAGGCGTTCGCGCCGCCCTGGTCGCGGCGGAAGATGTAGGCGGCGCCCTCCTGATCGGTGGCCCCGGCATAGCCCTCGGCGCCGACGATGAGGGTATCGCCGTCGAGGGCGACGGAGATGCCGAAGTCGTCGCCGTCGGCGGCGCCTGAGGCCCGCAGGCGGGCCACCTGGCCCCAAGCGTCGGTCCCGCCCTGGTTGCGGTAGAAAATGTAGACGGCGCCGCGGTCGGCGCCCGCGCCGTCCTCGGAAGCCGCTCCGACGGCGGCGGTGTCGCCCGAGATGTCGACGGAGATGCCGAACAGGTCCCCGGCGGCCGCGTCGGCGGCGACGAGCCTGACGACCTCGCCCCAACCGTCGGTCCCGCCCTCGGTCCGGGCGAAGATGTAGGCGGCGCCGGCGTTGGAGCCCTCGTCGTCGTCTCCGGGAGAGCCGACGATGGCGAATTCGGCGCCGAGGGCGACGGCGATGCCGAAGGTGTCGTAATCGGCCGCGTCGGCCGCGACGAGCTTCTTGAGGGACTGGAAAGCGCTCTCCACAGGCGGCTCCTCGTCGGCCGAGCAGGCGGAGAGGACGCCGAGGGCGAGGGCAACGGTCAGGAGCAGGGCGCCGGTCCTATACGGTCTCATGGTCTGGCCTTTCGTGGACGGAGGGACTTGGGGACGATCTGACAACTACTTTTGCAGATAAACCGTTCCCTGTCAAACCGCCGGCGGGAGCGGGCGGAGGTTCAGCGCAGGGGGACGGCGCGGGAGGGCTCGCGGCCGATGCCCTCGACGGTCAGACGGTCTTCCGTCAGCGTCACGACCGCGGCCGCGGAGGCATCGGCCGACTCGACCATGCCGGTGAAGGTCAGGTAGGCGATGCCGTTCCTAACGGCCAGCCCGCCTTCGTGGTTGTGCCCCCCAAGATAGGCTTTGACGCAGGGGTGCCGCTCGAGGAGGGCGACGACCTCCTCGTCGTTCCACAGGTTGTGTCCGGCCGGGGGGTGGACGGGGAAGTGGCAGAAGACGAGGACCTGGAGGCCGTCGCGGTCCGCGGCCGCGAGCTCACGCTCGAGGAAGGCCAGCTGGGCCCGGCCGATCCCGCCGTTCCACTTCGTGGCGTTGGGACGGCCGGCGGCTTGGAGGGCGGTGAACAGGGCCTCGGATTCGCGGGCCAGGCCCTCGTCCTTGGGGAAGTTGACGCCGAGCTCGTCGCCGTTGAGGACGATGAAACGCCGATCCCCTTCCGAAAAGGCGTAGTACCCGGAGGCGAGGCCCAAGCGGTCGAGAAGGCCGGCCTTGCGGCCGGCGGCGACGTCGTAGTCGTGGTTGCCGATGACGAAGCGCACCGGCGCCCGGGAGTGGGCGAACACGGGCAGGATGAGGTCGTAGCTTGCGGCGTCGCGATCGATGAGGTCGCCGAGATGGACGACGAAACGGACGCCCCTGGCGTTGAAGAGGTCGAGGGCCCGGCGGAGCTTGAGCCAGGACCGGTCGAAGAAGCGGGTCCCGGAGGGCGGGACGGCGGCGAATTGACAGTCGGAGACGATCCCGAAGGTCACGGCCCGGGGGGCGCGTCGGGCGCATCCGGCCGGGAGGAGAGCCAGCGAGAGGGCCAGAGCGGCCGGAAGGGCTCGGGCCGGGAGAACGGGGCGGCGGCGGGGCACGGGCCTACTTCACGGCGCAGCGGCGGGCGAAGTCCTCGAGCTGTCCCTGGGAGAGACCGCGGTGATAGACGCCGTCGAGGCGGCGGACGAGGGCTCCCTTCTCGAAGAACAGGACCGTCGGGAAGACCTGGATGCCGTACTTGTCGGTCAGAGGGTGGTCGTCGTCCACGATGATGCGGGCGTAGCAGGGGTCGCCGGCGGCGGCGTGTTTGCGGAAGACCGAGAGGAAGGCCTGGGAGAACGGGCACCACGAGGCGTAGAACAGGACCATGAGCTTGTCCCGCGAGGCGATGGCCGCGTCGAGCTCGGCGTCGCTCCCGAGCAGGACGCAGGCGTCCGGCCCGGCGGCGGGGGCGCCGTCGCCGGACGGATCGCCGAAGAGGGATTTGAGGGCGTTGCGGAAGGCCATGCGAACTCCTCTCGCGGTTCGGGACGATACGGCGTTTCGGACGTCCATATTAACAGGAACGGCGCGTGGGGCCAAATCCTGACGACCGGAGGACGGACAGGGACTACGGACCCGTCCCCCGCAAGACGAGGTCGTCGAAGGCCCCGGTGTCGTCGAACGAGCCGACGCCGACGAGGCCGTGGGCGCCGGGACGGACCCGCGCGGTCAGGATGGGCGTCTCCATATCGTCGAGATAGGCCCGGACCTCCCCCGTCCGGGCGTCCCCGGTCACCTTGAAAGCGTGCCAGGCGCGGTCGGTCAGGCGGAAGACGGACCCTCCGGCCGGTTCGGCGTTGATCTTGACCCGGTCGGCGCCGTCGACCAGGCCGATGATGTTGTGGACGGCGTCGCTCGAACCCGCGAAGTGGACGTAGGCGAAATGCGCCGGATCGAGGTAGTGGAAGACGACGCATAGGTCGCGGACGGCGGAGGCGGGATCGGCGTCGCACCGGAGGCGCCCGGTGAGCTCGAACGACGAGACGTCGTGGCCCGTCCAAAGGGAGACGGAGGTCGGGGCGCGGACGGGGCCGGGCGTGCCGGGGGCCGTCAGCTCGTAGACGAGGGAGGGACCGTCGGCGGCGACGCGCCAGTGGGCGGGGTCGTTCGGCGCCCAGCCCGCGGCCGTTCCGTCCTCGAAATCGGCCGAAGCCATGAGCGGCAGGCCGGGAGAGGACGGGCGGCAGGACAAGGCGGCGAGCGCGAAGAGGACGGCGAGACCGATGCCGGGCCCGGCGTCGGACCGGCGGGGTCTCAACCGGCTTCCCCGTCCCGATAGCCGGGCCGCATCCAGGGCACGCCGAGACCGGCATGGAAGGGCTCGAGCTTGACGGCCAAGCGGGCCATCTCGTCCTGCGAGAGGGGCTCGAAGGCCCGGAGCAGGGCAGCGTTCTTGCGGACCACCTCGACGCTGTCCGTGCCGACGACCGCGGCGTGGACGAGGGGCAAGCTCAGGGCGTAGCGGATGAGGTCGGCCGGGTCGAGGCCGGGGACGGTCTCGCGGGGGCGCACGGCCTTGATGATCATGACGCCCATCCCGCGAGCCGCGGCGGCCGGGACGGCCCCGCGTTCGAAGTCGCCGCGCCGCTCCGAATAGTGGTTGAGGGCGATGAGCATGGTGTCGAAGTCGTGACGGCGGGCGGCTTCGGCCATGGCCGCGGCGTCGAGGTGCCCGGTGAAGCCGACGAACCGGGCGATCTTCCGCTCCTTGATCTCGCGCAGGGCCTCGAGGGCGCCGCCGGGCATGCCGAGGGCGTCGAGGTCGGCCATCGACTCGACGAGGTGGACCTGGTAGAGGTCGAGGCGGTCGGTGCGCAGGCGCTTGAGGCTCTCCTCGAGCTGGCGCATGACGCCGTCGCGGTCGCGGGCCTCGAACTTCGTGGCCAGGAAGACCTCCTTGCGGCGTGTCGCCAGGGCCCGGCCGAGGCGCTCCTCGCTGACGATGGACTTGTTGGTGTAGTTGTAGGCCGTGTCCCAGTAGTAGAAGCCGTGGTCGAGCGCGGCGTGGAGGATGCGCTGGGCCTCGTCCTCGTCGGCGACGGCGCAGAAGCGGCTGCCGAGGCCGATGCCGATGCGCGGCACGGCTACGCCCGTCTTGCCGAGGACGGACGTCGGCAGCCCCTTGGCGTCGTAAGGGCCGGCGCCGGGACCGTCCCCGCGGGCAACCGTCCCACTTGCTCTTGCGATGGGGCTGTCCCCGTGGGCGGCGGTCCCTCTCGGAGTGATGGCGGGAATCGCCGCCCCGGCGGCCATGGTCTTCAGGAATTCCCGCCTGCGGATGCGCGTCTGTCCCATGGCTCTCCCCTCCTCGGGTCGTTTTTGCTATATTATCCACAATTCCGCCGCCAATAAGAAATGAGAAGGTACCTGGTCTTTACAAACGTGCTTTTCCCCCTGGCGGTGTAAAGACCTGGCACTTTTATAGGCCCGAAAGGAGTCCCCCATGAAGCACGGACAACACGGCAGCCAGGCGGTCGCGGCGGCGCTTCTCGTCACCGTCCTGGCCGCCGCCTGCGGAGGTGATCGGATGAGCGTCACGATCGAGCGCAAGACCTGCCGGGCCGCCGACGGCGTCGAGCTCGTCTATTCGGTCGCCGGACGCGGCGAGCCGGCCCTCGTGTTCGTCCACGGCGGCCTCGCCAACCGGGGCTTCTGGGACGGCCAGCTGAGGGAGTTCGGCGCCCATTGCAAGGTCATCGCCCTCGATCTCCCGGGCCACGGCGAGTCCGGCTCCGACCGGACGAAGTGGGGCTTGCCCGAGTTCGGCGCGGACGTCAAAGCCGTGGTCGAGGCCGAGAAGGCGGACAAGGTCATCCTCTTCGGCAACTCCCTCGGCGGTCCGGTGATCGTCGAAGCGGCCCTGCTCCTCGGGGACCGGGCCCTCGGAGTGGTCGGCGTCGATACGTTCCAGCTGCTCGATATGACCGTCGCGCCCGAGGAGGTTCGCCAGCGGGCCGAGCTCTTCGAGAAGGATTACGCCGGCGCCCTGAGATCCATGGTCTCCATGCTCTTCCACAAGGACGCCGATCCGGACGTCGTGGCCGACGCCGAGAAGCGCATGTCCGGGACACCGCCGGCCGCGGCCAAGGCCATGTTCCTGGGCATGACCGGCTACGAACAAGGCGCCTCGGTCCGCCGCCTGACCGTCCCGCTGCGGACGATCAACGGCGACCTTTTCCCGACCGACACCGAGGCCAACCGCGAGGTCAGGCCGGATTTCGAAGCCCTCGTCATGACGCACATGGGCCACTATCCCATGCTCGAGCGGCCCGCGGAGTTCAACCGGCTGGTCGCCGAAACGGTGGCGGCCCTCACGAAGAAGTGAGCTCGGACGCGATGGCGTCCCGGACGCGCTCGATGAGCGCCGGCATCGTCTCGGGTGTTTGCCCGGCGACGGCGACGGGCTCGTGGAAGACGATCCGCACGACGCCCGGCCGGATCGATCGACGGCCGCGCGGCATCAGCTCGTAGGTCCCCTGGACCGACACCGGGACGATGGGCGCTCCGGTTTCGAGGGCCAGGAAGAAGCCGCCGCGCCGGAACGGCAGCAGCGTCCCTTCCCAGCTCCGCGTGCCCTCGGGATAGACGAGGAACGAATAGCCTTTCGTTCTGATGAGATCGGCCGCGCGGGCGATGCTCTTCCGGCCCTCGCCGACGCCCTCCTTGTCGAGCGGCACGTATCCGGCGAAACGCATGCCCAGCCCCATGACGGGGATCCGGAAGACGAACCGCTTGACGATGAACCGGACCGGCCGGTCGACGACCGTCACGAGCATCGGCGCGTCGAGGAAGCTCACGTGGTTGGACATGAAGACGCAGGGCGTGCGGCGGTCCAACCGCTCGAGCCCGCTCACCTCGACGCGGATGCCGAGCAAGGCCCGGCCCGCGCGCATCATCCAGCGGCCGTAGACGAGGAACCCGTCGCGCCAGCCCACGAGCGCGCAGACGAGGAGGACCGGGATGCCGAGGAGGGCCAGGATCGTCAGGACGACGCCGGCGGCGATGGTACGGATCATGCGCAACGATGATATCTCTTTCGGCGGGGGGACAAAAGAAAAATGACCCGCGTAGGACTCGAACCTACAACCCGCAGATTAAGAGTCTGCTGCTCTACCAATTGAGCTAGCGGGCCAAAAAAATCCCCTCTAGGATAGACGAGTCGGGGCCGCTTGTCAAACCCCCGCGGCGTGTTCCCGGGGACCGCGTTTTGGGTTATCATCGGGGCATGGCGGACGAGCCCGGCGATCCCTTCGAGCTGCCCATCGACGGCGTTCTCGACCTCCACGCCTTCAGCCCCAAGGACGTCCGCGACCTCGTGCCCGAGTACATCGGCGAGTGCCTGGCCTGCGGCGTCACCGAGTTGCGCATCATCCACGGCAAGGGCACGGGGACGCTCAAGGCCGTCGTCCGGTCGCTCCTCGAGAAGGACCCGCGGGTGACGTCCTTCCGCGACGCCGGGCTGGGCGGCGGGAGCTGGGGCGCGACGGAAGTCACCCTGAAGCCCGCTTCGCGCCCCTGAAATGGGGCCAGGTCTTTACACTTCCAGGGAGAAAAGCCGGTTTGTAAAGATCAGGTCCCTTCTTCAGAGCTCGAAGCGGTAGGACGCCTTGAGCATGAAGATGTTGTCGCCCTTGGCCCGGAAGATGCCGCCCAGGTCGCGCCACAGGTCGAAGTCCCCGGGGTGGGCGTAGTTCTCCCGCTTCTGCGTCCAGACGAGATAGAGGATCGAGCCCGGCCGGTACTCCCAGCGCAGCACGGCCGTCCCCCGCAGCGACTTGAGGTTGAAGTCCGGATCGGTAAAGGCGAACGGGGCCGCCTCCCCCGCCGGTCCGTCCGGGTCGGCCGTGTACACGCCGTCGGCGTAGGCGATGGTCGACCCGCCTTCCCCGTAGTAATCGAAGTCGAAGGTCCGGGCCGCCCGCAGCTCCTTGAAGGCGCTGAAGTCGCCCACGGCCAGATAGGGCTGCAGGTAGGCCTGGAAGCTCAGCCGCGGCGTGAACGTCCAGCTGACACGGACCTCGATGGGCAGGGTCTTTTGGACGACGTCCGAGAGGACGTACCGCACGCCGTAGGTCGCGGTCTTGAGCGGGTCGACGACGCGCCGGATCCACTGCCCTTCGGAGTAGCGCCAGGTGTAGCTCGGCCCGGCCGACAGGCTGAAGTTCGGGCTCGGCTTCCAGACGATCCCGGCGCCGAGCGACCAGTTGTAACCGCCGCTCGGGTGGTAGCGGTAGTAGCCGCTGAACTTGAAGACGAGCGTCCGCCGGTCGTCCGTGGCCAGCGTCGCCCGCACGGTCTCCCCCGCCGGGTAGAAGGCGATCGGCCCGCCGCGCGTCAGGTAGTGGCTGTACTTGGGCGGCTCGTAATCGAGGTGGAGGGTCGCCGTCCAGTAATTGAGGAACTGGCCCTTGCCGTCGAGGTAGATGTACTCGCCGACGCGGTTGCCGCCGAAGTCGTAATTGCGGTAGTAGGACGCCGTGGCCGTCCAGTTGCGGAAGAGGCGGCCCGGCTGGAGGACGCGGTAGCCGGTCTCGACGTGGCCGTTCCAGAGGTCCCCCCGGGTGTGATAGCCGAGGTCGTTGGCTTCGAATCCGGGCGACATGGCCCCCAGCGCCGCGTTGAAGACGAAGTTGCCCTTCTGTTTGTTGACGTAGAGCCGGGCGGCCCAGCCGGAGAGCGAGGTCGCCGCCGGATCGACCTCGACCCAGTCGGCGTCGGGCCGCTGGAAATAGTGGAGCGACGAGGTCTGGAGGGCGGTGATGGCCTCGGCCGTGCCGCGGACCTCGGACACGCCGGCCCAACCGGCCACGGCCCAGCCCCTGTCCCTGCCGAGGAGGGTCCAACCGTCGATCCCCAGGGTCAGGGCGCTGCGGGCGAGGCCGGACTCGAGACCGCTCCCTTCCCTCAGGTCGCGGACGACGGACGTGGCCATGAAGCCGAAGCCGCTCCGCCCTTCACCGGACTCCTTGAGCCCGCGGACGACGCCGTAGTGGCTGAAGGGCTCGACCTCGGCGCTCGAGCGGACGCCCCCGACGTCGACCGCCGCGTATTCCCGCTCGGTCAGGGCGCTGATGACGCCCAGATTGAAGCCGCGGCCGATCTTGCCGGTCACCTTGGCCGCCGTCAGGATGGTCGTCCAGTCGGGCGATTCGGAGTCGCCTGCGCCGTCGTACCCGCCCTGGGGCGTGCGGCCGATGCGGCGGCTGTAGAAGAACTCGGGGTTCTCCCAGCCGAACGAGCGGTAGACGTTGGGCCCGCCCTTGCCGAAATCGAAAATGCTGGCGCCCTCCACGAAGAAAGGCCGCTTCTCTTCGTAATAGGTCTCTTCGTCGGTGATGTTGATGACCGCCGGGTCGACCTCGACCTGGCCGAAGTCGGGATTGACCGAGAGGTTGAGGGTCAGGTTGCTGCTCAGGCCGCCTTTGAGGTCGAATCCGCCGCCTGCGCCGAAGTCCCGGCCGGTCCGGAACGGATCGCCCGGCGCCTCGGGATAGAGCCGGGCCTGGGCCAGGGCGAAGGGCGAGATCTCGAGGCGCCGCCCCGCGGCGATGCCCTCGAGGCCGGTCAGGTCGGCGAAGCGCGACACCAGGCCGCTCTCCTCCTTCGGCACCCAGGCGAAGTGGTCCTCCTCATTCCTGCGCTTGATCGTCCGCTGGAAGTTGACGCCCCAGACCTGGCCGCCGCCCCGCCTGAAACGGAGCTGGTCGAAGGGGATGCGCATCTCGACCGTCCAGCCGCCGTCGTCGACGCGGGCCGCGCTCTCCCAGACGCCGTCCCAGGTCGAGTCCGTCTCCTCGTCGTTCGAGAGCGTGCCGTCCTGGATGGAGCCGGCGGGATTGACCGAGAAGAAGTAGCCGCTGCGCCGGTCGTGATAGGGATCGAACCCGACGTCGAACCAGTCGGACTCGGTGAACTCGTCGCGGCGTCCGAGGCGGCCGACGATCTTGTCCGGCTCCGAATCGGCCAGGCGGGCCGCGACGTAGAGGCTGTCGCGGTCGAAGGCGATCCAGACCGTCGTCCCCTCCGTGGCCGGACTTCCGTCGTCGGGATCGCGCTGGGTGAAGCCGCCGGAGCCGGGTGTTCGCCAAACGGGTTCGGAAAGGACGCCGTCGACGACGATGGGACCGTCGGCTCGGACCGCGGCGATCGAACGGACCGTGCGCGGGTCGGCCGGGCGGGCGCCCGCCCGGTCCTGAGCGGAGGCCGGGGCTAACAACGAGGCGGCGGCCAGGCCCAGCGCCAGGGGAAAAGCGGCGTTACGCATGCGAAATCCGCATGCTGATATATCACGGATATCGTCGCTAATTCAATGAAAGGGCCTGGTCTTTACAAACGCCCTTTTCTCCCTGTCTCTCATCCTCTTGCCAAGCCGGGGCGATGGGACGATAATTCTATTATCCTCATTCTCGCGCCGCTCCCGGCCAGGAGGTCAGCATGAGCCCCGTCATAAAAAGACGCGATTTCATCAAATCCGGGGTCCTTATCGGGACCGCCGCGCTCGCCGGCGGCCTCAGAGGCCAACGTGTGCCCCCGCCCGGGGCGCCGCGCGCCGCCGGTCCCGATCTGGCGGTCGTTACCGGCGCCGACCGCGTGGCCGCCGTGAACAAGGGCCTCGAGGCCCTCGGCGGCATGAAGCGGTTCGTCAGGCCGGGGACGACCGTCGGCCTGCTCGTCAACGCCCCGGCCTGGTGGACGAAGCCCGGCAGCCACACCCACCCCGACATCACCCTGGCCGTCATCCTGGCCGCGCTCGGGGCCGGGGCCAAGGAGATCCGCTATCTCATCGATCCTCTGGACAATTACTGGAACCGGTCCCCTCTCGCCGCTAAATACGCCGCCGAGACCGGCGCCGTCCGCAAGTGCTCCAAGGACTACGTCGAGACCCCCATCGCCCGGAACAAGACCCTCAAGAAGGCCGGCGTCGTCCGGGAGTTCCTCGACTGCGATGTCTTCGTCAACCTGCCCATCATCAAGCATCACGTCGGCGTCGGCATGTCGGGCTGCCTCAAGAACCTGATGGGCGTGAACACCGGCACTACGAACCAGTTCTTCCACGCCGGTTCCGGGGCCAAGGGCGAATACGACGACATCCCCTTCCTGGCCCAGTGCATCGCCGACCTCAACACGCTCCGCAAGCCCGACCTGTGCGTCGCCGACGCCACGGAGTTCCTGCTGACCAACGGCCCGGCCGGGCCCGGCGAGCTGCGCCGGCTCGACAAGGTCGTCCTCGGCCCCGATCCCGTGGCCGTCGACGCCTACGCCGCGCCCTTCGTCAACCTCAAGGCGGCCGACGTCCTGATGATCACGAAGTCGGCCGCGTGGGGACTCGGGCGGGTGGACGTCGACAGGCTCGCCGTCGAGCAGCTGACGGTCTGAAAAAGGGGACGCTTCTATTTTATTTATTCATCTTGTTTTCATCCGACGGCGAAGATGAAAAAAATAAATAGAAACGTCCCCATTTAGCGGGCTTTGGCCACCATCTCGCGGACCTCGCGCATGAGCCGCGGCGTCTCGTAGACGATGCCGTCCTTGATCGTCCACTTGATGCCGCCGCGCGTGACCGCCCGGCCGTCCCTGATGTCGAGGACTCCCGTCGGATAGAGATACTTGAGGTTGGCCAGCGGGTTCTCGTCGACGAGGATGAGATCGGCCAGATACCCGGCCCGGACCCGTCCCAGCTCGTTCTCCAGGCCCATGAGCTTGGCGTTGTTGCCGGTGGCGCATTGGATGACGTCGATCGGGTGGAAGCCCGCCTCCTGCAGCAGCTCGAGCTCGCTCAGGTAGGTGAATCCATACAAGGTATAGATGAATCCCGCGTCGTCGCCCGCCCCCACGGTCCCGCCCATGTCGGCGAAGTCGCGCACGGCCTTCATCCACAGGCGGTAGTTCTCTTTCCAGGCGATCTCGTCCTCGGTCGACCAGCCTCCCGAGAAGGCCCCGTGCCGCGCCGGGCTCGGCGCGAAGTAGGCCTCGAGGGCCGGATGGAGATAGTCCTTGAACCAGGGCAGGTTGCGGGCCCGGGTCATGTCGCGGCAGGCTTCGTACGTGCTGAAGGTCGGGATCCAGCCGACGCCCTTTTCGACCATCTCCTCGAGGACGTCCTCGAGCTTGTCCGGGTCGGCCTCCCGCCACAGGTGCCCGGCCCAGCGGAAGCGGTCGCTCTCGTTGTTGAAGTTGTAGGACGGCGGGAAGTCCTGGGATCCCTTGAGGGCCGCGTCGGGGATGCCGTACCAATGCTCGATCGTGTCGACCCCGAGCCCGGCGGCGTCCCGCGCGTCGGTCTCTTCGACGGCCATGTGGTGGGCCACCTTGAGACCGAGCCGCGTCGCCTCGTCGGTCAGGGCGGCCATGATGTCGCGGTCCATCCCGAAGATCTTGACGCCGTCGGCGCCCTGGTCCTTGATGGCCCGCACGCTCTTGCGGGCCTCCTCCGGCGTCCGCCCGCCGGCTACCGCATACACGTAGATCCTCGGGGCGACGATCGACCCCTCCTGGCTCTTGCGGCGCTCGGCCAGGGCCTTCTTCGGGTCGGTGCCGACGTCCCGGACCGTGGTGACGCCGCACGAAAGATAGATCTTGTGCTCGTACTCGAACGGTTGGGCCATCCCCGCCCGCTCGTCGTGGAGGTGGATGTGGCTGTTGATGAAGCCGGGCAGGAGGTACATGCCGGTGCCGTCGATGACGTGGGCCTCGTTCTTGGCCCGCTCTTCCCCCGCCGCGGCGCCCGTGACCGCGGCGATGCGGTTCCCCTCGACCACGACGTCGACCGGGCCGCGCGCCGGCGTGCCCTTGCCGTCGATGAGCAGGACGTTGCGGATGACCAGCCGGTCGTAGCGCTTGCCGTGCTCCACGCCTTTCGTCTCGGCGCGGGCGGCGACAGGGGCGACACAAGCCAGGGTCAAGGAGGACAGAACGGCGACGGTGACTTTGAGCGGTTTCATGCCCGGAGTATAGCACAGCCGGGCCCCCGAAGGACGGCTCGCCTACCGGTCGCCCGGCGGCGAGAGCTTGACCCGGATCCAGACGAGTTCCCTCAATGCTTCGGGAGAGACCTCGATGGTCCGGACGCCCTCCTGCCCGCCGTCTTTCACCAGCGTCACCGTGAGCTCTTTCGGCCAGACGTCGTAAAAGCCCCCCTGAGCGACGTCGAGCAGCACGAACAGGCCGATGAAGCCCAGAGCGTTCAGCCCGAACGTCGTGTGGTGGTCCGAGAGCGACTGGTAGGCCGTGAGCGGGAGCGAGCAGACGAAACCCGCGAGAAGGTCCCCCAGGAACGCCGTCCCGGAAGGCTCCCGCGACGTGCGGATCTCCGACGGGGCGTATCCCGGGTATTCCACGCGGATGACATGGACCTTGGCCTTCCGCGTCAGCCAGATCAGGGCCGGGGTCCGGCCCATGGGCCGTCCGTCGACCGTGATCGAGGCCCCCGGCGGCGCCGACGTCACCGGAATCTTGTGCATGTGGTTCCGGAGGCCGCCGCAGGCCGTGGCCGCGGCCAAAGCGACCGCGCCCAACACCGCCGCGAGCCTCGGCCCGCGCGCTTCGTCCCGGTCCATGGCCACCTCCCGGACGACAAGCCGTCCTCTCCGCCCTGCCCGGTCCATGATAATCCGTCCGGACCCGGAGTTGTCAAGGAATTGTCAATCGTGCCGATTCCGTGTATTAAGAAGGACGTCGCCCCACTACGCCGATAGGGCGGGCCCGCCGCCGGGGCCGGCCCTTTGAAAAGAGGAACGATGCGCGGTCATGTCCCGTCGCGAACCCTGGCGGTCCTCGCGGCCGCCTGCGCTGTGTCGGTCATTGTCGTCGCGAGCGCGATGCCCCCCGACCCCGCGCCGTCCGTGCCGTCCGCAGCGGCCCAAGCCCGCGCCGCCGCCATCCCCTTCCCCGCCCCCATCGACCCGCAGCGGGTCCAGGACCAGGACGCCATGACCTGGGCCGATTACCGGCCCCTCCCCGGCCTCGATTGGGCCGACCCGGCCCTCAAACCCAAGCGCGGTTTCAAGCTGGCCGTCGTCGGCATCGATTTCCCCGGGCAGCCCTTCGTCGCCAGCCTGCCCAAGGGCTCCGACCCCTTCGGCAATCCCCAGATCGACCCCGTCCCCCGCGAAAAGGTCCCCCAGTTCTACGCCGACTTCTGGATGACGCCCAACGCCACCAACCACGGCCGGACCATCAACGGCTACTGGATGGAGCAGTCGCGCGGCCGCTTCGGCATCACCGAGGTCGCCGTCTTCGGCCCTTACCGCATGCCCCATCCGATCTGGTACTACGGCCTCAACGAGTACGGCCAGGAGGGCAGCACGCCCGACGGCTCCAAGCCCGAGGGCCGGATGGAGCGCGACTGCGACGCCCTCTGGACGGCCGCGGTCGGCCGGGACATCCGCAAGGACTTCGACGCCGTCCTGCGCCTCTACGCGAGCTACGACGAGACCGGCGTCTGGCAGGAGTTCGGCGAGATGAAGTTCGCCTCCAAGGACGACATCCCGCCCGCCTGGGGCAATCCCGACCCGGCCAAACCCCGCTGGGTCCCGACGCGCTACGTCGCGTGGACGAGCTGGCTGGCCGGTTCCCAACAGTGGGGCCTGTCGTCGATGCGCCAGGGAGAGAACTCCGGCACCATCACCCACGAGCTCGGCCACTTCGCCTTCCGCCTGCCCGACCTCAACAACAACCCCTACGTCACGCCCTACCGCCGGGCCGCCGCCGGGCCCTGGGACATGATGGACCGCGGCTGCTTCAACGGCCCCGGCGGCCCCCACCGCCGCTGGGTCGTGCCGCCCACCGACGGGGCCTTCATGCCCGCCGGCCTCATGGTCCGCAACCGCCTCGAGAACGGCTTCATCGAGCCGGCCGAGCTCCTGACCGTGGGACGGGCCGCCCTGGCCGCCAACGGGCCGGCCGTGGCCGAGGTCACGGCCCGGGCCGTCGACCCGCTCCCCGGCACGTACGCCGGCCTCGTCGTCCGCTTCGACGGCGATAAGCCCGGCGACCTGACCCCGCCCGACGACCCGGCCGCGAACCCGCTCTCGCCGGGGACGCCGAATTACGCCTTCTACACCCTGGAGGTCGTCCAGCGCCTCGGTTACGACTCCTTCACGCCCGACAGCGGCGTCCTCATCGCCAAGAACAAGGACACCCTCCGCGGCCGCAACGGGGGGCCGAACGAGTTCAACAGCTACATCTGGGTCATCGACGCCCACCCCGAGGACATCGGCGTCGTCGACTACGTCCGCCCGGACGGCGGGAAGGTCATGCGCACGATGGCCGATTACCGCCAGCTCAACGACGCCCTCTTCCACGCCGGCACCGGCTCCGGCAGTCTCTGCGAATGGATCGACGGACCCAACCGCCTCCACGTCTACGTCGTCGACGTCCGCACCGGGGCGGACGGCGTCCTCGTCTACAAGCTGGCCGCCCGCTCCCTCGACGGCGCCGGGCCGCAGGCCCGCGGCGCGGCCCTGACCGCCCCCGCGCGTCCGGCCCGTCCCGACGCCGCGACGGGCCTGGCGACCCTGACGTTCACGCTGACCAACACCGGCGCTCCCGCCGCCGCGGCCGCGGGCCCCGCGTTCGGCTCCGACGTCTATCGCCTCTCGGTCTCCGCCGAAGGCGCGGGTTGGGAAGCGCGCCTTCCCAACGCGCTCGCCGCGGTCGCGGCCGGCGCGTCCGCGCCGGTCGCCGTCCACGTCGGGCGCGGGCCGGGCGCGGCCGAGACCGCGACGGTCGTCCTGCGCGCCGTGTCCGAAAGCGACCCGACGAAAGTCGCGACGGCGAAAGCGACGATCGCGCGCTGAAAAATTTTTCTGTTTTTTCTTGAACCCGCTCGCGTCGTTTGTGTTAATCTATGTTCAGATCATGCTCGAAAGCCGCCGGCGCGATCTTCCGGTCCTTCTCCTCCACAACGTCGATCCGTCGTGGACCGCGGACGAAACGAAGGAAGCGCGCGCCGACGTCCAGACGCTCGTCGACGCCCTGGCCGGTCTCGGCCACCGTGTCGACCCGGTCGCCCTCGAGGATGACGCGCTGGCCGCGCGCCTCGCCGCCCACGACCCGCTCGACCACGTCGTCTTCAACTGGATCGAGGAATTGCCCGGACGCCGCCACAGCGAACCGGAAGCGGCGGCGGTCCTGGAACGGCTGGGCTTCGCCTTCACGGGCTCCTCGTCCTCCGTGCTGGCCCTCTCGCACGACAAGCCGAGGGTCAAGCGCATCCTCGACGCCATGAGGCTGCCGACGCCGCCCTGGGCCGTCTTCGAAACGCCGCGGGCCGGCGGCTGGTCCATCTTCCCGGCCATCGTCAAGACGGCCCACGAGCACTGCAGCATCGGCATCACGCCGGAATCCGTCGTCACCTCGACGGCCGAGCTCGAGCGCCGCATCGCCTACATCCTCGACGTCCACCGCCAGCCGGCCCTGGTCGAGGAGTTCATCGACGGCCGCGAGTTCCACGTCGCGGCCTGGGGCAACGGCAAGGTGACGGTCCTGCCGGCCGCCGAGATGGATTACGGCGTCTTCACGGACATCCGCGACCGGCTCTTCACCTACGAGGGCAAGTACGTTCCCGGCTCCCGCATCTACGAAGGGGTCGAGATGCGCGTCCCGGCCGCGCTCGACGCCGCGGCCAAGGCCGAGATCGAACGCATCGTTCTGGCCACCTACCGGGCCACGGGCTGCCGCGACTACGGCCGCATCGACCTGCGTTCGCGCGACGGCGTCTTCTACGTCATCGACGTCAACCCCAACCCCGACATCAATCCCGAGACCTCGCTGACGTACGCCGCGGCGGAAGTGGGATATTCTTACGGCGAGATGGGCAGCCGCATCGTCAACCTGGCGGCCGCCCGCCATCCCGTGTTCGGGGCCCCGGCCTGACCGGCCGCCGGCGGCCCGGTCCCCCGGGCGTCATCGGCTATCTCCGATAGCGGATGGCGATGCCGACGATTTGCCGCTCGTAGACCGGCCGCGGCCCGTGCCAGTAGCTGTAGACGACGCCTTCCCGGTAGAAGCGGTCGCGGACGATGACCAGGGCGTCGGCGCCCATGGCCGCGGCCTTCTCCCGGAGCACGCTCTCGACGTAGAAGCGGTCCATGCGGTAGTTCGGCCGGATCCAGACCTCGCCGAGGGCGATGTGGTCGCGGCGCGGCTCGCGCCGCAGCAGATCGACCGACGGCGGCGCCGTCGGAGCGAAGCGCGGCACGTCGGGATAGTCGTGGGCCCCGAAGGGGCGGTAACAGGCCACCCCGCCCGCCAGGATCAGGGCCAGAAGGGCTATCGCCAGGGTCGTCCTTTTCATCTCGGTCCTCCGTGTCATCCTTCTATTTCGTCGCTCCACTTCTCTTATCTACAAGAAGCGTGCCAAGATGGGACGAGAGGGCCGTGGCCGACTTATATTATTTATTTTGTATTATTTATGGATGGATCAGTTAAGTAAGCCGGGCCCTTCCTCCCCGATTCGATGACCGCTACGACCGGCCGAGGGTGTCCGTCGCCGAGGACAGGCCGTCCCCGGCGCATCGCGTTGCCGGCGGCCGGGAGCCCGGCCTAGTCGCCCGCTAGCCGGTTTTGCGCGAGACGTGGACCGCGGCCGCGCCGAAGAGGAGGCGCCGGTACGACACGGCCGCGAATCCGGCCTCTTTCAGGATCGCAGCCAGCTCTTCCGCCCCGTAGAACTGGGGGATGGTCGTCGAAAGGTAGGCGTAACCGGCGAGCGAGCCGGATATCCGCGTCCCGACCCGCTTGACCAGGAGCGCCACGTAGGCGTGGAAAAGCCGCCGGACGACGCCGCGGCGCGGCTGGCTCGTCTCCAGGTTGACGAAGCGGCCGCCGGGTTTGAGGACGCGGTGGAACTCGGCGAAGGTCCCGACGAGGACCGGCCGCGACAAGTTGATGTTGCGCGTGGCGAACGAGATCGTGACCAGGTCGAACGCGGCGTCGGGGAAGGGCAGGCTCTTGACGTCGCCTAGGACGAAGTCCACCGGCCGGGCCATGGCCTTGCCGCGGGCGTGCGCCAGCATCGGCAGCGAGAAATCGAGGGCCACGATCGAGGTCCCTTCGCCCGCCCGTCTCGCCAAGCCTTCGGCCATCTCGCCCGTCCCCGAACAGACGTCGAGCCAGCGAGACCCGCCCTCCGCCGCCGCGATCCGGGCCGCTTCGCGCCGCCAGCGCCGGTCGAAGCCGAGCGTCAGGACGCGGTTGACTTTCTCGTAGGTCGCCGCGACCTCGCCGAAGATCTCGCGCAGGGGCCGGTTGGCGCGGGCCGGATCGTCCATCGGTCCATCCTCTAGTAATAGAGCTTGGGGTCCGTTTTCCAGTCCTTGTCCCGGTCGTGGGCCATGGCCGCGACCCGGGGCCGCCGCTCGAGGAGACGGACCGCGTCGACGACGCAGCCGTAGCCCTCGCTCGCGGCGTTCTTGCCGACGCCGGCGAGCCGCAGGACGTGCGGCCCCGGCTCGGGCCAGAAGTCGAGGAGCGGGAAGACGGCCGCCGCCCCCGCCGGGCCGTGGAAGTCGAGCGGCTCGCCGATCTTGACGCCGTCGAGGTAAGCCTGGTAGAGCCCGCCGTCCGGCGCCGTCCAGCCGGCCACTTCGAGCCGCAGCGGCTCCTTGGCCGCGACCTCGACCGGGAACTCGATCCAGGCGCCCAGCACCTGTCCGGGCTCATAAGAGAGGATGTCCCGGCCCGTGGTCCCGTCCACGGCCCTGTCCACGCTCCCCGCGCCGTGCCGCCGCGGCCCGGCCGGGTCCCAGGCCCGTACGATCGTCCTGGCCAGGTCCGGCAGCTTCCTCTCCGCCCCGCCCGGCGCCCGGGCCGCGAACGTCGACGGCCCGGTCTGGTACCAGAAGGCCACGCTGACGTAGTCGTCCTCGCGCTCGTTCCAGCTCGTGGCCTCGTATTCGGGATTCTCGTCCTCGGACATCCAGCCCATGTGCTCGAGCGTCACCTTGATGGCCGTGTTGAAGACGACCGGGTCATGGAGGTGCCAGCGGTAGGAGCTGACGTGGCCGCCGACCGTCCGGTAGTCGAAGAAGGGCACGCCGAAGTACGGCGTCCGCGACCGTTCCAGCCCCCAGGCGGCCAGGAAGTAATCCTCCGTGCCGGTGCCCCAGATCGAGGGCTTGGCCTCGCCGTCGATATAGATCTTCTCGTCGCCCTCGCCGAACCAGGCCGGGCTGCGCATGCGCACGCCGAGGACGGCGCCGACGAAGTGGCCCTTGCCCTTCGTTTCGAGCAGGACATAGTCGCGTCCGTTCTCCACGGGGTATTCCTGGCGGTACTGGGCGTAAAAATAGGGCGTGTCGTCCGCCAGGCGGTCGAGCTTGATCCAGTCGATGTTGTAATAGAGCAGGCTCAGGGCCTTGTCGCTCTGGTTGACGATCTCGACGCGGGCCGACTTGCGGAAGGGCATGCGCCAGAAGCAATTGTAGGAATCGCCGCCCTCGACGACGACGGGCTCGCTGACGACCTCGCTGCGGGCGCCGAAGCAATTGGCGAAGAAGTCCCCGACGGGGGCCTCGACCGCGGGCCGGTCGGCCCCGTCCCAATACATCCGCAGCAGGAGCTCCTGATGGTCGGCCGAGCCCTTGGCCGCCCAGCCCTGGGGCTCGGGTCCCAGGAAGGTCAGCCAGATGTGGGTGATGACGCCCGGGCCCGCGGCGTCCATGAGGACGTGGGTCGCGCCCGCCGGCACGTTGAAATTGTCCCAGTTGCTGCGGACGTCGCCGTCGCCGCGCGGGTCCGCGGTCGGGTCGTAGCGGCGCTCGCCGGCGTCGCGGTCACCGTCGGGTCCGCGGCGCAGCTCGCCCACCCTCATGGTCGAGGTCGCCCGCATGGACCTCCCCTGCTGGGGACGGGCCAAGCCGTCGAGGATCCCGCCTCCCGTCGTCGCGCTTTCGTCATCGTCGCGGCAGCCGGCCAGGAACACGCACCCGGCGATGAGGATGGCCGCCGCGGCCGTTACCCGCCATCCGGTCTTGGTCATGGACGCCCTCGCTTTCATCGGGCGGGATTATAGCCCCGACGGAGGGCGCGGACAAGGACGGGAGCGGCTATTTGGCGAAGAAGCGATTGGCCTTCTTCTCCTCGCCGATCGTCGAGACGGCCCCGTGGCCGGGGCAGACGCGGACGGCGTCGTCGAGGGTCAGGAGCTTCTCGCCGAGCATGCGGACGAAGCGGCGCCGCGTCTCGGCCGCCTTCCCCGTGGCCTCCTCCGGCAGGCGGCAGATGTCGTTCTTGAACAGCGTGTCGCCGGTGAAGAGGTAGCCGCCCGTGAGGAACGAGGCGCTGCCCGGGGTGTGGCCCGGCGTCAGGATGACCCGGACCGCGAAGCCCTCGTAGCGGAGCGTCTCCCCGTCGCCGACGGTCCGGTCCGGTGAGGGCGTCAAGTCCTTGGCGTCCGGCGCGGGGGCCACGACGGGCGCCCCGAAAAGCGCGGCGTATCGGGCGTTGGCCGCCGTGTGATCGGGGTGGCTGTGGGTGTCGAGAATGGCCTTGACCGTAAGCCCGTTGGCCGCGACGAAGGCCCCGATCCGGGGATCGTCGACGCCGGCGTCGACGAGGACGGCCTGCTTCGTCGAGCGGCTGAAGACGACGTAGGCGTTGACATAAAGGGGCGGCAGGAGGGGCTGGGAGAACTTGTAGGCCAGGGCGAAGCGCCACGCCCCCAGGTCCGCATCGGGTCCCTCAGCCAGGTCCTCCTCGAGGATGCCCGCCGTCGGCCGGCCCAGGGCCTCGAAGACGAGGTGTTTGAGCTTGAGGTTGATGTTGTCGCCGAGACCCTCCCGTTCGGCCCTCTCCAGGAGGTCGAGGGCGCCGGCTTGGTCGCCGGCCATGTAGCGGATGGCGGCCGCGTTGTTGTAAGCGTTGACGTGGCGCGGATCGAGGGCGATGGCCTCGCCGTAGAGCCGGGCCGCGTCGGCCGGCCGCTGGAGCTGGAAGAGGATATTGCCCAGGAAGTAGCGGTAATGGGCCTCCTGCTTCGTGCGGGCGGCCCGTTCCTTTTCGGCGGCCAGCTCGATCCTGCTCTTGCGGGTGATGAGCTCGTCGTTCAGGGCCTCGAGCTCGCGCGATTCCCGGCACGAGGTCGTGTTCTCCCACTGGGTGTCGAGCGCTTGTTGGTAGGAGGCGATGGACCGGCTCTTGCGCCCCACGGCGTAGGCGTTGAGATCGGCCATGAACGGCAGATCGGCCAAGGCTTTTTCCTGGCGGCTCAAGGCGGCGCTCAGGTCGCCCCGGATGTAGGCGATATTGGCCAGGTAATAGCCGGCATAGGCGTGGCGCGGCACCTCGGCCAGGCACTTGTCGAAGGCGGCGGCCGCGGCGTCGTAGCGCCCGGCCGTGAACTCTTTCAGCCCCGCCTGGAAGTGCTTTTCGGCCGCGGGCAGGCGGTCGAAGGCCGGGCCGAGGGCCGGGTCCTCGGCCGCCCCCGCGAGGGGCGCCAAGACGATTATCGCGAATAACAGCAGGAAAGCCGGGCCGATGGGTTTGTTCATGTCGTATCCCCTTGTCCTCACGGTCTTTATAGTGCAATCCGCGTGCCAGGTCCATGAGAATCCCGGTTCCGCCGATACCAGGGGGAAAGGTGAGAGACTTCCGCGCTGGACCGCGGAAAAATCTCAAAAAGCGCTTCGACGATGTAAAGAAACGGGCGGGCGGGCTACTGATCGAGGGGCGTGGCTCCCTCCCGGAATTCGCCCGTCCGGATGAGGCGCTCGATCTTGAAGGTCCCCAGCTTGCGGGCCTTGAGGAAGCCGTCCCAGGCCGCTTCGGCCAACCGTCCGTTCTCCCTCAGGTCGAAGAGCCACTCGCCGCAGGCCTCGACCGGCCCGGGGGGACTGACGCCGGCATGGATCTCCCTCAGCCAACGCTTGTTGAGTTCCTCCTGGGCCCCGATGGGATCGGCCATGAGGATGGGCATCCCCAAACCGCAGTAGAAGGCCAGTTCGCTCGGCTTGGTCCACAGGACGTCGGTGGTCCGGAGCCGGGCGTTGAACTTCTCCAGGTAGGCGTGGATGTCCGGATCGTAGACGGTGTCGATCGTCCGGCCGATCTCGCCGCGAAGGCCCGCGTCGCTCAGGGCCCCCTGGACGCGCTCGAACACGCGTTTCTGGATGCCGCACGACAACGTCAGGCAGACATCGCCCGCGAGAAGGCGTCCGCGGAGCCCCTGGAGGATCGCGCCGACCAGCTCCGCTTGGGCCCCCGCGCCGCCGATGGCGAACATGACCCGGAAGGGCAGGTCGGCCGCCGTCGGGACCGACGTCCGGCCGAGCCAGCCGAGGACCGAGCGCTCGTGGAAGGAGAAGAACTTCCGGCACGGATCCAGCCGGAGCAGGCGGTCGAACAGGTCGGCCTTGAGGACCTCGAGCCCCGACTCCGAACCGATGTTCTCCTTGGGCAGGGGGAATCCGGTCATGAAGACGGCTTCCTCCGGCACGCCGTAGGCGCGCAGCCGGCGTTTCACTTGCGTGCAGGGGGCTAGGTAGCGCAGGCAGCTCGTCCTCGGCTCTTCGGGCACCCAGACCCGGTTGAAGTCGGCGTCGCAGATCAGGAGATATTGGTCTTCGGCCGGTCCGCTCTCCCGGCGCGCCAGCTCGTCCATGGCCACGGCGGTGGCGTAGAAGGTGTGGACAGCGGGCAGGGGCGCCGCCGCAAGCTTTTCCCGAAGGCTCCGACAGAGCCCGCGCCTCACGACCAGGCGCTTGAGGAAGCGGACGGCCGCGGTCGGCTTCGATTGGTCGCTCTTCGGATAGTAGGGCGCGATGCGTTGGACGGCCAGAAGGAGGGAAACCAGGGTTTTGCCGATGAGCGGGATGGCTCCCGCCTTGGACGACGCGTAATACACGCGGCGCAGGCGCCGCCAGATGCCGTATTCGGGATCGGGCGTGGAGCCGCGCGAGCCGTAGATCACGACGCCCTCGTGGGTCAGGTCGCGCAGCGGATGGGCCGCCCGGAGATGGCCCAGGCCCATCAGGACGGTCACGACCCAGGCCTTGTCATGCGCCTTCATAGACCAGGTTGTCCACGGTAGCTTCGGCGAGGATCAGGGTCCGGCGGCCCACGGCGATCCGGCCGCCCCGCCATTCGACCTCCCGGCTGAAGAAAGCCGAGAAATAGACCGCCAGGAAGACGAGGTCCTTACCGATCACGGCGGCCGGGAAGAGCAGATGGTTCCTCAGGCGCCGCCGGTCCCCGCTGTTGACGAACAGGAAATTGATGTATTCGACGGCGACCTTGGCCGCCGCCGTAAGGGCCAGGACCGTCCAGGCCCGGCCGCCCACCGCGATCGCTCCGGCCGCGGCCAGGGCGACGGGATTGAGGAGCACTTCGCCCAGGTAGGCCGCCGGCTTCAGCCGGTAGCGGAGCTTGGCCCAGCGCGACATCCGCATGAAGAAGCTCCTCGGCGTCGCCGACCGGCCGACATGGGTCACCCAGGTGTAATTGGTCGAGACCCGGAAGCCGCTCCGGGCGAAGGCCTCCCCGATCAGGTAGTCCTCGGCCAGATAGTCCTTGAAGTAGGCGAAACCGCCGAACGTCTCCAGGGCGGCCCGCTCGACCAGCATCGATTTGCCGACGACGATGGCCCGCCGCCACAGGGCCCAGGCGGCGATGATGCCGCCGGAGGTGAAGACGTTGAGGCTGGTGTTCTCCATCAGGCTCGCCAAGGTCCCGCTCGAGGTCCCCCGGACGGGCGAGAACACGAGCTTGGCGCCGCGGTCGAGGTGCTCATCGACGAGGCGACGCAGCGCGTCGGGCTCGACGCGGACGTTGGAATCCGTGGCCCAGAACAGCTCGCCCCGGCTCCGGGCTTCGAGACGGGCCAGCTTGTGGATCTTGGGATTCTCGAACGGCGGATGTCCGGTGGCGACGATGCCGGTCGGGACCTCGGGATGGGTCGCCCGGATCTCCTCGAGCAGCCGCACGCACGGATCGCCGAGGTCGTCGACGGCGAAGAGGATCTCGTAGGCCGGGTAGTCGAGCCGATAGAAAGACTCGAGGTTGGCGGCCAGGTCGTCGTCGATGGCCTTGACCGGCTTGAGCAGGCTGACGAACGGGTAGGACCGGCCATCGGTCCGGGGCCTCCGCCGGCCCCGGCGAAAAACCACGGTGACGGCGGTGAACAGGCAGGCGACGGCTCCCGACGAGAGCACGAGGACGAGGAACATCGTTTTCATCGCCTCTGTTATATCCGGTCCCGATGTATTTCCGGTGAAGGGACGGTTAATTCTCCGTTCAGAGCGGCTTTACCGAGAATTGACCGCTCCTTCATCCGCCCTTAACCGGCCCGGAGGACAATGGTCCCTGGAACGAGAGGACCATGAACAACAGACCCGCATCGAAGACACCGGAACCGGGGATCCTCGACCCCGGCGAGGCCAGGGGCCTGCTGGCCGATGGCTGGCGGGCCGCCGACCTCCATGTCCATACCCTCCACTCCTACGACGTCATCCCGACCCGGCAGACGTCCCCTCTGCGCCTCTACGAGGAGGCGAGGCGGCTCGGCATGAGCTACGTCGCCTTCACCGACCACGACACGATGACCGCCTACGACGAGATCGGTTGGGACCGGGAGGGTCTCGTGCCGGCCGTCGAGGTCAAGGTCCTCGACCTCCGGAACATCGGCCACACCATCCACATCAACGTCTATACCCTGGACCGCCGCCAGTTCCGGGAGATCGAGGAGATCGCCAACGGACCGCGCGACATCGTCGCGCTGACAGCCTATCTCCGGGGAGAGGGCCTGCCCTTCACCTTCAACCACCCCTTCTGGCACGAGCCGGACGAGGACCCGGACCTGAGGGCCGTCATCGACGCGGCCCGCCTCTTCCCGGCCCTCGAATACAATATGGGACGCATCGGGCGCATCAATGCCCAGGCCGTCCGCCTGGCCGGGGTCCTCGGCAAGGGCGTCACGGCCGGCACGGATACCCACGTCGGGGAGATCGGGCGTGCTTTCACCCTGGCCCGGGGGGATACCTTCGCGGAGTTCTTCGCCAACGTCGCCGCCCGCCGGTCCCTGATCTGCCCCGCGGACCTGACATTGGCCCGGCTCAAGTCCGAGACCTCCCTGCGCGTCCGGGCCCTGTTCGACAAGGCCAGCTGGCTGCGGACCAAGGATACGCTGACCATGGACACGGGGAACGCCGTCCTCGAAGGTCTCGTCCATGAGTTGGCCCGCGCCGAAGGAGGGGGGAGCGGACTGCCGCGCTGGCTGCTGAGGAAGGGGATCGAAGCGGTCTCGGGCACCGGCATCCCCGGGGCCCTGTATCTCCGCTACCAACACGCGTTGGCCGACCGGGTCGGCCGGCTGCTCGAGGGGGAGGCGTCCGCCGCCTGAGACCGGCCGCTACTTCTTCCCGATCGAAGCGTCGAGGCCGTCGAGCTTCCCCTGGTCGACCTGCCGGATGAACTCCTCGACCTTGGCCTTGATGGCCTCGCGCAGGGCGATCGTCTTCAGCAAGCGCCCTTCCCACGGCCCGTCGAACGTCGCGGGGTCGGGGAAGCTCCAGACGAGCGTCCGGGTGAGGCCCGGGAAGATCGGGCAGCGCTGGGCGGCCTCGGCGTCGCAGACGGCGACGACGTAGCCGAAGATGGCCCCGCTCTTGAAGATGTCGAAGACGCTCTTGGTCTTGTGGCCCGAGATGTCGATCCCGGCGTCCGCCATGGCCTCGACGGCCAGAGGATTGAGCGTCCCGGGCTCGAGCCCGGCGCTCGCGGCCTCGAAACGGTCCCCGGCCAAGGTGTTCAGAAAAGCTTCGGCCATCTGGCTTCTGGCGCTGTTGTGGACGCAGACGAAAAGGACCCTGGTCTTGACGGCGGGCTCGGACATCGCGGACCTCCCTGAAGAAGAACGGACTTCCTCCCCATCATAGGGCGCGACTGTTAGGATTCGATAAAGGCCCGAGAGGAGCCCGACGGATCAGGCCTTCGGCTCCTCCTTGGGAGCCTCGGCCTTGGGCTTGGCCGGCTTCTCGGTCTTGGGTTTCTCGGCTTTGGGTTTCTTGGCCTTGCCCTCTTCGCCGCCCTTCTTCGCCTTTTCGGCCTTGGGGGCTTCTTCCTTGGGGGCGGCCAGCTTCGCGGCCTTCATCTTGGCCAGGTCCTCGGTCCGTTTCTCGTTGGCCTCGATGGCGGCGATCCGCTTGCCGATGGCCCGGACCTGGGCCTGGAGCTTGCGGACGATGGTGTCTTTCTCGGGTTTGGCGGCCTTGTCCTTCTTCGCGGCCAGGGCGGCCAGCCGCTCCTTCAGCGTCTGCTCAAAGGACGCCTTCTGTTGAATGAGCATCTGTTTGCGCATGTGACCCATGTCTGTCTCCTTAAGAACTCGGTGCCTTATATTAGCAAGGATCGGCCGAAAAAGCCACCCCTTTCTTGACGACGCCCCGGCCCCGGATGGGCTATAATGCGGGCATGAAGAACCCGGCCCTCCTCCCCGTCCTGGTCCTGGCCTCGGTCGCCGCCTGCGCGGGCGGCCGTCCCGCGGCCGACACCATCGTCACCAACGCCCGCGTCTACACGGGGAACCCGGCCCGGCCCCGGGCCGAAGCCGTGGCCGTCAAGGACGGGCGGATCCTCTTCGTCGGCCCGGCCAAGGAAGCCCTCCGCCACAAGGGAGCGGCGACGGCCGTCGTCGACGCCGGCGGCCGGCTGGTACTGCCCGGGTTCATGGACAGCCACGTCCACTTCGTCAGCGGCTCGCTCAACCTGGCCCGGATCGACCTGGCCGGGACGAAGACCGTCGAGGAGATCCAAGCCCGCATCCGGGCCCACGTCGCAGCGAACCCCGGGACGGGCTGGGTCCAGGGCCGCGGCTGGATGTATCCCGCCTTCCCCGGCAACATGCCGCACAAGGCCCTGCTCGACGCCGTCGTCCCGGACCGGCCGGCCTTCATGCGTTGCGCCGACGGCCATTCGAGCTGGGTCAACTCCAAGGCCCTGGCCCTGGCCGGGGTCGATCGCGCGACCGGGGACCCGCCCAACGGCCGCATCGTCAGGGACGAGAAAGGCGAGCCGACCGGCGCCCTGCTCGAGGAGGCCTCGTCGCTCGTGGCCAAGTTCATCCCCGAGCCGACCCCTGAGGAGACGCTGGCGGCGCTCCGCGTCGGCCTCGAGGAAGCGGCCCGCCGCGGCGTCGTGCGCGTCCACGGCCTGGGCGGCGAGTTCGAGGCCCTCGACCTGTTCGCCCGCCTCCGCGACGAGGGGGCCCTGACTGTCCGCATGACGGTCGCCATGTGGGTCGACGAGCCGGGCCCGGACGAAGCGGACTGGAAGGCCTACGACGAGGCCCGGGCCGAGTACAACGGCGAGTGGCTAGCCGTCGACGGCGTCAAGCTCATGCTCGACGGCGTCATCGACTCCGGCACGGGGGCCATGCTCGATCCCTACGAGGGCCAGAAGGAGAACAAGGGCAAGCTCTTCTGGGCGCCCGAGGATTATATGAAGGCCGTGGCCGCTTTCAACGCCAGGGGCATCCAGGTCTCGACCCATTCCATCGGCGACGCGGCCATCCGGCTGTCGCTCGACGCCTACGAGGCCGGGCAGCGGGCCGACGCGGGGCGCGATGTCCGCAACAAGATCGAGCACGCCGAGGACATCGCCGCCTCCGACATCCCGCGCTTCGGGCGGCTCGGCGTCATCGGCAGCTTCCAACCTTTCCATGCCAATCCCGAGCCGGGTTGGATCGGGAGCTGGATCGCCCACGCCGGGCCCGAGCGCGAGCAGAGGGCTTTCGCCTGGAGGGCCGTCCTCGACGGCGGCGGCCGCCTGGCCTTCGGCAGCGACTGGCCGGTCGTGACCATCGATCCCTGGCCGGCCCTCCAGGTCGCCGTCACCCGGCGCGACCTCGACGGCAGGCCGGAGGGCGGCTGGCTTCCTCAGCACAAGGTCACGCTCGCCGAAGCCGTCCACGCCTACACCCTGGGCGGCGCCTACGCCATGCACCGCGAGAAAGACGAGGGCTCGCTCGAGGCCGGCAAGCTGGCCGATCTCATCATCCTGTCGCAGGATATCTTCGCCGTCGATCCGCTGCGAATCTCGAAGACCGAGGTCGTCCTGACCATGGTCGGAGGCAGGATCGTCCGCGACGCGCGGTAGGGGCGGCGTTTTCCCTTGACACCCGGACGGGCCCGCGCCTATCATCGTCCGTAATCGACGACCTTTTTGACCGGTCCTCGCGACCTGAAGGAGAAACACCATGAAACCCGCCGCCCGTTCCCGTCTCGCCGCGCGCGCCGTCGCGCTCCTCGCCGTCCTGGCCCTCGCCGCGTCCCTGGCCCCGCGCCTGCCCGCGCAAACGCAAGCCGCGGCCCCGGACCCGGCCGTCGTCAAGAAGCTCGGCAACTTCGACGCCTGGATGGCCAAGGTCCTCAAGGACTGGAACGTGCCCGGCATCGGCGTCGGCATCGTCAAAGGCGACAAGCTCGTTTTCGCCAAGGGCTACGGCTTCCGGGACTACGGCCAGAAGCTGCCCTACACGCCGGCCACCCTGCAGCAGATCGCCTCGAACACCAAGCTGTTCACGGCCGTCGCGGCGGGCCTGCTCGTCGAGGAGGGCAAGCTGACCTGGGACAAACCGGTCCGCGAGTCCGTCCCGAGCATCAAGTTCTACAACAACGAGCTCGACACCACGGTCACCCTGCGCGACATGCTGGCCCACCGGACCGGCATCACCCGGCACGACACCATCTGGTACGGCTCCGACGACACGCGCAAGGAGCTGTTCGACAAGGTCAAGTACCTCGAGCCCCAGGAGCCCCTGCGCCAGACCTTCCTCTACAACAACCTCATGTACGCCGCGGTCGGCTACATCATCGAGCTGCAGTCGGGCAAGACCTGGGAGCAGTTCGTCCGCGAGCGCATCTTCGAGCCCCTGGAGATGACCAGCACGGTCTACTCCGTCGCCGACATGCTCAAGAAGGCCGAGCCGGCCGTCCCGTATACGGAGAAGCGCGATTCGTTCGAGCTCTATAAGATCCCCTACTACGAGGACATCGGCGGCGTGGCCCCCTGCGGCGCCATCATCTCCAACATCGAGGACATGTCCCATTGGCTGGCGGCCCTGATGAACGACGGCAAGTACAAGGGCAAGCAGGTCCTGCCGCCGGCCGTCCTCAAGGCGACCTTGGCACCGGCCATCGCCCTGCCCAACACGGGCGCCGAGACGCGCGGCTTCTGGGAGATGCTCAATTCCGCGTACGGCATGGGGCGCTGGACGGTCTCCTACCGCGGCCAGCTCCTGGCCTACCACGGCGGCGACCTGCCGGGCTTCCACTCCCAGGTCTCGTTCATGCCCAAGGAGAAAGTCGGCGTCCTGGTCTTCGTCATCGGCGACCACTGCTCGTCGCTCTACAATATCGTCAGCTACAACGTCTACGAGCGGCTCCTGGGCCTGGACCAGACGCCGTGGAGCGAACGGCAGCTCGACACGCGGCTCAAGGGCAAGAAGGCCGGCACCGAGGCCAGGGCCAAGGCCGGCGCCGACCGCGTCCCGAACACGAAGCCGTCGCACGCGTTGGCCGACTACGCGGGCGATTTCGTCCACCCGGCCTACGGCGTCCTCAAGATCGAGATGAAGGACGGCGGCCTGGCCCTGGACTTCCATAAGATCCGCCTACCCTTGAGCCACTTCCACTACGACCGCTTCGAGACGCCCGACGACGAGACCTACGGGCGGACGACGGTCAACTTCCAGACCAACCCGCAGGGCGACATCGACAAGGCCGTCGTCTCCCTCGACGAGGCCGAGGTCGTCTTCACCCGGCGGGCGGCGACGCTGGCCCCCGACCTGCTCAAGCGGCTGGCCGGGACCTACGAGCTGCCGAACGGCGTCAAGTTCGAGGTCGTGCTCAAGGAGGGCGGAACGCTCTTCCTGAACGTCCCGGGGCAGCTCGCCGAGGAGCTCGTCCCGTACAAGGGGCTGCAGTTCAAGATCAAGCTCTTCGCCGACGTCCTCTTCGAGTTCCTGATGGAGGGCGACAAGGTCACGGCCCTGCGGCAGCGCGACCCGGGCGGCGAATACGTCTTCCCGCGGAAATAGCGAGGAGGGACCCCATGAACGCGAAACGCATCGCGGGCCCGACGCTCGCGCTGGCTCTCTGTCTCGTCGGGACGGCGGCGCCGGCCGCCGCGGCGGGGCCGGCGCCCCAGGGCATCACCACCAATAGGGACCGGGTCCTGGTCATCGCCGTTCAGGGCCAGGTCGCGGCGGCCCAGCCGTCGCGCGGCTACGTCGTGACCTGGGACGGCCGGCCCAAGGTTGCCAACGGCACCGGCGGCATCAACTACAACCTCCGGCTCGGCGACCGCGTCTTCGGCTGGGCCGGGGACAGGGCCACCGTGGGGGTGGCGGCGGAAGCGGCGACGCCGGGCGGGGCCTGGCTGGCCCACGCCTCGATCGGCAACGAGGTCCGCCTCGTCGGCGGGGCGGGCCAGGGCGAGAAGGGCGTCGTCGTCGGCAAGTTCGGCGGCTACGTCCTCATCCAGTTCCCGGAGGCGACGACGGACAAGCTCACCGTGGGCGACCGCCTCCAGGTCAAGGCCGACGGGCTCGGACTGGAGATCGACGGATTCAAGGACGTCTTCGTCCACAGCCTGGCGCCGGACCTGCTGGAGAAGATGGGATTGCGGGCCGCGGACGGCAGGCTCGAGGTGCCCGTGGTCAAGGAGATCCCGGCCGAGATCGTCGGCCAGGGCGCGGGCGGCGGGGCGCTCTCGGGGAACTGGCACATCCAGACCTGCTACCCGCCCGACATCGAGAAGTACGGCCTCGACGAGCTCCGCTTCGGCGACCTCGTTCTGCTGCGCGACACGCAGTCGGACTACGGACGGGGCTATTACAAGGGCGGGGCCACGGTCGGCGTGGTCTGCGGCAGCCCGAGCGAGCAGAGCGGGTTGGGCATCGCGGTCACGGCGGTGCTGTCGACGCGCTTCGGCAAGCTCGCGGCGAAGATCGACCCGGCGGCCAACATCGGGCGTTACCTGGGCCTGCCGCTGTCGGACGAGGGCGGGGCGGCGACGGCGACGGCGGGGGCGGCGGGCGCGAAAGCGGTCCGCAAGCCCGTGACGGCGCTCAAGCTCAACGCGGACAGCCTCATCGTCACGGCCGTGGAAGGCGTCGTCCAGCCGACCTACGCCCCTGACTACTCGGTGACCTACGACGGCAAACCCTGGCTCGACCTGGGCATGGCCTCCATCAACTACCGCGTCTCGCTCGGCGACACCGTCTACGGCTGGGCCCAGGGCGACCACGTCGAGCCCGACGTCACAATCCAGGGGCGCGACCGGCCCTCGCCGAGCGAATGCGCCCTGGCCGTGCTGGCCTGCATCGGCAACGAGGCCGAGGTCGTCAGCGGGGAAGCGCGCGGGGCCAAGGGCTATTACATCGGGCGCCACGCCGGCTCGGACGACAAGGTCTGGCTCCCCAAGGACGCCGTCGAGAGGCTGGCCTTGGGCGACCGCGTGCAGGTCAGGGCCAAGGGCCTCGGGCTCAAGATCGAGGGCTTCGAGGACGTCAAGCTCAACAAGATGTCGCCGGAGTTGTTCGGGAAGCTGGGGCTTGCGCTCGAGGGCGGCCAGATCGTTGTCCCCGTGGTGATGGAGGTGCCCGGGCACATCATGGGCTCCGGGTTCGGCTACCAGCCCGTCGAGTCGCTCGACTACGACATCCAGACGACCTGCCCCGAGGTCATCGAGGAGTACGGGCTGAAGAAGCTCAAGCTTGGCGACGTCGTGGCCATCCGCGACCATTCGGACGTCTTTTCGCCGGGGAGGCACGTCGGCGCGGTGACCATCGGGACGGTCATCCACGGCTTCAGCGAGATGGCAGGACACGGCCCGGGCATCAACCCCATCATCAGCGCCATGCCCGGACGGATCAAGGTCAAGATCGATCCGAACGCCAATATCGCCTATTACCTGGGGATCCGGCAGAAACCGAACTGAAACGGTCGTAGCGCCGAAGGGCCTCTGCCGTCATGCGGCAGGGGCCCTTCTTTTTGGCCGAAAAACGTCGGAATTCCTCAAACGGTAAGCTGTTGGACGGGTCTGGATTTGGGCTAACTAGCTGAATTATTTCGAGATCCTGAGGTCTGACCCCGTAGCAAATAAAAGGGGCGGCGGGTATGCCCGCCGCCCCTTGAGAGAACTCGCGTGGGGCGCGAACCTCGTCCTAGAAGATGACCCGGATGCCGACGCGCGCCTGGCGTGGCGTGGAAATGCCGTAGAGGTCGTGCCCGGAAGTCGACGGGTAGCTGCCGTCCGTGTACCAGTCCGTGGAGACGCCGTCGATGACCGTCCCCCACTGGTTGACGGTGGCGTCGTTGAAGACATTGAAGACGTCCACCATCAGGCCCAGACGGTACTTCTTGGCCAAGGTGAAGGTTTTCTCCAACCTCAGGTCGAGCGTCTTGCGGATCGGATAATGGTTGGAGCCGCGGTCCTCGGCGAAGATGACGACGCGGCCCTGGTTCAACCGCTGGGTCTCGAACTGGGTCGTCCAGGCGTCGCCCGTGATGGCCCGGAAGTAGAAGTTGAAGTTGATGTCGAGCGGCAGGACGTAGGTGCCCTGGACCTTGATCATGTGCGTCGGGTCGCTGGTCAGGTTGCCCTCGGCGTTGATCCAGACGTTGGGATCGCTGCGGTCGCCGCTCCAACCGATGTCGCTGCCGAAGCTGTTGTCGACCGTGCCCTTGGCCCGGCCGTAGACGTAGGAGGCCAGGAGCTGCCAGCGGTTGGAGAAGCGCTTGTTGAACAGGACCTCAAGGCCCTGGTAGCTGCGGTAGGGCTTGGCCAGGATCCATGGGAAGCGCTCGGCGTCCATCTTCTGGTTGGTGATGAGCATGGCCACCGTCTCGAGGGTTTCGTCGGTCCGCTGGTAGACCGTGAAGGTCCGGTCGAGGACGGACGAATAGGCCTCGACGGCCGTGTAGTCAGCGGCCATGTCGTACCTGCCGATGAGGTCTTTCCACTTGCGGTTGATGTAGGTCACGCCGAAGGAAGTGTCCTTGAACAGCTCCCGCTCGATGCCGATCGTGAACTGGTCCATGTAGGGGTGCTTGATGTTCGGGTCCATCTGGTACGGCGTCGGCGTGATGCGGAACATCTCGACCCACTCCTCGGCCCCGGGATCGTAGTAGTACCCGACGTAGTCGTTGAAATTGCCGATCGGGTTCATGCGGTCGTGGTAGGCCGTCAGCATGGCCTCGGTGAACTGGCCGTAGTGGCCCTTGAGGATGGTCGACTTGTCGCCCAGGACGTCGAAGGTGAAGCCGAGGCGCGGAGCGATGCGGTTGGTCCGGTAGACGGTGCCGCTGACGCCCTTGACGTCGCCCCAGTTCTGGCTGAGGCGCGCGCCGAGGCTGACGTTGAGGCGCTTGGTGACTTGCCAGTTGTCCTGGATGAAGGCCTCAAGGCGGGTGTAGCGGGTGTTCGTGTCGTAGCCGGCGTACTGGTAGGCCAGGTAGGGGCCGGTGTAGGGGCCGCCGCTGTAGTCCCAGTACTTGACGTGGTCGCCGAGCTCGCCGCCCGTGCCCGTGTAGCCGTAGCGGCTGCGGGCGAAGGACCGTTCGAACTCGGCCCCGAACTTGAACTCGTGGGAGCCGGCCAGGAAGTCCTCGGCGTAGTGCGTCAGACTGACGTTGGTGCCGAAGCGGGCCCGATCGGCCCAGAAATAGTAACCCGAGCTGAAGTACCTCATGTTGTCGTTGAGGTCGAAGTGCCGGTAGGCGTCGTAGCCGGCCTCGGGATCGAGGTAGTAGATGCCCTCGAAGTAGTTCGTCTTCATATCGAAGAAGGTCTTGGAGCTGAAGATCTTGGTCAGGTTGAAGCCGACCAGCCAGTCGGGCGAGTCCTGGGTGACCGTGGCCTCCGGCGAGACCGTCGAGCCGGCGCCGCGGTTCGTGCCCTGGTACTTGGTCCGCTGGAACATGGCGCTCATGTTCAGGGTCGGCGTGAGCTGGGACGTCAGCTTGATGAACATGCGCGGCTGCTTATAGTCGACGTCCTCCGGGAAGCCCGTCGGACGGTTCTGGGTCCGGTAGAACTGGCCGCCGCCGTAGAACCAGAGCTTGTCCTTGACGATGGGGCCGCCGACGTGGGCGTTGATGTCCATGAGCTTGGCGCTCGGAGAGGTCAGGGAGGGGAAGTCGTCCAGATAGTCCTGGTTGTTCGTGGCTTGCCAGAACTTCGAGTCGGCCCGGTAGCCCTGGAAGTTGAACTCGAAGTGGCCCGAGAACTGGTTGCCGCCGGACTTCGTCACCAGGTTGAAGATGACCCCGGTGAAGTTCCCGTACTCGGCCGGCAGCCCGATGCCCATGACCTTGGCCTCTTCGATGACGTTGTGGTCCGAGAAGACCCAGGCCGAGCCGGCCTCGGGGTCGGCCACGTTGACGCCGTCCATGCTGTAGGCGATGCCCGTGTTCTGGGAGGCGCCGTAGGCGACGTTGTCCGTGACGCCGGGGGCCAGGTTGACGATGTCGGCCGTGAATTGGTTATAAGGGATGTTGCGCAGGATCTCGCTCGACAGCGTGACGGACGCCGTCTCGGTCGACTTGACGTCGACGGTCGGAGTCTGGGCCACGACCGTGATCTCCTCGGTCACCGTGGACGGCTTCAACTGGATGTCCATGGTCAGGGTGGACGTGGTGTTGACCCGGATCTTCTCGCGCAGCACCGGTCCGAAGCCCTGGAGCTCGGCTTTGAGCTGGTACTCGCCGGGCGGCAGGGCGGGGAAACGGAACTCGCCGTTGGCGTCGGAGACGATGGACCGGGTCCCCATGAGGCTTCCGCCTGTCAGGGTCACGGCCACCCCGGGGAGCGGGGCGTTCTGGTCGTCCGTCACGACGCCGCGGATGGCGCCGGTCTCCCGGGACTGGGAGAAGGCAACGGGCGCGAGAAGGAGGAGTAGGATGGCAATGAATGCGACTGTTCTCGCTCTCATGAGAACCTCCTTTCCGAACATAGAGAAATGGTGATGCCCTAGAGATGGGGGGTTAGATGCGGGACGCGATTCTCACCTCCTTCGCCGGAGTGGAACAGGACTCCCTCAATCGATCATCACGACGATGAAGAAAGCATAATCGGTGCCAACTCGAGGCGGGCGCGCGGGCTATTCGCAACTCATTGATAAATCAATAGGAATCAGATATTTCAGACATCTCGAGCCAGCGGCCTGTAAAAAAATATTGCGGAGCCCGAAATCTTTTTACGCGCACGAGGGCCGTCGACGCGTTCACGGCCTATTTGATACGAATACTCCGCGAGCGGCGCGAAGGTTTACGGGCTCCGCTTGCGGGCCGTGGTATGATGTCCTACAGCCTGAACCGCTAAAGGAAGGGGCCAGAGGCCCTGATCGGTCATTCACCTCCCTCCTTTACGACGTTCAAATATCTCTGTTAACCGAGAAGGTCCGGAAGGACCTTTCCATCGTCGAAAGGAGACGAGAATGAACATCTATGTTGGCAACCTGTCCAACACCGCCACCGAGACCGACCTGAGGGACGCCTTCCAGGCCTACGGCCAGGTGGACAAGACCGCCGTCATCAAGGACAAGTTCAGCGGCGAATCCCGCGGCTTCGGGTTCGTCGAGATGGCGAACCGCGAGGAGGCCACCAAGGCCATCTCCATGCTCAACGGCAGGGACCTCAAGGGCCGGGCCCTCAAGGTCAACGAAGCCAAGCCGAAGACCGAATCGTCGAGACCCGGCGGTTTCGGCGGCAACCGGCGCTACTGAAGCTCCGGCGCGACAACGGCCTGACCGGGGGAGCGGCTGATCCAGCCGCTCCCCTTTTTTTATCTACTTCTTTCGGACCGTGATGTCGCCGTTCGTCCTGAGCTGCAGGGTGACGCCGCCCGCGCCCTCGCCGAAGCTCACGGCCTGGGTCTCGAGTTCGCGGCTCTGCAGGAGCGTGACCGGCAGGTCCGTGAGGACCCGGCCGAAGGCGGCCTGAGCCGTCCCCCGGACCTCGGCGCCGGCGGGCAGGACGACCTCGATCGGCCGGAACGACGTCCTGACGTCGATCAGGCATCCCGCGGGCGGACACTTGACGTCCTCGATCTCGACCCCGGCCGACTCGCCGGCGACGGTGATCGGGCCGGCGGCGCGCCGCAGGACGACGTCGCCGAACGAGGTCCGGATGTCCGACGGGCCGCCGATGTCCTCGGCCAGTACGCCGGCCGACTCGGCCGCCACGGTGAGGCGCCCGCCGACGCGCCGGGCCTCGATGGCCTCGAACGAGGAGCGCAGGGACGCGTCCTTCTTGACGTCGGCGACCGTGACCGCGGCCGATTCCCCGCCGACCTCGAGGGCGCCCTCGACGCCCCGGACGTCGATCGCGGCGAAGGACGAGGTGACGCGGCAGTCCCCGGCCACGCCCGAACCGGTCACGGGCGAGCTCTCCGCGGTCACGGTGAGCGGGCCGCCGATCCTCTCGAAACGGACCTCGCCGAAGCTGTTGCGGATCTCGGCCTTGCCGCCGATCCTCTCGAGCCGGACGGCGCCGCTCTCGTTCCGGATTTCGACCGGCCCCTTGAAGTCCGCGACCCGGACCTCGTCGAAGCTGTTCTCGAGAGAGAGCTCCCCGCCGCAGCCCTCGATCCGGACCTTGCCGCTCTCGTTGCGCAGGTCGAGCCGGCCCGTGATACCGGTGACCGTGAGATTGCCGAAGGAATTGGCGGTCTCGAGCGACTGGGCCGCGGGCACGCGCACGGCGAGCCGCGCCGCGAAGGACAAGCTGCGCCCGACACGCCTGTCCCCCCGGTCGAGCGGCGTGGCCAGGCGCAGGACCAGCCCGCCGGCCGTGGGCTCGAGCGTCAGGGTCGTCTCGTCGAGGAATTTCTTGAGGAACGCGGTGTCCGTATCACCGGCCTCCACGATGGCCTCGGCGGAGACCTCGTTCTTGTCCCAGGCGATGACCGTCAGGTGGCCCATGGCCGATTCGACGCGGAGCGTCTTGCGGGGTTCGGCGACACGGCCGGCGACGAGCGTCTTGGTCTGGACGTTCTTGGCGCCCCGCCCCAGGAGGGTCACGGAGGGGGCGGCCGACGCGGCCCGAGCGTCCGCGGTCGCGAGGAAGACGGCGACGGCCGCCGTCATCAGGATCCGAATGGTCTTATCGTTCATGGTCTTCTCCTCCGAGTCCGAGTTTCACTCCGTCGGTCCCAGCGCGTCGGACAAGGTCTGCCGCTTGTCCCGGAGCGCGGCCAGGAGATACCGGCGGACGTGGGCGTTGGCCGGGTTCGAGGCCAGGACCAGGCGGCAGCGGTCGATCTGGGCGTCGATGACGGCCAGCCGGTCCTCGTAGAGAGCCGACTCCTCGGTCAAGGAAGACGCGAGCTTCGGCCGGACCTGACGTTCGAGGGACTCGATGGCCGCGAGATGGTCCTTCTCGATCCTCTCGACCTCGGCCAGGGCCCGCCCCGCCAGCAGACCCGAGGGCGCGGCCGGACGCCTCGATACGGCGATCCCCACGACCACCGCAAGGATCAGGGCCGCCGCGGCCGGCACGAGGACCCACCGGCGGCGGCGGAAGAAGGCGCCCAGAGCGTCGAGCCGGCTCCGGCCGGGAGCGCGCGTCCCGGGGGGCACGGCCGCGGCCTCCGCCGCCGTCTCGGCCGTCCTCTCCATCTCGCGAACGAGGGCGGCCTCGATCCTCGCCCACAGTCCGTCGTCGGCGACCGGGCTTCTCATGGCGGCGATCTCCTTGTCCAATCGCGCGTCGAGCTCCGCTTGTTCGCGCTTCATGTCATCCCTCCCGCCGGAACGGCGCTCAGCCAGGCCCGGAGCTTCCGCCGGGCCCGGTGGACGGAGGTCTTCACGGTCCCGACGCTGACGCCGAGCATCTCGGCGACCTCCTCCTGGGAATATTCCTCGACGGCGAAGAGCACGAAGCAGGACTTCATCTGGCCGGGCAGGCCGTCGACGGCCTCGGCCAGGCTATGGGCCAGCTCGCTCGACGACCGGGCCCCCAGGGCGGCCATGTCCTCGACGTCCGCGGCCGGCAGCCGGCGCTTGCGCAGCAGGTCCAGACAGGTGTTGTGGAGGATCTGGAAGAGGTAGGTGCTGAAGCGGGACCCGCTGCGGAACCCGCCGATGCCGCGGAAGAGCTTGAGGAAGGTCTCCTGGACGGCGTCCTCGGCCTCCTCGCGGTTGCCGAGGAACCGGATCGCCGTCCGGAGGAGCGGCTGGCCGTACCGGTCGTAGATCCGACGGTAGGCCGCCAGGTCGCCCGCCCGGCACCGCTCGATCGTTTCGCTTTCGTCGGGTTGGTCCATGGCCTGATGCTAGCGCCTTTCCACCCCGTTAGACGGGGGACGACGACGATTCGTTGACCGCGGGGATCACTATCCTTTGGCCGCGGTCCCGACGGCCAGGAGCGACGGATCGGCCCCGAGAGTGACGCCCTCACCGCGAACCATGCGCAAGGACGGCTTCGGGCCCGCGGCGAAGCCGAGACCGGAGACGAGCGCGACGGCGCGGGCATTGGCCTCGAGGGCACCCAGGCGGACCTCGGCCTCGCCCGCCCCGAACGCGAACGCGGACAGCAGGGTGGCCGGACGAGCGTCGCCCGGGTCCGCCCACCAGGGCCCGGCCCAGGCGAAACCGAGCCGGCGGCGGCCGAAGACGTAGCCGGCGACGCGACCGCCCGATATCTTGAGCCAGGCCAGCTCGGGGTATAGGGCCGCCCGGCGCTCCAGGAAGAACGAACGGTCGCCGCCGAAAGCGCGCCGGTCGATCCCGCGAATAGTCGGCAGGTCGGCGGCCGTGATCGGACGGACGCCTTCCCCGGCCGCGCCGGGAATGGAGCCTCTGAGCCGGAGCGAGCGGCAGACCGGGTGGAAGCCGCGCGACTCGTAAAAAGGGACGGCCCGCGGCACCGCGTCGAGCGAGACGGTCCGGCAGCCGCGCCCGTCGAGATAGGCCACGGCCCTATCGAAGAGCGCCGGCCCGGCTCCCCCGCCCCGGCATCCCGGGTCGACCAAGAGCTCGCCGATGAAGCCCATGTCGTCGTACGACGTGGCCACGCAGACGCCCGCGGGACGCCCGCCGGACTCCGCGAGAAAGCAGCCGGCCGCCTCGTGTTCGAGGAAGAGCTCGAACTCCTCGGCCACCTCGGTGGCCCAGCCCTCGACCTCGGCCCAGCGGGCGGCGTGCGCGGCGTCCTCGCGCCGCATCGCCCGGATCTCGATCGAAGCCGGCATCGCTCGCTCCTCCCCCGGATGGTAGCACCGGAGGGCGGGCCGTTGGAAGCCCCGCCGGGGCCGGCGGCGGCTACTTCTTTATCGCTCTCATAACTCACTGAGCGCGTTTTCCGGTATAATCCGGGGCGAAGCGCGTCCGGGGAATTTCCTGCGAGGCCGGAGTGAGGACAATGGAGTTCATCGAAGCCGTGGCCCGAAGACGGACGGTTCGCGAGTACGAGCCCAGGCCGGTCCCTCATGAAGCCGTGCGGCGGGCCCTGGAAGCCGGCTTGCGCGCGCCCTGCAACGCCCATCTCAAGAGCTGGCAGTTCATCCTGCTGCGGGACCCGGCCCAAAGGGCCCGCGCCGTCACGGAGGGTCTCAAGGCCAGGGACATGAAGGACAAGGCGGAGAGCGAGGCCTTCGTCTCCCGCTTCGCCGACGAGGAGCTGCGCCGGGTCTACAGGCGCTCCTCCCCCTTCAGCTGAGCATGATGCTCGAAGCCCCGGAGGTCCTGGTCGTCTGCTACAAGATGAAGCCGCTCCCGGAATGCCGGACCCTCTTCGAGCTGAATCCGCTGGCCTCGGCCTGGATGTGCGTCGAGAACATCATGCTGGCCCTGGCCGCCGAGGGGCTGTTCGGCTGCACGTACACCCCCTATGACGCCGCCGGGCTGAAGGAAGCTCTGAACGTGCCGTCGGAGTACCAGATCGCGGCGGTCGTCCCCTTCGGATTCCCGCGGCGGAGGCCCGACCCCCAGGAACCTGAGATCCTCGACGAACGCCTGCACATCGACACCTGGGGGAAGCCATGAAGCTCAAAGCGCCCTGGCTCTAGCCCCCATCGATCTTCCGGTTGACGGCGGGGGGATCGGAAACCGTCCATCCCCGATACGATAAACATTCCGGCGGCCCGGTGAGTATTCTCATTAGCATGTCCGGGCTGTCAGGCCGGACCGCACGGAGGACCGAATGAGAAAGCTCGCTTTCGCTCTCGTGTCGCTCGTCCTGTTCAGCCTCATCGCGATGGCTATCGGCCAGGAGGCGGTGACGCTCCCGGCCAAACCCGCGAATCCCGGCGCCGGCCGCGTCCTCGCGCTCCGCGAGATCTTCCGCGTCTCGGACGCCCAGGGCGGCTTCTACTTCAAGAGCCCCACCCGCCTCGAATCCGTCCCCGACGGCGGCCTCCTCGTCGTCGACGACGACGAGCTCCTGCGGTTCGACGCCGCGGGACGGTTCGTCGTCAATATGTTCCGGCCCGGCCAAGGGCCCGGCGAGCTGCGGCAGGTCACGGACTGCCTCGTCCGGAGCGGCGAGGTCCTGGCCTTCCAGGAACAGCCCCTGAAATGCGTCGTCTCGGGCCTCGACGGGAGGTTCCTCCGCGAGTTCAAGCCCGACGCGCCCGTCTCCCGGCTCCTGGGTCTCTACGGCGACCGCCTGCTCATGGCCGCGAACTCGGCCATCCCCTTCGACAAGGTCCAGAAGCCCGAGGGCGATATACTGGATATCGTCTGGACGCTGGCCCTGGCGACAGCCGATGGCGCGGTCAGGCCGACCTCGCTCGCCTACGCCACCAAGTGGTTCGCCAAGCGCCTGCCCGGGGCCATGATCGCCGACAATCTGACCTTCCTGCTCTGCGCCCCGCTCGCCGAAGGGCTGGTCGCCGTGGCCAACGAAGAGGCGTACGCCGTCCATATCGTCGACCCCGGAAAGAACGCGGCCGTCCGGTCGGTCAAGCGCGACTACAAGCGCGTCAAGTACGAACCGCAGAGGCCCTCGGATAAACCCGACGCTCCCCGCCGACTGGCTCAGCCGCGCGCTTTCTTCAGCGACATCCAGAGGCTGTTCTCCGCGGACGGGAACATCTGGGCCGTCACCTCGACCGTCGTCCCGGGCAAGGGCGTCCTCGTCGACGTCATGAGCCCGCGGGGGGAATACCTCGACAGCTTCTATCTGCCCCTGCCGAAAGGCGTCGGCCCCCACGAGCTGGCCCGCTATCCGATGACCGTCGCCGGCCGGGCGTTCTTCGTCCTCGAGGAACTCGAGGACGGCCGTCTCGAGGTCGTGAAGTACGAGATCGCCCTCTAAGCGGCGACCCGCCTATTCCCCGCCGATCTGGAGGAGCCGGATGCGCAGGGTCGGCGCGGCCATGGACAGGTTCGGGTCGAGGTCGTCGGCCAGCATGTCGATGCCGTTGAGGATCTCGTCGGCCGTGCCGGCGATGGTCAGCCCCTGGACCGGGAAGGCGATCTTGCCGTTCTCGATCCAGAAGCCGGCCGCGCCGCCGCTGAAGTTCCCGTTGACCGGATTGATGCCGTAGCCGGTGACGCTCTTGACCAGCAGCCCCGTCTTGGTGGCCGCGACGATGTCGTCGAACTTGGCCGTCCCCGCCGCCATGGTGAAGTTGTGCGGGCCGATGCCCGGCAGGCCGTCGAAGCCGCCGCGCGAGGCGTTGCCCGTGCTCTTGACCCCGGCCCGCTTGGCCACGGCCGTGTTGTAGAGGAAGCCGCGCAGGACGCCCCGCTCGACGATGACGCGCTTCTGCGTCGGGACGCCCTCGCCGTCGAAGGGGGCGCTGGCCATGGCCTTCTCGCGCGTGCCGTCGTCGACGACGGTCACCGACTCCGCCGCGATGCGCTGGTCCATCATCTTGGCCAGGAAGCTGGCGCCCTGGAGGACGCGCTCGCCGTTGACCGCGCCCAGGATTCCCCCCAGCAGGGCCCGGGCGACGTCGGTGTGGAAGATGACCGGCGCCTTCTGGGTCTTGACCGTGCGCGGGTCGAGCATGTCGCAGGCCTCGCGGATGGCCTTGGCCGCGATGTCCTCGGCCGGCTTGAGGTCGGCGTAGAAGCGGCGGCTGCAGGATTCGCCGCCGGAGGACCTCTGCTCGCCCTTCTCGGCCACGACCGAGACGCCCACCCCGCACCCCGAGGCCTTGTAGCTCTTGGCCAGGCCGTTGGAGTTGGCGAGGACCGTCTCCGCTTCGGACTCCCGGTAGCTCGCGCCGTCGCTCTTGGTGACCCGGGGGTCGGCCAGGGCCAGCTTCTCCAGGCGCTTGGCCAGCTCGATCTTCTCCTCCATCGGCACCCGGGCGATGCTCGGGTCGTAGAGCCCGGCCACTTCGGTCACGCCCTTGTCGTCGGGCAGGACGTTGTTGGGATCGGCCGTCGTGGCCTTGGCGAAGGCGATGGCCCGGCCGGCGGCCTCCTCGAGGGCCTTCTCCCCCAGGTCGTTGGAGCTGGCGAAGGCCATCCGCCCCCCGACGAAGACCCGGACCCCGGCCCCGGCCGAAGCGGCCTCCTGGACGGTCTCGATGTCGCCCTTGCGGACGTCGAGGCTCAGGTTCCGGCCCGACTCGATGTAGACCTCGGCCGCGTCGGCGCCCAACTTGAGGCAGCGCTTGACGAGCTGTTCGGCGATGGCTTTGTTGTCCATGGTGCGCGTCCTTTCTCAGGTCCGGCGGGCCCGCGAGCCGCCGACGTTGATGCCCCGGATCCTGACCGTCGGCTGGCCGGCCGTGACCTCGGCCGACTGGCCCTTGCCGCAGATGCCCGGACCGAAGTCCAGGTCGTCGCCGACGGCGTCGACGCCCTTGATGACGTCGAGGCAGTTGCCGATGAGGGTGGCCCCCTTGACGGGGACCGTCTTCTTGCCGTTCTCGATGAGGTAGGCCTCGCGGCAGGTAAAGTTGAAGACGCCGTCGGTCGGGTTGACGCTGCCGCCGCTCAAGCTCTGGACGTAGATGCCGCTCGGCGTCGAGGCCAGGATGTCCTCGGGCTTGTCCGTTCCCTTCTCGATGAAGGTGTTGGTCATGCGGACGATGGGCATGTAGCGGAAGGACTCGCGCCGGCCGTTGCCGGTGCGCTCCATGCCGATCTGCTTGGCCGACAGGATATCGGTCATGTATTTGACGAGCGTGCCGTCCTGGATGAGGACGTTGCGCTTCATCGGCGTGCCCTCGTCGTCGTAATTCGTCGTGCCGCGGAAGCACGGCAGGGTGCCGTCGTCGACCATGGTGAACTTGGGGTCGGCCACGGCCCGGCCCAGCTTGCCGACGAAGACGCCGGTCTCGCGGGCGATATTGTCGCCCTCGAGCGGGTGGCCGACGGCCTCGTGGACGAGGACCCCGCCCCAGCCGTTCTGCATGACGACGTCCATCTTGCCGGCCGGGGCGTCCTCGGCCCCGAGCATGGTCACGGCCTCGCGGGCGCAGGCCCGGGCCGCGTCCTCGGGCTTGAGGTCGTCGAACATCTCGATGCCGGCGTGGCGGCTCAGGCGCTCCCGCCCCATGTGCGAGGTGCCGTTGCCGGCGGCCAGGGCCTGGACGATGAAGAAGATGAGCGGCAGCTCGTCCTCGAGGTAGAGACCCTCGCTGTTGGCCAGGACCCGGCCGCGGACCTCGTCGTAGTAGTCGATCGAGGCCATCTTGACCTTGGGGTCGTAAGCCAGGGCGGCATCGTGGGCCCGCTTCATGATCTCCAGGCGCTTCTCGTCGGCCACGGTCTGGAGAGGGACTTTGACCGTGACGTACGACGGCCGCCTTTCCTCTTTGATATCGACGGGCGCCACGGCCTTGGCCCCGCGGGCGACGTAGGAAGCGACGTCGGCGGCCCGCAGGAAGGCCTCGAGCGAGAGATCGTCGGTGTAGGCGTAGCCCGTCTTGTCCCCGGAGATGACGCGGACTCCGGCGCCGCGCGACAGGCCGTAGACGGCGCTTTTGAACTTGCCCTCTTCGAGCAGGATCGAGCGCGAGACGCGGTTCTCGATGTAGACTTCGCCGAATTCGCCGCCTTTGGCGAGGGCCCGTTGGATGACCTTGTTCAGGTCGGCCAGGGCGAACTTGGGGGCGGGCGGCGCTTGGCCGGCCTTCTTCAGGCAGCTCACGAGCGACGGCGCGGCCGCCAGGGCGATGCCGCCCTTGATGCCGAGCTCCAGGAACCGGCGCCGGGGAATGTCGTCGACGGAGAAGACGCGATGTGTCATGGGCCTCACCTCTCAGGCGGATTCGGGATACGGCCGACCGTAGAGCGGGATTATAACGCAGCTGTCAAGAGAAACCGAAAAAGGCGGGTGGCTATCGGGCCATGCCACAGGGCCATCCCGGGGCGGAGGGCGCGGCACAATTCTTGCACGCCAAACAAGAGGAGGCCTTGCGGCCGCATCCCAACCCGAGAGCTTCATTCGAGGGGGACGAAATGATGAAAAAGAACTTTACGTTCGTGGCGCTCTGCGCGTGGTTCGTTCTATTCGCAGGGGCATCCGGCGCCCAGGACATCTTCGAGGCGATAACCGCCGGGGACCTGGTCAAGGTCAGGGCCTTCGTCGAAGCCGATGCTCAGGCCCTCAAGACCAGGAACAATTATCAGCAGACACCGCTGATCGTCGCCATCCAAAAGAGGCGGCTCGAGGTCGCGGAGTACCTCCTTGCCCGCGGCGCGGACGTGAACGTGAAGGACAACTCCGGGTCGACTCCCCTGTCGTACGCCATCGCGGGCGGGGTCTCCGCGATCGCCAAGACGCTCATCGACCGGAACGCCGACATCGATTCTCCCGCGATGTGGGACATGAAACCTCTTGCCTTCGCCCTCGAATTCGGCCGGAAGGACATCGCCGCGATGCTGTATGATAAAGGCGCGGCTGTTCCTGTCGAGCCCGGCCCGGAAGCCTACCAACTCTTCTTTTCCGCCTGTTCGAACGGCTTCGAACGCCTGGTGGACCTGATGCTCGAGAAGGGCTTCAAGATGGCCGATAACCAATACAGCCGGGGCCTGCCCCATCTGGCCGCGGCCGGAGGCTCCGCCGCGATCGTCGAAACGCTCATCCGGCTCGGCTTCGACATGGGCCGGAAGAACGAGATGGGCTGGACCCCGCTGCACGCGGCCGCGGAAAAGGGCCATACCAAGGTCGCGGCGATCCTGTTGTCCCATGGCGCGGATATCGACGACCGGACGCTCTCGGGCCTGAGCGCCTACGACATCGCCGCGTCTCTTCAGAAAACGGAGGTCGCCGATCTGCTGAAAGCCGAAGGGGCCGACGTCTCCGGCCGGAAATTCCCCCGCCTCGAGGGGCCGTATCTGGGGCAGCCCGAACCCGGCTCCGAGCCCCGGATGTTCGCCCTGGACATCGTGTCGACCCAGTACATGATCCACGGCAGCATCGTCTTCACTCCGGACGGCGGGGAAGCCTACTGGTCGGGCACCTACCCCGCGGCCGACTCGGACAAGCTCCCCTATCAGATCCTCACGATGAAGCGGACGAACGGCGTTTGGGGGCCGCCCCGCCCGGCGCCCTTCGGCCTCGTCGGATATGGGGACGATTGCCCCTTCATCACTCCGGACGGAAAGAGGATCTTCTTCCTTTCCTCGAGGCCTCTCGAGCCGGGCGGGCCCAAGGCCGAGCGCGAGAACCTCTGGACGGCCGAACGGAAAGGAAGCGCATGGGGGGAGCCGCTCTATCTGGGGGACGAGATCAACTCCCTGTCCCTGCATTGGCAGGTCTCCACCGACCGCGACGGGAACCTCTATTTCGGCGGCCAGGATCCCGAGGGGAAGACGATGGGCGACATCTTCGTCTCCCGGGTCGAGAACGGGCGGTTCCTGAAACCGGAGAAGCTCGGTCCGGCCGTCTCGTCGGCCGACCACGAGCATTCGCCCACGATCGCCCCGGACGGCTCCTACATCATCTTTTCCCGGGCCTCCCAGCGGAGGGTCCAGCTGGGCCTCTTCATCAGCTTCCGGAAAAAGGACGGCGGATGGGGGGAGGCCATCTGCTTGAACGAGGCCATCGGCTGCCCGACGGCCTCCCAGTGCACCCATATGACCCCGGACGGGAAATATCTCTTCTATGTCTCATGGGGATTCGGGGAATGGGCCGCTTATTGGGTCAAGGCCGATCTCATCGACAGGCTGAGGCCCAAGGCCTGACGGGGGCGGACAGCCGGAGAATAGGACTTCCGGAAGGCGATCCACAGGGTCCATCGGACCGAGGAGCACCCGTCCCACATCGAGTTCCGCGTCATCGGGGGCTCACGGGGATCCGTAGCGACGGGTATCCGATGACGGCCGTCGCGGGATCTGAGGACCGATCCCGTGTCTTAGGGCTCAGTTCGTCAGTCGGCGCCAGGCCAGTCCCTTGTTGACCTGGGCGATGTTCCCCCGGACGGTCACGACCGCGTAATCGTAGACCCAGATGACGGCGCCCGTCCGGGGATCGACCCCGTTCCTGGCGCTCATGGAGTACGTTCCGGGGCCTATTCGCGTGGCGCGGAACACGACTTGGCCGAGCAGTTCCTTGTAGAACCTGAGCTTTTTCGCCGTCAGCAGTTGTGTCAGCGTGCCCTCATAATCGTTGCCGCCGACCCTCCGGAAATCGACGATCATATCGCTCGACGTGTCCCAGGAGCCTTCGAGCTCCGTCGACTCCTCGACGGGGCTGACGGGATCCCGCGCGATCTCCGGCTTGACGGGCGGCCTTTCCGGTTCTGTGGGCGGAGCCGTCCCGGCCGGCGGCGCCGCCGGGGGCGGTTCGGCCGGAGGCTCGTCCCCCGGCGTCCGCTCGACGACCAGCACCCGGTTCGTGGCCAGGTTCTGGTTGAGGACGTTGGCGATCCGGCAGGAAACCAGGACCAGACCGGCGGCGACGGGCGTCAGCGTCGCCTCGGGGCCCGCCGCGGACATCAGGACGACCTCGCCCGCCGGCCAGTCCTCCTTGTCCTGACTGACGAGATCCCAAACGAAGTGGGCCTGGTCGAGAGGGATCTCGAGCTTGTCCCTGCCGTTGGGGGGATCGTAGAAGGAGACCGACGCCCTGAGCTTGATAGATTGGCCGACCGTGACGCGGGGGTTCTGCGGCTCGATGTCGATGCTGGCGAAGCAATCGAGAGGCGCGGGAGGCGCCGGATAGGTGACGGGACGATGGACGGCGACTTTGAACATGACCCCCGAGCCGGGAAGAACGAGCGTGCCCGGAGCGGGAGACTGCTCCACCGCCGTCCCTTCCGGAACGGAATCGTCGACCTGCACGTGCCAGAACGGCTCCTTGGCGGACAGCCCGGCGGCCCTGATCATCCGGATGGCCTCTTGCAAGGGAACGGCCGGCCTGGTGATATCGGGGACCTTGACCTTGAAGCGGCCCCAGAACGACACGGCGACGGTATCGCCGGCGGCGACGACGGTCCGGGGCGAAGGCGACTGCTCCTTGACCGCGAACTGCTGATCGGGCGTTTCGGCGACCCCGGCGTCTTCGCGGGGCGCGAGGACGAGGCCGTTCCTGCTCATGTAATCCACGACCTCGATCCGTGTCCAGCCGGTCATGTCCGGCAGGACCCGGCCTTCGATGCGGACGTCGCGAAGCGGCACCTCCCGGATGGCCTCCTCCGCGTCGGGCAGCGGATACCGGCCGGTGACCGTGAGCCGGACCGTCCCGGCGCCGTCGTACACGATCCGGTCGCCGTGGATCCCCGGGTCGGCGATGCGGACCTTGCCCGAGAGAGGGATCCATTCGCTCGCCCGACTGAGGGGAATCTTCGGGACCCGGCCCTCACCCTTCTGGTCCCGGCTGCCCGGGATCTCGTAGGCCAATCTAACGTCCGTCGCGTCCGCTTCGGGCTCCAGGTTCCGGACGACGGCGTGGAGCTGGTAGACGTCCCGCTCGCCGGCCAGCTTGACCAGCTTGAGGTCCTCGGGAAGCACGACCAGGGCGCTGAATGCCTGTCGCCAGAGCGTGTACGTGGCCTGGATGGCCCTCCACCAATCGTCATAGGGGACTTCGACCCGCCCCTCGGCCCGCAGTTCGGGAGGGAAGAGAGCCCCCCCGGTGACGGTGTATTTCGACTGGGTCGCTCGGGCGACCAGGCGGGTGAACACTTCGGCGGATACGCCCCTCTTCCAGACGGGACTCACGAGTCCGGTCGCGAGCAAGGCGTCCCAGCGGGCGCCGTGGCTCAGGACGTCCTTCATGTAGGCGACCTCGACCGCCGCCTCATACTGGAAGTGGCCGCTGTTCTTGACATCCGCGGGCCAGGCTCCGTCGTAATAATTGGGATCGAACCAGTCGGCCTTGCCGTCATCCGCGAAAGCCGCGGCCGCGTGACCGACCACGTCATCCCACATGTCCTCCGTGAACACGCGGAACGGGCCGGCGATCATCCGCCTCTTGACCGCGTCGTTCCGGTAGAGGCGGATCGGATCGGGGCCGGCGGTCGGCGGGACGGGCATGCCGACGACGTGGAAGGCGCAGGTCATGTCTTGGATGAAGTGGGCCAGGTAAGCCGCTTCGTGGGCGCCGTCGGACGGCGAGGGCCCGGTCCCCCGCCGGGCGCTCGGGGCCATCGCCCCTCCCTCGAGTCCCTGCGACATCAGTAGGTTCTTCAGCCCCAGAAGATATTCGGCCACTTTTTTCGGGGTCAGCCCGTTGCCCGATCCCGGCTCATATTCCAGATTGGGATTGTACCAATGCCATGAGTAGAGGGAATTGCCGGGATTGTCCGGGCCGAGTCCGTTCTGCCCTTGGTCGATGGAGCCGTGAAGAACGATCGCCGCGAGGTCCGGGAAGCGGACGTATCCGGCCCGTATGACGGGGTGCTCGGCGAGGAGCTGATAGGCCTTCTGGCTCAAGAACTGGTGGGTGGCGAAGGCCACGGTCTCCAGCCGGATGAGCCCCATATCGGAGGCGCCGACGGTCGATGACCAGCCGCGGGCCGTCCCCCGGGTGACCGTCAGCGAACAGGCGATGAAGGCCAGCACGACGCCGAAGCGCGCTATTTTTTGCACCGGCTTTCCTCCTCTCCCGTTCCCCGGGAGAATCCCGTCGCCCGCCCATTCTGTCAGCGGCTTTTGGGATAATCAAGCTCTTTTTTAGCTGAATCCCAATTCATCGCCAAGCTGAGGCCCAAGGACTGACGGGGGCGGACAGGGAACCCTCCCTTCTTCCGGCGCGTCTCTTGAGTTGTATCCGCCGTTCAGGGAGGTCTCTCATGCCGCCTCGATCCCGCCTCATTCCCGGCAGCCTCGTCGCGTTCCTAGCCCTGTTAGTCATCATCCCCGGACCGGCCTTCCTCCAGGTCGCTCCCGTCGACTGCGCCGCGAAATACCCCGGCATCGAGGGCCTCTACGAAGTCCGCCTCCCGGGCGGCAAGACGACCGTCATGCAGGTCTATTTCAAGGACGGCGCGCTGCGGACCGTCGATTCGGGGGACGCCACGTCGACGAAATTCGACCCCGTCGACGGCGCGGCGCTCCGGTTCGCCCGCACATCTTCCGACAAAGGCGAGTTCCTCCTCGAGTTCCTCGCGGACGGTGAGGGGCGTTTCACGAAGTTCAGGGTCGTCAACGCCTCCCAGAAATTGGATGTGACCGGAACGAAGTCGGCCGCATTCGACGACGCCAAGGCCGACCCGGCCTCGCCGAGCGACTGCCGCGGGTATTTCGAGCGGCACTACCGGAAGACGGAAGCCATGGTCCCGATGAGGGACGGCGTCCGGCTCTACACCCAGGTCTACAGCCCCATCGACCGGTCCGAGCGACACCCCGTCATCCTCGTCAGGACGCCCTACGGCCTCTCGCCCTACGGGCCGGAGTTCACGGGTTTCACGATGCCCTCCCTCCTGTTCCTGAAGGAAGGCTATATCATCGTCTTCCAGGAGCTCCGGGGCACGCTCAAGTCCGAAGGGACGTTCGTCTATTTCCGTCCCTCCAACGGGGATAAAACGACGCCCGCCGACGTCGATGAAAGCGGCGACATCTTCCGCGGCAAGTTCCGGACGAGCTTCGAGAAACCGGAGCCCTTCGTTCCCGGCCGGGTGGCCAAGGTGGCCTTCGAGCTGCCCGATGTCCAGCACGCCTTCCGAAAGGGGCACCGGATCATGGTCCAGGTCCAGAGCTCCTGGTTTCCGCTCTTCGACCGGAATCCCCAAACATTCTGCGACATCCGGGCGGCCGAGGAGAAGGACTTCAAAAAAGCGACTCACCGGCTCCACCGGACGGAGGAGGACCCGTCACACATCGAGTTCCGCGTCATCAAGAAAGACCTATGACGAGCCCGGGTGGCCGGGGCCGGGCGCAACATATTCCTTCGCCCAAGCGTATTTTTCATTGCTGGCTTCTCCCAGCGCGAAAGGAGATCCCTATGAAGAAAGACGGATCCGCACGTGTTTTTGCGCTTTTGACGGCCGGGCTGTGCGCCCTGGCCCTGGCCTCCGGTCCGGCCATGGCCGGCCAGTCCGGCGCCGACGAGGCCCTGGCCAAGAAGTACGCCCCGATCCTCGGGGGCTATGAGCTCGATCTGTCGGCCGTGGGCGGGGACCTCCATCCCACCGACGTCGTCGTCAAAGACGGAAAGCTGTGGATAGACGACGGGGACGGCCGTCCGGCGGAGATCAAGCCGGTCGGCGATTCGGGCTTGGATTTCGAAGGCCAGGACGAATTCAACGGCTTCGTCAAGGTCACCTTCATCAAGAACGATCAAGGCGCCGTGATCAAGATGCACCTGGTCATGCCGGACAATGGCCTGGACGTTTTCGGGAACAAAGTGAAATAGGACCCTCGCCCGTTCGATTGACGGGGCTCCGGACACACGCGAGCGGGATCATACCTTACGGGGAATTGGGGAGCGCCGGTCAGTTCGGCTTCCCCTCCCCCTCTTTCCCGCGGAAAGCCAACGGCGACCGAAGCTGCTGGATCAAGGCGTAATCGACCGCCTCGCGGCCCTTGAAATAGGCGACAACCTCGGCCCGGTTCTGCTTCTCGGCCACAGCCAGGGGTGTCAGCCCTTCTTTATTAAGGGCGCCGGGATCGGCCCCGAACGCGACGAGCTGGCTGACCACCCCGAGCTGGCCCCAGAAAGCGGCCGCATGGAGAGGCGTGTCGCCCGCGGTGTTCCGGGCTCCGATGTCGGCGCCCATGGTCAGCAGAAGGTCAACGACGGACCCGTGCCCGAATCCCGCCGCCAGGTGCAGCGGGGTTGCCCCGGCGTTGTCATGGGCGTTGATGTCGGCGCCCTCGGCGATGAGCGCGCCGGCTTCGTCGCGCCGTCCCGCCACCGCGGCGGCGTGGAGCCGGGTCCGGCCCTGGGCGTCGCGGGCGTCGATGGCGCCGGACCCCTCCCCCGCCTTGGGCGAAAGCTCGTAGACATATTCCACCGTGCCCCATTCCGCCAGATCCCCGGTCCAGGGCCGGCGATTGCCGCCGACGGGCGCGCCCCAGGCCGTCTCCCAAGCGACGGTCTCCCGGATCCGCGGCGGCGTGGCCGGCACGATCTCGCCGGCGACCCGGTAGTCGAAGCGGACGACGTAACCGCCCGTCGTGTCCATGTAATGGGAATAGGCGTATTCGTAGGTCCGGCCGGAGACCGCGACCGGCTCCCAGGCCCGCGGCAGGAGCGGATGGGACTTGGGATGATAGCGGTCGCCGGGATACCAGGGATTCTCGACCTCGAGCCCGCCGCCGGCCGCGGGCCGGAAGCTCTCGAGCCCGCCCGGCCAGCCGAGCGGCTCCCCTTCGACGACGGTCCGCTCGATCGTCTTCCGGGCGTAGCGTCCCGCCGCCAGCCCTCCGAAGATGCGGGCGGCCTCGGCGTCGAGGTCGCGCTCCCTCTCCATTTCCCCGACCAAGACCTTGACGCGGGCCGCGTCGGGGGCCTGCGGGGCGAGCTCCAGATAGCGCCCGAAGCTGAGGGCCGCGTCGCCAAAGCGTCCGGCCGCCCTCTGGACCAGGCCGAGGCCGCGGACGGCGCCCGGCCAGCCCGGGGCCAGTCGGACCGCCGCCTCGAACTCCCGCAGGGCTGCCGGGTAATCGGCGCTCGACCTGGCCGCTTCGACCGCGGCCACCCCGGCCTCGTAGTGCCGGCGAGCCTCGGCCGGCACGTCCTGGACTGATGCGAACCCGGACACGAGTCCCAGCCCGAACGCGAACCCAAGGGCCGTCGTCAGGGCCCTTCCGGCCGTGCTCACGGCGCTCTTCAAGGCCGGCCTCCGTTCCGCTCCCCCAGGCGTTCGAGCGGCACGATCAGGAAATTCGTCGAGTCCACGTAGAAATCGGACGGCCCGTAAGTGACATCGGCCACGAACTTCTTGATCCTCGACGACGTCCCCGGGATGGCCATGCCCGCCCTCACGAGGGCCCAGCGCACGGTCTCCGAGCAGACCATGTCGTTGTCGCCGTAGGGCCCGTAATCGGTCGTATCGATCCAATTGTCGCCGCGGGCGGCGAACTCCTTCAGGCTCTTGATGCCGGTCTCGCGGGCGGCCTTCCAGAGGAGATCGGCGTCGAAGGCCGAGATCGGCCGGGCCACGTCCATCTTCAGGCCGGCGTACTCGGCCTCGATCTGGGCCTCGGTCTTGACGCGCGTCCCCTGGCCGGGCATGTTGTCGAGGAAGAGCTTGACCCCGTCGACCTCCTTGACGAACAGGAACGTGTGCGAGGCCCGGGGCCGCAGGCTCCAGGTAAGGGCCTTGTCGAGGATGATGATCCAACCCGCCTTATAAAAGTCGAGCGAGGTCATGTCGTCCGGCTGGCGGACGAGGAGTACGTCGCCGACCCGGAGGTCGTCGAACCGCTTGGCCAGGGGCGCCACCTGGCCCGCCTTGAGCTTGAACGACCGGACGACGGCCGGGGCGTCGGCCCCGCGGGGCCCGATCGTTCCCTCGATGTCCCTCAGGATTCCTTCCTTGACGGCGGGCGCGCCCGAGGCCAGCTCGCGGGCGGCCGTCTCGACCCTGGCCCTGACGGCCGGCGGGTGCGCACCGATGCTCGCGACAATCGCGGGGACCGAGTCCCCGGGGACGGGCTCGAAGCGGCCCAAGACCTCGAGCTCCCGCAGGAGCTCCCGTTTCTCCTTCTCGAAGTCCGGCGCGGACGGCCGGGCAGGGCGGTCCGGGCGGGGGCCGGGCTTGCCCCCCGCCGGGGAGACCTTCGTCTTGACGGCGGCCGGCGCCGCGGGCTTGCACGCCGGCGGCCGGTTCTGGTCCGGGCACGAACAGACGTACTCGACGCCGCCCCTGACCATGATGACCGCGGTGCGGTCGCTGTTCCATCTGGCGTTCAAGCTCTTGTCCCGCACCCAGACCTCGAGCGTCTCCCGGCACATGGCCTGGGGAATCTGGGCGTAGATAAGGATGGGCAGGAGCAACGAGAGGGCGAACGACAGGAACGGGAGGGCGAACGCGGCCCGGGCAGGCTTCATGGCGAGACTCCTCGAAAAAGTAATGAGGCTGGATTCTACGCCCGGCGCGCGTGTCAGGGCAAGGGCGTTATTGCGGCCGCGATCGCGGGTCGAGACCATTCGGTCTCTTAAAGATGCTCTGTGGAAGGGGGTTCATTGAGTTAGTACAGCGGGCCGGGCGACGGACCATAAAATGCGAACAATGCCGTGCATCAACATGGGAACATGGGGGGAAAACGTGGCGTGCCTGAGAGGATTCGAACCTCCGACCTTTGGATCCGGAGAACGGCGGAGCGCCGGATTATACAGTTGATATCAATGATAATACGGCCGATAAAAAGTGGGTCTGAGCCGTATTTGGGCCGTCATCTTTTCGACCCCTGATCATCCGAGGAGCCACTTCCAGACGGGTACCAAGCGAATCGTCTTGCCCTCGGCGCTCCGGGAGCTTTCTTGGTCATAGGTCAGGATGGCACCCCGAGCGATCTTCAGCTCATGGCGCGCTTCGGCCAGGCCATTGAGTTCGCGCTCTCCCGTCTTCCCGGCCAGCTCCCAGCAAACCTGCCAGGCTGCCAAGGGCCGCGTCCCTTCCTAGACGACAAAATCGCACTCGCCCTTCCCCTTGAAGTACATCGTGCGTTTGCGCCGGCGCAGGAGTTCGAGGGCTACGACGTTTTCGAGCAATCGTCCCCGATTCTCCGAGAACGACCCGCCCAGCAGGGAGAACCCCGTGTCGATGAGGTAGGCCTTTTCTGGATTCATCATCCGCTTGCGCGGCGAGAAATCGAACTTCTCTAAAGCCAAGAGGAAGAAGACCTCCTCGAGGCGGTGGAGATACTCGGCAATGCTCCGTTTGCTCCCCGGCAGGCCGTGGGATTTCAGTTGCCCCGCAAAGCCCGAGATCGAAAACAGGGAGGCATAGGACTCCAGCATGTTCCGCATCACGAGGTCAAGGAGGTGCCGGGCCCGGATCCCGTATCTATCGAGGACGTCTTTATGGAAGACGGTGTCAAAAAAGGAGAGAAATTCCCTAAACGAAAAAGGCAAGATCAGGCAATCCTCATACTTGCCGCGCAATTCGGTCGCGATCCCGGAGGCCAGGACCTTTGTATTGCTGCCGGTGATAACGATCGCGCATTTCCGGGTGCTGTGCAGAGTTCGGAGGATCCGGCTCCAGGAGGGCAGGCGGTGGACCTCGTCGAAAAACAAGTAGCGCGGCGCTTTACCCGAGAGCTTATGAAAGGCGGAGAGAAGCCGGGCGATATCGTCCGGCTGGAAACCGTCGAGACGGAGATCCTCGAGATCGACAAACAGGATCTCATCCCGGGCCGCTTTTCCGCTGCGGATCAGGTCCCCGATCATCTGATAAAGCAGATAGGTCTAACCGGCCCGGCGCGGGCCAACGACGGCGATGATGGACATCGAGAACATCTCCGCTTCCCAGGTCTCGGAGTTCAACAAGGAGCTCGCCGCCCAGGTCGAGGATTTCGCGGCGGCGGCCTCCTTCGCCCTCGCCGCCGAGGACCGGGCCGAGCTCGACCGCGTCTCCGCCCCGTTCAGGCAAGGATAGCCGAGCCTCCGGGCCTGCTTCAGCCCGTCGTCACCCTTCCTCCTTGATCGGCTCCAGGACGGCATTGAGCGCGGCGATGTAGCCAAAGGTCAGCGCCGGGCCGATGGTGCCGCCGCCGGCCCAGTATCCCTGAGCCGCCGGGGAACCGATGCAGTTGCCCGCCCCATACAGCCCCGGAATGGGCCGGTCATCACGGTCCAGGACCTGCGCCTTGGCGTTGATCTTCGGGCCGCCCTTGGTATCCAGCGTCCCTCCCGCCAGGATGATCGCATAGTACGGGCCGGTCGGGGACACGGGATACATGGTGCGGTTGGGCTTGTCGTTCCCCGGGGCCGCCGGCCCGTGGAAGGCCAGTTCAACGGGCGTCTCGCCGCGGTGGAACTCAAGGTCCACCCCGCTCTCGGCATACTGGTTGAAACGGGAGAGGCTGTCTCGCAAGTTGGCAACGAAGCTCTTGTCGAGATGGAAGCCGCCCGTCCGACCGGCCAGCCTCGTCAGCCGTTCATCTATGGCGCCGGCCAGCTCCTCGACGGTCCGGCCGGAGATGACATGCGGGGCCGGGGAGCCCTTTGGAGGAATCGGATAGCCAAATCCGGGGATCGAGCTCCAGATATCGGCGGTGCGCTGGTCATAGATCATGAAGAGAAAGAGGTTCTTGTATTCGCCAACCACCGGGTCCCATCCGAAATGGACCTGGGTCCTTTCGTTGTACACGAACTTCTCGCTCATGACCCGCCGGCCGTGCTTGTTGACCTGGATCATGCTGTCTCCGGGCACGACAAAGATATCGGTGGGAGGGCTTGGATTCTGGAGCACCTCTTCGAGGACGGTCTGGGCCCACCAGGCGTTCGCCATATTTGCCAGCTTGGCTCCAACGGCCGCGGCGATATGAACGAAGTCGCCCTCGTTGGTGGGCACGGCGCAACCGCCATAGACAGGACCCCTCAGATAATCCAGCCTCATCTCGGGATTCTGGGTGAACCCGCCGCTCCCAAAGATCACCGCCTTGCGGGTGCGTATCGAGATGGTCTTCTTTCCCTCCGCTATGCCTTCGACGCCGGCGACCCCGCCGTGGCCGTCAAGCAGCAGGCGGCTGGCGCGATGGTTCAACATGACGGGGATCCCGCGCTTTTCCACCGCGGCCTTCAGCTGACGGATCAGCTCGAACCCGCTTTGAACTCCTTGCCCGGTTTCGGGGTCCTTGGGGATCAAGCCGCGCCCCCTGGGCGCCTTGTTCTCGGGGAGGTGGGCGAAATAGTCAGGGAACATCCGCTGCCCGTCGAATTCCAGCCACGGGGCCGCCTGTAGAGCTTTCATCGCCGTCAACCCGTCGATAGCCGGAGCGGCGTTGTCATAGTAAGCGGCGATGAGGCTGTACTGATGTTCGTTCAGGCCAAAACGGGGGTCGCCTGGGTTGTACAACGTGGGGTAAGCGAGGCGGGCATAATACCTTATCGCGTCTTCTCGCTCGTCCCTGAGCCCCATGGCCCGCATGATCGAATTGTTGGGCGTATGGAACACGCCCCCCGACTTCTCCGTTGTCCCTCCGTACCTCCGGGCCTTTTCCAGCATGACCACCCGGGCGCCCTTTTCATGAGAAAACAGCGCCGCCGAAGAACCGGCCGCGCCGGTCCCGACCACGGCCACATCCGCCTCAATGTCCCACTTGGTGTCTGCCATAGTTCCCTCCTTTTAACCTGTCCCTTCCCGCAAGGAAAGGTGATGGAAAAGCTTGGCCTAAAATCCCTCCCTACAAAGAATGCCCCATTCAGGGACGAGAGTCAATGGCTCGGGATCAAGTCGGCCATCAGGGTGGGGCGGCCTCCGCCCTCCGTCTGCGTTCCGATGCCAGCAGGTTCCTCACGCCGCGCCGGAAGGACAGATTCACGGCCAGATTGGCGGTCAGGACGCGCGGGCTCGAGTACGGCACGGCCTTCAAGACGCGTGAGGCGACCCGGCCCGGCCCGTAAAAGGCCCGCCGGACCCGCAGATAGTTCGCGAACAGCGCCTCGCGGGAGAGCCGGCGGGGCTCGAAGCAGACGTGGTTCGTCACATAGCGGCTCCAGTCGCGCTCGACGATCCGGCCCTCCCGCTCCAGCCGGTCATGGAGCGGCGTCCCGGGGTACGGAACGAGGAGGTTGATCTGGGCCGTGTCGATGCCGCTCGCATTGGCGAACTCAAGGGTCCTCGGGAAGACCGTCTCGTCGTCGTTGTCGAACCCGAAGATCAGGCAGCCCATGACGGAGATGCCCCTGCGATGGAGCCGCCGCACGGCCTCCTGGTAGAGCGCCGTCCGGTCCTCCGGCGGGCCGGCCTTCGTCAGGCCCGGCTGCGCCCCGATCGATTCGAAGCCGATCGAGACCCCGGCACAGCCGCTCCTCGCCATCAGGTCCATCATCTCCGGATCGCGAGAGACATTCCAGGAGGCGTTGCCGACCCAGATCTTCCTGAGGGGGATGAGCCGCTCGAAGAGGCTCTTGAAATAATCGTTCCCTTGGGCGACGTTGTCGTCGTTGAAGACGAAGGTGCGGCCGTCGAGGGCGCGGACCTCCTCAACCACCTCCTCGACGGGCCGATAACGTGTCTTGTGGCCCATGAGGGCGGTCATGGAGCAGAACTCGCAGTTGAAAGGGCAGCCGCGCGTCGCCTGTACGGTGTTGACCGTGATGTACTCGCGCTTCCTCAGGAGGTCGCGCCGGGGGAGGGGCAGGCCGGCCATAGGGGAATCGTTCGTCGACCTGTAGATCCCCTGCATCCGGCCGGCCTCGAAGTCCCGCAGGAGGCCGGGCCAGGTGTCTTCGGCCTCGCCGGCGACGACGGCGTCGGCCTCTCCGGCGGCTTCCTCAGGGCAGGCCGTCGCGTGGATGCCGCCGAGGACGACGGGCACGCCGCGCCGCCGGTATTCCCGTGCGATCCGGTAGCCCCTCATGGCGTTGGCCGTAAGGATCGAGATCCCGACGAGGTCGGCGGGCCGGCCGTAATCGATCGCCTCGCGGTCGTCGTCGACGATGGAAATATCGTTCCCAGGCGGCGTCAGGGCCGCGACCATGGCCAGGCCCATGCCCGGATAGCGATGGGACTTGGCCTGCTTTTTGTTGGCTTGAGCCCCGTCGATGTGGCGATGGGAGGGATAGATGAGTATGAGCTTCATGACTCCGCTCCTATAATTATCGCCAGATCAGCCCGATGTGTCAAAAGGGACGACGCCGGGCCAAAGCCGGGTCGGGACGGGTTCGGCCGGCGCCCTCAGGCTTGACTTCGGCCCCGGGCCCGGATACTTTGGGCCCATGAGAGAAAGAGCCTTGCTTCTCCTCGCGTTGTTCGGCGTGGCTATGGCCCACGTCGAAGGCGTCGCGGTCGTTTACCTGAGGAAGGCCCTGGGGATGATCGATTCCGAATCGAACCGGGAGTCGGTCGAAAAGCTCCCTCGGCGCTACCTCCATATTGAGAGGAGCCGGGAGGCGGCCACGATCGTCATGCTGGCGGCCGTCGCGTGCCTGACGGGCGGCGGCTGGCTCGAAAGGGGAATCTTCTTCCTGTGGACCTTCGCTTTCTGGGACCTGTTCTATTACCTGTCCCTCTATATCTTGATCAGATGGCCTCCGACCCTGAAGACGGCCGATGTCCTGTTCCTCATCCCGGCGCCGTGGATAGCGCCGGTATGGGTCCCGGTCGGCATCTCTTCGCTGACCATAATCGCCATTGCCCTTCTCTACCTGCTGCGGATGATCTAGCCGGGCCTCCGGGCGGCGCCTTCAAGCCTCGCGCCGACGGCCGCTATCCCTTCCGGTCCTTCCGTGCGGCATACTGCCGCACCTGGTAGGCGAAGGCCTCGAGGCGCGTCCGCTCCGAGGCGTGCTCCGACCCCGTGTAGATGAAGGTCGGGATGGGGACGTGGTCGAAGTCGCTCCGGACTCCGGCCGGGATGGCCGCCGAGGACGCCGGCGACGACAGAGCGGAAGGCTTGGGCGGAGTCGCCGCGTTTGGGGGCCTCCGCGGAGGCGACGTGCCGCAGAGAGCCGTCGAGGAGAACGGCCTTGGCGGCCGAGGACCCGATATCGATGCCGAGGACGAGAGAATCCATCCAATCACCCTGCCCTCTCGCACCCATGATATCGGGAATCCTGAGATGATTCCAGCTCAGCGCCTGGCTTGTCTCCCGTATCTTCGCCAGAACGATTTGGGTCATATTTGTGCCACATCAGGGGGCAAATGTACGACCTTTGGATCCGGAGAACGGCGGAGCGCCGGATTATGTGGTTGATATCAATGATAATAGAGCCGCAAAACTGTGGGTCTGAGCCACATATGGGCCGTCATCTCCCGGGCCTTTGGGCTTTTGACTCCGATTTCTAACCGGCAAGTGTGCCACTTAACCGCAAAGGAAACTAAGGCAAGATGAAAAAAGCGGAGATAAACTCGATGGGATTTATGCGATACTTGGCTAAGAGGATAGTGAAATGAAGCCCTACCAACCCCGCGCCCTCCCAATCAGGGAAATCGATTGGCCTGACCATGTAACGATGATCGGAAAGGCGAATGCCGCATTAGCGAGATTCGACGGCATGATCCAGAATATCGTGAATCCGGACGTAATGCTTTCCCCTCTTACTACGCAGGAAGCCGTGCTTTCTTCTCGGATCGAGGGCACACAGGCAAGCATGGAAGAAGTCCTTAGATTCGAGGCCGATCCAACCGAGCCCATCGAGCCCTCGCGCGAGTCCGATATCAAAGAGATCCTGAATTATCGAAAAGCTATCGCCCATGCCGTAAAGAAGATCAAAGAGCGGCCATTTTGCCTCAATCTCCTCAAGGAACTCCACGCCATCTTATTGGATAGTGTCCGAGGCAGAGATAAGGCGAGGGGGCTGTTCAGAAAAAAGCAAAACTATATCGGGCCGATGGGCGCGCCGATAGAAAAGGCCTCGTTTGTGCCTCCGACCTGGGAAAAGGTCGAGCCCTCGATGGGTCAATGGGAAGTCTATTATCATTCGGACGAGAAGGACCGACTTGTACAACTGGCGATCCTCAAGGCCCAGTTTGAGCTCATACATCCTTTTCTCGACGGTAATGGGAGGCTGGGCAGGATGCTTATCCCTTTGTTCCTCTACGAGAAAGGCCTCCTCTCTCGTCCCGTCTTTTACCTGAGCGCGTATCTGGAGAAGAACCGGGAGGCATATTACCGGAAGCTCCGCGCGCTATCCGTCGATAACGACTGGAACGGGTGGGTAGCGTTCTTTCTTCAGGCCCTCGAACGCCAAGCGGTCGAGAACGCGGAAAAAGCGAAGCTTATCATTTCACTCTATGAGAAAATGAAGGCGGAAATCCCCAAGGCCGTGAAATCTCAGTACGCGGTGGCTGCGATCGATGCTCTTTTCAAGCGCCCTGTATTTCAGAGCAAGAATTTCATAGCTCAGTCAGGGATTCCGAGAGACAGCGCCCTGCGAATCCTCCGCGGTCTGAAAGCGAAAGGCTTCATTGACGAGATCCGTCCCGGCAAGGGAAGGCGGGCAGCAGTTGCCGTGTTTCCTGAACTGCTCCGGATCACTAGGGAATAGCTTTATATTGCAGGCAAGCCACAATTCCCATTTTGTGTTTAATATTTTTACTAATATGCAACACAACGCTTCTTGTGCGCCACCCATGCAACTCAAGAGTCGGTTGTGGACGTGAGGCCAGGAGCCTGTGAATGTTCGATGAGGAAGCCGAAGCGACGCTTCGAGCGCTCCAGCGGCAGCTTCAAGAACTCGAAGAGAAGCGCAATGAAATTCTCGGGCAGATCGAGCGCCTGGGGCTGGGGACGGTAGCAAAGGCCCTCAAGGTGGCGGAGGCCGGGGCGCCGGCACCGACGCGGCCAGCCCAAGCGGCCATTCCCGGGTTGTTCGAGCCAGGCAGCATACCGCCACGCGCCTCAACGCCACAGGCTGCTCCGGCCGCGGCAGCAGCATCCCAAGAGCTACCACGGAACATCGGGCCGATCACATCGTCATCTCCGCTTACAGATAAAGTCGCACTCTTCAGATCGCTCTTCCGGGGACGTGAGGACGTTTATGCCCTCCGCTGGGAGAGCTCGAAGACCGGGAAATACGGCTACCAGCCTGTCTGCAAGAACGATTGGATCCAGGGGCTCTGACGACGGCCACAGATTAGGTGCGCAGGATGCCCGAACCGGGAATTCGTGCCGGTGACGGATCGGGCTATAGGCCGACATCTGTTCGGAGCTGAATTGCCGGACGAACATGTCGTCGCCCGGACATCATCCGGCGTGTCTCTCCCGCCAGGCCGCGCCAAACGCGACTTCGTCATGGGCGTCTATCCGCTTCTCGAGGACGAAACGTGCTGGTTCCTGGCTGCGGACTTCGATAAGAAGCACTGGCCCTCAGACATCGCAGCGTTCCGACAAGCATGCCTGAGCTTTGGGGTGGTCGTCGCCTTTGAGCGCTCCCGCTCGGGGAATGGCGCTCACGCCTGGCTCTTCTTTGCCGAGCCCGTCCCCGCCGCCTTGGCGCGGCGCTTGGGTTGCCTCATTCTCACTGAAGCCATCGACCTCAGCCCGGAGATCGGCCTCGATTCCTACGACCGCCTGTTCCCCAGCCAGGATGTCATGCCCAACGGAGGATTCGGCAACCTCATCGCCCTCCCGCTACAGCACCGCGCTGCCTCCTCGGGCAACAGCCTTTTTATCGATGAGGGCCTGGCGCCCATCGCCGATCAGTGGTCGTATCTTTCGTCCCTTTCTTCCCAGCGCATTCCCCGCGCTACGATCGAGGGCCTCGTCGAAGAAGCCGCGCGTAAGGGCAATGTCATCGGTATTCGTCTCCCCGTGAGTGACGATGCCGAAGACGAGACCGAACCGTGGCGAGCGCTTCCCTCGCGGCGTTCCCGCTCCGCCGATCGGGCCCTGCGCGGCCCGTTCCCACCCAGGATCCCCCTCGTCCTCGCCAATACCATCTACATCGATAAGGCACTCCTTACCCCGGCCCTCCGATCACGTCTCATCCGGCTCGCGTCGTTCCAGAACCCCGAGTTCTACAAAGCCCAAGCCTTGCGCCTCTCGACGTTCGGCAAGCCGCGGATCATCTCGTGCGCGGAGGATTACCCCCGCCATATCGCTTTGCCGCGCGGCTGCCTCGACGACACAATCGAATTCCTATCATCCCTCGGCATCGAAGCCCCAATCGATGATAAGCGGATATCAGGAGCCCCCGGTTCTCCGCCCATCTCGTTCCATTTTACGGGCACTCTCCGCCCCGAACAGGAACAGGCCGTCGCCGCACTCCTCCCCCACGACACAGGAATCCTCGCCGCGGCCACAGCCTTTGGGAAGACCGTCGTTGCCGCCCGCATGATAGCCGCCCGCTCCGTGCCCACGCTCGTCCTCGTCCACCGCCGCCAACTCCTTGATCAATGGGCCGCACAACTCAAGGAGTTCTTGGGCCTCTCCCCCGGAGACATCGGCTTTATCGGCTCGGGAAAGCGCAAGCCGGGTGGCCGCATCGATATCGCGCTCATCCAAAGCCTGTGCCGGAAGGGCGTCGTCGACGACATCGTTCAGGGCTACGGCCTCCTCGTCATCGACGAATGCCATCACATCCCGGCCGTGTCCTTCGAGCAGGTCGCGCGCCGATTCGGGGGAAGGTACGTTCTCGGGCTGTCGGCGACGGTAACTCGCAAGGACGGTCACCACCCGATCATCTACATGCAGTGCGGCCCGGCGCGATTCCGCGTCGGAGCGAAGCAGGGTACCGAGGCCCATCCGTTCGACCATACGGTCATCGTGCGCCCCACGGGCTTCGATTTGCCCCGAACTGCTCCCGAGAAGCTCACGATCCAGGAGATCTACGATCTCCTTATCAACGACGAAGCGCGCAACGACCTCATCTTTGAAGACGTTGTGCGGGCCATCTTGAACGAGAGGCGCTCGCCGGTACTGATCACGGAGCGCCGCAACCATCTCGAGATGCTCGCTGAGCGCTTCCGGCCGCGCGTACGAAACGTGGTCGTCTTCAAGGGCGGGATGGGGCAGAAGCAGAGGGATCAGCTTCGGGAGCGGCTCGCAGCGATCGGCGATGACGAGGACCGGCTTATCATTGCGACAGGCCGTTATCTCGGCGAGGGTTTCGACGACGCCCGCCTCGATACCCTCTTTCTAACGCTTCCGATCTCGTGGAAAGGGACGCTCGCGCAGTATGCCGGCCGCCTTCACCGGCTCCACTACAATAAGCGCGAGGTCCGGATTTACGACTACGCGGACCTCAGGGTCGCGATGCTCGAGCGCATGTTCAAGCGCAGGCTGGGGGGATATAGGGCGCTGGGGTATGAAGCCGAGGAGGCGATGCGGAAAGAGAACCGTCGTCAGGCGCGATAGGTTAGGAGAGGTCTCTCGGCAAAGGGAGACAGGTCATAACCTATAGGATTTTGACCCGGGATACGACGTCCAGGAAGAATTCCTTCGACCATAACGCCAGTGCCCCGGGGTCCTTCAGGAAACGCTCCGCTTCTCCCCTGATCTGACGGATGTCGACGCGCTCTATTCTCCTGGTCAAAAGGCCGCGGAGATCCGCTTCCGTTAGAGGCGCCGGCCCCTCCCAATGCCCGGACTGACGCATCCTCTGTTCGAGGTGAGAGAGCCGGAGCTCGGGGTGATGGGCAGCGAACCAGACGAGGTCGTACCAGTCACGCCCCTTGACCCGGCTCTTCCAATCCCTGCAAAGAACGGCGTGCATCTTCCCGGCGAAAAGATCGGGCAGCGCGAACGTCCTGACAGCGAACGGGACGGGCCGAAGCAGGTAACGGACCTCCGTCGAGAACCCCGGCGGCGGGTCCGTGTCGACCTCGAGCTTGATCTTAAGAACCTGGTTCCGGGGGACCTGCTGGACGAGGCCCCGCCCGAACTCGACCGTGATCATCTGGGTGCGCGTGTCGGCCTTGAGGAAGGCGGATTGAACGGCCGTTTGAGCCTGCTTCGTGCGGCTTTCGACCTCGACGGCGAAGCCGAAGGAAGCGAGCTCCCTCTTCAGGGACTCGCTATAGTCGGCGAGATCGAAGCCATCTCTCTTCTTCAATAGCGAGAAGTCCAGGTCCTCCGAATAGCGGTCGAGGCCGTAAAGCACACGGAGGGCGGTGCCGCCGTAGAAAGCCGCCTTCTCGAAGAACTTGCCTCGCCAGAGGCCGAGGAGCGCGATCTCCTGCATGACCTCCCTCAAGGCCCACAGCGAGTCCTGCACCGTGCGGATCTCGTAAGATGCCAGCATTTGACGGACAGCCTCGTTCATCGGCTCTCCCCCTTTTCGGCTCTCTGGACACGCCTCACGAGCCCACTGAGATGCCTTAGCTTCAGTGATCGGTACCGTGTGGCGAAATCGTCGATCCTCTCGGCCGACAAGGACCTGAGGGCGCTGGCGTCGACCCTCAGGTCGGCCTCGAGGAAACGGCCCATCTCCGCGATCGACGCGATGCGCCCGCCCCGCGCCGAAACGACCTTGTCGGCCAATGCCTTCTCAGGCGAGGCGATCAGGAACGCCTGTTGGTTCTCCGCCTCTACCCGGATCACGCCGACCTCATAGGCACGCGGCGGGATCTGCCGATAGATAAAGAGCCCAGCCGGGGTGCTGAACCGCTTTGACTTGCCAACTGTGACCGATGTCAGAGCTTCGACGCGCTCGGGTATGAGCCCGTGATGGGCAAGGGCGTAATCGAGCGAAACGTAGGACGGGCCGTAGATCAAGTTCGCCAGCAACTCCTTTGAATGTGGGTATCGTCGATAGCCGTTTCCGAAAACGTAAAGCCCCTTCTTGATCCTTATGATGGCTCCCTGCCTCAGCATGTCCGTGATCTTGTCCCTGGGAGAAGAAAGGCCCTTCATGGCCTCGGTCAGTGTCTGATAATCGAAGATCTCCGCCTGGATACGGTCGCGGATGGCTATGACATTCACGATTGACACCAGTATGTCGACTAATTGTCGACATACTAGTCTAAATCTGCAGTGTTGTCAAGCCCCGAATCGCTCTCCGGGCAGTCCTTCAGCACAGCAGGCAGAAGAGGGACGATTCAGGACGCCCGGGGCACGCTTCTTTGGCATTACTTACGTTTCATAAGAGCCCTAAGGCCGAAATTTTTCCTTATGGAAAACGTTTGGGGCCTTCTCCCCATATATCGGGTCAAAATATTTGGGTCAGATTTGAGCCACATTTGAGCCACATCAGCGGGCAAAGGTGGGCAATTCTGGACAAACGAAGGCAAAATAGAATCAGGCCCGAGTCGCGCCTAATCCGATGATTCCACTTGCCATATGGGGAGAAAACGTGGCGTGCCTGAGAGGATTCGAACCTCCGACCTTTGGATCCGGAGTCCAATTGTCCAAGACCTCGCCTTGCTCTCTAAGCTGCTGATTTCGGGCCGCTTTCGGCCTCGGCGTTTGCTCCCGTCTCATCCGGCGAACAAATATAAACAGACCGGGCTTTGCGCTCAAGGGCGCCGACGGCGGTCGTCTTGCGGTCGAGTGACGAGTGAGCGTACCGCTCGGTGACGGTGACCGACGAGTGCCCCAGGAGCTCCTTGAGGGTGACGATGTCGCACTCCTCGATCAGCCGCGTAGCGAACGTGTGGCGCAGATCGTGGAAGCGGAGGCCTTCGACGCCTGCCGCCTTGCAGGCCGCCCTAAAACTCTTCTTGACGTCTGTGAGGGGCCTCCCCGTCTCAGGGTTGGGGAACACCCAGGGCGACCTGCCTCTTTCCTTGATCCCCTCCAGGGCGATCCTGACGATGCTGTTCATCGGGATCTCCCGCCGCCTGTCGGACTTCGTCCTCGTCAGGGTGATCGTCTTCCTCTTCAGGTCTACGTTCTCCCACCTGAGGCCCAAGATCTCGCCCCGCCTCATGCCCGTGTTGAGGGCGATGTCGACGATGTCGGCGAGGTAGGCGGGGCAGGCCGACAGGAGCCGCAGTTCCTCCTCCTCGGTCAGGATGCGCTCCCTGAAGTTGTCCCGTTCTGAGAATAGTTGGAACCTCGGCCGCGACGCGGCATAGCCCCAGTCGACAGCCAGGGTGAACATGCGGCGCAGGAGTGCCAGGTAGCGGTTGACAGACGACCTCGCCCGGCCCTTGGCCAGGAGAGCCCGCTTCAGGTCTTCGGCCCTCTCGGCAGTGACCTCTTCCAGATCTTCGGCGGCGAAGAATTCCTTGAGGAAGCGTGCCCGGCTTTTGTCCACCCGCCACGAACGGAGGTTCGTCTTCGAGTACTTCTCGAGGTAGAGGTCGGCGAACTCGCAGAAGCTGGCCTGCTTCCTCCCCTTGATGCCGTTCCTCGCGTCGAAGTTCTCCCGCGTCACCCGCATGAGCTCGGCGAGTGCATCCTTGTGGCCCACAGCCTCCCTCACGACCCTCTGGACCCACTTCCCCGCCCTGTCGGGGTGGCAGATGACGAAGCGGGCCACGCCCGCCTTCGTCCTCCGCTCGTAGATCCGCCCGAACCCGTACCGCCAGACCTTCCTTCCTCCGCCCATCGTCGTCGGACCTCCCTTCCTGATGGCCCTGTCGTCGATGTCCACGCCCACGACCCTGGCGGGAAGAAGAACCTCGCGCACCTGAGCTCTGACGGCGGCCCCGCCCAGGTACTTATCGAGGTCCTCCCTCTTGATGCGGATCATCCCGCCGCGGATCTTGAAGTAGCGGATGTCGCGCACCGCACAGAGTCGGTAGATGGTGGCCGCCGACACCTTGAGGAAGCAGGCAGCCTCGCGGACTGTGAACAGGCTCTCGGCCATCAGTGTTGCCTTTCGCCGGGGCTCAGCGGCCCCGGGGAGATCTCCTTACCGGGAAACAGGCGCAGGTGCACAATGTTTTGTTGATGGTGGCCCGGGGGCCGCAGGCGCCCCCGGGCTCGGGCGATTATGGGATCTCGGGCAGCTCGGTCGGGTCGACGTCCTTATAGGTGTCGGAATCGGGTTCCCTGTTCGGGTCCTTGTCCCAGTCGATCCGCGAACCGGCGGCCTTAAGCACTTCTGCTGTGAAGTCGATCAGGATCTGGAGGTCGGCATCGAGCCTCCGGCGCACATGGATCTTGCGGAAGGCCTGGCGCACCCCTGCGGGCCATTCCCGCTGGGCGGCCCTGAGCAACTTGGTCGCATACTCGCCTTCCTCCTCCGGCGTCTGCCTCATGTCCGGCCGAAGAAAAGGCGGCTCGTCGTGGAACATGTCGTTCCTCACCGTGGCGAGTAGACTGACAGGCTCGGGCTGGCCCTTTTTGGGTTTGGCCACCTTCTCATGCTCTTCGTAGAACAACTCAAGGACCTTGTAGATCGGCCAGGAGAGTTCTGACCAGCAGACCGGGTCGGCCTTCGCCGAGTACTCCGCCGCATTCTGAAGCCTCTCTTTTTTCATGTTTTCCTTTCACTCCCCTGTGGGAGCATTTGATTGGGATTACAGGCCCGTGCAGTGTTGAGAGGCCCGGGGGCCGCAGGCGCCCCCGGGCTCGGGCTGCTATTTTGCGGCCCTATTTCTTCTCATCCTAAGATACCTCTCGTATCGCGCCTTAAGAGGCCGAATTTTGACGCCTCCCCAACCGTCGTCGGTGCACCCCGCGATCTTGTCGTCGGCCCATAGTTCGAACAGCTCATCGCTCTCTTCATAGAGTCCGGTCCCCCTGTTGAGCACGAAGTAGTCCGGCTCGGCTGAAGAGACAATGCTGCCCGGCCGGCCTTTGCAGTTGGGATAGGCCTCGATCAGAATCGTTGTCCCATCCTTGTCCTCGACCGATTCGCGCAATTCGTACCCGCAGACCAGCTGGAATGTGTCCAGCTTTAATTGGACGTGTTGGATCAGTTTGCGATTGGAGACCATCTCGAAGACGAGGCTCCCTGGTAAAGTTCTCCTTTTGCCTGCCTTCCAGACCGGCGCCTCCTTCTGGTTCTTGGGCTCTCCACCCAGTTGCCGCGTGATGATAGGCATGAATTCTCCTTGCTCCCTGTGGGAGCTATTGAATGGGATGGCTGGCCCATGCCGGGGCGGGAGGTCGGACTGGGGGTTCTCCGTCTCTAGAAAACGAAAAAGCCATCGCGACCTCCAGCGGGGGCAGGGCTCTTGCCGCCGCTTCAACGCTGGGTAACGATGGCTTAGCTGATCGGTGCTGCCGGGGCGAGGAGTCTTTGCTCCCGCTTTGGGCGCCTCGGCCGCTTGATCTTACGCGCCTTTAAGAGCGCGTTGACATAACGGGTATACAGATATTAGCATTTTTCGCGATTGGGTGCAAGAAATATTTTTGGCCTTCAGACGACTTGCGGCCTGAACGTGCATGGGCCTCATCCTGCTTATAAGGCCTTTCTTGAGAAATCCCACTAATAGACTTTGGTCCTCCAAATAATACTGATGGGCTCGCCAATCCCATCATCCTTGTTGTTTATGAAATAAAGATCTCCTCTCATTATCAACGTCGGATCTCCTCCCACAATAATTTCTTTGATCTTTTGTCCATTATGATATACGTCTACAATTGCTTCGCTTCGCTTGTCCAGCACCGACTTCGTCCTAACCATATAGAACCTGTCCATCTCATCAATAAGCATCCTGCTATAGAAAGGTCGGTAATCAGCAAAGCGCAACGCAACCTTGAACGGAAACGTGGATTTTGTAGATGTGACATATATCTTCTCGATTTCCGATTTCTCTTCTGTCGAAATCGTGATCTTCTGTATACTCAGTTTAAAGACCGGCAATACATCGCCTTGTGAATCAACAGAGAGGACTTCACTCCCTGTATTGGGTAACAAGAATAACGAGCCACGTGAGTCCAAACAAAAGAGACACCGAGGAATATACGCATGTGAGGTTTTCACGGCGATCCCGCCCGAAATCGAAAAAGCCAGATCTCGAGCTTTGAGGAAAGTTCCAGAGAGTGATCCTTGAGCACTGTATTTTGCAACGGATTCCTCAGGATTTGACGAATCATAATCTGACTTGCGACAAAATAGGTTGCCCGCTTTGTCCACTAAGAAATCATTGCCTGATGGTCTGATATTTATATTCCTAACAAACTTCAGAGTTGCATCATAAACGAGAATCTTGTTTCCGTCGTTGACATAAACAAGATTATCCAATCCGACCGCAAGCGATGCTGGTAGGTTCTGAACCTCACCCGGTCCCTGGCCCCTTTGGAAAAACAAACGCAACAAGACCTCTCCCTTTGGATTTAATTTGACTAATTGATCCCAGGCAAGGACATAGAAGTTCCGATCCGTATCTCCCGCAAGGGCGACAAATGGATAGGGAGAATTTGGCAGCAGTATAGACCTATCAGCAAAGGCATGAGAAGGATAAACGGCGGACTCTTGAGACCAACTCGAGCCCGTGACCACAATTCCGATCATGATAAGGATAACTATCAGAGGGAAGCGCATATATGATCTCCTCTCGTTCTTTTAATCATACCACATATTTGAGAGAAGGCGATAGGATCACAAACTGCTTGACATTCACAAATCAATGCTCTAAGTTGTTGACGACGATGAAGGGGATTGCGTCAATGAGAGTGGCATTCTCCATCTTCGCTATCTTTTCTCCACTGTTTTCCGTTTTTGGTCAGGATGCACAAGAGATGCGTTGGGGGGTTGGGGGTAGCCCTAACAAAACAACGTGTGTAATCATATTTTCACCTTCCAATCTGATTCAGAAAGACCTAGTCGTATACGCTGCCTTCATCCAGGAGAAACAATACGAGCAGGGGTTCAGACTGGTAGCCATCGGCGTTAATGATCAAGGGGATGTTTGTTCAGAACTGGGCGCTCTATTTCGGCACACTACGTTTATTAATGACAGGCACTTGAGCCTAGCGGGGCTCTTTAAGGCAAGTGCCTGTTGCGGAGCAGTATATATTTATGACAAAAACGGAGAGGTCAAGTTTGAGAGCAGTACATTGGTTTCTAAAGAGGATCTTAGAATGCTCGTCGAAAAGTATCTGTTTGGAAGTATCGTTTATCGGGCCGTGACGAGAGGTCATGAGTTCTCTATCGGAGACCTCCGCTCACTTAGAGCGCTGGATTTAATCACTGGCACGGATGCCAATATAGTTTCAACCGACAATGAATACTCCCTCATAACCTTCTTTCTTGATATCTGCTCCAATTGCTCAAGCGGCCGGCGGATGTCAACGCTGAATGACATTCAGACGCTTGCCACGACTAACACGAAATCTGCCCTTAAAATAGTCAGCTTGTTTCCCAGCTATTATCAAATGCGAGATATTGCGGACCGTGGTTTCTTCTTCAAGGAACTCCATCCAGGCAATTACCCATACGAATTGATCCCAATTGATATCAGATATTATATGTCAAAAGGCGAGTTTGGTGGCTTCCCAGTCAGCTACCTTGTGGATAAGAAGGGAACGATAATAAGGTACTTTTTTGCCGACGCAGACGAAGAGGATGTCCGAAAAGCCACACTGGAGTTGCTTAAATGAGGATATTTGTTCTTCCGGTAGTTTTTCTCCTACTTTGGCCCCTAGCCGGGTTTTGCCAGAACAGCGTTGTTAAGGAATTGTCTCCTATCATGGCACTTGATGATCTAGTCCCGGCTCTGCAGGTTTTCAAGAATGCGATATTCAATTCTGCCATAGTGGCTATTAACGACGGCATATTATTCGCGTTAGATACAGATACCCATCGAGTTCTGAAGTATCGGCGGGATGGTTCATACTTAGGCCAAATAGGGGAAATCGGAAAGGAGGAATCATCGTTATTTTATCCTTGCTCAATGAGAATTCGAGGCAACCTGATTTTTGTTCTTGACCATTTCGGGAATAAAATCAAGTCGTTTGGAATAGATGGGTCTTTTAAGCAAGCAACAAACATTGACTTAGGCCTTAAGACAAAGGGATTTTCATTTGATATCACCGATAATTCGATTTATGCTAATGCGTTCAAAGAAGGGGATGCTTTTTTCAACAGGAACCTCATTGCTCAACTTGATTCTAAGGGGAATCGTGTCGGAGGTATCGGTCGCCTGTTGCCATCCGAGAGATTTGTTGAACTGGTAAACGCCAACAAGGTGTATTTCGAGTGCTTCCAAGGGCTCATCTACGGCTGTTTTAAGAATAGTCCAATTATATTTATTTATGATCTTGATGGTCGAGAGGTCCTATTTAGGGACCTATCTGATTCGGCAATACCGGAAATCGACAATATAAAGAAAGAAGAGGCGAAGAACCTCGAGCGCATGAAGCAAGAAGATCCGAGAACCGTGGCTCTAGTCAACTATTTCTATTCCTTTTCGATAAGCAAGAACCTCATGTATTGTGGGCTAAACAGTAATGGAGCAAAAAAGGGCACCCTCCTTGAATTCGATCTTGCTGGTAAACACATACGAACGATTGAACTTCATCGCGAAGGCAGTCCCGTAATGGTGCTTAAAACGGCTGTGGCTGACGACGGGGATGTGTTCGTTGTGTTTAGACAAAACAACAGGAACTATTTGGCTAAATTACATTAAGGAGGTTAGAAATGCGTATGAGGATCAAGGTCGCTTTGTGCGCGCTTCTCATCGTCGCGGCGTTTTCGCCGTTCGTCTCCTGGGGAGAAGAGCTGTGCAGCGCGACAGCTGCCTGCGACGGCTGGTCGTGCCACCTCTTGCATTGCACCAACTATGTTTGCGCGAGCGGCCCGTGGGGCGCATCCTGTTGGTGCGATGGCCAGGAAGTCCACCACGATTGTCCGATCTGAAACTCCCTGATTCAGTAGGCCAATTCTGGCCCCGCGCTTCAGGATTGGGGCGAAGAGCAGGCATGGGCCAGAAGCAAGGCTAGGCGAATCGGTTTGTGCCTTGGCCCTGCTTCCCGTCACGGCGACCGATCCTGCTTTTCAAAAAGGGGAGGAATTTATTTTCGGCTCCAAGGCTAGATGATATCTTTGTAGACCATCTCCAGCTTCTTCCCCGTGTCGGCGAACTGCGCCTGCTCGAAGTAGCGCTCAGAGGACGAGACGCGGCGGTGCCGCAGCCACGACTTGATCCTGATCGGGCTCGCGCCCTGGAGGGCGAGGGCCATCGCGCAGGAGTGCCGGAGGCTGTGCACACTGAAGTTCCCCGGCAGCCCGGCCGCCGCCGCGTGGGCCTTGAACGCCGCCTTCCAGCGGCTGGCCGACACGGGCTTCCCCTCGATCCTCCCCGGGAACAGCCACGGGCCGCCCTCCTCCCTCTGCTTGAGCCAGGCGTCGAGCTTCCGCCAGATCTCGGGCGGCACGTCCTCGACCTTCGTCAGCCCGCTCTTGGCCGCCGCTATCCTGATTTGCCTGGCCCTGGCGTCTATGTCGGCGACGCGCAGCGCGGCCAGCTCGCAGACGCGGAGCCCGTAGAACAGCGCCAGGCCGAAGGCCAGGTCGTCGCGCAGTCTTCGGTCGGCGTCCCTCGTCCTCCTCACGGCCTTGAAGAAGGCCTTCAGTTGGCCCTCATCAAGGTACTTCAGCCCCGCCTTCGTCGTCCCCTTCGGTCTTGCCATGTTGCCTCCTTTCGGGCAAAAAGAAAGGGCCGGCCAGGAAGGCCCGGCCGGCCCCGCTTCCATGCTCAGGCCTTCTTCCCCTTCCTCTCCCTCGGCGCCTCCATGACGAGCTCGCCGCCCGGGCCGACGGTGGGCCGGTCGACGCACTTCTCGCCCACGACGCCCAGGATGTGCACCAGCTCGTTGACCCTGGCGGGCGTCACGCCCAGGCCGGCCGCGATCTCCTTGAGCCCCTTGCCCTCGCCGACGGCCTCGGCCAGGTGGTCCCTGAGCTTGCCGTAGGTCTTGAAGGCCTGGAGCTTCGGGTTCTTGCTCCTGACCTCGGTCCCCGGCCTGAAGTCGCCCTTGAACCTGGCCCAGGCGCCCGCCGGTTTGGCCTCCTTGGCCCTCCCGCCGGCCTTCTGCCGCCCGTTCCCGTTGCCCTTGCCCTGAGGGGCCTTCCCCTCGCCCTTGGTTGACTTGGTCTTCTTCGGCATGTTGCCTCCTGGGGAGATCTCTATCGGGATCGAAGGGAAAAGCACAGCACTTTTTCTTTTGACATCCTGGAGAGGCGGAACTACATTGGGGCCTTAGGAGGACCGATGGTGAATAACATTCCCGTGTATTGCAGAACATATTTGGACCGGGATGAGGATTGCCCGATCCTCAAGACCTTTCCCGCCATCTATCCGGAGGGCCAAGAGGGGCCTGGCATCAACGAGTACCCTGTCGAACTCTGCCTGAAGTGCGGGCACAGCATGATCGAGGCCGACGGGCCGACCTGTCTGAATTGCCACGAGGGGCTGTCGAGGCAAGGGTCTGGCCACGTTGGGGCGACGCCCGAGGGGAGTTGGCACGTCTTCAACTACAAGTGCGAGCGGTGCAGCCTCCGATACTACTCGCACCACGAATTATTTTAGCCATAATAACCACTGCCGAGGGGCGGCCCGCCTGGGAGATCTCGGCGGCGAGTGGTTATTACGGGCGGCGGAGGGCGCGGGGCGGCCGATGGTGGCCTGGCAGGAAGACATGTGGTCGCCGACCGAGGGCAGAGGCCGACAGACGGCGCTTGAGGAGCCAAAGGGAGGGCGGCGCGGCCTCGGGGCCGCGTGCTGGAGGGAAACGCAGAAAGACGCTTGAGGGTGGCGGAGGGAGTTCTAGCGCTTCCCTAGGCCGAGCTTCTTCGCGTCCTTGACGGGTATGGCTAGGCCGAACTCGGCCATGATGTCTCGGTTGAAGTCCCTGATCGTCTCCTGGACTGTCTGCTTGTAGTGCTTCTTCATCACCGGCATCCTCGCCTCGATCTCGCGGGGGGTCGGCCCCTCGGCGAGCTCGCGCCAGGCGAGGACGGCGGCCCCGAGCGCCGCGTTGGCGAGGTCGTCCGATCCGCCTTCGGGGTGGTCCACGACGTCCTGGCCCCCGGCCCGGCTCCTCCGCTCGAGGCTCGCGACCTCGTCCTGGAGGAGCTTGACGGAGGGGAGGCGGACGCGGCCCGAGTTGAGGAGGGCCAGGGCCGAGAGGTAGATCTCGCTCTTCGACTTGCCCGCCGCCTCGTAGACGATGTCCCTCTTCTGGAAGGCCCTCGCCACCCATTCCGCCGCGTACCTGTCGCCCGTGACCTTCCAGACGCTGAACTCCTTCAGGATCTCGCAGACGCTCGCCGTCACCGCGTCGGGGTCGAAGGGAGGCGTCCACCATGCCACGCGGGCGACGATTATCGCGCCGCCGTCCTCGTAGGCGACCGCCACGGCGTAGCGGTCCCTCGACCCGCCGCTCGCGTCGACGAAGGCCCTGTACTCGCGCCTGGGGTCGTGGATGAGGCATTCATAGGCCATCGTCGAGCGCTCAAGGACCTCGCGGCTGACGAACGACTCGAGGTCGGCCCGGAACTCGGCCTCCCACTCGGTCTTCGCCGCCACGGGGTCGCGCCTGAAGGCCTTGGCGATCTTCCTGTCGGAGAACTCCGGGTTGAGCGTCCTCGTGTCCGACTTCACGACGAGGACGTCGGGGTCCTCCTTCCCGTAGGACGACTTGAACACTTCCCACGCGTAGCCCGCCCTCGCCCAAGGGGTCGAGATGGCGAGGAGCTTCCCTCCCGGCATCAAGGTCGGGGTGAGCGAGGCGACGATGTCCCTGACGGGGTTGGCGACGCCGTCCTTGTCCCTGAAGAAGCAGAACTCGTCGAGGATGATGAGGCTCGTCGAGTAGCCGCGCATGGAGCGGAGCGAGGCGGGGCGGACGGAAATGACGGCGCCGTTCCTGAAGCGGATCTCGTCCCTGGTGAAGTCCTCGACGGCCGGCTCGTAGTCGCGGAGGATGCCCCGGCAGTAGTCGAGGATGACCTGGCACTGGGCGCGGTCCGTGGCGACGACGAAGATCCAGGCCCTCTCTCCCGGCGCCAATTCCCTCTCGTACGCCCCGAACAGGGCCGTGATGCAGGCGAGGACGGCCGAGGCGTAGGACTTGCCGCTGCGGCGGCCCGAGAAGACGTAGGTCTCCTCGAAAGGTTTGCCGGGGTCTGGTCGGCCCGCCACCTTCTGGAAGGTTTCCCGCTCGGCGGCGTCGAGCTGGACGCCGTAGATGCCCTTCACGACGGTGCGCCAGCTCGCCCACGACTTGCCCGTCATGAGTTTCATCTCGTCGAGGTACGGGATCGGGTCGAACGGCGTCACTTCGGCTTCCTTATCGCGGCGACCTTCTCGGCTGGCGTCTGGGGCTCCTTCTCGGCCGGCTCCGGCTTCCCCTCATAGTCCCTGAGGAGCCTCAAGATCTCGAGGATCAGCCTCGCCCTCTCCGCCGAGGGGGCGAGCTTCTTGACGCGGCGGAGCTCCCCCTTCAGCGTCGCGACGGGATCGACCTCCCGCTCCTGGTGGGCGGCCCGGATCGGCCTCCGCTCCTCATAGGGCAGGTGCCAGATGCAGAGGGACTTCCCGGCGACGGCGAAGCAGGTGCAGGGCTTGCCGTCGTCCTTGCGGGTGGCGGCGCAGCGCACTATTTGCTCCGTGGCGTGGACTTGTCGGCCCTTATGGTGCGGCCGTCGAACTCCAGGCCGTCGATGATGGACATGGCCCTGTAGCCGACCGCATAGTCGTCGTAGATGAGGAATGCGAATCCTCGGAAGGCGCCGTCGACGGGAGAGCAGCACGAGATCAGTTTGTCGGGCGTGAGGCCGACCTTCTCCTCGACGAAGCTCCTGAAGTCCTCCTCGTCGGCGTGGTACGCGAGGTTCCCGATGAAGATCTTCATGCCTGCTCCGTGAAACATTTCTCGCACGAGTAGCACACAGAGCACTCGCTCGAAAATCCCTTCTCGCACGTGTTGCAGACCTCGCACTCGTGCTGTGCGGTATAGCAGTTGCGGCAGTCCTCGGCCTCCAGAACGGGCTTCTTTGCCCCCTCTCTGCCCTCCTGGGGCATTATCTTGGCCCCGGCCGGGCAGAGCACGGGGTTCAGCTTTCTGAGTATGTTCTTGATGATCTTCATTTCCTTGTCCTTAGACGGGCGGGAAGTACGCCCCCTCGCAGACTTGGCACACGTCGCAGTGCATGCAGTGGTTGCAGTGCTGGCACGAGTAGCAGGCATTCTGACAACTCACGCAGTTCTGGCACGTCTGGCACTGGGCCGTCTCACAGATCTGACAACTGACGCAGTCTTCGCAGACGGCGCACTGTCCTGTGAAGCAGGCGGCCTGGCAGGCGTCGCACGACTCGCACGTCGGGCACTGGCCTGAGTAGCAGGCCGACTGGCAGGCATTGCAGATCTGGCAGCCGGCGCAGTTGACGGCGTCGCAGTGCTCGCAGGCGTCGCAGGCCTGGCAGGTTTCGCAGGACATGGACCCCTGGCCTGCAGTTATCTCTTCGCCACGGCCTCCAGGATCTTCTCCTGGGGCAGTGTGGAGCCCGCGAGCCGGGCCTCCTGGACGAGGCGCTTCCCGATCCGTGCCCGCTTGTCTTCGTCGCCGGGGTTTGGCGTGATCCCGATCCCGCCGGGCTCGGCGTCATCGATCGACTCGACGATCCGCGAACGGACCGCCTCGTTGAGGACGAACTGGACGGCCTTCTTGGCCTCCTCGACCCGCTCCTCGACGAGCTCGACGGCCTCGATGCGGACGCCTGCGAGTTGCTTCTCGATGAGTTGCCTGAGTCTCCCGGTCTTCGCCAACTCGGCTTCGAGTTTCTCATGGATGGCCGCGCAGAGCTCCTGCTCCTCGTCGACCTCGGCGCCGGGGTCGCCGGGCTGGTCGAGCTCGACCGACTCGAAGACGTTCTCGGCGGACAGGCTCGCGCCCTCGCTGGCTGGGCGCAGGACGGCGTCGATCGAGTGGAGCTTGTAGGTGGCCTCGTCGATCTCGCCCTTCTCGTTCACCTTGCCGGTCCCCCTCAAGGAGAGCCCGACCTTGCCGCCCGCGCCGATGATGGCCTTGAGGTCACGGCCCTTGGTCGTGTCCAAGATCTCGCCTTCGGCCCACAGGTACCCATCCCTGCCCACCTCGAGCCCGGTGATGAGGTGGCTCACGTCGGGGACTTCGGCGGCCTTCTCGGGATGGTAGGCGGCGCCAAAGACCGAGGTCGGCGACTTCATCAGGCGACCGATCTCCCTTTCGATCAGCGCCTTCTTGTAGACCCGCCCGTTGCTGGTCGGCACGTCGAGCTTCAAGGCCCTGGCCCTGAAGTGGACCGTGCCCGTCTTCGCCTTCGCCTCGTTGAGGACGAAGTCCGGCGTCGTCTCTATCTCGTCGATGAACTTCATCTTGCCCTCGCTTGGAGAAAAGGCGAGGCCGGGGTTTGTGGCCCCGGCCCCGCCGCTGCGTCTGTCGTCAGTCCGCGATTAGCTCGCGGACAGCGTGATGGTCGTGAGGCCGCCGTTCTTGACGGGCGACTGCGTGGAGGTCTCGGGGACGGCCCCGACGAAGACGCGGCTCATGGCGCCCCGCATCTTCTGCGAGAAGTCCGCGCCGAACGTGTAGTCGTCGCTCAGGAAGAGCGGGATGTACGTCGCGATGACGCCGACGGCGTCCTGCCACGAGGTGGGCGTGAGGCCCATGAGGATCTTGTTCGCGGGCGCGGCCGGGTCGAGGTAGATCTTCCACAGGCCGGAGAAAGTGCCCATGAACGAGATGCCGCCGTTCGTCTGCTGGCTGGCGGCGGCGCCGTCGAGGCGGAAGGCCTCGAGGGCCATGAAGTAGGCGAAGACGTCCGGCCCCATCAGCATCCAGCCGGCGTTCCGGTTGGTCGCCTTGAGGATGGCGTTGTTCGCCTGGACGACGGCGCTCTTCCAGAGCTTGGCGTCGTAGGCCTGGCGGTCGGCCGTCGAGGTGTCGCCCGGCAGGTACCCGCCGAGGTTGAAGTTGACGTTGGTCTTGGCGGCGTCCCACAGGGAGTTCACCGCGTTGCGGTCGATCTCGCGCGCGATCTGGTCGGCCAGCGCCACGCCGATCTCGGACGAGGCGTCGAGGCCCTGGGCCGCGCGGAGGTCCTGCTCGGCCTCGAGCGTGTAGAGGCCGGCGAGCTTGTAGTTCTCGGTCTCGATGAGCTTCTTGGTGAGCTGGAGGGAGACCTTGCGGATCGTGCCCTGCTCCGAGCTCTTGCTGTAGCGGTACTCCTCGGGCACGTCGGCGAGCTCCTGGTTGGCGGTCGCGTCGCCGTAGGTGGAGTCGAACAGCGTCTTGAACCAGAAGATGTAGCCGGCCGAGGAGCCGAGGGTCTGGAGGCTCATGACCTCCTTCGACCACAGCCGCGAGTAGATGCGCCGGATGGCCGGCAGGGCCGTGGTGACGAACGACGCGATCCCGGTGGACAGCGTGTCCTCGTTGATCGCGGACTCGACCATCCCCAGCTCGGGGCCGAGGACGCGAGCCGCCTCGGGGGAGTTCATCCACCACAAGGCGTTCTCGTAGAGCTTGGCCATCCCCGTCATCGCCTGGCCCGTCCGCTCGTCGCGGTAGGGCATGACGTTCGGGTGGCCGCCTTCGGCCTCGTCGAGGGCGACGAGCCGCTTGGCCTGGGCGGCGAGGTAAGACTTGGTTTTTGGACCTAACATATTGAGTCCTTATCGTGCGTGTCGGGCGGGCCGGGTCTTTTCCGGCCGCTCGTTGCGTTTTCTATCTTTCAATGTCGGGCCGATTAAGGGCAGCCCGGCCCCCAGGACGGGGCCAGCCGTCCCGGAGGCCAGGCCGCGATGGAGACGACCCGACAGTGGCACGCGAAAAAGGCGCAGCCGGGCCGCCCGCAAGAATCCCGGGAGACCCCGGGCAGGCGGCCTGGCTGCTCAGGCAGTTTGACGTCATGCCCGGGACGGAAGAAGTGAAGAACCACCGCGCATGGACAAGTGCGCGTAGACGAAGCGAGGCTGGCCGTAACTTCCTCTGAAACAGCACAGCCCCGCTGGATCTCATTAGGGCCTCGACGCCGCCGCGAAGGCGCGCTGCTCGAGCTTGAATCTGCTCTCCCAGTCGGGCGTCGTGAAGCAGGCGTTGTCGCAGTCGCCGAAGAGGTCGACGGCGGCGAGGAGGGCGGCCCAGTCGTCCGTGACGGCGGCTGGCGCGTGCGCCCTGACCGCCCTGGCGAGAACCTTGAGCTCTTCGCCGGCGCGGTAGAAGAGGAAGCGGCCCTGGGCGTCGGCCGCGTCCTGGGTCAGCAGGCGCACGCCCTGGTTGAAGTTCCAGGCCCGGATCAAGGCGAGTTCCTGAAGTTCGTTCATGTCTTGCTCCAGTTTGTGAAATTCACGACGGCCGGCCGCTTCGGCCGGCCTTGGCGCGGCGCCTCGCCGCGCCCGCCCGACCGCCGTTTTGAAAAACTTGGCTGCGGGCAAGCTCCTTCCTCGGTTCCCTCGGAAGGAGCAGTAGTCTATCGTCTATCATCTGTCTCTCTCTTAGTTAAGGCTTGGAAAAATCCTTTGCAAGCGCTTGGAAGAACTCTTTACAAGCTATCGAGAAAACGACTTTTTCGGGTTTCAAAACAGGGCCTTCTTTAGCTCGTAGACGAGTTGCCCCTTGCCCTTCTCGCCTATGCCGCCGCGCCAAGTCTTGACGTAGCCAAGTTCCTCAAGGGCCTTGACGGCCGCATGAAAGGTGGGTCTGGTGACGCCGGCCGCGTCGGCGAGCTCTTGCTGCGTGGGGTAGCCCGTCTTGTTGTCCCTGTACGTCTTCAGTACGAGGTAGACCTTGAGCAGCATCGGCTTGAGGCCGTTGCGGACGAACTTGGTGCCGAGGGTGACGGTCTCGGGCTCATTCGACGTGTCCTGGACCTTGATGCCCCGGGGCCTCGCGGCGTTGAAGGTGGCGGCGATCTCTCTCAGTCTTGCGTCTCTGTCCACGAAAATGCCCTCTATAGAAGGGGAAAACGTACAAAAATGGGGTTTCGTTTTTGTACTCTTGGGGAAAAGAGGCCTTTTAGAGACCTTGGCGCTTCCTCCAGGCGTCGTACTCCGCCTGGGCCTTCGCCTTCTGGTCTTTGCCAATCTCGGCGTAGATCTTGGTGAGGGCCGCGTCACCCTCAGCCAGGGCGGCGCGAAGTTCCTGCCGGGCCAGGTCGTAGTAGGCGGCGTTCACAATGGCGACCTCGCGCTGGGCGTCGGCAAGCTGGAAGCTGTCGATCTTGGCGATGAGCGAGTAGAAAGTCTCCTTGAGCGTGCGCTCGGTCTCGCCCAGCGCGTCGGCGATCTCGTTGAACGAGTGCCTGTCGGCGCGCATGACGGCGATGCGGCAGAAGCGGTCGAAGCGCTCGCGGTCCTTCCTGCCGACGAGGCCGTATTTTTCGGCGTCGGGCATGGCGAGGTCGACGAAGGCTTGGGCGTCGCCGAGCAGGAACAGGAGTTTCCAGAGGAACAGGAACGTCTTCGGCTTGCCGAACATGGGGGCGAAGACGAGGCATTCGGCGCGCCTGTAGAGGAGTTTCTTGAAGTCCTCCATGACGGCCAGCGACTCGTGGATCTTGCGGACCTCGACGCCGATCCTGACCGTCTCGATGTGCGCGACGTTGTCACGCTGCTGCTCTTCCAGCCATGCCGATTCGGTGAGGTCGTCAGGAGAGAAGGCCCGCTCGGCGGCGTCCATAGCAGACGGCGCCCACGAGACCTCGTCCTCCGCATACAAGGGAGCCTCGACGGGTGCGGCCTCTTCCTGTTTGCGGGTCTTCTCGACTTCGGCGGCGTAATCGTCTTCGCTGATCTCGCCGTCGCGGAATTTTCTGTTGAGCTCTTCGAGTTTTTGGTTGTTGTCCATGGTCTTCTCTTTCTGTCGCCTTATTCTACGTCTATTGGGTGCAGTTGCACACGGTGGAACAAGGCTTGGTCTCCTGTCTTCTGGAAGGAAGCCCCTCTGACTTCTTCGGCAGAAGGGCCGGGGCTATAGATGCCGGGAACATGCCAAGTCCGCGCCTTTCGCGGATATTTGCGCAAGACGCAGGAGGGGTTCGGAATAGAAGGCAAGTCGGCGAGAGGGCGACCATCTGCGAAAAATGGTGATCTGCACTCGAAACATTGCACGTGCACTGTTTATGCTGCAGTCGTTTGGTATTGCACAAAGACGTAAGGTGATATAATCACCCCTGATGAAAAAGAGAAACAAAGAGGGCATTAAGAAGTATCTATCGAATCCTTGGATCATCGCGATTGGTGGAACCGCTCTGGGCACATGGGTAGCAAGTTGGATAGTCGGAAAGAACCTACTCCGCGAGGCGATCAGGTTGCTGGGCAAGGTCCTTCGTTTCCTGGGCAATGTCCTCGGCAGCCATATCAGCCTCCCCGTATGGCTTCTTATCATAATCGCCTTGTCTATCCCGGCCATTCTTATATTACTTATCAGTCTTTTGGGGTCGGCTGACAAACAATCTTTGCAGCCGGCTTGGAAAGCCTATACCAAAGACACTTTTGACGGCATAACCTGGCGTTGGCAGTATAGACTTAACTACGAAGACAAATACGATATAGAAAGCTTGCTGCCCTTTTGTCCAGTATGCGACTGCCAACTCATTATGCACGGAAGTAGTTTCAATTGCCCACACTGTGGCTTCGACAAATACAACTACAACGGAAAGTCCGAAATTGAATTAAGACTAATAATCCATCACAACCTAAGACAGAGATACTTTCCAAAAGAGTCGGATTGATTCTCTCCCCCATAAACAAATATGAACAAAGCCTTGCCCAAACGGGGCAAGTCGAGGGGTGCAGAGGCCAAGCGCACTTGGCCCGCAATTAGTTGATTTCGCAGGGGATAAGAGAGCGTGCCTGAGAGGATTCGAACCTCCGACCTTTGGATCCGGAGTCCAACGCTCTATCCAACTGAGCTACAGGCACGCAAAGGCCTGAAAAAGCCCCTCAGTTATAGCGGAAACCTGTTAAAAAGGCAAGGATTTGACGGGCTTAGCTAATGCGATAGGGGCACAGGTTCAGGCTAAGAAGTAGCCGTAAAGACTTCCGGATCGAAGCCGAGCAACTCCGCCACAGCGTGGAAGGCCCGATCCCAGGAGGCGTTCGCACTATTAGTGCCCCGGAGCGCTCGGCCGGCCTTGAAAAAGGCGTTCTGGCTCCGCCAGAGGTCGAGGCTATGCCCTTGGCTCTTGTGTACGCTCAGGACGGCTTCCAGCTTTTCGAGAGCCGCCGTGTCGTCGGGCTTCCCGGCCCAGGCTTCCACGAGCGACGCCACTCCGCGTCCGAAGATCACGCCCGGCGCCTCCGCATCCTTCTCCCCCTCCGATACGAGTCCGGCGCACGGCCTCAACGGATCCGGTCTGGCGGGCTTGACCATCGTCTCGTAGACGACGGCGCCGTTCTTGACGCGGGGATCGTTGCTCTCGGCCGCCTCGAGCCGCTCGACGAACTCGGCCTCGAAGTCGGGGCCGCCCGTGTCGCGGATGAGCTCGAGGGCCCGGGCGGCATAACGCAGGTTCTGGACGGTCTCGATGTTGGAGATGTCGTCGAAGAACCAGCCACAGCTGGTGAAAATGAGCATGGACTGGCGCCCGAGCTCGAGGAGCGCCAAGATGCGATCCCTGTCGCGCGCCGCGAGCCGCCGGCCGATGTGGTCCGCCAGGAACGCTCCAATGCTTTCCGGCGAACTATCGAGGAATATCCTGATCGAGTCGTCGCGCACGGCCCAAGGGTCTTTCTCGTACTTCCCGAGCCCTCGCTCGTAGGTCTCGGCCGCCCGCTCGCCGAGCCAGTCCATGGCCTCGCGCAGCGGGGCCCGCCAGTCCTGGCGCCAGCCCGGATGCTCGCCGGTGGCGCAGGAGCAGCCGGCCCGCCAGCGCTCGACGCCGTGGACGCAGCTCCAGGAGCTCATCGCGGCGACCAGGACCTCGTCCTCCGGCGGGAAGCGCTCCAGGAAGTCGCCGTAGATCGTGACCTCGGCCAGGCCCTGGCGCTCGACGTGGCGGAGCGCGTAGGCCAGGGCCATCTCGCCGAAGCGGTGGTGATGGCCGTAGGTCTCGCCGTCGGTGGCGACGTGGACGAGCTCGGGCCGGGAGCTCTCCGGGGAGAAGGCCGCGACGAGCCGTTCGGCGAAACCGACGCCGTTCTTGAGGACGTCGCCGAAAGCCAGGTCGTGGGCGATGGGGCCGTCGTAGAAGAAGAGCGCGATCGACCGGCCCGAGGGCAGGCGGCAGAGGTACGGCCGCCGGGGATCGACCGTCCCGTCGCGGACGTCCCGCCACTCCCCGCCCGCGAGCGGGCGGACGGCCTCGGCCTGGCGCGGGGCCAGGACCGTGAAGCGGATGCCCTCGGCGGCCATGAACTCGAGCGTCTCGAGGTCGACGGCCGTCTCCGGGAGCCACATGCCCTCGGCCTTGCGCCCGAAGCGCCGCTCGAAGTCGGCCGCGCCCCAGCGGACCTGGGTCCGCTTGTCGCGGGCGTTCGCGAGCGGCATGATGACGTGGTTGTAGGCTTGGGCCATAGCGGGACCGTGGCCGCGGAAACGGGCCCGGCCGGCCCGGTCGGCCTCGAGGATGGCCGTGTAGGTCGCGACGTCGGCCCGCTCGAGCCAAGCCAGGAGCGTCGGACCGGCGTCGAACGAGATCGTAGCGAAGTTGTTGACGATGTCGACGATGCGGTCCCGGCCGTCGAGGACGCGGGCGGCCGTGTTGGGGGCATAGCACTCGGCCGTAACCCGCTCGTTCCAATCGTGGTAGGGCGCGGCCGACGGCTGACGCTCGACCGCGTCCAGCCAGGGATTCTCGCGGGGCGGCTGGTAGAAGTGGCCGTGGACGCAGACGAAGCGGCCGCTCACGACTCCCTCACGTTCCCCTCACGCCTCCCTTTTAAAGACCAGGACCCCCAGGGGCGGCAGGGTCAGGCGCAGGGAGTGGGGACGGCCGTGGGCCGGCTTGGCCTCGGCCTTGACCGCGCCGAGGTTGCCGAGGCCCGAGCCGCCGTAGTCGCGGGCGTCGCTGTTGAGGAGCTCGCGCCAGGTTCCGCCGGCCGGGACCCCGACGCGGTAGCCGCCGTGGGAGACGGGCGTGAAGTTGCAGACGACCAGGACCGTCTCGCCGGGAGCGCGCCCCTTGCGGAGATAGCTGACGACGCTGTGGTCGACGTCGTTGAAGTCGACCCACTCGAAGCCGGCCGGGTCGTGGTCGAGCTCGTGGAGGGCCGGCTCGCGGCGGTAGAGGGCGTTGAGGTCCTTGACCCAGCGCTGGACGTGCCGGTGCGTGTCGTAGTCGAGGGCGTGCCACTCCAGGCTCTCCTCGTGGGCCCACTCCTTCCACTGGGCGAACTCGCCGCCCATGAACAGGAGCTTCTTGCCGGGGTGGGTGTACATGTAGCCGAACAGGGCCTTGAGATTGGCGTACTTCTCGAGCTCGCCGCCGGGCATCTTGCCGACGAGCGAGCCCTTGCCGTGGACGACCTCGTCGTGGGAGAGCGGCAGGACGAAGTTCTCGGTGTAGGCGTACCACATGCTGAAGGTCAGGTCCTGGTGGCTGTGCTTGCGGAAGAGCGGGTCCTTGGAGAAGTAGGCCAGCATGTCGTGCATCCAGCCCATCTTCCATTTGAGGCCGAAGCCCAGCCCGCCGGACGAGGTGGGGCGGGTGACCATGGGCCAGGCCGTCGACTCCTCGGCCGTCGTCTGGATCGCCGGGAAGGCGGCGTAGGCGGCCTCGTTGAGGCGGCGGATGAACGACAGGGCCTCGAGGTTCTCGCGGCCGCCGTGGCGGTTGGGGAGCCACTCCCCCGCTTTGCGCGAGTAGTCGAGGTAGAGCATGGAGGCCACGGCGTCGATGCGCAGGCCGTCGGCGTGGTAGCGGTCGAGCCAGAACAGGGCCGACGAGATGAGGAACTCGCGGACCTCGTTGCGGCCGTAGTTGAAGATGGCGCTCTTCCAGTCGGGGTGAAAGCCCTTGCGCGGGTCCTCGTGCTCGTAGAGCGAGGTGCCGTCGAAGCGGGCCAGGCCGTGGCCGTCGGTGGCGAAGTGCGAGGGCACCCAGTCGAGGATGACGCCGATGCCGTGGGCGTGGAGCATGTCGACGAGGTACATGAAGTCCTGGGGCGTGCCGAAGCGGCTGGTCGGGGCGAAGTAGCCGATCGACTGGTAGCCCCACGAGCCGTAATAGGGGTGCTCCATGACGGGCATGATCTCGACGTGGGTGAAGCCCATGTCGCGGACGTACTCGGAGAGGAGCGGCGCGAGCTCCCGGTAGGTCAGCGGGCGGTTGCCCTCGCCGGGGACGCGGCGCCAGGAACCGAGGTGGACCTCGTAGATCGACTGCGGGGCGCCGAGGGCGTTGGCGGCGGCGCGGCGCGACATCCAGTCGGCGTCGCACCAGCGGTAGTCGAGGTCCCAGACGATGGAGGCCGAGCGGGGCGGGGCCTCGTGGAAGACGCCGAGCGGGTCGGCCTTCTCGACGCGCGTGCCGTCGGCGGCCGTGACGGCGTACTTGTAGAGGGCGCCCTTGGCGACGCCGGGGACGAAGCCCTCCCAGATGCCCGAGCCGTCCCAGCGCGGGGCGAGGGGGTGGCGGGAGGGGTCCCAGCCGTTGAAGTCGCCGACGACGGCGACGCGGGCGGCGTTGGGGGCCCAGACGGCGAAGTGGGCGCCGTCGCGGCCGTCGTGCGCGAGGATGTGGGCGCCGAGCTTGTCCCAGAGGCGGAAATGGCTGCCTTCCTTGAAGAGATAGATATCCCCGCCCGTGAGGAGCGAAGGGCCGTGGACGATGTCCATGGGCGCATCCGCCGGAGGGGCGGGGCGGGGGCTCAGGAGGCCTCCCGGCCGGACTTGACCAGGCGGGCCCACTCGTCGCGCAGGGTCACGGTGCGGTTGAAGACCGGGCGGGCGGGCGAGGACAGGCGGCGGTCGGCGACGAAGTAGCCCAGGCGCTCGAACTGCCAGCGGCTCTCGGGCGCGGCGCCGGCGGCCAGGGCCGGCTCGACTTTGGCGGAGGGGAGTGATTCGAGCGAGCGCGGGTTGAGGGAGGACTTCCAGTCGACGCCCTCGGGGACGGCCGAGGGGTCGCGGACCGTGAACAGGGTGTCGTAGAGGCGGACCTCGGCGTCGACGGCGTGGCGGGCCGAGACCCAGTGGAGGGTGGCCTTGACCTTGCGGCCGTCGGGGGGATTGTCGCCGCCGCGCGTGGCCGGGTCGTAGGTGCAGCGGAGCTCGACGACGTTGCCGGCGGCGTCCTTGACGACTTCCTCGCAGCGGACGAAGTAGGCGTAGCGCAGGCGCACCTCGCGGCCGGGGCCGAGACGGTAGAACTTGGCCGGCGGGTCCTCCATGAAGTCGTCGCGCTCGATCCACAGCTCGCGCGAGAAGGGCACGCGGCGCGTGCCGGCGGCCGGGTCCTCGGGGTTGTTGACGGCCTCGAACTCCTCGACCTGGTCGGCGGGGTAGTTCGTGAGGACGATCTTGAGGGGGCGGAGGACGGCCATGACGCGCGGGGTGACGCGGTTGAGGTGCTCGCGGCAGCACATCTCGAGGAGGGGGAGATCGACGATGCTGTTGTCCTTGGCGACGCCGATCGTTTCGCAGAACGTGGCGATGGCCTCGGGCGTGTAGCCGCGGCGGCGGAAGCCGGAGATGGTCGGCATGCGCGGGTCGTCCCAGCCGTCGACGAGCTTGGACTCGACGAGCTCGAGCAGGCGGCGCTTGGAGAGGACAGTGTGGCTGAGGTTGAGGCGGGCGAACTCGATCTGCTGGGGGTGGTGGACGCCGAGCTGGTCGAGGAACCAGTCGTAGAGGGGGCGGTGGACCTCGAACTCGAGGGTGCAGATGGAGTGGGTGATGCCCTCGACGGAGTCGCTCTGGCCGTGGGCCCAGTCGTAGGTCGGGTAGATGCACCAGGCGTCACCGGTGCGGTAGTGGTGCTCGCGGCGGATGCGGTACATGAGGGGGTCGCGGAGGAGCATGTTCGGCGAGCTCATGTCGATCTTGGCGCGCAAGGTGCGCGAGCCGTCGGGGAACTCGCCGGCCCGCATGCGGGCGAAGAGGTCGAGGTTCTCGGCGACGGGGCGGTCGCGGTAGGGCGAGGGGGTGCCGGGCCGGGTGACCGTGCCGCGGTACTCGCGGACCTGGTCGACGGTCAGGTCGCAGACGTAGGCGACGCCCTTGCGGATGAGGGCCACGGCGAACTCGTAGAGCTTCTCGTAGTAATCGGAGGCGTAGTACTCGCGGTCGGCCCAGTCGAAGCCGAGCCAGCGGACGTCCTCCTTGATGGCGTCGACGTACTCCATCGACTCGGTCTCGGGATTGGTGTCGTCCATGCGCAGGTTGCAGAGGCCGGCGTAGTCGCGGGCCAGGCCGAAGTTGAGGTGGATGGACTTGGCGTGGCCGATGTGGAGGTAGCCGTTGGGCTCCGGCGGGAAGCGGGTGCGGACGCGCGAGAAGCGGCCGGCGCGGAGGTGCTCGTCGACGATGTCGCGGACGAAGTTGGACTTGGGCTTGGAGGCGGGCGGAACGGGGGCGTCAGGCATTGGCGGCTCTCCTCATGCGGGCGACGACGCGCTCGCGGCCGAGGACCTCCATCATCTCGAACAGGCCGGCCCCCTTGGTCTTGCCGCTGACGGCCATGCGGGCCGGGTGGACGATGGGGCCGACCTTGATGGCGCGTTCCTCGGCGAAACGGCGGAAGACGTCCTCGATGGCGGCGTGGCTGAAGTCGCCGAGGCCGGCCAGGCGGTCGGCCAGGGCGGCCAGGTAGGCGCGGCTCTCTGGGGAAGCGAGGTGCTTGCGGCCGTCCTCGTCGGTGGGGAAATCGTCGGTGAAGAAGCAGTCGATCATGGGCGGGAACTCGGCCAGGGTCTTGGCCCGGACCTTGTAGAGGTCGAGGACGCGGGCGACGTAGGCGTCGGGGAAAGAGGCGACGGGGAGGTTGGCCGCGGCCAGATGGGCGCGGACGAGAGGGACGAGGCGCGCGGCGGGCGCGGCCATGATGTACTCGGCGTTGAGCCAGCGCAGCTTCTGGATATCGAACTTGGCCTGGACGTCGTTCATCTCGGCGATCTCGAACAGGCGGACGGCCTCGGCCGGGGGCATGACCTCGCGGCCGTCCTTGGGCATCCAGCCGAGGAGGATGAGGTAGTTGGCCAGGGCCTCGGGCAGGAACCCCTCGCGCTTGTACTCCTCGACCGAGACGCCGCCATGGCGCTTGGAGAGCTTGGCGCCGTCGGTGCCGAGGATGAGCGGCATGTGGCCGAAGCGGGGCGGGGTCAGGCCGAAGGCCTCGTAGAAGACGATCTGCTTGGGGGTGTTCGAGATGTGGTCGTCGCCGCGCAGGATGTGGGTGATGCCGAGGTGGGCGTCGTCGACGACGCAGGAGAAATTGTAGGCGGGCGAGCCGTCGGACTTGATGAGGACCTGGTCCTTGAGGGTGTCGGACTCGACGGCGATGCGGCCGTGGATGAGGTCGTCGTAGGCCAGGGTGCGGCCGGGCTCGACGCGGAAGAGGACGGCGTCGCCGTCGCGGTAGGCGCGGCCGGCGGCGACGAGCTCGTCGGCTTTTTGGCGGTAGACGTCGAAGCGGCGGGATTGGAAGATGGGCTCCTCGTCCCAGTCGAGGCCGAGCCACTTGAGGTCCTCGAGGATCTCGTCGAGGAAGCGCGACTCGGAGCGCTTGAGGTCGGTGTCCTCGATGCGGATGAGGAACTTGCCCCCGGTGTGGCGGGCGAAGAGCCAATTGAAGATGGCCGTCCGGGCCGAGCCGATGTGGAGAAAGCCCGTCGGGGACGGGGCAAAGCGCACTCTAACCATGCGTAATTTATAGCATATGCGCGGGATAGCGGCAAGCCGCCCCCCGACGGTGCTTCCGACGGTGCCTGGCATTCACAGACGCTGATTCCCCCCGAGAAATGTGAAGGCCTGGCACCGGTTCGGGAACAGATTGGTGCCAGGCCTTCACGCATCCAGGGGAGAAGGAAGGATTGTGAATGCCAGGCACTTACCGGGTTTGACCGCGTATCGCGGTTGTTGTATATCCCCATCCTCGGAGGTGGCCGCATGAAAAAGCTCGCCGTTCCCCTCGTCGTCATCGCCCTCATCCTCGGCCTTGTCCCCGGCCCGGCCTCGGGCGCTGCGGCCAAGGTCAAGATCGCCAAAGAGAAGCAAACCGTCCTCGATTGGCTGGCCCGGCCGGAGACGGTCGAGAGATTCGGCCGCGTCTCGGATGCCGTCTGGGAGTACGCCGAGCTCGGCCTCCAGGAGTTCAACTCGTCCAAGCTCCTGGCCGACACGCTCGAGGCGGCCGGCTTCAAGGTCGAGCGCGGCCTGGCCGGGATGCCGACCTGCTTCGTTGCGACCTACGGCTCGGGCAAGCCCGTCATCGGCCTTCTGGGCGAGTTCGACGCCCTGCCGATGATCTCACAGAAGGGCCGCGTCCCGAAGAAGGATCCGGTCGTCGAGGGCGCGCCCGGCCACGGCTGCGGCCACAACGCCATGTGCACGGCGGCCGCGGCGGCGGCCATCGCAGTCAAGGAAGCCATGGACGCCCACAAGATCGGAGGCACGATCAAGGTCTTCGGCTCGCCGGCCGAGGAGATCGTGGCCAGCCGGCCGTACATGATCCGGGCCGGCCTGTTCGAGGGCGTCGACGCGGTCATCGACAACCACAGCTCGAGCGGCTTCGGCACGGGCTACGGCGTGGACGGCAACGCCCTGTTCTCGACCATCTTCACTTTTAAGGGCAAGACGGCCCACTCGGCCGGAGCACCGTGGGTCGGGCGGAGCGCGCTCGACGCGGTCGAGATCATGAACGTGGCCACGAACTACCTGCGCGAGCACCTGCCGCTCTCGCAGCGCATGCACTACGTCATCCTCGAGGGCGGCGAGGCCCCGAACGTCGTCCCCGACCGGGCCAGCGTCTGGTACTACGTCCGCAACACCGACGAGCGGCTCGAGGACATGTACGCCCGGGTCGTCAACTGCGCCAAGGCCGGGGCCCTGGCGGCGGGCGTCGAGCTGGCCTCGATGCGGGTCGTCAGCGCCATCCACCAGCGCCATGCCAACAAGGCCGCGGCCGAGCTGTTCCAGAAGAACATCGACCTCGTCGGCATGCCGGCCTGGAGCGACGAGGAGCAGGCCTTCGCCAAGGCCCTGCAGAAGGAGCTGGGGGCCAAGGAGGACGGGATGCCGGCGAAGGTCGAGGAGCTCGAGGCGCCGCGGGGCGGCCGGGAGTTCGTCGGCGGCGGGTCGTCCGACGTCGGTGACGTCACGCTCATCGCCCCGACCGCGACCATCACCTTCCCCGGCGCGGTGCCCGGTTCGATCGGCCACCACTGGTCGAACGTCGCCTGCTGGTACGGCACGACGGCCTGGAAGGGGCTCAACGCCGGGGCCAAGGCCATCGCCGCTTCGGCCATCGACCTGCTGACCAAGCCCGAGGAGCTGGGCAAGCTGAGGACCGAGTTCGAGGCCTACGCGAAGGCGCACCCCTACAAGCCGTTCCTGCCGGCCGACGCCCAGCCGCCGAACGACCTGAACAAGGAGCTGATGGATCGATACCGCGGCCTGCTCGAAAAGGCCCTGGCGGAGAAGTAAGGAAGAGAGAGAACGGGGACACGTACCGCGGCGGTATGTGTCCCCGTTATTTTATTTATAGATCGGGGTGACGCCCATGTTGTGGAACATGAACGCCCACTGATCGGTCAGCGACTCGATGGCCTTGCTCAGATTGCTCGAGCCGTGCCCCGACCGCGTCTCGATGCGGATGACGACCGGTTTGGCGCAGGCCTGGGCCGCCTGGAGCGTGGCCGCGAACTTGAACGAGTGGGCCGGGACGACCCGGTCGTCGTGGTCGGCCGTCGTGACCATGGTCGCCGGGTAGCACACGCCGGGCTTGAGGTTGTGCAGGGGCGAATACTTGTAGAGGTAGGCGAACTGGTCCTCCTTGTCGCTCGAGCCGTACTCGACGGCCCAGCCCCAGCCGACCGTGAACTTGTGGAAGCGGAGCATGTCCATGACCCCGACGGCGGGCAGGGCCACGCCGAAGAGCTCAGGCCGCTGGGCCATGACCGCCCCCACGAGCAGCCCGCCGTTCGAGCCGCCCTCGACGGCCAGGCGCGGCGTCGAGGTGTACTTCTCGGCGATGAGGTACTCGGCCGCGGCGATGAAGTCGTCGAAGACGTTCTGCTTCTTGTCGAGCATGCCGGCCTTGTGCCAGGTCTCGCCGTATTCGCCGCCGCCCCTCAGATTGGGCTGGGCGAAAACGCCGCCGTTCTCGAGCAGCGGGACGTAGGCCGGGCTGAAGGACGGCGTCAGGCTGATGTTGAAGCCGCCGTAGGCCGTGAGATAGGTCGGGTTCTTGCCGTCGAGCTCGAGACCCTTCTTGTGGACGATGAACATCGGCACTTTCGTGCCGTCCTTGCTGGCGTAGAAGACCTGTTTCGTCTCATAGGCCGCGGGGTCGAATTTGACCTCGGGCTTGCGGAAGACCTCGGAGGCGCCCGTGGCCGGGTCGAACTTGTAGATCGTCGACGGGTAGGTGAACGAGGTGAAGGTGTAGAACATGACCTTCTCGTCGCGCTTGCCGCCGAACCCGCCGGCCGAGCCGAGGGCCGGCAGGGCGATCTCGCGGACGAGCGTGCCGTCGAGCGCGTGCTGGGTGATCTTGGTGTTGGCGTCCTTGAGGTAGTTGGCGAAGAGATACCCGCCGGCCGTGCCGGCGCCGCTCAGGACCTCGGGCTTCTCGGGGATGACCGTGGCCCACTTCTCGGGCGACGGATCGGCCGGGTCGATGGCCACGACGCGGAAGTTGGGCGCGCCGTGGTTGGTGTGGACGAGGAACTTGCCGTCGACGACCTCGAGCGGCGAGGCGTCGTACTCGAAGCCCTTGAAGAGCAGGATGAACGGGGCGTTCTTCTTGGTCAGGTCCTGGACCCAGACCTCGGAGCCGCTCGTCCCTTCCGACACGCCCAGGATGAGCCACTTCTCGTCCTCGGTCGTGCCGGCGCCGACGTAGCGCAGCGGGTGCTCCTTGTCCTCCCAGACGAGGACGTCCTTCTCCTGCGGGTCGCCGAGCTTGTGGTAGAAGACCTTCTGGAACTCGTTCTTGGCCTTGAGCTCCTCGCCCGGGGCGGGCTTGTCGTAACCGCTGTAGTAGAAGCCGTCGCCGCGCCAGGCCGCGCCCGAGAACTTGTTCCACAGGATGCGGTCCGGGAGCTCCTGCTTCGTGGCGATGTCCATGACCCGGATCTCGGACCAGTCGGAGCCGGCCTCGCCGCGGCTGAGGGCCAGGTACTTGTCGTCCCCGGACGGGCCGATGATGCCCAGGCGGACCGTGCCGTCGGGCGACAGGACGTTGGGGTCGAAGAAGACCTCGGGCGCGCCGTCGAGGCCCTTCTGGATGTAGCAGACCGACTGGTTCTGCAGCCCGTCGTTCTTGTAGAAGAAGTAGTTCTCGCCGACCCGGAAGGGCGACGAGTAGCGCGGGTAGTTGTAGATCTCGGTCAGGCGGGCCTTGATGGCGGGCCGGTACGGGATGGTGTCGAGGTAGCCGAAGGTGACCTTGTTCTGGGCCTCGACCCAGGCCTTGGTGTCCTCGGCGTTGTCGTCCTCGAGCCAGCGGTACGGGTCGGCGACCTTGGTGCCGAAATAATCGTCGACCTGGTCGACCGTCTTGGTCTCGGGATAGGCCAGGCGGACCTCGGCCTTCTTGCAGGCGGCGAGGCCGACGGCCAAGGCGACACCGGCGATCAGGATGATGGTGAGCATCGGTTTTTTCATTTGACCTCCCTCGGGATTACGGGGCGGTTATACCATATTTGACCCGGTCTTTAAAAAGGTTATTCTCCCGATTCCGGGACGTCCCTCTCTCGGGCTTTGGCTCAGGATATGCCTCTAGCTCCCCGGCCCCACGGGGAACGGGGAGCGAACCCCAGTGAGCGGACCAGGCAGGATCGGGACGGAGCGCCCGGAGTCCCGATCCTGCGAAATATCGGGAGTAAGCCCCATCTTACAATATTTCCCAGCAACGCCTCTTCGAGTCACTCCGGAGCGTTGCTGATGGTCGCTCCGCTAGCTCCGCTCCCTGCCGGTCCCCTCCTCCAGCAACGGGGATCTTCGAGGCAACATCCTTCGCCGCCTCGAGAGGGACGACTAGAAATGGGAGAAAAGCCGATTAATAAGGCGGCCGGTCAAAATGGCGACGTGATTAATCAGGCGTCGCCGAAGTCGACGTCGTCCGCGAGCTCGTTGACGTCGACCGCCGGGTCGAAGGGGAAATGCGCGGCCAGCTGCCGCCCGGCCTCCTCGATGCCTGCGACCAGGCCCTCGGTGAACTCGCCTTCGCGGAAGCGCTCCGACATCAGCCGGGCCACGCCCTCCCAGAACTCCTGGCCGACCTTGGCGTGGATGCCCTCGTCGCCGAGGACGACGAACTTCTTGCGCGACGGGACGATGAAGAAGAGGACGCCGTTGCGGTCCTTGGTCCGGGTCATGCCCAGTCGGACGAAGGCCCGTTCGGCCGCGCCGCGCACGCTGCCCCAAAAGAACCGGGCCACCGAGACCCGGATCTCGCCGCAGGCGGCCCGCTCGGCCGAGACGATGGCCGCCTTGACCCGCTCGACGTCGACCGTCCTCATGAGCTTGCGCCGGCTCGACACGGTCATGGCCGCACCTCCTCCGTCTCCGCCGTCACCACGAGCCCGAGGCGCCGCCGCCGCCGGAGCGCCCTCCGCCGCCGCCGAACCCGCCTCCCCCGCCCCAGCCCCCGCCGCCGCGGCCGCCGCGCCCGCCCCCGCCCAGGATGTTGAGGAGGAGCCACAGCGCGAGCGAGGGGTTGGTGATGAACAGGACCAGGATGGCCAGGAAGGCGATGACGCCGAAGATGCTCTTGGCCTTGTCCTCGAGACGGCGTGCCGCCCGCCGGGGCGCGTCGCCGCCGGCCGCGTTCGCGTCCCCGCCGATGTAGCCCATGAGCGCGGTCACGGCCGCGTCGACGGCCGCGTCGGGCCGGCCCTCCCGAAAGCCCGGGAGGAGGATGTTGTCGATGACCCGGTAGGCGTAGATGTCGGGGACCGCGCCCTCGAGGCCGTAGCCGACCTCGATGCGGACGCGGCGGTCCTCGGCCAGGATGAACAGGACGAGCCCGTCGTCGATGCCCTTGCGGCCGACCTTCCAGGCTTCGAACGTCCGGACCGCCCAGTCCTCGATCGAGGCCCCCTCGCCGAGCGAACGGCCGATCCAGACGAGGAGCTGGTGGCCGGTCCGGCGCTCGTACTCCTCGAGGCGGGCGTCGAGCGCGGCGACGGCCTGGCGGGACAGGAAGCCGGCCTCGTCGGTGGCCCAGCGCGACGGCGCGGGCGGGATGCGGGGAGCGGATTGAACGGCCGCGAGCGGCGGGACGAGCCCGAGGACCGCCGTCGCCCCCGCCTCCCTGTCAGCCGGCGCGAGGAACGCCCCCGCGCCCAGGCCGACGACCGCGAAAGCCAGGGCCAGGAGCGCGAACGGGCGGCGAGGGACGCAGGCGGCGACGGTCATAGGCGGGCCTTGTTCCGGGTCCGGGCGCGCTTAGAACTTGACCTTAGGCGCGGTCTCGGCCCCGGCCTGGGCCTTGAAGAAGGGCTTCTCGGCGAACTTGCCGCCGAAGAAGTTCACGAACATGACGGCCGGGAAGCGGTTGCGCCGGGTGTTGAAGGCCTGGGCGGCCTCGTTGAAGCGCATGCGCTCGGTGGCGACGCGGTTCTCGGTGCCCTCGAGCTGGGCCTGGAGCTCCTTGAAGTTCTCGGTGGCCTTGAGCTCGGGGTACTTCTCGACGACGACGAGAAGGCGCGACAGAGCCGAGGACAGCCCGTCCTGGGCGGCCTGGAACTTGCCGAGGGTGTCGGCGTTGAGGTCGCCGGCGTTGACCTGGACCTGGCCGACCTTGGCCCGGGCCTCGGTCACGGCCGTGAAGGTGTCCTGCTCGAAGGCGGCGGCGCCCTTGACGGTCTCGACCAGGTTGGGCACGAGATCGGCCCGGCGCTGGTACTGGTTCTCGACCTGGCCCCACTGGGCCTGGACCTTCTGGTCGAGCCCGACGAGCGAGTTGTAGACGCCGGTGACGTAGACGGCGCCGATGAGAAGGACGACCAGGACGACCATCAGGCAGCCGATGGCGAATTTCTTGTTGGCCATGGGATCACTCTCCTTCGGACGATATTCTATCATACGGGGCGCGGACGGGGCCGGTTTTTTGGTATAATCCGGGTCCGCCATGAACACGCCCTCCGCTCCCGCCTCCGCCGGCGTCCCCGCCAAACCCGCCCCCGTCAAACGCATCGCCGTCCTGACCAGGGACTGCGGCGGGGTCAACGCCGCCATCCGGGCCGTCGTGCGGACGGCCGCGGCCGCCGGGATCGAGGTCGAGGGCGTGCTGCGCGGCTACCACGGCCTCATCCACGGCGAGTTCGTCCCGCTCGACCGGCGGGCCGTCTCGAACATCATCGGCCTCGGCGGGACCATCCTCAAGACGGCCCGGGCCGAGGAGTTCTTCGCGGCCGAAGGCCAGCGCGCGGCCCTCGACAACCTGAAGGCCCGGCGGATCGACGGCCTGGTCGTCATCGGCGGCAACGGCTCGCTCGCCGGGGCCCGCGTCCTGGCCGAGACGCACGGCTTCCCCGTCGTCGGCGTGCCGGCCACCATCGACAACGACGTCGCGGGCGTGGCCGCGTCCATCGGGGCCGACACGGCCGTCAACGTCGCCCTCGACGCCCTGGACAAGATCCGCGACACGGCCACCTCGCTCGAGCGCATCTTCGTCGTCGAGGTCATGGGACGGAAATGCGGCTGGATCGCCATGCAGGTCGCCCTGGCCGGCGGCTGCGAGGAGGTCCTGCTGCCCGAGAAGGACGTGCCCCTCGAGGCCCTCTGCGCCGAGGTCCGCGAGGGGCGTGCCCGGGGCAAGGCCAGCTGGATCATCGTCGTGGCCGAGGGGCGCGGCACGGCGGCCGAGGTGGCCGCGGCGGTCACGGCCGGGACGGGCCTCGAGACGCGCATCGCCGTGCTCGGGCACGTCCAGCGCGGCGGCCGGCCCACGGCGACCGACCGCATCATGGCCGCGCGGCTCGGGCACGCCGCGGTCGAGGCCCTCGCCGAGGGGCGGACGGGCGGGCTCGTCCACCTCGAGGGCGACGGCGGCCGCATCGCCTTCCTGAAGTTCGGCGCCGCCGGCGACGTCAAGACGGCCGACATCGAGTCGGATTACCATCTCCTCAAAGTCCTGTCTTAAAATGGGGGACATGATACCTATTTCCTATTTTTGGATAGGCGGCCGGGAGCGGCCATCCGGAAAATAATCGGGAAATAGGTATCATGTCCCCCATTTTCGGCCCCATTTTCGGAGGAACACGATGAGGAAAGCCGACGTTCAATCGATCGCCGGCGGGGCCCTGCTCGCTCTCGCCGCCCTCGGCCTCGCTGCCGGCCTGACCGCTTGCCGGACCGCGAAGTACCCCGAAGGCCTCTACGCCGAGGTCGCGACGAACAAGGGCCTCATCGTCCTGAAGCTCGATCTCGAGCGCGTGCCCATGACCGTAGCCAACTTCGTCGGCCTGGCCGAGGGGACGATCGCGAACACCGCCACCGCGCCCGGACGGCCCTTCTTCGACGGCACCCAGTGGCACCGTGTCGTCCCCGGCCACGTCATCCAGTGCGGCATGGGGCCGGGCGGGGCCGAAGGGCCGGGCTACGAGTTCCCCAACGAGATCGTCTCCGGCCCCGGGCTCGACCACGGCCGGGCCGGCGTCCTCGGCATGGCCAACGGCGGCCCGCACACCAACGGCAGCCAGTGGTACATCACCCTCGGCGACCGCTCCTATCTCGACGGCGACTACACGGTCTTCGGCGAGGTCGCGGCCGGTCTGGACGTCGTCAACGCCGTCGCCCAGGGCGACGATGTCGTGAGCGTCCGCATCGTCCGGGTCGGCCAAGCGGCCGGCGCTTTCCGGCCGTCGACGGCCTCGTTCCAGGCCATGGTCGAAGCCGCCAAGGCGGGCGTCGTCAAGGCCGACGCCGAGCGCCGGGCCCGCGAGGACGAGTACGTCCGGACGGCCTGGCCGGCCGCGGTCCGGGACGAGGGCGGCTTCGAATCCGTCGTCCTCACGGAGGGGCGAGGGGAAGCCCCGCGCCCCGGGGCGGTCGTCACGGCCGTCTACACCGGGACGGCGCCCTTTCACGGCAAGTCCTTCGTCAGCACGGCCGACGAGGGCAAGCCGTACTGGGCCGGGACGCCGGCCGAGCCGTTCGGCCTCACGGTCGGGACGCCCCGGGTCAATCCCGGCTTCGACGCCGCGATCGCGCGCATGAAGAAGGGCGAAAAGCGGGTCGTCATCGTCCGGCCCGAACAGGGGTACACGGCCAACGGCTTCTACGCCAGGCAGCGTCCCGGCGAGATGCGCTTCGTCCTCTCGCCCCACACCCTGCTCGTCTACGAGATCGAAGTCCTGGATATCGTCCCCGCGAAGCGTTGAGATCGAATGGAGGACATGATACCTATTTCCTAATTTCCCGGTCCGTCGAACGGCCCTCAAGCCGCAAAAAATGGGAAATAGGTATCATGTCCCCCATTTTTGTGGTAATTTCTCCTTCTCGCCATGACTCTCACCCGGAGGTCATCCATGCGTCTCCCCCGCCGTTCCATCCTCTTCCTGGCCATCGCCGCCCTCATCGTCGCCGTCGCGTTGGCTGCGGCCGCGCCGCAGGCCAAGGCCCCCGCCAAGGGCGCCCTCAAGAAGGTCAAGATCGAGAACACGGACCCGGCCCTGCGCCTCAAGGCTTTCGACGGGCACATGGCCCTGAAGCAGGCCTCGCCCTTCAAGGACGTCCGCTGGCGCTTCATCGGCCCCTTCGACCTCAGCGGCCGCTGCACGGACGTGGCCGTCCCGGCCGGCAGCCGGACCGTCTTCTACGCCGGCGCGGCCTCGGGCGGCATCTTCAAGACCGTCAACGCCGGCACGACCTGGGAACCCGTCTTCGACAACATGCCGACGATGTCCATCGGCGACCTGGCCGTGGCCGAGTCCGACCCGAGCATCGTCTGGGCCGGCACGGGCGAGGCCAACATCTTCCGCGGCTCCATGGCCGGGCTGGGCGTCTTCAAGTCGACCGACGCCGGCAAGACCTGGACGCACATGGGCCTGGAGAAGACCTCGACCATCGCCCGGGTCGTCATCCACCCCAAGAATCCCGACATCGTCTACGTCGCGGCCACCGGCCGCGAGTGGACCTATAATCCCGACCGCGGCGTCTACAAGACGACCGACGGCGGCCAGACCTGGGACAAGGTCCTCTTCGTCAACGAGCGGGTCGGGGCCAACGATCTGGTCATGGACCCGTCCGCCCCCGATACCCTGTATGCCGCGACCTGGAACCGCATCCGCCGGCGCTGGAGCGACCCGCGGCCGGGCGGCGAGGACGGCCTCTACAAGACGACCGACGGCGGCAGGACCTGGACACCCATCAACGCCGGGCTCCCGGACACGGCCACGACCGGCCGCATCGGCATCGACCTCTGCCGGACCAAGCCCTCGACCCTCTACGCCTACGTCGACAACCACACCCCCGGCGCCGAGCCCAAGCCGGGCGAGAAGGACGCCTACGGGCGGCCCAAGCAGCGCGGCATCGTCGGGGCCGAGGTCTACCGCTCCGACGACGCCGGCGCCTCCTGGCGCAAGGTCAGCCCGGGCGGAATGGAGAACTTCGGCGGCACCTACGGCTGGGTCTTCGGCCAGGTCCGCGTCGACCCCAACTCGCCCGACACGGTCTACATCATGGGCCTGGGCCTGTCCAAGTCGACCGACGGCGGCAAGTCCTTCCGCAACCTCTACAGCGAGGGCCTCCACGGCGACCACCACGGCCTGTGGATCGACCCCAACGACAGCGACCACCTCATCAACAACAACGACGGCGGCGTCAACATCTCCTACGACGGCGGCAAGACCTGGCGCGACTTCCACGACGGCATCCCCTCGGTCCAGTTCTACAACGTCGCCCTCGACAATTCTTCGCCGTTCTACGCCTACGGCTCGGTCCAGGACCAGTACTCGCACCGCGGCCTCATCCCGCTCCAGCGGCCGGGCGCCGGCGGGCCGGCGGCCGGGCGGCGGCGCTTCAACGCCATGGCCCGCCCGAAGTGGGAGCTCTCGCCCGGCGGCGAGGGCACGCTCCACGCCATCGACCCCGACGACCCGGGCACGGTCTACGCGTCGTCCTTCTACGGCCGCCTCGAGCGCTACGAGTACCAGCCCGACGGCACCTGGACGACCAAGGAGATCTACCCCAAGGCGGCCGAGGGCGAGCCGGCCTACCGCGGCCAGTGGCTGGCGGCCACGGCCCTCTCGCCCCACAACTCGCGGGTCGTCTACCACGGCTTCCAGTACCTGTTCCGGTCCATGAACCGGGGCGAGACCTGGGAGCGCATCAGCCCCGACCTGACTTACAACGACCCCGCCCAACAGGGGCAGTGGCCGTTCGCCATCCCCTTCGCCACCATCACGGCCGTCGACGAGTCGCCGTTCAAGTTCGGCCACATCTACGCCGGGACGGACGACGGGCGGGTCTGGGTGACCGGGAACGGCGGCGAAGCCTGGACCGAGATCACGGCCGGCCTGCCCTACAACAAGCACGTCTGGAAGATCGTGGCCTCCAAGTACGATCCGGCCACGGTCTACGTCACGCTCGTCGGCCGCCACGACGACGATTTCAACCCCTACGTCTTCAAGTCCGTCGACCGCGGCAAGACCTGGGTCTCGATCGCCGCCAACATCCCCGGCGGGCCGGTCAACGTCGTCCGCGAGGACCCCAAGGTCAAGGACATCCTCTATGCCGGGACGGACACGGGCGTCTACGTCAGCCGGGACGGCGGCGGGAGCTGGAACGTCCTCGGCGGCAACCTGCCGACGAGCTACGTCTTCGACCTGGCCGTCCACCCGCGCGACAACGCCCTAGTCATCGCCACCAATGGGCGGGGCATGTGGATCGTCGACGACCTGGGGCCGGTCCAGAACGCCGCTAAATGACGAGGTCGGCGGCCAGGCCGCCGGTGTAGAGCGCCGTGGGCACGCCGCCGAGGAAGAGCTCGGTCGAGGCGTAGGCCCCGGCGACGAGGAGCCCGGACACGGGCGTGCGGACGAGGACGCGGTTCGCGAAGGCGGCCGTCCCCCCGGCCTCCCAGGCCCAGCCGGCCACCGAGCCCTCGTAGCGCCCGCCCCAGTCGCGGTAGGTCAGGGGCGTCGCCGCTTCCATGACCTCGATCGCGCCCGACAATCCCGGCACGACGGTCTCCGCTTCCCGGACGAGGGCCGCCGCCAGCTTCGCCTTGGCCGCCGCGTAGCCGTCGCCCCTCTTCTTGTCGCCCGTCCGCCACGGCGCGAAGTCCGCGTAGGGGAAGGCCGCCCGCAGGACGAGCGCGGCCCGGCCCGGCGGGACGAGCGAGGGGACCTTGCGCGACCAGAGGCAGATCTCGATCTCGCGGCGCCCGAAGTCCCCGGGATCGGCCTCTCCCCCATCGCCTGGCTCGCGCCGGCAGAAGAGGTGGTCGGCGCCGAGGGCCGAGAGGTCGACGGCCGCGGGCCGGAGGCCGAGATAGACGCACAGCTCGGAGCCAGTGTAGGGCGTGACGCGCAGGGCCTCGAGGTCGATCCCGCCGATGCCGGCGAGCGCCGCCGGATCGACGAGCTCGAGGAAGGTCGTCTTGTAGTCGGCGTTGGAGACGACCGCGCCGGCCTCGACCGTCTCGCCCGCCGCCGTGACGACGCCCGCCGCCCGCCCGCCGCGGACGAGGACGCGCGCGACGCCCGCGCCGAGCCGCAGTTCGCCGCCCGCGGCCAGGAACCGGTCGCGCAGCAGGTCGGCCAGGACGCGGACGCCGCGGGCCGGGGTCCAGATGCCCTCCCCCGACATGACGTCCCACATCAGGGCCAGGTTGAGCATGGACATCCAGGGAGGGCCGGAACCCATCGAGCCGAGGAGGTTGCGCAGGGGGACATCGGCGATGATCCCTTCGAGGACGGCGGCCGAGGGCGTCCGGGCCAGTTCGGCCACCGCGGCGCCCCGCCGCTCAGGGCCGGCGGCCTTGGCCGCGGCGATGGCTTCCCGGAGCGTCCCGAAGAACCGGGCCAGCCCCTCGCGTTCGGCCGGACGCTGGCGGACGAGCTCCCGCTCGAGCTCGGCCAGCGGCCTCGAGATGACCGCGCCGATCCCGGGCGCCCGGACCTCGAACGAGGCGCGCCTGAGGTCGAGGGGCTCGTCGACGCCGGCTTCGGCCAGCATCCCCCGCACCCGTCCGGGGTGCGAGAATCCCAGGGGGCCCATGGGAAAGCCGTAGCCGCCCCGCCGGAAAAAGTAGCTCGTGCCGCCCGGCAGGGCCTTGCGCTCGAGGACCAGGACGCGCCGGCCGGCCCGGGCCAGCTTGGCGGCGGCCATCAACCCTCCGAGCCCGGCCCCGACCACGACGGCGTCGTACATCCTGAGGACATCCTAGGGCAAAGGGCCGCTCGTTGAAAGCCGAATTATGTTAGAATGCGGCCATGAAGAACGTCGTCGGCGTCATCATGGCCGGGGGCCAGGGCAGCCGGCTCTACCCCCTCACCAAGGTCCGCAGCAAGCCCGCCGTGCCCGTCGCGGGGCGCTTCCGTCTCATCGACATCTCCATCTCCAACTGCATCCACTCGGACGTCCGCAGCATCTTCGTCCTGACCCAGTTCGCCAGCGAGTCGCTCCACCGCCACATCGCCACGACCTACCGGTTCGATCCCTTCCACCGCGACTCGGTCACCCTGCTCTCGGCCCAGCAGACGCTCGAGAACCGCAACTGGTACCAGGGCACGGCCGACGCCGTCCGCCAGAACCTCGACTTCATCGAGGACCGCTCGGCCCTCGTCCTCATCCTCTCGGGCGACCACCTCTACCGGATGGATTACCGCAGGTTCGTCGACTTCCACCTGACCGCCGGGGCCGAGATCAGCATCGGCGTGACCCCCGTCCGGGCCGAGCAGGCCGGCGAGTTCGGGGTCATGAAGGTCAACGCCAAGGGCCGCATCACCGAGTTCCGCGAGAAGCCCAAGGACCCGGCCGACGTCGACCGCATGCGGGTCGACGAGTCCGTCTTCGACCGCTTCGGCGTGCCGGCGGGCGGCCGGACCCACCTGGCCTCGATGGGCGTCTACCTCTTCAGCCAGAGCGTCCTGCGCGAGATCCTGGCCCGGACCGAGGCCAAGGACTTCGGCAAGGAGGTCATCCCCAAGGCCATCGGCGAGCGCAAGGTCTGCGGCCACTTCTTCGACGGCTACTGGGAGGACATCGGGACCATCCGCAGCTTCTTCGAGGCCCACATGGACCTGACCCGGCCCCTGCCCCGCTTCGATTTCTACGACGAGGAGCGGCCCATCTTCACCCATCCCCGCTTCCTGCCCGGCTCCAAGCTCCTGGGCGCCGACGTGGCCAACGCCATCCTCTGCGAGGGCAGCATCGTCGACCGGTCCTCGATCCGCGACTCCATCGTCGGCGTCCGGACCCGCATCGGCGAGAACTGCCGCCTCGAGCGGGCCGTGGTCATGGGCGCCGACTTCTACGAGTCCCGGGACGACCTGGACCGGAACCGCGACAAGGGGATCCCGAACATCGGCATCGGCCGCGACTGCGAGATCCGCGACGCCATCGTCGACAAGAACGCCCGCATCGGCCACGGCGTCCGGCTCGTCAACCGCGACGGCGCCGCTTCGGCCTCGGCCGACCACTACGCCATCGTCGACGGCATCATCGTCGTGCCCAAGGACGCCGTCATCCCCGACGGCACGGTCATCTGACCCCTTTCAGGGCGCCGTCAGGCCCAGGACGACCGATTCGAGGTCGGGCCCGGGCCGCGTCGCCCGCAACAGCCGCCACTCCCGGAGACCGGCGTGGGCCACCGTCGCGCCCCGCCGCAGGACGACGAAGCCGTCGGCGATACGCTCCATCTCGGCCAGCATGTGGGAGCTTAGCAGGACGGTCCGCCCGGCGTCCCGCAGGCCGCACAGGGCCTCGCGGACGCGCCTGATCCCGGACGGATCGAGGGCCGCGTAGGGCTCGTCGGCGACGAGGAGGTCGGGCCCGGCGACGAGCGCCTGGAGGAAGGCGAATTTCTTGGCGTTCCCGGCCGAATAAGCGGCCGGACGTCGCCGCAGCAGGGCCGGATCGAACGACAGGCTCCGGGCCGCGGCCAGCGCTGTCGGCCCGGGATCGCGGCCCTCCAGCCTCAGGATCTCCCAGCCGTCGATACCCGGGAAGAAGACGGGCCGGTCCGGCACGTAGCCGATCCGGCCCGGCGACACGGCCACGGCGCCCGCGTCCGGCCGCAGGAAGCCGAGCAGGCAGCGCAGGGTCGTCGTTTTTCCCGCCCCGTTCTCGCCGAGGAGGACGGTGATGGTGCCCTTGCGCGTCCGGAAGCTGACGTCGCGCAGGGCCTCGACCGGGCCGAACCTCTTGGCCAGCCGGCGGACGTCGATCATGCCGGCCTCCGCAGCTCGAGGCGCCCGACGATACGGTCGAGGACGGCGCATCCGGCCAGGAGCCCGGCCGCGACCTCGACGGCGAACAGGGGCTGGCGGACGTAGACGATGACGTTGGGCAGGACCGCCGTGAGCCCGGCGAAGACGAGGGCCGGTCCGGGGCCCGGAAACCGGCCCGTGGCGGCGTAGTCGAGAAGGCCCGCCCGCGGCGAAGCCGAGGCGACGAGGCCGATGAGCAGGGCGGTCTGGGCCAGCAGGACGGCCAGGACGTTCGAGCCGGCCCGCAGGTACCGGCTCAGCACGCCGGCCATGGCCACGTAGTAGAGGCCGGCCAGCAGGGCCAGCCCGAAGCGGGCCGCGAACCGGGCCTCGAACCGCCCCGTCGCGAGGCCCCAGGCCGAGAACAGCCCGAACAGGACGGTCGCGTAGACGGCCGAAGCGGCGGCCACGACGGCGATCTTGGCCTTCAAGTAGTCGCGGAACCGGCCGCCGGCGAACAGGGCGTTCTCCAGGACGCCGCTGTCGATGTCGGTCCTGAGCACGTCCTGGGCGGCGACCAGGAAGACGTGGGGCAGCAGGAAGAAGAACAGCTTCGCGGCCGTGGCGTAGGAGTCGGCGATCCCGACCGCCGCGATGACGGCCGGTAAGGCCAGCCCGGCCGCGACGGCCGGCGGCGTCCCCGCCAGCCGCCGCCGGACGACGCGCCAGGTCAACGGGAAAAGAGCCGCGTCAGACATCTTTCGAGCGCCTCCCTGCGCTCTTCGGGCGCCCGGTAGGGATCGTCGCGGTAGGCGACGTCGCGGCCGACGAGCAGGACCTTGAACGGGGCCGCGTCGGCGTCGAACCGACGCGACAGGACCCGGCGCCGGTCGAGGACGACGGGGCCGGTCCAAGCGTGCTTCTCCAGGAAGATCCTCAGGTCCTCGCGCCGCCCGCCGGCCACACCGACGACCGTGACCGGCCAACGCCCTCTGTCGACGAGATAGCGCGACTCGAACAGGTCCTCGTAGCAGACGGGACACTCGGTCGAGAAGAAGACGAGCAGGGCCGGCCCGCCTCCCGGCGGCGCGGCCTCCTCGAGGCGGTCATAGATGCGGACCGGGACCGGGCCCGCGTCCGGGGCCGCGAATCCCGCGGCCAGCGAAGCCGCCGCGGCGAAAAGGGTCAGCCCGCGTTTCATCGCCGCGCCTCCGTTTCGAACAGGCAGAGCGCGCCGTCGTCGTCCACGGCGAAGATGCGCCCGCCGCGCACGGCGAAACGGTGGACGGGGCGCGGCAGATCGACGGTCGCCCGCAGCCGGCCCGTCCCGTCGACGACGGACAGCCGCCGTCCCGGGCCGAGGTCCCGGCCGTCGACCGGCTCCGGCGCCGCGAGGTAGAGCAGGCCGCGGTCGGCCGCCGCCGCCCAGCAGAACCCGAGCAGGCGCTTGGCCGGCCCCTTGAACGGCATGTCCATGGCCACGAAGGCGTGGCGCTCGTCCACGGCCGTCTCCGCGACGAGAGCGCCTCGCACGTCGAACCGCGCCAGACGCCGCTCGCCGCTCCTCCGCACGACGACGAAGTCCCCGCCCTCCCCCGGACAGATCAGGATCATGTTGCGGAAGGAGTCGTAGACCGGGTCGGCGGAGACGTCGGCGGAAAGCCCCCGCCATCGGACCTCGCCCCCGGCGCCGTAGATCCTCAGCCGGGCCTCGTCGGTCCGGCGGCCGGCCGGATTGAACGTGACCAGGAGGGCGTCGGGCTCCAACACGTAGATCTTGTCCGGGGCGGCCTCGACCGGGAAGCCGCCGCGCAGGCCGCCCTCGGGGTCGAAGACCTGGACGCGACGGTTGAGCTTATCGGCGACGTAGACGAGCCCGGCCGCGGCGTCGACCCCCGAAGGGAACGACAGTTCCCCCGGCCCGCGGCCCTTGCGCCCGAACGATCTCAGGAACCGCCCGTCGCCGGCGAAGACCTTGACGGCGCAGTCCTGGGCGTCGGCGACGTAGACCCGGTTCCCGTCGAAGGCCAGGGCGACCGGCCGACCCAGCACGGCCTCGTCGGACGCCTCCGGCGGCACGGCGATCTCGCGTACCGTCAGCCGGGCGACCTCCTGCGCCCCAAGGCCGGCACCGGCCGGGGCCGACCCGGCTCCCGACGCCGTGAACGCGACCGCGCCCCATATCCCGGCTATCGCGCCGGCGACGGCCAGGACGGCCGGCCCGGTCGGGCGTCCGCGGCCCCGGGGCCCCCGCCGCCGGGGGCCCCGTCCGTCCGTCCGGTCACAAGCCGAGCATGCACTTGCCGAAGGCGACATCGCAGGCCGTCAGGAGGACCATGACCTTGTACCAGGGCGCGTCGAGGTTGAGCGTGTACTCCCGGCACTCCTCGTGGTTGCGGTTGCAGTCGGACTGCCTGTTGAGGTCGGGGTACATGGGGAAGGCCAGGGCGGCCGTCAGGGCGATCGTCCCGGCCAGGGCGAGAACAGCGAGCTTCTTCATTCGGGGTCTCCTTTCGCCCCCGAAAGAGCAAAGCGCGTGCCACCCGCCCGGCGCTTCCGCCGCGGCCCAATCCGCACATAAAGATAGGATTACCGGGCCCCCGCCCCGTCAGCGGTAAACCGCGGTTGACGTTCGCCCGCTTCGTCTTGGGAAAACCGCCCACGGCCGGTGACGGGCGCCCCCCGCTCTCCGCCGCTCTCCGCCGCGGCCCGCCGCCCGTCCCCGCCCCTCTAGCCCAACATCGGGATCTTGATGCCGCTCTTCTTCGCGCAGGCCACGGCCTCGGGGTAGCCGGCGTCGGCGTGCCGGGCCACGCCCAGCCCCGGGTCGGCCGTCAGCACCCGCTCGAGCCGCCGCCCCATCATCGCCGTGCCGTCGGCCACGACGACCATGCCGGCGTGGATGGACAGCCCGATGCCGACGCCGCCGCCGTGGTGGACCGAGACCCAGGACGCCCCGTTGACGGCGTTGAGCAGGGCGTTGAGGATGGGCCAGTCGGCGATGGCGTCCGAGCCGTCGCGCATGCCCTCGGTCTCGCGGTTGGGCGAAGCGACCGAGCCCGTGTCGAGGTGGTCCCGCCCGATGACGATGGGCGCCGAGATCGTCCCCTTCTTGACCAGCCGGTTGATGACCGCTCCGAAGCGGGCCCGCTCGCCGTAGCCCAGCCAGCAGATGCGCGAGGGCAGGCCCTGGAACTTGACCTGGGCCCGGGCCTTGCGGATCCAGCGGGCCAGGGCCTCGTCCTCGGGGAACTCGGCCAGCACGGCCTCGTCGGTCGCGTAGATGTCGGCCGGCTTGCCCGACAGCGCCGCCCAGCGGAACGGTCCCTTGCCGAGGCAGAACAGCGGCCGGATGTACTCGGGCACGAAGCCCGGGATGTCGAAGGCCGCGGCCACCCCGGCCTTCTTCGCCTGGCCGCGGATGTTGTTGCCGTAGTCGAAGGCCCTGGCCCCCCGCCGCCTCATCTCGAGCATGGCCTCGACGTGGGCGGCCATGGCCGCGTAGGAACGGGCGATGTAGCCGGCCGGGTCCTTGGCCCGCATCGCCAGGGCCGCCTCGTAGCTCATCCCGTTCGGCACGTAGCCGTTGAGCTCGTCGTGGGCCGAGGTCTGGTCGGTCAAGACGTCCGGGGTGACGCCGCGCCGGACGAGCTCGGGCAGGACGTCGGCGGCGTTGCCGAGCAGGGCGATCGACAGCGGCTCTCCCTTCTTCATGGCCGCGCCCGCCAGCCGCAGGGCCTCGTCGAGGTCGCGGGTCATCGTGTCGACGTACCTGGTCTCAAGGCGCCGCGCGATGCGCCTCCTGTCGCACTCGACGACGATGGCTACGCCGTCGTTCATGGTCACGGCCAGGGGCTGGGCCCCGCCCATGCCGCCGAGGCCGGCCGTCAGCGTCAGCGTCCCCTTGAGCGAGCCGCCGAAGTGCCGCCGGGCCACGGCCGACAGGGTCTCGTAGGTCCCCTGCAGGATGCCTTGGGTGCCGATGTAGATCCAGCTGCCGGCCGTCATCTGGCCGTACATGGTCAGGCCGAGGGCCTCCAGGCGGCGGAACTCGTCCCAGGTGGCCCACTGGGGGACGATCATGGCGTTGGAGATGAGGACCCGCGGCGCCTCGGCGTGGGTCTTGAAGACGGCCACGGGCTTGCCCGACTGGACGACGAGGGTTTCGTCGTTCTCGAGCTTCTTCAGGCCGGCCACGATGGCCCGATAGGCCTCCCAGCTGCGGGCGGCCCGGCCGGTGCCGCCGTAGACGATGAGCTCGCCCGGCTTCTCGGCCACCTGCGGGTCGAGGTTGTTCATGAGCATCCGCAGGGCCGCCTCCTGGGACCAGCCCTTGGCCGAGAGCCGGTTCCCCCGGGGAGCGCGGATGTTCGCGATCGGGGTCGACGCGTATTGGGCCATTTTTTGTCTCCTAGACGGGCATCGCGGACGCAAAATATACCATATCGCCCGCCCGTCCCGGAAGCCCTAAAAAGAGGTTGACGGGGGCGGAATTCCTGGTGTACATTTCCCCCAGGTTTCATCGGAATCAGGCGCGGCGAGGGCTATGGTCCAAAGAAGGATCGTCGTTATCCATCCCGTTCCCGAGGTGGCGGACCGCCTCGCCCGCCTGGCCCAGAAGTTCGGCCCGGCCCTCACGGCGGCCGACCCCGAGGCCGCCCTGCTCCTGTTCGCCGAGGGCGGCGTCTCGGCGGCCGTCGTCGACGCCGCTTTCGCCGCCTCCCCCTCCCTGCGCGCCCTCGTCCGGCCGCCGGCCGGGGTCCTGCTCGTCGGCCCCGACGAGGAGGGCCTGCTCAAAGCCGCCGACGCGTGGCCGCCCGGCGTCGATGTCGAGGTCTGCCGCTCCGGGCCCGGCGAGCCGCGCGACCTCTGCTTCCTGCGGGCCCTCGGCCGGGTCGTCGAGCACGCCCGGCTCAAGACCGAGGCCGCCGAGCTGCGCCGCTCGCTCAACCTCCAGGAGGCCAAGGTCCGCGACGTCCTGGGCGAGATCTCCGAGATCAAGGACCTCCTCAACACGGGCTTCATCCGCGAGGTCGAGAAGCGGCTGGCCATCGAGGCCCGCTTCGTCGGCGCGCAGAAGGAGCGCCTGCGGCTCGAGGCCATCCTGCGCAAGATCTACGGCGCCGACGACGTCAGCAGCCTCCTCGACATCGTCCCCGACATCCGGGACCTCGTCCAGGCCGAGAGCGTCACGGTCTACATCGTCGAGGAGAACGACGTCATCGGCCGCTACCTCAAGCCCCTCGTCTGGGACAACGCCTTCCTGGCCCACTCCGATTTTTCCAAGTACATCGCCCCCCTCGAGGCCCAGGACTTCGCCGCGGCCGTGGCCCGCTACGGGCACGACGTCAGCGCCGCCAACCTGACCTTCGACCGCCGCCTGAGCAAGCGCTACACGTCCTTCATGCGGACGCCGCCGCGGAGCCTCGTCGGCGTGCCCATCATGCACGGGGCCAAGGTCATCGGCGTCCTCGAGGCCGTCAACAAGACGGAGGCCGGCCGGCCCCGGCCCGAGGGCTTCACGCCCGGCGACCAGCAGACCCTGCGCGGCCTGTCGGACCACATGGCCATCGCCATGGCCAAGCTCAACCTCATCCAGTACGACGCCCTGACCGGCCTGCTGCGGCCCGAGCCCTTTTTCGACAAGGTCCTGCAGAAGGTCAACGCCCTCAGCAAGCGCCGCCGCGAGGAGGGCTCGATGGCCCTGGTCATGGGCGACGTCGACTGGTTCAAGGCCTTCAACGACCGCAACGGCCACGAGGCCGGCAACCGGCTGCTCCGGGAGCTGGCCCACGTCCTCAAGCTGTCCATCCGCGAGGAGGACCTCATCTGCCGCTACGGCGGCGAGGAATTCCTGTTCTTCCTCAAGGGCGTCAAGAGCGTCGACGAGGCCTCCCTCCTGACCGAGCGCATCCGCAAGAACGTCGAGGACCACTACTTCGAGCTCCAGGAGTTCCAGCCCCGCGGCAACCTGACCATGTCCTTCGGCGTGACGGTCTACCCGCGCGGCGAGGGCGACGCGGCGGGGCCGCTCGACCGGGCCGGCCTCAAGCGGCTGGCCGGCGAGGCCGACCTGGCCCTGGCCGAGGCCAAGGGCAAGGACCGGCCCGAGCTCCGGGCCCGCGGCGCGGCCGACGTCCCCGCCGACAAGAACCGCGTCCGCAGCTTCTGCGGCCCGGCCGCCGGCGGCGGCCTCCCGGTCGAGGCCCGCGGCACGGACCCCGGACGGGCCTACCGCGAGAAGCGCAAGTACGAGCGTTACAACGTCTCGACCCCGTTCCTGTACCGCGAGAACGGCGGCTTCCGGGTGGCCAAGACGGTCAACATCAGCCTCGAGGGGGCCCGGATCGTGTCCGACGGGCCCCTGCCCGCGGGCGGGCCGGTCGACACCATCCTGGTCGTCGAAGACAAGGCCACGGCCATCCGCGGCGAGGTCGTCTACGCGGAGAAGGGCGGCGGCGAGCCGGGGTTCTATTATTCGGGGGTGCGGTTCCGCGACCTGACGCCGGCCGACCTCAAAGGGCTGGAGAGCTATCTGGCCCACTTCCGGCGGGTCCCGAACCCCGCCTGACGGCGGCCCGGCCGGGGCGGCCGGACCTCACTCCTCTTCGATCTCCGCGATCAGGGCCCGCAGATAGGCCAGACGCGGCTCGACGCGGGCCTGGAAGTCCCGGCGCAGGTCGGCCACGGCGACGGAGAAGGCGGCGAACTCCTCGAGGTTGCTCCAGTTCTCCATGCTCAGGCGCTCGAGCAGCCGGCGCAGGACCTGGGTGTCGAGGACGTCGGCCGTGTAGGAAGGCAGGCGCCAGGAGCTCTTCTCGCACATCTTGATGACCCGCAGGAACAGGGCCCGCAGCCCCTCCTGCCAGTTGATAAGCTCCTGCTTGATGAAGAACTGGTCCTTGGGCGACTCGGTCTGGCCGAGCTTCACCGACAGGCGCTGGCCCTCCTCGAGGGTGCGGTCGACGGCGGCCAGGAGCTTCTCGGGGTCGGCCACGGCCGGGCCGTCCTTCTGGAAGTAGTGGATCTCGCCGCTGCCGTTGGCGGGCTCCGTGCGGCGGTAGCTTTCGACGAGGGCGACGGCCTCCTCTTCGGTCATGGGGCCGGGCTCGCCGGTTTCGCCGCCCGCGGCGGGCGCGGGGGCCGGCCCGGCCAGGTCTTCGGCGAAGGCCTGCGTGGCCGCCGCGGCGGCCGGGACGGCGGCCGCCGGAGCCGCGGCGCGCGGCGCCGCCGGCGGCTCGGGCTCGGCCGGCGCGGGGCCGGCGATGAGGTCCGGGATATTGGGGATGTCGAGCGCGGCCCGGTTCGCCGCGGCGTCCATCGCGGCCAGCTCGTCCCGGCCGGCCGGCTGGCCGCCCAGGCGGCCCAGGTTGGCCGCGGCCGACTCGATGGCCAGGAGGTCCTTGATCTTGCGCAGCTTCTCGAGCTCCTCGTCGAGGTCGAGGGACAGCGGCTTGGGCTCCGGCTCCTCCATCGCTTCGGCGACGATGCCGAAGCGCTCCCGGAGGTCGTTCTTGAGGAAGGCGGCCTTCTCCGAGGTCCTGGTCCGCAGGGCCTCGAGGCGCTCCTGGATCTCGTTGACGCGCTTGATCTCGTCGACGGTGGACTTGGCCAGGGACTCGATCTCGGCCTGGAACTTGAGGACCTTCTGCATGCGGTCGCGGGCCTCGTTGAGCAGGCCGGCGCGCTGCTCCTCGAAGTCGCGGACCATGACCCGGTACTCGCCGAGGGCCGTCTTCTCCTTCTCGAACTCGCGCTCGATCTCCTCCTTGCGCTTGCGGGCGGCCTCCTTCTCGCGGTTGATGCGCTCGACGAGCTCGCTGTCGACGTCGCGGAACTTCTTCTGGAGGACGCGCTCGAGCTGGTCCTCGACTTCCTGGATGACTTGAGAGGAATCCCTGAAGATGTTCGGATCGTGGTCCATGGCCGCTCCTTAACCTTAGCGCGACTATTATGTCGGTTCGTTCGCGCCGTTGTCAAGACGCCGCGGGGGTGTTATTGAACGGGAGAAAGAAAAAATGTATAAAGGGTCGTCATGGGCTCCGCCAAGGTCCTTCTGGTCGTCGAAGATGACAAAAAACGGGCCGACATTTGCGCATTTTTGTCGGCCAAAGGCATCGACGTCGACGCCCGCAAGAGCCTGCCGGGAGCGGTCGAGGAGGCCGAGCTGCGGCGCCTCAGGCGCGAGCTGGCCCGCCACCTGCGCGAGTCGCGGCGGCTCGAGGAGGCCTACGACACGACGCTCGAGAACTTCATGGCCGCGCTCGACCTGCGCGACGTCGAGACCTACGGCCACTCCAAGACCGTGGCCCGCTACAGCCACGTCCTGGCCGAAGCCTGCGGCGTCCGCGAACCGGCCGCGCTCGACAGCATCCGCAGAGGCGCGCTCCTCCACGACGCCGGCAAGATGGCCATCCCCGACTCCGTCCTGAAAAAGCCCGGGCCGCTGACGCCGCCGGAGTGGGCGGTCATCCGCCGCCATCCGGCGCTCGGCTACGGCCTCGTGCGCGACGTCAAGATGGTGCCCGAGGTCGGGAACATCATCCTCTGCCACCACGAGAGGTTCGACGGCACGGGTTACCCCAAGAGACTCAAGGGCGAAGCCATCCCGTTCGAGGCCCGCGTCTTCGCCGTGGCCGACACCCTCGACGCCGTGACCTCGCACCGCCCCTACCGGGCGCCGCGCGACTTCAAGGCCGCCCGGCGCGAGCTCGCGGCGGGGGCCGGGAAGCAGTTCGACCCGCGGGTCGTCGACGTCTTCTGCGGCATGGACCTGGCCGTGTGGGAGAAGATCCGCTTCCAGACGACCCGGCTCCTGCCGCCCCTGAGATCGGGGACATGAGACCGATCTCCGGTCTTTAGGCCGTCCCCCGTTTTTGGAGGTTCCGATGAAGAAGGATCGCAAGGTCGTCGTCGTCATGGCCAGCCCGAGGCCGCGCGGCAACAGCTCCGTCCTGGCCGCCGAGGCCGTCCGCGGGGCGGCGGCCGCCGGGGCCGAGGTCCTGACGGTCCGGCTGGCCGACCTCTCGTTCGGCCCGTGCCGGGCCTGCGACCTGTGCCGGAAGAAGGCCGCCAAGGGCTGCGTCCAGGACGACGGCGTCAAAGCCCTGCGGCAGTCCATCAAGGCCGCCCACGGCCTGCTCATCGCCACGCCCGTCTACTGGTTCACCATGAGCGCCCAGGCCAAGATGTTCATGGACCGGCTCTACGCCTTCGGCGACAAGAGCTACCGCGAGCTCAAGGGCAAGCGGGTCGGCGTCATCCTGGCCTCGGGGGACGCGGACCCGAAGGCCTCGGGCGCGGTCAACGCCATGCGCTCGTTCCAGGACGCCTTCGCCTATCTCGGGACGCCCGTCGCCGGGATGGTCCACTGCGGCGGCGGCCGGGCCGGCGCCGCGGCCCGCAACGAGGCCCTCATGGCCGAAGCCTACGCCCTCGGCGCCGCCCTGGCTAAATAGAAAGGAGTTCCTCCATGCTTCGTCACCCGTCCCGTCCCGCCGCCGTCGCGGCCCTCCTCATCGCCCTGGCCGTCCTGGCCGCGCCCGCCCTGCGGGCCCAGGCCGCCAAGGTCGACATCCCCTACCAGAAGTTCGTCCTCGACAACGGATTGACCCTCATCGTCCACGAGGACCACAAGGCGCCCATCGTCGCCTTCAACGTCTGGTACCACGTCGGCTCGAAGAACGAGGTCGCCGGCAAGACCGGCTTCGCCCACCTCTTCGAGCACCTCATGTTCAACGGCAGCGAGAACTATAACGACGACTACTTCAAGCCCATGCAGAAGGTCGGCGCGACCGACCTCAACGGCACGACCAACGAGGACCGGACCAACTACTTCGAGAACGTCCCCGTCTCGGCCCTCGACCTCGTCCTATGGATGGAGTCCGACCGCATGGGCCACCTCAAGGGGGCCATCAGCCAGGCCAAGCTCGACGAGCAGCGGGGCGTCGTCCAGAACGAGCTCCGCCAATATCAGAACGAGCCCTACAGCGTCACCGAGGACCTCATCATCAAGGGCACCTATCCCCCGAACCACCCCTACTCGTGGTCCGTCGGCGGCTCCATCGAGGACCTCTCCAACGCCAAGCTCGAGGACGTCCACAAGTGGTTCGCGACCTACTACGGCCCGAACAACGCCGTCGTGGCCATCGCCGGCGACATCGACACCCGGACGGTCGTGGAGAAGGTCAAGACCTACTTCGGCGACATCCCGCCCTCGCCGCCCGTGGCCCGGCACTCGGCCTGGGTGGCCAAGCGGACGGGCACACACCGCCAGAGCGTCCAGGACCGCGTCGCCCAGGCCCGGCTCTACAAGGTCTGGAACATCCCCGGCTGGGGCACCGAGTGCATCGACCGGCTCGACCTGGTGAGCGACATCCTGGCCACCGGCAAGACCTCGCGGCTCTACAAGCGTCTCGTCTACGACGGTCAGCTGGCCACCTCCGTCAGCGCCTCCGTCTACGCCCGCGAGATCGCCGGCCTGTTCCAGATCCAGGCCGACGCCCGGCCCGGCGTCGACCTGGCCAAGGTCGAGAAGGCCATCGACGAGGAGTTGGCCCGCTTCCTCGAGGAAGGGCCGACGGCGGCCGAGGTCGAGCGGGTCAAGGCCCAGTATGCGGCCCGCTTCATCCGCGGCGTCGAGCGCATCGGCGGGTTCGGCGGCAAGTCCGACATCCTGGCCTCCAGCATGGTCTACGGCGGCTCGCCCGACGCCTACAAGACGACCCTGAAGCACATCGACGAGGCCACGGCCGCGACCCTCAAGGCGAGCGCCGCCGCCTGGCTCTCCGACGGCGTCTACGTCCTCGAGGTCGAGCCCTACCCGGCCCTCGCGGCCGCCAAGAGCGGGGCCGACCGCAAGACCCCGCCGGCCGTCGGGCCCGCGCCCCAGGCGAGCTTCCCCGCCGTCGAACGGTCCTCGCTCTCCAACGGCCTGAAGATCGTCCTGGCCGAGCGCCACGCCGTCCCCGTCGTCGAGTTCTCCCTGATGATCGACGCCGGTTTCGCCTCCGACCAGACGGCCCTGCCGGGCACGGCCGCCCTGGCCATGAACATGCTCGACGAGGGCACGGCCGAGCGGACCTCGCTCGAGATCAGCGACGAGCTGGCCCTGCTCGGGGCGACCATCGGGACGGGCTCGAACCTCGACACCTCGTCCGTGTCCCTGAGCGCGCTCAAGGACAAGCTCGACCCGGCCCTCGACGTCTACGCCGACGTCATCCTCAACCCCTCCTTCCCGGAGGCCGACTTCGCGCGGCTGCAGAAGCTCCAGATCGCCCGCATCGCCCAGGAGAAGGACTCGCCCTTCGGCATGGCCCTGCGGGTCTTCCCCAAGCTCGTCTACGGGGCGGGCCATCCCTACGCCATCCCCTTCACCGGGTCCGGCTACGCCGACACGGTCGCCAAGCTGACCCGGGCCGACCTGGTCAAGTTCCACAAGACCTGGTTCAAGCCCTCCGGGGCCACGCTGGTCGTGGTCGGCGACACGACCATGGCCGAGATCAAACCCAAGCTCGAGAAGCTCTTCAAGGCCTGGCCCGCGGGCCAGGCGCCGGCGAAGAAGATCACGGCCGTGCCGCTGGCCGCCCGGCCCGCCGTCTATATCATGGACAAGCCGGGCGCGCCCCAGTCGATGGTCGTCGGCGGCCATCCCGCGCCCCCGTCGGCCGACCCGGACAACGTCGCCATCACGACCATGAACAATATCCTCGGCGGCGACTTCGTCTCGCGCATCAACATGAACATCCGCGAGGACAAGCACTGGAGCTACGGCGCCCAGACGGCCATCCCCGGCGCCCGCGGCCAGCGGCCGTTCCTGATCCTGGCCCCCGTCCAGTCGGACAAGACCAAGGAGACCATGGTCGAGATCGGGAACGAGCTCGAGGGCATCCGCGGCCAGAAGCCCATCACGCCCGACGAGTTCTCGAACGCCAAGAGCGGCATCGTCCTGGGCCTGCCGGGGCAGTGGGAGACCATGGGCGTCGTCCTGGGCTCGCTCGAGGAGCTCGTCCAGTACGGCCTCGCGGACGACTACTACCGGAAGTACCCCGGGCTCGTCCAGAAGCTGTCCATCGCCGACCTGACCAAGGCGGCGGTGAAGACGGTCCATCCCGAGAGCCTGGTCTGGATCATCGTCGGCGACCGGGCCCAGATCGAGCCCCAAATCAAGGAGCTCGGTTTCGCCTCGATCGCCGTCATCGACGGCGACGGCAACGTCGTCAAATAGGACGGGTTGACCGTCCGCGGTCCCGGTGATAGCATCGGGTCCCTTGACCCGCGCACGCGCCGGACGCACCGATCGACCGCCGCAGGGAGGCGTCCTTGCCTAACGGTCACGGCTGGATGCCGTTCCTGCGCTACGACGAGGAACAGGACCGGCCGCAGATCAGCGGAGCGCTCGTCCGCCGGGCCTGGTCGTACGGGCGGCCCTATATCGGCCGCATCGCCGGGCTGCTGGCCCTGATCCTGGTCGTGACCGTGCTCGGGCTGGCCCCGCCGCTCCTGGTGCGCAACCTCATCGACAGGGCCCTGCCGGACCGGGACGTCCACCGGCTGACCCTGCTCGCGCTGGGCATGCTGGCCGTCCCGCTCGTCAACGGCCTGTTGGGCGTGGCCCAGCGCTACCTCGCCTCGTCCGTCGGAGAGGGCATCATCTGCGACCTGCGGACCGAGCTCTTCGCCCATCTTCACCGGATGTCCCTGCGCTTCTTCACCGGCGTCAAGACCGGGGAGCTCATCTCGCGCCTGAACAACGACGTCATCGGCGCCCAACGGGCGGTCAGCGGGACGCTCGTCGAAGTGTTCACCAACTCCATCACCCTGGTCAGCGCCCTGGTGATCATGCTGGGGCTCGAGTGGCGGCTGACCCTTCTCGCCGTCGCCGTCCTGCCGCTCTTTCTCGTCCCGGCGCGCTTCCTGGGCAGGAAGCTCCGGGCGATCGTGCGCCGCCAGATGACGCTCAACGCCGAGATGAACGCCATGATGGACGAGACCCTGAACGTCAGCGGCTCGCTGCTGGTGAAGCTCTTCGGCCGGGCGGGCGCCGAGGGGAGCCGGTTCCGGGGACGGGCGGAGCGCGTGCGCGACGCGGGCGTGCGCCAGGCCTACATGATGCGCTGGTTCTTCCTGACGGTCAGCCTGATCAGCGCCGTCGGCTCGGTCGTGGTGTTCTGGGGCGGCGGCATGCTCATCCTCCGCGGGGCCGGATTCACGATCGGCACCATGGTCGCCTTCACCGCCTATCTGGGCCTGCTCTACGGGCCGCTCTCCGCGCTGACCAACGCCCGCATGGACCTGGCGACTTCGCTCGTCAGCTTCGAGCGGGTCTTCGAGGTCCTGGACCTGCCCCTCGAGATCGCGGAGAAGGCCGATGCGAAGACCCTGAAGCCGGTTCGGGGGCACGTGCTCTTCTCCGGCGTGTCGTTCAGCTACCAGCCGGACGACGCCGCGGAGGAGGCCGCGGCCGCGGGCCTGGCCGAGGTGGTCCGGTTCGGCGGGCCCCGGAGCCAGCAGCGCATGGCCCCTCCTCCCCTTTCGCAGGAGGGGGGCAAGCTGAAGACGGCCGCGGCGAAGGCGAACACCGACACGCCCGTCCCCCAGCCCCCCGCCGAGCGGCGCTGGGCGCTGCGCGAGATCGACTTCGAGATCAAGCCCGGACAGCTCGCCGCCCTGGTCGGCCCCAGCGGCTCCGGGAAGACGACCGTCACCTACCTCCTGCCCAGGTTCTACGACCCGACCGAAGGGACGGTCCGCATCGACGGGCACGACCTCCGCGAGCTCACCTTACGCACCCTGGCGGACGCCATCGGCATGGTCACCCAGGAGACGTTCCTGTTCAACGACACCATCCGGGCCAATCTCCTCTACGCCCGGCCGGAGGCCTCCGCGGCCGAGGTCGAGGCGGCCTGCCGGGCGGCCAACATCCATGATTTCATCGCCGACCTCCCCGAAGGCTACGATACGGTCGTGGGCAACCGCGGCTACCGTCTGTCGGGAGGCGAGAAGCAGCGCGTCGCCATCGCCCGGGTCATCCTCAAGAACCCGCGCATCCTCGTGCTCGACGAGGCCACGTCCTCGCTCGACAGCCAGTCCGAGGCGCTCATCCAGGAGGCCCTCGAGCGGATCATGAAGAACCGGACGAGCCTCGTCATCGCCCACCGCCTGAGCACCATCCTGGCCGCCGACATCATCCTGGTCCTCGACGCCGGCCGTCTCGTCGAGCGGGGAACGCACGCGGAGCTGCTGGAAAAGGGCGGGCTCTACGCCTCCCTCTACGAGACCCAGTTCCGGCTCGGCGGCGACGCCGCCTGATTCGTGAAGACCAGGTCCCGTTCTTATCGTCCCGATCCGGGGATGAGGGCGCGGAGGATGGGCTCGACCCAGCGGTCCCGGTCGATGTCGTAGACGATGAAGTCGGCGTCGAACTGCCAATAGGTCCAGGCCCAGCCGCGGGCCTCGGCCGCCCGGGCCACGGCCTCGGTCCACAGGACGCGCGAATCGAGCGGGGCCTTCTCGTAGGCCCCGAACTCCCCGAGCAGGATGGGCCGCCGGTGCCTCTCCGACCAAGCCTGGACGCGGTCGAAGTCGGCCGCGAGCCGGGCCCGGTCCTTGTCCGTGCCCCAGGTCACCCCCGACAGCTTGACCGTCGACGGCGACCACGCCGCGCCCTGGTGGGTGAAGGGGAAGGGCTCGTAGTAGTGGACGGTGACGACGATGTTGCGGTCGTCCTCCGGCAGGCGCAGGGCGTCGAGGAAACGGAAGCCGTTCCACTCCGGCGGTCCCACGACCACGGTGCGGTCCGGGTTCGTCGCCCGGATGACGTCCAGGACCTCGGGCAGCCACTCGGCCCAGAGCTTGGCGTCGAGCTTGCCGTTGGGCTCGTTGAGCGGCTCGAACAGGAGCGTTTCGGGCGCGTCCTTGTAGCGCTCGCCGATCTGCCTCCAGAAAGCCATCAGCCGGGCCTTGAAGGCGGCGGGAGCCTTGGCCACGTCGTTGTAGTTGTGGAGATCGAGGATGACGTTGAGGCCGGCCGCTTGGGCCTTGGCCACGGCCCAGTCGAGCGTGGTGAGCCAGCGCCCGGGGAGCCGGTACTCCGGCGCCCGGCCCATGAGCTGCAGGGCGTGGAGGTTGACGCGCACCGTCCGGAAGCCGGCTTGGCGGACGGCCTCGAAGTGGCGCTCCTTGAACCGGCCCCGACGGAAGCTCTTCCAGACCGGGTCGTAGCCGATGATGTTGACGCCCCGGCCCAGGCGCTCGACCGCGGCGAAAGCCGCCCGGTCAGGGGACGCCGCCGGCCCGGCCTGGCCCGCTTCGACGGGCCCGGCCAGGATGAAGGCCGTCGCGACCGAGCCTATCGCGACCAAGGCCCTCAATGTCGGGCCGGCGATCCGGCGGATGCTGCGGACGGTCTTCATGGGGCGCCTCCGATCCCGCCCATCATACATCATATCGGGGGCACGATGCCCAGAGCCTGAAGAAACGGGTGAATAGGTATTGTGTGCCCCTTTTTTCTATAATAGGCGGGAAGGAGGCCGCCGTGAAGAGACGCACGTTCATCGGGCTGGCCGGCGCCGCATCGGCCGGGGCCTTTCTAGCGGGAGCCGGCCCTTCTGTTCCGGACGCGGCCGCTTCGCCGCTGTTGGTCAAGGACGTCGCGGGCTATCTCCGGTCCCTCGTCGCGGTCGACGAGCCGTCGGTCGACCGGATCGTCATCGGTGACCCGGGCGCCGCCGTGGCCGGGATCGGGACGTGCTGGCTCCCCTACCGGGAGACCTGCGAGCGGGCCGTCCGCGACGGCGTCAGCCTCCTCGTCGTCCACGAGCCGACGTTCTACACCCACTGGGACCTCGACGAGAAGAGCCCCGACCTGTTCGGCGCCTCGCCGGCCGGCCGCCGGGCCTACCTCGAGGCCGTCGGGAAGAAGAAGGCTTGGTTCCTCGCGAACGAGCTGGCCGTCATCCGCTGCCACGACGTCCTCGACAAGGTCGCCGGCTGGGGCATCCCGTTCGCCTTCGGCGAGGCCCTGGGGTTCGGGGCCGCCGACATCGTCCGGTCGCGCCCCTACTACAACGTCTACAAGGTCGAGCCCCGGCCGGCCGCCGAGGTCGCCCGGGCGATCGCCGCGAAGCTGGCCGCGTTCCGGCAGCCGGGCGTGGCCTTCTACGGCGACCGGGACCGTATCGTCGGCACGGTCGGCGTCGGCACCGGCTGCTACAGCGATCCCATCGAGTTCATGGACCTCCGCCCAGACCTCTTCATCGCCCTCGACGACATCGTCCGGACCTGGACCCAGACGGTCTACGCCCGCGACACGGGGCACCCCCTCGTCGTCGTCAACCACGGGACTTCCGAGGAGGCCGGGATGCGGGCCCTGGCGGAGCGCCTGAGAGCGGCCTTCCCCGGCCGCAAGGTCGTCCACTACCCGCAGGGCTGCGGCTACGACTGGGTCACCGGCTGAACTGGGAAGGAGGCGGGCGGGGGGTAAGAAACGGGGGCCAGGTCTCCACGCGCCCAGGGGAAAAACGGCGCTCGTAAAGACCAGGTACTATCAGAAGAGGAGCTTGACCGGGCGGGAGGCGCCGCGGACCGCGGTCAGGACCCTGCCGCCGCGGAGGACGACGGTCCTGGCCGTGTAGCCGTCGCCCTCCCGTCCCGTGACGAAGAGGGCCTCTCGGCGGCAGGCCCACCGATAGCCGTCGAGCGTCATCCCGTCGAGCACGGCGATGTCCTCGACGGCGCCGTGCCACCAGTAATAGGCCACCCGGACGGCGGGACGGCCGTCCTGTTCGATCTGCTCGGCGCCGAGGGAATGGCTCTTGCTGAGGATGAAGTCGTGGGCTTCGGACTCGACGTAGGCGGGCAGGCCGTCCCAGCGGGGCGCCGCGCCGTCGACGCCGTCCAGACCGAAGCGGACGGGCTTATCGTCGGCGCCGCGGCCGGCCACCACGATGGGATGTCCCTTGCCGTCCGAAACGTCGTCAGGGTCGCCGTCCCGGCGCCAGCGGACCGCCTCGGGCGTCAGGCCCTCGGGCAGGGCGACGCGCCGCGGCGCGTCCGATGCAGCGGTCCCGGCCGCGAGCCCGGCGATGAGGAGCTCCAGGACGGCGTCGCGTCCCGCTTGGCGACGAGCGCGACCCGCCGGCCGCCCGGCTCGACAGCGGCGTCGGCGAAGTCGAAGGCCGCGGCGAAGACGGCGGCCCGGGCTTCGTCCCCCGGCGCCGCGAACAGGGCGACGTGCCCGGAACGGGAGGTCCGGCGCTTGGCCACGATCGCGCCGCCCGCCTGGGGATAGACGTCCGTGACGCCCTCGAGGAGGACCGTCCGGCCCGATCCGTCGAGGGCGCAGCGGACGAGGACGCCGTTGAGGTTGGCGTCCGACTCCCCGCCCTCGATGGCCAGGGCGAAGCTCCCTGCGCAAGCCCCCGAGCCGTCCGAGGCCGGGCCGAGATACTCGGGGCCGGGCGCGGCGACCGGGGAGGCGGGCGCGGGAGACGTCGCCGCGGGCCGGCCGGCGCAGACCGCGCCGGCGACGGCGATCACGGCACCCGCCGCCGCGAGGGCCAGAACGGACCGCGTCACCCTCACCGCCGCCTCACCACTTCTCGCCGAGGATCTCGGCCCGCTTGGCCCGGTACTCCTCGTCGGTGACCAGGCCGTCCTTCTTCAGCCCCTCGAGCTTGCGCAGGCGGGCGTCGAAATCCGTCCCCGCCCCGGCCGGCGCCGCCGCCGCGCCCGAAGCCGGGGCCGGCGCGCCGGTCTCGGTCTCGATGTCGACGACGCTCTTGCGGGTCCGGAGGTAGTAGGCGAAGTAGAAGATGATGACGCCCAGGACGAGGAACCAGACGGCCATGAAGCCGATGGCCGGCCCCGGCTCGCCGCCGCTGTCCCCGAGGACGGCCGAGAAGAAGAAGACGCCGAAGATCAGCATGGCCACGGCGACCACGAGGCCCATCACCAGCACCGGCTTGGCCGGCTTGACTCCCGTTCTTTGGATCATAACGCTCTCCTTGTTGGGGACACGTACCCAAGGTACATGTCCCCGGTTTCAGGCCCGGCGGGCCGTGATGACGCGGGGTTTGCCGGCCAGGTCCCAGGCCGTCTCGATCTCGGTCCAGCGCCGCCCGAACAGCCCCAGGACCCGGTCCCGCTGGCCCTCGCCGATCTCGAAGATGAGGTAGCCGCCCGGACGCAGGAACGCCCCGGCCCGGCGGACCAGCCGTTCGACGATCTCGAGGCCGGACTCGCCCGCCAGCAGGGCCCGCCGCGGCTCCCAGTCCCGGACCTCGGCCGGCAGGCCGTCCCACTCGCCGCGGGCGATGTAGGGGGGATTAGAGACGATGAAGTCGAACTTCGCCCCCGTGCCGCGGAAGGCCGAGAGGAGGTTCGACCGCCGGAAGGTGACGGTCCGGACCTTGTGCCGGGCGGCGTTGGCCGCGGCCACGCGCAGGGCCCGCTCGGAGACGTCGACGGCCTCGATGCGGGCCCGCGGCAGCTCCTTGGCCAGGGCCACGGCGATGCAGCCGCTGCCCGTGCCGACGTCGACGATGGTCTCGCTCTCGCGCGACGACAGCTCGAGGACCTTCTCGACCAGGACCTCGGTCTCCGGCCGCGGCACCAGGACCGACGGGGTGACCTTGAAGGGGATGGACCAGAACTCCCGGGACCCGGTCAGGTAGGCCAGCGGCACGCCCTCGAGCCGCCGGCCGAGTAGGCGGCGGTAGCGGGCCTCGGCCGCCGCGGGGCAGGGCCGCTCGGGCCCGGCCAGGAAGCGCTCCTCGGTCAGGGCCGCCGCCCGCAGGAGCAGGACCTTGGCCTCGAGGACGTCCTGGGGGCGGCCGCCGAGCAGGGCCACGCCCTCGCGGTAGAGGTCGACGAGGGTCCGGTTAGCGTCCAACGTCCTTGCCGGAGCCGTCCCCTCCGGGCGCCTCGCCGAGCGCCTTGGCCTGGGCCCGCTGGACGAGCCGGGCCAGGATGTCGTCGATGTCCCCGTCCAGGACGGACTCCATGTTGTGGAAGTTCTCGTTCAGCCGGTGGTCGGTGATGCGGGACTGGGGGAAGTTGTAGGTCCGGATCTTCTCGCTCCGCTCCCCCGTGCCGACCTGCGAGCGCCGGTGGTCGGCGATCTTGGCCTGCTGCTCGCGCTGGGCGATGTCCATCAGCCGCGAGCGCAGGACGCGCATGGCCTTCTCCTTGTTGCGGTGCTGGGACTTCTCGTCCTGGCAGGAGACGACCAGGCCCGAGGGCTTGTGGGTGACGCGGATGGCCGTGTAGTTCCGGTTGACGTTCTGGCCGCCGGGCCCCGACGAGCCGAAGGCCTCGATCTTGATGTCCTTGGGGTCGATACGCAGGTCGATCTCCTCGACCTCGGGCAGGACGGCCACGGTCGCCGTCGAGGTGTGGATGCGCCCGGCCGCCTCGGTCTTGGGCACGCGCTGGACGCGATGGACGCCGCTCTCGTACTTGAGCAGGGCGTAAGCCCCCCGGCCGCGGATCTCGGCGATGGCCTCCTTGAGCCCGCCGATCGGCGAGTAGCTCGTGTCGACGACCTCGAGCTTCCAGCCCTTCTTCTCGGCGAACCGGGAGTACATGCGGAAGAGGTCCTGGGCGAACAGCGAGGCCTCGTCGCCGCCGGCCCCGGCCCGGATCTCGAGGATGACGTCCTTCTCGTCGTGGGGGTCCTTGGGCAGGAGCAGGGTCCTCAGCTCGCCCGACAGGGCCTCCTCGCGGGCGGCCAGCTCGGCCTCCTCGCTCTCGGCCAGGCGCCGCAGCTCGTCGTCGGTGGCCGGGTCGGTCCGCATGTGGCGGGCGTCCTCGCGGCCCTGGCGGACGCGCTTCCACTCCTCGTACTTGCGGTAGACGGGCTCGAGCTCGGCCCGTTCCTTGGCCAGGTCGCGGATCTTCTGGGGCTGGGCGGCGATCGCGGGGTCGGAGAGGGCCGCGGTCAGCTGTCGGTATTTGTCCTCGATCGCCTGGAGTTCAGGGATCATCGAGACGATTTTTTGGTCTTGGCCAGCTTCTTGACGTCCCGGGCGGCCCGCACGTCCTTGGCCGCCTTGAGGTCCTTGGCGTCGCCGAATTTCTTCTTGAACTTCTCGATCCGGCCGGCGCTGTCGATGAACTTCTGCTTGCCCGTGAAGAAGGGGTGGCACATCGAGCAGATCTCGACCCGGATCTCCTTCTTGGTCGAGCGGGTCTTGAACGTGTTGCCGCAGGCGCAGGTCACGACGCATTCCTGGTATTCGGGATGGACGTCTTTCTTCATAGGACGATCTCCTTGAGCGCGGTATTATAGCAGAATCTAGGCCCCGCCGCAAAAGGCCGGGATCTCGGCCGAACGGCGCTCGAATTCGTCCCTGTCGACCGTGAATTCCAGGTCCCGCAGGGCCGTTTTGACGGCCTCGCGGTAGCGGCGGGAGTCGAAATGGTCCTTGAGCGGGCGGGTCATGGGGTAGAGCTGTTCCTCGGCCCGCCACTCGTAGACCGAGCCGTCGGCCCGCCTCAGGCAGTTGAGGTGGACGATCCAGGCCAGCTGGCGGAACGGCACGTGGCTGAAGGCCCGCCGGATGGCCCGGACCTCGGCCTCCTTGGCCGGGTTCCAGAAATGGAAGTAGCGGGAGAACAGGACGGCGTTGTGAAAGTAGGCCGGGAAGGCCAGCAGGGCGTCCTTGCGGGTCAGGCGCCCGATGTAGACGAACAGGTCCATGATCCGGGAGCGCATGGACAGCCCCGGCCGGGTCTGCCCGGGCAGGGGCGAGAACGGTTCGCCCTTCTTGGCCAGCGGGTTCTGCAGGGTCAGCCACTCGAAGGCCAGGGCCTTCTGGGGCGGCAGGCCGGACGGCCCGGCCGCGGTCTCGCGGGGGGCGAACTCGCACTCCTTGAGCTTGACGTCGACGATGAGGTTATCCGGGCCGGGCTCGCGGAGGAAGATCTGGAGGCGCTGCAGGGGGTACTCGGACGAGTCGAGCTCGTAGGCGAGGGGCCACAGGAAGCGCTTGCGGGCCTCCTTGAGGAAGCCCTTCTTGTTGAGGACGGCCAGGACCTCGTTGAGGGAGTAGCGGCCGAGGAAGAGGGAGCTGCCCCGTTTGACGTGGAGCTCGCTGAAGATCTCGTTCTCGTCGACGAGCGGGGCCTCTTTCCAGAACGGATCCGCCCCCGACCCCGTCTTCTTCATGGCTTCATTTTACGGGAACGGGAGCGGCGGGGCAAGGGCCCGGCCGCGGGCGCCTCCGCCGGCGCGTCCCCGGGCCCGGCTGCGGGCGCGGCCTCGGCCTCGGGCGCGGCGAACAGGGCCAGGACGTCGTCGCCGAGCTCGATGCGGCGCCGGAGCGGGAAGTCGCCGAGCTTGATCCTGGTCCGGTAGTAGTGGCGCAGGACGACGAGGCCGCCCGGTTTGACCAGGCCCCGCTTGCGCAGGACGCGGAGGGGATTGCGCTCCTCGAGCAGCCTGTAGGGCGGATCGAGGAAGACGAGGTCGAAGCGGACGCCCTGTTTGGCGAGGTCGATGGCGGCCCGGTTGAATTCGCGGTGCAAGACGACGGACTTGTCCTCGGCGCCGCACTTGGCGACGTTGTCGCGGATGACCTTGACCGCGGGATAGAACTCGTCGACGAAGACGCAGCGGGCGGCGCCGCGGCTGAGGGCCTCCAGGCCGATCGAGCCCGTGCCCGAGAAGCCGTCGAGACAGACGGCGTCCTTCAACTGCCCGGCCAGGACGCTGAACAGCGCCCCCTTGACCTTGTCCTGCATCGGGCGGACGTTGGCGCTGGAGACCAGCTTGAGGCGCCGGCCCTTGTAGAGGCCGCTGATGATGCGGATCACGGCGTTGCCCTCCCCTCCCTCGCGCGCTCAGTAGACGACCACGACCCGCCCGGCCTCCGTCTCCAGCCGCGAGACGCCGCGGGGCAGGTCGTACCAATCCTTGAGGGTCGTCGGCTCGACGCCCTGCAGCCGGGAGACGATCTCGATGACCATGTCGATGAGGGCCGGCGAGATGGGCTGGGTGCCGAGGTAGAGGCTGTCGAGCGCGACCCGGATCTGCCCCTCGCGGCTCTCGAACCGGCCGGCGAAGAGCAGGTCCTGCTTCTGGGGCAGCAGCCCCGAGGCCTGCGGCTTGCCGAGGTCGATGGCCACGCGGCCTTCGTACCGGTCGCCGTCCAGGAGCTTGAGAGCGACCGACTTGACGTAGCGCTCGTCGGCGTCCGCCAGTCGGCAGGCGACGTAGGCGTTGAACTCGGCCTCGGTGAAGGTCAGGCGGCGCTCGCCCGGCGCCGCGGCCGGCGCGCCGGGACGGGGGGCGGCCGGACGGCTCCCGGCCTCGATGCGCTCGAGCGCGGCCGTGAGGTTGGCCGCCCGGGCCCGGACCTCGGGCGGCACCTGGCCCGCGCCGGACGCGGCGCGGACGACCAGGGCGGCGGCGAGGAGGGCGAGCGGGACGGTTCGCTTGGTCATGGGTGTCGTGGACTGCTGCCTGTATGGTAGCAGATTGTCGGGGAATTCAGAACTGGGCCAGGGTGCCGTCCTTCTTGGCCTTGCGCAGGGCCAGGCGGAAGGCGGCCAGGCTCAGGGGGACGAGGACGGCGTCGAAGACGGCCAGAGCGGCGATGTCGGGCAGGATGTCGGCGAACCCGGACGAGGCCAGCAGGCTCCGGCGCACCCCGTCGAGGGCGTAGGTGACGGGCAGGAGCGACGAGATCCAGCGCAGCCAGCCGGGCAGCAGGGCCACCGGGAAAACGACCCCGCCGAACAGGCCCGAGACCGTGCCCAGGAGCCAGCCGAAGGGGTTGCCGGACTTGTAGACCAGGATGAAGCTGGCCGAGAGGACGCCGACGCTCAGGAAGCAGACGACGGTCAGCGCCGCCACGGCGGCGAGGCCGGGGACATTGACCCGGCCGAACGACAGGCCGAACAGGGCCGCGGCCACGCCCAAGTGGAGGACGGTCCGCAGGACCTGGACGATGAGCGGGTAGAGGGACGAGCCGAACAGGATGGCCGGGACGGGCGCGGGGGTGACGAGCAGGGCCTCCAGGGTCCCCGAGACCTGGGCGCCGCGCAGGACCGCCGGCAGGCCCTCCTGGAAGATGCCCAGGAGGCTCGAGAAGGCCACGCCGACCACGGCGAAGCCGAAGTAGTCGCCGCCGAACGGCCCCAGACCGGGCGCGCCGGCCGGGACGAGCTTGGCCACGAAGTAGAACGTCGCCGACGACAGCAGCATGGCCGCCGCCGAGGAGACGAACGACAGCTTGTAGGTCAGGGCTTCGCGCAGGTCGCGGCGCAGGAACGCGGCCAGCAGGACGGCCAAGCCCGGCCGGGCGCCGGTCCGCGCCGGTCCGTTCACGGCCGGTCCTCCCCCGCCGCGACGGCCCGCTCGTAGTCCCGCCGCAGGGACTCCGGTCCCTCCGCGGCCCAGGCCGACGCCGGACCGGCCAGACGGACCCGGCCCCGGGCGATGACCGCGATGTCGTCGGCCTGGCCGGCGGCCTCGGCGAGGTCGTGCGTGGCCCACAGGACGGTCTTGCCCCGCCGGCCGGCCAGCTCGCCGCGCAGAAAAGCCCGGACGCGGTCGGCGGCCCGGGGATCGAGCGAGCGGGTCGGCTCGTCGGCCAGCAGGATGGGCGCGTCCGCCAGCAGGGCCCGGGCCAACGCCAGCATCTGCCGCATGCCCGAGGAGTAGCCGTTGAAGCGCAGGCCGGCCGCGTCGTCGAGGCCGGCCAGGCTCAGCACCTCGGCGACGCGGCGGTCGCGGGCGGCGCCGGCGAGGCCGTAGAGGGCGCCGAAGAACTCCAGGTTCTGGCGGCCCGTCAGCCGGCCGTAGAAGCTGCGCTCGTCGTTGACCGCGAAGGCCACGGCCCGCCGGGCGGCGGCCGGCTCGGCCGCGACGTCGCGGCCGTCGACGAAGGCCCGGCCGCCGTCGGGCAGCACGAGCGAGGACAGGACCTTGAGCAGCGTCGTCTTGCCCGCGCCGTTCGGTCCGAGGAGGCAGAGGACGCGGCCGGGCCCGGCCGAGAGGTCGAGGCCGTCGAGGGCCGTGACCGTCCTCCGGTCGAACGGGCGGCGCAGGAGCTCGCGGAAGCCCCGGAAGACGGGATAGCGCTTGACCAGGCCGTCGGCGAGGATCGCGGGAGCGCCGCTCATCGGGGATCCACCAGGCGCCGCGCCGCGACCAGGACCGGCCGGGCCAGGCGCTCGAGATAGCGGCCGTAGAGACGGAGGGAGCCCTCGGGCGTGCCCGTGGCCGCGGCCAGCCAGGCCCGCGGCGGGAAGAAGATGGCCCGCAGCGTCCGGGCGGCCAGCCCGAGGTCCCGGCGCTCGCAGAGCGAGAGGACCGAGGGCATGTAATAGGGCCAGGCCGGCGCGCGCCGGCGGCCGGCCGTCGCGCCGGGCGGCCAGAGCAGGCGCAGGGCTGCCGACTCGGCCCGAGCGGGGCGGAGCGCGGCCAGGGCCCGGCCGGGGACGGACCCGGGCCAGAGCGTGCCGGCCAGGCTCAGGCCGTGATGGACGGGGCCGCGGACGCGGGCCTCGCGGGCGATCCGGACGATCCAGTCCCAGTCGAGGCCGGGACGCGCGGCCAGGCCGGCGATGTCGGCCAGCCAGACGAGCCGCTCGTAGGAGTGCTGCAGGGCGTGGACGCAGAGATAGCAGAGCTCGTTCTCGGCCGGCAGGACCAGGGCCTCGGTGCCGCGGACGGCCAGGCGCCCGGCCGACGACCAGAAGCCGTCCTCGTCCCGGCCCGGGAAGTGGAGGCCGAGCGGGCTGGAGTGGAACTCGAGGAACAGCGGGCCCCTGCGGAAATAGGGCGAATAGGCCCAATCGAGGGGCCGGCCCGCGCCGTCGGCCGCCGGCGCCGGGGCTCCTTCCGCCTCTTCGAAGCCGAGGCCGCGGAGGACGCGGCGCACCGCCGGCCAATCCGCGGGGTGGACGACGAAGTCGACGTCCCAGAAGGGACGGAGGGCGAGGTCGGGATAGACGTCGAGGGCCAGCCGGGCGCCCTTGGTCAGGGCCGCCCGCAGGCCGTCGCGGCGGACCGCCGCCAGGAACGGCTCGAGCTCGCGGTAGAGCACGGTGTTGCGGGCCAGGTTGCGCAGGAAGCTCCGGCGCAGGCCTTCCAGGGCGGCGGCGGGCACGGCCGCAGGCTCGCCGCGGAGGGTCAGATAGAGGAGCGGCCCGACGCCCTCGTCCTCGGCCCGGGCCAGGAGCGCGCTCCAGTCGCGGATCTCCCCGGCCAGGCGGCGGACCTCCCCTTCCGTCCCCGCCCCGGGCGCGAAGCGGGAGCCGAGGACGAGCAGACGGGCCTGAGGGTTCTCTGTCACGGTTTCGAAGGGAGGCCGGGCCCGCGCCGGGCGCGGACCGGGATCCGGAACGGGTCAGTGATCCTGCCGGATGCGGTAGGGCGAGACGTGGATGTCGTCGTAGATCGCCTCGAGCGGGATGGCCCCGGCCACGATGGCCGCGATGCCGAGCGGCGCCAGGAAGAACGGCGGCACGCCCCGCTTGCAGACGATGTAGACGAAGTCGCCGGCCTCGCAGGGCTTGGCGGTCCGGATGACGGCGGTGTAACCCGACGTCACCCGCTTGGCCTTGGCCCCGTAGGCCTTGAGAGAGCGCATGTCCTGGTAGAAGTCCGTCGTTTGGCCTTTGACGTGGATGCGGTCCTCGGATTGGATGAGGCCGATTTCGATCAGGACCTCGGCCTCCTTGGTCTCGGCGAGGTACTTGACGACCTTGCCGATGAAGGCCTCGCCCTTGTCCCGCTGCGCCTTGATGACGGCGGCGGCGGCCGCGGCCGCCTCGGAGTCGTAGGGGTTGAGGGCGACCGTGATCTTGGAGGTCTTGCCGGCCGTGACGCCGAAAAAGTCCTGGGAATTGAAGTTGCCGCGCGGCGAGGTCACGCCGAGGGCGTAGAGGCCGGGGCCGAGCCCCGGGACCCGGAAGATGCCCAGCGCGTCCGAACGGCCGGCCTCGGTGACGGCCCCGGTCGAGACGTTCTTGACCACGACGACCGCCCCGGCGACCGGGGTCGAGCCGTCCTGCTCGTAGACGAATCCGACCAGACCGCCTCCGGCGGGCGCTTGGGACCGCAGCGCGGACGGGACGAGAACGAGGACCAGCGCGAGGGCCGATCCCCATGAGACCAAGACCTTGGCACCTCGCCTCATGGGCTTTCTCCTTGGCAACAGATATGATAGGCGCCTAGGGCCCGAAAAGTCAAGGGCCTAAGCGTTTCATTCGACGAAAGTTAGGGCGGTCAAAAGGAGGGTCTCGCTGACCGGGACGACCTCCAGGACGTTTTTCCCCTGGCGCGGCCGGATGGGGAGGCTCACCGAGCCGGTGTCCCCGATATTTTCCCAGATCACCCGGCCGTTGAGGAAGATCGAGACGAGGGGGCGGCCCCCCGCCGTCGCCGGGGCGAGCTCCAGGCGGACCGTCCGGGGGCGCCCGTCGGATACGAACGGGACGGACGCCGCGCTCCCCTTTTCCACCGTGAGCCCGCCGAGGTCGATCGCCGCCGGGCTCACCAGGAGGTCGATCTCCCGGCGGACGGCGGCGGCCTTGTCCTCTTCGTTGACCCGCGCGTAGCAGCGCTCGAGGGCCAGGAGGCGATCGAGGTCGCCGGGTTCGACCTCGAGGGCCCGCAGCAGGAACCTCTCGGCCTGGTAGACGGAGTCGAGCTTGAGGCACGACTCGCCGACCAGGCCCAGGACGCGGGCGTAGTCGGCCCGGCCGGCCGGAGCGATGACGAGCGAGCTCGACTCGAGCAGATCGCCGGTCCGGACGATGTCGCGGTAGCGGTTCATCCGGAAATCGAGGGCCGTGCGGAAGGCCAGCGTGCGCAGGTCCTTGAACGGGGCCGCGGCCGTCGGCGGCTCGGCCAGCAGGCCCCGCTCCTTGAGGAAGGACTCGAACTCGCCGAGCGACACGGGGTCGTCCTCGACGGCGAGGTAGGCGGCGATCGAACCGTCCTCGTCCGCGAGCGAGCGGGCCGCCTCGACCCGGCTCATGGCCAGGGCCCGCCGGACGGCGCGCCCCGCCGCGGCGTGGTCCTCGGGAGAGAAGAGCTCGGTCCCCGCGAGGTCCTGATAGAAGCGGATCCGGCCGAGGGCCTCGAGCGCGGCGGCGTAACGGGCGGCGGCCTCGGCCGGGCGGAAGGCCTCGGCCTCGCGGCGGCCGCGGTCGAGCGCGGCCCGGGCCGCGGCCAGATCGAGCGCTTCGGCCCGGGCCAGGGCCGACAGGCGGGCCTCGCGCGAGAGGCCCCTCTCCCCCAGGAACCGGGCGTAGGTCCGGAGCGAGCCGGCCTCCTCGGGCAGGACGCGCTCGATGAGTTCCGGGTCGCCGCCCTGGAGGGACCAGGTCTCGAGGATGCCGAGAAGGCGGTCGGGATCGCCCGCGGCCAAGGCCTTCTTCAGGAGGCCGGCGGCGAGATCCCGCCGGTCGGGCTTGAGGGAGGGCCACAGTCCGGCCATGATCCTCCCCACCTCGTAGCGGATTTGGCCGTTGTGGCCGGCCAGGCGGGCCGCCCTCTCGTACTCGTCGAGTGGGTCGGCCGGCGCGGGCAGTCCCAGGTAACCCATGTAGAGAAGGGTCTGGGCGAAATGGAAGTGGGCCGCCGGGGCGCCGGGATCGAGCCGCAGGGAGCGGAGGAAGGCCTCGGCGGAGCGCCGGAACCAGGTGTCGCGCTTGGCCGGGTCGGCCAGGGCCTCGGCCCCGCCCTCGAACCAGGCCCGGCCGAGATCGGCGGCTACGGCCGCGTTCCAGGGCCAGACGGCGTCGGCCCGGCCGAGGACGCGAAGCCGGGCCTCGGGTCCGGCGGCGGCCTGGCCCTTCCAGGCGAGGTGGGCGTTGGTGGCGACCGCGGCCTGGAGCGCGGCCAGAAGGATCAGGCCGGCGAGCGGGAGGATCTTGGTCTTCACGGCGGGCCTCAGCTCTTGCGGTAATGGGCCATGACCACGGTCAGGGCCAGGACGACGGTGAACAGGACCATGTTGGCGGGGATGTGGAGGTTGAAGTCGGTGAAGGCGTGCAGTCCGGCCCCGGCGAGCGAAACGATGCCGCCGAGGGCCAGGGCCCGGGCCTGGGCGTTGCGCCGCCCGCGCCAGACGAGGAAGGCCCGGACGGCCAGGGACAGGATGACGCCCAGGAGCAGGAGCGCCCCGAGCACGCCGAGCTCGGCGGCCGTCTCGAGGTACTCGTTATGGGCGTGGATGAGGGCCATGTCGCCGCCCTGGCGCGTCTCGTAGGCGTTGTAGGCCGAGGCGAACGTGCCCAGGCCGGTCCCGAAGACCGGGAAGTCGCCGATCATGTCGGCCGTGTTGGCCCAGTAGAGCGGCCGGTCCTCGTGGAGGATGTCGTCGAGGGCGAAGCGGCGGACGGTCGAGCCGGCGCCGGCCAGGACGGCCATGACGGTGACGGCCAGCACGGTGGCCCGGATGGCCCGGCCGACCCAGGGCTGGCGGAAGCCCAGCCGGCTGTAGGAGACGACGGTCAGGCCGAAGAAGAGAAAGACCGTGAAGGCCAGGACGACGACGCCGGACCGGGAGTTCGACAGCAGGATGGCCAGGGCCATGACGGCCGCCGCGGCGAAGAGCAGGACGGTGCCCAGGACCCCCTTGGAGGTCCACAGGCGGACCTTCTCCCGGAAGCCTTGGACCCCGAAGGTCATCATGTTCATGCGGGCCACGGCCAGGCCCAGCGCCAGCGGGATGATCATCTCCAGGTAGCCCGAGAAATGGTTGCCGTTGACGAAGGTGCCGGTGGCCGCGTGGGGGCTGAAGACCTTCTTATAAAAAAGGAGGCGGGGCTCGGAGCGGGTCAGCTCGAAGAGCCCGTAGAGGGCCTGGAAGACGCCCGACGCGACCAGGGCGACGATGACGGCCCGGATGCGGCGGCCGCGGCCGGCGGCCCGCAGGACGAGCCAACCCAGTAGGAATAGGGAGGCCAGGAACAGGGCCTCGCGGACGGTCGCCGACGGCGAGACCGACAGGGTCGTGAAGCGGCGGCCGGCGAAGCCGGGGTCGTAGAGCTCCCGGAAGCGGACCGCGGCCGGGGCCAGGAGCCGGACCGCGGCCACCGGCAGCGGCAGGACCTGGAGGGCCAGGAAGCCGAAGAAGGCGGCCGCGAGCGGCCGCGTGCTCTTCAGGAGCGGCGGCAGGTGGGGATTGAGGCGCGGCTTCGGGTCGGCCAGGACCCAGGCCGCGGCCAGGACGGCCACGGCCAGCTCGATGCCGAACACGGCCCAGGCCTCGACCGAGGCGGCCGGCAGGGGGCTCCACAGGAGCAGGGCCAGGAGCCCGTATTCCAGGACCTTGAGGCTCATGGCTTCCCGTCGGCCTTCCGTCCGCCGGCGTCGGCGGAACCGTCGGATTCGTACTCGTACTCATAGTAATGGTAGAACGGCGTGCCGATACCCTGCCGGCCGATGCGGACTTCGTTGAAGACGACGCCCAAGATGTCGGCCTTGGCCTTGCGGACCTCCTCGACGGCCCGGGCCAACGGGCGGCGGGTCGTCTTGCCGGCCCGGACGACGAAGACGGTCGAGTCGGTGAGGGAGCTGACAATGACCGGGTCGATGACGGCCAGGATAGGCGGCGTGTCGAGCAGGACGACGCTGAAGCGCTCCTTGGCCAGGGCCAGCAGCTCTTTCATGCGCCGGGAGTTCAGGAGCTCGGCCGGGTTGGGCGGATGGGGGCCGCTGGGGACGGTCCAGACGTTCTCGATGCTCGTCTTCTGGACGACCTCGTCGAAGCCGTTCTTGCCGGCCAAGAAGCTGCTCAGGCCGAGCGCGTTGCGCAGGTTAAAGATCCGGCTCAGCCGGGGTTTGCGCAGGTCGGCGTCGACGATGAGGACTTTGCCCTCGAGCTGGGCGAAGGACACGGCCAGGTTGGCCACGGTGGCCGTCTTGCCCTCCTGGGGCAGGGTGCTGGTGAAGCAGATCGTCCGGGGCGCCCCGTCGGCGTGGGAGAACAGGATCGAGGTCCGCACGGTCCGGTAGTCCTCGGCGATCGAGAACTTGGGGTAAAGGTGGTTGATGAGCTCGATCTCGCGGACCTCCGGCGCGGCCGCCGCGGGCCGGGCCTCCTCGTCCCCGTAGCTCCGGTAGGAGCCGTAGACGTCGTTCTTCTTGCGGCCGCCGGCGGCGGTCAGGAACGGGATGACGCCGAGCGAGGGCAGGCCGACGAGCTTCTCGACGTCCTCGGGGCCCTTGACGGTGTTGTCCAGGGACTCGACCAGGAAGACCAGGCCGACGCCGCCGACGAGGCCGAGGAGCAGGGCCACGAGGAGGTTGCGCTTGACGTCCGGGGTGAACGGGCCCGGCGGCACCAGGGCGTGGTCGACGACCTTGATGTTGCTCGTCCGCAGGCCGCCGAGCTGGCTGGAGACCTGGATCTCGTTCTGCTTGGCGACCAGGGTGCTGAGGAGGGTCCGCATGTTCTCGACCTCGGTCCGCAGGGTGTGGTAGAAGATGGCGTTCTTGTTCATCTTCGTCACGTCGCCCCGCTGCTCGTCGAGCAGGCCCTGGAGGGAGCCCTCCTTCTTGAGGGCGGCGCGGTAATCGGCCTCGGCCGTACCGACGGCCTTGCGGATCTCCTCCTGGAGGGTGTTGCGGGTGGCGTCCAGGCGGGCCTTGAGCTGGACCATCTCGGGGTAGTCGGGCCGGTAGATCTTGCCCTTCTCCTCGTAGTCGGACTTGACCTGGGTGTAGGTCGTCCGCAGGGCCTGGATGGTCGGGTTGTTGACGGACTCGGGCAGGGAGTCGGCGTTGAGCTTCTTGAGCTCGAGATAGGCCGACTCCTTGGCGTAGCGGTCGATCTGGGCCGCCGTCAGGGCCGTGTTGACCGAGGCGAAGTTGTTAACGACGGCGCTCTCGTTGTCGCTGAGGTAGAGGAGGTTCTTCTCCGTGCCGTACTTTTGGAGGTCCTCCTCCTTGCGCTTGAGGTCCTCGCGCAGCAGGGCCACCTGCTCGGTCAGGAACTCCGAGGTCTGCTTGGTGGCCTCGTAGCGGGTCTCGACGGAGAAGCTGACGAATTCCTCGACCAGGGCGTTGACGACGTCGGCGGCCAGGCCGGCGTGGGTCGAGACGTAGCTGACGTAGACGAGCCGGGTCTCCGGGATGGGGGCCACGCTCAGGCCGCCCTGGACGGCGAAGGCGGCGGAGGCCGGGGCGGCCTCTTCGCCGGGGCCGCCCTTCTTGCCGCCCCCCCCGAAGAGCCAGCGGAAGGTCACGGCGTCCTTGACCCGGCCGGCCAGGCTCCGCCGCGGCGCGGCGGCGGCCCGGAACTCGGGCCGGGCGGCCAGGTCGAGCCTCTTGGCCACCCGCTCGGCCAGCGACCGGCTGGTCAGGAGCCGGAGCTGGGTGTTGAAATAGGTGCCCATGAAGTCGTTGCGGTAGTAGGCCCCGGCGTTGAGGACGTCCTGGATGTTGAGCAGGCTCGCGCCCGGCTCGTCGATGAGCAGGGTGGCCGTGGCCCGGTAGAGCGGCGTCTTGGTGAACGAAGCCACGGCCGCCGCGACGACCAGGGCCCCGGCGAACGTGATCAGGACCCACTTCCGCTTGAGGAGGACGCGGGCGTATTCGAGGAGGTCGGCCTCCTTCCTGTCCGTCTTGCTGGCGAAACCTTTCATGGCGGTTCTCCCCGACGGCCCGGGCTAGAGGAGGCTCTCCGGGACGTAGACCGTATCGTTGACCTTGAGCGGGATGTCCTTGATCTTGCCCTTGAGGATGTTGCGGACGTTGACCGTGAACTCGAGGTCCTTGCCGGCCGCGTCCTTGCGCCGGATCTGGACCCGCTTCTTGTTGGCCCGGTCGGTGAAGCCGCCGGCCTGGGCGATGGCCTGCGTCAGGGTCGGCAGGCTGGAGCGGCGGACCTGCAGGGCCCCCGGATTGCGGACCTGGCCGAAGACGTAGATGGGGACGGGCTTGTCGACGGGCACGTTGATGACGTCGCCCGGCTCGAGGGCGACGTTGAGCTTGGGGTCGCCCTGGACGAACAGGCCGTCGATGGAGAGGCGCAGGGCCGTGCTCTCCCCTCCCGGGAGCTGGCGGATGACGATGATCTCCTCGCCGGCGTCCGGCGTCAGCCCGCCGGCCTCGGAGACGAGCGACAGGACCGTCTGGCGGCCGAGGAGCTCGTACGGCCCGGGCTTGCCCACGGCCCCGACGACGGAGACGCGGCGGCTGATGTACTCGAGGATGTGGACGGTGACCTGGGGCTTGAGGACGATCTTCTCCCCGGCCAGCCGGGCCAGTTTCTTCTCGACCTCGAACTTGGTCAGGTTGCCGACCTCCACTTCGCCCAGGAGGGGCAGGGTGATGCGGCCCTCCTCGGAGACGCGGACGACGAGCTTGTTGATCTCCGCGACGCCGAGGACGCTGATCTCCAGCAGGTCCTTGGGCCCGATCTTGTATTCGGCGCTGGCCTCCTGGGCGGCCGGGGCCGCGGCGGCGAGCGCCAGGGCCAGGGCGGCCAGGACGAACCCGGCGGTCCGTAGCGTGTGGGACATGGTCGACTCCTTGGGCCGGAAGCTAGAATTCGTAGGTCAGGAACGCTCCGGCGAAGTTCCTGCGGACGTCGAAGCCCGGGGCGTTGGACGTCCGCTTGTAAAAGTTGTAGGTCAGGCCCAGCCCGACCGAGCCGGCCAGGCGCACGACCGGGCCGGCGGAAAAGGTCCGCTGGATGTCCTCGCGGCGCTCGACGAGGACGGGCCCGCCGCCGGTCCAGACCGTCTGCGGCTCGGGGTAGGCCATGGTCCCGTACTGGACGCCGCCGTCGAGACGCAGGAACGGGGCCAGGTAGAGCGACAGGGCGGCCCGGCCCCGGCCGTCCACGTAGTAATAGGCCGTCTCGTTGTAGGAGAAGGCGCTGTCGCGGTCGTAGCCCACGGTGACGGCGACGCGGCCGAGGCGGACGTAGACCTCGGAGGCGGCGACGAGGCCCGCAAAGGGCCGGCGCTCCGGCGAGTCCGGCCGGAACGACTTCCAGCCGGCGATGACCGCGCCCCGGGCCCGGCCGGAGAGCGGGAAACGGAAGCCGCCGCGGACCTCGAACGACTCGGCGTCGCGCCAGGCCGAGGCCGGGTCCGTGAACGCGAAACGCGTCCAGCCGGCCGCGGCGACCAGGGAGCTGCGGGTGAAGACCCGGTAGTGGAACTCGGCCGCGGCCGAGGTCTCGCGCCGGTCGAGGGCCCGGGCGTAGGGGTCGTCGGCGCCGCCGGCGGCGAGGTCCTCGAAGCGGATGTCTTCGACGGCGGCCGCCGCCCCGAAGGCCGTGCCGCGGGCCGTCTCGAAGAACAGCCGGGCCGAGCCGCCGGTCCGGGTGTCGCGGACCCGGCGGTCGAGCTCGCTCGTCCCCCTCCGGACGTGGGCATAGGCGTGCCAGTCGGCCGCGAGCGAGAGGCGGCCGAGAAGCAGGGCCCTCATCCCGCCGGAAAAATTGTTGCTGAAGGCCCGCTGGCCCTTCTCCCGGGCGTAGAAGAGGTATTCGGGGCTCTCGGTGGCCGTCAGGATGAGGGAGCTCCCGACGAGCCAGTGGGCCCTGAGCTCGGGCGCGAGGGTCGCCGTGACGTCCCCGACGGCCTCGGCGCCGCCGTCCGGACGGAAGTAGACGTTCGAGTCGTAGCCGGCCTCGGACAGCCGGAACAGGGGCCGCAGCCGCAGGGGCCCGACGCGGAGCCGGGCCGTCTCGCGGATGGTGTCGGCCTCCTCGCGGAAGGTCCGGTAGGCCTGGGCCTCGAGGCGGACGGCCGCGGCCAGGGCCAGGACGGCCAAGACGGCGGTGATCGGGGCGCGGTGTGTCATCGGTCGAACGATCAGGACGCGCTGAAGGGACCGAGGCGGTCCCGGACGTGGCGGAAGAACCTCATGAACGAGAGCCTCTGGAGCAGGGCGAAGATGAGGCCGCTGTGCCAATCGAAATCCGCCCGCTCGCGGATGATGGGGACGATGCCGTCGGTCCGGGCCAGCTGGAACAGGCTCTCGATGCGGCCGTCGCTCAGGCGGGCGCACATCCGCCGGGTGTACTGGCCGACCAGGATCTCCTTCTGCAGCCGGGCCTTCCAGCGGCGCTCGTAAGCCGAAAGGGAGGCCGGTCCGAAGTCCGAGCGGCCGAAGGCCTCGACGACCGTCTTGGCGGCCAGGTCGGCGCAGGCCAACCCGTAGCTGATGCCGCCGCCGGTCGTCGTCTTGGTCTGTCCGGCCGCTTCGCCGACGGCCAGGACGCGGTCGCCGGCCGTGCGGGCGAGCAATCCCTGGGCCACGGGCTTGGTCCGGACGGCGCAGGTCTCGGACGCGCCGCGGACGCCGCCGAAGTGGCGGTCGAGAAGGCGGTGGAGGCAGGCCCTGGGATCCTTCCGGGTCAGCAGGCCGATCCGGGCCCGGCCGCGGCCGGCGGGGACGGACCAGGCGAAGGCGCCCGGGGCGACGTCGCGGCCGAAGAAGAGCGTGGTCGTGGCGGCGCCCGGCGCGTCGCACTCGACCTGGGCCCCCATGAGGAAATCGCGCGGCGCCGACAGGCCCAGCTTCCTGGACAGGGCGAAGTCGACGCCGGTGGCCAGCACGGCCACCTCGGCCGTCTCGCGGCGCCGGCGGCCGCCGGCGTCGCGCGCGGTGAGGACGACCCCGTCCGGGCCGACGGCGACGTCCTCGACCCGGGTGTCGCAGACCACGGCCGCGCCGGCCGCGGTCGCGGCCGCGGCCAGGGCCCCGTCGAAACGCGCGCGGTCGACCACGCCGGCGAAGGCCCGGGGATGCTCGTAGAGGAACTCGGTCGCGTACGGCGAGACCAGCCGTACGGTCCGCAGTTCCTCGACGATGGGGCCGCGGTCGAGGCCGAAGTCGTCGAAGACCTCGAGCCCGACGATGCCGGTGCAGAGGACGCCGGCCCCGGCCCGTGGCTTGCGCTCCAGGACCCGCACGCGGAGGCCGGCCGCGGCCAGGCGGGCGGCGGTCCGCAGACCGCTCGGGCCGGCCCCGACGACGACGACGTCCGCGGTCTTCATCGCTCCCATTCTATACCTTGGGCTCCCGGGACTCCCATTTCCCCCGGAAAGTGATGCCGAACGACAGGGCCATCAGGGCCAGGTCGGTCCAGAAGCTCATGCGCCTTATATAGAGGAGGTCGTAGCGGAACTTGCGGCGCCGCGGCGCCTCCCCCGGCAGGTAGACTTGGGCCAAGCCGGTCAGCCCCGGCCGGACGGCGTGGCGGGCGGCGTAGCCGGGGACGGAGGACAGGTCGGCCGCCCGGCCGTCCCCGTTGACCTCTTTCTCGTTGGGCCGCAGGGCCCGCGGTCCGACGAAGCTCATGTCGCCCCTGAGGATGTTGACGAGCTGGGGCAGCTCGTCCATGGCCGTGGCCCGGAGGAGGCGGCCGACGCGGGTCACCCGCGGGTCGCGGGCGACGGCCTGGACCGGCCCGCTCCCCGCCTCGGCCCCGACGACCATGGACCGGAACTTGAGGGCCCGGAAGGTCCGGCCGCCCCGGCCGACGCGCTCCTGGGCGTAGAAGACCGGGCCGCCGTCCTCGATCTTGACGGCCGCGGCGATCGCGGCCCAGAGGGGCGCCGAGACCAAGAGCCCGAACGACGACAGGGCGATGTCGAACGGCCGCTTGAGGAAGAGGAAGCGGCCGGCCCGGCCGGCCGGATCGGCGGCCCGGCGGCGCGCGGTCAGGGCCACCCAAGCTAGGGCGGTCAGGATACCGGCCGTGTCGACGGCCCAGTCGAGCGGGCTGCCGTAGCGGTTGGGGACGAACGACTGCAGGAACTCGTCGAGGAAGCCGTAGGCGACGGCCCCGGCCGCGGCCAGGGCGGCGGCCCGCTTCGACCACAGCGGACCCCGTCCGCCCCGGAAGGCCCGGTAGAGGAGCAGGACGAGGAAGCCGTACTCGACGAAGTGGAGGGACTTGCGGAAGACGATGTAGGCCGCGCCGAGGGCGGCTTCGGAGGCGGCCGGCGCGAGCCAGCGGAAGACCGCGGCGAAGGTCTCATAGATGCGGCTCGAGGCGAAGGCCCGGTTGCCGACCGGGAAGATGAAGGCCATCCACAGGAGCGGCGGCAGGCCGTAGAGCAGGAACTTCTTGGCGCGCGTCATGGGCCGTTCCCTAGGATACCATGGACCTCAACAGGGCGTCGTAGCGGGCCAGGACCGTCCGGCGCGAGACGCGGCGGACGGCGTAGGCCCGGGCGTTGGCGCCGAGCTCGCGGCGCCTCTCGGGCGAGGCGGCCAGGGCCCGGACGGCCGCGGCCACGGCCGCGGGGTCGTCGGGCGGCGCGGCCAGGCCGCAGCCGTTCTCGACGAGGACGGTCTCGACCTCGGAGCCCGGCGCGGCCAGCCCCAGGACGGGCCGTCCGGCGGCCAGGCAAGTGTAGAGCTTCGAGGGCACGGACAGGTCCGACTTCGACCGGTCGAGCGGCACGAGCAGGACGTCGGCCGCGGCCAGGAGGTCCGGCAGCTCGGCGTAGGGCACGAAGGGCAGGAAGAGGACGTTGGCCAGCCCCAACGCGGCGGCTTTCTCCCGCAGGGCTTCTTTCCTCATTCCCTCCCCGACCAAGGCGAAGACGAGGCCGGGCACGTCGGCCAGGAGCGCGGCCGCCTCGAGGGCCCGGCCGAGGGTCCGGTCGCTGCTGATGCTGAGCGTCCCCGAATACATGACCACGAACCGGCCGTCGAGGCCGAGGCGGCGGGAAACGGGATTGTCCTTGGGCCGGGGGGCCAGGACGTCCGTGTCCACCCAATTCGGCAGCACGGCCAGCTTGGCCTCAGGGACGCCCTTGCGCCGGAGGTTCCGGGCGAAGCCGTCGCTGATGACGGCGATCCGGTCGGCCAGCCCGTAGACCCATTTCTCCAGGGCCCGGGCGAAGCGAATGCCGGACGGGTTGCGCAGGACGCCGGACTCGATGGCCAGGTCGGGATGGATGTCCTGGACGTCGACCAGGACCCTGGCCCCGCGCAGGGCCTTGGCGAAGAAAGCCGGCAGGCCGAGTTGCAGGGGCGGCGTGCGCAGGATGAGGACGTCGCCCCGGCGGACGGTCCGGATATTGAGGAGGGCCCCGGCCGTATAGACGTTCCAGGCCAGGAGGCGCCCGAGCGGGCCGGACCCCGTGTTGGTCCAGAAGCGCTTGACGGTCAGCCGGCCCGTCCGGCGCCTCGAATAGGCGAGGCCGCGGAAGGCGAGGCCGCGGTCGCGGGGCAGGGTCGTCACGACCTCGACCTCGTGGCCGGCGTCGGCGAGGGCGCGGGCCAGCTCGTCCATGAGGACGGGCGCGCTGCCGAAGTCCGGCAGGTAGTACATCGTGTGGAGGAAGATCCTCACGCCGCCTCCTCCGTCCCCTCTTCGGGATTCTCCAGGGCCCACTCGTAGACGTAGGCGACGGCCGGCACGAACAGGAGCAGGTCGACGCCGTAGAACGCGGCCGTCGACTCGAAGAAGCTCCGGGCGGTCAGGAAGCCGAGCAGGAGGACGGACTGCATGAGCAGGGCCTGGTCCGCCGGCGCGGCCGCGCGGATCCGCCGCAGGACGCCGCCGCGCCACAGGAAGAGCCACAGGACCGCGACGCCGGCGGCGAAGAACAGGGCGCCGGGGAGGCCGGCCTGGATGGCGGCGTGGAGGTAGGAGTTGTGCATGTGCTCGGCGTCGAGCAGGAGCCGGTCGGCGTGGAAGCCCCAGCCGAAGACGGGCGACTCGCCGATCTTGGCCAACCCCTTCTGCCAGGTGTTCTCGCGGCCGGTCAGGAAGACGAGCGAGCTCCAGGCGCCGCGGGCCCGCCAGGCCACGCCCGAGGTCCAGATGGCCCAGGCCGCCACCGGCCCGGCCACGAGGAAGCGCAGGTTGACGCCCCGGACGAGGACGAAGAGCATCCCGGCCACGGCCAGGCCGAGCAGGGCCGAGCGGGACTGGGTCTGCATGAGGACGAAGAGCGAGGGCACGGCCAGGGGCAGCCACAGCCAGCGCTTCTTCGAGGCCGAGGTCACCAGGGAGACCCCGGCGACGATGAGGACGGCGACGGCGTAACGGCCGACGCCGTTGGCCCGGACCTCGCCGAGCCCGAAGGGCATGCGGTAGACCTCGAACCGCGTCGAGGTGCCCAAGCCGAAGCGGACGGCTTCGGGCAGGACCGTGAGGAGCAGCCCGATGACGATGGCCGCGTTCAGCCGCAGGATGGCCCGCAGGACCGGCAGGGGCTCCGGCCGCTCGATGACGAACCAGGCCACGGCCAGCGGGGCCAGATAGGCCAGGCCCCAATAGAGCGACGTGGCGACGTCGGGAGACAGGGCCACGGACGCGATCAGGCCGAGGACGGCGTAGCCGACGAGGAGGCCGAGCGTCGTGGTCCCGAACCGGAAGCGGGACCGCGTGGCCATCGCCCACAGCAGCGCGATGTAGGCGGCCGCGGGCGGCAGCACGGCCCGGACGGCCTGGAAGACGGCCAGGGGATCGTGGACCGAGGGCAGTGGCACGAGGTTGTAGAGGCCGGTGAAGACGCCGGCCCAGGCCATCAGCCACAGGGCGAGCGAGGCGATCACGTTCGCTCCTCCCGCCACGGCGGCGCCCCGGCCAGGACGTCCGCGTAGATCGCGCGCAGCCGTTCGCCGAGGCGGTCCCACGTGTAATAGGAGCCGGCCCGGTCGCGGCCGGCCGCGCCCAGCCGGGCCCGGAGGCCGGCCTCGGCGTGGAAGCGGCCGAGAGCCGCGGCCAAAGCCGCGGCCACGGCGTCCGGAGGCCCCGGCGGGACTTTGAAGCCCCATTCGTCCCGGACGTGGAAGCCGGGCCCGCCGACGTCGAGGCAGACGACCGGCAGGCCCGAGGCCATGGCCTCGACGACGACCGCCCCTCCCCCGTCGCGCAAGGAGGGGAAAAGGAAGACGTCGCTCCGGCGCATCTTGGCGAAGATCTCCGCCCTCGGGCTCCACGGCGTCCAGACGAGGCGGTCAGAGACGCCCAGGCGCGCGGCCAGGGCTTCGAGGCGCGGCCGCTCGGATCCCTCGCCGACGAGCTCGAGCGTCACCGGCGGGGCGACCCGGGCGAGGATCCGCAGGGCCTCGAGGGCCAGCGGCAGGCCCTTGATGGCGTCGTACCGGCCGACGTAGAGCAGGCGGAGACCGCCGCCGGCCGCGGCCGGCACGGGGCCCCCGAGGACGTCCTCGCGGCGGATGCCGTTGACCGGGAAGTCGACGACCCGGTCCGCGTAGCGGGTCAGGACGCCCTCGGTCTCGGCGTTGCAGACCAGGATGGCCGAGGCCTTGCGGGCCGTGCGCCGGCGGGCCGGGGTGGCCCGCCAGACGTTCTGCAGGAAGGTCCGGGCCCGCTCCTGACGGCGCTCGCGCGGGGCCAAGGTGCGCAGGAGCGGCGCCGGGACGCGCTGCCCGCCGCCGATGGGGCCCCAGACGAAGGGCCCGGGGAACGAGGGGGCGACGAAGCTCGGCATCCAGTCGTTGGAGAAGGTGATCTGGTGGAAGAGGTCGAAGCGCTCGGCCGCGGCTAAGTGCCGGGCCAGGCGGGCGGCCTGCCGCTGCCACAGGAAATAGTCGAAGCGCACGCCGTAGTGGCGGTCGCGCAGGGCCCGGTGGACGCAGTCCGGCAGAGCGACGTAGTGGACGGCCGCGGGCCGGCCGTCGCCGTCCGTGAGCGTCCCCTCGACGCCGTCCCGGTTGAAGGCCCAGGTGATGAGCTGCATGTCGGCGAAGCGGGCGATCTCCCGGGCCAGCGACCAGCCCAGGATGGCCTCGCCCGGGAAGTGGGCCGCGGCCGGGCTCGGATGGCAGGCGTAGGCCGAGACCAGGACCTTGGGCCGCGCCGCGCTCACGTCCGGCCTCCCGTCGCCCGCCAGCGCGACAGCCGCGAGGCCAGGCCCGGGGCCTTGCGGATGACGGCCGCCCGGGCCTTGTCGGCCCAGCCGAGCGGGGCCCGGGCGATGTCGCCCCACGACACGCGTTCGCGGCCGAGCAGCGCGAAGTAGGCCCGCGGCCCGGCCAGCAGTCCGTCGGCGTCCGCGACGCCGCGGACGATCTCGCTCCGGGCCACGAAGTCGATGATGCCCGTCATGGCCTTGGCCCGCCGGGCCACGGCCGCGGCGGAATGGTTGAACAGCCCGCCGTAGAATTGGCCGGGGTGCTGGCGGTAGACGTAGAGCGGCCGCGGCACGTAGGCGACGCGGACCGCCTTCTTGACGGCCAGGCCGATGAAGACGTCCTCGTGCGGCGTCGGCAGGCCCTCGGGCAGCGGGAAGACGCGTTCGGCGACGCGGCGGGACAGGGTCCAGGACCAGCGCGGCGGCGAGACGCGGATGCGCCGCAGCGAGGTCTCGAGGTCCATGTCCCGGAAGCGGGGGCCGACGCGCAGGCGGCCCGGCCGGTCCGCGCCGTCGGCGAGCAGAAGGGCGTCGTGGTAGGACGCCTCTTCGGCGGCGAGAAGGGGCCAGGCCGCGGAGAAGCCCGGGTCCAGGAGGTCGTCGGCGTCCACGACCTTGACGAAGTCGCCGCCGCTCCGGCCGAAGCCGTGATTGATGGCCGGGACCTGGCCGCTCCCGGGACTGGCCGCGAGGCGGACCCGCGGGTCGGCCGCGGCCAGGGCCGCGACGAGCCGGGCCGTGTCGTCCCCCGAGCCGTCGTCGACGACGACGAGCTCCCAGTCCCGGAAGGCCTGGGCCCGGACGCTGTCGACGGCCGCCTCGACGTAGGCCGCCCCGTCCTTCACGGGCATGATCAGCGAGAGGAGGGGCATCGGGGTCACGGTCTCACAGCAGGGACTTGATCAATCCGACGGCGTTGCCGAAGGCCCGGGAGAAATACGCCGTCCGGCCGTCGCGAACGGCCAGGGCCAAGCTCATCGCCAGCCGCAGGGCCAGGGCGGTCCGGCACTTGGCCAGGGACAGCTCTTCATGCTTGCGGACGAAGTGGACCCGGTTGAGGACCTCGCGGACGCCGAAGGCGTACCCCCCGCCCCGGCCGCCGGCGGCCTGTAGGTGGAGATAGCGGGCGCCGGCGACGACGGCCAGGCGGGCCGTCCGGCCGACACGGTAACTGAAATCGAGGTCCTCGAGGTAGCTGTAACCGGCGTACCACTCGTCGAAGCGGAAGGCCCGGACGATGTCGCGCCGCCAGACCGAGGCCGTGGTCGGCAGCCAGTCGGTCCAGGTCGTGCGGTCGACCGGGCCGATGAGGGTCTGGAAACCCGAGGCCGTGACCGCGCCGCGCCGGCGGTCGTAGAGGCCGAGCGAGGCGGCCAGCGGCGAGGTCTTGAGCTGCGGCCATTCGAGGGGCGGATGGTCGGCCTGATTGAACGCGGCCCCGCCGACCTCGGGGCCGGCGGTCTCGAAGAAGCGGATCATCTCCTCGACGGCGGACGGCTCGAGGACGGCGTCGTCGTCGAGGAAGCCGACGAGCCCCGCGTCCGGCCCGACGGCGTCGAGGCCGAGGTTGCGCTGGCGGGCGGCCGAGGCGACTGGCGTGCGGACGAGGCGCAGGACCGGAGCGGCGGGCCCGCCGGGCAGGCGCGGCGTGGGCCGGCGGCCGGCGTCGACGACGACGACCTCGTCGGGGACGCGGCTCTGGGCGACAAGGCTCGCCCACAGGCGCCGCAGCTCGTCGGGACGGTCCTTGGTCGCGACCACGAAGGCGATCCGGCTAGGCGCGGGCATGGGCGTCCTTCAGGAAGTCCGCGACGGCCGCGCGAATCCCGGCGGCGAAGCGGTCGGCCGAGAAGGCGGCCGCGCGCCCGACGAGGTGGCCGCGCAGCGCGGACAGCCGCTCCGGGCTCGCCAGCGCGGACCGGATGGCGGCGGCGGCGCCGGCCGCGTCGCGATAGACGAGGTCCGGATGGGCGACGATCTCGGTCTGGCCGCCGCCGTCGGGCACCCAGACGACGGCCCCGGCCTTGACCATCTCGGCCACGGCCAGGCCGAAGGCCTCGTTGCGGCAGCCCGACAGGCCGTACTTGTGGCCGGCCAGGATAGCGGCCTTGGCCTCGCCGTAGACCGGCCCCTCGAGACGTATCCAGTCGCCGTGGCGGCGGCGGAGGGCCCGCACGGCCCGCGTGTAAGCCGGCCGGACCTCGCGCCCGAGGACGTGGAGGTGGACGGGGCGCGTCTCCCGGACCCGGGCCAGGATGTCGACGGCGAGGTCGAGGCCCTTCTCCGGCACCAGCCGGCCCATGAAGACGAAGCCGTCCTCGCGGTCCTCCCACGGCCCGGGCGTCGGCGGCGGCGCGGCCACGGGCGGATAGACGACCGAAGCGGGGAGCCCGAAGCGCGCTTCGAACAGGCGGCGCGTCCACTCGGAGTTGGCCACAGTGCGGTTGCGCCTCCAGCCGTCGCGCGTCCCGCCCGACAGGGCCCGGGCCAGGCCCAGGTAGAGCGACCGGGCCGGCGAGGCGCGGTAGCCGGGGCCGCCGGCGGCCCCGGCGTGGAGCTCGCGGCGCAGGGCATCGTCGAAGGAGAAATCGGCGATCCGCTGGATGCCGGGGCGGCCGAAGTCCATGACGTTGTACGCCGAGATCATGACGTCGAACTCGGGCGCGCGGCGGCGGCAGTAGCGGGCCAGGCGGAAGCCTCGCAGGGCGTCGAAGCGCGTCCGCGTGCCGGGCGGCGGGGCGACCGCGACGACCTCGAGGCCGGTCCCGGCGAGCGCGGTGCCGCAGCTGCGGTCGAGGGCGGCCAGGTCGGGCCGGCCGGTCGTGATGAGGATCACCTCGTGATCGGGCCTCAGGGCCTGGACGGTCCACATCGCGCAGGCCTCGGAGCCGCCGCCGGGGACGAGGCCCGGATGGACGACGGCGACGCGGGGCTTCACGCGGCCGCCTCCGGGCCCGGGCGCTTCAGCAGGCCGGCGAGAAAGGCCCGCTCGTCCGCCGTGAGGACGCGGGCCCAGGCGGCCGCCGCGAAAACGGCCAGGAGCGCGCCGGCGCCCCAGGCGCCGCCGCCGAGGGCCGTCGAGGCGGCCAGGCCGGCCGCGAGCAGGGCCAAGGCCGCCAGAACGCCCGCGAAGCCGTTCTTCCAGACGTAACCGAAGGGGACGCCGCCCGACGTGAACGAGACGCCCAGGAGGAAGACCGAGAAGGCGGCCAGGCGGACGGCCGCGACGGCGGCCACGCCGTCAATCCCGGCCAGCTTGGCCCCGGCCCAGGTCGCGGCCGTGAAGACGACGAGCTCGACGGCCTGGTACTTCGGGGCCACGTCGACCCGGCCGATGCCGATGAGGTAGTTGTTGGGTACGGCGATGACAGTGTTGACCAGGAAGCCGGCCGAGAGGACGCGGACGGCGAAGGCGCTCTCGGCGGCGAAGTCCGCGCCCAGCCACAGCCGCAGCAGCGGCCCAGCGAAGAAGATCAGGACGACGAAGACGGGGCCGGTCGACAGGAGCAGGAACTTGACGGAGCGGGCGAACAGGGCCTCGACCTCGCGGCGGCGGCCGCCGGCGTCGAGATAGGAGAAGGCCGGGAACAGGACCATCGACAGGCTGGCGGGGACGACGCCGATCCGGTTGATGGCCTCGAAGGGCGCGCTGTAGAAGGCGACGGCCGCCACGGTGATGAGGGAGCCGATGACGAGCCGGTCCATCGAGGAGGTCACGGCGTAGAGCACGCTCGACAGGCCGAGCCAGCTGCTGAAGGCGAACAGCGGCCGGACGAGGTCGCGCCGGACGGAGGGCCGGATCCGCAGTTCCGGCAGGACCCGCAGGGCCAGGGCGGCCCAGGCGGCCAGGGCCGCGAGCCGCGACAGGACGAGCAGGACGACGATGCCCGGCAGCTCGTATCCGAGGAGCGTGCCGGCGAGGGGCAGCAGGTAGAACAGGATGTTCGTCGGGACCTTGACCGCGTTGACCAGGTCGAAGCGCTGGGCGGCTTCGAGGGCGCCGCGGAAGGAAGAAGCCACGAACATGACCGGCAGGGACCAGCCGACGAGGCGCAGGGTCAGGACGGTCTCGCGCTCGAAGCCCCCGGGGATGTTGAGGACGCGGCCGGCGATCAGGGGCGCCGCCAGATGGGACAGGACGGCGGCCAGGAGGCCGAGCCCGGCCTGGAGGTGGACCGCCGTCCAGAACGTCGCCGGCAGCCGGGCCGTGTCGCCGCGGCCCAGGGCGTCGGCGACGGCCCGGGTCGCCGTCCGGCCGAGGCCGAGGTCGAACAGGCCGAAATAGCCGAAGACCACCCAGACCAGGGCCAGGATGCCGAAGCGGTCGTGGCCCAGGGCCCGGACGACCAGGGGGATGGAGAAGAAGCCGACGGCCAGTGGCAGGGCCAGCCCGGCCAGGTTCAGGGCCGTGTTCCGGACGAGCCGGGCGTTGCGGAGGTCGGTGGGCATGGGGCTAGACTTTTCGCGGCAGGCTACCGCCGTTGGATAAAACGCCGCTCCTCGCGGCAGGTTGCTCGGGCGTTTTACCGTCTATCGCGGCTGACAGGGCGCTCCGGTCCCGTCCGGAAGACCGGCGGGAGGCGTGGAAGGAGCGCGGCGTCTCATGGCGGGTCCATCATATGGCGGGTCCCCCCTGGGCGGCAATCGTCCGGCCGGATGAATCCGGGGGTGAAAAACCACCCCCAAAGGTGACCCTTAGGGGTGAGGGAAATATGGACCGGATTAGCCCCCCGCGCGCCGTCCGGTTCCTTGACACTCCCCGGACCGTCCTCTATACTCGTACTCCCGTCGCGTTCGGAGGAAACCCGTCGCCATGACACAGCTCGAACTCGCGCGCAAAGGTCGCCTCTCCCCGGCCCTGAAAAAGGCCGCCGCGGCCGAGGGCCTGGACCCGGACCGCCTGGCCGGGCTCGTCGGGCGGGGCCTGGCCGTCATCCCCTTCAATCCCGCCCACGCACCGGGCCGGCCGGCCGCGATCGGGCAGGGCCTGCGGACCAAGGTCAACGTCAACCTCGGCACCTCGCGCGACTTCCCCCGCCTGGCCGACGAGCTGCGCAAGGTCCGCATCAGCCTGGCCCACGGCGCCGACGCCCTGATGGACCTGAGCACGGGCGGCGACCTGCGCCGCATCCGCCGGGCCATCCTGGCCCGGACGCCCATCCCGCTGGGGACGGTTCCCATTTACCAAGCCGCCGTCAAGACCCTGGACCGGGGGGACTCGATCGTCGACATGACCGAGGAGGACCTCTTCGAGGCCGTGGAGTCGCAGGCCCGCGAGGGCGTCGACTTCATGACCGTCCACGCCGGGCTGACCCTGAAGGCCATCGAGCGCCTCAAGCGCCAGGGCCGGGTCGCCGACGTCGTCTCCCGGGGCGGCGCCTTCCACCTGGCCTGGATGCTCCACAAGGGCAAGGAGAACCCCTTCCACGCCGGCTTCGACCGCCTGCTCGGGATCGCCCGGAAGCACGACATCACCCTGAGCCTGGGCGACGGGCTGCGGCCGGGCTCCATCCTGGACGCCACCGACCGGCCCCAGATCGAGGAGCTCCTGACCCTCGGCGAGCTCGTCCAACGGGCCTGGGACGCCGGCGTCCAGGTCATGGTCGAGGGCCCCGGTCACGTCCCGCTCGACCAGGTCGAGATGAACATGCGCCTGGAGAAGAGGGTCTGTCACGGCGCGCCCTTCTACGTCCTGGGACCGCTCGTCACCGACATCGCCCCGGGCTACGACCACATCGTCTCGGCCATCGGCGGCGCCGTCGCGGCCGCGGCCGGGGCCGACTTCCTGTGCTACGTCACGCCGGCCGAGCACCTGGGATTGCCCACGGACGACGACGTCCGCGAGGGGCTCATCGCCTCGAGGATCGCCGCCCACGCGGCCGACATCGTCAAGGGCGTGCCCGGGGCGCTGGCGCGCGACCTCGAGCTGGCCCGGGCCCGCAAGCGCCTCGACTGGGAGACGCAGCGCAAGCTGGCCATCGACCCGGTCCGATTCGCCGCCGTCCGCAAGCGGCGGCGGTCGCGGTCGAAGGCCTGCTCGATGTGCGGCGAGTTCTGCGCCATGAGGATCGTCGGCGAGTTCCTCGGCTCGGGAGGCAGGTCCGATGGCGACTGCGCCTAGGGGCCTGCGCTTCGGCACGGCCGGGGTCCCCTTCTCGTCGGCCGACGACTCCAGCCTGGCCGGCATCGCCCGCATCCGGGAGCTCGGCCTGGACGCCCTCGAGCTGGAGTTCGTCCAGGGCGTCAAGATGGGCCTCGACACGGCCGCCAAGGTCCGCGAGGCGGCCCGGGCCGCGGACGTCCGGCTGAGCGTCCACGCCCCCTACTTCATCAACCTCAACTCGGCCGACCCCGGCAAGCGCCTGGCCAGCCAGGAGCGCCTGCTCAAGACGGCCCGCGTCGGCGAGGCCTGCGGCGCGGCGAGCGTCGTCTTCCACGCCGCGTTCTACGGCGCCGACGCGCCGGAGAAGGCCTACGCGGCGGTCAAGGAGGAGCTCCGGACGCTCATGTCCGTCGTCCGGGCCGAGCGCCTGTCGATCGCCCTGCGCGTCGAGACCATGGGCAAGCGTTCGCAGTTCGGCTCTCTCGACGAGGTCCTGGGCCTGTGCCGGGAGGTCGACGGGCTCAAGCCCTGCCTCGACTTCTCCCATCTCTTCGCCCGCGAGGGCAAGATCAACGGCTACGACGAGTTCCACCGCGTCTGGGCTAAGGTCGCCCGCAAGCTCGGGCCGCGGGCCCTCAGGGACGTCCACGTCCACATCGCCGGCATCCAGTACGGCGACAAGGGCGAGATCCGCCACCTCAACCTCGAGGAGACGGAGTTCCGCACCGAGGAGTGGCTCCAGGTCCTGCGCGACCTCGGCGTCGAGGGGACGATCATCTGCGAGAGCCCCAACCTCGAGGGCGACGCGGTCCTGCTGAAGAAGCTCTACGGCGCCCAGCGGGCGCGATAAGATGCGATTCTCGAGGAGGGGACCATGAGATGGCAAGGCCGCAGGAAAAGCGACAACGTCGAGGACCTGCGCGGCTCCGGAGGGGCCGGCCGGGGCCTCAAGATCGGCGGCGGCGTGGGGGGATTGGGCATCGTCGTCGCCATCCTCTACTTCCTGCTCGGCGGCAACCCGGGCGAGCTGACCCAGTCGCTCCAGGTCGACCAACCGGCCGCGACGGGCGCGGGCGAGCCCCTCAGCGCGAGGGACAGGGAGATGGGCGACTTCATCTCCACCGTCCTGGCCAGCGTCGAGGACGTCTGGCGGGAGCGGTTCCGCGAGATGGGCCGGACCTACGTCGAGCCCAAGCTCGTCCTGTTCACGGGCGCCGTCGATTCGGCCTGCGGGTACGCCGGTTCTTCCGTGGGGCCGTTCTACTGCCCCGGCGATTCCAAGGTCTACATCGACCTGGCCTTCCTCGAGGACATGCAGCGCCGGCTCAGGGCCGAGGGCGATTTCGCCATGGCTTACGTCCTGGCCCACGAGGTCGGCCACCACGTCCAGAACCTGCTCGGCATCAACGACCGGGTCATGGCCCAGCGGGGGCGCCTCAGCGAGCGGGATTTCAACCGGCTCATGGTCCGCATGGAGCTGCAGGCCGACTTCCTGGCCGGGATCTGGGCCCACTACGCCGGCCGGGAAACGGGCTTCCTCGAATCCGGCGACATCGAGGAGGGCCTGAACGCGGCCAGCGCCGTCGGCGACGACCGCATCATGAGGCAGACGCAGGGCTATGTCGTCCCGGACTCCTTCACCCACGGCACGTCCGAGCAGCGGGCCCGCTGGTTCCGCCTGGGGCTCGAGACGGGCGACGTCGACCGGGGCGACACCTTCGGCGCCGCCAACCTCTGACGCCGGGCCGGATCAGCTCTTGGAGCCGCCGATCCAGCGGTAGACCGCCGCGCCCAGGAGCCCGCCGGCGATCGGCGCCACCCAGAACAGCCAGAGTTGGGCCAGGGCCCAGCCCCCCGCGAACAGCGCCACGCCCGTGCTCCGGGCCGGGTTGACCGAGGTGTTGGTCACCGGGATGCTGACGAGGTGGATGAGGGTCAGGCAGAGCCCGATGGCGACGGGCGCCAGCCCCTGCGGGGCGCGCTTGTCGGTCGCGCCCAGGATGACGATCAGGAACATGGCCGTCATGACGATCTCGCAGACGAGGGCCGCGAGCAGCGTGTAACCGCCCGGCGAATGGGCGCCGTAGCCGTTCGAGGCGAAACCGGCCGCGGCGTCGAAGCCGGACCGGCCGCTGGCGATGACGAACAGGACCCCGCCCGCCGCGACCGCGCCGAGGACCTGGGCGACGATATAGGGCGGCAGGTCCTTCGCGGGGAACCGTCCCCCGGCCCAGAGCCCGAACGAGACGGCCGGGTTGAGGTGGCAGCCGGAGATGTGCCCGATGGCGAAGGCCATGGTCAGGACCGTCAGGCCGAAGGCCAGCGAGACCCCGGCGAAGCCGATGCCCAGCCCGGGGAAGGCCGCCGCCAGGACGGCGCTGCCGCAGCCGCCGAGGACCAGCCAGAACGTGCCGAAGAATTCCGCGCCGTATCTTTTCATGGACCCCTCCCACACCGAAGGTTGACGCCCCGACTATATCGCCCGCCCGGGAGGGGTGTCAACGGCCCGGCGAGGCCTTCCCTTCGGCGGCGAACGGGCCTATAATAGCGCCTTATCCATCACCGACAAGGAGAGGCCCATGGTCGAAATCCGTTTCCACGGCCGCGGCGGTCAGGGGACCGTCGTCGCCTCCAAGATCCTGGCCGACGCCATCGCCAAAGAGGGCAAGTGGGTCCAGGCCTATCCCGAGTTCGGCGTCGAGCGCCGCGGCTCGCCCGTCGTCGCCTTCATCCGCATCGACGACAAGCCCATCTACGACAAGAGCCGCATCTACACGCCCGACCACGTCGTCGTCGTGGACCCCACCCTGGTCGAGGCCATCGACATCACCGACGGCCTGAAGCCCGGCGGGACCATCGTCATCAACAGCGACCGCCGGCCCGAGGACTTCCCGTTCCACGGCCGGTTCCGGGTCCGGACGATCAACGCCACCGAGATCGCCGTCCGGCACGAGCTGGGCAGCCTGGCCGCCCCGATCGTCAACACGGCCATCGCCGGCGCCGTCGTCAAGATCTTCGGCGCCGCCCAGTTCGAGTCCCTGGCCGGGGCCATCCGGGACGGCATCGGCATCAAGCCCGAAGACAACGTCGCCGCGGCCCGCGAAGCCTTCGAGAAGGCCTGAGGAGAGGACCGATGAGGGACAAGAAAGCCAAGAAGATCGTCTTCAAGTCGGCCGAGGACATGCCGCTCATGATCTGCTCGACCGGCAGCCAGACCCACAACCTGACCGGGGCCTGGCGCAACATCCGGCCGGAGATCGACCTCGCCAAGTGCATCAAGTGCGGCATCTGCTGGAAGTTCTGCCCCGAGCCCTCGATCGACATCGTCGACGAGTGGCCCGTCGTCGACTACGACTACTGCAAGGGCTGCGGCATCTGCGCCGAGGAATGCCCGTCCAAGTGCATCGTCATGGTGGAGGAGCGGAAATGAAGAAAGTCATCATGGGCAACCACGCCCTGTCGTACGGGGCCATGCTGTCCCGTTCGCAGGTCATCGCGGCCTACCCCATCACGCCGCAGACCCAGGTCGTCGAGCTCCTGAGCGAGATGTGCGCCGACGGCACCCTCGACGCCCAGTTCATCAAGGTCGAGTCCGAGCACTCGGCCATGGCCGCCTGCATCGGCTCGTCGGTCGCCGGGGCCCGCTCGTTCACGGCCACCTCGTCCCAGGGCCTGGCCCTCATGCACGAGATGCTCCACTGGGCCGCCGGCGGGCGCCACCCCATCGTCATGGGCAACATCAACCGGTCCATGGCCCCGGGCTGGTCGATCTGGGCCGACCAGAACGACAGCCTGTCGCAGCGGGACACGGGCTGGATGCAGTTCTACTGCGCCTCGAACCAGGAGGTCGTCGACACGGTCATCCAGGCCTTCAAGGTCAGCGAGACCCTGATGATCCCGTCCATGGTCGTGCTCGACGCCTTCGCCCTGTCCCACACCTACGAGGTCGTCGACGTCCCCGACCAGGCCCTGGTCGACAAGTTCCTGCCCCCGTTCAAGCCGGAGATCAAGCTGACCCCGGCCGATCCGCGGGCCTTCGGCGGGCTGACCGGCTCGGAACACTACATGGAGCTCCGCTACCGCCTCCAGAAGGATATAGAGAAAGCCCCGGCCCTGATCGAGGAGACGGGCCGCGAGTACGAAAAGCTCTTCGGCCGGCGCCTCGGCCTGGTCGACGCCTACAAGTGCGAAGACGCCGAGTTCGTCTTCGTCACCTCGGGCACGGCCGGCTACACGGCCCGGGCCGCCGTCGACGACCTGCGGGCCTCCGGCGTCAAGGCCGGCAACCTGCGCATCAAGGTCTTCCGGCCCTTCCCCTTCGACGCCGTCCGGGAGGTCCTGGGGCGGGTCAAGAAGGCGGCCGTCGTCGACCGCAACTGCTCCTACGGCGCCGGCGGCATCTTCGCCCAGGAGGTCAAGTCGGCCCTCTACGGGCGCCCCGGCATGCCCCCGCTCTTCGGCTACATCGCCGGTCTGGGCGGCCGCGACATCACCGTGGACTCGTTCAAGGAAGTGGCCGCGGACGCGCGGACCAAGGACCGCGCCGGCGAGGAGATCGTCTGGATCGGAGTGAAGAAATGAGCCAAGAAGCCAAAAAAGACAAGAAGATGACCCTGACCATCCCGCCCGATGAGCTGATGGCCTGCGGCCACCTGGCCTGCCAGGGCTGCGGCGCCACGCTGGCCATGCGCTATATGCTCAAGGCCCTCGGGCAGAAGACGGCCCTGTGCATCCCGGCCTGCTGCTGGGCCGTCATCGACGGACCCTACCCGTACTCGTCGATGGACTGCCCCATCTACCACTGCGCCTTCGAGACGGCCGCGTCGACGGCGACGGGCGTCAAGGCCGGGCTGGAGGCGACGGGCGACACGGAGACGACGGTCGTGGCCTGGGCCGGCGACGGCGGCACCTTCGACATCGGCCTGCAGGCCCTGTCGGGGGGGGCCGAGCGCAACGAGGACATCATCTACGTCTGCTACGACAACGAGGCCTACATGAACACCGGCATCCAGCGCTCGTCGGCGACGCCCTACGGCGCCTGGACGACGACGACGCCGGTCAAGCACTTCAAGACCCGGCCGAAGAAGGACATGGTGGCCATCATGGCCGCCCACCGCATCCCCTACATCGCCACGGCCAGCGTCTCCCACCCCGAGGACTTCGTCAAGAAGGTCAAGAAGGCCAAGGGCATCAAGGGCACGCGCTTCTTCCACGTCTACGCGCCCTGCCCGACGGGCTGGAAGAGCCGGCCCGAGGACACCGTCAAGCTGGCCCGGATGGCCGTCCAGAACGGCTATTTCCCGCTGTTCGAGATCGAGAACGGCGAGGCCTACACGATCAACCTCAAGCTCAAGGACAAGAAGCCCGTCGACGACTACGTCCGGCTGCAGGGGCGCTTCCGCCACCTCAAGCCCGAGCAGATCGCGGCCATCCAGGCCGACGTCGACGCCCGCTGGCAGCGCCTGCTGAAGCTCGCCGGCGCCTGATATCCGGAAGGGACCTGGTCTTTACAAACGCCGGTTTTCCCCTGGCGATGTAAAGACCTGGCTCCTTCTTTTTTGTCCCGCCCGCCGCCGTTTTGACTTGCGACCGGGGATTCACTATAATTTTGATAGTATTTCTATGAAAAGACCCGACAGGAGCCCCCGATGAAGAGAACGACCGCCGCGACCGCGGCCCTGATCCTGTTCGCGCTGGCGGCCACCTTGGCCGCCGCCTGCGCCCCCGACAAGGCCGAGCCCCGGACAGAGAGCCCGGCCGAGACCGCCCCCGACTTCGCCCTGAACGACCTCCAGGGCAACGCGATCACGTTGGCGGACTACAAGGGCAAGGTCCTGTTCCTCAACTTCTGGGCCACCTGGTGCCCCCCCTGCCGCCGCGAGATCCCCGACTTCATCGAGGCCTACAAGGAACTCAAGGGCGAGGGCCTCGAGATCCTGGGCGTCTCGGTCGACGAGGTCACCGCCGCGGCCCTGCTCGACTGGGTCCGCAAGACCGGCATCAACTACCCCGTCGCGTTGGCGACTCCCGAGATCGTCCAGGCCTACCGCCCGGGCGAGTTCATCCCGGCCACCATCGTCATCGACGGCAAGGGCGTCATTCGCCACCGCCAGTCCGAGCTCATGGACAAGGAGACGCTCGTCCGCCTGTTCAGGGAATATAACAAATAGGGCGGCCGGTGCCAGGCCTTCACATCTCCAGGGGAAAACTGACGTTTGTGAATGCCAGGCACTCTCTTGACGGGTATCGTCTTAACGGCTTCCGATAGGGGCGCGGCTGTGCCATAATGGGGCCGTGACCCCGCTCGTGACGCTCCAGGTCCCGTCCCAGCCGCCCGCCCCGACGCCCGTCGACGGCGGCCTGCCCTTCTGGCTGCTCTGGCTCCTGCTCAGCGTCATCCTGCTCCTCGTCGCCTTCATCTTCCTCCGCGACAAGGACCTCCGCCGCCGCGTCAGCGCTTTCCTGTCCGGGGCCCGCCGCCACATGGCGCGCCTCCGCATCCAGGTCCGGCTGAAGAAGGAGCGGGAGAAGAAGGCCGCCCTGTGGCGCGAGCTGGGCAGGCTGGCCTGGAGCGAGGACGTCCGGGCCGCCTGCATCGAGGCCGAGTGCGCCCGCCTGGCCGCCTTCGAGGAGGACATCGCCCGCCACCGCAAGACCTGGCACGACGTCTACTCGCGCGTCGAGACCCTCGGCCGCGAGCACGACGAGGCCATGGCCCGCTTCCGCACCCTCGTCGCCGAGCAGGAGGAGGCCCGCCGGCCCCACCAGGAGGAGATGCTGGCCCTGGCCGGCCGCAAGCGGGAGATGCTCGACGCCCTCGAGGCCGCCCTGCGCGAGACCGAGGACGCCGAGGCCCAGCTCCGGGCCGTCGAGTCGGACGCCGGCGCGATCGAGGCCGATCCCCGCCTGGCGCCGGCCGAGAGAAAAGCCCGCCTGGACCGGGCCCGCGGCAAGGCCGCCGGCCTGGCCGCCGCCGTCCGCGCCCTGCGCGATCGGACGCCGTTGCTCCAGGAGGAGCGCTACCGCCTGGACCGCCGCCTCGAGGAGGTCGAGGGCCGGGTCCGCGTCTTCAACGCCGCCATCCAGCGCATCGACGCCGAGTACCGCGGCCGCCTCGAAGCCCTCGAGAAGGAGATCCGGGAGTGGCAGAAGGCCAAGGAGCGCGTCCAGGACAGGATCGTCGACGTCAAGCGCCTCATGGAGCCCCTGTTCGAGACGACGGGCCGCATCCTCGACGGGGCCCGCGTCCCCCACGAGGAGCTGGCGGTCCTCTACTTCCAGATCGACAGCGTCGACCGGACGGTGGCCGAGCTCGAAGCGCGCCTCGAACGCCTGACGTGACGCCGTGACCAAGCCGCGCCTGCTCGTCCACGTCTGCTGCGCCCCCGACGCCCTCTACGTCTTCGGGCTCCTCCGCGACGCCTACGACGTCGCCGGTTTCTTCTCCAACTCCAACATCCACCCCCGCGAGGAGTACGTCCTGCGGCTCGAGGAGGCCCGGCGCGTGGCTAGGACGGCCTGCCTGCCGCTGCTCGAGGACGACTACGACCCCGACGCCTGGCTGGCCCTGACCCGCAAGCTGAAGGACGAGCCGGAGAAGGGCCGCCGCTGCGACGTCTGCTACGCCGTCCGCCTGGCCCGCACGGCCGAGCGGGCCGCCCGGGAGGGCTTCGACGCCTTCGCCACGGTCATGAGCCTCAGCCCGTGGAAAAAGGCCGCCGCGCTGAACCGCATCGGCCGGATGTTCGCCGCCCGTCACCCCGGCCTGGCCTTCCTCGAATCCGACTTCAAGAAGAAGGACGGCTTCAAAAAGAGCGTCGATCTCAGCAAGGCCCACGGCCTCTACCGCCAGGACTACTGCGGCTGCCTTTACAGCCTGGAGGCGGCCCGGAAGAGGACGGCCCGGTGAGCGCCTCCGCCCGGGCCGGCGGCCGGGCCGCGCGGGCCGCGGCGCGCCTGACCGTCTTCGGCGTCGTCCAGGGCGTCGGCTTCCGTCCCTCCGTCTACCGCCTGGCCCGCGGCCTGGGCCTCACGGGCTGGGTGGCCAACGCCGGCTCCGGCGTGGACATCCACGTCGAAGGCCCGGCCGCCGCCGTCCGCGACTTCCCGGACGCCCTCCGGGCCGGCCTGCCGCCGCTGGCCGCGATCGAGCGGCTCGACGTCCGGCCCGCCCGCGCCGAGGGCCTGCGGGATTTCGCGATCCGGGCCACGCGCGACGCCGCCGGCTTCGTCTTCATCTCGCCCGACATCGCCGCCTGCGGCGATTGCCTCGACGAGATCGCCGCGCCCGGGGCCCGCCGCCACCGCTACGCCTTCACCAACTGCACCAACTGCGGCCCCCGCTACACCATCGTCCGCGACCTGCCGTACGACCGGCCCCGGACGACCATGGCCGGCTTCCCCATGTGCCCGGACTGCCGCCGCGAGTACGAGGACCCCCTGGACCGCCGGCACCACGCCCAGCCCATCGCCTGCCCCGTCTGCGGCCCGCGTCTCACCCTCCGCGACGGCCGCACGGGCCGCCGGCTCCCCGGCGACGTCCGCGAGGCCGCGGCCCTCATCCGGGCCGGCAAGGTCGTCGCGGTCAAGGGCCTCGGCGGCTTCCACCTCATGTGCGATGCCTTCGACGTCCGGGCCGTGGCCCGCCTGCGCCGGACCAAGGCCCGCCGGACCAAGCCCCTGGCCCTGATGGCCCGCGACCTGGCCGCGGCGGAGCGCCTGGCCCGGATCGGCCCGGCCGAGCGCGAGCTGCTCCTCTCGCCGCGCCGGCCCATCGTCCTTCTCCGCAAGCGGCGGGACATCCCCCTCGTCGCCCCCGGCCTCGACGAGGTCGGCGTCATGCTGCCCTACACGCCCCTCCACACCCTGCTCCTCGAGGACCTCGAGGCCGTCGTGGCCACGAGCTCCAACGCCAAGGACGCGCCCATCGTCAAGGACGAGTCCGAGGGCCTCGAGGGCCTGGCCGACGCCGTCCTGACCCACGACCGCCCCATCGCCATGCGGGCCGACGACTCCGTCGTCAAGTCCGTTCGCGGCCGGACGCTCTTCGTCCGCCGGGCCCGGGGCTACGTGCCGGCCCCCCAGCCGGTGCCGGCGGCCCTGCGCGCGGACCGCGTCCTGGTCGCCCTCGGCGGCGAGCTCAAGGACACGGTCTCGCTCTACAAGAACGGCTACGTCGTGACCTCCCAGTTCCTCGGCGACCTCGACGACTACCGCAACTTCGGCTACTTCGAGGAGGCCCTGGCCCACCTCCTGCGTCTGTTCGACGCCAAGCCCGAGGCCGTGGTCACCGACCTCCACCCCGGCTTCCGGACGACGCGCTACGCGGAGCGGCTGGGCCTGCCCCACGTCCGCGTCCAGCACCACTTCGCCCACGTCCTGGCGCCGCTCCTCGAGCACGGGCACGGGCCCGGCCGGCGCGTCCTCGGCGTCTCGCTCGACGGCTACGGCTACGGCGAGGACGGCACGGCCTGGGGCGGCGAGTTCCTGCTGGCCGACTACGACGGCTACGAGCGCTACGCCCGCTTCGAGGCCGTGCCGCTTCCCGGCGGCGACTTGGCGGCGCGCGAGCCGTGGCGGATGGCCCTGGCCTGGCTCGACCGGGCCTTCGACGGCGAGGTCCCCGGCCTGGCCGTCCTGCGCGCCGTCGGCCGGCGGCGGACCGCCGCGGTCCTGGCCATGGCCCGGTCCGGACTGCGCAGCCCGCGGGCCTCGAGCTGCGGCCGGCTCTTCGACGCCGTCTCGTTCCTCTGCGGCACGGCGCCGGAACGGCTGGAGTTCGAGGCCGAGGCGGCCATGCGCCTGGAGGCCGCGGCCGATCGGGCCTACCGCGGCGTCTATCCGGTCGGGATCGCCGCGCCCGGTTCCGCCGGCGGGCCGCTCGAGATCTCGTTCGCCCCCCTCGTCCGGGCTTTGGTCGACGACCTCGCGAAGGGAACGGCCGTGGGCACGGTCTCGGCCCGCTTCCACGACTCCCTGGCCGGCCTCGTCGTGCGCGTCGCCGAACGGGCCCGGCGCGAGCGCGGCACGGCCGAGGTCGCTTTGACGGGCGGGGTGTTCCTGAACCGGCGCCTGCTGGAGAGGACGGAAAAGAAGCTGGATGCGGCGGGCTTCCGGGTCCTCCGCCCGCTGGCCTACTCCCCCAACGACGAGTCGCTGTCCCTGGGACAGATCGCGCGCGGGCTGGCCCTGGTCAAAAGCGGCGGAATCTGAGCCCGCCGACGAGCGAGAGGACGCCGTTGGAAGCCGCAGCCGCGGCCGCGCCGAAGGCCCCGCCCAGGACGAACCCCAGGACGGCTCCGGCCAGCGAGAACGCCAGCCCGCCCCACAGGTCGCCCTGGTGCTCGACGAAGAAGCCCGGCAGCCGCGAGACAAAGTCCGCGAACAGGCCGGTCACGCCGGCCAGGAGCCCGAGGGCGAGGCCGGCGAACAGGCCGAGGACGCCGAAGAACCAGAAGAAGGACTTGATGTCGAAGGAGCGGATGACGGTCTCGCCGCCGGCGGCGGCCGCGTCCGGCGCCGCGACGCCGCCGGCCGGGACCTCGTCCCGCGGTCCCGAGCCGAAGTCGTAGGCCACTTCGGGCGCGCCGGGATCGCCCTCGCCCGGGCGGCTGCCGCAGCGGGCGCAGAAATCGGCCTCCAGGTCGTTCTCGAAGCCGCAGGCGATGCAGATGGCCTTCTTCTCCTTCTGCGAAGGCGGCTTGGCCTCGGCCCACTCGCCGTTCTCGTAGGCATACCACTTGCCGCTGCGGGCGCCGATGACCCAGAAGCGCCCCTCGTCGTCCTTGATGCGCAGTCGCTTGAGGGAATCGGAGAACTCCTGCGGCGTGATCTTCTGCTCTTTGAACCGTTCGAGCAGGCGGCCGAAAGAAGCCTCGGCTTCACGGAAAGGATCGGTCATCGTTCGCTCCTCGGGACCCCCGTATCATAACGCCACAACGTCTGCCTTTTCAACGAGTTAATAACTCGCTGAAAAGGCAGGATTTGCGACCTTGACGAGATATTGTGCAATCCGGCGCAAGTTCAAGCAGGACCGCCATTTGGCCGGGCGGGCCTGGACCTTTTCCACAGCATTTCCACAAATTGTGTGGATATATCCGTTCACAGCAGACCCTTGACGATATCGACGAGCGAGAAGCCCACGACCGGCGCCGGGATGAACGACAGGACGAAGACGGCCAGGACGAGAACGGCCGTCCGCCGCCGCCTCGGATCGAGGGGCTCGCCCTCGTCGACGACCTCGGGGTGCTTCAGGCGCGTCCCGTTCCTGCGCTCCACGACGAGCATGACGACGGCCAGAAGGATCCAGGTCGTGTGAAAGAAAACGCCCATGACGAACATGACGCCGACCATGGCTTTCGACACGGACCGGGCCCGCCGGCCGAGGACGGCGTAGAGGACGTGGCCGCCGTCGAGCTGGCCGAGCGGGACGAGGTTGATGGACGTGACCAGGAGCCCGACCCAAGCGGCCCAGCCGACGGGGTGGAGCACCACGGTCGAGCCTTCGGGGATCGGGCCCAGGATGAGGGCCGCGGCGAGCTTGAACAGGAGGGGCTCGCCGAAGTTGAGGGTGTCCGCCGTCGGCGTGAAGGGGGCGACCTTCGACAGGGCCAAGCCCACAGCCAATGCCGGTACGGTCAGGGCGAATCCGGCTAAGGGGCCGTTGGCGCCGACGTCGAGGACCTGCTTTTTAAAATACAGGTGGGAACGGATGCGGATGAAGGCGCCGAAGGTCCCCAAGAAAGGCGGGCCGGGGACGAAAAAGGGCAGGCTGGCGTCGACGCCGTGGCGGCGGCAGGTCAGGTAGTGGCCCGCCTCGTGGACGGACAGGATGGCCATCAGGACGGCCGCGTAGAGGGCGCTCAACGGGAACAGCCGGGCGTCGGCCGCGATCCGGGCGGGATCCGGCAGGACGCCGGCCCCCGCGCCGCCCTCGAAGGCCAGGAAGCCGGCGCTCCAGGCGAGGCCGGCGTAGCAGGCGGTCAGGGTCGTCAGGACGAACAGCAGGCCGTGGAGCCAGGTCCGTTCGGGCGCCGCCGCGTCTCTCATGGTCGGTAGAAAAAAAGGGGAGCGAACCGGATCGCTCCCCTTTCGGAACGGTTCCGTCTAGCGGGCGGTCACTTGCCCGTCAGCTTGTGGAACTTGGCCATCAACTGGTCCTTGGTCTCCTTGTTCTCGGGGTCCTGGACGCAGGCGTCGACGGGGCAGACGGCCGCGCACTGGGAGGCGTCGAAATGGCCGACGCACTCGGTGCACTTGGTCTGGTCGATGACGTAGCGCTCTTCGCCGGCGCTGATGGCCTGGTTGGGGCACTCGGGCTCGCAGGCGCCGCAGTTGATGCATTCCTCGGTGATCATGAAAGCCATCGGACTCCTCCTCGTGGTATTAGGGGATATTATATCCCATTCGGGCGGATTGGCAATCCCGCCTACTTCTTCAGGGCCAGTTTGCCCGCTTTGAGGGAGGCCTCGTAGCCGAAGTAGGACTGGGGGAACTCCTCCTGGAGCTTCCTGTAGAGGTCGAGGGCGGCGGCCGTGTCGCCCTTGCGCTCGAGGCTCTCGGCCAGGGCGAAGCGGGCCGCGTCGAGCGGGTAGACCGCGGGTTTCTCGTCGACGATCCGGCGGTAGATGGCGACGGCCCCGTCGTAGTCCTTCTTGCCGAGCGCGATCTGGGCCCGGAGGTCCTCGGCCTGGTAGTGGACGAGGTCCTTGCGGCCTCCGGCCAGGCCGGCCAGGACGGACTCCGCCTTGGCCCAATCGCCTCTCGAAGCCCAGTGCTTGGCCAGCTCGACGGTGGCCAGCCGGGAGGCGCGGCCCTTGGCGGCCAGTTTCTCGAGCTCGGGCAGCTTGGCCGGGTCCTGGGCGACCGCGACGGAGAGCTCGGTGACCTGGCCGATGGCCCGGCTGGCCACGGACCGGCTGTGAGAGCGGAGGAGGACCAGGGCCGCGAACAGGACGGCGGCCGCGGCCAGGCCCGCGCCGACCAGGGTGATCTCGCGACGGTAGGTCCTGATGAACTCGGTCAGCCAGCTCAGCCCGTGGACCATGCCGTCTTCCTGAAGGTGATGGCGCTCCGTTCTCTTCATGTGCCTCTCCCGGGGGTCGGATGAAAGGTCATTTTTAGCACATTACCCGGGGCGGGTCAAACGGGAGCCGGGCCGGGACCCGGTCTTCGCGGCTCCGGGACAACGGGGCGTCAGAGGGGAGCGTCCGCGCAGGCCTCGAGGAGCTCATCGACCGTGGTCAGGGCCAGGCCGACGGCCGTGTCGGCCGCGCCGTAGTAGACCTTGACGGCGCTCCCCGGCTTGGCGAAGCCCTCGTCGTCGACGCTCTCGACGACCATCCCCGACGGGAAGACGACGTTGGGGACCTGGCCCATGAGCTCGTAGGGCTCCCGCGGCTCCAGGATGTTGAAGCGCGACCGGCCCAGGACCTTGGTCGGGTCCTTCAGGTCGAGCAGGACGACGCCGGCCTGGTAGATGTTGGCGCTCCCGAAATGCGTGGCCACGCCGTGGTAGATGTGGAGCCAGCCGCGGCGGGTCTTGACGGGCGGCGGACCGGAGCCGATGAACTCGTCCCAGTAGTGGAAGCGGCCGCTCATGACGGGGCCGAGGGACTTCCACTTGATCAGGTCCTTCGATCCCGCCAGGCGGATCTCGCTGCCCGTCCGCGGGCCGCCCTTGAGCTTGGCCCTGTTGGGCCGCTCCAGCCGGACATAGAGCCCGCCGACCTTCTCCGGGAACAGGACCCCGTTGCGGACGTCCTCGTCGCCGACGAGGCCGAGGAACTCGAAGTCGCGGAAGTTCTCCGTCCGGGCCAGGCCGAGGCGGCAGCCGGCGTCCATGTCCATCGCGAACATCAGGAAGAAGGCTTCGTCGAGGCGGGTGATGCGGGCGTCGTAGACGTGGTAGATCCGCTTGCGGACCACCCTGTCGAGGCCGTCGAGCTCGACGACGCCCGGCCGGACGGCGAAGTGGATGCCGTCGGCGCTCTTGGCCATGACCAGGAAGGTCTCGCGCGACCGGGCCTGGACGCGCAGGGCCAGGAAATAGCGGCTGCCCATCTTGACCGCCCCGGGATTGAAGACCGAGGTCGCGTCGACGAGGCGGGGCGGGATATCGGGGATGTCGGCCCGGGTCAGGATGGGATTGCGGGGATAGCGTCGCATGGCGGTCCCTCCTAGAGCCCCCGGCCGGGGCGGTCCGGCCGGCCCATGGTGACGGCGACGCGGCAGGTCGTGCCCGCCGGCCGCGGCGCGACGACCGTCCCTTCGACCGGGACGCCGTCGACCGTGATCGACCGGACCCCGGTCTGGGCCCCGTCCGGGTTCCGGACCTCGACGAGGTAGCGGGCGCCCCGGAAGACGCGCTCGGCCGCGAAGCCCGGCCAGGACGAGGGGATGACCGGGTCGATCCGCAGGCCGCCGTATTCGGGGCGCAGGCCCAGGATGTGGTCGTAGGCCACCCGGTACATCCAGGCGGCCGTGCCGGTCTGCCAGGAATGGCTGGCCCGGCCGGCCTCGGCGTGCTCGTCGCTGGTGATGTATTGCGAATAGACGTAGGGCTCGGCCCGGAACACGGACTGGTCGACGCGGCCGGGCAGGAGCGACGAGAACGTCGCGTAGGCTTCGTCCCCCTCTCCGAGCAGGCACCAGGCCTGGACGACCCAGGCCGCCGGGTGGCAGAAGACGGCCCCGTTCTCCTTCTTGCCGCCCACGCACCGGGTGATGAGGCCGATCGTCGGGTCGATCTCGCGGAAGGCCGGGGCGCAGATCTTGGGGCCGAAGGGCGTGCCGAGCCGTCGGCGCAGGCTGTCCATGGCCCGGACGAGCCGGCCCCGGTCGGGCAGGCCGGCGATGACCGCCCAGCTCTGGGTGTTGACGAAGATCTTCCCGTACCGGTTCGTCTCGGAACCGATCCTGCGGTCGCCTTCGCCGAAGGCGCGGATATACCATTTCCCGTCCCAGGCGTGGGCGTCGACGGCCGCGGCCAGCCGGTCCCTGAGCGTCCGGACCTCGGGGTGCGCGGCCGCGATGCCGAGGCGCCCGAGGAGCTCGAGGAGCCGGTCGAGCATGGCCGCGTAGAACATGGCGCCCCAGACGCTCTCGCCGCCGTCCCGGCCGCCGATGTAGTCGAGGGTGTCATTCCAGTCGCCGCGGCCGAAGCGCGGCAGGCCGTGCGGGCCGGGGTCGGCGCCGGCGAAGCGGGCCACGGCCAGCAGGTGCTCGAGGACCGTCCCTTCTCCCCCGTCGAGGAAGGGCTCTCGGGATCCGAGGAGCTCCAGGTCGCCGGTCTCCTTGAGGTACTCCGTCACGGCCAGGATGAACCACAGCGGGTCGTCGCAGTGCCCGGTGAATTCCCCCTGCCCGTCGCCGTAGAAGTGATGATAGACCTTGCCGTCGCTTCTCATCTGGCGGGCCAGGAGCCCGATCCGGGCCCGGGCCCTGGCCGGATCGGCGACGACGATGGCGATGGTGTCCTGGGCCGTGTCGCGGAAGCCGAAGCCGCGGCCGATGCCCCAGTAGTAGAAGCTGGCCACGCGGCCGACGTCGAAAGCGACCTTGGCCTGGTAGGGGATCCAATAGTTCAGGAACACGTCGGCTTCCCGGTCGGGGGTGCGCGCCTTGGTGTGGCCCAGGAACCGGTCCCATTCCGCCCTGACGGCGGCCAGGGCCGCGTCCGCCTCGGCCGCGGTCCGGTACCGTGACAGGACCTCCGCCTTGGTCCGCTCGAATTCGGGCTTGGCGATGACCCCGAGCGAGAAGATGAGATCGGCCGTCTCGCCCGGCCCGAGCTCGAGGTCGACCCGGAGGGCGCCGACGGCGTTGCCGCAGTCCATGTCCTCCGAGCTCAACCCGGCCTCCAGCCCGAGCGGGGCCGACTCGTCCCGGAACGGCCCGATGAACCGCTCGCGGACCGTCTCATAGGCCGCGACGGGGCGGTCCACGGTGAAATAGGCCCAGCGGTCCCACTCCTTGTTCTCCTGGTGCTGGGTGCCGCGCGTCTCCGTGACCCAGTAGGTCTTGGTGGCGAACAGGGCGTTGAGCTCACGGTCGAAGAGGACCCGGTTGAAGTGCTGGTCGTCGCACTGGTTGATGAGGTCGACCAGGGCGTGGCCGAGGGCGAACTCGACGTAGCCGGTGACGGAGAGCCGGCGCGGCCGCCCCGACGCGTTCCGCAGGGAAGCCCGCCAGATCTCGCGGTCGTCGTCGGCGGGGACGAAGAAGACGACCGACGAGGCCACGCCGGCGACCTCGGCCTCGGCCCGGGTGTAGCCGAAGCCGTGGGCGACGCGGTAATCGGAGGCCGGCTCGTGCCCGACCGGCTGCCAGGTCAGGCTCCAGGTCTCGCCCGTGTCCCGGTCCCGGACGAAGAGGTATTTCCCGGGCCGGTCGGGCGGCACGTCGTTGATGCGGTAGCGGGTGATCCGGCCGTGGAGCGGCGACCGGTCGTAGGAGAGGCCGCCGCCGTTGGCCGAGACCGTGGCGAAGTAGCGGCCGTTCTGGAGGTAGTTGATCCAGGGGGCCGGGGTGCGCACGTCGCGGACGAGGAACTCGCGGCCGTCCTCCGAGAAGCGCCCGAATTCCATCCCCTCAGTCCCCCGGCCTCTCGACGAAGCCCTGGTCGGAATGATCGCGCTTCATGACCTTGAGGGTGGCGATCATCTCCTTGAGGTTGACCAGGCCGCCGGCCGAGAACCAGACGATGACGACGATCGAGACGGCCAGCATGATCAGGGTGTAGGTCCGCCAGAAGCCCAGCCAGGCCTCGGTCGGGACGTCGCGGGTCAGGTTGAGGACCGTCCCGACGACGAAGACGGCGACCCAGCCCGCGGTCCAAACGTACGTGGCGACGTAGATGATCCGGTCGAACCGGGTGAACTCCTTGCCCATGCCCAGGACCTTCCAGCCCTTGACGGGAACCTCGTCGACGACCTTGTATTCCTCCGCGACCAGGTATTCGCCCCGGTGGAGGAGACGGTCCATGTCGAAGGCCCGGCCGCGGCCGGTGAGGAGCGAGACGGCGACGTAGACGACGCTCGAGGCGGCCATGGCCAGGCCCCAGAACATCTGGCCGTTGACCGGGAAGCCGGGGACGAGCTGCTGGACGACGATGCCGCCGACGGCGGTGACCGCGCCGACGATCATGGCCGCCCAGGCCGCGGCCGTCGTGCCGCGCTTCCAGTACAGGCCGCCGATGATGACGGCGCCGCTGCCGCCGGCGAAGATGGCCCCGGTGACGGCGAAGAACAGGAAGATGTACTCGCTCTGCTGGAAGAGCAGGCTGAAGACGAACGAGAACGCGGCCACGCCCAGGATCGACCGCTTCAGGACCTTGAGGTGCTCGGCCGGGGCGAAGGCCTTCTTGCGGAGCGGCTGGACGACGTCCTGGATGAAGATGGAGCCCCAGGAGTGGAGGTAGGTCTCGTTGCAGCCGATGGCCGCCGCCAGCATGACCGCCGCGAAGGCGCCCATGAGCCCGACCGGCAGGAGCCTGGTCAGGGCGACGGGCACCGTGAGCTGGCTGCGCAGGGCTTCGGAGCCCAGCCCGTCGAGGACCGGGCGGACCGACGCGGCCGCCTCGGTGAAGCCCGCGCCGTGCCAGAACGTGTAGGCGACGATGGGCACGAAGACCAGGAACAGGCCCCATTGGGGGATGCCCCGCCAATTGGCCAGGACGTCGCCCATCTTGGCCTCGTGGGCGCTCTTGGCCGAGGCGTTGTAGGCCTGGGTGCCCTGCCACGACAGCTTGCCGTAGATGACCCCGATCATGCCGATGAAGAAGTACCAGAAATTGTAGTCCTTGGTGCTGCCGGTGCGGAAGGGATTGACGAGCGAGGCGTCGGCCGGGGCGGTCGAGACGGCCTGCAGGATCTGGCCCCAGTCGACCTTGAGCATGAGGACGACGACGATGACGATGAAGACCGCGTTGACGAAGATGCCCTGGAGGAAGTCGGTGATCATGACCGCGATCTGGCCGCCGCTGAAGACGAAATAGAGCGGGATCCAGAGGATGACGATCATGATCAGGGCGAAGGTCGGGACCTCCAGGCCGAGCAGCGAGACCTTCTCCGGCAGGCCGCAGAAATAGATGAAGAAGCGGGCGCTGACGGCCGGGAAGATGCCGAAGTTGATGATGCCCGAGACGAAGGCCAGGCCGCCGGCGAAGACGCGGAAGGACCGGCTGTAGCGCATCTCGAAGAACTGGGCCATGGTCAGGCAGCGGGTCTGGCGGAAGCGGTACAGGACCCAGCCCGAGACGCTGATGCCGACGACGACCACGGCCATGACCATCTCCCACCAGCGCATGTTGAAGCCGGCGATGTAGTTCATCTCGAGCATGCCGACGATGGTGATGGCGCCGAGCGAGGCCGTGCCCTGGGACAGGGAGATGAGGTAGCGCCCGCCCGTCCGCCCCGCGGCCAGGAAGTCGGAGACGCTGCGCATGAGGGGCTTGCTGAGGACGACGACGGCGATGATGAAGCCGAAGACGGCCAGGACGATGCCCCAGTCGATCCAGGTCATGTTCATGGCCGGGATTCTAACCTATTTCGAGGGGACAATACTAATCACCATCGGAAATGTTGGGTCAAGACGCTTCTCCCTTATCGGGTCCTGTCGGGTGGCGTCCCCGTTCGGCTTCGGCTCCACCCATCCCCCCGTGGGGAACCCCTTCCGCCTCCAGGCGAACGGGGACTATCCCCCCGCCACCCGTACGGGTAAAGCGTCTTGACCCATCACAAGAAGGGGCCTGGTCTTCGCGTTTCCTGATAGGGACTGGCGCCTACGAAGACCTGGTCCCTTCTTGCGAAACCGGCTTTCTTAAGATGTTTCCCAGACGCACCGCTCCGAGCCCCTCCGCGGCGCATCTGGTCCTCCGCTTCACTTCGGGTACGGACCCGTCAAGGGAGAAGCGTCTTGACCGCTCCGGTCTCAGATGTCGAAGACGATGAGGCCGGTCTTGAGCCGGACCTGCTCCCGCAGGGCGTCCTTGGAGATGCGATTCTCCTTCTCCGCCTTGACGGCCCGGAAGAGCTCCCAGGTCGTCATCAGGCCGTTGCCGTCCTTCTGGGCCTCTTCGATCTGAGCGGCCGAGAACGGGTTCTGGCGCTCCTTGGCCGGGACGGCCGAGAAGTAGTTGCCGACGAGGACGGCCTTCATGCGGGTGTTGTCGAACTCCTGCATGCGGCGGCCTTTGAACTTCTGGAGCAGGGCGCACTCGTCGTCGGCGGCCCAGTTCTTGCCGCCCCGGACGAGGACGAGGACGATCTCGCCCTTGCGGATGGCGGCCTCGACCGGCGCGTCGCCGGCCTCGAGGAGCCAGGCGTCCTCCTCCTTGTTCCGGATGGTGTTCTTCCAGTACTCGTCGACATCGACGACCCGGCCCCAGCCGAGGTAGCGGAAGGCGTGGATGACGGCCTTCCGGAGGACAGCGCCCTCGCCCTTGAGCAGGCGGTGGAACTCCTCCTGGCCGCCGGCCTTGAGGTCGCGGAGCTGGCGGTCGTAGTCGGCCATGACCATCTCGAAGCGCTTCTTCTCCTCCTCGCGGCGGGCCACGAGGGTCTTGAGCTCGGGGAAGACGTAGTCCTCGGCGTCGAGCCAATCGGTCGCGGGCTCCGCGGCCGCTTCGGCGCCGAGGCCCAGGCGGTCCTTCAGGATGTACTCGACGACCTCGACCGTCTTGGCTCCGAAGGACGGCAGGAACAGGAGGCCGCCCTTGCCGCGCGGCACGGACATGGCCGCCGGCGTGCCGTCGGGCGTCTTGGCCAGGACCTCGACCGGGCTCTCTTCGGCCCCGGCCTTCTCCCACACCCCGTCGCCGAGCGTCTCGCCGAGCAGGCGGAAGACCTTGGGGATGTAGGGTTTGTAGCGCTCGAAGGGGACGTGGAACAGGGCCCGGGGATTGAAGACCACGGCGTCGCCCCGGACGCTCTCCTCGACCCGGAGCCCCTCGACGGGCCCGACCAGGTCCGCGATCCGGTCCGCGCCTGCGGCGGCGACGAAGCAGACGACGCGCAGGCCCTCGCGGAGACGGGCGTCGAAGGCCTCGCGGACGGCGGCGGGGACGGCCGGGCGGTCCTCCGCTCCGGGCCCGCCGGCCAGCCAGAAGACGATCTCGCAGCCGGCCGGGATATCGAGGGAACCGTCGGCGGCGGCCGCCGCGGAGCGGGCTTCGACATCATATTTCTTGGCCGCCAGGAGATCGCGGTCGGCGGCGGGGAGATCGACGAGCAGGATCTTGGCCATAGAACGGCTCCTTTTTCGAACTCGGCCTATCATGCGGCTAGCCCTCCTCCCCGTCAATCACCCCTAAGGGTGAACCCGGGGAGGACGAGCCGGGCCTCCGGGGACGGGGAGGCGGCCCCGATCCCGTCATCTGTTTTGTCGCGCGAGCCCGGCCGAGGGGCGGATGACAGCCCCGGCGTCCTGTGCTATCGTCCCTCCCGTGAGCCCGTCATCTCCCCCCCAGGAGGATCCCATGTTCCCTCGTCTCCGCCGTCCCGCCGCCCTGGCCTGGGCCGTCCTGTTGGCCCTTCCCTTCGCCGTCTCCGCGGAAGTCCGCTTCGCCGTGTCCTTCCCGGCCGCCCGCTCGGCGACGCCCCTCGACGGCCGGATGCTCCTCCTCCTGTCGACCGACGGCGGGGCCGAGCCCCGCTTCCAGATCTCCGACGGCCCCCGGACCCAGCTCGTCTTCGGCCTCGACGTCGACGGCCTGGCCCCCGGCGCCGAAGCCGTCTTCGATGCCCGGGCCTTCGGCTATCCCGTCCGCAGCCTGGCCGAACTGCCGGCCGGCGAATACCACGTCCAGGCCTTGCTGCACCGCTACGAGACCTTCCGCCGCGCCGACGGCCACGTCGTCAAGCTGCCCATGGACCGCGGCGAGGGCCAGCGCTGGAACGCCGCCCCCGGCAACCTCTATAGCGCGCCCCGCAAGATCGTGCTCGACCCGTCCTCGGGCGCGACCGTGCGCCTCGTCCTCGAGCGGGAGATCCCGCCCATCCCGCCGCCCAAGGACACCAAGTACATCCGCCACGAGCGCATTCCGAGCGCCCTGCTGACGAAGTTCTGGGGCCGGCCGATGTTCCTCGGCGCCTGCCTGCTCCTGCCCGAGGGGTTCGACGAGCATCCCGAGGCCCGCTACCCCCTGATCGTCAACCACGGGCATTTCCCTTACACGATCGAGGGCTTCCGCGAGCAGCCGCCCGACCCGGACCTGGCTCCCGACTACAGCGAGCGCTTCCGCCTCGAGGGCTACAACCGGGTCCAGCAGGAATACGCCCACGCCCTGTACAAGGAATGGACCGGCCCCGGCTTCCCGCGGGTCATCGTCATGGAGATCCAGCACGCCAATCCCTACTACGACGATTCCTACGCGGTCAACTCGGCCAATCTGGGGCCGTACGGCGACGCCATCGTCCGCGAGCTCATCCCCTACATCGAGAAGAAGTACCGCGGCCTCGGCCAAGGATGGGCCCGCTTCCTCTACGGCGGCTCGACCGGCGGCTGGGAGGCCCTGGCCGCCCAGGTCTTCTATCCCGACGAGTTCAACGGCTGTTACGCGGCTTGTCCGGATCCCATCGACTTCCGGGCCTACGGCCTGGTCAACATCTACGAGCACCGCAACGCTTATTACGTGGACGGCCTGTGGAAGAAGACACCCCGGCCGGCCCTCCGCAACTGGCTCGGCGAAGTCAGCGCGACCATGGAGGAGGCCAACCACCGCGAGCTGGCCCTCGGCACGCGGGCCCGCTCCGGCGACCAGTGGGACATCTGGCAGGCCGTCTTCGGCCCGGTCGGCCCCGACGGCTACCCCAAGCCCATCTGGGACAAGCTGACCGGCGAGATCGACCGCGATGTCGCCCTGTACTGGCGGGACCGCTTCGACCTGACCTACATCCTCAAGCGCGACTGGAAGACGCTCGGGCCCAAGCTGGCCGGCAAGATCCACATCTACGTCGGGGACATGGACAACTATTACCTCAACAACGCCGTCTATCTGGCCGAAGCCTTCCTCGAGAGCACCAGGGACCCCTATTACGGCGGCGAGGTCAAATACGGCGACCGGGCCGAGCACTGCTGGAACGGCGACCCCGAACGGCCCAACGCTATCTCGCGTCTCCGCTATCACCAAATGTACATCCCCCGCGCGGTGAAGCGGATGGAGGCCACGGCCCCCAAGGGCGCGGACCTCAAGAGCTGGCGTTACTGAAGGAGGACGCGGCCCGTCCTATTTCTTCTTGGCCTTGGCCGGTCCTTTGCCGGGGCCGCCGTTCCTCGCCGGGCCGGCCGGCCCGCCCTTGCCCTTGGCCCGCCCGATCTCGTCGTGGATGCGGATGAAGCTCGTCTGGCGGCCGCGCAGGACGATGATGTCGTCGGGGGTCATGCTGTGGTACTCGGACAGGAACCGCAGGTTGACCAGATCGACGACCTCGCGGTCGGACAGGACGAGGGTTCTCCAATCCCCGCCGCGGCCGTGTTTCCGGTAATAGCCGTAGGCGTTGCCGTAGGGCGGGCCGATGCGTTCCGCCCGTACCGGCAGGAAAAAGATCTCGGGAGAAAGCCCCAGCCGGACAGCGACGTCGAACCAGGTCCGCCGGCCGATCCGGAGGTCGACGACGACCTGGGGACCGACGTGGGCGCGGGCGGCCATGAAATAGACGACGGGCAGCTCCTCGTCGAGGAGCCGGTGCCGGGTCCGGAAATCGACGACGTCGCGCGGGGCGACGCGATAGTGGTCGCCCACGGCGATATAGAAGCTCCGCAGCCGGCCGTCGGAGACGGAGATGCCGAGGTCGGCCTGGGCGGCGGCCGCCGCCGCGGGGACCAGAACGGCCGCGGTCAGAGCGAGGACGAAGGCTTTCTTCATGGCGTTCACCTCTAGAAACAATCCCGTGTTTAGTCGGAGATGGCACGGGGATTGCTGATTTATCCGTGGAGAAGGCGGACGGGATGCCGGCTTCGGGGAAATGGACATCGGGAGCCCTTCCAGAGCGTAAAGAAGATCCGATGAGAAAGCCCGAACATTACAATCAACTAAAATATTAGTTGACAAACTAATTCGTTAGTTGTATATTAGGAGCGCCATGAAAGAACTCACCCGAGCCGAAGAGCAGATCATGCACGTCCTGTGGTTCTTGGGACGGGCCTATGTCAAGGACATCATCGAACGGCTGCCCGAGCCCAAGCCCGCCTACAACACCGTCTCCACGATCGTCCGCATCCTGGAGAAGAAGGGCTTCGTCGGCCACGAGGCCTTCGGCAAGACCCATCTCTACCGCCCGCTCGTGGCCAAGGAGGACTACACCCAAGCCTTCCTCCGCGGCTTCGTCCGCGATTATTTCGACAACTCCTACCAGGACCTGGTCTCCTTCTTCGCCAAGGACCGGGACATGAGCCTGGCCGAGCTCGAGGACATCCTGGGCGCCCTGCGCGAGGAGATCCGGAAGCAGAAGGCGGAGAAAGATGGCTGAGATCCTCGTCCCCATCGTCCGATCGGCGGCCGTCCTGGCTGTCCTGACCGTCTTCTACCGTCTCGCGCTCGGGAGGGACGCCAACTTCGCCCTTAACCGGGCCTTCCTCGTCGGCGCGGCCGTCCTGTCCCTGGGCCTGCCGCTCGTGCGGATCACCTCGCCCTTCGTCACGACGGTCGTCCCGGCCGAGGCGCTCGCCGCCCTCCCGGCCGCGACACCGGTTCCCGCGCCTTCCCCGGGACCGGGCCCCCTCGACGTCCTCTTCGCGGCCTACATCGCCGGGGCCGCGGTCGCCCTCGGGCTGTTCCTGGCCCGGATCGCGCGCCTGGCCCTCGCGGCCGCCCGTTGCGGCTGCGAGCGTCACCGGGGCCTGCGGATCGTGCTCTGCGGCCACAGCGGCGAGCCGTTCTCGTTCTTCCGCTTCGTGTTCGTCGACCGCTCCCGGGGCGCCTCGGCCGACCTCGACCGGGTCCTGGCCCACGAGCTGGCCCACGTCCGCCAGCTCCATTCGCTCGACGTCGTCCTGGCGGAGGTCCTCTCCGTCGTCCAATGGTTCAATCCTTTTGTACGGCCGTACAAAAGATCGCTGCGCGAAACCCACGAATACCTGGCGGACCGGGCGGTCATAGCGCAGGGCTGCCCGCTCGCCCGGTACCAGCTGCTCATCGTCGAGCAGTCCGTGGGCGGAAGGCTGCTCGAACTCGCGAGCAGCTTCCGGACATCCCAGATCAAGAGGAGGATCGCGATGTTGACGAAGCCACAGACAAAAGGATGGGGCCGGTGGAAGCCGCTCTTTCTCCTGCCTCTCGCTGTCGTCCTGGTCCTGGCCTTCGCGGAGTCCCGGACGGTCGTCCGTCCCGGACCGGGCCCGGCCCTCGCCTCTCCGCAGGAAGACGCCGGCAAGCCCGTACAGACGTCCGAAGAGGAGCTGGACAAAGTCTTCAAGGACAAGATGGCCCAGCTCGGCGAGATGAAGAAAAAGAACGACGAGATGACGGCCAAGCTCAAGGACAAGCTCGCCGCGACGACCGACGAGGCCGTCAGGGCCAAGATCGTCGAGGCCCTCAAGGATGAGCAGCTCAAGGCCCTCGAGATCGGCCTCAAAGAGCGCTCCCTGCAGATGAAGAAGATCGAGTGGGAGATGAACAAGGCCGGCGATCCGGCGGCCAAGGCCGACCTCGAGAAGAAGCTGGCCCAGCTCAAGGCGACCGAGGAAGGCCAGAAGGCCCGGCTGATCGAGATCGAGAAGGTCCGCAAGGCCCTGGCCCAGGCCGAGGACGGCGCCGCGAAGCTGGAGCTGCAGCACCGGCTCCAGGAACTCCTCAGCGAGACCGCGGGCATTCCGAAGAAGTCCGCCGAGCCGACCGGGCAAAAGGCCAAGCAGGCGGCCGAAAAGAAGTAGGCCCGAGAAAGGGGCGGCCCGCTCCGCCGAGGGCCGCCCCCCTCCCCTTTCTCCTCCCGCCCTCCCCTGTCATCCCTCCGGGAAGACATCGGCCCCGGCCGCGTCCAAATGAGCGGTGGATATCCTCGCTCAAGGAGACCGACCGATGCCGTCCCCGCGACGCCGCGTCCTTCCCCGGCTCGCCCAGACGGTCCTGACCGTGGCCCTCGTCCTGGCCCTGGGCCAGGCCCTGGCCGCCCAAGGACCGGTCCGACAGCTCCTCGTCGGCCCCGTGACCACGGCGCCGCCCAAGATCGACGGCCTTATCGAGGACGCCTGCTGGCAGGGCCTCGAGCCCGTCTCCGGATTCTTCCAGTACGATCCCATCAACGGGGCCAAAGCCACCGAGGAGACCCTGGTCTGGGCCGCCTACGACCAGAACTACCTGTACTTCGCCTTCCTCATGAAGGACTCCCGGCCCGACCGCATCTGGGCCGAGCTGACGCCCCGCAACGAATGGGAGAACAACGACTCCATCCAGCTCATCCTCGACGCCTACAACGACAAGCGGACCAGCCTGACCTTCGCCCTCAACCCCAAGGGCGTCCAGAAGAACTCGGTCGAGACGATCTGGAAGTCGGGCGCCGCCCTCCGCGCCGACGGCTGGAGCGCCGAGATGGCCATCCCCTTCAAGTCCCTGCGCTTCTCGGCCGCCAAGCTCGAGATCTGGGGCGTCAATTTCGAGCGCTATATCCACCGCCTCAAGGAGACCGACTACTGGACCGACGTCGACCGCGACCTGCCCAAGCTCCAGCAGTCGGGCGAGCTCCGGGGCCTGGCCGGCCTGAAGCCCGGCTACAACCTCGAGTTCTTCCCCTACGCCGGCGTGCGGACGACGAAGTGGGAGGAGGAGACGGACACCCAGGCCGCCGTCGGCCTCGACGCCAAGTGGGGCATCCGGCCCAACCTCTATCTCGACGTCACGGCCAGCCCGGACTTCAGCGAGGTCGAGTCAGATCCTTTCATCTACCAGCTCTCGCCCTACGAGAACTACCTCCGGGAGAACCGGCCGTTCTTCACCGAAGGCAGCCGCTACTTCAGCCTGTCGACGGGCGACGAGTACCACGGCGGCGGCACCAGCCTGTTCTATTCGCGCCGCGTCCGCAACCCCCGCTTCGCCGCCAAGCTGTCCGGAAAGACCGGCGGCTTCGGGTTCGGCGTCCTGGGCGCTTTGAACAAGTCCGAGGTCGGCGCCGGTGAGGACCCCCGGGACGGCTATTTCGGCGTCTTCCGCGTCCAGAAGGACGTCTTCAAGAACTCCCAGGTCGGCGTCTATTACGCCGGCGTCCGCGACGGCGAGACGCGCAACCAGAACGTGGCCCTCGACTTCAACTTCAACTTCGCCGACTTCTACTATCTCCAAGGGGTGGCCGCCCGGACCTTCAACGGCGGCGTCCCCAACGCCCGCAACGGCATCTACCAGCTCAACTTCCAGCGCGAGCCCGACGCCGGACTGCAGGTCATGTCGGGCTTCCAGCGGGTCGAGGAGAACGTTGATATCCGCACCGGCTACGTCGACGAGATCGACGTCCAGTCCTTCGACCTCATGGCCGGTTACGCCTGGCGTTACGACAAAGGCCTGTTCAAGCGGCTCAGCTTCGACCTCGGCGGGACCTTCCGCCAGGACACCCACGGCCGGGCCACGGGGGAACGTTACGAGGTCTTCCTGTGGTCCGAGCTCTTCAACCTCATCGAGGTCCACGGCGGCTTCGACTTCGGACGGAGCCGTTACCAGGTCCTCGGCGAGGACGACCGGCTCGTCTGGACGCCGGAGTTCGTCCGGACCTACGGCGGCAACATCGATTTCAGTTGGGAGCGGGGCGGCTTCCTCAAGGAGGTCTCCGTCGAGGGGAGCTGGCAGAAGCGGGGCATCTACGTCGAGGACTGGACGGCGGTCGTGCCCGGCACCCAGACGGGCGTCGAGGCCCAGCTCGTCCTGCGGCCCCGCTCCAATCTCGAGTGGTCGGTCGAGGGCGACTGGATCCGCCAGACCGTCGACGGCACGGGGGCCGAGGCCTTCAACGGCCTGGCCTACGAGACGGCCCTCCACTACCAGCTGACCCGCCGCCTGTTCCTCAATACCCGCCTGCTCGGGGAGACGCGTGACGACCAGTACAGCCTGGACTTCCTGGTCGGCTACTACTTCGGGGCCGGCAACATCGTCCAGCTGGCCTTCAAGAAGAGCGAGCGCAGCGACATCCTGGGCACGGTCGGCGGCTACTCGGTCACCTTGAAGGTCTCGTACCTCCTCCGCCTCTGACCCCCCCCTCGCCGGGGGTGAGGCGGAGGGGCGCTTTATCACCCCGCGAATGATCCCCGGGAGGGATGGACGCCGAGCCCCCTCCCCCCGAGAATGGGGCCGAGGACACCATGCGGCTCTTCGGTTCGGCCGTCCCCGTTCCCTCGTTCCCGTCCGCCCCGGCCGAGGAGCCGGCCGGCCGGGCCGAGACCCGTCCGATCGCGGTCCCGGCGCCGCATGTCCGCCCGGCTCCGGGGGCCGGGCCTGCCCCGGCCGCCAAGGCCGAGGCCCGGTACTACAAGACCCCCTACATCAACGAGCGCAAGAAGTTCGAGCTCATCATCGCCGCCTCCGGCCAGGTCGTCTACGACTACGACCTGGCCACGGGCGATATCTCCTGGTCGGGCAACCTCCAGCAGGTCATGGGCTACCTGCCCGAGGAGATGGGCGGCATCAAGGAGTGGACGGAGCGCATCCACCCCGACGACCGGGACGAGGCCCTGCGGCTCCTCGAGTCCTGCGAGAAGAACCGCGAGGTCTACGAGGTCGACTACCGCTTCCGGATCAAGACCGGCGGCTACCGCTGGCTCCACGGCCGCGGCTTCTTCCTCATCGAGGACGACCGGAACCTGCGCCGGATGATCGGCATGATGCAGGACATCCACGAGCGCAAGCAGGGCGAGCTCCTCCAGAGCGCCGTCTACAAGATCGCCCAGGCCGCCGACACCTCGGCCGGCCTCGACGACCTCTTCCGTTCCGTCCACGGAATCGTCGGCACGGTCATGCCGGCCGGGAACTTCTACATCGCCCTCTACGACCGGGCCCGGGAGATGCTCGAGTTCCCCTATTTCCGGGACGAGGAGGACCCGCCTCCGGGGACCCTCAAGCCGGGCAAGGGCCTGACCGAGTACGTCATCCGGACGGGCCGGCCGCTCCTCTGCGACGAGGCCACCGACCGCGACCTGCGCGGCCGCGGCGAGGTCGCCCTCGTCGGCGCCCCCTCGGCCATCTGGCTGGGCGTGCCCCTCATCGTCGACGGCGTGACCATCGGGGCCATGGTCGTCCAGCACTACAGCGACCCGAACGCCTACGGGCCGGCCGAGCTGCGGATGTTCGAATACGTCTCGTCGCAGGTGGCCCGGTCGATCTGGCGCAAGGGCGCCGAGGAGGCCCTCCGGCGCAACGAGCAACGCTTGTCCCACCACATCCAGCAGACGCCGCTGGCCGTCATCGAGTGGGACAGGGAGTTCAAGGTCCGGCAGTGGAACCGGGCCGCCGAGAGGATCTTCGGCTTCACGGCCGCCGAGGCCGTCGGACGCCACGCCTCGTTCATCATCCCCGAGGCCTACCGGGGCCAGGTGGACGAGGTCTGGCGCGGCCTGATGGACGGCACGTCGGGCGAGCGCAGCACCAACGAGAACGTGACCAAGGACGGCCGGTCCATCGCCTGCGAGTGGTACAACACGCCCCTGATCGACGGCGAAGGCCACGTGACCGGCGTGGCTTCCCTGGCCCAGGACGTCACCGAACGCCGGCACACGGAAGCCGCGCTCCGGGACAGCGAGGAGCTCTACCGGCGGCTCGTCGCAGCCATCCCCGACATGATCGTTCGCACCGACCTCGAGGGCAATATCGTCTTCGCCAACGAGGTCGCCGTCCGCCGCAGCGGCAGCGCCCGGGCCGAGGACCTGGTCGGGCGCAACATCTTCTCCTTCGTCGTCGCCGAGGAGCGGGAGAAGGCCGCGGCCGCGGCGGCCCGGATGTTCGACAAGAAGATCGGCCCCCAGGAGCTCGGCCTGGTCTTCCCGGGCGGCTCGCCCATCCGCTTCGAGGTCGAGGGCTCGGTCCTCCGCGGCCCCGGCGGCGAGCCCTACGGCGTCGTCTACCTGTGCCGGGACATGACCGAGCGCAAGCTGGCCGAGGAAAGCCTGCGCCAGGGCCTGGTCAAGCTCCGGACCACCCTGAAGGCCTCCATCGACTCCCTGTCGTCGGCCATCGAGATGCGCGATCCCTACACGGCCGGCCACCAGGAGCGCGTCACCCGGCTGGCCCGGGCCATCGCCGTCGATATGGGGCTCGAAGAGGAACGCATCGAGGCCGTGGAGATCGCCGGCATCGTCCACGACCTGGGCAAGCTCTACGTCCCGGCCGAGATCCTGAGCAAGCCGACCAAGCTGACCGACCTCGAGTACGCCATGATCAAGATGCACGCCCAGGCCGGCTACACCGTCCTGAGCAAGATCGACTTCCCCTGGCCCATCGCCCAGATCGTCCACCAGCACCACGAGCTCATCAACGGCTCCGGCTATCCGCAGGGGCTGGCCGGCAAGGACATCCTGCTCGAGGCCAAGATCCTGTGCGTGGCCGACGTCGTCGAGGCCATGTCCTCCCACCGTCCCTACCGCCCGGCCCTCGGCATCTTCGCCGCCCTCGACGAGGTCTCGCGCAAGCGGGGGCTGCTCTACGACCGCGACGTCGTCGACGCCTGCCTGCGCCTGTTCCACGAGAAGAAGTTCAAGTTCGACTGAGCGGCGGACCCCCTCCGCCCCTTGCAATCCCGGTGCGGCTGCATTACGATGCCCTCGACATGGCCGTCACCGCGGGGACCGTCGCCAAACTGGCCGCCGTCGTCGGCTTGGCCGTTCCCCTGCTCTTCGCCGGCCTCGCCCCCGGAGGGACCGCCAAGACCAAGAAGACGGCCGCGAAGCTCACCGACGAGCTCCTGGCGGCTCTCGGCACCGGGCGCGAGCCCGGCGCGGCCGTCCTGGTCCAGAAGGACGGCCGGTTCCTCTACGTCGGCGCGCGGGGCGTCGCCGACCTCCAGGCCATGCGGCCCATCGACGGCCGGACCAATTTCCGGCTGGCCTCGGTCACGAAACAGCTCACGGCGGCCGCGGTCATGCTCCTCGTGCGCGACGGCCGGCTCCGTTACGAGGACACGCTGACCGGCCTGTTCCCCGATTTCCCGGACTACGGCCGGGCCATCACCGTCCGGCACCTCCTCCAGCACACCTCGGGCCTGCCCGACTACGAGGACCTCATGCCGCCCGCCGACCCGGCCGTCCCGATGGAACAGGCCCAGATCGGCGACGCCGGGGTCCTCGAGCTGCTGAAGAAGCAGCCGGCCGGCTGGTTCGCGCCGGGGGCGCTCTGGCGCTACAGCAACTCGGGCTACGTCGTGCTCGGGCTCATCGTCGAGAAGGTCTCGGGCCTGGCCTTCAGCAGCTTCCTGCGCGACCGCGTCTTCGGACCGCTGAAGATGGCCGGGACGGTGGCTTTCGTCCGCGGCCGCAACACCGTCGAGAACCGCGCCTTCGGCTACGCCCGGGAAGGCGGCCGGTGGCGGTTCGCCGACCAGAGCCCGACCTCGGCCACCCTGGGCGACGGCGGCGTCTACTCGTCGCTCTACGACCTGGCCCTGTGGGACGAGGCCCTGCGGCGCGGCCTCCTGCTCGGCGAGGCGGACATGCGCCCGGCCCTGACGCCGGTGCGCGTGCCGGGCAAGGGCCCGACCGGTCCCGACGGCCGGCCGGCCGATTACGGCTTCGGCTGGTTCCTCAACGGCTGGGAGGGCCGGCCCCGGATGTGGCACTACGGCGAGACGTCCGGCTTCCGCACGGCCGTCCAGCGCTTCACGGCCGACGGCCTGACCGTCGTCGTCCTGGCCAACCGGACGGACGTCGACGCGGCGGACCTGGCCCTCAAGATCGCGGGATTCTTCCTGGCGGAAGCGAAGTAGGCCCGGCGGTCAGGCGACCGTCGAGGGGATGCCGTTCTGCCGGCCGTAGAGGTGGCGGATCAGGCTGAGCACGGCCTGGGACGTCAGGCGCTGGAACTCGACCCCGATCTCGTAGACGTCGTCGTCCGGGCGCGGCCTGACCCATTTGACCTCGCCGTCGAGGTTGACGAACTGGTCGGTGCCGGCCAGGTCGAGACGGACCCGGATGATGGTCCCGACGGCGTAGCTCTTCGATGTGACGATGCGGGCGCCGCCCGTGGACAGGTCGAAGGTGTGGGCGGCGATGCCGGCGCCCTGGTACTTGTCGACGGCCGTCCGGATGAGGACGTCGTTCCGCTCGCTGAAGCGGTTTCTCTTGCGTCGTTCGTACATGTCCGTTCCCCTGGACCTTCGCGGTCCCGAGGGCATTGTCCGGCCGGCCGAACGGGGCCGCAATCACCCCGAGGGGTGAATCGGGCGGTGATTTCTCTCCCTCGACCGGGCCGTTGACGGGCTTCGGAGGCGGTGCTATCCTGGCCGCGTCCCATGAAAACCGCCAAGACCTGGGCCCTCGTCCTGATGGGCGGCGGCGCTCGCGGCCTGGCCCACGTCGGGGTCATCCGGGTCCTCGAGCGCGAGCGGCTCGTCCCCGACATCGTCGCCGGCACGTCCATGGGCGGTCTCGTCGGCGGTCTCTACGCGGCCGGCCTGTCCTCGGACCGGATGGTCGAGATGATCAGCGGCCTCGACCTCGGCGGTCCGGCCGGCGGGGGCGGCCGGAAAGCGCTCTTCCCGCGGCCGCGGAACCTCTTCGAGTACATCCTCCTCTCGGACACCAAGAACCGCTTCTTCACCAAGATCGGCCTGGGCAAAGAGGACGCCGTCGAGGCCTACCTGAAGGGCTGCGTCGGCGACGTCCGCATCGAGGACCTGCCGGTGAAGTTCCTGTGCAACGCCGTCGACCTGGCCTCCGGACGCGAGGTCGTCTTCACCAGGGGCCCGCTCGTCCCGGCCCTGCGGGCGACGATGTCCCTGCCGGTCGTCTTCGAGCCGGTGCGCCGGGGCCGGATGGTCCTCATGGACGGCGGCATCCTCGACAGCGCCCCGGTCGAGGCGGCCAGGGCCGCCGGGGCCGCGGTCGCCGTCCTCGTCGACATCCATCGCCCGCTCCGGCGCGTGCCTCCGGAGAAGCTCAAGAGCGCCTTCCAGATCGTCCAGCGGACGGTCGAGGTGGCCACGGCGGCCGCCTTCGCGGAGCGGGCCCGGCACGCCGACTTCGTCCTCCGCGTCCCCGTCGACCAGGGGGTGCTGCAGTTCTCCAAGCCGCGGGCCATCGTGGCCAGGGGCGAGCGCGTCGCCGCAGCCGCGCTCGCGTCTTTGAGGAAGGCCATCGGCGCCTGACGGAGACCCGAAGACAGGGAGGCCCGAAATGAGAAGACGCGAGTTCCTGAAGTCGGGGGCGGCCCTGGCCGCCGCCGGCGCCTCGCTGTCGGGAGTGCCGCTCGGGGGCGCCAGAGCCCAGGCCCCGGCCGCGCTCCCCACGGTGCGCCTGGGAACGCTCGAGGTCTCGCGCCTCATCCTGGGCTCCAATCCGTTCTGGGGCTATTCGCACAAGTCCGCCGCCCTCGACGAGGAGATGCGCCGTCACCACACGGACGAGCGCATCGTGCGGATCCTCGACGAGGCCGCCGCTTGCGGCGTCACGGCCGTGGCCAGCCCGCCCGACGAGCGCTGGCGCAAGCTCTGGGCCCGGTACGCGGCGGGAGGAGGCCGGCTCGGGACCTGGATCTCGCAGTGCCACGGCGATCCCGGGCAGATGATGGCGGAGATCGACCGCTCGGTCGAGGCCGGGGCCAAGGCCGTCTTCATCCAGGGCGCCCGGGTCGAGGAACAGTTCGCCAAGGGCCGTTTCGACACCCTGCGGGCCTGGATCGACCACATCCGGAAAGCGGGGCTGCCGGCGGGCGCGGCCGCCCACTGGCCCGAGATCCACCCGGAGCTCGAACGGCGGGACATCCCGGTGGATTTCTACTATCAGTGCATGTACAACGCGTCCCGGTCGGACGATTACAGCCCCGCCGAGCGCGAGAAGGCCGCGGCCACCATCGCTCGTCTGCGAAAGCCGGTCGTCGCCTACAAGATCCTGGCGGCCGGAAGGCTCCCGGCGGCCGAAGGATTCGAGTACGCCTTCAGCCACATCCGGCGCAAGGACGGCGTCTGCGTCGGCATCTACGCCGCGAACGCCATCGACCAGATCCGGCAGAACGCCACGTACACGGAAATGCTCACGACGGGCTGAAGGACGGGCGCGTGCGAACGACCCTGGCCGGCCGGTTCGGGATGGCCGCGATGGCGGCCGCCTGGCTCTTGACGCCGGCGGCCTGCCACAGGGCGCCCGAGGGGGATGGGACCGAAGGATTCCAAAAGGGCATCGCTTTCACGGGCTATTCGGCGACGGCCTACGAAGGGAGCGGACCGCTCCAGGCGCTCGACGAGCTGGCCGCGACCGGGGCCTCCTGGATCACCGTCCTGGCGACCGGGTTCCAAACGGACATCCACGCCACGGCCATCGACTTCGCGGGCCCCCGGACGCAGACGGACGCGTCCCTCGAGCGGGTCATCGGCCACGCCCGGGGCCGGGGCCTCAAGGTCATGATCAAGCCCCACGTCGACCTGACCGACGATCCGGACCACTACCGGGGCGAGATCGGCCCGGGATTCACGGACGCCGACTGGGCGGCCTGGTTCGCCTCCTATCGTCCCTTCATCCTCCACTACGCCGAGATGGCCGAACAAACCGGGTGCGAGCTCTTCTGCGTCGGCTGCGAGCTGGGGACGACGGCCGTCCGCGCCGCGGCCTGGCGTGAGACCGTCGCCGCGGTCCGGGCCGTCTACGCCGGGCCGCTCGTCTACGCCGACAACCAGGTCGAGACGAGCCTCGAGGCCGTCGTCTGGTGGGACGCGGTCGACTACATCGGGCAGGACGCCTACCCGACGCTGACGACGGTCGCGGAGCCGTCGGTCGACGACCTGCTGGCCGGCTGGACCGCTTTCCGGTCCCGTCTCCAACAGCTGTCCGAGAAGTGGGGCAAACCGCTCATCCTGACCGAGATCGGCTGCCGCAGCGTCGCCGGCGGGGCCCAGAATCCCTGGGACTGGCAGCGCACGGGCGCCCCGGACATGGAGGTCCAGGCCGCGTTCTACGAGGCGGCCTGCCGGGCCATTGAAGGACGGAGCTGGCTCCGCGGCATGTATTGGTGGGAATGGTCGCCCGACCCGGACGACGGCGGCCCCGGCGACACCGGGTACACGCCGCACGGCAAGCCGGCCGAGGACGTCCTCCGCGCCTGGTACGCCAAGCTCGACTGATCAGTACCAGTCCGACAGGATGAAGCCCACCCCGACGCGGTGGACCCGGTGGTCGTAGTCGAGCAGGCTCTCGCCGTAGCCCAGGAAGTACTGGACGTAGCCGGCGACCATGGCGAACATGGGGAAGCTCCACTCGACCTGGACGGCGCCCCGGTTCTCGCGGAAATTGAGGTTGTCGCGAAGCATGACGCCCAGGCGGTGCCTGTTGATGAAGTAGTAGGCCCAGAGCTCGCCGCTGCCGAGGTAATGGGTCAGGCCGGGATTGTCGTCGGAGTCCGGGACGCGCCACCAGCCCTTGACGAGGAGCGACAGCGGGCCGCGCTCGACCCCGATATTGGCCACCAGGCGGTTCCAGCTCCGCGACAGGGGCTCGGACTGGCCGTTCGACTGGTGGTTGACGCCGAACTGGACGAACCGGCCGTCGAAGCCCAGGACGCGGTAACGGGTGCCGAAGTTCAGCAGGACCTCGGGCTCGTAGTTCGTCTCGCGGAAGGGGGAGCTGTCGTCGAAATTGTAGAGCTGCCAGAACGACCGCTGGGTGTAGGCGGCCCACAGGCAGATGTCCTTGCCGAACATGTCCCGCCACAGCCGGGCCTTGAAACTGATCTGGAAGGTGACCTCGGGTTTGACCAGGGTCTTGGCCGGATCGGCCTCCTGGAGCGGGGCCGGATTGGGGCGGTCGTTGTAGGAGAAGACCAGCGCGGCGTTCGACCGGTGGAAGGTGATGCCCGGTTTGGAGGCCCGCGCGGCCCGATCGAGCTGCCAGAGCTCGGTGAAGTAGGAGGCCTTCGTCCCGGTCCCGGCGGCCTGGGGCGCGGCCGCGAGGCGGGCCGGAAGGAGAGCGAGCAGGGCGAGAAGCGCGAGCGCCGGGACGGTCCGGGGACGGTCGGTGAACGCCATGGGGGACCTGCCTTTCACTCCCGGTTATAGCCGCGGAGGAAGCCCGGAGTCAAGGACGGGGAGGGCCGCCGGACGGCTCAGGAGACCGTGGACGGGATGCCGACGTTCTTGCCGTAGAAATGGCGGATGAGGGCCAGGATGGTGTCGGGGATGCTGTGCAGGAACTGCACGCCGATGTCGCAGGTCTTGGCCGCTTCGCCCGGCTTGCTCCAGACGACCCGGCCGTCCACCTTCAGGAACTGCTCGGTCCTCTCGAGGTCGATGGTCAGGTGGACGATCTCGCCGCAGCCGTACTCCTTCTTGCAGGCGATCCGGGCCCCGGTCAGGGACAGATCGTAGGTATAAGCGTTGATGGCGCCTTTCGCGGCGCTGCCCGAGGGCCGGCCGGCCTCGCGGATGATGCACCGGTCCCGCTCCTCGAATCTCTTGTCCTTGCGGTTTTCCACGTCCCGTCCTCCGGCATTGGCGATCTCGGATGAGGTCCCGACGGGCCCATTCTCGGGCCGGGCCGCCCCGTGGTCAATCACCCCCCGCGGCTATCCGAAAGGTGAGATATCCCCCCGAGAGGGGGCGGGTACGAGGCGGCGCCGAGGTCAGGCGGTCCGCGAACCGGGCCCCGTGACGCCCGGCGCGTTGACAGTCCCCGGGAGCGGGGCTAAGATGGCCGCGGAGGGGAATGCCATGCCCGGACGCCGCCGTTTCGCCGCCCTGTCCCTGACCGCGCTCCTAGCCTTCGCCGGGTGCGCGACCGAAAGCCCCGGACCCGAAGACCGCACGGTGGCCGCGCCGGTCCTGAGCCCCGAGCCCGGGACCTACTCGGCGGCCATGGACGTGGCCCTGACGACCGCGACCCTCGGGGCCTCCATCCGCTACACCACGGACGGCTCGACGCCGTCGGAGACGGCCGGGACGCTCTACACGGCTCCCGTGCCCGTGGACGCGACCTTGACCATCAAGGCCGTCGCCTTCCGGACCGGCTGGACGACCTCGCCGGTGTCGACGGGCCTCTACACGATCCGGCCGCTGGCCGCGGCCCCGGTCTTCGACCCCCCGCCCGGGACCTATCACGACGCCCAGGACGTCGCCATGTCCACGGCCACGGCGGGAGCCTCCATTCGCTACACGACCGACGGCTCGACGCCGACGGCGACGGCAGGGACGCTCTACACGGGCCCGGTTCCCGTCGCCGCGAACACGGTCCTGCGGGCCGTGGCCTTCGGGACCGACCTGACGACGTCCGTCGTCGCCTGGGGCCAGTATGTGATCGGACCGGCGGTGACGGCCCCGGCATTCGCCCCGCCGCCTGGCGCGTACGAGGGACCGCAGGACATCGTCCTGTCGAGCCTGACGGCCGGAGCTTCCATCCGCTACACCGCCGACGGCTCGGACCCTTCGGAGACGGCCGGCACGCTCTACACGGGCCCCGTTCGCCTGGCGTCGACGGCGACGCTCAAGGCCGTGGCCTATCTCGCGGGTTGGGACACCTCTCCGGTAACCTCGGGGGTTTACACCATTTCGACCCTGGTCGCGGCCCCGGTCTTCGCGCCGCCGCCCGGAACCTACGACGAAGCCCAGGACGTGGCCATCACGACCGCGACCGCGGGGGCCTCCATCCGCTACACGACCGACGGCACGGCGCCCACGGCATCCCTCGGGACCGTCTACACGGGGTCCGTCGCCGTGTCCGAGACGCTGACCCTCCGGGCCGTCGCCTACCGCGCCGGCTGGACGGCTTCGGCCGTGACCTCCGGGTTGTACACGATCGAGCCGCCCGGCCCGGGCTACGCCCAGTACGCCTACGTCGCCAACGCGGACGGACAGACCGTATCGGCCTACGGGATCGACGCCGCGACGGGCGTCCTGACGCCGGTCGCGGGCTCCCCCTTCGCCGCCGGCGGGACCGGGCCCTGGTGCCTGGCCGCCCACCCCTCGGGCAAGTTCCTCTACGCTCTCAACTACGCCTCGCGGAACGTTTCGATCATGACCATCGACGCGGCCACGGGGGCGCTCGCGGCCGCGGCCGGCTCGCCCGTCGCGACCGGAGGGGCCTCGCCGTCGTGGATCGCCGTCGAACCCGCGGGGAAGTTCCTCTACGTGGCCGATTCGGCCGCCAGCACCCTGTCCGGCTTCGCCGTCGATGCGGCGACCGGCGGGCTGACGGCGCTCGCCGGCGGCCCGGCGTCCACCGCCCTCTCTCCGGCCTGCCTCGCCGTCGCTCCTTCCGGCAAGTTCCTGTACGCCGCCTGCTCGGGCGCCCACGCCGTCTCCGCGTTCTCCCTGAATGCGACGACCGGGGCGCTCGCGCCGGTCGCCGGGTCGCCCTTCACGACCGGCGGCCAGTCGCCGACGGCGGTCGCGGCCGATCCATCGGGCCTCTATCTCTTCGCCGCGAACGGCGCGACGGACAACGTCACGGGCTTCGCCGTCGACGGCGCGACCGGAGCGCTCGAGGCCGTGGCCGGCTCGCCCTTCCCGGCCGGCGGCACGGCCCCGGCCTTCGCCGCCGTCGACCCGGCCGGGCGGTTCGTGCTGGTGGCCAACGCCGGCTCGACCCTGTCCGCGTTCGCCCTGTCCGTTTCGACCGGGGCCCTGACGCCCGTTCCCGGCTCGCCGTTCGCGGCCGACGGCGTCTATCCCCGGTCCATCGCCTTCGAGCACGGCGGCAAGTTCGCCTACGCGGCCAACGCCTACTCCGGCACGGTCTCGGCCTTCGCCCTCGACCCGGTGAGCGGGGCGCTCACGGCCGTGGCCGGTTCGCCCTTCGCAGCGGGCAACGGTCCCTACTCGGTGATCACGGTCCGGGTCGCCCGCTAGCGGCGGCCGAAGCCGCTGCAAAGCCGGGCGGGAGCGGCGGGAGATGGGGAAATGCCCCTGGCCTGACTCGAACAGGCGACAAACAGATTAGGAATCTGCTGCTCTATCCATACTGAGCTACAGGGGCACTCAGCGGAAGCGCCCTTACTATAGCCGAACGGGGGCCGGGTTGCAATTCACGGAGGAGGCCCTAAAAGCGTGCCCTCAGCGTTTCCCGGAAGCCGGTTTTCTCTGGCAGCGGGGGCAGAAATGGCTCGAGCGGCCGCCGACGACCGTCCGCCGGATGGGCGTGCCGCAGGCGAGGCAGGGCTCCCCCGTTCGGCCGTAGGCCTTGTGCTCGAACTGGAAATCGCCGGCGTTCCCGTCCGCGTCGGTATAGCCGGCGTCCGTCAGGGTCGAGCCGCCGGCCGCGACGGCCGCGGCCAGGATCCGGCGCATCGCGCGGTAGAGGCGCTCGACGGCGTCCGGCCGGAGCGACGAAGCCGGACGCTCGGGGTGGACGCGGGCCTCGAACAGGGTCTCGTCGGCGTAGATGTTGCCGACTCCGGCCAGGCGCGTCTGGTCGAGGAGGACGCTCTTGACCCGGGCCCGGCTGGAGCCCAGGATGGCCGCGAACTCCCGCAGGCCGACTTCGAGCGGTTCGGGCCCGAGCGAGGCCAGCTCGCCGCAGGCGGCCTCGGGCCGGCCCGCGAGGCAGAGCAGGAAGCCGAACTTGCGGACGTCGCCGAACCGCAGCTCGTCCCGCCCGTCCTCGAACCGGAGGACGAGGCGGTCGTGCCGGTCGCGCGGCTCCCCTTCTTTCGCGAAGCGGAACCGGCCGGTCATCTTGAGGTGGAAGACGAGGGTCCGCTCGCCTTCGAGGGAAACAAGGAGCATCTTGCCCCGCCGGCGGACGCCGAGGACGCGACGGCCGCGCAGGGCCTCGAGGTCCTTGCGCCCGCCCGCGCGGAGCAACGGCCTATATAGGAGATCGACCGCGGCGATCCGCCGGCCCGTGACGCGGGGCGCCAGGGAGCGGGCGATCGTCTCCACCTCGGGCAGCTCGGGCATGGGGATATTCTAGCACGCCCCCGGAAGAACGGAGACACGCACAGGAGGTACGTGTCCCCTTGATTTGACCGGGGGATTCCATTAAGATGCTGTCTCATGAAGCTCAAAGGGCTCCTCGCCATGGCCCTGGGTTGGGCCGTCCCCGGCCTCGGGCACGCCGTCCAGAAGAAGTACGGCCGGGCCGCGCTGTTCTTCGTCTCCATCTTCGCCATGACCGGGCTCGGGCTGGCCATGGGCGGCCGGGTCTACCCGTTCCAGACGGACAACCCGTTGACCATCCTGGCCTTCTTCGCCGACATCGGCAACGGCCTGTTCTACGGCCTGGCCCAGTACCTCAAGTGGGGCGGCGGCGAGCTCGAGCGGGCCACGTTCGAGTTCGGGACGGCCTACATCGCCGGCGCCGGCCTCCTCAACTTCCTCGTCGCCCTCGACGCCTACGACATCGCCGCGGGGAAGAAGTCATGATCTTCGAGAGCCACCTCCTGTCGATGGTCGTCTACGCCTTCTTCGTGGCCCTCGTCCTGGCCCTCGTCCGCCGGACCGAGACCAAGGCCCGGGTCCGCTACGGGCTACTCCTGTTCGCGGTCATGACGGGCGGCGCCCTGGCCTTCGGCTGGTTCATGTTCCTGTTCATCAAGAAATAGGGTGATCGAGCTCTTTCATATCTGGAAGCAGTACCAGAAGCCGTACTGGGCCCTGTCCGACGTCACACTGCAGATCGACGACGGCGGCTTCACCTTCATCACCGGGCCGAGCGGCTCGGGCAAGTCGACGCTCCTCAAGACCATCTTCCGGGAGATCCTGCCGACCGAGGGCCAGATCCTCATCAACGGCGTCAACATCCTGAAGATCCGCGACAACCGCATCTACGGCCTGCGGCGGAAGATGGGCATCGTCTTCCAGGACTTCCGGCTGATGTTCCACAAGTCCGTCTTCGACAACGTCGCCGTCCCTCTCCAGGTCGTCGGCGTCGGGCGCAAGGAGATCCGGCGGCGCGTCTTCGCCACCCTCCAGAAGGTCAACCTGCACCAGAAGATGTGGGAGCTGCCGGGCCGGCTGTCCTACGGCGAGCAGCAGCGCGTGGCCATCGCCCGGGCCGTCGTCAACAACCCCGAGATCATCCTGGCCGACGAGCCGACCGGCAACCTCGATCCCGAGCTGGCCTTCGAGATCGTCACCCTGTTCAAGGAGATCAGCAGGCAGGGCGCCACGGTCATCATCGGCAGCCACGACCGGGAGCTCATCCGCCACTTCGGGGACAACATCCTGTTCCTCCAGAAGGGCAAGATCGTCGGCAGGGAAGCCCACCCGTGATCGAGAAGCTGAAGTTCTTCCTGTCGGTCACGGGGAACAACCTGTGGCAGTTCCGGACCCGGAACCTGTTCAGCGTGACCATCATCTGCCTGTCGTTCCTGACGGTCGGCATCTTCGTCTCGCTGACCAACAACCTCCGCGACGCGGCCCGCGAGCTGTCGGGCAACATGACCGTGGCCTTCTACCTCGACAAGGAGCTGACCGCGGCCGGGATCGAGGCCGTCCGCCGGGAGATCGGGACGCCGGCCTTCGTCGAGAGCGTGCGCATCGTCACGCCGGAGGAGGCTCTGGAGCGGTTCAAGACCAGCTTCCCGGAGCTGGCCGACATCGTCACCGGCCTCAAGGCCAATCCCTTCCCGGCCTCGATCGAGCTCCGGGTGGGCGCCAAGGCCTCGGCCTCGAAAGAAGTCGTCGCCTTCGTCGAGGCCGTCGGCAAGCGGCCCGGCGTCACCGACGTCCTCTTCAACCAGGACTGGGTCGAGAAGATGCAGGGCGTCAGCCGGCTGGCCGGGGCCATCGGGGCCTTCCTGGGCGGCATCCTCATCCTGACCTCTTTCTTCATCATCTCCAACGTCGTCAAGCTCAACGTCTTCGCCCGCAAGAACGAGATCGAGATCCTGCGCTTCGTCGGCGGCACGAACCTGTTCATCCGCGTCCCCTTCTGGCTCGAGGGCATCACCTTGGGCCTGCTGGGCAGCCTGCTGTCGCTGGCCCTGCTGTTCCTGGTCGTCAAGCTCTTCCCGGTCTACCTGGGGGCGTCGCTGGGGGCCCTCCAGGACCTGCTGAAGTTCCGCTATCCGGACCTCACCCAGTCCCTGCTCCTGCTCGCGGGCGGGGCGGCGACGGGCTTCATCGGGAGCGCCACTTCGGTCTCCAAGTTCTTGAAGGTCTAGACCTGACCCCGTCCCTTTTGATAGAATCGGGGCAAATGGCGGGAATCGGGCCGTCCCTCAAAGAAGCGCGCGAGGCGCGCCACATCTCCCTCGAGGAGATCGCCTCGGCGACCAAGATCGTCCCCCGCTATCTCGAGGCCCTCGAGAGCGACCGCTTCGACCTCATGCCGGGCGGCTTCTTCGTCAAAGGCATCATCCGGACGTACGCCAAGGCCGTCGGGCTCGATCCCGACGAGGTCCTGGGACGCTACCGCGCGGCCGGACTGCTCGGCGAACCCGAGCCCAAGAAGCGCTTCGTCCTGAAGCCCCCGGCCCCCGCGCCGGCTCAACCCGAAGACACCTCCGCGCGTCCCGCCGGTCCGGCCGCGGCGGAGAAACCCGAGCCCGACCTGTCCATCGAGGACGCCCCCCGCCCTCGTCTGTCCGAAGCCGCGCGCCGGCGGCTCTTGGGCCTGGCCTGGCGGACCCTGGCCGCCCTCCTCCTCGTCGCCGTCCTGGCCGTTCTGTGGTCGAACCGCCGGCCCCGCCCGCCCGAGGAGAAGCCGGCCACGGCCGCGCCCGCGGAAACGGCCGCCGCGACGACCCAAGCCCCGGTCCCCGCCCAGCAGGTCCCGGACGGCACGGCCGGTCCCGTATCCCCAGCCGCGGCGCCCGTCGACGCGAAGGTCACGCCCGCCCCTGCCGCCGCCGAGCCCGTACCCGCCCCCGCCCCGGCCGTGGAGGAGGCCGCCCGGGGGATCGAGATCGAGATCTCCTTCCAGGCCGAGACCTGGATCAACGTCCTCGCCGACGGCGTCCTCAAGGTCGAGGGCGTCTTCCCGCCCGGCGCGACCGCCCGGACCCGGGCCGAGGCCAAGCTTCTCATCCACACCGGCAACGCGGGCGGCTTCACCTTTCTCCTCAACGGCCGCCCGGCCAAGCCCCTCGGGCGCTCGGGCCAGGTCCTGACCGACGTCAAGATCACGCCCGACAACATGGCCGAGTTCCTCGAGGTCCGCGAGCCCGCCGTCCCGGAGGGCTGACCTCCTCTCCCCATGCCCACCGACCAGGCCGAAGCCATCGTCCTGCGCACGGCGAACATCGGCGACCAGGACAAGATCGCCGTCTTCTTCTGCCGCGAGAGGGGCGTCCTGCGCGGCGTCGCCAAGGGCGCCCGCAAGTTCGGCAACCGCTTCGGCAGCAGCCTCGAGCCCATGTCGGTCGTGCGGGTCTTCTTCTACGAGAAGGAGCGCCGCGATCTGGTCACCGTCTCCGGCTGCGACCTCCTCGAATCGTTCTTCGAGGTCCAGACCGAGCCGGAGACGGCCTTCCTGCTGACCTATTTCGCCGAACTGGTCGAGGAGTTCGCCCCCGTCCGGGCCCGCGAGGAGGTCCTCTACCGGCTCCTCCTGTCCGTCCTGCGCTACCTCAAGGCCGGCGGCGACCGGGCCTTCGCGGCGGCCTACTTCGAGGCCTGGTTCCTCCACGCCAACGGACTCCTGCCCGACCTGGCCGGCTGCAAGAGGTGCCGCAAGGCCCTGGCCGCCGCTTGGCTGTCGCCCAAGCGGGACGGCGCCTATTGCCCGGATTGCGCCCCGTTCAAGAAAGACGAACTGCCCGCGGAGACGGCGGCCTTCCTCCGCTGGACCCGCCGGAACCCCCCTCCGGGGGCCTGCGCTCCCCCCTTCCCGCCGGACCGGATCGCGGCCATCCGCCGGGCCCTCCAGGCCATGATCGTCTTCCATATGGAGCGCGAACCGCGCACCCTGCAGTTCCTCAAGGCGAAATAGGCCGCTTTTTGCTATAATTGCCTGGAACCCGACAGCCCCGTGACGAGTTGGAACAGTTAGATCGCGCCCCGGTATCTCAGAGGAGGCTCCCGTGAAGAAAGCCGCGCTCATCCCGGCCATCCTGATCGTCGCCCTCGCCCTGCCCCTGTATCTCGCGGCCCAGCCGGGGGACGGCCAGGTCCGTGGCCGCGTCCTCGACGCCCAGGGCAAGCCCATGGCCGACGTCAAGGTCACCCTCTCGAGAGGCCAGGACGCGGACCGCCGCACGACCAGCGGACCCGACGGCCGCTTCCTGTTCGTCGCCGTCTACCCCAACCCGGATTACACCCTCAAGGCCGAGCGGGCCGACCACAAGACGGCCGTCCGGACGGGCCTCGCCGTGGTCATCGGCGGTCGCGTCGCCGTCGATCTCGTCCTCGAGCCCGGCAAGGTCGAAGAACAGACCGTCTCGTCCGCGCCCCTGCCGGCCATCGACCGCAAAGACATGACCGTCACGACCCGCTTCGGCCGGACCGAGCTCCAGACCCTGCCCACGTCCCGGGACCCCTGGGCCGTCGCCGCCCTGGCGCCGGCCGTCCTGGCCGACATGGAGAACGTCGGCGGCATCGAGGCCTCGCGCCGGCCCGCCCTGTTGGCCAAGGGCGACGCCTACGGCGGCACGAACAACGTCTGGACGGTCGACGGCGTCGACGTCGGCGACCCCCTCGAGACGGGCCGCCCGGCCGTGGGCTTCGACTTCGACGCCGTCGAGTCCCTGGCCGTGACGACCGGCGGCGCCGCGGACGTCACCCGGCAGACGGGGGGCATCGCCCTGACCCTGGTCACCCGGCGCGGCGGCAACCGCCTCGGCGGCTCGGCCCGGGTCTACCTCTCCGACGGGGCCTTTCAGGGCGTCAACTTGACCCCCGCGATCAGCTCCGAGGGGGTCCCCGGCGTCAATCGGCTGGAGCACCTGCGCGACTTCGGCTTCAGTCTCGGCGGGCCCATCGTCAAGAGCCGGATCTGGCTGTGGGGCGCGTTCGCCAGCCAGGACCTCTACGCCACCACCGTCTTCGGCGAACCGGACCGGACGCTCTTCAGCGACGTCAACGTCAAGCTCGACGCCCAGCCCTTCGCGGGCAACCAGTTCGAAGCCCAGATCATGGCCAGCGGGCGGGAGCGTTTCGGCGACAACGGGTCCTACGCCAAGCCGGAGGGCGACCACGTCTTCGGGCTCAGGAAGTTCGGCGACCCGGTCGTCAAGGTCCAGGACCTGCAGACCTTCGGGACCGGCGCCTGGCTGTCCCTCAAGGGATACCGTTCGCGGACCGGGTCCCGCTCGGTGCCCATGACCGACGAGGACCTGGAGAGCCCGGTCGTCTGGGACATGGCCGCGGCCCGCTACGTGCCCTACTCGGGCGCCTTCGACGCGTCCTGGGATTCGGCCAAGGTCGACCGGACGCACAAAGGCTTCCAGGTCCTGGCCGGCCTGTTCCGCGAATCCCTGCTCGGCCTGTCCCACGAGATCAAGGCCGGCCTCGAATCGGCGGAGCGGGAGTCCGCCACCCGGACCGGCTACGTCCATAACTTCGTCATCCAGAGGGACTTCACCGAGCCCCTGCTCGACCTCGGCGAAGGCCTGGTCGTGCCCCCCGCCGACTATCAGCGCTTCCGGATCGGCCGCGACAACACCGAGGTCCTCCAGGGCCGGCAGACCTCGGCCTACGTCCAGGATACCGTGACGCGCGGCCGCCTGGCCCTGACCCTCGGCCTGCGTTACGACCTGCAGCGCCCCGCCCGGGGGGCCGTCCGGCTGGCGACGCTCACCTCGACCACGGCCTGGACGGACATCGTCCACACCGACGTCATGAGCGCGGTGGCCACCTTCTTCCCGTCGATCGAGGTGGCGGCCATCAAGTCGCGCTACGAGTGGAGCACCTGGTCGCCCCGGATCGGCCTGAGCTGGGACCTCAAGGGCAACGGCCGGACCGTGCTCCGCCTGTCGCTGGCCCAGTACGGCGACCTCATGCCGGCCGGCTACGGCACGGCTTCGCCGCTCGGCCTCGACGGAGGCTTCAGCTACTGGTGGAAGGACGCCGACGCCGACAGCAAGGCCGAGCTCGGCGAGATCTACTGGAAGTACTCCCCGGTCCACCCCGAGAGCCCGAACCGGCTCTACGCCCTCTTCGACGACGAAGGCGTCCTGACGGACGAGGCCCTCGACGCCCTCGCCGGCGGCTTCACGAGCGACGCCTACCTGGCCGGGAACTACTGGGACTTCGACTGGGCCAACAAGACCGTCGTCGATTACGACAACATCACGACCTTCTACCGCAGCGACGTCGATCCCGACGCCAAGAACGTCAAGTCCTCGCCGCGGACCCGGGAGATCGTCCTCGGGCTCGAGCGCGAGCTCTCGCCCGACCTGACGGCCTCGGCCACCGCCACCTACCGCCGCTACGACAATTTCGACTGGGCCAAGCCGTTCTACCCCGCCGACGTCTATCCCGCGACGCCCGACCTGGTCATCGACGACACGGGCGACTGGTACGCCGCCGCGGGCATGGTCCCCGAGACCATCGTGGTCGGGGAAGGCGACGACGCCGTGACCTACGACCTGCTCGACGCCGGCGGCCGGACCTGGTACCTGCCCAACGAAGACTTCCCGGCCGAGACGCCCTACCGCATGGTTGACAAGAGCCGATCCTACCGGACCTACCTCGGCCTCGAGCTGGCCGTGACCAAGCGCCTGGCCAAGCGTTGGTTCCTCAACGGCTCGGTCACGCTCCAGGACCAGCGCGTCCATTGGAAAGGGGCCTATCTCGACCCGACCAACCAGTGGGCCCTCGACGGGCAGGCCTTCGGCACCTGGGCCTCCGGCTACGACGGCAAGGCCCCGGCCCTCCTGTACGCCCGCTGGGCGGCCCGGCTGAACGGGCTGTACCAGCTCCCCTGGGGCTTCACCCTCTCGGCCACCCTGACGGCCCGCGAGGGCTGGAAGGTCCCCCACTACATCACGCTGGCCTTCGCCGAGCCGGAGTCCTGGGACGGGCTCTACCGCTCCAACACCGTCTACCTCCAGGCCGTCTCCAAGGACGGCCTGCCCGTCATGCGCAACCTGAGCTTCCGGATCGAGAAGAGCCTGAAGCTCGGGGCCGGCAAGGTCTATCTCATGGCCGACGTCTTCAACGCTCTCAACGCGGCCATCGTCAACCGGGCCTACGACGCCTACCTGGGGACCTATTACGTCGACACCGAGGTCTTCGCGCCCAACTCGGCCAGCCGCCTGTCGAACGAGATCCTCAACCCGCGGGTCTTCCGTCTGGGGGCGCGTTTCGAGTTCTAGGACGGGGCGGGCGGGACGGGCCGGCGGCCGGCCCTACTTCTTGATGGTCGAGATGAACTCCTCGACCTCGGGGATGCCGCCCTGGAAGACGAGGTAGCCGTTGGACGGCTCCCGCTCCGTGATCTCCCCGGCGACCGGCGTCAGCATGATCCGGCGGACCTCCTCGAGGTCGGCCGTCCGGCCCAGGGCCCAGGCCAGCTTGACGTAGGCCACCTCGGGCAGCATGTTGGCGGCCGGGATGACCCCGAGCTCCATCATGTCGCGGCCGGTGTCGTAGACGTACATCTGGACGTAACCCCACAGGGTCTGGACCGTCATGTAGACGGCCACGCCTTTGTCCCGGGCCCGCTTGAGGGCCGGGTAGAGCGGCTTGTTGACGTGGCCGAGACCGGTCCCGGCGATGACGATGCCCCGGTAGCCGTTGTCGACGAGGGCGTCGACGATGTCCGGTTTCATGTTGGGGTAGTAGTAGACGATGGAGACGCGCTCCTCGAAGGAGGTGTCGATCTTGACGGCGCGGTCGGCCCGGCGGCGCTTGTAGTCCTGCCGCAGGGGCGTGATCGTCTCCCGGCTGACCATGGCGATGGGGATATCGCCGATCGTCCGGAAGGTCGAGCGGTAGCTCGAGTGCATCTTGCGGACGCGCGTGCCCCGGTGCAGGAGGCCGTAGGTGTCCGAGGTCGGGCCGAACATGCAGACCATGACCTCGGCGATGTCGCTCTCGGCCGCCGTCTTGACGCTGTGCATGAGGTTGAGGGCGGCGTCGGACGAGGGCCGGTCCGAGGAGCGCTGGGAGCCGACCATGACGATCGGCACGGGCGGGCCCTGGACCATGAACGACAGGATGGCCGCCGTGTGGTGCATGGTGTCCGTGCCGTGGCCGATGACGATGCCCTGGACGCCCTTCTCGATCTCCCGGCCGATGGCCTGGGCCGTGGCGATGTACTGCTCGGGGCCCATGTTCTCGCTGAAGACGCCGAAGAGCTTCTCGGTCTCCAGGTTGCAGATGTCGGCCAGCTCGGGCACGGAGCCGTAGAGCTCGCCGGGCGAGAAGGCCGGGATGACGGCCCCGGTCCGGTAGTCGAGGCGGCTGGCGATCGTGCCGCCCGTGCCGAGGAGCTTGACCTTGGGCTTGGCCGGATCGAAGGGGAATTCCTTCTCCGGGATCTTGTAGTGGGCTTCCTTGCGGCCGGCGACGGTCACGGCCTCGATGGAGCCGGCCGCCAGGCCGATGTTGTAGCCGGAGCGGAGCTTGATGACGATGTGATGGGGATCGGCCGTCTCCGAGCGCGGCAGGATGATGCCGGTGTAGGCGCCGTGGGTGGTCCGGATCTCGACGTCGCTCCAGACCAGGGCCCCGAAGCGCTTCAGCGTCTCCAGGGCCTGGCCCCGGTATCCTTTATAGTCGTCGCCCGCGGCCATCAGCATGTCCCTTCCGCGGCCGCCCGGACCCGCTCGACGAGGGCGGCGCCCTCGACGCGGCCGCGCAGGGCGGTCATGACCAGCCCCATCAGCACGTGGGCCCTCCTGTCCGGGTTGTGGATCCTCATGCCGCGCAGGGCGCCGTTCGACGCGGCGACCTGGCCGTAGATCTCCTCTTCGGTCGCCGGCCGGACCTCGTCCGGGCCGGGCAGGGCCCGGCCGCGGGCGGCCCCTTCCATGAGGGCCCAGAGGCCGTCGCGGGAGATGCGCCGGTCGCGGTAGAGGGCGAAGATGCGGCGCAGCGTCTCTTCGGTCAGGGCGGCCGGGTCGAGCCCCTTGCGTTTGAGCCGCTTGGGGAAATGGACCAGGGCCACGGCCGCGGCCGTAGCGTCGATCCCCCACTCCCCGACCAGGACCTCGAACAGGCCGGCGAAGCGCGAGACCGAGAGGACCTCGACGACGTCGGCGGGCAGTCCGAGCTCGCGGTAGCGGGCCTCGCGGGTCCAGACGGGCGCGGGCAGGCCCCGGCGGATGGCCTCGAGGCGCTCGGCGGTGACCTTCTTGGGCGGCAGGTCGGTGTCGGGGTACATCCGGTCCGGCCCGGGCAGGATGCGCTCGAAGCCGTTGGTGCCGTCGCGCAGGGCCTGGCGGGTCTCCGAGGGGATGCCGGCCGTCGCCTCGCGGGCCCGGATGGCGATCTCCTGGACCGCGGTCCGGACGTCCCCGGCCGGGCCCCAGACGACGACGACGGTGTCGTCGGCGGCGGCCTTGACGGCCTTCCGGACCTGGTCCCAGCGGGAGCTCGACAGGGTCTCGGACAGGCTGTCGGAGTGGACGATGTTGGGAAGCTTGGTCAGGCAGGCCACGACCCGGACCCGGTCCGAGATCTCGCGCGAGAACCGGGTGTTGGTCTGGGTCGGCCAGCTGAGGAGGTCGCGGAAGCCCCGCAGGGCGACGGCCGCGGCCACGGCCCCGGCGGCCAGGGCGTCCCGGATGGGCTCGTAGCTCGTCTTGACCAGGAGGCGGGTGACGTCCTCGGAGTCGGCCCGGAAGGTCTCCGGGGTCAGGCCGCGGGCGCGGAGCTCTTCGCGCAGGCGGAGGAGGTTCCACTGCCGCATGGCCTCGTGGTAGGTCAGGAGGGGGATGCGGGGGATGCGCGGCACGCCCTTGATCTCGATGCGGGTGCCGCCCCGGACGCTGACGTTGACGTCCTCGCGGGCGGCGCCCATGCCGGTCCGGACCCGGCCCGTGCTGCGGACCAGGCGCCGCAGGAGCTGGGCCACCTCGGCCACCTCGCGGGGCGTCCGCATATCGGGGCCGGTGACGGTCTCGATGAGGGGCATGCCCAGGCGGTCGGTCAGGTAGACGCGGCGGTGGCCGACGTCGCTGACCTCGCGGCAGGCGTCCTCCTCCAGGCCGAGCTGGACGATGGCGATGTCGCGGCCTTTATAAGGGACGGCGCCGTCGACCCCGACGATGGTCGTGCGCTGGAAGCCGGTCGGGATGCTGCCGTCGAGGTACTGCTTGCGGGCGATGTGGAGCTCGTCGACGAGGTTGAGACGGTAGAGCATGGCCACGCCCAGGGCGATGTCGAGGGCCTGCTCGTCCATCATGAACGGGGGCGTGTCGTCCATCTCGTAGGTGCAGACCGTCTCCCGGTTGATGCGGTAGATGATCTCCTTCTTGGTCTTGAACTCCATCAGGGCCGTGCCGTCGTACTCGCCGAGCTCGGACAGGGTCGGCCGCATGTGGCGGAGGATCTCGGCGTCGTACTTGTCGCTGTAGCGGCCGGCCGGGCAGCGGCAGAAGAGCTTCTTCTCGGTCAGGAGCTGCTGGTGGATCTCAAGGCCGGAGCGGAAGCCGACGGCGGCGTAGTCGTCGGGGGTCATCGCGGCGAAGGGCTTGAACCGGAAATCGTATTCGCTCATGGTTCGTCGGTCCGTCCCCGGGGGACGAAAGGGGGCATTATAGCACAAACCCGGGGTTGATTTTTGGCCGGGGATGTGTAAAATAGGCGCTTTCCCGGGCGCCGGGGGGCCCCACCGAGAGCCCGCCGGGCGCCGCTCCGCCACGCTCATCTGAGGAGAGACACATGAACCTGTTAGGGCTCGCCCGTCATGGGCTGAACTCGTTCGAGCAGATCGCCATCTGCGGCGTCATGGTGACCGCCTTCATCAGCCTCTGGTACGCCTGGATGCTGCGCAAGGTCGTCCTCAAGAAGGACAAGGGCACCGAGAAGATGCAGGAGGTCTGGAACGCCATCCGCCTCGGCGCCGACGGCTACCTCAAGACCCAGCTCAAGAAGATCCTGCCCATCATCGGCGCCCTGACCGTGGCCCTGTTCCTGAGCGTCTACGTCGTGCCGGCCAGCCGCGAGGCCGTGGCCGAATTCGGCGCCAAGAACGCCCAGATCATCATCGCCATCGGCCGGACCATCGCCTTCATCATGGGCGCCTCGTTCTCGCTGCTCGTCGGGCAGCTCGGCATGCGCATGGCCATCCAGGCCAACGTCCGGGCCGCCTCGGCCGCGCGGCGGGGCTTCAACGAGTCCCTGTCCATCGCCTACTACGCCGGGACCATCACGGGCATGCTGACCGACGGCCTGGGCCTGTTCGGCGGCACCCTCATCTTCATCGTCTTCGGCACGGCCGCGCCCGACGCCCTGCTGGGCTTCGGCTTCGGCGGCACCCTGCTGGCCCTGTTCATGCGGGTCGGCGGCGGCATCTACACCAAGGCCGCGGACGTCGGCGCCGACCTCGTCGGCAAGGTCGAGAAGGACATCCCCGAGGACGACCCCCGCAACGCGGCCGTCGTGGCCGACCTCGTCGGCGACAACGTCGGCGACTGCGCCGGCATGGCCGCCGACATCTTCGAGTCCTACGAGGTGACCATCGTCTCCGGCCTGATCCTGGGGCTGGCCCTGATGGCCCTCGACCCGACCCACGCCCTGAAGTGGATCGTCTATCCCCTGATCATCCGGGCCATCGGCGTCATCTCCTCGATCCTGGGCACCTTCACCGTGCCGGTCTGGGAGCGCTTCCCGATCAAGTTCCTGCGGGCCAAGGACGCCGAAGAGGCCATGTTCCGGTCCTACGAGGTCTCCAGCGTCAACACCATCCTGTGGTCCTTCATCGTGGCCGTATACTACGCCCACGACTGGAAGCTGGCCATGCTGACCTCCGTCGGCGTCGGCCTGGCCGTGGCCTTCAACCCCCTGACCTCCTACTTCACGGCCACCCGCAAGACCCCGGTCAAGGAGATCGTCAACGCGACCAAGACCGGCCCCGCGACGACCATCCTGTCCGGCCTGGGCATCGGCATGGAGTCGAGCGTCTGGGCGGTCGTCATCATCTGCGTCAGCTTCATCGTCGCCCTGGCCCTCTACAGCGCGGCCGGGCCGCTCTACGTCCTCTACGGCGTGGCCATGATCGGCATCGGCATGCTCAGCCACACCGGCAACAACGTGGCCATGGACTCCTACGGGCCCATCTCCGACAACGCCAACGGCATCGCCGAGATGTCCTGGCACGGCCAGACCGACCCCGAGACGATCAAGGCCCGCCAGATCATGGCCGACCTCGACGCCGTCGGCAACACGACCAAAGCCATCACCAAGGGCGTGGCCATTGCCTCCGCGGTCATCGCCGCCGTGAGCCTGTTCGCCTCCTACATCACGGACGTCGGCCGGGTCCAGCTCCAGCTCGGCATGACCAAGATCATGGACGCCATCCGGGTGTCCGACACCAAGGTCTTCATCGGGCTGCTCCTCGGCGGCGCCCTGCCCTGGCTGTTCAGCGCCCTGTCGCTCAAGGCCGTCACCCGCGCGGCCGGGCTCATCGTCGAGGAGGTCCGCCGCCAGTTCAAGATCCCCGGCCTCATGGAGGGCAAGGTCAAGCCCGACTACGCCCGGGTCGTCAGCATCTCGACCAGCGCGGCCCAGAAGGAGCTCGTGCCCCTGGCCCTGATCTCGGTCTTCATGCCGCTCATCGTCGGCCTGGTCCTCCAGGTCGAGGCCCTGGGCGGGTTCCTGGCCGGCATCATCCTCAGCGGCCAGCTCCTGGCCGTGTTCATGGCCAACGCCGGCGGCGCCTGGGACAACGCCAAGAAGTGCATCGAGGACGAGCCGCGGGACGCCGTCGCCTGCACCGGCAAGGGCTCCGACCGCCACAAGGCCGGCGTCGTCGGCGACACGGTCGGCGACCCGCTCAAGGACACGGCCGGGCCGGCCCTCAACCCGATGATCAAGGTCACCAACCTGGTCAGCCTCATCGCGGCGCCCGTCATCGTCAAGTACAACAAGATGACGCCGGGCGTGGCCGTGGTCGTGGCCGTCCTGCTGGCGGCGACCGTGTGGGCCATCTGGAAGAGCAAGCGCGAGGCCCCGAACCTGTTCACCGAGATCAAGGACGTCCCCGTCAAGAAGTAAGTTTCAACGGAACGGGGCATGGACCGGCGGTCCGTGCCCCTTTTTTTTGTCCGGGGACGGTCGCTCGGAAATGTGCCCGTGCTTCTTAGGAGACCGGCACGGCGGTCTTGCGCTGCCGCCAGCTCTTGATCTTCTGGACGAGGAGGCGGAAGACGAACCGCATCCCACGCATCAGCCGCGTGCCCAGCCAGAGCATCCCGAAGCCGACGGCGGCCATGAGCAGGGCCCCGAGGATATAGATGAGGATGTTCATCGTCGGATCGGCGACGAGGGGGTAGATGTCCATGTAGGGATCGAGGAAACCCGGTTTGAAGGCCCGGATGGCCAGGACGACCGCGCCCAGCCAGCCGGTCAGGATGAGGCTGAAGGCGACGACGTAGAAGGCGATGACGAGACCGAGCAGGGCGATGACGAGACCGACGGCGACGCCGAGGCCGCCGAGTCCGAGGGGGACGCCGAAGAAGGCGATGAGGGCCCCGGCCAGGATGAGGAAGGGCAGTTTGCGCTTCTTGCCGAGCGTGACCATGGCCTCGGGCATGCGGGCGGCGATGACGGCCGACGGCTCGCCCAGCTTGTCGAGCACCTTGAGGATCCGGGTCACCTCGTCCGGGGTCGGGTCGTTGCGGTACGATTCGTAGATGTGGGAGTTGATCTCCTTGACCAGTTCGTCCTGGTCCTTGGCGGGGATGCCGCGCAGGCCCTTTCTCAGGCGCTCGAGATAGTTGTCGACGATCTGGGCCACGGGCCCGCTGAATCCGTTAGCCATTGTTGGTCTCCTTGGCGACGTCGAGGACGTTGAGGCGTTCGCCGCCGTCGTCCGGGGCGGCCCCGGTCCGGGCGTTGGCGACGAGCGAGGCCAGCTTCCGGAACTCGTCATCGAGGACGCGGTAGGCCTCCTCCCCCTTCGGAGTGAGGGTGTAGTACTTGCGCGGCGGTCCTTGGCTCGATTCGACCCATTCGGTCTGGACGAGGCCTTCCTTGGCGAGCCGCCCCAGGATCGGGTAGATCGTCCCCTCGGTGAGGTCGATGTCGCCCGTGCCGGCGATCGTACGGACGAGGGAATACCCGTAGTGGCGCCCGAGGGCCAAAGCGCCGAGGATCGCCAGCTCCAGGATGCCCTTTCGCAACTGTGTTATTTTGTTTTCCATGTTATAACCAGATACAATGTAATACATAGTAGCATGTTTGTCAAGCTATCTTTAAAATGGGTGACATGATACCCGTTCCCCATTAATTAATTCGGAAATAGGTATCATGTCCCCCATTTTCCTCGGCGCCTTGACTTCCTGCTTAGGCCCCGGTATCGTCCCCTCTTGAATTCGGGGACGAGACGGTCGCCCCCCATTTCCCGGGAGGGAAGATGAAGCGAGATCGCGGGCTAGCCGAGACCTATCGGGCGTACGTCCATCTCCTCTGCGCGCTCTTCCTGCTTCTGCTCACGGCCGGGCCGGTCCCATCGAGCGAGGGCCCGGCCGGCAGCATGGAATACGGCGTCGGAAACTGGGACCCGGAGTCGGGCCTGGGGAACCATCGCTTCGTCGTCCGGGTCGAGGCTCCCGAGGCGCCCGGACCAGCCAAGACACCCAAGGCAGATCTGCGGCTCGCGAAGACGGCCGAACCGGCCCCGCCGGCGGCCGCTTGGGTCCGGATCGAGTGGCGGCGACGGGACCTCGAGCCCGAAAAAAAGAACGTCATCGTCGTCGACGCCGCGTCGGGCGAGCGCGTCACGCGCGTCGCGCCCGTCCGCCTCGACCGCGAGTCGGGCGAGTTCGTCTTCGAGCCGCCGACCGTGCCCGGCGATTACTATTTCTATTATCTCCCGTATAAGTCCGAAGGCCGCAAGAACTACCCCAGCGTCGCCTACGATCCGCCGGCCTGGTCCGCGGATCCCGTCCTGGCGGCGCGCGCGGCCGCGCTGGCCTCGGCCGGTCCCGACGCCGTCGCCCGGGAGAAAAAAGGCCTCCTGCGGGCCGAGGCCGTCCGCTACGAAGCGGCCGACGCCTTCGCCGCCTTCACGCCGATGGAGCGCATCGCCACGGCGGCCGAAACCCGGGCCCTTCTGGCGGCACATCCGGACGCGGCCTATCTCGTCTTCCCCGAGGACCGGACCCTCGCCGTCCGCATGACGGACGACCTCCCGGAGAAATGGGCGGCGGCCGGACCGGCCGGCGTCTTCCGGGGGAGTGCCGCGCGCGGCGAATACTACACCTACCAGCTCGGGGTCTGGGCCGCCCGGCGGGCCATCGCCGACCTCGATGTCCGGTTCTCCGATCTCGCCCTGTCCGGGAACGATACGGAAAATGGCGGCGCGCCCGTGACGGTCATCCCGGCCAAGGACATGACCTGCCTCAACGAGGGCGGCGTCGACTGGGACGGCTCCCCTCTCGTCAAGGCCGTTCCCGTCGGGCTGGGCCAGGTGCAGGCGCTCTGGTGCGGCGCCGCCGTGCCCGTCGGCGCCCGGCCCGGACTGTACAAAGGGACCGCGACCGTGGCCCCCTCGGGGCTGCCCGAGTGCGTCGTCGCCGTCGAGCTCGAGGTCACGGCCGAGGCCCTGGCCGACCGCGGCGACGCCGATCCCTCCCGGATGACGCGCCTGCGCTGGCTCGATTCGACGCTGGCCCAGGACGACGGCGTCGTGCCGCCTTACACGCCCGTCGAGGTCGAGAAGTTCACGGTCAAATGCCTGGGACGCTCTCTGGCCATCGGCCGGGACGGCTTCCCGGCCCGGATCCGGAGCTTCTTCGCGCCCGAGATGACCCGCCTCCGCAAGGAACCCGTCGACGTCCTGGCCGCGCCCATGGCCCTGCGCGTCGTCGACGGCGGCGGGAACGAGCTCGACTGGACGCCGAGCGTGACCGGCCCGCGCGTGTCGCGGCGCGGCCCCGGGGCCGTCGCCTGGGAGGCCGACAACTGCAACGGCGACTTCCTGATGCGCCTCGAGGCCCGGATGGAGTTCGACGGCTTCGTCGATTGCCGGGTGGCCGTGACGGCCCGTCGGGACCTCGACGTCGCCGATATCCGCCTCGAGGTCCCCTGGAGCGAGGCCGCGGCGACCTACATGATGGGCCTGGGCTTCAAGGGCGGCCGCCGCCCGGACTCTTTCGAGTGGGCCTGGGACCCGAAGAAGAACCAGGACGCCCTCTGGCTCGGGGCCGTCCACGCCGGGATGCAGGTCGGCCTGCGGGCCGAGAACTACTCGCGCCCCTTGAACACGAACTTCTACCTGTCCAAGCCGCTCCACATGCCTCCGTCGTGGTGGAACGAAGGCCGAGGCACGGTGACGGTGCGGACGGCGGACGCGGGGACGGCCGGGAACGGGCCCGGGGCGCGGGCCGTCGTCCTGCGGGCGGCCTCGGGGCCGCGGCGGGTCCGGACGGGCGAGACGCTCCACTTCGATTTCACCCTTCTCATCACCCCGTTCAAGCCCATCGAGCCGGGGCGCCACTTCCGGGAGCGCTACTTCCACGCCTTCGAGCCGCTGGAGAAGATCGCGGCGGCGGGGGCCAACGTCGTCAACGTCCACCACGCCAACGCCGTCAATCCCTACATCAACTACCCCTTCCTGCGCGTGCCGGAGATGGCGGCCTACGTCGGCGAGGCCCACCGGCGGGGCATGAAGGTCAAGATCTATAACACGGTGCGGGAGCTCTCGAACCGGGCGCCCGAGCTGTTCGCCCTGCGGAGCCTCGGGCGCGAGATCTTCACCGGCGGGCCCGGCGGGGGCTACTCCTGGCTCCAGGAGCACCTCGGCGGCGACTACATCGCGGCCTGGTTCGTGCCCGAGCTCAAGGACGCCGCGGTCATCAACAGCGGCATGTCGCGCTGGCACAACTATTACATCGAAGGCCTCGACTGGGTGGCCAGGAACATCGGCATCGACGGCCTCTACCTCGACGACGTGGCCTTCGACCGGACGACCATGAAGCGCGTCCGCAAGGTCCTCGACCGGAACCGGCCGGGGGCGCTCATCGACCTCCACAGCGCCAACCAGTACAACGTGCGCGACGGATTCGCCTCGAGCGCCAACCTCTACCTCGAGCACTTCCCCTACCTCAACCGCCTCTGGTTCGGGGAGTATTTCGATTACGCCGCGAGCGGCCCCGACTACTGGCTGGTCGAGACCTCGGGCCTGCCCTTCGGCCTGATGGGCGAGATGCTCCAGGACGGCGGCAATCCGTGGCGCGGCATGGTCTTCGGCATGACGGCCCGGCTGCCCTGGGCGGGCGACCCGCGGCCGCTCTGGAAGGCCTGGGACGAGTTCGGCCTCGCCGAGAGCGAGATGGTCGGCTGGTGGGTCGAGAAGAACCCGGTCCGGACGGGGCGGGACGACGTGCTGGCGACGAGCTACGTCAGGCGCGGCGGGGGCGGGGCCGGCGGAGCCAGGAACGCCACGATGGTCGCCGTCGCGTCGTGGGCCGACGGACCCGTGGACGTGCGTTTGACCGTCGATTGGAAGGCCCTCGGCCTCGACCCGAAGAAGGTCACGCTGCGGGCCCCGGCCATCGACAAGTTCCAGGACGCGGCGGAATTCACGCCGGGCGAGGCCATCCGCATCGACCCCGGCCAGGGCCTCCTCCTCGTCCTCCGCTGATTAGGACGGTACCTGGTCTTTACAAACGTCGCTTCTCCCCTGGAGATGTAAAGACCTGGCACCCGAAAACGGGGAACGGGTATCACGTCCCCTGTTTCCCGGCGGGCGTTTCGGGCACCAGGCGGAAACGCTTGACGGTCAGGAACTCGTCCTCCCCGCGGACGATGCCGTAGGCCGCGTCGCCGCGGACGAGGTGGAGCGTTTCGGGCACGCGGACCTGCTTGAGATAGATCCCCTCGGGCGTGAAGACGTCGTAGACCTTGTCCTCGACGCCTTCCTCGACGTACTGCTCCAGCCACAAGTTCCCCTCGCCGTCGAAGAACGAGTGCCAGTCCGAGAAGGCCGGGTAGAACTCGGGGTGGGGGCCGCCCGCCTTGTACTCCGGATGACGGACGGGCGTCGTCTCGCGTCCGAACCGGAACAGGAGCTTCCAATCCGCGTCGTAGACGTCGAGCCGGTAATCCCTGTTGTAACCGAGATAGACCCGCTCGTCCGGGCCGACGTGCCAGGAGGTCGTGTAGGCCTCGCGCGAGGTCATGCTCGACACCATCTGCCCCTGGGTCTTCCTCATCATGGTGACGTCGAGGAACTCGCCCAGCCGGGTCTTGTCCCGGCCGGTCCGGTCGGTCCGGAACAGGGCCATGCGGTTCTGGACGAGCTTGAACTCCTCGCCGCCGCCGCCGGCCTCGTCCGGGGTCAGGAACTGGCTGTAATAGACGCGCCCGCTCCGGTCGGTCCCCAGGTCCTGGCAGAAGCCGTCGACCCGGAAGCTCGAGACGTACTTGCCCGCGGCGTCGAGGAAGATGACCTGGTGCTGACGGCCGGAGAGCAGGACGACGCCGCCGTCGTCGTCCACGGCGAAACGGGCCGGGATGTCGAACTCGCCGGGCCCCTGGCCCTGCTTGCCGAACTTGCGCAGCAACCGCCCGTCCGGGCCGAAGACCTTGATGTCGATGTCGCCCCAGTCCAGGACATAGAGGTTGCCCTGGGCGTCGACGTCGAGATATTGCGGACGGTTGAGGACGGCCTCCGCGCCGCCGCCCTCCGCGCCGACCGACAGCTCCTCGCGGAGCGCGCACCGGACGACGCCCTCCTTGGGGAAAGCGGGGTTGAGGACGGTCCGGACCCCGTCCACGGTCTCGATCTTGACGGGGTAGGCTTCTTCGGCCGGGCCGCCGGCCTTCTTGCAGGCGGGGCCGGTCAAGGCGAAGCCGGCGATGAGGAGGAGGGCGAAAGGCTTATTCATGGCCGTTCCTTCCAGGCCGGGCCGTCGGCCCGGGCCGCGCGCTTCACCCCGCCGCTCCGGCGGGACGCGCTCAGACAAAGTATACGCCCGAGCGGGCCGGAATATTCCCCCACCCGCTCGGCCGGCCCGCCGGCCCTAGGTCCCGCGCCGCCGGCGAAGCCGCTCCACGATCTCGCGGAACCCGGCGCTGTCCCGGACGGCGTCGAGGTCCCGGTCGGTCTCGAGGAGGCCGAGGTTGGTGAATCCCTTGTCGACGGCCAGCCCGAGATGCCGCAACGCCAGTTCCCGGTCGCCGGCGCGCGCCGCCACGCAGGCCCGGTCGTAGTGGAGCGCGGGCTCCATCGGCAGGCCCTCCTCGCAGGCGGCCAGGGCCAGGTCGAGATAGGCCGCGGAGCGCGCGAGATCGCCCTTGCCGACGAGTTCCGCGGCCCGGGCCCGGGCCGCGAAAGCGAAGTCGAAGAGCCCGCGGGACGCCGCGGCGCGGTCCTCGACGGTCCCTTTCCCCGCCGCCTCCTTTTTCAGGAAGGCGATCCCCGTCGCCCGCAGGACGGCGGGGACGGCCGCCCGGCCTCCGGTCGCGGCGTCCTCGACGGCGCCGAAGGCGTCGCCGAACGCCTGCCGGAACTCGGCCGCCCGGCGGTCGCGCTTTCTCTCGGCCTCGACGAAGCGGGCGTACTCCTTGCTCCCCTCGAGCGCCGCGACGCGCCCGGCGAGGCCGGCCAAGGCGGGCAGGACGTCCTCGAGCCCCAGGCCTTCGGCCAGGCGGGCGGCGGCCGCGAGGCGTTCGGCCGCCCAGAAGACCCGGCCGGCCGCTTCGAAGGCGTCCGCCTCATCGAGCTCGCGCCGCAGGAAGGCGCCCGCCTTCTCCCGGTCGACGGGCCGCAGCCCCTGCTTCATGGCCTCGATCTCCATCCAGCCGACGGCCCGGGCGCAGGCGCCGGCATCGGGCCAGGCATGGCTGCCGTCGAAATAGAAGAACCGGTGAGGCAGCCCCGACGGATCGAAGGCCCGGTCCAGGGCGGTCATCTCCGGGTAGTTGAAGTCACGCAAGCCGGCCAGCCCGAAATAGGCGGCCGCGCCCAAGGAGGCGGGCTCGATCCCCCCCGCCAATCCGGCGCCGCAGCCGATGACGCCCGCGAGCGTCAGGCCAGCGACGCGCGGGAAGACCGACACGACGCGCGATCCGCCCGAAAAGCCCGAGGCGTAGACCCTTCGCTCGTCGACGGGCAGCCGCTCCCGGAGGTCCTTCCACAAGGCTTGAGCGGCCAGGACGCTCTCCCGGAGGGGCCCGTTGCGCGAGTCGTTCGAGGCGGCCAGGACCCAACCGTGGACTTCCGCCGCCTCGCGGAAGGCTTCGACGGCGAGCGGGCCGCGGGCGCCGGGATCGAAGAGGACGAGCACCGGCCACCGGCGCGAGCCCTCGAACGCCGCGGGCAGGTAGAGCGCGTAGCTGAAGCCGGGTGAAGCGGCGCACGGAACGCTCTCGACGACGCGGCCGGGAACGAGGGCTTGAGACAAGACCGGGCGCGGGGCCGAAGCCAGAGCGGCGGCCGATGCGGCGATCAAGGCCACTAGAACGGACAGGCGCGTCGGCGGCGTCATCACGGTCCTTGTAACCATTGTAGGCGCTCCGCGTCGCGCCGTCCATTGGCCCCCCGGCAGTGCCAGGTCTTTACATCCCCAGGGGAGAAATGGCGTTTGTAAAGACCAGGTACCGACAGTTTCCTCCGCCGCGCTCCGCCCACACGTCCCGGCGGTACGGAGTCTTCACGACCCAGGGGAGGAACGATGGGAGTAAAGCGCTGTGTCCCGGAGCCGAAAGGATATTTACGTTTGGGCCCGCCGCCGCAAGTCCTTCAGGCGGTCACTGATGGCATGGATTATGCAATCCATTATGATATTCATTGGATCGGGCATGGAGCGAAGGCCATGAGCAAACGGGTGTGGCTTATCGGCATGGCTCTTCTTTTGGGTCTGGTCGCGGCGCATGTCGACGTCGAAGGAGGCCAGGTTCGCGTCGAGAATCCGGCCCGCGCCCTGGCCAAGGACGCCGGCCGGGTCGTCACCCTCGAGGAGGTCCTGCGCATCCGGGACGACGGCGACACCGTCATCTTCCGCTCGCCGCGGTTCTTCTCCCTCGGGCCCGACGGCTCCCTGTTCTTCGTCGATTTCGCCGAGGGCGACCGTCTGTACCATTTCGACGCCGCCGGCCGGTTCGTCCGCAAGCTCCTGAAGAGCGGTCAAGGGCCCGGGGAATGCCAGTTCGCCGCCGGCCACATCGTGGCCGGCGACCGCGTCCGGGTCCTCTCGTGGGTGCCGCCCAAGATCATGGATTTCGACCTCCGTTCGGGCCGCTATCTGAAGGAAGCCCGGGTCGAAGAGGACGCCCACGGCCTGTGGTTCCTCGGGACCTCCGGCGGCCGGATCTTCGGCATCCGGGACGAGGTCTTCCGCCTAGCGGCGTTCGAGAGCACGGGCGTCTTCGCCGTCCCCAACGTCGTCTACGAGATCTCTCCGGACTTCAGGGTCTGGAAAAAGCTCTACGAGTTCCCCGTCCGCATGATGATCAAGAACAGGAGCGCCTTCCGGCTGGACCCGATCGGCGCCTCCCTGCGGGGGACGGCCCTTTACATCAACCATACCGCCGAGTATCGCGTCACCCAGGTCGACCTCGTCTCCGGGGCCGCCGTCCGGCACATCTCCCGGGCCTACGACCGCATCCGGCCGAAGCCGGCGAAAGGGGACGACGCCGATCCCGAACTGAAGGGCGTCGACCTGCCCGATGACCCCTACGTCTGGGACATCGACAAGATCCACGGCGCCGCGGGGAAGCTCTGGGTCTTCACCTCGCACATGAAGCCGGACGCCGACGACCAGCAGGTCGACGTGTTCGACGCCGAGGGCCGCTATGTCGACATGATCGTCCTGCGCTATCCGGCCGTGAAACGGAATCATCGCTCCATGTCCCGCTGGACCCTGCTCACCGACGACGGACGATTCGTCATCCCGGAGCAGGAGGAGGACGGGCTCGTGACGGTCGGCGTCTATCGCGTCCCGGACGCCGGCTTGTTCCCCAAGAAATAGGACGGGGACACCGTTTTAGCGGCGGGCCAGGCGGTCGAGTTCGGCCAGCTCGAGGCGGACGCTCGCGATATAGGGCTCCTCGCCCGCCGTCCAGTGGCCGTAGGTCGTCAGGACGAACGTCCCGTCGGGCAGGACCTCGACGCCGGGGTAGGCGCAGTCGCTGCCCTCGGTATTGTCCATGAGCCGGACCCGGTACTGCCCTTCCCGTCCCCGGACGATGTCGTCGAACGTCCCGACCCAGGCCACCCAGTCGCCGCGCGTCGGGCTCTCGTGCGTCATGTCCCGGAACGAGATCAGGAGCCGGCCGTCGGGGGCGTATTTCCCCGTATGCCGGTCGCCGGTCAAAGAGCCCGGCAGCTCGCGCGGCGCCGTCCAGGTCGCGCCCTCGTCCCTCGAGAACACGACGAACGAGTTCCGCGTCCGCGAGTTCTCGCGCAGGAGCGCGGCCAGGGTCCGGCCGTCCGGCGAACGGATGATCCCGGGCTCGCAGAGATGGACCTCGCTCGAACGATGCACGGCCTCGGGGAAGGACCAGGTCCGCCCGCCGTCATCGGACATGGTCTTGTATAGAGTGAACACGACCGGGCTTTCCTGCCGCGGCTCCTTGGCGAAGAAGCGGCCGTCGTCGTGGAACATGGCCAGGTACCGGCCGCTCCCGAACGGTTTCCGCTCGACCAGGGCCGACATGACGACGATGCCGCCCCACTCCCCCGCCGGGGCAAGCGGCGTCCAGGCCGTCCCGTCGTCCTCCGAGACCGACAACCGCGCCGGGTAGAGACCGGACCAGACGATGAGGCGCTTGGTCCCGTCCCTGCCGACGACGCGGTGGACGGTGGGCGTCTCGAGCGAGGTGGCCCAGTTCTCCGGCACCGGCAGTCGCTCGCTCCAGGTCAGGCCGCCGTCGCCGCTCCGCTTCATGACGATGGGGCCGCGGCCGTGGCCCTGGGGATACACGGCGATCATGGTCCGGCCGTCTTCCAGGAGCACGGTCGTCGGATGGCCGAGGTATCGGCCCGGCTCTCGGTCGACCACGACTTGCCGGCCCGTGTCCGCGGCCAGGTCGACGAGCGGGACGGCATAGCCGCGGGAGACGGGCATGGGAGGCGCCGTCTTCCCGCCGCAGGCGGTCCAGCCGGCCAAGGCCGCCGCGATCAAGAACAAATGGGGGACATGATACCTATTTCCCATTTATTCGATCCCTTCCCTCTGGCAGGGGGAGGCTGAGAAAACGGAAATAGGTATCATGTCCCCCATTTAAAAGAGCTTCATCAGCCAGCGGTGGAGCGGGACCACCGGCGCGAACCGCTCGAAGCAGTAGTCCACGAAGGCGGCCGTGTAGAACTCGTCCGGCACCTTCATCTCGAAGCCCGCGTAGAGCCCCTTGTGCTTGAGGAGCTCGGCGTTGGGATGGCCGGCGTCGAACCCGGCCGGCACGCGCTTGTAGTGGGTCCCCTCGACGGCGCACCCCGGGAGGGCCCGCAGGGCGGCCACGATCCGGCCCAGCTCGGCGCCCTTCTTCGGGTCGACCACGGCCTGCCGGTAGCGGCCGAGCAAATTGTCCGGGATCATATACAGCCCGCCGCCCAGCATGATGTCCGGCGGCTCGAGCCCGACGTAGAAGCCGGCCGACTCCATCCGCGACCGCGCCCCGTCCCAGAAGTAGATCCCCAGGTTGGTCTTGTAAGGCGCCGGGTCGAGCGAAAAGCGGGTGTCGCGGTAGATCCGGAAGATGGACTTGTTGACCGCCGGCACGGCCACGATGCCGGGGACGATGGCCCTCAGCCGCTCCCCCATGGCGGTGACGAAGAGCTTGGCCGGCCCGATGACCCGCCGTTCGTAGGTCTCCTTGTTCGCGGCGAACCAGTCGCGGTTGTTGTTCTTTCGCATGGCCGTGAAGAAACGCACGGTCTCCTTCGAGAATCCGGTGAACGCGTTCGCGTCGCTCATGTCGCCCTCCCGGCCGGTATTCTAGCAGATTGCCAGGGCCGAAGTCGCTATGGTATAGAGGAGCGCAGGAGGGCGCGCATGAAGGTCGTCCGGGCCGTCGTTTCCCTGCTCCTGGCCGCCGCGGCGTTCTGGGCCCTCGACAACCGCCACGGCCTGTTCCCCCCGCTCGGCCGGCTCCTCGACCCGTTCAGCGGCTTCTGGCGGAACAGCGAGGGAGCCGACGTCCTGCCCGCGGCGCTGCGCCTCCCGGGCCTCGTCGACGAGGTCCGCGTCGCCTGGGACGACCGCCGCGTGCCGCACATCTTCGCCGCCAACGACCACGACCTGTTCATGGCCCAGGGCTACGTCGCGGCCACCCTCCGCCTCTGGCAGATGGACTTCCAATCGCGCTACTCGGCCGGCCGGATCTCCGAGGTCGTCGGCCCGGCCACGGTCCGCCAGGACCTCTTCACCCGACGTTTCGGCCTGCCTTGGGCGGCGGCGCGGACGGTCGAAGCCCTGCGCGGCGACGCCCGGACGCGGGAGGCCCTAAAGGCCTTCTCCGCCGGCGTCAACGCCCGTATCGCCCATCTCGGCCGCAAGGGACTGCCGGTCGAGTTCAAGCTCCTCGACTACCGCCCCGAGCCCTGGTCGGACGCCAAATGTGCCCTCCTGATCAAGGCCATGGCCAACGTCCTGACCTCCTACAATCAGGACGCGGCCATGACCCGGATGAGGGACCGGGGCGGCCGATGGCCGGAGGCCCTGGCGGCCCTCTTCCCGGACCACCCGCCGCTCGTCGATCCGGTCATCCCGCCGGGGACGCCGCTGGACTTCGCGCCCCTGCCCGTCCCGGCGCCGCCCGGTCCGAACGCGGCCGACACCGCGGCGGACGCCGCGATCCGGAACAGGCTCGAGCCCGACGGGCCCGCCGCGGCGCCGGGCCCTTTCGACTCCCCGTCCTACCGGGCCCAGCCCGGCGTCGGCAGCAACAACTGGGCCGTCGCCGCCCGCCTGACCGAGGCCGGCCATCCCATCCTCTGCAACGACATGCACCTCGAGCTGTCGCTCCCGGCGGTCTGGTACGAGGTCCAGCTCACGGCGCCGGGGATCGACGTCCGCGGCGTCTCCTTCCCGGCCGCCCCCCTCGTCGTGGCCGGGTTCAACAGGGACATCGCCTGGGGCTTCACCAACGGCACGGACGACGTCCTCGATTGGTACGCCGTCGAGTTCAAGGACGACACCCGGACCGAGTACCGCTATGCCGGCGGCTGGCGCAGGGCCGAGACGCGCGAGGAGCGCATCGAGGTCCGGGGCGGCCCGGCGGTCGTCGACCGCGTCGTCACGACCCACCACGGCCCGGTCGTGCGTTGGCCGGGCGAGCCGGACTTCGCCGGCATGGACGTGCCGGCCGGAGCGGCCCTGCGCTGGCTCGGCCACGACCCGTCGAACGAGTTCGCCGTCCTCGACGCCCTCGACCGGGCCCGCGGCTACGACGCCTTCGTCGCCGCCATCTCAGGCTGGACCTGCCCGGGACAGAACTTCGTCTACGCCGACCGCGCCGGGACCATCGCCCTCTGGCACAACGGGCGCTTTCCGCTGCGCTGGGAGGGCCAGGGCCGGTTCGTCATGGACGGGGCCGACCCGGCCAACGAGTGGCGGGGCTGGCTGCCGCATGCCCACGTGCCCCACATGCGCGATCCGGAACGCGGCTTCGTCAGCTCGGCCAACCAGGCCGCGGTCGACGCCTCCTATCCCTATTACCTCGGCTGGGACTTCGCCTCGTACGAACGCGGCGCCCGCATCAACGAGATCCTGCGCGGGGCGGCCGGCGTCGGGCCGGAGGACATGGTCCGCATGCAGGCCGACGTCGTCGACATCCGGGCCCGGGCCGTCGTGCCGCGCCTCCTCGCGGCCGCCGGTCCGCGGGCGGCGACCGAGACGGAGAAGCGGTGCGTCGAGGCCCTCCGGGACTGGAACTTCGAGGCCAGGGCCGCCCTCGTCGCGCCGACCGTCTGGCGAGAGCTCTGGGACGAACTCGAGCGCCTGACTTGGGACGACGAGACGAGCGTGGAGACGGGCCCGATGCCCCGGCCGGGGAGTCAGGTCCTGGTCGACCTCGTCCTCGGGCGCCCCGACGCCGAATGGTTCGACGACCGGGGGACGCCGGGCCGCGAGACGCTCGACGATGTCGCCGCGGCGGCCTTCCGCTCGGCCGTCGCCAACCTGGAGGGCCGCTTCGGCCCGTTCGGCGAGGCCTGGCGCTGGGGCAAGGCCAAGAACACCCGGCTGAGGCACCTGGCCCGCGTCCAGGCCTTCGGGCTGGAGATCGAGGCGGACGGCGCCTCCCAGGTCATCGACGCCATCGGCGCGGTCTGGGCCCCGTCCTGGCGCATGGTCGTCGAGATGGGCCCCGAGGTCCGGGCCTGGGGGAACTACCCCGGCGGGCAGTCCGGCAACCCCGGCTCGAGCGCCTACGCCGACCGCGTCGCCGATTGGGCGGCCGGCCGGCCGTACGAGCTGGTGTTCCTGAGATCGGCCGACGAACTGCACCCGCGTGTCGCGGGACGGACCGTGATGAGGGGGAAGAGATGATCGCCGCGCTGGCCTGTCTCGCCGTCATCCTGGTCCTCGAGGTCCTGACGCCGTTCTGGTGGTGGATCATGGCCGTTCCCTTCGCCTTCGGAGCGGCCGCGGCCCGGACGGGGTGGCGGGCCTTCCGTACGGGCCTGTTGGCGGGCGGCCTCCTGTGGCTCGGGGCGAGCCTGTGGCAGTACGCCCACGGCGGCCGGCTCATCGCCTCGCGGATGGCCGGGGTCATCGGACTGGGGAGCGGCGGCCCGATGGTCGCGCTGACCGGGCTGGCCGGGGCGCTCGCGGCGGGGCTGGCCGGCTACGCGGGATTCGCGGTCGGGGCGCTCTTCAAGAAAAAGTCGCCGCGGCCGGCCGGCAAGGAGAGGACATGAACGGACACGAGTGGGTCAAGGGCTTCCCCGGCGCGGTCACCGTCTGCGACACCGAGGGCCGCATCCTGGAGATGAACGACCGGTCACGGGAGGTCTTCGCCGCCGACGGCGGGGCCGCGCTCGTCGGGACGAACGTCCTCGACTGCCACCCCGAGCCGAGCCGGTCGAAGCTCGCCGGGATGATGCGGGAGCGGCGCGAGAACGTCTACACGATCAAAAAGAAGGGCCGCAAGAAGCTCATCTACCAGACGCCCTGGTACCGGGACGGCGTCTACGCCGGATTCGTCGAGCTCTCGCTCGAGATCCCCTGGGACATGCTCCACTTCGACCGGGACTAAAAGAAGGTACCTGGTCTTTACAAACGCCTTTTCCCCCCAAGAAGTGTAAAGACCTGGCCCCGGCGGGACAGGCGCCTCAAAGCAGCGCCGTGGTCATGAGCGGCACGTAGGTGATGAGCAGGACCGCGGCCAGCCCCAACAACAGGAAAACCCAGACGTCCTTGTAGACCCGCGTGATCGGCTCGTCGAACCGGTAGGAGGCCAGGTAGAGGTTCAGCCCGACCGGCGGCGTCAAATACCCCAGCTCCAAGTTGGCCAGGAAGATGATCCCGAGGTGCACCGGGTGGATGCCGAAGTGCTGGCCGAGCGGGATGATCAGCGGCACGACGACCAGGATGGCCGAATAGATGTCCATGAAGCAGCCGACAACGAGCAGGGCCAGGTTGAGCAGGAGCAGGAAGATGTATTTGGACGAGATGGAGGCGGCCACCCACGCGCTCAGCTTCTGGGGGATCTGGGCGTCGATGACGTAGTAGGACAGGCCGTTGGCCAGGGCCAGGATGATGAGGACGCCGCCGATGATGGGCACGGCGCTCAGGAAGATGCGCGGCAGCTCGCGGAGACGCAGGTCATTCTTGATGAAGGTCTCGACGACGAAAGCGTAGAGCAGGGCGACGGCCGCGCTCTCCTGGAGGCTGGCCACGCCGCCGAAGTAAAGGGCGAAGACGAGGACCGGCAGGAGGAGCTCCCAGAACGAGTCCCGCAGGGCCCGCAGCGCCTCGCCCGGCTTGAACGGGTGCCGCGGGATGCCCTTCTTCACCGAGTAGGCGACACCCAGGGCCATGACCGACACGACCAGGAACGCGCCCGGCAGCAGCCCCCCGACGAACATGTCCTTGATGCTCGTCTGGGAGATGACGCCGTAGATGATGACCGGCAGGCTGGGCGGGAAGAGCAGGCCGACCGAGCCCGCCGCCGTCAGCAGTCCGACCGTGAAGCGCTTGGGATAGCCGGCCTTCTCCAGGATGACGGCCAGCAGGCCGCCCAGGCAGAGGATGGTCACGCCCGAGGCGCCCGTGAAGGTCGTGAAGAAGGCGCAGACGAGGACGGCCATGACCGTCAGGCCGCCCGGGAACCAGCCGAAGACGGCCTGGAAGAAGCGGACCATGCGCTCGCCCGCCTTGCTCTCGGACAGGAAGAACCCGACCGCCGCGAAGAGGGGGATGGCCGGGATGGCGTTGCCCGTCAGGACGCTGTAGGCCTGGTTGGGGACGATCTCGAGCGGCAGGCCGGCCTTGGCGAAAAGCAGGTAGCCGATGCCGCCGAGGACGGTGAAGATGGGCAGCCCGAGCACGGCCGCGACGACGAGCAGGACGATCATCGGCCCGGCCGCCGCCGCCACGGCCGGCCCCAGGACGCCCTGGACCGCCGCGAGCGCCGGCACGGGACGGGCCCCGCCCGCCGTCACGAGCTGGACGAGCGGCCCGAAGCCGAGGACGAGCCCCAGCGCGGCCGCCGCGACCCCCGCCCCGACCCGCGCTCTCTTCCGCTCGAGAGCGCCGACGAAGCGGACGCTCATGGCCAGGAAGCCGGCGGTCATGACCAGGACCAGCAGGCGCTTCGGCACGAAGCTGATGCGGTCGGTCGCCGCGAAGGCCGTCCAGGTGAAGGACAGCGCGCTCAGGGCGAAGGCCAGGGTCAAGCCGGAGGCCAGCGCGGCCGTCAGGACCTCGGCCGGCCCCTTGAGCCGCTTGGGCAGGAACAGCCCCGTGGCCAGGGCGATGTGCTTCTTCTGGCGCGAGGTCACGGCCGCCGCGACGAAGGTCGCCGCCAGGACCAGGTGCTCGACCCAGACGGTCGAGTTCCGCAGCCCCGTATTGAGGACCCGCCGCGTCACGACCTCGACGAGGAGCAGGACGGCCAGGGCGAAGATCGACAGGAAGGCCAGCGCGTCCTCGAGGCCGCGGACGGCGCGGACGGCCTTACCGGCCACGGGACTTCCGGAATTCCTGGACGTAGCCGGCGATGCGATCGTAGACCTCCTTCGAGAACACGGGGCCGATGAGCTGCGCGATGGCCCGGTCGGCGGCCTCGTGCCATCGGGGAAGGCTGCCGGGAGCGGGGTCGTGGACGACGAGGCCGTTGTCCTTCATCATCTTGACCGCGTCGGCCTCGAGCCGCATGGTCTCCTCGTAGAGTCCGCGGGCGGCCGCGGCCACCGCGTCGAGGAAGGGCTGTCGGAACTCGGCCGGAACGGAGTCCCAGGCCCGGTCGCTGAGGATGAGCCCGCCGATGAGCGGGGCCAGGGAAGGCGCGAACATGTGCGGGATGAGGGCGAAGTACTGGCCCGAGGCGGCCACCAGGGGCGGCAGGTAGGCGGCCGTGACCGCGCCGCTTTGGAGCTGGATCATGAGCTCGTTCGAGTCCCCGGTCAGGGTCTCGTAGCCCATCCGCTTCCAGACCTGTTCGAGCTCGGGGAAATCGGCGGAGACGCAGAACTTGAGCTTCTTCATGTCGTCGGGCACGGCGATGGGCGACTTGGTGAAGAAATTGACCCAGCCGGCGAGCGTCCAGAGCATGACCTTGAAGCCCTTGTCCTCGAGGGCCTTCTCGAACGAGGGCTTGACCCGCTCGAAGACGGCGTCGAACTCCTCCCGGGAGTGGAAGAGGAGCGGCAGGCTGAGGACCATCAGGGAATGGTCGATCTTGGCCAGGCCGATGTTGGAGAAGACCCCGCCCTGGACGACGCCCAGGCGCATCTTGCGGATCATGTCCTGCTCGCTGCCGGCGATGCCCCCGGGATAGATCTTGACCTGGACCGCGCCGTTGGAGATGCGCTCCCAGTCGCGGGCGACCTGCTCGAGGGCCTTGTCCCAGGGCGAGCGGGCCGGGGCGATGCTGGCGATCTTGATGACCACGGCGCCGCCGGCGGCGGGAGCGGGCGAGGGCGAGGCGACGAGCGAAGCGGTCGAGACGACGGCGAAGGCGACGAGAAGGATCGGGAGGTTCCTCATGGCTTTTCCAGTTCGATGAAGAGATCGTCGATGTGGTCGAGATACCAGCGGGCCTTGCGCTGGTTGAGGATGTTGACCAGGCGCGTCGACGGGCTCGAGGCCGGGTCGAAGGCCAGGACCTCCTCGAGCAGGCGCTTGAACTCGGCGGCGTTCTGCTCCTTGACGCAGACGGTCGTGGCCAAGGCGACCAGCGGCGAGGTGTCGGTCTTGGCCGAGGCGGCCCGGGCCCGGGCGAAGTGCTCGCGGGCCTTGGCGGCGTCGCCGCCGAGGTAGCCGGGCAGGGAACCGTAGTAGCCGACGTAGAAGCCGTCGAGGGCGCCCCGGCCGTAGCCGGGATCGAGGGCGGCCACGCGCTCGATCATGGCCCGGGTCTGGGGCACGGTCTGGCCCAAGGTCATGTCGAGGGGATCGACCGAGAAGGCGGCCAGCCAGCCGAGGGCCGTCCAGTAGAGGAGATCGGCGTCGGCCTTGCGGAACGGGGCCAAGGCCTCGGCGTAGCGGCGCTCCTTGAGCTGCCGGCGGATGCGGGGATTGCGCTTCTCGACGGACGCGAACAGGATGTCGCGGCCGCGCAGGTAGAGGTTCTTGGCCCGGGCCAGGAGGTATTCCTTCTTGTCGAGCTCGGCCCGCGGCGTCATGTCGGCGGGATTCTCGACGAAGGCGTTGGCGTACATGACGTAGAGGCTGCCGGTGCGCAGCCGCAGGCCGTCGTGCCCGGGGAGCGAGGCCAGGAGGGTCTCGTAGAGCTTGATGGCGAAGGGCAGGGCGTCGCCGACGAAGTCGGGGTCGTTGTCCGAGGTGAAGACGTCGCCCGAACCGGAGGAGCCGGCCAGGAAGCCGGCGGCCTTCTTCAGGGCCAGCTTCTCGATGGAACAGGAAGACAGAACGAGCGCGAGGACGAACGCGAGGACGGGAACGACCGGGGCGGATCCGGCACGGGCCGTCTTCATCCTCATGCGCATCCTCCAGGCACAGGTCTCGAACGACTTTCCACGTCCGCTGGGCTCCTCTTCCCTTCGCATTCCAGGATAGGACGGGCCGCCCGATTAGTCAAATCGGCGGGCCGCGGGGAGAGCGGAGCGGAACGAGGGCAGGCGCGGCCGGACCGGCCGGCTCAGGGCGTGCGGGCGGAACGGGCCTTGAAGAACAGATAGACGGGGACGCCGACGGCCGCCGTGGCCAGGGCGACCAGGGATTCCTTGGGCCGCTCGAGGAAGGACAGGACGAGGATGGCCGTCCCGGCGAGGAGATACACGGCCGAGGCCACGGGGTAGCCCGGCAGCTTGACGGCGCTGCGGCCGGTGCGGCGGAGCTTGAAGACGCCGACGACGGCCAGGAGCGGGAAGATGCCGAGCGAGAAGCTCATGTAGGTCAGGAGCTGGTCGAAGGTGCCCAGGAAGACCATGACGGCGGCGATGGCGCCCTGCAGGACGATCGAGCGGGTCGGGACGGCCGAGCGCGGGTCGACGAAGGCGATGGACCTGAAGAAGATGCCGTCGCGGGCCATCGAGTAATAGACGCGCGGGCCGAGGATGAGGTAGGCGCTGAGCGAGGAGAACAGGGCGAACGAGACGAGCAGCGAGAGGACGGTCTCGGCGGCCGGCCCGAAGAGGTTGCCGGCGGCCAGCCCGGCGACCGAGATGACGCCCTCCATCGCGCCGGGGGCGATGGCGTAGACGTAGAAGACGTTGAGGGCGGCGTAAAGGAGGGTGACGACGGCCGTGCCGAGCAGGAGCGAGCGGGGCAGGTTGCGCAGGGGGTCGCGGACCTCGGAGCCGACGTAGGCCGAGGCGTTCCAGCCGCTGTAGGCGAACATGATCCACATCAGCGACAGGCCCATGGTCTTGAGGCCGGCGAAGTCGAAGCGGAAGGGGGCGGCGGCGGCGAAGTGGGCGAACGTGCCCTTGCCGACGGCGAAGCCGGCCGCGACCAGGCCGACGATGAGCAGGACCTTGAGGCCGGTCAGGACGTTCTGGACCCGGGCCCCGGTCTTGAGGCCGCGGGTGTGGAGGAAGGTGAAGGCGGCGATGATGAGCACGGCGAAGAGCTTCTTCATGAGCTTGGCCTCGACCGGCTCGGGGAACAGGCCGAGGCGGAGGAGGCCGGGGAAGGCCCGGGTCAGGTACTCGGAGAAGCCGATGGCCGAGGCGGCGATGGGCGCGGAGAAGCCGACGAAGAAGGAGACCCAGCCGGAGAGGAAGCCCAGGACCGGGTGGTAGAGGCGCGACAGGAAGGCGTACTCGCCGCCGGCCTGGGGGAAGGCGGCCCCGAGCTCGCCGTAACTGAGGGCGCCGCACAGGGCGACGAGCCCGCCGAAGAGCCAAAGGCCGATCATGACCCCGGGGTGGTGGAGGTCCTGCATCAGCAGGCCCGAGGTCGTGAAGATGCCGGCGCCGATCATGTTGGCGACGACGATGTTGGTCAGCGGGAAGAGGCCGAGCTTGCGCTCGAGGCCGTTGGCGGGGGCCGCGGCGGCGGGCGGGGGCGTCGTTCGTTCGCTCATGCGGATCGTCTCGTTTCGCTCTACTCTATCCGCCCGCGCATGACCTGTCAATTGTCCGGACCGGGCGGGCGAGCGCCGGCTGCGGGAGAGACCTGGCCTTCGCAAAGGGGGACACGTACCTGGGGTACGTGTCCCCAGGGGTCAGAGACGACCCGGCCCCTTCTTGCGGAAACGCCGGGCCACGATGGCCAGGACGTAGAGAGGGCCGTAGAGGGCGGCGGCCGCGGAGGCGAAGCCGACGTTCGTGCCCTTGAGGAGCTCGACGCCCCAGCCGAGCTGGTCGTCGTCGACGAGATAGGTCCAGGTCGAGGACGGGCCCTTGAGCCCCTCCGCGTCGAGGTCGATGGGCCCGTCGCGGCGGGCAAGGTCGGCGAGCGACGCGGCGACGACCTCGCCGATCCGGCGCTCGAGGTCGAGGAAGGCGTCCGTCGCTTCCTTTTGGAACTCGGTCAGCGGCTCCTTGCGGCCGAGCGAGACGAGGTGGATGCCTTCGCGCAGGTCCGCCAGCCAGGCCAGGTGCTCGGCCCACAGCCGGTCGATGTGGAAGAGCGCGGCCCGGCGGGCGAGGCGCTCGAAGGCCTCGCGGCCGAAGCGGGCTTCGCCGGCGGCGGCGAGCTCCGTGGCCGGCGCGAACGGGGCCCCCTCCCCCGCCGCGGACGCGAACACGGCGTCGCGCCAGCCGGCGACGATGCGCCGCTGGGTGTCGACGAGCGTCGTGTAGTTCCAGACGGCCCGGCGCAGGTCGAGGTTGCGGCCCTCGATGACGCGCTGGCCGTGGACGATCTCCCGGCGCAGGAGGGCGTCGTCGACCTCGCCGGCCCGCCGCTCCAAGCGGTGGCGCGCGAACAGGCGCGGCCCGAGCCCGTAGCGTTCGAAGACGTCGTCCTCGAGGGAGATGAAGAAGCGCGACGCGCCGGGGTCGCCCTGGCGGCCGGCCCGGCCCCGGAGCTGGTCGTCGACGCGCCGGCTCTCGTGCCGGTTGGTGCCGATGACGGTGAGACCGCCGAGGGCGGCGACGCGGTCCCGCTCCTCTTCGTCGGGCCCGCCGAGCTTGATGTCCGTGCCGCGGCCGGCCATGTTGGTCGAGATGGTCACCGCGCCGGGGGCCCCGGCCCGGGCGATGACGGCCGCCTCGAGCTCGTCGTTCTTGGCGTTGAGGACTTCGCAGGAGACGCCGGCCGGGCCGAGCGCCGCGGTCAGCTCCTCCGATTCGCGGACGCTGGCCGTCCCGACCAGGACGGGCCGCCCGGCGGCATGAAGGCGGGCGACCTCGCGGACGAGGGCCTCGAGCTTGGCGGCTTTGTGGGTGAAGACGGCGTCCGGGAGGTCGGTCCGGACGCACGGCCGGTGGGGCGGGACGACGACGCCGCCGAGACCGTAGAACTCCTTGAGCTCGCGGGCCGACGGCACGGCCGTGGCCGTCATGCCGCAGAGGATCGGGTAGAGCCGGAAGTAGTGCTGGAGCGTGATCTGGCCGAGGACGCGGCCCTCGGAACCGCGGCGGACGCCTTCCTTGGCCTCGACGGCGGCCTGCAGGCCGTCGGGCCAATGGCGCTTGTCCATGACCCGGCCGGTGAACTCGTCGACGATCGCGACGCGGCCGTCGCGGACGATGTAGTCGACGTCGCGCTCGAGGAGGGCCCGGGCGTGGAGGGCGCAGTGGACGCCGGCCAGGAGCGATCCGTTCCCGGCGTCGAACAGGCCGCCGCGGCCGAGCGCGGCCTCGAGCCGGCGGATGCCCGCGTCCGTCGGATAGACGTTGGCCCGGTCGGCGTCGACCTCGAAGTCGCGGCCGGGCTCGAGGGCCCCGACCAGGGCGGCCAGGCGCGGCGCGTCCGTCTCGCCCGCGCTCCAATCGCCGGAGATGACGAGCGGGACGCGGGCCTCGTCGACGAGGATGGAGTCGGCTTCGTCGACCAAGGCCACGCCGAAGGGCCGGTGGACGAGCTCGGCGGGCTCGTAGGCCAATCGGTCCCGCAGGTAGTCGAAGCCGGCTTCCTTGGCCGTGGCGTAGACAACGTCGGCGGCGTAGGCGGCGCGCTTGGCGGCGCGGTCCTGCCCCTCCTGGACGACGCCGACCGAGAGGCCGAGCAGGCGGTAGGCCGGGCCCATCCAGGCCGCGTCGCGGCGGGCCAGGTAGTCGTTGAAGGTCAGGACGTGGACGGGGCGTCCGGAGAAGGCGTAGCAGGCAGCCGCGAATACGGCCGAGAGCGTCTTGCCCTCGCCCGTCGGCAGCTCGGCGATCCGGCCGCCGGCCATGGCCAGGGCGGCCACGATCTGGACGTCGTGGGCGGCGAGCCCGACGCCGCGGCGGGCCGCTTCGACGGCCAGCGCGACGCCCTCGACGCTGGAGGAGGAGGAGGAGGAGGAGGAGGAGGAGGGCGCGGACGGCGAAGACCGCCGGGTGAGCCGCGCTTTCAGTTCGTCGGCCCGCTCCCGGATCTCCTCGTCTCTCGAGTGCCCGAGCCCGGCGCGCTCGCTGAATTCCCTGACCCGGCCCACCTCCTTGAAATGGGCGGTCAGATCGTCCTCGACCGGATGGCCGCGGAAGCGGTTGAACAACGTCCGTAGCTTGCCCATGGGGATCCTCCTCTCAGGAACGGGCGGAACGGCCGGCGCCGGCGAGGCCGGCGCGAACGGGGAGGCCTGAGGGGGTCAGCGGGGCGGGCTTCGGAGGAGAGGAAGGCCCGCGGGACGGGCGACCGGCGAACCGGCGAACGCGGGCTCGCCGCGCGGCCGGACCGATAGTGAGACCGCGCAGAGGAACAGGGCGAGAACGAAGGGCAGGGGCAGGAAGACCACGGCCAGGATGAGGAACGGTACGGCGAACCGGCTGATCATGGCCTCTCGCTTCTTCCCCATTCTAGGCTTCCCTCCCGGCCCCGTCAACGTCGTTCGGATGGGACCTGGTCTTTACAAACCTCACTTCTCCCCTGGAGATGTAAAGACCTGGCCCCTTCCGGCCGATGCCGGGCGTGGTCATCGGGCCGCCTTGTCCGCCATCCCCTCGGGGATTATAATGGTGCGAACCGGGAACCGCCATGGAACGCGCGCGCTGGATAGTGCCCTTCGCCGTCCTCTCGGGGATAGGCGCTCTCGCCGGCCAGGAAGCTCCCCGGCCCGCCGCCGACACCTTCCAGCTCGGGCTCGTCCTGAAGTCGGCCCGCCAGTACTGCGCCCGTTTGGAAAAGGCGGCTCTCGACTTCATCTGTCTCGAGGAGGTCGCCGAAAGCCTCGATCCGGCCCGCGACCGCCGCGAACCGGGCGTGAAGACATCACCGCTGGACGCTTCGAACAACAACGGCACGACCTCATCGGGAGGCTTCACGGCGAGAGGCACCCAGGGACGGCCGATGTCCTTCGACTCGCGCCCGGCGGCCAAGTTCGACAACACCTACATATACGACTACCAGTTCGTCAGACGCGTCGGCAAAGTCGAGGAGAAGCGCGCGCTCCTCGAAAGGAACGGGCGGAAGGCCGGTCCCAAGACGCCTGAGCCGCGGCTGATGGCCTTCCACTTCGCCGACATCTTGCTCGCCCCGGTCCAGATGCTCGACGCGCGCTTCGAGGAATTCTACGTCTACCGCCTCCTCGGCCGGGAGAAGCTCGGGGATGACGACGCATGGGTCCTCGAAGTCGAGCCCCGTCTCACGGGCGTCTCCCGCTATCTCGGGGGGAAGATCTGGCTCAAGGTGGAGGATTCGAGCGTCCTGCGCATCGAGTGGGATCCGGAAACCTTCGGCAATTACGAGACCATCCAGGCCCGGGCCCAGGCTTACAATGCCGCTCCCGAGGTCCGGTCCTGGACGGAATTCGGCGTGGTCAAGAACGGCCTGCGGTTCCCCAGCCTCGACGTCACCGAAGAAGCCTACCGGGACTCCGATGGGAAGCTCTTCGTCCGGTCGCGGACGGGCGTGCTCTACAGGGGCCACAAGTTCTTCACCGTCGAGACCCAGGCCGACTTCCAAAAGTGATCCCGGGGCCAGGTCTTTACATCTCCAGGGGGGAATCGGCATTTGTAAAGACCAGGTACCGTCTTGGCTTGAATTGGCGGGCGGTTTTTCCCATAATGGAGCGGCTTTGAGCAACGACTTCCTCGAGTTCCGCGGCGTCTCCAAGCGCTTCGGCGCCGTCAAGGCCGTCGACGGCGTCTCCCTCGGCCTGCGCAAGGGCGAGTTCTTCTCGCTCCTCGGCCCGAGCGGCTGCGGCAAGACGACCATGCTGCGCCTGGCCGCGGGCTTCGAGGAGCCCGACGCCGGCCGCGTCCTGCTCGACGGCCGCGACATCACCGACCTGCCGCCCGACAAGCGCAAGGTCAACACGATCTTCCAGAGCTACGCCCTCTTCCCCCACCTGACCGTCCGCGACAACATCGCCTTCGGCCTGACCGTGGCCAAGCGCCCCAAGGCCGAGATCCGGGCCGAGGTCGACCGCATGCTCGCGCTCATCCGCATGGCGGACCAGGCCGCCAAGAAGCCGGACCAGCTCTCCGGCGGCCAGAAACAGCGCGTCGCCGTGGCCCGGGCCCTGATCAACAAGCCCGACGTCCTCCTGCTCGACGAGCCCCTGGCCGCCCTCGACCTCAAGCTCCGCCAGACCGTGCTCATGGAGCTCGACCTCATCCACGACGAGGTCGGCATCACCTTCCTCTACGTCACCCACGACCAGGCCGAGGCCATGAGCCTGAGCGACCGCATCGCCGTCATGGACGGCGGGCGCATCGCCCAGATCGGCACGCCGGCCGAGATCTACGAGTCGCCCCGGACGGGCTTCGTGGCCGCCTTCATCGGCGACACGAACTTCCTCGAGGGCCGGGTCGTCGACCGCCGCGAGCGCGACTACTGCCGCGTCGCCGTCGAGGGCTGGCCCCTCCTCACCTGCTACAACGACCGGGACATGCCGGCCGGCCAGCCGGTCACCCTGAGCGTCCGGCCGGAGAAGGTCCATATCTCGCACGACCGGCCCGCCGACAAGCCCCTCCACAACGTCCTCGAGGCCGTCGTCGAAGACGTCATCTACCTCGGCGCCAACACCAAATACTGGGTCCGGGCCGGCGGCGCCCGCGTCCAGGTCCTGCGCCAGCACGACCGCTACTTCCTGGACGAGAAGCCCATCCGCTGGAACGATCCCTGCTGGATCCGCTGGCACGCCGACGACGGCTTCATGCTCGACCGCGTCCGCGGGAACGGGGATTAGGGCGTTGGACGCGACGCCCGGCTCCCGCCGCCGGCGCGACCGCCGGACCGAAGGACTCCTGACCCTGCCCACGTTCGCCGGCCTGACCCTCCTCGTCGTCCTGCCGACCCTGCTCGTCTTCGGCATCGCCCTCCGGCCGGCGACACCCTACGGCGGCATCGGCCCGGGCTGGACGCTCGACAACGTCCGCGCCCTGGCCTCGCCGGGCACGCTCGAGGTCGCCTGGCGGACGCTCTGGATGAGCGTCCTGACGACCGTCCTCTGCCTGGCCCTGGCCCTGCCCGCCGGCTACACCATCGCCCGGGCCCCCGCGCGATGGCGCGACCGCCTGCTGCTCCTCGTCGTCGTGCCGTTCTGGACGAGCTTCCTCGTCCGCGTCTTCGCCTGGAAGTCCCTCCTCCATCCCGAGGGCCCCCTCAAGAAGGCCCTCGAGGCCATCGGCCTCGTCGATCCCGCCTCGACCCTCCTTTACCACCCCTCGGCCGTAGTCCTGGTCATGGTCTACACCTTCCTCCCGTTCACCATCCTGCCCATCTACGCCGCGGCCGAGAAGTTCGACTTTCGGCTCGTCGAGGCCGCCCGCGACCTCGGCGCCCGGCCTTTCGCGGCCTTCCGCCGGGTCTTCCTGCCCGGCATCCGGCGGGGCGTCCTGACGGCCGTCCTGGTCGTCCTCATCCCGGCCCTGGGCTCCTACATCATCCCCGACCTCGTCGGCGGCCCGGGGAGCGAGATGCTGGGCAACAAGATCGCCCAGCGCGTCTTCACCGACCGCAACCTGCCCCAGGCCGCGGCCCTGTCGGCCGTCCTCATCCTGGCCGTCATGGCCCCCCTCCTGGCCGTGCTGGCCCTGCAGCGGAAGAACCGCCGCTCCGACATCGTCATCGGGGAGGCGCCGTGAGGCGGAGCCGCCTGCCCATCGCCGTCACCGGGCTCGTCCTGGCCTTCTTCTACCTGCCCATCCTCATCCTCGTCGCCAATTCCTTCAACCCGGCCCGCTTCTCCGGGGGCTGGCAGGGCTTCTCCTTCGTCTGGTACGAGCGGCTGTTCGCCTCGCCCGAGATCTGGCAGGCCCTGAGGACGACACTCGTCATCGCCGTCTCGGTCACGGCCGTCTCGGTCGTCCTGGGCACGGCGGCGGCCTTCGCCCTCCATCGCTACGCTTCGACCCGGCTCCAGCGCGTCCACTACGCCCTCGTCTACACGCCCCTCGTCGTGCCCGAGATCCTCATGGGCATCAGCCTGCTCATGGCTTTCGTCGCCGCCGGCGTGCCGCTCGGCCTGTTCACCATCTTCCTGGCCCACGTCACGTTCTGCGTCAGCTACGTGGCCATGACCGTCCTCGGCCGCCTGCAGGACTTCGACTTCACGGTCCTCGAGGCCGCCCGCGACCTCGGCGCCGGCCCGTGGCAGAGCGTGCGACGGGTCCTCCTGCCCCTGCTCATGCCCGGCATCGTCGCCGGCGGCCTGCTGGCCTTCACGCTGTCGGTCGACGACTTCGTCATCACCTTCTTCGTGGCCGGACCGGGCTCGACGACGCTGCCCCTGCGCATCTACAGCATGATCAAGTTCGGGGCCCCGCCGCTCGTCAACGCCCTGTCGACGATCCTGCTCGCCGTCACGCTGACGGCCGTCGTCGTCAGCCGGCGGCTGACGGAGAGGCGGAGCGGGCCGGGGCCATCGCTGCCCTGACCGGGCCGCCCCCCCGCGCTCGATCGCCCGCATACGCGCGCTCCGCCAGTTGAAAAGCCCGCCCAACTGGATTATAAGGAGTGCTTCAGGAGCCGCCCGATGACACGACGAACGACCGCCCGGACGCCGCTCGCCGCCGGCCTGGCCCTCGCGCTCGCGGCCGCTTCCATCGCCGGCGCCGCCGCCTGCGGCCGGGCCGCCCCGTGCTGCAGGTCTACACCTGGTCGGATTACATCAAGCCGGCCCTCGTCGCGCGGTTCGAACGCGAGCGGGGCTGCCGCGTCGTCATGGACACCTTCGAGTCGAACGAGGCCATGTACGCCAAGCTCAAGGCCGGGGCCACGGGCTACGACCTCCTGACCCCCTCGAGCTACATGGTCAGCCTGATGCACGCCCAGGGCATGCTGCGGCCCCTCGACCACGCCCTCCTCCCCAACCTCGTCCACGTCGATCCCAAGTGGCTGGCCCTGGCCGTCGACAAGGCCATGGACCACTCGGTCCCCTACATGCTCGTCGTCAGCGGCATCGCCTACCTCGAGGGGCGGGTCGCGGACGTCGTCCCGTCCTGGCGGATGTTCGGCCGCGAGGACCTGCGCGGGCGCGTGACGATGTTCAACGACATGCGCGAGACGATCGGGGCGGCGCTGAAGACCCTGGGCTACAGCATCAATTCGACCCGCGCCGCCGAGCTGGCCGAGGCCGAGACGCTCCTGCTCGAATGGAAGAAGAACCTGGCCAAGTACGACAACGAGCAGTACAAGATCGGCCTGGCCTCGGGCGAGTTCCTGCTCGTCCACGCCTGGAACGGCGACGTCTTCCAGGTCCGCCGCGAGAGGCCCGAAGTCCGCTTCTTCGTGCCCGAGGAAGGGACGATCATCTCCTGCGACGACCTGGTCGTCCCGGCCGACGCCCGCGAGCCGGAGCTGGCCCACGCTTTCATCGACTTCCTCCACGACCCGGCCGTGGCCGCCGAGAACACGGAATTCATCTGGTACCTCTGCCCCAACAAGGACTCCTATCCGCTACTCCCTGCGGCCATACGCGAAGACCCGGGCATCTTCCTGTCGCCGGAGCTGCGGGCCAAGAGCGAGATGATCGCCGACATCGGCGCCGCCAACGCCCTCTACATCGCGGTCTGGGACCGCCTCAAGTCCTCCCGCTGACCCCACGGAAGGGGCCGCTCAGACGCGGGCGCCCGAGCGCCGCAGGGCGAGGGCGCCGCGCCGGAAGGCGACGTTGACGGCCAGGTTGACGGCCAGGACGCGCGTCCGGGTGTAGGCCCAGGCCCGGGCGACCCGGCCGGCGATGCGCGGCCAGGCGCTGAACCTCTCCCGGACCCTCAGGTAGCCCTCGAACAGCTCCTCCCGGCTCATCCGCCGGGGCTCGAAGCAGACGTGGTTGGTCAGGTAGCGGCTCCAGTCCCTCTCGACGATGCGGCCCTCGGCCTCGAGCCGGGCCCGCAGGGGCGTCCCGGGATAGGGCACGAGGATGTTGATCTGGGCCGCGTCGACACGGCTGTCGAGAGCGAAGGCCAGGGTCCGGTCGAAGACCGATGCGTCGTCGCCGTCGAAGCCGAACATGAACCCGCCGATGACGCTGATGCCGCGCCCGTGGAGCCGGCGGACGGCCTCGCGGTAGAGCGCGGCCCGCGACCCGGAGCGGGCCGCCTTGGCCACGTTGGCCGGGAGGTCGAGGGACTCGAAGCCGACGAAGACCCCGGTGCAGCCGCTGCGGGCCATGAGGTCCATCATCTCCGGGTCCTTGGAAACGTTCCAAGAGGCGTTGCCGACCCAGGTCTTGCGGAGCGGGATGAGGCGCTCGAACAGGGACTTGAAGCAGTCGTTCCGCTGGGCGACATTGTCGTCGTTGAGGACGAAGATCCGCCCGTCGAGCCCGGCCACCTCGGCCACGACCTCCTCGACCGGCCGGAAGCGGGTGCCGCGCCCGAGCAGGGCCGTCATCGAGCAGAACTCGCACTCGAACGGGCAGCCGCGCGTCGCCTGGACGGTGTTGACCGTGATATAGTCGCGGGCCCGCAGGAGGTCCCTGCGGGGAACGGGCAGGCCGCGGAGCGGCGCTTCGTTCGTCGACCGGTAGAACTTGCGCAGCCGGCCCGCCTCGAGATCGGCGATGAGGCGCGGCCAGGTGTCCTCGGCCTCGCCGACGACGACCGCGTCGGCCTCGGCGGCCGCCTCCTCCGGGCAGGCCGTGGCGTGGATGCCGCCGATGACGACGGGGACGCCGCGGGCCCGGTAGGCCTTGGCGATCTCGTAGCCGCGCCCGGCGTTGGGCGTCAGGACCGAGATCCCGACGAGGTCGGTCCGCGCGTTGTCGTCGAGTTCTTCGCGCTCGTCGTCGACGATGGTCAGTTCGTGCCCCGGGGGCGTCAGGGCGGCGACCGTCGTCAGCCCCAGCCCCGGATAGCGATGGGACCGGGCCTGCCGGGGCCGTCGCCCCTGCGAGGCCCGCCGTCGCGACGAGGGGTAGATCAGCCGGATGTCCATCTCGCCCTCCCCCCTCACGATAGCGGGAGGCCCCGGGCGAGTTGTCAACGGCCTGTCAAAATTGAATTAAAAAGGGGGACACGTACCCGAAGTACATGTCCCCGAATTACTCGATGCGGGCGCGGCGGATGACGACGGGCTCGAGCGGCTTGTGCATGGCCATCTTGTTGCCCGGCCCCTCCCAGCGCTCCTCGACCGGGACCCCGGCGATGCGTTCGAGGACCTCGGCACCCTCGACGAGCTGGCCGAAGACCGTGTACCGGCCGTCGAGGTGCGGCCGGGGCGCGACGCAGACGTAGATCTCGGAATCGCCGCTCCATTCGTCACCGACGCGGCCCAGGCCCAGGGTCCCGAACAGGTGGGGCCGGGCGTTGAACTCGGGGGGCAGCGCCGCGGCGTCGCCGCCGCCGGCCTGGATGACGTGGCCCTTGACGACCCGGTAGAAGTCCTTGCCGTCGTAGAAACCGGCCCTGACGAGCCGCTCGAACTGGGCGACCGTCTTCGGCGCGTCGGCCCCGAAAAGTTCGAAGCGCAGGGTCCCCAGCGACGTCTCCAGGACGCATACGGCCGCGCCGGCGGCCGGCGACACGGACAGGGCCTCGGGATCGACGACGGCGTGCCTGATCGTCCGCCTTTTCCAGGTATAGGTGACATGGAGGAGCCCGTCCTGCCCCTGGATGACCGCCGGGTAGGAGAACTCCGTGCCCTCCGCCTCCTCGAGCGTCATGGCCCTCCTCCAGCGTTCTCCGTCGGCGGAGACGGCCACGGCGAGCGCGCCCCGGCCTTCCGTGACGGGATTGTAAACGAGGACGCGGCGCCCGTCGCGGAGCGACACGGCGTCGATCCCGGAGTTCGGATTGGGAAAAACGGTCGGAACGGGCGCGGACCAGGTCGCGCCGCCGTCCCCGCTGCGGGCCTCGTAGACGCGCCCGGCATCGCTTCTCATCAGGGCGGCGACGGCCCGTCCGCCGTCTCCCAGGAGGGCCGGCTGGATGAGCCCGGGAGTTCCGGCGCCGCCGAGCGGCTCGGTCCGGCTCCAGCCATCGCGGTTCGCCCCGCCGTCCCGAATCGTCTCGAAATGGACGCGCCAGCCGCCACTCTCCGTGGAGCTGCCGCAGAGGAGGGACCCGTCGGCCATCCGGAGCGGACGGTTCTTGGCCGGCCCGAGGAAGCCGGCGGGGAGCTCCTCCGGATCGCCCCAGGTCCGGCCCTCGTCCGTGGAGCGCACGAGCAGGCCCCGCCACGCGGCGGGCGAGGGCCCCGACTTGTAGAAGAGCCACAGCGGCCCGCCCTCCGGCCGGCACAGCACGGGATTCCAGCAGGGCTCCCGCCGGCCTTGGGCGTCGAGGCCCCGGGCGATCTCGACCGGCGCCGTCCAGCCCGCGCCTTCGCGCCGGGAGAACCAGATGCCCACGTCCGGGGCCCCCTCGGCGGAGCCCGCGAACCAGGCGGCTGCGAGCCCGGAGGGAGTTTCGACGACCGTCGACGCGTGGCACGCGGCGAACGTTCCCTCGGGGAAGATGTCCTCGACCGGAACGACGGCCGGGGCCGGCGCGTCCGTCTCCGGCCCCGCCGACGCGGCCCGGGCAGCCATGTAGTTGCCCGCGCCGACGACGACCGTCGACAGGATGAGGACGGCGATGCCGGCCACGACCAGCCGCCGCGTCGGCCTTCCCGTCCCCTTCCATTCATGGAAGAAGATCCCCCACAGGCTGCTGAAGGTGATGATGAAGGCCATGTGGATGGTCCAGCTCGAGAAGTCGTAGCGGCCCATCTGGGTCGTGCCCATGCCGTAGAAGAAGAACTGGAAGTACCAGGTCGTCCCGGCCAGGGCGGACCAGACGTAGTTGGAGAGGAGCGAGGGGGCGGCCTCGGCCTGACGCACCCGGCCGTAGTCCCGCCACGACCGGTTCTTGAAGCTCAGCGCGGCGCACCAGACGGCGTTGGTCGTGAAGCCTCCGAGCAGGGCCACGATCATGACCGGGAAGTTCTGGAAGATCGGACGCGCCCCGGCCGTCACGGCCGCCTCGGCGATGGGCTTGCCGGCCGCGAAGGCGAAGGCCATGCACGAGCTCATGATGCCCGCGAACACGGCCACCCAGGCGCCCTTGACGAAGTCGAACTCGGCGATGGAGGCCTTCTTCTCGGCGTCCGAGAGCTCCTTCTCCTTCCTCATGCCGGCCCGCCCGCACATGGCGATGCCCGTCAGGCAGACCGCGATGCCCAGGATGACGACGATCCCGGAGGTCGTCGAGACGAGGGCGGCGATCCGCCCCTCGAAGACGGGCGGCACGAGCGTCCCGAAGACGGCGCAGAAGCCGAGCGACAGGGCCATGCCCAGCGACAGCCCCAGGTAGCGCATGCTCAATCCGAAGGTCAGCCCGCCGATCCCCCACAGGACGCCGAAGAGATACGTCCACAAGAGCGTCTTCCCCGACGCGGACCCGAGCACGTCGAGCAGATCGGGGCACGTCAGCAGGCCCACGACCCAGGGTACGACGATCCAGCTGAAGGTCCCGCCGACGAGCCAGTAGACCTCCCAGGCCCAGCCGCGGACGTTCTTGTAGGGGATGTAGAAGCTGCCGGCCGCGAAGCCGCCGAGGGCGTGGAGGAAGACACCGAGGAAGGGATTGGGGTTCATCAGGCCTCCATGAGTCCCGGAGTCTATCGCCCGTCCCGGCGCGTGTCAACACGGCCCGGCGAGGCCCGGGTTGCCGGCGGGAACGTGTTTGACCCTCCCGTCCTTTTTTAATAGCATACCCGCGAAAGGCGGCGCCATGCTGAGGAAGCACCCCCGGGCCCTGGCCTATATCTTCTTCACCGAGATGTGGGAGCGCGTCGGCTTCTACACGCTCATGGCCATCCTCGTCCTGTACATGGACAAGGTCCTGGGCTGGCCGGACGGCCGCAAGGGCGACGTCTACGGCCTGTTCCTCGCCCTCTGCTATTTCATGCCCCTTCTCGGCGGCTGGCTCGGCGACAAGGTCATCGGCCAGATACGCACGGTCCGGGCCGGCGCCTTCCTGATGGCCCTCGGCTACGTCGGCCTGGGCGTGTCGGGCCCCGGGCGCGCGACCCCGTTCTATATCGGCCTCGTCCTTATCGGCATCGGCACGGGCATCTTCAAGGTCAACATGGCCGTCCTGGTCGGCAACCTCTACGCCGACAGGCCTCAGCTCAAGGACGCCGGCTACAACATCTTCTACATGGGCGTCAACCTCGGGGCCTTCATCGCCCCGCTCGTGGCCACGCTCAACAACGCCGTCTTCCGGAGCTACAACCTGTCGTTCTGGATCGCCGCCGCCGGCATGGTCTTCGCCCTCGTCATCTTCCGGGCCGGCGAGCCCCGCCTGCGGCCGATGGACAGCAAGCTCGGGGCCGGGGCCGCTGTCCCGCCCGACTCCGCCGCTCCCGCCTCGGGCCCCGCGCGCCGCCCGCCGGCGCCGCTTTCCGACCGTCGCGAGGAGCGCCAGCGCATCGCCACGCTGGTCATCCTCTTTCTCATCGTCATCTTCTTCTGGATCGCCTTTTACCAGAACGCCTTCGGCCTGACCCTGTTCGCCGAGCGCTCGACGGTCGTCCTCAAGTGGCTGCGGCCCGAGACTTACCAGTCCTTCGAGCCCTTCTTCATCCTGGCCCTGACGCCCCTGCTCCTGGCCCTCTTCGGCCGCCTCAACCGGGCCGGCCGTGAGCCCTCGACCCCGGTCAAGATCCTCCTGGGCATGCTCATCATGAGCCTGGCCATGGGCGTCATGGTCTGGGCCTCGCTCGCCGGCGGCAACCGCGACCAGAACATCATGTCGCCGGCCTGGCTCATCGGGACCTACTTCATCGTCACCCTGGCCGAGATCCTCATCTCGCCCATGGGCCAGTCGTTCGTCTCCAAGGTCGCGCCGCCCCGTATCGCAGGGCTGATGATGGGCGGCTGGTTCGCGGCCACGGCCGCCGGCAGCTACGGCAGCGGCCTGCTCGGCAAGTCCTACAGCCGGCTGGCCCACCACGAGTTCTTCCTGCTCCTGGCCGGCCTCATGCTCCTGGCCGCCGTGCTGGTCGCCCTGTCCCTCAAGAAGCTCAAGCGCTTCGCCGCCTAAGACCGGGAGGACGCCATGACCCTGATCAAGGAAAAGGTCGCCCAGGCCGCCGGGCTCCTGCGCGAGTTCGGCCTGGACTGCTGGATCACCTTCACGCGGGAAAGCGAGATGTGCGGCGACCCGACGCTCGTCTTCCTGGCCCCGGGGCACGTCACCTGGCACTCGGCCTTCGTCGTCTCGGCCGACGGCCGGGCCCGGGCCGTCGTCGGCCTCTACGACCAAAAGGGTGTCGAGGAGACGGGCGCCTACGACAAGGTCGTCGGCTACGTCACCGGCGTCAAGGAGCCCCTCCTCGAGGTCCTCAGGGAGCTCGATCCCCGGACCATCGCCGTCAACTATTCCGAGGGAAGCGAGATCGCCGACGGCCTGACCCACGGCATGTTCCTGACCCTCGAGCGCATCCTGGGCGAGGCGGGCCTGGCCGGCCGCCTGGTCTCGGCCGAACCGGTCGTCTCGGCCCTGCGGGAGCGCAAGTCGGCGGCCGAGATCGGCTGGATGAGGCGGGCCGTACGGGAGACCGAGGAGATCTACGGCCTCGTCGCCGGCTACGTCACCGCCGGCCGGACCGAAAGCGAGATCGCGGCCTTCATCCTGGCCGAGGCGGAGCGCCGCGGCCTGCCGACGGCCTGGGGCCGGTCCACCTGCCCGGCCGTCTTCACCGGGCCCGACACGGCCCAGGCCCACTACGGCCCGACCGGCCGGACCGTCGCGCCCGGCCATATCCTCAACATGGACTTCGGCGTCAAGATCGAGGGCTACTGCTCCGACATGCAGCGCACGTTCTACGTCCTGGCGCCCGGCGAGACGACCGCGCCCGAGGACGTCATGAAGGGCTTCCGGACCATCGTCCGGGCCGTCGAGGAGTCGAAGAAGGCCATGAAGCCGGGCGCCGCCGGCCGTGAGATCGACGCCGTCGCACGCGGCATCGTCACCGGCGCCGGCTACGCCGAGTTCCCCCACGCCCTGGGCCACCAGGTCGGGCGGTTCGCCCACGACGGCACGGCCCTGCTCGGCCCGGCCTGGGAGAAGTACGCCCAGAAGCCCTTCCGCAAGCTCGAGCCGGGCATGGTCTTCACCATCGAGCCGCGGCTGACCGTCCCCGGCCGCGGCGTCGTCACGATCGAGGACATGGTCGTCGTGACCGAAGACGGGGCCGAGTGGCTGGGCCGGCCGCAGACGGAGCTCGTCCTGGTCCGTTAGGCGGATGCGGATGAACGAACGGTCCCGGGCCCTGAAGACGGCCGCCCGCGTTCTCCTGCCTCTCGCCGCCGTCGCCTTCGTCGCCTCGCTCGTCATGCGCTACCGCCTGCCCGGTCCGGACCTCATCCTCGAGCCCCTCCTCCAGGCGCCGGTCCAGACATCGGAGGGCGTGCCCGAGCCCTTCGACGTGACCCGCAAGGACATCACTTACACTGTCACGCCTCTCTACTCCTACGAGCTCTGGGGCCTCGTCGTCTCCTTCCACCACTCGGCCTCCTTCGTCGACATCTCACACCGCCAATGGAAGGACTTCCTCAACACCAAGGACATCTGTGTGCTGTGGGGCCGGAACGTCGAGACCGGCGTCTACAAGCGGATGAGGTTCCGCAACCGCGACTTCACCTGCTACTACCGCTACCCGGACCGAGAGACCGGCGAGCTCTTCACGGAGAACGCGCTCTCGAACAACCACCTCCTGCCGGCCGACCCGCTCGTGGCCGCGGCCGTCCAAAGGGCCCGCACCGGTGACCAGGTCCGCCTCAAGGGCTGGCTCGTCTCGTACGGCATCAAGGGCTCGCCCTACGCCCGGCGCTCGAGCACGGTCCGCAACGACCGCGGCAACGGGGCCTGCGAGGTCGTCTACGTCACGGAGTTCGAGGTCCTGCGCGAGGCCAACACGGCTTGGCGCTCGCTCCGCAAGCTCGCCCTCGTCGCCGGCGCCCTGGCCCTGGCCGCGCTCGCCTTTCTCTAAGGCCGATGCGGTCTCGGTGAGAGATCTCCCCTCGGGAAAACGTCATTATGGATATGACGACCGAAGCTCGCCCCGATCCAGGCCTTGACAGAGGGAATACCATAATTCATACTATTGGTATGAAAATTGCTATCTCAATTCCCGACAATATTTTCCGAGAGGTCAAGAAGCTGGCCGAAGAGCAGAAGCGGTCCCGAAGCGAGGTCATAGTCGAGGCCGTCCGTCGGTATATCAAGGACCTCGAAACCCTTCGCATGATCGACCGTCTGAATGAGGTCTACGCGACTCCTGAGACGGAAGAAGAAAGAGCGACGAGGGAAGCCGACCTGGAGCACTATGCGCGCACGGTCCTCTCGAAAGAGGAAGAGGAATGGTGATCCTCCAGGGAGATGTCTTCTGGTTCGATCCCGGGATGCCCCACGGTTCCGCGCCCGGCTTCCGGCGTCCTCACGTCGTGGTCCAAAACGACGCATTCAACAGCAGCCGTATTCGAACGATCGTACTCTGCTCGATCACCTCGAACTTGGAGAGAGCTAAGGCCCCCGGAAACGTCCTCCTTCAGAAGGGTGAAGCGAGCTTGCCCCGGCCCAGCGTCGTTAACGTCTCCCAGATCGTGACCGTGGACAGGTCTCTTCTCAAGGAAAAGAGCGGGACCTTGTCGCGACTGCGGGTCAGGGAGATCGACGCCGGCCTCCGCGCGGTCCTCAAACCACGAGAGCTGCCTGCGGTTGCTCCGCCGACCCCGCGTTCCCACGAGCGAGATTGACGCAAGCGGACGGTTAGATTAGATTGCCGGATGATGCTCGCCCGGAGAACGGTCCCTTCCGTCACGTCGGCGCTCGCCGCGGTCATTGCCGTCGCCGCAGGCGCCGCGGCCTGCGCCCCCGCCGCGGCGACGCGGCCCGGTCCCCCTCCCCTTCCCGTCCGGTCGGGCCCGTGCGGCCGGGCTTTCGTCCTGGTCGACCACGGACGGCCGGCGGCGACCATCGTCATCCCCCCGGACGCCGGGGAGGCGGCCCGGCGCGCCGCCGACATCTTGCGGACCTCGGTCCTGAAGATGAGCGGCGTCGACCTCCCGGTCGTCGCCGCGGCCGAACCGAGCCGTCCGAACTGCGCCGTCCTCGGCTTCCCGCCGGAGTCGCTGCCGCCGGAGGTCGCGACCGCGCTGCCGACGCTCCGTCCGGACGGCTTTGTCGCCGCCGCCTCCAATGGCCACCTCTACGTCGTCGGCGGCAGCGGCCGGGGCGTCGTCTACGGCGTCGTCCACCTGCTCGAGAAGTACTTCGGCTGCCGCCGCTTCAGCCCCACGGCCGAGCGCTTCCCCCGCGCGGACGACCTCGCCCTCGGCTGCCTCTACGAGGCCGTGAACCCGGCCAACGACGTCCGCGCCGTCAACGGCGATCTCACCCTCGACGCCGACTACCGCGACTGGCTGCGCCTGACGGACCTCCGCGAGATCTACGGTGACGGCTATTACGTCCACACCTTCGACCGCCTCGTCCCCTGGCGGACGTGGTTCGCCGCCCATCCCGAGTATTTCGCCCTGATGAACGGCAAGCGCGTCCCCGACCAGCCCTGCCTGTCGCGCCCCGAGGTCTTCGACATCGCCGCGGCCAGGCTCCGCGAGGAGATGGCCGCCCAGCCGGACAAGCGGACCTGGTCGGTCAGCCAGAACGACAACTTCTCCTACTGCCAGTGCCCAGAGTGCCTGAAGGCCATCGAGGAGGAGGGCTCGCCGGCCGGGCCGGTCGTCCGTTTCGTCAACCGTATCGCCGCCCTTTTCCCCGACCGGACCATATCGACCCTGGCCTACCAGTATTCGCGCCCGGCCCCCCGCCGGACCCGGCCGCTCCCGAACGTCGAGATCATGCTCTGCACGATCGAGCTCGACCGCAGCCGGCCCATCGCCGAGGCCCCGGCGAGCGCCTCGTTCGTCCGCGACATCGGGGACTGGGCCCGGCTCACGGACAACATCTATCTCTGGGACTACACGGTCAACTTCTCGCACTTCGTCTCGCCCTTCCCCAACCTGCGCGTGCTGGCGCCGAACATCCGGTTCTTCGCCGGCCACGGGGTCGGGAAGCACTTCCAACAGACCAACACCGGGCCGGGGCACGAGGGAAGCGAGCTCAAGGCCTATCTCCTGGCCCGCCTGCTCTGGGACCCGAAAACGGATCCCGACGCGGTCGTCGACGAGTTCCTCGACGGCTATTACGGCCGGGCCGGGCGCTGGATCCGCCGCTACATCGACGCCCTCCACGACGCGCTCGAGCGCTCCGGGGCCCGGCTCGACATCTACGAGCCGCCGGCCGTCCACGCCGCGGACTACCTGTCCGCCGACGACGTCGCCGTTTACAACGGGCTTTTCGACAAGGCCGAGGCGGCTGTCGCAGGCGACCGGGAAGCGCTCGGCCGCGTCCGGACGGCCCGCCTGCCCCTTCTCTACGCCGAGCTCGAGATCGCCAAGGACGACATGTTCGGGCCGCGCGGCTTTTACGAAGAGCGGGGCGGCCGCTTCGCCGCCCGGCCGGACATGGTCCGCCGGCTCGAGTCCTTCGCCGCCCGCTGCCGCGAAGGCGGCGTACGGAACCTCAACGAGGGCGGTCTCTCGCCCGAGGCCTACGTCGAGGCCTTCCGGCGCTTCGTCGACGTCCAAGTCGAGGGCAACCGGGCCTTCCGCCGTCCGGTCGCCGCCGACCCCCCGCCGGCCGCGAAATACGCCCGGGGCGACCTCGCCGTCCTGACCAACGGCGTCCGCGGCGCGGCCGACTTCAAGGTCCATTGGCTGGGCTGGGAAGGCCTCGACTTCGTCCTGACCCTCGACCTCGGCGCGCCGGCCGCGGCCCGGGAGATCGCCCTGAGCACGCTGTCGGACGCCCGCAGCTGGATCCTCCACCCGGCATCCGTCGCCTGCGAGGTCTCGGCCGACGGGGCGTCGTTCCGCGAGGCCGGGACGAAGACGGTCCCCGGCGACCACCGGGACGAGGACGCCGTCCGGACCTTCCTCTGGACGGACGATACGGTCCCGCCCGGGACGCTGGCCGCGACGCGCTTCGTGCGTTTCCGCGTCGAGGGCGTCAAGCGCCTGCCGGACTGGCACGCCTCGGCCGGCGGCGCGGCCTGGGTCTTCGTCGACGAGATCGTCGTCCGCTGACCCTTCACGATTTCTTGACGCCCCGTTGACAACTCCCCTCCTCCGTTCGCCGATGATGGGCGTGCGATGAGAGGAGGGAGCCCGATGAACGCAAACAGAGAGAGACGGACGGCGGCCGCCGCGGCGGCGGCGATGGTGGCCATCCTGATCGCGGCCGCGGGGCCGGCCCGGGCCGGGGACGAGGGGGCCCCGGGGGCCGGCCGGGCGGCGGCGGGAAGCGCCTGGACGCCAGGGATCCGGCAGACCTCGGGACCGGCCGAGTACCATCTGGCCGCTCTCGCGTCGTCGTCGCGACGGTCGCGGAAGCTGGCCGGCGGGCTGGGACTGGCCGTCGGGGCGGCCTGCCTCGGCGGCGGCCTGGCCATCATGCACGACATGAACGATGAAAGCACCGAAGACCCCTGGAACATCTTCGCCGGCTTCGGGTACCTGGGAGGGGCGGTGATCGCCGTGTCCGGCGGCGTGGCCATGGCGGGCGGGATCGTGTCCATGTCTTCGACCACGCCGGCCGAGAAACGGTACGCGCGCGTCCTCGCCATCGAGGACCCCCTGGCGAGGGAGGCGGCCTCGGCCTTGGCCCTGAGCGGGCTGGCCAAGCGAGGGAAACGAGCCCGGGCCGTGCGGGCGGCCATTTACGGGGGGCTCGGGCTCGTCGGAGCCCTGTCCGCGTCCGGTTCGGACGGTCAGGGGTCGAATCTGACGTTGGCGGCCTGCGGCGGCGGCCTGGCCGCGCTCAGCCTGCTGACCAAGAGCCGGGCGGAAAAGGCCTATCTCGCCTACGAGCAGGAAAAGGGCCCCGGCATCAGCCCCGAGATCATCCTGGGCGTCGGGCCCCGGGGCGGATTCAGGGCCGGGGTGTCGCTCGATTTCTGAGGCCCCCTCGCGGAGGCCTTTTGGACCGTCGAGGGGGCGTCTGGTATAATGGCCCGGCCGACTAAAAGGGTGACATGGAAGAAAAGCGTGGCGTCCGGTTCTCGCTCCCGGAAGGGGGACGGCGCCGTTTTCTGGCTTTGGGAGCGGCCGGCCTGGCCCTGCCCCTCCTGTCCAGGATCTCCGCGTTCGCGGCCGCCGAGCCTCTCCCCGCCGACCGCGAGCTGTCCTTCTATAACACCCACACCGGCGAAGAGGCCTCCGTCGAGTACTGCCGGTCCGGCTGCCTCGTCCCCGCGTCCCTCGAGAAGATCGACCACATCCTCAGGGACCACCGCACGGGAGAGACCAAGGGGATCGACGTCCGCCTGCTCGACCTCCTGACGCGCCTCTCGACGACGGTCGCCGCCGGCGGGCCCTTCCACGTCATCTCGGGCTATCGCTCCGCCAAGACCAACGAGCTCCTCCGGAAGCGCGGCGGCGGGGTCGCCGCCTCGAGCCTCCATCTCGCGGGCCAGGCCATCGACATCCGCCTCCCCGGCCTCGAACTGAAGAAGCTCTATCGGGCCGCCGTCGGCCTGCGCGGGGGCGGGGTCGGGCTCTACACGGCGTCCGATTTCGTCCACGTCGACGTCGGCCGCGTCCGGACCTGGTGATCCGGCCTACCGCGGCGTCGCCGACGCCCTTTCCTCCAGCGCGCGCGAAAGCGCCGCGTCCCTGAGATAGATGTCGTTGCGGAACTGGATCCGTCCGTCCCCGTCGAGCCAGGCCGTCCAATAGATGAGGTGGACGTTCAGGGGCCGGCGCAGGTGGATCACGCGCGTCTCCCCGCTCTCGATGGCCTCGAGGATCGTCTCCCTCGTCCAGGCGGGATCGCCGCGCAGCACGTGCTCGGCCAGGTCGACGGGCCGCTCGACCCGGATGCAGCCGGAGCTGCGGTCCCGCTGCGCCAGGCCGAAGATCCCGCGCTCGGGGGTATCGTGGAGGTAGACGTCGAACTTGTTGGGGAACATGAACTTGATGCGGCCGAGCGAGTTCTGGGGCCCCGGGTCCTGGCGGAACTTGAAGGGCACCGACGCCCCGTCGAGGCCCGCCCAATCGACGGACCCCGGGTCGATCTCGCCGGCGCCCGCGCTCCAATCCGAGAAGACGCGGAAGCCCTTCCGTTTCAGGTAGTCGGGGTCCTTCCGGACCTTGGGCAGGATGTCCTCGCGGACGAGCTTCGGCGGCACGGTCCAGGTCGGGTTGATCTCCAGGTAGGACATCCGCCCGCTGAAGTCGGGCGTGCGGCGGTAGGCGGTGCCGACGACGGCGGCCATGGACACGACCTCCCGGCCGTCCTCGACGACGCCCAGGCGGAAATCGGCCACGTTGACGAGGACGAAGCTCTCCCCCAGGTCCGGCGCGATCCAGCGCCAGCGCTCGAGGTTGGCCCGGACCTGATCCAGCCGCCTGGCCGCGGGCACGTCGAGGGCCGCCGCCGTCCCCGCCCCGACGACGCCGTCGGGCTCGAGCCCGTGCCGGCGCTGGAAGGCCTCGACCGACCGCTCGAGCTCGCTGTCGAAGAGCTCCGCGTCGAGGGGCGGCGCCGAGGGGGAATGATCCCCGGTCGCGGCCAGGATCGTCCTGAGCGCGCCGACACGCGGGTCCCGGTCGCCCGGGACGAGCTTCGGTCCGGCCGGGAAACCCGGCCATCCCCCGGCCGCCGCCAGGCCGCTCAGGTCGCGGAGAGCCTGTCGCAATCCGGCGTAGACGGCGTGGGCGGGCCGCAGGGAGTCCAGGGCCCCGGGTACGTCGCCGGCCCGCAAGCCCTTCTCCAGGGCCGCGGTCAGGTCCTCGACCCGCCCCTGGATGAACCACTCCGACTGGATGGTCTCGGGATCGACCTGGCCGTGGACGAGGTGCGAGCCGCAGAGGAGGAACGAGTCGGTCAGGAGCATCTCGAGGTCGGCCAGGGTCTCGGGGCGCACGCGCCGCGGGCCCTTGCGCCGGTCGGCGCGCGTCTCGGCGAGGAGGGACTCGAGGGCGGCGAGATGGTAGTTGGCGGGCTCGAGGCCGTCCCCGGCGACGAGTCGCAGGGCGTCGAGGAACGCGGCGGCGTCCGTGAGCGCGAGAGCGTCGTCGATCCAGGCGGGCTTTCCGTCCCGGGCCCGGTAGAAAGCCGGCAGGACCTCGGAGCCGCAGACGCGGTCGCGGCGGCAGTAGACGGGGCCGTTCTCGCCCTGCGCTCCCAGGCGCTCGGAGAGGATCGCGGCCACCGCGGGCACCGGCGACAGAGGCGGCTTCCGGCAGGCGCCGGCCGCGAGCGCGGCGAGGAGGGCCGCGGGAAGGAGAGGGAGAAGGACGACGCGTCTGGCCATGGTCACGCGACGTAAGGGATGGTCTGCGGCCCTTCGGGCATGACACAGATCGAGGCGCCGCGACCGTATCTAGCGACGAGCGCTTCGATCGTGTCCTCGACGCGGCGGCTCGGCAGGAGCAGGGCGGAACGGATCTGGTCGTCCGTGAGGCCGTCGGAGCGGACGTAGACCTCAGCCTTGCGCTGGACGAGGGCCTGGACGTGGGCCTGCCACTGGTCCTGCTCGAGGAAGCCCGGGGCCGAGACGCGGGCCAGGAGGTCGGCCGGGTCGCGCGACTCGCGCAGGATGCGGCCGTAGAGGCCGTGCTCGGGGATGCCGTCCCAGCAGCTCGCGGCGATGACGATGGCGCCGCCGGGCCTGACGACGGGCTCTGCCGCCCGCATGCCCTTGACCGACTGGTAGAGATTGAGGTCGAGGGGGTGGCCGGAGTTCGTCGTCACGACGATGTCGAAGAGGCGGGGCACGGCGACCATGGCCTTGTCCCTGACGAAAGCGCAGCCGGCGGCGTGGGCGGCGTCGAGGTCGCCGGCAAAGACCCCGGTCACGGCCTTGTCGCGGTTGAGGGTGACGTCGAGGAGGAAGAGGTCGCCGGCCTGGCCGGCGACCTCACGGACCTCCTCGAAGATGGGGTTGCCGCGGGTGACGCCCCAGATGGCCTTGGGGTGGCCGACCATGCCGGCGTCGTGGTTGCCGAGGACCGTGCGCTGGCCGGCCATGCCGGGCATGATGGCCTTGCCGCCGCCGCTGAAGCCGGCGAAGAGGTGGGGCTCGATGAAGCCCGTCAGGACCTTGAGGTCGCAGCGCATGAGCTCGGCGTTGAGCCAGGTCTCATGGCCCTTCGAGGTCACCCCGACGCGGACCTGGGTCGAGAGATCGAAGGCGTCGTTCTGGACAATGCGGCGGCGCTCGAAGACGGCGTCGCCGACAAGGGCGCGGAGCTCGGCCTCGGTGTTGGGCCGGTGCGTGCCGAGGGCGTTGAAGAGGACGATCTCGACGCCCGGGACGGCGTCGAGGACTTCTAAGACGGCTCCGAGGAGGAGCGGGTTGGGAGCCGGCCGGGTGATGTCGCTGAAGACGACGCCGACGCGCATGCCGGAGCGGAGGAGATCGCCGAGAGGCGGCGAGCCGATGGGCGCGGCCAGGGCGGCCCGGACGGCGGCGGCGGGATCGGCCAGGGCGGGTACGAACGACGGCGCGACGACGGTGACGTCGAGGGCGTCGTCGAGCTCGAGCGGCAGTCCGGTCTTCCCATAGGCGAGGTTGAGGCGCATGGCACGGCTATTCTAGCGGAAACCCCATCAAGACGGTACCTGGTCTTTACAAACGCCGATCTCTCCCGAGAAATGTAAAGACCTGGCCCCCGTCTTCTCTCAGGGGACACGTGCCGGGGCGGTACATGTCCCCTGTTCGAGGCGGAAGAGCCCGGCGCCGTGGAAGGGCACGATCGGAGCGAACTCGTCCCGGAAGGTGCCGGCCGGTCGGCCCGTCCAGACGTCTGTCGCGCGGACGTCCCCGGCGAGGCCGAGGTCGGACAGGCGGACCGGGACGGCCAGGCCGGACGCGAGCCCGCCGGCGGGCTTGTCGCTCGTGTTGAAAACGGCGACGTAGGTCCGCTTCGCGTCGGCCGATATGGCCGTCCAGGCCGCCAGCCCGTTGGCATGGAAGAGCTGGCGGTTGGCGCGGCCGGACTGGTTGACGGCCAGGGCTTCGGCGTTGGTCAGGAGGCGGACCGTCCAGGCGTCGCTCGTCGGCAGGTCGCCGCCGAACATGAGCGGGGCGCGGGCGATCGTCCACAGCGTCATGACCGTCAGTTGCTCGTCGCGCGTCAGGAAGTTCGGCACGTCCTCACGACCGCCGTGGGAGACCATCTCGAAGTAGCCGCGGTTCATGGTCACGGCCTTCGACCAGCCCTCGGGCAGGGCCCGCAGACGGCCGAGCGGCAGCATGTCGGGATCGGGCCAGTGGCCCGGCCCGGCGAAGGGCGTCCACTCGTGGAGCCGGCGGAAGGCCGGCCGGACCTGGTCCCAATAGTCCCAGAGGTCGCCGAGCAGGCGCCACATGTTGGCGTGGGCGGCCAGGGCCTCGCCCTCGTCGAGGGGCATGGGACCGTAGGACAGGCTCAGGACGATGGGCCGGCCGGTCCTGTCGATGGCCCGGCGGATCATGGCGATCTCCTCGCCGCGGTAGCAGAGGTCGTCGGCCTTGACGAAGTCGACGCCCCAGCCGGCCAGCTGCCGGAAGAGCGCGTCGTACCAGGCCTGGGCGCCGGGCTTGCGGACGTCGACGCCCCACTGATCCTCGTTCCAGTCGCAGTAGTCGGCCTTGTCGGCGACGTCGGCGGCCCGGTAGGGGGAGCCCTCGATGGGCGTGTTCCGCTCGACCGCGAGGCGCGGGATGCCGCGGACGATGTGGACGCCGAACGCGAGCCCTTTGCGGTGGATGCGGTCGGCCAGGGGCTTGAAGCCGCGGCCGCCGGCGGCGCTCGGGAATCGCCCGGTGTCCGGGACGAAGCGCCCGTAGGCGTCGATCTCCGAGCGCGAGCGGACCGGGTAGTCGGGGCCGAGGCGCTGGGGCTCCGACCACTCGATGTCGACGACGACGTAGCGCCAGCCGAACTTGGCCAGGCGGGCGGCCATGAAGTCGGCGTTGGCTTCGACCTCGGCCTCGGTCACGGCCTGGCCGTAGGAATCCCAGCTGTTCCAGCCGAGCGGCGGGCGAAGGGCCCAGGCGTGGAAGGGCGCGGCGCCGGCGCGCGGGGCGGCGAGGCGGCGTGGGCGCGCGGCGGGATTGGCGGCGGGCACGGTCTTCCCGGACAGCCGGCGGATGAGCGCGGCCTCGGTCTCGAGGTAGGGCGCGCCGTCGGGCCGGAGGACGTCGTGGAACCAGACGGCCGGTTCGGCCCCCCCCTCCTTCGAGCCCCAGGGGAAGATCGTTTGGGTCTTGCCGCTGACGAAGCCCCAGTTCATGGCCCCGATGCCCTTGGCGCGAAAGAGCGGCAGGATGTCCTCGAAGCGGCTGCCAGCCGTCCGGACCATGTACTCGGTGCAGACGAGCGGGCGGCCTTGGGCCTCGAGGCGGGCGATGCGCCGTTCGGCCTCGTCCTTCGTCTGGTAGGAGTGGAAGGAGACGATGTCCGAGGCGGCGACTTGGAAGGCGTTGAGTTCAACCAGGTCAGGCGATTCATCCCAGACGCCGACGGTCAGGGGCTGGCTCGGCGAGGCGGCCCGGGCCCAGGCGAATACGCCGCGGAGGAGCGGCATGGAGCGCGAGCCGTAGCCGGAGTTGCCCGGCTCGTTGTAGAGGTCCCAGGCCAGGACGCGGCGGTCGTCGCGGAGGAAGCCGACGACGCCCTTCGTGTAAGCCTCGAGGAGGCCCCAGCGCGCCGTGTCCTCGAGGAGAGCGGGCCCCGGGCACTGCACCCAACCCGAGTTGTGGACGCCGGGCCGCGGCGCCGGTTGCGGGCCGAGCGCGTACTTGGCGTTCCAGCAATCGTCGAACAGGACGAACATCGTCCCGATGTGGTGGCGATCGGCGATCTCCAGGAAGCGTTCGATGCGGCCGAGGAAGCCGCCGGGGTCCTGCTGCCAGAGGAGGTAGTGGAGGAAAACGCGGACGGAGTTGAAGCCCAAGCCCTCGGCCCAGTCGAGCTCCTGGTCGATGATGGCCGGATCGAAGCTCTCCGCCTGCCACATCTCGAGCGTGTTGATCGCCGTGCGCGGGATGTAGTTGCAGCCGAGCGTCCAGGGTCGGGCGTCGGCCCAAGCGCGGGCTTTCGCGGCCGTCCATCGCGCGGCGGAGGGGGCGGAGGCCGGGGCGGCGGAGGGAGCGGGAACGGCCTGGGAGGACTTGGGCGCCGCGGGGGCGGCGTGCGAAGACGCAAAGGCGAGCGCCAGAGCGCCCATCAGGGCGAGGGCCGTTGTCCTTCTTCCGTCCATATCGCCTCCTAAAACGGGGATACTATCCCTATCCACTCAATCATTAAATAGGTGAATAGGTATCATGTCCCCTTTTTTGACGGTCGCGGAGCGGCCGGGCGCGAGCTCGACAGTCACCCAGGAGACGGGCCGGCCGGCCTCGTCCGTGCCGTGCTCCGCCTGGTGAGCGGCGCCGTCGACGACGAGCGCGTCCCAGGTCCCGTCGAAGACCGCCTTCCAAACGATGGCCCCGCCCGAGCGCCGCGTGAGGACGGCGCGGTCGCGGCCGTCGTGGCGGATGTCGATGAGGCCGTCGAAGACCGGCAGGCCGTGCAGCTCGGCCCAGGGGGTCGCGGCCGTGAGCGCGGAGCGCGTCTCGACGGTCCTAGCGGTCGCGTCGGGCCGGACGCCCATGAGGCCCGTGGCCAAGGCCCCGACGAGGGCGAACGGCACCTCGGGGTACTCGCGGCGGGCCTTGGCCGGGTCGGCGAGAGCGAGCAGGCGGGCGTAGGCGGCCTCGTCGCGCCTATAGCGGTAGAGGATCTCCGGCAGGTAGGACTCGATCTCGATGCCCTCGGGCGCGGCCTCGACGATGCGGCGCAGGGTCGCCTCACGGCGCTGGCCGGGTGGGACGAATCCGAAGTAGAGCGGGAAGACGCCGTTCCAGATGACGTCCTGGAAGACGAGCGCGCCGCCTTGGACGCGGCCGTCGGCGTACTTGCCCTTCTCGTCGCTCCACCAGCTCTCGTCGTAGGCCAGGCGCAAGGCGGCGGCCCTGGCGCGGAGGTTCGTGGCGACGCCGGCCGCCCCATCGCCGCCGCGGGCCTCGAGCAGGGCGGCGTAGGAATCGAAGGCCCGGGCCATGGCCGCGATGAGGTCGGAGCCGTAGAGGCCGCGGTCCGAGAACGGGCCCTCGTCGTAGCCGCCGAGGCCGCGGGAGCCGTACTCGGGCCGGTGCTCGGGAACGCCGTCGCCGTCCTTGTCCCAGGCGGCGATGTAATCGGTCACGGACTGGCGGTAGTAGGCCAGGAAGGCCGGATCGTCGAGATAGGTCCGGTCGCCCGTCCAGAGGTACTGCCGCCAGCAGGCGTCGAGGACGTCGAAGTTGGCCGTCAGGTTGTACCAGAAGTCGCGGTCGCTCTTGTAGTCGACGGGGGCCGGGCGGGCCCACTTGTCGATCTCCCAATAGGAGCAGAAGTCGCGCGACGGGGCGATGCCGCGGGCGAAGGCGCCGAGCATGTTCCGGTTGAAAGCGGCCAGGCCGAGGGCGTGGGCCCCCGTGGCCTGGTGGGAGACGTCGCGCATGCAGAAGGCGAAGCGCGACGGTAGGGCGGCCTCGTACCAGTCGCCGGCCGGGTCGTCGTGGACGGCGGCCGGGAAGACATAGTCGAGGGCCTGGTCCTTGGCCCAGGCGAATGCGGCGGCCAGCCGCGCGTCGGGCGTCTCGAGCGCGAGCGGGCTCGCGGGCCGCGTCGCCGGCCTGAAGCCGCTCGGCGGGACGAGGGCCAGCGGAAAGGGCGCGTCGCGGTCGCAGACCAGGGCGCCGTCGCGGAGCCCGAGGCGGGCGACCTGGAGAGAGGAGCGGTGCTTGCCGGGCTCGGTGTGGGCCTTGGGTCCCGCGGGGTGGGTGAAGTAGAAGAGATAGGCCTCCGGGCCCTGGACGACGACCTCGCCGTGGCGGCCGATGTCGCCGTCGTCCGGGCGCCGGCCCGGGACGCCGAGGATCGTCCCCGGCTGCTCGGTCCACGCGGCGAGGTCGGGCGATTCGAGGACCGCCATCCCCTGCCAGCGGTCGACGAGCATCCAGTAGGAGCCGCGCCACCAGAAGACGGCCGCGCCCTCCTGGCCCTTCCCGATGACGACGGGGCCGGCGACGGTCCACCGGAACAGGTCCTCGCTGTCGGCGGCGTAGATGTGCGAGGCGTGGGCCTCGTCCTTGTACCACATTCGCCAGCCGCCGGCCGGCTTGGCGTGGACGAAGGCGTCGATGACCCGCTCCGAGCTCAGGGGGACGATCCCCTCGCATGTCCAGTCGACGAGGTCGCGGCTGGTGTAATGGACGATGTGCCGGTCGCCGCTCCAGTCGGTCGGGACGCCACGGACGTAGGCCAGGAACATGTGGTAGGTCCGCCCGTGCTCGACGAGGCAGGGCGCCCAGAAGGTGTTGCGCCCCGGCTCGAACTCCAGGCCCTTGGCCGTGCCGCGGTAGGTCCAGGTCAAGCCCCCGTCGGCCGACGAGGCGATGCCGATGTCGGTGCCGTGGACCCAGCTGAGGTCGTCCTGGGCTTCGGGGGCGTTGGCCCGGCGGTTGGTGTAGAAGACCCACCAGGCCCGCTCCCGGTCGTTCCAGATGAGCGACGGGTCGGCGGCGCCGTCGAAGACGGGATCGCGGTAGAGGGGGGCGGGCGCCGTGAGGTCCGCGGGCCGCTCGGTCCGGCCGCAGGCGAGAGCCGCGAGCGCCAGGGCAAGGGCAATGACCGTCCGATAAATGGGGGACATGATACCTATTTCCTATTTATCCGCTTTCCGAAGGGACCAGGTCTTCGCATCTCCAGGGGGAAATTGGCGTTTGCGAAGACCAGGTCCCTTCTTATTGGTTATTTGTTGAACACGGTCCAGTTGCGGTTCTGGCGCAGGGTTTCCAGGCGGAACGCCGCCGGCCAGGCCACGAGCCACTGGCTGACGGCGAACGGCTGCAGCCAGCGCGTGTGCAGGAAGCCCTCGTCCTGGCTGCCGTACGGCCTCTTCTTGCCCATGACGACGAGGTCGCCGCCCGAGATGCCGATCGAGGCGTTGGCCCAGGCCGCCAGGGCCCGCTCCCGCCACTGGGCCCTGCCCGTCAGCTGGGCCAGCTTGAGCCAGTCGTTGACGATGATCAGCGCGTAGGGGTCCTGGTGGTGGTGCTGGGTCGAGACGGCCGTGCCGCCGTACGTGTCGTAGCCCATTTCGCGCAGCACGTTCCCCTCTTCGTAGGGCACCGAGTAGGACCACTGCCACGTCGCCAGGTAATAGGACACGTCCTCGGCCGACTTGAGGTAAGCCTCCTTGCCCGTCACGTCGTAGAGCTCGAGGGCGCCCTTGAGGAGCGGCGTCGCCGACTCCTTGTCGATACAGTATGTGTCGAGGGCCCCGGCCGTCGTGAAGCCGTCGCGCGCGAAGGCCCCATAATAGAACGCATAGGCCCGCTCCGCGGCCGCCAAATAGGCCGCCTTGTGCGTGGCCCGGTAGGCCGTGACGAGGGGCGGGATCAGAAAAGCCCCGATCGTCCCCTCCGGATCGACGAGCCTGCCGTCGTTCGACCAGGCCTTGCCGAACCGCCCGTCGGCCTTCTGGGCCTTGACCGCGAAGTCGCAGACGCCGAGCGCGGCCGCCCGGTACTCGGGCCGGCTCACGCCGCAGCGCGCGGCCAGGTCGTAGGCCTCGAAGTAGCCCTGCGCGGCGTGACCCAGGTTGCAGGCGTCCTGGACCTCGGTCTTGGGGTCCTCGAGCCCGATGAGGTAGTCGTAGTGGCAGCGGAACAGGCCGTTCTTGAGCCGGGCGTTCCGCAGCCACGTGTCGAGGCAGCGCAGGCCCTTGTCGAGCGAGGTCTTCTCCTTCGACAGCAGGTAATCGGCCAGCATGGAGTTGGCCAGCGACACGTTCTGCCCGGCCCAGCCGATCTCGTACTTCCAGGACTGCCGCTGGACCCAGCCCTGCTCCTGGGGGTCCCAGCGCAGGCCGATGGAGAAGCCGTTGAAGCCCTTCTCCTCGGCCCACAGACTGTCGCCGGCGAACTGGACGCCGAGCTCCCAGAGCTCTTCGGGTTCGAAACGGGGTTTGACCTCGCGCCGGTTGAGGGCCCAGGCCGCGTCGACCAGGGCGTGCCAGCCGTGCCGCGGCGTCCCCACCGGCCCCACGACGACCCAGGCCTTGAGCGCGATCGTCTGGCCGCGTGACATCCGCAGGTCGCCCCGGTAGGCCTCGGCGTAGGCGTCGCGGTTGGCATAGACGAGCGGCGTCTCCTCCTCGGGCCAGACGAGCCGGTGCACGGTCCTGTCGGCGAGCGGCTCCAGCGAGCACGAGAACCCGCCCAGGACCTGGCCCGGCGCGCTGAACAGCCCGACCGCCCAGGCCTCCGACTCCGAGTAGGTCGCCCCGGCGATCGACGACCGGTGAGAGGCGAACGTCCACGGCCGGCCGTCCTTGACGAAGCCCTTGGGCTCGAGCCCCGTGCCCCAAGCGTTGCCGTCGTACATGACGGCCGGGATGAGGCCGTAGCGCGACGCGTAGGCCGCCGCGACGTCCATCGTCAGCCGCACCGGCCGGACGTGGTCGGTCCCGGCGTGGGTGAAGGTCCGCGTCCACTCGAAGAACCCCGGCCCGATCTCGCGCACGGCGTCGGCCGCGGCGATGTCCTTGGCCGCGTAGGGCACGGTCCGGGCGACCTCGGTGCCGCCGGCCCGGAAGACGAAGGCGTCGCCGCTCTTCACGGCCTCGACCCGGGTCTGGGCCGGGGCAAGGGCGGCGGCGGCGAGAAGGAGGGATAGGCAGACGGCGGCCGTGAGAACGCGCTTGATCATGCGGGGCTCCTGCGGCGTTGACGTTCGGACATGCGGTCTTCCCGGGTTATACCAGAGCGCCGCCGAATTCACAAGGCCTGCGGCCCCTCCCGACGCCGCTCCCCTCGCTCCCCCGGTTTTGAAAACGGCCCGGGCTTGGGCTATGATGAGGGCGTCCTTACCGCTCCTCCCGGAGGTACGACCATGCCCGTGTCCTACAAAGACCTCGGCCTCGCCAACACCGGCGACATGTTCCGGCGCGCCTTCGCCGGCCAGTACGCCGTGCCGGCCTATAACTTCAACAACATGGAACAGCTCCAGGCCATCGTCACGGCCTGCGTCGAGACGCGCTCGCCGGTCATCCTCCAGGTCTCGAGCGGGGCCCGGAAGTACGCCGACCAGACCCTGCTCCGCTACATGGCCGAGGGCGCCGTGCGCATGGCCCGGGAGATGGAGAAGGCCAAGGGCGCCGCCCAGCCCGTCCCCATCTGCCTCCACCTCGACCACGGCGACACCTTCGAGCTGGCCAAGTCCTGCATCGACAACGGCTTCTCGTCGGTCATGATCGACGGCTCGCACCTGCCCTACGAGGAGAACATCGCCCTGACCCGCCGGGTCGTCGAATTCGCCCGGCCCCTAGGCGTCTCGGTCGAGGGCGAGCTCGGCGTCCTGGCCGGCATCGAGGACGAGGTCCAGGCCGCGCATTCGACCTACACCCGCCCGGACGAGGTCGTCGACTTCGTCCGCCGCTCGACCGTCGATTCCTTGGCCATCTCCATCGGCACCTCGCACGGCGCCTACAAGTTCAAGCCCGAGCAGTGCACCCGCGACGCGCGCGGTGTCCTCGTCCCGCCGCCCCTGCGGTTCGACATCCTGGCCGAGATCGAGAAGAAGCTCCCCGGCTTCCCCATCGTCCTGCACGGCGCCTCGTCGGTCATCCAGGAGGCCGTGGCGGAGATCAACCGGTACGGCGGCCGGATGAAGGACGCCGTCGGCGTCCCCGAGGAACAGCTGCGCCAGGCGGCCCGCTCGGCCGTCTGCAAGATCAACATCGACACGGACGGCCGCATGGTCATGACGGCCACCATCCGCAAGGTCTTCACCGAGTCGCCGGGCGAGTTCGACCCCCGCAAGTACCTCGGGCCCGCCCGCAAGGCCCTCGTCGAGATGTACAAGCGGAAGAACCGCGAGGTCCTGGGCTCGGCCGGCCGCTACGGCGAGGAGATCTAGGGGAAGGCGCGGCGCCGCGCGCTCAGTCGTCGTCCGGCCCGCGGCTCTTGTCCCCCAAGAGACGTTTGCGGACCCGCTCGATGACCTTCGGCAGCTCGCGCCTGGACGTCGACAGGGCCAGGCCCGTCATGCCCAACGGGACCTTGCCGGGGTCGGTGAAGACCCGGCAGACGGCCAGGAGCCGCCCCTCCCCGAACTGCCCGACCTGCCAGTGACCGGACGTGTCGACGACCGAGCGGCTGAGCGGGACCTCGGGCCAGGGCACTTTGACCCACTCGACACGAAAACCCTCGGCCGCCGGCAGGACCGTGTAACGCAGCCGGTACCGCCGGCGGACGCCCAAGGGGAGCTTCAGGTGCTGCTCGACGAGGAAAACGCCGGGGCCTTCCTCCGTGACCGCGACCCGCTCGACGCGGGGCATGAATTCGTCGTAATGGCCGAAATCGGTGACGATCCGCAGGACGTCCGCGGCCGACGCGGCGAACGTCCCCACGGCTTCGAACGTCCGGCCCTTCGGCCGCGTATCGGGGACCTCCCGGACGACGATGCGCCCGGCCTCGACGGCGATCTGCTCGCCCGGGGACAGGCGCACGGGCTCCAGCCCGCAGGTGATGTCCTGGCCCGGCGGGGGAATGGGCGAGGACGAGGAGGAAGGACGCCGCCGACAGGACCGCCGCCAGCAGGAACGCCATCCGTCCCCCTCCCCCGGGGCGCCCCATTCTCCCCTAACGGGCGGGATTTGGCAATGGATATCTTCGGGCCCCCGACTTCCGTATAATAGGGTGGCCGGAGGTGCCGCATGAAAGACCACGTCAAGCTGCTCGGGATCCTGTGGATCGTCTTCGGGCTGTTCTGCCTGGCCGCGGCCGGCCTGGTGTTCCTGATCGGTTTCGGGACGGCCCACTTCATCGACGTCGAAGACGTCGGTCCGGGGCTGTTGCGGCTCATCGCCGTCGTCGCCGGCTCATTCCTCGGGCTCGTCGCCCTGCCCCAGATCGCCGGCGGCCTGGGCCTTCTCCGCTACAAGGAGTGGGCCCGCATCCTGACGCTCGTCGTCTCCTTCCTCAGCCTGCCCCACGTGCCCTTCGGCACGGCCCTCGGCATCTACTCGATGATCGTGCTCTTCAATCCGGAGACCGCGCGGCTCTTCCAGGAGAAAGCGCCGGCGCCGGCACCGCCTACTTCTTGACGGACGGGTCGGGCTTGAGCCCGACCTTCTTGTAGAGCTCCCGCCGTCCGTCCTTGTCGCCCTCCATGATCTTGCGGGCGTACTTGGCCACGGCCTCGGCCACGGCCCGCGGCACGACCACGACGCCGTCGCCGTCGGCCACGACGACGTCGCCGGGAACGACCAGCACGCCGCCGCAGACGACCGGGCGGTTGACGGACTCGAGCTCGTTGCGCCCCGGCCGGATGCCGCGTCCGATCTCGCGCAGGTAGAGCGGGACCTTCTGGGTGATGATCTCGTCGGTGTCGCGGGCGGTGCCGTCCGTGACGACGCCGACGCAGCCGCGGCTCTGCCAATCGAGGATGTTGTAGGAGCCGATGGAGCCCACGTCGGCGCCGGGCGCCTCGTCGATGACCAGGGCCGTCCCGGGCCGGAGGAGCGGGATGAACGATTCCGGCGAGCGCTTCTCGTACCACTCCCCGGCCCAGGCGTCGTAGGCCTCGACCGGCAGGATCCCGGCCGTCGGCTGCTGGGTCGGGACGTAGCGGGCCGTCACGGCGATGCCGGCGAACCGGTGTGAGAAGGCGGACGTGTCCCGCCACAGGGGATGGATCTCGGCGTCCATCGTTCCGGTGTCGACGAGGCCCGCGGCGTCCATGCCGTCGACGACATCGGCCACGCGCAGGCCTTTGAACAGGGCCAGGACGGCTTTGTCTTCCGCCTCCGAGAAGCGGGGCGTGGCGATGAAGTTGCGGCCAGACCGGAGCGCGGCGGCGTCCGGGGGTTCGGGGGCCTGGGCGGAAGCCGGCAGGGACAGGGAAACGAGAAGCAGGCAGAGGACGATGATCACGGCGGACCCTCCTCGCGGGGATCGGACCCGGCGGGCGGGCCGCCGGCCGCCTAGAGTATAAGCTTTCCGACGCCGACGAGGAAGAGCAGGGCGCCGACGGCCAGGACGTATTTGAACGGGATGGCCAGGCCCTCCTTGACGTGGACGACCCAGACGTCGCGCTCGTAGCTGGCCCCGGTCTCGCCGCGGTAGGTCTCCTTGATCTCCTCCACGATGCGCTGCATCGTGTCTAGCGAGGCCTTGCGCTTGTCGATGGCCGCCCGGATGTCCTGCTGCTCCTGGGCCGTCAGGGTCCGCTCGAAGACCTTGTCGACCTCGGAGAACCGCAGGGCGCCGTCGGTCTGGATGAAGAAAGTGATCAGCGGGATGCCGATGGCGAGCAGGATAAGGACGAGCCCCTGATGGGTGTGGGCGCCGCGGCGCCGGGACGCGGGTGGAGGCAGGCGGGCGTCCCATTCGTCCTGGCGGGCGTCTTTGCGGGTCTTCATGGGCGGGCTCCTTTGAGAGTTTTGTCGGACGAGGCGGCCGGCGGGCCCGAATTACTTTTTCCCCGGGGGCGAAGGCGGTTGACAGGGCCCCCGGGAAGGGAATAATGAGGGGAAGAACACGGAGGTCCCCATGAACGATACCCCTCGGGCCCCCAAGGGCAAGTCCCGCGCCCGGGCCGTCTTCTGGCTCATCGTGTCCGTCGTCGGCGTCTGGTTCGGCTTCTTCGTCCTCCAGATCACGGACGAAGTGAAGGACCTGGGCGGAGGGGAGAAGGCCCTGCGCATCGTCTTCGCCGTCGTCTGGTTCCTGTTCTGGATCGCGGCCATGGTCTACAATGTCCTGAATTACCAGGCCGCGGCGAGGGACAAGAGAAAGGACAAGTGACCATGAGCACGCGCCATCCCAAGTTCGCGGCCATCGCCGGGGTCGCCGCTCTGCTGGCCTTCGCAGAGGTCGCGGCCGGCGCCGCGCCCATCAAGGCCAAGAAGAAAAAGGACGCGGCCGTCGCCTCCGTCGAGACGCACAAGGCCGACATCGTCGCCCTGAGCGACCAGGTCTGGGGCTTCGCGGAAACGGCCCTGCTCGAGACCAAGTCGGCCGAGGCGCTCGCGGCCTACGCCGAGAAGCAGGGCTTCAAGGTCGAGCGCGGCCTGGCCGGGATGCCGACGGCCTTCGTCGCCAGCTACGGCGAGGGCAAGCCCGTCATCGGCCTGCTCGGCGAGTACGACGCCCTGCCGGGGCTGTCGCAGAAGGCCCAGAGCTCGCAGGCCGTCCTCGAGCCCGGCGCGCCCGGTCACGGCTGCGGCCATAACCTGCTCGGCACGGCCGCGTTGAGCGCCGCGATGGCCATCAAGGACCTCATGGCCGCCGGCCAGCTCAAGGGCACGGTCCGCTTCTACGGCACCCCTGCCGAGGAGGCCGTGGGCGGCAAGATCTACATGGTCCGGGACGGGATATTCAAGGACCTCGACGTCTGCCTGACCTGGCACCCGGGCGAGGAAACCGGCGTCGCCCTCGACGGCTCCCAGGCCATCATCGACTTCGTCGTCGAGTTCACCGGCAAGACCGCCCACGCCGCGGCCGACCCCTGGAACGGCCGCAGCGCCGTGGCCGCTCTGGAGTTCTTCACGACCGGCCTCAACCGGATGCGCGAGTTCGTCCGGCCAACCGTGCGTATGCACTACTCCATCCTCGAGGGCGGCGACGTCCCCAACGTCGTCCCGGCCTACGCCAAGCTGTGGTGCTGGCTACGGGATTCGAAGGGGGCCCGGGTCGAACAGCTGCTCGAAAGGGCCCGCAAGATCGCCGAGGGGGCGGCCCTGATGGCCGAGGCCGGCTGGAAGATCACCGTCCAGTCGGGCGATTGGGAGACGCTGGTCAACCTGGCCGGGGCCACGGCCATGCACGACAACATGATGTGGCTCGGGCCGATCGCCTTCACGCCCGAAGAGCAGGAGTTCGCCAAGGACATCCAGCGGGCCGCGGGCGTCGAGCCCAAGGGCCTCGACGCGGCGATTCAACCGTGGCGGGCGCCCAAGCCGGACCCCGACGGCGGCTCGACCGACGTCGGCGACGTCAGCTGGGTCGTCCCCGTCATCGGGCTGGGCGCCACGACGGCGCCGGCCGACACCCCCTGGCACGCCTGGCCGACGGTCGCCTGCGCCGGGATGTCCATCGGGCACAAGGGGCTCGTCTACGCGGCCAAGGCCATGGCCGCGACCATGGTCGACCTCTACGAGGACGCCAAGCTCCTCGAAGCGGTGCGCACGGAGTTCGCGCAGAAGACCCAGGGCGTGGTCTACAAGCCGTTCATCCCGGACGGCCCGCCGTCGTTGACGCGGCATTGACCCGGGCGGTTCGAAACGGGTCGCGCCAAGACCCGGGACCCTGTCGGTGATCGCGGAAGGACCGGGCAGACGTTCTATTGATCGAGCTTCTGGGTGGTTCTCCTTCCTGGGATGGAAGTAGCGCGCCACATCCGCGCGCATCTCGGGGCCTCTGACGACATTCTCTGAGTGAACAAAAACGTCGTCGGTAGGCCAAATGCCATGTTCGATCATCCAACGGACGACACGGAATCCCTCGGTCTTCCCTTCGCCAAGGTCGTTATCCAACGATAAATGGGTAACGATCTCCGTTTCCAACAGCCGGATGACCTCTTCGGCCGTACGAACCGTCGTCCATTCGCTATCGGCGCCCGGTCCATAGACCATATCAGGCGTCTTGACGTCATCAAGGAAAACTTTAAAGGCCATAATATGAATTCTCCCCGACCTTCAACGGATCAACTATAGCACGAAAGAGCCTGGAACCGGGGCAGGAGAGAGCAGAGAACGATCAGAGAATGCAGGGGTTATTTCGGTGGTGGAGCTGACCAGGATCGAACTGGCGACCTCTTGAATGCCATTCAAGCGCTCTCCCAACTGAGCTACAGCCCCACCGAGGGAGAGTCCCCGGGCCCGTTTCCGGGACCGAAGACTGGCGGATTATAGCAGAACAGGTGGGGCTTTTCAACCCCTCGCTGTCCCTCGATTGACCGGGCCGCGGGGCTGTGGTAATTAGGGGGCACCGCAGTCGCAGGAGGTTCCCCATGATCGCGGTCCGCCTTCCTCAGTCTCGCATCCTCACCGCCATCGTCCTGGCCGCCGTCGGCCTCGCCGCCCTCTCGGCCGCCCTCCCCGTTCCGCTGGCCGCCGCTGAGCCGGCCGGGCCGTCCGCCCCGACCGCCCTGCGCTGCGAGTACCTGGACAATCCTGTCGGCATCGACGTCGCCAAACCCCGTCTGTTCTGGGTCTTCGGCCACGCCGAGAGAGGACAGGCCCAGTCGGCCTACCAGGTCATCGTTTCGACCGACCCCAAAGCGGCCGCCGGCGACGTCTGGGACAGCGGCAAGGTCGCCTCGCCCCGCTCCACGCAAGTCGTCTTCGCCGGCAACCCCCTCGCGAGCGGCAAGTCTTATTATTGGAAGGTCCGCACCTGGGACCGAGGCGGGGCCGAGGGCCCCTGGAGCGCCGTGGCCCGATTCGACACCGGCCTCTTCGAGCGGTCGGCCTGGAAGGGCGTCTGGATCGGCGCCAAGAACCAGCTCCGCAAGGAGTTCTCGCTCAAGGGCCGCGTCAAGCGGGCCCGGGCCTACATCGCCGGACTCGGCTACTACGAGTTGCGCGTCAACGGCCGCAAGGCCGGCGGCCGCGTCCTCGACCCGGCCTGGACGACCTACGACAAGCGCGTCCTCTATGCCGCGTACGACGTCACGATGGCCCTCCGCGACGGCGCCAACGCCGTGGCCGTGACGCTCGGCCAGGGCTGGTACAAGTCGCGGGCCCTCCTCCTGCAGATGGATATCGAGATGGAGGACGGCACGGCCGCGAGCGTCGTCAGCGACACGACCTGGAAGGCCGCCGACGGCCCCATCTTCGCGGACAGCGTTTACGATGGCGAGTCTTACGACGCCCGCCGCGAGACCCCCGGCTGGGACCGTCCGGGCTTCGACGACAGGGACTGGCCCGCGGCCGAGGCCGTCAAGGGCCCGGCCGGGGTCCTCTCGGCCCAGATGATGCCGCCGATCGAGGTCGTCGACACCGTCGTGCCGCTCGGCATGACCAGCCCGCTCCCGGGCGCGTACGTTTTCGACATGGGACAGAACTTCAGCGGCTGGGCCCGCCTGCGCGTCCGCGGCCCGCGCGGCACGGACGTCCGCCTGCGCTTCGCCGAGCTCCTTTATAAGGACGGCACCCTCAACCAGGAGAACCTGCGCTCGGCCCAGGCCGAGGACCACTACATCCTCAAGGGCGAGGGCGAGGAGGTCTGGGAGCCGCGCTTCACCTACCACGGCTTCCGCTACGTCGAGGTCACCGGTTTCCCCGGCACGCCGACGCTCGAGGCCGTCCGCGGCCGCGTCGTCCACTCCGCGGTCAAGCCCGTCGGCAGCTTCGCCGCCTCGAACGACGTCCTCAACGGCATCCAGCGCCTCGTGACTTGGGGCCAGAAGACCAACCTCCACAGCATCCCGACCGACTGCAGCCAGCGCGACGAGCGCATGGGCTGGATGGGCGACGCCCAGGGTACGGCCGAGGAAGCCATCATGAACTTCGACATGGCCGCCTTCTACACCAACTTCGTCCGCGACATCCGCGACGTCCAGGACGACAAGGGCCGCATTACCGACACCGTACCCCACATTTGGGGCTCGCGGCCGGCCGACCCGGCCTGGGGGACGGCCTATCCGCTGCTGTGCTGGTACATGTGCCAGTATTACGGCGACACGCGCGTGATCGAGGAGAACTACGACGGGCTCAGGAAGTACGTCGAGTTCCTGAGGTCGACGGCCGAGAACGGCGTCCTCAAGTGGTTCAACTACGGCGACTGGGTGGCCATCGAGAAGTGCCCGGGGGCGCTGACCTCGACCTTCTATTACTATTATGATGCCCGGATCCTGGCCGACATGGCCCGCGTCCTGGGCAAGACCGCCGACGCCGCCCTCTACGACAAGCTGGCCGCCGACATCCGCGTCGCCTTCAACCGGGAGTTCTACGATCCGAAGTCGGGCAATTACGGCGACGGCAGCCAAGGGGCCAACACCTTCGCGCTCTTCCTCGACCTCCCCACGGAAAAGCAGGGCGGGGCCTGGGGACGGCTGTTCGACGACATCGTCTACAAGCACGACTCGCACCTGACGACGGGCATCTTCGGCACGAAGTACGTCATGGAGCTGCTGACCCGGACGGGGAACTCCGACCTGGCCTACGACATCGCCGTCAGGACGGATTTCCCGAGTTGGGGTTACATGATCGCGAACGGCGCGACGACGCTCTGGGAGCTTTGGAACAAGCGCGAGGGCCCGTCCATGAATTCCCACAACCACCCCATGTTCGGGAGCGTCGGGTCCTGGTTCTACAAGGCCCTGGCCGGCATCAACCTGGCCCCGGGCTCGACCGGCTTCGAGAAGGTCCTCATCGAACCGCGGATGGTCCGCGACCTGACCCACGCCTCGGGCTCGACCGTGACCGTGCGCGGCGAGGTCGCCTGCGCCTGGTCCCGGACGGAGCGGACCGTGCGCGTCGAGGTCACCGTGCCGGCCGGGTCGGAGGCCGAGATCGTCATCCCCAAGCTCGGCCTCCGCGACGTCAAGCTGACCGAGGGCGGCCTGACGGTCTGGATGGGCGGCCAGTACCGCGCCGGCGCGCCCGGCCTCCGGGAGGCCGTCGACAAGGACGGCACCCTGCGCGTCAAGACCGGCGGCGGCCGATACGTCTTTTTACTGGAAGGCCATTGAAAACGGGGACATGATACCTATTTCCTATTAATAAATGGGAAATTGGTATCATGTCCCCCATTTTATACCCATTTTATAGGGAGGAAAAGATGAACTTCCAAGCGCTCATACGGGCCCGTTACAGCGTCCGCGCCTATAAACCCGATCCCGTCGACGAGGACAAGCTGGCCCGCATCCTGGAGGCCGCCCGCATGGCCCCGACGGCGGCCAACCGCCAGCCGTTCCGGGTCGTCGTCATCCCGACCAAGGGCCGCGAGGAGGAGCTGGGGCGCATCTACCCCCGCAAGTGGTTCGTCCAGGCCCCGCTCCTGCTGGCCGTCTGCGCCGTGCCGTCGGAGGGCTGGGTCCGCAAGTATGACGGCTGGAACGCCGCCGAAGTCGACGCCTCGATCGTCATGACCCACATCCTGCTGGCCGCGGCCGAGGAGGGCTTGGGCACGTGTTGGGTCGGGGCCTTCGATCCCGTCGCGGCCCGCGACGTCCTCGGCCTGCCGGCCGACGTCATCCCCGCGGCCTTCACGCCGCTCGGCTGCGCCGACGACGCCGAGCCGCCCAAGAAGCGCCGCCTGCTCTCGGAGCTCGTCCGCCGCGACCGCTGGTAGAGCGGGGCTCCGGGCGAGGCTGGCTTTCTACGGTCGGACGGGCCCTTTGACGCGTTCCCAGAACGTCCGGGGCGCGACGATGTCCGTCCTCCCCCCGGCCCGGCCGAGGGCCAGGAGCTCGCGGTCGCCGGTGACGAAGAGGTCCGCACCCCCTTCGAGCGCGGCCGCGACCAGGATCCTGTCCGCCGGGTCTGGAATGGGCAGGCCGGCCTCACCCGAAGGCTCGACGACGACAGCGATCTCCCTGAGCAGGCTAACAGCCTCGGCGGCGATATCGTCCGGGGCGCGGAGCTTTTCCCGGAGGGCCCGGTCGACCTCCCGGAAGAGGTCTGCCGAGGCCACCAGGACGTGTCGGGTCAGGACGTCCCGCAGGACGTCCGCGCAAAGACCGCGCGTGGCGAAGGCCGAGACGACGACGTTGGCGTCGAGGAAGACCCTCATGGGAGCTTGGCGAAGACGTCCTCGTCCGTGAGGTAACCGCGGGCCTCGGCGAAGGGCATGATCCGGCGCCTGAGGTCCTCGAAGCGCTCGAGCCGGACCTGGCGGCGGAGGGCCTCGCGGACGATCTCGCTGCGGTTCTTGCCGGTCCGCCGGGCGGCCCCGTCCAGGAGCTCCGCGAGCTCCTCGTCGAGCCGGATGGTGACGATCCCCTTTTTCATGTCATACATTGTAATACATCACTTCTCCCCTGTCAAGTTCGGTCGATCGGATCCCCGGGGCCTCACGGTCGTTCCTCTGGACTCGTCTTTCCCCTGGACGGCGGCCGTCCGAAAAAATTCTCAAAAAACTGCCGAAAACGCTTGACTCTGACGTTACGTCAGGGTGGACAATGGGGCCGTGGACAAGGCCATGAAGACCGACGGTTACCTCGTCAGGGAGTTCGCCCGGCTGACTCGGGTGACGGTGAGGACGCTCCACTACTACGATCAAATCGGGCTCCTCGCGCCGAGCTTCGAGCGGGCCAACGGCTACCGGGTATACACGGACGCCGACCTGCTCAAGCTCCAGCAGATCGTCACCCTGAAGTTCATGGGCTTCTCCCTCGAGGAGATCAAGCGCCTGCTCGAGAGCAAGGGCTACGAAGCCGTCAAGGCCCTCAAGGTCCAATCGGCCGCCGTCAAGGACGAGATTGCCCGGCTCCGCGAGGCCTCGCGGGCCATCGATCATGTCCTGGCCCGGCTCGAGAAGGACGGCCGCGTCCCGCGACAGAAACTCATCAAGATCATGGAGGTCATCCAAATGGGCGAAGACGTCAAGAAAGGCTGGCAGAACAAGTTCTTCTCCGAGAAGGACATGGCCGAGTTCGCCGAGATCGGCAAGAAGTACACCCCGGAGGACATGGTCGCCTACCAGAACCGCTGGGCAGCCCTCATCGCCGAGGTCAAGGCCAAGATCGAGCTCGATCCCGCGAGCCCCGAGGCCCAGGACTTGGGCCGGCGCTGGTCGGCCCTGCTCAACGAGGCCTACGGCGGCCATCCCGAGCTCAAGTCGAAGATCGCCAAGGCCTACCAGTCCGGAGCGGTCCCGCAGGAGTACAACATGATCGCCCCGGAGGTCTGGGACTTCATCAAGAAGGTCCAGGCCGCCGGCGGCGCCAAGTGCTGACGCCTTGAGGACGGCGGGCCGGTCCCCGCGGGCCGCCCGCCGCCCTTATTTACTTATTTCCCGTCGCGGCCTATCATTATTCCAAGGGAAGGCAGGGGGGACGAGCGTTCCCCTTTTCCAAGCGTCGGCGAAGTCGAGGGAGGCCGCATGAACATATCATCCGCCCGGATCGTCCTCGTCGGCATGGCCCTGTTCCTGGTGTTCGCTCCGGCGGGCGCCCGAGCCCAGGTCCCCGCTCCCTCCGCGGCCGGCGCCTGGGACTGGCCCGTCTCGACGCCCGAGAAGGAGGGTTTCGACGCCGCGGCGCTGGCCGGCCTGGTCGCGGACATCCGGCAGGACAAGCTGCTGCCCCGGCTCCATTATCTGGTCGTCGTCCGCCACGGCCGCCTCGTCCTCGAGGAGAATTTCCACGGCTGGGGACCGGGCAAACCTCACATGCTGCAGTCGGTCTCGAAGAGCTTCACCTCGGCCCTGGTCGGCATCGCCATCTCCCGAGGGGAATTCAAGGGAGTCGACGAGAAGGTCCTCGACTTCTTCCCCGACATGAAGGACATCGCCAACCTCGACGAGCGCAAGAAGGCCATGCGCCTCGAGGACATCCTGACCATGCGGACGGGCACCGACTATAACGAGAACGGCAAAGATTCTCCCCACGAGCGCCTCAACCGCCTTTTCAAGGGCTGGGACAAGTTCTATCTCGACCGGCCCATGGTCCAGGCGCCGGGAACGGGATTCCAGTACGACAGCGGCGGCGTCATCCTCATCTCGGCCATGCTCAAGCAACGGACGGGCCGGCATGCCCGGGAGTACGCGGCCGAACACCTCTTCAAGCCCCTCGGCATAGAGAAGTTCTATTGGGGCTCGAACCTCGAAGGGCACACCCACACGGGCGGCGCGCTCGGCCTGTCGGGCCGGGACGCCGCCAAGCTCGGCCAGCTCTATCTGGACAAGGGACGATGGGGGGACGTCCAGGTCGTGCCCGAGAGCTGGGTCAGGGAATCGTTCCAGATGCGCGTCGACCTCACCCAGCCCGGGCAGCCGCCGTCGGGCTACGGCTACCTGTGGTGGATCTGGGCCCCCGATCCGCGCGGGAAGGCCGGGGAATACATCTACGCGGCCCGGGGACGCTTCGGGCAGTACGTCATCGTCGTCCCGGAGCACGACATGGTCGTCGTCTTCCTCGGCGACGAGAAGGACCGGCCCGCCATAGGCAAGCCCATCGAGGTCTTCTACGACCGGGTCCTGACGTCGCTCCGCCGCTGAGGGGGATGCGATCGCCTTCGAACGCCGTTAGGGTCCCCGGCGGGGACCGAAAAACCCCCGCTGTGGTAAAATCGTATAAGCATCCGATAGGAGGTCTATCATGAAACAGAGAACCCATCTGGCGGCGACCGCCGCCGCGATCCTCGTCCTGGCCGCCGGGACCGTCCTGGCCGTGCCGGCCGCTCCCAAGTCCCCGGCCGCCGCCCCGGCGTCCGTCGTCCTCGAGTACAAGATGCCCGCGGGCCGCGTCCTGACCTACCAGGACAAGTCCGAGGGCTCCGAGGTCACCGAGGTCATGGGCCAGTCCATGGACACCCAGACGGCCAACACCAGCACCGTGACCTTCAAGGCCAAGGGCCTCAAGGACAAGAACTTCCTCGTGGCCGTCACCATCGACGACATGACCGCGACCGTGGCCAGCAGCGCCCAGGGCGACATGTCGCCCGACATGAGCTCGGTCAAGGGCAAGTCCTTCGACATGGTCTTCTCCCCGCTGGGCGCGGAGATCGACGTCGCCGGCGCCGAGGCCATCACCTACGAGTTCGTCACCGGGACGCGCAGCGTCGCCCCCGGCTTCAAGATGTTCTTCCCCGACCTGCCGGGCAAGCCCGTCAAGATCGGCGACACCTGGAACTCGAGCGACGGCGTCGACGAGAAGATGGGCGAAGTGACCCTGCGCATCGACGTCAAGTCCGTCCACACCCTGGAGGGCTTCGAGACCGTCGACGGCATGGAGTGCGCCCGCATCTCGACCCAGGTCTCCGGCACGGTCACCGGGTCCGGCTCCCAGCAGGGCATGGACCTGAGCCTGACCGGCACGACCAAGGGCAAGAACGTCTGGTATTTCGCCGTCAAGGACGGAATCTACGTCAAGTCGGCCTCCGATACGACGACCGAGATGTCCATCGAGGTCCCGGCCGCCGGCATGACCATCCCCTCGACCTCGACCGGCAAGACCGAGCTCAAGCTCGTCTCCAAGCAGTAGCCGCCGGCCCCGAGATAGGGTCCCGGGAAGGGTCTCGGGAATTCCCATGGGAGCCCCGCGGATCGGGGGAGGCGAAATGAAGGTCCCAGGAGGAGCGGCCGCTTTCGCGGCCCTCCTCCTGTTCGTTTTCGGGGGCCCGCCGCCGCTCCCCGCCCAGGTGACGGTCCCTTCGCCGCAGCACGAATCGATCGTCGTCAACATCGAGGTCCCCGTTCGGGTGCTGAAGAAGGACGCCTTCGTCGACGGCCTCTCCCTGGCCGACTTCGAGGTCTACGAGGACGGCGTCCGGCAGACCCTCGAAGCCGTCTACCTGATCCGGGACCGGCAAGTCCTTCGGGAGGAGAGGGCCTCGCCCTCCGCCCCGCCCGCCCCGAGGACCGTCCGCCATTACATCCTCTACTTCGACCTCAAGGAGTACCTGCCCAAGGTCGCGGGCGCGCTGGACCATTTCTTCACCGATGTCCTCGGCGAGGGCGACTCCCTCGTCGTGGTCACGCCGGTCAAGACCTACCGGTTCAAGTCCGAGGCCCTGGCCCGCGTGCCGCGAAAAAAGATCGCGGAGACCCTCCGGGACAAGCTCAAGGTCGACATCCAACTCGGCAACACCCGCTACCGCAGCCTGATGCGGAACTTCTACCAGCTCGAGGAGGAGGAGTTCCCGCCGGAGCAGGCCGACGTCAAGGAGACCATGCTTTTCGACATGGCCCGGGAGATGCGGGACCTGACCGAGATCACCGAGGCCCGGGTCATGGGCTTCGCCGACGCGCTGAAATCCCTCGACGGGGACAAGCACGTTTTCCTCGTCTTCCAACGGGACGTCCTGCCGGGGCACGGCTTCTCCGACGAACGGCAGGCCGAACTTCTCAAGACGGTGGGATTCGACGTGGACCGCATCAAGCGCTATTTCGCGGACGCCTCGATCACCATCCATTCCCTGTTCATCACCAAGGCGCCGAACTTCGCCCTGAATACCCTGAGCATCGGCAGCCCGGGCGCGGCCGCCCGCATGCAGGACCTGTCGTCCGACATCTTCGCGGCGTTCAAGGAGATGGCCGTCGCCACGGGCGGGCTCGCCGAGAGCACCTCCAATCCGGACTTCGCCCTGCGCCGGGCGACCGAGGCTTCAGGCAACTACTATCTCCTGTATTACCGGCCTGTCGCGTACCGGGCCGACGGGGGCTTCCGCAAGGTCGAGGTCCGGGTCAAGGGCGAGGGCCTGAAGGTCGTCCACCGGCTCGGCTATATCGCGGACTGACCGGGCCCGGCCGGCGGGCCGCGCGGGTCCCGCGGCCCGACAAAAACCGTTGGAGGAACCCCGCCGGCCGCATTATAATGGGCCCGACCCGCGACGAAAGGACGGCCCATGCCCGAGACACGCCCCCTACGGATCGAGGACGTCCGGAAAAAAGACGACCTCCTGGTCATCACCGGCGCCGGCGGCTTCATCGCCGGCTCCCTGGTCCGCTACTTCCACGACAAGGGTTTCACCCGCATCCGGGCCGTCGACAAGAAGCCCCTCGACGCCTGGTACCGCCGGACGCCCGGCGTCGAAGAACTCGTCCTCGACCTCAGCCGCCGCGACAACTGCGTCCGGGCTTGCGCAGGCGCCGTCGAAGTCTACAACCTGGCCGCCGACATGGGCGGCATGGGCTTCATCGAGCGCTACCGCGTCGAATGCCTGCGCTCCGTCCTCATCAACACCCACATGATCGAGGCCGCGGAGAAGGCCGGGGCCGGGCGCTACTTCTTCTCCTCTTCGGCCTGCGCCTACAACATCGACCTCCAGAAGGACGTCCGTTCGCGGGCCCTCAAGGAGTCCGACGCCTACCCGGCCAACGCCGAGCGCGGCTACGGCTGGGAGAAGCTGTTCTCGGAGATCGTCTGCCAGGAGTATTGGGCCGAACGCGGCTTGAAGACGGCCATCGCCCGCTTCCACAACGTCTACGGCCCCTACGGCACATGGGACGGCGGCCGCGAGAAGGCCCCGGCGGCCCTCTCGCGCAAGGTCATCGAAGCCCGCGACAACGGCCGCTTCGCCGTCGACATCTGGGGCGACGGCACGAGGACCCGGAGCTTCATGTGGATCGGCGACTGCCTCGAGGGCATCGACATGATCGCCCACTGCGAGGAGCTCGTGGCCACGCCCATCAACCTGGGCTCGCATGAGCTCGTGTCGGTCAACGAGCTGCTGGGCCTCATCGAGGACATCGCCGGGTACAAGGTCGAACGCCGCTACGACCTGACCCAGCCCATGGGCGTCGGCGGGCGCAACTCCGACAACACCATGATCCGCCGCGTCCTCGGCTGGGAGCCCTCGACGCCCCTGCGCGAGGGTCTGGCCAAGACCTTCGCCTGGATCGAGGAGCAGTACAACCTGCGCAAGGCCGGGAAGAAGGTGGTCGAATGACGCCGAAGGAGGCGGCCCGCGTCCGGGCCGAAGCCGCGGCCCTCCTGCGCCGGGCCCGCGTCGCCGTCACCCCGGACGAGATCGAGGCCATGGAGATCGCCGACCTGGGCTTGGGCGACATCCGGCGCATCGGCCTCGAGGTCATCGTCTACGAGAACAACGACCGCTACTGCGCCAAGGAGCTCGTCCTCCTGCCGCGCCAGACCTGCCCCGAGCACCGCCATCCCCGGGTCAACGGGCGGAACCCCGGCAAGAAGGAAACCTTCCGCTGCCGATACGGCGAGGTCTACCTCTACGTCGCCGGCGAACGGACGCCCAAGCCCAGGGCCCGCATCCCGCGAAGATACAAGGCCTTCCTGACGGCCGGGCGCGAGATCGTCCTGCGGCCGGGCGATATGTACACGCTGCCGCCCAACGCCCTCCACTGGTTCCAGGCCGGCGACCGCGGCGCCGTCGTCTCCGAGTTTTCCTCGACCAGCACGGACGAGAACGACCTCTTCACCGACCCCCGCGTCCGGAGGGTCGGCAAGTAGGGCGGGAAGCGGCCGTGATCGAGATCGGCGTCCCCGTCGAGGACCTCGCGGCCCGGCGCGCCCGCGTCGAGGCGGCCCGCCGCTTCGAGCGCCCGGACCGCGTCCCGGTCATCCCGGCCATCGCCCACCGCTTCCTGGTCCCCCAGGTCGGAGTGCGTTTCCGCGATTACTACGCCGACCCGGAGACCATGCTGCGGACCCAGCTCCTGGCCCAGAAGTGGCTCCTGGAGAACGTCCGCACGGACGCGTACGCCATCACCGGGCCGTGGACCGGGGCCTGGACCGATTTCCAGAACGCCTTCGAGGCCGGCAGTTTGGGTGTCGAGATCGTCTTTCCCGACGACGACATCCCCTGGACCGGCCGGGGCTGGGTGGCCGGCGAGGCCGACCTGCGGCGGCTCGAGGCCATGGACTTCGTCCACTCCGGGCTCAACGCCCGCCAGGTCGCCTGCCGCCGGCGGATGATGGAGGTCGCGGACAAGTACCCCGTCCGCTTCCTCGGCGGCGAGGTCTTCTACCCCGGCGCCAACCCCTCCCTGACCCACACCTCGGACGGGCCCTTCGGCGTCGCCGGCGCCCTCATGGGCCCGACCGAGCTCTTCCTGGCCGTCAAGGAGCGTCCCGACTTCGTCCGCGAGCTCCTGCGCGTCGTCACGGACAAGCTCATCGAATGGCTCGACTTCTGCTGGGCCGAGGAGGGCCTCCCCCGGCCCAAGGACTTCGCCTGGACCGACGACCTGGCCGTGTCGCTCTCGGCCCCGGACTTCCGGGAGGTCGTCCTGCCGTCCGAGAAGCGGCTGCGCTTCCACTTCGACGGCCGCCTCTCGCTCCACATGTGCGGCCGCAGCGACCACCTCCTGGAGATCTTCCGCGACGACCTGGCCATCCACGAACTCCAGGGCTTCGGGTACGAGGTCGACCTCGACCGCGTCGGCGAGGCCCTCGGCGGCCGGGTCGTCCTCCTCGGCAACGTCGATCCCCGGCTCATCCGCTCCGGGACGCCGGAGGACGTCCGGCGGGCCACCCGCCGGGTCCTCGAGAAGCTGGCCCCGCGCGGCGGCCTCATCGTCCAGGACGGCAACAACGTCCCGCCGGGCTCGCCGCTGGCCAACATCAACGCCATGATGGAGGCGGCCGAGGACTGGGGGCGGCCGTGAGCGCGCGCGGCTTCCTGACCCGGCTCTGGGACCTGGCCAACGACGACCGCCCCGGCTTCCTCGTCGGCTACGCCGGGCCGAGGGTGAAGGGCGGCACGCCCGTCCGCAGCGCCCTGTTCTCGACCGAGGGCGAAGGGACCGTGCGCGAGCGGCTCCGGGACCCGGCCAGGTTCCTGGCCGCCCAGCTGGAGGAGATCGAAGGGCAATCGAAGCTCCGGGGCGACCTCGTCCCGGCCCTCTGCCCGACGCTCGGCGTCATCGCCGTCCCCTCGGCCTTCGGCTGCGAGGTCGTCTGGTGGGAAAACGACTTCCCGGCCGTCCGGCCCCTGCCGGGCGACGCGGTGTCCCGCGTCCGCGGCCTGCGCCGTCCCGGCCTCGGCGACGGCGAGCTCGGCCGCATCCTCGACCACACCCGCGTCTTCCTGGAGCGGACGGGCGGGCGGATGCCCATCCGCCTGGCCGACCTCCAGGGCCCGCTCGACAACGCCGCCCTCATCCTCGGGCACACGGCTTTCCTCGAGGCCCTGCTCACGGCCCCGCGAGAGGTCCACCGTCTGCTCGAGCTCATCACCGAGCTGACCATCGACTTCGCCCGGGCCCAGCGCGAGCTCGTCCGGGCCGCCGGGGCCGAATTCGTGCCGAGCACCTTCCAGCCCTGGCTCCCCGACGGCCGGGGCCTTTCGGTGGCCAACGACGTCGCCGTCATGCTCTCGCCGGAGCTCCACGACGCGTTCGGCCGGCCCTACCTCGAGCGGCTGGCGGAGGCCTTCGGCGGCGTCTACGTCCACTCCTGCGGCGACTGGACCCACCTCTTCCCCAGCCTGGAGAAGGTCCGCGGCCTGCGCGGCCTCGAGTTCGGCGCGAGCGAGGCGGACTACCGGAAAGTGCTGGCGCGCTTCGGCGGCAAGACGGTCCTGGCCTGCCGCGTCGGCCTCCACCGCGACATCACGTTCGACGGCATGGCCGACTTCTTCCGCCGCGTCGTCGCCGCCGCGCCGACGCCCCGAGGTCTTTTCGTCCACGTCGACATCACCAACGGTCTCGTGCCGGCGGGCTGGCCGGAGACCGACCTCGAAGAGATCTACGCCATCCTCGAGGCCGGCAACCCGGCCTGGCCGGCGCCGGGCGGAGCGGAGAGGACGGGACGATGAGCGACGGAAGCGGGCGGCCCGGTCCGCTCCCGGAAGCGCACGACCCGTTCACGGCCGTGACCGGCTGGACACTGGCCGGCGCGGGAACCGGTCCGCTCCTGCGATCGGGGACGCTGCGACCGGGGACATGTACCTCCGGTACGTGTCCCCAAAAGTTGGTCCTGGAGCTGAAGACCGCCGCGGGCGGCCACGCCCGCCTGATCGCCCAAGCCGTCTCGCCCGGGACCTGGATGCTCTCGATCGTTCCCGACGGCGCGGTCGAGCCGCGGCCGACGCCCATGGTCGTCCCCGGCGAACGGAAGCTCATCCGCCTCGCCGCCCGGGAGAAGGACGGGCGGCTCGTCGTCCGAGGTCCCGAGCTCCGCCTCGAGGTCCGGCTCGAGCCCTTCGACCTGCGCTTCGTCGACCGCCGCGGCCGGACCGTCCTGGCGGCCAATCCCGCCGACGTCGACGGCCTGGGCCGCCCGGCCGTGCCCCCGCTCGGCGCCGGCCGCGGCCCCGGCGGGATGCCCTTCGTTACGGCCGCCTTCCGCCTCGCGCCCGGCGAGCGCCTCTACGGCTTGGGCGAGAAGTTCACCCGGCTCGACAAAGCGGGCGGGCGCTTCGTCTCCTGGACGGTCGACGCCCTGGGCTCGACGAGCGAGCGCTCCCACAAGAACGTGCCCTTTCTCTGGAGCGACCGGGGATACGGCCTCTTCGCCGACTCGGGCGCCCGGATCGACTGGGACCTCGGGGCGACCTCGCTCCGAACCTGGGCCCTGCGGGTCGACGCGCCGGCCCTCGATCTCCACATCTTCCACGGCCCGGGCCCGGACCGCATCCTGCGGGCCTTCACGGACCTGACGGGGCGGGCGCCCGCCGTGCCGGACTGGTCCTTCGGGCTGTGGCTGTCGTCGGGGGGGACCTATCGCGACCAGGCCTCGATCGAGACGCTCCTCGACGGGATCGAGCGGCACCGCCTCCCCGCCGCGGTCGTCCACATCGATCCCTGGTGGATGCGCTGGCGGAGGTACTGCGATTTCGAATGGGATCGGGAGGCCTTCCCCGATCCCGAGGGTCTCATCCGCCGTGTCCACGGCCTCGGCCTGAAGCTCTGCCTGTGGGAGCATCCCTATATCTCGGCCGAGAGCCCGCTCTTTCGCGAGGCCGAGGCCCGGGGATATCTCCTGCGCCGGCCGGACGGTTCGACCCGCGTCGTCGACTACGGCCTGTCGCTCGCCCCCCGGCCCGACGGCGTCGTCCGGCTGGGCGAGCCGGGCGCGACCTGGAACGCCCCGGCCGCCATCGTCGACCTGACCAACCCCGAAGCCCGGGCTTGGTTCAAGGACCTCCACCGGCCGCTCCTGCGCCTGGGCGTCGACGTCTTCAAGACCGACTTCGGCGAGGACGTGCCCGCGGACGCCGTGTTCCACGACGGGCGGACGGGGGCCGAGCTCCACAACCTCTATCCCCTGCTTTACAACGAAGCGGTCTACGAGGTGACGGCCGAGGAGAAAGGGCGAGGGCTCGTCTGGGCCCGGTCCGGAACGGCCGGCAGCCAGCGCTTCCCCGTCGGCTGGTCGGGGGACCCGGCCGCGGACTGGGACAGCCTGGCCGCGACCGTCCGCGGCGGGCTGGCGGCGGGGATGTCGGGCCTGGCCCTCTGGAGCCACGACATCGGCGGTTACCGCGGCCGGCCCGATCCCGAGCTCTACGTCCGCTGGGCCCAGTTCGGCCTGTTCTCGTCGCACAGCCGCATGCACGGCGACTCGCCGCGCGAGCCCTGGCTGTTCGGCGCGGAAGCCCTGGCCGTCGTCCGACGCTATGCCGAGCTCCGCCACCGGCTCTTCCCCTACATCAGGAGCGCGGCCCTGGAGGCCGGGCGGACAGGGCTGCCGGTCCTGAGAGCCCTGCCGCTGGCCTTCCCGAACGACCCGAACGGCGCGGCCTGGGACCACGAATTTCTGTTCGGGCCGGCGCTGCTCGTCGCCCCCGTCATCCGCCCCCTCCGCGAGCTCGGGCGGGCCGGCGGGCGCGGGGCCGGGCGGCCGGTCTTCCCGGTCTACCTGCCGCCGGGGACGTGGATCGACCTGTGGTCGGGAAAGACGCACGCCGGCCCGGCCGTCGTCGAAGCCCCGGCGCCGCTTCCCATCATGCCGGTCTTCGTCCGGGCCGGCTCGGCCGTCCCGATGACGGGAAACTCCCGGCGCGTCCCGGCCGGGACCGTCGACCCGCTCGAGGTCGCGGTCTACCCCGCGGCGGGCCCGACGGAAGGCGTCCTATGCGAAGAAGAAGGCCGGAGCCGGTTCCGCCTCACTCCGGAGAAGGGCGGCCACCGGTTCGAATGGTCGGGGGCCGTTTCGCGGCGGATCGTCGTCCGCTCCGGAGCCGGCGCCCGAGCGCCCGTCCTCGCGAGGATCCCCCCAGAGCGTTCGAAGAAGGGATCGCTGTTCCTGCGGCTCAGGCCATGGAACGGGCCGGCCGCTACTTCCCGCCGCTGACGGCCGCGGCGGCCGGAAAGGTCGCCCAGGTCCCGTTCCGGCGATAGCGGATGGCTTCGCCGAGGGCCTTGAGGTAGGCCTCGTCGGGAACGCTGTTGACCTTGCCCTCGAGACGGAACTTCTCGTGCAGGGTCTTGAAGTCGTTGCCCAAGCCGACGTTCCTCAAGGCCAAGGTCTTGTCGAGGTCGTAGAAGACCTGGGCCTCGATGGTCACGGCCGTCAGCCCGTCGCCCTCGTGGACCCAGAAGTAGTTGACCGGGTCGCCGACCTTGCGGACGGCGGCGTGGACGTCGGTCTTCGGGAACAGGATGTAGGCGGCCTCCGAGCCGGGGCCGATGTCCCGCCAGCGGTAGGCCGGGTCGTCCTGGGGGGAGCCGCCGGCCAGGCGCCCGCCCTCGAAGACGGCGATGCAGCCGCGGGCGTACTCGTTGTTGACCCCCCCGAGGACGAGCTCCTTGGCGCCGTCCCCGTCGACGTCGCCGCGCCTGGCCTCCATCAGGTAGCCGGCGTTCCAATACTCGCCTTCGAGCCGGCCGCGGGCATCGAGCAAGGCCACCTGGCACGGCCAGTCGGGCTTGTGAAAGGAGACGACCAGGACCTCGAGGGCGCCGTCGTCGTCGTAATCGTCGACGTCGAAGCCGAAGACGCGATACTCCTTGCGGAAGGAGCCCGCCTCCAGGGCCAGCGCGCGGCCGGCCGCGAACCGCCAGCGCTCGACGCCCTTGTCGTCGATGCACACAAGCTCTCCCTCGGCGTCCTCGGAGCGCGTCTGGACGCTGAACAGGGTCTCGACGCGGCCGTCGGCGTCGACGTCCCTGAACATGATCCATGGCCAGACGGCGTCGTAGGCGCCGCCAAGCCGTTTCTCCTGGAAGTGGCCCCCATAGGAGTCGCGCGTTTCCAGGTCGGCCGCCTTCGTGTCGAAAAGCCAGAGCTCCCGGCCTTTCTCGTTGAGGGCCAGGAGCCGCGAGCCGGAGATGTCGAAGCGGGAGGGCACCGAGCTGCCGTGGAGGATGAGCAGGACGACGGCCGCCCCCAGGCCCGCCAGGGCCAGGAGCCCGCCGATGACCCAAGGCCAACGGGACCGCTTGGCCGCGCTGTTCGCCTGGGCCGCGCCGCCCGCCGCGCGGGAGGCCATCCAGGCGTCGATCTGGTCCCGGTAGGCGAAGACCTTGCCCTTGGAGTCGCGGTCCAGGCGGTGGACCGGCAGGCCGTAGCGCTGCTCCCAGCGGACGCAGGTCCGGACGTCGCGGTCGAGGTAGGCGGCGATCTCCTTCCAGGAGGTCAGGATGTTCTCTTTCTTCCCGTTCGGCGCCGCGGTCATATCGGTCCTCTTCGCATGGAAGCCGCTCATTATCAACGAAAAGGGCCTTCCGGTCAAGAGGCGGGAAGCCCGGCGCCGGGAGCGTCTATGCGGCCGCGGCCTCGGCCATGGCGGCGACGTTGGCCGGCGGCACGTCGGGCAGGATGGCCTCGTGGCTGGGGCTGACGATGAGGTGGGGCCCCAGAACGGCCTTGATCCGGCGGACCTCCCGGCGGACCTCTTCCGGCGTGCCGTGGGGCAGCACGCGCTGGGTGTCGACCCCGCCGAGGAAGGCGATCTTGCCGCCGAAGTCCCGGGCCAGGCTCTCGGCGTCCATGTTCGCGGCCTTGGCCTGGAGCGGGTGGAGGCAATTGACGCCCGCGGCGACGAGCTTGGGGATGACCCGGTGGATGGAGCCGCAGGAGTGGAGGATGACCTGGTGGCCGCGGCGGTGGGCCTGGTCGGTGAGCTTCCGGAACCAGGGCAGGACGAAGCGGTCGAGCAGGGCCGGCGAGATCATGAGGTCGAGCTGGGTGCCGAAGTCGTTGCCGAAGAAGAAGGCGTCGACGCGGTCGCCGGCGGCGTCGAAGAAGCGCTCGTTGGCCGCGTGGTAGAAGCCGCAGACGCGGTCCGTGGCGGCCTCGACGACCTCAGGATGGGTGTGCATCTTGATGAAGTAGGCGTCCATGCCGAAGAAGTCCATGAGGTCGTGGTAGAACGGCGTCCAGAAGCCGGAGGCCCGGTAGTGGGGCCCGGCCGCGTCGAGGGCGGCCACCGTCTCCGAAAAATCGAGGGCGGCCGGGTCGGGCCAGTCGAAGCGGTCGAGCTCGGCCGGGTCCTCGATCTCGGCCAGGGGCCCGGCCTGGCCGTGGCTGGATTTGGCCGCTTCCCAGTTCCAATTGAAGATGCCCTTGGCCGCCGTCGAGGGGAAGGTCGTCGCGGCGAACGAGGGCGAGATCCAGCGGAAGTCGTCGCCGAGCTTGCGGCGCAGATCCTCCTCGGTCGCCGTGCCGAAGTAACGGTGCAGGCCCGGCCAGCTCGCGGCGTGGGGATTGCCGAGCCAGAAGCCGGTCCGGGGGGCCGGCCGCAGGGCGACGATCTCGCGAACGGTCTGGCGCGGGGTCATGGCCTCACCGGCAGCGCTCCATGAGGGCGTCGATGTCGCGCCGATCTTCGTCCGTCAGGCGGTCGCCTTTGAGGGCGAGGTAGCGGCGGCAGGCGGCCAGGGCCTTGGCCTTGTCACCCGTCTCGAGGTAGGCCGCGGCCAAATTGTAGACGGGCATGTCGTAGGCGGGGTCGAGCGCGGCGGCCTTCTCCCAGCGGGCGATGGCCCCGGCGGTATCCCCCACGACGCGCAGGGCGCCGCCGAGACCGTTGTGGACGGAGGCCAGCGTGGGATCGACGGCCAGGGCGGCCTCGAAATGGGCGAAGGCCCGTTTGACCGTGTCGCCGTTCTTGGTCCGCAGGCCCCAGTCGACGTAGAAGTTGCCCATGTTGCCGTTGAGGACGGCGTCGCCGGGGGCCAGGGCCAGGGCCGTCTCGAAATGCTCGCGGGCCCGGTCGAGGTCGCCCTTCTTCCAGCAGGCCTCGGCCAGGGCACCCCAGACGTTGGGGTCGGCGTCGAACAGGGCCAGGGCCCGGCCCAGGACCTCGATGCCGGCGTCGAGACGCCCCTGCTCGACGAGGGCAATGCCGTAGGCCGAGACGTTGGTGAAGTCGCCGGGCGCGGCCCGGACGCCGCGGTCGAAGGCCTCGAGATAGAGGTCGACGCGGCCCTGGGCGAAGCGCAGTTCGGCCAGGCGGGCGTAGGCCCGGGAGTAACCGGGCCGGTCGCGAACGATCTCCTCGAGCAGGGCAGCGCTCTCTTCGGTCCGGCCGGCCGCGGCCAGGGCGTTGGCCCGGAGCATCTTCTGCTCGAAGGGCAGGAGCGTCTTGAGGTCGTCGGCCGGACCGTAGGACGCCTTGGGGGCGACGGCGGGACCGGCCACGTAGCCGAGGCTGCGCAGGCGCTCGGACGTCTCGCGGTCGGTCCGGCGGACGGCCCGGGCGCCGGGCCGGGAGCCCTCGGCGGCGATGTGGCGGTCGAGGGCTTTCTTGAACGGGCCGAGGTCGGCGCGCGGAGCCAGGTCGACGCGCTCGTCGGGATCGGTCTCGAGGTCGTAGAGCTCGGGGATGGGCGAATCGAAGTACTTCCTGCCGCCGTCGATGAGGCCGCGCAGGGGGGCCGCGCCGCGGTGGAGTGAGGCCTCGAGGGCTTCGAAGTAGATGGGCCGCGGCCCGAGGCGGCGGCCCTCGAGGAGGGGCCGCAGGGAGCGGCCGGAGAGGCCTTCGGGCGCCGTGAGCCCGAGGAGATCGCAGGCCGTCGGGAAGAGGTCGACGTGGGCCGCGAAGTCGCGGACCCGGGCCGGGGCGATGGACGGCCCGGCCACGATGAGCGGGACCCGGAGGGTCGCGTTGTAGGCGAAATAGCCGTGGGTCATCTCGCCGTGCTCGCCGAGGGACTCGCCGTGGTCGGCCGTCAGGACGACGACCGTGCGGCCGGTCTCGCCGCGGGCCTCGACGGCGGCGAAGAGCTTGGCCAGCTCGGCGTCGGCGTAGGCCACCTCGCCCGAGTAGGGATCGGCGGCGTAGCGGGAAGCGAAGGGCTCGGGCGGCGCGTAGGGGGCGTGGGGATCGAAGACGTGGACCCAGAGGAACCATTTGCCGGCGCGACCGCCAAGCCAGTCGAGGGCGGCGGCCACGGTCTTGGCGGCCGGTCGCTCGGGGTAGTCCATAGCGGCCGCGGCCCGGGCCGGGTAATCGTCGTCGTAGACGTCGAAGCCCTCGTCGAGGCCGAAGCGGGCGTCGAGGGGGAAGGCGGAGACGAAGGCCCCGGTCGCGTAGCCGGCGGCCTTGAGGGTCTTGGCCAGGTTGGGGAACTCGCTGGGGACGACGGCGAGGCCGTTGTCGACGACGCCGTGGGCGGGCGAGGCGGCCCCGAGCAGGATGTTGGCGTGCGAGGGCAGGGTCAGGGGCGCGTGGGAGAAGGCCCGCTCGAAGAGGACGCCGCGGGCGGCCAGGGCGTCGATGGCGGGGGTCCGCGCGTGGGCGTCGCTGTAGCAGCTCAGCCGGTCGGGGCGGAGGGTGTCGACGGTGACGAGGAGGAGATTGGCGTCGGGCGCGACGGGCGCGGGGGGCTTGGCGGGCGAGGCGCACGAAGCGAGGAGGGCCGCGAGGAGAAGGATAAGGGGAGCGTGGCCGGGAGGGGACGGGACGGGGACGGCGAATCGCTTCATGCGGGTCCGGCTTCATTAATAAAGGAAAGCGGAAGCGGGGTCAAGCGCGGCGGGCGGCTCCCCTCTTTCCAAACGGCCGGGGATGAGTATGATGGGGAGAGCCGGGCGGCCGGACCGCCCCGCGAGGAGGCCCGATGAGAGCGAACCTGACGAGAACGGCGGCGGTGATGGCGCTGGCGGCGGTCGTGTCGCTGGCCGGAACGGAAGCGGTCGCGGCGACGGCAGCGGCGTCCGAGGTCACGGGGCCGCCGGCGTCGATCAAGCCCGTCTGTCTCTACAAGACGACCTTCATCCGGGCGGCCCAGGGCCGGCTCCTCGACCTCATCGCGCTCTGGAAGGAGCGGATCGGGGTGCTGGAGAAGGCGGGCGAGGTCAAGCCTTTCTGGTGGCGGCACACCCAGGGCGACCAGTGGGACCTCATGCTCCTCACCCCCATGGGGAGCTACGTCGAATATTACGCCAAGGGGCGGGCGGCCAAGCGGGCCAAGACGGCCGAGGCGGCCGGGATGAGCGAAGAAGCGTTCGCCAAGCGGCTCGACGCCTGCTCGTCGTGGAAGGAAGACGTCTACGTGATGGGTCCGCCGCTCGAGTTCGTGCAGAAGGCCTTCGAAGGGACGGCCTATTACCACATCGAGATCATGGTCTCGCTCCCCGGGAAGCAGGAGGAGCTGTTCAAGGAACGGGAGATGGAGAACGTCTACGGCACGGCCGGGGGCCGTCCCTATAACATGATCTTCGTCCGCGAGTCGGGCGCGTCGTGGGACATCTTCACCCTCGGCTGCTACCGCGACCTGCAGCACTGGGCCGCGCCGAGCCCGCTCACCGCGGAGGAGCGGGAGGCGGCGGCCAAGAAGGCCGGGTTCGCGGGCGCCGACGCCATCGGGCCCTACATGCGGACCCTCATCGACTTCCACCGCGACACGATGGGCGTCGCCATCAAATGAAAAAGGGGGACATGTACCTCGGGTACGTGTCCCCGTCGGAGCGCTAGGCTTCCTCGATGAGCGCCGCTTCGCGCCAGGAGCCGTCCCGCTCGACGCGGACGGTCTTGATCTCGAACGGGGCGAAGGCCAAGGGGACATGTACCCTGGGTACGTGTCCCCGTTCTTGGCCGGGATCCCCGTTCGGCGCGGCCGGCCGGGCCACCTTCAACTCCGCCTTCGTCCGCTTACCCACCGCTTCCTGCAGGCGGACGACGAGCGCCCGCCCATCCCCAGACGGCTTGCAGGCCAGGAGCCGGACGGAGGCCGGGCGGACCGAGAGGAAAGCATCGACGGACGGGGCGACCGTCGCGTCGTAGGGCAGATGGGCGTAGGCCTCCGGCGGGGCGGCCAGATGGTCGGCCAGGCCCGGCATCATGGCGCGGACCGAAGCGGGCGTCCCGGCCGTGACCAGGAGCCGGAATTCGTGGACGCCGATGTCGGCGAACTTCCGGATCTGGGGACACGTACCTGAGGTACGTGTCCCCAGGTCGAAGCCGCGCTCGTGGCAGTACGCCGAGCTGCGCAGGATCGAAAGGCGCAGTTCGCCGTCCTCGAAGTCGAAGCCGTGTTGGCCGCTCGAGGCGATCCCGAGCGCCAGACCGGCTCCAGGGCCGCCCGCGGCGGGGATCGTCCCTCCCTTCCGGGAACTCGCGCCCCGGCCGGACGGCTTGCCCTCGATGACCAGCCAGCGGCCGTGGACGTGTTCCTCGCCGTCGGCGGGCCGGACGATGGCCCCGCCGGGGACCTCGGCGAGAAGAGTCGGCACGGCGAGCCCGGTCGGCACGGAGAGCTTGAGCCGGCGGCGATCCTCGTTCCAAGTGACGCGGAACCGGACCTCGATCACGGGCCAGGCCGGATAGGTCACGGCATCGACGACGATCCGGCTCGCGCCGAAGACCAGGGCCGAGCGGGTCATCGTTCTGATGGGACCCGATTCGACGACCAAGGGACGGCCGGTCGGCCTGAACCGTCCGACGATCCTGCGATAGCTCCCGATCCCGGCGCCCCAGGCGTCACCCTGGTCCTCGACGGCCAGCGGCTCGAAGAGCGGTCCGGCGGGATAGCGGCCGAAGGCGGCCAAGGCGGCGATCAAGCCCGAGCGGGGATCGAGACGCGCCGCGGGAACGACGGGAGCGGGAAAGGGAACGCGTCCCGCGGGGGTTCGTCCCCGGTCCTTGGTCCGTCCGTGCGCCTTGACCTCGAACGCCTTCAACTCGTAGCGCGAGACGCCGACGCCCGGCAGATCGTCGATGAAGGCGATGCGGCGGCGCCAGTTGTTGAAAGGCAGCAGCGACTCGGGCTGCTCCTCCTGGCACGGGACCTCGCGGCCGTCGGCCCGGAAGAGCCTCATCCGCCACAGTCCCTTCCAGAACGGCCGGTGGTCGGCCATGCACTCGAATTCGACCGGGACCCGCCGGAGGGACGGATTGGCGTGAAGGACCGTGACGGGCAGGGACGGCGATCGCCGCGAGCCACGGTTGAGGGCCGCGACGGCCCCGAGCGAGGCCGTGCGGGCGATATCCTCGGCCCGGCCGTACTGGGCCAGGGCGTCGCGCTCGGCCGGCTCGATGCAGGTGCCGGCCAGGATGTCATGGAAATCGTTGAATAGATGGATCTTCCAGGCACGGCGGAGGTCCGCCTCCGGGAATCCGGCGCCGGCCCGCCACCAGGCGGCGGCCGAGGCGGCCTCGGCCCGGACGAGCCCGCCGAGGCCCTCGACGGCCCGGCGCTTGAGCCGCGAGAGCGAGGTGTAGCAGCCGGTGAAGACGCGCTGGAGGTCGCCCTCGTGGACGGGAGAGGCGGCGGCCGCCGCGGCGACGGCCTCGCAAAAACGGTCGGGCGTGCTGTGGACGACGCGAACGCGTCTCTCGCGGGCCATGAAGGCGTCGATGGCGGCCAGGTCGCGGCGCGTCGCCCCTCCCCCGTGGTTGCCGAGCCCCCAGAAGACGGGCACGTCGCGGCCGCGCTCGAGGGCCAGGGCCACGCCGGCGCGCAGGCGCTCCTCGATGTTGTCGTGCTCGGTGTGGTAAAGGCCGACGGCGATGCGGTAGGCCGGGATCGTCGTGCCGTCGACGCCGCGCCAGCGGTAGAGGTCGGACGGCAGCTCGAGTTCGCCGGGCTGGGGACGCATGTGGACGTACATCTCGTAGCCGGCCCGACGCAGGATCTGGGGCAGGCCGCCGCTGTGGCCGAAGGAGTCGAAGTTGTAGGCGACGCGCGGCGCGGCCCCGAAGGTCTCACGGAAGTAGCGCCGGCCCTCGGCGATCGAGCGGACGAGCGCCTCCGTGCCCGGCAGGTTGGCGTCGGGCTGGATGAACCAGCCGCCGGAGACCGCCCAGCGCCCGGCCGCGACCAGCCGGCGGATGTCGTCGAAGAGGGCCGGGTCGAGGCACTCGGCCCACTCGTAGAGGACGGACTCGTTGTGACAGAAGATGAGCGACGGGTGTTCGTCGAGGATGTCGACGGCGTTGCGGAAGGTCGCCAGGGCTTCGGACGCCCCTTCGTCCCAGCGCCACTGCCAGACCGGGTCGAGGTGCGCGTTGCAGATCAGGTGAACCGTTGGGATCAAACCGGGGACATGTACCTTTGGTACGTGTCCCCTTTCTTGCCCGTGTCCCTTTTGGGGGGACACGTACCCGGGGTACATGTCCCCTTTCTTAGCCCGCTTCATGCGTCCCCCAGTCCGTGTCAAAGCTCGTCCTTAGCGGGCAGGTTCTTGTACCAGGTGAAGTAGAGGACGACGGCCAGGGCGGCGGCCGCCGCGGCCCAGGCCCCCAGCTGTTTCCAGTTGCGCATGAACAGGTAGAAGGGCAGGATGGCCAGCGAGAACTGGAAGGCGGCCGTGACGAAGCCGTTGAGCACGTCGATCCGGGGCATCTTGTCGCCCGCCGGGACGAGCCCGCGCCGCACGCACTCCCGCCGCACCGGGCCCCAGACGCCGAACGGCCGGACCTTGGCGTAGAACCTGACCAGGACCTCCATGTCGGCGGGCTCGGTCAGGAAGGTGACGACGATCGTCGTGGCCAGGCACAGGCCCATATCGAGGGCCAGCGAGGCCGCCGCGTGCAGGCCCTTGAACAGGATCAGCCGGAGCGAGATGAGGACGGCCGACACGGCCATGCTCCAGACGAAGGCCCGGGCCCCGAACCGCCAGTAGTGCCAGCGCAGGGTCGCCGGCACCAGGATGACGGTGACCACCACGAAGACCATCATCTCCCAGGCCGTGACGATGTTGACGAAGGACAGCGAGAAGACGAAGCCGACCAGGACGGCCGCGACCGAGGCCAGCTGCCCCAGCCGGACGAGGGTCCTCTGGCTCAGGTCCTTGGCGACATAGCGCTTGACGAAGTCGTTGATGACGACCGAGCTGGTGACGTTGATCATGGCGCTGATCGTCGACATCAGGGCCGCCAGCAGCACGGCCATGAACAGACCGCGCAGGCCGACCGGCATCTTGAGCAGGACGAGGGGCATGATCTTTTCGGCGTCGAAGGCCGCCTCCGAGCCCAGATAGAAGATGCCCAGGACCATGAAGGCCACGCCGACGACCCAGCGCAGGTTGTAGCCGACCGTCCACATCCCGGCCGCGAGCTGGGCGTCGCGGGGCGACCGGGTCGTCAGGAAGAACTGGAAGTCCCAGACGTTGGGCCCGCTCAGGAGGCGGAAGACCATCCACAGGAAGCCCGCGGCCATGAGCGGGCCGAACAGCCCGAAGTGCCGATAGGCCGGCGAGGTCCCGGCCGCGAAACCCGACCACAGGGTCCACGTCGGCGCCAGGCTGAACCACCCGGGGTCCTTGTGAATGAAGGCCGTCGCGACGGGCTTGGCGAAGACCATGACGGCCAGGATGACCGCCCCGACGCCGACGAGGAGGGTCTGGAGGACGTCGGTCAGGATGACGCCGAAGAAGCCGCCCAGCGTCACGTAGACCCCGACCACGGCCAGGACGATGAGCGTGGCCTCCCAGCGCGGCAGGGGCAGGAATTCCTCGGCGAACTTGCCCGTGCCGACGCTGATGAACATGAGGTTGCAGATCATCAGGACGAGCAGGAAGATGGCCGCCGCAAGGCGGGCCGCCTCGGCGTCCTTGCCCGTGCCGAAACGGGTCTCGTTCCACTCGGCGAAGGTCATGACCCCGGAGCGGCGGATGTACTTGGCCTGGAAGGCCATGTAGAAGCAGATGATGAACCAGCCCCAGAAGATGTGGGTCGCCCACATCGACTTCAGCCCGACGTAGAAGAGCAGGCCGACGAGCGACATGGTCCCGCCGATGTCGATGTAGCTCGAGCAGCCCGACAGCCCCAGCATCCACCAGGGGACGCTGCGGTCGGCCAGGTAGAACGAGTCGAGCTTCTTGGTCGCCCGCCGGCGGACGAGGACGCCGACCATGGCCACGGCGGCCAAGTAGACGGCGATGATGGCCAGGTCCAGGGGGTGGAGGTTCATGCCCTTTTCTATACCACCGCCCGCCCCGGAAAGGAAGGGGAAAGGAAGGGGGACATGTACCTCTGGTACGTGTCCCCATCTCGGCTGGGGGACATTTACGCTTCGTACATGTCCCCGTCTTCTATTATGTATGAGACATTTCTTATGGCCGGGGCGTCCACCATGACGAAGCGAGCGAAGGGGACACGTACCTCCGGTACATGTCCCCGGCTTACTTGGGGACATGTACACCCTGTACGTGCCCCCGATCTTAATGGAGGTCTCTATGCCCCGTTCCGCCCGCATCGTCTTTCCCGGCGTCCCGCACCACATCACCCAGCGTGGGAACAGGCGTCAGCGCGTCTTCTTCTCGGACGAAGACAAAGCTCTCTACCTTCGACTGCTATCAAAATGGGCCGACAAGGCCGGCTTGAAGATCTGGGCCTATTGCCTCATGGATAATCATGTCCATCATGTCGCTGTGCCGGAGACCGACGACGGACTCGCCGCGACGTTCGGCGAAACACATAAAGCCTACACAAGGATCATCAACGAGAGAGAAGGTTGGCGCGGTTTTCTCTGGCAAGGCCGGTTCGGCTCATTCCCTATGGACGACCCCTACCTCTACCGGGCCATGCGCTATGACGAACTCAACCCGGTCAGGGCCGGTCTTGTCGAGGATCCCAAGGAGTATCGCTGGTCGAGTGCCAGAGCCCATGTGCTCGGCGAGCCCGATCCGATGATCGGGAGGAATCCCTTGGGGATGAACGGATGGGAATGGGCGGCTTATCTCAAAGAAGGCCTCCTGGAATCAGAGGCGAATTTGTTCAGGGAACATACAGCCCGCCGGACGCCGCTGGGAAGCGAAGATTTCCTCAGAAGGATCGGAGCAATCTAGAGAAGGGGGACACGTACCTGAGGTACATGTCCCCAAACCACCGCCCGCCCCGGAAGGGAAGAGGCCCCGTCCCCTACCGCGGCGGGGGGAATCGTGATAAAATGGCCGGGCTAACAAGGATGGAGAATTATGCCTCAGCCTAAGATCAGGCCCGCCAAGAGCCTCTTTTTCTGGATCGCCGCCGGGATCGTCATTATCACCCTGTGGAGCCTGATCCAGAACCCTTCCCTGGCCAAGAAGGACGTCCCGTTCTCGAAATTCATGACCGAGGCCGAAGCCGGCCGCGTCGCCGACGTCGTCGTCCAGGACAACCAGCTCCGGGGCGCCTTCACCGACGGCCAGGCCTTCAAGACCGTCATCCCCGCCGGCTACAACGACTTCATCAAGGCCCTGCGCGAGAAGAACCCGGGCGTCAACATCGTCGTCAAGGACTCCTCCCGCAGCCCCCTGTTCGCGCTCCTCCTGAGCTGGTTCCCGATCCTGCTCATGATCCTGTTCTGGGTCTTCATGATGCGCCAGATGCAGGCCGGCGGGAACAAGGCCATGTCCTTCGGCAAGTCGCGGGCCAAGCTCTTCTCCGGCCAGCAGAAGAAGCTGACCTTCAAGGACGTCGCCGGCGTCGAGGAGGCCGAGGAGGAGCTCGGCGAGATCATCGAGTTCCTCAAGGAGCCGCGCAAGTTCCAGCGCCTCGGCGGCCGCATCCCCAAGGGCGTCCTGCTCGTCGGGCCCCCGGGCACGGGCAAGACCCTGCTGGCCCGGGCCGTGGCCGGCGAGGCCGATGTGCCCTTCTTCTCCATCAGCGGCTCGGACTTCGTCGAGATGTTCGTCGGCGTCGGCGCCTCGCGCGTCCGCGACCTCTTCGACCAGGGCAAGAAGCACGCCCCCTGCCTCATCTTCATCGACGAGATCGACGCCGTCGGCCGCCAGCGCGGCGCCGGCCTGGGCGGCGGCCACGACGAGCGCGAGCAGACCCTCAACCAGCTCCTCGTCGAGATGGACGGCTTCGACTCCAACGAGGGCGTCATCCTCATCGCCGCGACCAACCGGCCCGACATCCTCGACAGCGCCCTGCTCCGGCCCGGCCGCTTCGACCGGCGCATCGTCGTCAACATGCCCGACGTCAAAGGCCGCGAGGACATCCTCGGCGTCCACGTCCGCAAGATCCCCCTGGCCGAGGACGTCGACCTCAAGGTCCTGGCCCGCTCGACCCCCGGCTTCGCCGGCGCCGACCTGGCCAACCTGGTCAACGAGGCCGCCCTCATCGCCGCCCGCCTGGGCCAGGACAAGGTCCTGATGAAGGACATGGAGTACGCCAAGGACAAGGTCCTCATGGGCGTCGAGCGCAAGAGCATGATCATCAGCGACGAGGAGAAGAAGAACACGGCCTACCACGAGGCCGGCCACGCCCTGACGGCCGCCCTCATCCCCGAGGCCGACCCCATCCATAAGGTCACCATCATCCCGCGCGGGCTGGCCCTGGGCCTGACCCAGCAGCTGCCCCTCGACGACCGCTACACCTACACCAAGGAATACCTCCTGGCCCAGCTGTCCGTGCTCATGGCCGGGCGCGTCGCCGAGACCATGTTCCTCAACAAGACCACGACCGGCTCGGCCAACGACTTCGAGAAGGCCACCGAGATCGCCCGCAAGATGGTCTGCCAGTGGGGCATGTCCGAGCTCGGCCCGCTGACCTTCGGCGAGCGCGACGACCTCATCTTCCTCGGCCGCGACCTGGCCATGAACAAGAACTTCAGCGAGAAGACCTCCGAGCACATCGACGAGGAGGTCAAGAAGATCATCATGAGCAGCTACGAAAGGACCCGGGAGCTCATGGAGGCCAACCGGGACAAGCTGGTCAAGATCGCCGAGCTCCTGCTCGAGAAGGAGGCCGTGGGCTCGGAGGAGATCAACGCCATCGTCGACGGCAAGAAGCCCGCCCCCGAGGCGCCGGCGGCGCCGTCCGCCGCGGAGACCCGGGAGAGCTGAGCCGGAGGAAGACGGGGACCATGAGCCGAGAGACGCGCCGCCTGGACATCGGGGGCCGCCGCCTCGAGCTCGGCGACCGGGCCTGGCTCATGGGCATCGTCAACGTCACGCCCGATTCGTTCGCGGACGGCGGCCGGTACGCCGATCCCGCCCGGGCCGTCGAACGCGGCCTGGCCCTCGTCGCGGAAGGCGCCGACATCGTCGACGTCGGCGGCGAGAGCACCCGGCCCGGTTCTCTCCCCGTGCCCGAGGCCGAGGAGACCGCTCGTGTCGTCCCCGTCGTCGCCGGCCTGCGCCGGGAGAGCCGGGCCCTCATCTCCGTCGACACGGCCAAGGCCGCCGTGGCCCGGGCCGCCCTGGACGCCGGGGCCGACATCGTCAACGACATCAGCGCCTTCCGCTTCGACCCGGCCATGGCCGGCGTCGTGGCCCGCTCCGGCGCGGCCGCCGTCCTCATGCACATGAAAGGCACGCCGGCGACCATGCAGGACGATCCCCGCTACGACGACCTCGTCGGCGAGATCGCCGCCTTCCTCGACGACCGCCTCCGTGTCGCCGAGGCCGCGGGCGTCCCCCGCGAGCGGCTCGTCGTCGACCCGGGCATCGGTTTCGGCAAGACCGTCGATCACAACCTCGAGATCCTGCGCCGCGCGGCCGACTTCCACGCCCTCGGTCGGCCGCTCCTGCTCGGCTTCTCGCGCAAGGCCTTCCTGGGCCGTGTCCTCGGCGGCCTGCCGCCGGAGGAGCGGCTCGAGGCCACCCTCGCCGCCGCGGTCCTGGCCGTCGAGCGCGGCGCCCACATCCTGCGCGTCCACGACGTCGGGCCGGTCTTCCGGGCCGTCCGCGCCGCCGAGGCCGTCCTGGCCGGCGGGCCCGCCGGGCCCGCGCCCGCCGAAGGGAGGGCCGGCCATGTTCGCTGAGGCCTGGGCCGTCGTCCGCCAGATCACCGTTCTCGACGTCGTCGACATCCTCCTCATCGCCTTCATGATCTACTACATCGTCGTCCTCATCCGGGACACGAAAGCCTATCAGGCGGCGGCCGGGCTGGCCCTGATCGGCGCCCTCTACCTCCTGACCGTCTGGGGGCACCTCGGCGTCTCCAACCGCATCATCCGCTCGTTCATCAACTACGTCATCATCGCCATCATCGTCCTGTTCCAGGCCGAGATCCGCCGCTTCCTGACCGAGATCGGCTCGCGGACGTTCCGCAAGCCCCTGGCCCTGCGCTCCTTCCAGGAGAAGATCGACGACCTCTTCCAGGCCATCGACTTCCTGTCCCAGAAGAAGATCGGCGCGCTGATCGCCATCGAGAAGGAGATCTCGCTGTCGACCTACGCCGACCGCGGCGCCGAGGTCGACGCCGTGCTGAGCAAGAACCTCCTCGTCTCCATCTTCTACCCCCACTCCCCGCTCCACGACGGCGCCGTCGTCGTCAAGGGCGACCGCATCGTCGCGGCGGCCTGCCTGCTGCCCCTGCCGGCCGCCCACCGCCTGCGCAGCCCGTTCCAGACGCGGACCCGCCACCTGGCCGCCATCGGCCTGTCCGAGGAGACGGACGCGCCCGTCATCGTTATCTCCGAGGAGACGGGGACCGTGTCCCTGGCCATCAAGGGCCAGCTGGAGCGCTTCGCCGACAAGGAGGACATGGAAAAGCGCCTCCTCGGCTACCTGAAGGACCGATGAGAAACACCGTTCGCAACCTGTTCGTCCGGGACTGGGAGCTGAAGCTCGTCTCGCTCCTCCTGGCCGTCGCCGTCTGGCTCCTGCTCGTCCCGGCCGAGAAGAAGTTCTCCGAAAAATCGCTGACCATCCCGCTCGAGACCCGCAACATCCCGGCCGGCCTGGAGATCGTCGAGAGGCCGGCGACGGCGATCGACGTCACCCTGCGGGCCCCCGACCGGACCCTCGACGAGATCGGCCCGTCGGCCCTGGTCGCCCGCGTCGACCTCGACCGGGCCACCGTCCTGCAGCAGGAGTACCCGCTCAACCCGTCGATGATCGCCGTGCCTCCGAGCGCCGAGGTGGTCAAGATCTCGCCCGGCAAGGTGACCATCAAGCTGGAGCGGACGGCCGAGGCCACCCTCGACCTCCACCCGACCGTGCGGGGCCGGCCGGCCCCGGGCTTCCGCATCGCCCGGACCGAGATCGAGCCGGCCAGCGTCGTCGTCCGCGGGCCCGAGAGCCGGGTCCGGGCCAAGGAAGCGGCCTCGACGGCCCCCATCGACGTCACCGGGCTGGCCGATTCGACCGTCTTCACGGCCGACATCATCCTGCCCCGGCCCGAGCTGCGGCTGGCCTCGCCGGAGACGAGCGCCCGCATCACGGTCCTGGTCGAGCCCGATCCGTCCGTCGCGGAGAAGGCCCCGGTCCGGAAGAAATGAGCGCCCGCAAGAAGCTCTTCGGCACGGACGGCGTGCGGGCGGTCGCCGGGACGTTCCCCCTCGACCCACCGACCATCTCCCGTCTCGGGTCGGCCCTGGTGGACTTGCTCGAGCGCACAGGCCAGGGGGCGCGGATCCTGGTCGGCCGCGACACCCGCGAGTCGGGCCCCTGGATGGAGCGGGCCCTGGCCCGCGGCGTCCGGGCCGCCGGCGGCGAGGTCGTCTCGGCCGGCGTCATCCCGACCTCGGCCGTCTCCTACCTGACCAAGACCCACGGCTTCGCGGCCGGGGCGGTCATCTCGGCCTCGCACAATCCCTTCCGGGACAACGGCATCAAGGTCTTCTCGCCGCTCGGCGTCAAGATCCCCGACGAGTGGGAGCTCGAGATCGAGGCCGAGGTCCTCGAGGGCCGGGGGCGGCTGCCCGGCCACGAAACCGACGTCCCCTTCGATCCGGCGCTGGCCGGCGATTACGCCGATTACCTGGCCGGCCGGGTCCGCGTCGCGCGGCCGCCGGACGGCTTCCGGGTCGTCGTCGACTGCGCCAACGGGGCCAGCTCGGCCGTGGCCCCGGGCCTCCTGGGCCGCCTGGGCTTCGCGGTCGAGGCCCTCAACGCGGCGCCCGACGGCGTCAACATCAACGCCGGCTGCGGCTCCCTCCATCCCGAGGGGCTGGCCGCCCGCGTCCGCGAGACGGGCGCGGCGCTCGGCGTCGCCTACGATGGGGACGCCGACCGGGCCCTGTGGGTGGACGGCGACGGGCGCCTGCTCAGCGGGGACCACACCCTCTACGTCCAGGCCCTGCACATGAAGGAGGCCGGGCGCCTGCGGACGGGCTCCGTCGTGGCCACGACCATGAGCAACATGGGCCTCGAGCGGGCCCTCGAAGCGCGCGGCATCGGGCTCGTCCGCACCAAGGTCGGCGACAAGTACGTCCACGAGGAGATGGTCGCCCGCGGCGCCAACCTCGGCGGCGAACAGTCGGGCCACACCATCTTCCTCGACGACCTGCCGACCGGCGACGGGCTGCTGACCTCGCTGCGGATGCTCGAGGTCCTGGCCGAGCGGGGCGGCAGCCTGGCCGGCCTCGTCGAGGGCTTCGTCGAATACCCCCAGACGCTCGTCAACGTCCGGGTGCGCAAGAAACCGGACTTCGCCGGCTACCCGGAGATCACGGCCGCCGTCGAGGTGGTCAAGGCCAGCCTCGGGCGGGAGGGGCGGATCGACCTCCGCTACTCCGGCACGGAGCCGCTGGCCCGGGTCATGGTCGAGGCCCGCGACCGGGCCACGGTCGACTCGTGCGCAAGGCTCGTCGCCGAGGCCGTCCGCCGGCACCTCGGCGAAAAACACTGATCCGTCACGGAGGACGCCATGAGACTGGCCGTCAATATCGATCATTTCGCCACGTTGCGGGAGGCCCGGCGGGCCGCCGAGCCCGAGCCGGTCCTGGCGGCCCTGCTGGCCGAGCAGGCCGGGGCCCACGGCATCGTCTGCCACATCCGGGCCGACCGGCGCCACATCAAGGAACGGGACCTGCGGGCCCTGCGCCAGGCCGTCAAAACCAAACTCAACGTCGAGATGGCCGCGACCGAGGAGATGAAGCGCGTCGCCCTCGAGATCAGGCCCGACGTCGTCTCGCTCGTCCCCGAGCGGCCCGAGGAGCTGACGACGGAAGGCGGGCTCAAGGTCGCGGCCAACCGCCGGGCCCTCGGCCCGCACATCGAGGCCCTGAAGGGGGCCGGCATCCGGACGAGCATCTTCATCGACACCAGCCTGGAGGAGATCACGGCGGCCCGGGAGATCGGCGTCGACCTCATCGAGATCAACACCGGCAAGTTCGCCGAGCTCGGCGAGGGGCCGGCGCGCGACGAGGCCCTCGAGGCCGTCCGCCGGGCGGCCGCGCACGGCCGGGCGCTCGGGCTCGAGGTCCACGGCGGGCACGGTCTGGATTACCGGAACGTCGGCCCCATCGTGGCCATCCCCGAGATCGCCGAGCTCAGTATCGGCTTCGCCATCGTCGCCCGCGCGGCCATCGTCGGCATCGAGCGGGCGGTCATCGACATGCTCGCACTGCTCTAAATGGGGACATGATACCCTGTCCCCTATTTTGCCCCGAAATGGGGGACCGGGTATCATGTCCCCCGGGAGATTGGAAATGGACATGACGATCGACGGCGAACGGCTCCGGCGCGACCTCGAGGAGCTGGGCCGCATCGGCCGCGACGAGCGCGGCGGCGTCAGCCGGCCCTCGTTCAGCCCGGCCGACCTCGAGGCCCGGGCCTGGCTCAAGGGGAAGATCGAGGAAGCCGGCCTGTGCTACCGCCAGGACGGCGCGGGCAACCAGTTCGGCCGGCTCGAGTGCGCCCCGCGGACGGTCATGGCCGGCTCCCACATCGACACCGTGCCGCACGGCGGCATGTTCGACGGCGCGGCCGGGGTCCTGGCCGCCCTCGAGGCCGTGCGCCGCGTCGCCGAGGAGAAGGTCCCTCTCCAGAAGGCCCTCGAGGTCGCCTCGTTCACGGACGAGGAGGGCAACCTCGTCGGCGACTTCCTGGGCAGCCGGGCCTTCGTGGGCCTTCTCGACGAAGCCGAGGTCCGCGGCGGCCGGACCTCGTTCGGCCTGCCGTTCGCGGAGATCCTGAAGAAGACGCCCTTCACGGCCGAGTCGATCCTCTCCGCCCACCGCTCGCGGCCCGACCTCGGGGCCTACCTCGAGCTCCACATCGAGCAGGGCCCTGTCCTCGAGGACGAGGGCGTGCCCGTCGGTATCGTCGAGCGCATCGCCGGCAAGCACTACCGCCAGTGCGCCTTCGTCGGCGAGGCGGGGCACGCCGGGACGATCCCCCTCGAGCTCCGCCGCGACGCCTTCCTGGGGCTGGCCGACTTCGCCCTCAAGGCGACGCAGCTCGTCGCGACCCGGCACTACGGGGCGATGCTGACCGTGGGGCGCGCCGCCCTCCACCCCGGGTCGTTCAGCGTCATCCCCGGCCGGGCCGATTTCACGCTGGAGTTCCGCTCTGCCGCGGCGGACGACCTGGCCGCCGTCGAGCGCGAGGTCTTCGCCCTGGCCGAGGACGTGGCCTCGACGCGCGGGCTCGCCTTCCACTCGCGGACCGTCGACCGGACGGCGCCCGTGGCGGTCGCGCCGCGGCTCGTCGCTCTCTTGGAGGAGGAGTGCCGGACGCTCGGCTATCCTTCGATGCGGGTGACGAGCGGGGCCGGCCACGACGCCCAGATCCTGGCCGGGGTGTGCGACGCGGGCATGATCTTCATCCCCTCGCCCGACGGCATCAGCCACGCGCCCGAGGAGCGGGTCGACTGGGACGCCCTGGAAAAAGGCGCCAACGTCCTGCTGCGGGCCCTGATCAAGCTCGCCGCTTAGCGCACGCCGCGGCCGAAGACGACGACCTTCCGCTCGCCGATGAGCGGCCAGCCGTTCTTCCAGTCGTATTCCTCGTAGCCCTCGGGCATGGGATTGACCCGGATGACGCAGGCGCCGCGGGCCCCGGCCCCGGCGTTGTGGTCGATGCGGTCGGAGAAGTCCCAGCCGTCGCCGTAGGTCTTGGCGTTGTGGGAACGGTCCGGGCGCCCCGGCCGGCGGGGGTCGCCCTTGAGCGACCGCTGGGGCTTGACCAGCCGGTAGGGACCTTCGCCGGTGAGCCGCCCCGTGTCCTTCTCGTAGGCCGCCGGGTCCATGAGCTTCCCGTCCCTCTCGTAGGCGAGCAGGAGCCAGGGATCGCCCGGGATCCTACGGCCGTTCCTGACCCCCGGCGGGACCAGGGCCGGCCGCTCGAGCAGGGTCCTCTCGGGGTCCGTGATGGCCAGGGGAGCGTCGTAGTAGTAGCCCCGGGGGAACGGCGCGGTGATCTCCTCGATGGCGTGGTCCGTGCTGTATCCGTCGGGGGCGAAGACGGTGACGCCGGTGACTCCGGTCAGATAGACCTTGGCCGCCGCGAGCAGGTCGATGATGCGGACACCCGTGTAGGTCGCGTACTCGTCGCGCCTCTGGGTCGACTTGTTCATGAGCAGGAACTGGCTGTGGACCGGGAGAGCGCGGACCTCGTCCCAGCCGAGGACGACGGCGGGCGCCTGGGGCAGTCCCGGGCGGCTGGCCGCGTCCCCGGGATTGCGGAGGCCGGCGGCCTCGGCGCCGTTGGCCGTCCCGTCGCCGTCGGAATCCCGGCCGTCGATGGCCGCGAAGGCCTCGAAGGTCCGGCCGGCCCGCTTGTAATCGAGCCCGTAGGCGTTGAGGGTGGCTTCGTAGTCCTTGGGCACACCCGTCTTGTACCGGGCGTTGGGGAAGACGATGAGGTGGCAGTAGCTGCAGGGGCTGACTTCCCGTTCGGTGTCCGTGCCGCGGACCCCGCCGCGGTGGCAGGTCTGGCAGTCGTCGAGGCGGGTCCCGGAGACGCCCGGGTACTGCCGGACGAAGCCGCGCATGTCGGCGTCGTTCTCGTGCCCGACGTAGGCCCGCGACTTGACGGCGTCCTGGCCCGCTCGGGCGGCGAGTCCGATGCCGGTCCCGGCCAGGGCGACTATCAGCGCCAGCACGCCGGCGGTTTTAGTGAGATGTCTCATGCTCCCCTCCAAGGGGGGGCATCATACCACAAATGTGATAGAATCTGAGAGAGGAACGAACCCATGAACGGATCCCGTCAAAGCGCGTGGACGGCCGGGCTGGCCCTGCTCCTCGCGGGCATGGCCGCGGCCCAGGTCCCGTCCGCCTCGAGCCGCCGGGCCGCCGGGCCGGTCAAGGCCGACGGCGCGATCGGCGACTGGACCGGATCTGCAACCGTGCGCGACGCCAAGTCCGGCGTCGAGTTCTCCTTCCAGAACGACGGCGAACGGCTCTGGGTCCTGGCCGTCGTCAAGGGCGCCAAGGCCCTCGAGTCCCTGGAATCGAGCGGCCTGACCGTCCTCTCCGGTCCGCCCGGACGCCGGAAGCCCGGCCGCGGCGTCCTGTTCCTCGTCCGCGCCCTGCCGCCCGATAGCTACATCTACTGGCGGGAGAGCCAGGGCCAGTTCCTGACCGAAGAGGACAAGCGGATCATCCGCGCGGGCGGCCCGCGAGAGGACACCTTCGCTTTCGCCGTCGGCGCCCGCGGCAGCATCAACGGCCCGCTGCGCCGCCGGAGCGACGCCGAGCCGCCCGGCTTCGGCTTCTCCGGGGGGGCCGGGGGGGCCGTCTACGAGTTCGAGATCCCCCTGGCCTCGCCCGACCTGGTCCCCGGCGGGCTGGGCGTCCCGGCCGGCGAAAAGGTGCGCCTGGTCTTCGAGTGGGGCGGCGCGGCCCGCAAGGTCCTCGGCACCAAGGCCGCCCGGGAGACGCCGCCCGCGGAGAAGGGCGGTCTGTCCGGCGTCGCCACCCCGGCCCAGGAGTTCCTCAACAGCCTCGACGCCCTCTCGCGGCCCCGCATCGAGACAAGGACGTTCACCTTCGCCGTCGAGCTGGCCCTGGCAGGCGCGCGCTAGATGCCTCTGCGGATCGGCGGCGTCCCCATCGAGTTCCCCGTCGGCCTGGGGGCGCTGGCCGGCTACAGCGACCTCCCCTACCGACTCGTCTGCCGCTCCCTCGGCGCGCCCTACGCCGTCACCGAGGCCATGCTCGACCGCCAGATCCTGCTCGAGGGCAAGCTCCGCAAGCGCCTCATCCGCCTCGATCCCGCCGACCACCCCGTCGCCGGCCAGATCATGGGCATCGAGCCGGAGATCATGGCCGAGGCCGCCCGCTCCCTCGACGCCATGGGCTTCGACATCGTCGACCTCAACTTCGCCTGCCCCGTCCGCAAGGTCGTCTCGCACAAGCGCGGCGGCGCGCTCATGGACGATCCCGCGAGGGCCCTGGCCGCCGTGCGGGCCGTCGTCGCCGCGGTCCGCGGCCGGCCGGTGACGCTCAAGCTGCGCCGGGCCTTCCGGGACGCCGACACCGCCCACGGGGCGTTCTGGACGATCGCCCGGGGCGCCTTCGAAGCCGGCGCGGCCGCCATCGCCGTCCACGCCCGGACGGTCGAGCAGAAGTACACGGGCCGGGCCGACTGGGCTTTCCTGGCCGCCGTCAAGCGCGAGTTCCCCGACCGGACCGTCCTGGGCTCGGGCGACGTGTCCTCGCCCGCCGAGGCCCTGCGCATGCTGGGCGAGACCGGCGTCGACGGCGTCCTGGCCGCCCGCGGCGCCATCGGCAACCCCTGGTTCTTCGCCCAGGCCCGCGACCTGGCCGCCGGACGCCCCGCCCGCGTCCCCGGTCTCGCGGAGCAGCGGGAAGTCATCTACCGCCACTACGCCTTGGCCGCCGAGGCCTACGGCGCGGCGCGCGGGCTCAAGATGCTCCGCCACTTCAGCCTCCAGTACGCCAAGATGCACCCCCGCCGGACCGACCTCCGCAACGCCCTGGTCGCCGTCCGGACCGAGGACGACTGGCGGTCCGTCATCGACCGGTTCTACGCCGCTTAGGGGATCGGGGACACGTACCAAGGGTACGTGTCCCCGGCCCGCGGCTTTACAGGCCCGGCCCGATGTGCTATCACATCGGATGCTCCGAGCCCGAGGCGCTACAGCCCCCCGGCCAAGCCCTCCGGCCGCCAGGGAGGAGCGGGAAACGGCTCCTCCTTCCGTGATCGAAAAGGAGACACCGTGCGCCGTCCTTCCCCTGCTCTCCTGCGGGCCGTCCGGCTCGCGGCGATCGCCCTGGCCGTGTCCGGGCTCGTGCCCGCTGCGCTCCCCCTTCCGGCGGCGCGACCCGAGGGGCCGGTCCCGCGGACCGTTGCGGTTCCCTCCGCGCGGGCGCGCTCCCTGATGCTGGCGACGACGACGAGCGTCGACGCCACCGGCCTCCTCGACGTCCTGGCCGACGCCTTCGCCGCCGACACGGGCATCCGGCTCAAGTGGATCGCCGTCGGCACGGGCGCCGCGCTCAAGCAGGCCCGCGACGGCAACGCCGACGCCGTCATCGTCCACGCCCGCAAGCTCGAGGACGAGTTCGTCCGCTCCGGCTACGGGGTCAACCGCCGGGTCATCGCCCGCAACTTCTTCATCGTCGTCGGCCCGCCCGACGACCCGGCGCGCGTCGCAGGCGCGGCCACCGCAGCCGAGGCCTTCGGCCGGATCAAGGCGGCCGGGCGGGCCTTCGCGAGCCGCGACGACGACTCCGGCACTCACGCCCGCGAACGCGACATCTGGGCTTCAACCGGCGGCCCGCCCACCACCGCCTATCTCGAGACGGGCCAGGGCATGGCCGAGACCCTGCGCATCGCCGCGGAGAAACGCGCCTACACCCTGACCGACACGGCCACGTTCCTCGCCCTCAAGGGCCTCGACGGCCTGGCCCCGCTCTTCGAGAACGCCCCCGACCTCGAGAACGTCTACGCGGCCATCGCTGTCGACCCGGCCCGGGTCCCCGGCGCCCGCTACGCCGAGGCCATGGCCTTCATCGCCTTCCTGACCTCGCCGCGCGGCCAGACGCTCATCGGTGAGTTCCGCGGCCGGGCCGGGCGGCCCCTGTTCGAGCCGCTGGCCGCCGTCCCCGGGGTGGACCTCCTCAAATGATCCTCCGCGAGCTCATCCAGGCGGTCTGGATCTCGCTCAAGACGAGCGGGCTGGCCGCGATTGCCGCCAGCGCCCTGGCCGTGCCGGCCGCGCTCTTCCTGGCCGGCCGCGAGTTCCGCGGCAAGAAGCTCATCCTCGTCGTCAATCAGACCTGGATGGCCGCCCCGACCGTGGTCATCGGCCTGCTCTTCTATTCCCTCCTCGGCCGCAGCGGCCCCTTCGGCGGCCTCGGCCTCCTCTACACGCAGGCGGCCATGACCATCGGACAGGTCTTCCTCATCCTGCCGCTCATCACGGGTTTCTCGTACACGGCCCTGCGGCAGGTCGACCGGCGTGCCCGCGCGACGGCCCTGACCCTCGGCGCGGACCCGCGCCAGGCCGGCTGGATCGTCCTGCGCGAGGCCCGCTTCCCGCTCCTTGTGGCCGTCTTGGCCGGCTTCGCCCGGGCCGTCTCCGAGGTCGGCATCGCCATGATGCTCGGCGGCAACATCCGCCACGCCACGAGGAACATCACGACCTCGATCGCCCTGGAGACGGCCAAGGGAGATTTCGGCAACGGCGTCGCCCTCGGCCTCATCCTGTTGGCCGTCACGCTCGGCATCAACGCCCTGGTCCAGACGGGCCTCGGCGGCCGGGGCCGGGAGAGCTGACATGGACGCCCCTCTCTACCGGCTCGAGGACCTGGCCTTCTCCTACCCCGGGTCCGCCTTCACGCTCGCGATCGGGTCCCTCGAGGTCCGCCCAGGCGAAGTCCTGGCCCTGGTCGGGCCGAACGGAGCCGGCAAATCGACCCTGCTCGGCCTCCTGGCCTTCCTCCTCCGGCCCGTCGGCGGCCGGCTCGAGTTCCTCGGCGGCGACCCCTGGGCGGACGGCAGCGGCGCGTTCGCGGCCCGCCGCGAAGCGGTCCTCGTCTCCCACCATCCCTATCTCTTCAAGGGCACCGTCTCCGACAACGTCGGTTTCGGCCTCCGGCTCCGCAAGGTCCCCGAACCGGAGCGATCCGCCCGCGTCGAGGAGGCCCTGGCCCTCGTCGAGCTCGACGGCTGGGGCGGCCGGCCGGTCGCCGGCCTGAGCGCCGGACAGGCCCAGCGCGTGGCCCTGGCCAGGGCCCTGGTCCTGCGGCCGCGGGTCCTGCTGCTCGACGAGCCGACGGCCAACCTCGACGCCGGCCTGGCCCTGCGGACGGAGGCCCTTCTCCGCGAAGCCGGCCACGCCTGGGGCGCGACGGTGGTCTTTTCCACCCACAATTTCCCGCAGGCCGCCCGCCTGGCCGGCACCGTCCTCTATCTCTCGGAGGGCCGCCGCTCCGAGCCGCCGCCCTGGGACCGCCCGGAATTCCCTTCGGCCGGCGCTTCTGCTAAGATGCCGACGGATCCCCGGGGTCTCCCATGATCGAATACGCCGAAGCCCGGTCCCTCGTCCTGGCCGCCGCCCGCGCCCTGCCGGCCGAGTCCGTGCCGCTGGCCGCGGCCCTCGGCCGGACCCTGGCCCGGGACATCTCCGCCCGCGAGCCCGTGCCCCCGTTCACCAAGGCGACCATGGACGGCTACGCCGTGCGGGCGGCCGACACGCGCCCGTCCGGTTCGGGGCCGGACGGCGCGGTCACGCTCGAGGTCCTCGAGGACCTGCCGGCGGGCCGGCGTTCGCGCCGGACCGTCGGGCCCGGCCAGGCCGTGCGCATCATGACCGGGGCGCCGCTGCCGGCGGGAGCCGACGCCGTGGTCATGGTCGAGGACAGCGAAAAGCGGGACGGCCGCGTCGCCCTGCGCCGCGCCGTCCGGCCCGGCGACAACATCGGCGAAGCCGGGGAGGACCTGGCCAAGGGCGAGCGGGCTCTGGCCCGCGGGACGGTCGTCGGCCCGGCCGAGATCGCCGTGCTGGCCGCGACCGGCCGGGCCCGCGTCCCCGTCGCCCGCCGGCCGAAAGTGGCCGTCATCGCCACGGGCGACGAGATCGTCGAGCCCGGCGCGCGCAAGAAGCCCGGCCAGATCCGCAACGCCAACGGGCCGGCTCTCGCGGCCATGGCCGCCGCGGCTGGAGCCGAGGCCGCCTACCTGGGCATCGCCCGCGACCGCGCCTCCTCCCTGCGCGCCAAGCTGGCCAGGGCCCGCGGCGCCGACGTCCTCGTCCTCTCCGGCGGCGTCTCGGTCGGCGACTACGACCTGGTCAAGGACGAGCTCGAGGCCTTCGGCGTCGAGACCGTCTTCTGGCGGGTCCGCATCAAGCCCGGCAAGCCCGTCTTCTTCGGCCGCCGCGGCCGTCAGCTCGTCTTCGGCCTGCCCGGCAATCCCACCAGCGCCATGGTCACCTTCCTGCTCTTCGTCGGACCGGCGTTGGACGGCCTGCTCGGACGCGCCGCGACGGGCCCTCGCGCGGGCCGGGCCGCGCTCGCCGCGGACATCGTCCTCAAACCGGGGCGCCTCCAATTCCTGCGCGGCGTCCTCGAGGGCGACGGCCCCGCCCTGAGGGTCTCGCCCTACAACGACCAGCGCAGCGGCGTCCTGCGGTCGATGGTCCACGGCCGCGTCCTCATCGTCGTCCCGGCCGACGCCGCCCGGCTCGAAGCCGGCCGGGAGGTCGACATCCTGTACATGGACGGACGGTGAGCGCGATGGCCAAGCTCAGTCACGTGGACGGCCGGGGCAAGGCGAAGATGGTCGACGTCGGGGCCAAGGCCGTGACCCGGCGCGAGGCGGCGGCCTCGGCTTTCGTCAAGCTGGGACCGGCCACCCTGCGGCTCGTCCGGCGGAACGCCCTGGCCAAGGGCGACGTCCTCAACACGGCCCGGCTGGCCGGCATCCAGGCGGCCAAGAGGGCCTTCGAGCTCATTCCCCTGGCCCACCCCATCCCGCTCGAGAGCGTCGCCGTCGACCTCGAGGTCCTGAAGACGGGCGTCCGCGTCCGCTGCCGCGTCGCCGCCGAAGCCAAGACGGGGGCCGAGATGGAGGCCCTGACCGGCGCGGCCGTGGCCGCCCTGACCGTCTACGACATGGTCAAGGCCGTGGAGCGCGGGGCCGTGATCGGCCGCCTGCGCCTCGAATTCAAGTCCGGCGGCAAGAGCGGGACCTTCCGGAGACGTCCGTGACCGCGTCCGCCGGAAAGGCCGGTGTCCTCGTCTCCGTCAACGTCAGCCTCAAGAAGGGCCAGGTCAAGACGCCGGTGCCGCGGGCCGCGCTCGCCGCCGGCCGGGGCCTCGAAGGCGACGCCCACCGGGACTTCGGTCACCGCCAGGTCTCCCTGCTCATGGCCGAGGACATCGACGCCCAGCGGGAGAAGTGCGGCGGCGGCACGGCCGCTGACGTGATCAAGCCCGGCGCCTACGCCGAGAACCTGACCACCCGGGGCATCGACCTCGGCGCCCTGGCGATCGGCGACGAGCTGGCCGTGGGCGGAGCGGTCCGGCTCCGGGTCACCCAGATCGGCAAGGAATGCCACGCCCATTGCGCCGTCCAGCGACTGACCGGCGAGTGCATCATGCCCGTTCGGGGCATCTTCTGCGAGGTCGTCGAGGGCGGCGAGGTCCGCCCGGGGGACGGCATTGAGAAGCGGTAAGGTCCTGCGCCTCTCGGTCACGGACCGCTGCGATCTGCGCTGCGTCTACTGCATGCCGGAGTCGGGCGTCGCGCTCGTGCCCATGGCCGACATGCTGACCTACGAGGAGATCGCCGCCGTGGCCAAGGCGGCCATGGCGGCCGGCGTCCGCCGGTTCCGCCTGACGGGCGGCGAGCCCCTGGCCCGCCGCGGCTTGGCGTCCCTGGTCCGGCTCCTGGCCGCGCTGGGCCCGGACGACCTGGCCCTGACGACCAACGGCCTGCGCCTGGCCGAGGCCGCGGCGGAGCTGAAGGCCGCCGGCCTCGGGCGTGTGACGGTCAGCCTGGACACTCTGAGGCCGGACCGCTTCGAGCGCATCACCCGCCGGCCGGGCCTCGACCGCGTGCTGAATGGCATCGCGGCGGCCCGGGCGGCCGGGCTCGAGCCCCTCAAGGTCAACACCGTCGTCATCCGCGGCGTCAACGACGACGAGATCCCCGACTTCGCGCGCTTCGCGGCGGGCGAAGGGCTCGAGCTGCGCTTCATCGAGCTCATGCCCACGAGCGGCCTGGGCCCCGACTGCAAGGAGCTCGGCGCCTGGCGGCCGGCCCTGTTCGTCAAGGGCGAGGAGGTCCGGGCCCGGATCGAGCAGGCTCTCGGGCCGCTCGAGCGTCTGCCGGCCGACGGCGGCGTCGCCTCCGTCTACCGGCTCGGGGACGGGCGAACGAGGTTGGGTTTCATCGACCCGGTCTCGGAACCGTTCTGCGGCGGCTGCGAGCGTCTGCGGCTCGGGCCGGACGGGCTGCTGCGGGTCTGTCTCTTCGACCGGCCGGGGACGGACCTGCGCCGCGTCCTCCGCGGGGGATCGGGCGGCCCGGCCGGCGTCGAGGCCGTCCTGCGGGCCGCCTTCGAGGCCAAGCGGACCTGGGAACGCGGCCCGCTCGAGGGCCTGGCCGGCGACATGTTCCGGATCGGAGGATGACCATGAAGGTCGGCATCCTGACGGTGAGCGACAAGGGCGCCCGGGGCGAGCGCGAGGACCGCAGCGGCCCGGCCATCCGGGAGATGATCGAGGCCGCCGGCGGCGAGGTCGTCCGGACGGCCGTCGTCCCCGACGAGCCGGACGACATCAAGGCCGCGCTCGTGGCCTGGTCGGACGAGGGCCTGGAGCTCGTCCTGACGACCGGCGGGACCGGCTTCAGCCCGCGCGACCGGACTCCGGAGGCGACCAAGGCCGTCATCGAGCGCGAAACGCCGGGCCTTCCCGAGGCCATGCGCCGGGACGGGGCCGGGCGGACGCCGGCGGCCATCCTCAGCCGGGCCGCGGCGGGCATCCGCAAGGCCACCCTCATCGTCAACCTGCCGGGGAGCGAGAGGGCGGTCCGGGAGAGCCTGGCCGTCATCCTGCCCGTCCTCGCCCACGGCCTCGACATCCTGCGGGGCCGGGCCTCCGAATGCGGCGGCGGGCACGGGCACGGCCGCTAGACCGCGGCCCTGGCCGGCTCCGGGAGGGATTGTCCGGCGTGTTATAATGGACCCGCGCCCCGCCGGGGAGCCGCAGACAGCAGATCGAGAAAGGCCCTATCCATGAGCCGCACATCCTTCCGCTTTCCCGTCGCCGTCACCTTCGCCCTGGCCGCCCTGGCGGCCGCCGCGGCCCTCGCCGCCGCGCAGGACGTCGCGCCGGTCCCCCAGCACCTGACGGGGACGGTCAGCATCGAGGTCCCCGTCCGCGTCTTCAAGGGCGGCGCCTTCGTCGACGGCCTCCCGCTCGGCGACTTCGAGGTCTACGAGAACGGCAAGCTCCAGACCGTCGACGCCGTCTATCTCGTCAAGAAGGCCTTCGTCGAGCGGAGCGAGGAGACCAAGGCCTACCGGCCCGACACGGGGCGCCATTTCTACCTGTTCTTCGAGATGACGGAGTACGATCCCCGCGTCCGCGAGGCCCTGTCCTTCTTCGTCCGGGAGGTCCTGGCCGAGGGCGACGAGCTCGTCGTCGTCACCCCGCTCAAGACCTACCGCATGAAGTCCGACGTCCTGCGCGCCGCCGGCCGGGACGAGGTCTTCGAGAAGCTCATCGGCATCCTGCGGCGCGACATCCTCATCGGCAACACGGAGTACCGCGAGATCCTCGACGAGATGACCGGCCTGGCCGCCACCATCGCCAGCGCCGTCAACGTCAACACCTCCGGCACCACGACCCAGGCCATGGGCGAATCCTTCGGCTTCTCCGACTCCGTCTTCGAGCTGAAGACCTCCATGGAGGAGCAGCTCCAGCTCTACGCCGTCACCCTGAGCCGCCTGGAGAACGTCCGCGACCTCGACCAGACCCGGGTCGACCGCCTGGCCGACTATCTCCGCGAACAGACGGGACAGAAGGAGGTCTTCCTCTTCTACCAGCGCGAGTTCATCCCCAAGATCGATCCCAGCGCCCTGACCGTCCTCATGAGCGCCTACAACCAGCGCCCCGACGTCATCCAGACGGTCAACACCGTGTTCGAGTTCTTCCGCCGCGAGGAGCCGGTCGACATCGAGCCGGTCAAGCGGGCCTACGCGGACGCGGGCGCCTCCGTCCACTTCCTCTACCTGACGCGGCCGGCGCCCCGGGTGCGCGGCGTGGTCATGGAAGAGCAGTCGGAGGACATCTTCGCCCCCTTCCGGGAGATGAGCCGGGCCACCGGGGGGTTCATGGCCTCGACGGCCAACGTCGAGGCGGCCATGAAGACGGCCGTGGCCGCCGCCGAGAACTACTACCTCCTCTACTACACCCCCAAGGACTACGCGGCCGACGGCCGCTTCCGGCAGATCACGGTCAAGGTCAAGGGCGGGGATTACCGCATCAGCCACCGGCAGGGCTACATCGCCGACTGAGGCGGGACGGGCTCACTCGTCGAGCGGGCCGGGCCGGAAGGCGCGGCCCTTCTTCTTCTCGCCGACGCGGCGCTTGTCGGCCAGCATCTTGTCCTTGGCCCGCTTGGACCGCTTCCTCTTCTGACGGCGGATCTTGGCGATGCGCTTCTCCTCCTCGCTCTCGCGCCCGCGGACGGCGGCCTCGATCTTGTCGGCCAGGATGCGGCGGGCGAAGAAGCGGTTGAGGGCCTGGGAGCGCTCCTGCTGGCACTTGACCTCGGTCCCGGTCGGCAGGTGCTTGAGGTAGACGCAGGTCGCGACCTTGTTGACGTTCTGGCCGCCGTGGCCGCCCGAGCGGATGAACTTCTCGACGAGGTCCTCTTCGCGGATGCCGAGGGCCTCCATCCGGTCCGCCAGGGCCTGCTCCTTCTCGGGTCCGACACCGAACGTCGCCATGCCCCTATCCTAGCAAAAGGGGGGCGAAAAGGGGAATAGGTCTTGTGTCCCCGTCGGCCCTGGAATAAACTGGCCGGCGCGTCGTCTAAGAAGACGGAGGTCCTCATGACACCGAAGCCCCGCGCCCTGGCCGCTCCGGCCGCCCTCGTCGCCCTGTCGCTCGCCCTGACGGCCCCCGCCGCCGCCCAGCCCGGGGGCGGGCCGCCCCGGGCCCCCAAGATCGACACGTCCAGGATGGTCGCGCCGCCCGCGGCCCCGGCTTCGGGCCCGCGCACGACGGCCGAAGCGACCGATTACGCCGCGACGTCGACCTACGCCGACGTCCTGGCCTTCGTCCGCGACCTCCAGAAGCTCTCGCCGCGCGTCCGCGTCGAGACCCTGGCCGTCTCGACCGAGGGCCGGGCCATCCCGCTCCTGGTCATCGGCGATCCGGTGCCGCACGATCCCCTCCTCCTCCGCCACGACGACCGGATCGTCGTCTACATCCAGGCCAACATCCACGCCGGCGAGGTCGAGGGCAAGGAAGCCGCCCTCATGCTGGCCCGGGACATCCTCCTCGATCCCAAGCGGCCCTACCTCGACAGGATCGTCCTGCTCGTCGCCCCCGTCTTCAACGCCGACGGCAACGACAAGATGGACCCGCGCAACCGCATGGGCCAGGACGGCCCCGCGAAGGGCTCGGGCGTCCGCCACAACGGGCAGAACCTCGACCTCAACCGCGACGGCATGAAGCTCGAGAGCCCCGAGATGCGCGGCCTCGTCCGCAACGTCCTCGGGCGCTGGGACCCTCTCCTCCTCGTCGACTGCCACACGACCGACGGCTCCATGCACGAGGAGCCGGTGACCTATTCCTGGGGCCTCTGCCCGAACGGCGATCCCCAGGTCCTCAAGTACGCCCGCGACACGATGCTCCCGGCCGTCGACGCCCGCCTGGAGAAGGCCTACGGCACCCTATCGGTCCCCTACGGCGATCCCATGGACTTCGTCGATCTCGAGAAGGGCTGGCGGACCTTCGGCCACCAGCCGCGCTACATGACCAACTACATCGGCCTGCGCAACCGCCTGTCCATCCTCGACGAGAACTACAACTACGCCGACTTCCGGACCCGCGTCGCCGGCAACTACAATCTCCTCAAGTCCATCCTCGACTACTGCGCCGGGCACGCCGCCGAGCTCCGCCGGCTCGTCGCCGACGCCGACGCCCGGACCGTCCGGGCCGGGCTGGCCCCCGGCGAGGCCGACCCTTTCGGCCTGGACATCGACGTCAAGCCCCTGCCCGGCAAGCTGGCCATCCTCGGCTACGAGATGGAGGCCCCGCCGGCCCCCGCGCCCGGCACCGCCCCGGCCCCGGCCGGGCCCTTTCCCCGGATGAGGGCCACGGACCGCCGCAAGACCTATAACGTGACCTATTACGCCGACTTCGTCGCTCCTCGCTCGGTCCGGCTGCCGTACGCCTACCTCGTCCCCTTGGCCGGGACCGAGGTCCGCGACAAGCTCCGCCAGCACGGCGTCGCCGTCGAGCGCCTGACGGCCGCGGCCACCCTCGAGGTCGAGGCCTTCCGCATCAAGGAGATCAAGGGGGCCGAGCGGCTCTACCAGGGCCACCGGACCAACACGGTCAAGGGGGAATATGCCGTCGAGACGCGGGAGTTCCCGGCCGGGACGCTCGTCGTCCGGCTGGCCCAGCCCCTGGGGCGGCTGGCCGCCTACCTCCTCGAGCCGGAATCGGACGACGGCCTGTTGGTCTGGAATTTCTTCGACCGGGACATCGTCAGCCAATGGGGCCGCGGGGCGCAGACCTACCCCGTCTACAAATTGAGGGCTGCCGCCAACCTGGCCGCCGAAAGCGTCGACTGATTACTTCTTCTTGCGTCTGGCCGAGACCAGGTACTTGCCGCAGTTCTCGCAGACGTAGATGTCGTTGGAGTCTTCCATGGCCGAGTACATCTGGGTCGAGATGTTGATGTTGCAGCCCTGGCAGACCCCGTCGACGGCGTCGGCGACGGCGAAGCCGTAGCGCTCCATCAGGCGGTCGAAGCGGGAGACGAGATCGCGGTCGAGCTCCTCCCGGATCATGACGGCCTGTTTCTGGAGCTCCTTCTGCTGGTCCTTGGTCGCCTTCTTCCTGCGGAGCTCGATCTCCTGGAGCTTCTTGAGCAGCCGGGCCCGGCTGACGATCTTCTCCTCGTGGACGAACTTGAATTCGATCCCCGAGAGGATGTCGTAGAGCTCGGCCTTGTCCTTGGCCGCCTGGATGCGGCCGCGGTTCTCGGCCCGGATGAGGAAGCGGGCCAGGCCGGCGAAGAGGTGGTTGAACAGGCCGGGCAGGGTCGGGTTCCAGACGACCAGGATGATCAGGTGGACCTTCTGCCCGTCGTGGGCGTCGAAATCGATGCCCTTGTCCGAGCGCCCGACGGCGACCGCGATCTCGCCTCCGGCGTCGACGCGGGCGTGCGGCAGGGCGACGCCCGAACCGATGGCCGTGGAGACGAGGTTCTCGCGGTCGATGATGCGGGTCAGCAGGAGCTTCTTGTTGTCGATGAGCTTCTGCTTGGCCAGGACGTCCAGCAGTTCTTCGACGGCCTCGACCTTGTCCTTGCTCTTGAGGTCGAAGACGACCTGGGCGGGAGAGAGGTAATCGGAAAAGCGTGACAGGCGCGGAGCGGTTTTATTCTCCATCGCCGACAGAGTCTATCACATCCGGGGCGGAAAGGCCAGCCTCAATTTCCCCGCTTGAACGAGCTCGTCGGCAGGAACTGCGGCAGGTCCGGCCGCTCCTGGAGGAGCCCGACGACGGCCTTGGCCCAGTCGATGAGCTGGAGCGTGCCGCGGAGGTCCCAGTCGGGCTTCATCTCGTCGGAGACCTTGTGGTAGCCGTCCCGGCGGTACTCCTCGAACTTCCGCTGGACGAGGCCCTTGTCCGGGCCCTTGGCGACGACGCCCTGGCTGAGCCAGACGGCCGGGATGCCCTCCCGGGCGAACGAGATCTGGTCGGAGCGATAGAAGAAGCCGAGCTCGCCGTTGCGCTCCGGGGTGTAGCGCAGGCCGACGGCCTCGGCCGCCTCCCGGCAGACGGCGTCGAGGTCGGAGTGCCGGGCCCCGATGGCGAAGACGTCCTCGGTCTCGCCCCAGACGTTGGTCATCTCGTAGTTGATGTCGGCCACGACCGTGCCCTTCGGGAAGGGCAGGTGGCGGGCGAAGTAGGCCGAGCCGAGGACGAGCTGCTCCTCGGCCGTCACAGCGACGAAGCAGAGGTCGTCCTTGAGCCGTTCGGGCCGTTGGGCGTAGAAGCCGGCCGTGGCCAGGAGGGCGGCCGAAGCGGAGCAGTTGTCGACGGCCCCGTTGTAGATCGGATCGCCTTCGAGCGACTCGTCCCGGCCGAAGTGGTCGTAGTGGGCCGAGAAGACGACGGTCCGCTGCCGCGCCTGGGGGTGCTTGGCCCGGACGATCCCGGCCACGTTGACCCCGTCGACCGTCCGGACGGTCCGGTTCTGGCGGACCGTGGCCCGGAGCCCGAGCGGCACGGGGGCGAACTCCGCGGTCTCGGCCTTCTCGCGCAGGGCCCGGCGGTCGAGCTTGGCCGCGGCCAGGACGCGGTCGGCCGTCTCCCCGGCGATCCAGCCCTCGAACAGGAGCCGGCGGTCGCGGTCGGGATCGTAGAAGCTCTCGTTGCCCCAGGAGGCGCGCAGGACGTCCCAGCCGTAGGCCGCGCCCTTGGTGTCGTGGATGATGAGGATGCCGGCCGCGCCGAGCTCGGTGGCCTTCTCGTACTTGTAGGGCCAGCGGCCGTAGTAGGTCATGTCCTCGCCGTCGAACAGGCCGCCCGGACGGTTGCCGGGCTCGTTGATCTCGACGAGCAGGACCTTGCCCGCGACGTCGAGGCCTTTGAGGTCGTCCCATTGCCGTTCCGGGGCCTGGACGAGATAGCCGGCGTAGACGAGCTCGCCGGAGGCCTCGGGCGGGACGTCCTCGCGTTCGGTCCGGACGACGAACTCGTCCCAGAGGACGGGCGCCAGGGCGAGGCCCGGCCCGGCGATCTCGAGCGTCGCCTGGGGATCGGGGCGGGAGCCCTTGAGCGGGAAGGTCTGGCGGTAGCTCGTCCCGAAGGCCGGGTCCAGGCCCATGGTCCGGAAGTAGTCCTCGTGGTAGCGGGCGGCCAGCTCGATGCCGCGCGTCCCGACGGCCCGGCCCTCGAGCTGGTCGCTCGAGAGGTAACGGATGTGGGCGGCGATCTCGTCCACGGTGACGGGTTCCAGGCGGTCCCGGCGGCCCTGGCAGGCGGCCAGGAGGAGGAGCGCGGCGGCTCCGGCGAGAACGGCGGTCCGAGTCCGGGTCGGGTTCATAGGTCCCTCCGTGCGAAACGTTCGATCACGATTGAATATATAACATAAAAACGGGGACACGTACCCCGGGTACATGTCCCCGACCGGACACGTACCCGAGGGACATGGCCCCGAGACCGAGGTTGACCCGTTCCGGCCTTTGGCCTAACATGGGGCCTTGCGGCCGCCCCGGCCGGAGAAAGGAGTTTCCCATGACGAAGACCCATAGATCCGCCGCGGTCCTGACCGCCGTTCTCGCTCTGGCCCTGCTGCCCCTCTCGCTCCGGAGCCAGGCCCCCGAGGCCAAGGCCGAGCTGCCGGTCCTGGTCACGTCCTGCGGCCAGAGCATCGGACCGACGACCATCAAGGTCGTCCTGCAGCGGCTGAAGATGCAGTACGACATCGACCCTCTGGCCACGCCCGAGACGCTCAAGGCCAAGCCCTACAAATCGCTCATCATCACCATGGGCGCCAGCCTCAAGGGCATGGGCGCCGCCGGCATCGAGATCGAGGACGAGCTGGCCCGGGCGGCCGCCCTCGTCGCCGAGGCCAAGAAGCTGGGCATCACGGTCATCGGAGCCCACATCGAGGGCATGAAACGGCGCTCCCAGGGCGCCGCCGCCGGCGACACGACCGACGAACAGTCCATCGACGCCGTGGCCCCGAACGCAGCTATCCTCCTGGTCCTCAAGGAAGGCAATTCCGACGGCCGGTTCACGGCCATCTCGCTGGCCAAGAAGGTCCCCCTGGTCGAGTTCGAGAAGACGACGGACCTCATCCCGACCCTGGAGAAGCTGTTCGCGAAGTAAGCCCTATTTCTTCTCGAGGGTCACCAACCCGACCTTCTCCTGGACCGTCATCCAGGCCTCGAGGTCGAGGAGGTCGATGGGGCCGAACTCGGCCGAGGCGGCGTCGCGGATATCGAGCACCGAGCGGCGGCCGTCGATGAAGTTCCGGAGCTCCGTTTCCGCGACCAGGATGGACGGCGGGGCCTGGTAGGCGAGCTTGCGGAACTCCTCCCGCAATCCCCACATGGCCATCATGTCGCCCATCTTCTCCGTCCGCGCCGGGACGATCCCGGCCAGCCGGACCTCGTCCTTGGTCGGGACGGGCTTGGCCGCCGGCACGCCCAGGGCCCGGCAGCGCGCCGCGTAGAGGACGTCGAGCGTCCGGAGGTCGCCGGCCCGACCGGCTTCGAGGCCGGCCAGACGGCCCGTCAGCATGGCCGCCGCGGCCGCGTCGTCTCCGGCGAAGAACCGCGTCGAGGCCAGGGTCTCCTTCTCACGGGCGAAGGCCTGTTCGACGATCACCCTGGCCTCCTTGAAGGCCGCCTGGACCGACTGGGCGTCGGCGCCCAGAAGCATCCGCTCGGCCCGAGCCCGCTCGGCGCCCAGCCGTCCGCCCTGGCGGGCGGTGATCTCGGCCATCATCCGGACGGCCTCGGCCGGGCCGGCGTTGGCCAGGAACTCCGCCGCCGCGGCGCACATGGTCACGATGCGCTTGAGCTGGGTGGGATCGGACTTGTCGGGCGTGTCGCCGCTCGTGTGGTACCACTGGTCGGGCCAGACGATCATCAGCACGCCCGGGATGCGGACCGAGCCGTCGACGAAGACGTCGTAATCGCTGCCCGGGGAATAGCGCTCGACGAGGAAGTAGAACGGATCGCGCGAGCCGGTCGGGGCCAGGACGCCGCCCGAGCGCCAGCCGTCCTCCTGGGCATCGCGCTGGGAGTCGCCCATCCACTCGTAATAGGCGGCCATGACGTCGTTGAGCCAGCTCGGCAGGGACCACGGGGTCTGATTGAGCCGGTTGTAGCTCTGGTTCTTGATCAGCCCCTCCCCGACCATGTCGAGGTTGATGTTGGCGAACATACGCCGGCGGATGTCGGGATTGAGCCGCAGGTAGGCCGAGGTGCCCGAGATCTCGGGCACGAACAGGAAGCGGACCGACCGCTTGAGCGGCGGGATCTTCCCCTCGTCGACCAGCGTCTTCAGCACCCGGGCCGTCTCCAGGACCGCGGCGCAGCCCGAAGCGTTGTCGTTGGCGCCCTGCTTGGCCCAGCCCTCGTAGAGGTGGGCGGTGAAGACGAGCTCCTCGTCGGGCCGCTCGGTGCCCTTGAGCAGGGCGACGGTCAGCTGGTCCTTGTAATCGGGGACCTGCCGGGACTTGACGACGGCCCGGACGACGATCTTCCGGCCGCGCTCGAGGGCGTCGCGCAGCTCCTGGCCCCGCCGTTCGGAGACGACGAAGCCGAACGTGGCCCGGTCGCCAGGCGCCGCGCGCAGGCCGCTCCAGCCGACCTCGTCGCGGTCGAACTCGGGATGGCTCGAGGACCAGCCGACCAGGCCGGCCGCGCCGTACTTCTGGACCCCCAGGCGGCGGGCGGCCTCGGGCGGCCCGTTGACCAGGAGGACCTTGCCGGCGACGTCCTTGCCCTCGTAGAACGACTCGCGGTTGCCCGGGCCGACGTAGACAAGCTCGGCCGTCGTGTCCGTCGTCGCGCTGCCCGAGGCCAGGCACGCGGGGACCTCGTCGAGGTCGGCGATCTTGACGAGCTCCGGCTCGACCGTCCACAGCTCGGCGGCCTCGGCGTCCCAGGTCGTGCCGCCCGCCGTGGGCAGGTCGACCGTCGCCGAGTCGGCCAGGCCGTACTCGCGGAGCTTGGCCAGGATGTGGGCCGATTCGAAGTAGCCGGTCCGGTACTCTTCGGGCTTGCGGTTGCGGTTGACGGCGGTCAGGGCGATCTCGGTCTGGAGCGCCGTCTCGCCTGAGGCCTCGTTGACGACGGCCCGCAGGACGGCGGGGGCGTTCGGGGCGGGCCGGGCGGGGGTGTCCTGGGCGGCGCCGGGGACGAGCCCGGCGAGGGCCAGTGCGGCGGCGGACGCGGCGAGAACGGCGAGAGGACGGATCTTCATGGGGCCTCCTGTGTCGGCGCGAAGGGACATTCTAATGGACGGGCCGGCAAAAGCCAAGGTCGCCTCTCCGCCGGGATGCGCTCCGGCCTCCCGTTGTGCTAGAATACCGCCGGGCCAAAGGAGTAGGACAGGGAACGAAAGGAGACGGCCATGATCGCGACGGAAACCGCCAAGACGGTCCTGCTCGTGCTGTTCGGCCTGTGCGTCCTGTGGATCGTCGTCATCGTCGTCAAGAACGACATGCAGACCATCGTCCGCGCCCTCATCGTCACGGCCCTGGTCGGGCTGGGGCTCTATTACGTCAACCAGACCAAGCTCGAGAAGCTGTCCTTCACGGCCGTCAAGCAGGAGCTCTTCCCGGTCAAAGCCCGGGCCTACACCTTCCAGAAAAGGGAAGGCTTCGTCGCCGGCCGGACGAGCACGGCCTACATCTTCGACGACCCCGGGCCGCCGCTGTCGGTGGCCATGATCGAGGGCGGCAAATACATGACCATCAAGGACCTGCGCACGGTCAACGTCGTCCTCGAGTACGTCGGCCTGCCGCCCGTCGAAGAGGCCGTCTCGGAGCTGGCCTCCCTGACCGGGAAGGCCATCGACGCCGACAAGTTCCGCTGGGACGACTACGGGCCGGGCGTGCTCCTCGTCGAAAGGGGCATCTGCCGCGACATGACCTCGGCCCAGTCCTTCACCTGCATCGCCCGCATCACCGTCACGGCCCGCTGAGCGGGGGCGGCCGGACGGCCCGCGGCCGTCAAAGCTGCCCAACGTCTTGCTTTTCCCGGCCCGTTGTCCTAGAGTATCGCCTCGGCGCGTGAAAGGAGCTGGCGAGACATGAGCGCGACGGCGTCGGCCGCCCTGATCCTGGCCGTCATGGCCGGGGCCTTCGTCGTCGCCAAGCTCTTGAAGGTCTCGACCGAACTGGCCCTCTTCGCGGCCGCCCTGGCCGGCGCCCTGGCCGGCGGTCACGGCATTCCGTCCCGGCATATCGTCGAGGGCGCCTTCACCTATTTCGACATCGTCCTCATCTTCGTCACGGCCACCCTGTTCATGAACCTCCTCAAGGAATCGGGGGCGGCCGCCTTCGTCGTCCGGGCCATCCTGCGCCGCTTCCACCGCCGCAAGGTCCCGCTGTTCGTGCTCCTGGCCCTGCTGCTCCTCGTCCCCGGCGGGCTGACCGGGGCCGGCAGCGTGACCGTCCTGATCATGGGCGGCATGGCGGCCACCATCCTCGGCACGATGGACATCCCGGGCCCCAAGGTCGCGGCCATCATCTTCGTCATCGCCGGGCTGAGCGCGGCCGCCCCGCCCGTCAACCTCTGGGCCATGCTGACGGCGGCGGGCGTCAACATGCCCTACGTCGGCTTCTTCCTGCCGCTCCTCGTCCCCTGCGTCGTCCTGGCCCTGCTGACCATCTTCATCCTGGGGGCCGGGGCCAAGCCGGTCGACCTGGCCAAGGCCATGGCCGAGCTGCCCGAAGCGCCGGCCCGCATGAGCTGGCTCCGGGTCGCCGTGCCCTTTCTCGTCTTCTTCCTCCTCGTCGCCGCCGGGCGCGTCTTCCCCTTCGACGTGCCCGTCCTCGGGCTGCCGCTGATGTTCGCCGCCGCGGCGGCCGCGGCCCTGGCCCTGTCGCCGGTCCGCCTCGACGTCTGGAGGATCTCCCGCGACACCGTGCACCAGCTCCTGCCCCTCGTCGGGACGCTGACCTGCGCAGGGGTCCTGGTCCAGATCATGGCCTTGACCGGCGTCCGCGGCCTCATCGCCATCACGACGGTCACCCTGCCCGTGACCGTCGTCTTCCTGACCCTGTTCCTGACCCTGCCCGTTTCGGAGGCCGTCCTGATGTGGGGCGCCGCCCCCGTCCTGGGCGTGCCGCTCGTGCTCCTGTTCAACACCATCGGACTCGATCCCGTCGTCGCCCTGGCCGGGATGAGCGTCATCTGGCCCCTGGGCGACGCCATCCCGCCGACGGCCATCATCGGCCGGCTGACGACGACGACGGTGGGCATGAAGGAGCCGTACGGGAAATTCCTGAAGGCCTGCCTCGTGCCGGCGGTCCTCATCGCGGCCGTCGGCACGCTCATGGTCGTCTTCAGCAAGAAACTGGCCTTCCTGCAGGTGTTCTGACATGGCGACCGTCGTGACCGTCCTCTACTACCTCATAACGGCCTTCGTCGCCGTCCTGCTCGTCGCCAATTTCCTGAAGCGGAAGGATTGGCAGGAGGAGGCCCTCTACATCATCGTCTTCATCCCCTTCCTGCTGCGCCTGCTGAGGCTCAAATGATCCGCAAGGCCGCGATCGCCGGGCTGGGCCTCGTCCTGGCCGTTTTCGCCGGCCTGAGCTTCCACCGCAGCCGGCACCTTCCCGAGCCCGTCGTGGCCGGCCCGGGCGTCGCGCGCGTGGCCACCCTCGGCGCTTATTTCGCGCCGGTCAAGGGCACGGTCAACGACGCCCACGTCTACATCCTCGAGGGCCGGGAACCGGGCGGGACCGTGCTCCTCCTCGGCGGCACCCACCCGGAGGAGCCGGCCGGGCGCCTGGCTTCATGGATCTTCGCCGAGAACGCCGAGATCGTCCGGGGCCGCCTCCTGGTCGTCCTGACGGCCAACCGCAGCGGCTCGACAGCGACGCGGCTCGGCGGCGCCTATCCCCCCGACTTCACCGTCCCGACGCCCTACGGCGGACGGACCTTCCGCATGGGCGACCGCTGGTCCAACCCCCTCGACCAGTGGCCCGACCCCGAGGTCTACCTCCACTACCCGTCGCGCCAGCAGCTGGCCTACGTCGACATCCGCAACCTCAACCGGGCCTTCCCCGGGCGGCCGAACGGCACCCTGACCGAGCGGACCTGTTACGCCATCACCGAGCTCATCCGGCGGGAGAAGGTCGACATCGCCATCGACTTCCACGAGGCCGAGCTGCAGTACCCCGTCATCAGCACCATCGTGGCCCACGAGAAGGGTGCCGACCTGGCCGCGGCGGCCTCGATGTTCATCAGCAGCGACGAGGGCTTCGCCATCGGCGTCGAGAACTCGCCGAAAGCCCTGCGCGGCCTGTCGCACCGCGAGATCGGCGACGCCACCGACGCCATCTCGCTCCTGCTCGAGGCTCCGGAGCCCTTCCTCGACGCCACGCGCGGCCGCACCGACCGGGCCCTCCTGCTCACCGGCCGGGACGAGTTCGTCGTCCGCGCCGGGAAACGGGGGCTGCTGTTCGAGAAGATCGACGACAAGGGCTGGCCCATCGACGTCCGGGTCGGCCGGCACACCTCGACGGTGCTCCAGATCCTCGAGAACTGGACGGCCGACAGGCCGGACAAGGGCGTCGTCGTAGCGGGGGTCCCCCGCTACACCGAGGTCCTCGAGAAAGGCACGGGCGCCTTCCTCAAGGACCCCCGCACGGCCGACCGCTCCCGCCTCTACTACGAGTGACGGCCGGGACGGCCCGGGCGCCGTCTCAGGCGGTCTTCTTGCCCTTGACGAACCCGACGATGGCCAGGATGACGGCCAGCGCCAGCAGGATGCCCAGGACCAGGGTCGTCGACTTCTTGCTGGCGACCGTCTTGTCCAGGTTGGCGGCCAGGGCGTCCTTGTCGGCGGTCAGGGCGGCGAACTTGCGGGCCTGCTCCTCGGCCGCGGCCGTGAGGGAAGCTTCGGTCTGTTTGAGGGCGGCGATCTCGCCGTCCTTGGCCGTGATCTGGGCCTCCATCTCGGTCACCTGCTTCCTGAGGCCGGCGATAGCGCCGTTGAGGGAGCGGACCTTCTTCTGGTAGGACGCCTCGGTCTCCTTGCCGGCGGCCAGGGCCTTGTCGAGCTCGGCCTTCTGGGCCTCGAGCGAGGCCAGCTGGTCCTTGAGCGAGGCGGCCGTGGCCGTGAGCTGCTTGTTCTCGTTCTGGGCCCCTGCCAGCGCGCCCTGCGTGTCCTTGAGGCTCTTGTCGAGCGCGTCGCTCTTCTGGACGAGCTCGTCGATGCGGGCGTTGGCTTGGGCCAACTGGGCGGCGCTCTCCTGTTCGACCCGCTGCAGGCGTTTCTTGGAGACGCAGGCGGGCGACAGGACCAGCAGGACGGCGAAGGCCGCGAGGCTCAGGACGGCGAGCGTTCTTTTGGACATGACTCCTCCCTCTTCGAAGATTTATCGCGCCAAGCGGAACAGGGACGGGTCACGGAAAAGGCCGGACCGGACGGGGCCATTATCAGGCCGGTGCGCCGCCGTTGTCAACCCTGGAAAATGGGGCACTCCTCCGCCTCTCAGGGATTCCCTCTCTCGGGCTTTAGCTCGGGGATATCCTCTGGCTCCCCGGCCCCCCGGGGAACGGGGAGCGAACCCGGTGAGCGGACCAGGCAGGATCGGGACGGAGCACCCGGAGTCCCGATCCTGCGAAATATCGGGATTAGGCCCTTTCTTACGATATTTCCCAGCAACGCCCCTTCGAGTCACTCCGGGGCGTCGCTGATGGTCGCTCCGTAAGCTCCGCTCCCTGCCGGTCCCCTCCTCCAGCAACGGGGATCTGCGAGGACAATCCCCTCGCCGCCTCGAGAGGGACATCCGGAAACGCGAAAAAAAAATTATCCGGGAGATGAATATGACGAACGGGTATATTCCGTTTTTCAGAGGGGGCGGCGGAGGAGGGCCAAGAGGACGGCAAAGGCCAGGACGTAGGCGGCCGTAAGAAGGACGGGCGGGCGGGAGCCGCGGCCGGACCTGTGGTAGAGCGGGGCGGCGCCCGGCTCGGGCAGTGGCCGGGGGTCCCAGGCGAGGCCGTAGCGTTCGCAGAGACCCCGGATATTGAGGAGGTGGACGACCGGGACGCCCTCGGCGGCCATGGCCTGCAGGATGCCGCGCTCGCCCGGCGGCGGGATGAAGACGCCGTCGACGAGGCCCGGCCGGAGCTTGAGGACCTCGGCGCTCGTTCCGATATTGGCCGTCGAGCCGCCGATGTTGACGAAGGCCGCGATCCTGCGCCCGGCCGCGCGCTCGCGGTAGAGGGCCATGCGCCGGGCCACGTTTCGCGCCAGGTCCGGCTCCGACAGGAAGGGCGCGTCCCCGGCCCGGAGCCGGGCCTCGAGCCCCGACCGCCCCGCGGGATCCATGTCCCGGCCGACGTCCCCCTCCCCGCCCACGGACCGGGCGACGGACGCGGCGTCGGAGAGGCCCGCGGCCCGCAGGCAGTCCTCCATCTCCAGCCAGCCGAAGCCCGGGGCGTTGGCGCCCCACTGCGAGGCGCCGAGAGAGGAGACGACCAGCGGTTCGAGGCCCAGGACACGGGCCGCGGCCAGCGTGGCCACGATGAGCCCGGGGAACGAGCTCGAGGCCCCGACGGCCACCGCGTCACCGCGCCGCGCCCCGGCCTCGCGCAGGAGGGAGACGGCGAGGGCGGCGAAGTCGGGGTTCGTCGTCGTCCTCTTGGCCTCGAGCCGGCCGGCCGAGGTCGTCACGGGGGAGCTTTCGACGCCGATGAGGCCCGTGCCGTTCGGATCGGCCGCCGGATCGACGGTGACGCCCCGGGCCGAGCGGCAGTCGCGGATGGCGGCCGTCGCACGGACCATGACGCGGGCCGCTTCGGTCATTTCCGCGACGGCGGCCGGGTCCCGGCCGGGCAAGATCCGCAAGGCGGCGAGATAAACGAGGCTCAGCGCGGCCGCGGTATAAACCCCGGCGGCGGCGCGGCGCCTCCCCGAACCCATCACAATGCCGCCACCAGCCGGGCCACGGCGTAAGTCAGGGTCGAGACGGCGGCCAGCGAGGCCAGCGCCGGCAGGGGCTTCTGCCGGGCCAGGCTCGAGGCCAGGATGCCGGGCACGATCCAGCCGATGACCCGCGTCTCGACCGGTCCGGCAAATAACCGGGGCGCGGCCAGGAGCCAGGCCTGCGACAGGAGGGCGCCGACGAGGACGGTCAGGACGAAGCGGCGCCGGCCGAACAGGATGAGCCGGCGCGACAGGGCCCGGGCGACGGCCCAGGCGGCGAGCGCGACGGCCAGGGTGGCCGCGACGCGGAGAGGCCGGTCGAGGTAGAGGGCGAAATAGCCGGCCACGATGATGCCGCCGGGCGAGACGTCGGTGAGCTCGGCCCAGACGAGGGCCAGGACGAGTCCGATGAGCAATGTCTCAACGATCATGGGCCTTCTCCCGGATTTCCCAATGACGGGCGACCGCCTCGCCCAAGCCGACGAAATTCCCGAGCCCGACGACGACCGGCTCGCCGCTTGTCTTGGCCATGACGAGGTCCATGAGGGCTTCGGGCGAAGCGGCCGGGGACGCGGCGAAGACGGTCCCGGACGGCGCCCCGCGGTCCACTCCGCGGCGCAGGCGCCGCAGCGCCGGACGGGCCTGCGGGCCGGCCAGGACGACGGCGGCGAAATCCGCGAAGAAGCCGTCCGCGGCCGCGCCGACCCATTGCAAGGTCCGGTCGCCGCGGTCCTCGCGCAGGACGAGCAGGGCGACGAGAGGACGGTCCCCGAGCGGCAGGCGGGCCCTCACGGCGGCCAGGGCCGCTGCCGACGACTCGGGCTCGTTGGCGGCGAAGAGGGAGACGCAGGTCGCGCGGCGCGGCGGTCGCCCGTAGAGCCCGTCCCGGACCTCGAGCCGGCCCGGGTCGGGGGCGGCCGCGGCCATCCCCCGCTCGGCCGTCTCCCGGTCGACCCCCAAGTCGTCGAGGACGGCCAGAGCCAGACGCCGGTTGGGCTCGAACTCGCCGGGCGGCAGGGCCTCCCCCGCCGAACCCTCCCCCCGCTCGCCGCTCCGGACAGGCCGCAGTTTCGACCCGGCCCGCCGGACGGTGTCCTCGAATTCCGCTCGGACCTCCTCCTCCGGGAGGAAGACATCCGCCTTTTCGGGCACGGCCGAGGCCAGGGCCCGCGCGACGGCCGCCTTGTCCCTGCCCATGTCGTCGAGGTGGTCGAGCCGGACGTTGGTCACGGCCAGCGTCCCCGGACGGAGGATGCGGCGGGCTTCGACGGCCAGGGTCTCCGGGCCGATGCTCATCATCTCCGAGACCAGGGTATCGGCGCCGAGCTCCGCGGCCAGGGCGACGAGCCGGACCTGTTCGCGGACGGAGGGCGGGCCGGCCCGTTCGATGTCGCGCTCGGAGCCGTCCGGCAGGATGAGCCGGGGCCGGGACCCGGTCGTTTTGGCCAGGACGCGGACGCCCGACGCCCTCAGCCCGGCCGCGACGAGCCGGGTCACGCCGGACTTGCCGCGGGTACCGGTGATGGCCACCCGGCGCGGCACGCGTCGCAGGGCCCGCCCGTGGCGGACGCGCTCGGCCAGAAGGTAGAGAAGGAGCGCGGCCAGCGCTGCGGCGAAAACGATCAGCTCGCGCGTCGTCGGTCTCCCGGGCCTTCCGGCGGACGGCTACTTCTTCTTGGCGACCAGGGCCCCGATCTGCGCCTTGTAGGCCTCGAGGTCGGCGACCCCGAAAGTGACCTCGCGGTTGTAGGTCTCGAGATCGCCCAGGTAGCGGTTGCCCGAGCCTTGGACGATCTTCCAGGAATAGGGCTGGACGAAGGTGAAGGTGTACTTGATGAAATACTTCTCGAACGGGTAGACCCAGACCTCGGCCCGGTTGGCGGCGACGTCCTCGTTGGACCTGTCGGTCGCCTGGAGGAACTGGGTGGGCGTGCCGCTCGTCGCCCAGCCGGCGTTCTGGTCGACGTCGATCGAGGCCGGGCTGCCGTTGAGAAGATAGACCCGGGAGCGGTCGGTGTTCCAGGGTTGCTGGTTGTTCTCTTTCCAGAAGTTCTTCTTGACGTGCTCGAGCCGCGCGGCGAACGTGGCCCGGGCGTCGGCCGTGCGGACGGCCCAGAACAGCTCCTGGAAGGCCTGGCGCCCCGTCTCGGACATCTTGCGGTAGGCCTTCTTCTCGAAGTCCTGCATGATGACGTAGTGCTGGGTGTACCAGACGTCCTTTTTCGGGATGGCCGCGGCGGCGCGGCCGGCCGCGGACAGGACGGCGGCGGCGATCACGGCGGCGGCGACGGCGGCGCGAAGGGATCTCGAAGCGTTCACGGTGGGCCTCCCCGCGGACATGGCGTTACGCACTCAGTATAGGGAACGGGGCGGGGGCCGTCAATCGCCCGAACCGGTCCGGCCGGCTTGACAAATCCGGGGGGCTGGACGGACAATGGCGTGGAAAGGGTGAGGGTATGTTCTCGTTCCGGGAGGACCCATGTCGCGAAGCCGCTCTTTCCGCTCCGGGCCGGCGCGCCGCGCCGCTGTTCTCATCGCGCTCGCCGCGCTGACCGCCCTGTCCTCTCCCGCCGTACCCCAGTCCGCGCCAGCCGACCGCCCGCCGGCCCTGGACCAGAAGCCGCAGCACGAGGTTTCCGTCGTCCTCAAGCTCGTCCAGGTCTACGTCACCGATAAGAAGGGGCGGCCGGTCGAGGACCTGGGAATGGGTGATTTCTCGGTCACCGACGACGGCCAGCCCGTCGTCCTGACGGCCTTCGAGAAGCACACGCTCGCCGAGGGCGCGGCCGAGGAGCAGGCCGGGCCCGAGCCGTCGCCGGCGCCCCCGGCCTCCGTCGGGGACTCCGCCCCCGCCTCGACCCGCAAGTTCTTCCTGTTCTTCGACTTCGCCTTCAACAACGGCCGCGGCGTGTTCAAGGCCCGCAAGGCCGCCCTGCACTTCCTCGACACCAAGGCCGGGCCGGGCGACGAGGTCGGCATCCTCTCCTATACGATGCTCAAAGGCGTCCGCGTCCACGAGTACCTGACCCGCGACCTGGCCAAGGTCCGCGAGGTCGTCGAGGGCATCGGCAGCAAGGACATCGCCGGCCGGGCCGCCGACCTCGAGCTCCAGTATTGGACGATGGCCCAGGAGCCCCTCGCGGGCGCCGGCGGGACGAGCGAAGAGATGATCAAGGCCGCGGCCGGCCGCCCCGTCATCGACCCCATGAAGGACGCCCGCCAGGAGGCCAAGCGCCAGACCCAGATCTTCATCCTGCGGCTGACGGACCTGGCCCGGTCCCTGCGCTACGTCCCCGGCCAGAAGCACTTCCTGTTCTTCTCGACCGGCGTGCCGGCCTCGCTCATCTACGGCGGCCAGTCGGGCAATCCGTCGTCGGGCCGGGACCGGTCCTCGTTCGACGCCGGCGACCGCGTCCTGAGGACCCAGAACGAGGACATGTACAAGGAATTCGGCGCCTCCGACTGCGCCTTCTACGCCTTCGACACCCGGGCCTCGGCCAAGGAGACCGACCTGTTCGCCTACGACTCCATGACCTTCGAGTCGGGCGGCCGCGGTTTCCCGGGCGAACAGGGCGTCTTCCAGGACTCGACGAACATCTTCCAGGACGACAAGACGACCGGCCTCAACTCCCTCAAGCGCATCAGCGACATCACCGGCGGCCGCTACTACGCCAACATCAACATGTTCGAGCGCAACCTCGAGCAGGTCCGGACCCTGACCGGCACATACTACGTGCTGGGCTACTCCGCGACGGGGCAGGAGGACGGCCGCTTCCGCGAGGTCAAGGTGGCCGTGTCGCGGCCGGACTGCGAGGTCCGGGCCCAGTCGGGCTACTTCAATCCCAAGCCGTTCGCCGCGATGTCCAAGCTGGAGAAGGAGCTCCACCTCTACGACCTGGCCCTCAACGAGCGGTCCCTGTCGCGCCTGCCGGAGACCTTCCCGATGGCCGCGCTGGCCTTCCCCTCGGGCGAAGGCCTGGGCCTGCGGATCGTGGCCGGCCTCCCGGCCGCGGTCACCGAGCGGCTGACGGGCGCGAAGGTCGAGTTCGTCTCCCTCGTCTTCGACGCCAAGAACGACGTCCGCGACGTCCGCCGGGTCGAGGTCGATCCCCGGTCCCGGCGGGGCCGGCCGTTGACCTTCCTCGCGGGCGTCGCCCTCGAGCCCGGCGACTACACCTGCCGTCTCGTCGTCAGGGACATGGAGACCGGGCGGAGCGCGGTCGGCTCCGCCCGGGCTTCGGTCCGCGAAGCCCCGCCCGCCGGGGGGCTGCGGCTGGGGACGCCGCTCCTCCTGCGGGCCGCCGCCGGCGGGACCTACCTGGAAGCCGGAACGCCGAAGGGCCGGGCCCCTCTGGCGTGGCAGCCGGCCTACGATTTCGACCGCTCCTTCCTGGAGCCGGCGGCCGGGCCGGTGCCGCGGCTGACGCCGCGCCTCGAGGTCCTGGTGCCCTACGCCGTGCCGGGCACGGCCGAGCCCGAGGTCGTCCTGACGGCCCGGCTCATCGATGCCGCCACGGGCGCGGCGGCCTCGGCCGGAGCGGCCCTGGTCGGCCGGGCGTCGCACGGGGCGACGGAGACCCTGACCCTCGACCTGCCCCTCGACGGCCTCGCCCCGGGCGCCTACCACCTCTACATCAACGCCGAGGACCGGGTCTCGGGGACCAAGGCCATGACCCGGACGACGGTGACGATCGCGCCGGATTAAAAGAGGGGGAAGATGGAAACCCAAACATCACAGGGAAGGGAAGGGAAAAGCTAGCGTGATGCATCGCGCCGGGCTGTGTCTTTTTGCCGCGGCCATCGTCTTCGGAACGGCCATATTCGGGTCCGCCGATGCGACCGCTCCATCGTATCGCCAGGATCAGGGAAAACCTATTCAACATGAAGTCTCCGTCACGGTCCGGCTCGTCCAGGTCTATGTCACCGACAAGTCGGGGAAGCCGATCCTGGACCTGAGCAAAGACGATTTTGTCGTCACCGACGACGGAGCGCCGGTGGCCGTGACCGAGTTCGAGCGACACGGCTCGGGAGCCCTTGCCGTTTCAAAGAGCCCGGAGGCGGGGGCCGCGCCCACTCCGGAAGTCAAGGGCCTGCTTTCGCGCAAATATTTCATTTTCTTCGACTTCGCCTTCAACAGCCCGATCGGGGCGATAGCCGCCGTCAAGGCGGCCCAGCACTTCATCGATACCGAGGCCGCTCCCGGGGACGAAGTGGCCGTGCTTTCCTATTCGGCGGCTAAAGGCTTCAGGGTCCATGAGTTCCTGACGACGGATCTGGCCAAAGCCCGACAAGCCGTGGCCGACCTCAGCGCCAAAGAGATCTCCGGGCGGGCGGAGGAGATCGAACGGGAATACTGGGACCTCCGAAAGTACGTCTCCCCGGATACTCAGGACCCCTTCCTTCGAGGGGAGGTCTTGAGGACAGAAGCCGGCAGGAGGCAATCCCAGTATCAAGCGCAAGACTACCTTTCGACGCTGACGGCCCTCGCCAAAGCCATGCGGCTGGTCCCGGGAAGTAAGAGCTTCGTCCTCTTCTCCACGGGGCTTCCGACCACCCTCGTCCAGGGCAACCCGGCGATCGATCAGGGAACGGACTTTGCTCGGGGGAAGGTGTCTCAACCGACGGTATTTATGCACGACATGGGCGACCGGACCCTCCAACCGCTATGGGATGAGTTGCTCCGGGAATTCAGCGCGTCCAATTGTCCGTTCTTCGCCTTTGACACACGGGAAGCGGCCAAACAGACCTCGCTGTTCGGAGCGGAGACGATGGTCGGCGCGGGAAGCGCCACGATGACCGGATTCAAATCCGGGCTTCTGGGGACCGACACGACCAATCCTTTCGCCGACGACAAGTTCACCGGGATCGACGCCCTGAGGGCGCTCTCCAAGAGGACGAGCGGCAGGTATTTCTCGAACATCGCCTCATTCAAAGAGAACCTGGCCGCCGTCGGGGACCTCACCGGCGCCTTCTACGTCCTCGGCTACTACCCGGCCTCGGCCGAGGACGGCAAGTTCCACCGCGTTAAAGTCGAGGTCAAGCGGAAGGGGGCTCGGGTCATGGCCCCGTCGGGGTTCTTCGACCCGAAGCCCTTCGCGTCTTACACCAAGCTCGAGAAGGACCTGCACTTGTTCGATCTGGCCCTCAATCAGCGGGCCGTTTCGCGCCTGCCGATCGGCCTCCCGGTAATCGCTCTCGCTTCGGGGGCGGCGGACGGGCCGGGCCTCCGGGTCCTGGCCCGGGTCCCGGGCGGGGTCACGGCCCGGTTCACCGGCGGCGCGGTCGAATACGTGTCCATCGTGTTCGACGACAAGGGCGACATCCGGGATGTCCGCCGCGGGGAGATGGACGCGCGCGACGGCCGGGGCCGCGCCGTCGTCTTCGGAGCCTCGGTCGCGCTCGGTCCGGGCGACTACACCTGCCGCGTCGTCGTCAGGGACATGGACACGGGGCTCAGCGCCGTGGGGGCGGCCAAGGCCGCCGTGCGGGCCCCTCAGCCCCAGGGCCTGCGCCTCTGGACCCCGCTCATCCTTGCGGCCGAGCCCGGTACCGCCGGGGTCGAAGCCCGGTCGGCCAAGGACCGGAGGACGCTTCCTTGGGCGGAGGTCTACGCCTATGACCGGAGCGCCTTCGCGCCCGCGGCCGGCAGCGTCCCCAGGTCCGCGACAAGGGTCCTGGCGATCGTCCCCTTCTCGGTTCCCGGCGCCGTCGAAACGGACCTCGCGCTGTCCGCGCGGTTCATCAACGCCGCGGATGGCCGGGCCTATCCCGTCAGCCCCGCCGTGATCGCCCGGACGGCCCATCCCGTCGCCTCGGCGCTGACGCTGGAGATCCCTCTCGACGGCCTCGCCCCGGGTGCCTACCACCTCGACATCAACGCCGAGGACCGGGTCTCGGGGACCAAGGCCATGACCCGGACGACGGTGACGATCGCGGCCGATTGAGGCCGGACCCGGGGCGCCGTCAGGGGCCCCGAAAAGGGGACTTTTCCACAGCTCCCTGGGCGGTCTCTTTGCGCCCGGTTCAAGCCAAATACCCGCCTTAATCCAATTAATTGGATTAGTCCAAATAGCCGAAGGTCTTGTGGTCCACCCACACTTGTAAATTACACATAATAAACATACTTTAAGTGACCTATTATTATTGCTACTAAAAGGGCTTGTTTGGCTATGAAAATGAATAAAAATCTTTACCGCGAGGAGGTGAGATCCGAAGGACGTTCACGTTTGGGGTTCAAGAGGGCGGCCGACGAGTCGCCCAGGGTTTAGGTTTTCGAATCTAGGAGGAATTTTTTTATGAAGAAACTTACGATCGCGATCCTCGTGCTGTTCATCGCCGGGACCGCCTTCGCCCAGCAGACCGCGACCTCCAAAATGGAGGGCAAGGTCCTCGACGCCACGGGCGCTCCGCTCCCCGGCGTCTCGGTCGAAGCGACGAGCCCGAAGATGGTCGGCAAGGCGACCGCCGTGACGGACGGGGACGGCTCCTACCGCCTGTTCTCCCTGCCCTCCGGCACTTATGAGGTCGTCTTCTCCCTGCAGGGCTTCAAGACCCTCATCCGCCAGAACATCATCGTCCAGCTGGCCACCACGGTCACCCTGAACGTGACCCTGGACCAGGCGGCCATCGAGGAGCAGGTCACGGTCATCGGGCAGAGCCCGCTGATCGACGTCAAGAGCACGGTCAAGGGCCAGACCATGACCAAAGAAGTGTTCATGAGCCTGCCCCGCAGCCGTAACTTCGACGGCCTGCTGTCCACCGTTCCCGGCGTCCAGTACGAAGGCAACACCGGCGGCCTCTCGGTCGACGGCGCCACGGGCACCGAGAACATGTGGTACATGGACGGCACCGACATCACGCAGGGCCACATCGGCACCCGCGGCCAGTCCGCCGTCATGGAGATGGTCGAAGAGGTCAAGGTCACCGCGTCGGGCTACAACGCCGAGTTCGGCGGCTCGATGGGCGGCGTCGTCAACGTCATCACGCGTTCCGGCGGCAATGCCTTCCACGGCGACATCATGGCCTACTACAACGACAACAACCTCCTTATGCAGGGCAAGTCCCGCGATTACCTGCGCTGGAGCCCCTACGACGACAACCTGGCCGAGTTCGTCAACGACGACGACCTGTACTGGGCCGGCGGCAAGAAGCGCGACGACTACAAGCGCTTCGAGGGCGTCTTCAACCTGGGCGGCTACATCGTCAAGGACCGCCTGTGGTTCTTCGGGTCCTTCAACCCCCAGTACTCCCGCACCTACGGCTCCCGCGGCTTCCTCTCTGATGACCCGAACCTCCTCGTCGATCCGGAAGCCACTCCAAGCCTTGACAACGTTCCCATCTACACCTTCTATCGCAAGGACTTCGTTTGGAACGGCCAGATGAAGCTGACCGCGGCCCCGTTCAAGGGCCTGCGCATGTCGGCCTCGTTCGTCAACAACTGGTCCAACTACCGCGGCGAGATCCCCAGCATCAACGGGACCTCCAGCAAGACCTACGGCGGCTTCGGCCTCAGCGCCTGGAACCGGGCCGGCTACGACTATCCCAACCTGAGCGCCGCCCTCATGTTCGACTACAGCGCGAGCAACAACTTCCTCATCAGCGCCCGCGCCGGTTACTCGATGTCGAACACCAAGAACCAGCAGATCGCCAACGACTTCACGACGTACTACAACAACACCAGCAGCTACGTGTACCAGGGCGTCATCGACGACAACCTGCTCTTCTACACCGGCGCCATCAACTACTCCGGCAGCCGGACCGTCCTGCAGCGCCAGAAGATCGAGAAGTACTCCGGCAACCTCGACCTGTCCTACTACGTCAGCCTCGGCGGCGAACACGCCTGGAAGGCCGGCGCCCAGCTCATCCGCGACCAGGAAGACTACGCCAACTCGGCCGCCTTCCCCATGGTCAACCTGTACTGGAACCGGACCTGCTCCGCCCTGTCCGCCTACGGCGTGCCCGCGTTCCGCGGCACCTACGGCTACTACCAGGTCCGCGGCTCCTGGACCTCGCCCTACGGCTATCAGTGGGACATCTTCCGCAACAGCTGGGCCCTCTACCTCCAGGATTCCTGGACGATCGGCGGCCGGCTGACCATCAACGCCGGCGTCCGGACGGAGTCCGAGTACATCCCGTCCTTCAACCCCGAGTACCCCGGCAAGCCCATCAAGTTCGACTTCGACGAGAAGCTGGCCCCCCGCTTCGGCGTCGTCTACGACGTCTTCGGCGACTCCACCCTCAAGATCTTCGGCAGCTTCGGCATCTACTACGACGTCATGAAGCTGTACCTGGCCGAGGGTTCCTACGGCGGCTTCAAGTGGAAAACCGACTACTACACCCTCGACAATCCCAACTTCTACGAGATCGGCGACGAGTACCCGGCCGGTGACACCAGCGCCGGCGCCCAGGCCGACCAGGCCGCGGGCGGCACCTACATGGGCACCATTGACTTCCGCGTTCCCTCGTTCGACACCACCGATCCCAACCTGAAGCCCGTGTCCCAGCGCGAGATCTCCTTCGGCGCCGAGAAGAAGCTGACCGAGGACCTGTCCCTGTCGGTCCGTCTCGTCCAGAAGCACCTCATCAATACCATCGAGGACATCGGCGTCGAGGACGTCGAGGCCGGCGGCGAGCTCTACTTCAACGCCAACCCCGGCAGCGACTGGATCCGCGCCAAGTTCGACGAGTTCGCTCCCGGCTTCTGGCCGCAGCCCCGCGCCAAGAGAGAGTACTACGGCATGAACGTCTCCCTCGAGAAGCGGTTCAGCCACAACTGGCAGGGCGGCCTCAACTACACCCTCAGCCGCGTCGAGGGCAACTACAGCGGCCTGTCCTCCTCCGACGAGAACGGCCGCAACTCCCCGAACGTCGAGCGCTTCTTCGACATGTGGTTCATGATGTACCGGCTCGACGGCCAGCTGCTCGACGGCCCGCTCCCCCAGGACCGGACCCACTACTTCAAGGCCTACGGCTCCTACGCCTTCCCGTTCGGCCTCACGGTCGGCGTCGTCGGCTACGGCCGCAGCGGCCTGCCCGTCAGCACCCAGCTGAGCGTCCGCAATAGCTACATCTATCCCAACGGCTACGGCGACCTCGGCCGGCTGCCCTTCACGGTCTGGGGCGACATCTACGCCGAGTACGCCCTCAAGATCGCCGGCAAGTACAACGTGTCCCTGAACGTCCAGGTCAACAACTTCACCAACACCAAGACCTGGCAGGCCAAGAGCATCGCCCCCAACCGGACGACGATGGAGATCTCGAACGAAGAGTTCCTCTCCAAAACGTTCGACTGGCAGGCCGCGCTCAACTCACCCGGCGACCCCTATTGGAAGAACACCGTGTTCAACCAGTTCACCTCCCGCTACGGAACCTGGACCGCCCGCTTCGGCGCCCGGTTCTCCTTCTAAGCAGCAGCAGCACTAGCAGAAGCACGCCCGCCCCGGCGCAAGCCGGGGCGGGCTTATTTTTATTCGCGCCGCGGGACCCGGAGATCGAGAGAGAGACGACGACCCTTGAAATGGGACGCGCGGGCGTGTAAAGTCTCTGCCATGTATCGTCAGGCCGTTCCGTTCCTGTTCGCCGCGTCCCTTCTGGCGTTCGTCCCGTCCGTCCCCGCGCAAGCCCCCGCCCCGGACCGGGCCTTCTTCCGGCCGCTGCGCGTCGATCGCCCGCCCGCGATCGACGGCCGGCTCGACGACGAGGCTTGGCGGGAGGCCCCCTCGGTCGTCCTGGCCAAGACCTTTATCCCCGACTTCGGCAAGGAGCCGAGCGAGCGGACGGTCGCCTCCATGGCCTACGACGCCGAGACCCTCTACTTCGCCTTCAAGTGCTTCGACCGGGAACCGGACAAGATCAAGGCCGCCGTGGCCGACCGCGACACCATCCGCGGCGACGACTTCATCTGCATCAACCTCGACAGCTTCAACGACGGGCAGTCCCTCTACGCCTTCTACGTCAATCCCCTGGGCATCCAGACCGACAGCCGCTTCGCCAGCAACGTCGAGGACTTCAGCGTCGACTTCGTCTGGTCGAGCGCCGGGCGCATCGACGCCGACGGCTACACGGTCGAGCTGGCCGTGCCCTTCAAGAGCATCCGCTACGCCGGCCGGAAGCGGGTCGAGATGTCCCTGTTCTTCGAGCGCCGCATCGCCCGCCGCTCCGAGCACAGCTCCTATCCGGCCCTCGACCCGGCCCGGGGCTACGCCTTCCTGACCCAGATGATGCCCCTCGAGCTCGAGGACATCCGGCGCTACACCCTGCTCGAGGTCCTGCCCGCCGTCACCTACCGGGACGGCGCCGAGCGCTTCGAGGGGGCCCTCGTCGGGGAAGCCGGGAAGGCCGACGGCCACCTGACGGCCAAGCTCGGCCTGACCTCCCAGCTCATCCTCGACGCTACGGTCAACCCCGATTTCAGCCAGATCGAGGCCGACGCCGGGCAGGTCGACGTCAACCTCCGCTACGACCTCTTCTTCCCCGAGAAACGGCCCTTCTTCCTCGAGGGCAGCGAGATGTTCAACCTGGCCGGGGCCTCGACGGGCTCGCCGCTGGCCGCCGCCGTCCATACCCGGACCATCGTCGACCCGCTCGTCGGCTTCAAGCTCTCGGGCAAGATAGGCCGAAAGGACACCGTGGCCTCCATTCTGGCCCTCGACGAGTGGCCGCGGGGAGATCCCTTCTTCGAGCCCGGCGACGACGGCACAGCCGGCTTCGCCGTCCTCCGGTACAAGCGGGCCGTCGGGTCCGACGGCTACCTCGGGGCTATCTACACGGGGCGCGGGCACGGGGGAGGCGCCAACCAGGTCGCCGGCGCCGACGGCCAGCTGCGGCTGTCCAAGTCGAGCCAGCTGGCCTTCCACGCCCTCGGCTCGTGGACGGGTTTCGGCGACGGCTCCCCGGCCGCGGACGGGCTCGCGGCCGGCGCCGCCTATCTCTACGACACACGCGATACGGGCATAAACGTCTCATTATACGGAGTTTCGGAGGACTTCCGGACCGACGTCGGCTACCTGACCCGGTCGGGCGTGGCCGGCCTCGAGGCTTCGCTCGCGCGGCGTCTCTATCCGAAGAGCCGCTTCTGGCGCAAGCTCACCCCGGCCGTCACCGCCGGCGCCGTCAAGGACCTGCCGAGCGGCCTCTTCGAGACCAACGGCGGGCTCGGCTTGACCGTCCTTTTCGGGGGGAACACCACCGTCCAGGCCCTCGGCCGATTCGCGACCGAGGTCTTCCTGGGACGCCGCTTCGACACGGGCGGCGGCCAGGTCCAGGTCGTGAGCTACGTCACGAAGGAGCTTTCCCTGCGCGGCCTCTACTTCCGGGGCGCCTCCATCCGCTACGTCGCCGATCCCTATCAGGGCTACGGGAACAGGGCTTCGGCCGGCCTGACCTACAAGCCCTCCGAGAAGCTCGACCTGACCGCCAGCCTGACCTACGCGGACTTCTTCCGCGAGTCGACAGGCGCGAAGGAGTACGGCTATGCCATCTGGCGGGGGCGCCTGACCTACCAGGCCAACCGCTACCTCTTCTTCCGGGGCGTCGTCGAGTACAACGCCTACCGGCGGGAGATGCTGACCGATCTCCTGGCCTCCTTCACCTACATCCCCGGGACGGTCGTCCAGCTCGGCTACGGCTCCCTCTGGGACCGGACCGAGTGGTTCGAAGGCGCCTACCGGGACGCCGGGAGGTTTCTGGAAATGAAGCGGGGCCTGTTCTTCAAGGCATCCTACCTCTGGCGGCTGTGATCCCGGCCGGGCCCGTCGCCCCGGTCTCTTGAAAAAAAGCCCCCGGGAAGGGATAATGGTCGAGGTCCGATCATTTGCAGGAGGCAGTCATGAATCATCGGTCATCCGCGAAAGTCGCGGCCGGCGCCGCGATCCTCATCTTCGCCGCCGGCCTGGCCCTGGCCCAGGCGGGCCGCGGCATCGCCCGCATGGGCGGCTCGGTCCTCGACAAGGCCGGCAAGCCCGTGGCCGGGGCCAAGATCACCGCCGTCTTCGATCAGCCGGGCGGCACGACCTTCGAAGCGACCACCGACAAGAAGGGCGATTGGGGCATCATGGGCGTCGGGACCGGCAGCTGGATCATCACGGCCAGCGCCAAGGGCTACCTGCCCGTGTCGACGAGCATGCGCATCTCGCAGATCGACAAGAACCCCAAGGTCATCCTCAAGCTCGAGCAGGAGGCCGCCGGTTCGGGCGTCGTCCAGGACGAGGCCACCTTCCAGGTCCTCGAGGAGGGCAACGCCTTCTTCAAGGACGGCAAGTACGACACGGCCCTGATGATGTACGAGGAGTTCCTGTCCAAGAACCCCGGGGCCTACCAGGTCCTGCTGAACATCGGCGACTGCTACCGGGAGAAGGGCGAATTCGACACGGCCGTCCAGAAGTACAACCAGCTCATCGAGCAGTCCGGCACCGACACGGCCATGGGCAAGACCATGGCCGCCAAGGGCCTGGCGGCCATCGGCCTGTGCTACCTGAAGCAGGGCAAGCTGGCGGAGTCCCAGGACTACTTCAAGAAGTCCATCGACATGGCCCCCCAGGACGAGAACCTGCCCTACAACGTGGCCGAGATCTATTTCTCCAACCAGCAGATCGACGACGCCATCCGCTACTTCGAGATGGCCAGCCAGATCAAGCCCGACTGGGCCGATCCCTACCTCCGCGTGGCCTTCGCCTACCTGAACAAGGGCGACAACGCCAAGGCCGCCGAGAACCTCGAGAAGTTCGTCAAGCTCGAGCCCGAGACGGAGCGGACGGCCCAGGCCAAGGCCATCCTGGACGCCATCAAGAAGTAGATCTCCCCTTCCGCCGCACTTCGACCGCCGGCCGGGACCTCCCGGCCGGCGTTTTTTCTCCCGTTTCCGGGATTCCCTCTCGAGGCGGCGATGGGGATTGTCCTCGCAGGTCCCCGTTGCTGGAGGAGGGGCGGCAGGGAGCGGAGCTTGCGGAGCGACCATCAGCAATGTCCCGGAGTGACTCGAAGGGACGTTGCTGGGAAATATCGTAAGAAAGGGCTTTATCCCGATATTTCGCAGGATCGGGACTCCGGGTGCTCCGTCCCGATCCTGCCTGGTCCGCTCACGGGGGTTCGCTCCCCGCTCCCCGGGGGGCCGGGGAGCCAGAGGACATCCCCGAGCAAAAGCCCGAGAGAGGGATATCCCGGCGCGGCCATCACCTTGCGGGGGCGTTTCTGTTACAATGACCTCGACGGGAGGTGCCCATGCCGCGTAGAACCGATCTCGCCCGCGCCGCCGCTCTGGCCGTCCTGATCGCCGCCGCCCTGGCCGCCCCCCCGGCCTGCCGGCGGGGCTCCAAGCCCCCGGCCCCGCCTCCGGCGACGGCCACGGCCACGGCCGCGGACCTGGCCGTCCGGGAGACGACGGTCCGCAACGTCACCGACCGCACCATCGTCTACCGCGTCTACCCGTCCGGGCGGCCCGAGGCCATCGAGACGCGCGAGATCGCCCCGGACGCCGTCGACCGCTACCCCACCTCCGTCGCGATCGAGGTCGAGTTCGCCACCGGGAAGAAGGACGCCGTCTACTCGCTCGACCCGGGCAGCCCTTATTCCTTCCGCTACGACGAGGGCGAGACGATCGACCTCTTCCTCGGCTCGCACGGCCGGGACGACGCCGTCGACCTGGCCCCCTGGGTGCCGACGCCGGCCCCGGTCGTCGACCGGATGCTCGAGCTGGCCGCCCTGACCGGCACGGACGTCCTCTACGACATCGGCTGCGGCGACGGCCGCATCGTCATCACGGCCGCCCGGCGCTACGGGGCGCGGGGCGTCGGCATCGACATCGACCCGGCCATGGTCGCCGAGTCGGAGCGCAACGCCGCGGCCGCCGGCGTCGGCGACAGGGTCCGCTTCCTCGCTCTGGACGCGACCAAGGCCGACATCTCCGAGGCCACGGTGGTCAGCCTCTACCTGCTGCCGGAGTCCAACGCGCTCATGAGACCGATCCTCGAGACGCAGCTGCGCCCCAAGAGCCGGGTCGTCTGCCACAACTATGCCATCCCGGGCTGGGAAGCCAAGCAGGCGCTCGTGGAGACGGTCAAGGACGAGGACGGCGAGAGCCACTACGTCTATCTGTACATCCGCTGAGAGCCGGCCGGACGGGGCGGGACAAAAAAAAGCGGCGCGGCCGCGCGGGCGGCAGCGCCGCGGAGAAGACGTTACGGTCCGGCCGGTCAGAAAGCGATGCCGATGGTGGCCGACCAGACGCCATTCTTGAAGTCGGGCTCGATCTCGCCCTCGAAGGTGTTGATGACCTTCTGCAGGCCCAGGCTGTAGCGGACGTCGACCATGAAGTTCCGCCCCAGGTTCAGGCCGGCCCCGAAGATGGCGCCGTAGTCGTTGTTCTTGAGCAGGGCCTCGTCGAGAGGGACCTCCTCGCCGTCGCTCTCCAGCTTCTCCTTGAGCTTGAAGCCCACGGACGGGCCGGCGAAGACGAAGGGCTGGACGACCGGCGTCGGGATGCGCAGCTTGAGCAGCAGCGGGATCTCGATGTAGTCGGCGCTCAGCTTGTCCGTGTAGGAGTCGTCGAGGGCCACGTAGGTGGCGCCCTTCATCGTGTACAGGACCTCGGACTGGATGGTGACGACGCGGCCGAAGTTGAAGGCCAGGAAGATGCCGCCCGTGAAGCCGATCCGGGATTTGAGGGTGGCCAGGGGGTCGTCGGCGTCGGCGCCGGTCGGCTTGGCCATGTTGCCGCCCGCCTTGAGGCCGAACTGGACGCCGGCGGCGGCGGGACGGGGCAGGAGCAGGAGCCCGGCGAAGGCCGCGACCAGCAGGATCGTCGTGGTTTTTTTCATGGTGCCTCCTCGATCCTCCCATCATAGCCGCCGGGGCCGGAGGCCGCAATCCACGCAAGGGAGGAATTCGGGCGGTCAGCGGCCTCCCCCCGAAAGGTGAGGCCCGGCCCGTTCCCTCATCGCCGGGCCGGCGGGATCCGGCAGATCAGAGCTCGACGAGCTTGAACTGGGCCTTGTCCTTGAGGGCCTTCAGGGTGTCCTGTACCAGGGTCCCGCGCTTGTCCTGCAGGAGCTTGGCCTCGAGGCCGGCCTTGGCCTCCTCGAACGTCCGGGTCTCCTTCTTGCGGTCGACGACCTGGATGATGTGGTAGCCGAAGGTCGTCTCGACCAGGCCGCTCAGCCCCCCGATGGGGATGGAGAACGAAGCGTCCTCGAAGGGCTTGACCATCTGACCCTTGGGGAAATTCTCGTACAGGCCGCCGTTGTCCTTGGAACCGGGGTCTTCGGAGTACTGCTTGGCCAGCCCGGCGAAGTCCTCGCCGGCCTGGGCCTTGGCCAGGACCGCCTCGGCCGTCTTGCGGACTTCGGCCTTCTCGGCCTCGGTCTTGTTCTGGGTCAGGAAGAGGATGTGCCGCACCGAGGCGGTCTGGTCGGTCCGGGCGGCCTCGTCGTAGGCGGCGCGGAGCTCCGCTTCGTCCACCTTGAGACCGGCCTCGTCGAGGCCCTTGAAATAGGCGTTGATGAGCAGGGTCTCGCCGACGCTCGTCTTGACGTGGTCGATGGAGATCTCGGCCTTCTTGAGCTCTTCCAGGAAATTGGCCTCGCCGCCGGCCTGGTCGTACTCGGACTTGAGGGCGGCCTCGAGCTCGCCGGCCGGCAGGACGGCCTTGGCCGCCTTGGCGGCGGCCAGCAGGAGCTTGCGCTCGCCGAGCGTCGCGGCGCCCTGCTCGAGGACGCGCTTGAGCTGGCCCGCGTCGAGCTGCTTGAGGCCCTCGGTCCGGGAGCCCAGGTTGTCGCGGATGGCCTGGATGACCTCGGCGGCCGTGATGGTGAAGCCCTTGGCCTGGACCATGACCGTCTTCTGGCCGGGGGCCAGGGCGGGCATCGTCTTGGCCAGCTCGACGGCCAGGTCGTAGGCGGGCGTGCCCTGCTTGAGGGTGTACTGGTCGGCCTTCGACGAGCAGCCGGCGACGGCCAGCGTCGAAGCCAGGAGGATGGCGATCGCGTGTTTCATGTCGTTCTCCTTGGGCCGTGCGGACGGCCGACCTAGTTAACCATAACGGGCCGGTCAAGGCAACGGAATTCTCGGGCGTGGACGGTTCAGGCCGGGACGATCCGGTGGACCTTCTTCTTGCCGGCCTTGAGCAGCAGGCCGCCCCCCGGCCCCAGGTCCCGGACCGTGATCAGGCGCTCGGTCGAATCGACGCGCTCGTCGTTGACGTAGAGCCCGCCCTGCTCGATCATCCGCTTAGCTTCCTTGCGCGAGGGCGTCAGCCCGACCTCGGTGAACAGGGCGGCCGGCGGAATGCCCTCCTCGAGCCGGGCCCGCGGCACGGCCGTCGTGGGCAGCAGCCCGAGATCGCCGCTCGCGGCGCCGATCACGGCGCCGTCGACCTTCAGGAAGGCCGCCCCGGCGGCCTTGCGGGCCTTGTCGGCCTCGAGCTCGCCGTGGGTGATCTTGGTCGCCTCGTAGGCCAGGATCCGCTTGGCTTCGTTGAGGCCCGCGTCCTTGAGGGCCTCCAGGCGCCGGACCTCGTCGAGCGGCAGCAGGGTGAAGATGCGCAGGAAGCGGCCGACGTCGCGGTCGTCGCAGTTGACCCAGTACTGGTAGAAGTCGTAGGGGCTGAACTGGCCGCCGTCGAGCCACACGGCGCCCTGGGCCGTCTTGCCCATCTTGGCCCCCGTGGCCGTGGTCAGCAGGGGGAAGGTCAGGGCCTCGGCCGTGCCGCCCTCGACCCGGCGGATGAGGTCGATCCCGGCCAGGATGTTGCCCCACTGGTCGTCGCCGCCCATCTGCAGGGTGCAGCCGTACTTGCGGTAGAGGGTCAGGTAGTCGTAGGCCTGCAGGAGCTGGTAATTGAACTCGATGAAGGACAGGCCCTTCTCCAGGCGGAGCTTGTAGGCCTCGGCGGCCAGCATGCGGTTGACGCTGAAGTGCCGGCCGATGTCGCGCAGGAAGCCGATGTACGGGAGGGGCAGGAGCCAGTCGGCGTTGTCCACGGCGATGGCCGAATGCCCGTCGAAGCGGAGGTAGCGGGAGAGCTGGATGAGGATGGCCTGCCCCTGGGCCCGGATGGTGGCCTCGTCGAGCATCTGGCGCAATTCGGTCCGGCCGCTGGGGTCGCCGACCATGGTCGTGCCGCCGCCGACGACGGCGATGGCCCGGTGGCCGGCCCGCCGCAGGTGGACCATGGCCATGATGGGCACCAGGCTGCCTGCGTGCAGGCTCGTGGCCGTGCTGTCGAAGCCGATATAGAAGGTGGCCGGCCCGCCGCCCAGCATCTTGCGAACGGCCTCCTCGTCGGAGACCTGGGCGACGAAGCCGCGCTCCTTCAGCTCGTCGTAGACGTTGCCGCTCATGTCGTTCTCCCGGGGCGCCGCGGTCGGGACCGGCCGGCGCGCCCCGTCACTTCTTGAGGGCGAGCTCGATGACGTCGGAGTTGCCCTCGGCGTCGAACCAGCTCCCCTTGAGGGCCTCCCCGTCAAGGACCATCTCGAGCTTGATGAACATCACGTCGCCGCCCATGTCGAGGTCGAAGGCGCAGGTCACCCGGCCGTCCGCGAAGACGATGTCCCTCAGGGGGGTCTCGGCGATCATCCCGTTGGCGTCGCTGAGGACGCCGGAGTAGCCCGTTTCCGTCTTGCCGAAGACGGCCGTCAGCTCGAACCGCATGCCCGGGGCGACGGCGTAGCCGGTCCAGGTGCCGAGGATGTCGGGCTTCAGGGCGGTCTGTCCGGCCAGGGCCGGGGCCAGGGCCGCGGCGATCAGGAGGACGACGGTGACGGGGAGGGCTTTCTTCATGGCGGGGCTCCTTTCAGCACCGGTGCGAGAGGGCAATGTACCAGATGGTGGCGGCCCCTGTCCAGCCTCGCCGGGAGGGGGGAGCACCCCTTCCCCCCGGCGACGGCCCCCCGGGGCCGAAATTCACCCGGCCTATCCCCGCCGCGAGCGATGGGCGGGAGTCCGCCTCTCCCCTAGGATGGGAACGGCCGGGAGGACCGCCTCCCGGCCCTCGGGGGCGGCCCCGGGACCGAAGCGGACGGAGACGAAAGGACGGACCATGGACGGTGAACGGCGGGAAGCGGCGCGGCGGGCCTCCCCCCGCGTCCTGCTCGTCGACGACGACGCGACGACCCGCAACCTCGTCGCCCATTTCCTGCGCAAAGAGGGCTTCGTCGTCGTCATGGCCCGGGACGGCGCCGACGCCCTGGCCCAGGCCCGCGGCGGGCGGCCCGACCTGGTCGTCGTCGACGCGGCCGTGCCCGGCATGGACGGCTTCGAGCTCCTGGCCCGGCTGAAACAGGACCCGGGGACGGCCGCCCTGCCCGTGCTCATGCTGTCGTCGCTCGACGACGAGGAGGCCATCGTCCGCAGCCTCGAGGCCGGCGCCGAGTACGTCGTCAAGCCGTTCTCGCCCCGCATCCTCGTGGCCAAGGTCAAGAAGATCCTCAGGGAGGCGCACGGCCATGCTGTCGACCGTCGCCCTCTTTAGCTTCGTCTACCTCTTCCTGCTTTCGGGCATGCTGTTCCTGTTCATCTTCGTCCGCCGCCTCGTCGTCCAGGCCCGCGAGCGGCGCGACCGGGCCGTCTACGAGGCCATGGAGCGCGACCTCCTCGAGGTCCTGACCGACGCCGATCCGGTCCGGGCGGCCGAGGAGTTCTCCCGGCGCCATCGGGGCCGGGCCCGCGTCCTCAAGTCCCTGCTCGTCGCCTACCGGGAAGCCCTCCTGGGCCGGGCCCTCGAACCGCTCCGGGTCGTCTTCGAACGGACCATCAAGGCCCGCTGCCGGCGCGAGCTGCGGTCGCCCTGGCTCGCGACCCGGCTCCAGAACGTCCGCCTGTTCGTCGATTTCTCCAGCCCGGCGGAGACCCTCGACCTGGTCTCCCTGCTCCACGACAAGCCCGTGGTCCGTCTGGCGGCCCTCAACGCCTTGACGGGCATCGCCTCCCGGGACACCCTGGCCATCATCTTCGACATCTTCGAGAAGGACCCCGAGCCCAACCTCTACGCCTATTCGAACATCTTCCACAGCCTCGGTCCGCGGATCGAGCCGTTCCTGCGGAGTTCCCTCCACAGGGACCTGCCGGTCGTCAAGCTGGCCCTGCTCGTGGAGATGGCCGGGCGCCTCCTCCTGCGCGGCCTGTACGCCGACATCGTCCGCTTCGCCGGCCATCCCGACAAGGAGCTGCGCATCCGCGTCGCCCGGGCCCTCGGACACCTGCACGTCCCGGCCGCGTCCCGGACCCTGGCCGGGCTGGCCGCCGATCCGGACTGGGCCGTCCAGGCCCAGGCCCTGCGCAGCCTGGGCTATCTCCAGGACTGGAAGACCCTGCCGCTCCTGACCCGGGGCCTGTTCTCCCCGAACTGGCACGTCCGCCACAACGCCGGCTTCGCCCTGGCCGCCTTCGGCCTGGTCGGCGTCCTCGAGCTCCAGGAGGTCGCGGCCCAGCGGGCGGACCGCTTCGCGTCCGATATGGCGGCCATGGTCCTGGATTCGGTCATCCTTACGGGAGGACCGGCGTGAGCGGCCTCGGACACATCCTCGGGACCGGGCTCGAGCACGTCATCCTGTCCTATTTCCTGCTCATCAATTCGTTCTACTTCCTGTTCAACATGCTCTCGCTGGCCGGCATCCTCCGCTACCGGCGGCTGGTCACCTTCGTCCGCTTCGGCGAGATCTTCCGCATGCCCATCGTCCGGCCGGTCTCGGTCATCGTGCCCGCGTACAACGAGGAGGCCGGCATCATCGAGAGCGTCCGCTCGCTCCTGGCCCTCCGCTACCCCGTCTTCGAGGTCGTCGTCGTCAACGACGGTTCGACCGACGCCACCCTGGCCCGCCTGGCCGAGGCCTTCGGGCTCCAGCCGTCGCGGACGGTCTTCCGGCGCGTCCTGAGCACGAAACCCCTCCGGGGCATCTACCGGTCGGCCCTCCACCCGCGGCTCCGGGTCGTCGACAAGGCCAACGGCGGCAAAGCCGACGCGATGAACGCCGGCCTCAACGTCTCCCGCTATCCCCTGTTCTGCGCCGTGGACAGCGATTCGGTCCTGGAGCGGGACGCCCTGCTCAAGGTCGTCCGGCCCTTCCTCGAGGACCCCGAGCGGACCATCGGGGCCGGCGGGGTCATCCGGCTGAGCAACGGCTGCGCCGTGCGCGACGGCCAGGTCGCCAGGGTCGGCATCCCCGGCAACTGGATCGCCCGCTTCCAAGTCCTCGAATACCTGCGGGCCTTCCTCGGCGGCCGGCTGGGCATGAGCATGCTGCGCAGCACCCTCATCGTTTCCGGGGCCTTCGGCATCTTCCGCAAGGACATCGCCCTGGCCTGCGGCGGCTACCGGGCGGATTCCATCACCGAGGACCTGGACCTCGTCGTGCGCATGCAGAAGCACATGCACGACCAGGGCCAGGCCTACCGCATCCCGTTCATCCCCGACCCCATCTGTTGGACCGAGGCCCCCGAGAGCCTGCGCGTCCTGTCCCGCCAGAGACGGCGCTGGCACCGCGGACTGGTCGAGACCCTGGTCCGGCACCGGGGCATGGTCTTCAAGCCCCGCTACGGCGTCGCCGGCCTGTTCGCCCTGCCGTTCTACGCCGTCTTCGAGATGGCCGGACCGTTCATCGAGTGCCTGGGATACGCCCTGTTCGCCGGGCACATCCTGTTCGGCCGCGTCGACTACGCCTTCGCCGCGACCTTCTTCTTCGCGGCCGTCTTCTACGGCACGTTCGTCTCACTCCTGGCCATCCTGCTCGAGGAGCTGTCCTCGTTCCGCTACCCCCGGCCGCGCGACATCCTCGTCCTGACGGCGGCCGGCGTGGTCGAGAACCTCTTCTACCGGCAATACCTCGCCCTCGTCCGGGCCTGGGGCTTCGTCGATTACCTCCGCAGGAAACCCGGCTGGGGCGCGATGGAAAAGCGGGGCTTCGCCAAAGCGGGGCAAACCCCATGAGCGGCGGACGGCGCCGGGCCTCGACGGCGGTCCTCGGCCTCTGCCTGGCCGCGGCGCTGGCCGCTGCGCCGGGCCGGGCGCGAGCCCAGTCCGCCGACGAGGTCCGGGCGGCCTTGCGCGAGGGCCGCTACGACCGGACCGTCGCCCTGGCCCTCGAGGCCCTGCGGGCCCATCCGGGAGACGACGAGGTCCGCTTCCTCCTGGCCCGGGCCTACGCCTACGCCGGGAGATGGGACGAAGGCGAGGCCGTCGTCGACGCGCTCCTCGCCGCCAATCCGGCCGACGCCGACCTCATCGTCTTCAAAGGCCGCCTCCGGTCCTGGCGCGGCGACCTCGAGGGCGCCGATGGGGCCTTCCGGCGGGCCCTGGAGGCGGAGCCGCGCTCGGCCGACGCCCTGGCCGGGCTGGCCGACCTGGCCGCCTGGCGGGGCGATCCCGACGGCGCTCTGGTCCTGTGCCGGAGGGCCCTCGACCTCGACGCCGCCCACGCCGGCGCCCTCCACCGGGTCGGCGCCGTCCTGCTCGGACGCGGGGATTACGGGCGGGCCCGGGGCTACCTGGCCCGGGCCGTCGAGCTCGAGCCGGCCAACGCGGACTTCCGCCTCTCGCTCGACCGGGCCGTGCCGCTGTTCGTGCGCCGGCCCGAGATATGGCTGACGGGCCGGACCGAGCACTGGAGCGACGGCCGCCCCGACAGCGGCGACCTGGGACTGGCGGTCCTCTTCGGCCTGTTCGACGACCGGGCCCGCTTCGTGGCCAAGGCGGGCCGGTCCTGGCGCGACGGCGGACGGGACGACGGCGCCGGGCTCGAGGTCTATCCCCGGCTCTGGAAGGGGGCCTACGGGTATCTCGACCTGTCGGTGGCCCCGCGGGCCGAGGTCGTCCCGCCGTCGGCCGTCCACGTCGAGGTCTATCAGTCCTTCCTGACCCGCTTCGAAGCCTCGCTCGGCGTCCGCCGGATCGCGGCCCGCGACGGCGCCGTGCTCATGACGGTCGCCTCCGCGGCGGCCTACCTCGGCCCGTGGTATCCGAACGTCCGGGTCTACGCCGCGGATGCCGCCGCCGGAACGGGCTTCACCTGGATGGCCGGCCTGCGCCGCTACTTCGCCGGGGCGAGCTTCGTCTGGGCCACCGCGGGCCGGGGGGCCCGGCCGTCCGAGACCGGGGCCGTCGAAGAGGTCCTGGCCGGTCCGGCCTGGTTCGCGGAGGCCGGTTTCGACGTCTTCGTCCTCGGGGATGTCAAGCTCCGGGGATATGTGTCGCGGCGCGCGGCGTCGGGGGCGCCCGGGAGCACGGCCTTCTCCCTCACGGCCGGATACCGCTTCTGACCGCCGCCGGAAAGCCCGGCCCGCCCGCTCAGAGTTGCAGGGCGTACCCGATCTTCAGGAAGAAGGTCCGGTCGGTCCGGGTCAGCCCGACGCGGTCCGGGCCCAGCCAGCTGTCGAAGACGCCGCCCAACGAATTGTCGGAATAGCCCAGGAACAGGACCGTCCGCGGATTGAGCTTGTAGGAGAACAGGAACTGGGTGAACAGGCCGCGGCTCCGCGAGTCCACGGGGAAGGTGTAGACGGCCGGGTTCTGCTTCTGGTCGCTGTACTGGAGGATGGCCCGGACGAAGGAGCGGACGCTGAAGTTCCAGACCAGCTTGAGCTGGCTCAGGTTGGCGATGTAGACCGTGTCGCCCTGGTACGACAGGCGCTCGTAGGCGTGGGCGGCCACGACGTTGAGACGCCGGAAGAGGTTGAGCGCGAGGTTGGGGCCGACCGAGAGCCCCTGGGCCAGCCGCGCGTTGGCGTAGTCGATGGTCTGCCCGGCCTGGGCCTGGAAGCCGGCCTGGGTGCCGCTGAAGGGACGGATGCGAAAGACGAGATCGCCGTTGGCGGCGTCGAAGTACTGCCCGTCGTAGAAGGTGCGCGTGAAGTTGGCGTGGACGTTGACCGTGCTCTCCAGGTCGCCCTGGTACATCAGCCCGAGGGTCAGGCCGCGGTCGGTCAGCCGCCCGCCGTGGTCGTAGACGACCTCGCCGGCGACGCCGAGGCGGATGAGGTTGAACCAGTCCTTGGCCTTGCCCCAGAACTGGCGGAAGACCATCACGTCGCCCTGGCGGGTGTCGACCCGCGGCACGAAACCGTAGTCGGCCCGGAAGCCCGGGGACATATCCTGGTAGGCCAGGTTGACGATCCAGGCCCGCGAGAAGTGCTGGAACTGGACCGTGGCGGCGTTGCCGCCGAAGCGGCCCTCGCGCTGGCCGTAGGCCTCGGCGACGGCGCCGGGATACTCCGTCTCCGAATGCAGGAACTGGACGACGACGAGGTTCTTCTGGTCGAGCCGGAAGAAGCCGTCCGCCCCGGCGACGTGGTTGCCGTAGCCGGTCCCCATCCGGCCGGTGTAGAGGACGCCCAGCGTCGAGGCCCGGCCGATGTCCTGGCGCAGGCGGAAGACCCCGCCCGTGGCCGACTGGTCGAGGGATCCTTGGCTCGTGCCCTGGTTCGAAGGGAAGATGAGGTTGGTCATATCGTCCTGGGCGGCGAAGACGCCCATGGCCGTCCGCCCCGACTTGCCGGTCAGCTTGGTCCCCCAGAGCGGGTCGGCCACGGTCCGGGTGAAGACGGCCTGGAGCGGGGTCAGGAAAAAGTCGGCCCCTTCGAGGAAGAAGGGCCGCTTCTCGGGGTAGAAGAGGGCGAAGCGGCGGTTGATCTCGAGCTGGGCGACATCGGCCTCGACCTGGGAGAAGTCGGGATTGACCGTGCCGTTGAGGATGAGGTTGGGCGTGATGCCCCACTTGGCGGTCAGCCCGTAGTCGTCTTTGATGTCGCCGCGGGCCAGCGCGCCGTCCGGGTACGCGCCCATGTCCATGCCGTCGGTCCGGACGGCCGTGACGGTCGGCGTCAACTCGATGTTCTGGCCGGGCACGACGCCTTCGAAGCCGGTCAGCTTGTTGAACTGGCAGAGGATGCAGTTGACGTTCCGAGAGCGGACGTGGGAGGTCATGCGGTGGCGGGTGTCCCGGGGCCAGGAGCGCTCGGCCTCGAAGCCCCAGGTCTGGGGCCCGTCGGACCTGCGGAAGCGGAGCTGGCCGAGCGGGATGGCCACCTCGACGGCCCAGCCCCAATCCGTGATCCTGGCCGACGCCTTCCAGATGGCGTCCCAGGAGAAGTCCTCGTAGCCCTCGAGCTCGCTGAAGTTGGCGTCGGCCTGGACGCCCATGGGATTGACCCGGAACTGGAAGCCGCGGCGCTCGTCGTTGAAGGAGTCGACCATGAAGCTGACGTGGTCGTCCATGATGAGCGTGTCGGTGTCGTCGCGGTCCATGAGGTGGGCCCGGATCTTGCCCGGCTCGGGATCGAGGCAGCGGAAGGCGACGTAGAGATTGTGGAGGTCGTAGGTGACCAGGCATTCCGTGTCGACGGGCGACGGGATGTTGTCCCCGGGCTGCCATTCGAACGGCAGCGGGATCTTCGGAGCGGCGGCCCAGGCCTCCTCGTCGAGGACGCCGTCGATGCGGATGGGCGTCGCGGCCCTGGGGACGTCGAAGCGGGCCGACTCGACCCGCTCCGGCTTGGCCGGGGCCTGGCCTTGGGGCGGCGCGGCCGAGACGGCGGGAACGAGGCCGACGAGAAGAGCGATGGCGAGGGCCGGGACGGTCGGTTTCTTGGTGTTCATGGCTGCTCCTGGGGCGGCGTACCTCGACATCTAAAGAATACTCCGCCCGGCCGGGAAAGGTTGACCGCCGCCCGTCAAACCCGGGTCCGGGTGATCTTGGCCACCAGGGCCGAGGTCGGATCGGGGCAGCGGACGTACTCGGTCGTCACGCCGTCGGGGTCGACGACCTTCTCGTAGGGCGTGCCCTCGTAGCGCCAGGGCAGGGTCACGCCGTTCTCGAGCAGGCGGACGAACTCGTTGAGGCTGGCCCGGAGCCACGGGCAGAGCTTGCCCCAGTCGGCGGGGTAGGCGAAGGTGTCGCCCTTCTTGTGGCACCAGGTGTCTTCGCGGGCCTCGAAGATCTCGATGTCGATCTTGTACCTCTTGCGCGAGGAGGGTGGCGGGGGCGGAGGCGATACGGCCTGTATGGCCTTGTCCTGCCCGGAAGCCAGGGATCCCGAAGCCACCAGAGCCGCTGCGGCGCAGCCGGCCTTGCCCATGAAGTCGCGACGGTCCATGAGGGGGGCTCCTTTCCTGCCGAACTGCCCCCGATTATTGCACAGAACATGCCAAGAGTCCCAGCCTGAGGGCCTTTCCCGGGGCTGTAAAGGATATTACAATGGCGTCAACGGGCTTTACCCGGCGGCCGGCCTAAACGCCGCCCCGGGGACGGACGAATTCTCGGGTGAGAGGAGCCCGGGGGTGAGGCCGGCCGGCGCCGGCGGAGGAGGCTTTATGACGCGGTCCATCGGGATCACGGTCCTGGCCGGGGCCGTCGGCTTCGCGGCCGCCTGTGCCACAGGCGGCGTCCGCACACCCGTCCGGCCCGATCCGGCCGTCGCGGCCGCGGCACGGATGGTCGAGGCCGACGCCCTCTTCGCGGCCGGCCATTTCAACGCGCTGAAGGAAGCCCGGCGGATCTACGGCGAGATCGCCGCCGCCGCGCCTTCGACCCCGGGCGCGGCCGAGAAACGCCTCCGGGCGGCCGTCGCCCTCAGCCTTCGGGCGAAGGATCTGGGCCTCGCGCCCGACGCGCCGGAGCTCGATCCCGGTCCCCTCGACGATCGCGAGCCCGCCCTGGCCCGCTACGCGCCCTGGCTCGAGCTCCTGGCCGGTCTGCCCGGTAAGATCAAGGGCAATCCGGGCCGCGACCGGATCGGCGGCCGTGACCTCGACGCGCATCTCGACTGGATCAACGCCCGGATCGCGGACATCGACCGGGGACTGGAGGCCGAAGCCAAGGTCGACGACCTGGCCGCCGCCCTTCGCCTGGCCCTGCGGACCGCGTTCGGTTACAAGTTCACGGACGCGTTCGACGCCAAGACGGCCGTGGCCCTCCACCCGGCCTCGCGGCTCGTCGCCTTCCAGGCCGCCCTCTCCCCGGCTTATGACTTCGAGGCCCTCGAGAAGCTCCTGGCATCGGACCCGGGCTTCGCCGAGGTCCGTTATTACCTCGGCGAGGCGGCCCTCCTGGGCGGGAAGCTGTTGACGGCCGAAGGCCATTACCTCGCCGCCGAAGCGGCCCTCCCCGGCTCGCTCTCCGTCCTCATCTCCCTGGCCAAGGTCGCCTTCCAGATGGAGGAGACCGAGAGCTGTCTCGAATGGAACGAGAAGGCTCTGGCCCGCCTGCCGGTCTACCGCGACGCCCTGCTCGGCAAGGGCCTGGCCCTCGGTTACCTCGCCCGGAACGAGGAGGCCCTGGCCGTTCTCGGCCGGCTCCTCGAGCTCGGCACCTACTACATGGGCGAGGGCCATTACTGGTCGGCCTGGAACCTCCACGAGCTCGGCCGGCTCGAGGAGGCCCGGCGGGAGGTCGATGCGGCCAAGGTCTTCCTCGTCGGCGTCGCCGACGTCGCGACGCTCTCCGGCATCATCGCCTACAAGCAGGGGCGGCTCGACGACGCCGAGCGCGATCTGCGCCAGGCCCTCGATCTCGCGCCCGAGGACGCCGACGCCGCCTTCCACCTCGGGCGGCTCTACGCCGACCGCAAGGACTGGCTGAACTCGGGCATCTACTTCTCCGGAGCGGCCGGATCCTTCGAGGACCGGGAGCGGGCCCTGGAGAAGAGGATCGAGGAGATCGAGGCCTCGGAGATGGCGCTCGAGCGGCGCAACCGCCTGGTCATCCGCAAGAAGGTCCAGATCCTGGCCGTCCAGGCGACCAAGGCCACGGCCCAGTACAACGGCGCCGCCGGCTACCACAACGCGGGCTCGCTCGAGCGGGCCCTGGACCTGGCCCGGCAGGCGGCCGCCCATCCCGCCTTCGCGGACAAGGCCGCCGAGCTGATCAAGCTCATCCTCGAGCGCTGACGGGCCGGCCCGCCGCCGAGGGCGCGGGCCGCCCTTTTTCCCCGGGGACCTCCGGAAAAGTTGTATAATGGGTCCTCGAGAAAGAAGGGACCATGACCGACGACACCGTGACCACCCTCAGCGGGCTCTTCCTCCGCTCCTGCCGGACCTTCCCGAAGCCCGAACGGATGCGCTTCAAGGTCGGCGCCGACTGGACCAGGCTCTCCACGGACGAGGTCGAGAGCGGCGTGCGACGCCTGTCGCTCGGCTTCCGCGAGCTCGGCCTGGGCCCGGGCGACCGGCTGGCCATCCTGTCCGAGAACCGTCCGGAGTGGGTCATGGCCGACTTCGCCGCGCTGTGCGCGGGGGCCGTCACCGTGCCCATCTACACCTCGCTCCTGCCCGAACAGATCCGCTTCCTCCTCGAGGATTCGGGGGCCCGGATCGTCGTCTGCTCCGATCTCGACCTGTGGGCCAAGGTCGAGGCCGTCCGGGCCGGCCTGCCCGCGCTCGAAAGGGTCATCGTCATCGACGGCGACCCGCCGGCCGGGACCCACGCCCTGTCGGATGTCGTGGAGATGGGACGGCGGGCCGAAGAGGCCGCCCCCGGGGCGTTCGAGAAGGCCGCCGGGGCCGTCCGCCCCGGCGACCTGGCCTCCATCATCTACACCTCCGGCACGACGGGCGTCCCCAAGGGCGTCATGCTCAGCCACGCCAATTTCGTCAGCAACGTCCTGTCCCTGGCCTCGTTCATCGATTTCGGCGAGGCCGACACGGGTCTGTCCTTCCTGCCCCTCTCGCATGTCCTGGAGCGGACGGCCACCTATTTCCTCTTCCACGTCGGCGCGACCATCGCCTACGCGGAGAACATCGAGGCCCTGGCCCTCAACATGGTCGAGGTCCGGCCGACCATCATCGTCAGCGTGCCCCGGGTGTTCGAGAAGATCTACACCCGGATCATGGACCAGATCCTGGCCGGCTCCCGGCTCAAGCGGGCCATCTTCGTCTGGGCCCTGGCGACCGGGAAGAAGCACGCGGCCTTGACCGTCGCCGGCCGGCCCGTCCCGGCCCACCTGGCCTTCAAACGGGCCGTGGCGAAGAGGCTCGTCTTCGCCAAGATCACGGCCCGGACCGGCGGCCGGATCCGGTACGCCATCTGCGGCGGGGCTCCCCTGTCGAAGGACATCGGCGAGTTCTTCTACGCCATCGGCCTCAGGATCATGCCGGGGTACGGCCTGACCGAGACGTCCCCCGTGCTGACCGGCAGCACCCCGCGCCGGGTCCGCTTCGGGACGGCCGGCGTGCCCATCCCGGGGATCGAGCTGCGCATCGCCGACGACGGCGAGATCCTGGCCCGCGGGCCCAACATCATGATGGGGTATTACCGGAACGAGACGGCCACGCGGGAGGTCCTCAAGGACGGCTGGCTCTCGACCGGGGACATCGGCCGGTTCGACGAGGACGGGTTCCTCGTCATCACCGACCGCAAGAAGGACATCATCGTCACCTCCGGCGGCAAGAACGTCGCCCCCCAGCCCATCGAGGGCCTCATCCAGGCCAGCCCGTACATCGCTTCCGCCGTCGTCGTGGGCAGCAGCCGGAAGTTCATCTCGGCCCTCATCGTCCCCGACTTCGACAAGCTCGAGGCCCTGGCCAAAACCAAGGGTTGGGCCGTCGCCGACCGCGCCGAGCTCTGCCGCCGGCCCGAAACGGCCGCCTTCCTGCTCGAAGAGGCCAACCGCATGACGCCGGGCCTGGCGTCCTACGAGCGGATCAAGAAGGTCGCGGTCCTCGACCGGGAGTTCGAGCTCGACGCCGGCGAGGTCACCCCGACCCTCAAGGTGCGGCGGACGATCGTCGAACAGAAATACGCCGCCCTCATCGACGCCCTCTACACGGAGTGACGTCCGCCGAGGCGGACGGCCGCCGGGGACGCGCCCATTGCCTTCGCCCTCCCGGATGGGGTAAACCATAGGGACAGCTTCGCTCCGGAGGAGGACGCCCATGAGACATCGTGCCATTTCCCGGTCGGCGGCGGCCCTGCTGGCCGCGCTCGTTCTCGTCCCCCCGGCCGCGGCCGGGGCGCCCCGGGAGGCGCTCGACCGGTTCATCCGCCTGTCCGGGCCCGGCCCGGCGGGAGCGGCCGACCGGGCGCCGGTCGAACACCGGGGCCGTTTCAGCGGCTATACGAATTACTGGCAGACGGCGGCCTGGTCGTGGGCCCAACACGGCAACCTCTTCCTCATGGGCCGGCCCGACGTGGCCGCGGCCGTGGTCCAGAACAAGGCCGATATCGCCGAGGAGCTGGGCCTTCCCGGCCTGGTCGTCGACGAGGGCTTCCTCGACGCCTGGCTCGAACGTCCCGTGGCCGAGCTCGAGGACCCCACGGACGAGGCCCTGGCCCGGGCCCTGGCGAAGGGTCACGCTCTCGTCTGGGCCGCGCCGTCGAGCCCGCTGGGCGTCCAGCTGCTGGCCAAGGCCCCCGGACTGGCCGGCGCCAGGGCCGCCTTCGGCAGCCACCAGGCCCGGGCGGCGGGCTATCGTGAGATCATCGCCATCGCCCTGGCCGACGGGGACCGTCGTCTCTTCGCCGTGGTGGGCGAAGAGGCCCGGGACCGGGCGCGTTTGAAACAGCTGCTCGCCGATGTGCGCGACGTCGTCGCCCGCCACGACCTCCACCGCGGCTGGTTCGGGACGGGGACGCTCCTCCACAGCGTCACCTGCCATCCGGGACACCCGCTCGAGGTCGTCGGGCAGGGCTTGGCCCAGGGCAACGACTGGTTCACCTTCGGCGGCTACATGGACTTCATGATGCGGGACGAGCTGCCGGAGTGGCTCCGGAAGGTCGGGCTCGACGGCGTCGCGGTCGACGTCGGCACCGGCAAGGCCACTCACAGCCTGGGCACGGTCGCCTACGGGCTCAGAAGCTACGACGGGCTCAAGATCCAGGACATGCCGACCGAGGAGGAGTGGATCCGCTTCGTCAAAGACCGCGGCGGCTACGTCTTCCGCCCGGTCTACGCCCCTGAATGCGACACATACCGGTACGACGGCCAGATCGCGATCGACGGCAACAAGAGGCAGATCGACACGGAGGACGTCCCCTTCATCCTCCAGACCGGGCTCGTCAAGGACGAGGCGCCGGCCTGCATGGTCCTCTTCTCGGAAAAAGGCCGGAGATGGGACCGGGACGGGATGTGGCGGGCCATCCTCGGCCGGCGGGCCGTCGGGGTCCTGCCGCAGGGCCGGATGATGGGCCCGGCGCGGTTCCGCGAGGCCCTGCAGATGCTCCTTCTCGACCGGGTCCGGCTGGAGGAGTTGTTCGGGGATCGGGTCGAGCTCGAAGCCTCGGTCGAAGGATCGGACCTCCGTGTCCGGTTGGCCAATCTCGGCGACGGGCCTTTCGAGGGGCGGGTCGTCTGCCGCCCGGCGCCGGGAGTGGCGGCCGGGAAGGCGGGAGAGGAGCTCGTCGTCCCACCGGGCGCGGAACGGACCTTGACCTTCCCCCTGCGGCCGACGGCGGCGGCCATGGGACGGGCCAACCCGGTCCTCGTCGAAGCCCGCTGGAAAGGCCGAGTGAAGAGGACGCTGGCCGCGCTCGAGCTTCCGCCGGCTGTGGCCGTCCATAAGCTCCTCTACGGGCTGGCGCCCGAGGTCGCGTTCCCCGTGTCCGTCCACAACTTCGGCCAAGGACCCGATGTCCCGGTCGAGGTCAGGGTCTTCGCCAAGGAGGGACCGGCGGCCCCGGTCCTGGCGGCGTCGCTGACGGCGGCGGCCCGTCCCGGCGAGCACCGGGCCCTCGAGTTCAAACTGCCGCTCCGGCCGGGCCACTACACGGTCCGGACGACGGCCCTCGGCGTCACGGCCGAGACCCAGCTCGGCGTCGGCGAGGCCGCGGGGCAGGTGACCGTCACGCCGGTCGATCTCGATGGCGACGGCCTCATGGAGTACCGGCTGGAGAACGACCGGGTCCGCGTCACGCTCCTCGCGATCGGGGCGCGGGTCATCGAGTATGTCGTCAAGGAGAAGAACGATAACGTCTTCTTCAAGCTCTGGCCGGAGAAGGAATACTCGGACCGACGGCCGTTCCGCGAGCGCGGCTTCTATCCCTACGGCGGCTTCGAGGACTTCCTGGGCCAGGCCTCGATCGAGACCCACAAGGTCTACGACGCGGAGATCGTCAAGGCCGGCGGGACCTCGGCGACGGTCCGCATGACGGCCGACTACTACGGCAACCGCATGGAGAAGGTCTTCACCCTTGACGGCGCCTCTCCCCTGCTCGAGGTCCGCTTCGCCCTGGAGTTCCGGAACCCCGAGCTGAACATGCTCGGGCCCCAGCCCATCCTGGCCCTCGGACGGGAGCACGGCCCGGAGGACGTCTTCGTCGTCCCGGCCAAGGGCGGGCGGCGCGAGGTCCGGATGCGGCCGGAGGAGTATTTCGGCGAGGTCTTCGAGCTGGCGGAGGGATGGAACGCCGGGAGGGACACGGTCGAGGACGTCTCGTTCGTCGGGGCCTTCCCGGTGAGCGAGCCCGAGTTCCTGCACATGTGGATGAACCACCCGTCCAACGGCGAATCGGCCCACTACTACGCCGAGTTCCAGCCCTGGGTGCCGATCTTCCGGAAGACGGTCCGCTACTTCTCCTATTACCTGTGGGGCGCCGGCGGCCCCTGGGAGAACGGGCTCGAGGCGCTGCGGCGGCGGAACCTCGTCACCGTCGCGAGATAGGCCGGCGGCGGGCGAAGGTCAGCCCCGCGCGGCCTTGATCTTCTTCGAAGCGGCCTTGAGCTGCTTGAGCTTGCCGTAGTGCCCGGCCTTGAGGGGATGCCAGACCGTGCAGAGGTGGCCGAGGACCTTGTCCCCGGGCACGGCCAGGGACTGGTCGATGAACCGGTTGACGGCCTCGACGTTCCGGTAGCTCGTCGGCAGGACCCGGAAGCCCTTGTCGGCGAAGATCCGGGGCGAGGGGAACACGGACTTCGGGGCGGTCTGGCGGGGGTACTTCGGCTCGTAGTGCCAATCGCACATGACGATGTCCTTGGGGATCATGTCGATGGCCTTGTCCGTGCCGTTCATGGACGCTTCCCACAGGCCGTAGCCCGTGGCCTGGCCGTCGAGCAGGCGGTCGGCCCACATCATCATCTCCTTGCCGCGCTCGCGGACGATGTGGTCGTAGGCGTCGTTGACGGCCCGGGCGAAGACCTCGGCCGTCGTCTTGCCGCCGCAGCGGGGGCAGTCGGCGTCGGCGATGATGAAGACCTCGTCCATCCCGACGTGGAGGGCGTCGGCCTCGAAGACGTCGAGGAGCTCGTCGTAGAGGTCGTTGACGATCGGCAGGAGGTCCGGGTGGAGGGGGCACCAGCTGCGGCAGTAGAAGTCCGTGCCCCAGGGGTCCTTGCCCTTGTTGCCGGGATATTTGTCCGGGGTCTCGTCGAGGTGGGGGTACTCGACGAGGAGCGGGAAGGTCTTCTCGGCCCAGGACTGATGGCCGAGGCTCTGGAATTGGGGCACGACGCGGATGCCGCGGGCCCGGCAGGCCGCCAGGAGCGCCTTGACGGTCTCTTTTTTGACCGGGTTCTCCATCCGGAGCTCGGGATGGGAGGCGTAGTCGTACCAGTAGTCGACCTCGACGATGAGGAGGTCGACGCCGCATCGGGCCAGGGCCGGGACCTCGCCGATGAGCGTCCGGGCGTCGGCGTCGGTCTCGGTGATGGCGTGCATGCCCAGGACGAGGGGCCTCTTCGCGGCGGCGGGCACCGTCGCGGCCGGCTTGGTCGCGCAGGCCGTCAGGGCCAGGACGGCGGCGAGACCGAAGGCGACGAAGGACGGGAAGCGCTTGCTCATGGCCGGACCTCCGGATGAGGGATTCGGAGAGTAGAGGATAGCCCAGGACGGCAGATCCGGCAAGCCGGGCGGCTTAGCCGGGGACACGTACCTTCGGTACGTGTCCCCGGCTTGTCGAGAGAGGCGGCTTGTCCCCGTCCGGCGAAAATTGATAGAGTAGGATCGACATGCCCCCGAAAGGAGCCCTCCCGATGCGCGTGAAATCCATACTCGTTCCCGTGATGACGGCCGTCCTCGCTCTGTCCCCGGCGATCGCCTGCAAGAAGGCCGAGGCGCCGGCGGCGCCCGCCGCGGCCGAGCCCGCCTGGACCCCTCTGTTCGCCGCCGACCTCTCGGACGCCGAATTCCCGGCCGGCGTCTGGACGGTCGCCGACGGTGTCATCACCGCCTCCGAGGACCAGGCCCTCTGGACGAAGGGCGAACACGAGAACTTCGTCCTCGACCTCGAGTTCATGACCGCGCCGGGGACGAACAGCGGGGTCATCGTCTACTGCTCGGACGTCGCCGACTGGATCCCCAACTCGGTCGAGGTCCAGATCGCCGACGACTTCGCCGAGGAATGGGCCAAGTCCCCCGCGACCTGGCACTGCGGCGCTATCTTCGGCCATCTGGCCCCGACGAAGAGCGCCGTCAAGCCGGCCGGGGAATGGAACCATTTCACGGTCACCTGCGCCGGGAAGCAGATCACGGTCGAGCTCAACGGCGAGAAGGTCACGGACATGGACATGGCCCTGTGGACGTCGGCCACGACCAATCCCGACGGCAGCGAGATCCCGGCCTGGTTGAGCCGGCCCAAGGCGGAGCTGGCGACCAGGGGACGGATCGGCTTCCAGGGCAAGCACGCCGGGGCTCCGATCTACTTCCGGAACATCCGTATCCGGCCCGCGAGCTGATCTTCGGGGCCCGGTGCCGCTTTTTTGGGGCAAAAAAGCCGATTTTTAGCCCTTATTAAATCCTAAAATCGGCTTAAGTTGCTGATTTATTTTGACTTCCTGGGGTCTGACCCCAAACTTATCAGGAATTTGCGGGCGGCCGCGCCGGAGGCGGATTCCCACCGGTAGCGCTTCAGGTCGATCCGGCCGCCCGGGCCGACCGCGACGCCTTCGGCGACGAGGCGCTTCTTCTGCTCGGCGAAGCCGCGGCCGCGGGGAAGCGAGATCCGTCCGGACGCGCCGACGACCCGGTGCCAGGGCAGGCCGGCCGCCTCCGACGACGAGTGGAGGATCCAGGCCACGCCCCGGGCCGCGCCGTCTCGCCCGGCCAGGGAGGCGACCTGGCCGTAGGTCACGACCCGGCCGCGGGGGACGGAGCGGAGGACGCGCTTGACCTCGCGGGTGAAGGGGGTTTCGGAGGAGGCGGGCATGCTCGGACCTCCCCTATTTTAATCTTTTTTGACGGGTCCCGTGAAGTCCCCGCGGGCGCTCTGCGCCTCGGACAAGGGGGACAGTCACCGGGAGAACGAGGACGCAGTATGCCGGGGACACGTACCGGAGGTACATGTCCCCAGCCAAGAAATCCGGAGGACGGTCCCTATTTGGTCAGGGTGATGGAGCCGTTGGTCGTTTCGAGCTCGATCGGCAGGCCGCCCTGCCCGATCCTGGCCTCGACGTGGCGCTTCGACTGGCGCAGGGCCTTGAGCGTGACGGGGAAATCCACCGTGATGTGGCCGTTCGTGGTATGGGCCGAGAGGTCGGCGTCGAGCGTCTCGGGGGAAGCGAAGGACACGGTGATGGAGCCGTTGGTCGTGCCGGCCTCCAGCCCGCCCTTGACGGTGACGCCCTCCAGGCGGATGTTCCCGTTGGTCGTGCCCGCGTCGATGCGGCCCGTGAACCGGCTGATCCGGACGGAGCCGTTCGTCGTCGAGGCTTCGATCTCGCCCGAGCCGTCCTCGACCGTGACCGAGCCGTTGGTCGTGCCCACGTCGGCCCGGGCGAACGGGCCCCGGACCTCGACGCCGCCGTTGACGGTCCCGACCTCGTCCAGGACGACCCCCTCGGGGACGCGGATCTCGAAGTCGACGCTGACCCGGGCCCGGCGCGGGAACTTGGGCCAGACGGCCTTGACCGCGACGCCGCCGGCGACCTCTTCGACCCGGATCTCGACCTTGTCCAACTCCTCCTCGCTCCGGCGGCTGGACTTGACGGCCTTGATCTCGACCTGGGCCTCTTTCCAGGTCGTCACCCGGACATCGCCGTTGACGTTCTCGAGGGAGAAGCGTTCCCCGGACTTCAGGGGCAGGGTTTTCGAGAAGTCCTCCCGGTGCTCCGCCATGGCGAAGGTGCACGAGACGGCCAGCAGAAGGAGAGTGACGGTCAGGGCGATGAGAACCTTGATCTTGGTCACGGGAAACCTCCTAGAGAACGACGATCATAAGACAAGACGGACGGGCGGGCGGAAAGGTTCCCTAGAGGAGGCCCATGAGCTTTTTGGCCCCGTCGAGGGTCTCCCGGGCCACGCCCCGGGCCCTCTCCGCCCCCTGGCGGAGGGCCTCCCGGACCCGCTCGGGCTCGGCGGCCAGGGCCCGGCGCCGCTCGCGGATGGGATCGAGGACGGCCATGAGGTTGCGGTGGAAGATCTTCTTGCAGTCGATGCAGCCGATGGTCGCGCCGCGGCAGCCGGCGGCGATCTCCGCCCGCTCGGCTTCGGGCGTCACCAGCGCGTGGTAGCTGTAGATGTTGCAGCGGCCGGGTTCGCCGGGATCGCTGCGGCGCTTGCGGGCCTCGTCGGTCTTGGCCGGCCGGAGCTTGTCCCAGATGGCTTCGGGCTCCTCGGTGACCCCGATGGCGTTGCCGAGCGATTTGCTCATCTTGGCGGCGCCGTCGAGGCCCATGACCCGGGCGCCCCGGCCGATGAGCGTCGCCGGCTCTGGGAAATATTCGCCGAAGCGGCCGTTGAAGCGGCGGGCGATCTCGCGGGTGATCTCGAGGTGCTGGGCCTGGTCCTCGCCGACCGGCACGGCGTCGGCCTTGTAGACGAGGATGTCGGCGGCCTGGAGGATGGGGTAGTTGAGCAGGCCGGCCGTGACGTTCTCCCGCTCCTGCTCGGACTTCTCCTTGAACTGGGTCATCCGGTTGAGCTCGCCGAGGGGCGTCACGCAATTGAGGAGCCAGCACAGCTCGGTGTGCTCGGGGACGTGGCTCTGGACGAAGAGGGTGCACCGGGCCGGATCGAGGCCGGCGGCCATGTTGTCGAGAACGGCGTCCCAGATGCGCTGCGGTAGGAGCTTCGGGTCGTAGGTCACGGTGATGGCGTGCAGGTCGACGATGGTGAAGAAGCAGTCGTACTCGTCCATCAGCCGGACCCAGTTCTCGATGGCGCCGAAGTAATTGCCGATGTGGATGGTGCCGCTCGGCTGGATGCCGCTCAGGATGCGTTTGCGGGAGCTCATGTCCGGACCTCTTTTCGGGGCTATTGTATCGGCGCCGGCCGGCGGGGTCAAACGAGGGCCAGGAATTCGGCCAGGACCATGGCCGTGGCGCCCCAGATCTTGTGCCCTTCGTAGGCGTAGAAGGGGACCTCGTGGTCCAGGTCGCCGTAATGCCGGGTCTCGCGGCCGAGGCAGGCCGGGTCCGCCAGATGGTCGACCGGCGGCTCGATGACCTCGGCCACTTCCTCCGGCTGCAGCCTGAAGGCGAGCGGGCCGGGGATGGAGGCCACGACGGGGTAGACGCAGTAATTGCTGGGAGGGATATAGAGGGGCGTCAGCCGGCCCAGGACGCGGACCGCGCCGAGGTCGAGCCCCAGCTCCTCGACCGTCTCGCGAAGGGCCGTGGCCTCGATGGATTCGCCCGGGTGCTGCTCCCCTCCCGGCAGGGAGATCTGGCCGCGGTGGTGGTTGACGCGCTCGGTCCGCCGCGTCAGGAGAAGGCGGAGACGGCCGTCCTTGGGATAGAGCAGGATGAGGACGCCGGCCTTGCGGCTGGTGTCCTCGACCTCGAAATAGGCCCTGTGGCCGGTCCGCGGCTCGGGGGCCATCCGTAGCTGGGCCGGGATGCCGGGGAGCGGGGCCCACAGGCCCTTCTCGACCCGGGCCAGCAGCGCGGACGGTTCCATGCGGGGCTCGCGGACGGAGCGGCCTCAGCGGTCCCGGCCGGCCAGGAGCTTCTCGATCTCGTCGATCTCCTTGGGCACGTCCTTGGTCAGGACCTCGCAGCCGGTCTTGGTGATGAGGACGGTGTCCTCGATGCGGACCCCGAAACCCTTGTCCGGGTAGTAGAGGGCCGGCTCGATGGCGAAGACCATGCCCTCCTTGAGGACGCCGCCGAGCGGGACGTCGTGGACGCACAGGCCGACGCCGTGGCCGAAGCCGCCGGTGAGGCCGCGCGGGTCGATGCCCTTGGCCTTCAGGACCGCGGCCACCTCGTCGCGGACGGACTGGGGCGTCGCGCCCGGCCGGTAGGCCGCGATGCAGGCCTTCTGGACCTCGAGAACGATGGCGTAGACCTCCCGCTGCTCGGGCGTGAACCGGCCCGAGGCCGGCCAGGTCCGGGTGATGTCCATGGCCAGGTGGTCGAGGTCGGCCCCGAAGTCCATGAGCACGACCTCGCCCGCCCCGGCCCGCCGGGAGTTCTTCTCGTAGTGGAAGATGCAGGAGTTGGGGCCCGACCCGACGATGGGGGCGTAGGCGGCCCCCGTGGCTCCGCCCTTGAGGACCACGGCCATGGCCGCGGCCTCGATCTCGTACTCGAAGACGCCCGGGCGCGTGGTCCGCATGGCCTGCCGGACGCCTTCGGCCGAAAGGCGGCCGTTGCGGCGCAGGATCTCGATCTCCTCGGGCGTCTTGACGGCCCGCAGGGCGTCGAGGGCCGGGGCGATGTCGGCAAGCGCCATCTGCGGGTAGCGCTGGCGGAGCTTCTCGAGCCGGTACTGGTCGACCGACAGCTGGTCGTTGTAGTGGCTGCGGGCCCGGCGCCCGTCCATCAGGGCCGTCTCGGAGCGGGCGTCGTCGAGGGTGTCCCGCGGCGAGAGCCGGACGTAGAGCTTGCCCGCTCCCCGGCCGGTCAGGCGGGCCAGGAACTCGTCGAGGTCGCCGACGGCCAGCACGTCGGTGAACCCGGCTTTGGCCTTGGCAGCGGCGTCCTCGAGCAGGCCGGGGCCGTCGTACTGGATCTCGCGGGCCGAGCGCTGGGGGAGGAAGAGGTACGCGCCCGGCCGGCCGAAGGGGGAAAGGACCAGCACGGCCCCGAGATCGTCGACGCCGGTGAGATAGAAGAAGTCGTTGTCCTGGCGGAAGTGCGTGCCCGCGGGAACGGCGGCGTCGCCGAAGAGGACGACGGCGCCGTCCTTGACCTGGGCCAGGAGGGCGGCCCGGCGGCGGACGAATTCCTCGGAGGTGTAGCCGGTCCGCTGGGCCAGGAGAGGCGTAGCGGCCAGGCCGGTCAGGAGGACGGCGGCGACGAGACAGGACGGGATCCTCGGGCGTCCCATGACGGCCTCAGGCCTTGCCCAGGACCATGGCCAGCAAGGCCATGCGGACGTACAGGCCGTATTCCATCTGGCGGAAGTAGGCGGCCCGGGGGTCGGCGTCGAAATCGGTGCTGATCTCGGTCACCCGGGGCAGCGGGTGCATGACGATCATGCGGTCCTTGGCCGCCGCCATGACCTTCTTGTCGACGACGAAGGCCCCCTTGACCGAGTCGTAGACGGCCTCGCTCTCGAAGCGCTCCCGCTGGACGCGGGTGACGTAGAGGACGTCGGTCGCGGGCAGGGGCTCGTCCAGGGCCGCGTGCTCCTTCTGATGGACGCCCTTGGCTTCGAGCTCGGCGATGATCTCGGGCGGCATGCGCAGGATGTCGGGCGAGACGTAGTGGAGCTTGGCCTTGTAGAGGGACAGCAGGCGCGACAGCGAGTGGACGGTGCGGCCATATTTGAGGTCGCCGAGCATGGTCACGGTCAGGTCGTCCATGCGGCCCAGCTCCTCGTGGATGGTGAAGGCGTCGAGGAGGGCCTGGGTCGGGTGCTCGCCGACGCCGTCCCCGGCGTTGATGACCGGCTTGCCGGCGGCCTCGGCCGCCTTGGCCGCGGAGCCGAGCTCGGGGTGCCGGATGACGATGACGTCGGCGTAGCATTCGAGGGTCCGGATGGTGTCGGGCAGGCTCTCGCCCTTGGCCACCGAGGAGTAGCGGACCTCGTTGATGTTGATGACGCTGCCGCCCAGCCGCTGCATGGCCGCGATGAACGAGGACGAGGTCCGCGTCGAGGGCTCGTAGAAGATGGAAGCCAGGATCTTGCCCTTGAGCAGGTCGAACGTGCCGACCCGTTCGACCATGACCCGCATCTCGTGGGCCACTCCGAAGATATAGTCGAGGTCGTTCCGGCTGAACTGCTTGACCGAGATGATGTCCTTGCCGTACCAGGGGGCGGTACGCTGGTCGCCGAACGGCAGGTGGGGGCTTTTGGCGGGGCTGGGCATGGGGCTCTCCTTCGAGATTTTCGCCTCATGCTACACCAGCGGCCGAGACCGAGTCAACGAGGGGCGAAAAAGGTGAGTGAGGGGCGCCCCCGCGGCGCCCCTCGCTCCGGAACAAAAGAAGGAGGGTTATGGAAGGGTATCGGGAACGCGGAAGTGGAAACCGTTCGTTAAGCGTTTCACGCCATAAAATTATGCAAATTCTGTGCCAGGTCCCCTCCCCTGATAGGGACCAGGCTAGGGGCGTAAAACGTAAACTTTTTTTCAGGCCTTGCGGCCCATGAGGGTCCGGACCCCCTCGACGACCATGTCGACTTCCTTGGTCGAGACGTAGATCGGCGTCGAGACCCGGACGCCGTACGTCCCGGCCTTGACATTGCCCGTCGTCCGGACGACGAGGTTGTACTTCTCGCGGAGGAAGTCGACCAGCCGGGCCTCGAGGCCGCCGCCCATCGAGAAGGCCGTCAGCCCGGCGCTGAGGTAGGGGTCGACGGGGGTGTGGACCTTGACCCCCGGGACCTTGGCCAGCTCCTGCTTGAGCCGGGCGGCCAGGACCTTGATGCGGCGCTCGATGCGGCTCTTGCCGATCCGGGTGTTGAAGTCGAGGGCCTCGTCGAGGGCGTAGAGGAGGGCGTCCGAGCGCTGCCCGGACGGGTCGAGCTTGGCGGCGGTCGTCGCCGTCTCCCAGCCCGAGCTGACGACGGTCGGCTGGATCCGGTCGAGGACCTCCTTGCGCACGTACAGGAGCCCAACCCCCGTCGGCGCCCCGAGCCACTTGTAGGGGCTCGAGGAGAAGGCGTCGATGCCCAGGGCTTTCATGTCCAGGTCGAGCATGCCGATGCCGTGGGCGCTGTCGGCCAGGATGAACAGGCCTTTATCGTGGGCCATCCGGCTGAGCTCCTTGAGCGGCAGGATGAGGCCGGTGATGAAGCAGGTGTGGCTCAGGCTGATGACCTTGGTCCGGGGGCCGACGGCCGCGGCGAAGGCGCCGACGACCTCGTCGACCGTGCGGGCCGTCGGGCTGAGGGGAACCTCCTTGATGCGGATGCCGGCCCGCTTCTCCTTGAGCTTCCAGGGGCCGATGTGGCCGGGGTGCTCGAGGTTGGACATCAGGACCTCGTCGCCCGGGGCCAGGTCGAGGCCGTTGACGACGAGGTTCAGGCCCTCGGTCGTGTTGCTGGTGAGGGCCACCTCGTCGGGCGAGGCGCCGACGAAGGCGGCCAGTTTCGTCCGGACGGACTCGCGGATGTTGGGCAGGAAGTTGTAGCCGTCGTAGGGATTGGAGACCTGGACGCCGAAGACCCGCGTCAGCGTGTTGTAGACGGCCTTGGGCATGGGGCCCAGGGTGCCGTTGTTCATCATGATGAAGCGGTCCTCGAAGCCGTAGAGCTTGCGGACCTCTTCCCAATAGACGCCGTCGGGGGCCTCGTCGTCGAGGTACTTCTGATTGAGCTCGGCGATCTTCTGGTAGAGCCCGGCGTTGGCCTCGCCGAGGGCGGCGAGGGAGGCGGCGGACCCGGCCACGAGATAGCGGGCGAAATCCCGGCGCGTCAGACCCGAGGGACGGAACATGGGACACCTCCTGGCGAGCGGTTGGGGCGAGGGGGGATTATAGACGCGAAGCGGGGACGGATTCAACCGGACGAGGGCGGACGGGGCCAGGTCTTTACGCCTCCAGGGGAAAAACGGCGTTTGTAAAGACCAGGTACCGACGGAGGGACCGGCTTAATGGGCGGCGGCTTCGGAGGGCCGGGGCTGGAAAAGCCGGTCGATGGAGGCGTTGAGGACCTCGAGGTCGAGGGGCTTGACGAAGAAGCAGCTGATCGCGAACCGGCCCATGTCGTCGAGGCGGACCTCGTCGGGGTGCCCGGTGATGAGCATGGCCTCTCCCTCGTAACCGCTCTCGCGCAGCCTCTTGATGAGCTCGACGCCGCTGTAATACGGCAGCTTGAAGTCGGCGATGACCAGGTCGGGCCGGGAGCCCTTGATCTTGTCGAGGGCCTGCCGGGGGTCCTTGTGGGCCGAAAACCGGTATTTCTTGCCCAGGATGAGGGCGAAGGTCTTGCGGATGGAGTCGTCGTCGTCGACCAGGGCGATCTTCTTGGTGTCCATGTCTGTGGCCTTTCGTTTCTCCTACCCGGATAAATTGCACCTTTCGTGCCAACTCCGGAAGGGCTCCGACAGGGAAGAATAGGCCCGGCCGCCGGCCGGCGCCGCCCGGCCAGCTAATTTTTTTTACAGGGCGGCCCGGCCGCCCGGCCGGCTCAAGGGGTCTCCCCGAGCTCCAGCCCGAATTCCTTGATCTTCTTGTCGAGGGTCGGGCGGCTGATCTGGAGGACCTGGCTGGCCCGGGTCTTGCTGCCCTTGACCGCGCTGAGGACGTGCTGGATGTACTTCTTTTCGACTTCCTCGAGCGGCACCAGCTCCTCCGGAAAGGCCCGCCGCTCGTCCGGCTCCAGGGGCAGGTTCTCCATGAGCAGGACGTCCCCCTTGGCCAGGATGACGGCCCGGGTCAGGGCGTTCTCGAGCTCCCGGACGTTGCCGCGCCAGGGCAGGTCGCTGAGGACCTGCATGACCTCGGGCGGGACCTTGCGGACGTTGCGGCGGAGCTCCCGGTTGATCTTCTCCAGGAGGTAGGCCACCAGGTCGGGGATGTCCTCGCGCCGCTCCCGCAGGGCCGGCAGGGCGATCTCGACGACCTTGAGGCGGTAGAAGAGGTCCTCGCGGAAGCGGCCCTTCTCGATCAGGGCCTTGAGGTTCTGGTTGGTCGCGGCGATGATGCGGGCCTCAGTCTTGAGGACCTTCTCGCCGCCGACCTTCATGAAGTCCCGCGTCTCGATGACCCGGAGGAGCTTGCTCTGGAGGTTGGGCGAGACGTCCCCGACCTCGTCGAGGAACAGGGTGCCCTTGCCGGCGATCTCGAACTTGCCCTTGGTCTCGCTGACGGCGTCGGTGAAGGCCCCCTTGACGTGCCCGAACAGCTCCGACTCGAGCAGGGTGTCCTGGATGGCCGAGCAGTTGATGACGATGAAGGGCTCGTCCCGGAACGGGCTGTTGTAGTGGATGGCCTTGGCCACCAGCTCCTTGCCCGTGCCGCTTTCGCCCTGGATGAGGACGTTGGCCCGGGTGTTGGCCACCGAGCCGATGAGCTTGAAGACGTTGCGCATGGGCGCCGAGCGGCCGATGATGTTGTCGATCGTGTATTCCTTCTTGCGCTCCTCGACCAGGTAGCTGACCCGGTCCTCGAGGGACCGGACCTGGAAGGCCTTCTCGATGGCCAGGTCGAGCTCGGTCGTGTTGAGCGGCTTGACCAGGTATTCGAAGGCCCCCAGCTTGACGGCCTCGACGGTCGTCTTCATGTCGTCGAAAGCGGTCATGATCAGGATGACGGCCCGCCGGTTGCGCTCCTTGATCCGCCGCAGGACCTCCAGGCCGTCGATGTCGGGCAGGCGGACGTCGCAGAGGACGAGGTCGGGCGAGGTCTCGCCGAACAGCCGGACGCCGTCCTCGCCGGTCTCGGCGGCGACGACCTCGAACCCCTTCTTGGCCAGCTGGGAGGCCAGGGTCTTGCGGACGAGCGGATCGTCCTCGACGATCAGGATGGATTTCATGGGGCCTCCTCGGGCGGGATGAGGATGACGAAGGCGCTCCCCCGGCCCCGCTTCCGGCCGATGGCGATGGAGCCGCCGTGCTGCTCGACGATCTTGCGGGCGTTGGCCAGTCCGAGGCCGAAGCCGGACGGCTTGGTCGTGTAGAACGGCTCGAAGATGTTGGGCTTGTCCTTTTCGGAGATGCCCGGCCCGTCGTCGGTGATGCGGACCCGGACCATGGTCCGGCCGCCGTCCCGGACGGTGTCGCAGGCGATGCCGATCCGGCCGCCGCGCTCCAGGGCTTCGTGGGCGTTGCGCAGGACGTTGAGGAAGACCTGGCGGAGCTTGTCGGCGTCGGCCAGGACCGGCGGCAGGCCCGGGGCGCAGCTCCGTTCGACGACGATGCCCTTCTGGTCCAGGACCTCCCGGACGACCTTGACCGACTCCTCGACGATCTGGTCGAGCGGCCAGCGCTCCAGGCTGAGCTCCGAGACCCGGGTGAAGTTCAGGAGCTCCTTGATGAAGCGCTCGATCTGGTCGATGCCCTCGAGGGACAGGCCCAAGTGGGGCCGGACCGCGTCGGCCAGGCCCTCCTCCTCGGCCATCTTCTGGATGTTCAGCTTGACCGAGGTCAGGGGGTTGCGGATCTCGTGGGCGATGGTCGCCGCCATGCGCCCGATGGAGGCCAGCTTCTCGTGCTGGACGAGCTTGCGGTTGGCCTCCTCCGTCTGTTCGCGGGCCCGGAGGAGCTGGGCCGTCATGCCGTCGAAGCTCCGGGCCAGGTCCCCGACCTCGTCGCGGCCGGCCGGGATGGCGATCGACTGGGAGAAGTCGCCGCGGGCGATGCGGATCGTGCCTTCGACCAGGCGCTGCAGGGGCCGGGTGATGCGGCGGGCCAGGACCGTCGCGCCGGCGATGCCCAGGACGAAGCCGCCCAGGCCGATGAGCAGGAGGACTTTCTGGACCTCCCGGACCCGGGCGTACATGGGCTCGAGCGAGATGCCGATCTTGACCGAACCCCAGCGCAGGACGGACTGCGGGGAGAAGGCCGGGACCTCCCGCTCCAGGATGCGGACGGGCCGGCCTTCCAGGGACAGGGTCCGGGCCCCGGACCCGGTCTCGCCCTCCAGGGCGTCCTCCGGGAGCAGGGAGGCGGCCACGACGTCGACGTGGGGCCGGACCTCCACGTTGGCCGCCTGGGGCTGGCCCTGGCGGTCATAGACGACGATGTAGGCCAGGTCTTCCTTGACGTGGTCGTCGACGTACCTCTGGACGGCCGTCCAGTCCTGGCGGACGAGCGACTGCAGGTTGGCGTCGGCGACGTAGCGGGCCTGGATGAGGGCCCGCTCCTCGGTCTCGTCCTTGAGGATCTTGGCCTCGCGGATCTGGATGACGAACAGCATGGCTCCGACGAGGAGCAGGACGAGCAGGGTGATCCAGAAGACGAGGCGGGTCGTGATCGTGATCTTGAGCTTCACCGGGTCCTTCTCAGTCCTCCAGCCAGATCTCCTTGACGTCGAGAAAGATGAAACCCATGGCCGGGACCTTGACGCCCCGGACCTCGGGCCGGAGGGCGATGCGGACGCGCTCGGAGAACAGAGGGATGGCCGGGACGTCCTGGAACAGGACCTTTTCGGCCTCCCGGAACAGGCCGGCCCGGCGCTCCCAGCTCGACTCGACCTCGGTCAGCCCGACGAGGGCGTCGAGGCGCGGATTGGCGTAACGGGAATTGAGCCCGTTGACGACGGACCGGGACTGGAAGAGGGGGACGACGATGTTCTCGGCGTCGGGGTAGTCCATGTTGTAGTCGAGGAACTTGAGGTAGGGCACCCGGACGTCGCGGGCGTCCTCGGGCCGGCGCAGGTAGCGGACCTCCAGGCCGATGCCCAGGGCGGCCAGCTGGCGCTCGAGCTCCCGGCCGAACCGGGCCGTGGCGTCGGTGCGCTCGGACTCGAAGAGCAGCCGCAGGGTCAGCCCGCCGGGCCCGCTCCCCGTGAGCAGGCGGTCGAGCAGGAGCTTGGCCGCCGAGGGGTCGGCGGCCGGCCCGCCGGCCCGGGGGAAATAGCCCGGCAGCAGGGGCGGGATGAAGTTCTCCAGCGGCTGGTGGACGTTCGAGATGGTGTCGTAGGCCCCGGCCAGACGGGCCTTGTCGAGCCCCAGGGCGATGGCCCGGCGGACCTCCGGCCGGTCGAGCGGCGGGACGTCGCAGCTGAGGGCCAGGAAGAAGGTCCGCAGGGTGTCGTTCTCCAGGACCGGGTAGCGGCGGCGCAACATCCTCTCCGTCGTCACCGTGACCAGGTGGACGCTGCCCTCCTCGAACTGGTCGTCCGTGAAGTGAGGGCTGTACTCGACGGCCGAGAGATAGGGCCTGTGGGCCCCGAAGTAGGCCCCGTTGCGCTCCAGGCGGACGCCCAGGATCTCCAGCCGCGGGCTGCGGATCCATTCCGCGAACTTGAACGGGCCGGTCCCGACGGGCTTGTTGAAAAAGCCCCGGCCCTGGCTCTCGAGAAGGTCCTTGGGCAGGACCTTGCAGTAGGGCATGCCCAGGAGATAAAGGCCGACCGAACCGAAGGGACGGGTCCAGAGGATCTCGAAGGTCGACGGGTCGACGACCCGGAAGCCGGAGACCTCGGCGGCCTGGCCCTGCCAATAGGCCTCGGCCCCGGCGACCTTGCGGGTGAAGTACTGGTAGTAGGTGTTGCCGGGCCGGTCCCTGACCAGCCGCTCGAGTGAGTACTTGACGTCCTCGGCCGTGAGCTCGCGGCCGTTGTGGAAGCGGACGCCCCCGCGGAGTTTGAACGTGATGCGCGAGCCGCCGTCGGAGATGACCCAGTACTCGGCCAGGGACGGCATGGGATTGTAGTGGGCGTCGAACTTGACCAACCCGTCGAAGAGCTGCTCGGTGATGAAGTAGTGGGAGGCCAGGGCGGGATCGAAGACGCGGTTGAAGGGCAGCCAATTGCCTTTGATGCGGAAGGTCCCGTTGTAACGGGGCGCGGGGCCCGTCCCCTGGGGGCCGGGAGACGCCGGGGCGGCCGCGGCGGCCAGCCCGGCGAACAGGGCCAGGCCGGCTATGACGGAGCGGCGCGCGACGCGGATGGGGATCATCGGGGCCACCCCATCATAACCGAAAAAGGCGTCCTTTTCATCTCTCGGTCCGCAGCCCTGATTTTGCAAGGATCATGCCACCCTGGGAAATGGGTATGCGGTTGTTTCAAAACTAAATACGAGAATGAATGCGGACGGAACGTAAAAGATATTTACATCCGGTCGGCGGCCGGGGGCCTATTTCCCGGCCTGGGCCATGACCTTCTCGAAGACGCGGAAGAAGTTCCCGCTCCAGATCTTCTCTATCTCCCGGTCGGTGTAGCCGCGGCGGACGAGCTCCTCGGTGACGTGGATCATGCCGCTGACGTCGTCGCAGCCGACGACGCCGCCGCCGCCGTCGAAGTCGGTGCCGATGCCGACGAAATCGACCCCGACGAGGGCCCGGACGTGGTCGATGTGGTCGACGAGGTCAGCGACCGTCGGACGGGCCTGGGGATACTTCTGGTTGATGGCGTCGCGCTCGGCCATGGCCTTCTGGCGGAGGGACTCGTCCTTGAGGTCGCGCAGGCTGCCGTACTTGGCCTCCATCTCCTTGATAGCCTGCTCGCGCTCGGGAATGACCGGCGGGGTCTTGACGTAGGCGCCGAGGAAGCAGATCTGGATGACGCCGCCGGCCTTGGCCAGGGCCCGGATCTGGTCGTCGGAGAGGTTGCGGGGATTGTCGCAGACGGCCCGCGAGCTCGAGTGGGAGGCGATGACGGGGGCCTTCGAAACGGCCAGGACGTCGTAGAAGGACTTGTCCGAGGCGTGCGAGATGTCGACGATCATGCCCAGGCGGTTGCATTCGGCCACGACCTCGCGGCCGAAGGCGCTCAGACCCTCGTCCGCGGGTGCCCGACGATCGGTCGAGGAATCGCAGATGTCGTTGTCCGACGAGTGGCAGAGGGTGATGTAGCGGACGCCCTTGTCGTAGAAGGCCTTGACCAGGGACAGGTCCCGCCCGAGGGGATAGCCGTTCTCCATGCCGATGAAGGCCGTGAGCTTGCCGGCCTTCTTCAGCCGCCGGGCCCCGGCCGGATCGACGGCCAGGCCGATGGTGTCCGCGTAGGTCACGGTCATCCGGCGGACGGCCTCCACGGCCTTGAGCGCGCCGTCCTTGGCCCGGGCGTAGCCCTCCGGCGTGCGGGGGCCCTGGCCGACGAAGGCGGCGAAGAACTCGGCGTCGAGCCCGCCCTCCCGCATGCGCGGCAGGTCGATCTTGCCGCTGGCCCGCAGGGCCGGATCGTGGCGCTCGCCGATCTTCCAATCGGTCCGGAGCAGGCTGAAGGCCGTGTCGCAATGGGTGTCGACGGTCAGGATCCTCTTGTGGAGCTCCCGGGCCTTGGCCTCGACGGACGGCGGCGTCTGCGAGGCGCGGCAGGACGACAGGAGGAACGAGGCGGCGAGGACCGCTGCGAGGGCGGGGACGAAGGAAGCGGGACGGCGACGGCTCATGGTCTCTCCTTCACGGCCCGGGGCGCCGGGCGGCATAAGACGGGGATTATAGCAGAAACCCGCCTCAATCGTGCCGCAGGGCCACGACGGGATCGACGCGGGCCGCCCGGCGGGCCGGGTAGAGGCCCGAGACGAGGCTGACCAGGAGAGAGAAGGCGACGGCCCCCACGAAGACGACGGCGGGGAAGGCGAAATAATCGATGCGGGGCATCCCCTGCCCGGCCGTGTAGAGGTTGACGACGCGGTTGATGACCAGGCTCGTCACCCAGCCGAGAAGGCAGCCGGCGCCGCCGCCGAGCAGGCCGATGGCCCCCGATTCGAAGAAGAAGATGCGGCGGATGTCGCCGTCCCCCGCCCCGACGGCCTTCATGACCCCGATCTCACGGGTGCGCTCGAGGATGGACATGACCATGGTGTTGACGATGCCCAGGGCGGCGACGACGATGGCGATCATGCCGACGGCGGCCAGGACCATGTCCATGACGAGGAAGCCCCGCATGATCTGGTCGAGCTGGTCGGCCAGGGCGAAGGTCGAGAAGCCCATCTCGCGGATCCGGGCCTTGACCGGCCCCAGGTCGCGGGGCGAGCGGACCTTGACGCTGACGCCCGAGAAGCCCAGGCCGCCCTCGGTCAGGCGGAACAGGTCCCAGACGCTCGTGAACGGCAGGCGCCTGATGCCCGCGGCCGGCCCCGGCGGCAGGAGGACGTCGTTCTGCCCCATGCCCGGCCCGCCGCCGAACTCGGAGAACTCCATCACCCCGACGATGGGGAACTCGCGGGCGTCCCGGCCCAAGGGGGACGCCGAACCGGACAGGACGGCGGCCGGGCCGGCCGAGACGAGCCGGCCGATGTCGAGAAAGACCGACGTGACGCGGAGCGTCCGTCCCACCGCGGCCGCCGGGTCCTTGGCCCCGAGCCGGCGCAGGAAGGACCGGCTGACGACCACGCCCGCTTCGTCATCGGAGGCGTAGGCCCTCCCCCACTTGACCGGCACGGCTTTGGAGCGGGCCACGGCCGCCGGCACGACCTGGACGAGGCGGAACTCCTCCTCGCCGTCGAGCCCGACGAGGGCCGGGAAGTTGACGTCGGGATAGGCCGTCTCGACGCCGGGGATGCGGGCGATGGCCTCGACGGCCGCCGCGTCGAGGACGGCCTCGGGCCGGCCCGGCTCGGGCGCCTGCGGCCGCGGCGCGTCCGGATCGCCCTCGGGGCCCCGGGCCCGGGCGGGCGAGACGAGGACGGTGTTGAAGAGGTCCGAGGCCCGGAAGGCCTCGGAGACGTTCTTCTGGACGCCCTTGCCGAAGGAGATCATGGACACCAGGGCCCCGACGCCGATGGCCACGCCCGAGGCCGTCAGGGCGGTGCGCAGCTTCCGCTTCCGGAGGCCCTCGAGGGCGAAGCGGACGGCGTCCCCGGTCCTCACGGCCGGACCTCCGGCGCGGCCACGCGCCCGTCGCGGAGGCGCACGACCTCGTCGGCGAACTCGCGGACCAAGGCCTCCTCATGGGTGACCATGACCACGGTCAGGCCGCGGTCGCGGTTGAGCCCGGCCAGCAATCCGACGATCTCCCGCGAGGTGGCGCTGTCGAGGTTTCCCGTCGGCTCGTCGGCCAGGAGCAGGCGCGGCCCGTTGGCCAGGGCCCGGGCCACGGCCACCCGCTGCTGCTCGCCGCCCGAGAGCTCGGCCGGGCGGTGCCCGCCCCGGCGGGCCAAGCCGACCTGCTCGAGGAGCGCGGCCGCGCGCCGCCGCCTCTCGGCCCGCTCGACCCCGGCGAAGACGAGCGGCAGCTCGACGTTCTCCAGGGCCGTCCGGGCCGGGACGAGATTGAAGGACTGGAAGATCATGCCGGCCACGGACCGCCGGTAGCGGGCCAGAGCCTCCCGGTCCATGCCCGACACCGGGACGCCGCCGACCTCGATGGTCCCGGCGGTCGGCGTGTCCAGGCCGCCGAGCAGGTTGAGCAGGGTCGATTTGCCCGAGCCCGAGGCGCCGGTGACGGCGACGAAGCGGCCCTCGCCGATGTCGAGCGAGACATCCTCGAGGGCGGCGACCCGGACGTCGCCGACGGCGTAGGTCCGGGCCAGGCCGCGGACGCGGACGAGGGGCGGGGCGCTCATCGGCCGGCCGCGAGGTCCCGCGTGAGGACGTAGCGATGGACCGGGCTCCCGGGGCCGGCCTTGAGGAAATCGGCCACCCGGTAGCCCCGCTCGAAGAGCCGGAGCCAAACCGTCCGGGTGGCCAGCCGCCAATCGACGGGGATGCGGCGGACGTCCTCCGCCGGGACATCCGTCTCCTGGAGCATGCGGTAGAAGTCGAGGGGCACGCGGACGAGGAGCGTGTCGCCGGAGGCCTCGGGATCCGTCCCCTCGACGACCTCGAGCTCGAGCGGCCCGCTGCGGCCTTCGACGCGGCGGACCGAGGCCCGCACGGTCTCGGCCGCCCGCCGGACCGCTTCGGCGCCGGGGACCGGGGGCCGTTCCGTCCGGGCCAGGTCCCACGACATCAGGAAGCGGTCGGTCGGGACGTCGGTCCGGTTGAGGTGGCCGCCGTACTCTCCGTAGGTGGCGATGCGGTACTCCAGGACGTCCATCCCGAACCGACGGATGTTGCGGTTGGCGTTGACCCCGGTCAGGGGATCGTAGGTGCAGATGATGGTCGAGACGCCCATCAGCCCGAGGACGGTCTCCCGCTGGAACTCCTTGAGCAGGACGCCCAGCCCGTAGCTCTGGAAGGGCCGGCGGACGCCCGCGTACTGGGCATAGAAGCGGAGGTTGGCGGGGTCGCGATAGCCGGTCTCCTTGTCGCGGACGCCGACGAAGCCGTAGCAGAAGCCGGCCAGGCCGGGCTCGAAACCGCCGCCGGGAGCCTCGGCGAAGGCCCCGATGAACAGGCTGCCGCCGTCTTGAAAGACGTTCTCGCACATCATGTTGCGGGAGCCCGACATGTGGTCGTCGGGAAAACCCCAGATCTCCTCCCGCAGGGCCTCGTACTTGTCGTAATCGGCCGGCTCGCCGGACGTCTCGACGCGCAGGAGGAAGCGCCGGTCGCGGACGGTGACGGTCTTCTCGAGGGGTACCATGTCGCCGGGTATTCTATCTTAATGGGGCCGTTCCGTTCAACGTCCGCCCGCGGCGCGTCCGGGCGACCCGGGGCGTTTTGACACTCCCCGCCGCCCCCTATACAATAAGGAGGCCCGCCCCCGGCGGGCGCAAGGGACCATGAACGCCACGACCGAAGCCAAAACGCCGCTCAAGACGGCCACCCTGATCAATCCCCGGGCGGCCAATTACAAGTGGAAGAGGCGGCGGCTCCTGCGCGCTTATCTCCAGAAGAAGCTCCCCGGGGACATCTTCGACGGGCTCGACGACGGCCTGGCCTCGACCATCGCCCGGGCCGCCGCCGCCAGCCGGGACGCCGACGTCGTCGTGGCCATGGGCGGGGACGGCACGGTCGCCGACACGCTCCAGGGCATCTTCGACGCCGGCAAGGCCCGGGAGGTCCTGTTCGGGGTCATCCCCTTCGGCAGCGGCAACGCCTTCCGCAAATCCTTCGACATCCCCAAGAACCCCCTGCGGGCCATCGACCGCCTGGCCGAGGGCGTGCCTCGGACGATCGACCTCATGGAGGTCGAGGGCCGGGTGGCCGCCTTCGCCAGCATCGGAGCCACGGCCCGGGTGACCGGCGAGAAGCTCCGGGGCAAGGTCCAGGGGCTGTGGGGGCACCTCCTGGCCGGGCGCCGCCTGTTCGACACCCCGGCCGAGGAGAAGACGATCGAGCTCTTCGACGGCCGCGACCGGTCCGGCCCGTTCGAGCGCAGGACGGTCTCGTCCCGCTTCTTCGACTGCATCGTGGCCAAGACGAACCATTTCGGCTACAGCTGGCGGGTCGCGCCCGAAGCCGTCGTCGACGACGGCTACCTCGACATCACCCTGTTCGAGATCGGGCCGCTCAAGTACGCCCTGCTGTTCCCGCTCATCTATCTCGGCTTCTATCAGCGCCGCCTGCGGCATTTCAAGGCCCGGCGGGTCGTCATCAGCGGCAAGGACCTGCCCATCCAGTTCAACGGCGAGTTTCTCGGCGACCGGGACCGCGTCGAGTTCCGGGTCCTGCCGAAGGCCATCCGGATGGTCGTGCCGCCGACGCGCCGGGCGGCCAAACGGTTCCGCGCGGCATGACCGCCCCCCGCCCCCGAGGAGGCCCCATGAGAAGGATCCCCGCCCTCATCGCCGTCCTGGCCGCCGCCCTGGCCGCCTGCGCCCCGCGGATCAGCATCGACCTGCTCGGCGAGGACACCCTGCGGGAGGTCGTCCTCGTCGACGGCCGGGCCAAGGACAAGGTCCTGATGATCGACATCGACGGGACCATCTCCTCGGCCCTCGAGACGGGCTTCCTGTCCAGGGAGAAGAGCGTCGTCGCCCGCGTCTTCGAGCGCCTCGAGCGGGCCGCCCGCGATCCCCTGGTCAAGGCCGTCATCCTCCGGCTCGACACGCCCGGCGGAGAGGTCACGGCCAGCGACATCGTCTACCACGAGGTCCTGCGCTTCAAGGAGCGCACGGGCCGGCCCGTCGTCGGCCTGATGATGAGCGTGGCCGCCTCGGGCGGTTACTACATCGCCTCGGCCTGCGACCACATCGTCGCCCACCCGTCGACCCTGACCGGCAGCATCGGGGTCATCTCCGTCTTCCCCAGCGTCGAGGGGCTGATGGCCAAGGTCGGGGTCAAGGTCGAGGTCGTCAAGTCGGGCGGGGCCAAGGACTCGGGCTCGCCGTTCCGGGACATGTCCGTCGAGGACCGGCGGATCTTCCAGGGCATCGTCGACGAGTACTACGAGGGTTTCCTGCGGGTCGTCGCCCGCGGCCGCGGCGACAAGGTCCCGGCCGACCGGTTGCGGACGATCGCCGACGGGCGCGTCTACACGGCGCCCCAGGCCCTCGAGCTCGGGCTCATCGACGCCGTGGGCTACTTCGACGACGCCTTCGAAGAGGCCAAGTCGAGGGCCGGCCTGGCCGGGGCCAGGCTCGTCTCCTACACCTATTTCCCCAAGACAAAGTCGAACCTCTACGCCGGCCCGGCCGGAACGCCCTCGCTCACGGACGCCAAGGTCCTGGAGACGCTGGCCGGGAGCCTGAAGACGGGCTTCTACTACCTCTGGCTGCCGCGGACGGACTGAGCCGGGCGGGGCGGGCGCTCCCGGCGGCCGGGAGGAACGGCCGTCAGGGCTCGACGGCGATCTCGAACTGGGGCGCGCGCAGGATGTGGGCCTTGACCGTGCAGTGGTCGACGGCCTTGACGATGGCGAACCTGTACTTCTCGGGGAAGCCGGCCGGCAGTCCCAGGCGGATGATCACCTTGTCGATCATCTTGGAGGCCTCGCCCCGTTCGGTGGCCATGGTCACGGACAGCCCTTCGGTCGCGAGCTTGCGCTCCTTGCAGAAGGCCAGGGCGTAATAACCGGCGCAGGCGGCCAGGGAGACGAGGAAGTAGTCGAAGGGCGAGGGCGCCGTGCCGTCGCCGCCGTCGCGGACGGGCTGGTCGGTCTTGACGGTGAAACCCTTGTAGGCGACGTCGATGCGGTAGTTCTCGCCGAAGACGACCTTCAGGTCCTTGGGATTCATGATCGCTCCTTGACGGTTCTTTTCCGGGACCGGCGCTCCCGGGGGCCCTCGAGGGCCTTGCGGAACATGGCCAGGATGACGTCCCGGTCCTTGGCGGTCAGGGCCATGCGGAAGAAGATGTCCTGCATCTTCTCCGTGATGAAGGCCCGGTTGGTGTCGCGCATGAAGCCGAAGCTGTCGAGCATGTCGCGGAAGCGGCGGCCGGCCTCGGCCTGTTCGGCATGGGTCAGCAGGAGCTCGCGGCGGGGGGACGGCAGGGGCCCGGGAGGGAAGACGAAGGCGTGGAGGGCCAGGGTGACGGCCACGCCGAGGTTGTAGGACGGCTGCCGGCCGGCCTGGGGGATGTGGAAGCGGACGTTGGCCCGGCCGAGCTCCGCCTGGGTCAGGCCGGTCCGCTCGTTGCCGAAGACCAGGCCGATCCGGGCCGCGGCGGGGTATTCGGCGGCGCGGGCCGCGGCGTCCGTGAGCGAGACGAGCGGGAAGTCGTGGCGGACGCGGGCCGTCGAGCCCAGGACGAGGCGGAGGTCGGCGACGGCCTCGTCGAGCGAGGGAAAGGTCCGGGCGGCCTCGAGGACGGCCTCGGCGTGGATGGCCGTGCGCCAGGCCGGGGCCTCGAGCCGGTCGAGGCCGACCAGGCGGAGGTCGGCGACGCCGGCGTTGGCCATGCCCCGGGCGGCCAGCCCGATGTTCTCGGGGCTGTCCGGGCGGACCAAGACGACGGCCAGCCGGGCCGGATCGATCTTCGCGCTCACCGCCCGATTATAGCGGAGGCGGGGGCCGGGCGGAAGACCTCCGTCCGGCCGGGGGCGATCGCTCAGGGCGAATGGCGGTCCCCGGGGCGAGGTGCTATAATCCGCCGGGGGAACGGAGGGGAGGAGGACACGCGATGGCAGACAGGAAGACGGCGCGGCGCGGCACGGCCAAGAGCTCCCCGGCGCGGCGGCGGCCCGGGACCGGTGACCTCGAGGGCCTGTTCCTGGCGCGCGGTTTCGAGGACTTCCGCTGGCTCGACCCCCGGGAGATCGTCGTCGCCGAGTGGGTCCGCATGAAGTGCCTGTACGGCTGCCGGGAGTACGGCCACAACGCCGCCTGCCCGCCCAACGCGCCGCCGGTCGACGCCTGCGCCCGCTTCTTCCGGGAATACCAGAGGGCCGTCGTCTTCCACTTCGCCAAGAGCGTGGAGCGGCCCGAGGACCGTCACGCCTGGGGCCGCAAGCTCAACCTCGAGCTCCTCAAGCTCGAGCACGAGGTCTTCAAGGCCGGCTTCGTCAAGGCCTTCCTGCTGTTCTTCGACAGCTGCGGCCTGTGCCTCGACTGCGCCGAGACCCGGGCCGAATGCAAGGAGCCCAAGCTCTCGCGGCCGACGCCCGACGCCCTGGCCATGGACGTTTACGCCACGGTCCGCAAGATCGGCTATCCCATCGAGGTCCTGTCCGATTATGAGCAGGAGATGAACCGCTACGCCTTCCTGCTCCTCGATTAAGGGAAGGAAAGGAGCCCCGACATGTGGTGGGACGGCAAGATCCAGAGGACCTTCCGCTGCCGGCTGGAGCAGAGGCCGGGCAGCCTCGGCCGCCTGCTCTCGGCCGTCGGCGAGGCCGGCGGGCTCATCGGCGAGATTCGCATCGTCCACATGGGCGGCTCGGCCGTCGACCGGGACATCACCGTCTTCGCCGACGACCTGGCCCACGTCGACCGGCTCGTCGCCGTCGTCGGGGCGACCGAGGGGGCCCAGCTCCTCGAGGTCCGCGACGAGGTCCTGGAGATGCACCAGGGCGGCAAGATCGCCATCCGCAGCCGCTACGACATCTCCTCGCTGAGCGTCCTGCGGCGCGTCTACACGCCGGGCGTGGCCGAGGTCAGCCTGAAGATCAAGAACGATCCCTCGCTGGCCCGCCGCTTCACCTCCATCCGCCACCTCGTGGCCATCGTCACGGACGGCACGGCCGTGTTGGGGCTGGGCGACATCGGCCCCAAGGCGGCCATGCCGGTCATGGAGGGCAAGGCCAGCCTGCTCGAGACCCTGACGGGACTGTCGGGCATGCCCATCCTGCTCGACACCAAGGACCCCGACGCGATCGTCGAGACGGTCGTCCACCTGGCCCCGACCTTCGCCGCCATCCAGCTCGAGGACATCTCGGCCCCGCGCTGCTTCGCCATCGAGGAGCGCATCCAGGCCCGGCTCGACATCCCGGTCATGCACGACGACCAGCACGGCACGGCCGTCGTCGTCACGGCCACCCTCCTCAACGCGGCCAAGGTCACCGGCGTCGACCTCACGAAATGCGTCATCGGCGTCGTCGGCCTGGGCGCGGCCGGGCTGGCCCTGGCCAAGATGCTCATGTTCCGCTTCGGCCGGCCCGTCCTCGGCGCCGACATCGCCCCGGACGCCCTGGCCCGGCTGAAGGAGGCCGGCGGGACGCCCGCGGACCTGGCCGGGATCATGGCCGGCTGCGACGTCGTCATCGCCACGACCGGTGTGCCCGGGCTGATCAAGAAGGAAGCGGTCCGCCGCGGCCAGATCGTCCTGGCCCTGTCCAACCCCAATCCCGAGATCGATCCCGAGGCCGCCCGGGCGGCCGGGGCGGCCTTCGCCGCCGACGGCCGGACCGTCAACAACGTCCTGGGCTTCCCGGGCATCTTCCGCGGCGCCGTCGACGCCGACGTGCCGCGCATCACCCGCGAGATGCTCATGGCCGCGGCCGACGCCATCGCCGCGGCCGCGCCGCCGGGGCAAATCGTCCCCGATCCCCTGGACAAGGCCCTCCACAGGTCGGTCGCCCGGGCCGTGGCTCGGGTGGCCGTGGCCCAGGGCCTCAACCGGGACGACCTGACCGGGTATTTCGATTGACAACGGGCCGGGGCTCGGCTATATAGAGGCCACACGCCGGCCGGGGAAGCCGACGCCTATCTGTTTCTAGGAGGGACCGCCATGATCACCGTCAAGGACATCCTCGACCAGAAAGGCCACACGGCCTGGACGATAACGCCCGAGGCCAAGGTCCTCGAAGCCCTCGAGCTCATGGCCAAGAAGGGGCTGGGGGCGCTCATCGTCCTCGAAAAGGACGAGGTCGTCGGCATCATGTCCGAACGCGATTACGCCCGCAAGATCATCCTCATGGGCCGCCAGTCCCAGGACACGCCGGTCAAGGACATCATGACCCGCGAGGTCTACGGCGTCCACTACGACACGACGGCCGAGGAGTGCATGGCCCTGATGACCGACAAGCACATCCGCCATCTGCCGGTCTGCAAGGACGGCAAGCTGGCCGGGGTCATCTCGATCGGCGACGTCGTCAAGGCCATCATCGGTGACCAGCAGGTCAAGATCGAGAACCTCGAGAACTACATCATGGGGAAATATCAATAGAAGAACGGGGACATGTACCAGAGGTACGTGTCCCCATTTATTCAGAATTTCATGAGGCGCATCTCGCGGAGGGCGAGATAGGCCGCGCCGAGCACTCCCGCCGAATCCCCCAGGACCGCTTTCAGGACGGGGACGCGCCTTCCCGGCGTCCCGAACAGGGCTCGTTCCATGACCGGCGGGACGCTGTCGTACCAGAGCGGGATGTTCGAGACCCCGCCGCCGAGGACGACGGCCTCGAGGTCGAGGACGTTGACGCAGTTGGCGAAGAGCTCGCCCATGAGGCGGGCGGACTCGTCGAGGACGGTCCGGGCGGCGGCCTCGCCGGCGACGTAGCGCTCGTAGATGCGGTCGGGCGTCAGGTCCTCTCCCTTGATCTCGGCGTAGCGCCGGCTCAAACTGGGCCCCGACAGATAGGCCTCGCCGCAGCCCCGGCGGCCGCACTCGCACGGCCGGCCGTCGACGGCGATCGACATGTGGCCGATCTCCCCGGCGTTGCCGTGCGGCCCCCGGTGGAGCCGGCCGCCCAGGACGAGCCCCGAGCCCATGCCCGTGCCCAGGATGACGGCCATGACCGTCGAGTACGCGCCGTGGCACTGGGCGAAGTACTCGGCCAGGGCCAGGCAGTTGGCGTCGTTCTCGACGACGAGGGGGACCGCGAGCTTGGAGCGGAGCAGGCTGACGAGTCCCGGCTTCTCGTAGAGCGGCGTGTGGGGCGCGCCGTACATGATGTCGTCGGCGGCGCTGTAGGTGCCCGGGGTGCCGATGCCCACGGCCTCGCAGGCGGCCCCGCCGGCGGTCTCGGCGACGAGCTCGAGGATGTTGGCCACGACCCGTTCCCGCCCCAGCCTGGGCTCGGACGGCCGGCGCCTGCGGGCCAGGACCCGCCGCTCGCCGTCCACGAGGCAGGCCTCGACCTTGGTCCCTCCGAGATCGATGCCGACGGCGTAACGGGCCATAGTGGACTCTCGGGGTTATTCTATGCCCAACGACCGCCCGGGGCAACGGGAGACGTCCCTGACGGCGCCGGTCCCGAGCGCGGCGGGCCGGGTTCGGGTACAATAGGGCCCATGGAGATCGTCCTGGCTTCGGCCTCGCCCCGGCGCCGCGAGCTCATGGCCCGCGTCGCGCCGGAGTTCCGCGTCTTCCCGACGGACGTCGACGAGGCCGCCGTCGCCGAGAAGGACCCGCTCAAATTCGCCGTCGCCGCGGCCGTGGCCAAGGCCCGGCGGGGGGCCGAGGCCTTCCCCGAGGCCGCCGTCATCGGCGCCGACACGGTCGTCGCCCTGGGGCTGCGCATATTGGGCAAGCCCGCCGACAGGGACGAGGCCCGGGCCATGCTCCGGGCCCTGTCCGGCAAGCGCCACCGGGTCATCACCGGGCTGGCCTTCTACCGGCGGGCGGACGACCGGCTGCTCTCCGGCTACGACCTGACCTACGTCACCTTCCGCGAGCTCACGGAGGACATGATCGAGGACTATCTCGCCCAGGAGAGTTTCCTCGACAAGGCCGGCGCCTACGCCGTGCAGGAGATCGGCGACGCCTTCGTGGCCCGGCTCAAGGGGTCCTACGACAACGTCGTCGGCTTCCCCGTGGACAAGGTCCGGCGGATGCTCGAACGCTTCCTGGCCCCCACGTTCGCGGTGACCGTCGTTGACCTGGCCTTCCCCGGTAGCGAGGGAGTCGCCTCCGCGGACGGCGGGAAGGTCCTCGTCCCGGGGGCGGTGCCCGGCGAGACCGTCCGGGTCCAGGTCGTCGGCGAGCGCGGCGCCGCCCGGGTGGCCGAGGTCGTCCGCCTCGAGACACCCTCGCCGCGGCGGGCCGTCCCCGCCTGCCGCCACTTCGGGGCCTGCGGCGGATGCCTATTCCAGCACCTCGACTACGGGGGCCAGCTCGAGCTCAAGTCGCGCCATCTGCGGCGGCTGTTCGAGGAGGCGGGCCTCGCCGACGAGGCCGCCCTCCTCGCCCCCGTCACCGCGTCGCCCGCGCTCTACGGCTACCGCAACAAGATGGAGTTCTCCTTCGGCGAGAAGCACGGCGCCCTGGCCCTCGGGCTGCGGGAGAAGGTCGCGGGGAAGCGCCGGCAGACCTACCGGCGGACCCTGCCCCTCGACGAATGCCCCATCTTCTCCCCCGTCGTCGAGCACCTCTTCCCCGTCCTCGTCGACTTCGCCCGGGCCCACGGGCTCGGGGGCTTCGAGCCGGCGACGGGCGAGGGCCAGCTCCGCCACATCGTCCTGCGCGAGGGCAAGCGGACCGGCGAGCTGATGGCCGTCCTGGTGACCGCCCCGCTCCCCGACCTCGATCTGGCCCCGCTCGCCGGCCGCCTCCTCGAGGCTGCGCCGGCCCTGCGGAGCTTCAGCCACGCCGTCAGCAGCCGGGGCGCCGACTGCGTCGAGCACGAGGCCGTCCATCTCGTGGCCGGGGCGCCCTTCATCGAGGAAAAGCTGGCCGGGCTGACCTACCGCGTCTACCCGCAGACCTTCTTCCAGACCAACACGGCCGCGGCCGAGCTCCTCTATCGGGCCATCGGCGAGGCGGTCCCGGCGGGCCCGGACCGCCGCGTCCTCGGCCTCTACTGCGGCAGCGGGGCCATCGAGCTCTCGCTGGCGGGCGCGGGGGGCCGGATCACGGGCGTCGACAGCTCGCCCGTCAACATCGCCACGGCCGTCGAGAACGCCCTCGTCAACCGGATCGATAACGTCGAGTTCTTGCCCGGCACGGTCGAGGACCTGGCCGAGCGCGTGCTCCGCGAGCCGGCCGACGCCGTCGTCGTCGACCCGCCGCGCGTCGGGCTGACGAACAAGGCCCTGCGCCAGACCCTGCAAGTCGGGGCCCCCCGCGTCGTCTACGTGTCGTGCAACCCGGCCTCCCTGGCCCGGGACCTCAGGGCCTTCCGCGAGGCCGGCTACCGCGTCGACTCGCTCCGCCCCTTCGACCTCTTCCCCCACACCCCCCACCTCGAGACCCTGGCCGTCCTCTGCCGCTAGCCGTTCTCCTCTCGAGGCGGCAAAGGGGACGCTTTACTTTCAGGGCGGGCCATAGTAAAACTCCGCGCGAGGAGGGACGCCCCATGTCCGACGTCAAGACCGCTCCCGCTTTAGAGAAAGCCCCCCGCTGTTGCCCCTGTCAGGACCCTCACGGTCCGAATGGCTCCGCGTTCACACGGCGCGACTTCCTCAAGGGCGCCGGTGTCGCGGCCCTGGGCAGCGTCGCCGCCGGCGGCCTGACCTGGCCGCTGCTGGCCGCCCGGGCCACCCCGGTCGAAACCGTCTGGCGCCCCGTCCCCCTCAAGGTCAAGCCCATCCTGTCCCATGAGGTCCCGACGCGCCGGCACCAGACGAGCTGGCGCTCCTGGGGCGGCATCGCCACCGAGGCCGACGCCCGGGCCGAGGCCGGGCGCATCCGCGACGAGCTCGCGGCGCTGGCCAGAAAGGCCGAGTTCCCGGTCGAGATCCTGCCCGTGTCCGCGGTCCGCCGGGCCGCCGACGTGGCTGCCCTCAACGACATCGCCGGCGCCGACGTCCTGCTCGTCTACGCGGCCGGCGGCTGGATGGACGTCTTCGAGGCCCTCGACAAGACCGGCAAGGACCGCATCTTCTTCTGCCGCCACAAGTCCGGCCCGGTCTATCTCTGGTACGAGATCATCAGCCCCCGCTACCTGCGCCAGCACACCGACACGCTGGCCGTCAAGGGCGTCGACGAGGACGACGTCGTCATCGACAGTCAGGACGAGCTCCTCTGGCGGCTCCGGGCCCTGGCCGGGCTGCGGAACACCCTGGGCACCAGGATCCTGGCCGTCGGCGGCCCGGACGCCTGGGCCCAGCCGGCCGGCGTCGTGCCCGAGCTCGTCGCCGACAAGTGGAAGTTCGACATCGTCACCGTGCCCTACGAGGACCTGGGCCGGCTCATCAAGGAGGCCCGCGCCGACGCCGCGGCCGTGCGCCGCGCCAAGGGCCGGGCCGACGCCTACCTGCGCCAGGCCGGGACGACCCTCGAGACGGGCCGGCCGTTCGTCGAGAACGGCCTGCTCCTCGACGAGGTCTTCCGGGCCTTGCTCAAGGAGGCGGGCTGCCGGGCCCTGACCATCAACGGCTGCATGGGCACGATCATGCCCCTCGCCGAGACCTCGGCCTGCCTGACCCTGAGCACGCTCAACGACGACGGCTACCTGGCCTTCTGCGAATCCGACTTCGTCGTCATCCCCTCGGGGGTTCTGCTGGCCAATATCGCCGCCCGGCCGGTCTTCCTCAACGACCCGACCTACCCCCACGACGGCATCATCACCCTGGCCCACTGCACGGCGCCGCGCAAGCTCGACGGCAAGACCGTGGAGCCGGCCCGCCTGCTGACCCACTTCGAGTCGGACTACGGCGCCGCGCCCAAGGTCGAGATGCGCCAGGGCCAGCTCATGACCCACATCGCCCCGGACTTCGCCTCCAAACGCTGGGTCGGCCTGCTCGGCGAGATCGCCGAGGTCCCCTTCCTGCCCATCTGCCGCTCCCAGATCGACGTCCGCTACCGCTGCGACGACCGGACCCTGGCCAAGCGCATGCCCGGCTTCCACTGGATGAGCGCCTACGGCGACTTCTCCAGGGAGCTGCCTTACGCCCTGAGGCGCGTCGGCATCGAGTGGGATTTCCTGGGCTAGAGGACGGTGCGGGTGGCGACGACGTCGGCGCCCGTCCCCAGGACGTCGGCGATGAGGACCTGACCGCGGCGGACCGGGGCCTCGGGCCGGAGCTTGCCGATCTCGGCCAGGACGGGGAAGATCATCTCCCGCGGCACGGGGGCGCTCAGGCGGACCGAGACCATGCGGGCGGCCGTGCCCTTGACCGGCACCGACGTGGCCAGGTTCCGCTTCGGGCGCAGGACCTCCTCGACGGCGAACGGCACGCCCTTGTCGCACTGATTCCTTTGGACTCGAAGCCCGCCGGCACCGTCCGGCTCGACCTCGAGCTCGCAGCCGACCGGGCAGAGGACGCAGGTCAGGCGGTCGACGGGCGCGCGGTCAGACATGGACACCCACCTCGAGGTCCTCGTCGACCTCCGCCTTGACTTTGATCTTCTGGAGCTCCGAAGGCAGGAGACGGCCGAACTTCCGGCGGGCGTAGGTCTTGCCGGAGTCCCGTCCGCGGACCTCGACCCGGACGTCGCGCAAGGGGCGGACGACCCGGAAGCTCCACTCGACGCCCGCCGCGCCGGCCCGCACCGTCTGCGGCAGGGCGTACCGGACCTCCGCTCCGGCCGCGATACGGACCGTCCGCCCCGACGGCCTCTCCCCCGCCGCGTACCGGACCGCCCGCTCGCCGGCCGCGAAGCCCTCGAACGAGGCCCAGTCGGCGACATCGTGGATGTGGAGGACGTTGCCGCACGAGAAAACGCCCGGGACCGAGGTCATGAGCGTCTCGTCGACGACGGCCCCGCCGGTGACCGGCGAGAGCTCGACCCCGGCCCTTTTCGACAGCTCGTTCTCGGGGATGAGCCCGACCGACAGCAGCAGCGTATCGCAGGGGACGACGGTCTCGGACCCGGGGACCGGGACCATGCGGTCGTCGACCTCGGCCACGACGACGCTCTCGACCCGGTCCCGGCCGCGAACGTCGACGACCGTGGACCGCAGCCGCAGGGGGATGCCGAAGTCCATGAGACACTGCCGGACGTTGCGTTCGAGCCCGTTAGCCCAGGGCATGATCTCGTAGACGCCTTTGACCCGGACGCCCTCGAGGGTCAGGCGCCGGGCCATGATCAGACCGATGTCGCCCGAGCCCAGGATGACGGCTTCGTTCCCGACCCGCAGGTTCCGCAGGTTGACCAGGTGTTGGGCCGAGCCGGCCGTGTAGATCCCCGCCGGCCTCGTTCCGGGGATGCCGATCATGTCCCGGGTCCGCTCGCGGCAACCCATGGCCAGGACGACGGCCCCGGCCCGGACGAGCGAGTAACCCGACCGGGCATTGACCCGAAGGAGCCGGTCCGGCCCGAGGTCGAGGACCATGGCCCCGGTCTCGACGGCCACGCCCTCACGGAGGGCGTCCTCGGCCAGCCGTTCGGCGTACTCGGGACCGCTGAGGGTCTCCTTGTAAAGGAAGAGGCCGAAGCCGTCGTGGACGCACTGGTTGAGGATGCCGCCGAGGGACCGGTCGCGCTCGAGGACGAGGACCGTCGCCGCTCCCGCCCGCTTCGCGCCCAAGGCCGCGGCCAGCCCGGCCGGGCCGCCGCCGATGACGGCCACGTCGATGTCGCGGGTCCGGGGCGTCTCGGGCATCGGTCAGTCCTTCAGCCGTCCGTAGAAGAGCCGCGAGCCGCCGCCGCGCTTGGTGACGCGGTCGGGCGGCACGCCTTCCTCCTCGAGGATATCGACCAGGCGGGGCGTGCAGAAGCCGCCCTGGCAGCGGCCCATGCCGCAGCGCGTGCGGCGCTTGACGGCGTCCAGGGTCCGGGCCCCGAAGGGGTTGCGCAGGGCGGCGACGACCTCGGCCCGGGTGACGTGCTCGCAGCGGCAGACCATCTCGCCCGCGTCGGGGTCGGCCGCGACGCGGGCGGCCCGGGCGCCGTCGTCGAGGTCGGCGAAGCGCGCCCCGGCCGGCAGGTCCGGCCGGAAATCCGGCTTCAGCCGCAGGTCCCGCCGCACGCCCAGCATGGCCACGACCATCTCGGCCAGGGCCGGCGCGGCGGTCAATCCCGGCGATTCGATGCCCACGAGCGAGATCCAGCCGGGCCGCGTCCCGCTCTCTTCGCAGATGAAGTCCTCGAACCGGCCCCGGCCGGACGGGTCGACGAGCTTGGGCCGGATGCCGGCGTACGCGTGGATGAAGGGGGCCCGGGCCAGCTCGGGCATGAGCCGGGCCGCCTCGGCCTTGAGCGTGTCCTGGACCGCCCGCGTCGTGGCCGGGTCCCGCTTGTCGTCGACGGCCTCGGCGCTCGGCCCGAGCAGGATGTGGCCTTCGAGGGTCGGCGTGAGGTGGATGCCCAATCCGGGATGGTCCCTCGGAGGCACGGGATAGAGGGGCCGGCCGAGGCGCGGCCCGGAGTCCTTGTCGGTGATGAGGTACTCGCCCCGGTAGGGGAAGATCGCGTAGTCGTCGATCCCGGCGAGACGGGCGACCTCGTCGGAGAACAGCCCGGCGCAATTGACCACCGCGCGGGCCGCGATCCCGCCCTTCGGCGTCGCCAGGCGGAACAGGCCGTCATGGACGCGAACGGCCTCGACGGGCGCTTCGATCCGGACCTCGGCCCCGTTCCGGGCGGCGCACTCGGCCAGGGCGACGGTGAACCCGTAGGGCGAGATGATGCCCGTGTGGGGCGACCAGAGGGCCCAGCGGCCGCGGGCCAGGGGCTCGAGACGGCGGATGGACGCCTCGTCGACGATCTCGAGGCCGGGGACGCCGCTCTTGTCGCCCTGGGCTTTGAGCTCCTCGAGCCGCGGCCGGTCCTCGTCGGTCAGGGCCACGACGAGCTTGCCGGTCTTGCGGTGGGGGACGCCGAGCGTCCCGGCCAGTTCGTAGACGAGCTTCAGGCCGGCGACGTTCGTCCGGGCCTTGAGCGAGCGCGGCGGGACGTTGAAGCCGGCGTGGATGACGCCGCTGTTGCCCTTGCTGACGCCCTCGCAGAGGTCGGACTCCCGTTCGAGCAGGACGAGCCGCAGGTCGTATCGCGAAAGCTCCCGGAGCACGGCGCAGCCGACGACGCCCCCGCCGATGACGGCGACGTCGTAGAGAGGGTCCCCGCTGCGGTCCATGGCCTTCCGGCCCGCCATCATATCAAATCGAACCGGCGGGGCGAAAGCCCCTCGGCCAAGGCCGGGGAACGGCGGCTTCAGCCGGGATAGGCCGTCTCGAGGCGCTCGAGCAGGCGGTGGTACTCCTCGTGCTTCCCTTCGCCGACGATGGTCTTCTCGACGTCGGCGAAGCAGTGCTCCAGGGACTCCTGCTGGTCGGTCGTGAGCCGGGCGTCGGCCATCGGGTAGAGGACGTGGTCCTCCTTGAAGATGTGCCCGCTCAGGAGCTCGCCGTAGGCGCGGGCGGCGGCGGCGAAGGCCGCCCCGGACTCGCCGTTCCCCTCGCGGATGCCGGGGATGGCCCCGGCCATGGCCGCGACGTGCCGGCGGCCTTCGGCGTGGTCGGCCAGCATGACGCCGATCGGGCCGCGCTCGCGGGGGATGCCGGCCTTCTCCATCTCCGGGAAGAGGTGGCCCTCCTCCTTGGCATGGTGGCACTTGTCGGCGAAGACGCGGATGAAATCGACGGCGGCGTCGAGGTCGGCCGGGTCGACGGGGGCGCCCGCCTCGAGGCGGTCGGACATTCGGCCCAGGACGCGGATCATGACCAGGATGGCCTGGTGTTCGTGGCTGAGCTCGGCGGTCGGTCTCATGGTTTTCCTCCTCGTTTTCGGCCCGCGCTCCGGCCGGACCTCTCGGCGGCGAGGGTCGCGACGGTCACGCCCTCGAGCCCGGCCACGAGTTCGGCCTCGAGACGGTCGAGGGTCTTTCGCAGCGGGCAGGTGCGGACGTCGGGGCAGATCCGGGCCTTGAAGATGCAGTCGTGGATCTTGACCGGGCCCTGGAAGACCCGGATGACGTCGGTGAGACGGATGGCCGCGGCCGGGCGGGCCAGGACGAAGCCGCCGCCCTTGCCCCGCGTGGACAGGACCAGGCCGCCGCGGCCGAGGGCCTGCATGATCTTCCGCAGGTACGGCCGGGGCAGGCCCAGAGGGCCGGCCAGGCCGGTGACGTCGGCCGTCCGGCCGCCGCGGCCGGCGAGCTCCACCAGGGCCTTGATGGCGTAATCGGCGTCCTTGTTGATCAGCTTCATGGTCTCACCGGCTATAATGATACTAACTAAGTATCATTCTGTCAAGCCTTCTTTTGAACGACCTCGCTTTTCCCAAAATCCCTCTCGAGGCGGTGAGGGGATTGTCCTCGCAGATCCCCGTTGCTGGAAGAGGGGCGGCAGGGAGCGGAGCTTTCGGAGCGACCATCAGCAACGCCCCGGAGTGGCCCGAAGGGGCGTTGCTGGGAAATATCTTCAGAAAGGGATTTTTCCTGATATTTCGCAGGATCGGGACTCCGTGTGCTCCGTCCCGATCCTGCCCGGTCCGCTCACCGGGGTTCGCTCCCCGTTCCCCGGGGGGCCGGGGAGCCAGAGGACATCCCCGAGCTAAAGCCTGAGAGAGGGATTTTCTGGAACGAAGCGAGGATCGCTCCTCAGCCTCCCAGGACGGCCCGGAGGGCGGGCGCCGTCAGGAGCCCGGGCAGGAGGCCGAAGAGGAGCAGGACGGCCGCGGCGAAGGCCAGGACGGCCGTGACCAGGCGGGAGGGGGCTTCGGTCCCCGCGGCGTCGGGGGCCTCCTCGAGGAACATGGCCCGGCCGATCCGGAAGTAATAGAAGAGGGACAGGACGGAGTTGAGGGCGCCGGCGGCCGCCAGGAGGACCATCCCCTTCCCGACGGCGGCGGTGAACAGGAAGTACTTGCCCATGAAGCCGGCCGTCGGGGGCAGGCCGGTCAGGGCCAGCAGGACGACCAGGGCGGAGGCGGCGGCCAAGGGCGCCCGCCGGACGAGTCCGCGCAGGCCGTCGACCGACTCGTCGAAGCCGCCTCCCCGGGCCGTGAGCAGGATGAGCGCGAAGGCCGCGGCGTTCATGACGGCATAGACCGCGACGTAGAAGAGGACGGCCATGCGGCCCGTCTCTCCCCAGGCCGCCAGGCCGATGGCCGCGTAGCCGGCCTGGGCCACGGCCGAATAGGCCAGCATCCTCTTGAGGCTCTTCTGGGTCATGGCGGCGATGTTGCCCCAGAACATGGTGGCCGCGGGCACGACCTGGAGGACGACGCCCCAGGCTTGGGCCTGGCCCCCGAAGAGCGACGTCAGGGCCCGGGCCAGCACGGCCACGACCGCGGCCTTGGGGGCCGTCGACAGGAACACGGCGAGCGGGGTCGCGGCGCCCTCGTAGACGTCCGGCGCCCACATGTGGAAGGGGACGAAGGCGGCCTTGAAGAACAGGCCCGTGAAGACCAGGGCCATGGCCGCCAGCGCGGCCCGGCCGGCGGACGCGGCCAGGGCCGGTCCCGCCGCGGCGTAGGCCGTCGACCCGGACAGCCCGAAGACCAGGGCCAGGCCGAGGAGCATGACGGCCGAGCTCAGTGTGCCGAGGAAGAAATACTTGATGCCGGCCTCGGCCGAGCGCCGGTCCTTCTTGAAGATGCCGGCCAGGATGTAGGAGGTGATGGCGAAAAGCTCGAAGGCGACGTAGGTCGTGACGATGTCGACCGCCGAGACGGCGGCCATCATCCCGACCGTGGCCAGGAGGACGAGGGCGTAGGCCTCGCCCGGCTCGCCGCCCTCGACGTCGAAGAATCGGAAGGCCAGGACGATCGACAGGGCCGCCGCGGCGAGGATGACGCCCTTGGCGAACAGGGCGAAGGGATCGGCGACGAAATGGCCGCCGAAGAGCGCCTCGGCCGACGCGGGCGTCAGGGCCAGGACCGCGCCCGAAGCGGCGATCCCCGCCAGGGCCACCCAACCGGCCGGCCGGCGGCCGCGGCGGCCGGCGAAGAGGTGGACGGCCAGAGCGGCCACGGCCGCCGCGAGCAGGACGAGCTCGGGCCCGACCGGACGCAGGCCGTAGCCGGGGGGCACGGTCATCGCGGCGCCTCGCAGTGAGCGGGCTGGACGATGCGGACGATCTTCTCGACGGGCTTGTCGATGAGGTCGAGGAACGGCTTGGGGAAGATGCCGATCCAGAAGACCAGGACGATGAGAGGCAGGAAGGTCGCGAACTCGCGGACCGTCAGGTCCTTGAGCGACTCGTTCTCCGGGTGGACGACGCGGCCGAACATGACCCGCTGGTAGAGCCAGAGCATGTAGCCGGCGCCGAGGACGATGCCCGTCGCGGCCACGGCGGCCCAAATCCAGCTGACGGGGAAGACCCCCATGAGGATGGCGAACTCGCCGACGAAACCGTTCAGCCCGGGCAGGCCGATGGACGACAGGACCATGACCAGGAACACGGCGGCGTAGAGCGGCATCCGCGCCGACAGTCCTCCGAAATCGGCGATGAGCCGGGTGTGCCGCCGCTCGTAGAGGACGCCGACGACGAGGAACAGGGCCCCCGTCGACAGGCCGTGGTTGACCATCTGCAGGACCGCGCCCTTGACCGCCAGCGGGGTCAGGGCGGCCAGGCCGAGCATGACGAAGCCCATGTGCGAGACCGACGAGTAGGCGATGAGCTTCTTCATGTCCTTCTGCATGAGCGAGACCAGGGCGCCGTAGACGATGGCCGCCAGGGCCAGCACGGCCAGGGCCGGGGCGTAGCGGCGGGCGGCGTCGGGCAGGAGCGGCAGGGAGAAGCGCAGGAAGCCGTAGGCGCCCATCTTGAGGAGGATACCGGCCAGGAGGACGGAGCCGGCCGTCGGGGCCTCGACGTGGGCCGCCGGCAGCCAGGTGTGGAACGGGACCATGGGCACCTTGATGGCGAAGCCGAGGAAGAAGGCCAGGAAGATCCAGCCCTGGAGGGCGGCCGGGACGGCGCCGCCCGCGGCGACCATGGCTGTCCAGTCGAAGCTGCCGTGCTGTCCGCCGAGGACCAGGATGCCGACCAGCATGGCCACCGAGCCGAACAGGGTGTAGAGGAAGAACTTGATGGCCGCGTAGAGGCGCCGCTCCCCGCCCCAGACGCCGATGAGGAAGTACATCGGCACGAGGACGACCTCCCAGAAGACGTAGAACAGGACGAGGTCGAGGGCCAGGAAGACCCCGATCATGCCCGTCTCGAGCAGGAGCAGGAAGGCGTAGTACTCCTTGAGCCGGCTCTTGACCGCGCCCCACGACGAGAGCGCGGCCACGAAGGTCAGCAGCGAGGTCAGCAGGACCAGGAGGAGCGAGATGCCGTCGACGCCGAGCAGGTATTGGGCGCCGATGGCCTTGATCCAGGGCAGGCGCTCGACGAACTGCATCTCGCCGGACGAGGCGTCGAAGCGCGCGAGCAGGAGGAGCGTCGCCAGGAATTCCAGGCCGGCCAGGGCGACGGCGACCGTCTTCAGCAGCCGCGGCCGCGAGCCCGGCAGGGCCAGGACGACCGCCATCCCGGCGGCCGGGAGGAAGGTGACCAGGGTCAGGATGGGTATGCCCAAGACGTTCATGATGTCCGTTCCTCCCTTACCTCCGGAAGACCGCCACGGCGATGGTGACGACCAGGACCACCCCCAGCACGACGGCCAGGGCGTAGTTGTAGATGCGGCCGGTCTGGAGCCGGCGCAGGCCGGCCGACGCCGCCAGATGGGCCCGGCCGAGGCCGTCGACCGCGCCGTCGACGGCGGTCTCGTCGACGGCGATAGCCGTTCGCGAGACGCGGCGGGCGGCCGCGGCCACGCCGTCGACCAGCCCGTCGACGATGCGCCGGTCGAGCCAATCGGCGACGCGGCCGAGCGCCAGGACGCCGCCGACGAAGACCTTGCCGTAGAATTCGTCGACGAAATATTTGTTGGAGACGACGCGGTAGAGGCCTTTGAACCGCTCGGCCGCGCGGCGGGCGGGCTCGCCCCGGCGCGTCACGTAGACGGCCCTGGCTGCGAAGACGCCGGCCAGGGCGACCGCCGCCGACAGGGCCATGAGCCGGAGCTCGGCCGAGGCCGCCAGGTGGATCTCGTGATGGCCGGTCGAGCTCTCCAGGAAGCGGCCGAACCAGGCCCCGCCGCCGAGGATAGGAGGCAGGCCGACGAAGCCGCCCACGGCGGCCAGGACGGCCAGGATCTCCAGCGGCACCAGCATGACCCGCGGCGATTCGTGGACGTGGGCGGCCGTCTCACTGGAGAAGCGCGGCTCGCCGGAGAAGGTCAGGAAGATGAGCCGGAAGATGTAGAACGCGGTCAGGCCCGCCCCCGCCAGACCCAGGCCCCAGGCCACGTAATTCCCCGAGGCGAAGGCCGCGGCCAGGATCTCGTCCTTGGAGAAGAACCCGGACAGGCCGGGGACGCCGGCGATGGCCAGGGCGCCGACGAGGAAGACGCGGTAGGTCCGCGGCACCCGGGCCCGCAGGCCGCCCATGCGGCGCATGTCCTGCTCGCCGGACAGGGCGTGGATGACGCTGCCGGCGGCCAGGAAGAGCAGGCCCTTGAAGAAGGCGTGGGTCATGAGGTGGAAGACGCCGGCCGCGTAGGCGCCGGCGCCGAGGCCGATGAACATGTAGCCGATCTGGGAGATCGTCGAGTAGGCCAGGACGCGCTTGATGTCGGTCTGGACCAGGGCCATGGTCGCGGCGTAGACGGCCGTCAGGGCCCCGGTCAGAGCCACGACGACCAGGGCCGTCCCGGAGAAGCTGAACAGGTCGTGGAGGCGGGCGACCATGTAGACGCCGGCCGTGACCATGGTCGCGGCGTGGATGAGGGCCGAGACGGGGGTCGGGCCCTCCATGGCGTCGGGGAGCCAGGTGTAGAGGGGGATCTGGGCCGACTTGCCCGTCGCCCCGAGGAAGAGCAACAGGGCCGCGGCGGTGGCCGTGCCCTTGGCCAGGGCGCCCGACCCGACGGCCGCGGCGATGCCGGCGATGTCGACCGTGCCCAGCGCGTAGACGAGCAGGCCCGTGCCGAGGAGGAAGCCGAAGTCGCCGACGCGGTTGGTCAGGAAGGCCTTCTTGCCGGCGCTCGCGGCCGAGTCCTTGGTGAACCAGAAGCCGATGAGGAGGTAGGAACAGAGGCCGACGCCCTCCCAGCCGATGAACATGACGGCCAGGTTGGCCCCCAGGACGAGGACGAGCATGGCGAAGGTGAACAGGTTCAGGTAGGCGAAGAACCGGGCGTAGCTCCTGTCCTTGGCCATGTAGCCGAGGGAGTAGATGTGGATGAGCAGGCCGACCCCGGTGACGACCAGGGTCATGACCGCGGCCAGGGAGTCGTAGCGGAAGGCCAGGTCGATCCGCAGCGAGGCCAGACCGCCCGACGACAGCCTGACCAGGCTCCCGGGCAACCAGCTGAAGAGCGTCTTGACGACGACGGGCTCGCCGCCCCTGACGAGCCCGGCGAACGAGGCCAGGGCCGCGGCGAAGCTCAGGCCGGCCGCCCCGACGGCGACGGCGCCGACGGCCCGGCGCCCGAAGAAGCGGATCCCGGCGAGGCCGTTGACGGCCGCCCCGAGGAGCGGGAAGAGGGGGATGAGCGCGAACATCGGGCCGTTATCCTTTGAGCTCGTCGAGGGCGTCGACGTCGTAGCTCTTCTTCTGCCGGACATAGGCCAGGACCAGGGCGAAGCCGACGGCCGCCTCCGACACGGCCATGATCACGACGAACAGGGCGAAGATCTGGCCGCGCGGCGAGTCCAGGGCCCGCCCGAGGCCGACCAGGATGACGTTGGCCCCGTTGAGGAGGAGCTCGAGGGACATCAGCATGACGACGAGGTTCTTGCGGACGACGACGCCGACGAAGCCGACGGCGAACAGGAGCAGGCCGAGGACGATGACGGCTTCAGTCGGGATCATGGACGAGCTTCCTCCGGGCGACGATGATGGCCCCGACGAGCACGGCCAGCAGCAGGACCGAGGCCAGCTCGAAGGGGAAGAGGTAGGAGGCGAAGAGCGTCTCGGCCACGGCCCGGAAGCCCCGGCCCTCCCCCACCGGGGCGGCCGCGGGGAAGCCGCCGGCGACGAGTAGCCAAGCGATCTCGACGCCCGTGGCCACGGGCACGGCGACCAGGACGATCTTGGCCAGGAGCGGCCGGCGCTCCGGGACGACCTCCTTGAGGTTGACGATGACGATGACGAAGATGTACAGGACGACGATGCCGCCGGCGTAGACGAGGATCTGGATGGCCCCCAGGTACTCGGCCTGCAGGCTGAAGAAGACCCCGGCCGTGGCCAGGACGGCGAAGGCCAGGTAGAGGACGCTGTGCATGACGTTCTTCTGGACCACGACCAGGACCGCCGCGGCCAGGGCCAGGGCGGCGAAGAAGAGGAAGACGAGAAGGCCGATCACCGCGGCCTCCGGCAGCCGCCGCAGAGGTGCTCCTGGAGGGCCTCGCCCTCGAGGTACATGTCGTCGCGGTGGAAGAGCAGGCCGTCCTTGGTCACCCCCGTCAGGCGGAACTCCTTCGAGAAGCGGATGGCGCTCGTCGGGCAGACCTCGACGCAGAAGCCGCAGAAGCTGCAGCGGTCGAGGCGCCAGTCGAACTTGACCGGCCGCATGACCTTGGCCCCCTCCTCCTTGCGGCCCTCGATGTCGAAGCAGTTCGTGCCGCAGGCCCTCTGGCAGGCCTTGCAGGCGATGCAGAGCGGCTCGCCGCTCTCGTCGCGGTGGAGGCGCAGCAGGCCCCGGAAGCGCTCGGCCGGGGCCTGGACCTTCTCCGGGTACTGGACCGTGACCTTGCGGCCGAAGTAGAGCCGCAGGGTCACGGCCAGGCCCTTGACGATGTCGACGAGGAAGAAGGACTTGAGGAACCGCGACGCCCGGCTCATCGGAGGTACCTCACGGCGGCGACGACCAGGAAATTGACCAGAGCCAGCGGGATGAGCCATTTCCAGACCAGGCGGATGAGGGAGTCGAAGCGGTAGCGGGGGAAGGTGGCCCGGATCCAGACGTAGAGGTAGAGGAAGAACATGATCTTGACCAGGTACCAGACGAAGCCGGGGACGACGCCGAGGAAATCCAGGGCCGGGACGTTGGGGAAGGGCGGCAGCCAGCCGCCGAAGAAGAGGTTGACGACGAGCGAGGAGACCAGGACCATGTGGGCGTACTCGGCCATGTAGAAGTAGGCGAAGCGCATGCCCGAGTACTCCGTGTGGTAGCCGGCGACGAGCTCGGACTCGGCCTCGGGCAGGTCGAACGGGGCCCGGTTCGTCTCGGCCACGGCCGAGATCCAGAAGACGACGAAGGACACGGGCATGAGGAAGCCGTACCAGACTCCGGAGGACTCCTGGCGGCGGACGATCTCGACCAGGTCCATGGAACGGGAGGCGAAGGCGACGGTCAGGACGGTCAGGCCCAGGGGGATCTCGTAGCTCAGGACCTGGACGACCGAGCGCAGGGCGCCCATGAGCGGGTACTTCGAGTTGGCCGCCCAGCCGCCGAAGATGACCCCGAAGACGGAGATCGAGGACAGGCCGAGGACGATGAGCAGCCCGACGGGGCTCTCGGCGACCCACAGGTTCAGGGTATAGCCGCCGATGCGGATGGGCGCGCCGAGGGGCATGAAGGCGAAGGCCAGGAGGGAGGAGAACATGACCAGGATGGGCGAGACGGCGAAGAGAAGCGGGTCGGCCCGCAGCGGCCGGATGTCCTCCTTGAAGAACAGCTTGACGGCGTCGGCGACGGGCTGGGCCAGGCCCTGCCAGCCGACCCGGTTGGGCCCGAGCCGCAGCTGCATGAGGGCCACGACGCGCCGCTCGAGCCAGATCATGACCACGACCATGATCATGGGGTAGAGGATGACGGCCACGATCTTGCCCAGGGGGACGAGGACGTCGGCGACGAAGGGCGTCACTTGTCGATCTCCCCGAGGACGATGTCGAGCGAGCCGAGGATGCCGATGACGTCCGAGAACAGGGCCCCCCGGCACATGAGGTCGAGGGATTGGAGATTGTGGAAGGAGGGCGAGCGCATCTTGACCCGCTCGGGCTTGTCCGTGCCGTTCGAGCGGACCGTGAAGCCGAGGACGCCCTTGGGGGCCTCGATGGCATGATAGGCCTCGCCGGGGGCGATCTTGAGGACCCGGGGGACCTTGGCCGTGAACTCCCCTTCGGGCAGGCCGTCGAGGGCCTGCCGCACGAGGCGCATGCTCAGGCCGATCTCCTCGAGGCGGACGAGGTAGCGCTCGTAGACGTCGCTGGCCCGGCCCACGGGGACCTCGAAGGGGAAGTCGCCGTAGGACGAGTACGGCCGGTCCCGGCGCAGGTCCCGGGCCAGGCCGGCGGCCCGCAGGGCCGGCCCGGTCAGGCCGAGGTCGACGGCGTCGGCCGCGGCGATGCGCCCCACGCCGACGGTGCGCTCCTTCCAGATACGGTTCTCGTCGAGCAGGGCCCGGATGTCGGAGAGGCGGGCCGGAATGCCGTCGAGGACGGCCCGCACGCGCCCGACGAAGGCGGCGTCGATGTCGCGGACGACGCCGCCGATGCGGATGCCGTGGACCGTCAGGCGGGCGCCGCAGTACTCCTCGATGAGGCCGAGGACCTCCTCGCGGGCCTCGAAGCCGTAGAGCAGGACCGACATGGCCCCGATGTCGTTGGCCATGAAGCCGGCCCAGGCCAGGTGCGAGGCCAGGCGCTGCAGTTCGGCCAGGACGATGCGGATGTATTGGGCCCGCCGCGGGACCTCGATCGCGGCCAGCTCCTCGACCGCCAGGGCGTAGCCGAGGTTGTTCGACAGGGCGGCCAGGTAGTCGAGGCGGTCGGTCAGCGGCACGACCTGGACGAAGGTCAGGTTCTCCCAGAGCTTCTCCATGCCCCGGTGGAGGTAGCCGAGCACGGGCTCGACGGCCAGGACGACCTCGTTGTCGATGGTCATCTTGAGGCGGAGCACCCCGTGCGTGCTGGGGTGCTGCGGCCCCATGTTGAGGTCGTACTCCCTAAGCTCCATCGGTGCTCCCGGAGAGCGGGAAGTCCTTGCGCAGGGGGTGGCCCTCGAAATCGTCGGACAGATAGATGCGGCGGAGGTCGGGGTGGCCGTCGAAGAGGACGCCGAACATGTCGTAGGCCTCCCTCTCGGCCCACTCGGCCGACCGGAAGACCCCCGCGGCCGAGGGCAGGCGGCCGCCCTCGCCGGCGTCGGCGGCGATCCGGGCCAGGACGGCGTCCGCGGCCCGGCGGAGCCGGTAGACGGCGGTGAACCGCGGGCCGCCCGCGACGGGCGCCCGGAGGTTGTCGAAGACGGCGATGTCCTCGAGGAAGTCGAAGCCCGCCTCCTCCTTGAGGGCCCTGAGCAGGGCCGTCAGGGCCTCGGGGGCCGACCGCAGGGAGACCTCTCCCCCGCCGCCGGGCTCGACCCGGACGGCGTCCGGGAAGCGGGCGGCCAGGGCCTCGGCGAGGGCCGCGGGATCGGGAAGGCTAGGCCGGGCGTCGGGCATCGGGGTCGAGGATCTCCTTGGTCGGATGGCTGCGGGCGATCTTCTCCTGCAGCGTCATGAGGCCGTGGATGAGGCCCTGGGGCGTCGGCGGGCAGCCGGCGACGTAGACATCGATGGGGATGATGCGGTCGACGCCCTGGAGGACGGCGTAGGTCGGGAACGGGCCGCCGCCGATGGCGCAGTTGCCCATGGCCATGGCCCACTTCGGGTCGGGCATCTGCTCCCAGAGGCGGCGCAGGACGGGGGCCATCTTGTGGGTGACCGTGCCGGCGACGATGAACAGGTCGGCCTGGCGCGGCGAGGCCCGGAAGAGCTCCATGCCGAAGCGGGCGATGTCGTAGCGGGCGGCGGCCGCGGCGATCATCTCGATGGCGCAGCAGGCCAGGCCCGAGCCGAAGGGCCAGAGGGAGTTCTTCTGGGCCCAGGTGATGAAGGCGTCGGCCTTGGCCAGCAGGACGGGGGGGCGGTCGGGAGCCTCAATCATCACGCCTCCGGAACTCCAGGGCCCCGGCCTTCCAGGCGTAGACGTAGCCGACGACGAGGACGGCCAGGAAGACGAGGACCTCGACCAGGCCGAACAGGCCCAGCCGGTCGTGGACGACGGCCCAGGGGAAGAGCAGGAAGGTCTCGACCTCGAAGACGATGAAGACCAGGGTCAGCAGGTAGAAGCGGATGGAGGTGGCGCCGCGGGCCGTCGGGGTGGCAGGCTCGACGCCGCACTCGTAGGGCTCGCCCTTGTCGCCGAGCGGGCGGCGCCGGTAGCGGACCAGGGCGATGACGCCCAGCAGGCCGGCAGCGAAGGCGACGGAGACGACGAAGAACAGGAAGAAGAACCAGGAGTCCCTCATCGTGTCCGGCATCGCTCGTCCCTGTTATGCCACATTTCGCCTCGCGGGGGCAACATCTTAGCCGAACCGGCCGGGCAATTCAATAGAATTCCTATCATAATTGTAAGTATTTCGCCGGTTGACAGCCGCCCCTCAGGGGAGGTATGAAGGGGTGCCACGTCACGGCCCGCGAAAGGGGGAAGGGATGCTCGTCAAAGCCCTGGTCATCGGCGCCTACGCCGTCCTGACCCTCTCCGTCGGTTACATGGGCCTGAAGAAGACCCGCACGTTCGACGATTTCTTCCTCGGCGGCCGGGCCGTCGGGCCGTGGATGTCGGCCTTCACCTACGCCGCGGCCTATTTCTCGGCCGTCCTGTTCATCGGCTTCGCCGGCAAGGTCGGCTGGGGCTTCGGCCTGTCGGGGCTGTGGATCGCCCTGGCCAACGCCGTCGTCGGCGTCTTCGGCGTCTGGGGCCTGCTGGGCGACCGCATCCGCCGGATGTCGGTCGAGCTCCAGGTGACGACCATGCCGGAGTTCCTGGAGAAGCGCTACGGCAGCCCGGCCCTCAAGCTCGTCGCCTCGGTGGCCGTCTTCGTCTTCCTGGTCCCCTACTCGGCGGCCGTCTTCATCGGCCTGTCCTACCTGTTCAAGGCCAATTTCGGTTTCGGCTTCGCGACGGCCCTGCTCGTCATGGGGCTGTTCACGGCCTTCTACCTCGTCCTCGGCGGCTACAAGTCGATGACCATGATCGACGTCGTCTTCGGCCTGGTCATGTGCGTCGGCTCGGCCGTCCTCCTGGCTTCCACGGTCGGCAAGGCCGGCGGACTGGGGCGCCTGACGGAGGGCCTCGCGGCCATCGACCCCCGCCTGACGGCGCCCGTCGGGCCCGGCGGGGCCTGGCCGCTCTTCGCCCTGGTCTTCCTGACCAGCATCGCGCCGTTCGCCATGCCCCAGCTCGTCCAGAAGTTCTACGCCATCCGGGACGCGAGGGCCGTCCGGCGGGGCATGATCGCCTCGACGGCCTTCGCCCTGCTCATCGCCGGCACGGCCTATTTCACGGGGGCGGCGGCACGGCTGTTCCTGACGCCGGAGACCGCGCCCGGGGCCTTCTCCGGCGGCAAGCCCGTCTTCGACGTCCTCATGCCGGAGTTCCTGGCCAAGGTCGTGCCGCACTCGCTGTCCGTGCTGATGATGCTGCTCATCCTGTCGGCTTCCATGTCGACCCTGGCCGCCCTGGTCCTCATCTCCAGCTCCTCGGTCGTCAAGGACCTCTACGCCGGGTTCGTCAACCGCGCCGTCACGGACCGGGCCATGACCCGGCTCATGCGGGCCGTCTCGGCTGTCTTCGTCCTCCTGTCGGTCGTCCTGGCCTACCTCCGTCCGGCGACGATCGTGGCCATCCTGTCGGTCTCGTGGGGGGCCATCGGCTCGTTCTTCCTGGGGCCGTTCGTGTGGGGGCTGATAAGCAAGCGGGCCACCAAGCTCGGGGCCATCGGCTCGGCCGTGCTCGGCCTGGGGACATGCCTGGGGCTGGCCTTCACGGGGACGCCGCCGGCCGAGGCCGGGACGATCGGGATGATCGTCTCGTTCGCATCGACCCCGCTCCTCAGCCTCTTCGGCTGATCAGTAGCGGAAGATCATCTCGAACTGGATCCAGTCGTAGCTCGACGCCCCGGCGAAATAGTAGCTCCCGGGCCGGAAGTGCTCCCAGATGAACCGGCCGGTCAGGTATGGACTGACCTTGTAGTTGAGGCGCCCGCGGACGAGCGTGCCCCGGTAGCGGCCCGTCCCGCCGGGGAACTCCCCCGCCGCGGCGGCCCGGCCCGTCCCCATCGGCATGACCATGAGGTGGCCGTCCGAGCGGGCGCCGAAGTCGAAAGCCAACTGGGCGTAGACCGAGGCCAGGTTGCTCCAATAGGACGAGCGGCTCTCGCGGGTGTAGGTGTAGATGTAGGACTCGCTCCACTTCGGCCAGCGGCTGAAGATGGGGTCCCAGCCCTCGGCGCGGGCCGTGGCCGGGTCGTCCCCGCTGAGGAGGATCCCGCCGAGGACGAACGACTTGAGGAGCGGCAGGGTGCCTTCGAGGTCCTGATCCAGGTGGACGATGGCGCCATAGGCGGAGCGGCCGGCTTCGCCGGAACGGCCCGTTTGCAGGGCGGCCTCGGCCGTCAGCGTGAGCGGTTTGGCCAGCGTCGCGACGGCCCGGACGCCGAAGGTCTCCGTCCGCGTCGGGACGGGCCAGGCCTCGGTCGCCTCGGTCGTCTTACGGACGGCGTAGGCGTCGAGCTTGGCCTTGCCGAAGATCCCGGTGTAGTAAAGGGCCAAGGCGGCCTCGGGCTGCTCGGCCAGGGCCTGGGGCTTGGGGTGGACGACCGGCAGATAGCGGTCGGTGGCCCGAGTCGCGTGGGCGAAGGCCGTCAGCGTATGACCTTTGGCCAGTCCCGCGTCGACGCGCAGGGCGTTGAAATAGTAGGACCGCGACCCGTCCCCGGGGGTGCCGTCGGCGACGACGAAGCCCTCGCCGAGGTTGATGTCCTGGCGGCCGGCCGTGACGGTGAAAGGGACCCGGCCGGGGACGGTCCATTTGACGAACAGGTTGTCGACGAACAGCTCGTGCCAGCTGAAAGGCCTGTCCTTGGGCGCGAGATAGACGCGGAACTCGTTGGTGACCTTGCCCAGGACCTCGAGGTTCGCGAGCGGCTTCCAGTCGAGGCCCAGGGTCGTGCGGTTGCGGGTGTAAGCCATGGCGTCGGCGGCCGCGTCGTCGAGGGAGACGGCGTTGTCCCAGGCCTCGAAGCGGAAGCGCTCGACGAAGATGAGCTTCAAGCGCGGCGCGACCTCGGAGGCGGCGGGCGACGGCTTGTCCTGGGCGGCGGCCGGAAGGGCCGTCGCCCCGGCGGCCAGAAAAGCGGCGGCGAAAGCGAGGGTCAGGGGGTTCAGGTTCATGGATGTGTCCTCGGGAAAGGCGTCCGGGACATCTTATCACAAATAAGGTTCTTCTCCCGATTCCGGGAAGTCCCTCTCTCGGGCTTTGGCTCGGGATATGCCTCTAGCTCCCCGGCCCCCCGGGGAACGGGGAGCGAACCTGGTGAGCGGACCAGGCAGGGTCGGGACGGAGCACCCGGAGTCCCGATCCTGCGAAATATCGGGAGAAATCCATTTCTTCGGATATTTCCCAGACCCGCTTCTCCGAGCCGCTCCGATGCGGGTCTGATGGTCGCTCCGCAGGCTCCGCTCCCTGCCGCTCGTCCGCCTCGAGAGGGAAGCCCGGAAATGGGAGAAGTATCTAATAGAATTCGGTGAACGATCAGAAGAGGCCGGTCGAGCCGAAGCCGCCCTGGCCCCGGGAGGTGTCGTCGAGCGAGTCCGCCTCGACCACGGTGACGGCCGCGACCGGCTGGACGAGGAGCTGGGCGATCTTCATGCCCTTCTTGACGGGGAACGGCGCCCCGCCGAGGTTGATGAGGACGACCTGGACCTCGCCGCGGTAGCCGGCGTCGACGACCCCGGCCAGGCGGTGGACGCCCCGGAGCGAGATGCCGCTCTTGTCCCAGACCAGGCCGACGTGGCCGGCCGGCACGGCGATCCGGATGCCCGTCGGCACGGCGAAGACCTCGCCCGGGGCGAGGTCGCGGTCGGCGACCGCGTAGAGGTCGAGGCCGGCGTCGCCGGGGTGGCCGTAGACGGGCAGTTTGGCGTCGGGGTGGATGCGCTTGACCTTGAGCTCCATGGCCGTCTCCTCTAGGGCGCTTCGATAAGGACCTCGCCGAAAAAGGGCCGGGCCGCGGCCGCGATGTCCTCGAGCTCGGGCCGCCCGAACGGCTTGACGGCCAGGAAGGCGGGGTCGATCGTCGTCTGGGGAACGAACTGCTGGACGGCGTACCTCTCGGCCCCCTCGAGCCACTCGCCGATGCGGACGACGTCGTCCTTGCCGACGAACCCGGGCACGACGGTCGTCCGGAACAGGTACGGCAGGCCCGAGCCCCGGACGAGGTCGACGCTGCGGACGATCTTCTCCAGGTCGATGGCCGACCGGGTGACCTCGCGGTAGCGCTCGAGCGGGGCCTTGACGTCCATGGCCACGCGGTCGAGCAGGCCCAGCCCGAGCAGGGCCTCGAGCCGGTCGGGGAACGAGCCGTTGGTGTCGAGCTTGACCAGCAGCCCCCGCTCCCGGACGACCCGGATGACGTCCTCGAGGTCCTCGTGGAGGAGGGGCTCCCCGCCGGTCAGGCAGACGGCCTCGAGCCAGCCCTTGCGGCCGTCGAGGTAGGACAGGAAGCCGTCGGCGGCCATGGTCGGGATGGTCTCGGGCTCGAGGACGAGCTGGGCGTTGTGGCAGTAGGGGCAGCGGAACGAGCAGCCGCCGAAGAAGACCGTCGAGGAGATGTGGCCGGGGAAGTCGCGGCTGGAGAACTTCTCTAGGCCTTTGATCTCGACCAATCTTCGAACTCCTCGGCCGTGTTGATGACGGCCCGGACGATCCCCTGGGTGTGGGCGATGAGGGTCGGCAGCTTGACGGCGCCGGACTCGTCCCGCTTGATGACGTTGATGAACTCGCGGATCTTGGCCTTGCCGGGGGGCGAGGTCAGGCCGAACTCCTGGTAGGGGGTGCCGGCCTCGGCCAGCTTCTTCTTGAGGGCCTCGCACTTGAGGCAATTGGGGTAGGTAAAGAGCAGGTAATCCATGACGTCACATCCTCGTTCGCGAAATGCCCGGGTCTCAGGCGATCTTGTCGTAGGTCCGGCGGTCCTCGAACTCCTGCTGCTTGCCGTCGTTCCACGTCCGGACCGGCCGCATGTAGCCGACGATGCGGCTGTAGACCTCGGTCTCGTCGCCGCAGTCGGGGCACTGGTGGTGCCGGCCGCGGAGGTAGCCGTGGTTCATGCAGACGCTGAAGGTCGGGGTGATGGAGAAGTACGGCAGCTTGGTCTGGGCGATGCGCTGGACGAGCTTCTTGCAGGTCTCGCCGTCGATGGCCTCGGGCAGGAAGGCGTGGAAGATGGTTCCGCCCGTGTACATGGACTGGATCTCGCCCTGGTGCTGGATGGCCTCGAAGATGTCCCGGGTGGCGTCGACGTTGAGCTGGGTCGAGTTGGTCAGGTAGGGGTGCTTCTCGGTGCCCGAGGTGTAGATGCGCGGGTACTTCTGGCGGTCCAGCCGGGCCAGCCGGTAGGCCGTGGACTCGGCCGGGGTGGCCTCGAGGTTGTAGAGGTGGCCGGTCTCCTCCTGGAACTCGCGCAGGACGCCGCGCATGTGCTCGAGCGTCTCCTTGGCGAACTCGCGGCCCTCGGGCGTGCCGATGCCCTGCTTGAGGAAGTTCATGCAGGCCTCGTGCATGCCGCAGATGCCGATGGTCGAGAAGTGGTTCTCGAAGTGGCCCAGGTAGACCTTGGTGTAGGGCATCATGCCCTTCTCGAGCATGTTGTTGACGATCTCGCGCTTGGTCTCGAGGGTGCCCTTGGCGACCGTCATGAGCTCCTTGAGCTTGGCGAAGAAGTCCTCCTTGGAGGAGGCCTCGAAAGCGGCCCGGTTGAGGTTGATGGTGACGACGCCGATGGAGCCGGTCGAATCGCCGGGGCCCCAGATGCTGCCCGGGCGGCGCATGAGCTCGCGCTGGTCGAGGTTGAGCCGGCAGCACATGGCCCGGATGTCGCCCGGGTTCATGTTCGTGCCGATGTAGTTCTGGAAGTACGGGATGCCGTACTTGGCCGTGGCGTCGAAGAGGAGCTTGGCCTTGGGCGAATCCCAGTCGAACTCGTTGCTCAGATTGTAGGTCGGGATGGGGAAGGTGAAGACCCGTCCCTTGAGATCGCCCTCGATCATGATCTCCAGGAAGGCCTGGTTGATCCAGTCGACCTCCTTCTGGTAGTCGCCGTAGCAGGTGTCGAGCTCGACGCCGCCGACGACGGCCTTCTTGTGCTTCATGTCCTCGGGGATGGTCCAGTCGAAGGTCAGGTTGGAGAAGGGCGTCTGCCAGCCCCAGCGGCAGGGGACGTTGAGCCCGAAGATGAGCTTCTGCATGTCCTGCTTGACGTCCTCGTAGCTGAGGTTGTCGTGCCGGACGAAGGGGGCCAGCAGCGTGTCGACGCTGGAGAAGGCCTGGGCCCCGGCGAACTCGGCCTGCATGGTCCCGATGTAGTTGACCATGTGCAGGGTCAGGGTGTCGAGGTGCTTGGCGGGATTGGAGTGGACCTGGTTGGGGACGTGGCCGAAGCCCTTGCGGATGAGGTTCTCGAGGGACCAGCCGGCGCAGTAGCCGACGATGGGGTAGCTCAGGTCGTGGATGTGGAACTCGCCCGTCTCGTGGGCCTTCTTGGCCCGTTCCGTGTAGATCTGGTTGAGGGCGAAGTTCGACAGGACCTCGCCGGAGACGCGGGCGTTGAGGCCGGCGAACGACTGGACGCCCTCGTTCGAGTTCTCGCGGATCTTCCAGTCGGCGTTGCTGAGGTAGTCCTTGACCAGGCGCTCGAGGTTGAGCCCGATCTTCTTGGCCTCGCGGATGCCCTTGTGCTTCTCGCGGTAGAGGATGTAGGACTTGGCCACGTCGTGGTAGCCCTGCTTCATGAGGACCATCTCGACGATGTCCTGGATCTGCTCGACCGAGGGGATGGTGTAGCCGCCGAACTTCTCCTCGATCATGAAGCAGACGATGTCGGAAGCGGTCTTGGCCACGGCCATGTCCGTGATGCCCTCGGACTTCATGGCCTTGTGGATGGCGTTGGTGATCTTGTCCTGGTTGAAATCGGAGATCGTCCCGTCCCGCTTCTTGATCCTGCCGACCGCGCTGACCATTTGTTCCCTCCTCCGTTCGAAGCGTGGCCTCACGAGCCTGGGATTCCCGCGGCCGACGTGCTACAATCAACCCTTCCCGAAACCATGGCCAAAAAGAAAAGCCTTGCGGCTCTATCCCATATCTTGTGTGGCTCTTGCACGGAAAATACCAAATCTTGTATTTTCCGAGGAGACTCTACACCCCGGTTCGGAGCCTTGTCAAGGCCTTTCGCGACTTTTTTTTAAGTTGTTGAGGTGCCGATGAATACCATCGAGATCAGGACCCGGGCCAAGGAGGAATTCGTCGACCTGACGGCCGAGGTCGGCCGGATCGTGGAGGCTTCGGGGGTTAAGGACGGTTTGTGTGTCGTGGCCGTGCCCCATACGACGGCCGGCGTCACGGTCAACGAGAACGCCGACCCCGACGTCCGGGCCGACCTTCTCGCGGCCCTGCGGCGACTGGTCCCCGACGCCCTCCCCTACGCCCACGGCGAGGGAAACTCGCCCGCCCACATCAAGGCCACCCTCGTCGGCTCGTCCGCGACTTTGATCGTGGAAGGCGGGGCGCTCAAGCTCGGGACGTGGCAGGGGATCTTCTTCTGCGAGTTCGACGGCCCGCGGACGCGTCGCGTCCGGGTCCAGGTCGTCGGAAAATAGGGACATGGACCCTTGGTACGTGTCCCCGTTCTTTGCCTCAGAACTTGAGCCCCAGCTTCTTCAGCTCGCCCGCGAGGTCCGTCTCGGGCCGGTAGAGGATGCCGGACAGGCCCGCGGCTTTGGCGCCCGCGACGTTCTCCTCCATGTCGTCGATGAAGACGCACCGGCCGGGCTCGGAGCCGGCCTGGCGGACCGCGGCCCGGTAGATGGCCGGGTCGGGCTTGAGGAGCTTGAGCTCGTAGGACAGGACGTAGCCGTCGAAGAACAGGACCTCCGGGAAGCGGCGCCGGACGAAGGCGAAGCGCTCCGGGTCGGTGTTGGAGAGGAGCAGCGTCCGGTACCCGGCCCGCTTGACCCGGCCGAGGACGTCGATCGCCGGGCCGTTGGGCGTGAAGATGTCGTTGTAGATCGCGTAGAAATCTTCGTAAGGGAGCGAGGCCCCGGCGGCCGCGGTCACCCGCTGCAAGAAACCCGCCGGGGTCACGGCCCCGCCGTCGAAAGCGCGGATGAGCCCGAGATCGCCGTGGACGGCGGCCTTGACCTCCTCGAAGGGCCGGCCGGCCCGCGCGGCCAGCTTGCGCAGGAAGACGTTGTTGTCGAACCACAGCACGACGCGGCCGAGGTCGGAGATGACGGTGTCGATCATGGGACCGGCATTATAGCAGAAAACCGCTGTTGACATCCGGTGAGGCCGGGCTTAGACTGAAGCGGTGGCGGACGAAGCCGATGGGACCGTCATCACCGGGACATAATTCCATAGGAGGGCACATGCCTCAGAAAAGAACGACCCACCGCAGCTCGAAGGGGACCAAGCTCTACGCCGTGCGCGACAGCAAGGGCCGCTTCGTCGACATCCAGACCTACAAGCGGGCCCACGCCGCCGACATGCGGAAGAAGAGCAAGGCCGAGAAGGCCAAGTAACCGGGACAGCTTCTCACTCAGCCGGTTCTCCCTCTGGAGAGAGATCTTGCCTGGGATCCGGCTGATTTCCAGGCACGAAGAATCGCATCGGGCCCTTGCCTGTAGGTAAGGGGTCGCTTCTTTCAGAGCCGGCCATGTGCCGAGAACCCGCGAAAGTCCGATCATCATAAAGCGCTGGGCCGCCTGCGGAGCTGCTCCCAGATGGGCGGAGCTGATCAGCGATAGGCGTCTTTGCGATGCTTGACCCGGTAGATGAAGACGCGCTTGAGATCGTCCTGGATGCGATAGAGGACGCGATAATCCCCGATCCGGATGCGGTATCCCTCCTCGGCCGTCAGCTTGAGGGCGCCCCGTGAACGAGGGTCCTGGGACAAATGGCGGATCTTCCTGACGACGCGATCGAGGTCCGGCGACTCCAGATTATCGAGGTCTTTCCGCGCCTCAGGGAGGACGAAGAGGTCATACACGGCGCTTCTTGAGGTAATCGTCCAAGGGGACCGCCTGGCTTTCGAGGGCCCGGAGGTCTTTCAGATCCACGAGGTCTTCCTTGAGCTCTTCGCGCTCGAGCGATTCCACGATAGCCCGCTCCACGAAGAAGCCGTACTTGACCCCGCGCTCACGGCAGAACCGCTTGACCCGCTCGGCGACGGTATAGTTGACCTTGACCGCCAAGGTCGTTTTTTCGCTATCCATTTGGCTCTATTTTGAGCTAAAGAAATAACTTTGTCAAGATAAAGTTAACTTTAGTTATACAGACACACAGAGAGGGCGCGATCCCAGGGGTGATCTGTCGATCCTAGGCCTTGGCCTTCTGCGGCCTCTCGAGCACCCCGCCCTCGCGGCGGTCGGCCCGCTTGAGCAGGAGGGCAAAGGACAGACCGACCAGGCCCAGGCTGGCGAACATGACCTGGCTGGCCACATAATCCCCCGTCTTGTCCCTGAGCAGGCCGTTGAGGAGCGGGAAGAGCCCCAGGCCGATGTTCTGGATGGCCGTCATCAGCCCGAAGGCCGTCCCGACGCGCTCCGAGCGGACGATGAGCGGCACGGACGGCCACAGGGCCGCCGGCACCAGGACGAAGGCGAAGCCGAGCAGGACCATGGGGTAGGCCGGATAGATGGACGTCAAGCCCATGGCCAGGTGGCAGGGGATGAGGAGGAGCGAGCCGACGATCATGAACTGGGCCCTCTTCCCGACCCGGTCGATGAGGCGCCCGGCGAACGGGGCCAGGACCATCGACGAGAAGATGATGATGCTGGTGACGCCCCCCGCCGTCGTGAAGAGGTGGAGGAGGTTGTTGAAGACCTGGGCCAGGAACCCGCCGCCGGCCTCGGCCGCCCGGGCGATGCCCCACTTCGTGTGGAAGAAGTCGGTCGACAGGCTCTGGAAGGGGAAGATGGCCGCGTAGAAGGTGAAGCACAACCCGGTCACGAACCAGAAGGTCGGTTTGAACTCCCGGACGTCCCGGAAGACGATCTTGTCGCCGGCGCTCTCGTCCCGCAGGTTGAGGGCCTTCTCGCCGCGCTTGTCCATGACGATGTAGAAGATGTTGCCGACGAGCGAGATGACGCAGGCGGCCGCCGCGAACAGGAGCGCGTTGCGGAAGCTGCCGAAGAACCGGGTGATGAGCTCGCCGTTGCTGAGGGCGAAGAGCGAGCCGAGCCGGCTGACGGTCAGGGCCACGCCGAACGACAGGGCCAACTCCTTGTTCTTGAACCAACGGGCCAGCATGGCGCTCTGGGCCACGACGAGGGGCTCCGAACCGGCCCCGAAGATGAAACGTCCCAGGAACATCAGCGGGATGCTCTTGGCCTGCCAGACGATGACCGCGCCGGCGAGGACGAGGGTCGAGAAGATGATGCCGGCCTTGCGCGTCCCCAGCCGGTCGATGAGGACGCCGGCGAAGAGGAGCACCAGGATGGCCGCGACGCTGTACATCGTGTTGAACGCGCCCACGGTGGCCCGGCTGGCGTTGAGCCCTTCGATGAGGGAGGGCGCGATGGCCCCGATGATGTCGTAGGCGAAGTAGCTCCCGAAGGTCAGGGAGGAGATGAAGAGCAGGTTGACGAAGCGGTAGATCGGCCGGGTCGGGTGGAAGAACCCCACCGGGGCGGCGGTCGCGGCGTCGGTCATGGGCGGGCCTCCGGGTTGGCGATGGTCCCCTCGGGGACGGCCCCTATCTTCGTGAATCCGCGCGAAATAATCAAGCGGCTTTATCGGCCGGCCGGAAGGCTGATATAATCGCCCCGCCGAGAAGGGAGCCGGCCATGGCCATTTCCGAACATCGCTTCATCCGATCCGTCGAACCGGGCGATCTCGGTCCCGCCTTCGAGGCCGCCCTGGGAGGCCTCGACAGGGACGCCGTCGTCCGCCGCCTTTGGGCCCGGAACTGGACGGTCTGGAAGGACGAAGACCGGGAGATCTCGAACCGCCTCGGCTGGCTCGACGCGCCCATCTCGGCCGCCGCGGACATCCCGGCCATGGCGGCTTTCGCCGCCGCCGTCCGCGGCGAGGGCCTGGACCGGGCCGTGGTCCTGGGCATGGGCGGCTCGAGCCTGGCCCCGGACGTCTTCGCCCGCCTGTTCCCGACCGATCCCGGCGGCCTCGCGCTCGAGGTCCTCGATACGACCGAACCCGGCGCCGTGGCCGCGGCGGCCGCGCGCTTGGACCCCGGGCGGACGCTGTTCCTGGTGTCTTCGAAGTCCGGCTCGACGGCCGAGCTGGTCGCGCTCCTGTCCTTCTTCTACGACCGGTCGGTCCGGGCCTTGGGCCGGGACGGGGCCGGGCGGCGGTTCGCGGCCATCACCGACCCGGGCAGTCCCCTCGAGGGTTTGGCCGGCTCGCTCGGCTTCCGCAAGGTCTTCGCCGGGCGGCCGGACATCGGCGGCCGTTTCTCGGCCCTTTCGCCCTTCGGGCTCCTGCCGGCCGCCCTCATGGGCCTGGACCTCGGACGGCTGCTCGAGCGGGCCCGCGAGACGGCCGCCGACTGCCGCGCCGAGACCGCTACCGGGAATCCCGGCGCCGTCCTCGGCGCGTTCCTGGGCGCGTCGGCGCGCGGCGGCCGGGACAAGCTCGTCCTGCTCGTCCCGCCGCGTCTCGTCCCCTTCGCCGCCTGGCTCGAACAGCTCGTCGCCGAGAGCACGGGCAAGGAGGGCCGGGGCCTCCTCCCAATCGTCGAGACGGATCCAGAAGCGGCCCTCCGGCCGGGCCCCGACCGCGTGCTCGTCGAGATCGGGAACGTCCCGACTGGCCTGGACGCGGGGTTGCCCCTGCTCAGGCTGGCCTTCGACGATCCGTACGACCTCGGCGGACAGTTCTTCCTGTGGGAGCTCGCCACGGCCGTGGCCGGGCACCTATTGGGGATCAATCCCTTCGATCAGCCCGACGTCGAATCGACCAAACAAAGGACGCGGGAGGTCCTGGCCGCCGGCGGCGCCGCCGGCCCGGTTCCGGCGGCCGTCCGGCTCACGGGCGGCGATCCCGCGGCAGGCGAGGCCCTGGGACGGTTCCTCGACGGCGGCCGGTCCGGGGACTATCTGGCCATCCTGGCCTTCCTGCCGCCGCGGCCCGAGGTCGTGTCGAGTCTGGCCGCCCTCCGGGCCCGCCTGGCGTCGCGGACCGGCCTGCCTGTGACGGTCGGCTTCGGCCCGCGTTACCTCCACTCGACGGGGCAGCTCCACAAGGGCGACGCGAACCGCGGGCTTTTCCTCCTGCTCGCGGCCTCGGGTCTGCCCGAGGTCGCCATCCCCGAGCTCCCCGGCGCCGCCCGCCCGGCCCGCGACTTCGCCGGCCTCTTCCGGGCCCAGGCCCGCGGCGACGAGCTGGCCCTCGAGGGAAAAGGCCGCCGGGTCCTCTCTGTCGATCTCGTCGAGCCGGTCGAGGACGGGCTCGCGGCCCTCATCGCCGCCCTCGGATAAAAAAAAAGGGACGGCTCCGAAGAGCCGTCCCCGAGCAGGCGTTCTAAGGAACGATCAGTAGAGCCCGACGCCGATGACGTCGGCGTGGAAGAGCTCCTTGGTCCGGTTCCGGACCTTGGCGTCCACGCTGTCCTTGATGTTCAGGTAGAACCAGAACGAGTCGAACAGGCGCAGCTTCTGGATGTAGTAGTTCGAGTAGACGCTGACGGAGTCGACGATGATCTTGGCCAGGTCCTTGCCCTTGGCGTCCGAGAGGACGATGACGTTCGCGTCGCCCTTCTGGAGCTTGCCGAAGACCTTGCCCTGGGGCTTGCCGGCCCACTCCTCGGGCTTGCCGGCGCCGGTGATGGCCAGGGCCGGGACGGCCTCGCGGGCCTTCATTTCGACGAAATCCTCGGCCTGGAACTCGGCGCTCCGGGTATAGACGGTCGCACCGCCGCTCTCGAGGGTGTCGGCCAGGAAGACCGGCGGATGGTCGACGAGCAGGTTGCCCTTGACCTTGACGGTCTTGCCGACCATGGGGGCGGCGTCGAAGCCGGGCAGGACGATGTCGAAGCCCGAGGCCGTCGACAGGTACATGTAGCGGCCGAGAGCGGCCCTGACGGTGCCTTCGAACTCGGTCACGGCCTGCTGGACCTCCGCGGCGGCGGTCTCGGCCTTCTTCTGACATGCCGTGGCGCCGGCGAGGGCGATGAGCACGGCCAGGCTAAGGATCAGGATACCGGTTGTCTTGGTGGAACGCATTGGACCTACCTCCATGTGTCGAACGAGCGCCCGGGATTGCCCTCCGGACAAGGAGTAGTTTATACCACTCCGTCCCCGAAAAGTAAAGAAAAAAGAAGGGGCCGGAGCGGCGGCGCTCCGGCCTATCGGAGAGGAAAGGAGGTAAGGCTCAGCCTTTGCGCTTGACGCTCCCGGACTTGGAGGAGGAGCCCGAGGACCGGGAGGACGACGAGCCGGACCGGCCGGACGAGGACGACCGTCCCGAGGAAGACGAAGACCGGGGAGCGCTCATGGACCGCCCGGAGGAGCCGCCCGGTCGCGGCGCGGCGTAAGAGCGGCCTGAAGACGAGCTCGAGCGGGGGGCGCTGTAGGAACGCCCCGAGGAGGACGAGGACCGGGGGGCGCTGACCGACCGGCCGGACGAAGAGCCGGACGAGTTCGGACGGGCGTAGGAAGATCCCGACCGGGGCGATGAGGACGGCCGGGCGACCGTCGCCGGTACCCGCGACGAGGCGGATGGAGAGGCGCTCAGCCGCGATGACGGACGCGTGACGGCGGTTCGGGAGGCGTAGGTCCGACTTTGAGACCTCCCGGAGGAAGACTCGGAACGGGCGGCGGAGCGGTCGTTCTTGATGGTCCCCGACTTGGGGGGGGCGGCGTCGCCGGACTTCTTTTCGACCGTGCGGGTCTTCGAAGCGTCCCGCTCGACGGTCGTCCGGGGCGCGGCCGGGGCGCGGTCCTGGGACCGGGGGGCGACCCGGGAGCCGCTGCCGGCGCCCTCGGACTCGGTCCGACGGGAGGGCGAGGACAGGGAGCCCCGGCGGTCGACGGTCCCTTGACCGGCCCGATCGCCCGCGGTCCCCTGGCTCGGATAAGCCCGGATGGACCGGGGGGCGGTCCCCCGTTCCGTGACGGACGGCCGGGCCACGGCCCCGCGGGCTTCGCCGGACCGGACGTCGTCGCGTTCCCGCGAGCGGACCGCGGTCGCCCCGCCGGCCTGCCGCAGACGGGAGGGCGACAGGGCGTCGGACGGCGCCACCGAACGGACCGCGGAGCGGCTGCCGGGCCGTACGGCGAAGGCCCTCTGGGCGGCCCGGGATTCGGGCCCGGTGCGGTCGACGGCCGGACGGATGGTGGGCTGCTCGGCCCGGAGCGAGACGCGGTCGATGCGGGCCAGCTCGTCGCCGCCGACGCGGCGGCGGGCGATGTCGCGGGCCTGGAGGTGGTCGCGACGGACGACGGTCATGGCCCGGTTATGGGCGGAGAAATAGCGGTCGTCGTAACGGTCGTAGAAGCGGTTCCCGACGAAGTAGCCGGGCCGGTTGTACCAGGTCAGAGGGCACCAGCCGATGTAGTCGCGGTCGTGCCACCAGTGCACCCAGGCGGGGCCCCAGTGGTTCCGGGGGATCCAGTACCAGCCCAGGCCGAAGCGCCAGTGCCAGCGGCCGTAGTGGTAGACCGACCAGCCCCAGGGCTCGGAGGACACCCAGGTCCAGCCGATGACGGGGTACCAGACCCAGCGGCCGTAGGTGTAGGGCCGCCAGTCGTCGTAATAGGACACGTTGGGGACCCAGACGTTGCCGTAGGGCCGCTCGTAGACCCATTGCCCGTTCTGGTCGAGCTCTTCCTCGTATTCCTCCATCTCGGACGGCAGGTAGCGCTGCCCGCCGCGGGCGGAGAGCTGGCTGTCGCGCGAGCCGTTCCATTCGTCGAAGGCGTCCCCGCGGGCCGAACCGGCCGCGGGCTCGCCGAGGAGCCGGCCGTCGGCGGCCGCCACCTCCTCGCCGTAGCGGACCAGGACGGAGCCGTCCTCGGCCGCGGCCTCGAGGCTGCCCTCGCGGACGGAGGCCCGGGTCTCCCGGTCGAGGGCGACGTCGAACCGGTACAGGCCCTCTTCGAGGACATAGAACGACGCGTCGGGGGTATGGACCTCGACGCCCTTCTCGAGCGCCAGGCGGCTGATCCGGAGGAAGGCGCTGCCCTCGGTCAGGTGGAGTTTGATGAGCTCCTGGCCCTCGGTGGGAAGAGAGGCGAACTCGACCTTGGTATAGTCGGCCAGCCGGAGATAGTTCCGCCGGCCGAAGTGGACCTCGGCCTGGCCGGACTCCGTCCCCAGCCGGTCGCCCTTGACGAGAGCCAGGTTGACCTCGCCCTTCTCGTAGCCCAGGTCGGCCGTCCGCTGGACGTGGACGGCGCCGTTGACGTAGCTCAGGCGGGCGTAGCTGTAGGCGTAGTACCCTTCGTCCTGGGCCATGAGGCCGAAGGGGAGCGAAACGATGAATGCGGCCGCCAGGAGGGCCGCTCGGGTCGTTTTCTTGTTCATCGTCTTTCTCCTTCCACCCCTATCTTTAGCAACTATCGTGCCAGCCTGTTCTCCAGGGGAGAAGGCTACCGGTCCGACCGCCGGGTGTCCTCATTATCGGACGCCCGTGGGGTAAAAAAGGGGCGTGCGTCCGGAAGCGCACGCCCTGGTCGGTCAGGACGGTCGAGGCGGTTCAGCGGATCCAGCGGCCGGGGCCGGCCGGCCGGTGGCGCAGGGCCCGGTCCCGGAACGCTTCCCGCCGGGCCCGCCCGGGGGCCCGCATGGCCCGGCCGCGGACGAATTCCCGCCGGGCTTCCCGGTTCTCGCGGAAGGCCCTGAGCTTCTCCCGCTGCTCGGGAGTGAAGATGCGGTCTCTCTCGGCCCGGTGGCCGAGGGCGGCCTTTTCGCGCTCCGCCCGGAGCCGGGCGGTGCGGTCGATGAGGCCCTCGATCTTGGCCCTGTTGGCCTCCGGATCGGCCATCAGCCCGCGCATCTCGCCGCGGACCTTGGCCATCTCCTCGCGGAAGGCCCGCCGTTCCTCGCTCCTGGCCCGGCGGAATTCGGCGAGCGCCTTTTCCTGCCCGGGAGTCAGATCGAGGGCCTGCCGGGCCAGGAGGCGGCCCGGACGCTCGGGCCGGGCCGGGGGGGCATCCTGGGCCAGGGCCAGGACGGGCAGGACGAGGGCGGCGAGCAAGGCCAGGACGGCCGCCAAGCGCGTCGCGCGGACGGTTCGTGCTCTCATGGGGACCTCCTTGGGTGTCACGCTTGTTTAGACGCCCGCCCGCGGAAGTCCTTTGCGGGGCCGCCGGCCGGGCCTCAGCGGTCCCGGTGCCGGAGACGGTCGAGGGCCACGGCGACGACGATGATGGCCCCGATGATGATCTCCTGGATGTAGTTCGGCCAGCCCATCATCGTGCAGCCGTTGCGGAGGAAGGACATGATCAGGACGCCGACCATGGTGCCCAGGACGCTGCCCTCGCCGCCGCTGAGGCTGCCGCCGCCGATGACGACGGCGGCGATGATGTCGAGCTCCAGGCCCACGGCCACGGTCGGGTCGCCGACCGTGAGCCGGGACAGCTCCATGACCCCGCTCAGCCCGCAGAACAGGCCCGACAGGGTGTAGACGAGGACCTTGACCCGGTCGGTGCGGATGCCGCAGAGACGGGCCGTGGCTTCGTTCGACCCGACGGCGAAGACGTGGCGGCCGAAGACGGTCCTCTTGAGCAGCACGGCCAGGACGACGGCGAAGAGGATGACGATCCAGACGCCGGGCGCGAGCAGCAGCCAGGCCGGCTCGGGGCTCCGGGACATGAGCCCGTTGATCCAGGTCATGGGGGCGTCGATCTTCTGGTTGCCGGCGATCCACTTGGCCGCGCCGCGGGCGATGCCCATCATGCCCATGGTGACGATGAACGGGACGAGCCGCAGGCGCGTCACCAGCCCCCCGTTGAGGAAGCCGACCAGCCCGCCGGTCAGGACGCCGAGGAGGACGGCGACCGCGGGCGCGGCGCCGGCGTTGACGGCGTAGGCCGTGATGACGCTGGCCAGGGCGATGTTCGAGGCCGCCGAGAGGTCGATGCCGCCGCCGATGATGACCAGGGTCATGCCCAGGGCCCCCAGGGCCACGATGACCGATTGGGTGGCCACGCTCTTGAAATTGGCGATCCGCAGGAACCGGCCCTGGACCTCCGGGATGAGGGCGAACAGGGCGATGACGAGGAGCAGGCCGATGAAGGGGCCGAAGAAGTTGAGGGCCCGGCCGAAGCGGGCCCGAGTCGGACGGCTCATGACGGGTTCCTTTGTCCGGCCGGGGTCCCGGTCGAGGCCCGGCCCACGGTGGCCGCGGCCATCAGGGCGGCGGCGTCCCACGCGGCGACCGGCCTGTCCTCGACGAGGGCCCCCCGGTGGAAGACGGCGATGCGGTCGCAGATGCCGAGGAGCTCGGGCAGATAGGAGCTGACGAACAGGACGGCCTTGCCCTCGCGGGCCAGGCCGCCGATCCACTCGTAGATCTGGCTCTTGCTGACGACGTCGATGCCCCGGGTCGGCTCGTCGAGCAGCAGGACCGCGGCCTTCTGATGGAGCAGCCGGGCCAGGGCGACTTTCTGCTGGTTGCCGCCGGACAGGTCGCCGGCCTTCTGCCCCGGGCCCTTGGCCTTGACGGCCAGCCGGTCGATCCAGCCGGCGACGGCGCGGTCGCGGTTCCGTAGGCCGAGGAGGCCCCGCCGGCGGTAGGGCCGGAGGTCGCTCAGGGTCATGTTGTCGGCGACGGACAGGCCCAGGGCCAGGCCCTCGGACTGCCGGTCCTCGCTGAGGAGGCCGAGGCCGCCGCGGATGCGGGCCCACGGGCGGCGGCCGGCGAGCTCGGCCCCGGAGACGACGACGGCGCCGCCCTCGACCTCGTCGAGGCCGAAGATCGTCCGCAGCAGCTCGGTCCGGCCCGAGCCGATGAGCCCGGCCAGGCCCAGGATCTCGCCCCGGGCCAGGCTCAGGCCGACGGGGGCGGCCATGGACCGGCCCTTGAGGCGGTCCGCGGCCAGGACGGGCGCCCCGACGGCGTGGGGGACGCGCGGGAAGAGCTCGGTGAACTCCCGGCCGACCATGAGCCGGATGAGGTCGTCGAGACGGGCCTCGGCCATCCTCCCCGACCCGACGCTCCGCCCGTCGCGCAGGACCGTGTAGGAGTCGGCCACGCGCTGGATCTCCTCCAGGAAGTGGCTGATGTAGATGACGCCGACGTCCTGGTCCCGGAGGCCGCGGACGATCTCGAACAGGCGCAGGCTGTCCTCCTGCGAGAGGGAGCTCGTCGGCTCGTCCATGACCAGGATGCGGGGCCGCCCGGCCAGGGCCCGGGCGATCTCGACAAGCTGGCGCGCGCCGACGCTGAGCTCGCCCACGGGGACGTCGGGCGAGATCTCGGGGTGGCGGACGAGCTCGAGGACCTGGCGGACCTCCCGGCCCATGGCCGCCCGGTCGAGCCAGCCCGAGGCGTGGCGCTCTCGGCCGAGCATGATGTTCTCGGCCACGGTCAGGTGCGGGGCCAGGTTGAGCTCCTGGTAGATCATGGACACGCCGCGGCGGAGCCCGTCGGCCGGCCCGGCCGGAGAGTAGGGGCGGCCGTCGATCTCCATCCGCCCGGCGTCGGGGGCCAGGGCGCCGCTGAGGACCTTCATCAGCGTGCTCTTGCCGGCGCCGTTCTCGCCGATGAGGGCGTGGACCTCGCCCCGGGCGAGCTCGAAGGTGACGCCGTCGAGGGCCCGGGTGGCGCCGAAGCTCCGGCTCACGCCGGTCATGCGGAGGACGGGCGGGCCGGCCGGCGCGGGGCTCATCGGTCGTCGATCGCGGAGAGGTCGGGCGAGAGCAGGGCCCGGATGTCGGGCGAGTCCATGTTATCGGAGGTGGCCAGGGCGACGCCCGTGTCGATGACCTTGGCGACCGTCTCGCCCCTGAGGCGGGCGACGACGGTCTTGACCCCGAGGTAGCCCATCTGGACCGGGTTCTGGAGGACGAGGCCGCGCAGGTGGCCGTCGCGGAGGCCCTGGATGAGCTTGGGCGAGCTGTCGAAGCCGACGAACGGGATCTTGCCGGCCAGCCCGGACTCCTGGAGGGCCCGGAGCATGCCGAAGGTGCTGGACTCGTTGGGCGTGAAGACCCCTTCGACGTCGGGGAAGCGGCCGAGGAGGTTCTCGGCCAGCTGGTAGGCCGTCTCCGTCGTGGCCCCGGCGTACTGGTCCTGGACGAGGAGGGTCAGCCCGGGGAACTCCTTGACCACGGTGTCGCGGAAGCCGGCCTCGCGCTGGGTCGTGCTGGCCGAACCCTCCTGGTAGCGGATGAGGAAGATCCGGCCCCGGCCGCCGAGGATCTCGCCCAGCCGGCGGGCCGCCAGGACGCCGCCCTTGTAGTTGTCCGTGGCCACATAGCTGACGAAGTCCTCGCCCTGCAGGCCGGAGTCGATGACGACGACCGGGATGCCCTCCCGGACGGCGTCGGCGACCGGCCGCACCAGGGCCCGGTCGTCGAGGGGCGCCAGGACGATGCCGTCGACGCCGCGGCTGATGAAGTCCTCGACCACCGTGATCTGCTGGGCCCGGTCGTCCTCCTTCTGCGGGCCCTTCCAGTAGATCCGGACGTCGAGCTCGCGGGCGGCCCGGGCCGCCCCGGCGTGGATGGACTTCCAGAACTCGTGGGTCGTGCCCTTGGGGATGACGGCGATGCGCAGGGCCTTCTCCCCTCCCGGGCCGGGCGCCCCGGAAGGGTTCCGGCCGCAGGCCGCGAAGGCCAGGCCCAGGCAGAGGACGGCGGCGAGGATCGGGGGGGTGGCGGGTTTCATGGGCCCAGTATACCTTGGAAGGGAAAGGACGGTCAAAGGGACCGCCCCACAAAAAGGGGGGGAACCACCTTCGGCCGGGGCGCGAAGATGGTCCCCCGTTCCCGCCGGGGGCCCGCGCCCCCGGTCTCACGGACGGCTCGGGGCCTTACTTCTTCTTGAGGATGGGCATCCCGGTCTTGGCGGTCTCCTGGACCTTGTAAGCGGCCGGGACCGCGTCCAGGGCGCCGGGACGCACGTCGCGGGCGAAGAAGTAGATGGTCTGCTTGCGCCCGCCCTTCAGCAACACTTCCTTGGAATGGAGGAAGTAGCTGACGCCCTTGGAGTTCTTGAATTCATACGCCATGTCCGTTACCTCCGATGAAGATTTTTATGTGTCGTCAGAACTTGTAGCCCAGGTTGACGCCGAAGAGATGGGCCCGCGTGTCGAACGTGCCCTGGAAGATATCGGGACGGGCGCTCGTCCTCTCGTGGAAGTTCTCGTACTGGTAGGCGAAGTCGAGCGTGACCTTGCCGAGCGTGTAGCCGAAGCCGGCCGTGAACGTCGTCCGGTTGGCGTCCGGCAGGCCCGAGTCCATGGTCGCCGCCGGCTGGGGCGTGCGGTCGTAGGCGAAGCCGGCCCGCAGGGCCAGGCGGCCGGTGGCCAGGTACTCGAGGCCGGTCCGGGCGATCCAGGAGTCCTTCCACAGCGTCGGGACGACGATGTCCTCGGCCAGGGCCAGGTCCGGCACCTCGATGTGGAAGGTGTAGCCGTCGTAGACGCTCCACAGGAAATAGTGGAGGTCGACGGCCCAGACGAGCTTCTTCGTCAGGTCGAAGGACAGGCCCAGGGTCATGATGTCGGGGAAGCGGAAGCTCGTCGCCCCGGTGCCCTCGAAGGGGGTCTCGTAGACCGGCACGTCGAGCGTGATCGAGCCGGAATAATCCAGGGTGAAGCGGCTGCGGTAGCTCAGCCCGACGCGGAAGCCGTCGCCCCGGTAGAGGGCCCCGGCGTTGAAGGCGAAGGCCGTGCCGTCGACGTCGGCCTCGGCCGGGACCTCGACGAGGGTCTCGCCCATGGGCATGAGCTGGACCTGGGATTGGGTCAGCTTCGAGAAGACGAACGAGACGCCGGCGCCGAGAGAGAACCGCTCGGAGAGCTTCACGGCGACCGTGGGATTGACGTTGAAGGTGACCATGTCGCTCTTGGTGCCCAGGAAGCGCCAGGGGAAGCTCGCCGGCTCGGGCCACTCGATGCCCAAACCGAAGGGCGAGGTGACCCCGATGCCGACGGCGACGCGGTCCGAGACCTTGTGGGAGACGTAGAGGTTGGGCGGGTAGAAGAGCTTGTGGATCTGGTCGTACTTCGGGGCGCCGGGGTAATCGGGGAAGACGGCCGACCCGGAGGGGACGATGAAGGTCGCCCCGCCCATGATCCGGGTCCCGTCGAGGAAGGCCAGGCCGGCCGGATTGTGCCAGATCGCCGAGGGGTCCTTGGCCAGGCTGGTGAAGGCCCCGGCCATGGCCATGGCCGCCGCCCCGTGCTCGTAGATCAGGAAGCCGGAGCTTCGTGCGGCGGGCGCCAGGACGAGCAGAGAGACGGCCAGAAGGGCGAAGACCCGTTTGCGGCTCATCTATACCTCCTCCCGACGACGGTTCCCGATGGACCTTTGCCGAGCGTTGAAAAGCTCAGTGAGATGATAATACTCCTGTCGATCTGGTTCAACTAATATAGAAATTCCCGCCTGATGTCAAGACCGCGACAGGCGGGAACGCCCCGTCACTGGATGAAATCGACCTTGGGCGGCAGGTCCGAGGGCACGATCGTCCCGTAGGCGTCCTCGTAGCGCTTGATGTTCGCCTGCAGGGCTTCGAGGAAACGCTTGGCGTGGGCCGGACTGACGATGACGCGGGAGACGAGCTTGCCGTATGGCCCGTCCGGGAAGAGGAAGGCGAAATCGAACAGGAACTCCTCGCGCGAGTGGCGGATGGCGGCGAGGCTGGCGTACTGGCCGACGGCGACCGCCTCGTCGACCTTGATCTCGACCTTCTTGGTTTCGGCCTTGGGGTCCATGGTCCCTCCGGGATCGAATTGACGTCCCTTCCATTCTGTGCCGAAAGCGATGAAAAATCAATCGCTTGGACGATCGCGGACGGCGTTCGAAAAAATTTGAAAATTTCGCTTTACAATGATCCGCTGTATGATATACTGATTGTGGCTTTCTTGAGCGGGCTGGGGAAAGCCCCCACCTTTTTGGTTCCCATCATCAACCCCCCTTTTGCTGACAACAGCCCGCACTTCCCCTCCCCGGGGATCCTCGTGTCAGGGATATCGGTCGAGGGCTGAGCCGGCAGTCCCGCGTTCAGGCCGCGCGGACGATGCGACCGGCGGTCTCTTTGAAGATCTTGAAGGCGGCCGCCGCGGTGATGCCCGAAGGATCGCGCGAGGGATTGAGCTCGACGATGTCCAGGCCGACGATCCTCCCCTTCAGCGATTGGATGATCTGGACCGCCTGGCGCGTCGACAGGCCGCCCGGCTCGTGGTGGGAGACGCCGGGGGCGAAGGCCGGATCGAGGGCGTCCATGTCGAAGGAGATGTAGACGGGGTTGGCGAAGCGCAGGTGGAGGGGGGCCTGGATGTCCTTCATCTCGATCATGCGGACGCCGTGCTTGAGGGCCCGGGCCCGGTGGTCGGCCGTGACGGCCCGCACGCCGACCTGGACCACGCCGGCGGCCAGGCCGTCCTCGACGATCCGGGCGAAGGGGCAGGCGTGCGACAGGCGGTCGCCGTAGAGGTCGTCGTAGAGGTCCGGGTGGGCGTCGAAGTGGAGGACGTCGAGGGGCTTGAAGCGACGGGCGAAGGCCTTGAGGACGGGATAGGTGATGGAGTGGTCGCCGCCGAGCACGATGGGAACGGCGCCTTTCTCCAGGACGGCCGCCACGCCCTTCTCGACGAGGGCGAAGGACTTGTCCATGTCGCCCGAGGTGTCGACGTCGCCGAGGTCGACCAGGACGGTATCCTCCTCGAGGTTGACCCCGAGCTCCGTCCAGCCGCAGTAGCACTTGCCGGTGGAGACGGCCCGGACGGCGGCCGGCCCGGCCGCGGCGCCCCGGAGATAGCTCGATTTCTCGTCGAACGGCACGCCCAGGACGGCGATCTGGTAGTCGGGATTCTCGGAAAGCGGCTTGGCGGCCCCGCCGAAATCGGACATCGTCGACCTCCTCGTCGGTTGCTGCCCCCGATTATACCCGAACTAGACTCGTCCCCAAAGAGGACGAGGGGGAAAAACCGGGGAGAGAGATCCTCCCTCTCCCTTTTCTGAACCTTGGCACCGCCTCTCGCGAGGCGGCCGCGGCGGCGAAGCCGCGACCGGGGCCATCGTCCCATGGGGCGCTCCGGGGGACAATCGCCGGACGGGGTGATTCCGGGGATGAGATCCCGGCCCGTTCCTCACCGCCCGCGATGACCCGCCCCGCCGGCCCGCGGTTGACAATCCCGCCCCCTTCCATACAATAGGGAGCGATGTCCGACGCCATCCGCATCCGGGGCCTCGAGAAGAGCTTCCGTCTCGGCTTCATCCCCAAGACCCGTCCCGTCCTCCGGGGCATCGACCTGGCCGTGCGCGAGGGCGAGATCTTCGGCTACCTGGGCCCGAACGGCGCCGGCAAGACGACGACCATCAAATGCCTGCTCGGCCTGATACGGCCCGACGCCGGGACGGCCGAGATCTTCGGCCGCTCCTCCCTGTCGCCCCGCTCCCGCGAGTCGCTCGGCTTCCTGCCGGAGAACCCCTATTTCTACGACTACCTGACGGCCCGCGAGTTCCTGGCCTTCACGGCCGACCTGTTCGGCCTGGCCCGCGGGGTCAAGGAGGAACGGATCGCCCGCCTGCTCGCGCTCGTCGGTCTCGAGAGGGCCGCCGACCTGCCCCTGCGCAAGTACTCCCGGGGCATGCTCCAGCGGGCCGGTTTGGCCCAGGCCCTCGTCAACGACCCCAAACTGGTCATCCTCGACGAACCCCTCGGCGGCATGGACCCCCTCGGCCGCAAGGAGATCCGGGACATCATCGTCCGCTTCAAGGACGAGGGCAAGACCGTCTTCTTCACCTCGCACATCCTCCAGGACATCGAGATGATCTGCGACCGGGTGGCCATCATCGTCGGCGGCCGCATCGTCAAGGAGGGCCTCCTCAGCGATCTCGTCTCCGAGAAGGTCCTGTTCACCGAGTTGACCGTGGACGGGGTCCCGGCCGAGGCTTTCGCCGGCCTCGGCGAGAGCGTCTCCGCCCAGGGCGGCCGGGTCTGGCTCAGGGTCTTCGAGGAGGCCCGGATCGCCGCGGTGCTCGATCTCGTCCGCGAGCGCCGCGGCCGGCTCGTCGCCCTCAGCCCGCGGACCGAGACCCTGGAGGACATCTTCGTCGAAACGGTGACACGGACATGAAGATCGCGGCCATCGCGGGAATCACCTTCAAGGAAGCCAAGCGGGACCGGGTCCTGTACCTCCTGTTCTTCTTCGCCGCGCTCGGCATCGCCGGCTCCCGGGTCCTGGCCGTGCTGACGGTCGGCGACCGGGCCAAGATCGTCAAGGACGTCGGCCTGGCCTCCATCTCCGGTTTCGGCATCCTCATGGCCATCCTCATCGGGACCGGCCTGGTCTACAAGGAGATCGACAAGAAGACCATCTTCACCCTGCTCGCCAAGCCCCTCCACCGGGCCGAGTTCATCCTGGGCAAGTTCCTGGGCCTGGTCCTGACGCTCCTGATCATGACCGGGGCCATGACGGCCATCTTCCTGGCCCTTGTCGGGGCCCACACCGGCCGCGTCGAGACCTCCCTCCTCGTCGCCGTGGCCTACATCTTCCTCGAGCTCGTCCTGATCACGGCCGTGGCCGTCCTGTTCTCCTCCTTCTCGACGCCCATCCTGAGTTCGCTCTTCGCCCTGGCCTTCACGCTCATCGGGCACCTGTCCTGGGGCCTCGAGCTGATCCTCAGGAAGATGGGCCCGGGCGCCGGACGGACCCTGGTCAAGGCGCTCTACGCGGTCCTGCCGGACCTCGAGAACTTCAACTTCAAGACGGAGGTCGTCCACGGCCTGCCCATCCCGCCGGCCATCTTCCTCTCGTCGTTCCTCTACGGCGTCTGCTACACGGCCTTCGTCCTCGGCCTGGCCGTCCTCGTCTTCCGGCGCCGGGACTTCATCTGAGCATTCATGAAAACGCCGCCGCTGCGGAAGGGATCGACGGCCCTCCTCCTGGCCCTCCTCCTGGCCTCCGGGGCCGGGCTGGCGGCCCTCAAGGGCGCGACCGACCGGGTCGTCCGGAGCCAGGTCCCCGGATCGTCCATCATCTACGTCCCCTCGGGCAAGTTCCTGCGCTTCGCGACCTTCGGCTACCGGTCGCTGGCCGCCGATCTCCTCTATCTCTGGGCCATCCAGTACTACAGCACGCCCACGATCGACGACCGCTTCGACCACCTCGACCACATCTTCGCCATCATCAACGAGCTCGATCCCCGCTACCAGGATCCCTACGACATCGGCTCGCTCATCGCCGTCCAGGAGGCCCGCGTCGCCCACGACCGCCGCCGCGACACCGTCCAGTCGTCGAACCTCCTCCGCTCGGCCTTCGCCATCCTCGACCGCGGCGCGGCCAACAACCCCGACCAGTGGATCTACCCCTTCAACGCCGGCCACATCGCCCTGATGACCCTCAAGGACTACGCCCTGGCCGAGAGCTATTTCGAGCGGACGATGAAAATACCCGGCGCCCCCGACTTCGTCGAACGCCTGCGGGCCAACGCCATGTTCAAGCAGGGCGACCTCAAGACCTCCTGGGAGACCTGGCTCGACATCTACAAGCGGGCGCCCGACGAGCGGACCCGGAAGATCGCCTCGAACCACCTCTACAACGTCAAGGCGGCCATCGACGGCGCGGCCCTGGAGGCCGCCGCCGAGGCCTACCGCGGCCGTTTCGGCCGCTTCCCGGCCGACCTGGGGACGCTCGTCCGGTCGGGGCTCGTCACCGAGGTCCCCAAGGACCTCGACGGCCGCGACTACGTCTACGATCCGGACGCCGGCCGGGTCCGGACCGCCATCAGCCCATGGAAACGCTGACCGTCGTCTTCGTGGCCCTGGCCGGGCTCGTCCTCGGCAGCTTCTTCAACGTCGTCATCTACCGGCTGCCCCGCGGGCTCAACCTGTCGCGGCCGCCCTCGGCCTGTCCCGGCTGCGGCGCCCGCATCAAGCCCTACGACAACGTCCCGGTCCTGTCGTACCTCCTGCTCGGCGGCAAGTGCCGCCGCTGCCGCCGGCCCATCTCCCCCGTCTATCCGGCCGTCGAGGCCCTGACCGCCGCCGGCTTCGTCCTGGTCTTCTACCATTCCGGGCGCGAACTGGGCCTGCCGTTCTTCGCCGGCTGCCTGTTCACGAGCGCCCTCGTCGTCCTCGGCTTCATCGATTATTACCACCAGGTGCTGCCCAACGCCGTGACCATGCCCGGCCTCGTCCTGGCCCTGGCCTATGCCTTCGTCCGGGACGACCTGACCTTCCGGAGCGCCATCCTCGGCGCCGTCGTCGGCGCGGGCTTCCTCCTGCTCGTCTACGGCGCTTATTACCTCGTCCGCAAGAAAGAAGGCTTGGGCATGGGCGACGTGACCATGATGCTCATGGTCGGCGCCTTTCTCGGGCCCCTGAGGACGCTGCTCGTCCTCATCCTGGGCTCGTTCGTGGGCGCCCTGGTCGGCCTCTATCTCGTCCGGCGCAAGGGCCGCGACTTCCAGTTCGCGCTGCCCTTCGGCACTTTCCTGGCCCCGGCGGCCTTCGTGGCCATGCTCTGGGGCGAGCGCATCGTCCGGGCTTACTTATCCCTCTACAAGCGCTAGCCCCGCGCGACACGCCGCTTCTTCACGCGGACGACGAAGACCTTCGCCGTGTCCTCCGTCACCTTGAACGCCTCGCCGACCGGCAGCCCCGGCGCCCAGGCGATCCGGCCGCGGGACAGGAGGACCGGAAGCCGGTCCCGCTCCGCCGTCGGGACGGCTTTCGCCCGCAGGACCTCCTTGAGCTTCTTGCGGCCCGGGGCGCCGAGCGGGCGGTAGGCGTCGCCCGGCCGCCGGCTGCGGACGACGAGGGGAAAGGCCAGCCGCCCGGCGTCGAAGCGGGCCCTGCGCCGGTCGTCGCCGCGGAGGGAGCGGCGGACCGACGGCGACGTCTCGAACGTCCCCGACAGGACGAGGCCCGCGGGCCCGATCTCCAGGTCCGCGCGGCCGTCCCAGCGGAGCTCGTAGGAGGGGGCCGGGGCGGCGGACGGGCGCATCAACCCGAGCCTGCCGCCTTCGCGGCGCAGGACGAGGCCCTTGCGGAGGGCGACCTCCCGGCCCTCGCCGAGCGCGAGGAGGGCCGCGACGTCGTCGAAGGAGACGTCCCGCAGACCGCCGGCGACCCGGCCGAGGAACTCGCGGGCGACGCGCCGGGCCAGGGCCGGCCAAAGGAGGGGCAGGGTCTTGAGGTCGAGCGCGGCCTCCCGGCCCGTGCCGGCGATGAACTCATCGGCGAGTTCCCGGACGAAGCCCTCGAGGAGGGCCTCGTCCTCCCGGGCCAGCCCGGCCAGCCGGGCCAGGTGGGCGGCGATGCGCGGCTCGTAGCGGCGCTCGAGCTCGGGCAAAAGCTCGGCCCGGACGCGGTTGCGGAGGAACCGGAGATCGCGATTGGAGGCGTCCTCGCGGAAAGGCAGCCCCTCGGAGGCCAGCCAGTCCCGCAGATCGGACCCGGCGATCCCCAGGAGCGGCCGCACGACCGGGCACGGCGGGCCGGGAGAGACGGGGGCGATGCCGCCCAGTCCGAGCAGGCCCGTGCCGCGCATCAAGCGCATGAGGACGGTCTCGGCCTGGTCGGTCAGGGTGTGGCCGGTGGCGATCTTGGTCGCCCCGGCCGCCGCGGCGGCCCGCCGCAGGAACCGGTAGCGGAGGTCGCGGCCGGCCTCTTCCAGATTGAGCTTCCTGCGGGCGGCATGGGCCCGGACATCGGCCGAGCCCGCCGCCAACGGCACGACCCAGCGGCGGGCCAAGCCTTCGACGAAGCGGGCGTCCGCCCCGGACTCCGGCCGCAGGCGGTGGTCGAAGTGGGCCAGCCGGACCTCGATCGGCATCTCGTCGCGGAGTCTCAGGAGGAGCGCGGCCAGGGCTACCGAGTCGGCGCCGCCGGACACGGCGGCCAGGACGCGGTCGCCGGGGACGATGAGCCCTGCCGCGGCGGCCGTCCGGAAGGCCCGGTAGACGCGATCCGGCATCCGGCGGGGTGTCATCGTCGCGCTCGGCTCATGGGTCGTCAGGCCGGGAGAAATGGCGGCGGAGGGATTTGAACCCCCGACACTGCGGATATGAGCCGCATGCTCTGACCAACTGAGCTACGCCGCCAGGGTGGAGAGATTCTAGCCGAATAGACCCCCCAAGTCAACGAGCGGGAAGGCGTCCCGGCCGGGCCGTCACTGGTACAGGGCCGTCTGGGACTCCCGGCGGAAGGCGAACCGCCCGTCGCGGAAGACCTTGACGCAGGCGTCGACGACCCGGGCGTCGTAGCGGATGCCGCGGCCCTTGCGGACCTCGTCGAGACCTTTCTCCAGACCGAGGGCCGGGCGGTACGGCCGCAGCGAGCAGAGGGCCTCGACGACGTCGGCCACGGCCAGGACCCGGGCTTCGACCAGGATGGCGTCCCCGACGAGGCCGTCGGGATAGCCCGAGCCGTCCATCCGCTCGTGGTGCTGGAGGATGATGTGGGCCACGGGCCAGGGGAAGGCGATGTCCTTGATCATGTCGTAGCCGACCCGCGGATGGTCCTTGACCAGCTGGAACTCGGACTTGGTCAGCCGGCAGGGCTTGGCCATGATCTCGGCCGGGGCCGAGATCTTGCCGATGTCGTGGATGAGGCCGGCGAAGCGGAGCCCCTCGATCTTCTCCCAGGGCAGGTTCATCTCGCGGGCGATGGCCACGGCCAGGCTCGAGACCCGGGTCTGGTGCCCGGCCATGTAGGGGTCCCGCAGCTCGAGCGTCATGGCCATGGCCTTGAACGTGCCTTCGAGGGAGCCCTCCAGCCGGTCGAGGGTGCTCTGGAGGTGGTCCTCGGACCGCCGGGTCTCGAGGACCTTGCCGTGGAGCTCGTCGTTCGCCCGGGCCAGCTCTTCGGTCCGGCTGTCGACGAAATGGTCGATCTCGACCCGGGCCAGGCGCAGCTCCTTCTCGAGCCGGAGCCGTTCGGCGGCGTCCTTGTCCGCCTCGACGGCCTTCCGGGCCGTCTCCTCCTCGAGGGCCCGGACGCGCTCCTCGAGGCCCCGGCGGCCGTGCTCCAGGCTGTCGAGCATGCCGTTGAGGGTCCGGGCCAGGAGGCCGGCCTCGTCGCGCCCGTAGACGCGGGCCCGCTGGCTCAGGTCGCCCTCCGCGACGCGCTCCGCCGTCCGGGTCATCTGGACGAGCGGCCGGACGACCTCGCGGGACAGTCCGTAGGCGAAGAGCACGCCGAGGGCCAGCGCGACCAGGCTGGTCCCGACGAAGGCGCCGTGGCGCCCGTAGAGGAGGTGGGTCACGGCGACGTACCCGAGCATGAGCAGGGCGAAGAGCAGGAGCATCTTCGTCCGGACCTTGCGCGGGCCGAGCCGGCCGAGCGGTCCGGTCGGGCCGGGTTCGTCCTGGAGCGTGCGATTCATGGTCGTTCTATCCGCGGCGGAGCCTCGTTCGCGACCAGGATACTCCGGCCTCCGGCCGGGACAATGCCCTTTGGGGGTGATTTTGGCTGGTGAGGCCTCGCCCCTTGAGGGGGGAAGGGGTGAGGAGGGGGCGGCGCGCCGCCCGGTCACCAGCGGCGGGCCTTGGCCGGTTCCATGCGCCGGAGGTCGAGGCCGCGCGCGACGGCCCCGACGCGGTAGAGGCAGATCTCCCTCAGCGAGGACGGGTGGTGGAGGACCTCGGACAGCGATTGGGCCCCGACGGCCCAGACGCCGCCGCCGCGGACGACGACCATCTTGTAATCGTGGAGCCGCCGCACGATCTCCCCGGCCCCGGCCTCGGGCGGCAGGACCGGGATGACCAGGTAGAGGAACGAGCCCTCGGCGTCGATGGGGATGATGCGGTCGGCCGGCGCGGACTCGCCGGGATAGACGTAGTGGGCGCAGGCCTCGGCCTCGGCCACGTGGGCGTGCATGACGGTCTGGAAGTCGCTGGCCGCGTAGATGGCCTTGTGCATGGCGATCTCGGCGTCGTCGGCCGGGCCGGCCGCCAGGGGCACCCGCAGGAGGGGGCCGCCGACGTCGCGGGGCATCGAGGCCTTGGGCGCGTAGAGCATGGCGTCGACGCCCCGGACCGACATCGAGCCGGTGTGGAAGGGCGAGAGGCGCGATTCGAAGACGCGATGACCGGCCTTGACGAACTCGCGCAGGATCTCCTCCTCCTCCCGGAAGTCCGAGCGCTCGTCGCCCTCGGCCTCGTAGGCCGGGGGCGGCGCGGCGAAGGCCCGGGCCGGATCGGCCGCCACGGCCCGCCGGACCGCGGCGACGTCGACGCCGAGCCGCTCCATGGCCAGGACGACGCTGCCCGCGTAGTTGCCGACGCAGAGCCGGTGGAAGGCCTCGCGGAGCGTCCGGCCCTTGGCCATGGCCCCGTGCCCGAAGATGACCGTCAGGGGATGGACGGCCAGGCGCTCGGGGATGGTCCGGGCCAGCTCGGGCGAGCCGCTGGGCACGGCGAACCAGTCGACCGGCAGGGACGGGCCCAGCGTGTGGTAGGCCAGGGGATCGACGGGCGCGAAGTCCGGCGGCCGGGCCGGCTTGGGCGCGTCGTCGAGGGTGGCCAGGATGAGGTCCTTGAGGTGGGCGTGCATCGAGGCCCGAACGCCGGGCAGGGACAGGATGCGGGCGTGGATGTCGGTCTCCGAGGAGGCCTTGTAATAGCCGTAGTCGGTCCCCGCGGCCGAGAGATGGCAGATCTGGCTCGGCTCGAGGTCGCCCTTCTGCGAGCCCGTGGCCGTGATGACGATCTCGTCCGCGCCGTCCTCGCCGGCCAGCCGGACGGCCATGTTGCCGCTGTGGCTGTCCTGGAGATCGGCCGCGAGCGAGGCCCGGCCCAGGGCCCGGAACTCCCGGAAGAGGGCCTCGTCGGCCCGCCACTTCGGTCCGCTCATCGCCGGGCCTCCTTGATCCCCAGGGCCCGGAGGAGCCCGGCCGTCGGCCGGCCGTCCTCGTCCCAGCCGCGGACCCGGTAGTAATCGCTCCTCATCCGCTCCTGGTCCGCGCGGGAAACGGCTCGCTCCTTGCCCTCGACGACGACGGGGACGTCGGCGAAGCGGTCGGGCAGGGCGTCGTCGGCGGCGACGGCGCCGGCTTCGAGGTTGAACAGGCGCTCGAGCGTGGCGACGCGGTTCTCGATCTCCTCGAGCCGGGCCACCGAGAAGTCCCGCCCGGTGACCCCGGCGACCATCCGGGCCCAGGGATCGGAGCCGAAGGCGTAGCCGGTGAAGCGGCAGACGCCGAGGCTGTCCTGGAGGATGCCCAGGTTCTGCATGTTGCGGATGGCGATCGGGGATTGCAGCAGGCTGAAGCGCGGGATCTCCTTGGCCCCGCCGAAGAAGGCCAGGGAGACGGCGTAGCCGCCGCGCAGATGGCAGGCCCCGGTCGGCGAGGTCATGTAGCCGAGGGCCTGGGTGTAGGAGGCCCGCGGGTCGTAGGCCGGGATCTCGAGCTTCTTGACCGTCATGGCCAGCTCGGGCCGGCCGCGGCCGGCGGCCAGCCGCCAGGCGCCTTCGGCCAGCTCAGCCCCGATCCCCTCCCGCCGGGCCGTCAGGGCCACCAGGGACTCGAGGGCTTCGGCGTCGCCGAAGGTCAGGGCCAGGCCGCCGGTCTCGCCGGGGCCGATGGCGCCGGCCTGGCGCAGCTCCATAGCGCAGGCCAGCGTGCCGCCGTAGCTCATAGTGTCCAGCCCGTACTCGTTGGCCCGATAGTTGGCCCGGGTGATGGCCGGGAGGTCGTAGATGCCGCAGAGCGGCCCCATCAGGACGGTCGTCTCGTACTCCGGGCCCTCGCCGCGCTCCTCGCGGCCGTCGCGTCCGGCGACCCGGGTGTGACGCTGGCAGCCGATGGGGCAGAGGTAGCAGGCCCCGGCCTTCTCGAGGAGCGTCCGGGCCAGGGTCTCGCCCGAGATGCGGTCGACGTCCTCGTCGCGGTGGGTGCAATCCCGGAAGTTCTCGTGGGGCAGCATGGCGATGAGGTTGATGAGCTCGACCAGCCCGGCCGTGCCCAGGTCGCGCATGAGCCGCTTGGTCACCGGCGCCTGCTTCATGAGGTAAAGGGCCTGGTCGAAGCCGGACCGGTACTTCTCGGGGTCGGCGACGGCGATCTTCTCCCGGCCCCGGACGCGGACGGCCTTGAGCTTCTTGCTGCCCCACACGGCGCCCGGGCCGCAGCGGCCGTAGACGCGGTTGCGGTCGTTGGCGACGTCGGCGTAGAGGACGAGGTTCTCTCCCGCCGGGCCGATGCACAGAACCCGGGCCGGGTCCCCCGGCCGCGAGACGGCGGCCAGCTCGTCGTTCGTCTCGGGGATGGTCTTGCCCCAGAGCCCGTCGGCCGGCAGAAGCTCGGCTTTCCCCGGCGAGACGTCGAGCATGACCGGGCTCGGCGAGGCGCCCTTGACGACCAGGGCGTCGTAACCGGCCGACTTGAAGGCCGCCCCCCAAGTGCCGCCGGAGTTCGAGGTCCCCAGGACGCCCGTCAACGGCGACTTGAAGACCATGTGGCCGCGGCCGGCGGTCGGGGCATTGGTGCCGACGAGGGGCGAGGCGGCCACGACGAAGGCGTTGTCGGGGCCGAGCGGGTCGCAGGCCGGGTCGACGGTGTCGTAGAGGAGGCGCGTGGCCAGGCCCCGGCCGCCGAGGTAGTCGAGGGCGTCTTCGGCGTCGAGGGGCACGGTCCGGACCTCTCCGCGCGTGAGGTCGGCGACGAGGACGCGGCCGTGGTAGCCGGGGATGGGGAAATCGCTCATGGTCAGCGCCTAAGATAGCAGAACGCCGATGGGCCCGCAACGCCCGCGGCGGCTCAGCCGCCGCCGACGAGGGGGAAGACGGCCAGGGTGTCGCCGGGAGAGAGCGGCGTCGCGGCTCCCCGCAGGGAGCCGACGGGCGCGCCGTTGATCATGACGACGAGGTGGGGCTTGAGGGCGGCGCCGTCGAGGAGCTCGCGGCGGCGGGCGGGCGTGTCGGCGAGCCGGTCCAGGGCGTCGGCGACGGTGTCCCCCGGGGCCAGCTCGAGGTCCCGCTCGCGGCCGCCGAAGACCTCGCGGAAGTAGGCGAAGAACTTAACCCGGACCGTCACGATGTCGCCCCCGGCCCGAAGAGGAGGCCGTCCAGACGGTCCGCCGCCCCCGGCTCGCGGACGTCGACGACGGGGACCGGGGCGGGGCCGAGGGCCGCGGCGAGGGCGGCCGCGCACTCCTCGCGGGCCACGACGAGGGTCGGACCCGGACGGGCCGCGGCTTCCCGGAGGGCGGGCCACAGGCCGCGGCCCTCGAGCTCGAGGGGACCGGCCTCGTCGACGACGAGGAGACCGTACGGAGCGGCGCCGCGGAGGACGGCCCGGGCCCGCTCGAGGGCTTCGGGGACGAAGACGTAGGGGCCGACGCGTTCGGCATCCGGATCGCCGTCCCGGCGCAGGTAGGGTCGCCGGCGGCCGCCGGCGAGCTCGACCAGATCGTAGGTCCGGGCGCCGTCGGCGTCCGCCGCGGCGACGCTGAGGAAGCCGTCGCAGGCCCGGCCGAGGGCCCGCCAGCGGGTCAGGGCCCGTTCGAGGAAGGTCGTCTTGCCGCCGTGGACCGGCCCGGTGAGGACGACGACCATGGGGCTAGCGGACGTTGACGCTGGCCTCGCCCGTCTGTAGCAGGATGGCCTGGCCCATCGGGCCGCCGGCCGTCGCGCTGGTGAAGCCCAGCGAGGCCTGGCCCGGCTCGAGCGACGAGAAAACCAGGACGGCGACGACGCCGCGGCCCTTGAAACCCCGCCCGCCGGGCGGGGTGGAGAAGCCGATGGTGCACGTGCCGCCGCTGATGTACTTGGAGAAGGGGGCCTTGTTGCCCATCTGCCGCAGCCCGGTGCCCTCGAGGACGTCCTTGAGCTGGAGGATGCGGGGATCGAAGGACAGGACGAGCGAGGCGTTGCCGATCTCGGCGTCGCTCTGGAGCTCGACGTTCATGCGGAACTCGCGGCCCCGGGGGGCCTCGAAGCTGGCCGGGGACAGGAAGACGGAGCTGGCCCCGGTGTCTTCGGGCTCGACGGGCTCCCCGCCCGCGCCGGCCTCGTCCCGCAGGTCGGACCGGACGGCGCCGGCCGCCCCGCCCGCGCCGGTCACGCCGGACAGGTTGTCGGGATCGACCCACAGGGGCTTGAGGTCCTCCTCGCTGATCTCGACCGGGCGGATGATGTGCGGGGTGATGGTCATGACCAGGTCGGTCTGCTCGATCTGCTTCTTGGTCGCGGAGAAGAGCTGGCCCAGGAGGGGCAGGTCCTTGAGCCCGGTGATGCCGCCGACCGAGCGCCTCTCCTCGTCGCGCAGGAGCCCGGCCAGGAGGTTCGTCTCGCCGTCCTTGAGCCGGACGGTGTTCTTGACCGAGCGGTTGGCGATGATGGGGATGCCGGCCGTGCCTTGGCCGGCGATCGACGAGACCTCGAGCTCGATCTCGAGCGTCACCTCGCCCTCGAGGTGGACGCGGGGCGTCATCTTGATGGTGATGCCGATGTCCTGGAGGTTGTAGTTGACGATGGGCTGGGTCGACAGGCCTCCGGCGGCGATGGCCGCGAAGGTCGAATTGACGATGGGCACCTTCTGGCCGACGACGTACTCCAGCTTCTCGCCGGCCACGCCGCGGATCTTGGGCTGGGCGATGATCTTGGTGTCGGAGTCCGTGGCCAGGATGGCGGCGATGGCGGTGGGTACGGTCATCTGGTAATTGGCCAGGTTGCCGAGGTCGAGCCCCTGGAGCTTGAAGAAGCCGTCCGAATCGACGCCGCTCTCGGGGATGAGGGCCCCGGAAAGGACCCCCTGGCTGAGGTCGATGCCCAGGTTCTTCTCCCGGATCCGGTCGACCTCCATGATCTCGATGTCGATGAGGACCTCGCCCTTGGCCTTGTCCCACTGGCGGAGGACCTTCTCCGCCAGGGCCACGGCCTGCGGCGTGTCCCGGATGGTGACCGTGTTGAGGTTCTTGTCGACCTGGATGGTCGGGACCTTGTACTGGGTCTTGACGAGCGAGGTCAGTCGCATCTGGACGTCGGCCGCGTCGATGTTGGAGAGGTAGAAGGTCTTGATGGCGTTGAGCTCGTACTGCATCCGCTTCTGGACGTTGTCGGGGACGATGATGACCGTCCGCTCGTCGATGACGCGGGAGAAGTTCTTGCTGGCCACGCACAGGAAGTTGACGGCCTGCTGGAGGTCCTTGCCGGTCAGGTCGATGGCCAGGTTGGTGTCGCGGAAGGTGTCGTCGTAGAGGAAGTTGACGCCGGCCAGGCGGCCCAGGGTCTGGAAGATGGAGCGCAGGGAGACCTCGTTGCGGAAGCTCAGGTTGAGCGGCTCGGCCGTGCCCTTGAGCCGGACCGGCCCCTCGAGCTTGTCCCCGTTCTTGTCCTTCTTCTCCGGCGGGGCCAGCAGGGCTTGGAGCTCGCGGGAGGCCTGGAAGTTCTGGGGATCGAACAGCAGGGCCTTGCGGTAATTGACCTCGGCCTCCTTGCGCTTGTTCTGGGCGACCAGGGTCCGGGCCTGCTGGAGGAAGTACAGCGTGGCCGAGGCCCGGGCCCGGAACAGGGCCAGGCGGTAGGCGGAGTCGTTGGGATGGGACAGGGCCGCCTTCTGGTAGGCCTGGATGGCCTCGTCGTAGTTCTTGTTCAGCTCGGCCCTGAGGCCCTGCTGGTAGTCGAGGCTGATCGTCCGGCAGGCGCCGACGGCCAGGGCCAGGACGAGGATGAAGGCGGACTTCTTCATGGCCGGTCTCCTTGCTTGGCGAACGTTTTCCTCTCGCCGTTCGGGCCCTCGACGACGATGGCCTCGGCCGTGACGCCCACGACCTTGTATCCGGGCGCGATCTCGTCGCCCTCGCCGACATCCAGCGTTTGGCCGCCGCGCAGGACCAGGCCGATGACGCGGCCGCCGGACTTGATCGATCCCAGGTAGGAGATGTTCAAGGCGAAGGCCGGGGCCGGCGCGGGAGCCGGGCCGCCGGGAGCGGGACGGACGGACGGCCCGCCTTTCCGGACGGCGGCCGCGGCGGCGGCCCTGGGCCGGAAGATGTCGCGGACGGGCGGCGGGACCTCGCCGGAGCCGAGGACGAGGAGGTCCAGGCGGACGAGCGGCTTCGGGGCCGGGGCGTCCTGGGCCGCCGCGAAGACGGCCAGGCCGCCGCAGAGGACGGCCGCCGCGGTCCGGGCCTTCTTCCTATATCCCATAGTAGCCCGCCAGGGTGAGCTTGGCGCTCAGGCGCTCGCCGCCCGAGCCGGTCCGGGGGAAATCGACCTTCTCGATGACCAGGAACTTGGGAAAGGCCTCGAGGACGGCCAGGAGCCTCTTCAGCCCCGCGTACGTCCCGGTGTAGGTGAAGGAGACGAGGGTCTTGCGGACCTTCTCCTTTTCCATGTCGGAGTAGCCGTAGTCGAGGTTGGTTATGGACGTGCCGGCCTGGGCGAAGATCTTCTGGAGGTCCTGGCGCAGGACCTGGACGCCCGCGGCCTCGTCGTAGAAAGAGCTCGTCCGCAGCTGGGCCAGGTCCCGCCCGGCGTCCTCCCAGCGCTTCCACTCGGCCCGGGCCCCGTCGCGCGACTTGACGGCCCGCTGGGCGGTTTCCCGGGCGTGCACGGAAGCTGTCCGTTCCCGCTCCAAGCCGCCCCGGAGGCGCACGAACAGGACGAGGGCCACGGCCACGGCCGCGACGGCGACGACGGCCAGACGGGCCAGCGTCCGTCGCTCCGCGTCGTCGAACAGGTCAAAGAGCGCGTTCATGGGTCAGCGATATCTCCGTTATGAGCCGGCCGTCATCGCTCCGGGTCTCGCCGAAGACCTGGATGTCCTTGAAGCCGCGGCCCGCCAGGCCGTCGATGAAGGCCAGCAGGTCCTCGAGGCTGCGCGAGGTCACCCGCAGGTTCATGGCCACGGCCCCGTCGGGCTTGAAGCTCGGGGTCAGGGCCGTGATGTAGCTGGGCCCGGGCAAGGCGTTCTCGAGCTCGGTCAGCAGCCCGGTCCAGGAGTAGGATTTCCTGAAGATGATGCCGTTGACGAGGTCGATGCGGGCCCGGTTGGTACGCTCGGCTTGGCGGATATCGGCCGTCAGGCGCTTGTCCTCGCGGACGGCCTCGGCCTGGGCCCGGGCGCTCTCGGCCCGGACGGCCCGGAGCCGCGAGGCCTCGGTGCCGTACTTGAGGAACGCGTAGGCCGCCAGGGCGGCCGCGGCGACGGCGAGCCCGGCCAGGACGCGGACGACCGCGGCGTAGAGGCGCCGGTTTCGGAGCGGCCGGGTGGCCAGGTTCAGGTCGAGCGCGCGGCCGGTCATCGCAGCACCTGTCCCACGAGCGGGGCCAGGACGGCCCGGTGGGCCTCCGTCCAGACCTCGGGGGCCTCATACGCGACGGGCAGGACCGGCAGGGGGATCCTCTCCTTCAGCCGCGAGGCCAGGGCCGGCCATTCCGAGGCCACGGACGAACGGAACCAGAGCCGTTCGACGCCCGCCCTCTCCTTGTCCTCGAGGAAGCGGAGGGTGTTCTCCGCTTCCCGTACGATGGTCTCGGCCCGCTCGTCCGCGGCCGTCCCGGCGGGCGAGCCGACGTCCTTCTGGCGGTAGAGCGTCCAGCCGGAGCCGGACAGGGCCAGCAGGGTCAGCGTCTCCTCTTCGAGATTGAGGAGCAGGCCGGAGACCGGTCCGTCGCGCCGGACGACGTTGGCCAGGGCCAGCGAAGGCGCGGTGACGGCGACGGGCTTGAGCCCGGCCTTCTCGAACAGGGCCTCGTACTCCCAGACGACGACCTGCCGGGCCATGGCCACGAGGACCTGGCGGGGGCCCCGGCCGGGAGTGACGGCGTAGTCGATCCTGGCGTCGTCGGGGATGACCGGCATCATCTTGCCGACGCGCCAGCGGATGAAGGCGTCGCGCTCCTTGCCCGAGCCGGGGAAGGAGTCGACGCCGAGGACGAAGATCCGGACCGAGGCCTCGGGGACGAGCAGGGCGGCCGTCCCGGAGGACAGGCGGAGGCTCTTCTTGGCCTGGGCGATGGCCTCTTCGAGGACGGCCGGGTCGGTCACGTTGGGGCGGTCGAACGACGGGGCCACGGCGCGGGCGCGGAAGGGCAGGACGAAGCCGGCCTTGATCGAGCCGTCGGCCCGGGCGACACGCAGGCCGCCGAGGTGGCCGGGGGCGACCTGGAAGACGGCGTCGGCCAGGAGGCGCTCCGTGTAGTGGTCCCGGATCCGTTCGGCGAGGCTCACGCGTCACTCCACGAAGGTCACTTTGTTGAGGTCCTTGAGCCCGGTCACCCCGGCCAGGACCTTGTCCATGCCGACCTGGCGCAGGAAGACCATGCCCTCGGCCTTGGCCCGCTTCTTGACCTCGGACAGGGGCCGCTTCTCCAGGATGAGCTCCCGGATGGGATCGGAGAGCTCGAGGATTTCGGCGATGGCCGTCCGGCCCTGGTAGCCGGAGAAATTGCAGTCGGGGCAGCCCTTGGGCTCGTAGAAGACGGTCGCGGCGTGGCGGGCCGGGTCGAGGCCCGACTCGGCCAGGACGGGGGCCGCGTAGCGGACCGGGACCTTGCAGGCCGGGCAGAGGACCCGGACCAGCCGCTGGGCCAGGATGCAGTTGAGGGCCGAGATGAAGCTGTAGGGATCGACCTGCATGTGCAGGAAGCGCCCGATGACGTCGAAGACGTTGTTGGCGTGGACCGTCGTGAAGACGAGGTGGCCGGTCAGGGCCGACTGGATGGCGATCTGGGCCGTCTCCGGGTCGCGGATCTCGCCGACCATGATCTTGTCCGGGTCGTGGCGGAGGATGGAGCGCAGGCCGCGGGCGAAGGTCAGGCCCTTCTTCTCGTTGACGGGGATCTGGGTGATGCCGTCGACCTGGTATTCGACGGGGTCCTCGATGGTCACGATCTTGTCCTCGGGCGAGCGGATCTCGGTCAGCGCGGCGTAGAGCGAGGTCGTCTTGCCGCTCCCCGTCGGTCCCGTGACCAGGACCATGCCGTAGGGCTGGGCGATGTACTTGCGGAACTTCCGCAGGATCTCGTCCGAGAAGCCCAGGACGTCGAGCCGGAGCTCGCGGATGGCCTGGGTGATCATCTCCTTGTCGAGGATCCGGATGACGGCGTCCTCGCCGTAGATGCAGGGCATGATGGAGACGCGGAAGTCGATGGTCTTGTCCTTGATCTTGAGCCGGAAGCGGCCGTCCTGGGGGACGCGGCGCTCGGCGATGTCGAGGTCGGACATGACCTTGATGCGGGAGATGATGGGCGACTGGAACTTCTTGTCGATGGCCTCCATGGCTTCGCCGAGGACGCCGTCGACGCGGAACTTGATCTTGACGTCGTCGTCCTTGGACTCGATGTGGACGTCGCTGGCCCGCTTCTGGACGGCCGTGAAGATGATCGTGTGGACGAGCTTGATGATCGAGCCGTCCTGGTCGGCCAGCTTCTCGATGGAGATGACGTCCTCTTCCTCGCCGCTCTCGCGCTCGACGACCTGGGTGACGAAGCCCTCGGTCGCGTCCCGCAGGACCTGCATGGCCGTCTCGCTCTTGCGCAGGGCCTCGAGGATGGCCCGCTTCGAGGCGGCGTAGACTTTGACCTTCCGGCCGAGGAAGGCCTCGACGGCGTCGATGGAGGCGATGTCGGACGGATCGGCCACGGCGATCTTCATGACCCCGTCGGACTCGCCCAGGGGGACGAAGGACAGGCGGTGGATGAAGTCGACGGGGAAGGACTGGATGAGCTCGCGGTCGAGGTGCTCGGCCTCGAGGTCGATGTAGGGCACCCGGTAGCGCTCGGCCAGGGCCCGGACGTCCCGGTCCTCGCCGCCGGCGGCCCCTCGGTCCCTGCTCACGTCGCTCGCCTCCCCCGCCCTCACCGGGCGATCCGGATGATGTTGAAGATCGGAATATACACCGACAGGAGCATCGCCGCCACCACCAGTCCCATCACGATGATGACCACGGGCTCGATGAGGGTGACCAGTGTCTCGATTTTACCACGAACCCTCTCGTCGTAGAAGTCGGCCATGTCGCCGAGCATGCCCTGGAGGTTGGCCGAGCTCTCGCCGATGCGGACCATGTCCAGGGCCAGGGGCGGGAAGGCGCCCGTCCCGGCCAGGGAGTCCGACAGCCCTTCGCCGTTGCGGATGTGGTCGGGGACGTCCGCCATGCGCCGGACCAGCCAGGCGTTGGGCACGGCCTGGATGGCGATGCCGATGGCCTGGATGAGGGAGATGCCGGCCTCGAGCAGCAGGCCCAGGGTGCGGCTGAAGAGGCTGATCCCCGACTCGTGCCAGATCGTCCGGCCGAACGGGACCTTGAGCTTGAGCCGGTCCGCGTGGTAGCGGAAGTCCGGCCGCCGGCGCATTCGGAAGAAGGCCAGGACCGCCGCGGCCAGGAGCGCCGCGAAGACGAACCAGTAGCGGGCGAGGCCGGTGGCCAGGCCCATGATGATCCGGGTGATCCGCGGCAGATCGGTCGAATAGCTCTGGTAGAAATCGGCGAACTTGGGGATGACGAAGTTGATGAGGATGCCGACGAGGATGAAGGAGAAGACGATGAGGACCGTCGGATAGGTCATGGCCGAGCGGATCCGGGCCCGGGTCTGGGAGATCATCTTGGAGTACTGGATGTAGCGGCCGAGCGAGCCCGCCAGGTTGCCGCCCTTTTCCCCGGCCATCAGGCTGGCCGTGTAGACCGGCGAGAAGACGGCCTCGTAGGGCTGGAAGGCCTCCGACAGGGCCTTGCCTCTCTTGACCTCGGCGGCGACGTCGATGAGGATCTCCCGCAGGTGGACGTTCTTGACCCGGCCGGTGATGGACTCGAGGCTCTTGAGGATCGGGTAACCGGCCTTGATCATGGCCACGAGTTCCTGGTTGAACAGGATGATGTCCCGGTCCTTGACCTTCCGCCCGATCTTCAGCCCCAGGTTGCCGAGCCGGTTCCAGTCCCTCCGGACGGACAGGACCAGGATGCCCTCGCCCTCGAAGGTCTTCCGGCATTCGGCGGCCGATTGGGCCAGGACGGACCGGCTTTGGACCCGGCCGTCCTCGCCGGCGAGCCGGCAGAGGTAGTACGGCATTTTGGCGATTTTCCGCTAGTTTTAGTCGGTTCTAATCTATTCCAGGGCGCAATTATTGTCAATCGTCCGGGGACCCGCCGCGCGACCGCGGCCCGCCGCGGCCCGGGCCGGCCCGTGAGCTCCCGGCCGTATTGACAAACCGGGGGAGAAAGAATAACTATGGGGCCGTGACCAGAAGCGGGAAGGCCTTGTCGGGGGCGCTGGCCGGGGTCGCCCTGATGCTGCTTAGCGGCGCCGGCACGGCCCAGACCGGCCCCTCGCCCGTGTCCCAGGATCCCCCGCCCCAGGACGTCCAGCGGCCCAGCTTTGACTACATGAGCACGTTCTTCCGCGGCACCGATCCCCTGGGCATCAAGGAAGACCCGGCGGCGCGGCGGATCCTCAACCAGGGTCCCGTCCCCTGGGCCGTCAGGGCCGGCTCCCGGCACATTCTCGATTAGGGGTATTTTTTTTATGTTCCGGATTCAATTTTTTGGATGGAAATGAAGAAGTCCTACGCCCTCGTGCTCGCCCCGGCGCTCGTGCTGCTGGCGCTCGGCGCCGCCAACGTCGCCCGCAAGGCGACCTGGCGCGACGTCACCGACGGCATCACCTGGAAGGCCGCGGAGGGCGGCCTGCGGGCCATCCGGGTCGACCCGGCGAGCGAGGCCTTTCTCCGGGCCGGCATCCGCAAGGGGGACGTCCTCACGGCCATCAACAAGGTCCCCGTCCGGACGCAGGCCGATGTCCTCCGCAGTCTGTGGCAGGCCGCGGCCACGGACCAGAGCGTCACCTACCAGATCAGCAAGGAAGGGATGCAGATCTATCCGACCTTCTACCCCCGCAAGAAGGCCGTCAATCCCATCTATTATTATCTCGTCGCCGTCGGCGTCATGACCCTGACCCTGGCCCTCATCGTCCTGTTCAACTCGCGCGGCCAGATGTCCCTGCCGTACGTCTTCTTCTACCTCCTGGCCCTGGCCTTCTCCGGCTTCATGATGCTCTCGCCGACCGGGGAGATGCGCGGGTTCGACCTGGCCTTCTACGGGCTCGACAAGCTGGGCTTCCTGGCCTTCTCCCCGCTGTTGCTGCATTTCTTCATGATCTTCCCCCCGCGCAAGGCCTTCCTCAAGCGCCGCTCCGACGTCCTGCCGCTCCTCTACGCCCCGGCCGCTTTCCTCCTGCTGGCCCGGGTCCGCCTCCACGTTCCGCTCCCGGGCGGGCGGACCGAGGCCTCCGTCCTGCGCATGCACGACGGCCTCGAACGCCTCGACCTCCTGCACTTCGCCGTCTTCGCCCTGGTCACCCTGGCCATCCTGGCCCACAGCACCCGCCGGGCCCCGAACATCCTGGTCAAGAAGCAGCTGCGCATCATCGTCTATGGGCTGGCCTTCGGCGTCCTGCCGTTCACAGCCTTTTACGTCGTGCCGTTCGTCCTCGGCGGCCGGCCGTCCTCGGGGGCCGAGCTGACGGTCCTCCTGCAGGCCCTCATCCCCCTGGTCTTCTCCTACTCCATCTCCCGCTACCGGCTGGTCGACATCGAGGTCTTCCTCAAGAAAGCGGCCACGCTGACGTTCTCCTTCTTCGTTCTCGCCTCCGTCTATCTCTTCGTCAGCTCGCGGACCCGGCTGTTCTCGGAGAATCGGCTCAACGCCGTCGTCCTCGGCGTGGTGGCCATCGTCCTGGGAGCGACGCTGTTCACGCCGTTGAAACGCCTCTTCCAGGGGCTGCTCGACCGGGCCATCTATAAAAGGAGCTACGAGTACCGCAAGACGCTGCTGTCGATCACCCGCGACCTCAGCCGGGAGCGCGACCTGGAGAAGCTGGCCGCCTCCCTGCTCGAGGCCATTTCCAACGCCCTGAGCCTGAAGCGCCTGGCCCTGCTCCTGGCCGACGAGTCCGGCCGCGGGTCCTTCCGGGTCCTCAAGGCCCGGGGGGACGGGCCGGACCTCCCCGGGGCCATCGAGCTCGACGCCTGGCTGGCCGGAGCGGTGCGGGCCCGCGACACCCTGGCCTTCGTCACGGCCTCGGAATCGGAGCCGGCCCGGGCCGCCTGGGAGCGCCTGGGCGACCTCGGGTTCTCCCACATCCTGCCCCTCCGGATCGAGGACAAGGTCATCGGCTGCCTGGCCATGGGCCGGAAGGTGGACGGGTCCTTCCTGTCGCGCGAGGATTGGGAGCTGCTGACGACGATCTCCGGCTCGGCCGCCCTGGCCCTGGAGAACGCCGACCTCTACGGCCGCGAGATCGTCCGGGCCATGGAGATGCAGAGGCTCAAGGATTACAGCGAGAACATCATCGAGAGCCTGACCGTCGGGGTCTCGGTCGTCGACGAGCAGGGCGTCGTCACGGGCTGGAACCGGGTCCTCGAGGACCAGGTCCTGGTCCGCCGGGAGGCGGCCCTCGGTCGCAGGCTGCGGGACGTCCTCGGCCCGGCCACCTACGAGGCCGTCTTCCCCCAGGAGGGCGAGGCCGATTTCCGGCTCCTCAGCGAGATCGCCGTCGAGGTCGGAGGCGGGCAGAAGCGGGTCTTCGACATCGCCCGCACGCCGCTGTTCGACAACGCCCTCAGGGCCTACGGCACGATCATCGTCTTCGAGGATGTCACGGACAAGATCCGCCTCCAGCAGCAGCTGTTGACCTCGGAGAAGCTGGCCTCCATCGGCCTGCTCTCGGCCGGCGTCGCCCACGAGATCAACACCCCGCTGACGGGCATCTCGAGCTACATCCAGATGCTCCAGAAGAAGCTGGCCGACCCCCATTACGCCCAGATCCTGGAGAAGGTCGAGGCCCAGACGGACCGGGTGGCCAAAATCGTCAAGAACCTCCTGACCTTCGCCCGCAGCCCGTCGGACGCCTCCTTCCAGCGCGTCGACCTCAAGCAGAGCCTGGAGGAGATCCTGTCCCTCATCGACTACAAGCTCAAGACCATGAACATCCGCCTGGCCCTCGACCTGGCGCCCGTGCCCGGCGTGTACGCCCAGGGCGAGCGGCTCCAGCAGGTCTTCATCAACATCATCCTCAACGCCCTCGACGCCATGCCCCAGGGCGGCGAGCTGGGCATCCGCCTGGCCCCCGAGGACGGGGCCGCGGTCATCCGCATCTCGGACACGGGCACGGGCATCCGGCCGGAGCACCTGTCGCGCATCTTCGATCCCTTCTTCACGACCAAGGGCGTCGGCAAGGGCACCGGGCTGGGGCTGTCGATCAGCTACGCCATCGTCAAGGAGCACGACGGCCACATCGAGGTCCGCAGCGAGCCCGGCCGGGGCTCGACCTTCACCATCACCCTGCCGACGGGCCGCGACGGCTCGCGCGGCGCCGGGGCGCCGGCCCCGAGGAAGTGACCATGGACAGCAAGGGCATCATCCACATCATCGACGACGAGCCGGTCATCCGCGACGTCCTGGGCCAGCTCCTGGCCTCGGAGGGCTACGAGGTCGAGCTCTCGGCCTCGGGCGAGGAGGCCCTGGAGAAGTACCCCTCCCGCTCGTTCGACACGACCCTCCTCGACCTGCTCATGCCGGGCCTGGACGGCCTCGAGGTCCTGCGGCGCATCAAGCGCGTCGACCCCCTGGCCCCGGTCATCATCATCACGGCCTACGGCTCGGTCGACTCGGCCATCCAGGCCATGAAGATCGGGGCCCTGGACTACGTCCAGAAGCCGTTCAAGCACGACGACCTGCTCATGGCCCTCGAGAAGGCCGTCGAGCGCAAGCGCCTCCAGGACGAGAACGCCCGGCTCAAGGACGAGCTCCGCCAGCGCTTCGACTTCGCCCGCATCATCGGCAAGAGCGAGGCCATGCGCCGGGTCTTCGACCTCGTCCGGGCCGCCGCGCCGACGCGCAGCACCATTCTCCTCCAGGGCGAGAGCGGCACCGGCAAGGAGCTCGTGGCCCGGGCCATCCACGCCAACTCGAACCGGGCCGAAGCCCCGTTCGTCACGGTCAACAGCGGCTCGCTGCCGCCCGACCTCCTCGAGAGCCACCTGTTCGGCCACGTCAAGGGCGCCTTCACCGGCGCCGTGGCCCTGAAGAAAGGGCTGTTCGAAGCGGCCGACAAGGGCACCATCTTCTTCGACGAGATCTCCTCCGTCAACCTGGAGACCCAGGCCAAGCTCCTGCGGGTCATGCAGGAGAAGGAGTTCATGCGCCTCGGCGGGACCCAGACGATCAAGGTCGACGTCCGCATCCTGGCCGCCACCAACACGGACATCGAGGAGCTCATCGCGGAGAAGGCCTTCCGCAAGGACCTTTTCTACCGCCTCAACGTCATCAAGATCGAGATCCCGCCCCTGCGCGAGCGCAAGGAGGACATCCCGCCGCTCGTCCGCCACTTCGTCGAGGTCTACGCCCGGGAGAACCGCAAGGAGGTCGAGGGGGTCAGCGACGACGTCTTCGGCATCCTCGACGCCCACTCCTGGCCGGGCAACGTCCGCGAGCTCGAGAACCTCGTCGAGCGGGCCGTCGTCCTGTCGCGGTCCAAGATCATCACCCGGGACGCCCTGCCGCCGTTCCTGCTGCGCGAGGGGGCCGTCGACGACGAGGCCCTCATCGCCTCCGAGGAGTCCCTGGACCTGCGCGAACGGACCCAGGCCTTCCAGAAGAAGGTCATCCTGGCCGCCCTGCGGAAGACGAAGGGCGTCCAGAACAAGGCCGCCCACCTGCTCGGGGTCAAGCCGACGACGCTCAACGAGATGATCAAGCGCCTGAAGATCGATACGGGCGCTTTCCCGGCCTAGTCGAATTGGCCGGGCACGGCCCGGTCGGGGTTGACGACGACGCGGTCCGGCTTGCGCGGCAGGACCAGGGAGAAGCGCTCGACCTTCTCGTCGACGACGACCAGGTGCCGGCGCGTCTCGGACCCGCGGCGCGTCTCGATCCAGAGGGGGAAGACGAACGTCCCCGCGAGCTGGGTGACCCGGAAGTCGACGCGGACGCCCTCCGGGACGGTCGTCTCCGTCCAGGACGTCCGGACGTCGGGCAGCCGCCAGTCCTCGAACCAGCCGGCGAAGAAGGCCTTGAGGTCGCGGCCCGAGGCCGCGGCCATGGCCGCGACGAAGTCCGCCGTGCGGGCCGGCCCGAACTTCTTCTTCTCGAAGAACGACCGCAGACCGGCCTCGAAGGTCTCGCGGCCGAGGAGGTCCTGGAGCATGAACAGGGCCAGGGCGGCCTTGTCGTAGACGATGGCCTGGTAGGCTTCGTAATCGAAGTAGCTCAGCCGCGAGCCCATCAGGATGGGGCCGCGGACCGACTTCCGGGCCGTCCAGCGGGCGAACTTGCGCAGGATGGCCGCGTAGGCCGCCTCCCCGTAGCGGTGGCGCAGGTAGGATGCCGAGGCGAACTGGGCCAGGCCCTCGCTCAGCCACTGGTCCTTGTGCGTGCCGAAGGACACCCCCTGCCCCCACCACTGGTGGGCGATCTCGTGGGCCAGGAAGTACTCGTCCCAGCCCGAGAGGTCGACGGGCGTGTCGACCGGCGAGGGGAAGCCCGAGTCGCCGAACCAGGGCAGGTCGTTGATGACGATGAACGAGGCCGGGCTGTGCCCGCCGGCGGCCGGCCACAGCCGGAGGACGATGCCCAGCTTCTCGTAGGGATAGGGGCCGAAGGCCCGGCCGTAGAAATCGAGGATGTCGGCGGCTTGGTCGAGCAGGCCGGGCCGGGTGTCCATGACCTCGGTGGAGACGAAGGCGGACAGGGGCACGGCCCCGGGCCGCTTCCGTTCCGGACCGAACTTGCCGACGATGAACGACATGTACTTCAGGGGCGCCCGGGAGACGAAGGTGAAGACGGAGCCGCCGGCCTTTTCGACGGCCACGGCGTCGTCCAGGTCCTCGCGACGGCCGCGGGCGACGAGCTCGCCGTTGGCCACGCACTCGTAGCCCGGCGGGACGACCAGGGTCAGCCGGGCCAGGAAGTAGTCCTCCTCGACCGGCCCGGGATACCAGTGCCCGGCGTGGGAATAGAAGTACGTCTCGTACCGGGGACGGACGCGGATGCTGCCGCCGCCGGCCCCCGTCTGGGCGATGACGTCGGTCGTCGGGCTCGCCGGCCGCATGACGCCGCGGTAGAAGATCTCGACGGGCACGGGGTCCCGCCCCATGGGCGGTTCGACGAGGTGGACGTAGAGCGTCCGGCGGACCCGGTCCTGGGTGTAGAACAGCTCCCGGTCCAGGGCATCGGTGATCTTGAGGATCTCGAGGTCGGGATTGAAGCGGAGCTTGAGGGTGTCCAGGGCGTCGACCCGGGGCACGACCTCGATCCGGGCCCGGGCCGAAAGGTAGGAGCTGGCCGGAGTGAAGCTCAGGTCGAGCGAATAGGTCGTGACGTCGAACTTCTCGTCGAAGGACAGGACCATCCGCTTGAGCGGCGGCCCCTCGTCCGGCTCCCGGGGAGTGTAGAGGCAGACGATGCGTTCTTTGGCGTGGTCGTAGAGGCTGACCTCGTCGTCGGCGAAGGGGGAGAAGATGTAGGCCATCTCCGCGCCCCGCCGGAGCTTGAAGCTCAGGCCGGCTTCGTCCCCCTGGGGCAGGAAGGACAGCAGGCTGCCGTCGATGGAGCTCTCGATGGTGAAGGCCCGGGGATAGTTGCGGGCGAAGACCGCGGCGGCCTTGTCCCGCTCGGCCGAGGAGACGTCCGGGCCTCCGGGCGCGGTCTCGATCCGGACCCGCGAGGCGAAGAAGCTGGGGGAGCAGCGGACGTACAGGGATTCGATCTCTCTCTCGATCCGGTCGCGCTTGTAGAGGAGCTCGAGCTGGTGCTTCTCGTTGGCGTCGCCGGGCGTGAAGGAGACCCGGCCCCGGCCGACGACGACGAGGGCCGTGTCGAGCCCGGGGATGTTGTCGTAGAAGACGGCGGCGTCCTCGAAGACGGCCCGGATATCGGCGTGGCCGATCTCCAGCCGCCGGGCCCGCACGGCCCGTTCGCCGGGGACGCGGACCTTCAACAGGCGGGTCGGGTTGCCCGTGACCTCGCGGCCGGCGACCCGCCAGGCGCCGCCGCTGCGCTCGAGGGAGACCGTCCAGGCCTCGATGAGGGCCGAGTAGTCGTTCTCGAAATAGGCCTGGACGAAGGCCCGGGCGACGTCCGGGCCGTCCGTGCGGACCCCGACCGTCCGCAGGGTCAGCCCGGTCATGGCCATCTCGCCGGAGTAGACGTCCAGGCGGGCGCTCTCGCCGGCCCTGGCGTCCTCGGGGAAGCCCCCCAGGTAGGCAGGCCGGTCTCCCGACTGCAGGGCGGTCCGCAGCCGCTCGACGAAGGCCGCCGCGGTCTCAGAGGAGGGCTCGGCGGCCGCCTGCCCGAAGACCGGGCCGGCCGCGGCGATGAGGCTGAGGAGGATCCCGATGAGCGCTGTTCTCACGGCTCTCCTTATTATAACATCATCCGTTTCCTGCCCAGCGCTAAAGCCGATTTCATGCCAAGGGACGGTTTCGGCCGTCCCTGTCGGGAGGACGGACGGAGAGCGCCGGGAGGCGGGTGTAAAATTGCTTTACGCCGGGAGGGTCATGTCTTGAGACGCCGGCCCAGGACGGCCTCGACGTCGCGGACCTTGCCCTCGATGCGGCCGTCGGCCGACGGCCGGTCGTCGATGGCGATGTGGGTCAGGACGCGGGTCTTCCCGCCGCGCAGGGTCTCGTGGCACAGCCGGACCAGGCCGAGGACCTCGTCCCAGCTCCCCTCGACGATGGTCCCCATGGCCGTCAGCCGGTAGGGCAGGCCCGAGCGGTCGACGAGGTCGAGGATGCGGGCGACCGGTCCGGCCAGCTCCTCTCCCCCGCCGACGGGGACGACGCTGAACTCGACGACCACGGCCGGCCCCTAGTCCTTGTCCTTGTCGCGGTCCTTCTTCGGGCCGGCCTTCTTGAGCCGCTCCTCCCAGGTGATGAAGCTGTGGTAGAAGACGGCGTCGCCCTCGTCGATGCCGCGGGTGATCTCGGTGATGTGGGAGGTCTCGGCCCCGAATTCCTCGATGGCGTAGATGACGGCCTTGTCGGGCTTGGTCGTGGCCCCGCAGGTGTAGATGTCCAGGGCGGCGTAACCCTGCTCCGGCCAGGTATGGGTCGAGATGTGGGACTCGGAGATGACGACGACCCCGCTGACCCCGGCCGGGGGGAACTTGCTGAAGGAGATGGACCAGACGTGGGCGCCGGCGATCTCGGCGGCGCGGACGAGGATCTGCTGGACCTTCTCGACGCTGCCGATGATCTTGGGATCGCAGCCCGAAGCCTCGACGATGTAGTGGCGGCCGACGGGGGAATGAGCTGTCTTGACCATCGCCTTCTCCTTCGCGCGTACCGGGAGTCCGATTATGGCACAACCGGCGATTCTGTCAAGGACGGCTCACAGGGGCAGGCGAGGCTCCTCCTTGACCACGTTGAGGACCAGGTGGGTGACGGTCCGGTCGACGTGGGGGATGGCCAGAAGCCCCTTGACGAAACCATTGAGGTCCTCGCGCCCGGTGAATCGGCCGACGATGAAGGCGTCCCAGTCGCCGGTGACGTCGTAGACCGCGGCGACGTGGGGGTCCTGGGCGATCCGCTTCTGGGTCTCGATGAGCCGGCCCTTGGAGATGCGGACGGCCACGACGGCGGCCAGGCCGAAGCCGAAGTGCTCCGGGTCGACGACGGGGACGTAGCCCCGGATGGCCCCGGCCGCCTCGAGCTTCTTGACCGTGTGGATGACCGCGGTGACCGAGGTGCCGACCTCCTTGGCCACCTCGCGGAAGCTCTTGCGGGCATTGGCGTTGAGGACCCGGATGATCTTCCGGTCCAACTCGTCGATCATGGGCGGCGCCTCCAATTATCCTGTTTACTACCATAATTAGTTCCATTTGTAAATATTTTTATTTTTGTTATTGACATTCGTCGTGTTTTGGTCATATTTATTTGACATTATAGCGGGCCCGGCGGGCCGGGCGGCGAGGAGAGACCATGGCCCCATCGGCGAAACCGAGATCCTTCAAGGCGTTCGGGACGAGGGACGAGAAGGACGTCCTGGCCGTCGTCCGCGACCCGGCGAACGAGATCCCCTTCGTCCGGTTGATCTTCCCCGACATCCTGGGCCGGCAGATGGACTTCACCATCCCCGCCTCGGAGCTCGAGGCCGCCTTCACGGAGGGCAAGGGCTTCGACGGCTCCTCGATCGCCGGCTTCGTGCGTATCGAGGAGTCCGACCTGGTCATCAAGCCCGATCCCCGGACCTTCCGGGTCCTGCCCTGGACCTACCAGGGCTTCTCCCCCGACGTCCGCTGGCGCGAGGCCGTCATGTTCGGCGACATCCTGACCCCCGACGGCTCCGTCTACGCCGGCGACAGCCGGGCCGCCCTGAAGCGGGTCCTGGACCGGGCCCGCCGGGAGATGGGCATCGACGACCTCAAGTGCGGGCCCGAGCTCGAGTTCTTCATCTTCCCCTCGAGCGAGGCCCCGGTCCCGACCGACGCCGGCGGCTACTTCTTCAGCGGCCGCCACGGCGAGGTCCGCAAGGAGATCCAGCTCCTCCTCCACCGCATGGGCATCGCCACGGAGTACGATCACCACGAGGCCGCCCACGGCCAGCACGAGATCGACCTCCGCTACCTCGACGCCGTCGACATGGCCGACACGGCCATGATCTTCCGCTACATGGTCAAGAAGGTCTGCCGCATGCACGGCCTGTACGCGACCTTCATGCCCAAGCCCGTCAACGGCCAGAACGGCAGCGGCATGCACGTCCACCAGTCCCTCTGGCGGGGCGGCCGGAACCTGTTCTTCGACAAGAACGGGCCGTACCACCTGTCGCTCCTGGCCCAGCGCTACATGGCCGGCCTGATGACCCACGCCGGGGAGATCTCGGCCGTCCTCAGCCAATGGGTCAACTCCTACAAGCGCCTCATCGAGGGCTACGAGGCCCCCGTCTACGTCGCCTGGGGCCAGAAGAACCGCTCGGCCTACATCCGGGTCCCCGAGTACCAGCCGGGCAAGGAACGGGCCACGCGCATCGAGCTCAGGGCGGCCGATCCCGCCTGCAACATCTACCTGGCCTTCGCCGTCATGCTGGCCGCCGGGGCCGAGGGCATCCGGAAGAAATACGAACTCGTCGACCCGGTCGAGGAGAACATCTACCGCATGAGCGGGGCCCGGCAACGGAAGTTCGACATCCGGGTCCTGCCCCGGGACCTCGACGAAGCCGTCCGCGTCATGGAGAAGAGCGCCGTCGTCAAGGAGGCGCTCGGCGGGCACATCTTCGACACGCTCGTGGCCAACAAGCTCAAAGAGGTCGAGGAGTACAATCGCAACGTCTCGGGCGAGTTCGAGAAGCAGGTCAGCGACTACGAGATCCGCCGCTACCTGCCCGTCCTGTGAGGGAAATAAATTCGCCGCTTGCACCGGGCCGGACCGTTCGCTTATAATCCCGCCGTGCGCCCGTCGCCCCGCGATCTCGAGGCCTTGACCGCCAGGTCCGCGGGCAGGCCCCGGGCCCTCATCCAGGTCCTCCAGGACGTCCAGGACCGCTACCACTGGCTCCCGCCCGAGGCCCTCGAGCACGTCTCGCGGGCCCTCGGGGTCCCGCTCGTCCAGGTCTACGGCGTAGCCACCTTCTACCGTTCCTTCTCCCTGTCCCCCCGCGGCCGCCACGTCTGCACGGTCTGCCTGGGCACGGCCTGCCACGTCCGCGGCGGCGCGGCCGTCCTGGAGCAGTTCGAGCGGCGGCTCGGCATCGCCGCGGGAGAGACCACGCCGGACGGCCGCGTCACCCTGGAGCGCGTCAACTGCCTGGGAGCCTGCGCGCTGGCTCCGCTGGCCGTCGTCGACGGCCGCTATCACGGCCGGATGACGGAGGCCAAAGCCGAAGCCGTCCTGGCCGACATCGACAAGGACGACCCCTCTTGACGGCCGCCCGGACCCACATCCTCGTCTGCGCCGGCACGGGCTGCGTCTCCTGCGGCTCCTTCGCCCTGCGCCGCGAGCTCGAGGACGAGGTCCGCCGCCGCGGGCTCGAGGGCGAGGTCCAGGTCGTGGCCACGGGCTGCAACGGCTTCTGCGAGCGGGGGCCGATCGCCCTCGTCCAGCCCGAGGGCGTCTTCTACCAGCGCCTGACGCCGGCCGACGTCCCCGAACTCGTCGAGGAGCACCTGGTCAAGGGACGCCCCGTCCGGCGGCTGATGTACGTGCCGCCCGAGGCGCGCGAGCCGGTGCCCCGGATGCAGGACATCGAGTTCTTCAAGCACCAGCGGCTCATCGTCCTGCGCAACCGGGGCCGCATCGACCCGGAGCGGATCGACGACGCCATCGCCGCCGACGGCTACGCCGCCGCGGCCAAGGCGCTGTCCGAGATGACCCCGGACGGCATCGTCGCCGAGATCACCGCCTCGGGCCTGCGCGGCCGGGGCGGGGCGGGCTTCCCGACCGGCATCAAATGGCAGGCCACGCGCCGCGCCCCGGGCGGCCCCAAGTACGTCGTCTGCAACGGCGACGAGGGCGATCCCGGGGCCTTCATGGACCGCTCCGTGCTCGAGGCCGATCCCCACGCCGTCATCGAGGGCATGATCATCGGCGCCCGGGCCGTCGGCGCCTCCCGCGGCTTCCTCTATATCCGCAACGAGTACCCGCTGGCCATCGAGCGCATCAACCGGGCCCTCGACCAGGCCCGGGAGTACGGCCTCCTGGGCACGGACATCCTGGGCACGGGCTTCGACTTCGACCTCGAGGTCGTCCGCGGCGCCGGGGCCTTCGTCTCGGGCGAGGAGACGGCCCTCATGGCCTCCATCGAGGGCGGCCGGGCCTACCCCCGCCAGCGCCCGCCCTACCCGGCCCAGCGGGGGCTGTGGGGCCGCCCGACCGTCATCAACAACGTCGAGACCTGGGCCAACGTGCCCTCGATCGTCCGCCGCGGCGCGGCCTGGTTCGCCGCCCTCGGCACGGCCGGGAGCAAGGGCACGAAGGTCTTCTCCCTCGTCGGCAAGATCGCCCACACCGGCCTCGTCGAGGTGCCCATGGGCATCACCCTGCGGGAGATCGTCTACGGCATCGGCGGCGGCATCCCCGGCGGCCGCGACTTCAAGGCCGTCCAGATCGGCGGGCCCTCGGGCGGCTGCATCCCCAAGGCCCTGCTCGACCTGCCCATCGACTACGAGAGCCTCAAGTCGGTCGGGAGCATGATGGGCTCGGGCGGCATGATCGTCATGGACGAGGACACCTGCATGGTGGACATCGCCCTCTACTTCCTGCGCTTCGCCGAGGAGGAGTCCTGCGGCAAATGCTCCCCCTGCCGGGTCGGGACGGGCGAGATGGCCCGCCTCCTGGCCAAGATCACCTCCGGCCGCGGCGAGCCGGCCGACATCGCCCGCCTCGAGGACCTGGCCGCCACGGTCCGGCGGGGCTCCCTCTGCGGGCTCGGCCAGACGGCGCCCAATCCCGTCCTGACGACCCTGCGCTACTTCCGCGACGAGTACGAGGCCCACGTCCGCGACAAGCGCTGCCCGGCCCTCGTCTGCAAGGACCTCATCGCCTTCGCCATCGACCCGGCCAAGTGCGTCGGCTGCCTCCTCTGCAAGAAGGCCTGTCCGTCCGGGGCCATCTCCGGAGAGCTCAAGAAGGTCCACGTCATCGACGGGGCCGCCTGCATCAAGTGCGGCCTGTGCCTGTCCGTCTGCCCGGCCAAGGTCCGGGCCGTCGTCAAGACTTCGCCGGACCCCGGCGCCGGAGCGGGACGATGAAGCTCCTCATCGACGAGCGCGAAGTCGTCTGCCGGGACGGGCAGACCGTGCTCGAGGCCGCCCGCGGCGCGGGCATCGCCATCCCGTCGCTCTGCGACCACCGGGACCTCGTCCCCTTCGCCGGCTGCCGCATCTGCCTCGTCGAGATCGAGGGCCGCCGCGACCCGGTCCCGGCCTGCGCCACGCCCGCGGAGGACGGCCAGGTCGTCCGGACCCGGACGCCCGAAGTGTTGGCCCTGCGCAGGAAGGTCCTCGAGCTCATCCTGGCCTCCCACCCCTACGCCTGCCTCGTCTGCGCCGAGAAGCCGTCCTGCGAGGACCTCAAGGCGACCATCCGCAAGGTCGGCGAGGTCACGGGCTGCGTCCTCTGCCCGGCCAACGGCGCCTGCGAGCTGCAGCGGGTGGTCGAGATGGTCGGGCTGGACAAGGTCGAGGTCCCCGCCGTCTACCGGGGCCAGGAGGTCAGGCGGGCCGACCCCTTCTTCGACCGGGACTACAACCTCTGCATCCTCTGCGGCCGCTGCATCCGCGTCTGCGAGGAGGTCCGCGGGGCCGCGGTCCTGTCGTTCGTCCACCGCGGCGGGCGGACGGAGGTCGGCACGGCCTTCGACCGGGCCCTCCTCGAGACGGGCTGCCGCTTCTGCGGCGCCTGCGTCGATGTCTGCCCGACCGGGGCCCTCGTCGAGCGGGCCGTCCGGCCCCTGCCCCGGCCCGAGCGCGCGGCGGAGGCCGTCTGCCCGTTCTGCGCGGACGGCTGCGGGCTCGAGCTGGACATCCGGGACGACCGGGTCCTGGCCTCGAGGCCGGCCGACGTCCCGCCCAACCGCGGCCAGGCCTGCGTCAAGGGCCGCTTCCTCGTCCGCGTCGCCCTCAGCGGCGAGGGCCGGCTCCTCGAGCCTCTCGTCCGGCGGGACGGGCGCCTCGTCGCGTCGACCCTCGACGAAGCCCTCGACGCCGCGGCGGCCGGGCTGGCCGCGGCCGCCCCGGGGCGGCGGGCGGCCGTCTATCCCGCCCAAGTCGCGCTCGAGGACGCCTTCGCTTATCTCGCCTTCAGCCGGGAGGTCCTCGGGACGAGCGCCGTCGACCCCTCCCCCGCGCCCGACCTCGAGCGGGCCCTCGACGCGTTCGCCGCGCGGCACGGGGACCGGCTCCCGGTGAGCCGGGGATTGGACGGCATCGGCTCCGGCGGCGCCGTCCTGTCGTGGGACGTCGACCTCGCGGCCGGCCACCCGATCGCCTGGGTCGAGGTCGTCCGGGCCGTCCGCGGCGGGGCCGGCTTCGTCGCCGCGGGCCGGGCCCCGGAAGGTCCCGTCGGCTCGTCGGCCTTGAAACTGGACCTGGGAGCCGGGGCATCCGCCGCGGCCGCCGACCTCGCCGCCGCCCTGCTCCGCTCCCCCGCCTCGCCCGCGCCGGCGGCGGCCGGCCTCGAGGCCTTCCGGAAGGCCGTCGGGCGGCGCCGGGGCGGCCCGCGCGCGGCCCGGGCCGCCTTCGACGAGGCGGCCGCGCGGTTGCTCGCCGGCGGTCCCGTCTCCGTCCTCTTCGAAGCCGGATCCGTGACCGGGCCGGACGGCCTCGAAACCCTGGCCTGGCTCTGGAACATCGCCCTGCTCACCGGAGGGCGGCTCGTGCCGCTGACCGCCGGAGCCAACGGGCGCGGGATCGGCGAGCTCGAGCGGGTTTTCGGCGGTCCGGCCGCATTCACGACCGGCGCTTGCGACGCCGTCGTCTCCGGCGCAGCCCTGACCGGGCCCAAGCCGCCCTTCCTCGTCCGCATCGACACCCACCGGACACCGGACCTCGAGCAGGCCGACGTCGTCCTGCCGGCGGCCGCGTTCGCCGAGTCCGGCGGGACCTGGGTCAACACGGAGGGCCGGATCCGGACCGTCGCGGCGGCCGTCCCGCCTCCCGGCGCGGCCAGGCCCGAAGCCGAGCTCCTGGCGGCCCTGGCTTCACGGCTGGGGCGGCCGGACTTTCCGGGACGCGACCGGGAAGCCCTGCGGGCCGCGCTCCTCGAGCGGGTGCCCGCCCTGGCCGGCGACGACCCGGACGCTCCCGGCGGCCTCCGGCTGCGGGACGAACCGGCCGCCGCGCCGCGCTTCGCCGCCGTGGCCCGCGTCCCGGTCCGGCCCCGCTGCCCGGCCGGCCCCGGGGACGCCGCGGCCGCGGCCCCCCGGGAGGCCCTGCGCGGTTTCGATCCCGTCGCCGCCAGCCGCAGCTACGCCAAGCTGGCCAGGAGGGCCGGATAATGCCCCGCGTCGTGCGCCGCGAGCGTCTCGTCCCCAACATCCATCTGCTCGAGGTCGAGGCCCCGGAGATCGCCCGCAAGTGCCGGCCGGGCCAGTTCGTCATCGTCATGCCGGACGCCCGCGGCGAGCGCGTCCCCCTGACCGTCGCCGACTGGGACGCCGCCCGCGGCACGGTCACGGTCGTGTTCATGACCGTGGGCACGTCGACCCGCAAGCTGGCCCGGCTCTCGGGCGGCGACACCCTGCCGATCTTCGCCGGGCCGCTCGGCCGGCCCTCGGACACCGGCGGGGCCGGGACCGTCCTCTGCGTCGGCGGATGCTACGGCATCGCCGCCATCCATCCCCTGGCCCGGGCCTACAAGGAGGCCGGCCGCCGCGTCGTCGTCCTCGTCGACGTCAAGGCCGACTACCTGTTCTATTGGCGCGACCGCCTGGCCGCCGTCGCCGACGAGGTCCTGGTCTCGTCGCGCGACGGCATCTACGGCGATTGCGGCTACGTCCCCCGGCAGGTCCGCGAGGTCCTGGCGCGGGAGACGGTGGCCCGGGTCGTCGCGGCCGGCTGCACCTACCTCATGTCCAGCGTCGCCGAGGCGACGCGGCCCGCGGGCGTCCCGACGGTCGTCAGCCTCAATCCGGTCATGGTCGACGGGACGGGCATGTGCGGCGCCTGCCGGGTCACCGTGGGCGGCAAGACCAGGTTCGCCTGCGTCGACGGCCCGGACTTCGACGGCCACCTCGTCGATTGGAACGAGCTCTACGCCCGCCGCAAGGCCTACTTCGACGACGAGATCCGGTCCGTCTGCGCTTGGGAAGAGGAGACGTTCCCGTGAGCGACCGCCCGCCCCTCCCCTCCGCCCTGGCGGCCGAGATGCTGGCCGAGTTCGAGAAGGACTGGCGCAAGGACCTCCGCCGCGCGGTCGCCGTCAAGGACCGCATGAAGATCGGGCGCCGGACGATGCCCCAGCGCGCGGCCGACGAGCGGAACAGGGACTTCGCCGAGGTCAATCTCGGGCTCGGCCCGGAAGAAGCCATGCTCGAGGCCCGGCGCTGCCTGGACTGCGCCAAGCCCGCCTGCGTCACCGGCTGCCCCGTGCGCATCGACATCCCCAGCTTCGTCAAGCTCGTGGAAAAGGGCGAGTTCGCGGCCGCCGCGGCCAAGATCCGCGAGGCCAACAGCCTGCCGGCCGTCTGCGGCCGGGTCTGCCCGCAGGAGACCCAGTGCGAGGAGGTCTGCCACCTCCGCAAGGCCACCGGCGTGGCCGTGGCCATCGGCAACCTGGAGCGCTTCGTCTCCGACTTCGAGCGGCTCGAAGGGAGCTCCGTCTCCCCCGCCTGCGCCCCGTCCTCTGGCCGCAAGGCCGCCGTCGTCGGGGCCGGGCCGGCCGGGCTGACCGTGGCCGGCGAGCTGGCCCGCCGCGGCCACGAGGTCACGGTCTTCGAGGCCCTCCACGAGGCCGGCGGCGTCCTCGTCTACGGCATCCCCGAGTTCCGCCTGCCCAAGAGCATCCTCGTGGCCGAGGTGGCCTACCTCGAGCGGCTGGGCGTCGCCTTCCGGATGAACTTCATCGTCGGCAAGACGGCCACCGTCGAGGACCTCTTCGCCGACGGCTACGGGGCCGTGTTCATCGGGACCGGGGCCGGCCTGCCGAACTTCATGGACATCCCCGGCGAGAACCTGGTCGGCGTCTACTCGGCCAACGAGTACCTGACCCGGGTCAACCTCATGCGGGCCTACGACTTCCCCCGCTACGACACCCCGGTGTCCCCGGGCCGCCGGGCCGTGGTCGTCGGGGGCGGCAACGTGGCCATGGACTCCGTCCGCACGGCCAAGCGCCTCGGGGCCGAGGAGGCCCTCATCGTCTACCGCCGCTCCCGGGCCGAGATGCCGGCCCGGATCGAGGAGGTCCACCACGCCGAGGAGGAGGGCGTCAAGTTCCACTTCCTGACGGTGCCGACGCGCTACATCGGCGACGAGCGCGGCCGGGTCCGGGCCATGGAATGCCTGCGCATGGAGCTCGGCGAGCCCGACGCCTCCGGCCGCCGCCGGCCCGTGCCCGTGCCGGGCTCGGAGTTCACGACCGAGGTCGACCTCGTCGTCTGCGCCATCGGCCAGAGCCCCAATCCGCTCATCCCCCACACGACGCCCGGTTTGAAGGTCGGCAAGTGGGGCACCATCGAGGTCGACCCGCGGACCATGGCCGCCTCCCTGCCGGGCGTCTATGCCGGCGGCGACATCGTCCGGGGCGGGGCGACCGTCATCCTGGCCATGGGCGACGCCCGGGTCGCCGCGGCCGCGATGGACCGTCGCCTGCGCGGAGAACCGGACCCCGAGCCCGGGACCTGAACCCCGACGGAGCCGCCGATGAAGAAGCTCTTCGCCTGTTTCCCGCTCGCCGCCGTTCTCCTGGCCGCCCTCGCCTGCGGCGGCCGTCCGGCGGCCGTCCCGGCCGACCTCGTCCTGACCGGAGGCCCGGTCCGCACGCTGTCGGCGGCTCGTCCGAGGGCCGAGGCCCTCGCGGTGGCCGGCGGACGCGTCGTCTACGTCGGCGACGCCGCGGGCGCCCGCCGCTTCCAAGGGCCGGCGACGCGGGTGGTCGACCTCGGCGGCCGGGCCGTCCTGCCGGCCTTCCGGGATTCCCATATCCACCTGGTCACCGGCGGCGTCGAGCAGCTGGCCTGCAACGTCGCCGGGCTGGCCACGAAAGAGGCGGTCTGCGCCCGCGTCCGGGACTACGCGGCGGCCCACCCGGACCTGCCCTGGGTGACCGGCGGCGGCTGGGACCTGCCCCTCTTCCCCCAGGCCAACCCGAGGAAGGAAGACCTCGACGCCCTCGTCCCCGACCGTCCGGCCGTCCTCGATTCGGCGGACGGCCACTCGGCCTGGGCCAATTCGCGGGCCCTGGCCCTGGCCGGCGTCACCCGGGCGACACCCGACCCCGAGGGCGGCCGCATCGAGCGCGACCCGGCCACGGGCGAGCCGACGGGTACGCTCCGCGAGAGCGCCGCCGGCCTGGTCGAGCGCCTCGTCCCCCCGCTCGGCCCGGATGACTATATAAGAGGATTGCGGGCCGGCCTGGCCCTCGCCAACCGCCACGGCATCGTCTCGATCGTCGAGGCCAGCGCCGGGCCCGACCTGCTCGACGCCTACGCCGCCCTGGACCGGTCCGGGGAGCTCTCCGTCCGGGTCCTGGCTTCCCTCCACGTCGATACGAGCCGGGGCGTCTCCGAGGCGGCGCGGCTCGCGGGCCTGCGGCGGCGATACGCCGGGACGCGGCTCAAGGCCACCGCGGCCAAGATCTTCGCCGACGGGGTCATGGAGCCCCACACGGCCGCCCTCCTCGAGCCCTACGTCGACCGTCCGGGGGACCGGGGAGAGCCCCTCCTCGGGCCCGAGGCCTTCGACGCGCTGGCCGTGGCCCTCGACCGGGCCGGCTTCCAGGTCCACGTCCACGCCATCGGCGACCGGGCGGTGCGCATGTCCCTCGACGCCTTCGAAGCGGCCGGGCGGGCCAACGGCTTTCGCGACATGCGCCACCACATCGCCCATCTCGAGCTCGTCGATCCGGCCGACGTCCCCCGCTTCCGGAAGCTCGGCGCCGCGGCCAATTTCCAGGCCCTGTGGGCCTACGCCGATCCCTACATCACGGACCTGACCCTGCCCATCCTCGGGCCGGCCCGCTCGCGCTGGCTCTATCCCGTCGGCAGCGTCGCCGCGACCGGGGCCGTCCTCGTCGGCGGCAGCGATTGGTCCGTGTCGTCCCTGAACCCCCTCGAGGCCATCGAGGTCGCCCTGACCCGGCGTTCGCCGGACGACCCGCCCGGCGAGGCCTGGATCCCCGAGGAGCGGGCCGGCCTCGAGACCATGCTCCGGGCCTACACCGTGAACGGGGCCTGGCTCGTCCGCGAAGAGGCGGCGCGCGGCCCGCTCGAGACCGGCAAAGCCGCCGACCTCGTCGTCCTCGACCGCGATCCCTTCGCCGTGCCGCCCCAGGCCCTTTCGGAGATCAAGGTCCTGCTGACCCTCCTCGACGGCCGCGAGGTCTTCCGCGACCCGTCGTTCGCCCGCTGACCGGCCGGCCCGGCTGTTTACGGCCGGCCCGATCTGTGCTATAAATGGTGCTCTTTTGCCCATGGATATCCGACTGATCCTCGTCCAGGTCTTCGTCATCCTGTTCGCCATCACCGTCCACGAGGCGGCCCATGCCTGGACGGCGAACAGGATGGGCGATCCCACGGCCGCCGCCCTGGGCCGGGCCTCCCTCAACCCCCTGGTCCACATCGACCCCATCGGGACGGTCCTCTTCCCGCTCATCCTCATCCTGTTCAAGATGCCCGTGTTCGGCTGGGCCAAGCCCGTTCCCTACAATCCCTACAATCTTCGCCACGCGAAGAAGGGCGGCCTGTGGATCTCGTTCGCCGGTCCGATCGCCAACATCCTGACGGCCGCCGCCGCCGTGGTCCTGTTCCGGTTCCTCCGTCTGTTCGGGGCCCGCATCACGGACTTGTCCGCCCTGTCCAAGCCGCTCGAGGGGCTGAGCGTCATCCTGCTGTTCACGGCCATCATCAACATCTCGCTGGCCGTCTTCAACCTCATTCCCGTCCCGCCCCTGGACGGCAGCGGCATCCTGGCCGGCCTCCTGAGCGGGCGGGCCGCGGACCGCTACGAACGGTTGAGGCCCTACGGCTTCCTCATCCTGCTGGCCATCATGTACAGCGGCGTCCTGAACCTGATCTTCTCGCCCGTCCAGAACCTCATCGTCAGGCTCTTCAGCTAGCATGACCGAGACCGCCGCCGACACCCAGCCCCTCGAGGACGCCGCCGTCGCGCCCTCGCCGGCGCCGGCCGAGGCCGGCGACGGCTACCAGGTCCGCCTGGACGTCTTCGAAGGCCCGCTCGACCTCCTCCTGTTCCTTATCCGCAAGAAGAAGATCGACATCCACGACATCCCCATCGCCGCCATCACCAGGGACTACCTCGGCTACCTCGAGCGCAAGACCGAGATCAACCTCGACCGAGAGGCCGAGTTCCTGTTCATCGCGGCCCTGCTCATCTACATCAAGTCGCAGATGCTCCTGCCCCGGGAGACCGACCTGGCCGCGGGCGAGGACCCGCGCCGGGTCCTGGTCGACCGGCTCGTCGAGTACGAGAAGGTCAAGGCGGCCTGTTCCCTGCTCCGCGAGCGCGAGGACGTCCAGATCCTGCAGTGGAAGCGGGACTTCATCCCGCCCCTGTCGGGCGAGAGCGACCTCGAGCCGGTCGAACTCTCGCTCTTCGACCTGGCCGAGTCCTTCTTCCGGATGATGCGCCGCCGGGCCGCCGACGACACCCGGATCATCCGCGGCCGGGACGTCTCGGTCGAGGTCAAGATGAAGGAGCTGGTGACGCTCCTCCACGACAAGGGGATGTTCGATTTCCTCGCCTATTTCGAGGCCCACGAGACCCTCGAGGAGGCCCTGGTCTCCTTCTTCTGCGTCCTCGAGCTGGTCAAGTCCCGGGTGGCCGTGGCCGTCCAGGACGAGCTCTTCCAGACCATCCGGGTCTGGCTCCGCAAGGACGCCCGCAGGACGGAACCCCATGACTGACCTCAAGACCCTCGTCGAAGCCCTCATCTTCGTCTCCCAGGAGCCGGCGACGCCGGCCGCCCTCCAGGCCGTCCTCGAAGGCGTCCCCGCGGCCGACATCGAGGCCGCCGTCGAGGCCCTGGTCGCCGAGTACGCCGCCGACGGGCGCGGCATCCAGATCGTCCGCACCGGCGGCGGCTGGCTGTTCAAGACCAAGCCGGACCACGACCGCGAGGTCCGCAAGCTCCTCCAGATCGAGCGCAAGAACCGCCTGTCGTCGGCCGGCCTCGAGACTCTGGCCGCCATCGCCTACCGCCAGCCCGTGACCCAGGCCGAGATCTCGGCCATCCGGGGCGTCGACTCGACGGGGGCGCTGAAGACCCTGCTCGAGAAGAAGCTCATCAAGATCGTCGGCCGCAAGAAGGCCCCCGGCAACCCCCTCGTCTACCGGACCTCCGAGGAGTTCCTGCTCTACCTCGGCCTCGACAGCCTCGAGGACCTGCCCTCCGAGACGGAGATCGCCAAGATCCTCGAAGAGGAGAAAGCCGTCGACGCCTGACCGCTAAGTGTAGACGGGACCTTGACTTAGAGTTGACACGGAGGACATTCTCGGATAGTATGAAACGTCTTTTCCGGCCCCCTGAGGACGGGACGTCTCCGAATCACCTTTTCAGGAGCATTGCGCCATGACCGAGCCGAACAAGCAGCCCGAACGCGACAACCCCATGTCGTCGGAGGACTACGAACAGCTTCTCGACCGCTACGAGTACAGCACCAAGGACATCTCGATGGGGAAGGTCCTCAAGGGCCGCGTCATCAAACGGACCCCGACCCACGTCCTCGTCGACGTCGGGTTCAAGACCGAGGGCATGATCGCCAACGAGGAGTTCACCGACCCCGAGGCCCTCGAGGCCCTGGAGCCGGGCGCCGAGATCGACACCATGCTCGAGAAGACCGACCTCAAGGACGGCTACCTCGTCCTGTCCAAGAAGCGGGCCGACGGGCTGCGGGCCATCGAGGACCTGGACCGGGCCTTCGCCCACGGCCTGACCGTGACCGGCCGGGTCGTCGAGCGGACCAAGGGCGGCTTCAACGTCGACGTCGGGCTGCCGGCTTTCCTGCCCGAGTCCCACGTCGACATCCGCCCGGTCAAGGACGCCTCCGGGCTCATCGGCCAGACCCTGGATTTCCGGGTCATCAAGTTCGACCGCAAGACCGAGAACGCCGTCCTGTCGCGCAAGCTCGTGATCCACGAGGAGCGGGAGAAGACGAAGAAGCGGGTCTTCGGCAACCTGGCCAAGGGGGCCAGGATCACCGGTCACGTCAAGTCCCTGACCAGCTTCGGCGCCTTCGTCGACCTCGGCGGCATCGAGGGCCTCCTCCACGTCTCCGACATCTCCTGGGGCAAGAACGTCCACCCCTCCGAGCACCTGGCCGTCGGCCAGGAGGTCGAGGTCGTCGTCCTGGACTTCAACGAGCGCGAGGGCCGCATCTCGCTCGGCCTCAAGCAGCTCTCGCCCGATCCCTGGGCCAACATCGCCGAGAAGTACCAGGCCGGCCAGCGGATCGAGGGCAAGGTCACCAGCCTGACCGACTTCGGCGCTTTCGTCGAGCTCGAGAAGGGCGTCGAGGGCCTGGTCCACATCTCCGACCTGACCTGGTCGCGCAAGCTCGTCCATCCCAAGAAGGTCCTCAGCCCCGGGCAGGAGGTCGTGGTCAACATCCTGGACGTCAACCCGACGACCAAGCGCATCTCCCTCGGCCTCAAGCAGGCCTCGGCCCACCCCCTGGAGACCTTCCGCCAGAAGCACGGCATCGGCTCCCGCGTCGCCGGCGTCGTCACCAGCCTGACCGACTTCGGCGCCTTCGTCGAGGTCGAGAAGGGCATCGAGGGCCTCGTCCACATCTCCGACATCAGCTGGGAGAAGGTCAAGCACCCGTCCGAGAAGCTCCAGGTCGGCCAGGAGGTCGAGGTCCTGGTCCTCAACATCGACGTCGACAAGCAGAAGGTCTCCCTGGGCATGAAGCAGCTCGAGGGCGACATCTGGGAGGAGTTCTTCACCCGCCAGAAGACCGGCGACGTGGTCAAGGTCAAGATCGTCCGCTTGACCGACTTCGGCGCCTTCGTCGAGATCGTCCCGGGCATCGAGGGCGTCGTCTTCACGGCCGAGCTCGACGAGAAGAAGCTCGAGAAGCCGTCCGACGCCTTCGCCGTCGGCGACGAGCGCAACGCCAAGATCGTCAAGATGAACCCCAAGGCCAAGAAGATCTCCCTGAGCTTCAAGCAGGCCGTCTACGACCTGGAGAAACAGGACTTCCAGCGCTTCATGGAATCGCAGAACGACCGCATGACGCTCGGCGACATCATGAAGGACCAGCTCAAGGGCCTCAAGGCCCCGAAGAAGGGAACCCGGAAGGAGGACCCCCGTGATTAAAGCCGACCTGATCAACAAGATCTCCCAGGAGCTGAGCATCCCGAAGCAGGAGGCCGAGGAGGGCGTCAACCTCTTCTTTGAGACCATCCGCGAGGCCATCCTCCGCGGCGAGGAGATCGAGATCCGCGGCTTCGGCAGCTTCCGCTTCCGCAAGCGGACCTCGCGGGCCGGCCGCAACCCGCGGACGGGCGAGCCGGTCAAGGTCCCGCCGAAGAAGGTCCTGTACTTCAAGCCCAGCAAGCTCCTCAAGGAGCTGATCAACTCGTAATGCGCTACCTCGCCGCCCCCTGGAGGGCCGACTACGTGCGGCGGGCCGGAGCGGAGGACGGCTGCGTCTTCTGCCGGGCCGCCCGGGGCCGCGACGACCGCGGCGCCGGCGTCCTCTACCGCGGCCGGGCCAACATCGTCATGCTCAACAAGTACCCCTACACGCCGGGCCACCTGATGATCGCCCCGCGGCGCCACGTGGCGGACTTCGTCGCCTCCCGCCCCGGCGAGAGGGGCGAGCTGGCCGACCTCCTGCGGACGGCCCTCGCGGTCCTGGGCGCCGCCTACGGCCCCCAGGGCTTCAACGCCGGGATGAACCTCGGCCGCAGCGCCGGGGCCGGCGTCGCCGGCCACTACCATCTCCACGTCGTCCCCCGCTGGACGGGCGACGCCAACTTCATGCCCCTCGTCGGGGCCACCCGGGTCTTCATCGAGGACCTGGAGACGACCTACAACAGACTGCGTCCCCTTTTCGACGAAGAGCGGCGACGCCGTTCGAGGTGAACCCATGCTGAAATCCCTGAGACGGAACGTCAAGTCGCTCAAGCCCATCCTGTGGATCATCGTCGCCACCTTCATCATCGCCATCTTCGCCATCTGGGGCGCCGGCGGCGGCGGCATCGGCGGGGCCGACCGGGGCGACACCCTGGCCACGGTCGGCGGGGACCGCATCGCGGCCGACGAGTACTTCCAGGACCTCCGCGACCAGCTCGAGGCCATCAAGAAGCGGTTCGGCGGCGAGATCAACGCCGACCTCATCCAGCAACTGGGCCTGCCCCAGCAGGTCCTGGAGCGGATCGTCCAGCGGCACCTGCTCCTCAGGATCGCGGCGGACATGGGCCTGAAGGCGACCGACGCCGAGGTCCGGGACCGCATCCTGTCCTACCCGGCCTTCCAGATCGACGGCAAGTTCGTCGGCTTCGAGCTCTACAAGCGGGTCCTCGACGACAACCGCATCCCCCTGGCCGATTTCGAGCGCCGGCTGCGCCAGGACATCGTCGTCGGCAAGGCCGTCCGTCTCCTGACGGCCGGCATCTTCGTCACCGACGAGGAGGTCTGGGAAGCCTACCGGAAGCAGAACGACTCGGCCAAGGTCGAGTACCTGGTCGCCGAGACGGCCAAGACCGAGGTCGCCGGGACGCCCTCCGAGGCGGACCTGCGGGCCCGCTTCGACGAGGACCCCGCGGCCTACCGCATCCCCGAGAAGCGGACGGCCGACTACGTCGTCATCCGGACCGAGGACCTCAAGAAGGAGGTCGCGGTCAAGGACGCCGAGATCGAGACCTACTACCGCGACAACCAGGCCCAGTTCCAGGAGCCCGACAAGGTCCGGGTCAGCCGGATCTGGCTCCCCTACACCGCGGCCGACAAGGACGCCGTCCTGGCCGAGGCCCGCGACGTCCAGACGCGGGCCGCCGCCGGCGAGGACTTCGCCGCCCTGGCCCGGGCCAAGTCCAAGGACGACAAGGCCGCCACGGGCGGCGACTGGGGCCTGTTCGACTGGCGGTCCCTGACGGCCGACGAGACCGGGGCCGTGGCCGGCCTCGAGGCGGGCGGCGTCTCCGGCGTCGTCGAGACCGAGACCGGCGCGGCCGTGCTCAAGGTCACCGAGAAGACCGCGGCCGAGGTCAAGCCCCTGGCCGAGGTCAGCGCCACCATCAAGGGCCTGCTCACCGACGAGAAGGCCCGGGCCCTGGTGGCCGAGAAGGTCCGGCGTCTGGAGAAGCTGGCCCGCAAGGAGAAGAGCCTCGACGTGGCCGCCCAGAAGGAGGGCCTCAAGCCCGCTTCGACGGGGGCCCTGAAAAAGGGCGACCCGCTCGGCGACGTCGACACGTCCGGCGCCCTCAGCGAGACCCTGTTCGGGCTCGAGGTCGAGGAGATCTCGGCGCCCGTGTTCGTCTTCGCCGGCCAGGCCCTGGCCGAGCTCAAGGCCGTCGAGCCCGAGCGGCCGGCCCGGTTCGAGGAGGTCCGGGCCGAGGTCGAGAAGGACGCCCTCGACGCCCTCAAGAAGGACCGGGCCCGGGCCCGGCTGGCCGAGGCCGTCGCCGCAATTAAGGCCGACTGGAACGCCGAAGCCGCCAAGCACGGCCTCGAGTACAAGCTCGTCGAGACCCACAAGAAGGAGCAGTACCTCAGCCTGGTCGGCGAGCGGCCCGAGATCGACGCTCTCGTCTTCGGCTCCCCGCTCCAGCAGGTCAGCCCGCCCACGGCCGTCGACGAGGGTTTCGCCGTCTTCCGCGTCCTCGAGCGCAAGGAAACGGCCCGCGAGGAGTTCGAGAAGACCAAGGCCACCGAGCGGGACGGCCTGCTCGAGCAGAAGCAGAACAAATTCCTGAGCTCCTACATGGCCAAGGCCCGCGAGGACAAGAAGGTCCGCATCGACTACGACGCCTTCGTCCGGATCAACAACGACATCCTGGCCAGGTACGGGAAATAGACCGAGTCTCTCAGCCCGCGTTCCGTCCGATACGAACAGACCGCGAAAGGAGACGCCGATGGAGACGAGCCGAACCTCTCTGCCCCCCGAAGCCTACCAGGAGCTCCCGCCCGGAAAAGCCTACACGCCCTACGTCCCGGCCGGGGCCGCCTTGCCCGAGGTCACCGTCCGGTCGGTCGTCTGGGGCCTGGTCATGTCGGTGTTCTTCACCTTCTCCATCGCCTACCTGGGCCTCAAGGTCGGCACGGTGCCCGAGGCGGCCATCCCCGTGGCCATCCTGGCCGTGGGCATCGGCTACATGTACAAGCGCAAGAGCACCATCCTCGAGAACGTCATCCTGCAGTCCATCGGAGCGGCCTCCGGAGCCCTGGTGGCCGGGGCCATCTTCACCATCCCGGCCCTGTACATCCTCGGGCTGCCGACGGACGTCGTCAAGATCTTCCTGTCGACCTTCCTCGGCGGCGCCCTGGGCATCCTGTTCCTGACGCCGCTCCGGCGCTACTTCTGCGTCGAGCAGCACGGCAAGCTGCCCTTCCCGGAGGCCACGGCCACGACCGAGATCCTGGTCTCGGGCGAGTCGGGAGGCAGGCAGGCCGGGGCCCTCATCCTGGGCCTCGTCGTCAGCGGCGCCTACGAGTTCCTGGCCATCGGCGTCCGCCTCTGGAACGAGCTCATCGACTTCCGCTTCCTGCCCTTCATGGACAGCCTGGCCGTCAAGACCAAGATGGTCCTCAAGCTCGACGCCCTGTCGGCCTTCCTCGGCCTCGGCTACGTCATCGGCCTGCGCTACAACGCCGTCATCGTGGCCGGCGGCCTGCTGTCCCATTTCGCCTTCATCCCGGCCATCTGGTTCCTCGGCCGGCACGTCCCCGGCCTGGTCTACCCGGGCACGGTGCCCATCGCCGAGATGAGCGAGACCCAGATCTTCGCCACCTACGTCCGCAACATCGGCATCGGGGCCATCTTCATGGCCGGCGTCCTGGGCATCATCAAGTCCATGCCGGTCATGGTCAAGTCCTTCTCGCTCGGCTTCCGGCAGATCTTCAAGGGCCGGCGGGAGGGCGCCGCGGCGGCGCCCCGGACCGACCGCGACCTCGACATGCGGACCATCATCCTGGGCCTGCTGGCCGTGTCCGCGGGCCTGTTCCTGTATTTCCTGTGGATCTCCAACGTCAAGCTGGCCGTCATCGGCGTCCTGGTCTGCCTGCTCCTGTCGTTCCTGTTCACGACGGTCGCGGCCAACGCCATCGCCATCGTCGGGACCAATCCCGTCTCGGGCATGACCCTGATCACGATCATCCTGTCGAGCGTCCTGCTGCTCGGGGCCGGGCTGTCGGGCACCGAGGGCATGGCCGTGGCCCTGCTCATCGGGGCCGTCGTCTGCACGGCCCTGTCGATCTCGGGCTCGTTCGTCACCGACCTCAAGATCGGCTACTGGCTCGGGGCCACGCCGCGCAACCAGGAGCGCTTCAAGTTCGCCGGCATCCTGGTCTCGGCCCTGACGGTCGGCGTGGCCATCGCCATCCTCGACAAGGCCTTCTCCTTCCAGAGCGGGGCCCTGGCCGCCCCGCAGGCCAACCTCATGGCCACGGTCATCAAGTCGATGATGTCGCGCGAGCCCGTGACCTGGCTCCTGTACGCCATCGGGGCCTCGGTCGCCCTGACCGCCGAGCTGGCCAAGGTGCCGCCGCTGGCCTTCGCCCTGGGCATGTACCTGCCCCTGCCCCTGACGACGCCGCTCCTCGTCGGCGGCTTCCTGTCGCACCTCGTCCGCAAGTCGACCAGGGACAAGGACCTGGCCGAGCGGCGGGTCAACCGCGGCACGCTCATCTCTTCCGGATTCATCGCCGGCGGGGCCCTCATGGGCATCGTCCTGGCCCTGCTCAAGCTGGCCGGCCTCGACCGCCACATCAGCCTCGGCGTATCCATGGTCCTGGAGAACGGGCGCTGGGTCGACGGGGCCGCCGCGGGCTGGTTCTCGGGCCTCGGCCAGATCGTCAGTCTCGTCGCCTTCATCCTGCTCGGCGCGTTCGTCTACTTCGACGCCCGGCGGACGAAATAAGGACACGGAGGGAAGACCATGAAAGCCAATAGACTCTACGCCGCCGCCGACCGGGCCGTCAACCAGGCCCTGCGACTCAAGCGCGGCGAGAAGTACCTGCTCGTCACCGACACGCCGAAGTTGGAGATCGCCGAGGCCTTGGCCTTCCACGCCAAGAAGGCCGGCGCCGAGGTCACGACGTACCTGATGACTGAGACCCTGCGGCCGATCACGGAGCCGACCCGGCAGTTCAAGGAGCTCATCGCCGGGGCCTCGGCCACGACCTACCTGCTCGAGGGCCGTTTCCCCGAGAAGCCCTTCCGCGGCTTTATGGTCGCCGAGGGCCAGAAGCACGGCCGCATCTGCATGATGCCCGGCATCACCCGGGACATGATGGAGCGGCTGGTGGCCATCGACTTCTCGGAGATGGCCGCCTTCACCAAGAAGGTCGTCCGGGCCGTCAAGGACGCCGGGGAGATCGTCGTCACCAACGCGGCCGGGACCGAGATCGCCTTCAGCGTCGCGGGCCGCGACTGGCACGAGGACGTCGGCGACATCGCCAGGAAAGGCGTCCACGGCAACCTGCCGGCCGGCGAGTGCTTCACCTGCCCGGTCGAGGAGACCTTCACCGGCAAGGTCGTCATCGGTCTCATCGACGACAAGCTGGGCCCCGGCGAGATGGTCTTCGAGAAGGGCCGGCTGGTCGCCCACAAGGGGGCCGGCATCGCCGAGGTCATCCGGACGGTCGGCGACGACCCGACGGCCCGGATGATCGGCGAGTTCGGCATCGGCACCAACAAGGGCGCTCGCATCTCGCCCAACATGCTCGAGGCCGAGAAGGCCTTCGGCACGGTCCACTTCGCCATCGGCGACTCGTACGGCATCGGCCGGAACAAGAGCCGGTTCCACTTCGACGCCCTGGTCGACAAGGTCACCCTCACAGCCAAGGGCAAGGTCATCGCCAGGAACGGCAAGTTCCTCATTTAATGGGGGACATGATACCCGTTTCCTATTTTCCGGAAGGGCCGCCGGCGTCCGGAGGGAACGGGATAACGGGGCGAAGCGAGCGAGCAACGTGAAGAGAACGGACCAGACACCGGAAAATAGGGAAACGGGTATCATGTCCCCATTTGACAAGGTCATCGACCGGACCGCGACCGAGTCCATGAAGTGGGTCCACCCCCGCCGGGACCTGGGCGTCCCGGACGCCATCCCCCTGTGGGTGGCCGACATGGACTTCGAGGCCCCGCCGGCCGTCGTCGAGGCCCTGGCGCGCCGGGTCGGGCACGGCGTCTTCGGCTACCCGGAGACGCCGCCGTCCTTCTTCGAGGCCGCGGCCGACTGGCTGCGCCGCCGTCACGGCTGGCCCGCCGAGCCGGGCTGGCTGACCCTGACGCCGGGCCTGGTCCCGGCCCTGAACTACGTCGTCCGGGCCTTCACCGCGCCGGGCGACCCGGTCATCGTCCAGCCGCCGGTCTATCATCCCTTCTACTACGCCATCGAGAACAACGGCCGCCGCGTCGTCCGCAATCCGCTCAAGTTCGACGGCCGGCGCTACACGATGGACCTCGACGACCTGCGGACCAAGATCGACGCCGGCGGCCGGCTGCTCATCCTGTGCTCCCCCCACAATCCCGTCGGCCGGGTCTGGGACCGCGAGGAGCTCGAGGCCCTCGGCCGGATCGCCGTCGAGCGCGACCTCCTGGTCGTCTCCGACGAGATCCACCACGATCTCGTCTACCCCGGCAGCCGCCACCATGTCTTCGCCTCGCTGCAGCCGGAGCTGGCCCAGCAGACCATCACCTGCCTCGCGCCGAGCAAGACCTTCAACATCGCCGGGTTGAGCACGGCCGCCGTGGCCGTCCCCAATCCGGACCTCCGGAAGAGGTTCGAGGACGAGAAGGAGCGCTCGGGCTTCGACCTGGGGAACGTCCTCGGCATCGTCGCCTTCGAGGCCGCCTACCGCCGCGGCGAGGCCTGGCTCGACGAGCTCCTGCCCTACCTCGCGGCCAACATCGACCTCATCGAGGGCTTCCTGGCCGAGCGCCTGCCCGAGATCAGGCTCGTCCGGCCCGAGGGCACCTACCTGGCCCTGCTCGACTGCCGCGGCCTCGGCCTTCCGCCCGAGGCCCTCAACGACTTCTTCCTGAAGCGCGCCCGGGTCTTCTTCAGCGACGGGCGGATGTTCGGCGACGAGGCGGCCGGCTTCGTCCGCGTCAATTTCGGCTGTCCCCGGTCCGTCCTCCGCGAAGCCCTGGAGCGCGTCGAGCGGGCCGTCCGCGACCGGTAGAGAGTCGCCATGGACATCGGCGGGCACCCCCGGACCCGGGCCGCCGCGGCGGACGCCGTCCGGTTGGCCCGCGACCTCTTCGGCCTCGAGGCGGCGGCCCGCCCCCTGCCCAGCGAATACGACGACAACTTCAGGCTCGACACCGCGAAGGGCGAGGTCCGGGTCCTCAAGGTCATGCATCCGATGCGCGAGGCGGCTTTCGTCGACATGCAGTGCGCCGCCCTGGCGGCCGTCGCCGGCCGCGCGCCGGATCTGCCGGTGCCGCGCGTCGTCCCCGGCCTCGACGGGCGCCCCTTCGCCGCGGCGGCGCTCGCCGACGGCGCGCCGCGCGTCGTCTGGATGCTCACCTTCCTCGAAGGACGCCCCCTGGCCGGCCTGCGGCCGGTGACGCCGGACCTGCTCGGCGGCCTTGGCGCCGCCCTGGCCCGCCTCGACCTGGCCCTGGCCGGCTTCGCCCACCCCGCGGCCCGCCGCGAGCTCAAGTGGGACCTGGCCAAAGCCGGCTGGATCCGCGCCCACCTCGGCCTCATCCCCGACGCCCGGCGCCTCGCTCTGGTCGAACGGGTCCTGGCCCGCTATGAGGCCGAGGCCGTTCCGGCCCTGCCCCGGTTGCGCCGGAGCGTCGTTTACGGCGACGCCAACGAGCACAACGTCCTGGTCCGGATCGAGCCGGGGCGGCCGGCCCGCCTGGCCGGGCTCATCGATTTCGGCGACATGATCGAGACCCCGACCGCGGCCGAGGTCGCCGTCGCCGCCGCCTACGCCGCGTTCGGCCACGCCGATCCGCTCGAGGCCGTCCGGCCGCTCGTCGCCGGATATCACCGCGTCCTTCCTCTCGCCGAGGAGGAGCTGGCCGTCCTCGACGTCCTGGTCCGGACCCGGCTCGCCGTCAGCGTCGTCAACTCCGCCTGCCGGGCCGCGGCCGAGCCCGGCGATCCCTATCTGAAGGTCAGCGAAGCCCCGGCCTGGGCCGCCCTGGAGGCCTTCGACCGGGTCCCGCCGCGGCTGGCCCATTGCGCCTATCGGGACGCCTGCGGCCTGCCGCCCACGCCCGGCGGCCCGGCCGTCGTCCGCTGGCTCGAAGAGCGGCGCGGCTCCTTCGCGCCCGTTCTCGATCACGACCCTCGGACGGCCCCCGTCGCCGTCCTGGACCTCTCGGTCGGCAGCCGGACGCTCGGCGCCGATCCGGCCGAACTCGAGACGCCGCGCCTCACGGAGACGGTCCGCCGCGCCATGGCCGAGGCCGGGGCCGTCGTCGGGGTCGGCCGCTACGACGAAGCGCGAGCCGTCTACACGACCGGCGCGTTCGCGGCCGGCGCGGGCGGCCCGGCCGCGGAGAGGCGGACCGTCCATCTCGGCATCGACCTGAGCGTCCCGCCCGGGAGCGCCGTGCGCGCCCCGCTCGACGGCACGGTCCGCCTCGTCGCCGAGAACGCCGCGCCGAAAGACTACGGACCGCTCGTCGTCCTGCGCCACGAGACCCCGGCCGGCGGGGAATTCTTCACGCTCTACGGCCACCTCGACGCGGCCTCGGTCGCCGGCTTGGCGCCGGGCCGGACGGTCCGCGCCGGAGAGGCTTTCGCCGCCGTGGGCGCGCCGCCCCGCAACGGCGACTGGTGGCCGCACGTCCACGTCCAGATCATCCTCGACCTCCTCGGCCTCGACGCGGACTTCCCCGGCGTCGCCGCGCCCGGCCGGCGGTCGCTCTGGACGGGCCTGTCGCCCGATCCCAACCTCCTCCTCGGCATCCCGGCGGAGCGCTTCCCCCGGCCCGAGCCGGACAAGTCCGGGACCCTGGCCGCGCGGCGCGCCCTCATCGGGCCCGGTCTCAGCGTCTCCTATCGCGAGCCCCTCAAGATCGTCCGCGGTTGGATGCGGCACCTCTATGACGACATGGGGCGGGCCTACCTCGACGCCTATAACAACGTCCCCCTCGTCGGCCACGGCCACCCGCGCGTCGTCCGGGCCGTCCGGGAGCAGATGGGCCTGCTCAACACGAACACCCGGTACCTCCACGACAACCTCGTCCGCTACGCCGCGCGGCTCACGGCCCTGATGCCCGAGCCCCTCCGGGTCTGCTACGTCCTCAATTCGGCCAGCGAGGCCAACGAGCTGGCCCTGCGCCTGGCCCGGACGCGCACCGGCCGCGAGGATGTCGTCGTCCTGGAGTCGGCCTATCACGGCCACACGACCGGCCTCGTCGACATCAGTCCCTACAAGTTCGACGGGCCCGGCGGCCGGGGCCGCAGGCCCTGGGTCCACGTCGCCCCCCTGCCGGACGACTACCGCGGCCCGTTCAAGCGCGACGACCCCGAGGCCGGCCCGAAATACGCCGCGGCCGTCGGGCGGCTCCTGGCCGGGGAAGTCGCTCTCCGGGGCGGCCCGGCCGCCTTCATCGCCGAGACCCTGCCCAGCGTCGCCGGGCAGATCGTCCTGCCGCCCGGCTATCTCCGCGAGGCCTACCGGCACGTCCGGGCGGCCGGCGGGCTCTGCGTCGCCGACGAGGTCCAGGTCGGCTTCGGCCGCCTGGGAACGCATTTCTGGGGATTCGAGACCCAGGGCGTCGTCCCCGACATCGTCGTCCTCGGCAAGCCCATCGGCAACGGATTCCCCCTGGCCGCGGTCGTGACGACCGAGGCCGTCGCGGCCTCTTTCGCCAACGGCATGGAATTCTTCAGCACCTTCGGCGGCAATCCCGTGGCCTGCGCCGCGGGCCTGGCCGTGCTCGACGTCATGGAGGACGAGCGCCTGCAGGAGGGCGCCCTGCGGGTCGGGACGCATTTCCTGGCCGGGCTGAAAGAACTCGCCGGTCGCCACCCGATCGTCGGCGACATCCGCGGCTCGGGACTGTTCCTGGGGATCGAGCTCGTCCGCGACCGCCGGACCCTCGAGCCGGCCGCGGCCGAGGCCGCCTACGTCGTCGAGCGCCTGCGCGAGAGGGGCATCCTGACCGGCACGGACGGCCCCCTCCACAACGTCATCAAGATCCGCCCGCCCCTCTGCTTCACGGAGGCCGACGCGGACCTGTTCGTGTCCGTCCTGGACGAGGTCCTGGCCGAAGACCCCGTCCGGGCCGGCCTCGCCCCCGCCGCCCGCTAAGGAGAGCCCATGTCCATCAAGGCCAAGCTGACCACCTTCGACGCGACCATGATCGTCGTCAGCCTCATCATCGGCATCGGCATCTTCCGGACCCCGGCCATGGTCGCCGCCGCCGCGAAGACCCCGACGCTGTTCTACGCCGCCTGGGGACTCGGCGGCCTGGTCAGTCTGATCGGGGCCCTGACCTTCGCCGAGATCGGCGGCCGCTTCGCCAAGCCGGGCAGCTACTACAAGGTCGTGGCCGAGAGCTACGGCTCCGGACTGGCCTTCATGCTCAACTGGACCAACGTCGTCATCCTCAACGGGGCCGGCGCGGCCGGCGTGGCCCTCATCGGGGCCGAGTACCTGACGCCCGTCCTCTTCCCCGGCGCCGCGCCCACGGTCCTGCGGGTCGAGATCACCGCCGTCGCGCTCATCCTCGGGCTCCTGGCCATCAATTACCTGGGCATCAAGACGGGCGCCTGGGCCCAGAACGTCCTCAGCGTCCTCAAGGTGGCCATGATCGGCGTCCTGGCCGCGGCGGCCTTCCTGTCGCAGAAGGTCCCCGAGGGCCCGTCGGCCCTGCCGCTCGACCGGCCCTGGTTCTTCGCCCTCGGCGTGGCCTTCATCTACGTCTTCTACGCCTACGGCGGCTACCAGAACACCATCAACTTCGGGGCCGACGTCCGCGACGCCCGCCGCAACGTGCCCCGGGCCGTGTTCTTCGGCATCCTCGTCGTCCTGGCCTGCTACCTGACCATCAACGCCGCCTACGTCAAGGTCCTGGGCGTGCCCGGCATCGCCGCGGCCAAGCTCGTGGCCGCCGAGACGGCCCGGGCCACCCTCGGCGGGACCGGGCACCTCGTCGTCTCCCTGGCCATCTTCCTCTCGGCCATGGGCTTCCTCAACGTCACCCTGATGCAGATCCCGCGCGTCTACTATTCGATGGCCGAGGACCGGACCCTGCCGGCCGTCTTCCGCAAGGTCAATTCCCGAACCCAAACCCAGGAGTTCGGGCTGCTCTTCCTCGGGGCCATCATCCTGGTCTCCATCTTCCTGCTGCGGCAGTTCGAGAACATCGTCAACTACGTCATGTTCCTCGACACCATCACCCTGGCCATCGTCTCGTCCTCGGTCTTCGTCCTGCGGCGCAAAGCCCGCGTCGCGGGCGAGGCCTACGACGGCTACCGGGTCCCCCTCTACCCCGTCCTGCCGCTCGTCTTCATCGCCGTCATGCTGGCCGTGGCCGGGAACGTCCTGGCCACCCAGACCCGCGAAGCCCTCTACGGGGCGGTCTTCTTCGCCGTCGGCTTCCCCGTGTTCCTGCTCATGCGCCGCGTCAGCCGCCGCGGCGACGACGGCCCGCCCGCCGCCTGAGCGGGGACCGGTCCCCGGGACGCGTCCCCATTCATGGTAGAATGGGGCGGGAGGAGGGAGCCATGGACAAGACCCGCGCCATCCGCAAGGTCCTCGTCAGCCAGCCGACGCTCGAGGGGGCCGGCGTCCACCTGCGCCGCGGCTTCGGTTTCCGCGAGGTCCCGCTCTTCGACCCGTTCCTGATGTTCGACGACTTCCGCCAGGACGACCCGGACAAGTACCTGCCCGGCTTCCCCTGGCACCCCCACCGCGGCATCGAGACCATCACCTACATGGTCCGGGGCACGGCCGAGCACGGCGACAGCATGGGGAACTCGGGGATCATCGGCCCCGGCGACGTCCAGTGGATGACGGCCGGCAGCGGCGTCGTCCACCAGGAGATGCCCAAGGGCGGCCCGGACGGCCGCATGGGCGGCTTCCAGCTCTGGGCCAACCTGCCCGCGGCCCGGAAGATGATGGCGCCGCGCTACCGCGATGTGAAGGCCGCCGACATCCCCGAGGTCGCCCTGCCGGGCGGCGTCACGGCCAAGGTCATCTGCGGGACGGTCGCCGGCGTCGTCGGCCCGGTCCGGGACATCGTCATCGAGCCGGAGTACCTCGACGTGGCCATGCTTGCGGGGACGGCGTTCGTCCATCCGACCAGACCCGGGCACACCGTCGTCGCCTACGTCTTCGAGGGCGAGGGCTGCTTCTCGGACGCCTCAGGGCCCTCGTCCTACGACGTCGAGCCGGCCAGCTACTTCGACTTGGAGACGCGGCCCGTCCAGGGCGACCACGCGGTCATCCTGTTCGGCGACGGCGGCCGGGTCAGGGTGACGACCGCGGCCTCGCCGGTCCGTTTCCTGCTCGTGTCGGGCCGCCCCCTCGGCGAGCCCGTCGCCTGGCGCGGCCCCATCGTCATGAACACCGCGGAGGAGCTCCAGACGGCCTTCCGCGAGTACCGGGCCGGGACGTTCATCAAACATCCGAAGGCGGGCTGATCGCGGATGGGGACACGTACCTCCGGTACATGTCCCCCTTCCCTTTATTGCAAAGGCGGGGCGAAACAAGTAATCTGAGGGGCCGAGGAGGCCCGCCATGCCGATGACCGGCCGCGAACGCCTGGCCGCCGCGCTCGCCCACCGACAGCCCGACCGCATCCCCGTCGACTTCAACGGCACGGCCGTGACCGGCATGCACGTCAAGTGCGTCATCGGCCTGCGCCGGCACTACGGCCTGGAGGAGCGCCTGGTCAGGGTCCACGAGCCCTACCAGATGCTGGGCTGGCTCGACGACGATCTCCAGACCGTCCTCGGCATCGACGTCGAGGGCGCCTACGGTCCCACGACCATGTTCGGCTACCGCAACGAGAACTGGACCCCCTGGCGCATGGACGACGGGACCGAGGTCCTCATGTCGGGGAATTTCGCGACGACCAAGGACGGGAACGGCGACACCCTGGTCTTCCCCGAAGGCGACCGGTCGGCCCCGCCCTCCGGGCGGCTGCCCAAGAACGGCTTCTTCTTCGACACCATCGTCCGCCAGGACGCCATCGACGAGGCCAAGCTCGATCCGGCCGACAATCTCCAGGAGTTCGGGCCGATCGACGAGGCCTCCCTGGACCACTGGGAGAGGGAGAGCCGCCGGGCCGGGGCGACCGGCCGCGGCGTCATCGCCAGCTTCGGCGGCACGGCCCTCGGCGACATCGCCCTCGTCCCCGGCCCCCAGCTCAAGCATCCCAGGGGCATCCGCGACATCGAGGAGTGGTACGTCTCCACCCTGACCCGCCGCCCCTACGTCCACAAGGTCTTCGAGGGCCAGACCGAAATGGCCCTCCGGAACCTGGCGAAGATCCGCGAGCGGGTCGGCGACGAGGTCCAGGCCGCTTTCGTCTGCGGCACGGACTTCGGGACCCAGCAGTCGACCTTCTGCTCGGTCGCCGCTTACCGCGAGCTCTACCTGCCCTATTACCGGCGCATCAACGACTGGATCCACGCCCACACGGGCTGGAAGTCGTTCAAGCACTCCTGCGGCGCCGTCGCCTCCCTGATCCCCGCGTTCATCGACAGCGGCTTCGACATCCTTAATCCGGTCCAGCTCTCGGCGGCCGGGATGGACGCCCGCCGGCTCAAGGCCGAGTTCGGCCGGGACCTCGTCTTCTGGGGCGGCGGCGTCGACACCCAGAGGACCCTGGCCTTCGGGACGCCGGAGGCGGTCCGGGCCGAGGTCCTGGAGCGCTGCGAGGTCCTCGGCCGCGACGGCGGCTTCGTCTTCAACACCGTCCACAACATCCAGGCCAACGTCCCCATCGCCAATATCGCGGCCATGTTCGACGCCTTGAGCGAGTTCAACGCGTGAAAAGGTCCGGGACCTACGTTCTCGCCGTGACCCTGGTCGCCGCCCTCGGCGGCCTCATCTTCGGCTTCGACACGGCCGTCGTGGCCGGCGCCACCCGCTACATGAAGGAGCGCTTCGCCCTCGACGCGCTCCAGGAGGGCTGGACGGTGGCCGTCGTCCTCATCGGCTGTATGTTCGGCGCGGGCTTGGCTGGGCCCATCAGCGACCGCATCGGCCGGCGCCGCTTCATGCTCGTCTCGGCCGTACTGTTCCTCGTCTCGGCCGTCGGCTGCGCCCTGCCGCGGACGATCACGGCGTTCATGGCCTTCCGCCTGGTCGGCGGCCTGGGCATCGGCTCGGCGGCCGTCCTGTCGCCCCTCTACATCGCCGAGATCGCCCCGGCCCGGGCCCGCGGCGCCCTCGTCTCGGTCAACCAGCTGGCCATCGTCACCGGCATCCTGCTGGCCTACTTCGTCAGCTGGATCTTCGCCGGGGCCGGCCCGGAGAACTGGCGCTGGATGTACGCCGCGGGCGCCGTCCCGTCCGTGGCTTTCTTCCTGCTCCTCCTCGGCGTGCCCGAGAGCCCGCGCTGGCTGGTCAAGAACGGGCGCGAGGCCGAAGCCCGGACCGTCCTGGCCCGGGCCGATTCGCCCGAGGCCGCCGAGACCGGCATCCGCGAGATCAAGACCGCCCTGGCCCTCGAGAAGGGATCCTTCCGCGAGGTCTTCCGGCCGGCCTTCCGGCGGCCCCTCGTCCTGGCCGTCGCCCTGGCCGTCTTCCAGCAGGTCACCGGCATCAACGCCATCCTCTACTACGCGCCGCGGATCTTCGAGGGCGCCGGTTTCGAGAGGATGTCGGCCATCGGGCAGTCGACGGTCGTCGGGCTGGTCAACCTGCTGTTCACGGTCGTGGCCATCCTGCTCGCCGACCGGGTCGGGCGGCGGCCGCTCCTGCTCGCGGCCACGGCCGGCATGGGCGTCTCCCTCGTCCTCCTCGGGGCCGCCTTCCGCTTCCCCGTCCTGCCGGCCTCGGCCCTGCTCGTCGTCATCCTGTTCTACATCGCCTTCTTCGCCTCGGCCATGGGCCCGCTCGTCTGGGTGGTCATGGCCGAGGTCTTCCCCATCAAGGTCCGCGGCGCGGCCATGGGCCTGGCCACGGTCGTCCTGTGGCTGGCCGACTTCGCGGTGACCCTGACCTTCCCGGTCCTCTCGGACCGCTCCCACCCTTCGACGGCGTTCTGGCTGTACGCGGCCATGTGCGCCCTGGCCTTCGCGTTCATGGCCTTCCGGCTGCCGGAGACCAAGGGCCGGACGCTCGAGGAGATCGAGCGCGGCTGGCGGACGGGGTCTTAGGGGCGGTCCGGCCTATTTCCCGGCCAGGGCGTCGGCCAGCTTGCCCATGACGGCGTCGAGCTCCTCGACCAGGATGTCGGACAGGACGGCCGGCAGGAACTGGACCTTGCGCGTGCCCAGGGCCTTGCGCCGGTCGAAGGTGTGCTTGAGGATGCTCTTGCCGCTCTTGAACTCGAGGAACTCCAGGTCCATGGCCAGCCGGCCGAACCAGGCGTTGGGCTCGTCGATCTCCTCGACGAGGCGGACGCTCGCGCGCAGGACGACCTGGGGATCGCCCTGGAGGACGTCCATGGTGACCCGGGGGAAGCCCTCCTTGCGGCCGAGGTAGTCGCTGATGGCCTCGCGGAAGAGGTCGTCGGGTTTCTTGGCCCAGAAGGCGTGGGAGTAGTATTTGAGCTCGAAGGGCGAGACCCGGTAGATGACCCGGAAGTCGTCGTAGAGGGGATCGACGCGGACGGGCTCGATATACAGCATCCGTTCCACCCGGGCGTGCGGCTCGGGGCTGCGGTCGATGGGAACGATCTGGAAATAGCGCTTGGCCGGCGTCGAGAAGCAGCCGGCGATCAGGAGGACGGCCGCCAGGGCCAGGGCGTGTTTCCTCATCATTTCTTGTCCTTTCGTGTCCGCAGGATGGCCGACGGCTCCTCGGCGATCTCGCGGGAAAAGCGGGCCAGGTTCTCGATGGCCACGCCCAGGCTGGCGAAGGTCCGGGTGAGCTCCGTCTGCTGTTCGAGGAGGACGCCCTCGACCTTCTTCATGGTCACCGAGGCCGTGTCGAGGAAGGACCGGACGTCCTTGAGGACCTGGCCCAGCTCCTCGGCCGAGAAGCGGTCGGCGACGTTGCCCAGGGTCCGCTCGGAGTTGGCCTCGACCGTCCGGACGAGGCGGCTCAGGTCGTCCGTCATGGGCACGAAGCGCTCGGTGGCCCGGGCGAACTCGGCCGAGGCCTTCTCCAGGCTGGCCAGGGTGTTCTCGAGCGAGGCCCGGCGCGACTCGAGGACCCCCGAGACCGCGGCCGAGCTCTTCTCGGCGTTCTCCAGGAAAGCCGAGAAGCGCTCGATGTTCTCGGGCGCCAGCAGCTCCGTGATGCGCTTGGCCGTCGTCTCGATGTTGTTGACGATGTCGTCGGCCTTGTCGCCCAGGCCCCGGCCGGTCGGGATCTCGCCGTGGGCCTGGAGGTTGGCGGCCCCGGCCGTGCCGCCGCTGAGCTCGATGTACTTCTGGCCGGTCAGCCCGACGTAGACGAGGACGGCGCGCATGTCGGTCTTGACGACCAGCTCGGGCAGGATCTTGATGCCGACGTCGACGCAGTCGAGGTCCGTCCGGCTGACCTCGATCCGGGTCACCCGGCCGAGCTCGACGCCCCGGTACTTGACGGGGGAGCCGACGGCCAACCCGTGGACCGAGGTGTCTTTGAACCGGACCATGAAGTCCGTCCCGGGATCGCGCAGCTTGGGGACGATGAAGAAGCCGGCCACGACGATGAAGATGACCGTGGCGACCGACAGGAAGATCCCCAGGCGGGTCTTTTGCTCAAGCGTCATCATGGCTGTCCCTCTTGAGGAAGAATGTCCGGATGAAGGGATCGGCGGACGCGGCCAATCCGGCGGCCTCGCCGGCGTGGTGGAGACGGCCCTCGTGGAGGACCAGGACCCGGTCGGCGATGCGCTCGATGGAGCGCAGTTCGTGGGTGACGACGACCAGGGTCGTCCCGTAGGTCTCCTTGAGCCGCAGGAGGAGGTCGTCGAGCAGCGACGAGGTGATGGGGTCCAGCCCCGACGACGGCTCGTCGCAGAAGACGACGTCCGGGTCCATGGCCAGGGCCCGGGCCAGGGCCCCGCGCTTGCGCATGCCCCCGGAGAGCTCCGCCGGGTATTTCGCCGCGGCGTCGGCCATCTCGACCTGGGCCAGGCCGGCATAGACCATGTCGCGGACCACGGTCTCGGGGATCCCCGGGTAGTGCATGCGGATGGGCAGGGCGACGTTCTCATAGAGGCTCAGCCCGTTGAGCAGGGCCCCGCCCTGGTAGAGGACGCCGATCCTTTGGTAGAGGGTCCCCAGGGACCTCTCGGAACGGTAATCGACCGGGGCGCCGGCGAAATCGAACGCGCCGCCGAGGGGCGGCAGGAGCCCGGCCAGGGTCTTGAGCAGGGTCGACTTGCCCGAGCCGCTGACGCCGAGGACGACCGTGATCAGCCCCTCCGGGACGCCGAAGTCCAACCCCTCGAGGACGGGCTCCTTCCCGTAACCCACCGTGAGACCGTGCGCGCGGATGATGTCCATGGTCAATAGATCACGAAGGCGAAGACGCAGTCGAGGACGATGATCAGGGTGATGGACAGGACGACGGATTCCGTCGTGGCCCGGCCGACCTCCTCGGCGCTCCGGCCGACGGTCAGGCCCTTGAAGCCGGCCCCCACGACGACGGCCCAGCCGAAGACGACGGTCTTGACCAGGCCCCAGGCGAAATCGACCCAGCCGACCGTGTTGACCATCTGGTCGAGAAAGGCCGCCGGCAGCATGCCGAAGGTGATCCGGGCCACGACCATGCCGCCGAGGATGCCGGCCACGTCGGCCATGGCCACGAGGAGCGGCACGACCAGGGTGATGGCCAGCAGCCGGGGCACCATGAGGAACTTCTCCGGGACCAGGCCCATGGTCCGCAGGGCGTCGACCTCCTCGAGCACGGTCATGCTGGCCAGCTCGGCGGTCACGGCCGCGCCGACCTTGCCGGCCAGGATGACCCCGGCCATGAGCGGCACGAGCTCCCGGAGCATGGCGTAGCCGATGATGTCGGCGATGAAGGCGTCGGCCCCGAAGACCCGGAGCTGTTCGGCCGAGGTGATGGAAATGGTCACGCCGACCAGGAACAGGAGCAGGCAGACGATGGGGTACGACTGGTAGCCCATGAAGTACATCTGGTTCCAGGTCTCGCCCGGATACACGCCCTTGCGCTCGCGCAGGTAGCCGCCGACGTGGAAGACCTCGTCGCCGAGCATGGCCAGGAACCGGCCCAGGTTGCGGGCGTGACCGAGGAAGCGCTCGGCGTAGGCCCGGAAGAAGCGGCCGGGGCGGCCCGGGCCGGACGGCGCGGCGGGCTTGGCCGGCCAGGCCGCGTCGGGCGGACAGGCGAGCGCCTCCCGGGCCCGGACGAGGGGCTCGGGAACGCCGGCGACGGAGACCCCGGGGACCTCTTTACCGGCGTAGCCGAGAAAGGCCAGGGTCGAGCCGTCGAATTCCTCGACTTGGCCGAAGTCGAGGACCAGGGTCTCCCCGACCTCCAGGCGCCTGATCTCGTCGAGGACGCCGACGACCTCCGGGGCCCGGAACCGTTTGGGAAGGGAGACGGTCCGGCTCATTTCCCCCCCGGCAGGACGACGACGGTCTGGGCCCGGTCGGGGGCCGTGACGGGGAAGCGGACGGTCCGGCCGTCGGCTGCGGCCTCGACGTAGTATTCGATGTCGCCGGCCGGGGCCGGCAGGAGGACCTCGTAGACGCCCCGGGCGACGTGGCGGAAGGCGACGCGGACGAATTCGCCCCGTCCCATCTCGCGCCAGAACAGGGAGACCTGGCCGGCCTCGGCCCGGGCCAGGACCAGGGCCTTGAGCGAAAGGGCTTCGCCGGCTTCGAGCGAGGTCCGCACCGCCGGGACGACGAGCCGCGGCGGCCCGTCGTAGTCGCGCGACAGACGGGCTTCGGCCGGGAGCTCGGTCCCGAGGAGGGCGGCCAGCTCCGCCTCCGGCCGCTCCCAGGCGCCGGGCAGAAGGTGCTGTTCCCAATTGGCGACGGTCCCGAGCTCGCCCGTCGTGCTCACGGTGGCCAGGAGATCGGTGAAGACGCGTTTGAGGGAAGCGGCCATCTCGGCCCGGACCGGCAGGGCCTCGGCCGTCAGGACCTCGCGGCAGGCGGCCTCGTTCCCCGCCGCCTTGGCCTTGGCCACGGCGGCGTTGTAGACGGCCCACAGGCCGTTGAACCGGGCCACCTCGCGCATGTAGCGGAACTGGGCCAGCCAGTATTCGAACCGCTCCCGGTTGGCCGGACCGGCGACCTTGGGCCCGACGGCGGCCAGGGCGTCGACGAAGGCGTAGGTCGGGGCGACCTCGGCCCACGGCCGGGGATCCGGCTGGATGTTGCCGGGCCCGCCGATCCAGGTGACCGGCACGGGATGGCGCCCGTCGGCCCCGGCGAAGACGGCCGCGGCTTCGGGACCGGCCTCGGGGCCGAACTGGGCCCGGGCCCAGTCCTCGTAGAGGTCGAGGGCCGGGAGGTGGCGGGCCGTCGGCGGCGCGTCGGCCTCGTAATCGAGCGCGGCCGGCCCGCCGCAGTTGATCTTGCGGACGAAGCCCGGCCCCTCGATGACGAGGCCGGCCAGGGCCGGGTAATGGATGCGGTCGGCGAAGTCGACGACGAGGCGCCCGTCGGCGACGGCGACGCCCTCGACGCGGCGCTCGAGGGCCTTGAACTTGCCGGCCGCGGCGAAGATGTCGAGGTTCTCGAGGACCCGGCGGCCCTGGACGAGGACGTCGAAGACGCGGCCGCGGGCCCGGTCGATCTGTCCCTCGACGAACTGCAGGGTCACGGTGTAGGTCCCGTTGGGCACCTCGAGGCGGTAGCCGAAGACGCGGTCGCGGACGTCGGCGTAGACGGGGGCCAGGCGCCCGGCCCCGGCGACGGCGCGGCCGGCGAAGCTCACGGGCTCGCCGGTGACGGGACCGGTCTCCTCGGCCAGGCTCTTGGGGAGCGTGTTCCAGGGCTGCTCCCAGGCCGCCCGGGCCAGGGCCAGGACGTTGGCCGAGAGGACCCGGGTCCGCCAGTGGATGCCGAGCAGGCCGTCGCAGCCGTAGCGGAGGGCGTCGGCGGCGTCCCGGCGCATCCGGCCGGCCCAGAGCTGGGGCGAGGTCAGCGCGGGATCGTCCTCCATCCAGGGGATGGCCCACAGAGACCGGCCGGTGACGCGGGCGAAGCCCGGGTCGACGGGGGCCTTGCCGACCTCGCGGTTGATCGTGCTCAGGGCCACTTCCTTGGGCAGGACCTGGTCGAAGAGGGTCCGGTTGGACGGTGGGCCGAGGACCCATCCGGAGGTGGCCAGACGGAACGGCGGCGCGACCTCGCGCCAGGCCTCGACGGCCATGGCCAGGTCGGTCGTGACGGCGGCGACCTCCTCCGGCGGGGCGTCTTCCCAGGTCCAGCCTTCGGTCGTCCAGAACCAGTAGTAATCGATCGCATAGGCGGCGGCGACGCGCCCGAACATGGCCTTGTAGAGGTCCTTGACCACCGCCGGGTCCTTGGCGTCCCGGCCGGCGGCGGCCAGGCGGCCGCGGACCTCGACGGGCACCGTCAGGGGCGTTTCCGTGCCGACGCAGGTCTTGACGCCCAGGCGGCGGGCCAGGGTGAAGGCGTCCCGGAAGACGGCGGCGGCCCGGTCGAAGACGGCGACGGCGGCTTCCGGGGTCGCCGGATCGGGGGCGAAACCGGCCATGACGTCGTTGCCGTAGTCGTCGCGCTCGAAGAGCCGGCTCGCGCCGAAGTGGAAATCCCCCGTCTTCTTGGCTTCGTAGCCCCAGTTGCCGCGGGCCGTGTTCTGGTAGCTCGCGGGGTACGCGGCCAGGACCGTGCCGTCCGGGCGGGCGTCCTCGGCCCGGCCGATCCAGACGGTCGGCTCGGCGTTGGGCGTCGCTCCGAAAACACGGTTGGGGTTCTCGGGATAGGTGTGCAGCCCGAAGAAGTTCATCCGCAGCTTGGGCAGCTGGCTCAGGACGGCCTTGTAGTTCTCGCGGGTCCACCAGTCGGGCCCCTCGGGGAAATCGTGGAAGGGCTGGATGCCCCGGACGGGGAAGAGCGGGCGGCCGGTCTCGTCGAGGTCGAGCGAAGGCGCCCCGACCGTGCCGTCGGGGACGACGTCCCCTTCGAGCGAGAAGCGGACGCCGAGCGTCTCGGCGAACCGGTAGGCGCCGTAGAGGACCGCCGGACCGCCACCGCCGGCGACGAGGAGGGAGCGGCCGGAGCCGCGCGGCACGGTCTTCAGCAGGTAGTCCTCGGGGCCCAGGGCGTCGAGCGGCGCGGTCCCGTTCTGTCCGGCGGAGCCGAGCGCGAACGGACCGCCCTTCTCGACGACCACCACGGCGCCGGCGGGGACGCGGGCCAGGGACCGGACCTCCCGAAGGTCGGGCAGGCGGCCCGTGCGCACGTAGAGGTAGCGGCGGATCTCGGCCGCGGCGGCCCGCTCGTGCCAGGTGGCGTCCGCGCCCACGGCGATGACGGGGCCGGCGTCCCTCCGGGCGCAGGCGGCCGCCATAACCAGGGATGACAGGGCGAGGGCAAGGAACCTCACGCGGACCGTTCGTCGGGTCATCTCGCTCTCCTGGAGCCGGGTGTCCCCCATTCTATTACAGGCCCGGGGTCATTTCAACGCCGGCGCGACGGCGGATTGACGCCCGACGGGGGCCCGGGATATCATCCCCGGCATGATGACCGTCCGCGAGCGCTGGAACAGGGTCTTCCGCTGGGAGAAGCCGGACCGCGTCCCCGACATGGAGTTCGGCTACTGGGACAAGACCATCGCCGTCTGGCACGAGCAGGGCCTGCCGCCGCAGTGCCGGACCAACCGCGACGTCGAGCGCCACCTCGGCCTGGAGGGGTTGGAGATCATCCCCGAGGTCCCGGTCCACCGCGGCCTCTTCCCCGCCTTCGCGGAGGAGACGCTCGAGGTCAGGGACGGGCGCCGCCTCGTCCGGACCAAGGAAGGGGCCCTGACGGAGATGCTCGACTACGACTCCTCGATGCCCCATTTCCTCGAGTTCGCCGTCGAGACCCGGGCCGACTGGGAGCGCCTGCGGGACGAGCGGCTCGATCCCGCCGCCCCGGGCCGTGTCGGCGACGTCGCGGCCGCCGTCGAGGCCGCCCACGCCGCCGGGATGCCCATCCTCTTCCACTGCGGCTCGCTCTACGGCTGGCTGCGGGACTGGATGGGCCTCGAGAACCTGTCCATCGCCCTGATGACGGACCGGGACTGGGTCGAGGAGATGATGGAGCACATCACCCTCATGGACCTGGCCCTCATCGAACGGCACATCCCCGGAGGCGGGTCCGTCGACGTGGCCTGGTGGTGGGAGGACATGTGCTACAACCACGGCCCGCTCATGTCCCCGAAGCTCTTCGAGGAGCTCATGGTCCCCCGCTACAAGAGGATCACGGACGCGCTCAAGGCCAAAGGGATATTCGCCAACGTCCTCGACTGCGACGGCCGCATCTATGAGCTCGTGCCCGGCTGGCTGCGGGGCGGCATCAACGTCATGTTCCCCATCGAAGCCGCCCACACGGACCCGTGGAAGCTGCGGCGGGACCACGGGAACGACGTGTTCCTCCTCGGAGGGGTGGACAAGATGGCCCTCATCGCCGGGAAGGACGCGATCGACCGGGAGCTCGAGAAGCTGCGGCCGCTCGTGGCGCTCGGCGGCTATCTGCCGTGCGTCGACCACAGGGTCCCGCCCGACGTCACCTACGCGAACTACCTCTACTACCTCGAGAAGAAGAAGGCCATCCTCTCCTACTAGGCCTTGGCCACCTTCTCGAGCCGCTTCATGATGGCGAAGATGAAGCCGGCCGACAGGACGCAGGCCCCGGCCAGGATCGCCCACACCACCGACAGCGGCAGGCGCTCCCAGAAGAACGCCGTCACGCCGACGAGCGAGTTGCCCACGGCCGTGGCCGCGAACCAACCGCCCTGCATCAGGCCTTTGTACTTGGGCGGGGCGACCTTGGAGACGAACGAGATGCCGATCGGGCTGAGGAAGAGCTCGGCGATCGTCAACATGAAATAGGTCGAGATGAGCCACCAGACGGTGACCTGGGAGCTCGCCGGCGCGACCTGGCCGCCGAGGGCCTTGGGGCTGAGCAGGCTCAGGGAGCCGACGATCAGGATGGCGTAGGCTGCGGCCGTGGTCAGCATGCCGATGCCGATCTTGCGCGGCGCCGAGGGCTCCTTGCCCTTGGCGTTGAGGCGGGCGAAGAAGGCGACCACGAGGGGCGTCAGGACGACGATGAAGAACGGATTGAAGTGCTGGAACATCTGCGGCTGGAAGGGGTTGGTCGCCGCGTACCCGCTGTAGCGGAGGTAAGTCAGGGCGCCGAAGCCGGCGAACGCCGCGCCTCCGAGGAGGCGGGCCAGCCCGCTCGAGCCCCTCTTGACCAGGAAGACGAGCCCGAGGATGGACAGGAAGGCCGGCAGCAGGCCGACCATGTCGAAGAGCAGGTAGGTCGCCTGCCCGACGCTCGGCACCGTGTAGTCCCGGGCGAAGTAGGTCAGGGTCACGGCGCTCTGGTGGAAGGCCATCCAGAAGAAGATGACGACGAAGAAGACCAGGCCCAGGGCAATGAGGCGCTCGCGGGTCTCCGCGCGGGACATCTCGACGACCTGGGACTTGAGGGCCTCGGACTTGGCCTTCTGCCGCTCGGTCAGGGCGGCCGTCTTATAGTGCTTGCGGAAACCCCAGAAGACGGCCATGGAGATGATCAGGCTCAGGCAGGCCACGCCGAAGCCGAGGTGGTAGGATTTGCTCAGGGTGTTGATGTAGCGGGTGGCGAAGGCCCCCAGGGTGTCCATCGTGACCGAGGCGTCCTGCCCCTGGGCCAGGGCCAGGAAGGACGCGGCGTCGTCGAGCTTGCTCTTCAGGAAATCGTTGGCCAGGGCCGGGATGCGGGCGTCGTAGAGCAGGCCCGACCGGCCCATGATCCAATTAGTCACGGCCATGGACGCCGACGGGGCGAACATGGCCCCGATGTTGATGCCCATGTAGAAGATGTTGAAGGCCCGGTCCCTCATGGACGCGTACTTGGGATCGTCGTAGAGATTGCCGACGACGGCCTGGAGGTTGCCCTTGAACAGGCCCGTGCCCAGGGCCACGACGGTCAGGGCGATGACGACGAGGGCGAAGCCCGTGTTCATCATCGTCGGCAGGGCCAGCAGGACGTAGCCGATGAACATGACGATGAGCCCCAGGCCGATCGTCCGGCCGTAGCCCAGGAAGCGGTCGGCCAGGAAGCCGCCGAGCAGGGGGAAGATGTAGACCCCGACCAGGAAGGTCGCGTAGAGGGAGCCGGCCGCGGCCGCGGACATGCCGTACTTGGCCTGCATGAACAGGACGAAGATCGAGATCATCGTGTAGAAGCCGAACCGCTCGCCCATGTTGGCGAAGAAGGCCACGAAGAGACCCTTGGGATGCCCTTTGAACATGCGTCACCGTCCTCTGTCGGGATTAAGGAACCGGGATTATAACACGCCTTAGCGTTTGCCGCCGAGTATGGAGCCCAGGACGCCGCGCAGGATCTGCCGGCCGAGGTTCGTACCGACCGACCGGGCCGCGCTCTTGGCCATGGCCTCGAGCAGAGTGTCCTTGGACCGGCCGGCCGTGCGCCGCGGCGCCGACGGCTGGGGATAGGACGCCCGGCCGGACGGCGGCGGATAGCCGTACGGGGTTTGCCGGCGGGCCTCGGCTTCGGCCCGGGCCTGGGCTTGGGCGGCCTCGGCGTCCGCCGCCGCCCGCTCGGCCTTGGCCTTGAGCATCTCGTAGGCGGACTCGCGGTCGACGGCCTTCTCGTAGTGCCCGTAGATGACCGAGCCCTGGACGAGGGCCTGGCGCTCGGGGGGGGAAATCACGCCGATGCGGCTGTGGGGCGGCAGGACGAAGGCCCGCTCGACGACCCCGGGCTGGCCCTTCTCGTCGAGGAACGAGACCAGGGCCTCGCCCGTGCCGAGCTGGGTGATCTCGGTCTCGACGTCGACCTTGGGGTTCTGCCGGAAGGTCTCGGCGGCCGCCCGGACCGCCCTCTGGTCCCGGGGCGTGAAGGCCCGCAGGGCGTGCTGGACGCGGTTGCCGAGCTGGCCGAGGATGACGTCGGGGATGTCGAGGGGGTTCTGGGTCACGAAATAGACGCCGACGCCCTTGGACCGGATGAGCCGGACGACCTGCTCGATCTTCTCCAGCAGGACCTGGGGGGCGTCGGTGAACAGGAGGTGGGCCTCGTCGAAGAAGAAGACCAGGCGCGGCTTCTCGACGTCGCCGACCTCGGGCAGGCGCTCGAAGAGCTCGGCCATGAGCCAGAGCAGGAAGGTCGAGTAGGCCCGCGGCGTCAGCATGAGCTTGTCGGCGGCCAGGATGTTGATCATCCCCCGCCCGGCGCCGTCGGTCTGCATGAGGTCGTCGAGGTCGAGCGCGGGCTCGCCGAAGAAGCTGTCGGCGCCCTGCTCGTCGAGCGTCAGGAGGCCCCGCTGGATGGTGCCGATGCTGGCCGGCGAGATGCGGCCGTACTCCGTCTCGAACTCGCCGGCGTGGTCGCCGGCGTACTGGGCCAGGGCCCGGAGGTCCTTGAAGTCGAGCAGGTGGAGGCCGGAGTCGTCGGCGATGCGGAACAGGATGCTCATGACGCCGCTCTGGACGTCGTTGAGGTTGAGCAGGCGCGAGAGCAGGAGCGGCCCCATGTCCGACACCGTCGTCCGCACGGGATGGCCCTGTTCGCCGAAGATGTCCCAAAGGGTCACCGGGCTGCCTTCGAAGGGGTAGTCGCCGAGGTTGAGTTTGGCGATGCGCTCCGCGATCTTCGGATTGGCCAGGCCAGGCTGGCTGACCCCGGCCAGGTCGCCCTTGACGTCGGCCATGAAGACGGGCACGCCGAGGCGGCTGAAGCGCTCGGCCATGACCTGGAGGGTGACCGTCTTGCCCGTTCCCGTGGCGCCGGCCACGAGGCCGTGACGGTTGGCCATCTTCGGGAGCAGGAGCAGGTCCCTGTCTCCCTTTGCGATCAGCAAGCCTTCGAGCGCCATGGGTCCCTCCTCGCCGGCGCGCGGCCGGCTCACCAGCTCAGGCTTTCGCGGAACAGGCCGGCGACGGTCCGTTCGAGGGCCGCCCGGAAGGCCTCGACCGTCGAGACTTCTTCGCCGGTCCAATGGTCCCGGATATGGAGGGGCGGCCCGACGTTGACCTTGATGGTCGCCGGCACGCCCCACATGATGTGCGTCCCGAAGATGGCGAGCGGCGTCACGGGGACGTCCAGCCCGCTCTCCTTATAGAGGTTGTAGGCCATGATCGAGACCCCCCGCCGGAACCCGGCGACGTAGGGATGGGGGTCCGAGGGCACGACCCGGCCGCGGCCCTGGAGGGCAATGACGGCCCGGCCCTGCCTCAGGTAGTCCTGGCAGGCCAGCACGGAGGCCCGCCGGCTGCCGTAGAGGTCGACGGGGATGCTGCCGACCCGGGCGATGTGCCCGGAGATGAAGCTGACCATGAAGGCGTAGAACGGCTTGAGGATGAAGTGGACGAAACCGCCGAACTTCCCCATGTGGCGGTGGAGGTGGGTCCGCACGAGCTCGCTGGCGCTCTCCCGGTCGAAGATCATCCGGTTGGCCGTGAAATAGATCATCCGGGGCGCCGTCCGGAGCAGGACGGCGACGTCCTTGTAGCTGCCGCTGTGGTTGCCGATGATGACGTTGGGGCCTTCCCGGACGAAGTTCTCGGCCCCCCGGAGATCGATCTTCTTGGGAAAGACGAACAGGCGCGTGGCCCGGTCGATGAACGGGCGCAGGTACTCGAATTCCTGCTCGTAGGTCGGCATGATCGGACCGTTATTCTATCAAAGCCCCCCCGGATTTCAAAGGGGCCGGCCGGGCCCCGGAGCGGCTTGCGCCGGCCCCGCGGGCGTGCTAAGTTAGGCCCCTGACCCGCTCGAGGAGGCGCCCATGTTCACCCTGATCCGCGACGGAGAGGTCTTCGCTCCCGAGCCGCTCGGCCGCCGGGACGTCCTGATCGCCGGCGGGGTCATCGCGGCGGTGGCCGAGCCGGGACGGGTCCGGCCCGACGGGCTCGAAGCCGAGGTCGTCGACGCGGCCGGCCGGCGCGTCCTGCCCGGACTCATCGATCCCCACGTCCACATCCTCGGCGGCGGCGGCGAGGGCGGCCCGGCCACCCGGGCCCCCGAGATCCGGGTCGAGGACATCGTCGCGAGCGGGGTCACGACGGTCATCGGCTGCCTGGGGACCGACGGCGTCACGCGGCACATGACCTCGCTCCTGGCCAAGGCCCGGGCCCTGGAGATCGAGGGCGTCTCGACCTACATCTATTCCGGCTCCTACGAAGTCCCCGTCAAGACCCTGACCGGGAGCGTCCGCTCCGACCTCATCCTCATCGACAAGGTCGTCGGCGCGGGCGAGATCGCCGTCAGCGACCACCGCTCCTCCCAGCCGACGTTCGACGAGATCGCGCGCCTGGCGGCGGAGTGCCGGGTCGGCGGGATGCTCGGCGGCAAGGCCGGGGTGCTCCATCTCCATCTCGGAGACGGCCGGCGGGGCCTGGAGCTCCTCTTCCGGCTCGTCCGGGAAACCGAGATCCCGGCCACCCAGGTCGTCCCGACCCATGCCGCCCGCAATCCCCGGCTGTTCGCCGAGGCCCTGGAGTGGGTGGCGGCCGGGGGCTCCGTCGACGTGACCGTCGGGGCCGAGCCGGCGCCGCCCGATCCCGAGGTCCCGTTCGAGGACGTCCTGGCCGCGTTCCGGGCCAAGGGGCTGCCCCTGACCCGGTTGATGGCCAGCTCGGACGGCAACGGGAGCATGCCCGTGTTCGACGAGGCCGGCCGCCTGGTCGGGCTGACCATAGCCAAGGAGCGGGACATGTTCCTCAAGCTGGCCGACCTTCTGCGCCGGGACGTCCTGCCGGTCGAGACGGCCGCCCGCGTCTTCGCGACCAACGCCGCGGATTTCTACAAGCTCGGCCGGAAGGGCCGCGTCGAGGCCGGCCGGGACGCCGACCTCGTCGTCCTCGACCGGGACTTCGGCCTGAGCGAGGTCTTCGCCCGGGGCCGGCGGATGATCGCCGAGGGCCGGCTCGCGGTCCGCGGCACGTTCAGCGCCTAGGAGCGACCGATGGCCGAAGGGACTGCCCCCATCGCCGCCCCCTCGGGCCGCCGGCCCCCGTTCGCCGTGGCCCTCATCCCTCTCGTCGCGATGGCCCTGCTCCTCGGCGTCGGCTACGGCGTCTACAGGATCAAGGCCCAGATCCTCCTGGTCGCCGCGGCGGCCGTCACCGCGTTCCTCGGCCTGCTGCTCGGCTTCAAATGGGCGGACATGGAGCGGGGCATCGTCGAGAGCATCCGCAAGGCCCTGCCGGCCATCCTGATCATGCTCTCGGTCGGCCTGCTCATCGGCTCCTGGATGGCCAGCGGCACCATCCCCATGGTCATCTATTACGGGCTGAAGCTCATATCGCCCAAGTTCTTCCTGGCCACGGCCTGCCTGGTCTCGTCGGTCGTGGCCCTGGCCTGCGGCACGTCGTGGGGCACCGTCGGCACGATCGGCGTGGCCTTCATGGGCATCGCCGCGGGTCTCGGCATCCCGCTCGGCCCGGCCGCCGGCGCCGTCGTCGCCGGGGCCTATTTCGGGGACAAGATGTCGCCCCTCTCCGACATCCCCAACCTGGCCACGGTCGTATCCGGGTCCAACCTCTTCGACCACATCAAGCACATGGTCTGGTCGGCCGGTCCCGCGTGGCTGGCCGGCCTGGCCATCTACGTCCTGGCCGGACTGAAATACGGCGCCTCGGCCGCCAGCTCGGAGACCCTCGACCTCATCCTGACGACCCTCAGGGCGAACTTCCGGTTCAACGTTCTCCTGCTCCTGCCCATGGCCGTCATCTTCTATTTCGCCATCGCCAAGAAGCCGACCATCCCGGCCATGGTCCTGTCGTCGCTCACGGCCGCCGCCCTGGCCGTCCTCGTCCAGAAGGTCCCGCTCACGGTCGTGGCCGCGGCCATGAACACGGGGCTGCCGGCCCGGACGGGCGTCGCGGCCGTCGACACGCTCCTGGCCAAGGGCGGCATGATGAGCATGATGGAGACCCAGCTCATCGCCTTCACCGCTTTCTCCTACGGCGGCATCATGCAGGCCACGGGTTGCCTGGCCGTCATCCTGGACAAGGTCATGGGCTTCACCCGGCGAGTCTGGAGCCTGGTCCTGACGACGGTCGGCGCGGCCATCCTGTCGGCCATGATCACCGGGAGCTCCTACCTGTCGATGATCCTGCCGGCCGACCTCCTGGCTCCCGCCTTCAGGAAGAAGGGCCTGGCGGCCAAGAACCTGTCCCGGATCATCGAGGAGAGCGGGGCTATCATCGTCCCGCTCATCCCCTGGAGCATGGCCGGCGTCTACATCACGGGGACCCTGGGCGTGTCGACCTTCGCCTACCTGCCCTGGGCCTTCATGAACTATCTGTCGGTCGGGATGCTGGTCCTATTCGGGTTCACGGGCTGGACCATGGCCCCCAAGGTCCGGGACGACGAGACCCAGGCCGGCAGTTAGTCCCGGCCCTCGCCTTCGCCCCCGTCCTCGCCCTTTTCGGCCTTCTCGAGGGCCTTCTTGAAGAGCTCGTCGGCCTTGTGGTGCTTCTCCTTCTGGAGCTCGAACGAGGCCTCGAACTTGCGGTCGAACTCGCTCTGCCGCTTGTGCTCGTGGACCAGGAGGTCGTCGAGCGAGCCCTTCTTCTTCTTGGCCTTCTCCGACCGCAGGACCGCCCGGGTCTGGCCGTCGATCCAGAGCGTGGCCTCGCAGCAGGGGCAGACGACCGAAAAGACGCCGGTTTCGTCGGGTTGGTCGGCCATGCCGCGAATGTAGCACAAGCCGGGCGCGTTATAAAGAGGGAGCGGGCCGGGTCTCGAGGCCGTGCTTCTTGAGAAGCTTGAACAGCCCCTGGCGGGTCAGCCCGACCTCGGCCGCCGTCCGCGTCCGGTGGAAGCGGCAGCGGACCAGGGCCTCGCGCAGGAAACGCCGCTCGAAGTCGGCCCGGGCTTCGGCCAGGCGATGCGAAGCCCGGCTGTAGGTCTCCCCCTCGGGATTGATCTTGGGCGACAGGTACTCCTCGAGGACGAGGTTCCCCCCGTCGGCCATGACCAGACAGCGCTGGATCTCGTTCTGGAGCTCGCGGACGTTGCCCGGCCAGGGGTAGCGCAGGAGCATCTCCAGCGCGACGGGGGCCAGGAACGGCCGGGGCCGGCCCATCGACCGGGCGTACTCGTCGAGGAAGTGGTCGAGCAGGGTCCGGACGTCCTCCGGCCGGTCGCGCAGGGGCGGCAGCTCGATGGCGATGATCTTGAGCCGGAAATAGAGGTCCTGGCGGAAGCGGCCCCGCTCGACCTCGCGGTCGAGGTCCTTGTTGGTGGCGCTGACGATGCGGGCGTCGACCGGCCGGGAGCGCGTCTCGCCGACCCGCCGGACGCGCTTCTCCTCGAGGACGCGCAGGAGCTTGGACTGCAGGGCCAGGGGCAGGTCGCCGATCTCGTCGAGGAAGAACGTCCCGCCGTTGGCCTCCTCGACCAGGCCGGGCTTGTCCCGCACGGCGCCGGTGAACGAGCCCCGGGCGTGGCCGAAGAGCTCGCTCTCGAGGAGGGCTTCGGGGATGGCCGCGCAGTTGACGGCCACGAACGGCCCGCCCCGGCGGCGGCCGGTCTCGTGGATGGTCCGCGCGGCCAGCTCCTTGCCGGTGCCGCTCTCGCCGGCCAGGAACACGGGCGCGTCCGTGTCGCGGACCTTCTCGATCATGGCCCGGACCCGGCGGACCGTGGGGGCATCTCCCAGAAAGACGGCGGTCGAAGGGAGCCCGGATGCGGTATCCGGGGCGGCCCCGGCCGCCGCGGCGGCCGGACCCGGCGCGGGCCGGCCGTTCCCGTTCCGCCTCTGCAGATAGAGCACCGGGGCCAGCGTCAGGGCCAGGAACTCCAGGTCGTCCCGGTCGAAAGGCCGACCCTCCCCTTCGCGGGCCAGCAGGACTATCCCGCCGGACCGGCTGCCGGCTGTCCAGGGATACGAGAGGAGGCCGAAGCGGCGCCCGTCGCCCTCGAGCTCGAGGTCGGCGAACAGGGGCTCGTCGAGGGCGTCGCGGACGAGGACCGGCCGCCCGATCTCGAGGGCCCGGCCGACGAGGGCCTCGTCGACCAGGCGACCGCCGCCCGCCGGGGGCCCGTCGAAGCCCTTGGCCGCCTCGAAGAGCGTGTCTCCCCGGCCGTCGAGGGCCCGGAACAGGGCCGCGTCGGCGGGCACGTGGTCGAAGACGACCTCGGCGATCCGGGCCAGGAATCTTGGCGTCATGCCTCTGAGACGCTCGGGACGGGGGCTTTTTCTCAGTCCGGCGGCCGGCGCCCCGGGGCATTGACACTCCCGGCCCCCGAGGATAACCTGAGGTCCGTCCGTCGAGGAGGGAAACCGCCATGACCGTCCGCCGATCCGTCGCCATCGCCGCCGTGGGGCTCATGCTCGGGCTGGGGATCGTCGCTTTCACCGTGCCCGCGGTCCCGCAGGAAAAACCGGCCGCCGCCCCGGCCGCGGACCGCCTGCAGTGGTTCCGCGAGGCCAAGTTCGGGCTGTTCATCCACTGGGGCGCCTACGCCATTCTCGGCCGCGAGGAGTGGGCCCGCCAGCTCCTGCAGATCCCCCGCGGCGAGTACCGGGACATGGCCCTGGGGTTCGACCCGGCCGCCTTCGATCCCGACGCCTGGGCGGCCCTGGCCAAGGAGGCCGGGGTCAGGTACGCCGTCATCACCTCCAAGCACCACGACGGCTTCGCCCTCTACGACAGCGCCCTCTCCGACTTCGACGTCAAGGCCGCCAAGTACGGCCGGGACGTCCTCGGGCCGCTGGCCGCCTCGATGCGGCGGGCCGGCATCCCGCTCGGCTTCTATTACTCCATCATGGATTGGCATCACCCCGATTACCTGCCGCGCCGGCCGTGGGAGAAGGACCGCCCGGTCCGGGGCGCCGACTTCGGCCGGTACATGGATTTCGCGGCGGGCCAGCTCAGGGAGCTGGTCGCCAAGTACGACCCGGCCGTGCTCTGGTTCGACGGCGAGTGGGAGCACTCGAACGAGGAGCAGCGGGCCTTCGCCATCGGGAAGACGCTCCTGGACATGAAGCCGGCGCTCCTCGTCAACGACCGCCTCTACCGCCGCGAGCCGGGTTACGGCGACTTCGGCACCCCGGAGAACTTCGTCCCGGCCACGGGCGTCCGCAACCCCGACGGCTCGCCGCGGCTGTGGGAAGCTTGCGTCACGATGAACTGGAACGGCTGGGGCTACAACCGCACCGAGACCGAGTTCCGCAGCGCCCCCCAGCTCATCCGCCAGCTCGTCGAGATCGTCAGCAAGGGCGGCAACCTGCTCCTCAACGTCGGGCCCGGCCCCGACGGGCGCATCCCCGAGGAGTTCGCGGTCCGGCTCCGGGCCATCGGGACCTGGCTGCGGGCCAACGGCGAGGCCGTCTACGGGACCACGCCCAGCGTCTTCGAGCGGCTGCCCTTCTTCGGCCACTGCACGGTCAAGGGGCGGACCCTCTACCTCCACGTCATGGGCTGGCCGGGCGACGGCCGCCTCCGCCTGCCGGGGCTGAGGACGGACGTCCGGAAGGCCTACCTGCTGGCCGACCGGTCCAAGGCGCTGGCTTTCGGGCGCGACGGCAAGGACGTCGTCGTGAGGCTGCCGGCGCGGGCCCCCGACTTCGACGCGACGGTCGTCGCGGTCGAGCTGGCCGGCGATCCCGTCGTGGAGCCGTTCGCGATCGTCGCCGGGAAGGACGGGCGCGTCGAGCTGCCCGTCTTTCTGGCCGACCTGAGGTCGGAGATGGGCCAGCGCGCCTACCTCGACCACTTCTACCGGACGACCATGCTGGCCAACTGGCAGAACGTCAACGACTATCCGGAGTGGACGTTCACGACCGCGAAACCCGGGACCTACGAGGTCCGGGCCTCGTACGCCAGCATGTGGGGCGGCGCGGCCGGCTACGTGGTCGAGATCGACGGGAAGACGCTGGCGGCGAAGACCGAGCCCTCGCCCAGCGTCTATTTCCCGGCGGCGTTCCCGGTCGGCCGGGTCGAGCTCGGCGCCGGCCGGCATACGCTCCGCGTCCGCGTCACCGCCGTCGTCAACAACCACGCCATGAACCTGGAGAAGGTCGTCCTCGTCCCAACGGGAAGTGAATCCCGGTGAGAGGACCAGGCAGGACCGGGACGAAGCACCCGGAGTCCCGATCCTGCGAAATATCGGGAAAAAGCCTCTTCTTATGATGCCTCCCGGCAAAGGGGGTCTGCGAAGAACACAGGAAATAGAAGGGCGGGCGGACCTTGCGGCCCGCCCCGGGGGATCGGGGCGCCGGCAACCGGGAAAGGGGCCGGCCCGGTCAGTCGAGGACGACGTCGCACTCGCCCGTGAGCGCGGGGTCCTTCGCGTCGCGGACCTTGATCGTCAGGCGGTCCCCCTTGGCGAAGCCGGGGTTCTTGAAGTAGAGCGGGGTCATGAAGCCGTTGAAGCCGAGCATGTAGGCCTCCTTGACCGCGAGCGGGGCGCTGAGCGTGAGCGGGGGGAAGAAGCTCGAGGGCTCGGGGAACTGGTAGAGCCGGACCCAGGAGGAAATGATGCCCTCCTTGCCCAGCCTGCGGTAGAAGGACATGTCCCGGATCTCGCCGCGGTACTTGTCGCGCAGCTCCGACAGGGACAGCATGGGGATCTCCTGCCCCTTGTAGACCATGACCACGTCCTTGGCCGCCACCCGGATGGGGACGTTCGGGTCCTTCGGGGCCAGGAAGCCGTAGAACATGACATACGGCTCCTTGAGGTCCTTGTTGACCAGGGCGGCGTCCACGGCCACGAGGATGGCCCCGCTCTCGTTGGAGAAGGCGCCCAGTCCGTGGTCGACCGTCTGGCCGTAGCCCAGGCCGGCCAGGGCCAGGATGACCATCGCGTATCTCATGAGTTTCATCTCGTTCTCCTTTCTGGCTCGCTTGCCGCGTGCCGACCTCCTTTTATGCGCCCGGCGTGCCAACTTCGCGGCCGGGCCGCGAGGATGGCCGGCCGCGGCCCCGGGGCGGAGATGTCCGCCGGGGAGGACAGCCTGTCCTCATTTCCTACGGTTTAAGTAGGGTTTAGGGGCTTGGGGCGGAAAAAGGGGAACGGGTATCATGTCCCCCATTTCAGGCGGGTTGAAATGGCCCTCCCCTTTCTAATAGAATCGCCCTGTCGTGGCCGCACCGAGGACCCTCCGCGCGAAGCGCCTTCCCCCGCCGGGAAGGACCCCCCGTCGCTCGCCCTGACCGGGCTTTCGGAGTCCGTCCGCCGGCCGGCCCCATCTCGACGAGGAGGGGAACGTGGCGAAACACGGATCGGCATCGACCAGGCGGGACTTCATCCGGACGGTCGGGGCGGGAGCGGCCGGCGCCGTCCTGGGGCCCCTCGGAGCGGCCGGCGCCGCCGCCCAGGCCCGACCGAACGCGGACAAGGGCGGCGCTTTCAAGCTCAAGTACGCCCCCGGATTGGGAGTCTTCGAAGCGAGCGCGGGCAAGAAGCCCCTCGACCAGCTCAAGGCCCTGGCCGGGCACGGCTTCACGGCCTGGTTCGACAACGGCCTGAACAGCCGGCCGGCGGCCGAGCAGGAGGCCCTGGCCCGCGAGTCGGAGCGGCTCGGCCTGGCCATCGGCCCGTTCGTCGTCTCGGCCGAGTTCGGCAACGCGACCTTCGTCCTGCCCGACAAGGCCTTCCGCGAGGCCCTGGCCGCCAAGCTCCGTGACGCCGTCGAGGTGGCCAAGCGGACCGGCTGCCGGCTGGCCCTGCTCGTTCCCGGCCGCTACGACCAGCGGCTCGACTGGGACTACCAGACGGCCAACGTCGTCGAGCACCTCAAGTGGTGCGCCGGGATCGTCGAGCCGGCCGGGGTCGCCCTGGTCCTCGAGCCTCTCAATCCCAAGGACCACCCGGGCCTGTTCCTGACCAAGATGTCCCAAGCCTACCAGATCGTCAAGGCCGTCGCCAGCCCGTCGGTCAAGATCCTCGACGACATGTACCACCAGCAGATCACCGAGGGCAACATCATCCCCAACATCGACGCCTGCTGGGACGAGATCGCCTCCTTCCACGTCGGCGATTCGCCGGGGCGGCGGGAGCCGGGCACGGGCGAGATGAATTACCGCAACATCTTCAGGCACCTCCACGGCAAGGGCTACACGGGCGTTCTCTGCCTCGAGCACGGCCTGAGCCGCAAGGGCCTCGAGGGCGAGAAGGCCCTGGTCGCGGCCTACCGCGACGCCGACGGGTTCTGAAAGGAGCACGATCATGGACGAGAAACGCGACAACGGACTGACCCGCAGGGACTTCATCAAGACGGCTTCGACGGCCTCCGTGGCCGCCCTCGCGGCCGCCGTGGCCGGCACGCAGGGGCGCTGCGCCGGCGGCTCCGACACGATCCGCATCGGCGTCATCGGCGCCGGCGGCCGCGGCACGGGCGCGGCCATCGACGCCGTCAACGCGGCCCCGGGAGTGGAGATCGTGGCCCTCTACGACCCGTTCCAGGACCGCGTCGACCGGGCCCTCCAGACGCTCCGGGAGAAGGTCCCGGCCGCCGTCAAGGTCACCCCGGAGACCTGCTTCACGGGCCTCGACGGCTACAGGAAGCTCCTGGCCATCCGGAACATCAATTACATCGTCACGGCCGCGCCGCCCGGCTTCCGGCCCCTCCACCTCGAGGCGGCGGTCAAGGCCGGCAAGCACGTCTTCATGGAGAAGCCGGTGGCCGTCGATCCGGTCGGCGTGCGCTCGGTCATCGCCAGCGCGGAGCTGGCCGCGAAGAAGGGCCTCGGCATCGTCGCCGGCACCCAGCGCCGCCACCAGACGCGCTACCTCGAGACCCTCAAGCGCGTCCACGACGGGGCCATCGGCGAGATCGTCGGCGGGCAGTGCTACTGGAACCAGGGCGAGCTCTGGGTCATCCCCAAGACCGCCGAGATGAGCGAGATGGAGTGGCAGTGCCGCAACTGGCTCTACTTCTCCTGGACCTCGGGCGACCACATCGTCGAACAGCACGTCCACAACATCGACGTCATGAACTGGGCCCTCGGCGCCAACCCCGTCAAGGTCATGGCCATGGGCGGGCGCCAGGTCCGGACGGCCCCCGAGTACGGCAACATCTTCGACCACTTCGCCGTCGAGTTCGAGTATCCGAACGGCGTCCGGGTGGCCAGCCAGTGCCGCCAGATCAAGGGCTGCGCCGACCGGGTCGAGGAGAAGATCGTCGGCGCCAAGGGCCACGCCTTCGGCTACGGCGAGATCTCGGGGCCGAACGCCTGGAAGTTCGAGGCCGACGAGCCCAATCCCTACGTCGTCGAGCACACGGACCTCATCGCGAGCATCCGGGCGGGCAAGCCCCTCAACGAGGGCCGGCGCATCGCCGAGAGCACGCTCTGCGCCATCATGGGCCGCATGAGCGCCTACACCGGCCGGGCCATCTCCTGGGACTGGGCCATGAACGCCTCCAAGCTCGATCTCTTCCCGAAAGTGCTCGCGCTCGGCCCGAACCCGGTCGACCCGGTGGCTGTCCCCGGCGTGACGCCGCTCGTCTGAGCGGGGGACGCGGAACGCAGGACGAGGAGGACACGACATGAGCGAACGGCGCACAAAGATGGACCGGCGGGAATTCCTGCGCAAGGCCGCGGCCGGCGGGGCCGCGGCGATCGCCGGGGCGGCCGGCTTCCCGACCATCGTCAAGGCCTCGGCCCTGGGCCGGGACGGGGCCGTCGCGGCCTCGGACCGCATCGTCATGGCCGGCATCGGCTTCGGCATGCAGGGCCCCTCGAACATGGCCGATTTCCTCGAGAAGCCGGAGGTCCAGTGGGTGGCCGTCTGCGACCTCGACACCGAGCCCCTGGCCATGGCCAAGGGCATGGCCGACAAGAAATACGGCAACAAGAGCTGCGCGACCTACCGCGACTTCCGCGAGCTCTTCCTCCGCAAGGACCTCGACGCCGTGTCCATCGCCGTGCCCGACCATTGGCACGCCATCCTGGCCATCTCGGCCCTGAGGGCCGGGCTCGACGTCTTCGGCGAGAAGCCCCTGACCCACACCCTGCGCGAGGGCCGGGCCCTGTGCGACGCCGTCAAGCGCTACGGCCGGGTCTGGCAGACGGGATCCTGGCAGCGTTCGGTCGAGAACTTCCACCAGGCCGCGGAGCTCGTCCGCAACGGCCGCATCGGGAAGATCAAGCGGATCGAGGTCGGCCTGCCCCAGGGGCACTACGACTTCGCCGGGACCTTCGGCCAGGAGGCGCTCGTCGCGCCGCCCAAGAACCTCGACTACGAGACCTGGATCGGGCCGGCCCCCTGGTGGCCCTATTGCAAGGCCCGCGTCCACATGAACTGGCGCTGGAACATGGACTTCGGGGGCGGCCAGTACATGGATTGGATCGGCCACCACCTCGACATCGCCCACTGGGGCATGGGCTGGGACGAGACCGGCCCGGTCGAGATCGAGGCCGAGGGCGAGTACCCGGCGTCGGGCATCTACAACAGCCCGACGCGGTACCACGTCCGGGCCAAGTACGCCGACGGGACGCCCATGGTCCTGGCCGGCGGCCACGACGAGATCTGGAGCGGCACCAAGTGGATCGGCGAGTACGGCTGGATCTGGGTCGACCGCGGCCAGTTCGAGACCGAGCCGGCCGGCCTCAAGCGCGAGGTCATCGGTCCGGAGGAGGTCCGGCTCTACAAGAGCCGCGACCATTGGCAGAACTTCCTGGACTGCGTGAAGAGCCGGGGGCGGACCATCGCCCCGGCCGAGACGGCCCACCGCTCGGCCAGCGTCGGCCACCTCGGCGTCATCGCCATGGAGGTCGGCCGCAAGATCAAATGGGATCCGGTCACCGAGACCATCATCGGCGATCCCGAGGCCGAGCGCCTGCTCGGCCATTCCTACCGCAAGCCCTGGCAGCTGCCGGAGTGAGGAGAGCCAAGATGAAGAACACGAACAGGCTCATCGTCCTCGCGGCTCTCGTCGTCTCGGCATCGCTGGCGCTCCTGGCCGCCCCCGCGGCCGGTCAGGTGGGCGATGGCATGAGTTTGATCTACGATCCGCTGGACGCCATCCTGAAAGACCTTCAGACCTACGACACTTCGGACACCGGCCCGGCCATGCGGCTGCACGCCTACGTCTTCGCCCACAAGGACGACCCGGCGTCCCGCCGGGCGACCGAAGCGGCTCTCGTCGCGTTCGTCCAGGGCGCCCCGGCTCCCGCCGGCCTGATGGCCGCCTGCCGCTCGCTCTCGCTCATCGGCGGTCCCGAGTCCGTGCCGGTCCTGGCTGGCCTGGCGCTCAAGCCGGAGACGACGGACCCCGCGCGGTACGCCCTCGAACGGATCCCGGGACCCGAAGCCGACCAGGCCTTATTGGGACTGCTCGACCGGACCGCCGGCGCCGTCCGCCGCGGCGTCGTCTTCTCGCTCGGCGCGAGGCGGAGCGCGGCCTCGGTGCCGGCCCTGGCCCGGCAGGCCGCGGGCAAGGACGCGTCGCTCGCCGCCGATGCGATCAAGGCGTTGGGAAAGATCGGAGGCGCGGAAGCGGTCAAGGCCCTGACCGGCATTCTCGGGAATTCGGCGCCCGCGCTGAAGACGGAGGCGGCCTCGGCCCTGCTTTACGCCGCCGAAAGGGCGCTCGCGGCCGGCGACAAGGCCGGCGCGGCCGCCGTCTATGACAAGGTCTTCTCGGCCAACGTGTCGCCGGCCGCGCGGCGGGCGGCCTTCCAGGGACGGATCGCCGCGGGCCCCGAGCCCAAGGGACTGATCCTCAAGGCCTTGACGGGCAAGGACGCGTCGCTCTACGAGCCGGCCCTGGCCGCGGTGCCCGATCATATCGGCGCGGACGAGATCGGCCGGATCGCCGATCTCGCGGACAAACTGCCCGTCCCGGCCCAGGTCCAGATGACGACCCTGTTGGCGCGATACCCCGCGGAGACCGCCAGGCCCTATCTGCTCAAGACGGCTGAAAGCCCGTCGCCCGACGTCCGGTCGGCCGCGCTGCGGGCGCTGGCCGCCGCCGGCGACGGCAAGACGGTCCTCTTCCTGGCCAACAAGGCGGCCCGGACGGCCGGGGCCGAACAGGACGCCGCCCGCGAGGCCCTGGCCCGGATGAAGGGTCTCGACGTCGACGCGGCGGTCCTCGAGCACCTCGGCAAGGCCGGCGACGACGCGGTCAAGGCCGAGCTCGTCAGGGCGGCCGGGGCGCGGCGCGTCGCCGGGGCCAAGACCGCCCTCATGGCCCTCGTCGCGTCCGGCGCGCCTGGACTCAAGGCCCGGGCCGCGGCCGCCCTTCAGACGCTGGCCGGCCAGGCCGACATCCCGGCCCTGCTCGACCTTCTCGGCGGCCTCGAGGACGAGACGGCCCGCGAGGCCCTGCAGGACACGGTCGCCGCGGCGGCCCGGACGAATCCCCGGGAGCTGGCCCGCGCCGGCGAGGTCGAAGCCCGTTTGGCGACGGAGAAGGACCCCGGAAAGAGGGCCGACCTGTTGCGCGTCCTGGGCAAGATCGGCGACGACTCGGCCCTACCGCTCGTCCGGGCGGCCCGGTCCGACGCCGCCGAGGCCGTCGTCGACGCCGCCGTCCGGGCCCTGGCCGATTGGCCGACCCCGGCCGCCCGCGACGACGTCTTCGACGTGGCCCGGACCGCGCTCGTCCTCAACCACCGGGTCCTGGCCATGCGGGCCTACATCCGCATGATCGGGCTCGAGCCGTACCGCTCGCCCGAGGGCGCCGCGGCCGACCTGCTCAGGGTCCTGGCCCTGTCGCCGCGGCCGGAGGAGAAAAAGCTCGTTTTGGGACTGCTCGGCCGCTTCCCCTGCGTCACGTCGCTCAAGGCGGCCGAGTCCCTCCTGGCCGACCCGACCGTCGCGGCCGAGGCCAAGCTGGCCGCCGACCGCATCCGCAAAGCCTTGAAATAGACGGTACCTGGTCTTTACAAAGGCCATTTCCCGCCTGGAAGTGTAAAGACCTGGCACCGGACCTTCTTCGGGAGGATCGCCATGATCGAAGGGCAAACGACGGGCGGCACGGCCGCCAAGCTCCGCTACGGCATGATCGGCGGCGGACCGGGCGCCTTCATCGGCGACGTCCACCGCAAGGCCGTCGCCATGGACGGAGGCGCCGAGCTCGTCTGCGGCGTCTTCTCCCAGAGCTACGACAACACCCTGGCCACGGGCGCGTCGCTCGGCCTGCCCCGCGAGCGGCTCTATCGCACCTTCGACGAGATGGTCCGGGCCGAGGCCGGGCGCCCCGACAGGCCCGATTTCCTGAGCATCGTCACCCCCAACAGCACTCACTACCCGGCCGCCAAGCTGGCCCTCGAGAATGGTTTCTCCGTCCTCTGCGAGAAGCCGCTGGCCACCCGCTCATCCGAGGCCTCGGAGCTGGCCTGCCTCGTCCGCGAGTCGGGCCTCCTATTCGGCGTCGCCTACGCCTACTCGGGCTACCCCATCGTCAAGCACCTCCGGGACCTCGTCGCCGCGGGCGAAATCGGCGAGGTCCGCTTCGTCAACGGCGAGTATCCCCAGGAATGGCTGATGTCGAAGCTCGAGGACACGGGCCAGAAGCAGGCCGCCTGGCGCACGGACCCGAAGCTCGCCGGCGCCTCCAACTGCGTCGGCGACATCGGCAGCCACATCGAGTTCATGGCCGCCTACCTGACCGGCCTGGAGATCGAATCCCTCTGCGCCCGCTTGGACCGCTTCGGCGCCGGCCGCCCGCTCGACGACAACGCCACGGTCATGGTCGACTACAAGGGCGGCGCCCGCGGCGTCTATTGGAGCTCCCAGATCGCGGCCGGCCATGACAACGCCCTGCGCCTCCGCATCTACGGCACCAAGGGCGCGATCGAGTGGTTCCAGGAGACGCCCAACACGGCCCGCCTGTCCCTCCCCGACCGCCCGACCATGACCCTTTCCCGGGGTCGCGACCCGATGTCGCCCCGCGCTCAGTCGCTCTCGCGCCTCCCCTCGGGCCACCCCGAGGGCTATTTCGAGAGCTTCGCCAACGTCTACACGACCTTCATCGCCGCCCTGGCCAAGAAGCTCCGCGGCGAGCCGCTCGTCCCGGCCGACCTCGACTTCCCGAGTGTCGACGACGGCCTGCGCGGCGTCCGCTTCATCGAGAAGTGCGTCGATAGCTCGGCCAAGGGCTCCGTCTGGATCGCGATGGAGCGATAAACTGAGAGGACCCCTCGACAGGTCTCTCAAGGGGAAACGCAAGGGGGCATCGGTGAAAAGGCACGTCACGGTCCGGCCGGCTTGCTTCGGAGCAGCCCTCATCCTCGCCATATCGTTCCTCCCGTCCTGCCGCGCGGAAAAGACCTACGCAGTCGAGGTCAGGGACGGCGTCCGGCACGTCCACAACATCAAACCGGCGTCCGAGAAGCCCGTGGCCGGGTTGGCCTTCGTCGGGAAGGTCGGGGAGCTCGAGTCGAAGGACCCGGACCGCCAGTTCGTCCGCCCCATGAGCGCCGTCGAGGACGCCGCGGGGAACCTCTTCATCCTCGACGAGAAGGAGTCCTGCATCAAGAAGTTCGGCCCCCGCCGGGAGTATCTGGGCCGTTTCGGCCGGAGTGGCCAGGGGCCGGGGGAATTCCAATACCCGATGTCCGTGGCGGTCGCCGCCGACAGCCGGATCATCGTCTCGACGATGACCGCGGAATTCCACATCTTCGCGAACGACGGGACATACATCGACCGCTTCCGGCTCCCCCCCTACCGGGGCATCAGCCCGGTCGTCCTCGGCGCGGACCGCGTCGCCGCCTACGCCTTCCAGGTCAACGGAGAGAACAGCCGCGACAATCATGTCCTGGCCATCTTCGATTTCCGGGGCCAGGTCCTCCAGGAGTTCGGAGAGCCCTTTCTTCTGGATACAACGAGGAGGACCTGGAATGCCAATTTCCTGAGCCTGGCCGTCGACGGGGAAGAGAACGTCTACGCGGCCTTCTCCTCCCTCAACCGGATCGAAAAATATTCCCCGACCGGGCGGCTGCTCCTGTCGATCGACCGGGACCTGCCTTTCGAGGTCGCGCACCGCTACAGGCGATCTTCGATGGACGTCGGCGGGCGGGTCGCGACTGTCGATGAGCCGGACTTCACCCCGGTCAATCGTGGCATCGGCGTCGACAACCGTGGCCGCATCTGGGTCCTGAGCTTCCAAAAGGAGGCCGACCGATCCCAGATGCCTCAAGACCATTGGATGCAGGATCATCTCGCCTTCGAGGTTTATAGCTCCGAAGGGGTCCTCTTGTCGCGCGCCCCCTTCCCGCCCGAAGTCGTCAAGTTCGACAACATGACGATGCACGGCGACCACGTGTTCTTCGTCGATCCGTTCGACCAGGCCTGCGTCTATGAGTACGCCGTCTCTGACCAGGACAACCGGTCCGCGGAGAGAAATATCAAATCTTCCCGGTTTCACCTGTGAGATAATCGGACCCAGAAAATGACGCCGCTTCAGGAGGACATCATGGCCCGACCCGTCACCATCTTCACCGGCCAGTGGGCCGACCTGCCCTTCGAGGAGGTCTGCCGCAAGGCCGCGGCCTGGGGCTACGACGGCCTGGAGATCGCCTGCTGGGGCGACCACATGGACGTCCGCAAGGCCGCCGCCGATCCCGCCTACGTCCGCGAGCGCAAGCGCGTCCTCGAGAAGCACGGCCTGAAGTGCTGGGCCCTCGGCGCGCATCTCGCCGGCCAGTGCGTCGGCGACGACTACGACCCCCGCCTCGACGGCTTCGCCCCCGACTCCGTCAAGGGCAAGCCCGAAGCCCTCCGCAAGTGGGCCGTCGAGGAGATGAAGGCCGCGGCCCGGGCCGCCCGGGCCATGGGCTGCTATGTCGTCAACGGCTTCATGGGCTCGCCCATCTGGAAGGCCTGGTACTCTTTCCCGCCGACGACCGAGGACATGGTCGAGGCCGCCTTCCGGAAGGTCCGCGAGCTCTGGACGCCCATCTTCGACGAGTTCGACGAGCAGGGCGTCAAGTTCGCCCTCGAGGTCCACCCGACCGAGATCGCCTTCGACGTCTACACGACCCGCCGCCTGCTCGACACTTTCAACGGCCGCCTGACCCTCGGCCTCAACTTCGATCCCAGCCACCTCGTCTGGCAGGGCGTCGATCCCGAGCTGTTCATCCGCGACTTCGCCGACCGCGTCTACCACGTCCACATGAAGGACGTGGCCGTGACCCTCGACGGCCGGGCCGGCATCCTGGGCTCGTTCCTGCCCTTCGGCGACACGCGCCGCGGCTGGAACTTCCGCTCCCTCGGCCACGGCGACGTCGACTTCGACGCCGTCGTCCGCGAGCTCAACGCCGCCGGCTACGAGGGCCCCCTCTCGGTCGAGTGGGAGGACAACGCCATGGACCGCGAGTTCGGCGCGAAAGAAGCCCTCGATTTCGTCCGGGCCATGAACTTCTCGCCGTCCAAGGTCGCCTTCGACAAGGACATGAAGAAGTAGGGTCGACGGCGGGTCAGCGGTCGCCCGGCCGCGCCGCCCCGATGACCCGGAACGTCCGCTCCAGGCGCCGGCCCCGGTCGTCCGTCAGGACCAGCCGGTGCTCGCCAGGCGCCGGGTCGGCCGCGATCTGGTGGAAGACCCTGGTCGAGGCGAGATAGCGCTCGTCGAGGTGCCAGTGGATGGTGGCCGCCTCGTCCCGGTGGACGGCCTCGAAGACGACCGCGCCGGCCCGCCCGTCGAGCTCGACCGGGACGTAGACCGCCGTGTCCGGATCGGGGTAGACCAGGCTCATGACCCGCGCGCCCCGCTCCCCGGCCCCTCCCCCGCAGTCGTCGCGAAACGGCGGTAGGGTCCGGTACTCCGGGTGGTCGGCCCGGTAGAAGAACTCCTGGACGGGCGGCAGGACGAACCAGGTCTCGTGCCGCATGCGGTCGACAGGCTCGCAACGGCTGTCGACCCGGAACCGGCCCGAGGCATCGAGATGGACCGCCTGGTGGAAGGGGCACATCCGGTCGAAGCGGCTCTCCGCGGGCACCGTGACCGTCCCGGCCGGGCACAGATCGGTCGCCAGATAGCCCGAATCGCGGCAGACGCGGACCTCCTTGAACCCGGACGGCGGCCGCACGACGGCCCCGCCGCCGTCGACGAGCCCGATGAGGTCGAACAGGACGGGCGCCGCCGCGCCCAATCCGGTCAAGCCCGGACGGCCCTCGCCGTCGGCGTTCCCGGCCCAGACGCCGATCGTATAATGCGGCGTGACGCCCACGGCCCAGGCGTCCCGCAGCCCGAAGCTCGTGCCCGTCTTCCAAGCCACCCACTTCGACGAGCTGAAGTTGCGCCAGAAGCCCTCCTCGTCCGGCCGGTTGACCGCGGTCAGGGCCTGAAGCGTGAGGTAGGCCGCGGCCGCGCCGAGCTCCCGCATCCGGGACGGCGCCTCCCCGGTCCCCCTCAGGAGCCGCATCTCCCGCCCGCCGCCCGGCGCGTTCGAGGCCAACTGGGCCAGCTTGGCGTAGAGGCCGGCGATCTCGTCGAGACGGCCCTCGGCCCCGCCGAGGACGAGGGTCAGGCCGTAGTCCTCGGGCGGCCGGTCGAGCGTGGTCAGCCCCCACTTCCTGAGCTTGTTCTCGAACTTGGGGATGCCGTATTCCCGCAGCTCGCGCACGGCCGGCACGTTGAGCGACCAGGCCAGGGCGGCCCGGGCCGGCACGGCGCCCCGGAAGCGCCGGTCGAAGTTCTCCGGCCGGAAGCCCTCGAAGCGGACCGGCGTGTCGGGAACGAGGGTGACCGGGGTCAGGCCGCCCTCCTGGAGCATCGCCGCGTAGAGGAACGGCTTGAGGATGCTGCCGGTGCTCCGTCGGCTGCGGGCGATGTCGACGGCCTGCCCCTCTTCCCCGAGCCGCGCCAGCCCGACGTTGCCGACGTAGGCGACGACGGCGGCCTCGCGGTTGTCGATGACGACCGCGGCCAGGTTGCGGATGCCCCGCTCCCGCAACCGGTCCCCGTGAGTCTCGGCGACGCGCCGGACCGAACGCTGCAGGCCGGGATCGACGAACGAGCGGAAGGGCGGGACCGCGCCCGGCGAAGCCGCCAGGGTGTCGAGAAGATGGGGCGCCTCCCGCGGCGCGGGCCTCGTCCCCTCGGGCATCCTCTCGGCCAGGGCCAGCCGGCATTCGAGCGCCGGCAACAGGCCCCGGGCCTCGAGCCGCCGCAACAGGCGGTCGCGTTTGGCCCGCAGCCGGTCCCGGCCTTCCGCCGAGGCCAGCAGCCCGGGGTCGTTCGGCAGGACGGCCAGGAATGCGGCCTCGGCCCAGCTCAGCCGCTCCGGGGCCCGCCCGAAGTAGAGCCAGGCGGCCGCGTCGAGCCCGACGACGTTGCCGCCGAAGGGGGCGTGAGCGGCGAACAGGGCCAGGATGGCCCGCTTCGAACGGCCCGTCTCGAGCCTCAGGGCCAGCACGGCCTCGGTGAATTTCTCGAGATAGGTCCGCGGCCTGTTCTTGCGGGCCAGCCGCACGACCTGCATGGTCAGGGTACTGGCCCCGCTCTCGACCCGTCCCGACCGGAGGTTCTGGCGCACGGCCCGGACGAGCGCCAACGGGTCGACGCCGGGGTGGGCGAAGAAGCGCTTGTCCTCGAACCGGACCAGGACTTCGGCGAAGCGCTCCGGGACCCGTTCGCCCGGCGGGAAGCGCCACTGGCCGTCGGCCGCCGGTCGGGCCCCGAGCAGCTCGCCGCCCGCGCCGAAGAGCGCCGGCGAGACGGGGTCGTCGAAGCGGACGACCGGGACGGCCAGCCAGAGCAGCCCGCACGCCAGCAGCAGCCCGCCCGCCGCGACGAGCCTCCGGCGCGACTTCAGCGCACGATCTCGATCCATTGTCCCTTCGTGTTGGCGTGGACCGACGCGTCGTACATGGCCTCGACGGCGATGCCCGGCTGGTAGTAACGCCCCCGGTAGGACGCGTTCATGACCACCCGGAAGACCTTCTGCTCGCCCGCGCCGAGCTCGAAATAGGTGTGGACGCGGTCGTCGCGGATGTCCTGGTAATCGACCTCGTCCGGCTGGCCTTCTCCCCCGGCGAAGCGCGGGTTCTTGATCTGCAGGCCCGAGGCCACGAGGTGGGTCAGGACGACATTGCGGTGGCGGGCGAGGGTCAGGTTCTTGACCCGGACCTCGGCCACGACGTCGAGCCCCTGCGCGATCTTATCGATGGCCAACGTGTTCCCCTTGAGGTCGCGGTAGGCAACCTCGACAGAAAGCCCCTCGGCCGAGGCCGTCTCGACCCCGGCCGGCGGCACGCCCCGCCGGTAGATACTGACGTAGAGGGTCCCGCCTTCGGTGTTGGCCACCTCGAGCGTCCGGCCCTTGAGCGGGAAGCCCGGGACCTCGCGCCGGTCGAAGGGCGTCTCCGACGAGACGTCGACGGCCCGCTCCCCGTCCCAGCCGAAGCGGTAGCGGAACGGCTTGAGCCCCGTGCTGCCGTAATAGGCGGCCACGGCCATCAGCCCCCAGGCCGTTTCCTGCGTCGAAAGCCAAGTGTCCGAGGCCAGCGTCCGGGAGAGGTCGGCCACCAGGTCCTTGACCTTGGCCGGCTTTCCGGCCTGCACGGCGCAGCGGACGGCCAGCGCCCGGTCCCGCAGGTCCGAGCCGAAGGTGTCGCCGTCGTCGCGGTAGGGCTTGAACTCGGGCTTGGCCCGGTCGGCCAGGTCGGCCGCGGCGTCCGTCTGGCCCGTCATCTGGAAGGCCGCGGCCAGCATCAGCCCGGCCAGGCCGTCGAGGTCGGCGCTCTCCCGCAGCCGGTTCATGGCCCCGAGGTCCGGGTCCCTGGCCAGGGCCAGGTTGAACAGCCGGAAGGCCTGGGTCAGCTTGGCCGCGGCGCCGCCGGTGACGAAGGCGTTGGCCAGGAGCTTCTGGTTGGCCCGCCAGCCGTCGAGCATGGCCTGGGGCACGTGGTACCCGAGCCGGGCCGCCTCGAGCAGGAAGTGGCCGGCATAGGCGCTCGTCCACTCGTGGCCGTCGCGGTCGCCGGGCCAGTAGGCGAAAGAGCCGTTCGGCGTCTGGAACGAGGCCAGCTTGCGGACGGCCGCCTTGACGTTGTCCTCGACCTCGCGCTTCTCGCGCTCGTCGAGCTTGGCCAGGCCCTTGAGATAGAGCTGGGGGAAGGCCGCCGAGAGCGTCTGCTCGAGGCAGCCGTGGGGGTACTGGATGAGGAAGTCCAGCCGCTTCTCGAGATCGAGGGGCGGCAGGGGCGAAGCCTCGACCGTGACCGTGTTGGTGCCCTCCAGCCCGAAGGGCACGACCTCCCGGCGGGCCGACTGTCCCGGCCCGAGCTCGAGACGCGTCGTCTGCGTGATCAGGGTGTTCGACGCCAGGACGGGGATGCCGACGGCGTCCTCGGCCTTCTCTCCTCCGCTCGTCGCGCGGAAGCGGACCCGGCCGGTGCCGAGACCGCCGGTCGACTTGAGGGCGAAGGCGACGATGCGGTCGCCGGGCTTGTCGAAGGCCACGGTCTTTTCGCGCTCGCCGACGACCTCGAACAGGGCGTCGGTCTCGACGGCCACCGCGACCTCCTTGACCTTGGCGCCGTCGACGAAGACCGTGACCGGCATGACGACGTCCTCGCCGGGCCGGACGACCCGCGGCAGGGTGGCCAAAGCCATGAGGTCCCGCCGGACCGGCACGGACTTTTCGGCCCAGCCGAACGCGCCGCCGCGCCCGGCCACGACCATGACCCGAACGGCCCCGAAGTACTGCGGCATGAGGAGCTCGTGGACGCCGCTCGCGCCGGCCTTGAGGTCGAACGGGCCTTCGAACAGGACGACGGGCGGGAAGCGGCGCGGCTGCTTGGCCTTGTCCAGGGAGGCGGCGCTCTCGTCGCCGCCGACGGCCAGAAGGCGGGCCATCTCGGCGCCGTAGGCTTCGGCGACGAGGTCGAACAGGTCCCAGGTGCGGACGCCGAGGGCTTCGCGGGCGTAGAAGGCCTTGCGCAGGTCGGGCGTCGCGAACCGGGTCAGGCCGAGCAGGCCCTCGTCGACGACGGCCAGCGTGTAGGTCATGGGCCGCCCGGCCGCCTCGCGCACCTCGACCTTGAATCTCTCCGCGGGCCGGAGCTCGCCGGCCACCTGGACGGCCGGCTCGAGCCGCGTGGCCGGGTCCTCGACGAGGAGCGGCAGGACGCCGTAGAGCCGGATGGGCACGTCGGTCGCCTTGTCGCGATGCGGCTGGAGGAGCGTGACGTGGACGTAGACGTTGGGCGTCATGGCCGCCGTGAGGGGGACCTCGACGCGGTTCTGGCCCTCGACGGTGGAGACCCACCTCATGTCGAGGACCGAGGTCCCGGTCTCCAGGGAGACCAGGGCCCGCCCCTGGGCGGCCGCGGGCAGGAAGACGACGGCCTTCTCGCCGACTTTATAAGAGGATCTGTCGGAGGTCAGGGACAGCGCGGTCGCCCCGGGACCGCCCTCCCCGCGGGCCCGGCCGGCCCAATCCGGCCAATCGACGTAAACGACCTGGCCGGCGGCGTGGCCGCTCACGGGGTCCTCCACCCGGATCAGGAACCGGCCCCAGGCCGGCTGGCGGATCTTGAACGACCAGCGGCCGGCGCCGTCGCGGGTCGAGACCGTCGCCTGGGCGATGGGCCGGGTCCGGGTGTCGGAGACGTACTGGGCCAGAGACTCGCCGCTCCGCTCCCACCACCACCGCCACTCGATCTGGTACAGGGAGACGACGACCCGGTCGCGGGACACGGGCTTGCCGGCCGGGTCCACGGTCGCGATGTCGACCTGATGGTCCTGATCGGTCACCAGCAGGCCCCGCTCCCGGTCGCCCTTCGGCACGCGCAGGCCGACGTAGGAATCGTAGGGATGGAAGGGCAGGGAGAAGGTGTCGACGCTGAAGTCGCCGCCGGCCTCGAAGACCCGGCTGGTAAAGGCCGCCTCGAGCATCCCGGGGCTGGCCTGCTCGGGCTTGATGTCGATGCGGGCCCGGGCCTTGCCGCCGGCGTCGAGGACGCCCTTGGCCGCCTCGACCGTGCCGCCCTCGAAGTCGCGGGCCGGGTCGTCGAAAGAGTAATCGGGATAGCCGTCGAAGCGCGTGGCCCGCCGCGACAGGCGGACCGACACGTCGTACTCGAGGTCGGACGCCGGGGCGCCGTGGAGCCACTGGGCCGCGACGGCGGCCTCGAACGGCATGTCCTTGCGCCGCAGGGACTCCCGCCCGGCGTCGAGCGCGATCTTCAGCCGGTTGGGAACGACCGTCTCGATCTTGAGCGTTCGCTCGAAGGTCAGGCCGCCGACGAGGACGCGGGCCCGCCAGTTGCCGGTCGGGGCTGACTCCTCGGTGGCGACGCGGAAGGCGTAGAACGGCTCGACCGTCCGGTCCGGCGCGAAGGTCCCGACGAGCTGGCCCTGCGGGGCGTAGAGCTCGAGGGACACGGGATGGCCCTCGGGCAGGGCCCCGTCCCGGTCGAACAGGGCGAAGGTCAGGTGGAGGGTGTCGCCCGGCCGCCAGACGCCGCGCTCGCCGTAGAGGACGCCCTTGACGCCCTTATCGGTCGTCTCGCCGCCGACGTCGAAATGGCTCGTGGCCAGGACGCCCTCGGCCGAGACGCGGAGGTAGTTGATGTCGCCGCCGCCTTCGGCCGAGACGTAGAACGGCCGCTCGCGGAGCTCGAGCGCGGCGAAGCCGTTGCCGTCGGAGGACGTCTCGCCGAGGAGCCGGTTCTGGTAGTTGTAAGCCCGGACCTTGAGGCCGGAGAGCGGCCGGGCCGTGCCGATGTCGGTCGTCACGACGCGCAGGGCGCCGCCGGCCTCGAGCTTGGCCACCAGGCCGATGTCGGAGGCGAAGAAGTTCCGGCCGGCCACCGCCGCCGGATTGAAGTTGGGGAAATAGTAGGCGTCCGAGCAGGGGTCCTCGCGGTCGCGCCACTCGTTCCAGGGCAGGTCGTCCCCCTCGGAGGCGTAGTCCCAGTTCTGGTAGCGGCCGTAGCCCTCGTCGTCCATGTTCCGGACCGGCCCCTCGGTCCGGACCGGGCGGTCCGAGGGCGGGCAGGGATAGGCCGAATTGCCGCGGTTCATGGACAGGACGATGCGGAACAGGCTGCCCGGATTCTCCGCGAACAGGGAGGTGACGTCGAGGTCGTAGCGGGTCCACTTGCCGGTCGCGGTAGGGTCGTCCGAGAGCGGCACGGTCTTGCGCCAGAGGTAGCGGCCGACCCGGGCCAGCTCCTCGCCGCCCTCGAGGCTGTTGACCTGGAAGAACTGGGCCATGTTGCCCGGGTAGATCTGGAAGGCAGCCACCTGGACGCTGCGCAGGTTGACGGCCTCGAAGGGCACGGTCAGCCGGTCCTTGCGCGGCAGGACCAGGCCCCGGCCGACGAAGCGGACCTGGGGCCGAATGGACTCGAACGTGATCCGCCGGTCCAGCCCTTCGGCCAGGCGGCGGCCGAAGGCGTTGCGGACGCCCGGCATGACCTGGACGTCGACGGTGCCGGAGAACTCCCGGGCGGAGTAGAGGCGGACGACGTTGCCGTCGATCTCGAAGGTCAGCGGCCGGTCCTCGGCGACGATGAGCCCCTTGAGCTCCTGGTCCCTGGCCAGGGCGTCGGAGAAGCGCACCAGGACGTGGCGGGCCTCGCCCAGCACGGGCTCGACGGCCAGGATCTTGAACTCGCCTTTGGCCGGGACCTCGACCGCCTGGCGGCCGCGGTCTTCGACGCGGATGGGCCCGCCGTCCCATTCCAGGACCACGGCCGAGGCCGTCTCGCCGCGCTCGACGCCGCGGACGGAGAAGAGATGGACGAGCCCGCCGGGCGAATGGCTCCAGTCGACGGCGAGGGACCGACCGGCCTGTTCGGCCCGCAGGACCTTCTCGACGAGGGCGCGCTCTTCGTCGTCGGCGGTGACGACCCGGCCGCGCAGGACCTGGGCCTGGGGCCGGTCGGGGTCCTCGGCGAAGAGGCCCTCGACGGCGATCTCCATGTCCGGCCGCACGACGGTGAAGCCGAAGGCGAAGCGGGCGAAGGCCTTGGGCACGTCGAGGACGCGGCCGACCCGGACGACGGCCTTGTAGTCCTGGCCGGGCTTGAGCCCGTCGCGCGGCGTGAAGACGAGCTCGCGCGGGCTGCGCCATTCGGCCTTGCCGGCGAGAGACGGGGTGAACTCGATGAGCCCGGCCTCGGCCGGGCCGGGCATGGCGGCGTCGGCGACGAAGAGGACCCGGACGGCCGCCTTGCGCGAGACCGCCCCCGTGGTGAAAGCGCTGATGTAGCGGTACCACTCCATCTCGGACGGAGCCGGGCCGGCGGGGGCCTTGGGCTTGCAGCCGAAGGCGCCGGCGACGGCCAGGGCCAGAAGAAGGCAGGACACGGTCCTCTTGGTCATGAGATGCTCTCCCCTCGGTGGCGGTGATCGGTCATGCGGGAATGGCGAAAGGCCTATGCCGGAAGGGTATGCGGGGCCCGCGGGAAAGTCAAGACGACGGCTTCATCTCCGGCCCCCATTTATTGTATGATGGGGCGGCTTCGAAGACGACAGGAGACAGCCCATGGGCAAGACGCATCCGGCGCCGGCCGCCGACCCCATCAGCCGGCGCGATTTCCTCCGATCCTCGGCCGCGGCCGGCCTCGGCGCCGCGTTCGCCGGCGCGGCCTTCGGCCAGACCGCCGCGCCGGCCGCTCCGGCGGCCGCCGCCGCGAAGGCCGCCGACGAGCTGCGGGTGGCCGTCATCGGCTGCGGCGCCCAGGGCCGGGTCCTCATCGAGGCCATGCTGCGCGTCCCCTCGGTCCGCATCGCGGCCATCTGCGACATCTGGTCCTACAGCCGCCAATACACGGGCAACTACCTCAAGAAGTACGGCCACGCCGCCAACGTCTACGAAGACTACCGCGAGCTCCTGGCGGCCGAGAAGGACATCGACGCGGCCGTCGTGGCCACCCCCGACTGGGTCCACGCCGAGCACGCCAACGCCTGCCTCCGGCGCGGCTGGCCCGTCTACTGCGAGAAGGAGATGGCCAACACGCTGGAGAAGGCCCGGTCCATGGTCCTGACGGCCCGGGAGACGGGGAAGCTCCTCCAGATCGGCCACCAGCGCCGCTCCAATCCCCGCTACATCCACGCTCTCGACCGGCTCATCCGCGACCGCGCCCTGCTCGGCCGGGTGACCGTCGCCTACGCCCAGTGGAACCGGGCCAAGGCCGACCTCCTGGGCTGGCCGGAGAAATACGCCATCGACCAGGCCACCCTCGACAAGTACGGCTACGCCAACATGACCGAGTTCCGCAACTGGCGCCTTTACAAGAAGTTCGGCGGCGGCCCCATGGTCGACCTGGGCTCCCATCAGATCGACCTGTTCAGCTGGGTCTACGGCGGGCCGCCCAAGTCGGTCGTGGCCAGCGGCGGCCTCGACTACTACAGGGACTGGGAGTGGTACGACAACGTCATGGCCATCTACGAGTACGCCACGCCGCAGGGCACGGCCCGGGCCTTCTACCAGGTCCAGACGACGACCCAGCACGGCGGCTTCTACGAGACCTTCATGGGCGAGAACGGCTCGCTCGTCCTGTCCGAGATCCCCGAACGCGGCAACTGGGCCATGCGCGAGCCCCACGCCCCCGAGTGGGACTCCCTGGCCAAAGCCGGCCTGCTCCAGTCCGAAGCCGTGCCGATCCAGAAGTCGGCGACCAAGAACATCTACGTCGACGTCCGGGTCACGGCCGAGGCGGGCCGCTGGCCGCTGCCGGTCGAGCTGGCCAAGCCGGCCCACCAGCCCCACCTCGAGAACTTCTTCGACGCCGTGCGCCACGGCACGCCGCTCAACTGCCCCGCCGAGCTGGCCTACGAATCGTGCGTCGCGGTCCTCAAGGCCAACGAGGCGGTCAAGGCCCGCCAGGTGGTCGATTTCCGGCCGGAGCAGTTCAAGGCATGAGCCGCCGCGGCAGGGTCCTCTCCGCCCTCGCGTCCTTCGCCGCGGCGATCGCCGTCGCGGCCGCCGGGCAGGCCGCCCAGACCCCGCCCGCGGCCGACACGCACGCCGTCTGGGACGGGGCCCGGACGACGCCCGTCCACCTCATCCCCCTGCGCGACGAGAACGACGAGCTCATCGTGCCGACCGAGACCGATCCCCTGCCGTACTCGGCCCGCTTCACCTGCGGCCCCTGCCACGACTACGCCACGGTCAGCGGCGGCTGGCACTTCGCCGGCAAGGCCTCGGCGAACGACGGCCGTCCCGGCGAGCCCTGGCTCCAGTTCGACCCGCGGACGGGCACCGTCCTGCCGCTCTCGTACCGCAAGTGGCCCGGCCTCTACGATCCCGCGGCGGCCGGCCTGACGGCCTGGGACTTCACCCTGCTCTTCGGCCGGCACATGCCCGGCGGCGGGGCGGCCGAGCCCCCCGACGAGGAGGTCCTGGCCCATCCCGAGGCCCGCTGGAACGTCTCCGGCCGGGCCGAGGCCAACTGCCTGGCCTGCCACAACGGCTCGGGCCGCCAGGACCCGAGCGAGTGGGCCAAGCAGATCCTGCGCGAGAACCTGCGCTGGGCGGCCACGGCGGCCGGCGGCCTCGGCGAAGTCGGCGGCATGGCCTCCCGCCTCAAGGAGACCTGGGACGTCGTCGACGGGCCCAACCTCGACGACCACCTCTGGGCCGTGGCCCCCTCGGTCAAGTACCGGGCCGCGGACTTCGACTCCAAGCAGCGCACCTTCTTCGACCTCGACCACAAGCCGGCCGACGCCAACTGCCTGGCCTGCCACGCCGTTTCGCCCGCGGGCGAAGCCCAGTGGACCGCCGACGGCGACGTCCACGCCGCGGCCGGATTGACGTGCGCCGACTGCCACCGGAACGGCCTCGACCACGCCATGGTCCGCGGCTACGAGGGCGAGGCGGACGAGACCGGCAACCGGCCGGCCGAGGCCTTCACCTGCCGGGGCTGCCACCTCGGCGAGAACGCCAAGGGCGAGAAAAAGGTCGTCCCCGGCCGGTTGGGCGCCCCCTTCCCCAAGCACACCGGCCTGCCCCTCGTCCACTTCAAGCGCCTGGCCTGCACGGTCTGCCACTCGGGGCCCATGCCCAAGGACGGCTTCACCCGGGTCCGGACCTCGCGGGCCAATCGCCTCGGAATCTACGGCGTGGCGACGTGGGCGACGGAGGCGCCGGTCCTCGTCGAGCCCGTCTATAAGAAGGACGGTCGGGGCCGGATCGCGCCGCACCGGCTGGTCTGGCCGGCCTACTGGGCCAAGAGGGCCGGGCAGGACCTCGTCCCCCTCCAGCCCAAGGCCGTCGAGGCCGCCGCGGGCGACTTCCTCAAGCCCGAGGAACGGATCGCGCAAACCCTCGCCGCCCTCGGACAGACCCTGGCCGAGGACGAAACGCCCGTCCTCGTCTCGGGCGGTTTCGTCTTCGCCCCCAACGTCGACCTCGGCCTGGACGCCTCGTCCCGGCCGGAGGGCGCGGGGGACGGCGCCGCGCCCGCCTTCTGGGCCCTGCGCACGGCCGCCGGCATCGCGCCCCTGGTTCCCGACTTCGACCCCGCCTCGCCCGACAAGGACCCGTCCGTCGACGCCCGTTTCCAGGACTTCCTGCAGGCCCTGGCCACGACCCCGGGCAAGCCCGGAGAGCCGGTCTTCCTCGTCCGGTCGACGCTCTACCGCATCGTCGACGGCTTCCTCGACGCCTCCGAGGCGCCGGCCGACCTCGGCGGCGCGCCCGGCCCGGGTTGGATCGTCGAGGGCAAGCTCGTCCCCCTGGCCGCCGACTTCGACATCGGCACCGTCACCGCCAAGGCCGGGACGGACAAGACCCTGACCGAGGAGCAGGTCGGGCTCGTCCTGGCGGCCCTGAGGAAAGCGGACGACCAGGCCGAGTTCGTCTACATCTCCGGCGGCCGACTCTTCCGGCTCGACAAGAAAGGCCGCCTCGAAAGCGTGAAAGACGAGGCCGCCGAGCCCGTCACCTGGCCCCTGGCCCACGGCGTCCGCCCGGCCCAGCAGTCGCTCGGCTGGAAGGGCTGCACGGACTGCCACAGCGGCGGCTCGGACTTCTTCTTCGGCCGCCTCGAGGGCACGGGCCCGCTGCTGACCGCGTCCGTGGCCGAGCGGTCCGCCTCCTCCTTCATGGGCCTCGGCGGGCTGTTCCAGCGCGTTTTCGGGCTGTCCTTCATCGTCCGGCCGGCCCTCAAGATCGTCCTGGGGGTCTGCGCGGCCGTCATCGGCGCGCTGTTGTTCCTGGCCGGCCTGGTCGCCCTGGGCCGGGTGGCCGGCTTCCTGGAGAAGAGGTGAGCGCCATGCTGTTCGCGGCCGTCACCCTCCTCGCCGCCGCCGGGACCTTCCTCGGGCTGGCCTTCCACCGCTTCTGGACGACCCGCCCGGAGGCCCACACGACCATCCTCTACGCCGAGATCGCCGAGAAATTCTTCGCCTGGCTGGCGTTGCGGACCGTGCAGATGTCCCGCCGGGCCTCGCCCCGGGCCTGGGCGGCCTATCTCCGGGAGTTGCCGGTGTGGCGCTGGCCGGTCCTGGAGAGATGGCTCCACGTCGTCCTGTACGCGAGCTTCCTCTATCTCGCGGCCAGCGGCTTCTTCTTCGCCCTGTTCGTCCACCGGGGTCTTTACGGCTTTCCGCTCGTCGGCCACGTCGTGGCCGGGGGGCTGTTCGCCGTCTCCCTGACCGTCCTGGTCGTTTTCAAGGGGCGGCACTTCATCGCCGTGCCCCGGCCGGCCCTGCTCAGCTTGACGCTCCTCGACCCGAGGAAGATGGGCATCACCCCCGCCCGGGTCAGGGCCTGGGCCTTCTGGGCCTTCGTTCTCGCGGGCTTCCTGCTGACGGTCTCGGCCCTCCTGCCGATGCTGCCGCTCCTGCGGACGGCCGGGCAGGCCTTCATGTTCGAGTTCCACCGCCTGAGCGCCGTCCTCTCGGCCGTCGCCGCGGCGGTCTATCTGGGGCTCGAGGTCTTCGCCGCCGCCCCGCCCCCTCCGCCGGCCCCCTGACCCGCCGCCCGGGGGTCCGCCGCCGCGTCCTTGCTATTTCTCCCCTGTTGGGATATCATTTTCTGTCGCGGGAACCGCGACATGAGGGCGTCTTCGGAGGCCCTCATCATTTCACATCCGATAGGAGCGTATCAATGGCCGTGAAAGGGTTCAACGCCTTCGAGATGGCCCAGAAACAGTTCGACGCTGTGGCCGACCTTCTCGAGCTCGATCAACCCACCCGGGACCTCCTGCGGCAGCCGCTGCGGGAATACCACTTCTCCATCCCCGTCCGCATGGACGACGGCAGCGTCCGCGTCTTCAAGGGCTTCCGCTGCCAGCACAACGACGCCCGCGGGCCCTGCAAGGGCGGCATCCGCTTCCACCCCCAGGAGACGATCGACACCGTCCGGGCCCTGTCTATGTGGATGACTTGGAAGTGTTCCGTCGTCGACATCCCCCTCGGCGGCGGCAAGGGCGGCGTCATCTGCGATCCGCACGATCTCAGCCAGCGCGAACAGGAGCGCCTCTGCCGCGGCTGGATCCGGGTCCTGGCCCACGACGTCGGCCCCCTCCGCGACGTCCCCGCCCCCGACGTCATGACCAATCCCCAGCACATGCTCTGGATGCTCGACGAATTCGAGACCATCCACAACGCCAAGTACCCCGGCTTCATCACCGGCAAGCCGGTGGGCATGGGCGGGTCCCTCGGCCGGACGGAAGCGACGGGCTACGGAGTCGTCTACACCCTCCGCGAGGCCCTCAAGGAGCTGGGCCTCAAGGTCGAGCTGACCTCGGCCGCCGTCCAGGGATTCGGGAACGTCGCCCAGTACGCCATCCAGCTCTACACCAAGCTCGGCGGCAAGGTCGTCGCGGTCTCCTGCTGGGACCAGAACGACCAGGCCTCCTACACCTACCGCAAGAAAAGCGGCGTCGTCCTCGAGGAGCTGCTGGCCATCACCGACCGCTTCGGCGGCATCGACAAGGCCAAGGCCGAGGCTCTCGACTACGAGCGCCTGCCCGGCGACGCCTGGATCGAGCAGGACGTCGACATCCTGATCCCGGCGGCCCTGGAGAACCAGATCAACGCCGAGACCGTCAAGAGGATCGCCAAGAAGGTCCGGGTCATCGCCGAGGGCGCCAACGGACCGACGACCCCCGAGGCCGACGAGGTCATCAAGAGCCGGGGCATCTTCGTCATCCCCGACTTCCTGGCCAACGCGGGCGGGGTCACCTGCAGCTACTTCGAGCAGGTCCAGTGCAACATGAACTTCTTCTGGACCAAGGACGAGGTCCTGATCAAGCTCGACGACAAGATGACCTCGGCCTTCAAGGCCGTCAGCGAGCTGGCCCGCACGCGCAAGCTCTACATGCGCGACGCCGCCTACGTCATCTCCGTCAGCCGCGTCGCCAACGCCTGCAAGGACCGCGGCTGGGTCTGACCGCTTCCGACGCTGCGTTCACGCGCCCGTCCTCCCCGGTCTCCCCGGGGAGGGCGGGCGTTCTATAAGCTCCCGGCCCCGGGCCGGGCGAGGACAGGGCCGCCCCGGCGGCCGAGGAGGGACGCAGCCCGATGACCAACTCCCGCACGCCCAATCCCGTCAACACCCTGTTCTCCACCCTCCACGAGCGGGCCAAGGAGCTGAACTGCCTCTACCGCATCGAGGAGATCCTCAGCCTCTACGACGTGCCCCTGGAGGAGGTCTTCCGCCAGGTCATCGAAGCCATACCGCCCGGCTGGCAGTACCCCGAGTGCTGCCAGGCCCAGATCACCTACGGCTCGGACGTCTTCGAATCGCCGGACTACGAGGAGACGCCGCACACGGAGTGCGCCGAGATCCGGGTCCAGGACGCCTCGGTCGGCCGCCTCTGCGTGTCCTATAAGAAACCCATGCCCGAGAGCGACTGCGGCCCGTTCATGAAGGGCGAGGTCAAGCTCATCCACACCGTCGCCGAGCGCCTGGGCCACTTCATCCTCCATCAGCGCCTCCGCGGCATGTACGAGAAGATGAGCGACGACCGCCGGGAGGCCGCCGGGGAGAAGCAGGGCTGGCGGATCGCCCTCGACCTCCTCCGCAACACCAATCCCGGCCTGCTCATCGGGGTCTCGCGCAAGATGATGAACTACCTCGGCTGGCGCGGCGTCCCGGAGGCCCGCGACCTTCTCCAGCGCTTCAGCGGCGGCCGGACCATCGAGAGCCTGTTCGGCGAATCGAACCTGCCCCAGAGCCGGGAGTCCATGGACCGGTTCTTCGAGCTGACCGAGGAGACCTTCCGCATCGCCTCGGCCAACCTGGCCGACGACGACATCCTCGACCGCATCCAGCGCTGGATCAACGAGGACCGCTCGAGCTCGGCCGTCCAGAGCCTGGAGAACGTCTACGCCGACCTGGCCGAGGTCCTCGACAGCATGCGCCGGATCAAGATCCTGGCCCCGGAGGGCATCGCCCTGCCCCGGTCTAAGGCCAACAGCGTCCGGGTCAGCCTCATCCGCCGTTTCTTCACCGAGCAGCTCGAGTTCATCAACGTGGCCAAGAAGTACGTCGACCTCGAGGACTTCTTCGACCTCATGGAGCGGATCGTCTTCCCGTCGGGGAGCCACGGCAAGCTCGGCGGCAAGAGCGCCGGGCTGTTCCTGGCCAGCCGCATCCTCAAGCAGGCGGCCCGCCGCAACGCCATCATCGGCTCGGTCAAGAAGCCCAAGACCTGGTACATCACCTCGGACGGGCTGAGCGCCTTCTCGACCCACAACAATCTCGACGAGGTCCACGAGCAGAAGTACAAGGACATCGAGGTCATCCGCCAGGAATATCCCCACCTCGTCCAGGTCTTCAAGAACTCGTCCTTCCCGCCCGAGGTCGTCAAGGGCCTGTCGGTCGCGCTGGACGACTTCGGCGAGGTCCCCCTCATCGTCCGCAGCTCGAGCCTTCTCGAGGACCGGCTGGGCACGGCCTTCGCCGGCAAGTACAAGAGCCTGTTCCTGGCCAACCAGGGCGACAAGCAGAAGCGCCTGGAGGCGCTCTGCGACGCCGTGGCCGAGGTCTACGCCTCGATCTTCAGCCCCGACCCCATCCAGTACCGGTCCGAGCGCGGCCTCCTCGACTTCTACGAGGAGATGGGGGTCATGATCCAGCAGGTCGTCGGGACGCGGGCCGGCAAATACTTCTTCCCGGCCTACGCCGGCGTCGCCTTCAGCCGGAACGAGTTCCGCTGGTCCCCCCGGATCAGGCGCGAGGATGGCCTGCTCCGGATCGTGCCCGGCCTGGGCACCCGGGCCGTCGACCGGGTCAACGACGATTACCCGGTCCTGGTCGCCCCCAGCCAGCCGAACCTGCGGGTCAACGTCTCGACCGAGGAGGCCGTCCGCTACTCGCCCAAGAAGATCGACGTCATCGACCTCGAGGAGAACCGCTTCGTCACCAAGGACATCCGCGAGCTCCTCGAGGAGGTCGGACACGAGTTCCCGGCCCTGACCAAGGTCTTCTCGGTCTACAAGGAGGGCCTCCTCCAGAGGCCCATGGGCCTGGCCACCGACATCGCCAAGGTCGACGCGGTGGTCACCTTCGACGGGCTCATCGCCGGCACGCCGTTCATGCTCCAGATGGAGGCCATCCTCAAGACCCTGTCGACGGCCATGGGCGTGCCCGTCGACATCGAGTTCGCCTCGACGGGGACGGACTTCTACCTCCTCCAGTGCCGGCCGCAGAGCCAGGCCTCCGAGGACGTGGCCATGGAGATCCCCTCCAACCTGCCCGACGCCGCCGTCCTGTTCACGGCCCGCAAGCACGTCTCCAACGGCCGCGTCGCCGACGTCACCCACCTCGTCTATGTCGACCCGGACCGCTACGGCGAGCTGGCCGACTACGGCGACCTCGTGGCCGTCGGCGAGGCCGTCGGCAAGCTCAACAAGCTCCTGCCCCGCCGCCAGTTCATCCTCATGGGCCCGGGCCGCTGGGGCAGCCGCGGCGACATCAAGCTCGGGGTCCGCGTGACCTACTCGGAGATCAACAACTCGGCCATGCTCATCGAGGTGGCCCGCAAGAAGGGCAACTACGTCCCCGACGTCTCCTTCGGGACCCATTTCTTCCAGGACCTCGTCGAGTCGGGCATCCGCTACCTGCCGCTCTACCCGGACGACGAGGGCGTGATGTTCAACGAGCGCTTCCTGCTCGAGGCGCCCAACAAGCTGGCCGAGCACTGCCCGGAATGCGCCGCCGTGGCCCACGCTCTGCGGGTCATCGACATCCCCGAGGCCACCGGGGGCAAGGTCCTGCGCGTCCTCATGAACGCCGACCGCGAGCTGGCCGTCGGCTTCTTCGCCCCGCCCGAGGCGGCCGTGCGGACGGCCTGCGCGGGCGGCCCGGCCGGGGCCCGCGAGGACGAGGACGGCTCCCGTTGGCGCCAGCGGATGGCCGAGCGCGTGGCCTACCATTGCGGGGGGCAGCGCTGGGGCGTCCGCGGCGTCTACTATCTCGACGAGAGCGAAGGCGCGGAGATCGACCCCTCGGCCCCGATCCGGCTCGTCCTCCATTTCCTCGGCGGCGGCCGGCAGCGCAAGGAGATCGAGACCTGGCTCCAGGGCTGGAGCCTGTCGCTGGCCGAGATGAACTACTTCCGGACCGGCTTCCACTCCGAGGGCCTTCTCGACGTCCACTTCCTGACCGACGAGAAGGTCCGCGGCGAGAAGGACGTCGCCGCCCGGCTCAAGGTCGCCTCCGACGCCGTCCGGGAGCTGCCGCTCGGCCCGAAGGCCGGGGCATGAAGCGGGTCCCGCGCTTCGCCCACGAGGCGATGGCCACGGTCTTCGAGATCTTCGTCGCCGGCCGCGAGGAGGCCTACGCCGGCCAGGCCGCCCGGGCCGCCTTCGGGGAGATCGACCGCCTGGAGCGCCTGTTCAGCCGCTTCGACCCGGCCAGCGAGATCAGCCGCATCGGGCGGCTCCGGGCCGGCGAGGCCCTGCCCGTCGGGCTCGAAACGGCCGAGGTCCTGGGCCTGGCCGCGTTCGTGCAGGCGGAGACGGCCGGCGCCTTCGACGTCAACTTCCGCACGGCCGCCGCACCGGTCCGGGGCCGCGACCGGCGGCTCCCGGGCCCGGCCTTGGCCCGGCTCATCCGGGTCGACCGGACCGGGACCGGCTTCACGGTCACCCGGCTCCCGGCCCGGGGCCGGTCGAAGCTCCCGCCGCTCGACCTCGACCTCGGCGCCGTCGGCAAAGGCTACGCCCTCGACGCCGCCCTGGCCCTGCTCAAGGACTGGGACGCCGCGAACGTCCTTCTCCACGCCGGCACGAGCACCGCCTTGGCCGCAGGGCCGGGACCCGGAGCGAACGAGACGGGTGAAGGCTGGCCCGTCGGGACCGGCGCGACGAAGGGCCGGGCCTCCGGCCCGGGCCGGGTCCTGCTCAGGAACCGGGCCCTCAGCGGCTCGGGGACCGAGGTCAAGGGCGAGCACATCGTCGACCCGCGGACCGGACGGTCCGCCGCGGGACACGCCGCGGCCTGGGCCTCCCACCCCTCGGCGGCGGCGGCCGACGCCCTGTCGACGGCCTTCATGGTCCTCGCGACCCGGGACGTGGCCGGGTTCTGCCGCAGGCACCCGGCGGTCTGGGCCCTCGTGAAAACCGGCCCCGAAACGTGTAGAATATTCAACGCGGGCGAGATCGACGGAAAAGGGCCCGCGCCACGAAGGAGTCGCCGATGACAAGAACGCTCGCCGCCACGGCCCTCGCCGCCCTCGTCCTCTCCCTGGTCCCCGCCGCCGAGGCCCAGGAAGCCGGGAAGGAGGTCCTCAAGATCCAGCTGCCCAAGCCGATGTTCGTCGGCACGCCCAAGAACATCCGCACCCCCAACCTGGAGTCCATCACCGGCAAGCCCAGGGGCCCGTTCCTGGTCCCCGCCGGGACGGTCCTGCTGTCGGCCGGCAAGCCGGTCACGGCCAGCGACAAGGAGCCCGTCATCGGCGAGACGGCCTACGTCACGGACGGCAAGAAGTCCGGCGAGGACGGCTACTACGTCGAGCTCGGGCCCATGCTCCAGTGGGTCCAGATCGACCTCGGCAAGCCCTGCGAGCTCCAGGCCATCGTGGCCTGGCACTACCACAGCCAGGCCCGGGTCTACCGCGACGTCGTCGTCCAGGTCTCGGACGACAAGGACTTCGTCGCCGGCGTGACCACCGTTTTCAACAACGACCACGACAACACCTCCGGCCTCGGGGCCGGCAAGGACAAGGAATACATCGAGACGTTCGACGGCAAGCTCTTCGATCCCAAGGGGGTCAAAGCCCGCTACGTCCGGCTCTACAGCGGCGGCAACACCTCGAACGACATGAACCACTACGTGGAGGTCGAGGTCTACGGCCTCCCGGCCAAATGACGAAGAAGGCCTTCGCCGGTCTCTTCCTCTGCGCCCTGGCCGGCGCCCTCGTCCTGCGCCTGGCCCGCCCCGAGGCCCGGCCCGTCCATCCCGACGAGGCCAACCAGGCCGTCAAGTTCGGGGCCCTGCTCGAACGCGGGGACTACCGTTTCGATCCCCGCGACCACCACGGCCCGACCCTGTATTACCTGACCCTGCCGGCGGCCCGCCTGGCCGGGGCCCGGACCCTGGCCGGGCTCGACGTGGCCGCGCTGCGCGCCGTCCCGGCCCTGGCCGGCGCGGCCGTCCTCCTTCTGCTCCTCCTGCTCGCGGGGGGCCTCTCCCGCGAGGCCGTCCTGGCCGCGGCCGCCCTGGCCGCGGTCTCCCCGGCCATGGTCTATTACAGCCGCTTCTACATCCAGGAGACGCTCCTCGTGGCCTTTCTGGCCGCTCTCATCGGCGCCGGCTGGCGCTACGCCAAGACCCGATCCGCCCGGTGGGCCCTGGCCGCCGGAGCCGCGGCCGGGCTGATGGCGGCCACCAAAGAGACGAGCGCCCTTCTCTTCGCCGCCGCCGCCGCCGCCCTGGCCGCGACGGCGCTCGCGGAGAAAGCCTACGCCCGGCCCGGCGGCCGGACCGCCGCCGATGGGTCCTGGACCTGGCACGGCGGGCGGAACGGGCTGCCGCGTCCGGAGCACGCCGTCCTGGCCCTGGCCGCCGGAGCCGCGGTCGCGGCCCTGTTCTACTCCTCGTTCTTCACCAACCCCGGGGGCTTGGCCGACGCGGTCCGCGCCCTCGGCCTGTCCCTGGAGCGGGCCGGGCATCCCGGCGTCCACGCCCATCCCTGGCATTACTATTTCGGCCTCCTGGCCTACGCCAAGGGCGCGTCCGGGCCCGTCTGGAGCGAGGCCTTCCTCCTGTTCCTGGCCCTGGCCGGCGGCATCGGGGCCCTGGCCCCGGACGGCGGCCGCGACGATTCGCCGCGCTTCCTTCGCTTCACGCTCTTCTTCACCGTGTTCACGGCGGCGGCCTACAGCCTCGTCCCCTACAAGACGCCCTGGAACCTCCTGCCCTTCTATTTCGGGCTCGTCCTCCTGGCCGGCCACGGCGTCGCCCTGCTCCTCCGCATCAGCCGATCCCGCCTGGTCAAGCTGGCCGTCCTGGCGCTCCTCGTCCCGGGCTTCGCCGGGCTGGCCGCCCAGAGCTACCGGGCCAGCTTCGCCCGCCCGGCCGACCCGGCCAATCCCTACGCCTACGCCCAGACGGTCCCGGACCTCCTCCGTCTCGTCGGGGAAGTGGAGAGGGCGGCCGCGGCCGCGCCAGAAGGGAAGGACCTGCTCGTCGCGGTCGTCGCCCCGCCGGACGAGACCTGGCCCCTGCCGTGGTACCTCCGGGATTACGGGCGGGCCGGCTACTGGACGAGCCCGGCGGCCGCGCGCGAAGGGCTCGGAGAGGCGCGGCCGGCCGTCGTCGTTTCGTCCGCCGCTTTCGCCGAAGAGGTCGGCGCGGCGCTCGGCGCCGACTATCGGATGAGCTTCTACGGCCTCCGCCCGGAGGTCGTCCTGGCCCTCTTCGTCCGCGGCGGACGGCCCTAGCCGCGACCGCCGGAGTCCCGACGGTACCCGACGACGGCGTCCACGTAGACGGGCCTGGTGTCGTCGTTGACGATGCGGATGGTGTCGGTCGACTGGGCGACCGGGAACATGGCCGGACCGAACTTGAAGCCGCCGGGACCGCGCCCCGGGTGCAGGGGCTGCCAGGCGTCCTCCCCTTCCTCGTCCATCCGGAACAGCCCGGCCAGGCCGTAGCTCGCGCCGCCCTTGGTGACGACCGAGCCGTCGTCGGACGATTCCGAGTAATAGATGCGGCCCTCCATGCGCACGGTCAGTTCGCCGCCGGGACGGATCTCGGAGAAGAGGCCGTCCGGCTCGCCCAAGGCTTGGTCGGGCGCGACCACCTCGACCTTGTCCACAACGGAGCGGGCGTAGAACTCGTCCGTCTTGTCTTGAGGCCGGGAGGCCGCGGGCGCGGCCGGCTCGAGGAGGGCGATGCCGGCCGCGACGGCCAGGGCCAGGCCGGCGGTCCGGATAAAGGTCTTGGCGTCCATTCCCCTCTCCCTTCACCCACAGCTGTAGCACGGGGAGGGCCGCCCGTCAAGGCGAGGGGCCGGCTCGGCCGCGGCTACTTCTTCAGGAGCGGGGCGTAGGGGTTCGTCGGAGACGGGTCGTCGCCGGAGATGCGGGCCGCCCAGAGCATCCCCCGCTGGACGATCTCGCGGGCCTCGGGGACGTCGAAATCGGCCCGGACGTGCCCGAGCGAGGTGTAGAAGACCCGGCCCTTGCCGTAGAGCTTCTTCCAGACGACCGGGACGACCGCGCCGTCGATCCACGGCGCGTGGGCCCCGGAGAAGGTCGTCGTGGCCAGGACCTGGACGGCCGGATCGACGTGCATGTAGTACTGCTCCGACTTCATGTGAAAGCGGCGCTCCAGTCCCTTCGTGACGGGATCGGCCGGGTCGGTGATGTCGACGTCGTAGTCGATGACGCCGCCCGGATGGGCCACCCACTGCCCGCCGACCATGAACTGGTACTCGACGGCCGAGCGGTGGGCGTCGCCCAGGCCGCCGTGCCAGCCGGCCAGCCCGACGCCGCTCTTGACGGCCTCCTCGAGGTTGCGCTCCTGCTCGCCGCCGATGTCGGACATGGTGAAGATGTGGACGATGAGGTCGAGCGTCTTGAGCTTGGCCAGGTCGAGGTAGGCGTCGAGGGTGTGCGAGACCTCGACCTTGAAGCCCTGGCTCTCGAGCCAGGGAGCGAACAGGTCGACGCACGGTTTGGGCTCGTGGCCCTCCCAGCCGCCCCAGACGACGAGGGCGGACTTGCCCCGGGCCGGGGCCTGGGCCGCGCCGGAGCAGACCAGCAGGCCGAGGACGGCGGCGGCCGCGGCGAAGGCGAGGATCGTTCTCTTCATGGCGGGCTCCTTCACTCGAGCTCCCGGAGCCAGATGTTCCGGAAGCGGACGGGATGGTCGTGGTCCTGCAGGGAAATGGGCAGGCGGTCGGCGTGGGCCTTGTAGGGCGGCCGGGCCTTGTGGGCCGTCGGGCCGGTCAGGACGTCGTTGTCGTGGACGAGGAGACCGTTGTGGAAGACGGTCATCCGGGCCGGCGCGACGAGGGCCCCGTCCTGGTCGAAGCGCGGCCTATGGAAGACGATGTCGTAGGTCTGCCACTCCCCGGGCGGGCGGCAGGCGTTGACCAGGGGCGGGTGCTGGCCGTAGAGGGCCGCCGTCATGCCGTCGGCGTAGGTTCGGTTGCCGTAGCAGTCGAGGACCTGGACCTCGTAGAGGTCCATCAGGAAGACCCCGCTGTTGCCGCGGTCCTGGTCCGTCCCCTTGGCCGGCGACGGGGCCATCCATTCGACGTGGAGCTGGCAGTCGCCGTAGCCGGCCGCGGTCCGGATGCCGCCGCTCTTGGGCACGATCTCCATATAGCCGTTCTCGACCTTCCAGCGGGCCGGCCCGCCCTTGGCGTCGGTCCAGCGGCCGAGGTCCTTGCCGTCGAAGAGGACGACGGCGTCGGCCGGCGGCGGGACGGGCGGCCCGGCCGGGCCGGGCGCGACGACCTTCGGCTGAGGCCGTTCGCGGTCGTGGACGGCCCAGGTCAGGTCCTGGGCGGCCGCCGCGGCGGCGGCGGAGAACAGCAGCGCCGCGGCGACGGCGAAGCCCACCAGAGCCAAGTCCTTCGTCCGAATTCGGAAGATCTCTCTTGGGTTCATGGATACCTTCCTCTCCCTCATGTAATGAAGGTATATCGGAGTTCCCTCTCGAGGCGGCGAAGGGGATTGTCCTCGCAGATCCCCGTTGCTGGAGGAGGGGACCCGCGCAGCGGGGGGGAACCGTGCGAACTGGTTCCCCGGGGGGCCGGGGAGCCAGAGGATATCCCCGAGCCGAAACCGAGAGAGGGACTTCCCGGGAACGGGGGCAGAGCAAAAGCAGGGACGGTCCCCGGAGGGACCGTCCCTGCGGCGATCATCGCGAGTCAGAGGCTCCAGCCGGGCCGGTAGGCGAAGTGCAGCAGCTCGTTGGCCTCGGGGAGGTTGGTGAACTCCATCTTGGCGGCGTCCCAGAGGAGCTTCATGTTCTTGTCCTTGAGGCGGACGGCGACGTTGGCCAGCAGCATGGCCTCGGTCAGCGGGCCCGAGTAGGAGAAGTCGGTCGTGGACTTGGTGCCGTTCTTGATGGCCTCGAACCACTCCTCGCGGATGCCTTTGGAACGGGGGATGGTCTTGTCCGGCCGCTTGAAGTCCTGCATCCGGGTCTCGGGGACCAGGCGCGGGTTCTCGCCGTAGGTGCCGCACATGAGCAGGCCCTTGTCGCCGCGGATGAAGCAGCCGCCCCCGTCGTCGCCGACCATGCGGCCCGGTTCGAGCTCGGCCGGGCGCGGCGGCATCAGCCCGCCGTCCCACCAGGTCAGCTTGACGGGTCCGCGCGAGCCGTTGGCCGGGAACTCGTAGGTCACGACCTCGGCCTGGGGCGCGTAGTCGTTCGAGAAGACCGTCGACGAGCCCTCGACGCTGACGGGGGCCTTGAGGTCGAGGGCCCAGAAGGGCTGGTCCATGATGTGGGCGCCCATGTCGCCGAGGGCCCCGGTGCCGAAGTCCCACAGGCCCCGCCACTTGAAGGGGTGGTAGGCCGGGTGGTACGGGCGGAAGGGCGCCGGCCCCAGCCAGACGTCCCAGTCGAGGGTCGAGGGCGTCGAGGGGATCTCCTTGGGCGCGTCGATGCCGCCCTGGGGCCAGATCGGCCGGTTGGTCCAGCAGTGGACCTCGAAGACGTTGCCGATGGCGCCGGCCCGGATCCACTCGCAGACGAGGCGGGCGCCCTCGCCGGCGTGGCCCTGGTTGCCCATCTGGGTGGCCACGTTGGCCGCCTTGGCCGCCTCGGCCAGGGCCCGGGCCTCCTTGATGGTGTGGGTCAGGGGCTTCTGGACGTAGACGGCCTTGCCCAGCTTGATGGCGGCCATGGCGATGACGGCGTGGTTGTGGTCGGGCGTCGAGACGGTGACGGCGTCGATGCCCTTCTCCTTCTCGAACAGACGGCGCCAATCGCGGTACTTGGCGGCCTTCTCGTACATGGCCTTCTCGGCCGGCTCGAGGTCGTCACGGCGCAGGAGCCGGGCCACGCTCTCGTCGTCGACGTCGCAGAGGGCGACGACGTTCTGGGAACGGCAGCCGCGGGTGTCCGCGGCGCCCATGCCGCCGACGCCGACGCAGGCGATGTTGAGCGTATCGCTGGGGGCCTTCTTGGCGCCTTTCTTCTGCCCGCCGACGACGTGGCGGGGCACGACCATGAGGCCGGCGGCGGCCGTCGAGGCCGCCCCGAGGAACTTGCGCCGGCTCCAGGAGGGCTCGGCGGGCGCGGGGGTTTTGGTCGATTCGTCCATGTTTAGACCTTCCTTATCGGTGAGTGGGAATGATGGGCGGAGCCGGAATTCGTCCACATGGGGTCCATGGGGCTTATAGCACAAAGCCGCGGCGAGAATCAAACGGCCTCGAGAGGGCGACCCGGACGTGGGAAAAGAACAAAAAAGGGGGGGGAGGGCGGGCGCCCTCCCCCCCCGGGGAATGCGAAGTCCTAAGGCCTTACCAGCCGAAACTCAGAGCGAACATCGGGACGAGGATGTTCATCTCGTAGAGGCCGGGCAGGTTGTCGCCGGACGGGGCCACGGTGCGGTCCTTGCCCATGAGGTACTCGAGGGCCAGGTCGATCTTGAGGGCACCGCTCTTGAAGCCGAAGCCGGCGGTGACGCTGTTGAACGTGAAGCTCGGGATCAGGATGTTCAGCGTGGCGTCCGGAGCCGGGGCGGGGTCGTAGTAGTAGCCGCCGCGGACGGCGAAGTTGCCGAGGTCGTACTCCGCCCCGAACCGGAACTGGGTCTTGTTGGCCCAGTTCAGGACCAGCGCGGCGTCCTCGCCGAGGGCGGCATCCCAATAGGGATCCGCGAAGGTCAGGGCGATCTCCTGGAGCTTGCTCCAGTTGGTATAGTGGGCGTCGACCGCCAGGGTCAACTTATCCATCGGCTTGATGGCCACGCCGCCGGCCAGCCACATCGGGCTGACGACGCTCATGCTGGTGTCGGACTCGTTCTCGAGGCCGACGAGATTGATGTTCTCGAACTCGGTCGTCCCTTTGAGCTTCATCTTGGCCTGGGTCCGGAAGGTGCCGCCGAAGCTGATCCACTCGGCCGGCTTGACCAGGACGCCGAAGGTGGCCCCGAAACCCCAGCCCTTGACGTTGAGGGTCTGCTGGCCGAAGTTGACGAGCATGGGGGCGACGGCGACGCGGCCGTCAGCGGGGGCGCCGATCCCCAGGGCCATGTACTTGCCCCACTGGTCGGTCTTGAAGAAGCCGTAGTTGATGTTGAAGGTCGCGCCGAGGTAGACCATGTCGCTCAGCTTGACGGCGATCGAGGGGGCCAGGGTGACGGAGCCGATGAAGCTCTCCCACTTGGACGGCTCGAGCGTCGGGGTGAAGGCGGCCGGCGGATAGGGCGAAACGAGAGCGGCCTCGAGGCCGGTGTTCTCCCAGGCCACGCCGAGGCCCGACAGGGTGTAGGCGCCGACGCCGACGACGATGTTCTCGCCGACCGGGGTGAAGAAGCCGAGCAGCCCGGCGGGGTACATCTTGTTCTTGGTCGACATCTCGTACTCGCCCAGGGTGTACGTGGCCTTGGGGATGAGGATGTCACCGGTCAGGCCGAAAGTCGGCTGCTTCAGCAGGGCCAGCCCGGCCGGATTCCAATAGACGGCCGTGTAGTCGTTGGCCAGGCCGACGAAGGCGCCGCCCATGGCGGCGGATCGGGCGCCGAAGCCGTTGAGGTTCAGGCCGTTGGCGAACAGGCCCGTCGTGAGGACGGCGGCCAGCGCCAGGACGAGGGACGTGCGGACGATTGCTTTCATATTTCCTCCTATCTGTATTTCCGCGGATTCTACAATATCCCGTCAAGAAAATCCAGAGGAAACCTCGCACACCACTGCATTTGTTTTATTATCTGCGACATATCTGGACAAATCGAGACCTTCGCGCCGTCCGTTCCAAGCCCGCGGGGAGGAACGGCGGACCCTCGGGCCGACCGCCCCCTTGAACGCCCCCCGCCGGACCGATATGATGCCCGCATGGAAATTCCCGCCTTGTCCGAAGTGGCCCCGATCCGGGGCCTTCTTCTCAAACATCCCAAGGAGGCCTGGGGCGATCAGAAGCGGGTCGCGGCCGAGTGGCGCGCCTTAGGCTACACGGCGGAGCCCGACTTCGCCCGGGCCTGCGATGAATACGACGCGTTCGTCGCCGTCCTGCGGCGCTTCGTGCCGGACATCCGCTTCCTACCGGCCGCCCCGGGGACGACCCTCGACTCGATCTACGTCCGCGACGCCGCCTGCGCCGGTCCCGACGGCCTCGTCCTCTGCCGCATGGGCAAGGACCTCCGCCGGGGCGAGCCGGCGGCCGTCGGCGCGTTCGCGGCCCGGTCCGGCTGGCCGGTCGCCGGCGAGGTCCGCTCCCCGGCGACCCTCGAGGGCGGCGACGTCGTCTGGCTCGACGGCCGGACGGCCGCCGTCGGCCACGGCTACCGGACCAACGGCGAAGGCATCCGACGGTTCCGGGAGATCGTCGGGACGGACGGCCGCCAAGTCCTCGAGGTCCCCCTCCCCCATTGGAACGGCCCCGGCGACGTCCTCCACCTGATGTCCATGATCAGCCCGGTCAGCGACGCCAAACTCCTGGTCTACTCCCGGCTTCTCCCGGTCCCGTTCCGCCGCCTCCTCCTCGACCGGGGCTACACGCTCGTCGAGGTCCCGGACGAAGAATACGCCACCATGGCCACGAACGTCCTGGCCCTGGCCCCGGGGGTGTGCCTGGCCCCGGCCGGGAATCCCCGGACGGCGGCTCTCCTGGAGGAGGCCGGCGTCGAGGTCCTGACGTACCGGGGCGGGGAGATCTCGGTCAAAGGGGCCGGCGGGCCGACCTGCCTGACCCGGCCCTTCCGGGGCGTTTCCCCCTGAAATTGACTTATCCGGCGGGAAAATCTATACTTATCGGCTGGAAATCCTTCCGAAGGATGTGACCATGGACCTCTTCGAGAAATGCAAGGACTTCTATTCCAATCCCATGGGCGGCAAGAGATACGGCTATCCGGTGACACCCCGGTCCGCCCAGGCCATGGGCCTGTTCCCCTATTTCATCCCCATCGAGCACGCCGAAGGGACCGAGGTCTACATCCACGGCCAGAAGTACATCATGATCGGCTCGAACAACTACGTCGGGCTGACCAACCACCCCAAGGTCAAGGAAGCGGCCGCCGCGGCCGTCATGAAGTACGGCACGAGCTGCACCGGCTCGCGCTTCCTCAACGGCACCCTGGACCTCCACCTCGAGCTCGAGGAGCGCCTGGCCAAGTACACCGGCATGGAGGCGGCCCTCGTCTTCAGCACCGGCTTCCAGGTCAACCTGGGCACCATCCCGGGCATCATGGACAAGGACGACATCATCGTCACGGACAAGGAGGTCCACGCCAGCATCATCGACGGCGTCCGGATGGCCAAGGCCCTCAAGAACGTCCAGATCCGGACCTACAAGCACAACGATCCGGCCGACCTCGAGAAGGTCCTCAAGGGCCTGCCCGAGGGCCCGGCCAAGCTGGTCATCGTCGACGGCGTCTTCAGCATGAGCGGCGACATCGCCAAGCTGCCCGAGATCATCCCCATCTGCAAGAAGTACGGGGCCCGGTTCATGTCCGACGACGCCCACGCCATCGGCGTCCTCGGCGGCGGCCGCGGCACGGGCTGGCACTTCGGGATGCAGCCGGACGTCGACCTGGTCATGGGCACCTTCAGCAAGTCCCTGGCCTCGGTCGGCGGCTTCATCGCCGGTCCCAAGGAGGCCGTCCACTTCATCCAGATGTTCGCCCGGCCGTTCATGTTCAGCGCCAGCCTGCCGCCTTCCAACGTGGCCACGGTCCTGGCCTGCCTCGACGTCCTCGAGGCCGAGCCCGAGCGGGTCGAGCGCGTCAACGCCATCGCCGCCCGGGTCCGGGGCGAGCTCCGGGACATGGGCTACAACATCGGCGACAGCCAGACGCCCATCATCCCCATCGTCATCGGCGACATGATGAAGGCCCTGGAGGCCTGGAAGGTCTTCTTCGCCGAGGGCATCTACACCAACGTCGCGCTCCCGCCGTCCGTCCCGCCCGAGTTCTCCTGCCTGAGGACGAGCTACATGGCCACCCACACGGACGAGCAGGTCGACAAGGTCCTGTCGGTCTTCAAGAAGGTCAAGGGCCTCGTCCACGTCGGCGGCTGAGGCGGCGGGACGCGATGCCCGACAAGCACTTCTGGAACATCCGGGCCCGGAACTACGACCGGCTCTACTGGACCAAGGACACCGGCTACATCGACCGCATCATCGAGGTCGCCAAGTTCTCCCGCAACGACCTGGTCCTCGACGTCGGCACGGGCACAGGGGCCATGGCCCGGTCCATCCGGCCCCACGTCCGCCACGTCGTCGGCATGGACTTCTCCGACTCCATGCTCAAGCGGGGCAAGTGGGACGGCATCTCCATGGTCCGCTGGGACATCAACGAGAGCCTGTTCCACAACCACCTGTTCGACAAGATCGTCGGGCGGATGGTCTTCCATCACATCCTGGACAACCTCGACCGGGCCTTCCTGCGCTGTTACGACCTCCTCAAGTGCCGCGGCCAACTGATCATCGCCGAGGGCGTGCCGCCGGCCGAGGACCCCGACGTCGTCGACTGGTACACGGAGATGTTCAAGCACAAGGAGGTCCGGCGGACCTTCACCAAGACCCTCCTCGTCCGCTATTTCCAGAAGAACGGCTTCCAGGACGTCCGGGCCTACAAGTACAGGATGAAGCGCTTCAACATCAACAACTGGCTGGTCAACTCCGGCCTGCGCAAGGCCAAGCAGACCCTCATCCTGAACATGCACCGCGAGGCCCCGGACAAGGTCAAGGCCGCCTACAACATGGCCTTCGAGAACGGGACCTGCTACGTCGACACCGAGAACCTCATCATCGTCGGCACCAAGCTCTAGGCCGGACCCCCTCCGGCCTTAACGTTTTCGCCCCGGCGGGGGTAGAACCAGGCGAATGAACGAGACGGAAAAGGAGCTCGTCGCCATGGTCCTCGCCGGCCGTCCGGACGCTTTCGAACCTCTGGTCACCCCTTACCGGCGGCCCCTGCTGGCCTTGGCCTGGCGGCTGACCCGGGACGCCGAGGAGGCCCGGGACGTGGCCCAGGAGGCCCTTCTGCGGGCCTACCGCTCTCTGGCCGGTTACGATACGGGGCGCAGCTTCCGCAACTGGCTGTTCCAGATCGCCGCCAACGAGGCCCGGGACCGCTACCGGAGAAAGGCGCGCGAGACGGCCGCCTTCGGCGCCGTGGCCGCCGCGGCGCCGCCCACGGAAAGCCCGGAGGCGGGGCGGGAGCGCGGGGAGGTCCGTTCGGACATCCTGCGCGCGCTCGCCGTCCTCAGCCCCCGCGAGCGCGAGGTCCTCGTCCTGCGGGACCTCGAGGAACTCGACGTCCGCGAGACGGCCCGGACGCTCGGCTGCTCGGCCGTCGCCGTCCGGGTCCACCTGTCCAAGGCCCGCCGCAAGCTGCGCGACGTCCTCCGCCGCGATCTCCCCCACCTGGAGGTAGGACGATGACCTGCCGCACCATCCGCCGGCTCATGCCGCTCGCCGCGGGGGACGACCTCCGGCCGCGGCGGGCCCGGGCCTTCCGGGCCCACCTCGACGCCTGCCCGGCCTGCCGGGAGGAACTCCGGACGTTCCACGAGGCGCTCGCGACGCTCCGGACGGCGGCCACGGACGAAGGCGTCCCGGACTGGACTGAGGCCGAATGGCGGGCCCTGATGGCTCGGGCGGCCGGCCAGGCGGGGACGGGTGAAGCGGGACATGCGGCGCCGGCCCGGCCGGCCTTCCGGCCGCGTTGGGCGGCCGCGTCCGCGGCGGGGGCCCTGATCGGCCTCGTCGCCCTGGCCCTGCTCTTCCGTGGGCCGGTCCCCGGACCGGAGGGACGGGTGAGGGCGGGTGCTCCGGCGGGCGGGACGGCCCTCGCAGCCGGCGGGCAGGACGTCCTGTCCATGACCATGGTCTCGCGGGAGACCGGGCTCCAGATCGTCTGGTTCTTCGACAAGAACTTCGATTATAAAGGAGAGAACGAATGAAGAAGATGATGATCGCGGCTGTCACCTTGGCCTTCGCCCTGGCCCTCGTCCTGCCGGCCCTGGCCGATGACCCGGCCGCGGCCCCGGCCCCGTCCCAGAACACCGAAGCCAAGAACCTGCGCAAGGAGATCGTCAAGCTCAAGTACGTCCGGGCCCAGGACATCCAGCAGCTGCTCTACGCCTACGTCAGCCGCGAGGGCCACATCCAGTTCAATCCCAACATGCCGTCGATCCTCTCGGTCAGCGACACGCCCGAGAACGTGGAGAAGATCCTGGCCGCCATCCGCGAGATCGACATCAAGCCGGCCGACGTCCTCTACACGGTCCAGCTCGTGCTGGGCTCGGAAGCCGATGCGACGACGGACGCGGAACTCAAGAATGATCCGGTCATCAAGGAGCTCGGCAAGCTCCTCCGATACAAAGGCTACTCGGTCCTGGACTCGACGCTGATCCGGGTCATCAACCGGGAGAGCGCCGAGGTCGTCCTGGGCCCCAAAGCCGAATTCGAGTTCGCCCTCAAGCCCGACGTGGCCGGGGACGCCAAGGCGCCGGTCATCAAGACCGAGGTCCGGCTGCGGCAGATCACCCGCCGCGGAGCCCCGGCGTCGGAGACCATGAAGGCCTTGGATCCCGTCGTCGTCACCCTGATCGAGAGCGCCCTCAACGTCAAGTCCGGCGACCGGACGGTCGTCGGGGTGTCCAAGCTCGACGGCGGCGACAAGGGGCTCATCCTCATCATCTCGGCCAAGATCGTCGAATAGGGGCCTTTCCCACAGGCCGTCCTGAACGGGGGCACGTACCCCTGGTACGTGTCCCCGTTTTCTTTTACAATACCGGCGGACCCAAAAGGCAAAGAGGAGGCCCCCGTGAGACGATCCGTCCTGCCCGTCGTCCTCGTTCTCGCCGCCGTCGCCTTCCTGGCCATGGCCGCCGCCCAGGCGCCCAAGGCCGGCGAGGCCGCCCTCGGCACGCGCAAGTACGCCGATTACCAGACGCCGCAGTTCTGCGGCACGGCCTGCCACACGGACATCTACCGCCAATGGCAGCAGGCCATGATGTCCCAGGCCTACACCCATCACTGGGACGAGATCGAGTACTTCAAGCTGGCCGTGCCCCACGCCGAGAAGGACCCCGTCGTGGCCGGGGTCAAGGCCGGCTGCAACGGCTGCCACGCCCCCATCGCCTTCCTGGCCGGCGACGTCCCGCCGCCGGTCCCGGCCAAGAACAGCCGGGCCAACGAGTCCGTGCCCTGCGAGATCTGCCACACGGCCACCGGCTTCCAGGGCGACACGCCCCACAACTTCAACTTCGTCTCCGAGCCCGGCAAGACCAAGTACGGTCCCCGCGAGAACAAGAACTCGCCGGAGCACAACCTGGTCAGGTCCGAGTTCCTGGGCACGGCCGACTTCTGCGGCACCTGCCACAACGAGATGAGCCCCTACGGCGTCTGGGTCAAGTCGACCCACCTCGAGTGGAAGGAGGGCCCCTACGCCAAACAGGGCGTCAAGTGCCACGACTGCCACATGACCTACGCCCCGGGCAAGTCGGCGGCCATGGGCGCGGCCTACCCCGACGTCCGCCAGCATCTCTTCCACGGCGCCCACGACGAGGGCAAGGTCCGGGGCACGATCGAACTCCGCATCCACCCCGACGTCCGCGAGGCCGTGCCCGGCGACCCCGTCAAATTCACGGTCGCCCTGTTCAACCAGAAGACCGGCCACAAGTTCCCGTCCGGCTCGGTCGAGGACCGCATCGTCTGGATGCACGTCGAGGCCGTCGACGCCAAGGGGACGGTCTACCATCTGCCGGTCGACAAGAAGGGCTTCGCGGGCGAGGAGTTCACCATCGCCGCCGACACCCTGGCCTATCAGGACATGGGCATCGCCCTCGGCGACCCGGCCTTCAAGGGCCTCCAGCGCGACGGCGTGCCCATCGGCGACCGCATCTTCCGCATGGCCTACTTCGACCCGCAGGGCCGCATGACCCTCCAACAGTGGAACACCAAGTCGCTCGGGACCGACTACCGCCTCGGGCCGCGCGAGACCAAGCTCGAGACGTGCACCTTCCGGCTCCCCGACGGCGTCGCCCTGGGCGAGCTCAAGGTCACGGCCGTCCTCTACTATCAGAAGCTGGTCAAGCCGGCGGCCGACTTCCTCGGCGTCCCGCCCGACGAGGCCGAGCCCATCGAGGTCAACCGGCACTCGACGACGGTCGCCATCGTCGATTGATCGGACCCGGGAAAGGAGAACCGAACATGAAGACCGCCCTCCGCTTCATCCTGGCCGCGACCCTGCTCGCGGCCGTCTCGCTCGGCAGCCTGCGGGCCATGCCGGCCTTCGCCCGCAAGTACAGCATGTCCTGCAAGACCTGCCACGCCCCCTTCCCCAAGCTCAAGCCCTACGGCGAGGAGTTCGCCGCCAACGGCTTCGTCATCAAGGACAAGGACACGCCGCGCTATACCATGGACACCGGCGACTCGCTGCTGTCGCTCCTGCGCGAGGTCCCCATCGCCCTGCGGCTCGAGGGCTTCCTCGACTACAACGACGGCAACGACCGCAAGCTCGACTTCGGCGCCCCCCACATCCTCAAGATCATCTCGGGCGGCCAGCTCTTCAAGGACGTCTCCTACTACTTCTACTTCTTCTTCAGCGAGAAGGGCGAGGTCGCCGGCGTCGAGGACGCCTTCGTCTATTTCAACGACGTCTTCAATACCGGGATCGGCCTGACGGTCGGCCAATTCCAGGTCTCCGACCCGCTCTTCAAGCGCGAGATCCGCCTGCCCTACGAGGATTACGCCGTCTACAAGGCCCGGCCGGGAGCTTCGGGTATCGACCTGACCTACGACCGGGGCGTCGTCCTGACCTACGGCCTGCCGACGGGGACCGATCTGACCGTCCAGGTCGTCAACGGCAACGGCATCGGCGAGGGCAACATCTTCGGCAATTTCGACGACGACAAGTACAAGAACGTCATGTTCCGCCTGTCCCAGGACGTGGCCCCGGCCGTCCGGGTCGGCGGCTTCGGCTACCTGGGCAAGGAGGCGCCGGAAGGGACCGCCAACGCGGTCTGGATGGCCGGCGGCGACGCGACGGTCACGGTCAAGCCGTTCGAGCTCAACCTCCAGTACCTCGAGCGGCGGGACAGCAATCCCTTCTTCGCCGAAATCCTGCCCGAGGGCCGGGTGGCCACCCGCGGCGCCTTCGCCGAGCTCATCTACACACCCAAGGGGGATGACAGCCGCTGGTACCTGGCCGGGCTCTTCAACTGGGTCGACTCCGACCTGTCGGACCTCTTCTATACATCCGTGACGGCCCACTACGGCTATCTCCTGCGCCGGAACATGCGCCTCGTCCTGGAGGGGACCTACGTGCTCAGGGGACCGTTCGCCAGGCACGCCCGGGCCGGAGCGGGCCTGGTCATCGGGATGTGAGTTCAGGGCAGGACGGCCGGGTCAGGCCTTAGCCGGGCCGGACAGCTCCTCGAGCCGGGCGGAGACGTTGCGGAAGCCCGGGTTCCAGTCGGCGACCTGCCGGAAGAGGCCCACGGCTTCGTCCCGGTCGCCGGCGGCCTGGGCGACGTCGGCGAGTTCGAAGAGCAGCGCGAAATAGGGCTCGGTCCCGGCCTTGGTCTCGGCCAGGGCCGTCTTCAGCCATTTCGAGGCCTCGTCGAAATCCCTCTTGTAGCGGAAGCACTGGCTGATGAGCGTGTAGCTCTCGACGGCCAGCTTGGGGTCGCCCCCGGCCTGGGTCAGCTCCTCGACGGCCTCCGTGATCAGTCCCTGGCCCAGGAAGGCCAGGCCGAGCTGATAGTGGGTGTCGGCGTCCCCGGCGCCGCCCCGCGTCCGGAGGTCCTTGCGGAAGTCGGCGACGATGCCCGTGAGATCCCGCTCGTAGGGCGAGGAGCCGCCGCGGAGCTGGCGGGAGCGGGCCGCGGCGATCCAACGCAGCTCGTCCGCCGCCGCCGCCGCGAGTTCGTAGTAACGCCGCTCGGCGCGTTCTTCCCCGATGAAGGGGATGATGTCGGTCTCGGCGAAGATGTCGGCCGTGCTGACCTTCTCGCCTCCGAGGACGTCGTCTCCGAAGGGTCCGGACGTCCGGCGGCGTCCGTCATCGGGGCGGGCCGCGGCGGGCTTGGTCTCGGCTGAGGGCTGCGGGACCGGCGGCCGCGCCGGCGGGGACTCCTCCGGGACCGGGCCGGGTTCCGGTCCGGCCTCGGCCGGCGGCGGTTCGGGCTCGGGCCGCTTGTCCGGGCCCTTCCGCTCGGCGGCCCTCTTCTCGGCCGCCCGCTCCCTCGCCTGGGCCTCGAGCTGGCTCGTCTTCTCCACCCGGCGGCGGATCTCATCCTCGTCGATGTGCGTCCGGACCTCGTCGAGGACGGCGATCTTGCGGACGATCTGGGGGTCCTCGGGGTAGCGGAAGCGGAGGTTCTCGAGCAGGCGGCGGGCGATGCGGACCAGGCCCTGCTGGAGGTACATGTCGGCCTGGTCCATGGCTTCCTTGATGGCCTCGCGGTCCTTCTCCGACAGGCCCGGCGTCTCGTCGCGGACCTCTTCCACCGCCAGGCCCAGATCCTGGCGCAGCGAGCGGGCCTCCTGGGCCAGGTCGGCATCGTCGGGCCGGAGCTCGGCCAACTCGTTGTAGACGCCGATCATGCGCTCCTTGTCGCCGATCTTGCGCAGCTCGTCGAGGATGGCCCGGTCGACGACCTCGAGCTTCTTGACCTCTTTGTTCGACCGGTAGATGAGGGCCAGGCGCTCGAGGGCCGGCAGGTGGGGCTTCTGGCTCTCCAGGATGAGGCCCAGCAGGCCGATGGCCTTCTCGTCGCGGTGCTTCTTGACCAGGTTGTTGATGAGGGGCTCGAACAGCTCGTAGGCCTGGTCGAGCTTGTCCTTGAGGATCTGGATGCGGCCCAGCTTGATGCGGGCGTTGACGTTGAGGGGGTGGCCCGTGACGATGCGGGTGAAGATGTCCTCGGCCTTCTTGGTGTCGCCGGCCTCGAAGTGGATGTTGCCGAGGATGTTGAGGAGCTGGACGCTGTCGGGCGCGGCCGCCAGCTCGCCCTCGAGCAGTTCCACGGCCATCCCGGGCCGGCCCTGCTTCTTGAAGACCTCGACCAGCCCGACCAGGGTGCGGACGTCGCCGGGCCGGACGGCCAGGGCCTCGCGGAGGACGTCCTCGGCGGCCTCGAGCTGGCCCTTCTCGACGCGGACGTCGGCGCTGCCGTTGAGCTGTTCGAGGGCCGCGTCGACGTTGCCGAGGGCCCGGTACAGGCCGGCTAGGGCCCGGCGGGCCTCGTGGTCCTCGCGGTCGAGCTTGACCGTCTTCTCGTAGATGGTCACGGCCTCGGCGGCCAGGCCTTCGCCGGCGAAACGACCGGCCACGGCCCCGTAGAGGGCCTTGGCCTCGGCCACGAAGCCCTGCTGGGCGTAGAGGTCGGCCAGCTTGAGAGCGTAGTCGGATTGGTCGGGGAAAAGCTTGTGGATCTTCTTGCAGATGGCCAGGGCCTGGGAATAGAGCCCGCGGCGCTCGTACTCGTCGGCGACCTTGAGGAAGAAGTGGACGGCCCGGTCGTTCTGGCCGACGCGGATGTGGAGGTCGCCGATGATATTGAGCGTCCCGACGTCCTGGGTGTCGGCCAGGGCCAGCTTCTCGTACTCGGCGATGGCCTCCCGGAGGCGTCCGCCGCGGACGAACTTCTCGGCCTGCTCGATGACCTTGACGCGGTCGGCGCGTGCGCCCATGCGGTCCCGTCCTTATCCCAGCCGGAATGAGGCCCGGTGGAGACCCGTCGGGCCCTTCTCCCGCAACGCCCGGAAGTGCTCTTCCGTTCCGTATCCCTTGTTCCGGGCCAGACCGTACCCTTCGTAGAGGGCGTCGAAGACGGTCATCAGCCCGTCCCGGTAGACCTTGGCCACGATGGACGCCGCGGCGATCGACCGGCAGGTCCGGTCGCCCCCGGTGATGCCCATCTGGCGGTAATGTACATCTTTTATCGGGAAACCGTCAACCAGGAGGACGTCGGGGGATGCGGCCAGGCTCTCGACGGCCCGGACCATGGCCAGGTGGGTGGCCCGGTAGATGTTCCGTTCGTCGATCTCGGCCGCCGACGCCAGGCCCAGGCCCACGTCGCCGGCCTCCCTCAGAAGGGCCGCCGCGAGCTCCTCGCGGCGGGCGGGAGACAGGGTCTTGGAATCGTCCACGGCGCCGGCCCAGGCGGGCGGGCGGCCGGCCAGCCAGCTCTCGGGCAGGACGACGGCGGCGGCCACGACCGGACCGAACAGGGAGCCGCGGCCGACCTCGTCGACGCCGGCGACGAGCCGGGCCCCCCCTCGGTAGAGCTCCTTCTCGAGCTTGAGGGTGGCCACGGCTTGCGGCGGTCAGCCCTGGTCTTCTTTGAGGCGGGCAGCCTTGCCCTTGAGGTCGCGCAGGTAGTAGAGCTTGGCCCGGCGGACGCTCGCTTTGCGGACGACCTCGATGGTCTTGATCATCTTCGAGTGGCGGGGGAAGACGCGCTCGACGCCGATGCCGAAGGAGACCTTGCGGACGGTGAAGGTGGCCTTCACGCTGCCGCCGCGCTTGGCGATGACGTCGCCCCGGAAGATCTGGACGCGCTCCTTGTCGCCTTCCCGGATGATGTAGTGGACCTTGACGGTGTCGCCGACGTTGAAGTCCGCGAGGTCCTTGCGGAGATGTTTATCCTCGATCGCGCTGATCTGGTTCATTCGTCGTCCTTCCTTTCCTCTGAGATTTCCTCCAGAAGACGCCGGTCCTCCGGGGACAGGGCCCTATCCCTGATCAGGTCCGGCCTTTGCCGGGCCGTCTTTTCCAATGCCTTCTTGCGCCGCCAGCGCTCGATCCGGCCGTGGTCGCCCGAGAACAGCACGGGCGGCACCTCGTGGCCCCGGAACTCGCGCGGCCTCGTGTACTGGGGGTAGTCGAGGATCCCCCCGGCGAAGGAGTCGTTCCGCACGGAACCCTCCTTGCCGACGACGCCCGGCACGAACCGGGCCGCCGCGTCGACGACGACCGCCGCGGCCAGCTCCCCGCCCGACAGGACGTAATCCCCGATGGAGATCTCTCCGTCGGCCAAATGCTCCGCGACGCGCTCGTCGACGCCTTCGTAGCGGCCGCAGATCAGGATGACCTGGTCCTCGCCCGCCAGCTCCCGGGCCAGCGCCGCGTCGAGCGGTCGGCCCTGGGGCGAGAGCAGGAAGACCTTGCTCCGCCCGGGCCCGCGAACGGCCTCGACGGCGCGGAAGATGGGCTCGGGTTTCAAGACCATGCCTTCCAGGCCCCCGAAGGGCCGATCGTCGACCTGCCGGTGTTTGTCCGTGGTGAAGTCCCTCAGGTCGTGGATGCCGATCCGGACGACCTCGCGGTCCAGGGCCTTCTTGACGACCCCCCCCGAGAAGACGCCGGCGAACATCTCGGGGAAGATCGTGATTATATCAAATCTCATTCAACTCCAAAAGACCGTCCGGGGGATCGACGACGATCTCCCGGGCCTCCCGGTCCACCCGGACCAGGATGGGCTCGACGAAGGGGACGTAGACGTCCCCGTCCCCCCGTCTCACGACGAGCAGGACCTGGCCGCCGGCCTCGAGCAGGCCGGCCACCTCGCCGATCTCCGTTCCGTCGGCCCCCGCGACCCGGCAGCCGATGACCTCGAAGTCGTAATACCGGCCCGCGGCCGGCCGCTTGAAGTCGGCCGCCCGGGCCAGGACCTCCGCGCCGGCCAGGGCGTCGGCCGCGGCCAGCGTGTCCACGCCCCGGAGCTTCAGGAAATACGCGTTCCGGTCGAGGACGAGCGATTCCACGTTGTAGGCCTCGAGCCCGCCGGGGCGGGCGATATAGACCGAAGCGCCCTCGAATCCGGTGGGTCCCTTCTCGCTGAGCTTGAGCTTGAGGCGTCCGTCGCGACCGTCGCTGCGGACGACCCTGCCGAGGGCGACGAGGTCAGCCTTTTTCAATGATCTCGAGGTTGTAACGCCTCTTGAGCTTCATGCCCGCGGCGCCGAGGAGGATGCGGATCGCGCGCGCCGTCCGGCCCTGCTTGCCGATCACCTTGCCGAGGTCTTCCGGGGCCACTTTGAGCTCGAGGATGGTGGTCTGTTCGCCTTCGAGCTGGGTCACGAGCACCTTCTCCGGCTGGTCCACGAGCGCTTTGGCGATGAGCTCGACCAGTTCTTTCACGCTGACCTCCTTCTAGGATTTCGCGCTAGGAGCGGGTTTGGCGGACTTGGAGACCCTGTCCAGGAGGGACTGCACGGTCGCCGACGGGCGCACGCCCTTGGCGATCCAGGCCTTGGCCTTGGCCAGGTCGAGCTTGACCCCGGCCGGGTCGTCGAGCGGGGTGTAGGTGCCGATGGTGTCGAGGGCCTGGCTCTGGCGGGCCGTCTTGGCCTCCATGACGACGATCCGGTAGGTGGGCTTCTTCTTGGTGCCGAATCTCTGCAAGCGCATGGTCATCATTGTGGTATCACTTCCGCGAAAGAGGATTTTGCTGGGAAATCATAGCGGAATTCGCGGGCCAAGTCAACACTCCCGAGGGGGCTGTCCTCTCGAGGGGACACCCTCCCGGGAAAGGGCTTTTTCCGGCCGCCGGACTCTGTTATCCTTACGGGCGGAAGGAGACAGGGACATGGCCAAGATCTACTACGTGGGCGACTGGGCCGTCCTGACCGGCCCGGTCTTCGCCGAGACGCCCTTCTACCACTCCGTCAAGGGCTTGGACATCTTCAATTACGGCAAGTGGCTGAAGGAAGCGCTGGAGTCGACCGGGGAGCATCAGGTCGAATCCGTCCCGGCCTGGGACTTCTACAACCGCCTGGGCCCGGGCGACTACGAGAAGGTCCTGGCCGATCACGACGTCCTCGTCTTCAGCGACGTCGACGCCAAGCTCTTCCAGCTGGCCCCGGGCTTCTTCGACCGGGACAAGTTCGGCCGGTCCGTCCTGACCTACCCGGACCGCGTCCGCCTGACGGTCGAGGCCGTCAAGGACGGCAAGTCGGCCATGTTCCTGGGCGGCTGGTACTCCTTCACCGGCGAGCTGGGCAAGGGCGGCTGGGGCCGGACCCGCCTGCGCGAGATCCTGCCCGTGCGCTGCCTCGACCACGAGGACCTCGTCGAGAGCACCGAGGGCTTCGACGCCGAATTGACCGCCGCCGGCGAGCGCTTCTTCAAGTCCGTCAACCTGCGGACCATGCCGCCCCTGCTCGGCTACAACAAGACCCTGGCCATCCCCGAGGGCCGGGTCCTGCTCGAGGTCCGCGACACCCACGACCCGCTCCTGGCCGTGCGGACGTGCGGCCGCGGCCGGGTCCTGGCCTTCATGTCCGACCCCGCGCCGCACTGGGGCCTCAACTTCGTCTACTGGGAGGACTACGCCGCCTTCTGGCTCGAGTGCCTCGCGCACGTGCTCGAAGGGAAGCCGTAGGGAGGGTCCCGGCGGAGGTGGCGGTCGGGCCTACTTCAACCCGCCGAGGAGCTTGCGGACCGACGAGCTCCCCATCATCTTCTTCATCTCCTGGAACTGCTTCACCAGCTGATTGATCTCGTGGACGGGCCGGCCGCTGCCCCGGGCGATGCGGGCCCGGCGGCTGCCGTTGAGGATGCGCGGGTCGTCCCGTTCGGCCGGGGTCATGGAATTGATGATGGCCTCGAAGTGGACGACGCGCCGCTCGTCGATGGGGGCCTTGGCCAGGCCCTTGAGCGGCCCGACCTGGGGCAGGTGCCCGAGGAGGTCGGCCATCGAGCCCATCTTCTTCATCTGGCCGATCTGCTTGCGGAAATCCTCCAGGGTGAACTCCCGCTTGCGGAGCCGGCGGGCCATGTCCTCGGCCTCGGCGACATCGGCCTCGTCCTGGGCTTTCTCGACGAGCGACAGGATGTCGCCCATGCCCAGGATGCGCGAGGCCATGCGCTCGGGGTGGAAGACCTCGAGCTTGTCGCTCTTCTCGCCGACGCCGACGAACTTGACCGGCCGTCCGGTCGCGGCGACGATGGACAGGGCCGCGCCGCCCCGGGCGTCGCCGTCGAGCTTGGTCAGGACGACGCCGGAGAGGCCGATGCGCTCCTCGAAGGCCTGGGCGCTCCTGACGGCGTCCTGGCCGGTCATGGCGTCGCCGACGTAGAGGACCTCGACCGGGTCGAGGATGTCGCGGACGAGCCGGAGCTCGGCCATGAGCTCGTCGTCGACGTGGAGGCGGCCGGCCGTGTCGACGATGAGGGGGTCGAAGCCGCGGTTGGCCGTGTAGTCCCGGAGCTCCTTGAGGGCCGCCCGCGGCTCGGCCATGCGGGTCTCGGTCATCTCGTAGAAGGGCCGGCCCAGGGAGGCGGCGATCGTCCGGAGCTGGTCCTGGGCGGCCGGACGCTTGAGGTCGAAGGACACGAGCAGGGGGTTCTTGCCGATCCCGGCCACCCAGCGGGCCAGCTTGCCGCAGGTCGTTGTCTTGCCGCTGCCCTGGAGGCCGACCAGCATGAAGATGGACGGCGGGCGGCTCGCGAACTGGAGGGGCTTCTGAGCCCCGCCCAGGACGGCCGCCAGCTCGTCGTGGACGATGCGGATGACCTGGTGGGCGGGATTGAGGCCGTCGAGGACCCCGGCGCCCAGGGCCTTGTCCCGGATGCGGGCCTCGAAGTCCTTGACGACCTTGTAGCTGACGTCGGCCTCGAGGAAGGCCAGGCGCATCATCTTGAGGGCCTCGCCGAGGCTCTTCTCGGTGACCTGGACCTCGCCCCGGAGGAATTTCAGCATCTTCTCGAGGCGGCCGGAGAGCTGTTCGAACATCGCGTCCTGTCTCTCCGGCCATCATAGGCGATGGCCGAAAGACCGTCAACCGGTGTCCGCTCGGGCGGCTCGGGAGGCCGCCCATGTGCGGACATCGGAATAGCCGACGACACTCGGGGCCTCTGGGATCCTTCCATATGGGGAGAACGGGCGCGGCGGCCATCCAAAAGGGGGGCCGCGGCTTGACAAAGCCGGGCCGGGCCGATAAGGTAGGGGCACTCCCGCGAGGTGGATAAGGGCATGAGCGAAATGAACGGCAAGATCGACTACGACGAGGTCCGCAAGCTGGTCGGCCTGCTCGAGGAGAAGAACCTGTCCCTCTTCGAGCTCGAGGTCGAGGGCTTCAAGGTCAAGATCGCCCGGAACCAGGCCGCCCCGGCCCCGCTGGCCGTCCAGGCGCCCGCCGCCCCGGCCGCCCCCGCAGCGGCCCCGGCCCTGGGCACGGAAGCGGTCCAGGAGGCCAAGATCCAGGCCGCCGAGATCGCCAAGGGCCACCACCTCATCGTGTCACCCATGGTCGGGACCTTCTACCGGGCCCCCGACCCGACCTCGGCCCCCTTCGTCGACGTCGGCGACACGGTCAAGAAGGGCCAGACCCTCTGCATCATCGAGGCCATGAAGCTCATGAACGAGATCGAGGCCGACGTCGACGGCACGATCGTCGAGATCTACGTCGAGAACGCCAAGCCGGTCGAGTTCGGCCAGAAGCTGTTCTCCATCCTGCCCGCGGGTTGAGGCCGATGATCCAGAAGATCCTGGTCGCCAACCGCGGGGAGATCGCCCTCCGCATCATCCGCTCTTGCAAGGAGCTCGGCATCAAGAGCGTGGCCGTGTACTCGGAGGCCGACCGCCAGTCCCTCCACGCCCTGCTGGCCGACGAGCGGGTCTGCATCGGCCCGGCCAAGGCCTCGGAGAGCTACCTCAACGTCGCCAACCTGCTCAGCGCGGCCGAGATCACCGGGGCCGACGCCGTCCACCCCGGCTACGGCTTCCTGGCCGAGAACGCCAAGTTCGCCGAGATCTGCAAGACCCAGGGCCTGACCTTCATCGGCCCGCCGGCGGAGATCATCCGGCTCATGGGCGACAAGAACAAGGCCCGCCAGACCATGAAGAAGGCCGGCCTGCCCATCCTGCCGGGCAGCGACGCCGTCATCGACGACCTGACCGTGGCCAAGAAGACGGCCGCCAAGATCGGCTACCCGGTCATCATCAAGGCCGCGGCCGGCGGCGGCGGCAAGGGCATGCGCATCTGCCGCTCGGCCTCCCAGCTCGAGGACCAGTTTCCCATCGCCCAGGGCGAGGCCAAGGCGGCCTTCAGCGACCCGTCCCTGTACATCGAGAAGTTCGTCAGCGGCGCCCACCACATCGAGATCCAGGTCATCGGCGACCGCCAGGGCAAGGTCACGGCCTTCGGCGAGCGCGAGTGCTCCGTCCAGCGCCGCTACCAGAAGCTCGTCGAGGAGACGCCCTCGCCGTTCATCGACTGGAAGGTCCGCCGCCGGATGATCAAGGAGGTCGAGGAGGCCGCCTCGGAAGTGGGCTATCAGAGCCTGGGCACCTTCGAGTTCCTGGTCGACGACAACCACAAGTTCTACTTCATGGAGGCCAACGCCCGGGTCCAGGTCGAGCACCCCATCACGGAGATGGTCTACGGCATCAACCTCATCAAGGCCCAGATCCGCATCGCCGCCGGCGAGAAGTACGCCCCGCCCTACGCCTTGGAGATGCGCGGCCACGCCATCGAGTGCCGCATCAACGCCGAGGACCCCGTGACCTTCGCCCCCTCGCCGGGCAAGATCGACTTCCTGGTCCTGCCGGGCGGCGAGGGCATCCGGGTCGACTCGGCCGCCTACGGCGGCTGGGTCGTGCCGCCGAACTACGACTCGCTGCTGGCCAAGATCATCGCCTACGCCCCGAGCCGCGACCTGGCCATCCTCAAGATGCGGGCGGCCCTGGAGACGACGACCGTCGTCGGCATCAAGACCAACATCCCGCTCCACCTCGACATCCTGGCCAACTCGGACTTCCAGGCCGGGCGGTACACGACCCAGTTCATGGACGAGCATCTGGCCGCCAAGACGAACGGCGACGCGGCCTGAGGCGCCGGCCCGCTCAGAGCGGGCGACGGGCGACGACGACCTGGAACTCCCCCCCGTTGTCCCGGGTCACGTTCTCGTTGATCCCCAGATAGAGACGGCCCTGGAAGGGCACGGTCTGTACGCTCTCCGCCCCGACGAGGAAGAGGACGAAGATCTCGTCGCGGATCTCCTGCCCGGAGTCCTCGTCGAGACGCCGGGCCACGGGCTGGACGACCTTGCCGATGAGGGCTCCCAGGTTGGCGTTGGGGACGGGCTGTTCGACGGTGACGAGGTCGACCCCCTCCGGGCCGCACGAGGCCTCGGGATTGCCCATCTGCAGGTCGACCCGGCCGGTGGCCGCGAAGCGGATCTCCTGGCCCGGCCCGACGTCGATGCCCGTGTCCACCCAGCCGGCCGCGCCAGGGACGGCGACGGCCTTCTCGAGCGGCGGCGGGATGACGATGGCCCCGGGAAGGTCCTGGTCTTGGGCCGATCCGGCCGAACCACCGGCGGCCCCCCCAAGGGCGGCGACGGCGGCCGCGGCAAGAAGACAGGCGGTCCGAAGGCCTTTCCTCATCGCGCTCCTCCCCCCGAAGCGTCGAGCTTCAGGACCTCGACGATGTCGGCGTGGATGAGGCCGTTGGAGGCCACGATGCCGGGGGCGCCCAGGGTGAACGGCTCCCCGGCGAAGTCCGTGACCCGGCCGCCGGCCTCGGCCACGATGAGGGCCCCCGCGGCCACGTCCCAGGGCTTGAGCTTGAGCTCCCAGAAACCGTCGAACCGGCCGCAGGCGACGTAGGACAGGTCCAGCGCGGCCGAGCCGCAGCGCCGGATGGCCTGGGCCCGGACGATGAACCGGCCCCAGTGGTCGAGGTTGTTGACGGCGCTCTGCCGGACGTCGTAGGGGAAGCCCGTGGCCAGCAGGCTCGCGCCCAGGCCGGCGACCGCGGAGACGCGCGCGGGCGCCCCGTTGAGGGTCGCGCCGCCGCCCGCCTCGGCCCGGAAAAGCTCCTCGCGCATGGGGTCGTAGACGAGCCCCAGGACCGGGCGTCCGGCCCGCTCGAGGGCGGCCGAGACGCTGAAGACCGGGAAGCCGTGGGCGAAGTTGGTCGTGCCGTCGAGCGGGTCGATGATCCAGCGGAACTCGGAGCTACCCGCCCGGGCCAGGCCCTCCTCGGCCAGGAAGGCGTCGTCCGGGAAGGCCTCCGAGAGGCGGCCGACCAGGATCTCCTGGGCGCCGAGGTCGAAGGGGGTGACCAGGTCCACGGCCCCCTTGAAAGTGGCCTCGAACCGGCGGCCCAGGTTGGCCTTGAGATAGCGGCCGGCCTCGAGGACGGCGGCCTGGCCGGCCCGGGTGCGGTCGTCGGGAATGCCCATGGGAAGTCCATAGTATCAATTCGGCCCGGGGGCCGCAACCGGGGGCCCCTCCCCCCCCCGGGGCCATGAACGGAACTCCTCGGCATCCGTAGTATAATAGACGAACGACTGCATACCCCGAGGAAAGGCGGATCCCCATGCCCGAAAAACAGAGCTTCTTCAGGCGGCGCAAAAAGCCGATCATCGTCCTGGCCGTCCTTCTGGCCCTGGGGGCCCTCGTCCTGGGCAACCTGCGCTCGAAGCGCGAGAAGTCGGTCCGCGTCACGGTCGAGAAGGCCGTCAAGCAGGACCTGACCTCCATCGTCTCGGCCTCCGGCGAGATCAAGCCCAAGAAGAACATCAACATCAGCGCCCAGGTCCCCGGCCGGATCATCAAGATCGGCGTCATCGAGGGCCAGGAGGTCAAGGCCGGCGACTTCCTGCTCAAGCTCGACTCGACCCAGTACGAGGCCAACGCCGACCGCGACCAGAACTTCATCCGGGCCGCCAACGCCGACCTCATCCAGGCCGAGGCCCGGCTCCAGCGCGACAAGAACTCCTACGAACGCCAACAGAAGCTCTTCGAGGAAGGGGTCATCTCCCAGGAACAGGTCGAGGCGGCCCAGGCCCAGTACGACGTCTCCCTGGCCCAGACCAACGCCATCCGCTTCCAGATCAAGCAGGCCGAGGCCTCGCTCAAGAGCACCCTCGACAACCTGGCCAAGACGACCTACAGCTCCCCCATCGACGGCGTCATCACCAGCCTCCGGGTCGAGGAGGGCGAGGTGGCCATCATCGGCACCATGAACAATCCCGGCACGGTCCTGCTGACCATCGCCGACCTGTCGGTCATGGAAGTCGAGGTCGAGGTCGACGAGACCGACGTCGTCGGGGTCCAGATGGGCCAGACCGCCAAGGTCCGCGTCGACGCCCTGCCCGAGACGGTCTTCACCGGCCTGGTCACCGAGATCGGCAGCTCCGCCCTCCAGCAGTCGACGGGCGTGGCCGCGACCCAGGAGTCCAAGGACTTCAAGGTCGTCGTCACCCTCGACGACCCCTCCCACAAGCTCAAGCCCGGCCTGTCCGCCTCGGCCGACATCGTCGTGGCCGAGCGCAAGCAGGCCCTGGCCGTGCCCATCTCGGCCCTCGTCCTGCGCGACAAGCCCCAGGCCGATCCCAAGGCCCCGGCCGGGGCCAAGGAGGAGGAGGGCGTCTTCCTCGTCGAGAACGAGCGGGCTAAGTTCGTCCCAGTCGTCAAAGGCATCACCGGCGGCATGATGATCGAGATCGTCACCGGCCTCCAGGAAGGGCAGTCCCTCGTGACCGGACCCTACGCCTCCCTGCGCGAGCTCAAGGACGGCGTCCTCATCAGGACGGAGACGAAGAAGGACGAGCCCGTCAAATGAGCGGCGCCGAACCCGTCATCTTCGCCGAGGACCTCTGGCGCGTCTACGAGCTCGACGAACAGAAGGTCGAGGCCCTCCGGGGCGTCTCCCTGACCGTCGAGCGCGGCGAATTCGCCGCCATCATGGGCCCGTCCGGGTCGGGCAAGTCGACCCTGATGAACCTCATCGGCTGCCTCGACACGCCGACCTCCGGCACCTACCGCCTCAACGGCAAGCTCGTCAGCGCCATGTCCGAGGACGAGCTGGCCTTCACCCGCAATCGCGAGATCGGCTTCGTCTTCCAGGTCTTCAATCTCCTGGCCCGGGCCTCGGCCTTCCGCAACGTCGAGCTGCCCCTCGTCTACGCCGGGATGAGGAAGGCCGAGCGCGAAGAGAAGGCCCGCAAGGCCCTGGAGCGGGTCGAGATGAAGGCCCGCATGTCGCACAAGCCGGCCGAGCTCTCGGGCGGCGAGCGCCAGCGCGTGGCCGTGGCCCGGGCCCTGGTCAACGAGCCCTCGCTGCTGCTGGCCGACGAGCCGACCGGGAACCTCGATTCCCGCACCGGCCGCGAGATCCTCAACCTGTTCCACAAGATCCACGGCCAGGGCAACACCATCATCATGGTCACCCACGACCGCGAGGTCGCCGATCAGGCCCAGCGCATCATCCACATCCGCGACGGCCGGATCGAGAAGGACGAACGGAAAGGAGCCTGACCCATGAACCTGCTCAAGCGCCTGTCCGGGGTCTTCTTCGAGCCCCGTCCGACCTTCGAGGGGCTGGCCGCCCGCCCGGTCTGGATCGACGCCCTGGTCGTCGTCCTGCTGGCCCTCATCGCCTTCAACCTCGTCGTCGCGCCCATCCTGCAGAAAGACCAGCTCTCCCTGCTCAAGGACAACGCCGCGCTCAAGGAGCGCATGGGCGAGGACTCCTTCGCCAAGATGATCGAGCGCACGGAGCACCCCTCCCCGGCCGGCCGCATCCTCCAGACCTTCGTCATCACGCCGCTCTTCTACCTCGCGGCCATCCTCCTCCAGTGCCTGTTCCTGCTCGTCCTCGGGCGGTTCCTGTCGACCCAGGGGACGTACGTCCAGGTCCTGGCCGCCCTCGTCCACGCCAACTTCGTCGACAAGCTCCTCGGCAACGCCGTCCGCCTCGTCCTCGGGCTGACCCGGGGCTCGCTCATGCAGACCTCGACCGGGCTGGCCTTGCTCTTCCCCCGCCTCGAGGTCACCTCGACGGCCTACATCGTGCTGGCCCAGATCGACCTGTTCCAGCTGTGGATGTTCGGCGTCCTGGCCTTCGGGCTGGCCGCCATCTTCAAGGTCACCCTGAAGAAGGCCCTGGTCCTGTCCTACGGCCTGTGGTTCCTCAAGGCCCTGGTCAACATCGGCATGGGCCTCGTCGGCACGGCGTTCCTGCGGTAAATTGACTTCCCGCCGTCCCGCTTATACATTAGGGACATGGACGACTGGTTCGCCTCGGCCGAGTTCGCCCGCGCCCCGCTGGCCCGGGTCCTGGCCGAGATCTGGCGGCAGGGGCTGAGCGGCTCCCTCTACGTCCGTTCGGACGGCGTTCCCCAGTGCCTGTCGTTCGAGCGGGGCGCCCTGGTCCTCGACTCCGTGTCGTTCGAGGAAAAGGACTTCCTGCGTTTCCTGCTGACCTCGGGCGAGACGGACCTCATCGCCCTGACCCGGGTCGAGGAGCACGCCCAGCGGACCGACAGCTCGACGCTGCGGGCCCTGGTCGAGACGGCGACCGTCGAGCCGGAGCGGCTCTGGCGCCTGCTCGAAGCCCACGCCCGCGGCGAGGCCCTGGCCCTGCTCGCCGGCGGCGGCGACGAGCGCGAGTTCCACACCCGGAGCGGCCCGCCCAGCCGCGTCTACGTCGAGTCCATCGACGTGCCCGGGCTCATCCTCGAGGCCGCCCGGGCGGCCAAGGACGACGCCGTCCTCGACGGCGTCCTGCCCGGGCCGGGCGAGACCGTCCGGCGCCTCCACGCCGGCGCGCCGGACGCCTTCGGCCTGTCCCTCACCGAGCGCTACGTCCTCGGCCTGCTCGACCCGCCGCGGACCCTGGCCGAGATCTGCGGCGACAGCGACGCCGGCGAGGAGGCCACCCGCCGGGCCCTGTTCGCGCTCATCCTCCTCGGCCTGGCCGGCACGGCCCTCCCCAAGCCGAAAACGGGCAAACTGGCCCCAGAGCTGGCCCTGGCCGGCATGGACCGGCTCCTGGCCGTCTTCAACGCCAAGTGCGCCGTCGTCTTCAAGCACATCTCGAAGGAGGTCGGGCCGGTGGCCTACACCCTGGTCGGCAAGGCCGTCGACGAGGTCCGCGGCCGGCTCGATCCCGCCTTCCAGACAGCCGAGCTCAAGCCGGACGGCCGCCTCGAGCTGCGCTCGCCGCTCAAGGTCAGCGCCAACATCGCCGGCGACGAGACCCGGCTCGGCATGCTGCGGAGCATGGACGAGGTTCTGGCCGCCGAGCTCCTGGTCGTCAAGAAGACCCTCGGCCCGGAGCAGGAATCGGCCCTCGTCCGCAGCCTCGAGAAGATCGGGGAGGCCGCGTGAGGCGCCGCCAGCTCCTGGCCATGCTCGTTTTCGCCTCCCTCCTGGCTCTCTGGGTCCTGATCGAAATTGGAACCTGAAGCCCCCGTCCTCGCCGTCGTCCTCGGCCCGACCGCCGTCGGCAAGAGCCGCGTCGCCGTCGACCTGGCCCTGCGCTTCGGGGGCGAGGTCATCGGCGGCGATTCCATCCAGGTCTACCGCGGCTTCGACATCGGCACGGACAAGCCGACGGCCGCCGACCGGCGCGGCGTCCCGCACCACCTCATCGACGTCGTCGACCCTTCGGTCCAGTTCACGGCCGCCGACTTCGTCCGCGAGGCCCTGGCGGCCGCCCGGGCGATCGCCGCGCGCGGGCGCCTGCCCATCGTCGCCGGCGGCACGGGCCTGTATCTCAAGGCCCTGCTCGACGGCCTCTTCCCCGGCCCCGGACGCGACGAGGCCGTACGGGCGGCCCTCGAGGCCGAGGCCCGGGAGAAGGGCCTCGCGGCGCTCTTCGAACGCCTGCGGCGGGTCGACCCGGAGTACGCGGCCAAGGTCCGGGACCGCGACCGTATCCGCGTCGTCCGGGCCCTGGAGGTCTACGAGACGACCGGCCGGCCCATCTCCGCCCATTTCCGCGACACGGCCTCGCCTGTGGCCGGCCGCCGGGTCGTCCGCCTCGGCCTGCGCCTCGACCGGGCCGTCCTCGTCCGGCGCATCGAGGCCCGGGTCGACCGCATGTTCGCCCGGGGCCTCGTCGACGAGGTCCGCGACCTGCTGGCGCGGGGCGTCCCGGCCGACGCGCCGCCCTTCCGGGCCCTGGGCTACCGCCATGTCGTCCGCCATCTCGAAGGCGCCCTGTCCCTCGCGGAGGCCACGGCCCTGACCAAGACGGACACCCGGCAGTACGCCAAGCGCCAGATGACCTGGTTCCGCAAGATGGACGGCGTGGCCTGGTTCTCCCCGGACGACGGCCCGGCCCTTGAGGAACACCTCCGAAACCGATTACAATAGGCCCCCGGCCCGATATGGAACGCGCGCTCCTGGTCAACGTCGCCTCGACCAAGTCCGAGAAGGACGAGGCGGAGGCGTCCGTCGAGGAACTTGCCGGCCTGGCCGTCGCGGCCGGGGCCGAGGTGGCCGGCCGCGTCTTCCAGTTCCGCCCCCGTCTCAATCCCCGCTGGCTCGTCGGCGAGGGCAAGGTCAAGGAGATCGGCCAGGCCGCCCGAGAGGCCGGGGCCGACATGGTCATCTTCGACCGCAACCTCAACGCCTCCCAGCAGCAGAACCTCGAGGACGAGATCAAGGTCAAGGTCGTCGACCGGAGCCAGCTCATCCTCGATATCTTCGCCCAGCGGGCCCGGACCAACGAAGGCAAGCTCCAGGTCGAGCTGGCCCAGCTCAGCTACCAGCTGCCGCGCCTGCGCGGCAAGGGCCTGAGCCTGACCCAGCAGGGCGCCGGCATCGGCACCCGCGGCCCGGGCGAGAAGAAGCTCGAGGTCGACCGGCGGCGCATCACCGACCGCATCACCAAGCTCAAGCGGGACATCGACGCCCTCGGGAAGCGCCGCTCGAGCCAGCGCCAGAGCCGGCGCAAGAGCCCCGTCCCGACGGTCTCTCTCGTCGGCTACACGAGCGCCGGCAAATCCACTCTTTTCAACCTCTTGACCGACGAGAGGCGCTACACCTCGGCCAACTTGTTCTCGACCCTCGACCCGCTCCTGCGCCGGGTCTCCTTCCCCGACGGGGCCTTCTTCTTCCTGACCGACACGGTCGGCTTCATCAAGAAGCTGCCGGTCGAGCTGGTGACCTCCTTCCGGGCCACGCTCGAGGAGGTCGGCGAGGCCGACTGCGTCTGCCACGTCGCCGACGTCGCCTCGCCCGCGGCCGAGCACCAGCTCGGGGCCGTCGAGGCCATCCTGGCCGACCTCGGCGTCGCCGACGTTCCCGTAGTCAAGGTCCTCAACAAGATCGACCTCCTGCCGGACGACGAGCGGGCCCTGCTCCTGCGGCGCAACGCCGAGCCGGAGACCCGGACGATCGCCATATCGGCACGGACGGGAGAGGGCGTCCCGGACCTCCTGCGGCGGCTCCGCGAGGTCCTGTTCGGCGGCTACCGGCTCTACCACATCCGCGTCCCCCGGGAGACGCGCGAGATCACCGACTCCCTGCCGCTGCGCTCCCTCGTCCTCAAACGCCGCGAGAGCGCCGGCCACGTCGAGTTCATGGTCATGGCCGAGCCGGCCGGGATCGTCAACTTCCTACCCTACCTCGAACAAGGAGACGCGTCATGGTGAAACGGATCGTTGTCGTCGGACTGGCCCTCGTGGGCGCCTGGTCCTGCGCCACCGCGCCCGTCGCCCCGCCGGCCTTCTTCGTCGAGGACCTGCCGGAAGCGGCGGCCACGCGCCTCAAGCTCGACGACCGCATCGCCGCCGAGGACGCCTGGGACGCGCTCAAGACCAACCGGCCCGAGCTGGCCCGGAAATACCTGCTCAAGCTGGGCACGGCCAATCCCGTCCGCGAGGCCGGGCTGGCCTACGTCGACCTCATCGCCGGCGACCTCGCGGCGGCCGAGGCCCGCTTCAACTCCTCGGTCTCCATCACCCCCGACATGATCCCCTCGCGGGTCGGCCTGGTCCAGATCCACGAATCGCGCCGCGACCGCGACAAGGCCTTCGCCGAGCTCAAGGAGATCCTGGCCCGCGCCCCCGACCACCGTTGGGCCGCGCCCCGGTTCGAGGCGCTCAGGGCCGACCTGGTCCGCGAGGCCACCGCGGCCGCCCGCACGGCCTACGCGGCGGGCAACCGCGAGACGGCCAAGCGCGAGTTCCTCAAGGTCCTGGCCTACGCCCCGGAGTCGCCGGCCATCCACCTCGAGCTGGCCCGCCTCCTGCGGCAGGAGAAGAACGCCGCCGCTGCCCTGCCCCACTACCGGGCCGCCGTCGAGGGCCAGAAGGCGGACAAGGCCCTCCTGCGCGAATACGCCGAGTTCCTGGCCGAGGCCGGCGAGCTCGGCCTGAGCCTGGAGATCCTCGAGCGGCTGGCCGCGGCCGAGCCCAAGGACGCCGCGGTCGGAAAGAAGGTCGAGGAGATCAAGTCCAAGCTTGGCGTCTACGAGCTGCCGAGCCAGTACGACGCCATCCCGGCCCTGGAGGCCGTCACCCGCGAGGACCTGGCCGCCCTCATCGGGGTCATGTTCGGCGACTTCCTGGCCGCCCCGGGGCCGCGGACCGAGATCCTGACCGACATCGCCACCTCCTGGGCCCAGCGTTTCATCGTCAAGGTGGCTTCGCTCGAGATCATGGCCGGCTCGGTCAACCACACCTTCCAGCCGCGCCGCATCATCAATCGGGCCGACCTGGCCGACGCCGCCGTGCGGCTCATCGGCGTGCTCCAGCAGCGGGGGGCCAAGTTCGTGCCCCTGGTCGAGACGCGCCGCATCCAGATCGCCGACGTCGGCCCGGACAATTTCTACTACGCCCCCATCTCCAAGGCCCTCGCCTACCAGGTCATGGCCCTGACCCCCGAGCGGGCCTTCGAGCCCGACCGGATCGTGTCCGGGGCCGAGGCCATCCGGGTCCTGGACATCATCCTGGGGCTGGCCAAGTGAAGGAAAGGAACGGCATGAGCGGCAGGCGCGATATCCTCACGATCCCTAACCTCCTGTCCCTGGCCCGCATCGTCCTGACGCCGGTCTTCATCCTGATGATGGTCCAGCACCGGTCCTGGCCGGCCTTCATCGTCTTTCTCGTCGCCGGGGCGACCGACGCCCTCGACGGCTTCACCGCCCGCGCCCTGAAGCTCAAATCGACCCTGGGCTTGTGGCTCGACCCCATCGGCGACAAGGTCCTGCTGACGGCCGCCTTCGTCGTCCTGACCCTGCCCGCCCTGGCCAAGCCGAACGCCTTGCCGCTCTGGCTGACGGTTCTCTGCATCGGCCGGGACGTGGCCATCGGCTTGGGGGCCCTGATCATCGTCCGGGCCCGGGGCAAGCGGGCCTTCCCGCCCACGCTGGCCGGCAAGGCCAGTACCATCTGCCAGGTCGTGGTGCTCTATTACGTCCTCTACGCCAACGCCGCCGGCCTGTCGCCCTTGGCCCTGCGCTGGTGTTACCTGCTCACGGCCCTGCTGACAGCCGCCTCCTGGGTCCAGTACGGCTTCATCGGCGTCCGCATGCTCCGCGAGGGGCGACCGGACGCCTAGCCCCCCTCCTCACATCACGAGCGCGACCTTTCCTTCGGCCCGTCCCGACTCGAGATAGCGGACGGCCTCGGCGGCTTCCTCCATCGGGAAGCGCTTGTCGAGGATGGCCCGGACCGCGCCCGCTTCGGCCAACTCGCGGACCTCGAGCATATCCTTGAGACCGCCGGGCGCCAGCGCGCAGACGACCCGCCGGCCGCGGGAAAAGGACGTCCGGGCCATCGCCAGCAAATGGCGGCTCTTGAAGCTGGCGCAGAGGAGAACGCCGCGGGGCGTCAGGACACGCTTGACCCGGGAGATGGGCGCCCGGCCAAGGACGTCCAAGACGACATCGTAAGTATCGGAGCCGCGGGTGAAGTCCTCTTCGGCGTAGTCGATGGCCCGGTCCGCGCCCAGGGCCCGGACGTAGGCGAGCCGGGGACCGCCGCAGACCGCGGTCACGTCGGCCCCGAGACGCTTGGCGATCTGCACCGCGGCCGAGCCGATGCCGCCGCTGGCCCCGTTGATGAGGATCCTCCGGCCCGGCCGGAGGTCCACCCGGCGGAGGAGAGCGAGGGCCATCAATGCGCCGTAGGGGATGACGGCGGCCTCTTCGTAGGACAGGTTGGCGGGCTTAAGGGCTACCGCCGCGGTTTCGGGCAGGCGGATGAACTCGGCGTGGGCGCCGAAGCGCTCGCCGGTGTAACCGAAGACCGCGTCGCCGGGCTTGAAGCGGGTGACGTCCCGGCCAGCCGACACGACGTCCCCGGCGAACTCGTTGCCCAGGACGCGGATCCGGGGCTTCCTCCAGCCGATGGCCAGCTTGGCCGGGAGCCAGAACAGGAACGGCATGTTGAAGCCGCGGGGCGTCACGGACCGGAAGCTCCGGGCCATGAGGTCCCCGAAGTTGACGCCGGCGGCCCGGACCCGGACCAGGACCTCGCCCCGGCGCGGCTCGGGCCGCGGGACCTCGACGGTCCGGAGGACGTCGGGAGAGCCGAATTCGGTGTAGACGACAGCCTTCATGGTCTTCCTCCCTCCGAGGTTCGCGCTCCCGCCGGTCCCGGGCCTGGGGCGCGGGCGGCCCGTTCCATGGGCAGGATGCAGCCGTGGACAAAGCGATTGATCGGGGCTTCGATGCCGAGCTCCGCGGCCAAGCGGACGACCGTCCCGTTCTGGTACTCGATCTCCGACGGCCTCCCCTCCATGACGTCCCTGGTCAAGGACGAAACGGAATCGGGGGGATAGGAGTCGATCAAGACCATCGTCTCGTCGACGAGGCCGGGATCTCTCAGGATCTCCAGCCGCGACGCGACCTCGTAGATCTCGGACAGCAACCCTCTCATCAGCGCGCGGGTTTCCGCCATTTCCCGGACGACCCCGTAGGGCGACCGGGCCAAGGCCAGCAAGCCGCTGACGCAGATGGCCATGAACTTCTTCCAGAGCGCCGAGCGGATGTCGTCCTCGAGGAGCACGGAGATCCCGGCTCCCGCGAGGCGATCCCCGATCGCCAGGCATCGGCCCGTCCTCCGCCCGTCCAGCTCGCCGAAAGCCACGAAGGGCTCGAGGCCCGAATGAAGGATCACGCCGGGCGACTCGATCCGGCTGAGGATCCGGCAGAGGCCGCCGACGACGCGCCCGGGGCCCAACGCCTCTTCGACCTCTTGGGCGGCCATGACGCCGTTCTGCAGCGGCAGGACGGTCGTCCGTTCGTCGACGACGCTTCGTAGGGCCTCGGCGACGCCCTTGACCTGCCAGGCCTTGACCCCCAGGAGGATGAGGTCCGCATTCCCGACGGCGGCGATGTCCTCGACGGCCTGCGCCTGTTCGATCAGGAGATCCCCGAGAACGCTCCTGACGGTCAATCCGCGATCGCGGATCGCCCGTCCGTGGGCCCCGCGGGCGACGAAGACCACGTCGTTCCCGGCGGCCGCGAGCCGTCCCCCGAAATACCCGCCGACGCCGCCCGCGCCGATGACCGCGATCCTCATGCCCCCCGTCCTTCTCGGTCTTCTCCGATCGCCTCGAGCCGGGCGGCCGCCCGGGCCCGCGATCCGGGGATCGTCTCCCTGCCGGTCGGCTCGGCCTTCTTCCAGCCCTCGAATGCGAGGCGCAGGCCTTCGACCAAGGAGTTCCCGGGGACGTGGCCGCCGCCGCGCAGGACCGCCAGCCGGCATGACAGGCCGGCCGGGGCGAGGGCGTCGCATCGCTCTTTCAACGCGCCGTTCTGGCTCAGGACGGTGGGCAGGTCGTTCTCGCCCATGATCAGGACCATCCGCTTGTCCCCTCCATTGAAGTCGCGGATCCAGGCGTCACGGTTGTCGCGGAGAATGGGAACGGAGAGCGTCGCGCTCGCGGCGATGGTGACGTTAGCCAACGGGGGGTACTTAAAGAGCGCATAAACCGCGGTGAAGCCCGTGTTGGACGTCCCGTACAGAACGCGGAGCGGCTCGGTCCGGTAGGTCTTCTCGATCCGGGGAACCAGCTCGTCGCCGATAAAGCCAAGGAACGCGTCGGCCCGGCCGCCGTCCTTGGTGCCGTCACCGTAGGTCACGACTTCCGGGAAGATGTCCTTGGAGCGATCGGTGTTGACCACTCCTACGACGATGAATTCGGGCATCTCCCCAAGAAGAGCCGCCTGGCGCAAGCCGCCGATGACGCCCGAATGGAAGTTGATCTCTCCGTCGAGCATGTAGAGGACGGGATAGCGGTCCCCGGTCTCGTCATAGCGGTCGGGCAGCGAAACCCAGTATTCCCTGGTTTCGCCGAGCTTGGCCGAAACGAGCTTCTCGACCCTGACGGGCGAGATCGGCATGGAGACGCTCCCGGCCTGGGCCGGAATGATCCAGAAAAGGACACAACCGACAAATCCCGCCAGAGGCCACCGGCATCGCTTAACGGGCATCATTGACTCCATGCGAAGCGGGGCTCGTCACTTGCAGAGCGCTCACCGCTTTATTGTATTCTTTGACGTAGCGCTTGTTCTTTTCATCGCTGTCGTAGAGGCTGACACATTTTTTGTACAACGTGAGGGCCCTTTCATCATCGATGCCCCTTAGGGCCTCCGCGCAGTAGAAATTCAGCCTGAAATCGTTGGGGAAATCGGCCAGGCCCGCTTCCCATATTCTGATCGACTCTTGCTTCAGATCGTGTTTGTTGTCCAGTTCACTGGCGAGATAGTGATAATCCGTCGCGTTGATCTGATAGTCGTCGCTCTTCTTGAGCAGAGACAATTGCGCTAAGGCCTGCTCGATCCCGGCCTGCCCGATAGTCAGGCCGACGGCTTTGGCGATCGATCTTTTGGCCTCCTTGACGTCCCTGCCCGCCAGGATGTCGATGATGTCTTCGGTGATATCGTAACACCACTTGACGCCCACATCGGTCCTGAAATAATCGTTCTCCAAAATGATGATATCCGTTTGGTCTTCGACGATCCTGGTCGAGTAGGCCTTATATCCGTCGGTCGAGCCGCCGTGACTGATCAGCGTCTTTTTTTTACCGTCCGGCGCGATCGTATCGATCCACCAACCGTAGCCGTAAAACTGCCAGTCTTTGACGTGCGGGGTGAACATCTTTTGATACAGCGCTTTGGTCGTCAGCGTTCGGTCTACGAAGCATTCTTGGTTGAATTTGGCCATGTCTTCGACGGTGGACAGGATCCCTCCGCTGCCCTTGCAGTGATCCATGGAAATGTAGGAGGGGAGTTTATACCCTTCCAGCAGGTGATACTCATAGCCATAGGCCCGTTTGGAGTCGATGGCGAGGTTGTCGTTAAGCGTGGTGTTGCCCATGCGGAGAGGCGTGAAGATCCTTTGCTTCAACAATTCGGCGAAACTCCTATGGGTCACCTTCTCGCACATGATGGCCAGCAGGTTGTAGGCGATCCCGCTATATTGAAAACCCGTGCCGGGCTCGAACTTCAAGGAAGTTTCCTTGACCAACTCCAGGTATTGATCCGAATCGTATATCCAGCGGACCCGCTTTTTGGACAGATCGGGGATCGCTCCATGATCCGGGATGCCGGATGTATGCGTCAGCATCTGGTGGATCGTGACCCGGTTCTTGCCCGGGCCGTCATATTGCGGAATATAGGCATTGAGGGTGGCATTCAGGTCGATCAGGCCTTCGCCCGCCAGGATCAGCACCATCAGTGCCGTGTACGATTTGCTGACGGACCCGATCAGGAATTTCGAGTCCAGCGTGTTCTTGACGTTCCATTGCCGGTCAGCCAGACCGAACGCCTTCGCGTAGATGACGTCCTTGCCTTTCTTGACCAGGATGGCGCCGTTGAATTGCCCGCATCGGCTATACGATGTCATGACCCTGTCGATCCTCCGCGAGGCGTTCTCGGCGCGAAGCGGCCACGCGGAAAGTAGCAGGATCAAGACCGCCCGAGTGATGAAAGCGTTGCGTCGCAGGTCTGTTCTTTTCATGGCCATCTGCCCAGTCGGACTCTATTTCCGCGCATGCTTGAGTTCCGCGCCGGGCTGGGCCGCGTAGCGGGCCTGGAGCTTCTTGGCCAGCTCGAAGGCGTTCGGCCACTCTTTCCAGAACGACTTGTCGCACGAGGCCAGATCGAGGCACTGGACGCACGACTCGAGCCCGGCGGCCGCCGGACAGACGCGGACGGGGCACTCGGCCATGCCGACCTTCAGGGGCTTGCCGCCCGGCTTACAGCCGTAGCAGAAGATCTTGTCGGGATCGAAGTCGATCCCGAACTTCTTCTTCATCTCCCAGCGCTCGTGGACGGACCTCTTCAGCTCGACGTCGCTTTCCCGGGTGGCCTTGAACAGCTCGCACTGCTGCTCGCAATACGTCTGGGGAATGCCGCAATAGCACAGCGCCTTCGGATCGAGGGGCTTTTGGGGCTGCCCCGATGAGGTCCCGCTCCCCTGCGCCCGCGAGACCCGGCCGAAGGCCAGGAGGGCCGCGCAGCCGCCGCCGCACTTCGCGCATCGCCCGAGAAAACTCCGCCGACTTTGCTCGTTGCTCATGGTATTCTCCTTATCCTAACGGGACTCCCTTTCGCGCCTCCCGCTCGGCGAGGCGCTTCATCAGCTCCGCGACGGCGCGCTCCAACTGCCGGTCGACTCCCCGCATCGAGTCCTCCGGCCGGTTCTCGACGTCGATATCGGGCGATACGCCCACGTTCTCGATGACACCCTTGCCTTCCGCCGGATAGACGAGGACGCCGCCGTCGATGAGCCTCATCCCTCCCGTCGAAGCGAGGCGTCCCGCCGTACGGCGGCCGATGATGGGGCCGACGTCCCACTGGCGAAAGATGGCCGCGAACGTCTCCCCGCTCGATTCGACGCCCTCGTTGATCAGGCAGACCTTGAGCCCGGCGAACACGGGATCGGGCTCGGAGATCGGAGCCTTCCCGTGCGGGAGCGCCGACCGGAAGATCGTCCGGCGGTTCAGCCGCTCGATCATCCAGACGGGCGAGTATCCGCCGCCGTTGTCGCGCAGGTCCAAGATCAGGCCTTCCTTGTGAAGGAGGGCGGGGGCCTGGCGGAAGAACGCCGCGATGCCCGGGATGTAGGTGTCCGGCAGATGGAGGTAGCCGATCCGGCCGCCGCTCGCCTTGGCAACGGCCTCCCGGTTGCGCGAAACCCAGTCCGCGTAGCGGAGCGGATCGCCCCCATTCTCCGAACATGCCGCCGGCCTCACGGTCAGGCGCCGGGCGCCTTCCGGGCTCGGGCGCGAATTGACCGTGACGACGACGTCCCGTCCGGCCTTGTCGAGGAGCAGGGAATCCGGGTTAATGCCTTCTCTCAGCGGAGCGCCGTCGATGGCCAGGAGATAATCTCCCGGCTTGACGTCCATTCCCGGCAGCGTGAGAGGGCCGATAAGGTCCGGCTCTCCGTTCCGGCCGCGGAAGACCCGGACGATGCGGTAGAGATGCGTGGCCGGGTCGGGCTCGAGGTCGACGCCCAGCAGTCCGTGACCGCGCCGGGGGGCCACCGGCAGGTCCCCGCCCGAGATCTCCAGGTGGCTGTGGCCCAGCTCGGCGAACATCTCTTCGAGGAGGTAGTTGAGGTCCTGGCGCGAGGCCACATGGGACAGGAGGGTTTCGTATTTCCTCCGGACGGCCGGCCAGTCGAGCCCGCGCAGACCGTCGTCGTAGAAAAAATCCCTGACGATGCGCCAGGAATCGCCGAAGATCTGGGCCCATTCGCGGCGGCGGTCGACGTCCATGCGCAGCCCGGACAGGTCCAGCTTAGCGTCGCCCGCGTTTTTCTCCCCATGAAGGTCGAGAATCCCGATCCCCTCATCCGCCCGATAGACGGCCTTGGCCGAACGGGCCGCCGGCGCCAGGTAAAAGGCGTCGCTCGACAGGACCGACTCCTTTTTCGAGGCCAGGTCGAACAGCTTGAAGCTCGACGCGCCGGAAGACGGCGACGAACGATAGACGAGGCCCCCTTCGACGGCCCGCAGGGCATCGTAGGTCGAATCCTCCACGGGCAGGGCCACGATCCGCTCGCCCAGTCCTTCGACGTCGATCCGCAGGGGGCCCGGCCCGGCGCCTCCGGGAACGGGGGCGTCGTTCACCGCGCCCGGGGTGAACGGAGACGGGTCCTCGCGCCGCAGCGTCGCGGCCACGATGGTCGACGGATCGACGATATGATGGTCCCCGTCCCAGAAAGAATCTTCCACGTTGGTCTGACCGTAGGCGACCCAATAGAGCAACCGGCCGGCGAGGTCGAACCGGGGATCGGAGGCGTGATAGGTCCCGTCCGTCACGCGGAACGAACGGTCCTGCTCCAGCGAATAGAGCCAGACCGAGCTGAGCCAATTGGGCTCGCCGAGAGTATAAGCCAGCCAGCGGCCGTCGGGAGACCAGGCCGCGGACGCGAACGGCACCGACCCCTGATAAGCGTTGAAGAAGATCCGTTTCGTGAGGCCGGTATCGAGATCGAGGATATGGTAAGCCGCCCGATGATCGGGGAAGCCGAGTCGCCGCCCGTCGGGCGACCAGCTCGGCGGTCCGATCCGGCCGGCTTCCATACGACTGACCTGCTCGGGCTCCCCGTCGTCGCCTTCCCGGAGGATGTAGATCTGGTCCTCTCCCGTGGCGTCGGAAACGTAGGCGATGCTCCCGCCGTCGGGATGCCACTGCGGATATCGTTCGCAGGCGCCGGGGGTCCGGGTCAGGTTCACGGAGGACTTGCTGTCCGGGGCGAGTAAGAACAGGTCTCCCCGGGCGCTCAGGACGACCTTGCGCCCGTCGGGCGACAGGGCCGGGGCGCCCGAGATGTATCCTTCGACGCCGACGGCCCGCTCGACTTTGGGCTCCCCCGCTCCGGGGACCTCGATGGGGACGGGCGTCAGGGTCTCGGTGCGGACATCGAAGACGGCGATCCGCCCCTCGTTCTCGAAGACGATCCGGCCGCCGCCCCGGCTCGGACAGCGGACCGGCCAATCCCGGAAAAAGGTCAGCTGCCGGGAGGCCTTGGTCTTGAGATCGTGGACCCATAGATTGGGCCGGGCCCGGTCGCCCTTGTCGCTGACATAGTAGACGCGGTCCCCGATCCAGAGGGGGTCGCCGTTGACGCACCCGTCCGCGACCAGGGGCTCCGAAGTCCCCAGGGCGGGATCGTACGTCCAGATCCCGGGCGCGGCCCCGCCGCGATAGCCCTGAGGCAGGCCATCGGAGGGAGTGCGGCTGAAGGCCACCTTGTCCCCCGCTTCGTTGAAGCTCGCCAGATCGGCTTCCGGCAACGCCAAGGCCCTGACCAGTCCGCCCTCGGCCGGAACGCCGAGGAGGCGGTTGACCCGGTCGGAGGAGCTGAGCGCGTTGGAGCGGAAGACGACGCTCTTCCCGTCCGGGCTCCAGTCGACGACCCGATCGTCGGCCGGATGGAACGTCAGCCGCCGCGGCTGCTCCCCCGACACGGACATGACGTAAACATCCAGGTTGCCTTCGAGCTCGGCCGTGAAGGCGATCCGCCGGCCATCGGGCGAGAACTTCGGCAGGAGCTCCTCCCCCGGCAGAGACGTGAGGCGCCGGGCGCTCCCCCCGTCGCTGGAAGCGATAAAGAGGTCGCCGCCGTGACAGAAGACGATCTTGTCCCCATGGATGTCCGGATAGCGCAGCAGGCGCGTCTCCCGTGACGAGGCGGCCGGCGGCCCGAGGACGAGAAGGCCGGCGGCCAGGATATAAGGGCTGAGCTTGGTCATGGACGCTCCTTTGTCCTATATACGCACGGGCGGACGGCGGCGGCTATCGGGAAACCGCGTGAATCGGGGAATTCATACCGATTCCCGAGGCCTCCGAAGGCCTTCTTGCCAGGGGGCGGCCGTTCCCCTATAATCCCCTCCCGTCAGAGAGAATTCCGGCCTTGAAGCATTTCAACGTCCTGACCATGGGCCTGAACCTCGTCGTCGGGGTCTGGGCCGTCGTCGAGTTCCGCCAGCGGGCCAGGCTCTACGCCCAGCACCGGCTAAGCGGCCTGTGGCTCTTCCTGGTCTTCTACAACGCCCTGGCCGTGGTCTCGTTCCTGGGCGCCTACGGGCAGAGCAATCTCAATCCGGACCAGCTGGCGGGATTCTCCTTCTGGTACAGGTTCGTCGATTGGCCGGTCCTGGCCGCGCTCGTCCTGGGCGTCCATATCTCGCTCTACGTGTTCATCTTCCGGCGCCGGGAGAGGGCCCTGCCGCTGTGGCTCGTCCCCGTCGCCGGGTTATCCGCCGTCGCGGTCTTGGCCTGGTACTTCCTGGCCATGAAGTATCCGGCCCTGGCGCCGCCGAGGCCGGATAACACCTATTGGCTGGCCCTCATCTGGCCCCCGGGACTTATCGACATCGCTTGTCTCGGCTGGCTGCTGGCCGCGAGCCGGAAGGAAGCCGACCCGGGACGGCGCAAAGTCGACGCCGCATTCGCCTGGCTGTTCCTGGCCCGCTATCCCGTGCACCTGGCCTTGACCGTGTGGAACCCGGCCGGTGCGGAGATCTGGGCCCTGGCGCTCACCAAGCTCCTTGGTCTGTACACAAACCTCGCGCCCCTCGTCTGGCTCAAGGGTTGGTTCCTGCCCTGGGCGGGCGGCCTCGGCCAGGTGCTGGCGACGCGCTTCGACCTGCCGGCGATCGGCCGGGCCCGCGGTCTCACCGCCCGGGAGATGGAGATCCTGGAGCTCATGATCGACGGCAAGAGCTACAAGGAGATCGAGACCGCCCTCCACATCTCCATCCACACGGTCAAGAGCCACGTCTACAGCCTGTACCGCAAGATGGACGTCAAGAGCCGCCACCAGCTGATCCACAGGATCGGCGTCTACGGCGGCGAGGGCGGCCCGGCACGCTCCGCATGAGGCCGGCCGTCATCCGCTGTTCAGATCTATTCTATCAAGTGAGTGATCCGGCTTTTGTCAATGAGCTTCCCCGTGTCATAATCAAAAATCAAACTCAGATCTGATCGAAGAAAGATCGCACCACTATAGACCCAAAGAATGGTCCGATTGGTTTCTAATACTCGTCCGATCCCAGTTTCGATTGGACGCGGATATTCGGCAATTATGATAGAAGGGCGGCCTAGTTGAACATCGACATCATCAAAGCTGTCGCCAATTTCTATTCTTGTGTTGAAGATCCTAACCTTATTATTGAATTTCCATGCTCCATATACATAGATTGGGAACGCGATGAACAGGATCCCTAAAATGAGCTTAGGCAAGGTCCTGTTTAACTTCTGTTGAATTCTCCATCTGGCTGGATCCGGTTACCATGGTCTTATGCCAAATATATGAAAAGCGCCGAGGTCAAGCGCTCGCGGTCGTTCAGAAATAACAAACGCTGGGCGTGGAGGATCTGTTCATCGATTCCGCTCTGGTCTTGGTATCTGCTCCAATAAATGTGCACGTCGGTTGACACGGCCTTCCGGTATCATTATGAGCATTAAACACCGATATTCATCACAATGAGAATTGATTTCTTGGCCTTAGTCCTCCGATCGACCTGAATAATGCCTATGACGGATTGCCAACCGACAACTGTTGCTTTAAAGCAATATCGCCCCTCGGCGACGCCAGGAATGCAAAAAAATCCTTCCCCATCAGCGTAGGTCTTGATGGTTCCGCCGCCTCCCCTTAATTCGCGTATTTCGAAGAGAATCGACGTATCTTTAGGCCAACCTCCCTGTTCATTTGTTATTTTGCCTTTAACAGCGCGGACTAATATTGGCCGTTTGATCTCATCAACAATGTGCTCAATTGGGGAAATGGTAAAACCCTCAATCCCGCAAATTAATCCAGGCCGGAGGTCTTCATGCTCGACCTGTCCGACAGAGGCGCAAGCTTGGAGGATTAAGATACTTAAAAACAGGATTATTGCGTTCTTCATAATCTCCTTCTCCGGATGGTACGGGATAATTAGCCCGAAATTAGCGAAGACGATAAAGGTTTCCTCCGCCAGGATAGCAAGTGAAATCTATGCGTTGGTTGATTAATCGTTGTTCCCAACTTAAAGCTAAAAGGTGTGCGCCCGGCGAGCCGTTCTCTCCAGAATATTGAATCCTAAACACGATTTTATAATATGCCTCTGCCAATTCGTGAAAAGCTACTGCCGCGAAGGAGACCGATTTGGATTTGGTAGCATTATCAACCCAAGCGCGGTTCGGATTAATCACCACCTGGTCATTAATCCCAAGAGGCGGCAATTCCCGCAAAGATTTCCCGCCTTTCCAATCGAATCGCCAATCCGGAGCATCATCAAGATTTGATACTCCCTCAATGGTGCACTCGCCTCCTGCTGTCATCGCAGATGTAGCTTCAGCAAATGAAAATATATAATCGCTCTCAGCAAGAGCGACTAGAAGCTGGACTCCTGGGTCTTTCAGGTCTTCATCGGTAATCTTGGACACATCGAGCCTGCCATCCTTAATGGACAATCTGGCTGCGGCTGTGCCAGCAATTGCTTGTATTGAACCATACATCTGTGCAACGTATAGTACGCTTCCTTTAGGATCAACAAGATTCTCGGGATTATTAGCGCAAAATGTATATAGATTCCAAAGCTGGGAATTGGCTATGGCTCTGCTTCTGTCAAGGACGGGATCTATAGAAAGCCAACGATAGCTACCACTTGAATGTCCATCTGCCCATTTGATCGGTGCGGTGTAATACCTCGCCCCGAAATAATCCAGACCTGTCTCCTCGTCCCTCTCCTTGTCAGAGAACTTCCTTTTCGGCTCGAAGTTGTTCACCCAGGTCTTCTGGATCCCCCCGTAGGGATCATAAGCTTCGGCATAAACGACGGCACCGGCATCATTCGTTACCACGCGGGTGGAACCGATCTGGTCCTGAGTGTAGTAGAAATATTGGGTCGTGGCGGGCTTGAACTCTGCGACAAGGCGGGCGCCCATGTAGATATAATCCTTGAGGCATTCCCCGTAGATATCGTATTCCGCCAGGAGGCGCCCGTCAAAGGAATAGATGTAGAAACAGCCTTCCCTCGGGTCGGAAAGAGTTAAGAGGGCAGACCCTCCGGCCTCGCCAGTCGGCAATTCTGCCGCGGGGACGGAGAGCCCGAGCTTGTCCAGGCCGGTCTCGGCCACGCCGGATGCGGCGTCGCTCAAGACATCATTTCCTTCGATGCCTGGATCGACGTCGTCGGTATCAATCCCAACATCCCCCGTGGTTATCGCAAAAGAGGAGAGACTGATATCGTAGGGCATGGTCTCCGGGAGTGCAATTCGTTTCATGATCAGGCATGAGCTTCCTTCCGGCTGTTCGAGCTTCAATGCTTTCAGCGGCGAGAGGAATTCACCGTCATCGATAAAAGCCGGGAAGATCCCCTGGGGATCGGCGGCTAAAGCAACTACTTGGCCGGCCTCCGGCGCGGCCTCCGCCGTCACTTCGTTCGGGGCTTCTTCCCCGACGGACCAGCCTCCCAAGCCGGGGAAGCCCCCCGAAGCGTAGGGATCGAACATCTCCCGCACGATCAGCCTGTCGATCGATGGCCATTCCTCGGGAGCCTTGATCGTTTGATCCTGAAACTCAACCTCGAGATCGTCCAGCCAAGCTTCGAACGGTCGAGGCAGGTCACGAAGGACCTCGATCCAGGGGCCGGTCGCGGCAAACGGCCCATTCGTTAAAGAGATCTTATCTAAGATAACGCGTCCATCAATGAGAAGCGACGCCGAAAGCTCCTCCAGGTTGAGCTTGATCTGGCTATTGTGCCATGGCGATTGAGGGATCCCGGTATCCTTCAGATCCGAATCAGCGCCGTTGAGCATCGCCTTGGCCAGCGATCCTTGCGGATCAGTAAAGACCACCAGTTCGGCGACACGAGAGATCTGGGCGTCCCTATCCGGCAGACATACGCGAAGCCCCCAGCGTCCATCCGAAACGGCCTCGTCCGAGGAGTGGGCAAGCTTGATATTGAAGCTGACGGACAATCCTCGCGGAACCGCGCGGAGCCCGTCGGGATCGCTGATCCTGATGAGGCAGGAGGGGAGAGGCTCTGCCGGCACCTGCCATTCGTAGAGGCCCGTATTCGGAGTCCTCTCCGCGATCGCCTGATAGGTGCTCCCGTTATCCGCGGAGAACTCCAGCTTCACGAACTCGGATGACTCGCCCCCTGTCCAGGCGATCGTCTGGATCGAGCCGGCGAGCATCTTCTCTCCACCGGCGGGAGCCAGGATCCGGAGCGCACCATCGTCCGCCTTGTCAGATCCGCTCTCTCCGTATCCCATTAAGGTGATGTTATATGGATTTTCATTTGGATCGTTGTTGGCGATCGAAAGCTGGGCATAGCTTTGGCCGATCCGGAGGGCGACGTAATCCACCAGGAACGACGCCGTTCCGCCAGGCGGTATCACGGTACTGGGCTGCTGGACGACGATGAATTGGCCGTAGGGATCGCCCGTGATCACGACGGGGGGATTTCCACTGAGTACCAGGTCCACCTCACCCAGGTTCTGGATGGTGAACTCCTGCTCCACGGATTCAGGGATCGGGACAGTCCCGAAGTCCCAAGTTCCCCCATCGGGCGCCTGAACGATGTTCATTTCCGGAAAGGGATTCCCGCAAAGAGCGATATCGTAGAACCTCTCGTCGGGATCGTTGTTCGTGATCTGGAGCGAGGCCGTTTTTGTCCCGGTCGATGTGGGTGTGAAACGCATAATGAACGTCGTGCCTCCATTGGGAACGACGGGGGATGAAGGCTGTTGCTGCACGCTGAACTGATCATGGTCCACGCCGGTGATGACGATGATCGGCGCCCCGGCCAGGATCAGATCAGCAGTTCCAGTATTCGCGATGGAGAGTGTTCTATCGACATGCTGGCCGACTTCACACTCGAAAGCAACGATCCCTCCATCTGGCACCACTACCTGTTCTCCCTCTTCTTCGCGCGTGACGTCTATTTCGGGGAGAGGGGGATTGGCAAATAATCGCAGCCCGCGTTCATCATAAAGGTATTCCCCCAGGACCTTCCCTGAGAGATCCGTGACATATGACAACTGATTATGTGCATTCCAATAGAAAGCACGATCTTCGGTCGAAGTGACGTTACCCCGGAGGTCGTAGGGGTCACCAACGATCCTGTTGTGGCTGTCGTAATATTTATCGAAATCGGGGACGCCGTCTTCCAGGACCGTCCGCATATTGCCATACTCATCATAAGCGTACGTGAACGTGCCGATCCGGCCCGAGCTATAGGCGGCGGACGTGAGCCGATTCAGCGCATCATAACCGAAGCTGGCGTTCATGGCCGGGGAGGGAGCGGCGCTTGAGATGGTCAGGACATTACCGTTCCCGTCATAAGTATAGGCAGCCTGATAGAGGGACGTGCCGCCGTTAGCTAAGGTTGCAGTCTGGAGCTCGCCTGAGCTGTAATACGTCGCCGAATGCTGCGTGCCATTCCTGGCGAACGACAACGCGGTCACCGCCTTGCCCGGTCCATAAGAGGCTGCGCTGACCAGGAGGTCATTGCCGTTGAAGGTCAGGGTTTCCGGCATATTCAGGGTGTTGCTGGTGACCCTGGCTTGCCTTCCGTCGGGGTAGATGATGCTTTCCGGATTGTTGTTCCTGTCGTACGTATAGCCGACCGTCTTGGGCGCGAGGCCGGGGATGAAAATGGTATCGCTCGTCACGTTTCCGTATGGATCGTAGGTGATATTCTCGCGCTTCCAGTTCTTATTGCTCGAAACCCGCCAAACCCGGGAGTGCTCGTTATAGACATAGGTGATCTCTTCGGGGAATGGGCCATCCGTCCAGACCATGATCAGCCGGCCGTTATTAGAGGTGTAGCCGTAATGCGTGACCGCGTCGGCCCAGGTCTTGGTGATGAGCCAATTCTCGTCGTTGTAGGAATAAGAAATGAGTCCGGTCTCGGGGTGTGTTTCGGAGAGCAGGTTGTCGGCCCGATCGTATTGGAAGCCGTGGGTGCGGGCCCCATTGATGTAATCGACCGCGATAAGCCTACCAAGGCCATCGTATCCATAGACGGCCCTGTGCCCTTGGGCATCGGTCACGGCCGTCGGCAGGCCCGGCAGATGCTCGTATTCGAATACGGTCGTTTGTTCTTTGGGGTCTCTCACGGTCTTGGTCGTGCCGGCGAGCTCAATGTGCGTGATCCTTCCCTGCGGATCCCTGATCTCCACGATGTCCCCGGCGGAATTATATGAGTATTCCGTCTTGGGCCCGGAAGTGTCGCTTCCCGTGTTCTTGGCGATAACCCGCCCCTCCGCGTCGAGCGTTTTCAGGAAATAGATCGTGGTGCTGTCGCCCTCTTCGGTATAGCCCGTATCGCGGCCCATCCCGTCCCAATATTTCGTGATCGTGTGGTAACCGTGCGTCGGGTCCCCGCGGGTCGTGACGGACTTGTTCTGTCCGCTCGGGCTCCAGACGGTGTTCCTGTCATTGCGGTCCTCGTCCGGCCAATTTTCCTGAAGGATTCGGCCGAGCGCGTCATAGGTCAAGCCGATGCTGGCCCCATCCTGGGTGCCCGCCGTTGTGACTGAACTGTCGTATTCCGAGATCGTGTGGCTGATGAGCTGTTGATCACCCAAAGATTCGGACTTCTTGACGCCGTAATTATAGGTTGCGGACGTGATGGATCCCACTGGTCCATGCGTCGAGATGAGGACGGACCGGCATTGCTCATCCTGAGGCTGGAAGTAATGCGTCCATTCGTTGTATTCGGTCGTGGAGCCGGATTTTAGTGAACGGACGTGATAAGGAGCGCCCCATTTCCCGTCTTCCTCGTGATAATCCGTGGCCTTCTTCTTGATGAGCGTATCGTCCCCGAAATACTCAGCCTCCCAGGAAGGCAGGGACAACAGATACTTCTCCTCGATCGCGGGGCGGCCGCCGAAGTAGTAGGAGATCGTTTTATAATTGAGCGGCGAGGACGAGCCGTTCACGTAGTGCGACACCTTCCAAGGGAGACCATATCTCTTATAGTCTGGGGACTCGTCATACAGGAATTCCTTTTTGAGCGTCGATTCCCCGGCCTTCTGCCGGGTAACGGACGACAGCAGAAGTCCTTTCGCCGTCCCCATGTCCGTTCCGAACACCCACCAATGCTCGGTCGATATCTCTTGGAATGCCCATTCCTTGGATTCCGAAAGGCTCCCGTCATCGTTTTGGAGCGAGTGGATCGTCCCGGTCTTCCATGGAAAAGCCGGATCATAGGCATGGTAGGTGACGGAGATATCATAAATCGGACCTTGGACATTGACCGTTCCGCTCGATAGGCCGTAATACGAGGGGTAGGCATAGTCCCAAACGGCCGGCTCGTCGCCGCTGTTGTAAGCGATCTTCTTCTGCGCCAGGACTCTGGAGTGGATCTGGGTCGACCCCATATAGAACGTCTGGTCGCTGTAGGAGTACTCGAGCACTCCGCCATATCCGGTCGTCATCTTCTTGAGCTCGTAGTGATTCTGCGAACCATCGTTATATTCGAAGAGCGTGGGCGCCAGGCCAGGGGGCTGGACCGAGATCAGTCTCGTATAGCCGTTGGCAAATGTCCCGACCGTATAGTTGACGATCCGGTTCTGCGTCGCGGTGTATTTATGGCTGATCCGGGTGAGCTTGCGGGGCGTCCCGGTTGAGGTGAACGTGATCACGCGCCCAAAGCCGTCTGTGATCGTGCTGATCGTGGGCGAGGACGCGTTGTAGGCGATATCGACGTGCTGGCCGAAAGCATTCTCGATCTTCGTGACCATTCTCACCGGGTCCGACGTCCCGTCCGCGCGAGTGATCGTTCTCGCGACGCCGAACGTCCAGATCACCCCATTTTGGAAATAAAGCTTCGGGAACACGAGAGGAAGCGATCCCCTGTCGTATTTCAAAAAATCCCGGGTGATGAATTTCCCCTGGTTATGAGCGTCGGGGAACGCCGTCTCCAGCCGGCCGTCGGGGAATTCGATGACCGGAGCGTTGGGATTGAGGGTGTGGACCAGGCCCATGTGCATCGTCCATCCGATACCCACCCAGGATTGATGGTAGCCCTGGATCCCCGGCTGGCCGGTCTGCCAATCCTTGAGGATCTTCGAGTTGTAGATGCGCCAGACTTCGACGTCGAGCCCGTTGGGCCCGGGAAGATAGACGTCGCGATAGCGGAGGGTCACATTACCGGTGAAAAGGTCAACGCTCTCCTCCGGGAGTGTGCCATGGGAGCCATGGCTGGGGATGATCCCCGTCCGGTCAAATAGCCCGCTTTGGCCCTGGAGGTGGGCGCTCCCGGTCCAAACGAGAATAACGAGCGGGATGAGGATAATGGCCTTGAAGTTCTTGGACATGATCCCTCCTTGGCTTCTTATTTCAATTCATGAGTTGGCTGGAAGAGGATGAGCTGGTACGCCGGCTGAATGGATCTTCTTAATAAAAACCAAAGGCCCACCCGGACGACTGGCGCTATGGTCGGCGCGGAAGGAAGGAAGGAAGGAAGGAAGGAAGGAAGGAAGACACATCGGAAAAGAGAAGAAACAGGCGTTGCCTGAACAACTCGCCCATCATATGCCCTTAGGGCGGGAGATTATGCGAAAGGATTCATGAAGTCAATAGCCCCGGGACGCCTTTGTTTTTTCTCCCCCGGCGTGATAAGATTTCCCCCTCATGTCCGCATCCAGGAGCGACCGCATGAATCTCCCCTCGAATTTCGATAAGCTGGCCCGCCGCATCGAGAGCTTCCGCGACGAGATGACCGACCTCCAGATGAAGCTCTGCGCCATCCCGGCCATCGCCCCGTCGAGCGGCGGCGAGGGCGAAGCCAAGAAGGCCGCCTTCCTCGTCGATTGGCTCGGGGCCAACGGCTTCGTCGACATCTCCCTCATCAAGGCCCCCGACCTCGACGCCCCCGACGGCTACCGGCCCAACGTCCTGGCCTACTACCGCGGCCTGACCTCGGCCCGGACCGTCTGGATCATGACCCACACCGACGTCGTCCCGCCCGGCGAGATGTCGCTCTGGCGCGGCAACCCCTTCAAGGCCTGGGTCGAGAAGGGCCGCGTCTACGGCCGCGGCGTCGAGGACAACCAGCAGGACATGGTCGCCTCGCTCTACGCCGTCAAGGCCCTCCAGGCCGAGGGCATCTGCCCGAACTGCGACATCGGCATCGCCCTGGTCGCCGACGAGGAGACGGGCAGCCGCAAGGGCATCGACTACGTCCTCCAGAACCACAAGGTCTTCCGGCGCCAGGACCTCATCGTCGTCCCCGACGCCGGCAACGAGACCGGGACCATGATCGAGGTGGCCGAGAAGAGCCTGCTCTGGCTCAAGTTCAAGGTCCTCGGCAAGCAGGCCCACGGCTCGACCCCCGAGCGGGGCGTCAACAGCTTCAAGGCCGGCAGCTTCTTCATCGCCGCCCTCAACGACCTCTACAAGATCTACCCCGGCAAGGACAAGCTCTTCGATCCGCCCATCTCGACCTTCGAGCCGACCAAGAAAGAGGCCAACGTCCCCAACGTCAACACCATCCCCGGCGAGGACGTCTTCTACACGGACTCGCGCATCCTGCCCGACATCAAGGTCCAGGACGTCGAGAAGACCATCCGGACGATGGCCTCGCAGATCGAGCGGAAGTTCAAGGTCAAGATCCACATCGAGGTCGTGCAGAAGGCCCCGGCCGCGCCGCCGACCTCGCCCCAGGCGCCCGTCGTCATGGCCCTGAAGAAGGCCGTCAAGGCCGTCTACCGGAAGGAAGCCCGGGCCATGGGCATCGGCGGCGGAACCGTGGCCGCCGTCTTCCGCCGGGCCGGCTTCCCGGCCGCCTGTTGGTCCAAGCTCGACGAGACCGCCCACCAGCCCAACGAGTACTGCATCATCGACAACATGGTCGGGGACGCCAAGGTCTACGGCCACGTCTTCCTGCAGGACTGAGCCCCGGACGGGGCGCGAAGGCGCCGGCGCCTAGACCGGCCGGCGGACCGCGGCCAGCGGCGACGGCGGGTCGGGGTAGATCCGCTGCACCCTCTGGGCGATGCGCACCGTGTTGAGGTGGATGTCCACGGTGTCTTTGACGTCGAGGGCGTAGCCCCCGGCCAGCGCCACGGCCACGGGGATGCCCAGCCGGCGGGCGTTCTCGACGACCAGCTTGTCCCGCTCCTTCAGTCCCGCCTTGGTCACGGCCAGGCCGCCGAGTTGGTCCTTCTCGAAGGGATCGGCCCCGGCCAGATAGATGACCAGGTGGGGCCGGAACTCCCGGTAGACCTTGGGGATGTGGGCCCGCAGGCCGGCCAGGTACTTGGCGTCGCCGTCGCCGGCCCAGAGGGGGATGTCGAGCGTGCTCTTGGGCTTCTCGTTGGGGTAGATGTCCATCTGGTGGATGGACAGGGTGAAGATCTCCGGGAGGCCGGCCAGGGCCGCGGCCGTGCCGTTGCCCTGGTGGAGGTCGCAGTCGACGATCATGACCCGCTCGGCCAGCCCGTCGGCGACGACCTTGCGGGCGGCCACGGCCACGTCGTTGAGCAGGCAGAAGCCCTCGCCGTGGTCGGGGAAGGCGTGGTGGAAGCCGCCGCCGATGTGGACGGCCAGGCCGCACTCGAGGGCCTTGCGGGCGGCCAGGGTCGTCCCTCCGACCGAGAGCAGGGCCAGGCGGATGAGCTCGGGCGAGAAACGGACCTCGAGGGCCTTGAGCTCGGCGGCGCTCAGGCTGCCGGCCTTGACGTGCCTGAGATAGCGGGCCGTGTGGACGAGAAGGATGTCCTCGTCGGGCGCCGGCCGGGGGCGCAGAAAGTTCTCCTTCTTGGCCCCCATGGCCAGCAGGTTCTCGTAGACGAGCCGGTACTTCTGGAGCGGGAAGACGTGCTTGCCGGTCTCGACCATCCAGTACTCGTTGCTGAAGACGAGCTGGAACGGGAAGCGCTTCCCGACGAGCACCTTGAAGAGGTCCAGAAGATCGCCCATGAGGACCTCACGATATCAAAAATCGGCACCCGAAGAAAGGCTCCGGCGGCAAGCATTGGGGACACGTACCCGGGGTACATGTCCCCCTGACCGCAGGCACCGGGGCAAGCATCTGGGACATGTACCCCGGGTACGTGTCCCCATAAACCGGGTCAGCGCTTGCGGGCCGGCTTTTTGGCGGCCTTTTTCGGGGCCTTATTGACGGGCTTCTTCGCCGCGGCCTTCGGGGCGTTGAGGATGGCCGCGCGGGCCGCCGCGAGGCGCGCGATGGGCACCCGGAAGGGCGAGCAACTGACGTAGTTCAGGCCGACGAGGTGGCAGAACTCGATCGAGGACGGGTCGCCGCCGTGCTCGCCGCAGATGCCGAGCTTGATCGCCGGCCGGGTCTTCCGGCCCCGCTCGACGGCCGTGCGCATGAGCTGGCCGACGCCGTCGCGGTCGATGACCTCGAAGGGGTCCTTGGCGTAGATCTCGCGCTCGACGTAGGGGACGAGGAAGCGGGCCGCGTCGTCGCGGCTGACCCCGAGCGTCATCTGGGTCAGGTCGTTCGTGCCGAAGCTGAAGAACTCGGCCACCGTCGCGATCTCGCCGGCGGTGATGGCGCCGCGCGGGACCTCGATCATGGTCCCGACGAGGTAGTCGAACGTGATGCCCTGTTCCTTCATGACCGCCTCGGCCGTGGCCCGGACGAGCCGTTCCTGGTTCCGGAGCTCCTTGACGTTGCCGACGAGCGGGATCATGACCTCGGGCAGGACCGGGATCTTTTTCTTCTTCGTCGCCGCGGCGGCCTCGAAGATGGCCCGGGCCTGCATCTCGGTGATCTCGGGGTAGATGATGCCCAGGCGGCAGCCGCGGAAGCCCAGCATGGGGTTGAACTCGTGGAGGGAGGCGACCCGCTCGCGGACCTTCTCATAGGGGATGCCCATCTGGCCGGCGACCTCGCGCTGGCCCTTCTCGTCGTGGGGCAGGAACTCGTGGAGCGGCGGGTCGATCGTCCGGATGGTCACCGGCCGGCCGGCCATGACCTCGAAGATGCCGGCGAAGTCCCGCCGCTGGAGGGGCAGGAGCTTGGCCAAGGCCGCGCGGCGCTGCTCGAGGGTGTCGGCCAGGATCATCTCGCGCATGGGGCCGATCTTGCCCTCGCCGAAGAACATGTGCTCGGTCCGGCAGAGGCCGATGCCCTCGGCCCCGAAGGCCACGGCGTTGGCCGACTGGTCGGGCTGGTCGGCGTTGGTCCGGATCTTGAGGGTCCGGTGCTTGTCGGCCCAGGCCATGACCTTGGCGAAGGTCCGGTAGACGGGGGCCTTGGCCGGGTCGAGGGTCTTCTCGATGAGGACCTGGAGGACCTCGGAGGGCTTGGTCTGGAGGCGGCCTTCGATGACCTCGCCGGTCGTGCCGTCGATGGAGATCCAGTCGCCTTCCTTGACCGTCTTGCCCCTGACCGTCATCGTGTGGGCCGAGTAGTCGATGACGAGCTCGCCGCAGCCGGCGACGCAGACCCGGCCCATCTGGCGGGCGACCAGCGCCGCGTGCGAGGTCATGCCGCCGCGGGCGGTCAGGATGCCCTCGGCCGCGTTCATGCCCTTGATGTCCTCGGGCGAGGTCTCGATGCGGACCAGGACGACCTTCTCGCCCTTCTTGGCCCAGGCCTCGGCGTCGACGGAGTTGAAGACGACGCGGCCGGCGGCCGCGCCGGGCCCGGCGTTGAGGCCCTTGGCCAGGAGCCGGCCGGACTTGACCGCGGCCTGCTTCTCGGCCGGGTCGAAGATGGGCCGCAGGAGCTGGTTGAGCTGGTCGGGCTCGATGCGCGACAGGGCCTCGCGCTCGCCGATGAGCTTCTCGTCGACCATGTCGACGGCGATGCGGATGGCGGCGAAGGCCGTCCGCTTGCCCACCCGGCACTGGAGCATGTAGAGCCGGCCCTGCTGGATGGTGAACTCGACGTCCATCATGTCCGTGTAGTGTTTCTCGAGGGTGTGGCGGATCTTCTCGAGCTCGGCGTAGGCCTTGGCGTCGTCCTTCTTGAGCTGGACGATGGGCTTGGGCGTCCGGGTGCCGGCGACGACGTCCTCGCCCTGGGCGTTCATGAGGTACTCGCCGTAGAAGACGTTCTCGCCGGTGGCCGCGTCGCGGGTGAAGGCCACGCCCGTGCCGGAGTCCTCGCCCATGTTGCCGAAGACCATGAGCTGGACGTTGACGGCCGTGCCCCAGGCCTCGGGGATGTCGTACATCTTGCGGTAGGCGATGGCCCGGTCGTTCATCCAGGAGCCGAATACGGCGCCGATGGCCCCCCAGAGCTGCTGGCGGGCGTCGTCGGGGAAGTCCCGGCCGGTCTTGTCCTTGATGGCCGCCTTGAAGCGGGACACCAGGTCCTTGAGGTCGGCCGCGGTCAGGTCGGTGTCGCTGACGGCGCCGCGCTCGTGCTTCTTCCTCTCGATGATGGCCTCGAAGGGGTCGATGTCGTCCTTGTGGACGGGCTTGAGGCCCAGGACGACGTCGCCGTACATCTGGACGAAGCGGCGGTAGGAGTCGTAGACGAAGCGCTCGTTTCCGGTCTTGGCGACCAGGGCCGCGGCCGTCTTCTCGTTCAGGCCGAGGTTGAGGATGGTGTCCATCATGCCGGGCATGGAGGCCCGGGCGCCCGAGCGCACGGACACCAGGAGGGGGTTCTTGGCGTCGCCGAAGGCCTGGCCGACGGCCTTTTCGAGCTTCTTGAGGTTCTTCTCGACCTCGAGGCGGACGGCCTCGGGGATGCGCTGCTTGTTCTTGTAGAACAGGGCGCAGACCTCGGTCGAAACGGTGAACCCGGGGGGCACGGGCAGGCCGATCCCGGCCATCTCGGCCAGGTTGGCGCCCTTGCCGCCCAGGACGTCCTTCATCTTCATATTGCCTTCGGCGGCGCCGGCCCCGAAGAAATACACGTACTTCTTGGCCATCTCTGTCATCTCCTGATATAGAAAATATTTATGAAAATATACACGGATTCCCCCCGAAATTCAATTCGGTAATCCGGGCCGGGATACGTACCCGGGGTACATGTCCCGGCTCGTGTTCGGGGACATGTACCTCCGGTACGTGTCCCCTATCTTGTCGGGGGACATGTCCCCGTCCGCTCCTTGACAAGGAGCGTGAGGCCCAGAGCCAGCATCCCCAGGTCCTCGAGGATGACCCCCCAGCCGGACTTGCGGTTGAGCGAGCCGAAGCAGCCGCAGTCGACGTCGAGGCCGCGGAGCATGGTCACGGCCGTCAGGACGATGAAGAAGACGAGCAGGCCTGAGATGGCGAGCGCGGCGCCGCGCTTCCAGACGCCCAGCACCAGGAACGTCCCGGCCAGGATCTCGAGCCAGGGCAGGACGATCGCCGCGAGGAACGAGAGAGACTGGCCCACCAGGCGGTAGTTGCGGATGTCCTGGGCGAAATCGAGGGGCGCGGCAACCTTGACGGCGCCGGCGTAGATGAACAGCCCGCCGAGGACGAGGCGGAAGACCAGGAGGACGGCCTTATTCCTGAGCACCGCTCTCCCCTTGCGGCCCGCGCCCCTCGCCCTGCTCCTCGGGCAGGCCGGCCGCCCGCCACTCGTCCCAGCCGCCGGAAAAGACGCGGATGTCGCGGAAGCCCTCGTCGTGCAGGCGCCGGGCCAGGGCCAGGCTCGACTGGCAGTCGCCGCCCTCGCAGTAGACGACCAGGACCGCCTCGCGCGCCAGGGCCAGCACCCCGGCCGGGACCTCAAAGCCGTCCCGGGCGGAGGGGATGTTCCGGGCCCCGGGCGCGTGGCCCAGCGCGAAGGCCTCGACCGGACGGGCGTCGAGGAGGACGGTTTGGCCGCCGGCCCAGAGGTCCTCGGCCTCCTGAAGCGTGATCAGCCGAACCCCGGGGTAGCGCGCGGCCTCGAAGAAGGTCTCCCGGAACTCGCCGCGGACGAAGCGCTTGACGAGCGGGAAGTTGACGGCGGCGCCGACGACGGCGCCCAAGGCCACGAGGGCCGCGGCCTGGACGACGAGCCGCCGGACCTCTTTCATACTCGCGCCCCCCGCCCTCAGCCGTGGGTGGCCCGGTACTTCTCGAGGGCGGCCTTGAAGATGCGGACGGCCTCGCGCAGGTCGTCCACGTTGACGACGTAGGCGATGCGGGCCTCGTCCGTGCCCAGGCTGGGCGTCGAGTAGAAGCCGGGGGCCGGGGCGATCATGACCGTCTTGCCGTCGAGCGAGAAGTCCTGGAGCAGCCAGACCGCGAAGTGCTCGACGTCCTTGACCGGCAGCCGGACGATGACGTAGAAGGCGCCCTGGGGCTTGCGGATGACCAGACCGGGGATGTCCTTGAGGCCCTCATAAAGAACGTTGCGGCGCCGGTCGTACTCGGCCCGCACCCCGGCGAAGTAGGACATGGGCATGTTGTAGGCGGCCAGGGCGGCCATCTGCTCGACCGAGGGCGGGCAGAGGCGGGCCTGGGCGAACTTGAGGGCGGACGCGTAGACGTCCTTGTTGCGGGTGATGATCATGCCGATGCGGGCCCCGCAGCAGCTGAAGCGCTTGGAGATGCTGTCGACGACGACGACGCGGTCCTTGATGTCCTCGAATTCGAGGATGCTCTTGTGCTTGAGGCCGTCGTAGATGAACTCTTTATAGACCTCGTCGCCGACGAGGAACAGGTCGTGCTTCTTGACCAGGGCCACGACCCGCTCGAGCTCCTCGGGCGTGTAGACCGTGCCCGTGGGGTTGTTGGGCGAGCAGAGCAGGATGGCCTTGGTCCGGGGGGTGATGCAGGCCTCGATAGCCGCGGCCGGGGGCAGGCGGAAGCCGTCCTCGACCGACAGGGGCAGGGGCACGATCTTCAGGCCGGCGAAGGCGGCGTAGCCGTTGTAGTTCGTGTAGTAAGGCTCGGGGATGACGATCTCGTCGCCGACGTCGCCGATGACCGAGAAGGTGAAGTGGATGGCCTCGGAGCCGCCGGTCGTGATGAGGACCTCGTCCGGGCCGAGAGGGATGCCGTAGTCCGCGAAGTAGCGGGTCACGGCCTCCCGGAGCTCGAGGAAGCCCTGGGCGGGGCCGTAGGCCAGGACGGGCTGGCTCCAGTTGTGGAAGGTGTCCATCACCGGCCCCGGGGCCGGGATGTCGGGGTCGCCGATGTTGAGATGGAAGACCTTGACGCCGCGGGCCTTGGCCGCGTCGGCGTAGGGCTTGAGCTTGCGGATGGGCGAGGCCTGGATGTCGCGCCCGCGCTTCGAAACGTTCATGGATGAGTCCTCCCTGGTGACGGGATGAATGCCTAGGGCCCATTATAAGGAAGACGGCCCGGGCGGCGCAACCGTCTCGTCGGCCCTCAGATGGCGATACCGAAGATGAGCTTGTAGTTGGTGAAACGGAACTTCAGGTGGTCGAAGGGGTCCCAGACCTCGGAAAGGCCGCCGCGCTCGAGGACGTCGGGCCGGTTGCCGATCTCCCGCCGGCCGAGCGAGAGGCCCAGGCCGAAGGTCAGGGCCGTTCTCTTGATGAAGAACTCGGCCCCGGTGACGACGTGGTGGATGTCCCAATCGGTCAGGGAGATGTTCGTGGCCGTCTCGGGGCCGCGGGCCGAGAAATCCGTCGTGTAGCTGGCGTAGCCCTTGAACCGGGACGAGTAGAACCACTCCAGGCCGAGGCCGGCGTTGAAGACGGGCGAGAGCTCCTGGGTGACGTCCGTCGACAGGATCTCGCCGGTGCTCTGGGCGGCGAAAGGCATGGTGTCGACGACCGCGTAGGCCGGGACGCGGGCGAACCACTCGGCGCTGCCGTAGACGCGGACCTTGTCGATCTTGACCGTCAGCCCCGCCGCGAGCGAGACCGGCGTCCGGTAGGTCGTCCGCCTGTGGTCCTGGTAGTCGGCGGCGAGATAGTCGTCCGGGGCCCCGTCGCCGTCCATGTCGAGCCCGGCGATCGTCGAGTTGGCTCCGGATGAGCCCGTCCCCGTCAGGGCCACGCTGGGTGTCGTCAGGGTCAGGCCGACGGTGATGTCGTCGTAATCGCAGGCCAGGCCGAACTTCCACAGGACCCTGATGTGGCTGTAGCGGTACTGGCGCGAACCCAGGGCCAGGGCGGCCCGGCCGGACCCGTCCAGCGCTTCGACCAGCTCCTGGACGCTGGCCCGGTGGGAGCGGGCCGCGACGTACTGGGTCAGGCCGACGCCGGTGTTGCGGCCGATCTTGTACGACCAGGTCAATCCGAACCAGCTCTCGGCGATCTTCTCGTCGAGCTTGAACTGGGTGACGTAGTCCTCCGCCCCGGGCCGCTCGGGCAGGACATCGCGGATGCCGGCCGAGGATACGGAGACGCCCAGCTTGACGCTCTGGCGCAGGAGGAACGAATAGCCGAACCAGTGCTTGTCGAGGCCCCGGACGCGGATGGTCCCGGCCAGGAGCGAGGGGGCCGGGCCGAGGTTGGTCGAGTTCTGGGGAACGGCCTTGTGATCGTTCCCCGCCAGGGTCAGCCGGGGATACTGGAAGACCTGGGCGGCCATCAACGTGGCCGGCTTCTCGAGGAGGCTCAGGCCGCCGGGATTGTAATAGGTCCCCGAGAGGTCGAGGACGCTGCCGATGACCGCCCCGCCGAGCAGGGTGGCCCGCGTCCCGTAGTGGTTGGTCCAGTAGTGGGAGTCCTGGGAGCGGGCCAGGGGGGCCCAGGCCAGCAGGGAAACCACGGCCCAACAGGCGGCTCGGGGGATTCGCATCGCCCGATAGTTATAGGCGATTCGGGCGCCCCCCGTCAAGCCGATGGATCGCCCCTAATACGCTGGTGGGGGAATTGATCTGCGATCTTCCCGGGGGTCCATCCTCTTATGGCCATCAACGGACAGTTCGAGCGGCTAACTGAAGTGAGCGAGCGATGGCCCCGGAGTTGCGAATATCAATTGAAACGGCCAGCTTCATATTCCGTAACAGTTTATTCGCCGCATTTGAATTCTATAGTCCTTATGAATGAGCCGTTGCCTAGATTCTCTGCCGGTATTCCTTCTAATCGTGCGATGATGACTATTGTTTCGCAACCGGTGCCATAAACGATGAAGGGCAGGAATAGCCTATCGCCGTCGTTTACCCATTTATCTAGCAGGAGCGTTTGATTTAGAAGGCATTTTTCACCTTCCTTAACCTCAAGAACAAGACGTCCTCCCGATATTTCATCGCTTGGTTCAGCGATCTCAACCGATAGCCATAAGGCCCCGGATGGCTCTCCTGCTTCACCTTCGCCGATGATCGTGTTCCAAAGCTCGTGGCGTTTCCCGTCCAGCAAATCATATTTGGATATTTCTCCAGATGATTGATAAAAGAGATGTGCGTGCATTGCAATAATTGAATACCTTTCTGGGGCCCTCTCCGTTGAGCTACAAAGTAACGAAAGAAAAAGAAATGCGAAACTGGCTAAGTGGACACGTTTTTTCACAATCCCTCCGTTAGCAAATAAGGACGAAGCTTCATTTCTTAGAGCTAGTCAGGTCTTTTTCAGCACCCCCGAAAACTCGCCAGGCTGCTTGTTCAGTGAATACGCCATACAAAATCCATAATTCGGTTGAACTGAGTCCTGTTATGCCAAATGCCAAATAATTTGTAACAGTCATTGCAGCGGTTTTAATGAGGGCAGCTCTATCCCCATTTGGCTCAGAGTAAAAATGAACGGGATCCCACTTTTTACTTGTTGGATCTGGCGAAAAGTCCATTCCGCTCTGAAGGCCAGAAAGTCGGGCAGCAATAAGCACGAGCATCTGAGAATCATCATCCAAACTGTTCCAGTTAATATCAATCGCCCAACCTGCGGAATGAAGGCTGTTTGGTACTTCTGAATTTATATTTTTCTGATGAGCAATTGATCTATAAGCACTCGTAATTCGAACATCTACGCCTAGGTTATGGCAACAACTTATAAACTCACCGACATTATCTGCGAAATGTGAATCTAACCAAGAATGAACGGTTTCCGCTGTTCCACCTTTGGCGATCCCGGGCAAAGCAACGCGCACAAGTTCTCTGCCATCAGGATCCAGGCAAGACAGTGGATTGTCTGCACAATATGAATAATAATTCATGCCGATAGTATTATAAATCAGACTATTCGGCGGCCTTATTGGGTCAGGAGAAATAAACCTATAAATATTCCTGTCATAGTACCTGGCCCCAAAGTAGTCGAGCTGTGACTCTGCGTCGCGCTCCTTGCCCGAGAACTTGAGCTGGGGGTCGTAGGTGCTGACCAGGGTTTGCTGGATCCCTCCGTAGGGGTCATGAACCGCCGAATAGACCATATTTCCGTTCTGGTCGGTCACGACGCGGGTCGTATTGATCTGATCGGGGGTGTAGTAGAGAAGGCGCGCGCCGACGTGTTCGTACTCGGCGACGAGCCGGCTGCCCATGTAGATGTAGTCCTTAAGCAGTGTCCCGAAGACATCGTAAACCTGGAGGAGCTTGCCGTCAAAGGAATAGATGTAGAAGTTCCCGACCGGAGAGGCCGACATAATCTTGGCCGTCCCGGACTGGGGCCCGTCGGACAAGCCGGCCTTACTGACCGAGCCGGCGACATCTCTTGGGACCTCCTGAGTCCGGTCTGCTAACGTCTCGATACCCTCCCCCTCCCGCTCGCGCCACAACTCGTCCACGAGACGGCTCCGGGAGACCAACTGGCTTTGAGCCGGGACCTGCCCCATGCCGATAGAGAAGCTCTCCTCGCTGACCCCGAAAGGCACCCGGCCCGGTAGGCTCAGCCGCTTGGTCAGGACGAGTTCTTTGGTTCCGTCCGTTCGGATGAACAACGATCGGAATCCGGTCGCCGAATCGGCCTCATCGATCACGGCTGTGCCGAACGTCAGGACCGCCGGGTCCATCACCTGAGATTCAGGCGTCCACCAGCCGCCCGGGGCAGGGAAGGTCCCGGTCTCGTAGCCTTCGAACGAGTCCTTCGAGAGCGTCTGGGAGACATCCTCGCCGGCGGTCTTGGGCTTCAGGACGAGATCCTTGTACCGGGCCTCGAAATCCTCGAGCCGGACCTCGTGCCCGGCCGTCCGGACCATGACCTCGGGCGACGCGCCCGCCCAAGCCGTCTGGACAAGGGGGATTCCGTCGAGAACCGGCCTCCCGTCGAGAACGAGCGTCGCCGACTGCGCCAGAGGCCGGAGAACGAGCCCGATCGTGTGCCACCGGTCGAGGAACGCCTCGAGCGCGCCTGCGTCCGCGGCGGCGGCGTTGAGCTTTACCGTCGCCGCTTGCCTCATCGGGTCTCCCGAGAGCGTCAGCTCGGCCGTCCAGGCGCTCATGGTCGGAAGATCCGGGAAAGAGGCCCTGATCGAGATCGCGGGCGAGCCGGTCTCGACCTCGGACGGGATCTTGAGCTTAAACCCGACCATGAGCGTCTCGCCCTGGGCGGGCCGGCCGTCCGCCGCCGAGACCCGGATCAGGCACAGCCCCGAGACCTCCGGAGGAACTAGCCAATCAAAGTTTCCCGAATTAGGGGCCCGGTCGGCAATCGTCCGGAAGCTCGTCCCGCTGTCCGCGGAGTACTCGAGGCGGACCTCCTTCGTCTCCGGCGCGCCCCGCCAGGCGACGGTCTGGAACGAGCCCGCGGCGAGAACATCTCCCTCGGCGGGCGAGGTTATGACGAAGGCCGTGTCTTCGGCGATCTTATTCGGCCCGATGATGCCGGTCCCGGTCAGGGTGACGTCGTAGGGATTCTCGCTCCAATCGCTGTTGACGATCGAGAAGGAGACCGTCTTCAGGCCCTCGGAGTTGGCCGAGAAGCGGACGACGAAGCTCCTCGTGCCCCCGGGCGCGATGGTGACGGGCGGCGTCTCGGGATACGCATAGGGTTGAGAGATGACCTCGAAGCAATCGGTGTCGGGGCCCTCGAGGACGACGACCGGATCGCCGGAGAGAATGAGGTCCTTCTCGCCGAGATTGCGGATCGTGAAGGTCTGGTCCCAGTACTGGCCGATCTCGATCTCGCCGTAGTCCCAGTCGTCGCCGTCGGGGGCCTGGAGGATCTCGATCTCGGGGGCGTAGTTCCCGCAGAGGGTGATCTCGTAGTCGGCTTCGTCGACATCGGTCGAAGGGACGTGGAGGAGGGCGACCTTGTGACCGGCGCTCCGGGGATGGAAGCTGACGGCGAGGCTCGCGCTCCCGCCGGGAAGGACCGGCGTCGAGGGCTGGACCAAGTCGAAGTTGTCCTCGGGATCGTCCGTGATCGCGACCGATCCGAGACTGAGGTTCGCGTCGCCGAGATTCCGGATGGTTAGGGTCTCGTCGAAAGTTTGGCCCACGGCGGCCGTGAAGTAGGCCTCGCCGCCCGAGGGGATCGCGACCTCGTCGTGCCTGATGTCGACCTCGGGAAGCGGCGGCAGGGCGGAGAGCCGCAGTCCCCGGTCGTCGTAGAGGTACTTGCCGATGACCGCGCCTGAGGTGTTTTGGATGTATTGAAGCCGGTTCTGGGCGTCCCAGTAGTAGATGTTGCCGCCCGAGGTGAGGAGGTTGCCGCGAGGATCATAGTAGAATCCCTCACTTTGAGGAACCTGGTTCTTGTTATTGTAGGTATGAGGGAAACCGATCCCGCCAGTGGCATTCAGCATGTTCCCGTACTCGTCATACTGGTAGGAATATGTTGAGGGGGAACCTGAAGAATAAGCCGCCGATATGAGGCGATCGAGAGCGTCATAGCCGAAGCTCGCAGTCAAGGCCGGCGCGGTCGAGGCGATGCTCAGGATATTCCCCGCGCCATCGTACTCGTAGCCGGCGTCGTAGAGCATCGTGCTCCCGCGATTGAGGGAAACCGAAGTCGGCATCCCGGCATTGTTGTAGCTCGCCGAATAGGCCGTCCCGTTCCCGAAAGAGATCGAGGCCGGCATCTTATTGGGGCCATAGGACGCGCCGTTCACGACGGCCGATTGGTTGAAGCTGACCGACGAAGGCGCGTCGAGGGAGCTATGGCCGACCGTGACGCCCGTGTTGGGATTCGATGACTCCTTCCAGCCCGTGGGGTTGTTGTTCCAATCGTAGGAATAGACCATCGTCTTGGGGGCAAGCCCCGGGATGGTGATCCTCTCCGAAGTCAGCCGGCCGAAGGGGTTGTAGACGATGTTCTCCCGCCGCCAGCCGGTCGTGGAGTCGACGATCGATTCCACGCGGCCGGTGACGCTGTTGAAGGTGTAATTCACGACGTCGATCGGGCCTCCGGTCGTGGCCGTCGTCCGATAGAGCCGCCTCGACAGGTCGTAATCGAAGCCGAGCGTCGAGCCGCCCCATGTCTTCGAGGAGAGGAGATTCTCGCTGTTATAGGCGTAAGCGATGCTCCCGGTTTCCGGGTGGCTCTCGGTCAGGACGTTGTCGAGGCCATCGTAGGTGTATGTGTGCGTCCTTGTCCCGTTGAAGACGACCTGGGTCAACCGGCCGGCGGCGTCGTAAGAGTAGAGGGCGGTCTTGCCCATCGCGTCGGTGACCTGGGTCGGAAGCCCGGGCAGGTCCCCGTAAACATAGACCGTCGAATGGCCTTCGGGATCGGTCACCGTCTTGGCCGTCCCCTGATACGAGATCGTCGTCTCCTCGCCCCGGGGATCCGTTATGCTCGTGATCTGGCCTGCGGCGTTATAGGCGTAGGTATAGACGTGATCATCATCGGTGCTCCCCTTGCTTTCGGTGAGCACCCGGCCCTCGGCATCCAGGGTCCGCTGTGAATGAAGCGTTAGGGCGATCCCCTCGCCCTCTTCGGTCGATCCAAGGTCCCGGCCCATCCCGTCCCAATACCTGGTAACCGTGTTATCGCCGTTGATCGCGTCTTCCCGGGTGACGGTCATGTGATTCGCGCCGGACGGCCAATCGTAGTGGATGTCGTTGTAGTTGCCAGTCAGTTCGATATCGGTGATGCGGCCGAGGTTGTCATAGGAATAGACCATGATTCCCTCGTCCTGGCGCTTTTCGCCAGCGACAGAGCTGTCCCGGTAGTTGATGGTCCTAGTTAGGCGGGAATAATCGGGGGCCGATGAACTGTTCTGGACGCCATAATTGTAGCCGGTCGTTTCCTTCTCGGCGACTCCCGGAGGATCGACTTTGACGGTCACCGTCGACGGGTTGGGCGACTCGTATTCGTAATCCCAAGTGAGATAGGTCGAGCCGGTCTTCCAATGTGTGACTTGTTTTAAAGCACCCCATTTGCCTGTCTCCTCATAATAACTGGTGTCCATCTTTTTCACGAGCTGGCTCTGGCTGGAACGGATGGCCTCCTGGCTTATGAAATCCATCATGTGGCGACTTTTGAATCCGGGATGAGCCTCATAATAATAAATGAGATAGGTCGCGTTCTTCAGGGGGCCGGACGCGCCAATGTAATTGTTGATCCTCGTCGGCAGGCCGTAGCGTTTCACTTCGGTCCGCTCATAGAGATACTCGGTCTTGCTAGAAGCGTCCCCTATCCGGTTCTCGATGACGGAGGAGGCCAGTGGCCCCTTGGCCGCGCCCATGTTCGTCCCGAGCACCATCCAGTTCGTTGAAGAGATCTGCTGGTAGGTCCATTCGTAGGAATCCGAGAAACTCCCGTCCGCGGCCTGATGAGAGGCGATGAGCCCGATCTTCCAGAGCGTCGAGGTTGTATAGGCGTTGTAGGTGGCGCTCGTGGTGTATACAGGGCCCTGGACCTGGACCGTTCCCATCGCGACGCCCTGATAGGTCGGATACGTGAAGTCCCAGACCGCGGCTGTTACGCCTGGATCGGACACGATCCGCTTCTGGCTCACGACCCGCTAAATAAGGGGGGTGGTGTTGAAGTAGAACGTCTGATCAGCGTAGGAGTATTCCAGCACTCCGCCGTAGCTCGTCGTCATCCGGGAAAGCTCATAGCAGCTCGCGCTGCCGTCGAGATATTCGAAGGTTGTCGGCGGGAGCATGGGCGGCGTGAAGCTGTCGAGCCGGTGATAGCCGTTGGAGTAATTGCCCACGGAGTAGCTGAAGATCCGGTCGCTGCCATTGGCATCCGTGACCACGATCTGTGTCAGCTTTTTGGGCGTCCCCGAGGCAACGAACGTGACCACGCGGTCCGTGCTGTCGGTGATCGTCTGGATGGTCGGCAGTCCCGGGTCGTAGACGATATCGATATGATGGCCGTAAGGATCCTCGATCCGGGTCACGAGGCGGACGGGATCCGAGGTGCCGTCGGCCCGCGTGATCGTCGCCGTCGCTCCGAAGGTCCAAACGACGCCGTTCTTGAAGTAGAGCTTCGGATAGATGAGTGGCGGCGCGCTCGTCTTGTCGTACTTCATGAAGTCCCGGGTCAGGCAGATATTGGAGCCCAGGCCGTAGTTATTCGGGTAGGCCGTTTCGAGCCTCCCGTCGGGGAACTCGATGACGGGGGTGCTCGAAGAGTAGTTATGGACCATGCCCATGTGCATCGTCCAGCCCAGGCCGACCCAGGATCGATGATAAGCCTGGACCGAGGGATTGCCGGACTGGCGGTCCTTGAGGATCTTGGAGTTATAGACGCGCCAAACCTCGACATCGAGCCCGTTGGGGCCGGGGAGATAGACATCCCGGTACCGGAGGGTGACATTCCCGGTGAAAAGGTCGATGTTCTCCTCGGAAAGCGATCCGAAAGAGCCATGGCCGGGGATGATCCCGGTCCGGTCGAAGATCCCGCTTTGGGCCTGGAGCAGGGTGCTTCCGGTCCAAACTAAAAAAATGAACAGGATGAGCAGAAGAGCCTTCAGGTTCTTGATCATGATCCCCCCCTTTTGCCGGATAAGGATGCGAGCCGTATCGGACAAGTTCTCTTTATATGGCCGATTTGGGGCGAGGAGTGGTGATGGGACGTAACTGCTGAAGGGCATACAAAATCGGCCTTATGGTGAAGAACCGCAAACTTAATGGGCGCTTCTCCACAAATAGAAATGTTCTGAAGGAGCCGAAGGCCCGTCCGGACGACCGATGCTATGATCGCCGCGGTAGGTAGGTAGGTAGGTAGGTAGGTAGGTAGGTAGGTAGGTAGGTAACTAAAAGAAAATGAGCGTAGATTCAGTAACGCGCCCATCAACAAACCCTTCAGATGAAAGTATAGAATGGTGATTCCTGAAGGTCAAGTTGAATGAGATTCCGGTTGCCAACGGCCGGGGGTTTCTGCTAGTTTATGGGGCGAAACGAGCCCTTGGGACCCCCATGACCATCGAACGCGACGCCCGCCTCCGCGAAGTCGAGAGCTGGGGCGGCTATTTCCGGTTCGCGATCGACGCGCCCTCCCTCGGCGCCGGCGCCAAGCCGGGGCAATTCGTCATGGTCAAGGTCTCCGAGGGCGACTCCCCGCTTCTCCGCCGGCCCCTCGGCATCCACGACGCCGGGCCGGGCGGCATCGAGCTGTTCTTCGCCGTCGCCGGCCGGGGCACGGAGATCCTGTCGCGGAAGAAGCCGGGCGACCGGCTGGACATCATCGGGCCGCTCGGGAAGGGCTTCACCGTCGGGGCCGCGCCGAAGGGCGCCCGGGCCCTCCTCGTCGGCGGCGGCCGGGGCATCGCCCCGCTCTATTTCCTGGCCCGCGAGCTCGTCAAGGCCGGGGCCAAGCCGGTCGTTCTTTACGGCGGGCGGACGGCCGCCGACATCCCGCTCCGCGGCCGGCTCGAGCAAGCCGAGCTCGAGGTCCTCTGCTCGACTGACGACGGCAGCTTCGGCTTCGCCGGGTTCGTCACCGCCCTGACCGACCGCGAGCTCGGCAAGGACAAGCCCGCCGTCGTCTACGCCTGCGGCCCGGACCCGATGATGAAGGCCCTGGCCGCGGTCACGGCGAAACACGGCGTCCCGGCCGAGTTCTCGCTCGAGTCCGTCATGGGCTGCGGCGTCGGCGCCTGCTGGGGCTGCGTCCACCGCATCAGGACCGAGGCCGGCGACGGCTGGGTCAAGATCTGCGAGGAAGGCCCCGTCTTCCCCGGGGAGCGCGTGATATGGCCGTGACCGCCGCATCCGTCGACTTGTCCGTGGACCTGGGCTTCCTGAAGCTCCGCAACCCCGTCCTGACGGCCAGCGGCACGTTCGGCTACGGCCTCGAGTTCGAACCCTACCTCGACCTCGAGAAGCTCGGCGGCTTCGTCGTCAAGGGCCTCTACTACGGGCCCCGCGAGGGCAATCCCCCGCCGCGCCTGGTCGAGACGGCCGCCGGGCTCATCAACGCCATCGGCCTGCAGGGCGTCGGCGTCGAGGCCTTCGCCGCCAAGGTCCTGCCCAAGCTGCGCGGGCTCGACACGGCCGTCGTCGTCAACGTCTGCGGCGCGGACGACGACGAGTACGCCCGAGTCGTCGAGTTCCTCGACCGCCAGGAGGGCATCGCCGCCTACGAGCTCAACATCTCCTGCCCCAACGTCAAGAAGGAGGGGGCCTGCCCGGCCCTCTCGCCGCGGACGACCTTCGACCTCGTCAAGCGCATCAAAGCCCTGACCCGGCGCCCCCTCATCACCAAGCTCTCGCCGAACGTCACCAGCATCGTCGAGATCGCCCTGGCCGCCGAAGAGGCCGGGACGGACGCCGTGGCCCTCGTCAACACCTTCCTGGCCCTGGCCGTCGACCTCGAGACGCGCCGGCCCAAGCTCGGGAACGTCTACGGCGGCCTGAGCGGCCCGGCCATCAAGCCCATCGCCCTGCGCATGGTCCACCAGGTGGCCTCGCGCCTGAAGGCGCCCGTCATCGGCATGGGCGGCATCATGACCGGCGCGGACGCCCTGGAGTTCATGGTCGCCGGCGCGGCCGCGGTCGAGGTCGGCACGGCCAGCTTCGTCGACCCCGACGCCGCCGTCCGGGTCGTCGAGGAAATGGAGGCCTGGTGCCGGAGCCACGGGGTCGCGGCCGTCCGCGACCTCGTCGGCACGCTCGAGACGCGCTGACAACCCCTTTATAGAGAGGAACGCCCATGACCCCGACCAACGCCGACCGCATCATCATCGCCCTCGACGTCCAGACCAAGGACGAGGGCATCGCCCTGGTCAGCCGGCTCAAGGACGCCCGGACCTTCAAGGTCGGGCTGGAGCTGTTCGCGGCCGAGGGGCCGGCCCTGTTCCGCAAGCTCAAGGCCCTGCGCAAGGACATCTTCCTCGACCTCAAGCTCCACGACATCCCCAACACCGTGGCCGGGGCCGTCCGCTCGGCCTTCAAGCACGGCGTCCAGATGACGACCATCCACACCTCGGGGGGGCGGGAGATGATGGCCAAAGCGGCCGAGACGGCCCGGCAGATCGCCGCCGAGACCGGCCGGCCCAAGCCCATCCTTCTCGGGGTCACCGTCCTGACCAGCCTCAAGGGCCCGGACCTCGAGGAGGTCGGCCTGAGCGGGGACGTGGCTGCCCAGGTCCTGCGCCTGGCCGGGCTGGCCAAGGCGGCCGGGATGGACGGCGTCGTCTGCTCGCCCCAGGAGATCGAGGTCCTGCGAAAGGAATACGGTCCGGAGCTCCTCATCGTCACGCCCGGCATCCGTCCCGTCTGGGCGGCGGCCCAGGACCAGAAGCGGATCATGACCCCGGCCGAGGCCGTGGCCAAGGGCGCGGACTACCTCGTCATCGGCCGGCCCATCACGGGCGCGCCGGACCCCAACGAGGCCTTCCTCAAGGTCGTCGCCGAGCTCGATCAGAGCCGGCCGTAGCGGACGGCGAAGATCATCCGGACGAACCAGCCCAGGACGATGAAGAGCGCGACGGCGACGACGAAGCTGATCCCCAGGTAGGCAGGGACCTTGTCCTTGGGCGTTCCCATCATCGGCGCCTCGAACCCCAGATAGAGGACATAGACGCCGTAGAGCGTCCCCAGGATGACCAACGGGGACAGCCCGGGGACGACATAGAGGATGCCGGCCACCCAGCCCGGGGTCATGCTGTAGGCGGCCAGCTTGAGCGCCGCGGTCATGTTCTTGGCCGAGGCGAAGCTCGGGGCCAGCTCATTGATGATCAAGGCGAAGAGGTAGACGGAGGCCAGGGCCAGGACGTAGGTCAGGATGGCGCTGGCCAGGGCGCTGCCGACCGGCCAGCGGTAGCGGCCGACCATGGGCAGGCGGGTGCCGACGATGATATGCCCGATGAGCTGGGCCGCGGCCGGGACGGCCGCCAGGACCATGATGTAGGTCTTGAACAAGCCCGGGACGGTGGCCGGTTCGGCCTTGATCCGGGCCCATTCCTCCTTGGGCTTGAGGACGATCGCCTGGACTCTCGCGACGATATCCATGGGGGCCTCCTTCCGCGGTGCGGACCGACTATATACCGGGGGCCGGGGGGAGTCAACGGCCGTCGGAGGCCGGCCTCAGCGGCGGCCGGGGACGGCAGGAAGGACGGGGAAGAATGGAGGCGCGGGTCGGACTCGAACCGACGAATAAAGGTTTTGCAGACCTCTCCCTTAGCCTCTTGGGTACCGCGCCGGTGTCATCATGGACGGAGGAAGATGCTTGGAGCGGGCGATGGGACTTGAACCCACGACCTTCTGCATGGCAAGCAGACGTTCTACCACTGAACTACGCCCGCCCGCTCGTCCTTTTTCAAGGACAGCACGCCTTAAACTAGCAGAATCCCGAGGGGCTGTCAACCGCCGGATGATCCCTCGCTCGAGCAAAAAAGGGGGACACGTACCGAAGGTACATGTCCCCCATCTCGGGCAAAAAAAAGGGGACATGTACCGAAGGTACGTGTCCCCCTGGAGATCGGGGTTACTTGGCCAGGTTGATCTGGACCTCGCTGCCGATGTCGACGGCGTCGCGGGCGGCCAGGATCTTGATGGTCGAGGTGGCGCCGCGGACGTCGATGATGATGGCGCTGGCGACGGCCTCGCGGGGCAGGTTCGGCTTGGCCCGGTGGAAGACGTTGAGCTGGTCGCCGATCTGGACGCAGTGCTGGCGGCCCATGTCGATCAGGGCCCACTGGCCGGTGGCCGAGATGTGGAAGTCGTTCTCGATGAAGATGACCTTGCCCTTCTTGCTGGCGTTGGGGTCCATGTCGCCGAAGCCGAGGTCCTTGCCGATCTCGCCCTCGCCCTCCTCGAACGGCAGGAGGAAGTCGCCGGCCTTGATGGTGCCGCAGCCCTTCTCGACCTTGGCCGTGGCCGTGCCGTCGTCGAGCCGGACGATGCGGGCCCGGCCGTGGCGCTCCATGACCGTGCCGAGCTTGGCCACCTTGGCCCGCAGCCCGACCGTCAGGAAGAGCTGGCCGATCTCGATGCCGTCGGCGGCGCCCTTGTCGATGTAGATGATGTCGCCGTCGCTGAACAGGCTCTTCTCGTTCATCCGCTCGCCGCCGATGATGCGGATGTCGGGCAGGAGCTTGCCTTCCTCGTGCATGTAGAAGGAGCAGTTGAGGTCGGACTCGTTGATGAGCTGGTAGGTCTCGTCGAAGATCTTGGCCTTCCGGATCTGGTCCTGGCCCCCGGGCTGTCCCGGCACGGCCAAGAGCAGGCCGGACAGGGCCAGCAGTCCCAGGCAGCCGTACAGGATCGGTTTTTGGCGCATCGTCACACCTCTCGGCCGTAGGAGTTCCACCCGGCGTTATTATAGGGGCCGGTCCGAGCGGCTGTCAACACATAGTTAGCACCCGCTCCCGATGGACAAAGGGGCCCGATTTCCATAGAATGGCACCAGCCAATGGATTAGTCGTGCCGCGGGTCCAAATGTCAAAAAAAACGGTCGTCGGCCTGATCTTCGGGGGGCGCTCGGCCGAGCACGAGGTCTCCCTGGTCTCGGCCGGCGCGGTCCACAAGAACCTCGACCGGGACAAGTACGAGGTCCGCTCGATCTACATCGCCCGGGACGGGCGCTGGAAGCCCGTCGCGGCCCCGTCGTCCGACATCCGGGCGCTCGAGGCGGGAGCGGCCTTCTCCTTCCTGCCCTGGGAGCCGGGCGCCCCTCTCGGGGGAGAGCCGGTCGACATCTATTTCCCGGTCCTTCACGGCCCCTTCGGCGAAGACGGGACCATCCAAGGCCTCCTCGAGATGGCCGGCGTCCCCTATGTCGGGACGGGCGTGCTCGGCTCCGCGGTGGGCATGGACAAGGCCGTGGCCAAGGCCGTCCTCCGCGACCGCGGCCTGCCCGTCGTCCCTTCGACGGCGGTGCGCGAGATCGAGTGGCGCGAGAACGCCGGCCAGGTCGCCCGCCGGGTCCGCCGGGCCCTGCCCCTGCCGCTCTTCGTCAAGCCGGCCAACTTGGGCTCGAGCGTCGGCATCACCAAGGTCAAGGCGTATCCGGAACTCGCGGCCGCCCTCGACCTGGCCTTCCGCTACGACGCCACGGCCCTCGTCGAGAAGGGCATCGCCGGCCGCGAGCTCGAGGTCAGCGTCCTCGGCAACGAGGCGCCCGAGACGTCCCTCCCCGGCGAGGTCATCCCCTACAACGAGTTCTACGATTACGACGACAAGTACAAGGACGGCCGGACGACCTTCGCCATCCCGGCCCGGCTCGGCCCCAAGGTCACGGCCCGCGTCCGGGCCCTGGCCGCGGCCGCCTTCGAAGCCCTGGCCGGCTCCGGCCTGGCCCGGGTCGATTTCTTCCTGGAGAAGGGCACGGGCCGGCTCTATATCAACGAGATCAACACCATCCCCGGCTTCACCGAGATCAGCATGTATCCCAAGCTGTGGGCCGTCTCGGGCCTGCCCTTTCCGCGCCTGCTCGACCGGCTCGTCGCCCTCGGCTTCGAGCGGCACCGGGCCCGCAAGACCTGCGTCGAGAGAGCCCGCTGATGCGGGTCCTGGGGATCGACCACGGCGACCGGCACGTCGGCCTGGCCCTGAGCGATCCCCTGCTCATCACGGCCCAGCCGCTCGGCACCTACCGGCTGACGGGGCGCGAAGCCGAGGACCGGCGCTTCTTCCAGGACCTCGTGGCCAAGCACGACGTCGGCGAGATCGTCCTCGGCGAGCCCCTGCGCATGGACGGCAGCGCCGGGACGCGGTCGGGCAAGGCCCGGGCCTTCGCCGCCTGGCTGGAGAAGGCCGTCGGGAAGCCGGTCGTCCTGTTCGACGAACGGCTGACGACGCAACAGGCCCTCAAGGACCTCGACGACGACCGTCTCCGCGGCCCCAAGAAGAAAGAGTGGGAGGACCAGATCGCGGCCGTCATCATCCTCTCGACCTACCTCGAAAGGAAGCGCGGCTAGGCCGATGGTCCTCCGCGCGCTCCGGGCCGCCCTCGGCATCGCCGTCTTCGCCGTCCTGTCCCTCGGCGGCTGGCTGGCCAGGGAACTGTCCGCGCCGGCGGCCGCCGCGGACGAGCCGGCCCTGTTCGAGGTCGGCCCGGGCACCAGCGCCCGGGGCGTCCTCGAGGCCCTCCGCGAGCGGGGCTTCGTGCGGGCCGCCCTGCCCCTGCGCCTGGCCTGCCGGCTCTATTATCCCGCGGAGACCTTCAAGGCCGGCGAATACATGCTCTCCCCCGCCCTGGCGCCGAAGGAGCTCCTGTTCCGCGTCTTCGGCGGCCGCGTCCACCTCCGTCCCGTCACCGTTCCCGAGGGCTTGACCGGAGCCGAGATGGCCGAGCTCCTGCGTCCCGGCGACGCCGCGGGGGCCGAGGCCTTCCGCCGGGCCTTCGCCGACCCGTCGCCCATCGCCGACTGGGACCCGCGGGCCCGCGACCTCGAAGGGTATCTCTTCCCGGAGACCTATCGCCTGCCTCGAAGCGCCTCCGAGGCCGATCTCGTCGCCGCCATGGTCGAAGGCTTCCGCCGGGTCTTCGACGAGGGGAGGCGGCGCCGGGCCGCCGCCCTCGGTCTCAGCGTCCGCGACGCCGTGACCCTGGCCTCGCTCATCGAGGAGGAGACGGCCGTCGCCGGCGAGCGCCGTCTCGTCTCGGCCGTCTTCCACAACCGCCTGCGGATCGGCATGAAGCTCGACTGCGACCCGACCGTCGCCTACGCCCTCAAGCGCGAGGGCCGCTACACCGGCCGCCTGCTCATCCGGGACCTGGCCTTCCCGTCGCCCTACAACACCTACCTCCATGCCGGCCTGCCGCCGGGGCCGATCTCGAACCCCGGACTGGCCTGCCTCGACGCCGCTCTCGATCCCGCGCCGGAGAAGTACCTCTACTTCGTCGCTCAAGGCGATGGGAGTCATTATTTCAGCCGGACGCTCGGCGAACACAACGACGCGGTGCGGCGGTACCGGGCGTTGAAAAATAATTGAAATTTGATATATTACTTCATCCGTTCCGCCTCCCCGGACGCTGGCGTGAGCATCGAGCGAGGGCTGTAAAAGTCCTTTACACGATCCGCCATCCATCCCCGGTAGAGAGGGCGGCCATGCCGGGAAACTTGGCATGAGACTTGCTCTCTATGATTGCGGAAGTGAACGAGATGAATTTGTCAGGAGGAAAAATGAAGACTTCCCGAACGATCGCGGCCGCGCTCGCGCTCCTTTTCGTCGTCAGCGTCCTCACCGTTTCCGTGCAGGCGGCGCCCGGAATGCAGGGCAAGAAACAGGACCCCAAGGCCGCGGCCAAGGCCCCGGCCAAGTCCGGGATGCCCAAGGAGATTGCGGCTGTGATCCAGGAGGGATTGGCCACCCGTCAGGGCCGTCAGGACATCCCCTTCAGCTTCTTCAAGCAGCTCGTCCTCCCCGCCCGTGACAACAACCTGTATCCCGTGTTCTTCGTCAAGGCCAAGAACGGCGACCTCGGCTACGCCCCCTCGGCCTCCGGCTCGGGCGACATGGAGACCAACCTGGTCGCCTTCTTCCAGTTCTTCGAGCCCGCCGCCGACGGGACCATGGCGCCCAAGATGGGCGGCAAGTCGCAGGTCGCCCTGACCACGCCCGGCGCCGACTACAGCCCCGACAAGGAGGACTGGTACTCCTTCGGCCTGGGCATGCCGGCCGGCAAGTACACCCTGGCCATGGTCCTGAGCACGCCCGACATGAAGAAGCTCAGCGTCGCCTACACCGACGTCACTCTGAACGGCCCCGCGGCCTATGAGACCGCCCTCTGGCCGACCGATCCCGTCATCGTGACGGCCATGGAGCAGGGCGAACAGGACCAGCGGCCGACGCTCCACCGCGGCTACTTCACCTGGGGCGCCATCAAGTTCTCCGCCAATGTGACCGGCGAGATCGCGACCGGCCAGGACCTCGAGGTCTTCTTCTTCGTCCTCGGCGCGGCCTACAAGGATCCTGCGGCCGCCCGTCCCGAGCTCGACCTCGAGGTCAGCTTCGAGGTCCAGGACGAGGCCGGCAAGTCCGCCATCAAGTGGGCCCCCCAGACTTACCAGGCCTACTTCGTCAACCAGCCCCTGCCGCTCGTCCAGACCCTGCAGAAGATGGACGAGAAGGGCACGGTCCTGAGCACCGAGAAGAAGCCCCTGGGCGCCGGCAAGTACGGCCTCGTGGCCACCATCACCGACAAGGTCTCGGGCAAGAAGGGCGAAGCCCGGATGGGCTTCACCGTCAAGTAAGCCCGGGTAACGAGAGAGACAGACAGGGCCGCCCCCGCGCGGGGGCGGCCCTTTTTTTTGCTTATTTCTTGAGGAAGTCGAGGAGCTGCTTGGCGATGCCGGCCTTCTCGTGGTCCGGCGCGACGGCCAGGAACTTCTCCAGCGCGGCGATGGCCTCGGGCGCCTTGTTCTGGCCGATGAGGATGGTCCCCATCTGGTAGTAGGCGTCGGCGTAATCCGGCTTGAGCTCGACGGCCTTCTGGAACTTCGGCAGGGCCGCCTCCGACTCGCCGAGGTTGACCAGGCAGACGCCGAAGTTGTACTGGGCGTCCGGGTCGTCGGGGCTGAGGCCCGCGGCCTTCTCGTAGAAAGGCTTGGCCTCGGCGTACCGGTCGGCTTTGGCCAGGGACTCGCCGGTCTCCTTGTTGGCGCTGTAGCTGTCGGGATTGAGCTCGACGGCCTTCTGGAACTCGGCCAGGGCCTCGGGGGCCTGGCCGGTCTTCTTGTGGGCCAGGCCGAGATTGAGCCGATAGGCCCAGTTGGCCGGATCGAGGCCGATGGCCTCGCCGTAGGCGGCGACGGCCTCCGCGAACTTCTGCTCGGCGAAGAGCTTGTTGCCTTTGATGAAGGCCTTGTCGGCGGCCGAATAGGACTTCTCGGCCTCGGCCTCGGCGGACTTGAGCCGGATCTCGAAGGCCTCCTCGGCGGCGACGCCGACGTGGGTCTCCTTGGAACCGGACACGAAGCCGGCCTTCTTGACCGTGACCAGGTAATACCCCGGCATCAGGCCGATCTGGAGGAAACGGCCCTCCTTGTCGGTCTTGAGATCGTAGCGGACCGACGAGGTCTTCTGCGAGACGATGCTGACCTCGGCCTTCTCGACGGGATTGCCGGCCGGGTCGACGACGCGGCCGGTGATCTTGCCCTGGAACTGGGCCCAGGCCGGGACGGACGCGGCCAGAGCGAGCGCGAGAACGAGGATGATGAGGGCGGATCGCTTGGATATCATCGATGACTCCTATCGAAGCTCGGGACGTTTCTTCGCCCGGTCCTCCAGGGCCCGGAGGACCGGCTGGTCGGGAAGGAGGGCGAGGGATCTCTGGATGAGGGCCAAGGCCTGGTCGTTATGGCCCAGGGCCAAGCGGCACTCGGCGGCCAGGTTGAGGACGGGGACCTCGGTCGCCTCGGCCAGGAGCTTGTCGAGATAGGTCAGGGCGGCCGCCCAGTCCTTCAGCCCGGCGTGGGCCAGGGCGGCCACTTTGGCGGCCTCGCGATCGCCGCCGCGCTCGTAGAGCGGCCCGGCCTGGTCCAGGGCTTCCCGGTAGCGGCCGAGGCCGTAGAGCGCCTTGGCCAGCAGGAGCCGGGCGCCCGGATCCTCCCGGGCCGCCAGCGCCTGTTCCAGGACGTCCCGGGACCGGTCGTACTCGCCCTTGAGGAAATATTGGGACCCCAGGACCCTCAGGTGCTCGGGACCTGGGAAGGGGCCGTGCAGGCGGGCGTAGACCCAGGGCACGACGGGAACGGGCTGGGCCAGGACGACGAAGTTGCCGTTCTCGGCGAGCAGCGTCTTCCCGTCGGGCGCCCGGAGCGAGACCTCGGCCCGGTAGTAGCCGGGACGGACGTCCTTGAGCGGAGCGGCCCCCGAGACGAGGAGGAGCGACGGATCGCCCGGGTCGGGCGCGACGCGGGTCAACGGGAAGGTCCCGGCCGTCTCGCCCGTGTCGAGGGAGACGAGGCTGAGCGAGAAGGCCGGCGGCGCGCCCGCCAGGACCCGGCCGGCGTCGAGGACTTGCGCGAAGACCTCGAGCGTCGAGGCCTGGGTGAACTCGTCGCGGGCTCCGGCGAGGTACTGCCGGCCGCCGAAGGCGAAGGCCTTGAGGTTCCGCCGTTGGGCCTCGGGCACGTCCTCGGCCGCGTGGGCCAGCAGGGGCGCGCCGATCCCCGACCGGCCCTCGCCGGCCGCCGGTACGACGACACGGGTCTCGAAGGACGAGAAGTCCTTGGCCGTCTTGTTCTTCAGCAGGAACAGGGCCTTGTACTCGCCGGGCGCCACCGCCAGAAGGTCCTGGAAAGAGAAGCGCTGGCGCTCGTGGGCCCGGTATTGCTCGGGCGTGAGGCGGAGGGGGATCTCCTCGGCCGTCTCGTGGACGAGGCGGCCGGCGCCGTCCTCGAGCCGCAGGATGAACTCGAAGCTGGCGTAGACCGTCTCGCCCTGGGCGGCGAAGTTCATCTTCTCCGGCTCGATGGCCCAGTGGAGGAAGGACTGGCCGGCCGTCCGGAAGACGCGGACCTGGAAGACGCTGGCGAGATAGTGGTCGGTGTAGTCGGTCTCGATGTAGTCCTTGTAGGTCATGTAGTTCCGGGCGTAGCTGTCGGAGAACTTCTTCTCCGGCAGCCCCCGGACGGAGGCGATGATGGAGTCGGAGGAGAACGAGGCCAGCCCCCCGCCCGAATCGCTCGGCAGATAGCTCAGCGAGGCCCCGGCCAACTCGCCGTTGACGGCCTTGATGGCGTTCACGGCCGTGGACCGGGTCAGGGAGGTCCCGAGGTTGGGGATGACCAGCTTCTCCGGCCCCTCGACGGTCGGCGAATACAGCCGGAAGTCGCCGATGCCCTCGGGTTGGTAGAAGATGAGATAGAAATAGCTCGGCAGGCCGTACTCCTCGGCGCCCTTGTAGAACCACAGCTCCAGGGGCCAGAGGGACGACTGCGTCGTGTAGTAAGTCCGCTCGAGGGGCTTGCCCAGGACGACGTAGAAATAGCCCCGGTCGGTCTGGCTGCCCCGCTTCGGCGAGTAATGGCCGAAGTTCTGGTCGGCGAAACGGACCCGCTCCTCGTACTCCTTCTGGAACTCGTTCTCGGACGTGTCGGGGTAGGGATCGCGCATCCGCCAGAAGAAGCGGATGAACTTGGCCCGGTCGGCGTCCGAGCGAAGCTGCCCGAAGACGGCCCGCTCGGTCTTGGTCATGATCGGCGAGACGTCCTCGAGCCAGGTCCGGAGCTCCGGGGCGAGGGCCGCGGGCTTCTGGGGAGCCGTTTTCTGGGTGACGGCGCGGGAGGCGGCCGGCAGGCTCAGGCCCAGGGCCAGGAACAGCGACAGGAGGGGGAACAGCCGATCGAGGACGGGGGTCCTTTGGGTCATGGGTATGCTCTCGACCTTATGGATTCTACGATAGCATATGGGGGGAGGCATTACAAATGCCGGCCCCCGGCGCTCCGCCGGGGACGAAATATCCCTTGAAACCGTCCATTATTTTGGATAACATTCAATCAAATGAATAAGCGAAGGGCGGGTTCTTCACGTATTTCTATTATTTTGAAGACGATATCTTCAGGGAGACTCTGGCACTCTTTTTGCTAGCCATATAGAGCACCAAGGAGGTGTGAATCGGCATACCCCAAGACCGTCATCCCCAGGCCTTATCCCCACAGCAAGGAAAGAAGGAGGTTGGATTGAGAAAGCAAGTCATCACGTTCCTGGCCATCGCTCTCCTCCTCGCCCCGCTGGCGTTCTCCCAGTCCCGGGACACCGGCGCCCTCCGCGGCGTCGTGACCGACGACCAGAACGACCCGCTCCCCGGCGTCGCCATCACGGTCACCAGCCCGAGCCTGATGGGCTCGCGCTCGGCCGTCACCGACGCCAACGGCGAGTACCGCATCCCGGCCCTGCCGCCCGGCGAGTACAAGGTCAAGGCCGAACTCCAGGGCTTCGGCACCATCGTCCGCGAGGGCGTCCGCGTGACCACGACGGCCACGCTGTCCGTGGACATCCAGCTCAAGGCGGCCGCGGTGGCGGAGGAGGTCACGGTCGTGGCCCAGTCGCCGACCGTCGACGTCAAGTCGACCGAGACGGCGTCCGTCACGCTGTCGAACGAGATCCTCCGGAACATCCCCTACAACCAGTTCACGGCGGACATCGTCAACCTGGCCCCCGGCGTCACCGACAACGTCGCCTACGGCGCCTCCCAGAACACGGGCATCGCCTACACCATGGACGGCGTCAACGTGGCCGACCCCGAGGCCGGCTCGGCCTGGGTCTTCTCGGACCACAACATCATCGAGGAGGCCAAGGTCATGGGCATCGGGCTGCCGGCCGAGTACGGCAACTTCACCGGGGTCATCTTCAACCTGGTGACGAAGTCGGGCGGCAACGAGTTCTCGGGCCACTTCGAGTTCAATTTCCAGGGCTACCAGGCCGACTCGAAGTTCTGGCAGGCCAACAATAACGCGGCCTACCTCGACGACTTCCCCAACCTGACCTCGGCAAGCTCGAAGCTCATGGACATCAACGCCCACGTCGGCGGGCCCATCGTCAAGGACAAGCTGTGGTTCTACGCCGGCGGCCAGTTCTACCGGACCCAGAACCGTCCGACGGGCTTCCCGGAGGACGTCGACTACAAGCAGCCGCGCATGTTCGCCAAACTGACCTCGCAGCTGTCGCCGACCCTGAACATGAGCGCCATGTTCCAGCGGACCAAGTACCAGGGCACGAACCGCGGCGCCGGCTCGACGGTCTCGCCGGAGGCCACGGTCACCCAGGACTCGCCCGACTGGCTGGTCGGCTTCAACCTGACCAAGATCTTCAGCTCCAAGACCTTCTTCGACCTGAAGACGAACTACTTCGAGGGCATCTACTACCTCGATCCCGAGGTCGGCTACGATACGTACTCCCACTTCGTCTTCGACGACAACATGCTCTACGACAGCGCGGGGTACTTCTATTACGCCGACCGGGCCCGCTTCGGGACCAACCTCAGCCTGACCCACTACGCCGAGGACTTCCTGGCCGGCTCCCACGAGTTCAAGTTCGGGGCCGAGTTCGAACGGTCCTTCGCCCGCAGCCGCTACGGCTTCACCGGCACGGGCGGCGAGCTGGGCGACCACGTCAACTATTACGACTACTACAGCTACGGGTATTCGGGCCCCTACCTGGCCTACCAGTACTCGGGCTACGACACGAACACCCGCTACACCCGCATCGAGACCTTCGTCCAGGACAGCTGGCAGATCGGCAAGCGCATCAACCTCAGCCTCGGCCTGCGCTACAGCATGAACTGGGGCGACGTCAAGGACATCAGCGGCTCGGTCTTCAAGTCCAACCGGCTGGCCCCGCGCCTCGGCTTCACCTTCGACGTCCTGGGCGACAAGACGACCGTCCTCAAGGCCCACTACGGCCACTTCACCGAAGCCATGCTGACCGTCTACCACGACAAGATGAACCCGTCGGCCAACTTCGGCGACTACGTCGGATACTACTGGGATCTCGACGCCGAGGACTGGGTCGAGATGTTCCGGGACGTCCACCAGCCCTACACGATGGATCCCAACATCAAGCACCCCTACATGGCCCAGTTCACGGTCAGCCTGGAGCGCGAGCTCTTCAAGGACACCTCGTTCAGCGTGACCTACATCGACCGCAAGTGGAACGAGATCGTCGGCCACTACGACACCAACGGCGCGTACACGGAGAGGTTGTACTACTCCTCGGCCCTCGACCGGGACTTCACCGTCTACGAGCGGACCGCGGATACGCTCGGCGTCTCCACTTACCTCATCACCAACATCAAGAAGAACAGCGACTTCCCCAACATCCTGCTCGACCCCTACCGGAAGTTCCAGGGCCTCGAGGTCATGTTCAACAAGCGCTTCTCCAACCGCTGGCAGCTGCTGGCCTCCTACGTCTACGGCAAGGCCTCCGGCACGATCGACAACGGCTTCGCCGACGACATCGGCTACGGCGGCAACATCTACGATCCGAACTTCTGGATCAACGCCGAGGGGAACCTGACCAACGACCCGACCCACATGCTCAAGATCCAGGGCACCTACGTCCTGCCCTTCGACATCAACTTCAACTTCTACTTCCGGGGCATCACGGGCGACGCCTGGACGACCCGCGTCCGGACCTCCCGCTTCAACCAGGGCCGGATCACGTTCTTCGCCGAAGAGCGCGGCTCGAACCACTACCCGATGGCCAAGAACCTCGACCTGAGGCTGGAAAAGGTCTTCACCATCGCCAAGAAGTACCGCCTCGGCGTGATGGCCGACGTCTTCAACGTCTTCAACGACGACACCATCACCTCCTGGGGCACGCGCATCGGCTACGACTGGAACGAGGGGGACTATCCCTCCACGGACGGCCACGAGCTCTACAGCATCGTCCGTCCCCGGCAGGCCCGCGTCGGCCTCCGGCTGATCTTCTAGCCTCTCCTCCCGCAAGACGCGCGAGGGCGGCGGGACCTCCCGCCGCCCTCTTTTTTTTGGGGGACACGTACCTCCGGTACGTGTCCCCATCCGTCCTCTTGACACCGGCCCGGCCGTTCGTCCATAATCGGCCTAAGCTCCATGCGCATCATTCCTTTCCGGGACAGGCACCGGCTGACAAGCCGGTTGGCCTACGTCCTCAATCCCGGCTTATAACCGCCCTTCCCGATCTCACGCCCGTTCCAAGGAGGTGACCCGCGGCGAATTCCAGATTCGAACATCCCTCGCATCGTTCCAGGCATTCATCACCACGGAATCGGAGGTTCCCATGAAAAAAGCACTGACGGCGGCGGCGGTCCTGCTCCTCCTCGCTTCGCCCCTCCTGGTCGCCCAATCCCGGGACACGGGGGCCATCCGGGGGAAGGTCGCGGACGAGCAGGGCGCGCCCCTGCCCGGCGCGGCCGTGACCCTGACCAGCCCGAACCTGATGGGGACGCGGTCCTTCGTCACCGACGCCAACGGCGATTTCCGCTTTCCCGCCCTGCCGCCCGGCACCTACGCCCTCAAGGCCGAGCTGGCCGGCTTCGGCACCTACATCCAGGAGGCCATCCGGCTGACGACGACGACGACCCTGAACATCGACATCGTCCTCAAGCCGGCCGCCGTGGCCGAGGAGATCACGGTCGTGGCCCAATCGCCGACGGTCGACGTCAAGTCCACCGAGACGGCCTCGGTCACCCTGTCGAGCGAGATCCTGCGCAACATCCCCTACAGCCAGTTCACGTCCGACATCGTCAACATGGCCCCGGCCGTCAACAACGACACGGCCTACGGCGCCTCCTCGGGCACGGGCGTCGCCTGGCAGATGGACGGCGTCGGGGTCGGCGATCCGGCCGGCGGCACGTCCTGGGTCTTCCTCAACCACAACACCATCGAGGAGGCCAAGGTCATGGGCGTCGGGCTGCCCGCCGAATACGGCGCCTTCACCGGGGTCATCTTCAACCTCATCACCAAGTCCGGCGGCAACAGGCTGTCCGGGCACGTCGAGTTCCTGTTCCAGGGCAAGCAGACCGACAAGCCGGCCGGCCTCTGGCAGACGTCCAACAACAGCGCCTACGCCGGGGACTTCCCCGACATCACCGCGCCCATCGACTCCATGCTGGACGTCAACTTCCAGCTGGGCGGCCCGATCGTCAAGGACAAGCTGTGGTTCTTCCTGGGCGCCCAGATGTTCAAGGAGTGGTGGTACGCCACCGGCTTCCCCGAGGCCGACAAGTACAACGAGCCGCGGGGCTTCCTCAAGCTGACGGCCCAGCTCAGCCCGAAGACCAACCTCAGCTTCTCCGTCGAGCGCGACACCTACGAGCGGACCAACCGCGGCGCCTCGGCCACGACCCTGCCCGAGTCGACGGTCCTGCAGACGGGCCCCGAATGGGTCATGAACTTCAACCTGACCAACGTCCTCAGCACGAACTCCTTCTTCGACGTCAAGGGGGCCTTCTTCGACGGCACGTACAACCTGGAGCCCAAGGTCAGCCGCGACGTCGCCGGCCACTTCTTCCAGAACGACGACCCGGAGATGCCCGGCAGCGGCAACAAGCGGCATTTCAGCTCCGGCTACTGGGCCGAGCATCCCCGGACGCGCTACCAGGTCAACGCCAGCTTCACCCACTACGCCGAGGACTTCCTGGCCGGTTCCCACGACTTCAAGTTCGGGGCCGAGTTCGAGCGCTCCATCGTCCAGGACCACTACGGCTACACCGGGGTCAACCACCGCTACTACGTCGACTACTGGTACCCCGAGTACGGCTACAACGGGCCCTACCTGGCCTACGAGTACGCCGGCTACAACTTCGATACCCGCTTCGTCCGCCTGGAGGCCTTCGCCCAGGACAACTGGCAGGTCACGAAGCGCCTAAACATCAGCCTGGGCCTGCGCTTGAGCCAGAACTGGGGCACCGCCAAGGACGTGCCCGGCGTGCCCTGGAACACCAACCGCATCGCCCCGCGCCTCGGCTTCACCTTCGACCTGCTCGGCGACAAGACCACGGTCCTCAAGGGCCACTACGGGCAGTTCACCGAGGGCATGTACGCCTACATGTACGACCGCCTCAATCCCGACGTCGCCGACCGGATCGACTACTACTGGGACGGCGAGGGCTGGTCCGAGTACAACCGGACGACCCACGGCGTATGGCAGCTCGACGCGAACATCAAGCACCCCTACCTCAACCAGTTCACCCTTGGCCTGGAGCGGGAGATGTTCAAGGACGCCTCTCTGTCCGTGACCTACGTCAACCGCCGCTGGAAGAACCCCATCGGGGCTTGGGACGACGCGGCCACCTGGGAGCCCGTCACGGTCTACAACTCGGCCCTCGACCGGGATTTCGAGATCTACCAGCTGACCTCGGGCGACGTCCACGACTACTGGATCGGCAACGTCGACGTGCCCCGCAACGGCATCCCCGTCGGCCTGTACCGGAAGTACTGGTGCCTCGAGGTCCTGTTCAACAAACGCTTCTCCAACCGCTGGCAGCTGATGGCCTCCTACGTCTACGGCCGGGCCTTCGGCAACCTCGACAACGGCTCGTCGGACGACGTCGGTTACGGCATCGGCTCCGCCGACAACTACGTCTTCAATCCCAACTTCTTCATCAACGGCGAGGGCCATTCAACCAACGACCCAACCCACATGATCAAGCTCCAGGGCACTTACGTCCTGCCCCTGGACATCACCTTCAACGCCTATCTCCACGCCATCACCGGCGACGCCTGGACGACCCGCGTCCGGAGCAGTCGGCTGGCCCAGGGCCGGGTGACCTTCCTGGCCGAGCAGCGCGGCCTCTACCACTACCCCATGGACACCCAGCTCGACCTGCGGCTGGAGAAGACGTTCACCATGGCCGGCAAGTACAAGCTCGGCTTCATCCTGGACGTCTTCAACGCCCTGAACGCCGACACCGTCACGTCCTGGGGGACGCGGGCCGGGTACGACTGGTATTTCGATGGCGACTACCCGTCGACCGACGGGCACGAGCTCTACGGCCTGACCCTGCCTCGGCGGGCACGGCTCGGCATTCGGCTGACCTTCTAGGCTCGCGTCCGAAGAACGATTCCGAGAGGGCGGCGGGACCTCCCGCCGCCCTCTTTTTTGGGGACACGTACCTCCGGTACATGTCCCCGTTCGTTCGCTCCCGCCCCCGGCGGCCCGGCCGCCCGGGGTTTTTTTATGCTAGAATGGGCTTCAGCGAGGTTCCCGATGCGCAAGAGAACGCTGATCGCCGGCGCCGTCGTCGCCGCAGGAGCGGCCGCGGCCGCCTGGCTCGTCCTCCGGCCCGGGCGGGCCGATCTCGCCAAGCTCCGCGGCGGCAAGGACTTCAACGTCGTCCTCGTCACGGTCGACACGCTGCGGGCCGACAAGGTCGGCTGCTACGGCAATCCCCTCGTCCGCACCCCGGCCATGGACGCCCTGGCCGCGGCCGGCATCCGCTTCGAGAACTGCGTCAGCCAGACCCCCCTGACCCTGCCTTCCCACACGACCATCATGACCGGGACCCTGCCGCCGTTCCACGGCGTCCGCGACAACGGCGGCTTCGTCGCGCCGGACGGCCTGTCCACCCTGGCCGAGTCCTTCAAGGCCGGCGGCTACGACACGGCCGCCTTCGTCGCCGCCTACGTCCTCGACTCCAAGTGGGGCCTCGACCAGGGCTTCGACACCTACTTCGACAAATTCGACCTCAGCCGCTTCGAGCGCATCTCCCTCGGCGAGGTCCAGCGGCCGGCCAACGAGGTCATGGACGAAGCCCTGGCCTGGCTCGGGGCCCGCAAGGGCGGCAAGTTCTTCGCCTGGATCCATCTCTACGACCCCCACAGCCCGTACACTCCGCCGGCGCCCTACGACTCCGAATACGCCTCGAACCCCTACTTGGGGGAAGTGGCCTTCACCGACAGCCAGATCGCCCGCCTCGCGGACACCCTCGACCGCGAGGGCCTGCGGGACGACACCTTCGTCGTCCTGGCCGCCGACCACGGAGAGAGCCTGGGCGAGCACCAGGAGAGCACCCACGGCTTCTTCGTCTACCAGGAGGCCGTCCACGTGCCCCTCATCGTCGCGACGCCCTTCGCCGGGCTGCGCGGCGTGACCTCGAAGGAGGTCGTCGGCCTGGTCGACGTCATGCCGACCGTCTGCGAGATGGCCGGCCTGCCCGTGCCCGCCGAGGTCCAGGGCCGCAGCCTGGTCCCGTCGTTCTTCGCGCCGGGGGCCGGGCCCTCCCGCCTGGCCTACGCCGAGACCTTCTATCCCCGCTACCACTACGGCTGGTCGGACCTGCGCAGCGTCCAGGACGGCCGCTGGAAGCTCATCGTCGCCCCGGTGCCCGAGCTCTACGACCTCGAGCGGGACCCCGACGAGGAGAAGAACCTCGTCTACCTCGAGAAAGGGGTCTACGAGGACCTCTCGGCCCGGGCCCGGACCTTCATGGCCGAGGCCGAGCGGGGCGCGCACCAGGTCGATCTGGGCAAGATCGACGAGGAGACCCGCGAGAAGCTGGCCGCCCTCGGCTACATCGGCTCGTTCACCGACCCCTCCCGGCTCCAGGGCCAGAAGCTGTCCGATCCCAAGGACAAGATCGGCGTCTTCAACCTGCTGTCCAAGTCGCGGGAATCGGGCATGAACGGCAACATCGACGAGGCCGTGAGCACGATCGAGGCCATCATCGCCGAGGACCCGACCATCTCGGACGCCTACTTCTCGCTCGGCAACGTCCTCTACAAGGCCCGCCGCTTCGAGGAGGCCATCGACGCCTTCGACAAGTCGCTCGAACTCAAGCCGGACGACTCCTTCACGGTCATCAACATCGCCAACTGCTACCAGGCCATGGGCCGCTTCGACGACGGCGAGACGTTCGTCCTCGACTACCTGGCCCGGGGCTTCCAGGACTCCCAGCTGCTCTTCCTGCTCGGCAACCTCAAGGTCCACCAGGGCCAGCCCGAGAAGGCCATCCCCTATTTCGAGCGGACCCTCGAGGAGAACCCGCGCTCGGCTTCGGCCCACAACGCTCTGGGAGCGGTCTACATCAACCGCGACGGCGGCGCCGCCGACCTGGCCCGGGCCGAGGAGCACCTCCTGGCCGCCTCGGCCATCAATCCCACCCTCATGAGCGTCCGCTACAACCTGGCCCAGGTCCGCGAGAAGCAGGGCCGGATGGATGAGGCCGCCGAGCTCTACCTCCAGGAGGTCCGCGACCTGCCCAAGAGCTACAAGGCGCTATACAACCTGTCGCGAGTGTACCGGCTGACGGGACGGGAAGACGAGGAATACGAGACCCTGAAGAGGACGATCGAGGTCGAGCCCGACTTCCCCATCGCCTATTTCTACCTGGCCCGCATCCACCTCCGCCGGGGCGCCGGGTACGAGGAGGCCATCGGCTGGGTCCGCAAGGCCATCGAGCTCAAGCCGGCCCCGGCCGACCTGCCGCTGGGGTATTTCCTGCTGGCCGACCTCTACAACCGCGTAGGGGACCAGGGCCGGTCCGAAGAGAACGCGAGGCTGGGCCAGGCCGCGGCGGCCAAGGCCAAGGCGAAGAGCTGATCTAGATCTCGAAGGCCCGTTCGACCGCGGCCTTGCTCCCGTCGGTGGTGTTGGTCACGACCGCCTTCAGGGTGTAGGCCCCCGGCTTGAGCGGCGCCACGGCCTCGACCGTGAAGTCCTCCGTCAGGACGGTCTTCAGCCGGTCGACCGGCACCTCGAGGGGGTACTTCCGGGAGAACACCCAGGCCTCGGCGCCGGAGGCGTCGAGGACCCGGATGTCCACGTCCAGGGCGCCCTCGAAGCGGTCGCCTTTGGACTTCATCCAGATATTATTGTAGGGCAGGACCAGCGTGATCCGGGCCCCGTCCTCGCCCGACGGGTCGACGCGGGCCTCGAGGCCCGCCAGGGCGGCGGGCCGGGCCGACAGGGCGTAGCCCGGCGGCAGGTTCTCCAAGGGCTGGTTCCATTGGCGCTGGGCCTGGTTGAGGACCCCGATCTGGGTCGCGCTCGAGGGCTCGAGCCGGTAGTCGTCGACCCAGCGCTCGTCGACGAAGGTGATGGGGAAGAAGCCGTACCACCAGATCTCCGTCGGCACGCCGTAGAAGGTCACGCCGCGGGGGTAGGTCTCGCGGTTGTCGGGCGGCCCGAGGGTGATCCAGACGCGGCCGCGGTCCTGGAGCCAGCCGGGCGAGGCGCCGCCGGAAAAGAGCCGGTTGGACTGGTCGAGGCGCTTGAAGTACTCGATCTTGAACTCGTTCTCCTCGGTCTTGGGGGAGGGATCGCGCCGCCGCCAGAAGTCGGCGATGAAGTCCTCCCGGGCCTCGGGGGCCAGGGCCAGGAAGGCCTTCCGCTCGTCGGCCGTGATGATGTAGCGGACCTTGGAGACGAAGTCCCGGCTCTTGGCGTCGAGCCGCTTCTCGACGCGCGACGTGGCGCAGGCCGCCGCCAGGACCCCGGCGAGAACGACCGAAAGGACGGCGCTCGGGCGCGCGAGAGGGCTCATTTTTTCTCCTTCATCCGGTCCTGGAGGTCGGCCAGCTTCTTCTTGACCTCTTCCTGGGCCGGATTGAGCTCGAGGGACTTCTTCCAGGCCGTCAGCGCCCCGGCCAGGTCGCCGGTCTTGACGTAGCAGTCGCCGATGGCGTTGAGGACGACGAGGTTTGTGCCGAAAGAGGTCAGGTAGTCCTTGTAATAGCCGACGGCCTCGGCGTACCGGCCGAGGGCCTGGGCGCTCTCGCCGAGGAACTGGGCGAACTCGAAGTTCTGCTTGTCCCGGTAGAACGGCAGGGCCACGGACCGCACCCCGTCGTAGTCCTTGGCCGCCAGCAGGACGCGGCAATAGTCCAGGGCGAACGGGGCCGACTCCGGGGCCCGGCGGTAGGCCGCTTCGAGCAGGGCCCGGGCCTTGGCCGCGTCGCCGGCCTGGAATTGCTGCAGGCCCAGGATGTGCGGGTAGGCCGGGTCGCCCGCGGCGGGCAGCGGCTGGTAGATGATCCAGGCCCGCGGCAGGGCCGTGGCCAGGCTGATGTAGAAATCCGACTTGGAGGACAGCACGGCCGCGCCGGCCGCGTCGAGCACGGTGACCTCGGCCGCGTAGTAGTCGGGCGGGAAGCCGGCCAAGGGGAACTCCTCGGTGATGCGGAACGGGTCGGCGGCGCCGCGCAGATCCTGGCTCCGCTCGACGACGGGCTGGCCGCCGCGGACGAGGGCCACGCGGACCCGGCCGCCCTCCCGCAGGGCCGGCGTCAGCCCGCCCAGCTCGGAGTACAGGGACAGGGTATCGGCGAGGACGAAGTCGTTGCGGGGCGAGGGCACGATCTGGACCTGGCCGAAGGTGAACGGCTTGATCTGCCCGGCGAAGGCGGGATTGCGCACGGTCCGGTTGCCCAGGACCGGCGGGCTCAGGGTCAGCGTCCGGGCCGGCGGGATGGTCAGCGAGGCCTCGATGGAGCTGAACTCCTTGGAGACCGTGTTCTTCCAGAGCAGGCTGAACTTGTAGTCGCCGTCGATGAGCGGGAAGGCGTCCTGGACGGAGACCTTGCGGTCCTTGATCTTGAGGAACTGGTCGCCCTGCAGCTCGATGGGGATGGTCCGGTCGAACTGGTAGACGGGCTTCCCCGCGGCGTCCGAGACGATGCCGTTGATCTCGAAGGTCGTCCGGAACAGGTCGCCGACGCGTTCCAGGCTGAGCCGTCCCGGCTCGAGGAGGTAATGGACGAAGGCCCGCCCGGCGCCGTCGCGGGTGACCTGGACGAGGGCGTCGCTGTCGATGTAGTTGGCCGTGTACTCGACCTCGATGACGTCCTTGTAGCGGAGGAGCTTGTCGGCGTAGGCGCTGCGGACGGCGTCGTAGGCGGACTGGGGGATCTTCTGGCCGATCAGGATGTCGGAGGAGACCGAGGGCGTCGAGCCCATGACGTACTCGTTGGGGATGAGGGTCAGGGAGACCTGGGCGATGAGGGGCTCGATCTGCATGAGCTGGCGGTAGGCGTCGATGTAGCTGGTCTGGTCCCCGCTGTAGAAGGGCAGGAGCTTCTGGGGCCCGTCCTTCATCGGCGAGTAGAGGATGTAGTCGCCGGCGTCGTTGGGCTTGAAGAAGACGATGTTGAACGAGCTGGGCAGGCTGGTCGTCGCCAGGCCCGAATAGAACCAGATGAGCATGGGGTAGACGTCGCTGAGGTTCTCGTACTTCTCGATCTGCTTGGGCTCGCCCAGGGTGATGTAGATGCGGCCCCGGTCCGAGCGCCAGCCGCCGGCGGCGAGGCCGCGGCCGAAGTTGTCGTTGGCGTACTTGATGCGCCGGTAATGCTCGTCCTTGGCCTCGTTCTGGGGAGTCGACGGGTCGGTGTCTCGGGCCTTCCAGAAGGCCTCGATGAACATCTCCCGCTCGCGGTCGTTGGAGAGCTGGAGGAAAACGGCCTTCTCCTTGGGGGAGATGATGTAGACGACCTCCTCCTGGAGCCAGTCGCGGTAGCGGGGCGGCAGGTCCTTGACGGCGGCCTTCTGGGCCGCGGCGGGCAGGGCGAAGAGCAGGACGCCGGCGAGGACGGCGGCGGTTCTCGGTCTCATGAAGGGGTTCCTTTCGTGTCCGACCCGGACGTTTCAGTGTACCCCCTCCGGGCCGCTTTTTCAAGGCGGCCGGACGGGCCGAAAGCGCTTGCAATCGCCCGTCGCTTTCTCTACACTGGACCCTCCGTCATGAAGTTCGTCGCCGATCTCCACATCCACTCCAAGTTCTCGCGGGCCACGTCCAGGGACATGTCCTTCGAGACCCTCTCGCCCTGGGCCAAGGTCAAAGGCATCTCCCTGCTGGCGACCGGCGACTTCACCCACCCGGAGTGGCTGTTCCTGATGAAGGAGAAGCTCGAGCCGATGGGCAACGGCTTCCTGCGGTTCAAGAACGGGACGACCGTCCTCGACGCCCCGCCGTTCCGCGGCCTGCCCGTGCTGGGGCGGCCGCTGGCCTTCGTCCTGGCCTCCGAGCTGAGCTTCATCTACTCCAAGGGCGGCAAGGTCCGCAAGGTCCACGTCATGGTCCTGGCCCCGGACTTCGAGTCGGTCGAACGGATCAACGCCCGGCTCCAGGCCGTCGGCAACCTGGCCTCGGACGGCCGGCCCATCCTGGGCCTCGACGTCCGCCTGTTCTGCCGCATGGTCGCCGAGGCCGCGCCGCGGGCCGTCGTCATCCCCTCGCACGTCTGGACGCCCTGGTTCTCGCTCTTCGGGGCCAACAGCGGCTTCGACCGCGTCGAGGAGTGCTTTGAGGAGATGACGCCCATGATCTTCGCCCTGGAGACGGGGCTGTCCTCCGACCCGGCCATGAACCGGCGCCTCTCGGCCCTCGACCGCTTCGCCCTGGTCTCCAATTCCGACGCCCACTCCCCGTCCAAGATCGGCCGCGAGGCCAACGTCTTCGACACGGACTTCAGCTACCGCGGCCTGGTCGAGGCCCTGCGGGCCAACGACCCGGCCCGCTTCCTCTACACGGTCGAGTTCTTCCCGGAAGAGGGCAAGTACCACTACGACGGACACCGCAAGTGCGGCGTCGTCAGCGCCCCGCGGGAGAGCCTGAAGACGGGCGACCTCTGCCCCCGCTGCGGCAAGAAGCTGACCGTCGGCGTCGCCCATCGCGTCGAGGAGCTGGCCGACCGCGAGCCGGGCGAGGGGCCGGCGGGACGGGTGCCCTTCAAGAACCTCATCCCCCTCAACGAGCTCATCGCCGAGGCCGTCGGCAAGACGCCCGAATGCCAGGGCGTCTGGGACCTCTACTTCCATTTCGTCCGCGAGTTCGGCGACGAGCACGCCATCCTGACCGAGGTCCCCGTGGCCGAGCTGGCCCGCGTCGCCCCCGAGCGCGTGGCCGAGGCCGTCGACCGGATGAGGCGGGGCCAGGTCCGCATCGAGCCCGGCCACGACGGCGAGTACGGGACCATCCGCATCTTCGGCGGCGAGCCCGCGGCCGAGGCCTGCACGCCCCAATTGAGCCTGTTCTAGGCCATTTGACAAGCCCGGACCCGGCCACTATATTGGTGTCGGAACGAACCGGCCATGCAGATCGAGATGAAGGTCAAGGGGCTCGTCGTCGACCCCATCTCCAAGATGCCCATCGTCGTTCTGGAGAACCCCCGCGACGAGCAGATCCTGCCCATCTGGATCGGGGTCTTCGAGGCCAACGCCATCGCCCTGACCATCGAGAACGTCCCCACCCCGCGGCCGATGACCCACGATCTCCTCAAGAGCTTCCTGGAGAAGCTGGGCATCGCCATCGAGAAGATCGTCGTCAACGACGTCCGCAACAACACCTTTTTCGCCCTCATCCACTGCCGCCGGGCCGAGCAGGAGATCGTCATCGACTCCCGGCCCTCGGACGCCATCGCCCTGGCCTTGCGCATGGCCTCGCCCATCTTCGTCGAGGACGAGGTCGTCAAGAAGGCCAACGGCCTGAAGTTCGACGAGAAGGTCGAGTCCTCGGAGAAGCTGCGCAGCTGGCTCGAGGGTCTCCGGCCCGAGGATTTCGGCAAGTACAAGATGTGAAGGACGGGGACCCGGCCCCGTTCTTTACGTGCGCATCCTCGAGATCCCGACGATCCCTCCCAACCCGAACAGCAGATTGGCCCCCCACGCCCCCAAGAACGGGCTTAGGACCCCCGCGGCGCCGAGGCTGCGGCAAAGGGCGAACGTCCCCCAGTAGGCCATGGCCAAGGCCAGGCTGAGGCCGAGGCCGACGAGCGTCCCTTTGCGGCCCATGCGGAAGCCGAACGGGACGGCCAGCAGCGACATGATCAGGCTGACGAAGGGCAAGGCGATCTTGCCGGCCAGGGCCGCCCGCAGCCGGACGGCCGGGAAGCCCATGGCCCGGACGTCGGCGACGTAGCGCCCGAGCTCGCCATACGTCATCCGTAGAGGCTCCCGCCAGGGCGTCCGGAAGACGGCGATGTCGCCGGTCACGTCGAGCCGGCCGGCCTCCGACCGCGACAAGGCCGGGCCGGGCCCGGCGCCGTAACGCCGGGTCCAGCCGTTCCGATAGACGAGCGCGTTCCCATCGAACGAGGCCGACTCGGCGAAGGTCCGGCTGACGAGGACCTCGCGCCCCGGCCCCGGCGGCTCCCGGCCCTCCCCGGGCTCCGGGAGAAAGCCGGTCTCGAGGACGGAGAGACGGCCGAAGGTCGACGCGCGGGGCTCGAAATAATCGAAATGGTAGATCCGGGCGCCGTACCGCCCGAGGACCCAGTTCCGGTTGAGATAGCTGGAGCGCCGCGGCGGCATGTCGTAGAGGTCGTTCCAAGCCGCCTCGGCCCGGAGGCGCGAGGCGGGAACGACGCGCTCCTGGACGAGGAACGCGATCGCGCTCGCGGCCGCGGCCAGGGCCAGGACCGGGAGGACGGTCCGGTAGACGCTGACGCCGCAGGCCTTCAGGGCCGTGGCTTCGTTCGTCCGGGCCAGGAGGCCGAGGGCCAGGAGCGCCGCCGCGAGGACGGCCACGGGCAGGAGGAAGGGCAGGAGTTCGGGCAGCTTGGCCAGCGCGTAGCGGGCGGCGAGCCCGACGGGTTTGCCGGCGTAGCGGACCTCGTCCCAGGTCTCGAGGAACGTGAACAGGAAGGCCGCGGCGGACAGGGCCGCGAGAACGAAAGCCAGGAGAACAAGGAACTTCCGGGAGATATAGCGGTCGAGGAGGCCGGGAAAGCGGAAGGCCGGAAAACGGGACCTCGCGCGGCCGCCGTCGACCGCGGCCGGGCGCGATGGGGCCTCCGCCGTTTCCCGGGCGGCCGCCGGCCGCGGCGGGCGTCCGCGGGGGCCGGAGATCCGGCGTCGCAAGAGGAGCCAGACGGCCGCGACGGTGAGCAGGAGGTTCGGGCCCCACATGCCCGCCGGCGCGGACAGGCGCCCGTCCATGGCCGCCCTCTCGCCGGCCGTGATCAGGACGTAATAGACGAGGACGAGGGCCAAGCCCAGGGAGAAGCCGCCCATGCGTCCGGCCCGGCCGGCCATGACCCCGAGGGGCAGCCCGAGCAGGGCAAAGACCAGGCAGGCGGCCGCCAGGGCGAACTTCTTGTGGATCTCGATCCGGTGGGCCCTGACCTGCCGGACCGCGTCCCCCGCCGCCGGTGGGGTGGCCTTCAGGGCCTCGAGATCGCGCGTCAGCTCGCCGATGTCCTTTTCCCGGACCCTCTTCGCCGTGGCCAGGGAAGGGAACATCCCGGCGACGTCGATCTCCTCCTCCAGGCGGTCGAACGCGGTCACGGTGTCATCTCCCGGCGAGGCCAGCGGACCGGAATAGGAGGTGCCGCCGGTGAGCTCCAGGATGGCCCGCCTCTCCTCCGGGAACAGGCGGATCCGCCCCGAACGGGCCATGAGGAACCGCGGATTCTCCGGGTCCCGGCCCATGGACGCGAAGACGTCGCGCCAAGTCCCGTCGGGGTCGACATCCCGCACCAGGAAGACCAGGCCGGGGAAGGTCTCGTTGAACTCGCGCGGCTCGACGTCGAGCTGAACGCGGGCGACGACCGATCCCGTCATGGCCCGGACCCAGGCGCCGTTGGCCCGGGGCGCGAGGATGAGGGCGAGGGGCAGGGTCGAGATCATGCCGGCCAGGCCGAAGACCGCGATCGGCCGGGCCAGCCCGCCCGGCCCGACGCCGAGCGACCGGAAGGCGACGATCTCGGAGTCGGCCGAGAACCGGGCCAGCCCGCCCAGGACGCCCAAGAGGACGGCCATCGGCAGGGCGAAGACCAGGATCGAGGGGATGAGGAGGCCGAAGAGGCGCAGGGCCGCGAGGAGCGGCACGCCCTTGGCGATGAACAGGTCGGCCAGGAGCAGGGCTTCGTTCATCAGCAGGACGAAGGAAACGAGGAGAAGGCCGACGAGGAACGGCGGCACGACCTCCCGCAGGACGTACCGGTCGATGAGGCGGACCATCGGACGTGACTATAACATAAAAAAAGCCCCGGGCGGGAGGCCGCCCGGGGCTGGCGATGCGTGGCGCGCGGGGCGCGATCAGTACATGTCGCCCGGAGGCGTCGGATAGGCGGGCTTCTTGTCCTCCTCGGGCATCTCGGCGATGAGGCCCTCGGTGGTCAGCAGGAGGCCGGCGATCGAGGACGCGTTCTGGAGCGCGATCCGGACGACCTTGGTCGGGTCGAGGATGCCGCCCTTGATCATGTCCTCGTACTTCTCGGTCAGGGCGTTGAAGCCCATGTCCTGCTTCATCTCCTTGACCTTCTCGACGACCACGGAGCCTTCGAAGCCGGCGTTGGCCGCGATCTGGCGGAGGGGCTCTTCGATGGCCCGCTTGATGATGTTGGCGCCGATCTGCTCGTCGCCCTCGAGCTGGAGCTTCTCGACGGCCTTCTGGGCGCGGATCAGGGCCACGCCGCCGCCGGGCACGATGCCCTCCTCGACGGCCGCCTTGGTGGCGTGCATGGCGTCCTCGACCCGGGCCTTCTTCTCCTTGAGCTCGGTCTCGGTGGCCGCGCCGACCTTGATCAGGGCCACGCCGCCGACCATCTTGGCCAGCCGCTCCTGGAGCTTCTCGCGGTCGTAGTCGGAGGTCGTCTCCTCGATCTGGGCGCGGATCTGTTTGATCCGGGCCTGGACGTCGCTGGCCTTGCCCAGGCCCTCGACGATGGTCGTGTTGTCCTTGTCGATGACGACCTTCTTGGCCTCGCCGAGCCAGTCGGCGCTGACCTTCTCGAGCTTGACGCCGATCTCCTCGGTGATGACCTGGCCGCCGGTCAGGACGGCGATGTCCTCGAGCATGGCCTTGCGGCGGTCGCCGAAGCCGGGGGCCTTGACGGCGCAGCACTGGAAGGTGCCCTTGAGCTTGTTGACGACGAGCGTGGCCAGGGCCTCGCCCTCGACCTCCTCGGCCACGACGAGCAGGGGCCGGCCCATGCGGGCGACGTTCTCGAGCAGGGGCAGGAAGTCCTTGAGGTTGGAGATCTTCTTCTCGTGGAGCAGGATGAGGGGCTTCTCGAGGACGCACTCCATCCGCTCGGGATCGGTGACGAAGTAGGGCGACAGGTAGCCGCGGTCGAACTGCATGCCCTCGACCGTCTCCATCGTGGTCTCGAGGCCCTTGGCCTCCTCGACCGTGATGACGCCGTCCTTGCCGACCTTGTCCATGGCCTCGGCGATGATCTTGCCGATGGAGGGGTCGTTGTTGGCCGAGATGGCGCCGACCTGGGCGATCATCTCGCCGCTGACCTCGCGGCTCATCTTCTTGAGCTCGCCGATGGCGGCTTCGACGGCCTTGTCGACGCCCTTCTTGATGAGGGTCGGGTTGGCGCCGGCCGTGACGTAGCGCAGGCCCTCGCCGTACACGGCCTGGGCCAGGACGGTAGCCGTCGTGGTGCCGTCGCCCGCGACGTCGGACGTCTTGGACGCGACTTCCTTGACCAGCTGGGCGCCCATGTTCTCCCAGGGGTCCTTGAGCTCGACTTCCTTGGCGACGGTGACGCCGTCCTTGGTGCTGGTGGGCGAGCCGAACTTCTTGTCGAGGACGATGTTCTTGCCGCGGGGGCCGAGCGTCGCCTTGACGACGTTGCTGAGGACGTTCACGCCCTTGAGCAGGGCGTGGCGGGCCTCGTCTCCGGAAAGGATCTGTTTAGCCATGGTGTCTCCTTCTGCTCCTTACTTCTCGATGACGGCGAGGATCTCTTCCTCGCGGACGATGACGTGCTCGACGTTGTCGATCGTCACTTCGGTGCCGCTGTACTTGCCGATGAGGACGCGGTCGCCCTTCTTGACCGCCAGGGCGATCGTCTTGCCCTCGTCGTTGACCCGCCCCTTGCCGGCCTCGATGACCTCGGCCTCCTGGGGCTTCTCCTTGGCCGTGTCCGGGATGATGATCCCGCCTCTCTTGACTTCCTGTTCCTCGAGCCGCTTGAGGAGCACTCGGTCGTACAGAGGATGAACTTTCATGGGTACCTCCTTGGGTTTACCTAAAATTTAGCAGTCACAAAATGTGAGTGCTAATAATACAAAAATCGGGCCCGTTTGTCAAGGGGTAATTTCGAAAATATTGGCAGTCTTGAGCGTTGACTGCTAATATCTTTTCTTGATCTTGAGGACCTTGATCCGGTTGTGGAGGGTGTTGCGGTGGATGCCGAGGGAGCGGGCCATCTTGGTCTGGTTCCCTTCGTGCTTGCGGGCCGTCTGCTCGTAGAAGATCTTCTCGAACTCGCGCAGGGCGTCCTTGAGGCTGATCTCCTTGTCGACCATGTCCCGGACGATGAGCTCCATCCGCTGGTGGAGATTGAGGTCGCTAGATCTCTTGTCCATGTTTCCCTCCGCTCTCGCGGATCCTTTTGTACGAGGAGTTGAACCGGGCCCGCAGGTCCTGCGGGATCATGTTGACGACGGCCCGGGCCACGCCCAGGCAGGCCGGGGCCACGGCCGAGGTCTCCAGGGCCGGCTTGGCGACCTCGAAGGAGACCAGGGCGAAGACGATGATGCCGCAGATGAGGACGGCCTTGAGAAAGCCGAAGACGGCCCCGAACAGCCGGTTGGCGAAGGCCAGCGGCCCTTTCATGGCCTTGGTCAGGAGGTGGCCGGCGACGGCCCCGGCGATCATGACCAGCACGAACAGCAGCAGGAAGCCGAGGAAGTTGCTGAGCAGGCGGTTGTGGATGAAGGTCTCGAAGAGCCCGGCCGTCCGCTCGTAATAGAAGCTGGCCAGGACGAGGCCCGCGACGACCGCGACCAGGCCGATGACCTGTTTGACGAAGCCCTTGAAGATGCCCACGACGGCCGTCACGACCATGATGGTCACGAGCAGGATGTCGAGCCAGTTCATCTCGCGCCTCCCCGTCTCTCCCGCAGCCGCTCGACCATGCCGTAGTCCCCCTCGGCCAGGGCGCCGAAGGCGACGTGGGGCTTGATCCGGCCGTGGAAATCCGAACCGGCCGTGGCCACGAGATCGAGCTCCGCGGCCAGCCGGCGGTAGGACCCCGTCTGCTCGGCCGTGTGGTAGAACGTGTAGACCTCCATCCCGGCCAGGCCGTGCTCCCGGAGGACCCTGGCGTCCTCGGCCGTCGTCCTCTGGAAGTAGGCCCCGGGGTGGGACAGCACCGGCGCGCCCCCCGTCTCGGGGGCCGCCGCCAGGACGTCGAGCAGGGCCACGAACCGCTTGGGGACCCAGGCGGGCCGGCCCTCGGCGAAGTAATCCTTGTAGAACATGTAGGGCGCGAAGGGGCGGTTCTCCGGCCGGCGGAAGGCCTCCAGGGCCGGGTGGCCGGCGTTGGCCTCGCTGTCGAGGAGGATCTGGGCGATCTTGACGCCGAGGGGCGGCACGCCGTTGGACTTGGCCTCGACCTCCTCGACGGTCAGGGCGAAGCCGAGGCCGCGGAGCTTCCCGATCCGCTCCCGCGTCTCGTCCATGCGGCAGGCCGTCTGGCGCTCGATGATGCCGGCCAGGGCCGGGCTCGTCCAGTCGACGAAGGGCAGCAAGAGATGGAACTCGCGGCCGTCGAACAGGGTCGTCACCTCGATGCCGGGGATGACCTCGACGCCCGCCGCCCGGCCCAGCTCGACGGCCTCGGGATAGGCGGCCACAGTGTCGTGGTCGGCGATGGAGAAGGCCCTCAGGCCGCGCTCCGCCGCGAAGCCGACCAGCTCGGCCGGCGCAAAGTCCCCGTCCGAGCTCAGGTTCGAGTGGACGTGGAAGTCGACCCGTCCGCTCATGCGATGTCGTCGAGCCCGGTCAGGAGCTTGTAGATCTCGAGGTATTTCTGGGACGTCTTGGCGACGATGTCCGGGGGCAGGTCCGGCGGCGGGGTGTTCTTGTCCCAGCTCGTCGTCTCGAGGTAATCGCGGACGAACTGCTTGTCCAGGCTGGGCTGGGACTTGCCGGGCTCGTACAGGGCCAGCGGCCAGAAGCGCGAGGAATCGGGGGTGAAGATCTCGTCGATGAGGACGATCTCGTCGCCGTCGCAGCCGAACTCGAACTTCGTGTCGGCGATGATGATGCCCTTGGAGACGGCGTAAAGGGCGGCCTTCTGGTAGAGCTCCAGGCTGGCCTTGCGGATCTTGCCGGCCAGCTCGGCGCCGATCTCCTTCTCGACGTCCTTGAAGGAGATGTTGACGTCGTGGCCGTGCTCGGCCTTGGTCGAGGGCGTGAAGATGGGCTCGGGCAGGCGGTCGGACTCCTTGAGCCCCTTGGGGATCTTGAGGCCGCAGATCTTGCCCGTCGTCTTGTACTCCTTCCAGCCGGAGCCGGAGAGATAGCCGCGGACGACGCACTCGACGGGAATGACCTTGGTCCTCTTGACCAGCATCGAGCGCTTGGCCAGGATGTCGGCGAAGGGGGCCAGGGCGGCCGGGAACTCCTTGGTCTCGGTGGCCAGAAGGTGGTTGGGCAGGACCAGGCCGACGAAGTCGAACCAGAACTTCGACAGCTGGGTCAGGACTTTGCCTTTATAGGGGATGAGCGAGGGCAGGACCCAGTCGAAGGCCGAGACCCGGTCCGTGGCGACGATGAGGAGCTTGTCGCCGACCTCGAAGACGTTGCGGACCTTGCCTTTCTTGTGGAGAGGCAGACCGGTCAGTTCGATGTCGCCGATGGGGTTTTCCATGGATTCTCCTTCTGGAACCCGTCAAGGATAGCCAAATCGTTTTCAAAAAGCAAATGGGCCGAGGCCGATGAAATTGACCATCCGGCGGGGGTCGGCGGGATTGCGACGGTAGGACAGGAGGCGCGGTTCGCAGTGTGCACAGGCCGGCCCGGCGGGAACGATCCGGGCCCGGCCGAAGCCCAGGCGCTCGAGGAGCCAGGCGTTGGCTCCGCGGAGGTCGAGGATGTACTTGGGCCTAAGGAGGGGGACATGTACCTCCGGTACGTGTCCCCGGATCGCGAAGACCGCCTCGGGAAAGCCCGCCTCGAGGTAGGCCTCGCGGACCTCGGCGCCGACCTCGTAGCAAGCGGCGCCGATGCAGGGGCCGAGGGCGGCCGTAAGGTCGGCCGGTTTCGAGCCGTAGGCCTCCCCCATGGCCCGGACGGCCTTCTCCAGGATGCGCTTCGCGGTGCCGCGCCAGCCGCAATGGACGGCGGCCACCGCCCGACGCTCGGCGTCGAGGAGCAGGACGGGCAGGCAATCGGCCGTGCGGATGACGAGCAGGAGGCCCGGGACGTCCGTCATCAGGGCGTCGCCCTCGGGCTTGGCGGCGGGCGGGCCGTCCAGACGGACGACGGCGTCGCCGTGGACCTGGCGCATGACGACCGGGGTCATGCCCTTGGCGGCGGCGAAGGCCGCGAAGTCCTCCTCGCTCCAGCGCCCGTCGCCGAAGCCGTGGACGAGGCCGGGGACGGCGAGCCAGCGGGGCACGGTGAGGAAGGGGCTCTTGCTTTCGAACACGGCCCCCCACTCATACCAGAAAGCCGGGGCCCGCTCAAGGTGCCGCCCAAGTATCCGGACGCGGCCGGAGGGCCGGCGGCGGCTTGTCATTTGGGGCCCGTCTCCGTATGATGAGGGGACCATGACGTTCAAGGACAGAGCCATGACCGTCCCCGTTCTCGCAGGCTTCGCTTTCGCCCTCGCCGCCCTGGCGGGCGCCGCCGCGTTCGCGGCCGGGTCCGCCGCCGCGCCGGCCGGACCCGAGCGCCCCCGGGCCCGCGAATTCGGTCTCGTCGTCGGCGTCCTCGCTCCCGGCCCGCTCAATGCCATCACCGACGTCGCCGGGGTGGCCGTCGGACAGGTGACGCTCGTCGAGGGACGGGATGTCCGCACCGGGGTCACGGCCATTCTCCCCCACGGCGGCAACCTCTTCCAGGACAAGGTCCCGGCCGGGATCTCGGTCGCGAACGGCTACGGCAAGCTCACGGGCGTCACGCAGGTCATGGAGCTCGGCACGCTCGAGACGCCCGTCGTCCTGACCAACACCCTGAGCGTCCCGGCCGCGGCCGGCGCCGTCGTCGAGTGGACGCTGGGCCTTCCCGGCAACGAGCGCGTTCCATCGGTCAACCCCGTCGTCGGCGAGACCAACGACGGCTGGCTCAACGACATCCGCGGCCGGCATGTCACCGCGGCCCACGTTCTCGAGGCCATCCGCGGCGCCAAGGGCGGGCCGGTCGAGGAGGGCGCCGTCGGGGCGGGCACGGGCACGACCTGCTTCGACTACAAGGGCGGCATCGGGACGGCCTCGCGCCGCCTGCCCGAGGCCCGCGGCGGCTACACGGTCGGGGTCCTCGTCCAGACGAATTTCGGCGGGGTCCTGACCCTTCGCGGCGTGCCGTTCGACAAACGTGATGCCGGCTCGGGGGCCGGCGGAGCGGGCGGCGCCGCCCCCAATCCCGGCGGCGACGGCTCCTGCATGATCGTCGTGGCCACCGACGCTCCCCTCGACGCCCGCAACCTCGAGCGCCTGGCCAAGCGGGCGCTCATCGGCATCGGCCGGACCGGCGGCTACTTCTCGAACGGCAGCGGCGACTACGCCGTGGCCTTCTCGACCGCGGCCTCCGTCCGCGTCCCCCATCGCTCCGAGGGCCCGACCCGGACGCTCACCGTGCTGAGGGACGACGCCGTCTCGCCGCTCTTCCAGGCCGCGGCCGAAGCGGCCGAAGAAGCCATCCTCAACTCCCTCTTCAAGGCCGTCCGCGCCGAGGGCAAGGACGGGCATGTCGCCGAGGCCCTGCCCCTCGACCGGGTCCGGGAGTTCCTCAAGTGAGCCGGAGAAGGCTCAAGACGATCGGCGTCCTGGGCGGCATGGGCCCCGAAGCCGGGGCCGCTTTCCTCGAACGGATCGTCCGCGAGACCGTCGCGGCCCGCGACCAGGACCATCCGCCGGTCGTCCTCTACAGCCTGCCCCAGGTCCCGGACCGGACGGCGGCCATCCTCCACGGCGGCGAGGACCCGGTGCCGGCCCTCCGGCGCGGGCTGGCGGTCCTCGAGCGCGCCGGGGCGGATCTCGCCGTCATTTCGTGCGTCTCCGCCCATCACTTCCTGCCCCGGCTCGCTCCCCGGTCGCCCCTGCCGTTCATCAGCCTGATCGACGAGACCGTCGCGGCCGCGAGAACGATGAAGCCCGTCCCCCGGTCCATCGGGCTCCTGGCCACGGACGGGACCGTCCGGTCGGGGATCTTCGCCCGGGCCTTCGAGGCCGCCGGGATCGCCGTGCTCACGCCTCCTTCCCGCGAGCAGGCCCGGCTGATGACGGCCATTTACGGCAAACAAGGCATCAAGGCCGGTTTCAGTCGGGGCCCGGCCCGAGAGGCCGTTTTGGCCGTCGCCCGGGGGCTCGTCCGCCGGGGGGCCGGGGCGGTCGTCGCCGGCTGCACCGAGGTCCCCCTGGTCCTCGAGGCGGCCGACCTGGCCGTGCCCCTGATCGACCCCATGACCGCCGGGGCCCGGGCGGCCGTCCGCCGCTCCGGCGCCGTCCTCCGCTGAATGGGGACATTCCCCCGGAAACGGCCCCATTTCCCCGATTTGACTTTGCCGGGGGAATCCGGTATAAATCGGCGGTACTTTTCCCCTGTGAGGAGGTGAAAGTTCTTGGCTTTTGTACAGCTTGACGAAGGCGAAAATCTCGAGAACGCTCTCCGTCGCTTCAAGAGGAAGGTCCAGCAGGAAGCGATCATCAAGGAGATCAAGAAGCACTCGGTCTACTTCAAGCCCGGCGAGAAGCGCCGCATGAAGGAGGCCCAGGCCCGCAAGAGGATGCGCCGGCGCATCAAAAGAGAGCGTGACGTCGAGTACTGAGAACTTTCCAGACTCCTCGGATTCCCAACGTCCCGAACCGGCCCGACGACCGTATTGTGAGGCGGGGTCCATCGCGAGAGAGGGGGCGCCACGGCGACTCAAAAACCCGCATGGCTGAAGGTGCGGCTCCCGTCGCACGGCGAGTATTTCCGCGTCGCGGGGGTCGTCCGCGCCGGCGGCCTGCACACCATCTGCGAGAGCGCCCGCTGCCCCAATATCGGCGAGTGCTGGGAGCGGCGGACGGCCACGTTCCTCATCCTGGGCGACGTCTGCACCCGTAACTGCGGCTTCTGCGCCGTGGCCAAAGGGACGCCGCTCCCGCCCGACCCCGGCGAGCCGGCCCGCGTGGCCGAGGCCGCGGTCCGCCTGGGCCTCCGCTACGCCGTCATCACCTCGGTCACCCGCGACGACCTCGCCGACGGCGGCGCGGCCCATTTCGCGGCGGTCATCCGGGCCGTCCGCGAGGCCCGCCCCGGCACCCGGGTCGAGGCCCTCATCCCCGATTTCGGCGGCGACGAGGCCGCCCTCGGCACGGTCCTCGACGCCTCGCCCGACGTCCTCAACCACAACCTGGAGACGACGGAATCCCTCTACCCGGCCATCCGCCGTCCCCGCGGGAACTATGGCCGCTCGCTCGGCGTCCTGGCCGCCGCCAAGGCCCGCGGCGCCCGGACCAAGTCCGGCCTGATGATCGGCCTCGGCGAGAGCGAGCCCGACATCCTGAGGACCTTCGCCGACCTGCGGCGGGCCGGCTGCGACCTGCTGACCGTCGGACAGTACCTCCAGCCGACGGCCGCCCATCCCCCGGTCGTCCGATACTACACCCCGGAGGAGTTCGAGGCCCTGGCCGCGGAGGCCCGCCGGGCGGGCTTCCGGGAGGTCGTCGCCGGGCCGCTCGTCCGCAGCTCCTACGAGGCCGGGCGCCTCTTCGACGCGGTCCGGGAAAAGGACGGAGCCCCATGCGCTACCTGATCTTCACCGACATCCACGGCAACATGGAGGCCTTCCAGGCCGTTCTCAAAGCCGTCCAGAAGAAGAAGATCGACCATTACATCTTTCTCGGCGACCTCGTCGGCTACGGGGCCTCGCCGAACGAGGTCATCCAGAAGATCCTGACCCTCAAGCCCCTGTCCATCATCCGGGGCAACCACGACAAGGCCGTCTCCGGCCTCGACTCCGTCCAGACCTTCAATCCCATCGCCGCGGCGGCCATCTTCTGGACCAAGAAGACGATCGCCCGCAAGAACCTCGACTTCCTGGTCCGCCTCAAGCAGAGCCCCGAGGTCATCCAGGAGGCCATCACCATCTGCCACGGCGCGCCCTTCGACGAGGACTACTACATCTTCGGCGAGTTCGACGCCGCCGAGGCCTTCTCCTACATCCAGACGCCGGTCTGCTTCTTCGGCCACACCCACTTCCCCTTCGTCTACACGGACAAGGACGGCAACGTCGAGGGCACCTTCCTCGAGGGCAACGCCAACGAGGTCAAGCTCGAGAAGGGCGTCCGCTACCTCATCAACCCCGGCTCGGTCGGCCAGCCCCGCGACCGCAATCCCCGGGCCGCCTACGCCGTCTACGACTCCGAAGCCAGGACGATCAAGTTCGGCCGGGTGGAGTACGACATCGAAGAGGCCAAGCGGAAGATCATCGACGAGCGCCTGCCCCCGGCCCTGGCCGAGCGCCTCAGCCTCGGCATCTAGGCGATCCGGGGATTCGCGTAACAGTACACGCAGCCGTGGGGACACGTCTGGGCGTAGCTGCCGATGTCCCGCGACTCCGTGCAGCCGCAATCCGCCCGCTGGCCGCGGTCCTTGCGGCGCGAGGCGGGCTCCCGGCGCGGATGGAGGGCCTCGAGGAGAGCGCCGTCGACGCAGGCCGAGGCCCGGAGGCCGGGGACGCCCGCGAGGGCCGGCTGGCAACAGGCGTGAAGGGCCAGGCCGTATCCCGCGGCGGCCGCCTCCAGATCCGCCGCTATCGCCCTCTTCTCCCCGTCCGGCGGATCGACGAAGGCGAATCCCGCCGCCGCGGCCCGGCGCGCGGCCCGGCCGTACCATTGAGCGAAGCTGAAACGGATGTCCCGGACGCCCGCCCGGGCGGCGGCCTCGGCCACCTCGGGGAAGCGGACCAGGTTGGATCGGACCCGGCCGCCCTCCCTCCAGAAGACGACGGGATCGAAGCGGACCGAGACCCGGCGGGGGTCGCCCGCGGCCCCGACGAGGCCGGCGATCTGGGCCAGGGCCTCCCGGCGGCCGGGCGCCCCCGGTTCGACCGCGGTCCCGCCCAGGCCGGTCACCGTGAAATGCAGATAGATCTGATCGTAAGCGGAGAGCAGGTCCTTGAGGCCGCGGGCGTTGCTCAGCAGGTTGTCGAAGTCCTTGGACCATAGCACGACCGTGTGGACCGTGTCGGGCGAGAGGTCGACCTCGTAAGCGCCCCCCCGAGGGCCCCGGACGATAGCCCGGCGGTCCCGCAGGGCCCCGGCCAACCACTCCGGAAAGCGGGCCACGAGGTCGGTGCGCCGGGAGGCGCCGACTACGGTCTTCAGGGGGTTCACTCCCGCGGGCGGAAGAGCCGGTCGCCCAGGGTCTCGCCGAGGAAGAACTTGAACAGGAAGAAGTAGAGGAAGACGAAGACCGCGTAGAGCAGGAGCATGGTCCCGGACATCGCGCCGAGGATCTCGAACAGGGTCATGTCCATCGAAGACGCGGCCAAGCCCAGGGCGACGAGCCAGAACAGGCCGACGAACAGGACGTCGAAGGCCTTGGATTTGAAGAACACGGCGAAGCTGAAGGGCCGGCGCGTCTCCGCCTCCTCGCTCTCGTCGAGGGGCTCGATCCCGCGGCCCGTCTCCGGTGAGGCGACCGGGCCCCGCGGGGGCAGGATGGGCTCGCGCTGCGGGCGGACCGCTTCGGCTGGGGCTTCGCGGCCTTCCGGCCCCTCTTCCCTCCCGCCGGCCTCGGGCCCTGCTTCTTCAGCCTCTTCTTCCTCTTCCTCGGCGGGCGTGCGGTCGAAGGGCAGAGGCGACTGGGCGATGCGCTCGGGTAGGCCCATGGTGGAATCGGATGGCCTCCGGCGCGGGAAGATCTCGACCTCTTCCTCGGGCTCGGCCTCGCCGGCCGCGGGCCCGCCGAGGACCTTGCGCGTCTCGACCGGGCCTGTGTCGGCCGGGAAGGCCGGGGCGCCCTGCATGGACCGGGCCCAGGGTGGCAGGGTGCCCGTCGATGGCTCTCCGGCCGGCGGCTTCGTCCCGGCCCCGGCGGGCGCGGCCGGGGCTTCCGATCCGGGAGCCGCGGCGACGGCCGGAGGAACGGGCGCGGGCGGCGGGGGCAGAGGCTGCGGCGTCGCAGCCGCGGCCGAAGCCGCGGCCCGGGCCTCGACGAACCGGTCGACCTTCTCTTTCGCCAATTCGACGGTCCGGCCGAGCCCCTCGAACTCGCCGGTGTCGAAGGTCGGCGGCTTCAGGGCCGACTCGCCGGCGGTCGAGGCGAAGTCCGTGTCGGGGGGCTCGCTGATGTATTCGACTTCGACCTCGGCCTCCGAGGCCCCGAGCGGTTCGGGGATCTCGGTCGTGCCCTGACGGACCTCCTTCTCCCCGAGGTCTTCCTCGTCTATCTCGACATCCTCGCCGTCTTCTTCGTGCTCGTCTTTTTCGTCCTCGTCCTCGTCTTCGTCTTCGTCATCCTCTTCGCCGTCGGCCTTTTCGTCCCCTTCTTCCCGGTCTTTCTTTTCGTCTTCCTTTTCTTCGTCCTTGTCCAGGTCTTCCTTCCCGTCCTCGTCGTCCTCTTCGTCTTCCTCTTCTTCGTCCTCGAGGTCTTCTTCGCCCTCGTCTTCCTCTTCCTTTACCTCGTCCTCGTCAAGGTCCTCCGCGTCGGGCTTGTCCGCGGCGGGGGCTTCGTCCGCGAGCTCGCGTGAGCCGCTCGTGCCTTTGGCTTCGGAGGCGGCGATCTCGTCGACCAGGATGATCTCCTCGGTGACGTCCTCCCCGAGCTCCTTGTCCTCTTCCTCGGCGATGAGCTCGTCGAGGGCCAGCTCCTCGGTCTTCTCGCGGACCTCCCGCTCGAGCTCCTCGTCGATCTCCGCGTCGGGGTCCTTGGCCGGGGCCGGGCGCTTCTCGTCCTCGGGCTCCTCGACCGTGTAATCCTTGTCCTCGACCTCGGCGTCGATGATCTTCTCGCCCGGGATCTCTTCCTCGATCTCCTCGTCCTCGGTGAACAGGAGCTGGGTGCCGCAGTTGTTGCAGTACTTGTCGGCTTCGTCGATGATGGCGTGGCAGTAGGGGCAACGGGTGATGGCCATTGGATTTATTATCACGGGGAAAGCGGCCGCTGTCAATTGAATTGCGGTCCGGATTCCCGTAGACTGGCGGCCGGAGGAAGGCATGCCCCCGACCCTTTATGCGCGCGCGCTCGTCACCGGGGCCTCGGCCGGCCTGGGCACGGAATACGCCCGGCAGCTGGCGGCCCGCGGCACCGCTCTCGTCCTCTCGGCCCGGCGGGCCGACCGGCTCGAGGCGCTGGCCCGGGAGCTGCGGGCGGCGCACGGCGTCCCCGTCGAGGTCGTCCCGGCCGACCTCGAGACCGAGGAGGGCACGGCCCGCCTCGAACGGCTCCTGGCGGGCGGCCCGGCCGTGGACCTGCTCGTCAACAACGCCGGCTACGGCGGCCGGACGGGCTTCGTCCGCGGCGAGGCGGCGGACCACGTCGCCATGGCCCGCGTCCACGTCGAGGCCACCCTCCGCCTGACCCGGGCGGCGTTGCCCGGGATGATCGCCCGGGGCCGCGGGGCCGTCGTCAATGTCGCGTCGGTGGCCGCCTTCTCCCCTTTCTCCGGAGCCATGTACAGCGGCACCAAGGCCTTCCTGGTCATGTTCTCGGACAACCTGCAGGGCGAGCTGCGCTCCAAGGGCGTCGCCGTCCAGGTCCTCTGCCCGGGCCTGACCCACACCGAGTTCCACGCCGCGGCCGGGATGGACCTCTCGGGCGTCCCCTCGTTCGCCTGGATGACCGCCGGGCGGGTCGTCGCGATCTCCCTGCGGCGGCTCGGCCGGGGCGTCATCTGCGTCCCCGGGGCCGTGAACAAGGCCCTGGCTTTCCTGATGCGCTGCCCGGCGACGGCCGTCCTCGTCCGGGCCGTCGGGCGCTCCCGGGCCGTCCGCCGCCGGGGCGGGGGAAATTGACTTCCCGGCCAAATCGGCTAAAATGACGCCCGTGGGCGATTAACTCAGCGGTAGAGTGCTACCTTCACACGGTAGAAGTCAGAGGTTCAAGTCCTCTATCGCCCATTCTCCCGATCCCCTCTCGTTCGATCCTGTGTTCTATTTCTGTCCGGCAGGGGCCAAGCGCTCGAGCTCCTCGAACCAGTTCAGCACCAGATCGATCTGCGTCGCGGGCTGCGGCGGCTCGACGGGCTGGATCATCAGGAAACGCCGTCCGTCCGGACTGACTTCGTAGCCGGGATTGAACTGTCCTTCAAAAAGAAGCCTGGGCTTCTCCGCCGCGAAGGTCGGTCCCGTCTCGACGTCCACCGCCATCATCTTGTTCCCATAATAGTAGAACAGTTCCCGGCCGTCGCTGGCCCGGCGAGGCTGTAGATGGCCGCGATGTGAGGGGCGCTGAGGGCCGCCAGGATCTTCGCTTCACGGGAAAAACGGGCCTTCCGTTCCGGATCGGCCATGAAGTTCTCGGGCAACACTTTGACGGCCACGTCGCGATCGAGGCTGGTATCGCGGGCGCGGTAGACGACGCCCATCCCCCCACGGCCGATCTCCTCGACGATCCGATAATGTCTCAGCGCTGTGCCGATCATAAGGATGCTGAGATATTATCATCGCCCAAACAGCCGGCCAACGGGAATAGGCGACCTCGCGTTCGTGCCCGGATCGCGCCGGCGCTTCCTGCGCACGGCAGGAGTCGGATGCTCAGATCCTCTCGGGTCGTCCTGCGAGGAGTTCGGGGACGGCGGGCCTCTGGCTCCCGGGCTATCGGGATAAAGCCCGGGCCCGAAGCGCCTGGGACGGCTCGGACATGCTCACCATTTCGTGAACGGGCGGCGGACGAGGGCGGAGTTGAAATACCGGGGATCGCCCGAGACCTCCTCGCCGATCCAATCCGGGAGCTCGATCTTCCGCGCCTCGTCCTCGAGCTCGACCTCGGCCACGACCAGGCCGGCGTTCTCGCCGACGAACTCGTCGACCTCGAAGACCAGGCCCCTGAAGGGGACGCGGTAGCGGATCTTCTCGATGAGGGGCTTCTCGCAGAGGCGGTCGAGCAGGAGTTCGGCGTCCCCGACGGGGATGCCGCATTCGAACTCGGAGCGCGTGATCCCCCGGGTCAGGCCCTTGATGGTCAGGAAGCCCTTGCCCTCGACCGCTCGGACACGGACGATCCGCTCTGCGACCGAGGACAGGTAGCCCTGGCGGTGGACGGCGCCCTTGGCCCCGGCCTTCCAAGCGTCGCTTTTGACCAGGAATTTGCGCTCGATCTCTTGGCCCATGGTCTTCATCCTTGACAAGAGTCCGGGAGGAGACGATCCCCTTCTCCCGGATTGTAGCCGGTGCCGGGGCGCCGCGCAAGGACGGCCCCGTTTCGGGCCTCCGCTATAATGGACGCGGAGAAATGGAAAGCTTCATTGCCCAAAAAGAGCTTGATCTATATGTCCCTGATCCTCGCCTTGGTCACGGGCCGCTGCCGGTACTCCCTCGATAAGGGCGGCTACGACCTGTCCGGGTTCCGCGACGAACCCGGGCTGACCGAGGTCCCCGAGGCGCTGCGCGGGCTCGTCGCGACCAACGGCGAGGCCGCCCGCCGGGTCGCGGCCGGGAGCGGCGGCGGGGCCCTGCGCTTCGTCGTCATCGGCGATACGGTCTCGGACGGCAACCGGACCTTCAAGGCCTTCCTCCGCGAGATCGCCGCGCTCGACCCGCCGCCGGCGTTCATCGTCCACCTGGGCGACCGGGTCGTCTCGCCCGTCGTCGATTTCTACGGCGCGTACTTGAGGGACATCGCCGGCGCTCCCTTCCCCATCCTCCACGTCGACGGCAACCACGACGTCCGCGAAGAGGGCGCCCGCATCTCGCGGGCTTTCTTCGGGGAGACCGACTTCTACCTCGACCGGGACGGGATGCGCTTCGTCCTCATCGACGACGTCCACGGGGACGGCCGGTTCGGCTTCACGCCGGCCCAACTGGAGTGGCTCGACGGGGTCTTGAAGGAGCCTTGGCCGGCCCGGAAGTTCGTCTTCACCCACGTGCCCCCGAAGGCCCCGTTCCGGAAGATCACGCCGTTCCCGGCCTCCCTGTTCACGCCTCGGCTCGAGAACGAGCAGGCCTTCCTCGACATCCTGGCCCGCCGCCGTGTCGTCATGGCCGCGTTCGGGCACCGGCACATCCACGCGTCTCTCGTCCACGACGGCGTGCTCATGGTCATCACCGGGGGCGGCGGCCAGCGGAACGTCCTGGAACCCGACGTCCAATCGCCCTTGTTCACGAAGAAACGCCATTACTCGCTCATCGACATCCCGGGACAGGGGCTGGGCGGGCCCTTCGAAGGGATCCTCTCCTGCGTGGGGAACGGGCCCGAGGTCCTGTTCCGGACGTCGTTCTTCCAGGCGGGACCTCTCACGGCCGAAGGCGCCGGCGGCGTGTCCCTCTGGCCCCACACGGCCCCGGCGGGCGCGCTCTCCGTGACCGGCCGCCCGGCGCCCGTGTTCTCCGGCGGCTCCAGCCGCATGCCCTGACCCGCCCTCACCGGCCCGACCGGCCGGCGCCCGACGCGCGGGCCTTGAATCCCGCCCCCCGGCCGGTGTAAAGTCGCCTCCATAGGAGGCCCCATGGCACGCTCCCTCCGCTCCGCGTCCCTCGCGACCGTCGCCGTGACGGTCCCGGTCCTCGTCCTGGCCGCGGCCCTCGTCTCCGCTTCGCCCGGCCGCAAGGACGCCCTCAAGGGCGCCGGCATCCGCAGCTCGACCTACGGCCGGCCGACCGATCCCGGCCCGGGCTACTGGGCCCGCACCGGCGCGGCCATCGCGGCCAAGTTCCCGGGGGCCAAGCCGGAGGCCGTCTGGATCGTCAGCCGCCTCGACGGCCGCGGCACCCGGATGTCCTTCCCGGTCCCGCCGGGGGGCGACCCGCTCATCACGGGCATGGACGATGACCTCAGCGAGCCCGTCCTGCGGCTCTTCGACGCGTTGGGCTACCGCGTCTGGCTCCAGACCGAGCCGGGCTGGGCGCCCGTCGACAAGGCCTTCCACGTCATGCTCGACCGCTACGGACACCATCCTTCTGTCATCGGCGTCGGCGTCGACGTCGAATGGCACCGTTCGAACGATCCCGACAAGGGCGATCCGGTGACCGACGAGATGGCCAAGACGTGGCTGGCTGCGGCCCGCTCCCATAATCCGGCCTACCGGATGTTCCTCAAGCACTTCCGGGAGGAGGTCATGCCGCCGACGGCCCGCGAGGGCATCCTGTTCATCGACGACAGCCAGATCTACGAATCGCTCGGGGCCATGGTCGCCGAGTTCGCCAAGTGGGGCCGGACCTTCGCCCCGGCCCCGGTCGGGTTCCAGTACGGCTACCAGACCGACAAGCCCTGGTGGAGCCGGATGAAGGACCCGGTCAAGGAGATCGGCGACCGCATCCTGGCCGCCACGCCGAACGCGGAGACCCTCATTTGGGTCGATTTCTCGGTCCGCGACGTCTTCCCGCCCGATCCGGCCAAGGGCGACCGGCTGCCGCCGGGGAAGTGACGGGCGGCGGAAGGTCCGGAGGAGCGACGGTGTTCGGAAAGCGCCTGAGCCCGCGCAGGCTGAAAGCCATGCTCGGAAGAGAGATCGGCCTGTCGGACTGGTTCACCGTCACCCAGGAGCGCATCGACGCCTTCGCCGGGGCGACCGAGGACCGGCAGTGGATCCACGTCGACCCGGAGCGGGCGGCCCGCGGCCCCCTCGGCGGCACGGTCGCCCACGGCTTCCTCCTGCTGTCGCTCGTCCCCTTTTTCAATTTCGAGAACGAGGTCTTTTCCGGCCGTTTCCGGATGGCCGTCAACTACGGCCTCGACCGGGTCCGCTTCCCCCACGCCGTCCGGGCCGGCTCGCGGGTCCGCAACCGGGCCGTCCTCAAGAAGATCGAGAAGCGCGGCTTCCGCAAGGTCCTGGTCGCGGTCGAGAACACGATGGAGATCGAAGGCGCCGACAAGCCGGCCATGGTCGCCGAGGTCCTGGCCCTGATCTACCTCTAGGAGCCGTACATGCCCAGCGCCGAGACCATTCTCGCCCAGCTCCGGACCATCGCCGTCCAATGGAAGTCCCTGGCCATCCTCTTCCACGTCTATTTCGGGATCCTGGCCGCGGCCCTCGTCGCGGGCATCCGCCCGTCGCGCAGGAGCGCCGGCCGCTTGTTGGCTCTGCCGTTCGTGGCCGTGAGCGCCGTGGCCTGGGTCGAGGGCAATCCCTTCAACGGCGCCGTCTTTGCCCTCCTGTGGATCATGCTACTGGTCCTGGCCCGCCGTCTGCCCACGGACAGGCTCCGCCTCGCGCCGCCCGCGCTTTTAGTCCCCGGCATCGCCCTGTTCCTCTTCGGCTGGGCCTATCCCCATTTTCTGGAGGGGGAGCCGGCGTGGGTTTACCTCTACCGGGCCCCGACCGGCCTCATCCCGTGCCCGACGCTATCCATCGTCATCGGGCTCACGCTCGTCGCCGACGGATTCCGCTCCCGGGCTCTCGGCCTGACCCTGGGCCTGGCCGGCTTGCTCTACGGCGCCATCGGCGTCTTCCGCCTCGGCGTCGCCTTGGACGCCGTCCTCCTCGCCGGCGCCGTCCTGATGCTGGCCGTCGCTTTCCGGAAGCCCCCGGCCTTATAATGGGCCTATCGCCCCGGAGGAGGGAACCATGGACATCAAATCCATCGCCGTCGACAAGCCCGAGGACATGAACTTCATCCTCGGCCAGGCCCACTTCATCAAGACGGTCGAGGACATCCACGAGGCCATCGTCACGACCGCCCCGCATGTGAAGTTCGGGCTGGCCTTCTGCGAGTCGTCCGGTCTGGCCCTCGTCCGCCGCTCCGGCAACGACGAGGCCCTGGTCGAGATCGCCGTCAAGAACGCCCTGGCCGTCGGGGCCGGGCATTCGTTCTTCATCTTCCTGACCGGCGGCTTCCCGGTCAACATCCTCAACGCCGTCAAGGCCGTGCCCGAGGTCTGCGGCATCTACTGCGCCACGGCCAATCCGGCCGAGGTCGTCGTCGCCGAGACGGACCAGGGCCGGGGCATCCTGGGCGTCGTCGACGGCGTCCGGACCAAGGGCGTCGAGGGCCCCGACGGCGTCGCCTGGCGCAAGGGCTTCCTGCGGCAGATCGGCTACAAGCTCTGAACGGCCGCCCGTGAAAGCGCCCTCGCCCCTCTCGAGGACCCTGGCCGCCCTCGCCGCGGCGCTCGTCGCCGCCCTGCCCCTCGCGGCCCAGTTACGGGACGACTTCACGATCCTGCGTAAGGACCCGGCCGGCGCGGCGGGGTGGGCGACGCGGACCGGAGAGGGGCGGGCCGTCATGGACATCCTGCCGGGAGACGGCTTCGCTGCGGTCTCGGTCGACGCGACGGCCGACCGGCGCAACGTCTGGTGGGCCGTCATCGCCCGGCGCGTCTCGGGGGCCCTCGACATGGCCCGCCTGGCCCGGCCCGGCACGGAGCTCCGGGTCGAGGCCCGGGTCCGGACCGACACGGCCCCGCGGCGGATCAACCTCAGCTTCAACACGCAGAAGACCACGGACTTCCACAGCCACCTCATGGAGTACGACCTGGCCGAGGCCGGCCGCTGGTATACGATCAGTCTGACGACGAGCGGCTTCGAAGCCGGCCCGGGCGACACCGTCAACGTCCAAATGGCCCTGATGGACTGGGGCCTCGGCCGCTACCGCGTCGACATCGACTATCTCGAGGTCGATGTGGTCGAGGCGGCGCAAGCCGGCCCCGATCTGGGCCCGCCCATCCCCTATCATCCGCCCGTCGCCGATCCTTCCGCCTTCGCTTTGGCCCTGCCGGCCGCGGCCGACCTGACCGTCGACACGGCCGAGCCCGGCGTCAGCCTCGACGACTGGAAGCTCGCGGACGGCGGCGGGACGGCCCGCGTCCTCTCGGCCGGCGGGACGCGCCTCGTCCTGCTGCACTGGGACTTCACGGGCCTGGCCGGGCGCGAGGTCGCCGGTCCGGGCCTGCTCGAGCTGACGACGCGCGCCGTGGCCGTCCCGGGGACGGAGCGGCCCGATTTCGGCCAGCTCCGCGTCGTCGAGACGATTGGCGGCGATCCGGCCTGGGACGAGCGGACGGCGACCTGGACTTCGATCGCGGGGGGCCGGCCGCGCGACCTCGTCCTCAACCCACAGCCGATCATCGACGCCCCTGTCACGGCCGGCGACGGCGCGAAGACCTATCTGACCGTCCCGGCCGTCGTCCTGCAGCGCCTGCTCGACGGGAAAACCCTCGGCATCGCCCTGACCCCGCTGGGCTCGATCGAGGCCTCGTTCTACGCCCGCGAGGAGCGCGGCGGGACCCTGGCTCCGCGGCTCCTCTTCAACATCCTTCAGAAGCCATCCGGAAGCCCTGACTCGAAATGATGGCAGGGGGGACCTCATGAACGAAAAAGCCGTGGCCAAGGACCGCCTGTTCTCGCTCGACGCCCTGCGCGGCTTCGACATGTTCTGGATCATCGGCGGCGACGCCTTCTTCCGTACGTTGGCCGAGGTGACGGACTGGGGCTGGGCCCGGGGCTGGGCGGCCCAGCTCGAGCACGCCGAATGGGCCGGCTTCCACTTCTACGACCTCATCTTCCCCCTGTTCATGTTCATCTCGGGCGTGGCCATGCCCTTCTCCCTCCTGGCCAAGGCCGAGACCGCCGCGGACAAGCGGCCGGTCTACATCAAGCTGATCAAGCGGGCCCTGCTCCTCGTCCTGCTGGGTTTCATTTACAACCACCTGACCGACCTCCGCTTCGCCACCCAGCGCTGGGCCAGCGTCCTCGGCCAGATCGGCCTGGCCTACCTCTTCGCGGCATTGATCATGCTCAACGTCCGCTCCCTCCGGGGCCGGCTGGCCGCGCTCGCGGCCGTTTTGGGCGGCGTGGCCGTCCTCCAGCTCCTCGTCCCCGTCCCCGGCGTCGGGGCGGGCGTGCTGACGCCGGAGGGCAGCATCAACGGCTGGCTCGACCGCCTGCTCCTGCCGGGCCGCCTCTACGACAAGGTCTTCGACCCCGAAGGGATCCTCTGCATCCTCTCGGCGACCTCGGTGACGCTGATGGGCGCTCTCGCCGGGCTCCTCCTGCGGTCGGACCGGCACCCGGCCCACCGCAAGGCCGTCCTGCTGGCGGCGGGAGGCATGGGGCTCGCGGCCCTCGGCTACGCCCTCTCCGGCTGGTATCCCATCATCAAGAAGGCCTGGACGGCGACCTTCGACCTCTACGCCGCCGGACTGTCGGCCATCCTGCTGGCCCTGTTCTACCTGGTCGTCGACGTCTGGCGGCTCCGCAAATGGACGTTCTTCTTCCGGATCATCGGGCTGAACTCCATCACCATCTACATGGGGACGCGGATGGTCGACTTCGGACGGACGAGCGAGTTCTGGTTCGGCGGACTGGCCCGCCTGGCCGGCGCCGCCGGCCCGCTCGTCCTCATCGCCGGGACGATCGCCGTCGAGGGACTGGTCCTCTACTTCCTCTATAAGAAGAACGTCTTCCTGCGCGTCTGAGCCGGTCCGGACGGCCCGGCCGCGCCCCCGCTAGCGGGACTTCGGGCCCGCGAGCAGGTTCTCCTCCAGGAACCGGGTGAACATCGTGTACAGGTGGAGCGTCGTCCCGCGGCCCTCGTAGATGCCGTGCGACCGGTTCGGGTAGGCCATCATGGTGAAAGCCTTGTTGTGGGCGACGAGCTCGTCGACGAGCTTCTCGAAGCCCTGGTAGTGGACGTTGTCGTCGCCCGTGCCGTGGACGACGAGGAGCTGGCCCCGGAGGTCCTTGGCGAAGGTGATGGGCGAGCCGTTCGCGTAGCCCTCGGCGTTGTCGGCCGGCAGGCCCATGTAGCGCTCCTGGTAGATGGTGTCGTAGAGGCGCTGGTCGGGCACGGAGGCGACCGAGATGCCGGCCTTGTAGAGGTCCGGATGGCGGAACAGGGCGTTGAGGGTCATGGACCCGCCGCCGCTCCAACCCCACACCCCGACCCGCTCCGGATCGGCGTAGGGCCAGGCGGCCAGGGCCGCCCGCACGGCCGCGGCCTGGTCCGAAGAGGCCAGGATGCCGATCTGCCGGTAGATGGACTTGCGCCAGGCCCGGCCGCGCGGCGCGGGCGTCCCGCGGTTGTCGAAGCTGGCCACGAGGACGCCCTTCTGGGCCAGCATGAGGTGCCAGAGATAGCCGCTGCCGCCCCAGCCGTCCTGCACGGTCTGGCCGGCCGGCTCGCCGTAGACGTAGACGAGGAGGGGGTACTTCCTGGCCGGATCGAAGTCGGGCGGCAGGATGCGCCAGCCGTCGACCTCGACGCCGGCGGCGACGGGCAGCCGGAAATACTCGGCCCGCCGGCGCGCCAAGCCCTCGACCCTGGCCCGCAGCTCCCTGTTGGCCGCGAGCGTCCGGACGACCTCGCCCTTCGGCAGGCGGACGAGCTCGGTCACCGGCGGCTCGTCGAGGCGCGAGAAGGTGTGGAAAGCGAAGCGGGCCGAGGGCGAGATGTCGTAGCGGTGGACGCCGGCCTGCCCGGCCGGGCCGACGGGGACGAGCGCGCCCTTCCCGTCCATCTTGACGCGGTAGAGGAAGCGCCTGGTCGCGTCGTCGGGCGAGGCCGTGACGTAGAGCCAGCCGCCCTTCTCGTCGACGGCGTCGACGCCGAGGACGTCGTAGTTCCCCGGCGTCAGGAGCCGGGGCGCCGTGCCGTCGCGGCCGACGGAATAGGCGTGGTTCCAACCGTCGCGCTCGCTCAGCCAAAGGAGCCGTCGGCCGCCCTCGAGCCAGACGAAATCGTCCATGACCTCGACCCAGGCTTCGTCGGTATCGGTGAAGATGGCCCGCATCTCGCCGGTCGCCGCGTCGCCGACGAGGACCGTGAGCGTGTTCTGGAGGCGGTTGAGGTGTTGGAGGACGACCTCGCGGGAGTCGCCCGCCCATTCGAGCCGGGCGATGTACGTCTCGGAGGGGTCGCCGGGCGTCTTCATCCAGACGACGGGCCCGCCCGAGACGGGGACCACCCCCGCCCGGACGGCCGAATTGGGCTGCCCCGGCTTGGGGTGCTTGAAGGCCGTCGTCACCGGATAGAGCCCGCTCGTGTTGTCGATCATGGTGAACGTCGGGACCCGGGACGTATCGAACCGCCAAAAGGCGAGGGCCGCGCTGTCCGGGCTCCAGCGGAAGCCGTCGCGGATACCGAACTCCTCCTCGTTGACCCAGTCGGAGGTGCCGTTGATGATCTCGGGGCCGCCGTCGAAGGTCAGCCGCGTGACGCGGCCCGAGGCCAGGTCTTCGGCGTAGAGGTCGTTCTTGACGACGTAGGCCGCCCTGCGGCCGTCGGGCGAGAGCTTGGCGAACATCAGGGTCGACGGCTCGAAGTCGCGGCCGAGTTGCCGGAGCCGGCCCGTGGCCATCTCGTAGGTCCAGAAGTCGCCGCGGGTGTTCTGGCGCCAGACCCGCTTCGAGTCGGTGAAGACGATGAGCACCTGGCCGTCGGGCGACCAGGCGTAATTCTCGATGTCGAGGGGCTTCGCGGCCCCGGGGGGCACGAGCCGGGCCGCGGGGACGAGGACGCGGCGGGCCCCGGTGGCGGCGTCGTAGAGGACGAGGTCCCGGCTCCCTTCGGCTCCGGGGCTCGGCTCGAGCGTCGTGTAGGAGGCCCCGTCGCTCATCCAGCGGGCCGGGCCGAAGCGTTCCGCCGCGAATTCGCGGCCGGCGAAGATGCGCTCGACGGTCAGGTTCGGGTCGGGGTTGGCGGGCGCCGGCTTGTCCTGGGCCGGGACGAACGGGACGGCGAGAGCGGCGGCCAGGGCGAGCAGGATGAGTGTTCGGGGGTGTCTCTTCATGGCGGGAAGCCTCCTCGGTTTCAGATCATCGGGTCGGCGATATGACATACGAACGGCCGGGACGGGTCTCGAACCCGACCCCGGCGGCGGCGGGCAACGGAAAGGGCCTGACGGGCCCATCGGGGGACGATATCCGCATCCCCGACGGTAACCGGACCCGGCACGTCCCGCCGACCGTGGACCGGACGGTCGCTTGCCTCAGACGGCCGTCGGCCCACTTCAGGTCGACCTCGAAGCCGCCCCGGGCCCTCAGGCCGCGGATCTCGCCGGTTCGCCACGAACTGGGCAGGGCCGGAAGGAACTCGAGCTCGCCGTCCTGAGACTGGAGGAGCATATCGGCGATGGCCGCGCTGAAGCCGAAGGCGCCGTCAACCTGGAGGGCGCCGCTGCAGATGGAGAACAGGCTGTCGGTCGTGTAGGTGTTCATGGCGTAGCGGAAGTTCTCCAGCGCCTTGGCCCCGTCGCCCAGGCGGGCCCAGCAGGCCGCCTTCCAGGCGGACGACCAACCGTTGCCGGGGAGGCCGCGCTGTTCCAGGACGGCCCGGGCCCCGGCGGCCAGCTCCGGCGTCCGGCGCGGCGAGATCTCGCGGCCCGGGAACAGGCCCCAGAGCCCCGATATGTGGCGGTGGCTCTTCTCGGTCTCGCCCCAGTCCTCGAGCCACTCCTGGAGGTTCCCGGCCCGGCCGATACGCATCGGGGCCAACTTGGCCCTGGCGTCGATGACCTTGGCCCGGAAGTCGGCGTCGACGCCGAGCGTCGCGGCGGCCTCGGCCACGGCCCCGAAGAGCTCGTGGAGGATGCGCATGTCGATGGTCGAGCCGACGCAGAGCGACGACGTCGTCGTGAACCCCGTGATCTCGTCGTAGAACGGCTTGGCTCCGGGCACGGCCGGGAAGTTCTCCGGCGAGGTCGAAGGATTCGTGACCAGCCAGCCGTACCGCGGGTGCGTCACGAGGAAATCCAGAAAGAACTCGGCGCTCCCCTTCAGGACCGGGTAGTATTCCTTGAGGAACTCTTTGTCGCCGGTGAAGAGGTAGTGCTCGACGAGGTGCGTCGCCAGCCAGGCCCCGCCGGTCGTGAAGGCGCCCCAGCTCGCGCCGTCCATGGGCGCGGCGACGCGCCAGAGGTCGGTGTTCTGATGGAAGACCCAGCCGCGGGCGCCGTAGTGCTCGCGGGCGACGCCGGCGCCCTGCTCGGCGAGCTCCCGGACCATGCGGAAGAGCGGCTCGGCGCATTCCGGGAGGTTGCCGACCTCGGCCGGCCAGTAGTTCATCTCGGTGTTGATGTTGGTCGTGTACTTCGAATCCCAGGACGGGTTCATCTTGTCGTTCCAGAGGCCCTGGAGGTTGGCCGGCTGCGTCCCCGGACGCGACGACGAGATGAGGAGATAGCGGCCGAACTGGAGGACGAGCCCGGCCAGGGCCGGGTCGTTCGTCCCGTCGAAGGCCTTGATGCGCTCCGCCGTGGGGAGGTCGGAGGCCGGCCCGCGGGGCAGCGTGACGGCCACCCGGCGGAAGAGCCGCCGGTGCTCGCGGAGGTGGGCGTCGAGGAGGGCCTCGAACGGCTTCTCCAGGGCCGGGCCGAGGGCCGCCGCGACGCGGGCGGCCTGATCGGCGGAGACGTCCCGGTGGTCGACGAAGTTCGTCGCCGCGGCCACGAACAGGGTCACTGCGTCGGCGCCCGTGACGACGAGCTCGTCCCCCTCGACGGCCATCGACCCGCCCTCCGGGCGGGCGACGAGCCGGGCCTCGTACCGCAGGCGGCCTGTGACGCCCATGTAGTCGGCCGAGCGGCCCCGGAGGACGAGGCCGTCGGGCGGCGCCCCGTCCATCCGGAAGTAGTCGGTGGCGTAGTTCGAGTGGGCGTCGTTGCGCTCGCCCCGCAATTGGGCCCGGAACGAGATCCGGCCCGGGGCTCCGGCCTCGAGCCGGACGACGACGACCTGGTCGACGGGGCTGGCGAAGACGCGCCGGGTGAAGCGGACGCCGCCGCTTGTATAGGCCGTCGTGACGACGGCCGTGTCGAGGTCGAGGACGCGCCGATAGTCCACGGTTCCGCCCATTTCGGCGAAGGCCAGGACGAGGTTGCCGAGCGATTGGTACTTCTGCTGCTCGACGGGATAGCCGAGGAAGCGCCGGCCGAAGAGGACGTGGGCCTCCTTGAACCGGTTCTCGAAGAGGAGCCGGCGGAGTTCCGGCAGGGTCTCGGCGCCGCCGCGGACGGTCGTCGTGTAAGGCCCGCCGCTCCAATAGGTGTCCTCGTTGAGCTGGAGGCGCTCCCCGTCCGCGCGGCCGAAGACCATGGCCCCCAGGCGTCCGTTCCCGACCGGATAGGCGTTCTCCCACTTGTCGGCGGGACGGTCGGACCAGACCGCCGTGAGCGGGTCGGGGATGGGCCCGGCGGCCGGAGGGGCGGCCTGCGGCCGGCGCCCGGCGGGCGCGGCGGACAGGAGGGCAGGGAGGGCGAGGGCGAGGGCCCCGGCGGCGAGCGTCCGTGCGGCGCGGTGCGTCATGGCGGAAACCTCCGCCCGGCGGATCGGCCGGCGCGGGCCGGCTATTCGGCGGGGCCGGAGATCCCCGGGTAGTACTCGCGGATGAAGCGCTCCTGGACCTTGAACGACCAGTGGATGTCGCGGATGTGGTTGGCCGCGGCCTGGCTGCGGCCCGAGCGGATGAGGTCGATGAGGGCCTGGTGCTCGAGGATGGACGACTCCTCCCACTCCTTGACGAAGCCGGCCGGCCGCGGGAAATCGTAGAGCCGCTTCTTCAGGTTGTTGACCGTCTTGACCAGGCTGTCGTTGTCGCAGAGCCGGAGGAACGTGCCGTGGAAGGCCAGGTTCTTCTCGTAGTAGGCGTCGAAGTCGTCGGCCGCGATGGCCTCGCGCATGCCGTCGTTGAGGGCCTGCATGCCCTCGACGTCGGCGGTCTTGAGCCGGTCGAAGGCCTTGAGCAGGGCCATGCTCTCCAGGGCCCCGATGATCTCGTAGTAGTTCCGGACGTCCTTCTCGCCGAGGGCGTTGACGACGACCATGCGCCGGGGCAGGATGGTGACGAAGTCCTCCGTCTCGAGCTGGAGCAGGGCGTCGCGCAGGGGGGTCTTGCTGACGCCGAGCTTGCGGGACGTCTCCTCCATGTCGATGGCCGAGCCGGGCCTGAGCTCGCCGCGGCGCATCTGTTCGCGCAGGTACTCGTAAACCTGCTCTTTGAGGGACTTGACGTTCAATATCGGCTTCGGGTCCATGTCCCCAGGATATTAAACTCGCGCTCCCCAAGTCAACCGCGCCTTTGGTAGAATGGGGCCATGCGATACATCCCCGAAGACGAGATCCGGCGGACCGCGGCCATGCCGGCCGCCATCCGGGCCGTGGCCGAGGCCCTCGCCGCCCTCTCGGCCGGACGGGCCCTGGTCCCGCCGCGGACGAGCCTCGAGGTCCCGGGCACGCGGACGACGGCCCTGGTCATGCCGGCCTATCTGCCGGGGACCCGGCGGATAGGCCTCAAGCTCATCTCCCTCTGCGAGGACAATCCCGCGCGGGGGCTCCCCTACGCCCAGGCCGTGACCGTCGTCATGGACGCGGAGAAGGGAACGCCGCTGGCCGTCCTCGACGCCGGTTATCTCACGGCCCTGCGGACGGGGGCGGCTTCGGGCGTCGCGACCGACGCTCTGGCCCGCCGGGACGCCCGCGTGGCGGCGATCTTCGGGGCCGGCGTCCAGGGCCGGACCCAGCTCGAGGCCATCGCCGCCGTCCGCGCGCTCCGCAAGGCCTTCATCGTCGACGTCGACGCGGGCGCGGCCGCCGCCTTCGCCCGGGAGATGGAGGCCCGCCTGGGCCTCGAGGTCGAGCAGGCCGGCGCCGCCGCGGCCCTGCGGGACGCCGACATCGTTGCGACGGTGACCACGTCGGCGACGCCGGTCTTCGAGGACCGCGAACTCAAGCCCGGCATGCACATCAACGCCGTCGGGTCCTACAAGCCCCACGTCCGCGAGGTCCCGGGCGAGACCGTCCGCCGGGCCGCCCTGTTCGTCGACGAACGCCGGTCGGCCCTCGAGGAGGCCGGCGACCTCATCATCCCCATCCGCGAGGGCCTCATCGGCCCGGACCATGTCCGGGCCGAGATCGGCGAAGTCCTGGCCGGGACGAAACCGGGCCGCCTCGCGGAGGACGAGACGACGCTGTTCAAGTCCGTGGGCAACGCCGTCGAGGACCTGGCCGTGGCCGGCCTCGTCCTCGGCTGAGGGAGCGCCGATGGAATTCGTCAGCATCCTCAACGACGTCCTCGGGCCGGTCATGCGCGGGCCGTCGAGCTCGCACACGGCCGGGTCCTGGCACATCGCCCGCCTCGTCCGGGACCTCCTCGGCGGCGAGCCCGCCGCGGCGGAGCTCATCTTCGACCCGGACGGCTCCTACGCCGCGACCTATCGCCAGCAGGGCGTCGACCTGGCCTTCGCCGCGGGGCTTCTCGGCTGGGAGCTCACGGACGGCCGCTTCGCCCGGGCCCTGGCTCTGGCGCCGGCCGAAGGCCTCGACATCCGCTTCCGCGTCGCACCGCTCGCGGGCGCGGACCATCCGAACACAGTGCACGGGAAGCTCGTCGCCAGGGACGGCCGGCGCCTGGCCTTCACGGCCAAGTCCGTCGGCGGCGGCATGGTCGTCGTGACCGGGCTCGACGGCCGGCCGGTCCACCTCGACGGCAAGAGCGCCGTCGCCGTGAGGACGGGCGGCGCGGCCCGGACGGCCCGGCCGCTGTTCTTCGTCCGCAAGGGCGAGCCCCTGTTCCTCTCGGCCTCCGAGATGGTCCGGCTGGCGGCCAAGCGGCGCGTCTCCCTTGGCCGCCAGGCCCTGGCCTACGAAAGCGCTCTGCTCGGCCTCACGGAGGCCGAGGTCATGGCGGAGATCGGCCGGCGCTTCGACATCATGAAGGACGCCGTGCGCCGGGGCCTCTCCGGCCGCGGCCTGGCCATGAAGCTCCTCGAACCTTCGGCCGGGAAAGTCCTGCGGGCCGAAGCCAAGCGGCGCCTGGCCGCCGGCGGCCTGCCGACGCGGGCCGCGGCCCGGGCCCTGGCCGCCCTCCACGTCGCCGCGAGCGGCGGCGTCGTCTGCGCCGCCCCGACGGGCGGCTCGGCCGGGGTCCTGCCCGGGGTCCTGGTCACGCTGGCGGAGGAGCGCCGGATGTCCCGGGGCAGGACCTCGCTCGCCCTCCTGGCCGCGGGCGCGGTCGGCCTCGTCGTGGCCCGCCGGGCGACCTTCGCCGCCGAGGTGGCGGGCTGCCAGGTCGAGATCGGCGCGGCCGGAGCCATGGGCGCGGCGGCCGTGGTCGAGGCGGCGGGCGGGACGGCGGCCCAAGCCTGCGACGCCGCGGCCGTCTCGCTGCAAAATACCATGGGCTCGGTCTGCGACCTCGTCCAGGGACTTTGCGAGATCCCCTGCCACACCCGCAACGCCGTGGCCGCCTCGAGCGCCTTCGTCTGCGCCGACCTCGTCCTCGGCGGCTACAGGAACCCCGTGCCGCTCGACGACACGGTCGACGCCTCCTTCGATTCCGGCCGGATGCTCCCGGCGGAGCTGCGCTGCACGGCCCGGGGCGGCCTGGCGGTCGCCCCGTCCGCCCTCGGCCTGCGCCGGAAGAAGTGAAAGGAGCACAGGCATGAAGAAGGCCGCTCTCGTCCTTTCCCTGGCCGTGACCCTGTCTTTGACGGCCGGCGGCCAGACCGTGGACTGGTCGGCCAAAGCCGTCCAGTCCGAGCGCACCCGGTCCTACGACGCCCTCCACTACCTGATCCGGATCCGTCTCGACCTGGACGGCAAGGCCTTCGACGGCTCGACCACGGTCACCCTGGCCTCCCTGCGGGAGGGCCTGGAGACCTGCTCTCTCGACGCCGAGGAGTTCACGGTGACCTCCGTCCTCGCCGCCGACGGATCCGCTCTGGCCTTCTCCCAAACGGACAAGGCGCTCGAGGTCCGGCTGCCCCGGCCGCTCGGCTTCGGCGAGGAGACGTCGCTCACCTGCATCTACCGCGGCCGGGACCCCAAGGACGGGCTGCGGTTCATGGCCGGGACGGAGGACCATCCCGCCCTGGTGTACTCGGATTCCTGGCCCGACCACGTCCACCACTGGTTCCCCTGCTACGATTACCCGAACGACAAGGCCACGACCGAGATCGTCGCCACGGTCCGGCGCGGGCTCAAGGTGGCCGCCAACGGGCGCCTCGTCAGCACGGTCGAGGACCGCGCGTCGGGGACGGCGACCTATCACTGGTCGCAGGACCGGCCGCACTCGACGTATCTCGTGTTCCTGGCCGCCGGCCCCTACGTCGTCGTCCGGGACTCCTACAAGACCCTGCCCGTGAGCTACTGGGTCTACCCGGCGGACGAGGCCAAGGCCCTCCCGACCTACGGCAAGACGCCGAAGATGATGGCCTTCTTCGAACGGACCTTCGGGACCGACTACCCGTGGCGGAAATACGACCAGGTCTCCGTCCCGAACGGCGGCGGCATGGAGAGCACGTCTTCCACGGCCATGACTCACACCATCATGGTCGACGCCAGGAACGAGGAGGACTTCCCGGCCATCGGCATCGTCTCCCACGAGCTGGCCCACCAGTGGTGGGGCGACTTCGTGACCCTCCGCAGCTGGGCCCACACCTGGATCAACGAGAGCTTTGGGACCTACTCGGACTACCTCTATCACCGCTACGAGAAGGGCGACGACGAGGGCGCGGTCGACCTTCGGGGGAAGCTCGACGCCTACCTCCGCGAGGCCCGCTCGCGCTACATCCGGCCGATCGTGACCGACCGTTACGACGCGCCCGAGGACATGTTCGACGCCCACACGTACCCCAAGGGCGCGCGCGTCCTGCACATGCTCCGGGCCCTCCTCGGCGACGAGCCGTTCTTCCGCACGCTGGGCCATTTCCTGCGCACTTACGCTTTCGACGCAGTCGACACGGGCGATTTCGTCCGGTCGGTCAAGACCGTCACCGGCCGGGACCTCGACTGGTTCTTCGACCAGTGGTTATACAAGCCCGGCCATCCGGTCCTCGAGGTCGGGAGCGAATGGGACGCGGCCTCGAATGCCGTCCGGCTCCGGGTCGCCCAGGTCCAGGACCTTTCGAAGGGCACGCCCGTCTTCCGGATGCCCGTCTCCATCAAGCTGGTCACCTCCCGGCGGACGGATATCCGCACGATCTGGGTCGACAAGAAGGAGGAGACCTTCGTCCTGCCGCTCGAGGAGAAGCCGCTCCTGGTGCGCTTCGACGAGGGCAACGTCCTCATCAAGGAGATCCGCTTCCCCAAGGAGCTCGACGAGCTCCTGTTCCAGCTCGGCCACGACGACGTCATCGGCCGGATGGACGCGGCCGCGGCGCTGCCGGACTTCAAGGACGACCCGCGAACGGAGGCGGCGCTCGCGACGAGCCTCCGGTCCGACCCTTTCTGGGCGGTGCGCAAGAGCGCGGTCGAAGCCCTGGCCCGTTCGACCGCAAAAAGCCGGATGGCCGTCCTCAAGGGGGGCGTCCGGGACGCGGACCCGCGGGTCCGGGCCGCGGCCCTGGCCGCCCTGGGTGACCTCCGGGACCGGGCCCTCATCGGCCTCTTTAAGGAGAGGTTCGACGGGGACCCGAGCGACCGGGTCCGGGCCGAAGCCCTGACGGCGATCGGGAAGGCGGGCGATCCGTCGAACGTCCCGTTCCTCCGGCGGGCCGCCGCGGTCCCCTCCTACAGGCACATGGTCCGCAGGGCGGCCGAGGCCGCGATCAAGCTTCTCGACGGGAAGTAAGCGCCGGGCCGCTCACTTCTTCGGCGCGGGCTTCTTGGCCGCCGGCGGGGCCATGATCCGCTGCGTGTATTCGGGCTCGACGTTCTCGAAGAAGACCCCCTGGAAGCGCCCCGGCTCGAGCGTCGGCAGCCCGACCTCGATGTCGATCGGCGCGTCGGGCCGGATCCGCGACAGGTCGGCGTAGTGGCCGAGGAAGGTCCGTTCGGGCGCGTGGGGGTAGACGCTGTTGTAGGCCTTGAGCACGGGGACGGGCTGGCCGTTGACTTTGAGGGAGACATCCATGGCGTCGGTGGCCTCGAAGATGGGGATGTGGAGGAGCAGGCGCCAAGACCCGAGCCAGGTCGCCCGCAGATCGTCCTCGGTGTACTCGACGGGCCAGGCCTTCTTCCGCTCGGCCAGCTGCGCGAAAACGCGGGCCGGCACGGTGACGCGGGCCTTGAACGTCTCGCCCTTGAAGCCGGCCGGGACCTCGCCGGCCGCCTGGGAGCGCCCGAAGGCCCGTCCGGCGAACCGGACGGTGGACGTAACGCGGTCGCCCTCGGCCTTGAACGGGTGGCCGACGCCGTTGACCGACAGGGTCCGGACCCGGGATCCGGCCGGGACGAGGACGACGATGGCCTGTTTCGTGCCCGTCTCGGCCTCGACGCCGGTCAGGACGAGCCGGTTCGACACGAGCTCGGCGGCGCCCCGGACGTTGAACAGCACCGGCTCCTCGAGTGCGGCCGGTGCCGGGAAGAGCTCGTAGACGGCGGCCTCGCGCCCGGCGAGGGGCAGGACCGCCTCGGCCCCGTAGGCCCACAGGCCGTCCGGCGATCCGACCAGACGGCCCTCCTCCGGGTAGAGCTCCTTGAGCATGAACCGCTCGCCCTTGGTGAGGCCGATCGAGGCGTCGAGCTTGAGCCGGGCCTCCTTGCGGCCGGGATTGGGATTGAAGAGGAAGAGGAGGCCGCGGTCTTCGACGACGGCGGCCGTGCCGTCGACGCGCCCGGCCATGGGCGGCCCGATGATCGGCCGCAGGGCGTGAAGGTAGCGGGCGTTCTCGTCGGCCCAGTCGAGCCATTTGCGGAACCAGGCCTTGTCCTCCTCGCCGAGGGCGGCGAACTCCGCGGTGTCTCGGGCCGGGATGAAGTTGACGACGTGGTGGAAGGGCGCCGTGCCGATCGAGGACAGCAGCGAGTACTTCCAGCCGAGGACGTCCCAGTCCCGGGGCCGGAAGCGGTCGCGGCGCATGACGCCCTGCTCGTCGACGCGCTCCGACTGGTGGGTGATGAAGCCGGGCATGATCTCGGTCGGGGCGAAGCGCTCGACCCGGTAGGTCCAGGCGGCGAAGCGCTGGCGGTCGGCCGAGACCCGGTCGGTGTGGAGGTCGGGGAAGGCCTTGAAGCTCTCGGGCTGCTCGTCGGTCAGGCTCGGATGGGGATAGGAGCCGGCCAGCCAGGTCCAGGGCCCGAAGTTCTGGTACTGCTGCCGGCCGTCGACGACGGCGTCGAAGGCCTCGCGCCGCAGGCCTTCGAGCACGCGGCGGGCGCCGGCCCACTGGGCGTACTTCGACGAGGCCTTGTCGAGGGCGATCCACCAGTGGTCGAAGGAGAAGCCGGCCGCGCCCGTCGCGCGCATGAAGGCCAGGAGCTTGTCGAGCCACCAATCCTGGAACGAGCGCAGGCCGGTGTCGGCGGGCGACTTGGCCGCGTCGGCCCCGGCCCAGGCCGTCCACCGCGGGTCCTGCGGGAAGGGCAGGGACGGGTAGGCGTAGGCCATGAACTTGATGTTCTTGGATCCGGCGTAGTCGAGCATGGCCTTGAGGCCGTCCGGGACGGGGTCGCGCCGCGGGTCCCACTCCCCCTTCCGGAGCTTCTGGCCGAGGCCGAACCAAAGGACGTTCTCCCAACCCCAGTCGTCGGCGTTGTCCTCGAGGCGCGACAGCGAGCTGTTCCCGGGCGTGTAGAGGAGATGGGTGAGGCCGAGCTCGGCGGCCCGGTCGACGATGCGCTTGTATTCCTCGACGCCCTCGGGCGTGCCGACGTCGATCTGGTAGTCGTTCTCGCACCAGGGGATGTGGACGCGGACGCCGCGTCCGGGATAGTAGAGGAGGAAGGCCCGGACACAGGCGGTCAGGGCCTCGACCTCGTTCGCGTCGATGGCCGGGTTGGCGGCGACGTGGCCGGCGTAGTCGGCGACGTACTTCCACTCGGGCACGGCCTTGGCCGGGAAGCGGGTCCCGGAGAGCTCGACGACGCCCAGGCAGAGCCGGTCGGCGGCGAAGGGGCCCAGGTCGCGGTTCCACTCGATCTCGGGGCGGTAGGACACGGCGGCCGCGCGGCCGCGGAGCGACCAGGCCATGAACGGATTCTGGAGCATGAAGAAGACGCTCCAATCGGGTCCGGAGGAGGGCGCGGGACCGGGCCCCGCGAACCGGCAGATGGCGCCGAACGCGCCGTCCTTGATCCTGAGCTCCTCGGCCACCGGGAGCCCGATGGTGGCCGCGAAGACCTCGACCTCGTCCACGCGGAAGGCCCGGCCGCGGGCCGAGGTGACGACGATCTGCTTGGTCAGGAAATCCCAGGCGGGCTTGAGCTCGTAGACGACGTCGAAGGTGAACGGGTCTCGGGTGTGGCGGTAGGCGACCTTGGCCGGGGTCATCTCGATCTCGGCCGGGCCGAGGGCGCCGATGTCGACCGCCGCGCCGTCGAGGATGACCTTGGACGGGTCGGCCGAGAAGGCCAGGGCCCGGCCGGTCTTCGAGGAGCCGAGCGAGACCAGCCCGCGGTCGTCGAACTCGGCCCGGACCCGGCCGTTGTCGAGGACCATGGTCTCGGCCGCGGCGTCCGGCGGCTCGGCCGCGAAGAGCGCGGCGGCCAGGGCCAGGACGGCCGTGACGGCCAAGGCGGCCCAAGCGGGGGCGGGACGTCGGGGCGCGGCGTTTGGGACGGTCATCGGGCTCTCTCCTTGCGGGGCATGGCCCGATTATAACCGAACTCCGCCGAAAACGCCGAGGGGCTTTGCGGGCGGGCGCGGCCCAGCCGGGGCCGTCCGCTAGTCGACGGTCATGTCGATCTTTTTCGGGGGGCGGACGGCGGCCGGCGTGCGCGGCAGCCAGACCAGCATCTGCCCGCCGCCGCGATTGGCCCAGGCGTAGTAGGGCACCGCCAGGAACGGCCGAGGCGTCCCGAGCGGCTTCCCGTCCGTCCCCTGGCCCGCCAGCGGGGCTTGGCCCGTGACGACCGTGATCCCGCCGAGCAGGTCGGTCCGGAACTCCGCCTCGAGCGGGACCGCGTCCGGCAGGACGAGATCGAAGACGCGGTCGCCGTTGTCGACGCCCTCGACGGCGTAGACGACGGGGCCGCGCTGGAGGGCCACGCGTCCGGCGTCCTCGGCCACGGCCTCGGCGGCGACGACGCGGCGCACGGACATGGGCAGGTCCAGCTCGACCGTGTCGCCGGCCCGCCAATCGCGGCGGAGGCGGGCGTAGCCGTCCCGGAGCTCGATCGCGGCGGGCTCGCCGTTGACCTTCAGGGCCGGGGCGGCGCCGGCGGCATCGAGAAAACGGTAGAGGCCGGTCGGCATGGCTTCGCCCCGGGCCCAGCCCGGGATGCGGACCGCCAGCTCGAAGGGACCGGCGTCGCCCGAAGCGACGGTCAGCTTGACCGCGCCATCCCAGGGGTAGCGGGTCTCCTGAGTCAAGACGAGGGACCGCCCGGCCGGGGACACGGTCCCGGTCCCGGCGATGAACAGGTTGACGAACACGGTGTCGTCCCTGGTCGCGTAGACGTAGCCGGGAAGAGAGGGCAGGAAGCGGCTCATGTTGGGCGGGCAGCAGGCCACTTCGAACCAGGGGCTGCGGGCGTAGCCGCCGGCCGACTCGAGGGGGTTCTGGTAGAAGAAGCGGTCGCCGGAAAGGGCCACCCCCGAGAGCAGGCCGTTGTAGAGGACGCGCTCGAAGACGTCCATGTACTTCGATTCGCCGTGGAGCAGGAACAGGCGATAGTTCCAGAGGGCGTTGCCGATCGAGGCGCAGGTCTCGGTGTAGGCCTCGGCGTTGGGCAGCTCGTAGGCGTCGCCGAAGGCCTCGGAGCCGCTGCGGGCGCCGACGCCTCCGGTGAGGTATTGCTTCCGGCCGGCGACGTCGAGCCAGAGCCGGTCGATGGCGGCGGCGTACTCGGGATAGCCGCCGAGGGCCGCGACGTCGGCCATGCCCGAGAACATGTACATGGCCCGGACGGCGTGGCCGACGACCTGGTCCTGTTCGAGGACCGGCTTGTGGTTCTGGAGGTATTCGTCGGAATTGTAGATGGCGAAGGGATCGTCGGCGGCGTAGGTCTGCCCGCCGTAATAGCGGCCGCGCTCGTCGAGGAAGAACTTGGCCAGGTCGAGGTAGGCGCGGTTGCCGGTCACTCGAAAGAGCTTGGCCAGGCCGATCTCGATCTCCTGGTGGCCCGGGAAACCGCGGCGCCGGCCGGGGCCCGAGCCGAAGGTGCGCAGGAGCAGGGCGGCGTTCTTCTCGGCGATGGCCAGGAAGGCCCGCTTGCCGGTGGCCTGGAAGTGGGCCACGGCCGCCTCGTACATGTGGCCGACGTTGTAGAGCTCGTGGCTGACGCGGAGGTTCGACCAGCGCTCGGGCCCGGCGCCGGGGGCCGGGTGGACCGGGTCCGCGGTCCGGGTCGTGTAGAGGTAGCCGTCCGGCTCCTGGGCCCTGGCGATGAGGGCGACGAGGTCGTCGAGGGTTTTGTCGAGGGCGGCGTCCGGATGGAGGCGCAGGGTGTAGGCCGCGGCCTCCATGGACTTGTAGATGTCCGAGTCGTTGTAGCGCTTGCCTTTGTAGACTCCGGCCATGAGCTTGGCGGCGATGCGGAAGTTGTCGACCCGGCCGGTCTCCTCGTTCATTCGCAGGGCGTAGGGGACCGAGACCGTCCGGTTGGTCTCCAGCCGGGGCGCCCAGAACGCGTCCGTGAAGCGGACGTCGGTGAAGGGGACGGGGCGGATGGGGTAGTCCGAGGCGGGCCCGGCGGCGGGCGTCGGGGCGGCGCCTGAAGGGGCGTCAGCCGAGCGGCCGCGGCAGCCGGCCGAGGACAGGCCGACGATGACGGACAGGACGACGGCGGGGACGAGCGGGACGTTCGTCTTCATGGCTCCTCCGGGCGATAACTATACCACAGGGCGCGGCAATCCATTATAATCGCGGGCATGGACGGACCGTGGCTCATCCTCATCGGGGCGGCGGCCGGCGTCTTCGCCGGGCTGTTCGGCATCGGCGGCGGCATCATCATCGTCCCGGCCCTCATCCTGCTGGCGGGGTTCCCGCTGGTGCGGGCGACGGGGACGTCGCTGGCGGCCATCCTGCTGCCTGTGGGCATCCTGGGGGTCGTCGCCTACGCCCGGGCCAAGATCATCGACATCCGGGCCTCGGCCCTCATCGCGGCCGGGCTGTTGACGTCCGTCGTCGTCGGGGCCTGGCTGGCCAACTCGCTGCCGGTCGACCTGATGCGCAAGCTCTTCGCCCTGTTCTGCCTGTACGTCGGCTGGAACTTCATCGATCCGGTGCGGCGGTTCCGGACGTGGCGGGGTTTGGCGGTCAAGCCCGGGCCGGAGCCCGAGGCGGCGCCCCATCCGGCGACGTGGACGCTCGTAGGCGTCGGATTGCTGGCCGGGGTCATGGCCGGGATGTTCGGTATCGGCGGCGGCAACATCATCGTGCCGATCCTGACGCTGGCGCTCCACTATCCGCCCAAGAGGGCCATCGCCACCTCGCTCGGGGCCATCCTGTTCCCGTTCGGCATCCCCGGCGTGCTCTACTACCAGCGCGCCGGCAACCTCGATCTGGCCGCGGCGGCCTGGATCGCGGGCGGGCTGTTCGTCGGCACCGTGTTCGGGGCGCTGATCACGATCAGCCTGCCCTCGCGCACGGTCAAGCTCCTCTACGGCCTCTTCCTCGTCTTCGTCGCCGCCCGCTTTTTCTTCTTCTAGACCGGGGTCAGACCCCAGCTTCTCCATTAAAATCAATTTGTTACAAAATTTCCCCTTTTCCGTGCCCTACCTATCTCATTTAATTCCTGTGATCTAAAAAGCGGGCTAAAACCTATTTTGATGTTTTTGCCGGCAAAAAGCGCCAACTCGCCGTCGGGCGGTTCGGTCAGGACTTTGTCTTGAAGAGCTTGCCGGTCGCGCGGGCGACCTCCAGCCCCTCGGCGTCGGTGAGCGCGCTCTCGGCGAGGACGATGCGGCCCTTGTCCTCGATGAAGCGGCCCTTGAGCGCATAGGGCACGCCCGTCCTGGCCGGCTTGACATAGCGCACGGTGATCTCGCCAGTGACGCACATGTGACCCTTGGCGCCCGCGGCGTAGATGAGGGCCTCGTCGAGGACAGAGGCGAGGAGCCCGCCGTGGACGATCCCCGACCAGCCCTGGAAGGCCTCGGGGAAAACGACCTCGGCCGCGGCCTCGCCGCGCTCGGCGTCGGTGCGCAGCTTGAGCTTCAGTCCGATGGGATTCTTCTCGCCGCAGATGAAACAGGTCCTGTCGTCGCGGGGGGGGTCGTTCATGGCCCCGATGTAACACATTCCGGCGCGCCCCGCAAGGGAACGGCCGCCGCCCTCCCCTTGTCCTGCGCGCGCCATCCGGCTATAATCGGGCCCGCGAAAACGGCCGCCGCAAAGGAGAACCGCGATGACCTCCCCGACCGAGAACGAGACCGTCCTCAAGCTGTTCAAGGATTGCGACGCCCTGCTCCAGGGCCACTTCAAGCTGACCTCGGGCAAGCACTCGGAGTGGTACTTCGAGAAGATCCGGCTCATCGAGAAACCGGCCGCTCTCGAGCGGATCGTCGACCTGCTGGCCGAGAGGATCCGGAGCGAGGTGCCCGACTTCGACTACGTCGTCTCCCCCGCCTACGGCGCCATCGCCATCGGCTTCCTGGCCGCCCTCAAACTGGGCAAGAAATTCGCCTTCACCCAGCGGGCCGAGGAGAAGATGACCATCCGCTCCGGCTTCTCGGGGCTAGACGGCTCGCGGGCCGTCATCGTCGAGGACATCCTGACCACGGGCGGCTCCATCCAGGAGGTCATCGCCTGCCTGAAAGAGCACCAGGTCGCCGTCGCCGCGACTTACGTCCTGGTCGACCGCACCGGCGGGGCCGTGCCCATCGAGGGCAAACCCGTCGGCAGCCTCCTTGCTCTCAAGGTCGAGGCCTTCGAACCGGACGTCTGCCCCTTCTGCGCCAAGGGCCTGCCTCTGACCAAGCCCGGGGCTTCGGACAAGAAACTCTAGCGGATTTTCACTTTTTCGGGGTCAAAAGCGCGCAGGGCGATTTTCTATCTCTTTCAATACCAAAGACTTCGGTTTTTCGCCCGACGGCCTTTTTCGTCTAACTCTCTGATTTCTCTGGAGAAGCTGGGGTCTGACCCCGTTTCAATTTATCCGAGACGACGTAGAAGGCCGGGACGACGATCAGGCTCAGGGCCGTCGACAGGACCAGCCCGCCGATGACCGCGATGCCCATGGGCCGGCGGATCTCGGCGCCCGAGCCCAGGCCCAGCGCCGGCGGGATGGCCGCCATCATGGTCGCCGTGGCCGTCATCAGGATCGGCCGCAGCCGGATGGGACCGGCCTTCTCCATGGCTTCCCGCGCCCCGAATCCCTTGTCCTTGAACGCGTTGGCGTAATCGACCAGGATGATGGAGTTCTTCTTGACGATGCCCATCAGGAGCAGCAGCCCGATCATGCTGAAGATGTTCAGCGACTGCCCGGTCACGAGCAGGGCGAAGGCCGCGCCGGCGATCGACAGCGGCAGGATGGTGATGATGGTCACCGGGTCCTTGAACGAGTTGAACTGCGACCCCAGGATCATGTAGGCGATGGCCACGCCCAGGAACATGGCGAACAGCAGCGAGCTCATCGAGTCCCGGAAGGCCAGGCTCGAGCCGCCCAGGACGACCCGGTAGCCGACCGGCAGGCCCTTGGCCAGGTCCTCGATGACCCGCAGGGCCTCGCCCTGGGAGTGCCCCGGGGCGACGTTGGCGAAGATCGAGATGGCCCGCTCCCGGTCGCGCCGGGTGATGGCCTGCAGGGCGGCCTGCTCCTCGAAAATGACCAGGGACGACAGCGGCACCAGCTCGCCGTTGCCGGCCCGGACGCGCAGCCGCGAGATATCCTCGGGCCGCGACCGCTGGCCGGCCATGAGCTTGAGCCGGACGTCGAGCCGCCGGCCGCCCGTGCTGTACTTGCCGACCCGGATGCCGCCGACCAGGGCGTTGATGGTCGTGGCCACGTCGTCGACGGACACGCCGACGTCGGCGCACACGGCCCGGTCCGGGGTCACCCGCAGTTCGGGCATGCCGACGCGGTAATCGGAGTCGAGGTCGACCACGGTCCCAGTGTCGGTCAGCTCTTCCATGAATTTCTGGCTCAGGGGCACGAGCTCGTTCCAGTCGGCGCCGCGCACGGAGAACTCGATGGGGAAGCCGCGCTGGGCCGTGAAGCCCTGCTGCGAGGTGTCCTGGATGACGGCCCGCAGGCCGGGGACCGCGTTGAGCTCCCGCCTCAGGACGGCCGAGAACTCGGCCTGGTCGAGCTTCCGCTCGCCCGGCGGGACCAGGGTCAGGAACATCATGCCCGAGTTGACGCCGCCCCCGCCGCCCATGCCGCCGACGAAGATGAACGTCTGGACGACCTCGGGATGCCGGTTGACGATGTCCTCGGCCCGGACGAGCAGGGCGTCCGTCTCGGAGATGTCCGACCCGACTGCCGTCTGCAGCCGGATGGAGACGCGGCTCTGGTCCTGCGACGGCACGAATTCGCTCGGCAGGATGGTGAACACGAGGATGGCCAGGCCGAACAGCGCCGCCGCCAGGACCAGGATGAGCCCGGGCCGGCGCAGACCCCCGTGGAGGACCCGCCCGTAGGCGATCTCGAGCTTCCCGAAGGCCTTATCGACGGCCAGCCCGACCTTGTTGCGGCCTTCCCTCGAGGTTTTGAGGAACTGGGAGCAGCGGGCCGGGGCCAGGGTGACGGCCTCGACGTACGACAGCAACACGGCCAGGCACAGGGTGATGCCGAACTGCAGGAAGTACCGCCCGATGATGCCCTCCATGAAGATGACCGGCAGGAAGATGGCCACGACGGCCAGGGTCGCGGCCAGGGCGGCGAAGGCGATCTCCTTAGTCCCCTCGAGGGCCGCCGGCACCAGGGCCTTGCCGCCCTCGCGGTGGCGGAAGATGTTCTCCATGACCATGATGGCGTCGTCGACGACGATGCCGACGGCCAGGGCCAGGGCCAGCAGGGTGAAGGTGTTGAAGGTGAAGCCCAGGAAGTAGATGATGGCCACCGTGCCCAGCAGGGACATGGGGATGGCCAGGATGACGTTGAGCGTGCTCGAGAGCGAGCCCAGGAACAGCCAGCAGACGAAGGCCGTCAGGACGACGGAGAGCAGGAGCTCGAACTGGATCTCGTTGACCGAGTGGCGGATGAACTCCGTGCTGTCGTTGGTGATGCCGACGTTCATGTCGGCCGGCAGGGTCTTGGCGTACTCGCCGATGGCCGCCCGGACGCTCTTGGCCAGGGCCACGGCGTTGGCGCCGCGCTGCTTCTTGATGCCGATGCCCTGGGCCGGGCCGCCGTCCATGCGGGCCAGGCGCCGGACGTCCTCGAAGCCGTCCTCGACCAGGGCCACGTCGCTCAGGTAGATCGGGCTGCCCTTGACCTCGCGGACGACGATCTTGCGCAGGGTCTCGAGGTCGACGGCCTCGCCGAGGACGCGCACGTTGACCTCGCGCCCGGTCGTCTCCAGCCGGCCGGCCGGCAGCTCGATGTGCTCGCGCTGCAGGGCCGAGATGACGTCCCGCACGGTCAGGCCCTTCTCGTCGAGCCGGGCCGCGTCGAGCCAGATGCGGATGTTCCGCTCGAGCGTGCCCATGAGCGAGATCTCGCCGATGCCCGGGATGGTCTGGAGCTTTTCCTTGAGCCCGTAGCGGACGTAGTCGCTGAGGACGCGCTGGGGATAGGGCCCGGCCAGGCGGGCCATCATGATGGGCTGGTCCTCGGGGTTCTGTTTGGAGGTGATGGGCGGGTCCATGTCCCGGGGCAGGCGCCGCTGGGCCTGGGAGACCTTGGCCTGGACGTCCTGGAGGGCCAGATCGACGTCGCGCGAGAGCTCGATCTCGACGGTGATGTTGCACGAGCCCTGGCGCGAGCTCGAGGTCAGCGTCCGGACCCCCTCGACCTGGATGAGGGCCTCCTCGAGGGTCTCGACGACCTCGTTCTCCATGACCTCGGGCGCCGCGCCCTCCCAGGTGGCGGAGACATTGATGGTCGGGAAATCGACGTCGGGGAACTGGCTGATGCCGATCCGGCCCGCCGCGACGACGCCGAAGACGACCGTGGCGGCCATGAGCATCCAGGCCAGGACGGGTTTCTTGACGCAGGCTTCGGTGAGGTTCATGGAGTCGTTCCCCTACTTCGCGACCGGGGCGGCCGGCGTCCCGGCCGCCGCGCCGACGCGGACCGGCACGCCGTTCGAGAGGGCCTCGGCGCCGCGGACGACGAGGGTCTCGCCGCCCTTGAGCCCGGACAGGACCTCGACCCGGCCGTCGGCCGAGCGCATGCCCAGGGTCAGGATGCGCTCGACGGCCTTGTCGCCCTCGACGACGTAGGCCAGGAAGCCGCGCTCGCTCGGCCGCACGGCGGCGATCGGGACCACGGGCGCCTCGCCCGCGGACGACACCGGCACCGTGATCTCGGCGAACGAGCCGGGCCGGAGGGCCTTGTCGCCGGCGTCCTCGATGTGGGCCGTGACGTCGACCAGGCGCGAGGTGTCGTCGGCCGACTCGGCGACGTGGACGACCTTGGCCGCGAACTCCCGGCCGTCCTCGCGGACCCGGAAGTTCGCCTTCTGGCCGGGCTTGATGCGGGCCGCGTCGCGCTCGGGGACGCGGAACCGCAGCAGGAGCGGATCGCGCCGGACGAGCGTGGCCAGGACCGTGCCGGTCTGGACGTACTGGCCGGTCTGGACGGTGCGGGTCTGGATGACGCCCGAGATAGGCGCCTTGACGAAGGCGTCCCTCAGGTTGAGCTGGGCCTGGTTGAGGGCCGAGCGCTTCTCGGCCACGTCGGAGGCCGCCGTCAGGACCTTGGTCCGCCAGGTCTCGACCTCTTCCCCGGGGATGAGCCCGGGATTCTGGGTCGTGACCGTCTCCCGGCGCTTCAGGCCGGCCTCGGCGTCGGCTTTGGCGGCCTCGGCCTTGGCGAAGGCGGCCTGGGCCGACTCGACGGCCAAGCGGTAGCGCTCGGTCTCGATCTCGACCAGGGTCTGGCCGGCCGCGGCGTACTCGCCTTCCGAGAACTGGACCCGGTCGACGGCGCCGGAGACCCGGGCCGTGACCTGGACCTTCTCGAAGGCCTCGACGGACCCGACGGCCGTGACGCTGTAGACCAGGGACTGGACCGGGACCTCTTCCACGTCGACGGGGAACTGCATGCGGCCCCGGGCCCCGGGGCCGCCGGCCGGGGCGGCGTCCTTCTTCTTGCAGGCTCCGGCGACGACGACGAGCGCGGCGGTGGCGATGAGGACGGCGGTCTTCCTGAGGCTCTTGGGGATCACGTGCGCGGCTCCTTCCCGAAGGGATCGAGACCCAGGGCCGCCTCCAGATTGAGGAAGGCGACACCCAGGCCGTAGCGTTCCTGGACGAGTCCGACCTCGGCTTCGAAGAGCCGGACGTTGGCGTCGGCGACCTCGAGGGCGGAGGCCAAGCCTTGGCGATAGAGTTCGGTGGTCTCGGCGGCGTTCTTTTTGGCCACCTCGTGGGCGACGGTGGCCTGCCGGTGCGAGGCCCGCTGGTTGGCCAGCGAGACCAGGGCCTCGCGGACCTCGACGTCGACCCGGCGCGTGGCCGCCTGGAGGTCGAGGTCGGCCAGGCGGGCCAAGGCCCGCTGCTCCCGGCTCTGGCCGAACCGGGCCCCGCCGTCGAACAGGCTCCAGGTCAGTGTCGCCCCGACGCTCCAGTTCCAGTTCCGGTTGTTGAAGCTGGCCTCGTTGGTCAGGCTGTAGCGGCCGCTGGCGCCTAGCGAGGGCACCCAGCCGAGCAGGGGCAGCTTGGCCAGGGACCTCTGGGCCGAGGCCAGGGAGCGGAGCGAGCCCACGTCCAGGCGCCGGGCCAGCGCTTCGGCGACGAGGCCTTCGGCGTCGGCGGAATCGGCGGCCGCGGCCTCGATGAGGAACTCGGGGACGACGAGGGGCCCGCGGACGGCCGAGGGCGCGTCGAGGAGATGGCCGAGCTGGAGGGTGCTCGTCTCGACCTCCCCCTTGACCTGAGTCAGCCCGACCTCGGCCGTGGCGTACTCGAGCTCGGCCCGGGTGACGTCGTTGACCGAGGCCAGGCCGGCGGCGAAGCGGGCCTTGGCCGCCTCGAGGTTCTGGCCGGCGAAGGTGAAGCGGCGGGCCGAGGCCTCTCGGACCTGGGTCGTGCCGAGCGTGGCCAGGAAGGCCTGGCCGACCTCGAAGGCCAGCTGGCGCCGGTCCTCGGCCGCGGCGGCCACCCGGGCGTCGCGCTGGGCACGGACGGCGGCCAGGCTGGTCAGGCTGCGGGCGTCGAACAGCGTTTGGCTGAGGGTCAGCGTCTCCGACAGCGCGTTGTAGCGCTGGATGATGACCTCGGTGTCGCCGACGACGCGGCGGGTCTCGTAGGCCCGGCGCGTGTAGGTCCCCGTGCTGGTGATCGAGGGCAGGAAGAACGACCGCGCCTGGGTCACCCGGGCGTTGGCCGCGGCGACCTCCTCCCAGGTGGACTTGGCCCGCTCGTTCCTCTCCAGGGCCAGCTTGACCGCCTCGTCGAGGGTCAGGGGGGCGTCTTGCGCGGCGGCGAGCGGTGCCAGGAGGGCGATCAGCCCGACGAGGGCCGCGGCGAGGCGGCCCGCGCGGCCGGGTCCGGTTCTGTCTGTCATCGTCTCTTCTCCTGAAATCGGCACAAAACTCCAGTATATCTTTTTTTGACGCGGCCCGGCCGCATTTCTTCCCTGTTTTACGGCCGATCGGACAGGGGAAGAACAGGGCCCGCCTCTCCGACCCTGGCGGCCCGGGAAGAGCCCGGACGGCCGGACGTCCAAAAGGCGAGAGGGTATTTATCGGGCAAGGAGGCTCCCATGGCGGCAAGACGCGTTCTCATCACGGCCTGGGGGCTGGCCCTGGCGCTGGCGGCCGCCCCGGCGGTCCCGGCCCCCCAGGCGGCGCGCGGCGGTCCCGAGCTCGACCGCCGGGTGGAGGCCTTCCTCGAGTCCCGGTCCGGGACGTGGCGGGACATGAACGTCCCCGAGGCCGACGGCCGGACCCTTCACGACCTCATCGTCTCGAAGGGCTACACCAAGGCCCTGGAGATCGGCACCTCGACCGGCCATTCCGGCGTCTGGATCGCCTGGGCCCTGAGCAAGACGGGCGGCCGGCTGGTCACCGTCGACATCGACGAGGGGCGCCACCGCGAGGCCGTGGCCAACTTCGAGGCGGCCGGGCTGGCCCCCTGGATCGACGCCCGCCTGGCCGACGCCCACGAGCTCGTCCCGGCCCTCCCCGGCCCGTTCGACTTCGTCTTCTGCGACGCCGACAAGGACTGGTACAAGAATTACTTCGACGCCGTCCTGCCCAAGCTCGCGGTCGGCGGCTCGTTCGTCGCCCACAACGTCTCCGAGCGGATGCGCCGGGGCGGCTGGGGCGCCGCGGGCTTCGTCGTCCACGTCCTCGCCCTCCCGTTCATGGAGACGACCTTCGTCGGCGGGAGCTGGTCGGGGATGTCCGTCAGCGTCAAGAAGGCCGCGAGATAGGCCCGGCGGGGCCGCCCCGCCCGGCTACCACTTCTTGTATTTCCAGAAGACGAAGAAGCCGACGACCGAGATCGCGGCCAGCCCGATGATCATCCAGAAGGCCGGCAGCTCGCGCCAGCCGAACGGCAGGGTCACGTTCATGGAGAAGACCGAGACGATGAAGGTCGGCACCATGATGGCGATGGTGATGATGTTCAGGGTCTTCATCAGGACGTTGAGGTTGTTGCTGACGATGGAGGCCCGGGCGTCCATGAGGCTGGCCAGGATGTTCGTGTAGACCTCGGCCTGGCGGTAGCACTGGTTGTTCTCGACGGCGATGTCGTCGAGCAGCTCCAGCTCCTCCTGGGTGAAGCCGAACTTGGCCGCGTTGTGCCGCATCTTGTCGATGAGGGCGCCGTTGGAGTTGACGGCGTTCTGGTAGTAGACCAGGCTCTTCTGGAGGGCGAACAGGTTGATGAGGAAGCGGTTCTCCATGGCCTTGTTGATCTTCTGCTCGACGTCGTCGGCGATCTGGTTGATGATCTTGAGGTGCTCCATGAAGTGGAAGATGGCCCGGTAGATGAGGCGGATGACGAGCTCGCGGACGCTGCCGACCTTGGCCAGCTGCTTGCCCTCGAAGAGCGTCGTGTCGTCGGCCACGACCATGATGATCATCTCGCCGAAGAAGAACACGCCCATGGTCGAGGCCTTGAACAGGAGCTGGTCGTCGCCCGAGTAGTTCTTGGGCCGCTTGTAGATGAAGGCGATGTGGCCGGGCTCGCACTCGAGGCGGGCCTGCTCGTCGGGGTCGAGGGCCGAATTCAGGGTGTGCTCGTCGACCTGGTAGGTGTCGACGAGCAGGCGCTTCTCGGCCTCGTCGGGATTGACGTAGAGGAGGATCGGGGCCCGGGCGTCGTCCGAGGGGACGATCTTCTGGTTCTCGATCTGGTATCGGTGCAGCATCCCGGCCCTCCTTTCAGCGGCTCCTCGCCCGCGCGTCTCCCGGTCTCTCGGCCCATTATGCGCCCGCCGCCGGAGAATGGCAAGACGGCCGTCTAATCGAGCTTGACCTTCGCCTCGCGGACGCCCCCGTGGGGCGAGGCGTAGCGGACCGTGATCTCGCCCTTGCCCTCGACCAGGAACTGGTGCTCGACCTTGCCGAAGCCGGGAACGACCGTGAACTGGAGCTCGGGCCGGTCCTTCTTGTAGACGGCCTGGTCGCGGTAGGGGTCGACGAGCGTCCCGCCCGCCACGACCTTGGCCCCGGGACCGGACACGGTCAGCATGTCCTGGGGATAGAGCTTGTTCTTCTGCGACAGGGCGCTCATGGTCGGCATGGCCTTGGGATTGGCCAGGCGCGTCCGGACCCGGAAGAGGCCACCGCCGAGGGGCTTGACCTCGAAGACCTCGAGCGAGACGTCGGGCAGGTGCTTGGCCGTGAACAGGGCGGCCATGGCGTTGCGGTGGACGAGATCCTTGATCATGAACGGGGCGCCGAGCCGGGAGCTCATCTTGACCCAACCGCCGATCTCGACGTCGCCGTAGGTCGGGTGCTTGAAGGCTTTCCAGGGCTTGTAGAGCTCGCCCTGGACGACGTTGTCGCTGAACTTGAGCCGCTCCTTCTCGGAGACGCGTTCCTCGAAGATGCTCCGCACGGCCTCCTCGCGGGGGGTGCCCGGCTCGTAGCGCTCGGAAACGCCCTTGAAGGCCTCCGACTCGCCCTGGAAGACCTCGGCGCAGAAGAAGTAGGCGCCGGCGGTCTGGGTGATCCACTCGCCGGAGTCGCCGTAGGTCGTGTAGAGGTCCTTCCAGGAGATCATGTAGCGGTAGCCGGGGATGATGCGCTCGCCCTGTTTGCCGAGGAAGTCGTAGACCGCGACGTCCGAAGCCGGGTACTCGCCGAGCCCCTTGCGGCTGGGCCCGCGCAGGAGCATGCCGCCGTTGTTGTGGTAGGACCAGGCGAAGACGATGTTGGGCTTGGTCATCGTCCACTCGGCCAGGGCCTTGAGGCCGACGGCCTGGAACGGGTACTCGCCCGAGCCGCCCTGGACGTAGGGCGGGGCCCAGTCGAAGCCCCAGTTCCGGTTCGGGTCGACGTAGCCCTCGCCGTCCTCGTTGACCTGGCCGTCGCCGTCGTTGTCGAGGCCCTCCTCGCCGAGCAGGGTCCACTCTCCCTTCTCGCCGGGCTTGATGCGGACGAGGAGGCGCGGGTCCTCGGGATCGGTCTTGTAGGCGCCGAAGGGGTCCTTCTTGCGCATCTCGCAGAGGTTGCCGTCGCCGTCGAGGTCGTCGCTGCCGTCCTCGTCGACGAGCCCGTCGCGGTCGTCGTCGATGGGGATGCGCAGGGTCCGGTTGCTGCTGGGGTTGTTGGGGTCGGCGAAGAAGTGATGGCGGCCGTCGACGTTGGCGACGGGCACGACGTAGAAGCAGACCCGGTCGACGAGGGCCGTGATCTCGGCGTTGCGGCCGTAGTTCCCGAGGAGATAGTCCAGGAGGTAGAGCGAGATGTCGCCGCCCTGGATCTCGTTGCCGTGCATGTTGCCGTCGACGTACATGGCCGGCTTGGCGAGGGCCGCGCCGGTCTTGGGGTTGTTGACGGTCATGGCCATGATGGGCCGGCCTTCTTCGCTCTGGCCGACCGTCTCGAGCGAGGTCAGCTGCGGATAGGCCTTGTGGAGGGCCTCGAGGGCGGCGTAGACCCGGTCGAGCGAGTGGTACTGGTCGAACCGGAGGGGGACCTCGACCCCGGCCTTCTGGGCCGGCAGGGTCGAAGCGACGAGGAACAGGACGAGCAGGGACAGGGCGAGCTTTCTCACAGGGCACCTCCGAGGGCGACCGTCCGGGCGTCGCGCCAGGCGTTCCGGGTCTCGGCCTTGATCTCGACCTTGACCGGCTTGGCCGAGCGGACGAGCCAGGTCACGGTCTGGGCGCCGCGGGCCGGAACGGACGGGACCAGGCTCCGTTTCTTGCCCTGGACGATCGTGACGCCGTCGCCGGCCAGGGTCACGACGACGGGCAGGACGCGCTGGTTGCGCCCGGCCATGGCCGTCGGGTAGGGCAGGTCGCCGGTGTTCTCGACCCAGGCCTTGACCTCGTAGAGGCCGGCGCCGAGCGGTTTGACGGCGGCGTCGGCGATCCGGACCCGGGCCATCTTCTTGGCCACTTCGAAGACCCAGGGGGCCTGACCTTTGACCAGGCCCTCGATCATCTTCTCGGGCGGCGTCGTGTCCGCGAAGGGCGCGAAGCCGCCGATCTCGGCCTCGCCGAGGGTCGGGTGCTTGAAGGGCTTCCAAGCCACGAAGCCCTGGCCGCCGAGCTCCTTGTCGCTCCAGGCGAGGAGGGCCTTCTCCTTGGGGTCGGCCCCGCCGGCGTCGGGCTTCTTGGGCATCTGCTTCATCATCTCGGCCATCTTCTTGGTGTCGATCTGGCCGGCCTTGATCATCTCGAAGACCTGCTTGGCCTTGAACGGCTCCGGTGCCCCAGCGGCCTTGAGGAAGGCGTCGACCTTCTCTTCGCCGAGGGCGACGAACTGGTCGTTGGTCATGGCCTCGAGCTTCTCGGGCGTGAGCTCGTCGGCGGGCTTGTCCTCCTTGACTTCGGGCGGGGTCCAGAAGTCGAGGGCGAACGACGGCAGGCCGAGGTGGTAGTAGGCATAGAGCTCGAGCGAGCCGTCCCTGTCCGGCGCGGCCTCGAGCCGCTTGCCGTCGAGCTTGGCGGCCTTGAGGAACTCCTTGTATCGCTCGGAGAGCTCCGTGTAGAACTTGAGGTCTTCGTCGAGCGGATTGACCACGGCGCCGAGCTCGAGGAAGCCGGCGACCATGCCCTCGGTGACCTCCATGCCCGGCGGGACGAGGGGTTTCACCAGCTCGATGATCTCGGCCATGGTGTAGGTCCGGGTCGGGTCGGCGTTGATGAAGCCGGCCACGCGCTCGGGGACCTTGATCTGGTTGAAATCGGCGTCGCCCTTGCGCCCGCCGCGGGGCGGGGCGATGCAGAAATTGGCGCCGCCGAGGACGAAGGCCAGCCCGATCTCGCGGTGGAGGTCGAAGAACCGGAGCAGGGCGAAGGTCTCCGGTTCGCTGCCGGGCCAGGGGCCGGCGTCGGGGGCGTGGTATTTGTAGAGATGCGGGAAGGCCGTGCCGAGGCCGATGCCGCCGGGGCCGTCCTCGTCGATCAGGCCGTCGCGGTCGTTGTCGAGGCCCTCGGGATAGAGCTTCCAGACGCCCTTCTCGCCCTTGGCGCCGTCGGCCTTCTTCATGAGGCGGGCGTCGCCGGAGACGGCCATCCAGGCCCCCTCGGGGTCCTTGACCCGGATCTGCGTGATGAGCCCGTCGCCGTCGAGGTCGTCCGGCCCGTCCTCGTCGGTCGCGTCGTCCTGGTCGTCGTTCTTGGGCCGGGCGTTGCGCGTGTCCGACCGCCGCGGCTTGCCGAAATAGAGCGCGGCGGCGTCCGGGTTGCCGCAGGCCAGGACGTACCAGGTCTTGTCGGCCCGGAGGTCGGCCTTGGCGCATAGGGCCTGGGCCAGCCACAGCCCGGCCTCGGCGGCCAGGGGATAGGCGCCGTCCATGTCGGCGGCGACGAAGACGGCCGGCAGGCTCTTGGCGGCCGCGGCGGTCTCGGGCCCGATCTCGAGCAGGACGAGCTCGCGCCCGCCCGGGCTCTTGGCCAGGACGTGGACTTTGGCGAAAGCGGGATGGGCTTTGGCCAGGTCCCGGAGGGAGGCGGCGATCTCCTCGGGCCTGTGGTAGCGGTCGAAGGAGAGCTCGGCCGCGGCCAGGGGGACGAGGGAGAGGCAGAGAACACCGATGGCGAAGACGGCGGGGATGCGGCGAAGGGTCACGTCGGGATACCTCCGTTCAAGAGGATGATCGGATCATTCTCGCAAATCGGGCGGGCGAAAGCAACGCGGACGCCCGGCGTCTCCTCTATATACGCATCGCCCTCGGCGTTAGTTCCTCCGTAAATGGGGACATGTTCCTCGGGTACGTGTCCCCGTTCGGGACGCCTGGCCCCGGCTCTTGCGGCCCTTGACCGCCCTGCCGGCCCGGTGATAGATAGAATCCATCGCCCTCGATCGACCGGAGGTCACCATGGTCAAGAAGATCCTTCTCGCGCTCGCCGCCGCATCGTTCGTTCTGCTCGCCGCCGCGCCGCCCGCCGCGGCCCAGCACGGCGGCCCGCCGGCCGTCCTGTCCATCCGCCGGCAGGCCGACGTCGTCCACCGGATCACGGCCAGGCGCCTCGAGACGCTCCTGCCGCGGCTCATGCGCGAGACCGGCATCGACATGTGGATCGTCTCCTGCAACGAGGACAACCTCGATCCCGTCTTCGAGACCATGGTCCCCCTCGGCAACTGGAACCCCATCACCCAGGTCCTGGTCCTCTTCGACCGCGGTCCGGGGAAAGGCGTCGAGCGGCTGAACGTCTCCCGCACCGACACCCAGGGCTTGTTCCAGAACGCCTGGGACGCCGGGGCCTTCGACCAGAAGAAGGGCGAAAGCCAGTGGCAGGCCCTCGGCCGCGTCGTCCGCGAGCGCGATCCCAAGCGGATCGGGCTCAACGAGGGCGAGGTCCAATGGGCGGCCGGGGCCCTGACGACGGTCCTCAAGAAGCGGATCGTCGAAGCCGTCGGCCCCAACTACGCGGCCCGCTTCGTCTCGGCCGAGCCCCTGGTCACGCTTTGGGCGGAGACCCTCCTCGACGAGGAGGTCGAGCACATGGAGCGGGCCGCGGCCCTATCGCGGTCGATCATCGCCGACATGTTCTCGGCCCGGGTCATCACCGTCGGGCAGACGACGGCCGACGACCTGCGCTGGTACTATTGGCAGCGAGTCCACGACCTCGGCCTGCGGGTGTCCTTCTCGCCCTTCGTCTCCATCCGCGGCCGCTCGCCCAAGGACGTCGAGAAGTGGGGCAAGGACGACAAGATCGTCCGGCCCGGCGACCTTCTCCACTGCGACGTCGGCCTCAAATACATGCGCTGGAACTCCGACCACCAGGAGATGGCCTACGTCCTGCGCCCGGGCGAGACGGACGCGCCCGAGACCTTCAAGACGCTCATGGCCGAATGCAACCGGCTCCAGGACATCTACTGCGGGGAGTTCAAGACCGGCCTCACCGGCGACGAGATCCTCGGCCGCGTCCTCGGCAAGGCCCGGGAGACGGGCGTCCCCGGGCCGCGCCTCTATTCCCACTCGCTCGGCTATTTCCTCCACGAGCCGGGTCCCCTCATCGGCCTGCCCTGGGAGCAGGTCCACAACGCCGGCCGCGGCGAGGTCAAGCTCGTCCCCATGAGCGCCTTCACGGCCGAGATGAGCGTCACCGGGCCGGTCCCCGAGTGGGGCGTCGAATTCCGGGTCCCCCTCGAGCAGGACATCCTGTTCGACGGCGAGAAGGCCTTCTTCCTGGCCGGCCGCCAGACGGCCTTCCATCTCGTCCGCTAGCCCGTTTCCTCAACATGGAGCGGTCCTCCGACTAAATCGGAAGAAGCCGCCGTTGGGCGGCTTCCGGAAGGAGACCGCCCATAAGAACGAGACATCTGGCCTTCGTCGCTGTCGTAGCCCTGGCCATATCCGGATGCGCCGTCAAGTACACCATCGTGCCGCCCGCCGTCGACCTGGCGGCCCTGGGCACGATCGGCATCGTCACCCTCGATCCGGGCGAGGCCAAGGGCGATCTCGACGCCGCGGCCACCCAGTATTTCCTGGAAGAGGTCACGGCCGCCCAGCGCGTCCCCGTCGTCGAGCTCGGCCCCGCCGCCGAGGCCCTGGCCAAGATCGGCAAGACGGCCTTCGACCGCGACGCCGCCCTGGCGCTCGGACAGCAACAGGGCCTCGAGGCCTTCTTCGTCGGCGAGATAAGGGTGACCAAGGTCAAGCCCCAGATCGACCTGGCCGCGCCCCTGAGCAAGACCCTCTTCGCCCGGACCGCCTTCGACATCGCCGTCAAGGTCCGCCTGGTCTCGACCCGCGACGGCGCGACGCTGTGGACGCAGTCGGCCACCAGGGAAGGCACGGTCGGTTCGGTCGGCATGGACAACGGCGTCCCGGTCTTCTCGGTCCGCGACAAGAGCGCGGCCATGGCCGAGGCGCTCCGCGACCTCGCCTTCCGGCTGACTTGGGACTTCCGCCCGACCCGCCGCCGCCTCTGAAGCCGTCCGGGACCGCCTCCCGGACTGTTGACAGGCCCCGGACCCGGTCCTATAGTCAGGGCCGGGAGGGGCTCATGGAAAAGAACAGCCCGAGTGTCTGCGGCGTCTGCGGCCTGGTCAAGGATCCCGACGACATCGTCCCCGGCGGGGCGGTCCGCCCGGCCTTGGCCGCGCTCATCCTCAAAGACCACCCCGACTGGACGCCCGAGAGGACCATCTGCCGGGACGACCTCAATCGCTACCGGGCCCAATACGTCCAAGCCGCCCTGGAGGCGGAGAAGGGCGACCTGTCCGCGATAGAGTCCGAGGTCATCCGGAGCCTGCGCGAAGGCGAGGTCCTGGCCCGGAACGTCAACATGGAGTTCGAGGAGAGGCGGACGCTCGGCCAGCGCCTGGCCGACCGGTTGGCCGCCTTCGGGGGCAGTTGGAAGTTCATCCTCATCTTCATGGGCGTCCTCTTGAGCTGGATCGTGCTCAATTCCATCATCCTCGCCTCGCGCCGCTTCGACCCCTTCCCATTCATCCTCCTCAATCTCTTCCTGTCCTGTCTGGCCGCCCTGCAGGCGCCGATCATCATGATGAGCCAGAACCGCCAAGAGGCCAAGGACCGCCTCCGGGCCCAGCACGACTACCAGATCAATCTCAAGGCCGAGATCGAGATCCGCGGCCTCCACGAGAAGATCGATCACCTCATCTTCAAGCAGTGGCAGCGGCTGCTGGAGATCCAGGAGATCCAGACCGAGCTCATGGGGGAACTGTCGGAGAAGATCCAGAACCGGCTCTGACGGAGTCGCAGGAAGGTCGAACCGGCGGCCACCCCGTCAGAGGTCCTTGGTCCGCTCCCGGCGCTCGACCTTGATGTTAAGCCGGGCCTGCAGGTAATCGACGGCCGAGACGACCGACCTCTCCAGGATGCGCCTTTCCCTCTCCAGGGACGATTCCGCCTCGGACAAAGCGCCGCCCAGGCCTTTGGGAGCCGCGGCGAGGGACTTGAGGGCCGCCCGGGCGGCGGCCCGCTCCGCGGGTCCGGGCGACGTCGTTCGCGGGCCGGGGCGGAAGACGAGGAAGGCCGCCGCCGCGACGACGATCAGTGTGCCCGCGGCCGCGGGCAGGGGACGGAGGAACGGACGCCGGCCGAAGCCTTCCCGCGCAACGTCCCGGCTCTCCGCCTTGTCCCAAGCGGCGTCGTTCAGGGCGAATTCGGGGACCGCTGCCAGGAAGGCGGGACGCTCCGCGGCCAACCGTTCCCGGAGGGAGGCCATGAACCGGGCCTGCTCGCGGCAGGCCGGGCAGCGCCCGGCGTGCCGGGCCGCCCAACGGGGCGGCGTTTGGCCGCGGTCGTCGGCCCTCGAGACCGTCCAACGGACGATGCGGCAGATCATGGTCGTTCTCCCTTTCTGAGGTTCGTCCGGGCCCGGTGGAGGAGCAGGCTCACGGCGACCCGGCTCTTGCCGACGGACCGGGCGATGTCCGCGACGTCCATGTCCTCGCCGTAGCGCAGCCACAGGACCCGGAACTGGCTTGCGGCGAGCGTCCGCGCGGCGTCCCACAGGCCGGCGGCGGGGCCCTCTCCCGCCGGGCTGACCGGCGCCGGATCGGCGACGCCCCCGGCCGCCTCGGGCGTCAGCGGCACGGCCGCGACGCGCTTCTTCCTGTAGGAGCTGATGGCCAGGCGGGTGGCCGCCGTGTAGAGCCAGGTCGAGAACCGGTAGGCCGGGTCGTAGCGGTCGATGTTGCGGTAGAGCTTGAGGAGCGTCTCCTGGACCATGTCCTCCGCGTCCTGGTCGCTCCCGAGGCGCGGCCGGAGATAGACGAAGAGCCGGCGCTTGTAGCGGCGCGCCAGCTCGTCGAACGAACGGCGGGAGCCGGCCCGCGCCTCGCGGGCCAGCTCCTCGTCGGTCTTCTCTGCGATCGTCCCGGTCCCGGTCATGCCTCCCCCGGGGTCAGTCGATGCGGATCCTTTTGTGGTCCGACAGGAGGGCGGCGATGTCCTTGGAGGGCCGCTCGAAGTCGATCTTCACCGTCTGGCCGTCCAGCTTGACCTGGAGCCCGTCGAGCAACGGGGCGACCTCGGCCATCCCACGCTCGGCGCCGCCGAGGCGGCCCATGGCGATGAGCCCCTGGACGACGTCGGCCATGTTCTTGGCGCTCTCCGGCGACGCGGCCTTCACCTGCAGCCGGAGCGACAAGTTGCCCGTTTTTTCCTGGGCCATGAAGAACAAGCCGCTGGCCTGGTCGAGGACCTTGGACTGGCCCAGCTCCTTGCCCAGGGCGGCGAGGTCGGGCAGGACGCCGCTCAGGAAGGCGCCGGCGGGGACCTCCTTGAGCGCCGCGGCAAGAGGCGTGCCGGCGAAGGTCTTGGCCTTGCCGCCGGCGGTGTCGAGGACCTTCTCGAGCGCGGCCCGGCCTTCGGCGAAGACGAGGAGCCGGTCGTTGACGAACGCCCCGTACTCGTCGCTGCCGCTCGAGTAGAGCGTGTAGGCGCCGTAGGCCGTCTTCTGGCTGTCCTTGTCGGCCTCGGCCAGGGCGATGATGCCGGCCTTGTCGAGCGTGCCTTCGACGGCGAAGACAATGTTCTTGTCGTCGGGGCCCAACCCGATCACGGTCACGCCCTTGATGTCCTTGGCCAGGTCCATCTTGAGCCAGCGGTCGATGTCCCGGCCCTTGATCTGGAACCTGCCGTCCTTGTCCAGCAGGCCGTAGAGCTCGGTCCCGACGAACTTCTCCATGTCGAGGTGGGCCACCCACTTGGCGCTCTCGGGCACGATGGACGACGGGATCGTGCCGGGGAACGCCGGGACGGAGACGAACAGGGCCAGGGCGATGAGGGCCGCTAAGAGGAGGGTGATTCTCTTGGTCATGGGGAACTCCTTCACGGTTGATTCCTACGCCCTGTCATACGCTCCGGCCCGCCGGATGTTTCACTTACCCGACAGACAATCCAACCGGAGGGTCGTCCCCGCCTCGAGGACCGCGGGCTTCCGGAGGCCCTTGGCCGCGGCCTCGCCCAGGCGGAACGACCGCAGGCTCAGTCGGCCCCCGAGAACGGCCAGCTCGGCCATCCGTCCGCCGGCCTCGATCCGGCAGGTCCCCCAGGCGTCGCCGTTCGACCAGAACCAGGTCCCTTCGCCGGCCGCGAAAGCCATGGCCTGGATTCGGCCGTCCCAGGAGAACCCGGAGAGGGCGGGCACGGCCGCCCAGCTGGCCATGGCCCGGGCGTAATGGTGGCCGCACTCGGCCTCGTCGAAGGGGCTGCGCTTGCGGCCGTCGTAGCGGGCCCGGATGTCGCGGATGACCTCGAGCCCGCGCGCGGTCTCGCCCTCGTAGAGCAGGCCGACGGCCGCGGTGTACTCGAAGCCGGTCATGACCTCGGTGAAGTAGGGGAAGGGATTGCGCGGCCGGCCCTTCGGATAGCTGGCCATGAGCAGGGCCGTCTCGTCGCCGAGGACGAACGAGCGCAGGCAGTTGAAATGGTCGAAGAAGCCCCGCTGCCGGTTGTATTTGAGGATGCTGGCCAGCGTCGTCTTGACGTGGGCCGGGTGGACGAGATAGCCGAGGCCGCAGACGTGGGCCATGTACTGGCCGACGAGCTGGTCGACGAGACAGCCCTGCGCCAACTGGTAGTCCGGCTCGGCGATCTCCTTGGCCCCCATGTCCAGGCGCAGGCTCGGGGCGACGTCGTCGACGCGCTTGGGCGGCACGACCCGGTGCTCGTAATATTCGCCGTTCCAGAGATTCGCGTCCGTCCAGGCCCGGCCCTTGGCGAAGAGACCGGCGCAGGTCTTGGCGAAGGCCTTGTCGCCGGCGCCCTTGGCCATCTCCTCGGCCGCCCGGAGCGCGCCGAGGTACCAGAGCTCCATCTGCGGGTTCGGGCCGTAGTATTCGACGTCCATGGTGTTGTGCTGGCAGCCTTCCATGACCCCGTCGCGGTCGGCGTCCCAGCCGCCCTCGATCCAGGCGAAGGACAGGGCCCTCTTCACGGCCGGCCAGAGCCGGCGGAGCCAGGCGCCGTCGCCGGACATCTTCCAATCGCGGTAGGCCCGCATGATCGTGCCCATCTGGCCGTCGGCGGCGGCCTTGCCGAACTCCCGGGCCCGGTCGAGGGGCAGGCGGACGCGGAAGCTCATCAGGCCCTGGTCGTCCGTCGCGGCCAGGAACTCGGTCTCGCGCATGGTCCGGGCCAGGGCGCCGAAGAGGAAGCCCGTGGCCTGCTCGTAGTTCCAGACGTGCGTGCACGACCCCCAGCAGCAGCCGGCGTTGTTGCCCGAGCCCTCGAAGCCGAAGAGCTTGCCGTCGGGAGTCCGGAAGCAGGTCTGGGTCCGGAGCGTGCTGAGATTGAACAGCGCGGCCTCCTTGACCTCGGCCGGGAGCGAACTCCCGGCGAAGGCCCGCACGAACGCGACCGTCCGGGCCTCGAGCGCGGCGGCCCGCGCGGCGAAGTCCTCGGCCGCGGCCCAGGCCTCGGGCCAGCGCGTCGTGTAGTAGTTGCCGATGACGTCCTCGGGCACGCCCTTGGGCGACCAGGTCACGCGGTTCGGGAAGTGCCAGGCGATGACGAACGAGGCCTCGGCGCTGCCGTTCGCCGGTACATCGATCTCGACGGCGAGCGAGCCGAAGGGCATGTCCTCTCCGGCGGCCGGCCGGGGATCGAGCTTCCCGTCGACGGCGAAATCGTCCCAGAAGTCGAGGAGCGAGGTCCCCCATCCGGCGGCCAGCCACGAGGTCCGGCTCGTCCCCCGCGTTCCGGCCGGGGCGGCCAGGGCCATCGTGCCCCAGGCTTCGTGCTTGGGATCGACGCCGGCCGAGGTCATGAAGAGGCCGCGCAGCCCGTCGGTGGCCCGGAACGCGTTGCGGTTCTTGACCGGGCCGGTCGTGACCGGGTCGCCCTTCCAGTCCTTGGCCGTGCCCGAGCCGTCGGCCCCGATGAAGTTGGGCAGGGTGCCGCACACGACGGCCTTGAGGGGCCGGGCCGTCTTGTTGACGACGACGAACCGGAGCGCCGCGACCGGGAGGCCGCTGGCCTCGGCGTCGCCGGGCACGAGCGGGTTCCAGCCCTCGACGCGGACATCGACGGGCGCGTCCGGGTCCGAAAGAAGGACCTGGCCGAGCGGGTAGGCGGCCGCGAAGGAGACGTCGCGGAAGCGCGGCAGGCCGTGGTTGACGGCCGTCGAGCCGTGCGAGGCTTCGTAAGCGGAGAGCGGCAGGGGCCCCTCGAGGACGCGGAGGAAGGGGCCGCCCGGCGCGTCGACGCGGAGGACGAAGAACGGGCCCGTCTGCTGTCCGCCGTACGGGATGTATCCCTTGGCCGGGCGGTTCATGATCTCCCAATCGATGAGATTGCCCCGGCCGCCGAGCGAGACCGTGCCCGTGCCGATGCCGCCGAGGGGAAGGGCGATCTTCTCGACGTGGTCGCGGTCGTACGTCCTCAGAACGGGCCAATCGGCCCGCCAATCATCGGCGGCCGTTGCAGGGATGCCGGCAGATACCAGGGAAAAGGCCAAGGCGATCAGGACACAGCGGGAACGCTTCATGACGACCTCCAAGTTCAAAGGGACGCTTAGGCGGCCCGGGCTTTTCGAACGGCCGCCTGCCAGCCGGCGTAGAGACGGTCGGCCTGGCCGCGGGTCATGGCCGGGGTGAACTTGCGCTCGTCGACGGCCAGCCGCTCGATGGCCGCGGTCGACTCCCAGACGCCGGCGCCGAGGCCGGCGAGGTAGGCGGCCCCGAGCGAGGTCGTCTCGACGGTCTTGGGCCGGACGACCGGCACGCCGAGGACGTCGGCCTGGAAGCGGCACAGGAAATCGTTGGCCGAAGCGCCGCCGTCGACCCGGAGCTCCCGGACCCGCAGGCCCGAGTCCTTGCGCATGGTCTCCAGGACGTCGCGCGTCGAGTAGGCCATGGCCTCGACGGCGGCCCGCACGATGTGGGCCCGCTTCGTGCCGCGGGTCAGGCCGGCGATGACGCCCCGGGCCTCGGCGTCCCAGTACGGCGCGCCGAGCCCGACGAAGGCCGGCACGAAGTAGACGCCGGCCGTGTCCGGGACGGAGGCCGCCGCGGCCTCCGATTCCGCGGCCGCGCGGACGAGGCCCAATTCGTCGCGCAGCCACTGGATGGCCGCCCCGGCCACGAACACCGAGCCCTCGAGGGCGTAGGCGGGCTTCCCGGCCGGGCCGCAGGCGACCGTGGTGACGAGCCCGTGACGGGAGGCCACGGGCTCGCGGCCGGTGTTGAGCAGGATGAAGGCGCCCGTGCCGTAGGTGTTCTTGATGGCCCCCGGCCGGAACCCGGCTTGGCCGAAGAGGGCGGCCTGCTGGTCGCCGGCGATGCCCATGACCGGGATGCCGGCCGGCAGCCGCCCCAGACGGACGGTCCGGCCGAACTCGCCCGACGAGGGCCGGACCTGGGGCAGGACGGCGGCCGGGACGCCGAAGAGGTCGAGCAGGTCGCGGTCCCAGCTGAGCTTGCGGATGTTGTAGAGCATGGTCCGCGAGGCGTTGGTCGGGTCGGTGGCATGGCTCGTCCCGCCGGTCAGCTTCCAGAGGACCCAGGCGTCCGGGGTGCCGAAGGCCAGGCGGCCCCGCTTGGCCCGGTCCCGCAGGCCTCCCCGGTCGAGGAGCCACTCCAGCTTGGTGGCCGAGAAGTAGGCGTCGACGGGAAGGCCCGTCCGGCGGCGCACGTTCCGGGCCAGTCCGGGCCGGGCGGCCAGCTCGCGGCAGCGGTCGGCCGTGCGCCGGCACTGCCAGACGATGGCGTTGGCGGCCGGGCGGCCCGTCCGCCGGTCCCAGAGCACGGTCGTCTCGCGCTGGTTGGTGATGCCGACGGCGGCGATGGCGCGGCCGGGGACGGTCTCGAGCGCCTTCTGGACCGTGCGATAGACGCTGCGCCAGATGGCCTCCGGGTCGTGCTCGACCCAGCCGGGGCGGGGGAAGATCTGCGGGAACTCCTCGTAGGCCGAGGCCACGGCCCGGCCCGTCCGGTCGAAGACGATGGCCCGGCTGCCGGTCGTGCCCTGATCGATGGCCAGCACCAGGCCCATGTCAGGCTCTCGGCCCGGCCCAGGCGGCGACGTCCGCGAAGATCTTCTCGCGCCCGAGGTCGATGGACAAGGCGTGGAGCATGTCCGGATACTCGACGAGGGTTTTGTCGGCTAGGGCGATCTTGGCGAAGAGCCGCCGCCCGGCCCGCTCGTCGACGAGGCGGTCGTCCCCGGGGACCAGGAACAGGACCGGCACGGTCAGACGCCGGGCCACGCGTCCAGCCCGGGCCTGGACCGGCAGGAACGCGCCCAGCAGCCGGAGGCTGGCGACCCGGATCTCGTCGGGCGAAGCATCCATGGTCCGGAGATAATCGGCGTCGCGCGTGACCATGTCCGAGGTGAAGGGCACGTCGACGGTCATCTTGGGAGCGAAGAGGCCGAAGAGGCCCAGCTTGAGGTAAGCGCTCAGGGGGAACTTCATGCCGTTCTTGAAGGCCGGGGCGATCAGGACGAGACCGGCGAAGGCCTCGGGATGGGCGCCGGCCAGGTCATAGGCGATGAGGCCGCCCATGCTCTCGCCGAGCAGGAAGACCTTCCGGCCGGGGAGGTCGCGGAGGGCGGTCTCCCGCAGAGCCAGGATGTCGCGGTACCAAACGCCGAAGGAATCGACGTGGCCGCGGGGCCTCTCCGGGGTCCGCCCGAAGCCGCGCAGCTCGACGGCGTACGAGGCGAAGCCGCGGCGGGCCAGGTCGGAGGCCAGGAAGTCCCAGCGGGCCGAATAGCCCCCCAGCCCGTGGACGAGGAGGAAGACGGCCTTGGCCGAGTCCGGGGACGGCTCGGCGTCCCAGCGGCGGTAGAGAAAGTCGGTGCCTTGGAGTTCCTGCATGGCCGGATTATATCAAAGCGCCGGCCCCGGGAGGAAGGAGGCCGCTTGAACGGGCGGGCGTTTCTTTGTATGATAGGGGCCACATTCCCTTCAGGGGGAAGAATCCGGTATGAGGAGGTCTGGTGGCTAGAGGTAACCGAGCATTCAAAAGCGAAAAGCGGACCAAAGAGCTGAAAAGACTGAAGAAACAGGAAGAAAAGCGGCAGCGGAAGCTGGCCAAGCTGGCCAATCCCGAAGGCGAGCCCGAGGTCTTCTCGCCCGACGAGGCGCCGGCCGCCCCGCCCGCCCCGGACGATCCCGGACAGGAAACGACCTGAGGCCGTACCGGACACGTCGGAACCCTTCTTTTCCGGCCCGCGCGACCCGTAGGGGGTCTGCGCCGGGGCCGGTCGCCCTCCTCCCCCTCCTCGCCCTCCTTCTCGCGGCGGCCGTCCGCGCCTTCCCGGGCGCCGGCGCCGAACGGACCCTGTTCAAGGACCTGCCGGCGGACGACCCGGCGCGCGAGGTCATCGCGACGGTCCTCGCCGACCGGGCCTGGGCCGAAGACGGCTTGCGCGCGGCCTGGGAACGGGCCCGCTCCTACTTCCCCGGCCGGACTTGGCTCGTCGTGCCCGGGACGCACTTCATGGCCCACGGCTTCGATCCCGAGGGCGAGCTCTTCATGGAGGTCCACGAGTCCGCCTTCCTGACGCTCTGCGCCGCCAACGCCCGGACCTTCAGGCCCGGCTCCGTCGTCTCCGAGTATGCCCGGATGCGCCGCGAGCCCGACGGCCGGGAGGCGGCCGCTTTCCGCGAGAAGACGGGCCGGCTCGAGCCCCGTTTCCGCGACGAAGCGTCCCTCGCGGTCCTCGCCGCGGCGCTCGGCCGCGACGGCTACGGAGGGTTGCTGCGGGCCCTCCGCGAGGAGGACCACCACATGCTGGCCGGAGGGCTGATGCACGAGGGCGTCCACGCCGGCCTCGACGACGCCCTGGCCGGCCGCGTCCGCTCCGAGTTCGAAGCGGGCGATCTTCCCGTCCAATGGGACGAGGCGCGCGCGTTCATGGCCGAGATCGCCTTTCACGGACTTCAGGCCCGGCGATTCGGCGCGGAGCTCGCCGCGGGCCGGGAGCGGACGGCCGCGCTCCTCGGCCGGCTCGAACCGCTGCGCAAGAAAGGGACCCTCGGGCGGGCGGCGGACCGCGCCGTCTACGAGACCCTGGCCGCCGGCCTGGGGGCCGAGATCGCCCTCGGACGGCTATGGATGAGGGAGCTGTGGCAGTCGGCCCGGCGCGTCGAAGGGCTGCTCGGGAACCTGAGGCGGGATTACATCCGGCCCGGCGCGCCCGAGGAGCTCGAGGGGCCGCTCGCGGCCCTCGAACGGGACGCGGCGAGGTTCGCCGCGGCGGCGGGAGAGGCCATCGGCGCCAACGAGCTGGCCCTGCGCGACGTCGAGACGCTTCTCGGTCAGTGGGACGAGTGGGCGGCCGGGACGCGGCCGTTCCCGCCCCCGATCACCGATTCGAACGCGATCGTCCGGCGCGCCGGCGCCGTCGTCTGGACGGCCCCTCCCTTCGACGGGGCCCTGGCCCTTATGCGTCTGGCCGGCCGGGCTCTCGACCGGCAGCGTTCTCCCTGGTGAGCAGGCCCTCGGTCCCCCAGGTCCGCTCGGCCGCGAGAGTGCGGACCGGCCGCTTCGGCGGCACGAAGGACATGGCCCTCTCGGCGAAGGCCGTGATGGACAGGGCCGGATTGACGCCCAGGTTCTCCGGGATCTGGGAGCCGTCGCAGACGACCATCCCCTCGTAGCCGCGGACGCGGTTGCGCCCGTCGATGACGCCTTCTTCGGGAGTCGGACCGAAGGAACACCCGCCCAGGATATGGGCCGTGATGGGGGCGTTCACGGTCACCTCGGTGACGACGTTGGCGGCGACGCCGCCCGTCCGCTTCGCCAGCCGGCGGCCGAAGTCGTTGGCGGCCGGGAGCCAGGTGGGGTGGGTCCGCTCGGGCCCGCGGCGCGACGCCAGGACCCGGACGAAGGGGAAGAACCAGGGCCGGGCCAGCTTCAAGTGGAAATAGTTGTCGAGGGTCTGCATGCCGAGGAGGATGATGGTCTCCTTGGCCCACCCGGCCGGGTTCCGCATCCGCAGGTGCCCGAGCGGCCGGCGCAGCTCGTTCCCGAGCCAGCGCAGGACCCGGGGCGTCCGTTTGCCCCCGTCGGTCAGCGCGGCCACCAGGGCGCACATGGCGTCGTGGCCCTGGCCGAAGCGGACCGGCTCGAGGTGGGTGTCGGCGTCGGGATGGACGCTCGAGGTGATGGCCACGCCGCGGGTGTAGTCGGTCCCGGGCGCGAGATCCCGGACGCCGAGCAGGGTCTCGCTGTTGGTCCGGGTGAAGCGGCCGACCGTGTCGGGCAGGTTCGGCAGCCGGCCCCGCCGCTTGAGATCGAGGAGCAGGGCGTTGGTCCCCAGCGTGCCGGCGGCCAGGATGAGGCCCTTGGTCTTGAAGACGAGGCCGCGGCGGCCGCGGAAGATCCCGGTCGTCTTGCGCGTCCGGACGAGATAGCCCTCGGCGCCGTCGGGCGAGAGCGGTTCAACGTCGACGACGCGGTTCTCGGCGAAGACTCGGGCGCCGAACTTCTCGGCGAAGTAGAGGTAGTTCTTGTCCAGGCTGTTCTTGGCGTCCTTGCGGCAGCCGGTCATGCACGCGCCGCAGAGCTCGCAGCCGACGCGGTCCGGCCCCTCGCCTTCGAAGTAGGGATCGGGGGCGGGCTCCCCCTCCGTCCCGAAATAGACGGCCACGTCGGTCAACCGGTAGGTCCCCTCGCGGCCGAGCTCGGCGGCCGTCTCCCTCATCAGGACGTCCTGCGCGGTCTCGACGGGATTGCGGACGACGCCGAGCATGCGCGAGGCCAGGCCGTAGTAAGGCAGGAGCTCCTCACGCCCGCCCAGGCGCCGGACGCTCGGGCGCTCGAAGAAGACGTCGGGCGGGACGTACAGGGTGTTGGCGTAGTTGAGGCTGCCGCCCCCGACGCCCGACCCGGCCAGGATGAAGACGCCGTTGAGCAGGCGCAGGCGCCAGGTCCCGGTGAGACCCAGGCTGGGCAGCCAGAGGAACTTGCGCAGGTTCCAGTTCCGGCGGGGAAAATCGTCGGCGTGCCAGCGCCGGCCGGCCTCGACCACGCCGACGGCGTAGCCCTTCTGGGCCAGGCGCATGGCCGCGACGCTGCCGCCGAAGCCCGACCCGACGACGAGATAATCGAAGGTGAAGTCGGCCGTGTCTTTCATTTTCCCCGAATGCGCCCCACTCTACCCCAGGCGGCCGGGCCGGTCAAGAAAAAGGGCTTGACAGGCCCGGGCCTGAGCAATATATTCCTATGCGTATATGTTGTATAGATAAATATATTAACTTAAACGTATAGGTACACTATGAACAAAGACGTCCTGTCCCTTGAAGACCTGTCGGCCAAGACCGGCGTGCCCGCCGAGCGCATCGGCGAATGGACCCGGAGCAAGCTCCTCAAGCCTGACGGTTACACCGACGGGAAAGCCCCCCTCTTCGACGCTTCGGGGCTCGACCGCGTCGCCCATATCCAGCGGCTGGCCGATCTCGGCTACGGCACCGACGAGATCATCAAGATTGTCAAAAAGGTCGGCCTGCCCCGGGACGGGCGGCGGGCGAAGAAGGACGCCGGGAAGGGCAAGTTCCTCACGATCGGGAACCTGGCCGAGCGCTCCGGGGTCAGCCCGAGGACCATCAAGCACTGGGAGGACAAGGGCATCATCGAGCCCGACATGCGGACGGAAGGCGGCTTCCGCCTCTACTCGGAGTCCTACGTCGTCCTCTGTCAGCTCATCCGCGATCTGCAGCTCTTCGGTTACACCCTCGAGGAGATCAAGGCCATCTCGGACGACGTCCGGACCCTGTTCGAGATCGAGGCCGACCCCGCCGCCTTCCCCGCGCCCGAGGTCGAGAAGCGCCTGGCGGTCCTCAACGAGGCCATCGAAGCGCTTTTCGCCAAGATGAAGCTCCTCGAGGAAGGCATCGACCGCTGGCAGGACCTGCTCAAGAAGAAGAGGAAGGACATCGCCGCGATACGGGCCAAGAACAAAAAGAGAGAGGAGGGAGGCAAGGACAAGGCCAAAGGCAAGGACAAGGAGAAATCCCGTGCCTAAGATCGTCCTCATCGAGCCCCAGGCCCCGAACCTCCACATCTTCTCCCAGTTCCCCCTGCCCCGCCTCGGCACCCTCATCCTCGGCACCATGATGAAGAGGCGCGGCTGGGAGGTCGATCTCTTCGTCGAGGACTTCCGCAAGGTCGATTTCGACGTTGTCGCCGCGGCCGACCTCGTCGGCATCTCGACCATCACCTCGACGGCGCCGCGGGCCTACGCCATCGCCGACCGGGCCCGGGCCCTGGGCAAGACGGTCATCATGGGCGGTCCCCACGTGACCTACCTCACCGACGAGGCCCTCGAGCACGCCGACTTCGTCGTCCGCGGCGAGGGCGAAGCGGCCCTGGCGGCCTTCGTCGAGGCCCGGGAGAGGGGCGGGGATTGCGCCGACGTGCCCAACCTCTCTTATAGGGACACCTCGGGGGCGATCGTCCACAACCCCCTGGCCCCGCGGGCCTCGGACCTCGACGCCATCCCTTTCCCCGAGTTCTCGCTCCTCCGCCCGGACGCCAAGAACCTCAAGCACATGTCGTCCATCCCGGTCCTGACCTCGCGCGGCTGCCCCTTCGACTGCTCGTTCTGCTCGGTGACCGGCATGTTCGGCCGCAAATACCGCTTCCGCTCGACGGCCAACATCATCGAGGAGCTGCGCCGCTACGACGGGACCAAGTCGCTGATCTTCTTCTACGACGACAATTTCGCCGCCGACCCGGAGCGGACCCGCGAGCTCTGCGAGGCCATGATCCGCGAGGGCCTCAAGCTCAAATGGACGACCCAGGTCCGGGCCGACGTCACCCGCGACCCCGAGCTCGTCCGGCTGATGAAGAAGGCCGGCTGCCACACCGTCTACATCGGCTTCGAATCGGTCAATCCCGAAGCGCTCGTCGACATGAAGAAGAAGCAGACGGTCGCCGAGATCGCCCGGGCGGTCAAGGTCTTCCGCCGCAGCCGCATCCACATCCACGGCATGTTCGTCCTGGGCTTCGACCAGGACGACTGGAAGACCATCCGCAAGACGGTCCGCTGGGCCAAGCGGGCCCGCCTGACCTCGACCCAGTTCCTCATCCTGACCCCCCTGCCCGGATCGGCCTTCTACGATCAGATGAAGGCCGAGAAGCGCCTGCGCTTCCACGACTGGGCCCTCTACGACGCCCACCACGCCGTCTTCCAGCCGGCCCGCTTCTCGCTGCCCGACCTCCAAAAAGCCCAGAGCTTCGCCCACCGCAAGTTCTACTCGCTCAAGGAGGAGGCCCGCAAGCTGCTGGCCGGCGACTGGCTGGCCCTGGCCATCGCCCACTACGCCCGGAAGCTCGACAAGACCTGGAAGAAGCGCAACCGGACCTTCCTGCGCGTCGCCGCCCTGCTCAAGCCCCGGCCGGGCTCCCGGGCCCGGGTAACCGTGGACTACCGCGAGGACATCAGCCTCGAGTAGAACCTCAGGACCCTCCGACGACCACTGACTCGCCTTGACCGGTCTACGAATACACCCCCCCCAAGTCCGTGAGGCCGTCGCTCATTTCGTTCAAGAAGTCCTCGTCGCCGGGGATGATCTGACAATCGTCACACCCCGAACGACCTATCGCATGAACGACCAGGCCCTGCTTTCTTCGCCGAAAGAGAAGGTCATCGATAAGCTCACCAAGATCGTCCGCAAGGATATCCTCGTCGCGGACGCGGCCTACCGGTCCGCGCTCAACGACATCAAGCGACTGGTCGGGGGGAATCGCATCGATGCCAGCCAACCTCTGGGAGTGGATTATGGAGGAGGGACCGAATACGATCAGGAAGGAGGCGCCCCGTTCCTTCTAAGGTATCGTATGGATCTTCAGCGACTTGAGCAGCTAAGGTCGCTCGATCAAATGAAGCTGTTCGATTTCGCCGAGTATTTAAAAGACCGGAGTGGGCAGAAGCACGTTTTTCTCTTCTAACAGAGGGAATATGTGCCCGTTCTCGACAAAAAAACCCAGTCCCTGATGGAGAACGATCCCATCGCTCAAGCCATGGTCAACGAGCTCATGGAGCTCTACCGGAGGGAAGCGGACATCGACTTCGGGCGACTGCGCACGACCTACGCCGATTCCGCGATCACGATCCACTTCCTGTTCCTCACGACCCGGCCAAACGACTTACCGGCCGACATGGCCCCCGAGCACTCGGAGGACATCTATGCGCCCTTCTCCGAGATGGCCCGATCAACAGGAGGTCTCATCGAGCGCTCGTCGAACCTGACCTTCCTGATGGAACGGGCGTCCCAGGCGTCGGAAAGCTATTACGTTCTATACTATGCACCGACGAATAAGGACAAGAATGGAGCTTTCCGAAACATCCAGGTGCGGATAAAAGGTAAAAGCTACCGTGTCTTGCATCGGGCTGGTTATATCGCCGACTAGAGGGCAGGCGCCATCGGGGCCAAGAGACGCAGCCATTTTATTACCATAGAGTGGTGCGGATTCTTGTGGAAAACGGGGACACGATCCCTTTTCAAGAGAAAAGGGTCATGTCCCCGTTCCCGAACGGTTTACTTCCCCCGCCGTATCAACTAGAATGACCGGGATATTTTCGCGTTTCCTCAAGGGAGTCGCCCATGTCTAACGTGTTGACGGTCCGGGGATTGAAGAAATCCTACGGGCAGAAAACGGCCCTCCTCGGCATCGATTTCGATGTCCGGGCCGGAGAGGTCTTCGCCCTGATCGGCCCCAACGGGGCCGGCAAGACGACGGCCCTCCGCATCGTGGCCACCCTCCTGACCGCGACGTCCGGCGAGATCACCTTCCTCGACCGCGACCACCGCAAAGAGCCCGACTTCGTCCGGGAGAAGATCAGCTACCTGCCCGACGAGGCCGGCGCCTACCGGGACATGAAGGGCCTCGACTACCTCCGCTTCATGGCCGCCTTCTACGCCCGCTCGCCGGAGGAGGAAAGGGAGTTCGTCGACCGGGCCAAGGCCATCGCCGAGCTCGGCGACCGCCTGGGGACCAAGGTCGGCACCTACAGCAAGGGCATGACCCGCAAGCTCCTCCTGGCCCGGGCCCTCATGACCAAGCCCGTGCTGGCCATCCTCGACGAGCCGACCTCGGGCCTGGACGTCATCAACGCCCTCGAGGTCCGGGAGATCGTCCGCCGCTACGTCAAGGAAGGGACGTCGGTCCTGCTCTCGTCCCACAACATGCTCGAGATCGAGTTCATGTCCGACCACGTCGCCCTCATCGACCAGGGCCGCATCCTCGACTCGGGCTCGCCGGCCGAGCTCAAGGCCAAGCACGACGCCCGCAACCTCGAAGAGGTCTTCAGGAGTTCCCTCCGATGAAAAGATTCGGCAACCTGCTCAAGAAAGAGATCAAGGAGCTGGTCCGCCCGCAGCTCATCATATCTCTCGCCTTCACGGTCATCCTCTTCAACTTCATCGGCCAGGTCAGTAAGAAGGAGGTCCAGAAGGCGACCGGGATCCAGACCATCTCGGCCCTCGACCAGGACGGCACCGCAGCTTCGAAAGCCCTGATCCAGGGGCTCGAGTCGGTCCGTTTCAAGGTCCTCGACCAGTCGGGCAAGACCAAGGACGAGGCCCTGGCCGTGGCCAAGGCCGGCGAGTCCAAGCTCCTCCTCGTCATCCCCAAGGGCTACGGCGATTCGCTGACCGCGCTCAAGCCGAGCGAGATCGAGACCTACTCCTTCATGCGCAGCTTTTCTCTCATCGGCGCCAGGAGCCAGGTCGTCGTCCAAACCCTCATCACAGCCCTGAACGAGGCCCAGTCGAATATCTTCCTCAAGGAGCGTCTGCCGGACTTCGATCCCCAAAGCCTCAAGCGGCCCATCAAGAGCAGGGACTTCATCATCGTCCAGGACAGGATGGCCGAGGGCTCGGCCAACCTGGTCGCCGGGATGATCTCCCAGCAGTCCATGTTCATCCCCATCGTCCTGATGATGATCGTCATCTACTCCTCCCAGATGGTCATCTCGGCCATCGCCATGGAAAAGCAGAACAAGACCCTGGAGACCCTCCTGACCGTGCCCATCAAGCGGACCTCCATCATCACGGCCAAGATGCTCGCGGCCGGGCTCATCGGGCTGATCTCGGCCGCCGTCTACATGTACGGCATGCAGGGCTTCCTCGGCGGGATCGGCGATGAGGCCGCCAAGGCCGGGGCCCAGGCGGGCGCTCCCGCGCTCATGCAAAAGCTCGGCCTGACCTTCAGCACCTCCAGCTACGTCATCCTCGGCCTGTCCATCTTCCTGGCCATCCTGGTCGCTCTGGCCCTGGCCATGATCCTCGGGGTGCTCGCCGAAGACTTCCGCAGCGCCCAGAACATGATCATGCCGCTCATGTTCATGGTCATGATCCCCTACTTCATTTCCATGTTCGCGGATATGGGTTCGATGTCGCTGCCGCTCAAGGTCTTCATCCTGGCCATCCCCTTCACCCATCCGTTCCTGGTCTCGCAAAACCTCTATCTCGGTAACTACGGCATGATCGCGGCCGGGCTCGCCTACATGCTGGTCATTTTCGGCATCCTGGTCGTCGTGGCGGCCCGGATCTTCTCGACGGACAAGATCCTGACCATGAAGCTGAGCTTCGGCAAGAAGAAAGGGGCCACGGCCTGAGCCCGGCCCGCGCGGTCCCGGCGGGACGGACGCCGCGAGCCTCGCTCGCCTTTTTCGTCGCCGCCCGGACGGTCTCGAACACGGCCTATCGGCTCGTCTATCCCTTCCTGCCGGTCTTCGCCCGCTCCCTGGGCGTCGGACTGGGGACGATGTCGGTGGCCCTGGCGGTCCGCTCCGCGGCCGGCGCCCTGGGCCCCCTGCTCGCGCCCCTCACCGACCGCCGCGGCCGGCGCTTCGGCCTGACGCTCGGGCTCGGCCTGTTCGCGGCCGGGGCCCTTCTGGCCGCCGCCGGACCGGGCCTGGCCGCCTTCGTCGCCGCGCTCGTGCTTATGACCCTCGGCAAGTACGTCCTCGATCCCGCCGTCCTGGCCCACCTCAGCGACCTCGTCCCCTACGAGCGGCGCGGCCGGATCCTGGCCGTGACCGAGCTCAGCTGGTCTCTGGCCTTCTTCCTGGGTGTCCCGGCGGCCGGGTTCCTGGTCGGGCGCTTCGGCGGGCGCTCGCCCTTCCTGGCCCTGGCCGGGCTCGGCCTGGCCGGGCTCGTCGTCGTGCGGACCGTGCTGCGCCTCGGGCCCGCCGCCGACGGGGTGTCGGGCGCGACGACGGCACCGGCCGATCCCGCAACGAGCGGATACCGCGGATCGTACCGGGCGGTCCTGCGCTCGCCGGCCGCCCTGGCGGGCATCGGCGTCATCCTGGCCGTGAGCGTCTCGAACGAGCTGGTCAACCTCGTCTTCGGCGTCTGGCTCGAGGACTCCTTCGGCCTCAAGCTGGCCGCCCTGGGCGCCGCGGCCGCGATCATCGGCGCGGCCGAGTTCGCCGGCGAGGGCCTGGTCGTGGCCACGGTCGACCGCCTCGGCAAGACCCGGGCCCTGATGATCGGCCTGGCCGCCAACGCCGCGGCGGCCCTGGTCCTGCCGCTCGCCGGCCGGACCGAGGCCGGGGCTCTGGCCGGCCTGGCCGTCTTCTACCTGACCTTCGAGTACACGGTCGTCTCCATGCTGCCCGTCATGAGCGAAGTCCTGCCGCGGGCCCGGGCCACCCTGCTGGCCTTCTACGCGGCCGCCTTCTCCCTCGGCCGGGCCGCCGGCTCCCTCCTCTCCGCCAAACTTTACGGGCTCGGCTTCGGGGCCGTGACCTTGGCCGCCTTCGCGCTCAACGCCGTCGCCTTCCTCTTTCTCATCCGCCTCCACCGCCTGACCGACGGTGCGCGCTGAGGCCGTCCCGGTCCGGTCTTCTCCGGCGGGGGGAATCTGGTATAATGCCGGGCCGTGCGTCCCGAGGAAAGGACCCCATGAGAACAACCGCCGCCGTCGCGCTCGCCGCGCTCGCCGCGCTGGCCGCTCCCGTCGCCCTCCCCGGCCGGGAGAGCGGAGCCCAGGCCTCCGCGACCGACGGCTCGCCATTCGTCCGGGCCCTGCGCGTCGAGAAGGGCCCCAAGCTCGACGGCCGACTCGACGACGAGGCCTGGCGCGACGCGCCCGTCGTCTCCGGCTTCCGCATGGCCGTGCCCCGCTCCGGCGACGAACCCTCGGAGCGGACCGAGCTGCGCGTCGTCGCCGACGGCGACGCCCTCTACATCGGCGTCATGTGCTACGACCGGGAGCCGGGGCGCATCGCCGCCAACAGCATGGCCCACGACGGCGACGAGACCGAGGACATCTCGGAGGACGCCGTGCGCGTCATCCTCGATCCCTTCCTGGACCGCCGCAACGCCTACTTCTTCTCGGTCAATCCCCGCGGCGCCAAGAGCGAGGGCCTGGCCACCGGCGAGCACTCGAGCCTGGCCTGGGACGGCCTGTGGGACGCCCGCGGCACCATCGGCCCCGACGGCTGGTCGGTCGAGATGGCCATCCCCTTCAAATCCATCTCCTTCCGGCCGGACCTCGAGACCTGGGGCCTGAACGTCGAGCGGGTCATCGCCCGCCGTCAGGAGATCGACCGCCTGTCGGGGGCCCGGACGGACGCCTTCTTCACCAATCCGGCCGAGGCCGCCCCGCTCGAAGGGATCGAAGGGGTCCGCCAGGGCCTGGGCCTGACCTTCAAGCCCTACGGCCTGCTCAGCCCGTCCAAGGACCACGTCGCGGGGACGCCGGCGGACTGGCGCTGGGACGGCGGCTTCGACCTCTACAAGAGCTTCACCCCCAACCTCGTCGGGGCCTTCAGCTACAACACCGACTTCGCCGAGACCGAGGCCGACGAGCGGCGGGTCAATCTGACCCGCTTCTCCCTGTACTTCCCCGAGAAGCGGACCTTCTTCCTGGAGGGCTCGGAGATCTTCAACTTCGGCACGGTCTCGCCGAGCGACGGCTCGGGCTTCGCCCCGTTCTTCAGCCGCCGCATCGGCCTGTTCGCCGGAGACCCGGTCCCCGTCACCTTCGGGGCCAAGGTCTTCGGCAAGATCGGCGCGACCAATGTCCAGGTCCTCGACGTGCGTACCGCCTCCCACGACGACCTCGGCCTGACCTCCGAGAACTTCCTGGTGGCCAGGGTCTCCCGGAACGTCCTGGCCGAGAGCCGCGTCGGGGCCATCTTCACCTCCGGCAGCCCGACCGGGGGCCGGAACTCCCTGGCTGGATTCGACGCCGTATACCAGACCTCGCGCCTGTTCGGCGACAAGAACTTCCTGGCCGGCGGCTGGTTCGTCTACAACTGGAACGGCGCCCCGGGCGGCCGGCACGAGGGCTACGGCTTCAAGATCGACTACCCCAACGACCTCTGGGACGCCGCAGTGTCCTTCAACTCGTACGGCGACGCCCTCGATCCCGGCGTCGGCTACCTGCCGCGGCGGAACGTCCGGGTCCTCAGCGCCGGGGTCAGCTACATGCCCCGGCCGGAGAAGGGGCTCCTGGGCCGGCTCGTCCGCCAGTTCTTCTTCGAGCTCCGGCCGTCCTTCACCTGGGATCTCTCGGGCCTGCTCGAGACCCGGCGCCTGTTCACGGCCCCGCTCAACTTCCAGACCGAGAGCGGCGAGCAGTTCGAGTTCAACATCGTCTCGAACTTCGACCGGCTGCCGGAGGCCTGGGAGGTCGCCGACGGCGTCTTCCTGCCGGCCGGCGCCTACACCTTCACGAACTACGCCTTCCAGCTCGAGACGGCCGGGCACCGGGCCTGGGGCGGGCGGCTCGAGTGGCAGACCGGGCCGTTCTACGCCGGGCGCCTCGACAACGTCGAGGCCGGCTTCCGGGTCAAGCTCAAGGGCTACGCAGTCCTCGACCTCGACGCCAATTTCGTCCGCGGCCGGCTGCCGGCGGGGGATTTCCGGGAGAACGTCTACCAGCTCAAGACCGACCTCTTCCTCTCGCCGCGGCTCGGCCTGATGACCTACGTCCAGTACGACGACGTCTCCAACGAGCTCGGCCTCAACGCCCGTTTCCGCTGGGAGCCGCGGCCCGGCAACACCGTCTACTTGGTCTACTCGAAGAATTGGGAGCGGCGCTGGGACCCGGCGACGCGATTCTATCCCCTCGGGGAGCGGGGCGTCTTCAAGATCACCCTCAGCATCCGGCCTTGACGGCGAGGGCCCTCCGGCCGGGGGGAAGCCGCGGGACGGTCCCACCCGTGGCCGTTGACAGCAGCCTTCCGCCGCCGATAAGATGGGGCCGAAAGGAAGGGTTCGACATGAGCATCCTCTGGACCATTCTCCTCGGTTTCGCCGCCGGCCTCATCGCCAAGTTCATCTACCCCGGCAAAGAGAACATGGGCTGGATCTGGACCATCATCCTGGGCGTGGCCGGCTCGTTCGTGGCCACGTACCTCGGCAAGGCCCTCAAGATCTACGAGCCCGGCGAGACGGCGGGATTCATCGGGGCCATCGTCGGCGCCCTGATCCTGCTCTTCGTCTACAACCTGCTCAAGAAGAAGAAATAGCGCCCAGCGCCCGGGTCGATCCCGCCCCTAGTTCCGGGCGTTCCGCCGGTGATGCCAGCGGATGAAGAGCCAGACCGCCAGGAGCACGAGGAGCATGATCAGGACGGGGGCCACGACGGCGACGACCGTCGTCACCCCCGAGACGGCGTCCTCCGCCAGACTGACGACGGGATTCCCCGTTCCCAGGGTCCCGGCGGTCACGGCCGGCCGGGCCGCGGCCTTGGCCGTATGGACCCCGCCGGCGATGAGGAGGCCGCAGACCATGGCCAGGACCGGGCTGACGTGGCTGATGACGTTGCCGCTGGCCGCGAACAGGACGGCCCCGGCGGCCGGCCGGAAGAGCGTCTGGATGATGTCGTTGACGGTGTCGACGGCCGGGATCTTGTCCACCGTGATCTCGATCGCCAACAGGACGCCGATGACGACGAGCACGACCGGGTGCGTCAGCGCGTCCCAAGGCGCCGCGAGGGCGATGAGATCCGTATAGCGGGCCAGCAGCCCGACGATGAGCAGCGGCAGATAGGCGTTGAGGCCGGTCGCCGCGGCCAGTCCGAACCCCGCCAGCACGCCCAGCATCAGAGCTTGGGGATCTTCAGCTTCTGGCCGGCCTTGATGCGGTCGGGATCATCCAGGATGTCGCGGTTGGCCTCGAAGATCTTGGGATAGAGGCTGGCCTTGCCGTAGAACCGCTGGGCGATGTGGCCGAGCGTGTCGCCGGGCTTGACCTCGTAGACCTGGACCTCCGCCGCGGGCGAAGCGCCGGGGCCCGGCAGCGTCGGGGGGACCGCCCCCTGGACCTGGATCCTGTTGATGGTGTTCTCGGTCTTGACCATCTTGTTGAACTCGAGCATGGCCCGGCCCTTGGCGTCCAGGCTGGCCGCCTGGCCCTCGAGGGTCACGACCTTGCCGTCGATCCCGGCCCGCAGGCCCTTGATCCCGATGCCGGACTTGTTGATGACGTCGACGGCGTCCCGGACCTTCTCGTCGAACGATTTGCCGAACAGACCCATATCGTCCCTCCTTGGATCGTCGTGATCGGCGGGCGGAGCGTCCGCCCTCCGGTCTTAGCGTTTCTTCCCGAACAGGCCGCCGAGCAGGCTGCCGAGCAGTCCGCCGCCGCCGCCCGACGAGGCGCCCCCGCCGAGCGCCGGCCCGAGGAAGCCGGTGATGTCGTCGAGGATGTTCCCGTCGCCGTCCCGGTCGATCAGGGCGGCCAGGCCGCCGAGCCCGGCCCCGCCGGCCGCGTTCTTCTGCTTCGACAGGAAGCCCAGGATGAGCGGGGCCAGCATCGGGATGAGGCTCATGGCCTTGTCCGCGCTCAGCCCGAACTTCTGCCCGATCATCTGGGAGGCCTGGAGCCCGGACGGGCCGAGGAGACCGCCGAGCTGCGGGTCGGGATCGGCCTCGCGGGCCTTGGCGGCCAGGGCGGCCCCGACGTCGTCGAGGACGTCCTCGCGGCCGTACTTGTTGAGGATGTGGTCGAGACGGTCGGCGCCGCCGCGCGTCTCCATCTGCCGCTTCAGCCCGCCCATGATCATGGGCATGACCTGAGGGATGAGCTGGGCCGCGGCGTCCGGCTTGAGCCCGAGGTTGGCGCCGAGCTGGCGGCTGACGTCGCCGCCGTACGTCTTCATGAAATCGCCGATGAGATCAGCCATCACCGCACCTCCTTGAGGATCGATGTTCCCGGCCACGGCTCCGGCCTGAACGGGCGGGGGCCGCGGCTCTGCCCCGTCCGGCCCATCCCCTTTGAGCCGATTCTATGCCCCCCAAAGAAGGCCTGTCAAGGAATGAGGATCAATCTCACGGGGCCCAGGAGCCCGGACGGCAAGAGCGGCGAGTCCGAGGAGAAGTGGTTCCATGTCGAGAAGGTCCGGCGGCCGGCCGAGGGGCGCGGACGGCCCTCGAGCAGCCACTCCGGCCAGCGCAGGAGGTTCCCTCCCGGACCGTATTCCGCGTCGGGCGGCTCGCGCTCGTCGCCGATGAGCCGGTTGGGCCAAAGGTTGGCCACGCGGACCTCCAGCCGGTTGCCCTTCGCCCCGACCGCCTCGGTGATATCCACGCGCCATGGATCGCACCAGACGACGCCGAGGTCGCGGCCGTTGAGCCGGACGGAAGCCATGACCTCGACCCGGCCCAGGTCGAGCCGGAGGCGCGCGCCGCCAGGAACGGCGGCCGCCGCGCCGGCCGGAAGGTCGAAGGTCTTCCGGTAGACCGCCTGCCCCGAATAATATTCGATCGCGGGCTCCGGCCTGAGGCTCCAGTCGTCGAGGGACGCGAACGTGACCTTCTCCGGGCCTCCCCGGCGCGGATCGAAGGCGACCTCCCACGGACCGGCGAGCGTCAAGACCTCCGTCTCGGCCGGGAGATCCCGCTCGGGCCCGTCCGGCGGGAACGGCGTATCCGTCGAATCCGGCCGGGCCGCCTCCCGGAAGACGACGAAATACGATTGAAAGGGAGCCAGCCGCAGCCCGACCGCGGTCATCTTGCCTTCTGTTGAGAAGCCGGCCGCCGGCCCGGTCTCTCCCGTCAGCGGGTCCCAAAGCTCGGGCCTCCGCCCGGACACCCGGAACCGGGCCGCGGCGGCGACCGGCCGGTCATCGGGATTGGCCACGAAATAGATGTCCGTCCCGCCGTCGCGGCGGTGGATCCAGCGCAGGGGCGGGTCCGAAGCGAAGTCCGGACCGACCCCCAGCTTCGCCAGGGTGTCCGTGACCGCGGCGAAGTCGCCGTACTGCGCCGGCTCGTCGAGAGGCGGAGCGCCGACCCGCCACACGCCCTCTTCTCCGGGCCGCGGATCCGATAGGGACGCGCCGGATCCCCCGGGGGTGAGAGGACCGGACGGTCCCGGGCTCGCTTTGCGCTTGTCCCAAACGACGCGGCCGAGGCCGAAGGCGCGCTCGGTGACCTTCTCGCCGTCGACATCGCCCCAGACCTCGGCGGCCAGGCGGGCGACCTCGGCGTCGCACGCGGGGCGGCCGGAGAGCGACGGGGACTCGCGGGGCGGCGGCCCGACGACCGTGGCGCCGGCGGCAACGAGGTCGCGGACCTTGGCCAGGAGCCGGGGCGTCATCGTCTCGCGCTCCGGCAGGACGAGGATGGCGTAGCTCGCGCCGCCCGGGAAGACGACCCGGCCGCCCTCGACCCGGGCCGAGGCCAGCAGGGTCTCGGGCGGACAGCCGTCGAAGGCCGGTCCGGACGGCCCCGGCGGGCTGCCGCGGAGCGCCCCGGCCGGCGGCCGGAAGACGTGCGGCGCGCCCTCCGCGACCAGGAACAGGACATCGGCCACGGACGTCCCCTGCCTCAGCATGAACTGGCAGCGGGCCAGGTACTCATGGTAAGCGGGGACCATGTCCCACCAGGTCTGGGTCCTCTCCCAATGGACGCCGTAGGGCCCCATGGTCATGCCCGGAGCGACGGTCACCCCGGCCTGGTTCTCGTAGCGATGGAAGACGACGCGGTTGACGCCGGCGGCGAAAGCCCAGTCGCCGAGGGCCTTCATCGAGGCCGGATGGGCCCGCCAGGCCTCGCGGTCGTCCGAGGTGAAGGCCTCCGCGGCCATCACCCGCCGTCCGCCCGTGTGGGCGATGCCGGCGGCCTCGAAGACGCTGTGGGCCGTGTGGAAGCCGTATAGCCAGAACTCGCTCATGGGGACGTCGGCGACCGCGCCCAGGGACATGTCCGCGCACGGGGTCATGTCGTAGGGCTCGATCGACAGCCGGAAGCCGTCCCGCAGTCCCCGCTCCTTGAGGCGGCGGGCGTGGTTCTCGAGGACGAGCTCGTTGGCCGTCTGCCGCAGGTCCCACAGGAAGCGCTCGGTCGTCTCGCGGTCGCCGACGAATCGGCCGGTGACGGCCGGCAGGAAGGGCAGAGGATCGTAGCCGCGGCGGGCCCGGAACTCCTCCCGGAAGGCCGGTGTCCAGTTCTGGGCGCCCATCTCCCAGCTGTCGATGTGGAGCGTCGTCCAGCCCGCCCGGCCGTCTTTCCGGCGGGGGCCGATCTCGCGGAGGAGGGCCCCGACGAAAGCGTCGTAGTGGCGGTCGAAGGCCCCGGCGTCGAGCTTGTCGCACTCCAGGCCGAGCCCGGGGACGGGGGCCGGACGCGTGTTGGCCCCGGTCGTCGTCCGGCCGAAGCGCAGGACGGTCCAGCGGCCGGGCGGGACGTCCCAGGCCAGGCGCCCGCCGGAGTCGAGCCGGTCGCTCAGGTCGACGACCCCCGACGGATCGACGGCCGCGCCCGCCGGGAGCGCGGGGAAGTCCGCCGGCGACGGGAAGAACGGCCGCACGCCCGGCTGGGACGAGTAGGGAGCGCGGACGTAGAGGGCTTTCTCGTCGATGTCGGCGATCGCCGGGCCGGGCGCGGGTGTCGGGAAGGCCAGGGCGGCCACGTCGCGGTAGAATCCGTCCATCCGGTCCCTGACCGCTTGCGGCAGTCCGCCCTCGCCGAAGAAGGCCGGGCGGCGCTCCGGCCGCGGCAGGACGGCGTCGAAGGAGGCCGGCCCGGAAATCTCGGTCGCCGAGGCGACGAGGTGCTGCATGGAGTCCTCGGGCTCGACCCAGGGCCCGCCCGAGCCCGTCCAGCCGGGCCCGGCGTTGAGGGTGACCTCGAGGCCGAGGCGCTCCGCCTCCTTGACGACGTGCTTGAAGAGGGCGCGCCACTCCGGGCTCATGAACTCGACCGGGCCGCGCGGCACGCCGACGTTGACCTCGCAGATGACGACGCCGCCGAGGCCGGCGGCCCGCATGGCCTCGAGGTCGGCGGTGATGCCGTCCCGGGTCAGGTTGCCGTCCATCCACATCCAGTAGACCCAGGGCCGGGCTTCGTCGGGCGGACGGCGAAAGCCCGCGGCGAGGTCGTCGCCGCGAACGTTCCCATCCGGCCCCCGGCCGCAGCCGGGAGCGATGCCGAAGGCCAGGACCAGGATCGATAGGACGGCGAAGGGAGCGGGACAACGGCGCGGCATGGGGCACTCTCCTGAATGCCCCCGTCATAGTACAGAGCCCTCCGGGAGTCAAGAAAGTCTGACTCGAGGCCCGCCCCGCTGTTATAATGGGGCGGCAGGGAAGAGGATATGGACACCACCGCGAGCCGGGCGTCCGAGCGGACCCGCAAGGAGTACGCCCGGCGTCTCGACCTGGCCCTCGGGTACATCGACGCCCACCTCGGCGATGAGATCCCGCTGGCCCGGCTGGCCGCCGTCGCCTGCTTCTCCCCCTACCATTTCCACCGCCTGTTCACGGCCATGGTCGGCGAGCCGCCGGCCGAGTACGTCCGCCGCCTGCGCCTGGAGAAGGCGGCCGTGCGCCTGGTCAACGATCCGTGCGTCCCCGTCACGGAGATCGCCCTGGCCTGCGGCTTCTCGACCTCGGCCCTGTTCTGCCGCCTGTTCAAGGCCCGCTTCGGGCTCACGCCCCGGGCCTGGCGGGCCGGCGGCGGCGAAATGCGCAAGAACGGACAACAGGACCGCAAGAAAGGGAAAGACCTGCCGCCCCGCCCCGGTTACGATGGGCCCGCACAAACGAACTCCGGGAGGCACGGCATGAAGAAAGCGCCCGTCGTCAGGATCGAGGACGTCCCGCCCCTGCGGGTCGCCTACGTCAAGCACATGAAGGGGTACGAGGACAGCGCCGGCATCGGCGAGGCCTTCGAGACGCTGTTCGCCTGGGCCGGCCCGCGCGGCTTCATGGGCCCCGAGGCCCGGGTCCTGGGCGTGTCGCTCGACAGCCCCGACGTCACGCCCAAGGACAAGTGCCGCTATTGCGCCTGCGTCGCCGTCAACGACCGGGCCGAGCCCGACGGGCGCGTCGGCATCATGACCCTCCGACCGGGAAAGTACGCCGTCGGCCGCTTCTCGGGCGGGGCGGACATCTTCCGGAAGGCCTACGCGGCGATGTTCGGCGACTGGCTGCCGAAGAGCGGCTGGCAGCCCGACGACGCCCCGGCCTTCGAGTCCTACGTCGGGGAGCCCTCGGGCACGGCCGAGCGGCCGCGCTTCGTCTTCGACCTCTACGTCCCGGTCAAGCCGCTCTGACGGCGCGAGGCCCCGCCATGAAAACCATCGACCTCAAGAAGATCCTCAAGCCCTACTACACGGCCTCGTCGGCCAAACCCGCCCTCGTCGACGTCCCGGTCCTGAACGCCCTGACGGTCGACGGCACGGGCGACCCGGGCGGGACGGCCTTCCAGGAGGCCGTGGGCTCGCTCTACAGCGTCGCCTACACGCTCAAGTTTGCCGTCAAGAAGGACAAGGCCGTCGATTACCCGGTCATGGCCCTCGAAGGGCTGTGGAGAGCGGACGACCCGGCCGTCTTCCTGAGCGGCGAGCGCGACAAGTGGCGCTGGACCGTGTTCATCGTCCTGCCGGACGTCGTGACGAAGAAGGACGCCGCCGCGGCCGTCGCGGCGGTCAAGAAGAAGGCCAAGTTCCCGCGCTTTCCCGAGGTCCGCTTCGACCGCTTCGCCGAGGGTAAGGCGGCCCAGATCATGCACATCGGGCCGTACGCCGAAGAGCGGGCCACGATCGAGCGCCTGCACCGGTTCATCGGGGAGGCGGGATACCGCCTCCGCGGCGCCCACCACGAGATCTATCTGGGCGACCCGCGGCGCGCGGCCCCCGACAAGCTGCGGACGATCGTCCGCCAGCCGGTCGAGAAGGCCTGACCGATCCGGGGCTCAGCCGGGCTTCCGGAACTCGAGGAAGAACCAGCCGTTCTCGTCTTTCCGGGAGACGGCTTCGAAGCCGGCCGCTTTCGCCAGCGCGACGAAGTGGTCCGCCGCCTGGCCTTCGCGGATGCCGACGCCATAGCCGGTGTTGATCTCCTTCCCGGGCAGACGGACATGGAGGCGATACATGATCTTCGGCTTTTCGGGCGCCGCCTTGTCCGGGAAGACCGGGTCCCAGACGAGGAGGCGGCCGCCGGGCCGGAGCACCCGGTGGAGCTCGGCGAAGACCTGGGCATGGTCGGGCGGCATGATGTACATGAAGGTGAAGAAGACGGTGGCCGTGTCGAACGACCCGTCGAGGAATCCCATCGCCCGGGCGTCCATGACGATCTTGAGCATGGGCCCGTCGGGAGCGTCCTCGAGCTCCCGCTTGATGAGGTCGATGGCGACGACCTGCCGGCCCTTGAGCTGGCCGATGACGCCTTCCCCCCCGCCCCCGATATCGAGGATGAGCCCCTCGGCCGGGAAATCGGGCACCGCGACCTCGAGCGAGGGAGGCATGACGAATTGGGCGAAGTTCGGACGGTCCTGGGCGGGCGCGGTCAAAGCGGCGCAGGCCAGGATGACGAAGCCGGCCAGGGCCGGATGGACGAACTTAACGGAACGAAGCAGGCGCATGGTATTCCTCCACAGCCAAGAATACGCGCCCGCGCCGCGCGATGTTTCGGCCCGGGCCGCTATTTTTTGGCCCAGGCGCCGTCGGCTCCCTGGACCCACCAGCCCGGCGCGGCGCTCTTGGCCCACTCCTCGGCGAAGATCTTCTGGATCTTCTCGACCTGACCGGCCTCGATGTTGAGGGCCTTGGCCACCTCGGCGTAGAGCTTGGTCCGGTCGCCGTTCTCGTCGCGGACGGCGTTGCGCAGGGCCGCCTTGGCCTGGAGGTTGAGGCCGGCCTCGTCGCGGACGTCGAGCAAGCCGTTGTTCGTCTCGCCGATCTGCCCGGCGTCGAAATAGGGCTTGAGCAGGGGGAAACGGGCCTTCATCGACTCCTTGAGGGCCCGGATGGCCGGCGTCGAGACGCTCGTGGCCTCCTGGGCGAAGGCGGCCGGGACGAGCGTGAACGGCCCGGCCTCGCGGCGGGCCGGCAGGGCGGCCGCGGCCTCGGGGGCCTTCTTCTCGCCCTCGGTCTTGCGGATCTCGTCGACGATCTCGGCCGCGGCCTGCTTGACCGTGGCCTCGGGGAAGTAGATGTTGACGGTGATGCAGGCCAGGACGAAGAGCAGTCCCACGGCCGCCGCCGTCCCCAGGGTGTATCGCTTGGTCATGGTGTCGCCTCCTCGCGGTGCGCCGCTATTTCTCGGATTGGCCGACCCGCTTGAGCCGGCTCGTCATCTCCTTGAAGCTGATGACCTTGTCGGGCTCCCGGTTCACCACACTTATACCAAAAAGGGCCGGTTTCTTCACCAGGTACTCGACGCCGCCCTCGCGGATGGTCCCGTTGAGGGTGAAGGTGTCGTTGCGGAGGGTGCTGAGGATGCCCAGCTTCTCGTAGCGGAAGCCGCGGATGAAGCGCATCCAGAAGCCGCCCGATCCGGACGAGGCCTGCTGGCCGGAGCTGAGCACGGTCAGGTTGTCGACGGCCTTGAGGCTGAAGGTCTGGGCCACGCCCTTGCGGGGCACGGACTCGAGCCGGAAGGTGAACCGCTCCGGCTGCATGTAGCTGATGACCAGGTCGCGGACCTCGCCGCGGACGATGCCGGTGACCTCGCCGAAGGGGACCTCGTCGGTCAGCCTCTTGAGGTCGAGATCGACGAGGTCGATGTTGAGGGAGATGGTCCGGCCGGCCGTGAAGGGCCTGGTCACGGCGAAGTCGCGCAGGACGATCCGGCCGCCGAAGACGTCGGCTTCGCCGCGCCCGGACACGCCGACGCGGTCGGCGGCGATGTCGAGGACCGGGAACTCGGCCCGGAACTTGCCCGTCAGCCGGAATTGGGGCGAAGCGACGGGCAGGCGGGCGATGTCGAGGTCGCGCAGGGCGAGCGAGCCGAGGCCGCGGAAAGAGCCCGTCGCGGGGTCGAGCCGGAAGGTCGTCCGGCCGAGCTCGAGGCGGCCGCCGTAGAGGTCGACGCCGAAGGGCTCGAGGCCGAGGGCGTTGAGGCCCGAGCGCAGGGGGATGTCGATCGACCTCAGGGTCAGGGCCGGGGACTGGAACTCGCCGAGCCGCAGGAAGCCGCGGTCCGGGAGCGAGCCGTCGGAGGCCGCGGGCGCGGAGGCGTAGCTCACGGGGATGTCCGCCGAAAGGCCGAGGAACAGGCTCTTCGAAGCCGGGTTCTCGATGTGAACTTCCTCGACCGTGACGCGGCCGCCGGCCGTGAGCGCGGGGCCGTCCTTGCGGAGGCAGAGCGAGGCTCCGAGCGCACCCTCGAGCTTCAGGCGGGCCTCCTCGGCGACGCCGGTCTGCGCGTAGAGGGAGTAGAGCGGACCGAGCCCGAGGCGGGCTTCGGCGCTCCCATCGAAGGACAGGGAGGGCGAGGTCCGGGCCGAACCGGCCAGGTCGACGGTCCCGATAGCCGCCAGGTCGAAGCGGGCCGCGAGGCCGTCGACGGCGCCGGCGCGGGGGTCGTAGCGGCCGGAGAAGGACAGGGCCAGCGGGTGGCGCTCCCAGGAGACGTAGACGGACTTCCAGAGCGATTCGCCCTTGCGCAGGGACAGTCCGCCGGTGACGGACAGAACGGGCGAGCCGGCCGCGGGAGAGCTCTCGAAGGTGACGACCGGATCGAGGCCTTCGCCGGCGACCGTGAAGGCCGGGTCGTTGAAGCGAATCCCGGCGAAGGCGAACGAACCCGCGGCGGTCCAACCGGCGCGGCGGCCGGGCGGACGGCGGGCGGCGAGCGAAAGTTCGGCCGTCCCGGCCAGGTCCCAGCCGGCCAGCCCGGCCGGAAGGAAAGGAGCGGCCAGGCCGCGTACGGCGGCGATGTCGAGGCCGCGGCTCTCGAAGCGCAGGTCGGCCGCGGCGCCCGGGCCGAAGCCGTAGCGGCCGGCGAGGCGGAGCGGGGCCAGGCCGGGGAGACGGGCGACGAGGGAGGCGCGGGAGACAGCCAACGAACCGAGGTCGACGCGCCCGGCGGCCGTGACGGTCGCGCGGTCGAAGGAGAGGGCCTTTCCCTCGGCCGGCGAAACGGAAAGCCTCGAAACCACGGCATCGAGGGACGCGACGTCCGCGGCCGAACGCGTCCCCGAGGCGGCCAGGCGCACGTCGGCGCCGGCGATGGAAGCGCCGGGGAACGCCAGCGGGCCGAGCGACGCCCGCAGGTCGACGGCGACGCGCGGGTCGGCGGGCAGGCCGGAGACGTCGACGCGGCCGCCGGCGCGCAGGCTGAAGGTCCGGTTTCCGAGGCGGTGCTCGACGGCGACATCGTCGAGCGTGATCGTGGCCTCGAGGCCGGCATTCGATCCGGGGCTCGACTGCTGGAGGATATAGGTCCCCGAGACGCCGGCGCGGCCGGAGAGCTTCGAGTCGCGGAAGGCCGCGGGCAGGCGGGGCCGCAGGAGCGCGGCGGCCGCGGCGAGGTCCTCGAAGTGGGCCGCGGCCTTGGCTTCTATGAAGATGTGCCGGCCGGCGATGCCGGACCCGGTGGCGTCGAGCGTGAGCAGCCCGGGAACGGTGGCCGAGAGACGGGAGACCGTAAGCTCGCCCGAGAAGCGCTCGAAGCGCCCGATGAGGGCCAGGTCGAGGGCCGCGACGGCGTCCTCGGCGGCGCCGGTCCGCATGCGAGGCGCGCCCAGGGCGAACTCCGCATCGACGAGGAAGGGCGTGACCAGGCCGAGCCGGCCCGAAGAATCGAGACCGGTCGAGAAGGCGAAGCCGCCGTCCTTGCCGCGGACGGAGATCGCGGCCCCGCCGATGGTATACCCGACGAGGGCTCCCCGCTCGGCCGGGGTCAGGGCGAGGTCGAGGCGGTCGATGTCGATGACGCTGGGGAGGAAGTCGAAGGTCAGGCGCGAGCTTTTGAGCGAGACGCGGCCGGCCCAGGCCAGGGCGTCGGCGGCCTCCAGGAGAAGGGCCTCGACACTGAACGGCTCCTCGGAAGCCGCTTTCTGCTCGAGCCGGAGGACGAGGCCCTCGGCCGCGACGGAGTCGAAGGCCGGCTTGATGCCCCGGACGAGTTTCCAGACGTTCCCGGTCGCGTCGAGCCGGGCCGCGCTCACTTCGAGCTTTTGGAAGGCGTCCTCGCGGCCGGCGACGAGGCCCTCGACGCTGACGCGCAGGGGGAAGATCGAATAGTCGAGGCGGTCGAAGCGGGCCGCGGGCCCGGTCATCTTGACCAGGCGGTCGCGCGCGATGCGGCGGACGAGCGGCTTGTCGAATAGGAGAAGCAGAAAGGCGACGACGGCGAGCAGGACGGCGGCTGCGACGGCTCCCGCCGCGATCCTCACGCCTATCCTGAGCCCTTTCCTCATATGATCGATTATAGAAGATGGTGCCTGGTATTCACAAACGCCGGTCCTCCCCTGGAGATGTGAAGACCTGGCACCGTCACTTGTCGCTCGAGACCAGGGTGACGCGGCCGTCGAAGTCGGTGACGACGACCTCCCGGCCGCTGAGCGGGGTGACGGTGTGGATGAGGGCGACGCCGACGCGGTGCTTCCACTTCACTTCGCCGGTCGCGGAGTCCAGGGCCAGGAGCAGTCCGTTCCGGGTGCCGTAGAAGACGACGCCGTCGCGCTCGACGAGCATGGCCGAGTTGACGTCCTCGCCGAAGCCGGCGTCGGTCTCCCAGACGGTCTCCTGCGAATCGGCCTCCGGCGAGACGGCGGCGATGACGTTCTCCGTCGTCCGGACGTAGACCCGGCGGCCGTCGGCCGAGACGCCGATGGACTCGCGGACGGCCAGGTTGTCGGTGCCCCAGATCTCGCGCCCGGAGGCCAGATCGAGGGCCGTCATCCACGGCCCGGGCGTGACGACGAAGACCCGGCCGGCCGCGGCCACGGGCCAACAGGCGGCGGGCGAGTAATAGCGGCTCGGCCGCTCCCCCGTCCAGGTCCAAACGGCCTTCCCGGTCTTGGCGTCGAGGGCGTAGAGCCGCCCGTCCCAGGCGCCGAAAACGGCCAGGCCGCCGGCGACCAGGGCCCGCGCCTCGACGAACCCGTCGAGCCCGTCGTACTCCCAAACGGTCCGCCCTGTGGACAGATCGAGGGCCCGGAAGACGCGGTCGCTCGAACCGACGTAGACGACCCCGTCCGCGACGGCCGGGCTGGCCACGACGGGGCCGCCCGTCGGAACCGTCCAAGCTGGCTCGCCGGTCCGGACGTCGAGAGCGTAGATCTTGCCGTTCGTCGAGCCGAAGACGGCCTTGCCGCCGGCCACAACGGGCGTCGAATAGACCGGATCATCGGTCCTTCGTTCCCAGACGATGCTGCCGTCCGAGACGCGCAGGGCCCGGACGCTGCCGGAGGCGTCGCCGACGACGACCGTCTCGCCGGCCGCCGCGGCCGACGAGGCGATGGTCCAGCCGGTCTCGAACCGCCAGCGCTCGCGGACGCCGGGATACGCCTCGTTCACGGCGAAGTCGGGCCGGGGCGGCGCCGCCGAGGCATTGCCGCCGGGCGCCTTCCGGGCCACGACCGGCAGGCCGTTCTTCTCGAGCTCGATGCGGAGCCAGGGCGGCGAGGTCCTCCCCGCCGTCCGTTCGGCGAAGGTCACGGCCTTGGGCCCGATCTCGACGACGGTATAGCCGGGAGCCGTTTCCTTCGTGCCGATGTTGGCCCGGACCATGACCCCGGCCAGTCCCTCGAAGTCGAGGGGCTGGTTGCGGTGGCCGTGCCCGCACAGGATGGCGACCGTGGGCACGGTCTTGAGCATGTCCAGCACCACGTATCCGTTGGCGACCGAATGGTCGAGCGGGTAGTGGGTGACGAAGAAGGTCGGCGTCCGGGCCGCCCCGGGCCCCTCGAGGATCCCGTCGAGCCAACGGACGTCCTGCGGGGCGAAGTGCCCGTCCCCGAACTTCAGGACCGGCCCCTGCGCCAGGCCGACGAAGCGGAAGCCGCCGCTCTCGAAGGCGAACCGGTCGTCGCCCCAGACCCGCCGGAAGTCCGAGCCGCCCGACTCCGACCACTTCGTGTCGTGGTTGCCGGGCAGGATGTGGTAGGGGACCTTGAGGCGGTCCAGGATGGCTTTGGCCGCCCGGAAGTTCGCGAGCTGGCCCATGTCGGTGACGTCGCCCGTCACCAGGACGAAGGCCAGCCCCGGCCGGGCGTTGATGTCGGCTACCGAGGCCTCGAGGTCGGCGGCCCCGCGATCCGAGCCGACATGGGTGTCGGTCAGCCAGGCGAAGCGGAGGGGGCCCTTGCCCCCACCGTTGGGCGTCACGGCCGCGCCGAAGAGCCCCGGCCCTGACGCGAGGCCGAGCCCGAGCAGGGCGATCCCCGCGATCAGGGCGGCGGTCCGTCCGGTCTTCATCATGGGTCGGATCCTCGGGGCGAGCGGGCTATCGCGCATCCGCTGTTTCGCCCCCATCGTAGGGACTCCCCCGCCGCTTGTCAAACGCGCCCGGCGGCGCATTGACGCCCCCCGCCCCGGGCGGTAAACTGACCGACGTCCATCATCCCCCGCCCGGAGGTGACGCCATGCCGCCCGACACTTGGGACCGCCGCGAGTTCCTCAAGACCGTTCTGGCCGGGATGCCGCTCCTGGCCTGGGATTGGAGCGTCTTCCCTCGCTCCGGCCAGGACAAGCTCCCGCCCGGGTCCTACGACGCCGTGGTCGTCGGCGCGGGGCTCGGCGGCCTCAGCGCGGCCGCGGCCTTCGCCCGCCAGGGCTACAAGGTCCTCGTCCTCGAACAGCACAGCGTCCCGGGCGGCTACGCCTCCTCGTTCACCCGGCCCGGCGGCTTCACCTTCGACGTCTCCCTCCACTCGACCACGGTCGGCCTGCGCGACGGCGTCGCCGACCTCATCGGCGGCTTCCCCGAGATCCGCGACGTCGTCTTCCGGCCCCACAAGACGCTCTACCGGGCCGTCTTCCCCGAGCACGACATCCGCGTTCCCGACCGCGACCTCCCGGGCTACGTCGCCCTGCTGAAGAAGAACTTCCCGGGCCAAGAGGCCGCCATCGACGGCATCTTTGCCGACATGCGGGGCCTGGCCGACGAGATCGGCCGGCTCTCGAGCGCGACCGCGCCGCCCGACATGGCCTCGTTCCCGACGGCCTATCCCCAAGTCTTCAAGAACTTCAACCGGACGTGGGGGGCCATGCTCGCCGACCGCGTCTCCGACCCCAAGCTGGCCGCGGTCATCTCGGGCCTGTGGGGCTATTTCGGCCTGCCACCGTCCAGGCTCTCGACCTTCTACTACGCCCTGCCGCTCATGGGGTATCTCCAAGGCGGCGGTTTCTACCCCGTCGGCACCTCGCAGCGGATCAGCGACGCTTTGGCCACCCTGATCAAGAAGAACGGAGGCGAGGTCCGACTCAACGCCAAGGTCGAGCGCATCCTCGTCCGCGACCACGCCGCCACCGGCGTCCGGACCGCCGACGGCGCGGAGTACCGCGCCCGGGCCGTCGTCTCCAACGCCAACGCCATCGACACCTTCGGGCGGATGATGCCCGAGGAGGCCGATTTCCTCAAGGACCTGAGGGCGCGCATGGAGACGTTCTCCGTCAGCTTCTCGACCCTGCTCGTCTGGCTCGGGCTCAAGACCGACCTCGTCGGCAAGGCCGGCTTGAAGGATAGCGAGATCTTCTACACCCCGACCTACGACGTCGAGGCCGACTACCGGGCCGCCCTGGCCGGCGGCCTGCCCGACGATCCCGGTTACGGCCTGACCGTCTACGACAACCTCGGCCCGGGCTTCTCGCCCAAGGGCAAGAACACCATCCACATCCTGGCCATGCAAGGCTACGACTACTGGAAGCCCTACGAGACCGACTACTTCTACGGCAACAAGGACGCCTACAACACGGAGAAGATGCGCCTGGCGAACATCCTCATCGACCGGGTCGAGAAGCGCTTCCTGCCGGGCCTCCGCAAGGCCGTCGAGGTCGTCGAGGTGGCCACGCCGCTGACGAACCGGCGCTTCACGGGCCACCCGCGCGGGGCCATCTACGGCTTCGACCAGACCGTCGACAACTCGGGCAACCGCCGCTTCCCGCAGACGACGCCCATCAGGAACCTCTACCTCGCCGGGGCCTGGACCTCGCCCGGGCACGGCTACGGCGCCTGTATCCCCAGCGGCCTGTCCTGTTTCGCCCAGGTTATGGCCGACTGGAAGGGCTGATTTCCCTCCTCTTTGAATATCCTCGGGGGAGCGCCCTGGGCCTTCCCGGCGGGCGGCGATCGGTCATTTAGCCTCAGGGGCCCTCGGGGGCGATCAGTAGGTCGCCCGCCACTCTGAATCCTTGTTCAGAGAAAGTTCAGTAGCGGGCGGCGGGTCCGGGTGCTATATTCGTGCTCTGCGGAGGAACGGGCCTTGAACATCCTGGTTATCGAGGACGAGAAGAAGGTCGGCCTGGCCCTCAAGAAAGGCCTCGAGTCCGAACACTATCAGGTCGAGCTCGCGCTGACGGGCGAGGACGGCTTTTTTCTGCTGAGTTCAGGGGAATTCGACCTCGTCATCCTGGACCTGATGCTGCCCGGCCGGAACGGAACGGAGATCCTGCGGACGCTGCGCAAAACGGACAAGAAGACGCCGGTCCTCATCCTGACCGCCCGCGACGCGCTCGAGGACAAGATCTTCGGCCTCGACCTTGGGGCCGACGATTACCTCGTCAAGCCGTTCGCCTTCCCCGAGCTGACGGCCCGCATCAGGGCTCTCTTGCGGCGGGGGCGGGGGGACCCGCGGACCAAGCTCGGCCTCGCCGATCTCGAGATGGACCTGATCAAGAGAACGGTCACCCGGGACCGCCAGGTGATCACGCTGACGGTCAAGGAGTTTGACCTGCTCGAGTATCTTCTCAGCAACAGCGGGCATGTCGTGACCCGGGACATGCTCGTTCGCGACGTCTGGAAGGAGACGCTCCGGGCGACTCCCCTCGACAACGTGATCGATGTTCATATCGGCCGGTTGAGGCGGAAGATCGACGATCTTTTCGCGGTTAAGCTGATCCACACCGTGCGCGGGGTCGGTTTCATCCTTTCGGAGACCGCCCTATGAAGATGCGGCCGGCCAGCGTTCGCGTGCGGTTGACGCTCTGGTACACCCTGATCCTGGCGGCCATCGTCGCGGCCTTGTTCGCAGGCGTTTTTCTCGTCGTCAGGGCCAGCCTCTTAGGGGAACTCGGCCGCCAGGTGGAGTCGGAGTTCCTGGCCATCGCCCGGGGTCTCGAGGAAGAACCGGACGAGCTCGCCGAGGTCGAAACCGAGATGTCCGGCCAGATCATCCAGGCCCGCCGCGGCGAGGCGGTCCTGTTCGAGACGGCGGCGTTCAAGGCGTTCGGGCTCGCGTCCTTCAGGCCCTCGGGGACATCGCCGTGGCAGACGGTCAGGACGGCGGACGGCGACAGGCTCCGCCTGCGGTCGGGTCGGACCGGCTCGGGCCTCGTCCTCACGGTCGGCATCTCCGAGAAGTCCGTCCGTCATGCTCTGAGGACCTTGCTGCTGATCCTCCTTCTGGCCCTCCCCGCCGGGCTCGTTCTAGCCGCCATCGGCGGATCGGTGCTGGCCGGCCGGCTTCTTCGGCCCGTCGCCGCTATGGCCGGCCAGGCCGAGAGGATCTCGGCGGAGAACTTGTCGTCCCGCCTGCCGATCGAGGATCCCCGGGACGAGTTCGGCCAGATGGCCGGTGTGATCAACCGGATGCTGTCGCGCCTGGAGGCGTCCTTCGACCGCCTGAGCCGCTTCACGGCCGACGCCTCGCACGAGCTGAGGACGCCCCTCACTGTCATCCGGAGCGTCGGCGAGGTGGCCCTCCAGGAGGGCCTCGATCCCGCGGCCTATCGTGACCGGATCGGCAGCATGCTCGAGGAGGTCGGTCGGCTGAGCCAGCTCGTCGACAACCTCTTGACCCTGACCCGGGCGGATGCCGGCGTCGTCGAGTTGCGCCGCAAGGAGATCGACGCCTTCGCTCTCGCGGCCCAGTCCATCGAGGACCTGCGGCCGCTGGCCGAGGAAAAGCGCCAGGAGCTGACCCTGGTCTCGGACGGGGCCGCGAGGATCACGGCCGATGAATCGACGCTACGGCTGGCCCTGGTCAACCTGCTCGATAACGCGATCAAGTATACGCCGCCGGCGGGCACCATCAACGTCGGCGTTCGCGTCAAGGACCGCGAGGTCCTCATCGAGGTCGCCGACGACGGCCCCGGGATCCCGGCGGAACAAGCCCCCAAGGTGTTCGAGCGGTTCTACCGGGCGGATTTGAGCCGGTCATCCCAGACGGGCGGGGCGGGGCTGGGCCTGGCTATTGCCCGATGGGCCGTCGAAGCGAACGGCGGCCGGATCGAGCTTGAAAGCCGGGAGGGAGACGGCAGCACGTTCCGTCTTGTCATTCCGCAAACCCAGGTAAAATAATGTTTGGAGGTTCTCATGAAACGTTCTTGCTCCATCGTCACGGTCTTCGGAGTCGCCGCCCTCTTGACGATCATCGCCGGCCCCGCTATCGCGGCCGGTCCGCAAGCGCCCGGCCAGGCCCAGGTGCCGGCCAAGGTCCCGCCGGCCGTCGCCAAGGCCGTCGAAATGAACTGTCCCGGCGCCGTCATCGACAAGATGGACGTTGAACGGGAAGGCGGCATCGCCTTATATGACTTCGAGTTCAAGGCCGGCCGGGGGGAGATCGAGGTGGCCGAGGACGGCACGGTCATGGACATCGCCGTGATCGTCGCCCTTAAGGACATCCCCAAGCCGGCCGCCGACGCGATCCTGAAGGCGGCCGCCGGGGCGAAGATCGGGCAGCTCGAGAGATCGGAGATCCGGGCGGAGATCAAGTCGGAGAACGGGAAGGGCACGATCGTTCGGCTGCCCGCGCCGAAATACGTCTATGAAGCGGAGCTCGTCCAGGGCGAGAAGCGCGGAGAGGTCCAGGTGGCGCCCGAAGGCAAGATCGTTGAAGGCCCCAAGTGGGGCGCCGACGAGGACGAGAAGGAAGAGGCCGAAGAGAAAGAAGAGGCCGAAGAGGCCGGGGAGACGAAGGCCGCGGCCGGTGTGGACCTGAAGGTCCTGCCGACGACGGTCCTGGCCGCGTTCCAGAAGGCGTACCCCCGGGCCGTGATCAGAGCCGCGAGCAAAGAGGTCGAAAAGGGCGTGACCTATTATGAGGTGGAGAGCGTCGACGGCAAGATGAACCGGGATCTGCTTTATGCCGCCGACGGCAAGGTCGTCGAGGTCGAGGAAGCGCTTGCCCGGGGCTCCCTGCCGGCTGCCGTGCTCAAGGCCCTCGACAAGGCCTACCCCGGCTCCAAGATCGTCAAGGCCGAAGAATTGACCAAGGACGGGCAGAAGCTCTACGAGCTCCAGGTGCGGCTCAAAGACAAGACCGCCGAAGTCACGATCGAGCCGGGCGGGAAGATCGTCGATAAAGGAGCGGCCGCCGCAGCCCAGGCGGCGGGCCCGGCCGGCTATCACCTGCTCAAGAAGCATGTCCTTGGCGGCGAGGGCGGCTGGGACTACATGGCGCTCGACGGCCGGACCCGCCTCCTCTACGTGACCCACGGCAACGCCGTGGAGGTCCTCAACGTGGACACCGGCGTCAAGGGCGAGCCCATCACCGGGCTCAAGGGCGTCCACGGCGTGGCCTTCGCGCCGGAGAGGAACCGGGGCTATATCTCCAACGGGCGGGGCAACAGCGTCTCCGTCTTCGACCTCGCGACGCACAAGCTCATCGACGAGATCCCCTCCTCCGGCCAGAATCCCGACTCGATCATGTATGACGCCTTCTCGGGCCGCGTCTTCACCTTCAACGGCCGGACGGCCAACGCCACGGCCATCGATGCCGCCACGGACAAGGCCGTCGGGACGGTCGACGTCGGCGGCAAGCCCGAATTCGCGGTCACCGACGGGAAGGGCACGATCTTCGTCAACAACGAGGACAAGAGCGAGATCGTCGCCTTCGACGCCAAGTCGCTCCAGGTCACGAAGCGCTGGTCCATCGCCCCGGGCGAGGGCCCGAGCGGGCTGGCCATCGACCTCAAGAACAAGCGCCTCTTCAGCGTCTGCGACGGGGTCATGGTCGTGTCCGACTTCGTGAACGGCAAGGTCGCGGCCACGGTGCCGATCGGCGACGGCCCGGACGCCGTGCGCTTCGATGCCGCGACCGGACTCATCTTCGCCTCGAACGGAGGGGGAACGCTGACCGTCGTCAGACAGCTCTCCCCCGACAAGTACGAGGTCGCCGAGACCGTGCCGACGGCCCGCGGGGCCCGGACGATGGAGTTCGATCCCAAGACGCACCGCGTCTTCGTCGTGACGGCGGAATACGGGCCGACGCCCGCGCCCACGGCTGAGCAGCCGCGGCCCCGGCCGCCGGTCGTGCCCGGCTCGTTCATGGTCCTGGAATACGGGAAGTAGCTCAGCCCGTCCGCCGCCAGCCGACCAACAGGTAATAGAGCGTCGGCGTGGCGACGAGGGACAAGAGGACGGAGACACAGAGGGCGCCGATGACCGCGATGGCCAGAGGCCGCAGCATGTCGGCGCCCGAGCCGATGCCATAGGCCAGGGGCAGCATGCCCAGGCCGGCGGCCAACGACGTCATCAGGACCGGCCGGAGACGCCGCCGCCCCGAGCGGACCAGGGCTTCGGCCAGGTCGCAGCCCTGGGCCCGCAGATCCTTGACGAAGTCGAGCATCAGGATGCCGTTCTTAGCCACGATGCCGACGCCGATGATGGCGCCGAGGAGTGAAACGACGTTGAGGGACGTCCCCGTCAGCGCCAGCGCCAGGATGGTCCCGAACATGGCCAGGACCGCCCCGCCCACGATGGCCAGCGGCTCGGCGAACGAGCCGAATTCGAGGATGAGGACGGTGAAAACGAGGAAGATGGCCATGAGCAGGACCACGACGAGGTTGCGGAACGACTCCTGCTGCTGCTCATAGAGACCGCCGTACTCGACCGCCCCGGGCCGGAGCGCCGGGTCCCGGGCCAGCGTCCGGCGGATCTCCCTCATGGCGCTGCCCATGTCCCGGCCTTCCAGGCGGGCCGTCACGGCTACGTCCTGGCGGAAGTCGTCGCGCCGCAGCTCGAGCTGTCCCGGCTCCTCGACGACATCGGCGACCTGGCCCAGCTGGACGAGCGCCCCGTCGGGAGTGCGGAGCGGCAGGACGCGGAGCTTGTCCAGCTTGTCGACGGCCTCCGGCTCGGCCTTGACCCTGATCTCGACGACCCGGTCGCCCTCGAGGACCGTCGAGGCCGTCTCGCCAAGCATGGCCGCGTTGACCGCGGCCCCCACGGCCTCGGCGCTGAGGCCGAACCGCTGGGCATCGACCGGGCGGATCCGGAAGCTGATGGTCGGCCCGGTATAGACGAGCCCGTTGAAGACGTCGACGACCCCGGGGACCTTCTCGAGCGTCGCGCCCACCTCCGGCGCCTTGGCCTTGAGGAACTCCGTGTCGGTCGAATAGAGCCGCACCTCGATGGGCTCCGGGGCGTACATGAGATCGCCGATGAGGTCGCCCAGGATGCCGGGAAACTCCCAGATGATGTCGGGCAGGGCGGAGTTGAGCCGGCGGCGCAGCTCGCTCAGAACCTCCTCGGTCGAGCGCTCGCGGTCCGGCTTGAGCTTGAGCAAGAAGTCGCCGTTGTTCGGCTCGGTGATGAACAGCCCCAGCTGGGCCCCCGTCCGCCGCGAATAGCTCTCGAGCTCGGGCACGGAACGGATGATGTTTTCCGCGTACCGGAGCTGGCGGTGGGTCTCGGCCAGGCTCGTCCCCGGCGGCGTCAGGTAGTCGATGACGAACCCGCCCTCGTCCATGGGCGGCAGGAACTCGCTCTCGAGCTTGCCGACGAGGACGACCGCCAGGACCAGGATCAGACCGCACGCAGCGATCGTCAGCCCGCGCCGCTTGAGGGCCGCCCGGACGCCAGTCTCGTAGACGGCAATGACCTTCCGGAGCAGCCGCCCGCCCCGGTCTTCGCCGGGGGCTTCCGCGTCCTCCTTGGGCGCCCGCAGCAGCCAGGCGGCCAGCGACGGCGTCAGGGTCACGGCCAGCACGAGCGAGGTCAACAGGGCGACGACCATGGTCAGGGCCAGGGCCCGGAAGAAGACGCCCGTGATGCCGCTCAGGAAGGCCAGGGGGATGAAGACCACGACCGGGGTCAGCGTCGAGCCAATGAGCGGCCGGACGATCTCGTCGATGGCCTCCCGAATCGCCGCCACCCGGTCCCGGCCGGACCGGCGCTTGGTGTGGATGGCCTCGACGACGACGATGGCGTCGTCGATGACCAGGCCGATGGCCGCGGCGATGCCGCCGAGGGTCATCAGGTTGAACGACATCCCGGCCGCCTTGATCGATAGCAGCGTCACCAGGACGGTCACCGGGATGACCAGGATGGCTACGAACGTCGTCCGCCAGCTCTTGAGGAAGAAGAACAGGATGAGGACAGACAAGGCCAAGCCGAACAGGATGGCCTCCCAGACGCTCCGGACCGAGGCCCGGACGAGGAGCGACTGGTCGTAGAAGAAGGCCAATTTCAGGTCCGGCGACAACTCCCGCTTGAGGGCCGCCAGGTCCGCTGTGAGCGCCTTGGCGATGTCCAGGGTGCTGCCTTCGGGCTGGCTGTAGATGTTGAGGAGGACGGCCTCCTGGCCTTCGGCCGTGACGTAGTTGAACACCGGCTCCGGCCCGCGCACGACCCGGGCGAAGTCGCGGACCAGGACGGGATGGCGGCCGGCGACGGCGACGGGGAAGCTCTCGATGTCGGCGATCGAGCGGACCCGGCCGTCCACGACGGCCAGGTAGAGCAGACGGTTCTCTTCGTGCAGACCGGTCGACATGACCAGGTTGTTCCGGTTGAGCGCTTCCGTCACTTCCGCCAGGGTCAACCCGGCGGCCTGGAGCCGGACGGGGTCGACGACGATGTGGAATTCGGGCGTGCGGCCCCCCGTCAGGTCGACCCGGGCCACGCCGGGGATCTGGAGGAAGCGCGGCTTGAGGGTGTAGCGGGCCGTTTCCCAAAGGTCCGTCAGGCTACGCTTGGGGCTGGTCAGGCTGACGCCGATGATGGGGAAGTTCGAGAAGGTGACCCGGTAGACCTCGGCCTCGGCCGTGGCCGGCAGCGAGGCCCGGATCTGGGACAGCCGTCCGAGGACGTAGAGCTCGGACTGGATCATGTCCACTTTCCAGTTGAAGAAGACATTGACCTCGGCCGAGCCCCGGCCCGTCGCCGAACGGATCGTCTGCACGCCGGGGATGTCCTTCATGCCCTCTTCGATAGGCCGGGTGATGGTGGCCATCATCTCGTCGGCCGGCATGACGCCGTTATCGATAAGGATGACGACACGCGGGAAGTTCGTCTGCGGGAAGACCGACGACGGGATGGTCAGCGCGGCGTAGATGCCGGCCAAGCACAGGGCCAGGCTGATGAAGACGATCGGCAGGGAATGGCGGGTGGCGAAACGGCCGAGGGCGGAGTCCTTGCTCATGGGGCCTGTTTGCCGTCGAGGAGGTGGATCTTCGTCTCGCCGGTGATGTTGTAGGCGTCCGTCGTGACGACGACCTGGCCCTCGGCCAGCCCTTCGCCTGCGACCTCGACCAGGCCCGCATCCTTGAGGCTGGTCTTGACGGGTCGGGGCACGGCCTTGTCGCCCTCGACCATCATCAGCACCGGGCCGCCCTCCGGACCGGGGACGACGCTCTCTTCGGGGACGGCCAGAACGCCGCGGCGCTCCTCAGCGACGATGCGGACGGTCAGGAACGTGCCCGGCCGGAGCCCGGAATCGCGCGGCAGGGAGGCCCGGACGAGCACGGTGTCAGTCTTGGGATCGACATCCCGCCCCACCACCAGGACCTCGCCGGCGGACCCGGTCCCGTCGCCCCAGACGACCGGCTGCCCCGCCTTGAGCTGGGCCGCGTCGCGGCTGGGGACCTGGGCGGTGACGACCAGACGGTCGAGGGCGATGACCTCGGCCAGGACCGCGTTCGGCTCGACCGCCTGGCCGATACGAGCGGCGATGCGGACGACCGTCCCGGCGAGCGGGGCTCGGATCTCGAGCAGGGCGAGCTCCGTACGGGCCGTGGCCAGCTCGCTCCGGGCCGTGGCCAGCCCGAGCTCGGCCTCTTGGAAGCTCTTTTGCGATGTCCCGTCGGCCGCCAGGAGCTTCTTCTGGCGCTCGTACGTTTGTTCGGCGGCCGCGAGCTCCTTTTCGGCCTTGGCGACCGCCACTTCGGCCAGGCGCGTGTCGAGCCGGAAGAGCAGGGCGCCCCGCTCGACGGGGCGGCCTTCCGTGCAGGCGATCTCGGTCAAGATCCCGCCGACCGGGGCGGAGACCTGGGCGCCGCCGGCCGGCCGGCCGCCGCCGGGAGGCTCGGGCTCGACCGTCCCGTAAGCCGTGACGTAGCGGTGGAGGGTCGCTCGGACGATCTTGCCGACGTGGACGCCGACGTCCGTCGCGATCTCCTCCTCTCCCCCGCCTTTGGGGCCGAGGACCCTGATGAGAAGGACGGCCGCGGCGACGGCCGCCAGAACGACGAGGCCGGTCGTGACCTGGCGTCTAGTCATCCTTGTTCTCCTTATCCGGGCCCGCCGGCTGACGGACCAGCGTCGTGATCCAGTCCTTGACGTCGAGCGGGCTTTGCGCCGCGTTCTCGAGCCGGCCGACCGCGGCCTGAGCCTGAGAGAGGGACTCGAGCCAGGCCTGGGTCCCGGCATTAAGCTCGATCTCGATTCCAAGGAGCTCGAGCTTGGAAATCTCGCCCAGATCGCGCTGGGCCCGGGCTTGCCGCTCCTGCTCCGTGAGGTGGGTCAACAGGTCCTCGGCCGCGCGCGTTTTCTGAGCCGCGGCCCGGAAGTCCTGGATCGCCGCGTCGAGCTCGCCGATGACCTGGGCTTGCAGGGCCAGGAACTGGGCGGCGCTCTCTTCGCGGGCGGCCGAGGCCTCGGCGATGGGGCCGCGGTTGCGACTGAGGATGGGCAGGGTGAGGCCCACGCCGAGGGTCCATTTGCTGTCGGTCTGGTCGAGCTGGTAATCCGGGCCGAAGACAAGGTCGGGATACTGCTTGCGGACCTCGAGCTTCAGGGCCATCTGGCTGGCCTCGTAGGCGGCCAGCGCGGCCCGGATGTCCGACCGGTTGACGACGGCCTGGCGGCGGATCTCCCCGGCCGGAAGATCGAGGCGGGGCGCCTGGCGGAAGCTCTCGAACGAGAGGTTCACGCCCTCGAGCGCCCCGCGGCTCACACCGAGCGCGGCGGCCAGGCCGGCGAGGGCCTCTTCTTTGAGTCGCGCGGTCTCGATAGTCTCCAGCCGGACCCTGTCGAGGGCCAGGCGGGCCTGGGTCAGGTCGAAGACCGAAACCTCGCCCGCGTCCTTTTGAACCTCGAGGAGACGGACGAGCTCGGCCTGGAGCTTTTCCTGCTCGCCGAGAAGGTCCGCCCGTTCTCCGGCCGCAAAGCCGTCGAGCAGCGCGCCGCGCAATCGGCTGCGGACGTTCCACGCGGCCGCATAGATCTGCCAGCGTGCCGATTCGGCCAGGTGGCGGGCTTCCGCGATCCGGATGCCGCGCTTGCCCGCGGTCTCGATGGTCAGCTCGAGGGCGACCTCGGGGATCCAGGGCGTGACTTCGCTCCTCGGCGAGGTCGTGTTGTAGCCCAGCAGAGGGGTCAGGGTCGGATTAGGCCGCTCCCCGGCAGTGATCCGTCCTCCCTGGGCGATGCCCCACTGGGCCCGGGCGATGTCCAGATCGGGATGGTAATAGAAGGCGGCCAGCGTCAGAGCCTTGAGATCGAAGGCGGCCGGCGGCCAAGAGTCGACCTCTTTATTGGCGACCAGGAAAGACCCAAGCTCGGGCGAATCGAGACGGCGGGCTTCGAAGTCCTCCATGACCTTGGCCGGCGCGACCGGCCGGGGATGATAGCGGACGCAGGCAGGAACCAGGGCAAGGACGAGGAGCAGGGTCAGGAAAAATCCGCTCATCCCGCTGTGCCGGACGTCCTTCACCGAGCCTCCTGGGCCTGCACGATCCGCAGTTTGGGACGTTGGAACCCGTATTTTCTTCCAGCCCTGCTGATTATGCAACTGAAGTTTTCGTCATCCGTTGAACGCTCCCCGGCAGCACTGCGAGCCTCTCTCGACAGCAGAACATCGAGGGGTCTCCTTTCGATCATCCAGGCCGCAGCCCGGCCGGAGGCGAACAGACCACTTCGACGTCCCCGCCCCGGGACGGGGGAGGGAACCCGATCTTGCAAGAATGGAGAAGGTAGCCCGTCGCGCCGGGGCTCGTCGTCCATTCTTCGTCGACGCCGTCGCTGCGGGGCAGGCCGTCTGGCAGGTAGAGCGGATCGCCGGCGAGTGGATGGCCGGCTTAGGCGAGATGGATGCGGATCTAATCGGGCCGGCCCGCCTTGGAGAGGACCCGGAGGTGTGCTATAGTCCGCATACTCCCAACCAGGAGAAACCCATCATCATGAACAAGACGCTTTGCGGCATCCTTTGCTTGGCCCTCGCGGCCGCCGTCACGGCCGGCGCCGCGGACCCCGGCGAACTGCAGAAGCTCCTGTCCAATCGCACCGGCGAAGGCCGCAAGGCCGTCGGCATCGTCGTCGGGCTGGCGGACGCCTCGGGCGAGCGCTTCCTGGCCTCGGGCGCCGCGGCCCCCGGCGGCGCGGCACCGCCCGGGGCCGACTCGGTCTACGAGATCGGCTCCATCACCAAGGTCTTCACCGCCCTCGTCCTGGCCGATATGGTCGTGCGGGGCGAGGTCGGGCTCGACGACCCGGTGGCCAAGTTCCTGCCGGCGTCCGTCGCGATGCCGGAGCGCGACGGCAAGAAGATCACCCTGCGCGACCTCTCCCACCAGGTCTCGGGGCTGCCGCGCATGCCGGACAACATCAAACCGGCCGACGGGGCCGATCCGTACGTCGACTACGGGGCGGACCGGTTGTACGCCTTCTTGGCCAAGGTCAAGCTCGCCCGCGGCATCGGCGAGAAGTACGAGTATTCCAACCTGGGCGTCGGGCTCCTCGGCCACGCCCTGGCCCTGCGGGCCGGGATGGGCTACGGGGAGCTCGTCCGCCGGCGCGTCCTCGAGCCGCTGGGGATGGGCGACACGGCCATCGCGCTCGACGCGCGCCTGCAGGCCCGACTGGCCCCGGGCAGCGGGCCCAACCTCGGGCCGGTCAAGAGCTGGAACTTCGACGTCCTGGCGCCGGCCGGGGCTCTCCGGTCGACGGCCCGGGACATGCTCAAGTTCCTGACGGCGGCCATGGGCCTGCGCGAGACGCCCCTGCGGGCGGCCTTCGACCTCATGCTGAAGGAGGAGCGCCCGACCGGCGTGCCCGACCTGACCATCGGCCTGGGCTGGCACGTCTGGAGGAAGTACGGGACGGAGATCGTCTGGCACAACGGCGGCACGGGCGGCTACCGGTCCTTCGCCGGCTTCGACCCGGCGAGGAAGGCGGCGGTCGTCGTCCTGTGCAACACACCCTTCGACATCGACGACCTCGGCCTCTACGCCCTCGAACCGAAGTGGCCCGTGGGCCGGTTCCGGCCGCCGGTCGCCCGGACGGCCGTCGCGCTCGAGGCCAAGGCCCTCGAGGCCTTCGCCGGCGAGTACGAGATCGAGCCGGGCGTCGCGGTCGCCGTCACCGCGGCGGACGGCCGGCTGCGGATCAGGTCGCCGGGCCAGCCCGAGGTCTTCTATCAGCCCTGGAGCCCGACGGAGTTCTTCCGGCCGGGCGGCCGCGAGCTGACGTTCTTCAGGGACGCCGCGGGCGCGGTCACTCGACTGGAGCTCTATAACGAGGGCCACGTCTTCGAGGCCAAGAAGATCAAATGACCCGCGCGGTCCTGTCGTTTCTCCTGATCGCCCTGTCGGCGGCGCCTGTCCTCGAGGCCGCGGGGGCGCCCCCGCGGCCCGCCCAGGACGACCTCGCCGTTTGGGAGGAGTTCGTCGCGGCGATGAAGGCCGGCGAGTTCCCCGCGGCCAAGGTCGAACCCTACTACGAGGAGCTCCGGGGGCCCCTCCTCGGTTTCCTCGCGGAGATGCGGGCCAAGGCGTCCTGGGCGGAATGGGACAGGGCGCCCGAGGTCCATCGCGTGGGCGAGCACGTCCATTTTCTCACGCCGCTGAACTTCGACGGCCGTTCGGCCGAATACTGCTTCACCTTCCTCGTCGAGGGCGGGCGCTGGTCCTTCCGCCACCTCGAGGCCATCACCATCCGCCTCGACCGGACCCCGCCGCCGCCGGCCACGAGCTTCCCTGACGTCGACGAGGCGACCAAGGCCCACATCCGGGAGGAGACCTCGTGGTCGCGCGAGGTCCGGGTGTTCAACGAGCTGGCCGCCTTCAAGGGCCGGGAGTACGCCTTCGACTCCTTCAAGGACGGCGACGGCTATTTCCTGGCCGCCAAGACCTGGGTCCCGTTCGTCGAGCCGCGGCGCGCCTTCATCCTCTACGCGTGTTGGGAGCAGGCCAACCTCAGGGGCAACACGGTCACCTTGGAGAAGCTCGGTGACGCCGAGGCCGAGGTCCGCATGTCGACCTATTTCTTCGGGCTCTACAAGGCCTCGGCCCACCTCCGCCAGAGGATCGCGTTCGAGGACTATCGGCGCATCTTCGAGACGATCTGGCGGGACCGGGCCCGCGCCGCCGGCTGGGCCCTCGAGATCGAGTACGGGAACGAGGGCTTTCCGGCGAGCGCGTGCGTGCTGCGCTTCAAGCGCGCCGATTAGCCGGCCGGCGGGCGCAGGGCTTCCGGGGGCGGGCTGACCACTTCGACCTCTTCGCCGCGCGACGGGTGCGGGAAGCGGATCTTCCAGGCGTGGAGCCGATAGCCGATCGCGCCGGGGGTCGTCGCGATCTCGTCGTCGACGCCGTCGGCGCGGGGCAGGCCGCCCGCGCGGTAGAGGGGATCGCCGGCGAGCGGATGGCCGGCGTAGGCGAGGTGGATGCGGATCTGATGGGGCCGCCCTGTCGGGATGGTCACTTCGACGAGCGTGACGTCGCGGCCGGGGTCGCGGCGCAAGACCTTGACGTGGCTCACCGAAGGCCGGCCGCCGGGGCCGGGACGATAGGCGTTGACGGTCGGCGGAAGCGTATGCGGCACGGGCCCGATGGGGGCGTCGACCGTGAACGCGTCCGGCATCGACGTCCCCGCCGCCAGCGCCAGATAGACCTTGAGGATGCGGCGCTCGAACATGGCCGTGGCCAGCGCCAGGGCGGACGCCCGGTTGCGGGTGAAGAGAATGACCCCGGACGTGCCGCGGCCGAGACGGTGGAGCGGCGACGCGGCCGGGCCGAAGCGTTCGCGCGCGAGATGGAGCAGGGTCGTCTCCAGGAAGAAGCCTCCGGGAAGGACGGGCAGGCCGGAGGGTTTGTCGAGGGCCAGGACGTCCTCGTCCTCGTAGAGCGTCCCGAACTCCCGCGGCGCGTCCGGCTCCCGCCACGGCGGGCGGCTGTAGACGAGGAGGTCGCCGCGTTCGAGGACGTCGTCGGCCCGGGCCGGCCGGCCGTTGAGGGTCACCTCGCCGCCGTCGATCTTGGCCCGCCATTCGGCTTCGGACGAATGGCGGTAGGCGCGGGCATAGAACGCGAGGACGGACAGGCCCTCGTCGGAGCGGGCGACGCGGTCGGGATAGTCGTAGCCGTTGTTCAACATGACCGCCAAGAGGGACGGTCCCTTCGGGACGGTCCCCTCGAGCCCATGATCAGGCCTTGGAGGCGTATTCGCCGGTGCGCGTGTCGACCCGGATGGTCTCCCCGACGGCCATGTATTCGGGGACCTGGACGACGAGCCCCGTCGACAGGGTCGCCGGCTTGTTCCGGGCCGTCACCGATCCGCCCTTGACGGACGGGATGGTCTCGACGATCTCGAGGTTGACGAAGGTCGGGATCTGGAGCCCCAGGACCCGGCCCTCGGAGGAGATGGCGATGATCCCCTCGAGCCCCTCGGTGAGATAGGGCCATTCGTCCTCGATCTCCTCTTTGGCGAGCGTGAACTGGCCGTAGTCCTGGAGGTCCATGAAGGTGATGCCCGACGCGTCGCCGTAGAGATACTGGACCGGCCGGCGCTCGAAGTCGGCCTCGTCGAACATGTCGTCGCCGTGGAGCGACTGGTCGACCTTGCGCTTCGACCGCAGGTCGCGGAAGCGGATCTTGTAGATGGTCACGGCGCCGCGCGCGGACGGCTTCTGGACCTTGATCGTCTCGACGATGTGGGGCTCGCCGTCGATCTTGACGACGTCGCCCTTCTTCAGGTCGGATGTTCTGAACACGGCGGCTCCTCGGCTCTCTCACTCGGGGATCTCCCGCTCGCGGCGGGGGAAAAATGATAGTCCTCGGCCGGGAGGCTGTCAAGGAACCGGGCCGACGGGCCTACTTGATGACCTTGGCCCCCTCGATGACCATGCCCTGGACGCTCATGACGCACCTGTCGATGACGCCCTTGTCGTTGCGGACGAACTGGAGCTCGTAGTAGTCGCCGGAATCGGCCAGGGTGACGTCGAAGCACAGGGGCTTGCCCTCGACGGGGTGGATCTCCTCGGGCGTCTCGCCGGGCGGGGCGCCGAAGAGCTTGCCGTCCTGCTCGATGAAAGAGACGAGCAATATCTGGCCCTGCGCCCCGAACTCGTAGTCGCCGACGATCTCGCCGATGAGCTTTTTCATGTCGACGGGTTTGTCCTGGGCCGCGGCGGGCGCGGCCGCCTGGGCGGCCAGGCAGGCCAGGACCGCGACGGGAGCGAACGTTTTACGGAGAGGGCTTTTCATGCGGACCTCCTCGAGGGATGGCGACTCACCATCCATAGATACGCGCGCCCGGGCCCGGATGTTCCCCGCCGGGCTCACTTGGGCTTGGCGCCGAGGTCCTTCCAGTTCAGCAAAGCGTTGAAAATGAAGAAATAGGAGCCGTGGGTCTGGCTGCGCCAGGCCGGGTTGAAGCTGAACAGGACGACGTGGCCCTTGCCGATCGAGGCGTCGACCAGGGCCGGCGAGCCGGCCAGTTCCTCGCCTCCCGCCAGGCCGCCGCTGATGAGCAGGTCGGCGACGCCGGAGGCGAAGCTCAGGACGACGCGGGGCCGGTTGGCCGCGAATATCGACGGACGGGGGCTCTCTTCGCCCTCCTCCGGCTTCGCCGCGGCCTTCTCGGCCTTGCGGAACTCCTCGATGGTCCTCTGACCGAGGTCGCGCGGGCGGCCCTGGACGACGTCGGGGTCGGAGGCGCTGCCGCGGCCGGAGACCCGGCCGGACGGCCCGCCCCCGGGCGTGGCGGTCAGACCCCGGGCCCGGCCGCTCTGGCCGCCCAGGGCGAAGACGGGCGACTGGCTGAAGTAGATACCGAGCTTGTCGTCGTAGCCGTAGGCGAGCGGGCTCGTCCGGTCGCCTAGGGTGGCCTGGTAGACGCCGCCCCGGGCCCAGAGCTTGGACGTGTCGCGGACGGCCAGCCCCTGGGCCAGGCCGAAGTGGATGGGCAGGGCCGAGCTCGAGCCGATGGTGATGAATACACCGCCGTCCCTGACGAAGTCGCGCAGGTGCATGACGCCGTCGAGCTCGAGGCCGCCGCGCATGTCGTCGGTCGAGTCCTCGACGCCGATGCTCGGGGTGAGTTCGGTCTTCTTCCAGGGCAGGGGCTTGTCGCCGCTGACGCCGTTGACGACGCTGAAGGGATCCGCCGAGGATGGGCCGAAGATGATGACGTCGTACTTGTCGCGGAGCTTGGCGTTGTCGCGGGCGGCGTGGACCGAGATGTAGTCGTAGGGGATGCCGCACTCGTCGAGGGCGATCCGCAGCCAGCCCTCGTTCTGGGTGTTCTGCCAGGTGTGCATGACGGCGACGCGGGGGGCGCCGACCTCGTGGGTGGGGACCGAGGGGGCGGCCGCGGCGGCGACGACCGTGAAGCCGAGGGTCTTCCCGGCCTCGTCCAGGACGGCCTCGAGGTCGGCCGGATTGTCGGCGGGCTTGATGACGAACGAGCCGGCCCGGAACTTGCGGCCCTGGGCCTCGAAGTCCTTCTCGGCCGCCTGGATCTTGAGGTCCTTGCGGGCGAACCGGAACGTGGCCAGGGCGTTGTCGGCGTTGTGGTTGACGAGGTAGGCCTGCGCGGCCCCCTTGGCCAAGCGGACGACGCCGCCGGGGGCGGCCACGGGGCCGGCGACCGGGGTCATCGGGGCGTCGAGGACGGCGGCGTCCTCGACGCGGACGGTCCGGACGTTGTAGAGCGGGCCGAGCGTCCAGCCGACATCGTCGTAGGGGGAGGGGTCGTTGACATTGAAGTACTGGCGGTCGAGCATCATGTCGGCCATGCGCGAGTAGGGCTGGTCCATGCGCACGACGTAGCTGCCGGCGGGGTATTCGGCGTCCTTGATCTTGAAGGCCTTGTCGGCCCGGTGGACCTCGACGCCCTGGGCCTGGAGCTGGCGGAGGAGGCGGGCTTGCTGGCCGGGCCGGGCGTCGTCGCCGGGGAAGACGTAGGCGGCCGGGCCCTCGGCCCGGGCCTTGGCGATCGAGCGGCGGCCCTTGAGGTAGAAGCTCTCCAGGAACTTGTCCTTGAGCGTCGCCAGGTGGTTCATGCCGACGAGGACGCCGCTCTGCTGGAGGTTGACGTTGTTGCGGAGGGACCACAGGGTCGAGCGGAGCGGCGGGTTGGGCCGGAACCAGGCCCGGTCGGACGCGGCCGAGACGACGCGGGTCGAGCCGTCGCCCGCGGTCTGGGTCTCGTAGAAGCGGCCGATGGCGTTGTGGCCGTTGGCCGCGTAGAAGGCGTAGTTGGGGGCCCAGCCGTCGTAGAAGCCCTGGGTCCAGACGCCGGGGACGCCGGCCTTGGTCAGCTCGTCGACCTCGCGGTAGGCCAGGAGGTTCCATTCGTCGACGGTGATGGGATCGAGCCAGGCGTTGTAGGGGCCCGTGCCCGTCGAGATGTAGAGGTAGGCGATGGATTCGTGGAGGTCGTGCATGACCTGCGGGTGGAAGTCGAGGAAGACCTTCATGACGTTCTGGCTGAGCTTGAGGGCCAGGCCGAGGTTGTCGCGGTTGTTGTCGTGGGAGACGTATTTGCCCCAGTAGAGGAGCCGGTTGGGGACGTCGGCCTTGGGATCCTTGCGCTTGGCCATGTGGACCTCGACCTGCTTGTCGCGGCCGTCGGGCTCGAGGACCGGGGTGATGAGCGTGATGGCGTTGTCGCGGATGGCCTTGACGAAGGGCGACTCGTCGACGGCGACGCGGTAGGCCAGTTCCATCAGCATCTCGGGCGAGCCGGTCTCGCCGGAATGGAGGCCGCCCGTGGCCCAATAGATGGGCTTGGCCTCGCGGAGGAGGGCCCGGGCCTCGTCCTCGGTGATCTTGCGGGGGTCGGCCAGCTTGGCCAGAATGGCCTTGTAGCGGTCGAGGTCGCGGATGGTCGCCTCGTCGGCCACGGCGACGACGATCCAGTCGCGACCTTCCTCGGTCTTGCCGATGTCGAAGACCTTGACCCGGGGAGTGGCGGCGGCCAGGGCCCGCATGTACTTGTAGATCTCGGAGGTGGTGGACAGGACGTCCTTGGCCCCGGCGATGCGGCCGAGGACCTCGAGCGGCGTCGGCACGCCCTCGGCGTAGGGCAGGGAATCGACGTACTTCGTGGTGAAGTGCGGATCGGTCGTGAACTCGCGGATCTTCTTGGTATACTCGTCGTGGACTTTCTGCTGGGCGAGGGCCGGCAAGAGGGCCAGGCCGAGGACCAGGGAGAGGAAGAGCGAGAGGGCTTTGACGGACCGATGGGAACGGCTCATGGGACTCCTCCGAACGACTTTCATGTTTTTGGGTCTAAAAACCTCGAAAAAGGCCGCTTTGCAGGCCCTTTCCCGAGGTTAAGTTGCTCATTCTATTGTTAAAGCTGGGGTCTGACCCCGATCTCGTAGAGACTGACGCTGATCGGGGGGACCATGATGGTCCGACCGAAGGGGGCATCGGCCGTTTCGTGGACCGAGACCTGGGGCTCCTGGCCGGGGACATTGCAGGCGCGGGGGTCGAGGCCGCCGACGAGGAAGAGCCGCGCGCTCTTGGGCAAGGTCAGGTCGCCCGCGTCGAGCCTCAGCGTAACGGCGCTCTTGGTCGGGTTGACGACCGAGAGGGTCAAGACCGTCTTCGACTCGTCTTTCCAGCAGGCCATGACGTCGAGGGGCTCGGGCGCGCCGCCGACCGCGACGGGGACCGTCCCGAAGTGCTTCCGGTAGAGGGCCAGGATGACGCCCGTCGTGTCGAGGACGGCCGCCGTCTTCGAGGTCTTGATGGCCCCGATGACGTTGACGGTCTGGGCATAGTTGGCCATGAAGTAGACGTCGCTCTGGCGGGCATACTCGTTGAGCGCGGCGGCGACACCCAGGGCGTCCTCGAGGAAATACTGCGTCCCGAGCTCGCCGTAGACGTGCGGGCCGTACCAGTAGTTCCATTCGTCGAGGGCGACCGGCACGGGCTTGTCGCGCAACGGAGGGATCGTCGCCCGGTATTTCCTGTGGGCCTCGGCGATGCGCCGGACCTCGGCCGGGGCTTGGTCCACGTGGGCCAGGAGCCCGGGCTTGTGCTGGACATAGAAGTGCTCGCTGACGAGGTCCATGTGGTTGGAGGCCTCGGCCAGCATGGTCTCGCTCCAGCGCCCGACGGCGCCGACGGCGACGACCTTGATCGTCGGGTCCATGGCCTTCATGGCCACCGCGAACTGGGTGTGCTTCTTGACATAGTCGGAGAGCGGCATGTGCCCGAGCTGCCAGTCGCCGTACATTTCGTTGCCGATGGCCCAAAAAGTGACGCCCCAGGGCTCGGGGTGTCCGTTGGCCGTCCGCAGCCGGCCCATCGGGGTGTCGGCCGCGCCGTTGGCGTACTGGAGCTCCTCGAGGGCCATGGCCGCGTCGCCGAGGCCGCTGTTGACCGTGATGTAGGGCTCGGCGCCGATGAGGCGCATGAGGTCCATGTACTCGTGGATGCCGACGTCGTTGTGCTCGATGCCCGTCCAGGCCGGGTTCTTGCGCGGCGGGCGCCGGTCGCGGTCGCCGATGCCGTCGCGCCAGTCGTAGCCGCTGACGAAGTTGCCGCCGGGCCAGCGGTAGACGGGGCTGTCGAGCTCCTTGAGGAGGGCCACGACCTCGGGCCGGAAGCCGTCGATGTTGTCGGCCGGCATGATCGAGGCCGTGCCGACGCGGAACGAGCCGCGGCCCGAGGAGACGATCTCGAGCCGGGCCGCCGCCGTCGTCGCGCCGGCCTTGAAGGCGAAGGGCACGGTCCGGAAGTCGCGGCCGAGGGCGTCGACCGTGAGGGACCAGCGGGCCTCGGGCGCCTCGCCCCAGACGACGCTGACCGTGACCGGCGCGGCGCCGGCGTCGCCGGCGAGAACGACCCGGCCGACGTAATCGCGGCGCTCGACGAGGGCCAGGTCGCCCTGGACGAGGCCCCGCGGCGTCGCGCCGTCGAGGGCGACGCGCGGCGTGTGGGCGCCGGTGAACGGCCGGACCTTGTCCATGGTCACGGCCGCGGGCTCCCCGACCGGCTTCCAGGGCGATTCCCCTTCTCCCACGGCCTCGAAGAACTTGCGGTCCTCGAGCAGCTCGGCCCACAGCCCCTGGTAGATGCAGCGGCCCAGGTGCTCGATGAACTGGCCGTAGATGTATTTGGAGACCGGCGCGCCCGTCTTGGCCCCATCGATGGTGACAGCGGGCCGGCCGAGCTCGCGGCCCGATAGCCGGGTCAGGGTGACGTCGTCGAACCAGGCCTGGCCCGTGGACCGGCCCCAGCCGCCGAGGAGGCAGGTGACCTCGACGGCGTCGACGGCCCCGGCCTCGAACTCGACGCCGACCTCGGTCCAGTCGAGCGTGCCGGTGAGAGGCGCCGTCCGCCAGTCTCCCTCGCCGTTGACGTTGATCTGGGCCCCGCGGCCCGTGCCGGCGGCGACGTTCTCCGTTTTGATGAAGCCGGCGAGCTTATAGCGCGAGTACGGCCGGACGGGGACGACGGCGACCCAGGAGGCGTCGACGCCCTTGTCGTTCTCCGAGCCGACGGTCACGCTCCGCGCGCCCGTCCGCCCGGACGGGGCGACGGCGAAGGCGGCGCCGCCCCGCTGCCAGGCGCGCGGCGTCCAACCCTTGGGATTCTCGCCCTCGAGCTCCTCGAACGAAGAGTTGGGGACGAACTGCGTGACGCCGCGGAGCTCGGCGAACGGGTCCGCGGCGCCGGACCGGCAGGATGCCAGCGCGGCGGCCAGGACGCTGGCGAAGAGCACGACGGCGAGCGCGGCGGCGTTGGACAGGAACCGGCTACGAGGGCGGTGCATGGAGGCCTCCTTCACGGTCCGGACAGCCGACGGCGGGTGGGGCCCGACATCGGACCGGGGACAGCAAGGGGGAATGTATCCCGCCTTCCGCCGCGTGTCAACGCCGCGCGGCGCCGGGGACCGCGGGGGCCCGTTCCGCCCGGATCGCCCCCGCGCCTCGGGTCAGGAGTGCTAAAAGTAGATCTTGCCGACGGTCTTCCAACCGTCGGCGAACTTGTAGAGAGACAGGTAATCGGTATAGACGAGCTTGCCGGCGCGGTCCAGCTCGAGCCTGACGGCCGCGGCGGTCCCGGTGACGTCGATCGAGATCTTCCGGATGGTCGTGAGCGGGGGCTTCTGGCCCGCCGTCTTCTGTTTCTCGGCCGAAGCGATCCAATCGGCGATCGGGAACCGGGTCAGCTGTCCGTTGCGGAGGCCGAGCAGGACGAAATCGGGATGGAAGCCCGCCCGCGTCCTCTCGAGGTCCCCCAGATTCAACAGGCCGTCCACATAAGCCTGTTGGACCTGTTGGGTGATGGCGGTTTCGTCGGAGGGCTCATCGGCGCGGGTGATCGGCGGCGCCGAGAGCAACAGGGCCACGGTCAGGAAAGCGGTCACCATCTTTATCATCACGGCTCCTTTAGGTAGGTTCGGAGGATCGTCCCATCATGATTACGCGGGGCGCGGTGACGGCGTTTATCCCCGGCGACCCTCCGCCCCGGCCTTGACACGGGTCCCAAGACCGGGTAACCCTATGACCGGGAGTTTAGACATGCCGGCCTCGAAACTGCTCTTCTTCGACTGCGAAACGACGGGCCTGCCGGGCGTCCGCTTCTTCTCGCCCGAGGTCGTCGACCAGTGGCCGCGCCTGGTCCAGCTGGCCTGGGCCCGCTACGACGACCAGGGGAACGCGATCGACCGCCGCAGTTTCCTCGTCAGGCCCGAGGGCTTCCACATCCCGGCCGACGCGACGCGCATCCACGGCATCTCGGACGCCCGGGCCCGCCGCGAGGGCAGGGAACTGGCCGAGGTCCTCGACGAGTTCCTGGAGGCGGCCCTGGAGCCGGGGACGACGCTCGTGGCCCACAACCTCGATTACGACCGCAACGTCATCGCCGGGGAGATCGTTCGGACGCGACGGCCTCAGGGGTTCTTCGAGCTCGCCGGGATATGCACCATGAAGTCGACGACCGGATTGGTCCAGCTGCCGCGGCCGGGCGGCGGGTGCGGCTACAAGTGGCCGACCCTCGAGGAGCTCCACACCTGGGTCTTCGGGTTCTCCTACGAAGGGGCCCACGACGCGGCCAACGACATCGAGGCCTGCGCCCGGGCGTTCTTCAAGCTCCGCCAGACCGGGCACTTCGGCTCATAGGTCCGTGAGACAGGGCTGACCGAAGGGATCGGATCGGTCTCGGAAAAGTATTGACCGGTCAGAGTCGTCCGGGCGGTATGGAGAGATCCGTGTTTGCCGTGCTTTCGCCCCCTATCTCCTCCCGGACGATCTTGCGCAAATAGGACTCGAAATCCTCGCCGCCGTGCTGGACATATAGCCGCAACACGTTGTTGATCATTGTTTGATAACTGCCCCCGCCGCGGGCTTCGACCTTATCGCGGAACCAGTCGATGATCTCGTTGTCGAGTCGTATCGTGATCCGGGTTTTCCCCGGGGGGAGAGGAACGACCGCCCCTCGTTTTCCCTTGCTGAAATCGTAGGATTTCTTCATTCTCCCCTCCCATATCGCCGACGCTCGTCAGGGCTCGCTTTCCGGGCAGAGATGATCCTGATCTCGTCTCTTCTCCAGGTATAAATAACGACAAGCACGCGGCCGAAATGATCTCGGCCCAATGTCAGCCACCGTCTTTCGTCCGCGTTAAGGTCTTCCATTGTCAGAGCCAAGTCATCTTCAAGAACCGTAAGGGCATCAGAAAAGAAGATTCCGTGCTTACGGACGTTCGCGCCTGCCTTATCCCGGTCCCATTCATAGGTCATGATTATATGTACATTTGTACATCTTGTCAAGAGGCTGTATTCATCGGCCTGCCGGACCGGGGCTCTGAATCCTCGGGCCCCGCGCTCAGAGCTACGGGCCTATCTGAAGAGACGCTCAGAGGAGACAGGGATTCTCCCCTATTCTGAAGCGGGCTTAGATTTTTGGGGAAAAGGGCTATTTGACCGCCCACTCGTGGACGCCGGCGGCCCAGTCCTTCTGTAGATCGATCTCGAGCCGCAGGGCCGTCGTGCGCACGGGCGCGAAACGGACGGCGTTCCAGGCGTCCTTGGCCGTGGCGTAGGCGCCCGAGGCCTTGACCGGGACCCAGCTCTCCCCCGCTTTGTAGAGGACGCGCCAGGCGGCCGGGACGCGGCACCCGCCGCCGGTGTCGTCGAACCAGTAGACGGAGGCCTCGGAGACGCGGACGGGGGCGTCGAAGGCGTACTCGATCCACTCGGTCGTGCCCTTCTTCGGCCACCAGTGCATGTAGCCGGCGGCGTCGTCCGAAGCTTCGGGCTCGAATTGGTCGTTGGCCTTTTGAGGATTGACCGCTCCCTCCGATGCCGTGACCTTGGCCTTGGCGGCCAGGCCCGGCTCGCGGGCAACGCGGGCCTTGGAGGCGTCCCGGGCCAGCCAGACGGCCATCTCGCCCTTGCCGCGGTTGGCCCAGGCGTAGTACGGGATGAGGGTCAGCGGCGTCTTCTCGGAGACGATCCGGCCGCCCTTCTCGACGGCGGCCTCGGCTTCGCCCTTGATGACCACGACCCCGTTGAGGAGATCGGGCCGCGATTCGGCCGTGAGGGAGGCAGCGTCGGGCAGGACGAGATTGGCCACCCGGCCGCCGTTGTCGGTCCATTCGGCGCAGTAGACGAGCGGGCCGCGCTCGACGGCGACGCGCCCGCGGTCGGCCTCGACGGCGTCGTGGGCGAAGACGCGGCGGACGGCCATGGGCAGCGACAGCTCGACGACGTCGCCGGACTTCCAGGTCCGGGTGACGAGGGCATAGCCCTTGTCGAGCGCGCCGAGGTCGACGGCCTCGCCGTTGACCTTGAGCGTGGCCAGGCCCGCGGCGGGCTCGGGATAGGCGTAGAGATCGGTCGGCACGGGCCTGTTCTGGGCCCAGCCGGGGATGCGGACGGCCAGGGTGAAAGCGGCCTCGCGGGCCGGCTTGACCTCGATCCTGACGTCGCCCTGCCAGGGATACTCGGTCGTCTGGACGAGCTCGAGGTCCGTGCCGGCGACCTTCATCTTGCCCGTCCCCTGGGCATAGAGATTGACGTAGACCTCGTCCTTCGACGCGGCGTAGAAATACCCGGGCACCGAGGTCAGGATGCGGGCCACGTTGGGCGGGCAGCAGGCGCAGCTGAACCAGGGCACGCGCTCGTGCTGGCCGAACGAGGCCAGGGGATTGGGATAGAAGAAGCGGTCGCCCGAGAGGGAGATGCCGGACAGGACGCCGTTGTAGAGGATGCGCTCCATGACGTCGGCGTACTTGGCGTCGAGGGCCAGGCGCTGCATGCGGGAGTTCCACAGGAACGTGGCGATATTGGCGCAGGTCTCGGCGTAGGCGCTGAGGTTCGGCAGGCGGTAGGGCGGGCCGTAGCCCTCCCAGCCGCCGGCGGCGCCGATGCCGCCGGTGATGTAGAGCTTGGTCGCGGCCATGTCGAGCCAGATCTTCTCCAGGGCGGCGATGTAGGCGGCGTCGCCGGTCAGGGCCGCGACGTCGGCGGCGCCGGCGTAGAGATAGCCGGCCCGGACGGCGTGGCCGACGGCCTCGGTCTGCTCGACGAAGGGCTTGTGGTCCTGGGCGTATTCGCCGTAGAGGAGCTGCTCCTTCCCCTCCCGCGGGTCCTCGACGAACGGGACGCGGCCTTCGGTCCTGCCGCGGGCGTCGATGAAGAACTTGGCCAGGTCGAGGTACTTGCGCGTCCCGGTGACGCGGTAGAGCTTGACCAGGCCGATCTCGATCTCCTCGTGGCCGGGGGGATTGGTGCGCTTGCCCGGGCCGAACTCGCGGGCCACGAGGTCGGCGCTCTTGACGGCGATATCGAGGAGGTTCTTCTTTTTCGTCGCCTGGTAGTGGGCGGCGGCGGCCTCGTAGAGATGCCCGAGGTTATAGAGCTCGTGGCTCATGTAGAGGTGCGACCAGCGCTCCTTCCCAAGCCAGGGCTGGGGCGGCGGCCCGCCGACGGTGCGGGCGGCGTAGAGGTAGCCGTCCGGCTCCTGGGCCGCGGCGATCTTGGCCACCAGCCCGTCGACGTAGGAGGCGAGTTCGGGATCGGCGTGCGTGGCCAAAGCGTAGGAGGCCGCTTCGATGATCTTGTAGACGTCGGAGTCGTCGAACGGGAAACGGCTGCAGTACTTGCCGTCCGTGGCCCCGCCGAGGGCGGCCGCGGCCACGTCGAAGTTCTTGACCCGGCCCGTATCCTCGCTCTCCTTGAAGATATGCGGGATGGTCACGGTGCGGTTCGTCTCCAGGCGCGGGGCCCAGAAGGCGTCCGTCAGGTGGACGTCGGTGAAGGGCACGGGCGCGGCCGGGTAATCGGCCTTGGGCCCCCGGGCGCAGGTCATGATAGCGAAAGTCAGTGCCGCCAGGGCGGCGCAGCGCGCGACAGCTCTCATCTTCGACCTCCTAAAATGGGGGACATGATACCTATTTCCTATTTTTTTGAAGCTCCGAACGGCCATCTATTCATGATCTCGTCTTTAAACGAAGCAAGTCTCCCGACTATCGATAAATAGGAAATAGGTATCATGTCCCCCATTTTAATGGATGACGACGGGCGTGGGACCGACGGTCCAGCCCTGGCGATAGCGGATGACGGCCGGCTTGGCGATCTTCTTGCCCGCCGCCTCTAAGGTCACCGTGTACGTGCCGGGCTCGACCAGGCGGCCGCCGCCCCAGCCCTCGGGCCTCTGCCCGCCGGCGGCCGGCCGCTGGGGCCGCATGCCCCACGTGACCGTGTTGAGCCCGAGCTCGTTCTTGCCCGTGAGCTCGGCCAGCACGGCGCCCGAGGAGTCGGCCACGGTGACCTTGACCGTCCCGGCCACCTTGGCCTTCAGCCAATAGTGGACGACGACGGCATTGGGCTCGTTCGGCGTGAACAGGTGGCTGTCGCCGAGGAGCTGGTAATTGCCGAGGGCGCCCGTGACCCGCTGCGTCTCCGGCTCGATGTCGAAGAGATGGACGTCGTCGGCCAGGGCCGCCGCCGTCATCCCCTGGAGCGCCGCGATGTCGACGACATAGGCGCCCCGGCCGTAGGTCGCCACCACTAGGTCGTTCTCGCGTGGGTGGATGACCAGGTCCGTGACCTTGACCGAGGGCATGCCGGCCCGGAACGGCAGCCAACGCTTTCCGCCGTCGAGCGTGACGTAGACGCCCCACTCCGTCCCGGCGAAAAGCAGGTCCGGGTTCTTGCGGTCCTGGACGACGACGTTGATCGGCCGGCCCGCCGGCATGTCGCCCGAGATCGAGGTCCAGGTCTCGCCGAAATCGTCCGTCCGGTGCAGGGACGGCCGGTAGTCGTCCAGGCGCCAGCCGGTCTTGGCCACGAAGGCCGTCCCGGCCGCGTGGGGCGAGGGGAAGACGCGGCTCGTCCAGAACCCGGCCGGCCCGCCGGCCGCGGCCAGCTTAGCCGTCCGGTCGAGCCAGGTCGCCCCGCCGTCCCTGGTCACCTGGACCTTGCCGTCGTCGGACCCGGCCCAGATGACGCCCGGCTCGACGGGCGACTCGGCGATCGTCGTCAGCGTGCAGTAGGAGATGTAGCTCTCGCCGTGCTGCTTGGCCTCCTCGTCGGTCGTCAGGTCGGGCGAGATCTCCCGCCAGCGGGCACCGCGGTCTATGGACCGGAAGACGACCTGGGCCCCCGTGTAGATGATGGCCGGGTTGTGAGGCGACACGGCGATCGGCGGCGTCCAATTGAAGCGCAGGGGATCCTGGCCCTTCTCGCGGCGCGGGGTGATCTGTGTCTGGACCCCGGTCTTCTGGTCGAAGCGCCACATGGCGCCCATCTCGCGGTTGTTGTAGAGGTAGCGCGAGTCGGTCGGGTCGACGCAGTTGTACATGCCGTCGCCCTCCCCGACCGTCACCCAGTCGGCCAGCGTGATCTCGCCGGCCCAGCCGTTCGACGGCCCCTTCCACGAGTCGTGGTCCTGCAGGCCGCCGTAGATGTTGTACGGGTCCTCCATGTCGACGCCGACGGCGTACCACTCGGTCAGCGGCAGGTTGTAGGCGTGGTGGCTGGTCTTGCCCCGGTCGTAGGAGATGTTGACCCCGCCGTCCGAGCCGAAGATGAGCCGGGCCGGGTCGAGCGGGTCGATCCACATGCACCGCCAATCGCCGAAGGCCCGGGGCATGACCCCGTCGGAGGGCCAGCCGAGGCCCTTCCAGGTCTTGCCGCCGTCGTTGGTCGAGGCCAGGGACTGGCCGGTGATGTAGACGGTCTGGGGGTCGGCCGGGTCGATGCGCAGCTGGTTGAACGAGTAGGGCGCCTTGTCGAGGGCCGCCTCGTAGCCGGCGTTGACCTTGCGCCAGGTCTTGCCGGCGTCGTCGGTGCGGTAGACCTCGTTGCCGACCGTGCGGGGCGCCGGCTCGACGCCGCGCCGCTTGTCCTGCTCGATCTCCTGGGGCGTCGCCGGCCGCGGGTTGACGTTCTCGACGACCGCGTAGAGCGTCGCCGGGTCCTTCTGGAAGACGTCGAGACCGATGCGGCCGATGCGGCCCGTCGGCAGCCCGCCCGTGAGGCGCGTCCAGGTCCGGCCGCCGTCGGTCGTTTTGTGGATGGCGCTCCCGGGACCGCCCAGGCTGTAGGTCCACGGCCGCCGCTCTTTCTCGTACAGGGCCGCGTAGAGCGTGTCCGGGGCCGACTTGACCAGCGTCAGGTCGACGGCCCCGATGCGGTCGTCGACGTAGAGGACCTTGGTCCAGGTCTTGCCGCCGTCCGTCGTCTTGAAGACGCCGCGCTCGGCGTTCTCGGAGAAGAGGTGCCCCATCGAGGCCACGTAGACGATGTCCGGGTCGGCCGGATGGATGACGACCCGGGCGATGTGGTGCGAGTCCCCGAGGCCCATGTTCGTCCAGGTCTTGCCGGCGTCGGTCGACTTCCAGACGCCGTCGCCCGAGTTGGACGAGCGGGCGCAGTAGGGCTCGCCCGTGCCGGCCCAGACGATGTTCGGGTCCGAGGGGGCCACGGCCACGTCGCCGATCGAGAGCTTGGGCTGGGCGTCGAAGATGGGCTCGAACGTCGTGCCCGCGTTAACCGTTTTCCAGACCCCGCCGTTGCGGGTCCCGACATAGAGCGTGTAGAGATGCTCCCGGGCCGGCGCGTCCGGCACGGCGAACGACGTCACCCACGACCCGGCCCGATAGGGGCCCAGGGCCCGGGCTTCGAAACCCTTGAGCAGGTCCGCCGTGAACGGGGCCGGGCCCGCCGGTGCGGCCTGAACGGGTTTGGCCGATCTGGCCGGCTGGGCCGGCGCTGTCAGGGCCAGGGCGATCAGGACCAGGGCGGCCGATGCGATCGAGCGGGCGGTCAAGCGGTTCATCGTCTTTCCTCCCGGACGCGGATTGAACGGCCGATACATTATATTTCAGGAATCCTTATCAAGGAAGGGGACACGTACCGCCGGTACATGTCCCCAAGTCCGCAAGTCCGGTTTGCCCCCAGCCTGCCCCTGAGTATAATGAGCTCATGAAGAACGCCAAGTACGCCCTCGGCCTCGATTTCGGCACCAACTCCGTCCGGGCCCTCCTCGTCGACGTCGCCACCGGCGCCGAGGTCGGCACGGCCATCTGCGGCTATCCCAGCGGCCGCGCCGGCATCCTGCTCGACGCCAAGGACGCCAACCTGGCCCGCCAGAACCCGGCCGACTGGATCATCGGCATCGAGAAGACCGTGCCGGACGCACTGGCCGAGGCCAAAAAGACCGTCAAGGATTTCGACCCGGCCGACGTCGTCGGCATCGGCGTCGATACGACCGGATCGACGCCCCTCCCCGTCGACCGGGCCGGCAAGCCGCTCGCCCTCTACAAGGAATTCAAGAAGAACCTCAACGCCCAGGCTTGGCTCTGGAAAGACCACACCGCCCACGCCGAGGCCGCCGAGATCACGGCCCTGGCCGCCGCCGAGCGCCCCGAGTACCTGGCCAAGTGCGGCGGCACCTATTCCTCCGAATGGTTCTGGAGCAAGATCCTCCACTGCCTGCGCACGGACGCCAAGGTCGCTTCGGCCGCCTTTTCCTGGGTCGAGTGCGCCGACTACATCCCCGGCCTGCTCACCGGCATCGCCGACCCCCTGAAGATGAAGCGCAGCCGCTGCGCCGCCGGCCACAAGGCCATGTTCAACGACAAGTGGGGCGGGCTGCCCGCCAAGGCCTTCCTGTCGAAGCTCGACCCGCGCCTGGGCGAGCTCCGCGACCGGCTCTATTCCAAGACCTATACCGCCGACGTCCCCGCCGGCGGCCTGACGAGAGAGTGGGCCAGGAAGCTCGGCCTGCGCCCCGGGATCGCCGTGGCCGTCGGCTCCTTCGACGCCCATCTCGGCGGCGTCGGCTCGGGCGTCGACACCGGCCGCTTCGTCAAGATCATCGGCACCAGCACCTGCGACATCTGCGTCTGGCCGGCGTCGAAGAAGCTCCCCGACGTCCCCGGCCTGTGCGGCATCGTCGACGGCTCGGTCCTGCCGGGCTACCTCGGCCTCGAGGCCGGCCAGTCCGCCGTCGGCGACATCTTCAACTGGTTCGTCGAGACGGTCGAGCCGGGCGGCCCGAAGAAAGGCTCACACGCCGCCCTGACCCGGGGCGCGGCCGCCCTCCGGCCCGGCGAGTCGGGCCTTTTGGCCCTCGACTGGCACAACGGCAACCGGACCGTCCTCGTCGACCAGCGCCTGACGGGTCTCGTCCTCGGCCTGACGCTCCACACGACGCCGGCCGAGATCTACCGGGCCCTCGTCGAGGCCACGGCCTTCGGCGCCCTGACGATCATCAAGCGCTTCGGCGAGTACGGCGTCAAGATCGAGGACGTCGTCAACTGCGGCGGCATCGCCGAGAAGAACCCCCTGGTCATGCAGATCTACGCCGACGTCACGGGACTCCCGATGAAGATCGCCCGCTCGGCCCAGACCTGCGCCCTCGGCGCGGCCATGGCCGGGGCCGTGGCCGCGGGCAAGCGCGGCGGCGGCCACGACACCTTCGCCGCCGCCCAGGCGGCCATGGGCGGGGTCAAAAAGACCGTCTTCAGGCCCGACGCCGCGCGCCACAAGGTCTACATCGAGCTCTACGGCCTCTACCGCGACCTCCACGACGCCTTCGGCACCAGGGCCTGGACGGGCAACCTCCACCACGTCATGAAGGATCTCCTGGCCATCAAAGACCGGCAGAGGAGCCGATAGCCATGCTCACCGAGCTCAAGGAAGCCGTCCACAAGGCCAACCTGGACCTGGTCCGGTCGGGCCTGGTCATCCTGACCTTCGGCAACGTCAGCGGCATCGACCGGCGCCGCGGCATCGTGGCCATCAAGCCGAGCGGCGTCGCCTACGATACCCTCAAGGCCGACGACATCGTCCTCGTCGACCTCGAGGGCAACGTCGTCGAGGGCTGGCTCAACCCCTCCTCCGACACGCCGACCCACATCGAGCTCTACAAGGCCTTCCCCGAGATCGGCGGCGTGGCCCACGCCCACAGCCCCTACGCCACGATGTTCGCCCAGGCCCGCCGCGAGATCGCCTGCCTCGGCACGACCCACGCCGATCACTTCCACGGCCCCGTCCCCCTGACCCGCCTCCTGCGCGAGGCCGAGGTCGCGGCCGACTACGAGAAGAACACGGGCAAGGTCGTCGTCGAGCGGTTCAAGGGTCTCGATCCGCTCGAGCTCCCGGCCGCGCTCGTCGCCGGCCACGGCCCGTTCACCTGGGGCAAGACGCCGAGAGAGGCCGTCGAGACGGCCCTGGTCCTCGAGCTGGTGGCCAAGACGGCCTTCGGCTCGACGATCCTCGATCCCCGCTTGGCCCCGCTCGACCGGCCCGTCCAGGAGAAGCACTTCCGCCGCAAGCACGGGCCCGACGCCTACTACGGACAGAAGAAGGAGAAGGACAATGACTAACATGCCCAAGGTCCGGCTCGGACTGGTCGCCGTCAGCCGCGACTGTTTCCCCATCGAGCTCTCCCGCAAGCGCTCCCTCCGGGTCGCCGAGGCCTGCCGCAAGGCCGGCACGCCCGTCACCCGGATCATGACCGTCGTCGAGAACGAGGCCGACGCCCTCAAGGCCCTCGACGAGCTCCGGGAGAAGAAGGTCAACGCCCTGGTCCTTTACCTCGGCAACTTCGGCCCGGAGACGCCGACGACCATCCTGGCCCAGAAGTTCGACGGCCCGGTCATGGTCGCGGCCGCGGCCGAGGAATCCGGCAAGGACCTCGTCGACGGCCGGGGCGACGCCTACTGCGGGATGCTCAACAACTCCTACAACATGGGCCTGCGCCGCCTCCGCCCCCACGTCCCTGAGTACCCCGTGGGCACGCCCGACGAGGTCGCCAAGATGATCGGCGAGTTCGTTCCGGTGGCCCGGGTCCTCCTGGGCCTGAAGAAGCTCAAGATCTTCTCCTTCGGCCCCCGGCCGCAGGACTTCCTGGCCTGCAACGCGCCCATCAAGCCCCTCTACGACCTCGGCGTCGAGATCATGGAGAACAGCGAGCTCGACCTCTACGACATCTTCCGCAAGGCCGAGGGCGACAGCAAGGTCAAGGCCGTGGCCGCCGACATGGCCAAGGAGCTCGGGGCCGGCAACACCTATCCCGACATCCTCAACCGGCTGGCCCAGTTCGAGGTGGCCCTGCTCAAGTTCATGGAGACGAACCTCGGCGCTTCGGAATACGGCGTCTTCGCCGACAAGTGTTGGCCGGCCTTCGAAAGCTACTTCGGCTTCGTGCCCTGCTACGTCAACTCCCGGCTGGCCGCGCGGGGCATCCCCGTCGCCTGCGAGGTCGACATCTACGGCGCCCTGAGCGAGTACATCGCGACCTGCGCCACGGAGCTGCCGGCGACCATCCTCGACATCAACAACACCGTCCCCTACGACATGATCGCCGGGGCCAAAAAGGCCCTCAAGGGCTACAAGCCGACCGACCTGTTCATGGGCTTCCACTGCGGCAACACGCCCGCGCCCTGCCTGTTCGACCCGGCCATGCGCTATCAGCTCATCATGCACCGGCTCCAGGAGCCCGGGAAGGACCCCAACATCACCCGCGGCACGCTCGAAGGGCGCATCCGGACGGGCGGCGTGACCATTTTCCGGCTGCAGTCGACGGCCGACACGGTCCTGCGGGCCTACGCGGCCGAAGGCGAGGTCCTCGACATCGACCCGAAGTCGTTCGGCGGCATCGGCGTCATCGGCATCAAGGAGATGGGCCGGTTCTACCGCCACGTCCTCATCGAGAAGCGCTTCCCCCACCACACGGCCGTGGCCTTCGCCCCGGTCGGGCGGACGCTGTGGTCGGTCCTGCGCATGCTCGGGGTCGAGGACATCGGCTTCAACCGGCCGGCCGGGATGCTCTACCCGACCGAGAACCCCTTTTAAAAAGGGGGACATGATACCTATTTCCTATTTTTTCTGCAGCCGAAAATGGGGGAACGGGTATCATGTCCCCCCTTTTTTCTAGTTCCCCCGGCGGGCCGGCGCGGGCGCGCTCGGGTCGAAGTACTTCCGCGGCAGCTTCTCGTCCCGCATCGCGGCGTTGTACACGAACCAGGCCATGACCGTGGCCGACTGGATCAGGTCCGGCCTCGAGACGTGGTCGACGACGTCCATATTCGAATGGTGCGTCAGCGTGTCGTACTCGAGGTCGTCCTGGATGAACTGGAAGCCGGGCAGGCCGACCGCGTCGAACGGCAAATGGTCCGTCCCGCCGGTGTTACGCAGGGTCACGGTCGCCGCGCCCAGGTCATGGATGGGCTTCAACCACTCCTCGAAAATGGGCACGACGGCGCTGTTGTTCTGAGCGTAGATGCCCCGGATCTTGCCGCTGCCGTTGTCGAAATTGAAATAGGCCGAGAGCTTGTCGTACTCGGGCTTCTTCTCCTTCTTGGCCCGGTCGAAGAAGTGGTTGGCGACGTAGCCGCGGGAGCCGACGAAGCCCTGCTCCTCGGCGTCCCAGAGGGCCATGCGGATGGTCCGGCGGGGCTTGATCCCGAGGGCCTTCAGGATACGCATGGCCTCGAAGGCCACGGCGCTGCCGGCCCCGTCGTCGGTGGCCCCGGTGCCCGAGTGCCAGGTGTCGAAGTGGCCGCCGAGCATGACCAGCTCGGACTTGAGCTTGGGATCGGTGCCCGGGATCTCGGCGACGACGTTGGTACCCGGCAGGTCGTCGGCCGTGAAGCGGGCCTGGACCTCGATCTCGAGCGTCACCGGGATGTCCTTCTGCAGGATGCGGACGATGCGGTTGTAGTGCTCGTTGGCGACGACGATCGAGGGCAGGGGCATCTCGGCCCCCTTGGCCCTCGACCCGCCGCTCGAGACGAAGACCGTGCCGAACTTGCCGCGGCCCGGATCGACGATGCAGCCGGCGCCTTCGGCCTTGAGGAACTTGCCGACGGCCAGCTGGAGCTGCTGGCGGGCAGCCATGTCCGGCATCGGAGGGTTCTGCGGCCGGCGGGCGCCCGGCTCCGGCGCGAGCACGAGCTTGGCCAGGTCGGTCTCGAGAAGCCGAGTGGCCATCGGCTCGAAGGAGATGGTCATGTCCTGCTCGCCCTGGGTCAGGACGATGGCGTCCTTGAGCTTGCCCTTGTACTTGTCGAGGTCGGCCACGGTCTTGGGCTGGAGCAGGGCGGCCTGGCCCTTGAGGACGCCGTTCGTCCCGGGCGTCCAGGCCTTGGGATAGCCGATGAGCGGCATGTACTGAGGCGCGGTCATGGCCGCGTAATACTTCTGGAGCTCCCAGCTGCGGCCGAACGTGCCGTAGGTCTCCATGGCCGCGTTGGCCAGGCCGAGCGCATTGGCTTGGCCGACGACCCACTCGCCGGCCTGGACGTACTGCGGCGATGCCGGCAGCCGCGGCGCGTAGACGTCGCAGAGGGTGATGAGGAAGTCGACGATCTTGGAGTTCTGGAGGCCCTCGGCCCGGATGCGGTCGAGCATCTGGAGATCGAGCTTCTCCTGGGCGGATACGCCGAGCGCGGTGAACACGAGCAGCAGGGCCAGGACGAGCGTGCGAGCGAGCGTTTTTCTCATGATCTCTTCCTCCGGAACGACATCTTCCCGGGACTATACGCCTCGGGCGGGAACGATGTCAAAGCGCCCGGCGGAGGCGGCGCCCGGGCTTCCCGAATCGACCGGCCTGCCTTATAATAGGGGGACCATGAAAGCCGCCTTCCTGACCGGGGTCCGGTCGTTCGAGATCCGGGAGACCCCCGCGCCGCGCCTCGTCCGCGACGACGACGTCATCGTCAAGAGCCAGGCTGTCGGCGTCTGCGGCAGCGACCTCCATTACTACCTGTCCGAGAGCGTCGGCAGCGACAAGGTCAAGTACCCCTTCATCCCCGGGCACGAGTGCGCCGGGGTCGTGGCCGAGACCGGCCGGGCCGTCAAGAAGGTCAAGGCGGGCGATCTCGTCGTGATCGAGCCGGCCGTCTCCTGCGGCGTCTGCGACCAGTGCCGGGCCGGGCGGCCCCACACCTGCCGCTGGCTCCTGTTCCTGGGGCACTACGGCGAGCTGACCGGAGGCATGGCCGAGTTCGTGCTGGCCCCCGAGCGCAACTGCGTCCCCCTGCCGGGCCGGATGACGGCCGTCCAGGGCGCCCTGGCCGAGCCGCTGTCGATCGGCCTCTACGCGGCCGGGCTGGCCGGGTCGGTGCGGGGCAAGGCCGTGGCCGTCCTGGGGACCGGGCCCATCGGGCTGTGCGTCCTCATGGCCCTGCGGACCGAGGGCGCGGCGGCCATCTACGCCACCGAGAAGATCGAGGCCCGGGAGCGGGCGGCCATGCCGGCCGGGGCCCAGTGGACGGGCAATCCCGACCGCGAGGACGTCGTCGGCTCCATCCTGGCCCACGAGTCGCAAGGCCTCGACGTCGTCTTCGAATGCTGCGGCGAGCAGTCCGCGCTCGACCAAGCCGTGGCCCTACTCAAGCCGGGCGGGACCCTGGTCGTCGTCGGCATCCCCGTCGCGGCCCGCGTCTCCTTCGACAGCTCCAAGATCCGGCGCAAGGAGATCCGCGTCCAGAGCGTCCGGCGCCAGAACAAATGCCTGGAGAAGGCCGTGGCCCTGATCCACTCGGGCAAGGTCAAGGTCGATTACCTGGCCACGCACTTCTTCGGGCTGGAACTCGCCCGCGAGGCCTACGAGACCGCGGCGGCCCGCAAGAACGGCGTCATCAAGGCCATCGTCACGCCCTGACCGGCGGCAGGAGATCCGGATGAAAGAAGACAGGGACCACACCTTCGGCGCGCCCTTCGAGCGCGTCTTCGTCGGCGCCGTCGCCGTAGCGGCCACCCTTGTCCTGGCCTATCTCGCCGTCCAGGGCCCGCTCGTCCGCGGCGTCATCGCCTACAAGACCGTGCCGGGCATCGTCGGCCAGCTCATGGGCCAGGACGCCGTCAACCTGGTCCTGATGGCCCCTTTGCTGCTCGCCGGCGGCATCCTGCTCCTTCTCCGCCGGCCCTTGGCCAAGCTCCTTCTCATCGCCACGCCACTTTTCCTCATCTACTACGCCTTGAGCTACACCATCGGTTGGGAGTGGAGCTCGCCTGATTACGCGGGCAACAGCCAGCGCTGGTTCTTCCTCTATCTCTTCGTCCTCGTCGCGGCCCTCGTCATCCTGCTCTATACGCTGGCGGTCTTTCCCAAGGACGTCGAGAGCCGGTTCCGCAAAGGCGGCTTGGCCGTCTATTCCGCCGTGTTCGTCCTGTTCCTGCTCGTCTTCGCGGCCATGTGGGCCAAAGAGGTCCTCGAGGTCGTCGGGACCGGCACGAGCCGCGGCTACGACATCGCCCCGGCGGCCTTCTGGCTGGTCCGGGTCTTCGACCTCGGCTTCTCGATCCCCCTTGGCCTCGTCAGTGTCTACCTCCTGTGAGCCCGGCCGATCCAGGCCTACGCCGTCGTCTGCCTGTTCTACGGCTTCTTCTTCACCCAGATCGCAGCCGTGCTGGCCATGGGCTGGACCATGCTCATCACGAAAGACCCGACCTTCCTCTGGCGCGACCTCGCCGTCTTCCACGTCCTGGCCGCCGTCATCGTCTTCGGATTCTTCTATATCCGGAAGAATTACCGCTCGGTCTGACACTTCCCGTTTTCGGTGAGATAGCGGGGCCTCCCGGAGCGTCTGTCTTCATGTGAAGCCGGAAGAAACCAGCCGGGCGCATCTCCGTCTCCCATATTGACACATATGTGTGAGTGTGTAATGATACACCTATGGAAAAGAAACGCATGAAGAGAGTCAATGTCATCCTCGAAACGGAGCTCTACGACAAGGCCCGAGTCGTCGGTTTCATCAGGAAGAAAAGCCTTTCCGAGATCGTCCGTGACGCCCTTCGCGATTGGCTGACGACGAACGTCGATGAAAGGGCCGAGTTGGTTCTTTCAGAGAAGGATGAACGCCGCATCCTCAAGATCCTGGCTGAGGACGACTTCGTCCCTATGGAACAAGTCAAGAAAGAGCTCGGCCTCTAGATGACCATCATTTACAAGTAGCGTCTACTTCATCTTTTCCCGCATCTTGGCCTCGTTCTCGGAAAGCCAGTAGCCGCAGTCGAGCTCCAGGAAGACCGAAGTGTAGGGCACGGCCAGGGTCGTCTTGACCATGACGATCTTGAAGGCCTTGCCGGCCTGGTCGAGCCGGGCGATGAGCTCCTCGTGGAGGACGGGCGCGGCGCCCCGGCCCTTGAGCGCCTCATCCAGCCGCCGCTTGGCTTCGTCCGCGCCGGGCGCCAGGTCCTCGGTCACGTACGCCAGTTCCTTGTCGAGCCAGATCTTGGGCCGGATGTGCCTGGCCCCGTCGACGGCCTTTAGGACTTTATCGAGGACGGCGAAGTGGTCCTCGCCCGTCACGATGGTCTCGATGCCCGGCGAGATCTGGAGCGGGAAGGCCGAGTCGGCGACGACGATCCAGTTGCGGTGGCCGAGGGCCGGTAAATAGCCGGCCAGGACTTCCGTCCAGGGGGCGGGTTTGGCGATTTGAGCGGATGACACGGCGATCCCCTCCTTTCCTTCGTCGTCCTCGCGGTCGCAGGCGGCGGCCGCGAAGACGGCCAGCGCGATCCCCAAAACGGCTGCGAGTTTGCGCATGAAGGCCCTCCTCCGTTCGCTTCTCATTCGGGCAGGAGCCGGTAGGTCGCCGCGATGGGCGCGGCCAGCTTGAGCATGGCCCAGACGGGGCAGTAGCGCTCTTCGGACAGGGCCAGGGCCTTCTCGACCTGGGCCGGGTCGAGACGGCCGCCCTTGAACTCGAACTCCAGCGCGATCGAGGTGAAGACGGCCGGGTGGATCTCCTTCTTCTCGCCGCGGGCGTGGACGGTCAAGTCCTTGACCTCCTGGCCCATGCGCTTGAGCAGGCCGACGGTGACCTGGCCGCTGCACCCGGCCAGGCTGGCCAGGACGAGTTCCATGGGCGTGTGCCCTCCGATGGGCTCCCCTTCCGCCGCGAAATCGATGGTCACGGTCGTCCCGGACCGGTCGGACCGGCCCTCGAACTTCATGCCGCCCCTGAAGACGATGTCCGCGCGCGATTCCTTGGCCATGGCCGGGCTCCTTTCGCCGGGATGAGGGCGGACGCCCGCCGCTAGTATCCAACGAGGCGACGGCCAGCGTCAATACGAAGCGGCGGAAGCCGCTGGAGCCAGGAAGGAGACTCTGACGCCCGGAGGATCCGGATGTGGAGGACCGTGCCGGTCAGGCCGCGGGCGCCGCCGCCGGCAGGGCGACGAAGAACTCGACCCATTTCCCGGGCTCGCCCTCGACCCAGATGCGGCCGTTGTGCTTGTCGACCACGGTCTTCGAGATGTAGAGCCCCAGACCCGAGCCCTTGACGCCCTCGGTGCCCTTCTGTTTGAGGCGCTCGAAGCGCTTGAAGAGCCGCGGCATGTCCTCCTTGGGGATGCCGACGCCCTCGTTGCGGACCGCCAGCACCAGTTCGCCGCCCTTCATCGCCAGCCGGACCCGGACCGGCGTCCCCTCGGCGCCGTACTTGACGGCGTTGTTGACGAGGTTGGCGACCAGGATCTTGAGCAGGTTGGGATCGCCCTCGATGACGGGGTCGCCGTCGAGCTCGGTCACGACGGCCATCCGGCGGACGTTGTCGCGGACCCCGGGCATGTCGAGGACCGGCCCGACGACGGCCGAGGCGAAGGGGACCTTTTCCTTGAACATACCCAGCCCGTCGAGCTCCATCTTGGACAGGTCGATGTAGCTGCGGATGATGTCCTCGAGGTAGGAGCAGTTGCGGATGATGGTCTCGACGATCTTCTGCTGCTCGGGCTCGAGCTTGCCGAAATACCCCCGCTGCAGGGTCGTCGCCGTCGTCTGGACGGCGGCCAGGGGGCTCTTGAGCTCGTGGGAGACGATGGCCATGAGGTCGAGCATCTTGGCCCCGGCGGCGTCCCGGCGGGCCTCGATGGCGTTGGCGATGACGCTCCGCAGCTCGTCCGGCGTGAAGGGCTTGGGGACGTAGTCGAAGGCCCCGTTCTTGAGGGCCTCGCGGGCCGTGTCGACGCTCGAGAACCCGGTGAAGATGATGACGGTCGTCTTGGGCCGGTCCCGGCGCAGGGCCTTGAGGACCTCCATGCCGCCGAGGCCGGGCATCTTGAGGTCGGTGACGACGATGTCGTAGTCCTTGGCCATGGCCATGGCCAGGCCCTCGTCGCCGGACGGGGCCGTGTCGATCTCGTGGTCCGAGCCGGCAAAGATGCGCTTGGAGCTCCGGAGGACGATGTCCTCGTCGTCGATGAACAGCAGCTTGACGCCCATGGTGTGTCTCCCGCGCCGCCCGCCTAGCGGGCCGGCAGCTTGATGGTGAACTCCGTGCCCTCGCCGACCCGGCTCTGGACGTCGATCTGCCCGCCGTGGCGCTGGATGGCGCCGTAGACCATGGGCAGGCCCAGGCCCGTCCCCTGGCCCCGGTCCTTGGTCGTGAAGAAGGGTTCGAAGATCTTGTTCAGGTTCTCCTCGCTGATGCCGACGCCCGTGTCGGCCACCCGGATGACGGCCATGCCCGTTCCCGGCTCGACGGACGTGGCGATGGTCAGCCGGCCGCCGGCGGGCATGGCGTCGGCCGCGTTGACGGCCAGGTTGTTGATGACCCCCCGGATCTCGCCGGCGTCGACGTTGACGCGGGGCAGGTCCGGGGCCAGGTCCTTGACGATCTTGACGTTCTGGAAGGTGACGTGCTTCTCCAGGATGCGCAGGGCGTCCTCGATGAGGGCGTTGAGGTCGGCCGGGGCCCGCTCCGACTTGGTGTCGCGGGCGAAGTCCAGGATGCCCCGGACGATGCCCCGGCAGCGCAGGGCCTCGTCGCGGATGACCTTGAGGTCCTCCTCGTACGGCGTGCCCTTCATGTCCTCGAGCAGGAGCGAGCTGTAGGTCAGGACCCCCGTCAGGGGGTTGTTGATCTCGTGGGCGATGCCCGAGGCCAGCCGCCCGATGGAGGCCAGCTTCTCGGACTTGAGGATGGTCCGGTCGGCCAGGTCCGTGAGCTGGCGGTCGCGCTCCTGGATGGCGTCGACCATGCCGTTGAAGGCCCGGGCCAGGGCCCGGGCGTCCTGGTCGTCGTGGGGGTCGGTCTCGATGCGGTGGTAGAAGCCCAGGGCCATCTCGGTCGAGGCGTCGATGATGCGTTTGACCGGCTTGGTGTAGAGATTGATGAGGTAGCCGGACAGGGCCAGGGCCAGGAGCGTCGTCAGGAGGATGACCAGGAGGTAGGAGATGGTCGTGTTGCGGACGACGACGTCGAACTTCTTCTTCAGGACGCCGACGTAGAGCATGCCCAGGACCCGCTGGTCGAAGTCGTAGAGCGGCGTGTAGCCCGAGATGTACCAGTCGTCGACGACGAAGGCCCGGCCGACCCAGGTCTCGCCGCGCTCGAAGACCTTGCGGTAAACCTCCTCGGAGACCTGGGTCCCGATGGCCCGCTGGCCCGTCGGGCCGAGGACGTTGGTGGCCACCCGGACGTCGCCGAGGAAGACCGTCGTCGTCCCGGCGTCCTTGCCGTTGATCTTCTCGTCCCGGAAGACGAGGCGCTTGAAGCGGTCGACGAAGGCGTCGTTGTTGTTGAGGAGGACGGCCCCGTAGAGGATGCCGGCCAGGCGGTCGCCGTCGAGGATGGGCGCGGCGATCTTGATGATCAGGGCCCGGTCCTCGGCCGGCCGGGGCCGGGGCCGGGCGTGCGAGGTCGCGACGACCGGGATGACCGTCCGCGAGGCCAGGTCGGCGCCCTCCCGGGCGATGTCCTCGTAGTCGAGCAGGCCCGTGCCGGCGATGGGGGCGTGGGTCCGCAGGACCTCCTGGACGGTCCGGTAGCCCATCATGCTGTCGCCGAAGGCCTCGAAGTTGTTGGCCCGGACGAGCATGGTGCCGTCGGCGTTGATGGCGTCGACGATGTCGAAGCCGAACTCCCGCTTGATCTGGACGAGCTTCTCGAACAGGAAAGCCCGGTCGCGGGCGGCCGCGGCCCGGACGATCTCGGGGGTCCGGGCCATGTACTGGATGGTCCGGGAGCGGTTGTCGATCTCCTCCCTGTAGAGCTCGCTCGCCGAGGCCAGGTTGGTCCGCACGGTGGCGTAGGCGTCGCGGACGACGTTCGTGTTGAGCGCGCTCAGCCCGACGATGATCGACAGGACCCCGGCCAGCAGGACGATGGCCAGCAGGCTGACGACGAGCTTGAAGCGGATGTTCGAGCGCGCCAGGGTCTTGATCATGACAGGGCGCGGCGGACCTTGGCCAGCAGCTCGTCGAGGTCGACGGGCTTGGTCATGAACTCGTTCGGCCCCGGGAGGAAGCTGTCGGACGGGTCCATGGAGAAGCGCGAGTTGGTGACCTGGTCGATGGCCGTCAGGATGACGATGGGGACGTCGCGGAAGGCCCGGTACCTCGAGCTCTCGCGGCGGCTGCGGATGGCCGCGGCGGCCTCGAAGCCGGCCGTGTCCGTCTCCATCATGACGTCCAGGACGACCAGGTCGGGCCGCTCGGCGAGCAGGGCCTTGAGGCCGTCGGCCCCGCTGGACGCGGCGGCCACGGCGTAGCCGTGGGCTTCGAGGACCCGGGCCAGGCTGGCCGTGAGGTCGCGGTCGTCGTCGACGACGAGGATCTTCTTGCTCATGTGTTCAGGACCTTATAAATGACGTTGCGCTCCTCCCAGGCCTTGTTCCGCTCGTACATGTCGATGGGGAACTCGACCTGCTTGAGCTCGACGGGGGCGGCCTTCTTGTCGACCAACCCGAGGGCCAGGGCCACGCCGTAGACGATGGCCTCCGGCCGCGGCGGGCAGCCGGGGATGTAGTAGTCGACCGGAACGGCCGTGGCCCCGCCGCCGGTGACGTTGTAGGTGTCGAACCAGCAGCCGCCGCCCGTGGCGCAGGAGCCGATGCCGAAGACGAGCTTGGGCGCGGGCATGGCCGCATAGGCCTTCTTGACCAGGGGCAGGGTCGGTCGGGTCACGGCCCCCGACAGGAGCATGACGTCGGCGTGGCGCGGCGAGCCGACGAGCTTGATGCCGAACCGCTCGACGTCGTAATAGGGGGTCAGGATGTTGAGGATCTCGATGTCGCAGCCGTTGCAGGCGCCGCTGTTGCAGTGGTAGACCCAAAGCGAGCGGGGGAAGCACTTCTTGGCCAGCTTGGCGAGCATGTCAGTCTCCTGTCGACGCGGGGCGCTCGTAGCGCTCGGTCGGCCCGAGCTCGGCCGGGCGGAAGGTGTCCGTGGCCCGGCGGATGACCGTCCGGGCCTCCAGGCTGTCGTAGCGGTAGCCGGTCAGGCCGAGCTTGTCGATGGCGTTCTTCGTCTCCATGTCGTAGCACCGGCCGCAGCGCTGGCAGGTCAGCATGAACAGCTCGAGCGTCTCGGTGACGTCGTTGCGGTCGTCCGTGGCCTGCTCGAAGCGGTCGGTCATGGCGATGGCCTTCTCCGGGCAGACGTCGGCGCAGCGGCCGCAGTAGGTGCAGCGCGAGCCGTCGTAGAGGAGGACCCGGATCTCCTGGCAGACGTCGCGGACCATGATGGTCCGGGCCGGGCAGTGGTTCGAGCAGCCGCCGCAGCCGATGCACTTGGTGTGGTCCCAGTGCGGGGCGCCGCGGAAGCCCTCCGGGACCGGGCGCGGCTCGAACGGGTACTTCAGGGTCACCACGCCCGGTTTCAGGACCAGAAGGACCTGCTTGATCTTGCTTGTCAGCCACATGGTGTCTCTCCCGATGCCTCTCAGAGCCCGGCCACGGCCAGCCCGACCGCGACGAGGGCCACGGCGATGAGCCCGGCATAGATCTTGACGGCCTGGTCGATCCGCAGGCGTGGGTTGGTCGAGCCGACCAGGGCGATGAGGACGAAGACGAGGAGCGTCCCCAGGAGCTGGGTCAGGATGTCGCCGGCATAGGAGCCCGTCCGCAGGAAGGGCAGGAAGACGGCGGCGAACAGCCAGGCGTAGACCATCTGCTTCATCATCATGTACCAGCGGAACAGGGCGTAGTCCGGCCCGCTGTACTCGATGAACGGCCCCTCGAGGACCTCGATCTCGGCCTCGGGGATGTCGAACGGCTGCTTGGCCACGAAGGCCTGCAGGGCGACGGCGTAGGCGGCCAGCATGACCGCGGTCGAGAGGCCGAATCCGGCCGCCGGGCCGCCGAAGACGGCGGCGCCGAGGCCCAGGCTGCGGCCGCGCGCGGCGCCGACGAGGAGGGTCATGGCCAGGACGGGCTCGACCATGACCATGGTCACCATCTCCCGGCTGGCCCCGATGGCGGCGAAGGTGTTGCGGCTGGCCAGGGCCCCGAGGAGGACCGCGACGCCGCCGAGCGTCAGGAGGTAGACCAGGGTCACGGCGTCGACCCGGGCGCCGAGGGCGTTGACCTTGGAGCCCAGGGGGACGAGCGCGGCCACGGCCAGGATCGAGGCGAAGGCGGCCGGCGGGGCCAGGCGGAAGGCCCAGTTGCGGGCCGAATCGACCCGGTCCTTGCCGAGGAGCTTGAGCAGGTCGAAGTAGGGCTGGACGACCGGCGGCCCCTGGCGGGACTGGACCCGGGCGGTGATCTTCCGCATCACGCCCTCGTAGAGCGGCGCGAGCAGCAGGAAGAGGAGGACGTTGACGAAGACGGCGACGACGCTCATGGTCACTCCTTCCCTCGCCCGCCCCTCGACATCCGCTCGAGCTCGGCCCGTCCGACGACGCGCTTGGCGCCCGAGCGGGCGTCGACGACGGCGACGCGGTCCGTGCAGGAGAAGCAGGGGTCGATCTGGCCCAGGATGATGGGGAAATCGGCGAACTGGTTGTCGAGGAGCATGGCCGGCACGGCCTGGAGGTTCGGGTAGGTCGGGGCCCGGACGCGCCAGCGCTCGGGCCGGTTCTCCTCGCCGGTGATGACGTAGTGGACCGACTCGCCGCGCGGCGCCTCGACCATGGACACGGCGTGCCGCAGGGGCGGCAGGGCCTCGGGCATGTCGGCCATGAGCGGGCCCTCGGGCATGCGGGCCAGGGCCTGGCGGAGGATGGCGATGGACTCGAAGATCTCCAGGACCCGGACGACGAGCGTTCCCCAGACGTCGCCGCTGTCGACGACGGGGACATCGAAGGCCATGTCGTCGTAGGCCGCGTAGGGGTGGTCCTTGCGGACGTCCAGCTTCAGGCCGCGGGCCCGGGCCACGGGGCCGATGAGGCTCCAGCGGGCCGTCTCCGCCTTCGACAGATAGCCGACGCCTTTGGTCCGGCGGTGGATGGCCCCGTCGCCGATGACGGCGTTCTTGAGGGTCAGGACCTCCTTCTCCAGGGCCGCCAGGACGCCCTCGATCTCGGCCCGGACCTCGGGCCCGATGTCGCGGCGGACGCCGCCGATGAGGATCATACCGTAGGTCTTGCGGTTGCCGGTGATGCGCTCCGAGAGCCACATGACCTTCTCGCGGACCCGCCAGGCCTGCATGAAGACCGTGTCGAAGCCGATGAGGTGTCCGGCGATGCCCAGCCAGAGGAGGTGGGAGTGGAGGCGCTCGATCTCGAGCATGACCGTCCGGATGTACTCGGCCCGCCGCGGCACGCGGATGCCGGCGGCGGCCTCGACGGCCTGGGCGTAGCAGCAGGCGTGGACCGAGCCGCAGATGCCGCAGATGCGCTCGGCGACGAAGGGCACCTCGTTGTAGCTGACCTGGGTCTGGCAGAGCTTCTCGATGCCCCGGTGGGTCATGAAGCCGCGGTAGTCGCACCCCTTGATGGTCTCGCCGTCGACGTAGACGGCGAAGTGCTCGGGCTCGTGGAGGCTGACGTGGAAGGGCCCGACGGGGACGACGGTCGTCCCGGGCGGGGCCTCGTCCAGGCGGTAGGCGACGTCCTCGGCCGCCGGCGGCTCGAGGTCGTGCGGGACCTCCTTGCGCAGAGGGTAGATGCCGTCCGGCCAGTCGTCGGCCAGGATGAGCCGCTTGGGCTTGGGATGTCCGGTGAAGCGCATCCCCAGGAGGTCCTGGTACTCGCGCTCGGACCAGCCGGCGCTCGGGATGTCCGGGGTGATGGAGTCGAAGACGGGGTCGGCGGCCGGGGCGGACGTCCTCAGGACCACGGCGGTGTGGTCGGCGTCGAAGGCGAAGGTGTGGATGAGGCCCAGGGTGCCCTTGCGGGCGATCTCGTCGGTGCCGATGCCGACCATGTAGCGGCCGCCCAGTCCGATCAGGGCCTGGGCGGCGGCCTTGAGGGCCGAACGGTCGACGTCGACGAACAGACGCGTCGGTCCGGGCGACTCCGTTCTCTCGAGGCCGGCGCCGAGGCGCCCCCTGAGCTCGGTCTCGATCCAGTCCAGGACGTTCATATCGGTCTCCCTACTTGCCGCTCTTGCCGCCGGCGAACTTGAACAGGCCCCGCAGGGCCGCGAACATGCCCCGGTCCGCGTACCGGTTGGCTTCGTTGAGGTCCTGGTAGCCGCAGAGCCAGGCCGGGGCCTCGACCCGCTTGGCCCCGCCCGCCCGGCGCAGGAGGGCCCCGAAGGCCAGGGCCAGCCCCACGAGGAGCAGGACGACGAGGGGCGCGGCGGCCGCGCCGAAGTCCGGCAACCCGACGCCGAGGGCCGAGGCCGCGAACGGCCCGGCCGGGGCGGCGAGCGCCTCGCCGAGGAGGAAGCCCTCCGACCGCCCCAGGGCGGTCAGGGCCAGCCCCACGGACAGGACCGGGAAGAGGCCCTGGACGAGGGCCACGGCCGCCAGGGCGATCTTGGGGGCCAACATGGACCCCGGGACCTCGCGGACGGGCTTGGCGGCGTGGTGCTCGGCGCCGGACGAGGTGAAGGCCATGCCGAAGAACTTGACGTAGCAGGCCAGCGTCACGGCGCTCGTGAACAGGGCCACGATGCCGAACAGGACCAGGGCCACGGTCGCCTTGTGGGCGGCGAACGAGCCGCCGGCCAGCAGCGAGCTGGCGATGATCGTCCACTTGCTCGAGAAGCCGCTGAAGGGCGGCATGCCGGAGATCGAGAGCGAGGCGATGCCGGCCAGGACCGCGCTCACGGGCATCAGGCGGATGAGCCCGCCGAGCTTGTTGAGGTCCTTGGTGCCGGTGGCGTAGAGGATGCTGCCGCTCGTCAGGAACAGCAGCCCCTTGAAGATGGCGTGGTTGAGGACGTGGAAGAGGGCGCCGGCGGCGGCGGCCACGGCCAGGAGCCGCAGGGCCGGCTCGCCCGTCGTCCCGAGGAAGAGGACGGCGCCGGTGGCCAGGACGATGTAACCGATCTGGCCGATGGAGCTGTAGGCCAGCAGGCGCTTGGCGTCGCTCTGCTTCATCGACTGGACGGTGCCGACGAGGAGCGTCACCGCCCCGATCGCGGCCACGGCCAGGCCCCAGGCCCGGCCGTCGAAGGCGCCGGCCCCCGCCGGAGCCATGAACAGGAAGGTCCGCATCAGCCCGTAGACCCCGGTCTTGAGCATGACCCCGCTCAGCAGGGCGCTCACGGGTGACGGGGCGATGGAGTGGGCATCGGGCAGCCAGAGCTGGCCGAGGGGCCAGACGCCGGCCTTCATCCCGAAGCCGGCCAGGAGCAGGGCCAGGGCGCCGAAGAGCGGCAGGCCGGCCGTGCTCCGCAGCCCGGCGGCGATCTCGGCCAGGGGCTGGCCGAAGCGGTAGCCGTCGACGAGGAAGGTCGCGGCCACGATGAGCAGCCAGGCCAGCTCCATGAGGACGAGGTATTTCGCGGCGCCGCGGCGGTTCTCGGCCTTGCGGCGCTCGAAGCGGACCAGGAAGAACGAGGCCACCGTCATGAGCTGCCAGGCCAGGGTGAAGCCGAGGGCCAGGTCGTCGACCGTGACCAGGGCGGCCATGCCCAGGACGAACAGCGGGTAGCACGCGAAGTAGCCGCCCAGCCCGTACTCCGGGTAGTGGTCCATGTAGCGGACCGAATAGAGGGCGCTCGTGACGGCCATGAAGGCGATGACGGCCAGGAACACGGCCGAGAAGCCGTCGACCAGGAAGGGGACGGCGACCGGGCCGAGCGAGACGGTCCGGACGGCGGGACCGGCGGGCCCGAACAGGGCCTCGGCGCTCATGCTGAGCAGGAGGGCCGCCGCGCCCGAGACGAGGACGAGGTTCGCGGTCCCGGCCGCCCGCCGCTTCCGGGCGACGAGCGGCGCCGCCGCCGCGGCGATGAGCAGCAGGCCGAAGGCGGCGAACAGTCGGACGAAGAGGTCAGCGTTCATGGCGGTTCTCCAGGCGTTCGGGGGCGAGGGCGCCCAGGACGGCGTCGCGGACGGCGGCCGCGGCCCCCGCGACCGCGGGCGTCAGGCCCTCGCCGAACTCCAGGTCGGCGGGGACGATGCCCAGCAGGAAGGACCTCTTGCCGGAGGCCGCGAGGTACTTGCCGCTGAGCGCGAGGGCCATCTTGTGGGTCGAGAAGCTCTCGGCTTCGGCCAGCTCGTCGAGGGGGCCGAAGACGACGGTCCCGGGCTCGCCCGGGGCGGCCACGGCGTCGACGAAGACGACGTTGGGCGCCGCGCCGCGGGCCACGGCCGGGACGAAGTTCTCCGGGACGTCCTGGGCGTCGACGAGATCCAAGGCGGAGACGGCCGCGGTCCCGCGCAGGGCGGCCACGATCCAGGGGCCGACGCCGTCGTCCCGGCGCAGGGGGTTGCCCACGCCGACGAGGCAGGCGCCTTGGCGGAGGACGTCGCTGAGCCCGTTCATGGCCGGCCTAGATCTGCTCCCCGAGGGTCTTGATCTGCTTGTAGGTGTAGACCGGGCCGTCCGTGCAGACGAGGGTCCGGCCGATGGCGCAGTGCTGGCACTTGCCGACGCCGCACTTCATGTGCCGTTCGAGGGTCGAGACGATGGCCTCGTCCCTGAGCCCGGCGGCCAGGAGCTCCTTGATGACCGAGTTGAACATCAGCGGCGGGCCGCAGACGAAGGCCACGGTGTCCTCGACGGGGACCTTGGCCGGGCCGACCAAAGTGTGGACGAAGCCGACGGGGCCCGTCCAGCCCGGCTCGGGTCGGTCGACGGTGAAGTAGGTCTCGAAGCCCTCGGTGGCCCGCCACTGGTCGATCATGTCCCGGTACATGAGCTCCTTGGAGGAGCGGGAGCCGTAGATGAGGATGATGCGCCCGAAGTCCTGCCGGTGCTGGAGGACGTGGACGATGGACGAGCGCAGGGGGATGAGCCCGATGCCGCCGGCGACGTAGACGACGTTCTTGCCCTTGATGGCCTCGAAGGGGAAGCCGTTGCCGAAGGGCCCGCGGAGGCCGATCTTGTCCCCGGCCCGGAGCTCGTGGAGGGCCCGGGTGACCTTGCCGACCTGGCGGACCGACAGGTGGGGCCGGTCGCCCTCGGGGCTGAACGGCAGGGACACGGCGAACTCGCCGGCGCCGAAGACCGTGCACATCACGAACTGGCCCGACTTGATGCGGAAGTCCCGGGCCGCCTCGGGTCGCTCGAACGAGAAGTAGAACGTACGGACGTCCTCGATCTCGTCCCGGACCTCGTCGATGACGGCGACCTCGGGGACGGTGACGATCGCGCCGGGGTTCGGAGCGCTCATTTCGCACCTGCCTTGGTGATCTCGCGCCGGATGTACGTGACGACGTTGGCGATGCCGATGTCGCCCGGGCAGACCCGGTTGCAGCGGCCGCAGCCGACGCAGCCGGGCCGGAGGTATTTCTTGGACTGGGAGTAGGACAGCTTGCAGAAGAAACGCTTGTTGCGGCGGTCCTCGACGGGCTTGCGGGGGTTGTGGTCGCCGGCCATGCGGGTGTAGCCCTCGAACGAACAGGAGTCCCAGGACCGGGTCCGGTCCGTCCGGTCGCCGCCCGCGGCCAGGTCCTCGACGTTGAAGCAGGAGCAGGTCGGGCAGACGAACGAGCAGGCCCCGCACTCGAAGCACTGGTCGCCGATGTACTCCCAGACGTCGTTGGCGATGAAGCCCATGGTGATGCGGTTCATGACCCGCGAGATCCAGGCCTTGTTCTCGGTGGCCTCGGCGTCGAAAAGGGCGATCGAGGCGTCGACGGCGGCCTGCTTGACGGCCGCGGCGTCGGGGCCGGCCTCTTTCAGGCCGAGCCGGCGGGCCAGGGCCTCGCCCTTCTCGCCGCCGGCTTCGTACAGATAGCGGTCGCCGACGGCCGTCAGCGCGGCGTCGTAGCCCTCCCGGGCGGCCGGGCCGCTGTCCGTGCAGACGCAGAAGCACTGGGGGAAGGGCCGGACGCAGGTGTTGGCCAGGATGAACATCTTCTTGCGGTGGTCGCGGTAGACCTCGTCGACGTACTCCTGGCCGAGGAAGAAGCGGTCCAGGCAGAGGAGCCCGGTCAGGTCGCAGGCCCGAATGCCGACCAGGGCCTTGGGCCGGACGAGGTCCTCGCGGTCGACGGAGGCCCGGCGCGTCTCGCGGTCGTAGCGGTAGGACAGGAACCGCTCGGCCTGGGGGAAGACGGCGAACTTGGGCGGGTTGTAGCTGATGGGCGCGTCCAGGCGGACCGCGGCCGGGTCGTCGACCCGCTCGAACAGGGGATCGCCGCCGTCGGCCCGGACGACGGGGCCGTAGAGCTCGTGGTCGGCGGCGAGGGCGGCGAGGAGCGCCGGGACCTGGTCTCTGGGCAGGATGTACATGGTCACACCTTCTCGATCCGCACGGGGATGGCCGAATCCTGGTCCTCGTCGACGGCCGCCCCGGCGGCATTGAGGAAGCCGGGGACCATGTCCTCGATGAAGTAGGGGACGTAGACGGTCCCGGGCCGGACGTCGCCGGAGATCCGGACGGCCACGCGCATCGAGCCGCCGGCGGCGACGACGTCGACGGGGGCCCGGTCGCGGAGCCCGAGGGCCTTGGCGTCGGAGGCGGCGACCTCGACGAAGCCGCGGGGATACAGGAGGAGCAGGGCGTTGTATTCCCGGCGGGGGATGTGGGTCTTCTTCATGACGTTGTTGCGGTGCCAGAAGTAATTGGCCTTGCCGGCCATGAGCAGGAAGGGGAACTCGGCCGACGGCGCGGGGGCCGGAAGGGCGGCCGGGACGGCGGCGAAGCGGAGCCGGCGGGGAGCGGCCGCGGCGTCGAGCCGGACCGTGCCCTCGGGGTGGGCGGCGTCGACGGGCCACTGCAGGCCGTGGCCCTTCTCGAGCTTGGCGTAGGTGACGCCGGCGTAGGCGGGCACGGCGGCGGCGATCCCTGCCAGGACCGCCTCGGCCGAGTCGAAGGACCAGGCGGCCCCGAGCCGGGCGGCCAGGTCGGCGTAGACGCGCCAGGCCGGGCGGACGCCGGGCGGCGGCTCGACCTTCTTGAGGTTGAGCTGGATGCGGCGCTCGGCGTTGGTATAGGTCCCGTCGGTCTCGGCATACGTGGTCGCCGGCAGGACGGCGTGGGCCAGGTCGGCGAAGGGATTCGTGTAAGCGCCGATATAAAGGAGGAAGTCGAGCCCCTTGATGCGGGCGGCGTGGCGGACGATCCCCTCGTCCCGGTCGGCCGCGACCAGGGCCTTGAGGGGCGAGGCGGGGTCGGCCAAAAGCTCGCGCGGCGTCCGGCCGGCGTCCGGGCCCTCGGCCCGGCGGTGGCCGGGGAGGAAGCGGTTCGAGGCGCCGACGTCGGTGCTGCCGACGATGTTGGAGACGCCGGGGACGGGATTCACGCCGCAGCCCTCCCGGCCGGTCTTGCCGGCGGCCAGGAACAGGCCGTGGAGGAGGGCCACGGTGTCGCGGTCGAGGCCGGCGATGCCGGTCGTGAAGAAGGCCATGGCCGTCGGCGCCTGGGCCAGCCCGCGGGCCAGGTCCTCGATGGCGGGCACGGTCAGGCCCGAGGCGGCCGCCAGGGCTTCCAGGTCGAGCCCGGCCAGGGAACGGGCGAAGCCGTCGAAGCCCTCGGTGCGCTCGCGGACGAAGGCCTCGTCGGTCCAGCCCTTCTCGACCGTGACCTTGGCCGCGGCGGCCAGGGCGTGGCGCAGGGAGCCGGGCTTGGTCCACAGATGCTCGCCGCTCAGCCGGGCCATCTGGGCCGAGCGGGGGGCCAGGAGGACCAGACGCGCGCCGCCGCGGGCGGCCAGATGGATCTCGCTCGCGACGATGGGATTGAGCTTGGCGATGTCGGCCCCGACGACCAGGATGAAGCGGGCCTTGCGGACCTCGGTCAGGGCGCCGGACATGGCCGGCCAACCCGTGCCCTCGAGGAGGACCTCGGCGGCGTCGCCGTGGCCCTGGTCGGAGGCCAGGCCGATGTGGGGGGTCCGGCAGACGGTCCGGGCCAGCCGGGCCATGAGGAAGTTGTCCTCGTTGGAGGCCCGGGGCGAGGCCAGGAAGGCGATCTCGCCGCCGGAGTAGCGGCCCAGCCGCTCGGCGGCGTAGGCCAGGGCCTCGTCGTAGGCGGCCGGCCGGAGGCGGCCGTCGGCCCGGACGGCGGGCGAGACGATGCGCTCGCGCGTCGCCAGCAGCTCGTGGATGTGCCAGCCGCGGACGCACAGCCGTCCCCGGCCGACGGGATGCCCGGGCGAGGCGAAGACGCCGCGGACCGCGCCGTCGCCGACGTCGAGGAGATGGCCGCAGCCGGTGCCGCAGAAGTTGCAGACCCCCGTTCGTGTGCTCATGCCGTTGGCTCCTGAGACTTGGTGGCCCGGATCTTCCCGGCCGGCGGGCCTCGACCGGACAGATGCGCGGCAAGCGGGACACGACGCCCTCTCGCTTGACCGTAGGAGCTTCGACCGAGAGCTTAGCTCGCGAGCCGCGCAGGGAATTCTATAGAAACCAAGATAGCAGAAGCGCGGGTCAAAGTAAAGGGCCGCGGAGCTTCAGGCCGATGACGTATAGGATGTTGAATAGATTAGAGATGCCGCCGACGAAGCGTTCCTTGACCAGGCCCTTGGGGATGTCGTCGATGACGGCCTTGAGGCCGTCGAGGGCGGCCTTGAGGGCCTCGTGGTCGGCCCGCAGGTCCTCGCGCCCGGCCGAGGCCGCGAGGGCCTCGACGGACGGGCCGACCCGGGAGACGTCGTCGAACATGTCCCGGTAGGCGTCGCGGCGGGAGGAGGGGACGGCCAGGACGGCCTTCTCGATGAGGGCGGCCCGGGCCACGGCGTAGCCGATGAGGACCTCGGCCGCGTTGCGGTCCCGGACCCGGTCGGGGTAGCGCTCGAAGTAGGCCTCGCCAAGGGCGATCATGTCGTCGCTCGCGAACGGGAAATCGCCGTCGAGGGCCCGGACGGCGCCGCGGAAGGCGGCGGCATCGGGCTCGCGGCGGAAGAGATCGGCCAGGGAGGCAGTCATGGGCCTGTCGGAAACGTCCGGCCGGGCGGCGGCGCCGGCGGCCGCGGCGTTACTCGGCCTTGGCGTACCGGCCGATGACGGCCAGCAGCAGGTCGAAGTTGACGGGCTTCTGGAAGACGCCGCTGAAGCCGAACTCGGACAGGCCGACGGTGGCGGCCGTGGCGTCGCCGATCGTGCTCAGCAGGAACACGGGCGTCCCGGGACGCTCCGTCTTCATGATCTTGGTCACCTGGCCGCCCGAATCGATGTCCTCCATCATCATGTCGCAGAGGACGATGTCGGGGTTCGTCTTGCGGAAGGCCTCGAGACCCTCCTTGCCGCTCAGGGCCGTGGCGGCCTCGAAGCCGCTGGCGTCGAGGATGGCCTTGACGGATTCGACGATGGCCGGGTCGTCGTCGATGATGAGCACCTTTTTCTTATCGCTCATGGTGTCCTCCGGGCGTCGTTCGGGAAGCCCATTTATATCACAATCGTCCCTTCGGGGCCAACCGGGCCCCCGCCCCCCGCGGCCCGGCCTCAGAGCTCCTGGTGCTCGGTCCGGTGGATGATCTCGTTCTGCAGCTCCGTCGAGCAGTCGACGAAGTAGTCGCTGTAGCCGGCGACGCGGACGATGAGGTCGCGGTACTTCTCGGGCTGGGCCTGGGCCGTCCGCAAGAGGTCGGCCGTGACGACATTGAACTGGATGTGGTGGCCCATGAGCCGGAAGTAGCTGCGGACGAGGTCCTTCAGGCCGTTGAGGCCGGTCTCGCCGGCCAGGAGCTGGGGCGTGAACTTCTGGTTGAGGAGGGTGCCGCCGGTCCGGATGTGGTCCATCTTGCCGAGCGACTTGACGACCGCCGTCGGGCCCTTGCGGTCGGCCCCCTGGACGGGCGAGACGCCCTCGGACACGGCGTCGCCGGCCCGCCGGCCGTCGGCCGTGGCCCCGGTCATCTTGCCGAAGTAGATGTGGGCCGTGGTCGGCAGGAGGTTGATGCGGTAGGTGCCGCCCCGGGGCGTCGGCCGGCCGTCGACGGCCTCGAAGTAAGCCTCGAAGACCCGGGTCATCAGGGAGTCGGCGTAGTCGTCGTCGTTGCCGAACTTGGGCGTCCGGTTGAGGACGCGCTGGCGCAGGGCCTCGTGGCCCTCGAAGTCGGCCGCCAGGGCCGCCCGCAGCTCGGCCATGCCGAAGTGCCTGTGGTCGTAGACGTTGTAGCGGATGGCGCTGAGGGTGTCGGTGATCGTGCCGACGCCGACGCCCTGGATGTAGTTCGTGTTGTAGCGGGCCCCGCCGGCGTGGTAGTCCCGGCCGGTCTTGACGCAGTCGTCGACCAGGACCGACAGGAAGGGCGCGGGCAGGTATTTCGCGTAGAGGGCCTCGATGACGTTCGAGCCGCGGACCTTGATGTCGACGAAGTGGCGGATCTGCTTCCGGAAGGCCTCGAAGAGCTCGTCGAACGTGGCGAACGCGTCCGGGTCGCCGGTCTCGAGGCCGATGCGCTTGCCGGTCCTCGGGTCGACGCCGTTCCCGAGGGTGATCTCGAAGACCTTGGGCAGGTTGAAGTAGCCGGTCAGGATATAGGCTTCTTTCCCGAAGGCTCCGGCCTCGACGCAGCCGCTGGCCCCGCCGTTCCTGGCGTCGACGACCGACTTGCCCTGGCGGACGAGCTCCTGGACGATGGCGTCGGTGTTGAAGATCGAGGGCTGGCCGAAGCCGGTCTTGACGATCTTGAGGGCCCGGAGCAGGAACGCGTCCGGCCCCTTGGCGCTGATCTGGACCATCGAGCTGGGCTGGAGGATGCGCATCTCCTCGATGACGTCGAGGATGAGGAAGGACAGCTCGTTGACGCCGTCCGTGCCGTCCTCCTTGAGGCCGCCGACGTTGATGAGGGCGAAGTCCGTGTAGGTGCCGCTCTCCTCGGCCGTGACGCCGACCTTGGGCGGGGCGGGCTGGTTGTTGAACTTGACCCAGAAGGCCTGCAGGAGCTCGCGGGCCGATTCCGTGGTCAGGCTGCCGTCGGCCAGGCCCTTCTGATAGAACGGCCAGAGGTGCTGGTCGAGCCGGCCCGGGTTGAAGGAGTCCCAGGTGTTGTACTCGGTGATGACGCCCAGGTGGACGAACCAGTACATTTGGAGGGCCTCCCAGAAGTCGCGGGGGGCCTCGGCGGGCACGCGGTCGCAGACGGCGGCGATCCTCTCGAGCTCGGCCCGGCGGGCCGGGTCCTTCTCCCCCGCCGCCAGCTCGCGGGCCTTGGCGGCGTGGCGCCGGCCGAAGGCGATGAGGGCGTCGCAGCTCACGGCCATGGCCTTGAGCTCCTCCTGCTTGTCGTAGGCGGCCGGATCGGCCATGAAGTCGAGGGCGGCCAGGGCGGCTTCGATGTCCTTCTTGAAGCCGTTCATCCCCTTCCGGTAGATCTTGCCGTCGAGGACGGTGTGGCCGGGGGCCCGCTGCTCCATGAACTCGGTGAAGACGCCGGCCTCGTAGGCGTCGAGCCATTCGCGCGACATCTCGGCGAAGATCCGTTCCCGCTGGGAGCGGCCCTGCCAGAACGGGATGATCTCCTCGGCGTAGACGCGGCGGGTCCCGTCGTCGGAGGCGAAGGCCGTCTTCTTGCGGTCGTTGAGGTACCGGAAGTCCTGAAGGGAATGGACGCAGACCTCGGGATAGGTCGGCGTGGCCTTGGGGGCCGGGCCGCGCTCGCCGACGATGAGCTCGCCGTCGTTGAAGACGACGGTCTTCCCTTCCATGATGTGCTTGAAGGCCAAGGCCCGCTGCATGGGCGTCGACAGGCCGGCCGTCCCGGGGCGCTTGTAGAACTCGGTCAGGAGCCGGGCCCGCTCGGCGCTGATCGTCGGCTTGGCCTCGAGCGTCTGCGTCCTGAGCTTCTTGATGCGGTCGTTCATGGTCATCCTCCGATGCGGACATCGAACCCGGCGGTCCGGAAGGCCGCGGCGACGGCCGCCACGCGCTCTTCCCCGGGGGCCTCGAAAGCCCGGAAGTCCCTTTCCTTGCCGATCCGGCGGGCCTTCTCCAGGCCGCCGGAGTGATACGGCAGCAGCCCGACCCGCTCGATCTTCCCCAACGATCTGAGGAAGTCGATCGTGCGCCGGACGTTGCCGTCATCGTCGTTGACCCCGGGCACGAGCGGGACACGGACCCAGACCCCGGTGCCCCGGGCGACGAGCCGCTCGAGATTCTCGAGGATGGGCCCGTTCGGGGCGCCCGTCGTCTCGCGGTGCCGGGCGTCGTCCATGACCTTGAGGTCGTAGAGGACGAGATCGGCCTTGGCGGCCAGCCGGTCGAGGACCCCGGCGGCGGCCATCCCGGCCGTGTCGAGGGCCGTCCGCAGGCCGCGGGCCCGGCAGGCGTCGAGGACGGCCTCGGCGAAGTCCGCCTGGACGAAGGGATCGCCGCCCGAAAGGGTCACGCCGCCGCCCGACTGCTCGTAGAAGACGCGGTCCCTTTCGACCTCGGCCACGACCTCGCCGACAGTCATCTCGCGGCCGACGATCTGCATGGCCTCGTAGAGACAGGCCTCGGCGCACTTGCCGCAGGCGTCGCACTTGGCCCGGTCGACGACGATGGCGCCGAGCCCGTTCTTGGCGACGGCCCCGGTCGGACAGGCGGGGATACAGGCGTAGCAGCGGCGGCAGCGGGCCGGCCAGTGCATGAGCTCGGGCCCGGGATCGACGCTCTCGGGGTTGTGGCACCACTGGCAGCGCAGGGCGCAGCCCTTGAGGAAGACGGTCGTCCGGATGCCCGGTCCGTCGTGGATCGAGTAGCGTTTTATGTCGAAGACGCGTCCCTTCACGTCGCTCACGCCTGATGGTCCTTCGTCTTAAAGGGGATTCCTACCCCTGGTTTAGTCGTAATATATCAGATATCATGGCGGGCGGCAAGCGATTTTTTGACCTTTTCCCTACCTTTTTCCCCTGATATGTTATAAAAAGACCCTCTGGAGCCGCCATGACCGCCTCCCATCCTTATAACATGCGCTTCGTCTGGGCGACCACCCTGGTCTCGGCCATGGGCGGGCTCCTCTTCGGGTACGACTGGGTCGTCATCGGCGGTGCCAAGCCTTTCTACGAGAAGTTCTTCGGCCTGACCACACCGTCCGAGATCGGCTGGGCCATGTCGAGCGCCCTGGCCGGCTGCCTCGTCGGCGCGCTCGTATCGGGGGTCCTGTCGGACCGCTTCGGCCGCAAGCGCCTGCTCATCCTGGCCGGCCTCTTCTTCACCGTCTCGGCCGTCTGGACGGCCCTGGCCTCGGATTTCACCCTGTTCGTCGTCTTCCGCCTGGTCGGCGGCGTCGGCATCGGCCTGGCCTCTAACCTCTCCCCCATGTACATCGCCGAGCTCGCCCCGGCCGAGATCAGGGGCAAGCTCGTCTCGGTCAACCAGCTGACCATCGTCATCGGCATCCTGGCCGCCCAGATCGTCAACTGGCTCATCGCCCGGCCGGTCGCGGCCGGGGCCACGGCGGCCGACATCCTGGCCTCCTGGAACGGGCAGACCGGCTGGCGCTGGATGTTCGGCGCCGAGACCGTCCCGGCCCTGCTGTTCTTCTTCCTGATGTTCCTCGTCCCCGAGAGCCCGCGCTGGCTGGCCAAGAACGGCCGGCCGGACAGGGCCGTCCGCGTTCTCGAGCGGGTCGGCGGGCGGGACTTCGCGGCCCGGGCCCTGGACGAGATCCGGGCCACCCTGGCGACCGAGGAGATCGGGCGGGTCCGCTTCCGCGACCTCCTCGAGCCCGGCCTGAAGAAGGTCCTCCTCGTCGGCGTCGTCCTGGCCGTCTACCAGCAGTGGTGCGGCATCAACGTCATCTTCAACTACGCCCAGGAGATCTTCACGGCCGCCGGCTACGGCGTCAGCGACGTCCTGTTCAACATCGTCGTCACCGGTACGGTCAACCTCGTCTTCACCTTCGTCGCCATCCGCCTGGTCGACCGGGCCGGGCGCCGGCCGCTCATGCTGGCCGGCTCGGCCGGGCTGGCCGTCGTCTTCGGCCTCGTCGGCGCGGCCTACGCCCTGCGCCTGCGCGGAGTTCCCATCCTGCTTCTCGTCCTCGTCGCCCTGGCCCTCTACGCCTTGTCGCTCGCGCCCGTGACCTGGGTCCTGCTGTCCGAGATCTTCCCCAATCGCATCCGCGGCGCGGCCATGTCGGTCTCGACCTTCGCCCTCTGGGCAGCCTGCTTCGCCCTGACCTACACCTTCCCTTACCTCAACGCCGGGCTCGGGCCGGCCGGCACCTTCGGCGTCTACGCCGGGATCAGCGCCCTGGGCTTCCTCTTCATCCGCTCGCGCGTCCGCGAGACCAAGGGCAAGACCCTGGAGCGGATCGAGCGCGAGCTCGGCGGGAGCGGAGCGTGAGCCGGCGATGAGCGAAAGCGCGGGTCCCCTCAAGAGACTCTACCGCGAGGAGCGGGAGGCCTGGCGCCGGACCTACAGGCGTTACTTCAAGCACGCGGCCAGGGCCCTGGGACTGGGCTTCGTCGGGGGGTTCGTCTTCTTCTCGCTCTGGCCGGCCCAGGAGCAAAAGGCGCTCGAGCTTGTCGTCCAGGCCCTCAAGGACATCCCCCTCGGCGGCTCGGCCGCCGTGCTGGCCCTGACCCTCCTCTACCACAACGCCCGGGCCTCGGTCATCGCCGTGGCCGTCGGGGCGGTCCCCTTCCTGTCGCTGTCCATCTTCGACCCGCTCCTCAACGGCGGGGTCCTGGGCCTGCTGGCCTCCGTCTCCAAACACAACGGACTCGACGTCCCTCGCCTTTTCCTGACCCAGATCCTGCCCCACGGCGTCTTCGAGCTCGCGGCCGTCTGTTACGCGACGGCCGTCGGCCTCCACCTCTCGGCCGGGACGGGCCGAAAAGTCGCGGCCGCCTGGCGGGCGCGAAGGGCCAAGAAAGCCGGGCAGGGGGCGGAGCCGGCGGTCGCCCTGGCCGGAGCGGAGACGGCAGCCTCGACCGAAGCGGCGACACCGGAACCGCCGGGAGCGGCCGGAGCCGCGCCGTGCGGCCTGTGCGAGCCGGGGCTCGTCCGCGACGCCGTCCGCTCGTTCGTCCTGGTCGTTTTACCCCTGCTCGCCGCGGCCGCTTTCATCGAGGGCTTCATCACCCCGCATCTGCGCTGACCGGAGGGACCGTGAGATTCACTTTCGCCCACAACAACATCAACGTCTTCCACCTCGAGAAGAGCTTGATCTTCTACAAGTCCGCCCTCGGGCTCGAGGAGGTCCGCCGGCACGAGGCCAAGGACGGCGGCTTCGTCCTGGTCTACCTCGGCGACGGCCGGACGCCGCACCGGCTCGAGCTGACCTGGCTCCGCGACCGCAAAGAGCCCTACGAGCTCGGCGACAACGAGTCCCATCTGGCCTTCACCGTCGACGACTACGCGGCGGCCCACGCCAAGCACGAGGAGATGGGCGTCATCTGCTACGAGAACCCGGCGATGGGCATCTACTTCATCGAGGACCCGGACGGGTACTGGCTCGAGGTCCTGCCCGAGAAACGCTGACCCGTTATTTCGTCGAGAACCTGTATTCGGAGACCGTGCGGTAGATCTCGCCCGGCCGGAGGACCGTCGAGGGGAAGTTCGGGTGGTTCGGGGAATCGGGATAATGCTGGGTCTCGAGGCAGAAGGCGTAGTGCTTCTTGTAGGCTTGGCCGCCCTTGCCGACGACCGATCCGTCGAGGAAATTGCCGGTGTAGAGCTGGATGGCCGGCTGGTCCGTCCAGACCTCCATGACCCGGCCGCTCTCCGGCTCCTCGACATGGGCCGCCAGGGCCGGCGTCCCGCCGCCGCTCCTCAGGACGAAGTTGTGGTCGTAGCCGCCCTCGACCATGGCGATCCTCTCGCCGATCGCGTGGGGGGCGGTGAAATCGAACGGCGTCCCGGCCACGGGCGCGATCTCGCCGGTCGGGATGAGATTGACCGGGGAATCGACGGCCGTGATCCGGTCGGCTTCGAGCCGGAGGACGTGCCCCAGGATGTCGCCCCTCCCTTCGCCCTTGAGGTTCCAGTAGGCGTGGTTGGTCAGGTTGAGGACGGTGGGCTTGTCCGTCGTCGCCTCGTACCGGATCTCGAGCGCGTTGGCGTCCGTCAGGGTGTAGACGACCGTGACCGCCAGGTTCCCGGGATACCCCTCCTCGCCGTCCCTGCTGAGGTAGGTCAGCTTGAGGCCGGCGCCCGACGCGCCGCGGACGGGATCGGCCGTCCAGACGACCTTGTCGAAGCCCTTGAGCCCGCCGTGAAGGGTGTTCTCGTTGTTGTTGACGGCCAAGCGGTATTCGGCGCCGTCCAGGGTGAACCGGGCCTTGGCGATGCGGTTGCCGTAACGGCCGATGATGGCCCCGAAATAGGGGTGCGTGCCGAGGTACCCCTCGAGCGTGTCGAAACCGAGGTTGACGTCGGCCAGGACCCCGTCGCGGTCCGGGGTCTTGAGGGACACCAGGATGGCCCCGTAGGTCATGATGCGGGCCTCGAGCCCGGCCTTGTTGGTCAGGGTGTAGATGTCGACGGCCGTGCCGTCGGGCAGCCGGCCGAAAAGCTCTTTCCGTACGTCCATGGTCGGTCCTCCTTCGCCGGCGGCCGCCGCCCGGGGCGTCTCGGTCCCGTTCTTGCAGGCCGGGACGAGCAGGGCCAGGGCCAGCACGGCCGCCAGGGTCGTTCTTTTCGCGCTCAGGGTCATGATCGCCTCCGAAAGAAAGCTCGCCCTCTTTGTATCTCAATCGCGGTAACTTTTCAAACGGCCGTCCGCCCCGCCAGGAAAAATCCTTGGGACACGATCCCTTTTCCGGAGAAAAGGGTCATGTCCCGGATTTTCCCGGCTCGCTGCGCGAGCCTGGGAACGATTGACCCCCGCTTCTACGTATGGTAATCCTTAGGCGTATCACTATGGCCGAACTCGTCGGAACGACCCTCAAGCACTACCGCGTCGAGACCCAGCTCGGCAAGGGCGGCATGGGCGTCGTCTACCGGGCCCGGGACACCCGCCTGGACCGTCCCGTGGCCCTCAAGACGATCTCGCCCGGCCTGGTGGCCGACCCCGAGCGCCGGGCCCGCCTGATGGTCGAGGCCCGGGCCGCCGCGGCCGTCACCCACCCGGCCATCGCCCAGGTCTACGACATCGACGAGGTCGACGGCCTCCTGTTCATCGCCATGGAGTTCGTCGACGGGCGCACGGTCACCAAGCTCGTCGCCGACGGCGAGCTCGACCTCCTGGGGGCGGTCGAGATCGTCCTCCAGGTCGCCGAGGGCCTGGCCAAGGCCCACGACGCCGGCATCCTGCACCGCGACATCAAGTCCGACAACATCATGGTCACCAAGGACGGCCACGCCAAGCTCCTCGACTTCGGCCTGGCCAAGCTCGTCGAGCCCGGCGCGGACGCCCCCGCCGGTCCCGCCGCCTCCCCGGGCATGTCCCGGACCCTGACCCAGGGCCGGGTCCAGACCATCCCCGGGGCGGTCATGGGCACCATCAGCTACATGAGCCCCGAGCAGGCCCGCGGCAAGGAGCTCGACCGGCGCAGCGACATCTTCTCCCTGGGAACGGTCCTCTACGAGATGGTCACCTCGGAGCTGCCGTTCAAGGGCGAGACCCCCCTCGACACCATGCACGCCATCGCCTATGAAGAGGCCCGGCCGGTGACCATCGTCCGCCGCAACCTGACCCCCGAGCTCCACCGCATCGTCTTCCGCTGCCTGCGCAAGAACCCCGAGGACCGCTATCCCGACGCCCACGCCCTGGCCGTCGACCTGCGGCGGCTGAAGCAGGACCTCGAGTCGGGGACGCGGACCCGGCTCCCGATCGCCGACCGGGTCCGCAACTGGGGCGTCGGATTGCGGGCCTCGTTCCCGGGCGGATACAAGGGCATGGCCATCCTGTTCGCGGCCGTCGCCCTGGCCGCCGTGCTCGTGGCCGTCAACTTCGACTGGGGCGGGCTCATCGGCCCGGCCTTCATCGGCCTGTTCCTCTACCGCTACGTCCGCAACCGCAAGAAACGGCTCATCGCGGCCTTCGCCAAGAAGGTGGGCAAGTTCCCGGAGGTCCGCCTGGTCACGGCCAGGGACGACCGCATCCTCGTCGTCGTGGACAAGGCCCCGGCCAAGGTCTACCTGCGCATCACGGCCCTGGTCGACGACCTCAACCGGGCCCTCTTCGTCGGCAAGGACGTCAAAGCCGAGGTCCGCTCGGAGGTCGCCGAGGAAGAGGCCCGGACCCTGCTGACCCAGGTGGGCGTCATCTACGCCCGCGAGGAGAAGGCCGCGCCTACTTCCGCATCTTCTCGACCGCGGCGATCGTCGCCCTGACGCTCTCCGCCTGGGGATCGTCCGGGGCCAGCTCCACGAACTTGCACAGGCCGGCCAGGGCCTTGTCGAAGTCGCCCTTATTGAGGTAGGCCAGGCCGATCCGGTGGTAGGGCTTGGGCCACTCCGGCTTGATCTTGGCGGCCATCTCGAAGTAGGCCACGGCCTCGTCGACGCGCTGGTTGGAGAAGAAGATCTCCCCGACGTTGAAGGCGGACGCGGCGTCCTCGGGCGAGATCTCCAGGGCCCGGCGGAAGGCCGCCTGGGCGGCGTCGAGGTCGTTCCTCAGCAGGGCCGCCTCGCCCAGCCCGGACAGGGCCCGGAGCGAGGTCTCGCGAGCCCTGGAGGCATCGCCGCCGTCGGCGGCGGCCTTTTCGAGCACGCCCCGGAACTCGGCTTCGGCCCTCTCGAGGTCGCCCTTCTTCATGTGGACCGTGGCGATGTTGAGCCGGACGCCGTAGACGGCCGGGTAGGCCGCCGCGAACTCCTCGAAGGCGGCCAGGGCCTCGTCGTACCGCTCCTGGCCCAGGAGCTCGCCGCCCCGTTCGAGGATGAAGGCGGCCTTTTCGTCGGCGCCCGAGGCCGCCGCCGCGGCGGCCACCCGCTTCATCGTCAGCGTGATCGGGGGATTGGTCTTGAGCTGGCTGACCGGGAGCTCCGTGTAGGCGCCGACGTAGCCCTCCTTGGCCGCGCTGACGCGCCAAGTGCCGGAACCCAGCCCGGCCACGGCGAAGTGGCCCTTTTTGTCGGTCCGGCCCTCGAGCGTCGTGGTGCCGGGCACGATCTGGGCCGTCACCGCGACGCCGGGAATGCCGGCGCCGGCCTCATCCACGACTTGGCCAGTGATGCGGCCGCGGCCGAGGTTCTCCTGGGCGGCCAGGGCCGCGGCCAGGGCGAGCAGGGAGAGAGAACAAGCCATCGCGCGTTTCATCGTCGTCTCCGTTCGTCGGTTATTTGCGCTTCTTGATGGCCTCGACCTTGTCCCGGATGGCGGGCTGGTCCGGGCTGAGCTCGAGGGACTTGGCGAAGGCGGCCAGGGCCTCGCCGGTCTTGCCCTGCGCCAGGTAGCAGTCGCCGAGAAGGTTCATGAGCGAGGCGTTGACCCCGTAGTGGGCCACGGCCCTGTCGACGAGCTCGCCCGCGCGGGCGGGCTGGCCGACCTTCAGCAACGCCTCGGCGGCGATGACGCAGGTCTCGTACCTGGCCGTCCGGGCGGGCTCGACGAAGGGCGTCAGGGCGCGAACCGCCGCGGCCGCGTCGCCGAGGGCCAGATGGACGCGGGCCAGGTTGCCGGCCGTCTCCTCCGAGCCCGGCTTGCGCTCGAAAGCCCGTTCCAGGAAGACGCGGGCCTCGTCGAGGCGCCCGAGGTTGAAGAGCTGGGCTCCGATGATCTCCGCGTAGGCCGGGTCTCCGGCGTCCGGCAGGATCCGCGACGAGGACCAGGGCCGCGGCACGGCCTCGGCGAAGGTCAGGTCGAACTCCTCGGAGGCCGCGACGACCTCCGTCCCGCCGTTCGCGACCGAGACCCGGACCTCGTAGTGGGCCGGCGGGAAGTCGGCCAGGGCCGTCTCCTCGAGGGCCACGGGCAGGTCGGGGTACTCGGCCGGCTTGCGGCGCGTTTCCCGGAACGGCTGGCCGTCCTTGAGGAAGGCGACCCGGACCTCGCCCGAGGCGGCCAGCTCGGGCGAGAGATTGTTGAGCTGGAAGACCACGGCCAGGGTGTCGGACTTGGTGAAGATCCGCCCCGGCTGGGCGTAGACCTGGAAGGGCCCGATGCGGAAGGCCTTCATCCGCCGGGCGGCCGGCTCCAGCCGGAGGGCGCGGTAGCCGAGGAGCGGCTGGGCCAGCTCGACGGCCGCGCCGGACTGCGGGATGCGCAGGGTCCGTTCGACCGAGGTGAACTCCTTGGAGGCCTCGTTCTTGATCAGGACCGAGAGCTCGTAGTCGCCGCCGACGAGGGGGAAAAGGTCCTGGAAATCGAAGGGCGCCCGTTCCGCCCCGCTCATCTGTTCGGCCGTCAGCTTCAGGGCCACGGTCTTGTCGAACTGGTGGACGAGGCGGCCGCCGGCGCCCGTGACCCGGCCGTTGACCTGGAGCGTCGTCGAGTACTCGCCGTTATAGAGGTTGACCGACAGCCGCCGCGGCTCGACGGCGTAGTGGACGAAATAGAACCCGGAGGGATCGCGGAAGACCTTGATGAGGCTGTCGCTCTCGAGGTAGTTGGCCGTGTACTCGACGTCGACGATGTCCTTGTACTGGAGGAACTTCTGGGCGTAGCGGGCCTCCACGGTCCGGGCCGGCGTCGTGGCGATGCGCTGGAGGAGGATGTCGGAGGACATCGTCGGCCGGCTGGAGACCATGCCGCTCTCGCCGGGGATGAGGGACAGGGACACGGCGGCCAGGCTCGGTTCGATCTCCCGCAGCTTGTTGTAGGCCGTGGCGTACTCCGGGCCGCCGAACCAGCCCGACAGCAGGGCCATGGGGCCGTCGCCGACGGGGCTGTACAGGCGGTACTCGCCGCGGCCGTCGGGACGGAAGAAGACGAGGTTGAAGCCGGCCGGCAGGCCGACGTTGGTCAGGCCCTGGTAGAACCAGACCTCGGCGTCGTAGGTCGAGGATTTGCCCTCGAAGCGCTGGATGTCGTGGGGCTCGCCGAGGATGATGTACATGCGGCCGCGGTCCGTGCGCCGGCCGGGCCGGGGCGCGTCGCGCCCGAGGTAACGGTCGGCGTGTGCCAGGCGGCGCTCGTGTTCGGTCTTGAACTCGTTCTCCGGCGTGCCGGGGTTCGGGTCGCGCTGCTTCCAGAAGGCCTCGATGAACAGGTCGCGCTCCCGGTCGGACTGGAGCTTGAGGAAGACGTCCCGCTCCATGGGAGAGATGATGTACTCGACCTCGTCCTCGAGCCAGGCCCGGAACTTCTCGGGGAGCTTGGGCTTGACGGCCTTTTCCCCCGCCTGGGCCCCGGCGGCCGGACCGGCCAGGAGGACCGTGAACAGGACGAGGGCCGACGCGGCCAGGACGCGCTTGGTGACGGAGGAGCCCATGTCAGTCCCTTTCCCAGCGGGTCCGCAGGCGGGCCAGCTCGGTCCCCGCGGTCGCGTGGACGATCTGGTGGAGGAAGACCGGCCCGCCGTCGCCGTCCCCGGCCCGGCGGACGGCCGAGACGACCTCGTCGCCGAGGAAGGCCTCGGCCCGGTAGGAGACCTCGATCTCCGCCGGGCGCCGGCTCGTGAGGACCTCGGCGGGGACGGCCTCGAGGGCCCATTGGACGTAGATCGCGTTGTTGACGTGGCGGTTCCAGTCGATGTGGCCCGACTCGACCCGGAAGCGGACCTCGGCGTCGCGGGCCTCGGGCACGGGCAGGGAGTCGAAGGGATCCTCCAGGGCCCGCCGCTCGACGGCGTACGGCACGGCGATGGCCTCGTCGACCTTGACGGGCTGTTTGCGGTCGAGGGCGATGACCATCCAGGAGCTCGTCGCCGACAGGACCGGCCCGTCGGCGTCGGCCGCCTCGAAGTCGCGCAGGGCGAAATAGCCGCGCTTGGAGGAGGGCCAGGTCGTGACCTCGAGCCGGGCGCCCATCGCCGGGTAGCGGCGGATGGCGACGTGGTAACGGGACAGGACCCAGGTCATGTTCCGCCGGACGAGGTCGTGGACGCCCACGCCCAGCCGGGCGGCGTGCTCGCCGGCGGCGTCTTGGAGGAAATTGAGGAGCGTCGAGGCCTTGGCCAGCCCCCGGGCGTCGGTCTCGTAGGAGTGGACCGCGTAGTCCTTGGTGAAGATCATCTCGGTGTCGGTCATGACTTCATTATAAATGATTGAATTCATTCCGCCGGAGAATATATAATATATCGGATGTTGAGATTAATCAAATAGGAGCCGCTATGTCGATCCATAAAAAATTTGTTATCAGGTCTTTAGCCGTCCTCGGACTGGTCGCGGCGACCGCCCTGCCGCTGGCCGCCCAGGTGCTCACCTTCCAAGCACCCCGCTCCCGGGCCGACCTCGAGAAGGCTCTGCGAACCGGGGCCGGGACCGTCCACGGCCGGCTCGGCATCCTCGTCAAGCACGTCGAGTCGGGCGAGTCCTTCGGTCTGCGCGAGGACGAGCGCTTCCAGCTCGCTTCCGTCTTCAAGATCCCCGTCCTCCTCACCCTGCACAAGCAGATCGCCCTCGGCCGCATCTCGCTCGACGACCGCGTCAACTTCACGGAGAGGATGAAGACCTTCGGCAGCGGGCTGATGACGTCGATGAAGCCCGGGCTCAACATCTCCGTCCAGGACCTCCAGCTCCTCATGATGGCCCGGTCCGACAACACGGCCACCGACATCCTCTTCCACATGGTCACGCCCGAGGCCATCGCGGCCTATATGTCCGAGCTGGGGCTGCGGGCGACGACGGTCGACTACGACACGCGCCAGCTCATCCTGGCCTTCCTCGGCCTCGATCCCGGCAGGCCGCTGACCATCGCCGAGCTGGACGCCCTGCCGGAGTCCGTCTGGGCCGACCCGGCCCGGGCCGCCGCCGAGAAGGCCTTCGAGACCTCCGTCCACAACACCTCGACGCCGCGGGAGATCGGCCTCCTGCTCGAGAAGTGCGTCCGCGGCGAGATCGTCGACCGGGCCGTGAGCGACCGCGTCCTGCAGGTCATGAAGAGCCACACCGGGGCCGAGCTCATTCTCCGCTATCTGCCGTCGTCGACGGCCGTGGCCCGCAAGGGCGGCAGCCTGTCCCGGGGCGGCGGGGACACGGTCCTGCTCGACGCGGCCGTCGTCTGGTTGCCGGAAGGGGCGGGTACGCTGGTGATGTGCTTCTTCGGGAACGATCTCGCCGAGGTCCACTACGACATCAAGGACAAGGTCGGACGGATGGCCCGGGCCGCCTACGACTACTTCCTGGCCAAGAACCGCAAGCCCGGGAAGGGCTGACCCGCGTCAGCCCTTCTGGAAGAAGATCTGCTGGATCTTCCCGTCGGGCGTCCGGTACATCAGGACCTTGAGGGCGCCCGAGGCGAACTCGAGCCGGGTCGTCGAGACCTCCATGCCGCCCCGCTCGCCGATCGACTCGACGACGGTCTGGAGCGGTTCGCCGAAGGCCTTCATGCGCGCGGCGGCCGCCGGGACGACGGCGTCCTTGAGGAAGAACGAGAACTCCTCGCCGAGGCGCGACCGGTCGATCCGGCCCCGCTGCAGGTCCGCGAAGAAGCCCTGGGCCGCCTCGGCCGCCGGAGGCCCGGCGATGGCCGGGATGCCAGAGGCCGCGGGCGCCGGCGGGACGCGCTTGTCCTTGGCCGCCGGGGCCGGCTTGGGCAGGACGAGGGCCGTGAGCTCGGCGAACACGGCGTTGGTGTCGCTGTAGGACGACAGGTTCGAGAACAGGACGGCCGCCGAGCGGGTCGAGGGCACGACGATGTTGAGGGCGTGGAAGCCGTTGACGGCGCCGGTGTGGGAGAGGAACGCGACGCCGCCCCGGGTGCCCATGGCCAGCCCGCAGCCGTAGTTCGAGAGGGTCCCGTCGTTGAGCCGCCGCGGCGAGGTCATGAGCTTGAATGACGCGGGCGCGAGGACCTTGCCGTCGACGAGGGCCAGGTCCCAGGTGACGAGGTCGGAGGGCGTCGAGAACAGGGCCCCGGCCGCCGCGACCCAGCCCCGGCCCTCGAGGGGCACGATCTCCGGCGCGCCCAGCCAGAACGACATGTGGCCGCGGGCGCATCCGGGGCCGAGCGGGTCGGGCTCGAAGACGGTGTGGGCCATCCCCAGGGGCTTGAGGATGCGCCGGTCGAGGAAGGCCCCGAACGGCTCGCCGGAGACCTTCTCGACGACCCGGCCCAGGATGAGGTAGCCCGTGTTGGAATAGGAATAGCGGGCCCCGGGCTCGAAATCGAGGGGCCGGGTGGCGAAGCGGCGGATGACCTCGTCGCTGGGCGTGGCCGCGGCCATGGGCCGGTCGACGAAGTCGAGGGGATAGTAGTCGGCGTAGCCCGAGACGTGGTTCATCAGGTCGAGCAGGGTGATGTCGGAGGCCCGTGTCAGGGCCGGATACCACTTGGCGACCTTGTCCGTGACGGCCAGCTTGCCGTCCTCGGCCAGGAGCAGGACACAGGCGGCGGTGAACTGCTTGGTGATGGACCCGATGGCGAACATCGTGTCGGTGGCCACGGGCCGGCCGGTGGCCTGGGAGCGGACGCCGAAGCCCTCGGCCAGGGCCGTGGCGCCGTTCTCCACGACGGCCACGGACAGTCCGACGAGGCCGCGGGACTTGAGCAGTCCGGCCACGGTCGAGCGGACGGTGGCGGGATCGATATCGGCCGCGGCCGGGGCGGCCGGCGCGGCGGCCAGGAACACGGCCGCGAGGGCCGCGAAAAATCGCGAACGGGTCCTGTTCATGGGGTACTCCTGGTCCGATAAGGCCTCAGACGAGCCGCTTGAGCTCGCCGAGGAGCCGGTCGATCTGGTCGGTCGTGTGCTCCGAGAAGACGGAGGCGCGCAGCACCCCGCCGGCCGGGGCCCCGACGTACTTCAGCAGGGCCACGGCGATGCCCTTGTCGTAGAGGGCCGCCTGGACCTTCTTCATGTCCTCGGCCGACTTCAGGGTCCAGGTGACGATGGGCACGGGCGTGTCGTTCATCTCGAAACCGAGCTTCTTCATCCCGCCCTTCAGCCGGGCCACGTTGCGGCGCAGGCGCTCGCGGCGCTGCGGCTCGCGCATGACGATCTCGAGCCCCTTGAGCGAGGCGGCCATGGCCGGCGTCGGGCTGGGCGTCGCGCCGGGATAGGCGCCGCAGACGGCCTTGATGTGGTCGATGAAGGCCTTGGGAGCGGGGATGAAGCCACCGTGCCCGCCGAAGGCCTTGCTCATCGTCCCGGCGTAGAAGCAGCGGTCGTTCTTGACGCCGAAGTGGTCGTAGGTGCCGCGGCCGTTCGGCCCGAGGTGGCCGACGGCGTGCGAGTCGTCGAGGCACAGGTAGCCGCCGTAGGGCTCGAGGGCCTTGAGGTACTCGGGGACCGGGGCGATGACCCCGAAGGTCGGGAAGATGCCGTCGCTCATGACGAGCGGCGTGTCGCCGGCCTTGAGCTTGGCCTTGAGCTGGCGGGCCAGGTCCTCGGGGTCGCGGTGCTTGTAGGTGTGGACAGGGAGGAGCGCCGAGTAGACGGCATCGCGGATGCTGAAGTGGGCCGTCTCGTCGATGAAGATGACCGTGGCCTTGGCCTTGAGGGCCTGGACGAGGAAGAGGTTGTCGAGGTAGCCGGAGACGAAGTGGATGGAGTCCTCGGTGCCGAAGAACTCGGCGATGCGGCGCTCGAGCTCGATCTGCACGGGCGTGTTGCCGAAGCCGGTCCGGGAGGTCGCGCTGTGGCAGCCGTACTTGCGGAAAGCGGCCACGCCGGCCTCGACGACCTCGGGGTGGCCGTGCAGGGCGTAGTAGCCCGTGCCGCCGAAGTACAGGCAGCGCTTGCCGTTGATGACGGTCTCGGGCCCGGGCGCGCTCTCCATGATGAAGCCGCCGGGCGGCAGGCCGCCGTCGCCGAGCGGGAAGGCCTCGGCGTCGGCCGCGAAGAGCCGTTCGAACGGGGTCAGGGACGAGCCCAGGACGGCCAGGCCGGCCAGGGACCGGGCCAGGAACTCGCGGCGGCCGTTGGGGGTTTGGGAAGCGGCGTTCTCGGACATGGGAAGGACCTCCTCTCCGGGATCGGACCGGGCCGGCGCCCCCGGAGGGGCGCCGGCCCGCCTGCAGCAAGGGACGAAGGGTCTAAAACTTGTAGATCAGGCCGAGCTGCATGTAGCGCGGCCCCATGATACCGTAAATGGCCTGTCCGCCGACACCCTGGAACCAGTCGTAGTTCGTGGTGTTGCCGACGCTCGTGGGCCGGTTGTTGTTGAAGACGTTGTAGGCGTCGAACTGGACGCCCAGCTCGCCCCGCCACACGGGGAACGTCTTCTCCAGGCGAATGTCCAGCAGGTGCTGGTCGGGCAGCTCGTAGGAGCCGCGCTGTTCCGCGAAGATGGCCACGCCGCCCTGGTAGAGGCTGCCGAGGCCCGCCTCGTACGTCCGGATGACGCGCGAGAACGGGATGCCGGAGCCGAACTGGTAGTAGGCGCTGGCGTTGATGCCCCACGGGCCGGAGTACGTGCCCTGGACCTTGACGAGGTGCTCGCGCTGGTAGTCGAGCCGGCCGTAGGCGTTGATCATCGAGTTGGGATCGTCGTAGAAGCCGGTGAAGCCCGTGCTCTGATCGCGGGAGGTGTTCAGGACGCCCACGCCGCGGGACCAGACGTAGCTGGCCTGCAGGGCCCAGCGGTCGGACATCCGCTTGGTCAGCTTGGTCTCCAGGCCGCGGTACTTGCGGGCCGTGCCGGGGACGTTCTGGAAGACGAAGTGGTAGTCCCCGAAGTCCTCGTTCATCTCGTAGAAGGTGACGTCGCCGCCCGTCCAGGGGTCGGTGCCGGTGACGGCGTGGTAGCCGGACCAAACGAGGTCGCCGGTCTCGAGGTAGGTGTCCCAATCGAGGTGGCCGCGGTCGACGTCGTCGATGAGGTTCTTCTCCCACTTGGCGATGTAGGTCACGGACAGGGAGAAGTCCTCGAACAGCTCGCGCTCGATGCCGATGTTGAGCTCGTCCGCGTAGGGCGAGCTGATGTCGGGGTCGACCTCGGTCATGCCGGGCGACCAGACGGGGGTCGTGTAGTTGACCGACCAGTCGGGATTGAGCTGGGCCCAGAAGGAGCTCCGCTGGTTGGGGTTGTTGAAGTAGTAGTAGATCATGAGCAGCGGCGCGTAGTAGCGGCCGAAGTTGGCCCGGACGACGGTCTTGTTGTCGCCGACGGGGTCGAAGCTCAGGCCCAGGCGCGGCGAGAGCATGTTGAAGGTCATGGCCTTGATGGTCGTCTCATTGACCCACTCGCTGCCGTCCCGGGTCTTCTGGGGAGGGTAGCTGCCCTGGGCGAAGTCGTAGCGCAGGCCCAGGTTCAGGGTCACCCTCTTGACGGGCGACCAGGTGTCCTGGAGGTAGCCACCGACCTGGACGAGGTTGTTCTTCTGCTTGTACTCGGTGCCGACCCAGGCCCAATTGGGCACGCCGTCCCAGAGGAAGATGTCGACGGCCTTGAAGCCCTCGGGGAAGACGCCCTCGAAGTGGGGGTCCTGATGGTACTCGGTCTCGGTCGTGTCGAAGGCGAATTCGGAATCGAAGCCGAGCTTGAACTCGTGGGAGCCCAGCCAATTGTCGACGAAGCGGGTGGCGTCGCCGGCCAATTGGAGGCGCCGGCGGGTGTACCACCAGTCGGAGCCGTAGCCGCCGCGGTTGATGTTGTCCGTGGCCTCGTCGATGAGGGGGGCCAGGTCGTTGCGGGCCAGGATGTACTGGTGCAGGGAGTACCAGGCGGCCTTGACGTTGGTGAAGAAGTTGTTGCTGATCGTCTTGGTCCACTGGACGTTGGCGATGGTGACGGCGCTGTCCTCCTTGGAGTTGGCGTCGAGGACCGTCCAGCGGCTGGCGTTGCGGTGGTCCCAGTTGTAGAGCCGGTAGTAGGCCGAAGCGACGATCTTGTCCTTCTGGCCCAGCTGCCAGGTCAGCTTGGCGAACGGGGCGTAGGTGTTCTGGGCCGTGGGGGCCGACTCCGGCTGGGGGCCGCCGTAGGTGGCGGGGGCGGGGAAGCCCTGGATGTAGGACGAGGACAGGTCGACGTCGAGGCTGGTGAAGAACCACAGCTTGTCCTTGACGACGGGGCCGCCCAGGGAGAAGCCGGGGACGAACTGGCGGCGGAAGCCGACGAACTGGCCCTCGAGCGGCGTGCCCTGGGTGTTGTCGGACTGTAGGCTCTTGTCGCGGAAGTAGAAGTTGACGCCGCCGCTGAACTCGTTGCCGCCGGCCTTGGTGATGACGTTGACCAGGGCGCCCTTGACGGCGCCGTACTCGGCCTTCTGGTTGCTGGTCTCGATCTCGACCTCGTCGATGGCGTTCCAGGGGACCGTCTGGTACGGGTCGCCCGTGACGGGGTCCTGCATCTTGACGCCGTCGACGATGAAGTTGTTGGACCGGGCGTCGGAGCCGTGGGACGTCCGGGCGAACATGCCGGGCGCCGAGTTGAAGATCGACGACAGGTCGCGCGACAGGGGCAGGGTCTCGATGAGCTCGGTCGTGAAGGTCGAGCCCGTCTGGGTCTTCTGCATGTCGACCGTCGGCGACAGCCCGACGACGGTGATGGACTCGTTGATCTCGCCCGGCGCCAGGGTCATGTCGATGACGACCGTGCCCTGGGCCCGGACGATGATGCCTTCGCGGACGCCGGTCTTGAAGCCCTGCAGCTCGAAGACGATCTTGTACGTCCCCGAGGGCAGGGAGAAGAACCGGTAGAGGCCGTCCTCGTTGGTGACGGTCGCCATCTCCGGAAGGATGAGGGACGGACTGCTGATCTTGACGGAGACGCCCGGCAGGGGCGCCTTGCCGTCGTCGGTGACCGTGCCCGTCAGCTTGCCCGTGGGCGTCATCTGGCCGAAGGCCAGGGCCACGGACGCGACGGCCAGGAAGGCCACCACGATGCCTTTCGTGAACCGCATGATGATTACCTCCTCGATATGCGTTAAAACGGGTGATCTCTGTCGTCTGTCGGAGCCTGCGGAACCGGAGTGATTCTCACCTCCCTGTCGTCTTTCCTTCGCCCGGCCCGGCCTCGCGCTCGACGGAGAACTCCTCGCCCCAATGGGCTTCGATGAGCTTCTCCAGACGTTTGACGTCCCGGGCCTCGACGAACCGGAGGATCTCGAGATGGTCCCCGAACGATTTCTCCAGGGCCGGGCGGGCCGCGAACGGCAGGAAGCCGTTCTTGCGGTGGAAGATGCGGATCTTGGCCATGACCTCGGCCAGCGTGTCGTAGAGGGCCGCGCTGCCGGCGTGGCGCCAGATCCGGTCGTGGATGCAAAGGTTCTGCTCGAGGTAGTTGGCGTGGTCGTCGGCGTCGTGGAAGCGGCCCAGCTCCCCGGTCATCTCGCGCAGCTCCTCGACGTCGCCGGGCGTCATCCGGGACAGGGCCCGGCGAACGGCCAGGATGTCGAGCGTGCGGACGATCTCGTAGAGCTCGCGGACCTCCTCGAGCGTGGTGTCCTGGGCCAGGACCTCCTTGCGAGCGTTGATGACCAGGAACTTCTCGGCCGCGAGGCGGAAGAAGGCCTCGCGGACGGGCGTCGACGAGGTGCTGAACAGGGCCGCGATCTCCTTTTCCTGGAGACGCTGGCCCGGCTTGATGTCGCCGTCGAGGAGGGCTTTTTTGAGCGATTGGTAGATGGTCTCGCTGAGGGTTGCGGGGACCTGAAAAGAGACGGGCTTCCAGTCCATTTTCATACCTACCGCACGATATAAGATATATTTTATTCTGTCAATGGTAAAAAATTTTTGCTCTACATTTTATTTAAAATGAACGCTTTATGAGCCGAAGGCTCGGATGGTGGGGATCTTATTCCCCTTCAGGTCCACGTACTGCCGCCACAGATCCACGGTCAGACAGGAATGGACGGGCAGGACGAACAGGATATCCCCGGGCCGCGTCCGGCGGATGACGTCCTCCGTCGTCGCGACGACGCCGTGCTCCTGCGACAGGGCGCGCACCGATGTCCCCGGCAGGACGGGCCCCCAGCCGGCGCCGCGCGGCCGGCAGACCCGGCCGTAGATGCGGCCGTCCCGCGCGGAGACGAAATCCTCCTTCGACAGGTGGATGGCCCCGCCGTAGACGACGATCTCGCGCCGGCGCCCGTGGACGGCCACGACCGGGCAGGCCACGGCCGCCGCCACGTCCCGCTCGGCGCAGCTGCCGAGCTCGAGCTGGGTGACGTCGTAGAGGACGAAGTTGCCGGGACGGACCTCGTCGACGCCGTCGAAATCCTCGAGCCGGCTGCAGGACGGCGTGTCCCCGACCGAGATCTCGAGCCCGGCGAAGCCCGCCGCCTCCAGGGCCCGGCGGGCCCGACGCATCTTGTCGAGAGAGTCGGCGTGGCTGGCCGCGAGGGCTTCGGGCGTCCGGGCCGCGTACGTCCGGCCGTTGTGGGTCAGCAGGCCGCGCAGCCGCAGCCGCGGGAGCCGGACGGCCTCGGCGCAGACGCGGGCCTGTCCGGCCCGGTCGTTCCAGTCGAGCCCGGCCCGGTTGGCCCCGATGTCGATCTTGATCCAGACGTCGACGGGACGGCCGACGCCGGCCGCGAGCGCGGCCAGGCCGTCCGCGGCCTCGACGAGGACGCCCAGCTTCACGCGCCGGGCCAGCCGCCTCAGCCCGTCGATCTCCAGGATGTTGAGCGGGAAGGCGACGAGGATATCGCGCCAGCCGTCGGCCGCGAAGTACTCGGCCATGTCGACCGAGGACACGCTGATGGCCTCGACGCCGCTGGCGCGGAAGACGCGGCCGACGGCGCGGGACTGGTGGGTCTTGAAGTGGGGCCGGAAGCGCAGGCCGAGCCGGCGGGCCTTGGCGGCCATCCGCTCGATATTGCGGCGGGCCCGGCCCGCGTCGAGGACGAGGGCCGGCTTGATGTAGGTCGGCATGGCTGTGCTCTGTCCTAGTTCCAGTCCGTGACGGCGTTGACGGCCCGCCACAGCTCGCTGTCGAGCTCGTTGAAGAACGAGTCGGCCGCGGCGGGACGGGAGTTGAACAGGGCCACCCAGCTCAGGCCGTTGGCCGTCCGGACCATGATTGTCGACGTGCCGGGCAGCGATCCCGTGTGCCACCAGTTGGCGTCCCCGCCGGTCGGCCGGACCTGCCAGCCAAGGGCGTAATAGGCCGCGGCGCCGGCGTATTCGGCGAGCGGCGGGCGCTCGACCATGAGGTCGATGGAGCCCGGCTGCAGGACGTCGGGCGTCGCCGCGCGGCCGTCGACGGCCAGGGCGAACCGCAGGAGGTCGCGGGCCGAGGCCAGCCAGCCGCCGTGGGCGTCCATGGGCTCGAGGGCGAAGCCGCCGTAGGGCCAGGGGACCGTCTCCGACCCGGCGGTGAAGACGCTGGGGGCCATGGGGGCGCCGGCGTAGTCGTAGTAGACGACCTCGTTCGGGGCCCGGTCGGCCTCGAGCGAGCGGCCCAGCCGCATGCCGGTCGCGCCGGCCGGGGCCAGGACGGCCGACATGACGTAGGCGTCGTAGGCCTGGCCCGTGACCTTCTCGATGATCCGGCCGAGCAGGCAATAGCCGAAGTTCGAATAGGCGTAGACCGTGCCCGGGTCGTGGTCGAGGGGCTGGCCGGCCATGTAGCGGACGATGTCCGCCGCGGCGGCAGGGGGAGCGACGCCGAGGGCGGCGGCGATCTCCCGGGACCGGAACATGGGGTCGTAGCTCACGGAGCGGTCCCAACCGCCGGAGTGGCGGAGAAGGTCGCGGACGGTGACCTGGGCGAGACGGGGGTCGGGCGTCGAGCCCTCGGGCGGGACGACGTCGTCGAGGATGTCGAAGACGCGGGCGTCGAGATCGACCAGGCCGGCCTCGCGGAGCTTGAGGACGGCCGCGGCCGTGACCGGCTTGGACAGGCTGGCGACGCGGAAGAGCGAGTCGACGGTCGCCGGCGTCGACGCGGACTGGTCGGCCGTGCCGTAGGCGTCGGTCATGACGACGACGCCGTCGCGGGCCAGGGCGACCGCGCCGCCGGGGATATGCCATTTCGACATCAGGGCCGTGACGACGCGCTCGAAGCTCGCCTCGGGCGTGACGCCTTCGGGCTCGGGCGAGCCCGAGGACTGGCAGCTCGAGCCGGAGACGAGGGCGGCGGCCAGGACGAGGACGGTCAGGGCCGCGGAACGGCGGACAAGATCTTTCTTCATATCGGACTCCACGCGCGGCGGCGCGCCGCGCCGGCTCGCGGTCCCGGACCCGTTCAGGGGGCCGGGTCCGCGCGCGTCAAGATTTTTCCTGGAACACGAAGACGAAATCGACCATGCAGGGATAGTTGCTAGAGGTCATCTGGACCTCCTGCGGGTTCTTCAGCCCGATGCAGAGGCGGTAGGTCTTGCCGGCCTCGAACGACAGCCCCTCTTGGGGCTTCAGGGTCACGGTGTAGGCCGCCGCGCTCCCGATCCGGAGCGTTCGGAACCAACCCTCGGCCACCGGCGTGTTGCCGTCGAGGACGAGATGATAGAGCCGGTCGAAGCGGGCGAAGTCGACCCGGATCTCGAAGGTGATCTCCGACGCGGAGGCCTTCGTCACGGTGATGTAGCCCGGCGGCACGTTCTGGCCGTGGTAATAGGTGAGCTCGGGCTTGGCCTTGTAGGTCGAACAGCCCGCGAGGACGGCCAGGGCGGCGGCGGCGAACGTCATCGGTCTCATGAAGTCCCTCCTTGCCGACGGTCCGTGATAAGGACGGGTCCGCCCGTCCGGATGGACGCGAAACAGGCGTCGAGGGCCCGGGCATTGGCCAGGGCATCGGCGACGGGGACGCGGAGCGGCGCCCGTCCCAGGACGGCGTCGCCGAAGTGCTCGATCATGAGCCGGAACATGTCGGCCCGCGGCACGGCCAGGCGCTCGACGGCGCCGCCGCGCTCGACCTCGACGGCGACGTCGAAGTCCTTGGCCGAGAAGGCCCGGTCGAGGCGGAGCGTGCCCTCGTCGCCGGCGACGGCGAGCCGGCTCTGGAAGGCGGACTCGAAGCTCGCGTCGCACTGGGCGAAGCGGCCGTCCGGGAACTCGAGCAGGGCGGCCGCGGTCGTGTCGACGCCCGTGTCCGTGTCGACCCGGGCCCGGGCGAAGGCCGCGACCGGTTCGGCGCCGAGGAAGAGGCGGGCCGCGCTGACCGTGTAGCAGCCGACGTCGTAGAAGGCCCCGCCGCCCATGGCCGGGGACCAGCGGTAGTTGGCGCCCTCGCGGGCGAAGCGGAAGGTGAACGAGGAGTGGACCGAGCGGACCCGGCCGAGGCCGCCGGACCGGACCAGGCCTAGCGCCCGCTCGATCTGCGGATGGAACTTGTACATGAAGCCTTCCATCAGCAGGACGCCGGCGGACCCGGCCGCGCCGGCCATGGCCGCGGCCTCGGCCGCGTCGAGGGCCAGCGGCTTCTCGCACAGCACGTGCTTGCCGGCTTCCATGGCCCGGATGGACCACGGCGCGTGGAGATCGTTCGGCAGCGGGTTGTAGACCGCGTCCACGTCCGGGTCGGCGACGAGGTCGGCGTAGGTGGCGGCGGCGCGGGCGAACCCGAACCGGTCCGCCCAGGCCCTGGCCCGGGCTTGGTCACGGGCCGCGACGGCGGCCAGGACGCCGTTGCGCGACGCGAGGACGGCCGGGATGAAGGCCTTCTCGGCGATCCCGGCGCAGCCCAGGATGCCCCAACGGACCCTGCGGTCCATGCGCTCCTCCCCCGCCGTCAGATCTTCTTCAGCTTCTTGACGAAAGCCGGGTCGACGTCGCAGCCGAGGCCCGGCTTCTCGGGCAGCGTCAGCGTGCCCGCCTTGACGGTCATGCCGTCGACGATGGGATCGCTGACGTGCTCGGAGTTGCCGTCGAGGTCGGCGTAGACGATGTTGGCCTGCGAGGCCACGACGTGGGCCGCGGCCGTCAGGGCCAGGCGCGTCTCCAGCATGCAGCCGACCATGCAGCGCATGTTGGCCGCGTCGGCGATGTGGGCGATGCGCAGGGCATTGAGGATACCGCCGGCCTTCATGAGCTTGATGTTGAAGGTGTCGCAGGCCTCGGACCGGACGAGCTCGATGGCCTGGGCGGGGCTGAACAGGGACTCGTCGGCCATGATGGAGATGGGGCTCTGCTGGCGGACGGCGCGCAGTCCGGCCGTGTCGGCGGCCCGGACGGGCTGCTCGCAGAACTGGATGTTCAGAGGGGCCATGCCCTTCAGGGCGTGGAGGGCCTGGGGCACGGAATAGCCCTGGTTGGCGTCGATGCGCAGATCGACGTCGGGCCCGATGGCCTTGCGGACGGCCGTCATGCGGACGATGTCATCCTCCGGGTCCAGCCCGACCTTGACCTTGAGGGTCTTGTACCCCCGGTCGGCGTAGCCCTTGGCCTCGGCGGCCATATTCTCGGGCGTGTCGAGCCCGGTCGTGATGTCCGTCTCGAAGGTCGACTTCGTGCCGCCGAGGAGGCGGAACAGGGGCAGGCCGGCGACCTTGCCCAGGATGTCGTGGAGGGCCATGTCGAAGGCGGCCACGGCGCTGGGATTGGAGTGGACGATGGGCCCGATGAGCCGGAGAAGGTCGTCGATGGCCAGGGGGTCCTTGCCGATGAGCATGCCCCGGATGGCCGCGGCGGCCGCGGCGTTGGTGGCCTGGGTTTCGCCGGTGATGGGCGGGAATGGGCAGGCCTCGCCGAGGCCGACGATGCCCTGATCGGTCTTGACGCGGACGAGCAGGTCGTTGGCCGCGGTCATCTCGCCGATGGCGATGCGGAAGGGCGAGGTCAGGGGCAGGTCGAAGAGGTAGATCTCGACGTCCGTGATCTTGATCTTCTTGGCGGCGGCCCGGGCGTCCTCGAGCGCCTTGGACGGCAGGCCGTAGGCCTTGGTGCCGGCGGCGAGCGCGCCGAATCCGAGCATCTTCAGGAATCCTTTGCGGGTGAGACTCATGATGCCTCCGTGCGTGCGAAGTGGCGATACAGAAAACATTCTATAGCAGGAGGCCCGCGGTTTGACAAGGGCCGCCCGCGTTCATAAGGGGTAAATTTTTTTTCAGACGTCGCCGTTCGCGGCGCGGTCGCCGCGGGCCAGCGAAGCGAAGACGCCGGCGGCGCAGAGGGCGGCGAAGAAGAGGAAAGCGATCCGGGCGCTGCGCAGGAAGAGCGGGTAGACGGGGGGCGTGATGGGGACGCGGCCCATGACCAGGGCGAAGATCATGAGGACCGTCCCGGCGCTCATCATCTGGCCCGTCAGGCGCATGGTGCCGAGAGCCGCGGAGGCCACGCCGAGGTGTCGCCGGCCGACCGAGCCCATCACGGCGTTGGTGTTCGGCGAGGAGAACAATCCGAAGCCGAGGCCGAGAAGGGCCAGGCTGGCGGCGATGAAGCCGAAGCCCGTGTCCGGCCCGAGGAAGGCGAACAGGACCAGGCCGGCGGCCGACAGGGCCATGCCGGCCGAGGCCAGGACGCGCGGTTCGACCCGGTCCGAGAGCCGTCCGGCGAAGGGCGAGGCCACGGCCATGACGACGGGCTGGGCGATGAGGACGAGTCCGGCCTTGTGGGGCGGCAGCCCCTTGAGGTACTGCAGGTAGAGGCTCATGAGGAAGGCCACGGCCGAGGTGGCGCTGTAATTGAAGAAGGCGGCCAGGTTGGAGAAGGCGAAGATGCGGTTATGCCGGAACAGGCGCAGGTCGAGGAGCGGCGCGTCGCAGGCCAGCTCGTAGCGGACGAAACCGGCCAGGGCGGCGGCGCCGCCGGCCGTGAGGACGAGCCCGAGCGCGGACGGCAGGCGCGAGAAGCCGTACATCAGCGCGACCAGGCCGGCGCCGAAGACGGCCGCGCCGGTCCGGTCGAAGCGCTCGCCGCGGGCGTCGGCCCACTCGCCGTCGAGCCGGGCCAGGGTCAGGGCCAGGGCGAAGGCCGCGACCGGGGCCGTGGCCCAGAAGACGGCCCGCCAGCCCCAGGCGTGGACGAGGAAGCCGCCGGCGACGGGACCGAGGGAAAGCCCCGTGTAGACGGCGGCGGTGTTGAGCCCGAGGGCGTGGCCGCGCTCGCCGGGCGGGTAGACGGAGGTCAGGATGGCCACGCCGGTGCCGAAGATCATGGCCCCGCCGACGCCCTGGACGCCGCGGCCGAGGATGAGCAGGACGGCCGACGGGGCCAGGGCGCAGAGGAGGGTGCCGGCGATGTTGACGGCGATGCCGAGGACGAAGATCCGCTTGCGCCCGACGAGGTCGGCCAGCCGGCCGAAGGGGACGAGGAACATCGCGGCGGCCAGGGTGTAGGCCGTCAGGACCCAGCCCAGGGACACGGCGCTGAGGCCGAACTCGCGGCCGATGAGGGGCATGGCCACGTTCGTGCCCGAGGCCATGAACGGCGTCAGGAAGGACGAGACCATGGACACGGTCAGGGCCGTCCGCCGCAGGGACAGGGAGTGATCGTCGCCGCGCATGTCGCGCGGTATTATACACCATCAAGACGGTACTTAAGACGGTGCCTGGCATTCACAGACGTCTGTTCTCCCCTGGAGATGTGAAGACCTGGCCCCAACGGGATGGGGTTTTTGGATTCGGCTCAGTCCGGGACGGCGCGGGAGGCGACGAGGGCCGCGCCGACGGCCGTGACGATCTGCGGGTTCTCGGGAACGATGACGGCCCGCCCGAGCTTGTCCGCGAGCGCCGCGGCGAAGGCCGGGTTGAGGGCGACCCCTCCCGCCAGCACGATCTCCCCGTCCGTGGCGAAGCGGGCGGCGAGCGGGTAGATCCGGTCGGCGATCGAGCGCAGCAGGGCCCGGGCGATCGACCGCCGGTCGCGCCCGGCCGCCAGGAGCGAGACGACCTCGGATTCGGCGAAGACCGTGCACATGCTGCTCAGCGCGAGGGGCTCGGCGTCCGGGCCGGCCTCGCGGCCGAACTCATCGAGACGCAGGCCGAGACGGGAGGCCATGACCTCGAGAAATCGGCCCGTCCCCGCCGCGCAGCGGTCGTTCATCTCGAAATCGGCGAACGGCCCGGGCCCGCCGCCGAGGAGGATGACCTTGGAATCCTGTCCGCCGACGTCGATGACCAGGCCGGCCGCGGGCCGCTGGAAGCGCGCGCCCAGGGCGCAGGCCGTGATCTCGGTCACGATGCGGCAATCGAGGTGGGCGTTCGCCAGGAAGCGGCCGTAGCCCGTCGCCGCGGCCCGGACATGATCCGTGCCGGCCAGGCGGGCCCGGACCCGGTCGAGCGTGTCGGGGCCCGTGTCGAAGATCTCGGACCGCCGGACCGCCCCGCCGGCCATCTCCACCAGCTTGGTCGTCCGGGAGCCGAGGTCGAGGCCGAGGAAGACGTCCGCCGCGGCCATGGCGCTCCCCTAACGCCCCGTGCCTTCGAGGAAGGCGTCGATCCGCAGGCGCAGCTGTCCGGTGTCCTCCTCGGAGTAATCGGTGACGATCTTGAGGCTGGGGATGCCGGCCTCTCTGAGGGCGTCGGCGACGGCCACGGCCTCGATGTTGTAGGTGTGGCAGTACTGGAGGACGTACTGGAGGACGCCGTCGACCCGGTGCTCGCGCGCCAGCCGGACGACGGAAGCCAGGCGCTCCTCGTTGGGGGAGAAGCAGGAGCAGTCGATGGCCAGATAGCGGTCGGCGACGGCGGCCAACTGGGCGTCGAGGTCGCCGTCGGCTTCCTCGACGAGGCGGGCGTAATAGCGCCAGCCCGTGCAGGTCTCGTCGCAGACGACGACGGCGCCGGCGGCCTCGACGAGGGCGTGGAGCTTCCAGTTGCCCATGACCGACGGGCATCCGGAGACCATGATCCGCCGGGCCCGCGGCGGCGCGACGCCGACGCCCCGCCGGACCCGCTCCGCGAGCTCGTCGTTGAGCTCTTCGAGCCGCTCCGTGAACCGGAGCGTGTCGTCGACGAGGGCCCCCTGCATGACCACGAGCGCGTCCAGGCCGCTGATCGGCGGGCTGGCCTCCTTGCGGAACTCGTTGAAACGGGCCAGGGCCCGGCGCTTGCGGTTCATGAGGCGCACGGCCGCGGCCAGCGCGGCCGGTTCGAGCCGACGCCCGGTCACGTCTTCGAGGCGGGCCCGGAACTGACGGACCTCGTCGAGCCAGAGGTCCCGGTCACAGGGGCCCTTCTTCTGGGGCACTTCGAGGACGTGGAAACCGCCGTCGCGCGCCAGCAGGTCCCAGGTCTTCTTCTTGGCGTCGCAGGTCGTCTCGCCGACGGCCAGGTCCTCGAGGGGCCCGTACGGACAGGTGTTCGACAGGGCCAGACCGAGCGTCGACTTGACCAGCGGGCAGATGTCCCGGGGCAGCATCTTCTCGGCGTACGGGATGGACGCCGCGGTGCCGCCGCAGAGAGCCACGGGAACGGCCTCCAGGGCCAGGACGATCTCCTCGGGGACGTAGACGCAGAACGTGCCGATGAACTTGTCGCCCGCTTCTCGCCTTGCGGCGATCTCCCGGACGCGCTCTCCGTGCGCGCCGCGGATGACGCCGTCGAAGTAGGCCATGCGGGCGGGCCGGTCCGGCCGCGACAGGACCGCGCGCTCGAAGCTGCGGTCGACGGCGTCGAAGATCCGGTGATGGAGCGCGACGTCCAGGCCGAGCTCCGTCAGGAAGTCGTCGTGGCTCATCGAACGGCCGCCTTTCCGCGCGCGGGCGCCTGTCTCGACGTCGATAGGGGGAGGCACGCACCTGCGGCCGACCGGCCGGGAGGGGAGGTCATTATAGGCCGCGCCTATGAACGGGTCAATCAGCTCAGACGGGGATTCCCTCTCTCAGGCTTTAGCTCGGGGATGTCCTCTGGCTCCCCGGCCCCCCGGGGAACGGGGAGCGAACCCGGTGAGCGGACCAGGCAGGTTCGGGACGGAGCACCCGGAGTCCCGATCCTGCGAAATATCTTAAGATATTTCCCTCCTCCAGCAACGGGGATCTGCGAGGACAATCCCCTCGCCGCTTCGAGAGGGAATCCAGGAATTCGGAGAAGGACCTGTTTTGCTTTTTAGCGGCGGAGGAAGCGGCGGACGAAATCGCGGGTCTCGCGGAGGCCCAGCAGGCGGGCCGCGACGAAGAAGACGGCCAGTCCGGCGATCCCGCAGGCGGCCACGCTAACCGCCGTCGCCACGAACGAGGTCCCGAGGCGGGCGGCCAGGAGGGTGTTGCCGAGCCAGGCCGCTCCCCCGCCGGCCGCGGAGGCCGCGGCCAGCCGCCCGGCATAGGCCGCCAGCGGGCCGAGGGGCATGGCCCCGATCTTGCGCGGCAGCAGGGCGTAGAGGATGCCGACGTTGAGGATGGCGGCCAGCGTCGTCGACAGCGGGAAGGCCAGGAAGCCCAGGACCCACATGAGCGTCGCGTTGAGGACCAGGTTGAGGGCGATCGAGGCGAAGCTGGCCATCATCGGCGTCCGCGAGTCCTTGTGGGCGTAGAAGACCGCGGCGACGTTGCGCAGGGCCGACATGAACGGGATGCCCAGCGTGTAGAGGACGAGGGCCCCGGCCGTGGCCACGGTGTCGGCCGCCGTGAAGCGGCCGCGCTCGTAGATGGCCCGCGTCACGGGCACGGCCAGGCCCACGATGAGGGCCGAGGTCGGCACGGTCAGGAACAGGACCATCTTCAGCGAATCCGAGAGCGTGGACTTGACGGCCCCGACGTCGTTGTCGAGGACCATCTTCGAGAGCGACGGCAGGGCGACGGTCCCGACGGCGATGCCGAACAGCCCCAGCGGCAGGTGCATGACGCGGAAGGCGTAGTTGAGCCAGCTGACGCTGCCCTGGGCCAGCGGCGTGACCAGGACCGTATTGACGAGGACGTTGATGCGCGTCCCGGCCAAGCCGACGGCCACGGGCACGAACAGGGCCATGACCCGGCGAAACCCGGGATCGCGGAAACTCAGGACCGGGCTCCAACGGAAGCCGCGGCGGCGCAGGGACGGCACCTGGACGAGGAACTGCATCAGCCCGCCGACGAGGACGCCGACGGCCATGCCGAAGATGGGCTCCTTGCCGCGCGCCGTGTACCACCCGAAGGCGGCCATGGGCACGAGGATCGAGAACAGGTTGAAGGCGGCCGGGGCGGCCGAGGGCACGAAGAACGAGCGCTCCGTGTTGAGGTAGCTCATGGCCCAGGCGGCCAGGCTGACGAAGACGAGGAAGGGGAAGAGCGCGGCGGTCAGTTGCGCCGTCAGGTCGATCTTGCCGGGGACGCGGCCGAAGCCGAAGGCGATGGCCTTGGCCAGCCAGGGCGCCGCGACGAACCCGATGAGCGAAACCGCGCCCGTGACGACGAAGAGGACGTTGAAGATGTTGGAGGCCAGTCGGTTCTGGGCCTCCTTGCTCTTGGCCTTCTCGGCCGTCAGGACCGGCACGAAGGCGGCCGACAGGGAGGTCTCGGCGAACAGGTCGCGCAAGAGGTTGGGGATGCGGAAGGCGACGTTGAAGGCGTCGGTCGCCGCGCCGACGCCGAAGAGGAGGGCGAAGACGGACTCGCGGACGAGGCCCATGACCCGGCTGACGGCCGTGCCGAGCGTGAAGGACCGGACGCCCCGCGAGATGTCTTCCATGCTCAGGCCATTATTGGCCAAGCGGGGCCCTCATGGCAAGGGAAGGCCGGGGCTTGCGTCGCGCAGCCGCCGGCCTATAATGGGCCCATGCCGTTCGACGACAAGACCGAAGCCCCCGACGACAAGGCCCTCGCGAAGGGATTGGGCAAGTCCAAAGCGCTCTGGGACGGGATCGTCGGCCACATCCGCGGAACGTATGTCCCCGTCACCGAGGCCTGGGGCTTCTACAAGGCTTGGTCGTTGCGGCTCAAGCGCAAGGACCGGACCGTCCTCTATCTCCTGCCCGGCGACGGCGGGTTCCGCTGCGCCTTCGTCCTCGGCGCCAAGGCCACCGAAGCCGCCCGGAAGGCCAAGCTCCCCAAGGCCGTCCTGAAGGCCATCGACGACGCTCCCGTCTACGCCGAGGGCCGCGGTTTCCGGTTCGAGGTCCGCACGGCCAAGGACGTCGTGACGGTCAAGACGCTGGCCGCGATCAAGATGGCGGGCTGAATCCCGCTCTCACCGGCGGTCACCGACCCACCCTCCTTCTTGAAGATCGTATTTGACACATATTCTGATTTATCTTATTATACTGAATAGTTTGATTCTGACATCCGTTCAGGAGGTGGGTATGGCCGGACGCGAGAAGAGCGACGAAAGCTGCTGCGCCGTCGAGGCCCTCATCAGCGTCGACGAGCGCGGCCAGATGGTCCTGCCCAAGGACGTGCGGGACGCCGCGGGCATCCGCCCCGGCGACAAGCTGGCCCTGATCGCCTGGAAGAAGGACGGGGCCGTCTGCTGCATGTCCCTGATCAAGGCCGACGAGTTGAAGGGCATGGTCCGGGGCAAGCTCGGACCGCTCATGAAGGACATCCTCACATAAAGGAAGGACCCATGACAGACAAAGACACCGAGATCAAGAAGCACGTCCGCGACCGGTACGCCCGGGCGGCGACGACCGGCTCATCCTGCTGCGGGCCCGCTCCCAGCCCCTGCTGCTGCGGCGGGACGCCGTCCCCGGAGGGGACCGAAGCCAGCCGGATGGTCGGCTATTCGGCCGAGGAGCTGGCGGCCATCCCGGCCGGGGCCGACCTCGGGCTCGGCTGCGGCAATCCGACAGCCCTGGCGGGCCTGAAGCCCGGAGAGACGGTCCTCGACCTCGGCTCGGGCGGCGGCATCGACTGCTTCCTGGCGGCCCGCGGGGTCGGCCCGACCGGCCGGGTCATCGGCGTGGACATGACCCCGGAGATGATCGACCGGGCCCGGGCCAACGCCCGCGAGACCGGCGCGGCCAACGTCGAATTCCGGCTGGGTGAGATCGAGAACCTGCCCGTCGCCGACGGCATCGTGGACGTCATCATCTCCAACTGCGTCATCAACCTCTCGACCGACAAGCCCCGCGTCTTCCGCGAGGCCTTCCGCGTCCTCCGGCCGGGCGGCCGGCTGATGGTCTCCGACCTGGTCCTGACGAAACCGCTGCCCGAGGCCGTCCGCCGGTCGGTCGAGGCCTACGTCGCCTGCATCGCCGGGGCCATGGTCAAGGACGAGTACCTCGGCGCCATCCGCGGCGCCGGATTCGGGAAGGTCGAGACCGTGAGCGAAAAGGCCTTCCCGGCCGAGCTGGTGCTCGAGGATTCTCTGGCCGGCGGCGTCGCCGCGAAGCTGAAGCTGTCCCGGGAGGAACTCCAAGGCCACGTCGGCTCGGTCGTCAGCCTGAACGTCGCGGCGACGAAACCGGGGGCCTAGCGCCGGTCTCGTCCCGTTCTTTGACACGCGGCGGCAGACGGACTATCCTCTGCGGGAGACAGGCGCGTTCTCCCGGGGGTGCAAATGGACCCTGAGCCCTTCCGCCGCGAGTCCCTCTTCGAAGCGGTGCTGAATACCGTCAGCGACGCCATCACGGTGATCGACAGGGACCTCAAGGTCCTCTATCAGAACGAGGCCGTCCAGAAGCTCTACGGGGCCAAGACCGGCGAGACGTGCTACGAGGCCTATCGCGGGCGCCGGGAGCCCTGCGAGAATTGCATCATCCTCGACGTCATCAAGGACGGTCGGCCCTAGAGCGCCCTGCGCGACATCCGCCTGCCGAATGGGAACATCTTGTGGATCGAGGTCTTCGCCGGGCCCTACCGGGACCGGGACGGCCGGATCATCGGCGCCGTGGAAGTCGTCCGCAACGTGACGGAGCAGATGAGGCTCACGGAGACCTGCGCGACCCTCCGCCGGGAGATCGAACGCCAGGCCCAGTTCCACAATATCGTCACCCAATCCAAGAGAATGAAGGCCATCTTCCGCCTCGTCGAACGGGTGGCCTCCACGACGAGCTCGGTCCTCATCACCGGAGAATCCGGGACGGGCAAAGAGCTCATCGCCCGGGCCATCGTCTTCAACTCGGACAGGAAGGACAAGCCCTACGTCACGGTCAATTGCGGGGCTATCCCGGAGAACCTGCTCGAGTCGGAGCTGTTCGGCCACGTCCGCGGCGCGTTCACGGGGGCCGTCAGGGACCATCCGGGCGTTCTCGAGGCCGCCGACGGCGGGACGGCCTTTTTGGATGAGGTCGGCGAGATCCCGCCCGCGGCGCAGGTCAAGCTGCTCCGCTTCCTCCAAGAGGGGGAAATCCGCCGCGTGGGCGATACGAAGGTCCGGAAGCTCGATGTCCGGATCATCGCGGCCACGAACCGGGACCTCGAAGGGGCCGTCCGGGACGGGACGTTCCGGGAGGACCTGTTCTTCCGCTTGAACGTCATCCCCATCGCGCTCCCCCCGCTCAGGGACAGGAAAGAGGACATCCCGCCCCTGGCCGCCCACTTGCTCCAGCGACTCTGTGACGCGCACTCCCGCAACGTCACAGGCCTTTCTCCGGAGGCCCTGAAGGCCTTCATGACCTACGACTGGCGGGGAACGTGCGGGAGATGGAGAACGCCATCGAATACGCCCTGCACCTCACGGACGAGGGGAATCCCATCCGCCCCGGCCAGCTTCCCGCCAAGCTCCTCGCGGAGCCGGACACAGGGTGGAGCCCGGGCCGCTGCGTCTCGATCGAGGAGTACGCCAAGCGGGCCATCCTCGCGCTCCAGGCGGACCATTCCGAAGAACGGATCGCCGAGATCCTGGGGATCAGCCGGAAGAACCTGTGGGAAAAGCGGAAGCGGTGGAGCATCCCGAGACCGGGCAAGGACAAGTGACGCCCCGAGTCCATCGCCCGTCCGCTCGCCGGCTGGACGATCCTGCGGAACTCCGTTACGTATCGTAACCAGCCTCCTCCCTCTCTGTTGCTTTCGGTAACATCGCCCTGACGGCAGATCCTCCCCGCGCGCCCAGGAAATGTCTTTATGTGTATTGTATTCAATATGTTATTGAAGGCTTCGACCGTCCACGCAACCTTGGCATGCTTTCGGCAAAATGGGGGGTGTGGAACGAGAAGGACAAAAAGGCCCGAAGATGACAGAAGACAAGGATCGGCCTAAGACGGTCAGTACCTGTTTCGATGGATCGCCTTGCGCCGAGAACATGCAGAAGGCCCTTGGCGGAGGCGGGATCGGCTCGCTGTGCGAACGGCTATTGAGGTCCGCAAGGAAGACGCTCGGCCGTGACCCCCAAGGGCCGCGGGAAGCCATGAGACCGGTCCGGGAGGAGAGTACTCATTCGAATTCCCGAGCCGTCCAATGTCGGATGAAGGATCAAAACGACGGAGGTATGAAATGATCGAATCCCTGATGAAGCTCCACAAGTGCGCCCACTGCCCGATCGGGTGCCGGGCCTCACGGAAGCCCGGGTCGCTCTTCGGGCGCATCCATCGCTGGCACGCGACCTGGTGGCCGGGCTGGAAGCTCTACCAGGCGGAACTCGGCGCACGGACGGCTAAAGCCGCTCCGCGCGTCTGAAGTCCAGATCCGAAAAGACCATTCAGAGGAGGACATGAAATGAACAACCCGATGAAGGGCGTTGAAGCCGGCGATCCGTCCGGCGACCGCCGGCAGGGCCGGCGTCTCGATGAGATCTCCCTGGCCCTGGTCCTTATCATGACCGGAGCGATGTGGCTCTCTCCCGTGACACTGTTGCCCGAGGGCTCCTGGCTCGTGGGCCTGGGACTGATCGTGCTCGGACTGAACGCCGTCAGGCGCCTCCGGGGCCTCGAGGCGAGCGGCTTCGGCATCATCATAGGTCTGGTCGCGCTCGCGGCCGGGATCTCCCGATCATCCCCGGCTTGCTGATCGTCCTGGGCGCCGGACTGGTCCTCAGGGCCGCCGCCGGCGGCAAGCGCCGGACGGACCGGCCCGACGCGTCGTGAGCGGGGCGCCATGGACATCATGACGGTCATCGCCCATCCGAACCCCAAGTCGTTCTGCCACGCCCTCCTCGAGGAGTTCGACGCCGGATTGAGAGAGGCCGGGCAGATGAACTTCCCGGCCATCCTCAAGGGCTGGTTCGAGCGGGTCTTCTCCCCCGGCTTCGCCTACAGCCTGACGCCGGAGGGATGGCGCGGGGAGTCGGCCGGACGCATCCCGCTCTTCCGCCACGAGAAGGCCCTGGTCATCAACACGACCCACTTCAAGGAAGAGACTTACCAGGGCGACTTCGGCAAGGCCATGGCGCGGATCATCGACGACTGGGGACTGCGCTATCCCGGCGTGAAGAAGGTCGAGCACGCCTACTTTTACGGCGCCGACGTGTCGACGCCCGGGCAATGTCGGGACTGGCTCGCTCAGGCGCGCCGGTTGGGGCGCGAATTCGCCGCCTGATCGCCTTCCGTGAGCTCCCGGCGTATCTCCCGGATCAAGGCCGCGATCTCCGCGACGTCGGGGAACGAGACGGCCCCGGCCGGGCACCGGGGCTGGCAGCCGCTGCATCCGACCAGGCAATTGAGGGGCCGGGCGACGACGGGCCGGCCGGCCGTTTCGTCCCATTCGTAGACGCCGTGTTGGCAGAACTCATAACAGACGCGGCAGCCCGTGCATTTCGCAATTTCGACGGACGGATGCCAGGGGATCCGTTCCCGGGGGACCTTCCGCGCCGTCATGGCCGCTCCGCCGCGAAGAACCGGCGCCTGAAATAGAGCGCCACGTTGACCAGGCCGATCATGACCGGCACCTCGACCAGCGGCCCGATGACGGCGGCGAAGGCCTGGCCCGAGTTGATGCCGAACACCGCGACGGCCACGGCGATGGCCAGCTCGAAGTTGTTGCTGGCCGCCGTGAACGACAGCGTCGCCGCCTTGGGGTAATCCGCGCCCGCCCTCTTGCTCAGGACGAACGAGACCAGGAACATGACCACGAAGTAGATCAGGAGCGGGACGGCGATGCGCAGGACGTCGAGCGGGATCTTGACGATATACTCGCCCTTGAGCGAGAACATGACGACGATGGTGAAGAGGAGCGCGACGAGCGTGAGGGGGCTGATCCGGGGGATGAACTTGGTCTCGTACCAGGTCTTGCCCTTGAGCTTGATCAGGCCGAAGCGGGTCACGACGCCGGCCAGGAACGGGATGCCGAGGTAGATGAAGACGCTCTCGGCGATCTGCCGCATCGTGATGTCGACGGTCGTCCCCGCCAGTCCCAGCCAGGTCGGGAAGACGGTGATGAAGATGTAGGCGTAGACCGAGAAGAACAGGACCTGGAAGATCGAATTGAACGCCACCAGGCCCGCGGCGTACTCGCGGTCGCCGCCGGCCAGGTCGTTCCAGACGATGACCATGGCGATGCACCGGGCCAGGCCGATCAGGATGAGACCGTACATGTACTCGGGCTTGTCGCGCAGGAAGACGACGGCCAGACCGGACATCAGGAGCGGCCCGATGACCCAGTTCTGGACCAGGGACAGCGCCAGGACGCGGCCGTTCTTGAAGACGTCGCCGAGCTCCTCGTATTGGACCTTGGCCAGGGGCGGGTACATCATCAGGATGAGCCCGACGGCGATGGGGATGTTCGTCGTGCCCGACTGGAACCGGTTGATGACGCCGACGACGGCCGGGACGAAGTAGCCCAGCCCGACGCCGGCGGCCATGGCCAGGAAGATCCAGACGGTCAGGTAACGGTCGAGGAACTTGAGTCTGGTGTTGCCGGGTGTCATGCCTTCCTCCTCTCGCCTGGCCGGGGCTCGCAGCCGTCGCGGGCGCGGATGCCCCGGCGGACGCAGTCCTCGAGCTTGCGGATGTCCCCCGCCCTGCGGACCGGACGGCCGAGGCCCGACCGCGCCAGGCCTTCGACCAGGCCGTCGACGAACGCGCGGGACCGCGGCGGGATCCGGTAGACCATCCAACGGCCCTGCCGGAGGTCCTCCGCCAATCCCGCCTGGCGCAGGATGCGCATGTGGTGCGAGACCCGCGATTGCTCCATCCCCAGGATGTGCGTCAGCTCGCAGACGCAGAGCTCGCGCACGCCGAGGAGGAGCATGACCCGCAGCCGGGTCGGATCGGCCAGCGCCTTGAGGACCGTGACGGCGTCTTTCACGGGCATTGGATGACCCCCTGGGCCCACAGGCAGCCGCCGCAGGCCGGGAACGCGTTCCCGTAGCAGTCTTCGCCGTTCGTCTCGAGCAGCGAACAGCCTCCGCAGACGTGGCAGGGCGAGAAGTCGAAGGCCTTGACCTTGTCCCGGAAGCGGGCGTAGGCCTCGGACTCCCAGATGTCGGGAAGGGGCCGCTCGCGGACGCTGCCGAAGTCGTGGGCCCGGACCCGCCGCTCGAGGCCGTAGAGGAAGGTCCGGTGCGAATGAAGGAGCCCCATGCAGGGGCTGACCCGGCCGTCCCAGCGGACGAACGCGGTCCGGCCGTGGACGAAGCGGCAGCGGCGGCCGTCGACGGCGACGCGGTTGCCCATGAAGGTCAGGTTCTCGAATCCCTGGAGCAGGCGGAAGAGCGCGTCCTTGGTCGTGTCGTTGACGTCCATGCGGGGCAGGCTCAGCTCGGTCTTTCCTGGGGCGAAGGTGAACGTCTCCAGGGTCAGGGTCTGGAGGCAGAGCATCTCCTTCTCCATGGTCTCGCTGTAGGGCAGGACGTGGCTGACCAGGATGCGCCGGGCGCCGACCGAGCGGGCCAGGCGGTCGAGGTGGGGGACGTCCCCGAGGTTGGTCTTGGTGACGACGAAAGCGATGGCGATCTCGATCCCGCGTCCGTCGCGGCCGTTGCGGCGGGCCAGGCGGTCGACGTTCTCGAGGACGCGGGCGAAGCCGGCGCCCGGCCGGGCGGCGGCGAAGCTCTCCTCGGTCGTGCCGTCGAGCGAGATCCAGAGCGTGTCGAGGCGCTCCCGGAGGAGGCCGTCGACGAGGGCGTCGTCGAGGAGGGTCGCGTTGGTGGTCATCTCGGCCCGCAGGCCGAGCGCCTTGACGGCCCGGACCATATCCAGGATGCGGGGATGGGCGGTCGGCTCGCCGAAGCCGCCGAACATGACCGACTCGAGGTGGGGGAAGCGGCCGAGCCCCGCGACGAGGCCGTCGAACGTCGCGGCGTCCATGTCCCCCATGGGCTCGTCCCAGGTGTTGCGGATGCAGGTCCGGCAGGCCAGGTTGCAGCGCGAAGTCGGCTCGATATAGAGGCGGTTGAGGCTGTGGATGTTGGGCAGGACCTCGGCCCGGCCGTTCTCGAGGACGACCTCGAGCTTGGCGCCGGGGAACAGGCCGAGCGACCTGGCCAGCTCCGGAGGGACGGCCAGGGCGCCGTTCTCGAACCGGAGCTCGTGGACGTCGCGCGGGCCGGAAGGACGGGCCGCGGACGGTCCCCATCCGGCCTTCTCGTGATAGGCGAGGAGACCGGTCCCTTCGGGCATGTCCCGGGCGAATTTGGGGGCGTTCATGGGGCCAACATATGAAGATATATTCATATATTAAAAGCGGATGGCTGTCAACGCGGGTCACGGCCGGCCGGGCCCGGAGCGGGCGGCCCCTGGTCACGGCCCGCGATCCGGGTTAGAATCCGGGCATGCGCGGCAAGGACATCGTTCGGTTCACGGGTATCGTGTTCGCGGCGGCCGGCCTGGCGGCCTGCGGCCGCGACCGGGCGGCGGGCGGAGCGGGCGGGCCCCTGCCCTATCGCGACGCGTCCCTCCCGGTCGAACGGCGGGTCGAGGACCTCCTCGGGCGGATGACGCCGGCGGAGAAGTTCCGCCAGCTGTTCATGGTCGCCGGAGACCTCGACGCGGGGACGGCGGCCTACGGGGACGGGATCTTCGGGCTCCAGGTCCGGGGCGACGCCGACGCGAGGGGCGCGGCCGCGAGGATCGACGCCATCCAGGAGTTCTTCGTCGAGCGGACGCGGCTGGGCGTGCCCATCGTGCCCTTCGAGGAAGCCCTCCACGGCCTGGTCGCGCCCGGGGCGACGGCCTTCCCGCAGGCCATCGGGCTGGCGGCGACATGGGACCCGGCGCTCGTCGGCGAGGTCGCCGGCGCCGTCGCGGCCGAGACGCGGAGCCGGGGTATCCGCCAGGTCCTGTCGCCGGTCGTCAACATCGCCCGCGACGTCCGCTGGGGCCGCGTCGAGGAAACCTACGGCGAGGACCCGTATCTCGCCTCGAGCCTGGCCGTCGCCTTCGTGCGGGCCTTCGAGGAGCGGGGCGTCGCGGCCACGCCCAAGCACTTCGTCGCCAACGTCGGCGCGGGCGGGCGCGACAGCTACCCCATCGCCGACGGCGAGCGGGCCCTACGGGAGATCGACTTCCCGCCCTTCCTGGCCGCGATCCGGGAAGGCGGGGCCCGGTCGATCATGACCGCCTACAATTCCTGGGACGGGGTGCCCTGCTCCATGCACCCGCGGCTGCTCACGGACATCCTCAAGGGCGAGTGGGGGTTCGGGGGCTTCGTCATCTCGGACGCCTGCTCGGTCGGCGGGGCCTTCAGCCTGCACCTGACGGCCGATTCCTATCCCGAGTCGGGGCGGCAGGCCTGGGCGGCCGGGCTCGACGTCGTCTTCCAGACGGAGATCGGCCACGCGGCGCTCTTCGAGCCGGCCATCCTCGAGGGCCGGGTGGCATCGGCGCGCGTCGACGACGCCGTGCGGCGCGTCCTGCGGGCCAAGTTCGAGCTGGGCCTGTTCGAGGACCCGTACGTCGATCCGGACGAGGCCGGGCGCACGAACGGGGCGCCCGGGCACCGGGCGCTGGCCCGACGGGCGGCCCGGGAGTCCGTCGTGCTGCTGAAGAACGCGGCGGGAACTCTGCCGTTGAAAGCGGAAGGCGGGCCGCGGTCCATCGCCGTCATCGGGGCGGACGCGGTCGAGGCCCGGCTCGGCGGCTACAGCCGGCCGGCTGGACGCGAGGTCTCTCTTCTCGACGGCGTCAGGGAGCGGGCCGCGGGGTTGGGCGCGGAGGTCCGCTACGCGGCGGGCTGCGGCCGGACGGACGGGGTCGGAAAGGACGGAGAGGCCGCCATCGCCGAGGCCGTTCGTCTGGCGAGCGGCGCCGGACTGGCCGTCATGGCGGCCGGCATCGAGGAGGGTGAGGCCCGCGACCGGTCCGACCTCCGGTTGCCCGGACGGCAGGCCGAGATGATCCGGCGCGTGGCGGCGACAGGGACGCCGACAGTCGTCGTCCTCTTCGGCGGGAGCGCCGTGGCTATGTCCGAATGGCTCGAAGACGCCGCCGCGGTCCTCATGGCCTGGTATCCCGGCGAGGAAGGCGGACGCGCGGTCGCCGACGTCCTCTGGGGCGACGCGGACCCCGGCGGGCGCCTGCCCATCACCTTCCCGCTCGCGGTCGGGCAGCTGCCGCTCGTCTACAGCCACAAGCCGACGGGGCGGTTCGACGGCTACCTCGACCTCCCGGGCGATCCGCTCTTCCCGTTCGGGTTCGGACTGAGCTACACGGAGTACGCCTACGGGGACCTGCGGATCGAGCCGGCGGCCATCGCCCCGGGCGGCACGGCGCGGGTGTCGTGCCGGGTGACGAATACAGGCGGCCGTGCGGGCACCGAAGTCGTCCAACTCTATGTGCGCGACAAGCTGGCTTCGGTCGTTCGCCCTGTACTCGAGCTCAAGGGCTTCCGCAAGGTCGCCCTCGGGCCGGGCGCCTCGGCCGAGGTGACGTTCACGCTCGGGCCGGAAGAGCTGTCGATGCTCGACGCGGCCATGAAGCGGGTCGTCGAGCCGGGCGGGTTCGAGGTCCGCGTCGGCCGCTCGTCCCGCGACCTCCCCCTCTCCGGCCTCCTGACCGTCAAATAAAAAGTAGGTGCCTGGCATTCACAAACGCTATTCTCCCCCTGGAGTTGTGAAGACCTGGCACCGTTTTCCGCTTCAATCGTCCCCGGCTTGGCCCGTGAAAAGTAGGTGCCTGGCATTCACAAACGCTATTCTCCCCCTGGAGTTGTGAAGACCTGGCACCGTTTTCCGCTTCAATCGTCCCCGGCTTGGCCCGTGAGCAGGCGCTTCTGGGCCTTTTTCTCGGCGTACGGGCGCGGCACGTAGACCGGCTCCCCGGTGATGGGATCGAGCCCCGTGTGATACATGCAGGTCGAGCGGGTCATGGGCGTCGGCGTGAAGATCTGGACGCCCTCGACCGGCTTCTCCCCGCTCCGCTCGAGCTCCCGCAGGAAATCGGCCAGCTCGCGGGCCTCCTTCTCGGTCGTCCCCGGGTGGGCGACCATGAAGTAGTACTTGAGGTGCTGGGGCCGGCCGCCCTTCGGGTCCGCGACGGCGGCGAAGAGCTTGCGGAACTCGTCCAGCCGGCGGCGTCCGCCGCTCTTGTTCATGAGCTTGAGGACCTTGTCCGAGACGTGCTCGGGGGCGATCTTGAGCAGGCCGGAGACGTGATGGCGGACGAGCTCGCGGACGTAATCGGGGCACTCGACGGCCAGGTCGTACCGGATGCCGCTGCGGACGAAGACCTTCTTGACGCCCGGCACCTTGCGCGCGGCCCGCATCAGGGCCAGGAGGCGGCGGTGGGCCCCCGCGACGTGGGCCCCGTCCAGGCCGTACATGTTGGCCGTCGGGCCGCCCAGGTCGTCGACGATGCCCTTCCACTCGGGGTGCTTCGTCATCCGACGGATCTCCTCGAGGATGGAGGCCTCGCTCCGGGAGACGATACGGTCGCCCTGGTGGAGCGACAGGGCGCAGAACGAGCACCGGCCGACACAGCCGCGGTGGGTCTGGACCGAGAAGCGGGCCATGCCCAGCTCGGGGAAGCCCTCGGGGATGCGCCGCGTGAACGGCAGTCCGTAGACGCGGTCGAGGTCGGCCGGCGCGTAGTCGGGCGCGGGGTACTGGACGACGAAGCGGTTGGCGTGCTTCTGGGCGATGGTCTTGCGGTTGGTCAGGCGCTTCTGGGCCTCGGCGAACCGGGCTTTGTCGTCGCGGACCTCTTCATAGGACGGGACGACCAGGGCGCCCGCGGGCGGCTCGGACCGGATGACGGCCGTGCCGCGGACGCCGTCGAGCCCCTCGCCGCGCCCGAGGCGGCGGGCGATCTCGACGGCCTGGAGCTCGCCGGGGCCGTAGACGAGGATATCGGCCCGGGTGTCGAGGAGGATGGAGCGGCGGACGTCGTCGCCCCAGTAGTCGTAGTGGGCGAAGCGGCGGAGCGAGGCCTCGATGCCGCCGAGGACGATGGGGACGCCCTTGTGGAGCTCGCGGAGGCGGTTGGCGTAGACGATGACGGCCCGGTCGGGCATCCGCGACTTGAACGGGGCATTGGGATCGACGGCCCGCTCGCGCTTGAGCGGGGTGTAGTTGACGAGCATGGAGTCGATGGAGCCCGAGGTGACGCCGAAGAACAGCCGCGGCCGCCCGAGCTTCAGGAAATCGTCCTTGCCCTTCCAGTCGGGGCACTCGATGACGCCCACGGCCAGGCCCTCGGCGTCGAGGACCCGGGCGATCATCCCGACGGGCGAGAGCGGGTGGTCGGCGTAGGGCTCGCCGCTGACCAGGATGACGTCGAACCCCGTGCCCTCGGTGGCGATCATGGGTCTATTCTACAAAAACGGGGACATGATACCTATTTCCGTTTTTCACGTGAGGGATCGGTCCCCTTCGTATCCCCTCAGACAGGCAAAAAGGAAATAGGTATCATGTCCCCCATTTATTCTTTCGGGAGGGCGTAGAGGCCGAAGGCGGCGTTGGCCAGCAGGACGGCGCCGGCGACGATCATCGGCACCTGGAGGCCGGCCCGGAAGCCCAGCCACGAGAACAGCAGGCTCCCGGCCATGTGGCCCGTCGTCTGCAGGGCCATCAGAAGGCCGGCGCTGCCGCCGATCGTGGCCGTTCCGAACAGGCGCGACATGGTCAGGATGACGAAGGCCCCCATCAGGCCGTCGCCGCCCTCGTGGAGGAACCGGAACAGGAACGACAGGCGGACATCGCCGACCGTCATCAGGATGAGGCCCAGGCCGGACAGGGTCATCCCGGCCAAGAACAGCCGCCGGTTGCGGACCGGGTCGAATTTCAGTCGCCCGACGAGGAAGGCGGCCCCGGCCAGGGCTAGATAGGCCCCGGCCATGTAGAGGGAGACGCCCGAGTCGCTCAAGCCCAGGCGGGTCTTCAGGAACGGCCCGTAGACCGTCAGCTCCGTGCCCCAGTGCAGAGCCAGCAGGACCAGGAAGGCCGAGAACAGGAGCGTCCGCCGGTTGAAGACGCTGAAGCGGTAATCCCGCAGCGAGACGGCCGCGAACCGCTCCTCGCCGAGGCCGCGCACGGCCGCCGCCGCGCCCAGGCACAGGACGGCCATGACCGCGAGCAGGGTCCGAAAGCCGGCGACGCGGGCGACGAAGCTGCCCATGAGCAGCCCGGCCGGCGGCCCGAGCGACAGCCAGCCGACGTAGCGGCCGTACTTGCGGTTCGGGTCCGTCTCCGCCCGGTCCTTGAAGTACAGACTGTTGATGGAGACGTTGAAGGCGTTATTGGCCACGCCGAGGAGCAGGAAGGCCGCGGCCATGGGCGCGACGCCCCGGATGAAGCCCAGCGCCGCGAACAGGGCCGACATGGCAAGCAGGGCCGCCCCCATGACGGCTTTCATGGACACGCGGTCGTTCAGCCAGCCCGTCGGGAAGGAGAAGACCATGGGGGCCGAGGCGAACAGGGCCACGATGACGCCGATGCCCGCCCCGTCGAAACCCAGCTCGAGGAAGCGCAGCGGGGCCAGGAAGGCCACGGTCGTCACGGCCATGGTTCGGATGAAATTGAGGACGTGGACCCGGCGCATGCCGGCCATTATACAAAGAAAAGGGGGACATGATACCTATTTCCTATTTCCGGGAACGTCAGCGACAGGCGGGAAAATAGGAAATAGGTATCATGTCCCCCATTTGATCATTTCTTCTTCAGGTCGACGTTGCCGCTGAAGCTCTTGAGGACGAGCGTGGCCCCGCCCTTGCCGACCGTGCCGCGGACTTCCTTGGGCGTGATCTTCCCGGACACGGTGATCTCGAAGTCGCTGTCGATGTCGCCGCTGAAGGTGTTGGCTTCGAGGTCGAAGGACGAGCCGGCCGGGATGGACATCCGGATGTCGCCGCTGTGGGCCTTGAGCTCGTAACGGCCGTCCGGCTCGACGGCGCCGATGTAGGTAACGTTGCCGCTGACCGTCTTGACGCTGACCGTCCGCGAGCCCGCGACATCGGTCATCCGGACGTCGCCGCTGACCGTCTCGGATCCCACCGAGCCCTTGATCTTGTTCGCGGTGATGTTCCCGGAGACGGCGTTGATGAAGAGGTCCCCGGCGATGTTCTCCACGACGAGGTCGCCGCTGACCAGCTGGACCTCGGCCCCGGCCGCGCCGGCGAGGTCGACGTTGCCGCTGACGCACTCGATCTTGGCCTTGCCGCCGATCGGGGCGACATCGACGTCGCCGCTGACCGACTTGAGGTCGACGGCGGCCGCCTCGGGCACCCAGACCTTGTAGTCGACCGAGACGTTGATGGAGTTGCCGCCCCAGAAGCCGCCGCTCTTCTTGGGGTACTTGGTCTCGACCCGGACGGCGTCGCCGTCCTTGGTCACCTCGATGGTCACCAGCCTGGCGTTCTCCTTGGCCTTCTCGAGCGAGTTGGCTTTGGACGTCTTGAGGGCCTCGATCTTGACCTGGGCTTCCTTCCAGGTCATGACCGCGATCTGGCCGGAGACGTTGCTCAGATAGAGTTTGCCGTTCTTGGCCAGGGCTTCGGTCTTCTCGAACTTCTCCTCGTACTTCTCGTCGGCCAGCGCCGGCGCCGCGACGAAGACGGCGGCGAAGACCAGCGCGGCGGCGATCGTCAGGGCCTTCTTGAGGTTCGTGTTCATGTCGGTCCTCCTTCTCTCGTCGCTTATCAGATGATCGGCCGGCCCGGCGCGGCGTCCCCGTCCCCCCGGCGGAGGTCCAGGGCCGCGTCGAGCAGCGTGATCTTTCTCGTATAGGCGGCCAGCAGGTAGTTGCGGGCCTCGAGGTCGTCGGGCTCGGCCGTGACGGCCGCCCGGCAGGCCCGGATGGTGGCGTCGACGACCGACAGGTTCCGGTCGAAGAACTCGGCCACCTCGGGCGCCAGCACGCCCTTCTGGGCCGCGAACGCCTCCCCGAGGGCCCTAACGGCCTGCTCGTAGTGCGCTTCGGCTTCGTCGAGCTTGGCCAGGGTGTAGGCCTCGCCGCCGCGGGCCGCCGCCGAGGCCTCGTCCCGCCCCAGGCGCCGCCCGCCGACGATCCCGGCCGCGACGAGGACGACGGCCAGCGCCGTTACCCCGGCGTACCGGACGGCCGGCAGGCCCATCCCGAAGAGCGGCCGGCGGTCGAGCCGGGCCCCGACGGCGACCGGCCGCTCGGCCCTCTCCGCGAGCCGGGCCCGGATATTCTCCCAGACGCGGTCCGACGGCTCGGGCGTCTCGAGCGCGGCCGCCCGCCCGGCGATCCGCTTCATATCCTCGCGCAGCTCGCGGCACTCCGGGCAACGGGCCAGGTGGCGCTCGAGCCGCTCGAACCGGCGCGGGGAGAGCTCGCCGTCCACCGACCGGCTGATCTCTTTTCGGGCTTTACCGCATCTCATCGTCGCGCTCCCTCAGACGGCCCCTTTGGCCCTCAGGAAATCCCGCACCTTGAGCCGGGCCTTGAAAAGCTGGGACTTCGAGGTCCCGACGGCGCAGCCCAGGGTCCGGGCGATCTCCTCGTGCTTGAAGCCCTGGACGTCGTGCAGGACGAAAACGCTCCGCAGGCGCGGCGCCAGCCGGCCGATGGCCTCCTCGAGCGGCCCCCGCAGGTCATGCTCGACGGGCTCGCCGGCCCGGTCCTCGAGGCTCGCTTCCACGTTCTCGAGGGGCACGGTCCGGTCGGCCTGGACCCGCTTCTGCCGCAGGTGGCTGTAGGCCGTGTTGACGGCGATCCGGAAGATCCAGGCCGGGAAGGTCGCGGCGTCCCGGACGTCGGCCATGTGGCTGAAGGCCTTTAGGAAGACGTCCTGGAGCAGGTCCTCGGCGGCGACCCGGTTCTGGGCGTAACGGTAGAGGAGGCCGAAGACCGGCCCCTTGAACATGCCGTAGAGGGACTCCAGGGCGGCCGCGTCGCCGGCCCGGCCCCGGGCGACGAGCTCGTCCAGGCGGGCCCGGTCGATCGAGCCCCAGCCCGTTCCTTCCCCCTTGTCCCCGCCCATGGCTAGGAGCGCCTCCCAGAAGGCTTCGTGGTCCGCACGGAGGCTATTATCGCCGAATCGGCCGTCCATCGCCAGGACCAGGGTGCAGGCGCTCATTCCGTTCACACCCCTATAGATGTGAACGGGCCCGAAAGGGTTGCCTGGGGCCGGCAGGTTCCGGGGGCCCGTCAGGCCGGCCCTTGGGCGTTGTCCGCCTCGACGGCCTCCTCCAGACGGTCCAGGAAATCGGGGATGGCCGAGGTGACCCGGTTCCAGCTCGGGATGAGGGGCGAATAGAGGGGGTCCTCCATGAACTCCTTCCCGGCGATCTGGATGGCCCGGGTGAAGGCCTCGACCATGACCGTCTCCAGGTGATAGTCGAAGGTCAGGCCGTTGAAGTCGGCGTCGTCGCGGTAGCTTTTGACGGCGTCCTTGGCCGTGCGCTGGTAGTTGACGACGAGCGTCCGCAGGGCGCTCTCGCTGAGGACGATGCTCTCGACGGCCAGGTTGCGGAAGACGGACTTGGCGATGTCGACGGCCATCTTCATCAGGCCCGTGCGCGGATCCTCGGCCGAGAGCGGCTGGTGCTTGTGCTCGTAGGTCTCGCAGATCTCGGCCTGGCAGATGCGCCGCAGGGAATAGTTCCGGAAGACCTCGGCCAGCGTCTCGACCTCGAGTCCCCAGTCGCTGGGGATGCGGTTGATGCGGGCCAGGTCGGCGACCATCGAGAACTCCCCGGCCAGGGCGTAGCGGAAGCTGTCGAGGTAGACCAGGAAGGGCAGGTGGCCGAAGAGCTTGATGAGGCTGCGGACGAGCGGGGTGACGAAGAGCCGCGTGACCCGGCCGTGCATGCGGTCCGTGACCCGGGCGTAGTAGCCCTTGCAGAAGGCGTAGTCGATGTGGGGCGAGGCCACCGGGTAGAACAGCCGGCCGACCATCTCGCGCGAGTGGTTGACGATGTCGCAGTCGTGGAGGCAGATGACCTTGCTCTCTTCGCGGGCCAGGACGTAGCCGTAAGCCGTCCAGGCCGACCGGCCCTTGCCGTCCTCGCCAGCCGAGAGGTCGTTGGCCTCCAGGAGCTTATAGAGGTCGAGGAAGCGCGGCCCGGAGGCCCAGACGATCCGGTGCCGCTGGGGCAGGATGGAGAACAGCTCGCGGACCTGGGCGAAGTGGGCCGGGTCGTCGGTCCGGCCCAAGGTGACGACGACCTCGTTCAGGTAATCGAGCTCCCTGATGTTGGCCAAGATCCCCCGGAGGGCCGGGGAGTCGAGCTCCTTGGGCGTCGTGGGCAGGACCAGGGCCAGGGGCCGGTGCTGGTTGAACTCCCTGAGGTCGTCTTCGAGACGCTCGAGATGGAGCGCCCCCAAGCGATGGAACGTGGCCACCACGCCGGTCTGATAGAAGTCGGCCATGCGCGCCTCCTTTCGAAGAGATTGGCCTCCCGGCGCCCGGCCCGCGGGTCAGGCCGCGCCGCGGAGGATATCGAGGACGGCCTCCCGCCAGCCCTCGGGCCCCGCGTAGGGGGCGACGACCAAGCCCGGCAGGTGGATCGCGCCGGCGTGGCCGCCGTCCGGCTTGCGGACGAGGACGGGGAGGTCGACCTCCCGGAGCATGGGCTCGTCGTTGGGGCTGTCGCCCAACCCGGCCGTGCGGACGGGGCCGCGGCACCGGACGAAGAGCTCCGTCAGGGCCCGGACGGCCAGGCCCTTGTCGCTGCCGCCGACGAGGTGGTGGAAGCGGCCGCCGCTGACGATCCGCAATCCCTCGGCCTCGGCCGCGGCGACCACCCGGGACAGGGCCGGCCCGTCGGCGCCGACGAAGGGCTCGTCGTACTCCCGCATGGCGGCCAGGGCGGCCTCCTCGCGGGTGAAGCCGCAGAGGGAGGCGATCTCCTCGACGGCCATGTCGCCGAAACCGCGAAGCGGGAGGCCGGTCGCCGTCCGGATGGCGCCGAGGGCCCGGCGCAGCTCCCCGTACGGCCGGCCGAACTCGAGGAGGCCGTAGCACCCCTCCCGCCGGTCGAAGGCGGCGTCGGACCCGAAGTAGCCCTCCGGGACGAACACGGCCCCGCCGTTCTCGACGATGAAGGGGTGGACGTTGGCCAGCGACCGCCGCCAGCGCTCGGTCTCGAGACGGGTCTTGCTGGTGCAGAAGACGAGGGGCACGCCGGCCTCGAGGAGGGCCTCGAGCGCCGGGCGGGCCGGCTCGAAGGAGTAGGTCCGGTGTTCGAGCAGGGTGCCGTCGAGATCTGTGAAAACGACCAAGGACATCCGCTTCATCTCACTTCCTCGCAATGTATTCCCAGAAAAGCCGGGAGGCGATAACGGAGCGGGCCTTTTTATGATAAAGGCCGAACGGCGGCTTGTCAAAGGGAAAAGGGAAGTTGACTTGCCCGGCCCCGGCCTTTACCATAGGGATGCCCATCGGCCCGAAAGGAGACCGGACCCGTGGCCTACGACACCGCCCTCCGCTACTACACGTCCAAGCGCATCGAGGAGATCGACACGGCCGACATCCTCGTCGGCATCCCCTGCTTCAACAACGAGCGGACGATCGCCCATGTCCTCCAGCGGGTGACGCACGGCCTCGACCGCTACTACCGCGACATGCGCAACGTCATCCTGGTCGCCGACGGCGGCTCGACCGACGACACCCGCGAGGCGGCCCGCGACTACGAGATCAAGCCCTGGCAGGAGAAGATCGTCTCCATCTACCGCGGCCCGGGCGGCAAGGGGACGGCCCTGCGCTCGGTCTTCGAGGCGGCCGAGCGGCTCGCCGTCAAGGCCTGCGTCGTCGTCGACGCCGACCTGCGCAGCATCACCTCGGATTGGGTCCTCGACCTCCTCGACCCGGTGCTCGAGACCGGCTACGAGTTCGTCGCCCCCGTCTACCTGCGGCACAAGTACGACGGGACGATCACCAACAACATCGTCTACAACATGACCCGGGCCCTGTACGGCAAACGGCTGCGGCAACCCATCGGCGGCGACTTCGCCTTCTCCCGCGAGGTGGCCCGCTTCTACGCCTCCCAGGACGTCTGGGAGACCGACGTGGCCCGCTACGGCATCGACATCTGGATGACGACCATGGCCGTGACCCAGGGCTTCAAGGTCTGCCAATCCAACCTGGGGGTCAAGATCCACGACGCCAAGGACCCCGCGGCCCACCTCGGCCCGATGTTCCGGCAGGTCGTCTACGTCCTGTTCTCGCTCATGGAGAGGCTCGAGACGGACTGGCGCAACGTCCGGGGCAGCGTCTCGGTCGAGACCTTCGGCCGGACAACCGACCTCCAGCCCGAGGACGTGGCCGTCGACCTCGACAACCTCGTCGAGCGCTTCAAGACCGGCTTCCAGCAGTTCGGGCCGCTCTGGAAAGAGGTCTTCTGCGCCGACTGCTACGAGTCCATCCGCCGGGCCGCGGAGAAGCCGGTCGCGTCGTTCGAGCTGCCGCTGTCGACCTGGGTCCAGATCCTGTTCGAGCTGGCGGCGACCTTCCACGCCTGGACGCGGAATCGCTTCAAGATCATCGAGCTGGTGACGCCCCTCTACTACGGGCGGGTGGCCTCGTTCGTCAACCAGACCCGCGACATGTCCTCGGAGGAGGCCGAGCGCCTGGTCGAGGAGCAGGCCTTGGAGTTCGAGCGGCAGAAGGACTATCTCGTCGCCGTCTGGGACAAGGCCAAGCCGGCCTAGGCCGGGCCCCACTTCATCAGCACGGGCGGGATGAGGGCCAGGGCGGCGAACAGCACCCACAGGACGAGCAGGGGCACCATCCACTTGGCCCACTTCTCCCAGCGCAGCCCGGCCAGCCCCAGGACGCCCATGGTCACGCCCGACGTCGGCAGGACGGGGTTGATGTACTCGGCGAACTGGAAGGCCAGCACGGCCGTCTGCCGGGTGATGCCGACGAGGTCGCCGAGCGGGGCCATGATGGGGATGGTCAGGGCGGCTTGGGCCGTCCCCGAATGGACGAAGAAGTTGATGACGCACTGCGACAGGAACATGATCTGGGCCGAGAGGACCGGGCTGAAGCGGGATATGCCCCCGGCCAGGCCGGCCAGGATGGTGTCCATGATCCGGCCGTCCTGGGCCACGATGAGGATGGCCCGGGCCGTGCCGATGATGAGGCAGGCGTTGACCATGTCCTTGACGCCGTCGATGAAGGCCCGCCCGAACTCGTCGCCCTTGAGCCCGCCGGCGATCCCGGCCAGGATGCCCATGGCCAGGAAGACGCCGCCGATCTCGTTGATGTACCAGTGCTCGATGAGGATGCCCAGGACCATGGCCGCGAAGCCGGCCGCGAACACGCCCAGCACGAGCTTCTGGCGGACGGTCAGGGGGATGCGCTCGAGGACCGGCTTGTCGACGCTCAGCCGCTGCCGCTTCTCCTGGTCCTCGTCGTAGGTCGGGCTGAGCCGCGGGTCCTTGTGGATGCGGGCCGCGTAGACCATGACCACGGCGATGGCGATGGCCGTCCCGATGGCCCAGATGACGATCCGGTAGCCGAGCCCCGAATACATGGGCAGGCCGGCGATGCCCTGGGCGATGCCGACCGTGAAGGGATTGAAGAACGCCCCGGCGAACCCGGCCGCCGCGCCGACGAAGGGCATGGCCACGCCGACGATGGTGTCGTAGCCGAGCGACAGGGCCAGCGGCACGAAGACCAGGATGAAGGGCATGGTCTCCTCGCACATGCCCCAGACACCGCCCCCGATGGAAAAGATGAGCATGACGACCGGGATGAGCAGGACGCGCAGGGCCTTCTGCCGGCCGAAGGCGAAGGCGATGTTGCGGATGACGGCCGTGATGGCCCCGGTCTGCTGGATGACGTTGAAGGCCCCGCCGACGACGAACAGGATGGCGATGATGGCCCCGGCCTCCATGAAGCCGCGGATGGGCGAGACGAGCAGGCCGCCGAGGCCCTGCGGCTCGCTGGCCACCCGGGCGTAGGACCCGGCCACGGGGACCTGCCGGCCGTCCTTCTCGACCCGCTGGTACTCGCCGCCCGGGATGAGCCAGGTCGCGACCACGGTCAGGACGACCATGGCGTAGATGAGGATGAGGGTGTGGGGGAGGCGGAGCGGTTTGGCGCTCACCGGGCCGGCTCCTCGACCGCGCCGGTCGCCGGGTCGTAGATGTCGCCGGCGAGCAGGACGTGGGCCGTGAGGCCGTGGCCGCCGAGGCGCCCGTCCGCGGACCGGAGGGTCTTGGCGCGCCGGGCGTCGTAGACGACGACCTGGCCCTCGCCGAGGACCTCGTACTTGCCGTCGGGCCGGACCAGGACGGCCGTCGACTCCTCGATGCCGACGCCGACGAGCGTGGGGTTCTCGAGGACGACGCTGATGAGGCGGTTGTGGCGCTTCCGGGTGACGAAGTGCTGGTCGATGACGGCCGCGGTGACGAAGCCGAAGCCGCGGCTGTGCTCGACGTTGTCGGCCAGGATCGTCTCCCAGCTGCCCTCCTCGCCGCCGGCCCGCTTCTCGTTGCCGGTGATCATGAACTCGCTCATGACGGCCGCCCCGGCGCTCGTCCCGCCCATCAGGCAGCCCTCGCGGTAGAGCTCGAGCATGCGCGTGTGGAGGGGCGTGTCGAGCAGGACCGCCGTCTGCTTGGCTTGGTCGCCGCCCGAGAACCAGACGCCGGTGACGCCGTCGAGGATCGTGAGGTTGGCCGGGTCCAGGGCCTCGTCCCGGGTCAGGTGGTAATAGGCGACGTCGGCCACCCCGTAGGCCTTGAACTCGGCCACCAGGGCCGGGCCGGTCTCGAGGGGCACGCCGCTGGCCATGGTGAAGACGACGACCTTGGCCGGGCCGTTGGCCTGGGCCAGCGCGACGTAGCGGCGCATGAGGGGCTCGTCGCGGTCGCCGCCGCCGACGATGAACAGGTGGCCTTTCGGAAGCGGGGCGGCCGCGGGGGCCGGGGCCTTCGGGGCGCAGGCCGCGACGAGGATCGCCGCTGCGAGGACGACGGGCAGGACGACGACGGGGTACTTCTTCACGCTCGACCTCCGATCGAAGGACGACTTCCGGGCGGGTATCTTATCAAAAACGGGGACACAATACCTATTCACCTATTTTCTAAAATCCTTCCCTGGACTCGATGATTCCCTCTCTCGGGTTATGGCTCGGGGATATCCTCTGGCTCCCCGGCCCCCCGGGGAACCAGTTCGCACGGTTCCCCCCCGCTGCGCGGGTCCCCTCCTCCAGCAACGGGGATCTGCGAGGATAATCCCCTTCGCCCCCTCGAGAGGTAATCCCTGTATTGTGTCCCCGATCTAGAATTTGAGCATTAAGGCGAGCGGCTTGCCGGGCTCGATGCGGACGGGCTGGAGCCAGCTCAGGAGGACGGTGTTCCCCGTCTGGCGGACAGTCGGACGGGCCGCGGTGCCGCCGACGGTCGCGTCGGCCGCCCGGACCCGCTTGCCCGCGAGCGACGGCGGCAGGACGACGGTGACCGTCTTGAGCGCGACCGCCCCGCTCCGGGCCTCGAGGCCGGCCTCGAACGGCCGTCCGGCCGCGGCCTTCTGGGTGTAGACGCCCCAGCCCGCGCCGGTCGTCCAGACCGTCCGGAAATCCTCGGCGTTGACCTTCGGGTCGAAATCCATGCGCATCTCCGGGCCCGAGTAGACGCAGCCCGAGAGGGCCAGCAGCACGCCCCACGAGGACATGGCCCGGGCGTAGTGGTGGCCGCACTCGACCTCGTTCCAGGGATTGCGGCGCCGGCCGTCGTAGCGGTCGCGGACGGCCTTGACGATGTTCAGGCCCTCCTCGACGAGGCCCTCGTAGATGAGGTGCGAGGCGACCTGGTACTCGATGCCCGTCCAGACCTCGTCCGAGTAAGGGAAGGGCAGCGGCGGCCGCCCGCCCTTGGGCCAGGAGCAGAGGAGCAGGCCCTTCTCGTCGTTCAGCGCGTAGGTCCGCTGGACGTTGGAGAAGCCCCGGAAGTCGGACAGGAAATTGTATTTGTAGATGGCCTTCAGGGACGACTGGACGCGCTCGGGCGGCAGGTAGCGGCCGAGGCCGGTGACCATGCCCAGCCACTGGCCGAGGAGCATGTCGGACAGGCATCCCTCGCCGTACTGGTACTTCTTCTCCATGACCTGGGCGTACTTCTGGACGTAGTACTCGCCGTTCCAGAGCTCGCGGTCGTAAGCCGCCCGGCCCTGCTCGTAGATGGCCAAATACTTCTTGGCCGCGACGACGTCGCCGGCGACGAAGGCCATGGCCGCGCCGGCCTTGAGGGCGCCGAGGTAGAAGGCGCCCATCATGCTGTTGGGGCCGTAGAACTCGATGTCGTAGGTGTTGTGCTGCTCGCCCTCCATAAGGCCGTCGCGGTCGGCGTCCCAGGCCTTCCAGGCGTAGTCGAGGGCCTTCTTGGCCTGCGGCCAGAGCTTCTTCAGCCACTCGGTGTCGCCCGAGAGCTGCCAGTCGCGGTAGAGGCTGATGATCCGCCCCATCTGTCCGTCGGCGGCCGGCTTGAAGTCCCAGAGGACGCCGCTCGCGAGCGGCAGGGAGGTCCGGAACATCATGGCCCCGTCGGGCTTGACGTTGTTGAGGAAGTCGGTCTCGCGCATGGTCCGCTCGAGCGACGGGAAGAGGAAGGCCAGGGACTGGGCGTAGTTCCAGACGTGGGCGCAGTTGAGCGGGCAGCAGCCGGACTGGTCGCCGCAGCCCTCGAAGCCGAAGAACCGGCCGCCCTCGAGCCACAGGCCGGTCGTCGTGCGGATGATGGAGGCCTGGCTCGAGACCGCGTCGAGGACCTCGGGCGGCAGGGTCTGTGAGAAGAAGGCGTCGTGGAAGGCGCGGCTCGAGGCCTCGAGGCGGCCGAGGTTGGCCTGGAGATATTCGGCCGCCGCCCAGGCGTCGGGGAACTTTTCGGCGTAGTGGTTCCGGAAGACGCGGCCGCGCTGTTCGGGGACGACGTCGAAATAGTTGAGGACGTTGGGGAAGTTCCAGGACAAAATGAACGGCAGGACGACCTCGCCGCCCGGCTCGATCGTGGCCACCAGGCCGAGCGTGCCGACATCGGTCTGTTTGTCGGGCGAAGGCGAGGGCTCCGGGACGTCCTTGAGCAGGCCGTCGGCGGCGAAGTCGTCCCAGAAGATCTGCAGGTCGTCCCACCAGTCGCCGCGGACCCAGTGGGCGAGCGTCGTCGTCTCCGGCCACGGCGACGTCAGGGCCACGGTCCCGAAGGCGGCCTCCTCCGGCTTGACCCGGCGCGAGGACATGGCCAGGCCGCGGAGCGTCGGCGTGGCCTTGATCTCGTTGAGGTTCTGGCCGAACTTGTCGTGGCCCAGGCCGTCGACCGCCCCGACGCCGTCGTAGCCGACGGGATTGGCGACCGAGCCGGCGACGGTGACCTTGGCCGGAGCCGTCCCCGTGTTCCTGATCCGGTAGCGCCAGACGAAGGCCGGGATGCCGGAGTCGTCGGGCTCGAGGGGGATGAACGGGTTGAAGGCCTCGAGCGTGATCTCGAGCGGGACGTCGGGGTCGGACAGGGCCACCTCGGCGAACGGGTACTCGCCCTTGAAGCGGGCCTTGGCCATGCGCGGCAGCCCCGGGACATGGACGCGCTTGATGCCGAAGCCGGACGAGAACGGCGGCTCGAGCGGTCCCTCGAGGACGCGGACGAGCTTGCGGCCCGCCCCCTCGTAGTAGAGGGCGAAGAAGGTGAAGGGCATGTGGACGCCCTTGCCGGGCCGGTTGAAGATCTCCCAGTCGCGGAGGTTGCCGCGGCCGCCGAGCGAGACCGTGCCCGTGCCGATGCCGCCGAGGGGGAAGGCGATCTCGGAGAGGGCGGCCCCCTCGAAGGTCCGGACGGCGCTCTGGTCCGGGGCGGCGGCGGCCGGCGGGACGAGGACCGCAGCGGCGAGCGCGGCGACGAGGACGAAGCGGGCGATCGAGCGGGCGGGAGCGTTCATGGACGGCCCTCCTGGACGGGGATGGCGTGACGCCTGTCCCCTGTTCTAAAAGAACGGGGGCCGGATGTCAATCGCCGGAAGAGGGCACGGGGCGCCGGGCCAGGATCCGGGCGATCTTCTTCTCCATGTCGCCGTGGTGCGTGCCCTGCCAGTAGACGCGCTCGCAGCCGGGGCAGAGGGCGAAGGCCGAGGCCCGCTCGCCGACGTAGGGCGTGACGAGGTTGCGGGCCCGCTCGCGGCTGAGCGGCTTGAGGGGCATGTTGCAGACGACGCAGCGGGTTTTCGGCCGGACCTCGTCCCATAGCGTGTACTCGTCGAGGACCTGGACGACCTGGTCTTCCCAGGCGTCGCTGCGGACGAAGAGGCGGCCGGCGCGCTTGGCCGTGCGCTCGATGAGCCCGGAGTCGCGGGTCAGGAGGACGCGGCCCTCGCGGCGGGCCAGCGCGACCAGGTCCGGGTCCTCGACCTTGGGGAGATAGGCGGCATCGAAGCCGAGGATGCGCAGCCACTTGGCCAGACGGCCGAGCATGCAGTCGGCGACGAAGGTCACGAAGACCTCCTAAAGGCCGAGGAATTGGACGGCCAGGCCGGAGACGAAGATCATCAGCCCGGCCAGGGCGTGGGAATAGCGCTCGAGCTTGCCCAGCTTGACGAACTTGGCCCCGTACGAGGCGGCGGCGATGATGACCAGCATCGTGGCCACGGTCGCGACGCCGAAGGCCGCGGCGACCAGGGCCACCCCGGCCGTGCTGTGCCGGGCGGCCGGGTACATGACCAGCGGGATGAGCGGCTCGCAGGGACCGAAGACGAAGATGGTGAACAGGACCCAGGGGGTGATGTTGGCCTTCTTGGGGTCCTCCCCGTGGGGATGGGCGTGGGAGGCCAGCTCGTGGGTGTGCGGGTGGGCGTGCTCGTGGCCGTGATCGTGATCGTGATCATGCGCCTCGCCCGCCGCGCGGCCGTGATCGTGCGCCGGGACAGGGACGGCGTTGTGCAGGTGGTCGTGGAGATGGGGGTGGGTGTGGGGCTTGGCCCGCCAGGCCCGGCGCATGCCCCAGACGAAGTAGGCGAAGCCGAAGCCGATGAGCAGCCAGGCCGCGACCGCGCCGCGGGTCGACTCGACGCCCTCGAGCTTGGACACGGCGATGCCCAGGGCGATGCCGGCGAAGCCGAGGACGATCGAGCTCAGGATGTGGCCGAGGCCGGCCAGGAAGGCGACGCCGAGCGTCTTGCGCAGGGACCACTCCCGGGCCCGGCCGATGACGATGAAGGGCAGGTAGTGGTCGGGGCCGATGACCGTGTGGACGAGCCCGAGGGTCGCGGCCGTGCCGGCCAGCATCCAGATCTCGTTGCCGATCATCGCCCCTCCGTCCTTGGGGACATGTCCCTGGCGCCTGTCCCCCGATCGGCTATGGGGACATGTTCCTTGGGTACGTGTCCCCAAATGCCGGATAAAAAAATGGTGGACGGTAGGAGATTCGAACTCCCGACCTCAGCGTTGCGAACGCCGCGCTCTCCCAGCTGAGCTAACCGCCCGTAGCACAATATTTTAGCGATTTTGCCGAGCTTGTCAATTTTAACTACTCAGCTGTGTTACACGCCAGGGGAATCTCGGGGAGGCCGTTCTTTCCTCGAGCTCCGCGAGATCCTGAAGGCGATCTGGCATAGGCTTAGGCCAAAGGCTTCCGTGTCCGACAGTGGACCTCAGGTCTGAATACCATTTGATAAGGCTATGCTCAGTCTTGACGTCGAAGTACCGGTATTTTGCATATTTCGTATCGATCGTGGACTTGAGGACCAGGCTCCCGAGAGATCGAGATACCGGGTATTCGATCCGTACCGCAGTATGGGAAGGCAAGGCGACAGTTTTATATTGCGTGCCATATTCACACGACGTGACAAAGCGAGGGTGAATCCCGAGCTGGGCACAATCGGCGAGGACTTCTTCAAATCCCTCAATGGGCACGCCTTCGATCTCGCACTTGAGAATCCGATAGTTCTCTTTATCGACCCAGATCCTCGCTAACTCAATGCCCTCGTCGTTTCCGCTCTTGGGCAAAGCCTCGACGATGTCGCATTGTCTTCCTTGGAGCTTGCCATCGCCGATCAAACGGAATGTAAACAAGCCCTGTCGCTTCGTGGAGAGGATCCGAACTCCTTTTAGAATCGGCATGAGAACCGAGTATCTCTTTTCCTCCAGAACGATTCCTTCTGAGGCTTTTTTGCCGTCCCTCTTTAAAATGATCCGCCGTTCTTTTATCAAATCCCTGTCTTTTACGATCTGGTAATCACAAAGAAAACGCGTTCTCTTTGTCTGTTGAGGGTCCATAAGGGTTAGTCTGGCGGATACGGCTCCAGTCGCGACCCCGAGATTCGTCCTTATCGGCCCAAAGGTCTTATAATAATCCACTTCCAGTTGCGGATCCTGCCGGAGCTTATAGCCGATTTCGTTGATCGTTTCTTCGCAGACGTAATCGAGTATCGAGTCCGAAAGAGATTGGCAGTAATCTGCGCTTCCGGCAAGCACCGTGACCAGCCTGCCTGAATCCGTCATTCCCTTTCCATCGAGTTGCTCGTCCTTTTCGGGCGGAGCGCCCGCCAAATGTTCGAATCGATATTCATAGGGAAACACGGCCTCGACGGGCTTGCCGTTCTTGAAAATAGGGGAAAAGCGCTCTAGGATGACGGCTTGAACGACGGAATAATCGAGATAAGGATGGAGTGATTGGGTGACCCTAGTGCCGATAACAGCTCCGGACTTGTCTATCGCAATGAGTAGCCCGACCTTACCCTCTATCCGTCTCTGGCGCAGGCTGTCGGGATAATACGGGTGGATTCGCCCAAGAGGAATCTGAGATTCAACGATTTCTAGCCCGGACTTGCTCGTTTTTGAAACCTCTTTCTTCGTCTGGCCGATATTCTTGGTCACGGCAATTACGACAAAAAGTGCTCCCTCCTCGAGAGGAGAACGAACAACAACTGGGTCGTCTAGGCTGAGCTCAATTCCATTCTCAAATATTTTATCCATCTTCTTCGGATTCGAGCCGGATTCAAGAGCCCTCCGGGCCCGTGTCTCAAGGCTCTCATCCTTCGGGATCACCCCTAGCTTCGAGCGGAACAGAGTCGCGCGAATAGTGAAGTTCTGAATTCGTCCGTTTCTTGCGGAAGTCTCAAGCCTGAACACGACATCGCTCCCCAAGAAACGATCGAGCCAGTCTCTTGATCGCCCATCCCAACCCCGAGATACGGAAAATAGCTCGCTCAACGTCTCTAGGTCCGCCAGGTCGAAGAGGACCTTGGTGACATTTGCCGACCATTCCGAATCCGGGGCGGCGATGACATCGACGAGGGAAGAAAGGAGCGGCTCCTGGGAAGTTCTCCAAAGCGCTTCGTTTTTATCGGAGGGCACGTCCTCCATCACCTTCCCCTGATACACTTGGACGCGGAGCAGATAGGTGTCTTCAGGATGAAGCCAGGAACTCAAAATGAGGATGGAGATTGAAAACAAGAAGAGTCTACTCAGCCTGAGCATGCTGGGTCTCCTCCCCGTCCCTCAACCCCACGAGTGTTAAAGTCCTTGCTATATTGTATCACCTTAGAGGAACTAGAGTACATTCCCGCATGCAAAAATGGAGCGCACCCACCTTGACCAAATCTTGACCAAACCAACGGAAAAACCGGGACGATTGGGTACGGATAGGGACGAATCGGTAAGCGGGTCTTCCCTGTAGAAGGGGCTTATATGGGATTTTCAGGGAGGACTGAAAAAGGCGCCAGTGAGCTAACCGCCCACATCCCCAAAGCCCCCTCATGATAGCAGAAGGCGGGAGGGGCTTCAACCGGCCGGTTGACGGCTATCGGGGCTTGTGCGAACATAGGCGCGGCTCCCATGTCGACAGATATCAGAGATCCCGAGATCGTCGCCGACGACATGGCGGCCGTGTTCAGGGGCAAGACGCCTGTCGAGCGGCTTCGCATCGCTTTCGGACTGTGGACCTCCACCCGGAACATGGTCGAAAGGCTCCTCCGGTCCCAGCACCCCGACTGGGACGACCGCGCCATCAGGTCGGAAGTCGCGAAAAGGATGTCTCATGGAGCAGGATGAGCTCCTGAGACACGCCGCTCGCTGTTTTAACGAGCACGGCATCCGTTATTTCGTGACGGGCGCCGTCGCCGCCATCGCTTACGGAGAGCCGCGGCTGACGAACGATATCGATATCGTGGCCGATCTCGGCGAAGACAAGATCGCTCGACTCAAGGGTTGTTATCCGGCCGACGAATTCTATTTCGACGAGGAATCCGCCAAGCGAGCCGTTCGAACCAGGTCCCAATTCAATATCATCCATCCCGGTTCGGGCCTGAAGCTCGATATCATGATCACCCAAGGCGACGAGTTCGACCAGAGCCGCTTCCGCCGGGCCCGGCGGCTCAAGCCCATCGAAGACACCGAGGTCGATTTCGCTTCGCCTGAGGACGTCATCCTGAAGAAGCTGGACTTCTACAGGAGGGGGCGTTCCGACAAGCACCTCCGCGATATCGCAGGCATCCTCAAGATCTCGGCGGGTATCATCGATCGCACGTATATCGAGGCTTGGGCCCGAAAGCTCGATCTCGTTGAGGAATGGGCAGCGGCGGCAAAAAGGGCGAGAGAATCCTGAAGCCGGTTCGTTACGGGCCGGGTCCACCCTTGTGAGAAGGGAAGGTCAAAGCCCGACGAGACGGCACTTCCTGATCACGATGAGGCCGTCGCTCGTTTCCTCTTTGAAATAAGCGCACCCCCCGGCAAAGGTCATGTGGATCCGCGCCGGCCGGCCGCCCTCGTCTTTCATCATCGACTGGATATAAAAACAGTCAAGATACCGGCCATTGGTGTCGAAGACGTCGAAGAGGATGCCTTTCTCCTCGGTTACAGTCCAAGTTTGGACCCAGAGGCGGCCATCCACGATGTGAAGGGCGTAGATGTCCGGCCAGAACTCAGGGGCGTCGGGGCCGCTCCCCCGCAAGGAGGAGACCCCGCCGCTCGCGGTCCTCTTTTGCCGCGCAAAAGGCCTCCGGAAGCGAAGGGCGACCGACCTCTTGTCCCTGACGAATTTCTCGATCAGATATTCAGGCGAAGAATTCAGGAAAAGGGAACGGCCGTCGAGAGCGGCAACTTGAAGCCGATTCCAGCTCGTCACGCTGATCGCGCCACCCGCTTCGACTTCCAAGAACGAGGAGATCGAAAAGGACCCGATCCTCTCTTGGGAAGTGCCGGCCGCGGAGATCGCGAAGATATCCCAAGGCGTGTCCCGCAGGCCTACTCCGTCTGCCGGATCAGGCCGGCCTGGCCCATAGAGCAATAGGCCGGCGTGATCAGCCCAGATGAAGCTCCCGGCGGGGGTGCCGCCGCGGAGCGGAAGTTCCTCGATAAGGTTCCCTTTGAAGTCGCAAATGAGGATCTTCGGCGGATTGCCTCTGAGGAATAACTGGTCCGGGGACACCCACGTGTCTGACACAGAGGTCAATTCCCCGGGACCTTGTCCCTTTTTAAAGAGATCCCGGACGAAGCGGCCTTGGGGATCGAACAGGAGGGCCTGCTCTTGGCCGTCCCTGAAAAAGATGTCTCCTCGCGGCGAGACGCGAATGGAGCTGGGGTTCTTGAAGAAGTAGCCTTCCCCCGTGTCCTCGATCCGCAATTCTTCTTTCAGTGTGACGACTCGCCCGGCATTCGCCGCCGGCGGCTTGGCGGGGTTCTCGACGATCTGCCCGGATGCCCAAACACGCATCAGGAACAGAGCCACTAAAATCCTGATGAGGGCCCCCGGACATATCCTCATCGACGACCCCTCCTTCGCGGAGCACTAAGTTGATGATAATCCTCAAGGGCTGAAGTTTCAAACTTCGGCTACCCGAATCAGCAGAAAGTCTTGTGAGCGAAGGTCTTGTGAGCGGAGGGATCGTCAGTGGGCGTCGATGTAGGCGTCGAGGGCCCGGTGCCAGGCCTCGGGCTCGAACGTCCCGGGCGCGGTCGGCTCCCCGAAGAGGAGGTCGACCAGATGGCGGGGCCGGCGGCCGCCGATGTGCATGGCCTTGACGCAGGAGACGCAGTAGACGGCGATGTCCTCGACCGGCATCTCCTCGGCCCGCTTCCTCATCAGGGCCTCGACCTCGGCGTTAGGGAGCTCCCCGTAGAAGCCGTCGCCGCAGCAGATGCCGTGCGTCCGGGTGGCTTTCGGCTCGACCGGCTCGACGTTCATCCGGCGGAGGAGGGCCCGGACGGCCTCGTGGACCCGCTCCTGGTCGCGCGTCGGGCAGGCGTCGAGGACGGCCATCTTGGCCCCGCCGTAGTCGGGGAACGGAAAGGAACGTTCCTCCGCCAGGACTTCCCAAAGCGAGATCGTCGTGATGCCTTCGTAGAGGGTCCGGAAGCGCTTGTCGCAGCCCGGGCAGACGTTGATAACACGCGTGCCGGGGGTCAGACCGGGCTCGTGGCGGCAGCAGAGGGCGTGCTCGGCGACCGGGCCGAGCCGCTCGGAGAGGACGTCCGTCAGCCGGTGGGCAAGGTCGGGCCGGTGGAGCATCAGGGCGCAGCCGGGGGCGAAGACGGGGGTCATGACCGGGCGATTATACACGAAAAGCCGGCCTATTGTTTCGGGGCCGGGGCTGGCTTACAATGCCGGCGGAGGAGGGACCGCCATGGGCAAGACGATCGTCGTGCTCGTCCTCATCGCCGCGGCCGCGTACTTCGTCTACCAGCAGACGAGCCAGCCGGCCTCGGAGGAGGTCCAGCTGGTCAAGCATCTCGAGGAACGCTACGCCGTCGTCGTCAACAAGTTCCTCAGCGCCTCGGGCCGGGCCGGGTCCATCGGCATGGACACGACCTTCGACTCCGAGACGGCCGTGGTCCAGATCAAGCAGGTCCAGTCCGAGCTGGCCGAGCTGCAGGCGACGCTGACCGAGGACAAGGCCATCGCCAGGGCCGACGCGCTGGCCGAGAAGATCGCCTACTTCTGCAATAAGAACGACATCACCCGGCCTTGACCTTCCAGCTCTTCGGCAAACCCGCCCGCGCCGGCCGGCTCGTCCGCCGTTACGGGGTGGCCCGCGTCGAGGCCGAGGTCGAGCGGACCGACGAGGGCTATGTCGTCCGGGGCACGGTCTCGGGACGGCCGGGCCGGATCGAGGCCTTCCGGGCGCCGGCGCCCGCCGTGTTCCTCCTCAACAACTGGCAGTCGTGGGGACCGGCCGAGGCCGTCACGCCGGAGACCCGCTACCCCGAGCTCGGCACCATCGTCCGCGACTACAGCCCCTATCTCTTCTCGCCGCTGCCGGGAGAGCTCTTGAAGGGGCCGGTCAGCGACTATTTCGCGGCCTGGGACGGCGGGCTGGCCGGGTTCGCGGCGGCGCGCGCCGGCCACCCGTTCTTCACGGTCGAGGGCGACGACCTCGTCGGCTGGATCGACTACTTCGACGCCGTGTTCGAGGCGCCCGTGCCGCTCGAGCCGCTGGCCGTGCTGGAGGGCGGGTCCGGGGCAGGCGATGTCCTCGAGGGCTACGGACGGCTGGTCAAGCGGGCCAACCGGGTCCGCGTCAATCCCTGGAACCCCGTCGGCTGGTGCAGCTGGTACCACTATTTCGGCAAGCTCGGCTGGGCCGATGTGCTCGAGAACGTCGAGGCCGCGGCCGGGGACCGTAGGGGCCTGCCCTTCGACGTCTTCCAGGTCGACGACGGCTACGAGACCGAGATCGGCGACTGGCTGTCGCCCAAGCCCGGCTACCCCGACATCGGCGGGCTGGCCCGGGCCATCACGGAGAAACGCTTCCGGGCCGGCATCTGGACCGCGCCGTTCAGCGCGGCGGAATCATCGCGGCTGTTCGCCGAGCACCCCGATTGGATGGTCGCGGAGGGCGGGAGGCCGAAGCCGTGCTACAAGGGATGGGGGCGGACGATCTACGCCCTCGACACGACCCACCCCGAGGTCAAGGGCTGGCTCGGCGCGACCTTCGGCGCCCTGCGGCGGGCGGGCTTCGACTATCTCAAGATCGATTTCCTATTCGCGGCGGCCATGCCGGGGGAACGGCGGAAGGCGGTGACGCCCATTCAGGCTTACCGGGAAGGGATGCGTGCCGTGCGCGAGGCCGCGGGCGACGCCTTCGTGCTGGGGTGCGGCGCTCCCCTGCTGCCGTCGGCCGGGCTCGTCGACGGCATGCGCATCGGCGAGGACACGGCGCCGTACTGGAAGACCAAGCCGTCGCCGTTCCAGGGCCCGAACGCCTACTTCGCGCTCAAGAACGCCCTGACGCGGCAATTCATGCACCGGGCCTTCTGGCTCAACGACCCGGACTGCCTGCTCCTGCGGGGCTCGGAGATCGAGTTGGCGCCGAACGAGCGGGAGCTCTACGCGCTGGCCGCCGGGGCCCTGGACAACATGGTCGTCGACAGCGACCGGCTGGCGCTTTTGGGACCGGAGGAGAGAGCGCTTTTCAGGCGGGCGTTGCAGCTGCGCGGGGGGCGGGCCCGGGTCGAGGGGCTATTGGGGGAGTTGGGGCCTGACGCCTATATCGTCGACTCCCAGGGGGGGCCGGGCGGGCGGACGCGGCTGGCCGTGAACCTGTCCGACCGGGAGACCGTCATCAGGGGCCGGGCCGTCCCCGCCAGGGCGGGAGCTTTCCTGGGCTAAAAAAAAGGCCCCCTTTTGCCGTAACCTCACCTTTTCGGGGGCCCGAAAACCGCACCTTCCAGTTCCATATGGGAAGATAGCCCATCCCACAGGGGTGTCAATGGGTTTTCGGGGCGTGTCCGAATATGTCAGTTATTGTCAGATGGGGAGGGTGCGCCAGGGGCGGAGGGACCGTCAGACCAGGGTGACTTCACGGCGGCCGCGGACCACCTCGCCTATGGTCCAGGCCTTGAAGCCCTGCCTGGAGAACAGGGCGATGGTCCGGTCCGCGTCCCCGGCCGGGACGACCAGGGCCATGCCGATGCCCATATTGAGGGTCCGGAACATCTCCCGGTCGTCGACGTTCCCGGCCCGCTGGATCTTGCGGAAGATCGGGGGGATGGGCCAGGAGCCCAGCTCGACGCGGACGCCGAAACCCTCGGGGATGACCCGGGGAATGTTGTCGTAGAAGCCGCCGCCCGTGATGTGGGCCATGGACTTGATGCGGACCTTCTTCAGGACCTCGAGGATGGCCGTGCAGTAGATGCGGGTCGGCCGGAGCAGGTCGCGCCACAGGCCGGCCTTGATCTCCCGTTCCGTGAAGACCTTGCGGGCCAGGGAGTAGCCGTTGCTGTGGAGGCCGCTCGAGGCCAGGCCGATGACGGCGTCGCCCTTGCGGCAGGTCCGGCCGTCGATGATGCGGTCCTGGTCGACCAGGCCGACGCAGAAGCCGGCCAGGTCCCACTTGCCGGGGCCGTAGAGGCCGGGGAGCTCGGCCGTCTCGCCGCCGACCAGGGCGCAGCGGGCCTCGCGGCAGCCGCGGACGACGCCCTTGACGATGTCGACGAGCATGGACGGCACGACCTTGCCGACGGCGATGTAGTCGAGGAAGAAGAGGGGCTCGGCGCCGAGGACGACGACGTCGTCGACGGACATGGCCACCAGGTCGACGCCGACCGTGTCGTACTTCTTGACCATGTCGGCGATGAGGAGCTTGGTCCCGACGCCGTCGGTCGAGGAGACCAGGACGGGCTTTTTCATGCCGGCCAGGCGGGGCCGGAAGAGGCCGGAGAAGCCGCCCAGGCCGCCCAGGACCTCGGGCCGGCCGGTCGACTTCACCAGGGGCTTGATCAGGCCGATGAAGCGGTCGGCGGCGTCGATGTCGACGCCGGCCTGCTTATAGGTCACTCGGGGCATGTCCGTTCTCCAGGGGAAGTTGGCGCATTCCTTATAGCATCCGCCCCCCGCCAAGTCAAACCCCTCCGGATGGTACCTGGTCTTCGCAAAGGGGGACACGTACCTGGGGTACGTGTCCCCGGAGCTTGCGAAGACCTGGCACCCGCCGGGACGGGATCTTTCCGTGGAGGGCGTTTGACCCGGTGTCCTTCGGGGTGTAACCTTTTGGCCAAAGGGCGGTATTTCCCCATGAACGACGCCGAAACCGAGAGAGGGAAGACCGGACCCATGTCCCCGACCGACAACGAGCTGATGGAAGACGTCAGGGACGGCCGCGTCGAGAGGCTGGCCGTCCTGTTCGAACGCTACCAGATCCCGCTCTACAACTTCTTCCTCCGCCTGACCGGCAACCGGGCCGCCAGCGAGGACCTGGTCCAGGACGTCTTCATGCGCGTCCTCAAGTACCGGGCCGGCTACCTCAGCGAGAGCCGCTTCAACGTCTGGCTCTTCCAGATCGCCCGCAACGCCCACGTCGATCACCTCCGAAAGCACAAGGCCACCCTGCCCCTCGACGAGCAGTTCGCCGAGACGCCCGGGCGCGAGCCCCTGCCGGGGGCGGCCTACGAGTCCGACCGCGAGGCCGAGCTCGTCCGCCGGGCCCTCGACCGCCTGCCGGTCCAGAAGCGGGAGGTCTTGGTCCTTTTCCGCTACCAGAACCTCAAGCTCCGGGAGATCGCCGAGCTCCTCGGCGTCCAGGTGGGCACGGTCAAGGCCCAGGTCCACCGGGCGCTCAAGGACCTCAGCCGCATCTACCTCGATCTTCAGAAAGGGAACGTGTCATGACCTGCGAGAAGACCCAGGAACGGTTCGCCGATTACCTGACGGGCGACCTCGACGAGGCCGGCTGCGGCGAGGTTCGGGCGCACATCGCCGCCTGCGCCGCCTGCCGCGGGGACCTCGAGGACCTGACCGCCGTCTGGACCAAGCTCGGCGTCCTGCCCGAGGAACAACCGAGCGGCGCCCTGCGGGCCCGGTTCTACACCATGCTCGAAGAGCACAAGGCCGCGGGCGAGCGCCGGGCGGCGCGGCCCGCGTGGCGGGAGTGGTTCAGCTTCCGCCGGCCGGCCTTCTCCGCGTCGTTCTCGGCCGTCCTGCTCGTGGCCGGCCTGGCCGCCGGCTGGCTCCTGAACGGCGGGATGCGGGGGCGGCTGAAATACGCCAGCCTCTTCCGCGAGGTCCAGGACATGCGCCAGCAGATGGCCGTGTCGCTCCTCGACCGGCCGTCGGCTAGCGAGCGCATCCAGGGCGTCGGCTACACAGCCGAGGTCAAGGAGCCGAACGACGCGACGCTCGCCGCGCTCTTCGACGCGGTCGACAAGGACCCCAATCCCAACGTCCGCCTGGCCGCCGTCGACGCGCTCTATCTTTTCCGCGACCGGCCCGGCGTCCGGGAGCGGCTGGTCCGGTCCCTCACCGTCCAGACCTATCCCCTCGTCCAGGTCGCCCTCATCGACTTCCTGGTCGAGGTCCGGGAGGCCCGGGCGGCCGCGGCGCTCAAGACGCTCGTCGAGGGCGACGCGCTGACGCCGGAAGTCAAGAAGCGGGCCGAGCTCGGCCTGCAGCAGATCACGATCTGAGGCGGCCATGAAGACGCGCGCCCCGATCCTCGTCGCCGCCGTCGCGGGCCTCGCCGTCGCCGCGGCGGTGGCCGTCACGGCGGCGCAAACCTGGCGGGACGACGACCGCGACTGGAAGTCCTTTAAGACGGAGGACATCCGCAAGACCCTGAGCTTCCCCGATCCCGCCAAGCCCGGCGAGGTCGCCATCGACAACATCTTCGGCCCCGTCACGGTCGAAGGCTACGCCGGCAACGATGTCGTCCTGGAGGCGCGGAAGATCGTCTACGCCCGCGACGAGGCCCGGGCCCGCAAGGCCGAGGACGAGGTCAGGCTCGACGTCGCCGTGAAGGGCAACACCATCGAGGCCTACGTCGACGGGCCCTTCCGCGAAAAGGACGAGGAGGGACGCGGCGTCCGCATCCGCCGCGATCCCGGCTACCGGGTCTACTACGGCTTCCGGCTCAAGGTCCCGGCCGCGTCGCGCCTCTACGTGTCCACGGTCACCGACGGCGACGTCGAGGTCCGCGGGGTCGAGGGCGCGTTCGACGTCCGCAACGTCAACGGCCAGGTCCGCGTCGTCGACGCGGCCGCCGCGGGCGACGCCCGGACGGTCAACGGCGGCGTCACCGTCGTCTTCCGGCGCGAGCCCGGCGGGGCCTGCCTGTTCAAGACCGTCAACGGCGACGTCGAGGTCGGCTTCCCGGCGGCGCCGGCGGCCGACTTCCGCATCGAGACCATGAACGGCGAGGCCTATTCCGACTTCGACGTCACCCGCCTGCCCCGGTCGCTCCCGGTCCGCGAGGAGCGGCGGGAGAGGGACGGGAAATCCGTCCACCGCTGGGACGGCGCGTACGGCGTCCGGTCCGGCAAGGGCGGGCCGGAGATCCGGCTCGAGACCCTGACCGGCGACGTCCTGATCGCCAAACGCTCGAAACTGATGTCCTGAGAGGACAAGGAGGAGAACATGAAGAACAGAATCATCGCGAACATCGTCGCCCTGGCGCTCGTCGTCGCCGGGACGTGCGGCTGGGCCGTCGCTCAGACGAAGGAAGAGGCCCCGGACCGGGCCGTCGTGCCGCTCTCCAACCCGGCCAAGCCGGCCAAGATCGAGATCCAGGTCATGCGCGGCAGCATCACCGTCAAGGGCTATCCGGGCAAGGAGATCATCGTCGAGGCCCGGGTGCGGGAGAAGGCCCTGACCGGCGTCGGCGCCTATTACAGCGGGGCCTACGCGGGGACCGGGCCGTGGGTCGCCGTCCCTCCCCCCGCGCCCCCGGCCACTCCGGCCCCGGCCACAGCCCCGGCTCCGATGCTCCGCCTGAGCGAGAAGGATATGAAGGAGATCGAGGCCAAGCTGGCCGAGACGCTGGCCGACCAGGAGGTCCTGGCCAAGAAAGTCACCGGCCAGCAATACGCGCGGGCCACGGCGCTCTACGACGAGTACTTCCAGGACGACAAGAAGCGGCGCGAGGAGAAGGCCAAGAGAACGGCCGGCATGAAGCAGCTGACGGGCGTGTCGTCGGGCCTGGAGATCGAGGAGGAGGGCAACGTCGTCAGCGTCAGCGCCCAGTCCTTCAAGGCGGCGACCGACCTCGTCATCCAGGTCCCCGTCGCGTCGTCGCTCGAGATCCGCACGAACATGGACGGCGCCATCGTCGTCGAGGGCGTCGGCGGCGAGATCGACATCAACAACATCAACGGCCCGGTGACGCTGAAGAACGTCTCGGGCAACACCCTCGTCCACACGGTCACGGGCGACATCCGGGCCGAGCTGACGCGGATCGCGGCCGACAAGCCGATGTCGTTCAGCACCATGAACGGCGATATCGACGTGACCCTGCCGGCCGACATCAAGGCCAGCATGAAGATGAAGACCGACCAGGGCGAGATCTATACGGATTTCGACATGAGTGTCGGCCGGAAGGCCGGCCGGGCCGAGGCGGCCGAGAAGACCGAGCAGGGCAAGTACCGCATCTCGTTCGACAAGGCCCTGCTGGGGCAGGTCAACGGCGGCGGGACCGAGATCTCGTTCAACACCTTCAGCGGCGACATCTACATCCGCAAGCGGAAGTAGGGCGCCGGCGGGCCCGGGCGGGCGCTCGTGTGGGCGAGCCCGAGCAAGCCCGCGGTCAGTGGCTCCCCAGGGGCGGCCATCCGGCCGCCCCTTTTTTGTTCGGGGTCAGACCCCAGCTTCTCGAATATTTACAGCACTTTAACCCCGTTCGGGGACTCGCCTCAAGCAATAACTATCGTGTTTTTGGGCCGGAAAAAGTAGAAATCACCTGGTCCATGAGGGGCCAAGGCCGGGGAAAACGCCGCGGGCGATGCCGGCCGCGGCGATAGCCGGAGCGCCGGCGGAGGCGGTCAGCCCGCCTGTCGGGCGCGGGAGCGCTTCCGGTTCCAATACAGGTAGGCCGGGATGCCCAGGGAGATGATGACCAGCCCGGCGAACGAGTTGCGGAACGATCCGACCAGGGCATTGACGATGACGAACAGGGCCGCCAGGATGAACAGGACCGGTGTCACGGGGTAGCCGAGGGTCTTGTACGGGCGCGGCAGGTCCGGTCGTTTCTTGCGCAGCACGAAGACGCCCACGACCGCCAGGCCCAGGAAGATCCAGTTGCCGAACACGGCGTAGGTCAGGAGCTGCTCGAACGTCCCGCTCAGGCTGAGGACGATGCTCCAGGCCCCGACGACCATGAGCGAGACGTGCGGGGTGTGATACTTCGGGTGGACGGCGGCCATCTTCTTGAAGAACAGGCCGTCCTTGGCCATGGCGTAGTAGACGCGCGGCCCGGTCAGGACGTGGCCGTTGGCCGCGCCCAGGATCGAGAACAGGATGATGGCCGAGACGACGGACGCGCCGACCGGCCCGACCGCGACATTCATGGCCGCGGCCGCGATCCGGTCGGCTTTGGCCATCTCCGCCGCCGGCACGACGTAGAGATAGGCGACGTTGGCCAGGATGTAGAGGATCGTGACGATGCCGCAGCCGGCGATGAGCCCGATCGGCAGCGACCGGGACGGGTCCTTCGTCTCGCCGGCGTTGAAGGTCGAGACCTCGAAACCCTTGTAGGCCCAGAGCACGGCCACGAGGGCCAGTCCGAAGGCCTCGACGAGGCCGCCGCCGAGCCCGGACGAAGCCGGAGCCGTCAGGTTCCCCCAATCGCCCTTGCCGGACAGGAAAACCACGGCGATGATGCCGAGCAGGGCGACGAACTTGAGGGTCGTCAGGAGGTTCTGCAGGAGGGCGCCCCGCTTGACGCCGAAATAGTTGATGGCCAGCAGGAAGAGGATGAAGGCGACGGCGACCGCCTTCTGGGCGACGGGCCCGATGGGCACGAAATGGGGCAGGTACTTGGAGGCGAAGGCCACCGACAGCGTGGCGATCGTCCCCGAATCGACGACCAGGAAGATCGTCCAGCCGAACAGGAACCCGAACATGGGCCCGTAGATCTCGCGCAGGTAGACGTAGATGCCGCCGGTCTCGGAGAAAGCCGCGGCCAACTCGGCCAGGGCCAGGACCCCGAACATGCAGGCGATGCCTCCGGCGATCCAGACGGCCAGCATGAGCAGCGGCGAGCGGACCTGGCCCGCCACGGTGGCCGGGACGATGAAGATGCCCGAGCCGATCATGGTGCCGACGACGATGCTGATGATGCTGCCCGTGCCGAGGCAGCGGACGAGAGGCGTGCCGGGAGGCGTGGGTTCATGGTGCGACATGCCGCTATCTTATTGATGGAGCGGTCCGAATGCAATCGCGGAAAACGTTGTTTTTGGGGGTAAAAACATGAAAATTTCTCACTCGCCTGCCTGATGCGAAAGCGTGCTCGCGGGCTATGTTCAAGATTATATTGAAGAAGCTGGGGTCTGACCCCGGAGATTGACAGAGGTGGACGGCGGAAATATCCTTGTCCTCTCGAGAACGTCCGCCGCGAAGGGAGCAGCGCTATGGCCTCGAAGAACCGCCGCGTGGGATTACTCCTCTCTCTCCTCCCCATCATCATCATCCTCTTCATCGTCAATCGCCGCCAGCGCCAGACCGAGCCCGCGGCCGACCTCATCCTCATCAACGGCAAGATCGTCACCGTCGACGAGAACGCGCCCTCGGCCTCCTGGCTCGCCGTCCGGGGCGACCGCATCGCCGCCCTCGGCACCGCGCCCGACGGCTACAAGCGCTACGTCGGCGACACGACCAAGGTCATCGAGCTCGGCGGCGCCCTGGCCGTCCCCGGGCTCATCGAGAGCCACGGCCACTTCACCGGCCTCGGCCAGTCCAAGACCGTCCTCGACCTGACCACCGCCCGCTCCTGGGACGACATCGTGGCCCAGGTCGCCGCCGCCGTCGCCGGGGCCAAGCCCGGCGACTGGATCATGGGCCGCGGCTGGCACCAGGAGAAGTGGGACCGCGCCCCCGAGCCCAACGTCGACGGCCTGCCCATCCACACGGCCCTGAGCCGGGTCTCCCCCGCGAACCCCGTCCTGCTCGAGCACGCCAGCGGCCACTCGGCCCTGGCCAACGCCAAGGCCATGGAGCTGTCGAAGATCACCCGCACGACCACCGACCCCGAGGGCGGCCAGATCGTCCGCGACGCCCGGGGCGAGCCCATCGGCGCCTTCATCGAGACGGCCCAGGGCCTCCTCCGCTACGAAGCCGGCCACTTCACCCCCGACGAGGCCGCCGCCCGCACCCGCCGGCTCGTCGAACTGGCCGCCCGAGAGTGCCTCGTCCACGGCGTCACGACCTTCCACGACGCCGGAGCCCTGTTCGGCACCGTCGAGATCTACAAGAAGATGGCCGAGGAGGGCGCCCTCCCCGTCCGCCTCTACGTCATGCTCAGCGCCGATTCGCGCACCCTCGCCGAGCGGGCCGCCGGCTACCCCCTCATCGGCGCGGTCGACAACCACCTGACCGTGCGGACCATCAAACGCCTCATCGACGGCGCCCTCGGGGCCCACGGCGCCTGGCTCCTCGAGCCCTACGCCGACCTGCCGCCGGGCGCGCCGAACCCGGCCGGCCTCAACACCGAGTCGCTCGAGGAGATGCGGGCCACGGCCGCCTTCGCCATCGAGCGCGGCTTCCAGCTCTCGACCCACGCCATCGGCGACCGCGGCAACCGCGAGACGCTCGACATCTACGAAGCGGCCATGAAGGCCCACCCCGAAAAGACCGACCTGCGCTGGCGCATCGAGCACGCCCAGCATCTCTCCCCCGCCGACATCCCGCGCTTCCACGCCCTCGGCGTCATCCCGGCCATGCAGGCCGTCCACTGCACCTCCGACGCGCCCTGGGTCCTCAAGCGGCTCGGCGCCGCCCGGGCCGCCGAAGGCGCCTACGTCTGGCGCAAGCTCATGGACGCCGGCTCGATCATCCCCAACGGCACGGACGTCCCCGTCGAGCCCATCGCGCCCATGTCCTGCTTCTACGCCGCCGTGACCCGCAAGCTCAAGGACGGCACGCTCTTCTATCCCGACCAGAAGATGACCCGCGAGGAGGCCCTGCGCTCCTACACCATCAACGGCGCCTACGCCGGCTTCGAGGAGGCGCTCAAGGGCTCGCTCACGCCCGGCAAGCTGGCCGACATCGCCGTCCTCAGCCGCGACATCCTGACCTGCCCCGAGGACGACCTTCCCGGGACCGAGGTCCTTTACACGATCGTCGGAGGCAAGGTCCTCTACCAGAAATGAACGCGCGAGCGGTCTTCGTCCTCCTGGTCGTGGCGACGTTCGCGGCCGCGGCGTCCGCCGCTCCGGGTGCCGCTCAGGGTCCCCCGGCCAAGGTCCCCCGTTGGGAATCGAACCTGTCCCTCGGCGCGGTCAGCTCCGGGCGGATCGGGATCGTCAAGTCCTTCTGGTGGTACGCCGTGCCGCGGATCGTGACGGTCGGGTTGAGCCTCGACCATGTCCTGGAGGCCATCCCGGTCTCGCTCACTCTGGCCGTCAACGCGCCCACGCCCATCGTCGTCCCCTTCGTCTGCGCCGGCGCCGGAACCACGCTGACCGTCGGCGGCATCTCCTTCTACGGGGGCGGGCTCAAGATCCGCCTCGGACGCCGCCTCGGCATCATCGCCGAATGCCGGAGGTACGCCTTCCGGCAGACCGACGGCGCCTTCGAGCCGACCTACACCAAGGCCACGGCCCGTTATTTCGGGGCCGGGCTGGCCTGGATCTATTGAGGGCCGGCGCAACGGGACGCGGCGCTCCGGGGTATAGGGGTATAGTGGAGATCGGAAGGGAGAGATCATGACACGAGCGAACCGCGTCATATTCGCCATAGCGGCGGCCGGCTTCCTGGCCCTCGCGCCGGCCCTGCCCGCCCGGGCCCAAGCCCGTTTCGACACCCGACCGGTCACCTTTCTTGTCGACCTCGGCTACGTCAACCTGGCCGACTATCCCAAGTGGATCGCCCTCGGCCCCGAGGTCGAGTTGCGGCTCGGCCGTTTCCTGTCGCTCAACCCGGAGGCCTCGATATGGCTGCGGCAGTCCCGCGGCGGCACCGTCCAGTTCGTTCCCGGCGCGACGGCCAACGTCCACATCGGCCGCTTCTCTATCGGCGGCGGCGCCGTCCGGCGCGTCTCGGACTGGTCCGAGAGCGCGGGCGGCGCACTCGTCCCCAAGTTCCAGGTCGGCCTGCGATCCGGTCCGACACGCCTGACCCTGGCCGGCTACTACCTGAACGTCACGAACGATGTCGTCCTCAGCCTGACGGTCGGGATCGGCGTCGGCCGCCGCGAGCCCCGCGACCCCGACGATTAGAGACCGGCCAGGCGCCGGCGCGGCAGGCCGTGACGGGCTAAGTCGTCTTCAGCGCGGCCAGGGCTTTGAGGGCCAGCTGGTAGAGCCAGCGATGGGCCTTGTTCCCGTTGGTCAGGATGGCCACCCCGGCCCGGCGTTCGACGCTCCCGGCGAAAAAGGCCGTGTAGCCGTTGACGCTACCGCTGTGGGCGATGACCGTCTCGCCGTCGAGCTTGGACACCCACCAGGCCAGGCCGTAGCCCGAGGTCTCGTTGAGCCAGCCGCCGTTGATGGGCCCGGCGAAGCGGTCGAACTGCCGCCGGGTCATCTCCCGGAAGGTCGTCTCGCCGACCAGGCGCCGTCCCTTGTAGACGCCTCGGTTGAGTGTGGCCATGAGCCAGCGGGCCTGGTCGACGGCCGTGCCGTAGACGACGCCGGCCGGCCAGGCGTCGGCCTTGACCCAGTCGACGGGCCGGAACATCCCGGGCCGCCGCCGCACGGGCATGTAGGGGATGGCCAGGCGCTCGGCCATGTCGGCCCGCGGCTCGAAGGCCGTGTCGCGCATCTCGACCGGGGCGAAGACGTTCTTCCGCATGTACTCCTTGAACGGGACGCCCGAGAGCTTCTCGACGAGGTGGGCGACGAGGGTGAAGGCGATGTTGGAATAGAGGACGCGCGTCCCCGGCCGCCGGGCCAGGCGGAGCTTGCCCGAGAGGTACCCGGCGAGCGACGGCGCCGCGGTGTCGTCCCACACGGCGTGGCGGCCGAAGTCCGTGGGCAGGCCCGAGGTGTGGGTCAGGAGGTGGCGGAAGGTCACCGGGTAGCGCTTGTTCTCGCCCTCGATGCGCAGGTCGCCGAGGTAGTCGTTGACGCGGTCGTCGAGCTTGAACTTGCCCTGCTCCATGAGCTGGAGGAGGGCCGTGGCCGACATCGTCTTGAAGGTCGAGGCGATGAGGTAGACCGTGTCGCAGGCGGCCGGCGTCTTGACCCGGACGTTGGCCAGGCCGGCCGAGCGCGTCCAGGCGATGCGGTCGCCCGAGACGAGGACCACGGCCATGGACGGGATGCGGCCGGCCTTGAGGGCCCGCTCGATCTCGGGGTCGAGCAGGGCGGCCAGGCGGGCGTCGTCGACGGGCGAGAACGGCCGCGCCGCGTAGGGATCGGAGATCATGGCCGGCCCGGGCAGGGGGGCGTTGTCGACGTCGTCGTCGCCCTCGAGCTCGTCGGGCCCGGACTCGAGGTCGGCGAACCCGTTCGGGCCCGAGAGGTTGTCCGAGGACAGGACGGCCTCGGCGGATCCGGCCCCCTCCTTGCCCGCCGCGGCGCGCCCGCCGTCCGTCCGGCCGCCGATGATCTTGACGGCCACGAACAGCCCGACGGCGACGAGGCCCAGGACGACGAGGGCGATGTCGGCCGCCCGCCGCAGCCGGGCGGCCGGGCGCGGCGCGCCCTTGCGCTTCGCGGGCCGGGCCATGGGGCTCATGATGTCTCGCTCGGGCAGGGATTATACCACGCCGCGCGGGCCGCCGCGTCATTCGACGGCGAAGGACATGGAGACGAAGTCCAACGTCATCCGCGAGCACTGGGCCAGGAGGTCCGTGCCGATGGTGCCGTGAAAACGGAGCGAGTCGGAGTGGGTGGCCTCCGTCTGGACCAGGACCCGGCGCAGGGCGAACGTCCGCCCGCCGGCCCGGAAGTCGAACTCGTCCAGGATGCGGACATCGACCGCTCGCCGGGCGCCGACGCCGCCGACGGTCGATTCCCGGAGCCTCGCGCGGCTGTTGAGCTCGCCGCGGAACCGGCGGTAGTAGGAGGGGAAGAGGGACGTCGCCGTCGCGCCCGTGTCCAGGCAGAGGCGGAGCCGGGCGCCGCGATGGACTGCCTCGACGACGGGCATGAAGCCTGAGAAGCACATGTTCCCCAGGGACCGGGGATGGGGTCGGGCGGGCACGATGAAGTCCCCCTCCCGCGTCTCGGTGACCTCCTTGAGCCCCGCGAGGACCGGCATGCCCAACAGGCCCTTGCGCTCGCCGTCGGACCGGCCCGCCTCGGGCGGGAAGAGCTCGTCGGGCAGGACCATGACGAGGACGTTGGCGACGCGGACGTTCCCCCAACCGATCTCGGGGAGGACCGCCATCCGGCCGCGAACGGCCAGGCCCGTGCCCGCCCGGGCCTCGACCGGCGGGCCGTGGACGGCCAGGCCCATCGCGTCGGCGACGGACTTGTAGAGAACGGACACGTTAGACCCGGTGTCGTAGCCGAACAGGACGGCCAAGCCGCCGATCCGGACAGGAAAGCACCGGGACTTCATGCGGACCCGGGTGTCGCCGGCGACCTCGACCGCTTGGGGCGGCGCTCCGGCCAGGGCCGCCCACAGCGCGAACTGGCTCTCCAAGCCGGCCCGCTCCTCCGCGTCGATGAGGCCCCCGAACCGGGCGAACGCCTGGCGGTAGGCCTCCGCGGCCTGCCGGTAGCGGCCGAGGCGGCGATAGGCGTCGGCCAGGAGGACCCAAGCCTCCTTCGTCAACATGCGCGGCGGAGCGTTCCGGTTGGACCGGATGAAGGCCTCGAGCCCGACGACGGCCGGGTCCAGACGGTCGAAGACCTGGTCCACGGCGGCCCGGAAGAACTCGAGGTCGGCCGGGCCGCCCGGGCCCATCGACGCGAGCGCGTCGCGGAGCTCGAAGAATCGGCTTTCTTCGTAAAGGCGGGCCAGCCGTTCGAGCGGGGCTTTCGGCCGGCGGGCGGGAAAGAGCGGGAAGGCGCATAGCCCCAGGACCAGGACCGTCAGGGCCGCGCCTGTCGGGGCCGTCTTTTCCTTCCGAAGCCTCATGGGATCCCACGCGCTCTTCATCAACACAGCAAGGATCGGGCCAGCCGGGCCCGCCCGCTTTCGCCCCCTGGGCTGGATTCCCAATGTAAGAGGTCTTTACGCGCCCCGTTTGACCCCCGGGCCTCTTTATACCATAATCCGCTCGGGGTCGTCCTCGGGGACCCCGGAGGGGAAACGTCATGCCAAGACACCGTCGGAACCGCCTTCTTTCACGCTTCGGTCTCCGCACCGCCGCGGCGACGGCCGCGTTCGGGCTCGTCCTCGCGGCCGGACCGGTCCCCCGGGCCGGCGCCCAGGACAAGCCCGCCCCCATCCAGGAGAAGGTCACGGTCGCTCTCAAGCTCGTCCAAGCCTACGTCACGGCCAAGAACGGCCGGCCCGTGACCGACCTCGCGGCGGCCGACTTCGAGGTCACCGACAACGGCAAGCCGGTGACCGTCGCCCATTTCGAGAACCACGTCCTCGGCGGCGACGAGCTCGCGCCCGCCGGCCCCTTCGAGACGTCGCGGCTCGGGCGGAAATTCCTCTTCCTCTTCGATTTCGCCTTCACCGATCCCCGCAGCGCGCGCAAGGCCCGGGAAGCCGCCCTCGCGTTCATCGACTCGGCCGTCAGGCCTGGCGACGAGGTCGGGGTCCTGTCGTACTCGCCCTCGCGCGGCCTGACCATCCACGAATACCTGACCACGGACCACGCCAAGGTCCGGACGATCGTCGACGCGTTCGGCCTCCGATCGGTCGTCGGCCGGGCCGAGAGCCTGACGAACTTCCTCTACGCCGACGAGCTCCGGCTCATGGACGCCGGCGACCTCACCCAAAAGCCGGGCGTGGAGGAATTCTACGAGAACCTGGCCAGGGCCCAGACGGGCGGCGTCGTCGACGAAGGCCGCCGGCAGGGCTACGTCGACCAGGCCCGGCAGTTCGCCCAGACCTTCGCCAACCTGGCCCGGGCCCTGCGCTACGTCCCCGGCTGGAAGAACATGATCCTGTTCTCGTCGGGCATCAGCCGGTCCCTGATCACCGGCCAGAGGAAGGGCCTGGACGTCCCGAACATGGACGCGGGCAACCCCGACCAGATGATGGCCGAGCTGAACGCCTACGACAACGCCCAGTCGAACACGGGCGTGCGGACCGAATTCTCGGAGGCCCTCAAGGAGCTCAAGACCTCGAACACGCCGATCTACGCCATCGACTGCGCCCCCCCGCTCGGGGAATCGGACATCAACAACCCGTACGGCACGTCCGTCGGCGCCCGGGAGGTCTCCGGCAAGGACTCCCTGATCCAGCTCGCGGGCGAGACGGGAGGGAGATATTTCAGCAACACGACGGATTACACGAACGCCCTGGCCGAGATCGAGAACGTGACCAGCGCGTTCTACGTTCTCGGCTATACCGTGCCGGCCGCCTGGGACGGGGCCTTCCACAAGATCAAGGTCAAGGTCGCCCGGCCGGGCTGCAAGGTCTTCAGCCAGAACGGCTATTACAATCCCAAGCCCTTCTCGCAATACAGCCGCTTCGAGCGCCTGCTCCAGATGACCGACCTGGCCCTCAGCGACAATCCGCTGGCCGAGCTGCCGGCCGAGGCGCCCATGGCCGCGCTGCCGGTCCTCGTCGGCGGCTGGCCGCACGTCGTCGCCTACGCCGGCCTCGACGCGGCGACCGCCCGGTCCGTCGTCGGGGCCCGGGCCGAGGCCTACCTCCTCGTCTACGACGAGGGCCAGGGCCGGTCGGCCATCAAGAGCTTCCGCATCAAGCCGCCGCAGGAGGGCTACGCCGACCTCTATCCCGTCTTCGCCGTCCCCCTCAATCCCGGCCGCTACACCTGCCGGCTCATCGTCCAGAACACCGAGACCGGCCGGGGCGCCCGGGGCCAGGCCGCCTTCGTGGTGCCCAAGCCCGGGGCCGCGCTGCTGGCCCTCGATCCCCCGCTCCTGCTCGACGAGAGAGCCGGGGCCACGGAGAGCGGGGCGGACGCGAACTCGACCCTGTCGGCCCTGTTCGGTTACGATCCGGCGAAGTACGCGCCCTGGACGGGGCCGCTGCCCGCGGGGCCGCGCCGCGTCTACGCGGCGGTCCGCTGCGCCTTGACGGCGCCCGAGACCGAGCTGGCGTTCACGGCGGCGGATACGGTCGACGGGACGCGGACCGAGGTGCCGGCGACGGTCGTCTCGGCCCGGACGGCCAGGAACCTGCGGCAGTGCGTCGTCGAGCTGGCCTTCGGCGCGCTGGCGCCCGGGACGCACACGCTCACGGTCGAAGCGCGGGACCCGTCGGGGACGATGCGGGGGGAGGCGACGGCCTCGTTCGCCGTCCGCTGATCACTCTTCGGCGAGGCCGGCCAGCTTGTCCTGGACGCGGCGGAGCTCGTCCTGCGCCTCCCGGAGCAGCTTGGCCTTGAAGGCGATGGTGTCGATGGCCTTGGTCTCGTTCATCGTCCGCTTCAGGCGGTCGACGCGGGCCAGGATCTCGGCCTCCCGCTTCTTGAGGCGGGCGACGTCCTCATCGCTCAACGGTTCGTTGGTCATGGTCGGGTCCCCATTCTAAGCCGAACGGGCGCCGCGGGCAAGCCCCTCCGTTTGACCCTCCCCGGCGGATGTGCCATCATATCCTTTCGAGGCCATCATGACCGTCCGTCCGAAGCCCTTCCGGGCCGCTCTGGCCCTCGTCCTGGCCGTGGCCCTGCCCGCCCTGGCCTGCGCCGCCGCGGCCGCGCCCGCCGGGGTCCCGGCCGCCTCTCCCGAGCCGCAAAAAAAGAAAAAAGCCTCCGACGAGAAGAACCCCCAGGCCCAGTACGAGATGGGCGTCATCGCCCTGCGCTACGGCCTGACGGACGAAGCCTTGCGCTACGGCCAAGCGGCCGTCGCCCTCGACCCGGAGCATTTCGACGGCTGGAACCTGCTCGGCTCGGCCTACTACACCAAGGGCGAGTTCGAGCTCGCGGCCGAGGCCTACGGCAAGGCCGCGGCGCTCAAGCCCAAGGACGGCGAGGTCCGCCGCAACCTGGGCCTGGCCCTGGCGGAGACCGGCCGGACCGACGAGGCCGAGGCGGCGCTGAAGGCGGCCTACGCCGCCGACGGCAGCGCCGACACCGTTTTTTTCCTTGGCAAGCTCTGCTACAACGCCCAGCGCTACGAGGAGGCCCTGGCCTACGCGCTCGAGTCCATCAAGAAGGACGGCCGCAGCCCCAAGGCCTACAACCTCAAGGGCGTCATCCTCAATCAGCTCGGCCGTCACGCCGAGGCCGCCGGCAGCTTCCAGGCCGGGCTCGTCCTGGCGCCCGAGGACGTCGGGCTCATGGTCAACCTGGGCATCGCCTACATCAACAGCGGCGAGCCGGCCAAAGCCCGGGCCACGCTCGAGGCGGCCCTGCCGAAGGTCAAGGACGAGGGCCTCAAGAAGCGCATCGCCGACTACCTCCAGGCCATCAAGGACGACCGGGCCTGACCGGCCGGACCGTTCCCGATTCCCGCGAAGGTGTTAAACCCCGTCCCGCCGTGTTATGATAAGGGCATGGACTGGGTCATCGTCCACAGGTCCAACGGAGTCACGGAGGCGGAGATCCTCAAGAACATGCTCGAGTCCTTCGGCATCCCCGCGCGGGTGAGCGCCGAAGCCTATGGCAAGGTTCTCGGGATGACCGTCGACGGGCTGGGCGTCGCCGCCCTCCTCGTCCCCGCGAACCGCGCCAAGGAAGCCCAGGACATCCTGGCCGAGCACTTCACCGCCGAGGCCTGAGGGGGCCGCCGCCGCGATCCGCCGAGGGGGGCCCGTCCCCCCGGGCGGTGGAGTCTACCCAGATAGGCTATTTGAAGATCTCCCGACGAAGCGAGGCCAAGGCGACGCGGGACTCGACGGGATTGACGCCGATGCCCGGCCCGTCGGGCACCTTGATGGTCCCCGGCCCGCTCAGCTCGATGGCCGGGTCGACGAGGTCCTCCCTGTAATACCGCCGGCTGGCGCTGAGGTCGTTCGGGTACTTGAACCCCGGCAGGGCGGCGACGTGGAGGTTGTGGGCCCGGCCGATGCCGCTCTCGAGCATGCCGCCGCACCAGACCGGCACCCCGGCCGCCTCGCACAGGTCGTGGACGCGGCGCGTCTCGACGACGCCGCCGACGCGGCCGACCTTGATGTTGACGATCCGGCAGCTGCCCATCTCCAGGGCCGCCCGGGCCGTGTCGGCCCCGAGGACGCTCTCGTCGAGGCAGACGGGCGTCTTCATCCGCTTCTGGAGCTTGGCGTGCTCCCACAGGTCGTAGGGCGCGAAGGGCTGCTCGACCATGAGCAGGTCGAAGGCGTCGAGGGCCGCGAGCGTCTCCGTGTCCCTGGGGCCGTAGGCGCCGTTGGCGTCGACCTGGAGCATGATGTCGGGGAAGGCCTCCCGGACGGCGGCGCAGGCCGCGACGTCCCAGCCCGGCTTGATCTTGATCTTGATGCGCCGGTAGCCCTGGTCGAGGTAGCCCCCGACGCGGGCGACGAGGTCCGGGAGGGAGTCCTCGATGCCGCAGCTGACGCCGGCCTCGATCTCGGTCCGGGCCGCGCCGTAGAGGGCCCGCAGAGGCACACCCGCCTTCTTGGCCTTGAGATCCCACAGGGCCAGCTCGATCCCGGCCTTGGCCATGCGGTTGCCGCGGAAGACGGCCGCCTCGCGGGCGAAGTCCTCGGGCTCGACGACGCCCTTGCGGAAGACGAGGGGAATGAGGAAGTCCCGCATGACGTGCCAGGCCGTCTCGGCCGTCTCCCCGCTGTAGAGGGGGGCCTCCTCGGCCACGCACTCGCCCCAGCCGCAGAGGCCGTCCTCGCAGACCTTGATGAGGCTGAAGGTCCGGTCGTGGGAGCGGCCGAAGCTGGTCTCGAAGAAGTGGACGTAGGGCAGCTTGACGAGGTCGATCTCGATGCGGTCGATGGCCATCGGCGCTCCTCCGGGCTCGGCGATTCCCGCTTAACATAATCCAGGACCCCGCGGGGTTCAAGCGCAAGGGAGAGAGGGCCGGGCAAAAAAAGACTTGACAGGCGCACGAGAACTGCTATTATGCAGACTAGTCTGTATCGCAAACTTCAAAGGAGCGAGCGATGGTCGACATCGACAAGATCGAGAAAAGGACGGTCCGGAGCTTCTACGAGGACGGCCTGACGGAGATCGCCCTGGGCCTCATCTTCCTCCTCCTCGGCGCCTATTTCTACGCCGAGGCGACGCTGCCGCCCGGATCGACGGTCCTCACCTTCGTGTCCTCCGCCGCCTTCCTGGCCGTCTTCGCCGCGGCTTTCCTCGTCAACCGCCTCCTCCGCTATCTCAAGCGGCGCATCACCTACCCGCGGACGGGCTACGTGACGTTCAAGAAAAAGGAGGCCGGCCCGAAGCGCCGCCTCGCGGCGGCGGCCGTGGCCATGGTCATCGGCGGCGGCATGGCCGTCCTCTACGGCCTGTCCCCCTCGGTCCGGCTGCTCCTGCCCGCGGTGAACGGCCTGCTCTTCGCGGTCGCCGGGCTCCTCGTCGCCAACCGCGTCGGCGTCGGCCGGTTCTACGTCCTGGCCGCCGCCTCGGCCGCCATCGGCGTCGGCCTGACCGCGGCCGGCGCCGGCGACGCCAAAGGGGTCAGCCTGTTCTATCTTCTCTTCGGCGCGGCCGTCATCCTCACCGGCGCCGCGGCGCTCGCCGTCTATCTCCGCCGCAATCCCCGCTCCGCCGACGACGCGCCCGATGCCCCGGAAGGCCCCGATGCCCGCTGACCTGCGCTCGCTCGCCGAGATCGACCGGGTCATCCACGAGCCGGCCCGCCTGGCGCTGACGGCCATCCTCTCGGTCGTCGAGAGCGCCGACTTCCTCTATCTCCAGCGGGAGACCGGCCTGACCAAGGGCAACCTGTCCTCCCATCTGGCCAAGCTCGAAGAGGCCGGCTACGTGGCCATCGAGAAGACCTACCGCGGACGGATCCCGCTGACCCTCGTCCGCCTGACCGACGCGGGCGCCGCGGCCTACAAGGCCTACCGGGCCCGGTTCAAGAAATTCCTGGAGAAAGCCTGATGTCCGCGACACCCATCATCCGCACGGAACGGCTCGGCCGCGACTTCAAGACCGTCACGGCCGTCGACGACCTGACCCTCGAGGTCCCGGCCGGCATCGTCTTCGGCTTCCTCGGCCCGAACGGGGCCGGCAAGACGACGACGATCCGCCTCCTCCTCGGCCTCCTCGAGCCCAGCCGCGGCCGGGCCGAGGTCCTGGGCCGCGACGTCCGCGGGGACGCCGGCGGGATCCGGGCCCTGGCCGGGGCCCTGCTCGAGCAGAACGGCCTCTACGAACGCCTCAGCGCGGCCGACAACCTCGACTACTACGGCCGCATCTGGCGCCTCCCCGCGGCCGACCGCCGGGCCCGCGTCCGCGAGCTCCTGACCCACTTCGGCCTCTGGGACCGGCGCGACGAGCAGGCCGGCCGCTGGAGCCGGGGCATGAAGCAGAAGCTGGCCGTGGCCCGGACCCTCCTCCACCGGCCGCGCCTGGTCTTCCTCGACGAGCCGACCGCCGGCCTCGATCCGGTCGCCGCCGCTTCGCTTCGCGACGACCTGGCCGGCCTGGCCGCCCGCGAGGGGACGACGATCTTCCTGACCACCCATAACCTCGACGAGACCGAGCGCCTCTGCCGCCGCGTCGCGGTCATCCGGGCCGGCCGCCTCATCGCCGAGGGCCCGGTCGAGGATCTCAAGCGGGGCCCCGCGGCGCCGGCGACCGACGTCCGCGGCCGCGGCCTAACGCCCGCCCTGGCCGACCGCCTCCGCGCCCTCGCCGGCGTGGCCCGCGTCGAGACGGCCGACGGGCGGCTCGCGGTCTTCTGGGCCGGGGCCCCCGACACTCCGGCCCTGCTCCGCGCTCTCGTCGAGGGCGGCGCCGAGGTCGAGGGCATCGCCCCCCGCCAGGCCACCTTCGAGGACGCCTTCCTCAAGCTCGTCCGCGACACGGACGGCGGGACGGATACCGCACAGGAGAACGCCCCATGCTCCACGATCTGAAGACCGTCGTTTGGAAAGAGATCAAGGAGATCCTAGGCCAGCAGGGCCGGTTCAAGGGCGGCAAGATGGGCATGCTCATCTTCCTGGCCGTCTTCGGCGCCTTCATGCCCATCCAGAACGGACCGGACTGGATCCGATCGCCCTTCGTCCTTATCTACTGGTCCTGGGTCCCCTTCCTTCTGGCCAGCGGGGTCGTCGCCGACTCCTTCGCCGGCGAGCGCGAGCGCCACACGCTCGAGACGCTGCTGGCCAGCCGCCTGCCCGACCGGGCCATCCTGGCCGGCAAGATCGGGGCCGCCGTCGTCTACGCCTGGGGCCTGACCGTCGCCTGCGCCCTCCTGGGCGCGGCCGCCGTCACCGTCGCCCACGGTCACGGCCGGATCCTGTTCTACAGCGCGCCGCTCGCCGCGGGCATCCTCGGCCTGACCTTTCTCGTCGCCCTGCTGGCCTCGGGCCTGGGGGTCCTCGTCTCCCTGCGGGCGGCCACCGTCCGCCAGGCCCAGCAGACCTTCAGCGTCGTCTTCCTGCTGATGTTCGTCCCCCTGTTCATCCTGCCCATGTTGCCCGCGGCGTTCAAGGCCCGGCTGTTCGCCGCGCTCTCCGGCCTGGATCCCACCGCCGCGGCCCTCGCGGCCGCCGGTGTCCTGGTCGCGGTCAACGCGGCCGTCCTGGCCGCGGCGGACGCCCGCTTCCGCAGGAACCGGCTGATCCTCGACTGACGGGAAACGGGAGAGAGCGGACGGAGGGGACGGCCTCAGGAAAGCTTGAGGCCCTTGCGGTGGGCCCGGTATTCGTAGACGCCGATGATGCGCCGGGCCATGGCCTCGGCGGAATATTTCTCCAGGACGGCCTCCCGGGCGCCGGCCGCCAGGCGCGCGGCCAGGTTCTTGTCGAAGTGGACCTTGATCACGGCGTCGGCCAGGGCCCGGGCGTTGCGGGCCGGGACGAGGAAGCCCGATTCCCGATGGACGACGACGTCGCGGGCCGTCCCGACGTCGGCCGCGGCGACGGGCAGGCCCGAGGCCATGGCCTCGACGAGATATCCGCCCAAGCCGTCGAGATGGGAGAAGACGGCGAACATGTCGAGGGAGGCCAGGACCTGGGGCGCGTCCTTCCAACCGCCGAGGCGGTAGTGCACGCTCTCCGCGGGGGCCGCCGTTTCCGTTCCCTCTTCGGCCGCCCCGGAGTCCAGGCGCAGCGTGCCCTCGCCGAGGACGACGAAGCGGACCTTGGGGGATTGGGCCCGGGCCAGGGCGGCGGCTTCGAGCAGGGCCCGCAGCCCGCGCTCGTCCTCGAGCGGCAGGACGGCCCCGACCAGGAAGTCGTCCTCGGCCAGGCCGAGCTCGCGTCGGACGAGGTCGCCCCGGGGCTCGGAGGTGAAACGCGACAGGTCGAGGCCCTGCGGCACGACCTCGACGCGCTCCTCGGCGACGCCGCCCCGGACGAGGATGGAGCGGACGGCGTCCGATCCGGCGATGAAGGCGTCGACGGCGGCCAAGGGCAGCTTGCCCTCGAGCGGTGAGGAATCGGCCGGCCGGGACAGGACGCGCAGGGGCACCTCGGCCGCGGCCGCCGCGGCCAGGCCCAGCCCGGCGCCGAAAGTATCGTGGACGTGGACCAGCCGGCAGCCGCGGGCGCGCATGTAGCGGGCCAGGGTCCGGCGGACGGCGAAGGCGAAGCGCCCCCGCATCCGCAGCGGGATCGTCGACAGGCCCTCGGCCCGGGCCTTCTCGAGGAGAGCGCCGCCGGGCTCGGCCACGACGTGGGCGGTCAGGCCCTTCTTGAGGAGCTCGCGGGCGACGTAGAGCTCCTGGCGCTGGCTGTCCCGCCACTCCCGGCCGCTGTCGACGAGGAAGATGCTCACCCGGCTATCCTAGCACAGGAAGCCCATGTCCGCTTACTTGACGTAGTCGCTCAGGCTGATGTTGCGGGCCTCGAGGGTCGAGCCCGTGATCTTGGCGATGGAGGCCAGGGCGATGTTGTAGTCGACCAGGGCCCGCATCTCCATGGTCCGGGCGCTGGCCAGGGCGTCCTGGTAGGTCAGGACGAAGTAGTTCGTCGACATCCCGACGTTGAGCTTCTTCATCTCGGCCTCGAGCTGGCGCTCTGCGAGCTCGCGGGCGACGCGGTAGGCGTCGACGGCCTTGGCCGCGGTCTCGAGGGTCCGGACGGCGTCGCTGGCCTCGAGGTAGACCTGCTGCTCCTGGCTCTTGAGGCGGGCCTGGGCCTGCTCGAGATCGAGCTTGGCGTAGGTGTAGTTGGCCCGGCCGACGACGTCCCCGAGGGGGATGGTCAGGGTCACGCCCGCGCTCCAGTTGTTGTAGAGGAACTTGAAGACGTCCTTGAAGGCCTGGGAAGCGCTGCCGGGGTCGCCGAGCGTGGGGGTCCCGAAGGGATTCTCCGGATCGTAGATGAACTGCTGGCCGGAGATGCCCGGGCTGGCCTTGGTCACCTGAAGGTCGAGCTGGGGCAGGAGCCGGTTCTTGGCGACGCGGAAGTCGACGGTCTTCGAGCCGATCTGGGCCCGGGTGGTCTCGAACTCGGGCCGGCGGGCCATGGCCATGGCGCAGGCCTCGTCGACGGTGATGGCGTAGGGCTTGAACACGGGCGCGTCGGCCGGCAGGAGGGCCTGCTTCCGGCCTTCGGGGTCGGCGCCCAGGTTGAGGAGCATCCGCAGCTGGTCCTGGTTGCGCTTGACCAGGGCCTCGGCCTGCAGGATGTCGGCCTCGCGGCGGGCCACGGTGGCCTCGGCGTTGAGGACCTCGATGGGGGCCTTGGTGCCGACCTGGACCTCGCGCTTGGTCTTGGCCAGGAGGTCGCGGCCGCTCTCGAGGGCCTGCCGCAGGGTCTTCAGGTTCTCGATGGAGTAGACCAGGTTCCAGTAGGCCGACTCGACGGAGAAGACCGTGTCGATGAGGACGGACTTGAACTGGCTGCGGGAGGCCTCGAGATTGTGCTGGGCCACGACGATGGCCCGGCGGCTGACCGTCCAGCCGAAGTTCTTGAGCAGGGGCTGGGTCAGCGAGAAGTTCAGGCGGCCCGAATAGGAGGGATTGTAGCTCTGGAAGAGCTGGTTGTTCTTGGAATAGTCGTAGCTCAGGGAGGCCTGGAAGGTGCCGCCGAACGGGATCTGCTGGGACAGCGTGGCCGACGTGGTCGTGCCCCGGTTGACGTAGGTGCCGGCGCTCTGCAGGGACCAGGTCGAGAGCTGCTCGAAACGGTTCCCGGTCAGGTCGGCCGCTAAGGTCGGCATATAGACCTGCTTGGCCTGCGACAGGGTGGCCGAGGCCAGGCCGGGGCTGATGACCTCGGCGGCGATGTTGAGGTTGTTCCGCAGGGCCCGGACGATGGAATCCTCCAGGGTCAGCGAGAGGTCCCCGGTCTCCTGGCCGAAGCCGAGGCCGGAGACGAGGAGCAGGGCGACAAGGGCGCCGAAGAGCCGTTTCTGGATCATGGCCGTCCTCCGATCGAGCGAATAGGGGAGTACTGTGAAGCTCACCCATTATAATACGGCCGGCGCCGGATTTCGTTCCCCCCATAACCCCGGGGGCGGCGCGCCCGTATATCTTCCTGAAGCGTCCGTCGAGGACCGCCTCCGGCCGGGGGCTCGTCTTCGGCGGCGCCTTTAGGTTATGATAAGCCCGTCCCACACGGAGGCTCGCCGATGAAAGTCCTCAAGACGTTCGCCGCCGCGGCCGTCGTCCTGGCCGCCGCCCTGGCCCTGGCCGCCCAGACCCAGGAATCCCAGAGCATGAAGCTCCTGCGCCTCAAGAGCGCCCAGCTCTCGCTCGAGCTGCGCAAGGCCGACTTCGACCGCTACCTCAAGCTCAAGGAGGACGGGCTGACCTCGGAGGCCGACTACGCCCAGCGCCAGACGGCCTACCTCCAGGCCCAGGTCGACTACCAGCAGGCCCTCATCAACTTCATGGGCAGCGAGGCCCGCATCTCGGTCGCCAGCGCCGTCAAGTACCAGGACCGCAGCGGCAAGAAGTTCGTCCGGGTCTCCCTGCGCTACGCCTCCAAGGAGCTCAAGGAGCTGGCCAAGCTCAACATCAGCGCCGAGGACCTCTTCCCGCTCGACTTCATGAAGGAGATCAAGGACGTCTACGTCTCGCTCCTGTCGGAGGGCAAGATCATCTCCGATCCCTACGAGAAGTCGGTCGCCTCCATGCCCATCGAGACCGAGCGCGACGTCACCTTCCAGCTCCTCAAGGACGTCGAGAACCTCGACATCAGCGTCTCCTATTCCGGCAAGACCGAGACGACCGCGGTCTTCCTCCAGAAGGGCGTCAGCGCCAACATGGTCACCGTCAACTCGGCCCAGTTCTCCCAGGAGGCCGACCTCGAGAGCACGGCGACCTACGACCTGTCGCTCGAGAAGTTCAGCGGCGAGGCCAACGTCTTCAAGCTCGAGGCCGTCGACCTGCCCCAGCAGATCACCTACGAGTTCAGCGACCCGACGACGAGCGCCCGGCTGTCGCAGATCAAGTTCAGCGAGGGCGTCACCAGCCTCAAGCTCCAGCTCAAGCTGTTCCTGCCCAAGAATCCCGACGAGAAGGTCGTCCTCGACCGGCCGCTCGAGTTCTTCGTCCTGGCCCTCGACAACGACCAGACCCAGAGGCTCCGCGACATCGAGGCCGCGGCCGGCGGCGCGACGGGCATCGGCCTCGACGCCCTCGAGGGGCTCAAGGCCGGCCTGGCCAAGCTCGAGCTCATCCCCCGCGGCGTGCCCAAGGTCGAGGTCCAGGCCGTCAACCTCTACCACGAGATCAAGGCCGGCGACGACATCGCCATGGACGTGACCATCCGCAACACGGGCACCCGCAAGCTCAACAACGTCCGCGTCTTCTGCGACCTGCCCCTCAACTGGCGGGTCGAGATCGCCCCCGACCTCATCGCCACCCTCGAGCAGAACAAGGACGAGGTCGTCAAGATCAAGTTCCTGCCGCCGGACGACGTCTCCGTCGGCGACTACGAGCCCAAGATCCGCACCGACGCCCGGGCCGACAACCGCCGGGTCGAGTCCGAGGACAAGATCGTCCGCATCCACATCACCTCGAAGGCCAACGTCATCGGCATCGGGGCCCTGGTGCTCCTGCTCGTGGGGCTCCTCGTCGGCATCGTCGTCTTCGGCATCAAGCTGACGCGGCGGTAATCCCCGGGGGACGGCCATGTGGAAGACGGTCGCTGGGAAAGAGGTCCTGGCGAACCTTCTCGGCTCCCGGTTCTACGTCGTCGTCCTGCTCGTGGCCGCGCTCGTGGCCACGAGCTTCTTCGTCATGGGCCGGGACTACAAGGCCCGGTTGGCCGACCACGACCTCATCAAGGCCAAGCCGGGCGAACCCGTCGCCGTCAACCCGCCCAATGCCCTGTCGATCGTGGCCAAGGGCCTCGACGAGGCCATGTCCCGATCATTCGAAATCACGCCGATCGGCGTCACCGTGAGGGCCGGCCAGAAGTCGGGCAACACCGTCTTCGCCTTCTTCCCCGCCCCCGACTTCCTCTACGTCGTCCGCGTCGTGATGTCGCTCCTGGCCCTGCTCTTCGGCTTCGACCTCGTCAACCGCGAGAAGGAGGACGGCACGCTCCGCCTCGTCCTGGCCAACCCGGTGCCGCGCGGCGCGGTCCTGTTCGGGAAGTGGGCCGGGAGCTTCGTCAGCCTGGCCGCGCCCTTCCTGCTGGTGACCGGGATCGGGCTGGCCGTCCTGGCCCTCGACCCGGCCATCCGCTTCACGGGCGGGCAGGTCGCGCGCCTGGCCCTCATCCTGGGCCTATCGCTCCTCTACATCGCCTTCTTCCTCAGCCTGGGCCTGCTCGTCTCGGCCCTGACCCGGCGGGCCTCGAGCGCCCTGGTCATCCTGCTTTTCGCCTGGGTCCTGGTCGTCTTCGTCCTGCCCAACCTGGGCACGCTCGTCGCCCGCCAGGCCGTCGAGGTGCCGTCCGTGCGGGCCCTCAGCGAGAAGCGCCAGCAGATCTGGACGCGGGAGGTCCTGCTGCGCATCCGCGGCCAGGGCGACTGGCCCTCGCACGTCAAGGCCATCGGCGCCGAGAACGACGCCCTCGAGGCCGACTACCGGGTCAAGTTCGAGCGGCTGGTGGCCCTATCGAAGGCCATCAACCGCGTCTCGCCGGCGGCCGGCTTCGTCTACGCCGTGACCGAGATCGCCGGCACGGGCATCGGCGAGGAGAGCGCCTTCAAGCGGGAGGTCGTCCGCTACAAGAACGGCCTCCTCGGAAGCACCCTGGCCGCGCCCGACGGCGGTGTCGCCGACAACCCCGCCTTCCGCTACGCCTATCGGCCCCTGGGCGGGGTCTTGGCCGCGGGGGCGCTGTTCGACGCCGGCTGGCTCGCGGCGGGCGCGGTGCTGCTCTTCGCTTTGGCCTACGCCGCGTTCGTCCGCTACGACGTGCGCTGAGAGGGAGGACGGGAGGCCCATGTTCCGAACGATCGTCCGCAAGGAGGTCCTGGGGCACATCCTGTCGTTCCGCTTCGTCGTGACCCTGGCCCTGCTCCTCGTCGTCGTGCCCGTGACGACCTTCGTCCTGACGAACGACACCCTGAGGCGCGTCGGCGACGAGTCCCAGCGGCGGGCCGAGCTCGAGACCTACATGCGGACCTACGCCCACTTCAACCGCGTCTCGAACGTCCTGCGGACGGCCATGCCGCCCATCCCCTTCCACGTCCTGGTGCGCGGCCTTTCCGCCGAGGCCAACCTGTCCGAGCTCGACAACGATCCGCTGCCGGTCATGTTCCCGCTCGTCGACCTCGTCTTCGTCGTCTCCATCCTGATGAGCCTGGCCGCCCTCATCTTCGCCTACGACGCCGTCTGCGGCGAAAAGGAGGACGGCACGCTGAAGCTGGCCCTGTCCAACGACCTGTCACGGCCGGTGGTCATCCTGGCCAAGGTCGCCGGCGGGGCGGTCAGCCTGCTCGTGCCCTTCCTGATGTCGCTCGTCGTCGGGATGCTCGTCGTCCTCGTCCACCCCGGCGTCGGCTGGGGCGGCGCGGACTGGGCCGCCCTGGCGCTGCTCGCGGCCGCCTCAGCCCTCTACATCGTCCTCTTCTACGCCCTGGGCGTCTTCGTCTCGACACGCCACCACGCCGGCTCGGCCTCGATCATGACCTCGCTGCTCGTCTGGGTCCTGCTCGTGCTGGTCATCCCGAACCTGAGCCCGTACGTCGCCTCGTTCCTGTCCCCGACGCCTTCGCGCATCCGCACCGAGCGGGAGGTCCAGCGGTTGGGCGACACCGAGCGCGACGAGCTCGGCCGCAAGCTCCAGGCCGAGGCCCTGCGGCCGCTGCTGGTCAAATACCCCGTCCTGGCGGAGGGGCTGTCGGAGTCGGACCAGAAGCGCCTGGTCCAGAGGGACCCGGCGGCGCGCGAGGCCTTCGAGGCCCGGCGCAAAGCCGTGCAGGCGGCCTGGGACGAGGCCAACCGGGTCCAAAGCGCGAAAATCGAGGCTGTCCGGGCCGAGGCCGGGCGCCGGGAGGCGGCCCAGACGAGCCTGGCCCGCACCCTGTCCATGGTCTCGCCGCTGGCGACGTTCACCTACGTCGCGACCGATCTGACCTCGACGGGGATGCGGAACGAGGCCTACCTGGGACGGCTGAGCGGCGTCTGGGACCGGGCCTTCTGGGATTACGCCCGGGCCAGGATCGACGGCCTGCAGGCCAAGGACCCGGCCACCGATTGGTGGAACACGGCCGTCGACATGAGCGACCGGCCCCGCTTCGAGTACCGCGAAGAGGCCCTCGGGGCGCGCGTGGCGGCCGCCCTGCCGGGGCTGCTGCTCCTGGCCGGCTACGGCCTCGTCCTTTTCGCCCTGGCCTACGTCTCGTTCCTCCGCTACGACGTCCGTTAGAGCTCGCTCCAGATCCTGAGCCCCGGGACCGCCGCGAAGTGGGCGTCGTAAGTCACCAGGAGCGAACCGGTCTCGAGCGCGTGGGCGGCGATCCAGACATCGTTGAGCGGAAGGGGCTGTCCCGACGTTTTTAGCGCGGACTTGATCAACCCGAAGTAGTCGGCCGTCTCGCGCGTCGCTTCGAGGACCCGGACCGCCGGCTTGGCTAAGATGGCCTCCAGAATCCTTCGATTTTCCTTCTCCATCGATCCGTTCCGGAAGCCCGCGAAGAGCTCGCCCAGCACGAAGACCGACATGTGGACGACGCCGGCTCCGGCCAAGGCGTCGAGAACGCGGGGATCGCCCCTCAGGTACTTCGTGTAGGCGTTGGTATCGAGCAGCAGGGCTCTCATGCCCAGTCCTTTTCGTCGGTCTTCTCCAGATCGGCGATGGAGTCCAGGAATTCCCGTTCCTGAGCTTCCGTCCAGACGCCGCTCAGGTCCTCGAACATGGCCCGATTGTCCGGCGGCCGGTCGCCCAGGCCCAGGGCTTTGCCGATCAGTTCCTTCACGATCTTATTGACGCTCCTGCCCTCGCTTTTGGCTCGCTCCAAGATCTTACGTTCCATTTCCTCGTCGATGCCGTGGAGGCTTAAGGATTTCATGGCTTGCCCCCCTGTCCTTAATTCTGAATCATAACTTAGTTCATTATTGATTATATTATGATTCATCTGCTCAGGAAGTCAAGCCTCACAGAATGGGGGAAGTAAAATGGGGGACATGATACCTATTTCCTATTTATTCCAGGCCTGATCACAGCCATGTCGGAAAGGCATTCAAGCCAACGGTCGATGTTCCAAGGACCATCGGAGAAAGAAATGGGAAATAGGTATCATGTCCCCGTTTTTAACGGGCGTAGGCGTCGAGGTCGAGCTCGGGCGCGTCGACGGGGGCGCGGACGAAGCGCTTGAGGGCCACGGCGCCGACCATGGCCGCGTTGTCGGTGCAGAGCTTGGGCGAGGGGACGTAGGCGTCGATCCCGGCCGAGCGGGCGAACTCCTGGAACCGGGTCCGCAGGCGCGTGTTGCGGGCGACGCCGCCGCAGAGGATGAGCGACCGGGGCTGGACCCGGTCGGCCGCCGCCCGGACGTGGCCGACGAGCGTCCTGGCCACGATCTCCTCGAAGCTGGCCAGGAAATCGGCCAGCCGCGGGCCGTCCTTCGAGACGCCGTGCTCCCGGATGAGCTTGATGGCGCCCGTCTTCAGCCCGCTGAAGCTGAAGTCGAGGCTGCGGTCCTTCGTCCGCGGCACGGCGAAGGGGAAGGCCTTGGGATCGCCGCCCTGGCCCAGTTTCTCGATGACCGGGCCGCCGGGATAGCCGAGGCCCAGGAACTTGGCGATCTTGTCGAGCGCCTCCCCCGCCGCGTCGTCGCGGGTCCGCCCGAGAAGCCGGTACGAGAGGGGCTCGGTCATCTCGTAGAGGGCCGTGTGGCCGCCCGAGACGAGAAGGCCCAGGACGGGATAGGCGATATCCGGGTGCTCGAGAAAACAGGCCTCGAGGTGGGCGTCGAGATGGTCGACGCCGACGAGCGGCTTCTTGTGGAAATAGGACAGCCCCTTGGCGAACGACAGCCCGACGAGAAGCGATCCGATGAGCCCCGGCCCCTGGGTCACGGCGTAGAGGTCGACGGCCTCCAGCCCCACGCCCGCCCGTCCCAGCGCCTCGCCGACGATGGCCGTCACGGACTTGATGTGCTGGCGCGAGGCCAGCTCGGGCACGACACCGCCGTAGGGCGCGTGGACCTCGTCCTGGGACAGGACGATGTTGCTCAGGACCTCGGGCGCGGCAGGCGGCACGGCCGAAGGGACGGCGCGCAGGACGGCCGCGGAGGTCTCGTCGCAGGAGGTTTCTATGGCCAGAACGAGCACGTCGCGGCGCCTTTCCCGCTCATCTTAGCAGAAAACCGGGTCCCCGTCAGGCGCGGACCGGGGCCGGTATCTGCTAATTTTTTAGCATTTTTCGCAACAGCCCGGGCCTCCCGGGCGTATAAATTGCGACGGCCGTGGGAATTTCCGGCTCCGACGGCCGTCTTTGACCATGGGCGCCCCCCGCGACGGGCGATGCCCCGGATGTTGCGTTCTCCGGGACCCGGACGTATAATTCGGACAAGGTCCTTGTCAGCCCGTCGAGCGCGCCCTGGCGTTTCGATTCGAACGGAGGTTGCCGATGCGTGTTCCCAAAGCCGTCCTGGGCGGGTTCCTGGCCCTCGTCCTGGTTGCCGCCGGCGTCTATTTCCTCGTTCTCGACAAAGCTCCCGCCAAGACGGAGGGCGCGGCCGGCAACACCCCCGCCGCGGCCGCCCCGGGCGCCCCGTCCTCCCCGGCCCCGGACCAGAAGACCGAAGCCGCCCCCCTGCCGGTCAGAGTATCCAAAGCCGTCGTCGGCGACCTCGTCATGACCCTCAAATCGCCCGGCGAGGCCTACACCGAGAAACGCGTCGCCATGAAGGCCGAAGTCGGCGGGATCGTCAAGACCCTCTACGCCGCCGAAGGCCGCCACGTCAAGGAAGGCGACCTGCTCGTCGAACTCGACGACCGCGAGTACCGCCTCAACCTGGAGCGGCTCGAGGCCCAGCGCCTGCGCTTTCTCTCCGAGCTCTTCCTCGAGCGGCAGTTCTCCGTGGCCGAGGAGCCGCCCGCCCCGGCCATCGTCGACCGTCTGGCCAAGGCCCAGACCGCCTACGACCGCGTCGCCGAAGGCTTCAAGTCCGGCGTCGCCTCGCAGGCCGACCTCGAGAAGGCCCAGGCTGCGCTCGAGCTGGCCCTGATCGAGGCCGGCCGAAAGAAGGACGAGGTCCAGGCCGCGACCAAGGGCCTGACCCAGGCCGAGGTCGACGTCAAGATCGCCCGCCTCAGCCTCGAGAAGACCCGCGTCCGGGCCCCCTTCGCCGGCATCCTGACCGACATCAAGATCTCGCCCAAGGAGCGCCTCGACCCCGGCCGCGACCTCTTCACCCTGGTCGACATCAGCCGCATCAAGGTCAAGGCCAAGGTGCTCGAGAGCGAGGTCGGCAAGGTCGTGGCCGGCCGCGAGGTCGACCTCCGCTTCAGCGCCTTCCCCGGCCGGGCCTTCCGCGGTCGCATCGAGGCCGTCAGCCCGGTCATCGACTCCGCCGACAAGACCTGCGGCGTCTACGTGGCCATGGACAACCCGTCCGAGGAGATCAAGCCCGGCATGCACGCCGAGGTCGAGTTCCCGACCGAGATCTTCACCGGCCGGCTCCTCGTGCCCCAGCAGGCCATCCTCGTCCGCGGCGGCCGCAAGCTCGTCTTCGCCGTCGAGGGCGACATCGCCAAGTGGCGCTACATCGAGGTCGGCCTGGAGAACGAGGACTTCGCCGAGGTCCTGCCGGGCAAGGAGCCCGGCTGGGGCGTCCAGGCCGGCGACACGGTCATCATCGAGGGCCACATCACCCTGGCCCACGACACCAAGGTCAGCGTCGTCCGATAGCCGCTGGCTGGAAAAGCGGCCATGCGCAGAACATCCGTCGTTCAGTCCGTCCTGGCCCTGGGGATCCTGACGCTCGCCCTGACGGCCGGCTCGGGCCTCGGACAGGTCGTCGAGAATCCGGCCAAGCCGTTGGCCAAGGATGCCGGCCGCGTCATCGCGTTGAGCGATGTCTGGCGGATCACCGACGTCAGCGGGGAATTCTTCTTCAAATACCCTCACGACATGCAGGTCGCGGAGGACGGCTCGCTCTTCCTGGCGGACGCCGATCAATTCCTGAGGTTTTCACCTGAAGGGAAGTTCTTGGGGAACCTCTACAAGAAGGGGCAGGGCCCGGGCGAGATCGGCCGGGAATTCACTTATCATCCGCGCGGCCGCGACCTCTTCGTCCAGGACATGAACTCCCAGCGGTTCTGGCGGACCGATCTCGACGGGGTTTTCAAGGAACAGATCGGCCTCGCGAACAAGGACTACCGCGGTTTCGCCGGGGTCCTTTCGGAAGGTTTCTTGTTCCTGAAAACGGTCTGGCCTCCGTTCGACGAGAGGACCGGCAAGCTCATGGAGATCCTCGAAACGGTGGTTCTTGTCGGCTTCGACGGCTCAGAACGTCGAGAGGTCGCCTCTTTCCGGCCGAAGACCTTTCTGGCGCCGGACGCGGGGATGAGTTGGGACCCCGATATCCTCGGACTCAGCCCCGATCGGAACATCCTCTATGCCGTGCACTCCCGCGACTATGTCGTCGAGGTCATCGACCTTGGCTCCGGCAAGCCGGTCAGAAGCATCAAGAGGGCCTACCCGAAGGTCGCCCATGCCGAAGCCGATTGGGAGCCGGATTTTCGTAAGAGGACCGGAGCCCCGAAGATCGAATTCGAGCCTGATATCCAGGCGCTATACGCCGTCGGAAACGGGCTATGGGTGGCGACGTCGACCGACGACAAGGCCAAGGGCCGGCTCATCGACGTCTTCGACCAGGACGGCCGGTTCATCGATAGCTTCTATCTCGGTGCGGGGAGGGCGCTCATGGCCGTAGATGACGACGCCCTCTATTGTCGGGAGAAGAACGAAGACGAGACGATCTCGATCGCGAAATACAGGATCGTCAGGTAGGGGGAGAGGATGGCAAAAGCCGTCTGTCGGTGCTATGGCGACCAGCCGGCGTTCATGGCCGTGATCCTGCTGCTGGCGTTCGCTGTGACCGTCCCCGCCGCCGGGGCGCAAAGCATCGTCGAGAACCCGGCCAAGCCGAAAGCCGCGAACGCCGGACGTGTCATCACGCCCCAAGAGGTCCTGGCCGTCTCCGACGAGGGCACGGGCGATTTCTATTTCAAATGGCCGCAGAGATTGACGGCCGCGCCGGATGGGGCCCTTTTCGTCATCGACGAGAACCAGACGATGTGGTTCGGCCCCGACGGGAGCTTCAAGCGCAACCTCTTCAAGAAGGGCCAGGGTCCGGGCGAAATGGCCAACGCCGGAGCCTGCCTATTCGCGGACGGCTCCGTCATCGTCCAGGCCAGATCCCCTTATAAGTTCCTCTGGTTCGACGCCGCCGGCCAATACCAAAAAGAGCTCCTCATCCGCTCGAAGACGCGCTCCTTGATGACCGCCTTGTCCATTCAAGCGGGCGTCATCTACCTCCACGCCTTCGATTTTCCCAGGGTCGAGGGAACACCCCGCGAAATCGAGGTGCCGCAGAATATCGTAGCCGTACCGGAGGATTCGGGGGAGATCAAGACCCTGTCGTCATTCCCGATAACCGCCTTCGTCGTTTCTTCCGCCAGCGGCGCGAGCGGATTGATGCCCATCGGCCGATTCCTGTCGGCCGTTTTCGGTCAGAAGCGGCTGGTGATCTCTCATACCAACGAGTATCGCCTCAAGCTCTACGACCCGGGGGCAGACAGGATCGTCCGTGAGTTCCGCAGGCCCTACGAGAGAGTCAAGACCGAGCCTCTCACGGAGCAACAAAAAAGGGGCGGCGTCATCATTGACGGTAAGCACTTCGGGCCGCCCGAGCAAAAATACCAGTCCGATATCTGGAACCTGTTGACCCGCGACGGTGAGATCTGGGCCGTGACCTCGACGAAGGACAAGGCCAAGGGCGTGCTCGTCGACGTCTTCGACGGCGAGGGCGCCTACCGGGATTGCTTCTGGCTCCGGCTGCCCGAGGCCGCGATCGTCAGCCTCCTCGAGCCGGGCCAGTGTGCTCTCGACGGCGAGTTCCTCTGGGTCGTCGAACGCGCCGAGGACGAAACCGTCACGATCAGGAAATACCGGGTCGCCCTCTAGGGAGGCGATGAGCGAAGCCAAGGAGGACGAGATGAGCGCGAAACCGAGGAGGCCGCGATGAAGCTCGCCCGCATCGCCGTCGACCGGCCGGTGACGATGTACATGTTCTACTTCGCCGTCATCCTCCTCGGCGCCGTGTCGCTCCGGGAGCTGGCTGTCGACCTTCTGCCCGATATCAGCTACCCGCGCCTGTCGGTCGTCACCAACTACCCCGGCGTGGCCCCCGAAGAGATCGAGACGCTCATCACGGCCCCGCTCGAGTCGGCCGTCAGCCGGGTCCCCGGCCTGCGCCGGGTCGAGTCGGTCTCCAAGGAAGGCGTCTCGCTGCTGACCCTCGAGTTCGACTGGGGCACGGACATGGACTTCACCATGCTCCACACCCGGGAGCAGCTCGACAACGCCAAGGACCGCTTCCCCGAGGACGCCGAGAGCCCGACCATCGTCCCGCTCGACCCCCAGAGCCGTCCGATCATGACCCTGGCCCTGTCGGGCGACCGGACCCTCCTCGAGCTCAAGGAGCTGGCCGAGGAGCTCATCAAGCCCCGCCTCGAGCAGATCGAGGGCGTCGGCTCGGCCGAGATCACCGGCGGCGTCGAGCGCGAGATCCACATCGAGGCCGACCCGGCCAAGCTGGCCCTCTACGGCCTGACCATCGAGGCCGTGGCCGCCCGCGTCGACGCCTTCAACCGCAACCTCCAGGGCGGCACCATCCGCAAGGGCACCTTCAAGTACGCCCTCCGCGTCGTCGGCGAGTTCGAGTCGCTCGACGAGATCGGCGAGATCGGCCTTCTCGTCACGGAGGCGGGCGGCGTCGTCCGCCTGCGCGACGTGGCCGCGGTCCGCGACTCGGTCAAGGAGCGGCAGGGCATGACCCGCCTCGACGGCGCCGAATCGATCGGCCTGCTCGTCCGCAAGGAGTCCGGGGCCAACACGGTCAAGGTGACCAAGCTCGTCCGCGAGACCATCGCCCAGGTCCGGGCCGAGAACCCCGGCCTGACGCTGAGCGTCGTCAGCGAGCAGGCCAAGGCCATCGAGAGCGCCATCGGGGCCGTCAAGAGCGAGCTCTGGCAGGGCGCCGTCCTGGCCTTCCTGACGCTCCTCGTCTTCCTCCAGGAGTGGAAGACGCCGCTCATCATCGGCACGGTCATCCCCGTGTCCATCGTCGGCGCCTTCAGCCTGCTCTTCTTCGGCAACATCACCCTCAACATCATGTCCCTCGGCGGCCTGGCCCTGGCCGTGGGCATGCTCGACGACTGCGCCGTCGTCGTCTCGGAGAACATCTTCCGCCACCGCTCGCTCGGCAAGGGCCTCAAGGAGGCGGCCTACGACGGCACCCGCGAGGTCGGCCCCGCCGTCGTGTCCACGGCCCTGACGACCATCGTCGTCTTCCTGCCGGTCATCTACGTCCACGGCGTGGCCGGCCAGCTCTTCAAGGACACGGCCCTGACCGTGACCTTCGCCCTGCTGGCCTCGCTCCTCGTGTCGCTGACCCTCATCGCCACGCTCGAGTCGCGGGCCTTCGACCTCGGCGTCGGGAAAGAAGGCCGCTGGCGCTGGACGTGGGGCCTGCGCAAGTTCCCCGTCGCCGAGCGCCCGCTCTACGCCCTGTTCAAGGCCGTCGGCTTCGTCCTCAACGCCCTGGCCAGCTTCCTCGTCCAGCTGGCCGCCTTCGCCGCCCATTACCTCGCCCTGCCCAGCCGCCCCGTCCTCAAGGCCGTCTTCGCGGCCTTCAACAAGGTCTACGAGCGGTTCGTCGCCGGCTACGTCCGGTTCCTGCGCTGGAGCCTGGACCACAAGGGCCGGATCGTGGCCTGGACCCTGGTCTTCTTCGCCGTCACCTTCGCCCTCGGCGGCCTCATCCGCCGAGAGCTCATGCCGCCCATGGAGACGACAGCCTTCGAGCTCGACCTGCGCATGCCCGTCGATTTCTCGTTCGAGCAGACGACCGAGACGGCCGTCATGCTCGAGTCGCGCCTGCGGGGCCACCCGACCGTCAAGACCGTCCTGTCCCAGGTCGGCATCGTCAGCGGCCTGGAGAGCGCCGACCCGACCATCTCGGTCAACTCGGCCCGCCTGTTCGTCGAGGTCCGCCGGCCCAAGGACCTAGAGGCCGCGCTCGACGCCGCACGGACCCGCCTGGCCCAGCTCCCCGACATCGCCTACACGGTCGTCCGCGAGGAGTCGGCCTTCAACCAGTTCCTGGCCCTGTCGGGGGCCGAGATCGGCCTCCAGATCAAGGGCAAGGACCTCGACCGCCTCAAGGACATCGCCGCCGACCTCACGGCCCGGCTGGCGGCCATCCCCGGCATCGCCGACGTCGCCACCAACATCGGCGAGGGCAAGCCCGAGTTCAAGGTCACCGTCGATAAGGATTCGCTCAAGAGATACCCCGGCCTGTCGCCGGCGACGATCGGCGACTTCCTGGTCAGCGCCGTGCGCGGCCGCGTCGCCACGCAGTTCCGGGAGATGGAGAAGAAGTACGACATCCTGGTCCGCCTCGAGGACGCCTCGCGCGAGAACATCGAGGCCCTGCTCGGCGAGACCCTGCCGTTCGAGGGGCGGGCCGTGCCGCTACGGGACCTCGTCTCCTACGAGATCGTCCGCGGCCCCCGCGAGATCCGCCGCGAGAACCAGCAGCGCATGGTCCTCGTCTCGGCCAACCTCAAGGGCCGCAAGCTCAGCCAGGTCACGCCCGCCGTCGACCGGGCCATCGCCGCCCTGCGCCTGCCGTCCGACTACCGCGTCACCTGGAGCGGCGAGCGCGAGGAGATGGCCCGCTCCTTCCGCTCGCTCGTCATGGCCCTCGTCCTGGCCGCCCTGCTGACCTACATGATCATGGCCGCCCAGTTCGAGTCCCTCGTCCACCCCTTTATCGTCATGTTCACATTGCCGATGGGCGCGGCCGGGGCCATCGTGGCCCTGCTCCTCACCGGCGGCACGTTCAACGTCATCTCCATCATCGGCCTGGTCGTGCTGGTCGGCATCGTCGTCGACAACGCCACGGTCAAGATCGACTACACCAACCAGCTGCGCCGCGGCGGGATGCCCCTGCGCCAGGCCGTCGAGGAGGGCAGCCACGTCCGGCTGCGGCCCATCCTGATGTCCACGGGCAGCACCCTGGTCGGGCTCATCCCGATGGCCTTGGCCCTCGAGCGGGGGGCCGAGCTCATGCAGCCCCTGGCCGTCGTCGTCATCGGCGGCCTGCTCTTCTCGACCTTCCTGACGCTCATCCTCATCCCGGTCATCTACGAATGGGTGGAGGCCCGCAAGGGATGAAGTTCCTCATCGACCGCCCGGTGGCCACGGCCATGGTCTTCCTGGCCCTGTTGGCCACGGGCGTCTACTCGTTCCTGAACACGCCCATCGAGCTGGCGCCCAAGGAGACCTACCCGTCCGTCGACATCTATACGAGCTGGTACGGCGTGCCGCCCGAGGTCGTCCAGACCCAGGTCACGGCGCCTCTCGAGGAGGCCTGCGCCACGGTCAAGGGCATCACCAAGATGACCTCGACCTCCCAGATCGGCCTGTCGCGCATCACCCTGGAGTTCGACCCCAGGACGAACATGGAGTTCGCCACCCTGGCCCTGCGCGAGGAGCTGGCCAAGGCCCGGCCGCTGCTGCCGCCGCGCGTCCGGCCCTACGTCCAGCCGTTCGTCCCCGAGGACTTCCGGGTCCGCCCCTTCCTGGCCTACACGGTCTCGGGGCGCTACGGCCTCCAGGAGCTCCAGGAGATCGTCAAGGAGAAGCTCGAGATCGGCCTGGGCGCCGTCCGCGGCGTGTCCGGCGTCGAGGTCGCCGGGGCCTCGGAGCCCGAGATCCGGGTCACCCTCGACGAGGACCGCGTCAAGGCCCTCGGCCTCCACCCCTACACGGTCAACATGGCCATCGGGGCCCGGCTCGGCACCTACCCGACGGGCCGGGTGCGGCGCGGCCACCGGGAGTTCCTGTTCAAGTTCGCCGACCGCATCGACAGCCTCGAGGAGCTTCGCGAGACGATCGTCGCCCACTCCGGCGCGAACCCCATCCAGGTCCGGGACGTGGCCACGGTCGAGGTGACCTACGCCGATATCCGCCAGATCCACCGCATCGACGGCCAGCCCACGGTCACCCTGACGGTCTCCAAGGAGCGAGGGGCCAACACCATGCGCGTGGCCGCGGACGTCCGCCGCAAGCTCGAGGGCATCCGGGCGGAGCTGCCGCCCGACCTCGTCTTCAAGGTCACCGACGACGAGAGCGACGAGATCCGCAAGAACCTCAACGACCTCTACCTCCTGGCCGTCCTGATCACGGTCATCGTCTTCGCCATGGTCTTCGCCGTGCTGCGCCGGTTTACGCCGTCGTTCCTCATCCTGTCCTCGATCGCCTTCTCCATCGTCATCACCTTCAACCTCATCTACGCCTTCGGCATCTCCCTCAACATGCTGACCCTGGGGGCCCTGGCCCTGGGCTTCGGCATGTTCGTCGACAACTCCATCGTCGTCTTCGAGAACACCCTCCGCCTGCGCGAAGGCGGCATGGAGCCGCGCGAGGCGGCCGTCCGCGGGCCTAAGGAGGTCTTCGTCGCCGTCCTGGCCTCGACCCTGACGACCATGGCCGTCTTCTTCAGCTTCCCCTTCTTCCAGGGCAAGCTCAAGATGTACTACCAGCCGCTGGCCATCGTCGTGGCCTCGTCGATCGCCGCCTCGCTCCTGGTTTCCTTCACTCTCGTCCCGTCATTGAGCCCGCTCCTGCTTAAAAAGCGAAGGACCGCGCCCGTTGCGAACGCGGACGCCGCGGGCGCCGGCGCCGTGCGGAGCTCCCGTTTCGAGAAGGCCCTCGGCGTCCTCATCCGCCACCCCCTCGAGGTCCTGCTCGTCGTGGCCGCGCTGCTATTCGGGTCCTACAAATGGTTCCGGTCCGAGGTCACGCTGGGGCGCTGGTACTCGTGGTATTCGAAGGAGCGCCTCTACGTCCGGGTCGGCATGCCGCCGGGGACCGACATCGCCCGGACCGACGAGACCATCCGGGCCTTCGAGGACAAGGTCCTGGCCCAGGACTACGCGAAGGAGATGCAGGTCAGCATCGTCCCCGAGAACGCCCAGCTCCTGGTCGAGTTCCCGCCGGAGATCGAGAAGTCCTACCGGCCCTACGCGCTCAAGGAGGAGCTCATCCAGCTGGCCACGCAGTTCGCCGGCATCGACGTCAGCGTCTCGGGCTTCGATCCCCAGTACTACGCCTCGAGCATGGCCGCCGGCACCTACTACAGCTCCCGCATCAAGTTCTACGGCTACAACCTGCGAAAGCTCAAGGAGATCACCGGCGACCTCGAGAAGACCCTGCGCCGCAACCCCCGCATCAAGGAGGTCCGCACGGTCTCCAGCCGCTTCGGCTGGTGGCGCGGCGACACGGTCGAGGACATCCTCAAGATCGACAAGGCGGCGCTCAAGCGCTACGACGTCGATCCGGCCTACCTCTATTTCGCCCTGCAGACCATGATCCAGGGGACGTTCGGCCAGCCGGCCCGCATCCGGACGGAGGGCAAGGACATCGCCGTCTCGGTCAAATACCCGGACGCCGCGACCCTCGACATGCGGGCCCTGTCCGAGTCGCTCATCCAGACCCGCGGCGGCGAGTACCTGCGGCTGGGCGAGGTCGCCGCCTTCGCCGAGACGCCCATCCCGGGGGCCATCGACCGCGAGGACCAGCGCTTCCAGCAGACCATCATGTGGGAGTTCCGCGGCCCGAGCAAGGCCGAGGAGCGTTACCGGAAGGCCGTCTTCGACTCCCTCCACCTGCCGCCGGGCTTCTCGGCCACGCTCGACGAGGACTGGTACGTGACCGAGGAGGAGCAGAAGCAGATCAACTTCGCCATCGCCGTAGCCCTGGTCATCATCTACATGATCCTGTCCGCCCTCTACGAGTCCTTCGTCACCCCGTTCTTCGTCCTGCTGGCCGTGCCGCTCTCGCTCGTCGGGGTCTTCGTCGCCTTCGTCGCGGCCAAGGCCCCGTTCGACCCGACGGCCTACATCGGCGTCATCCTGCTCTCGGGCATCGTCGTCAACAACGCCATCCTGCTCGTCGACCACATCGGGCTGAGGCGCCGCCAGGGCCTGGGGCTCCTCGAGGCCGTCGTCCGCGGCACCCGCGACCGGGTCCGTCCCATCTTCATGACCACGGCGACGACGGTCTTCGGGATGCTGCCGCTCCTGCTCATCAACGCCCAGGCCAACGAGCGGCAGATCTGGTCCTCGCTGGCCCTCTGCACGGTCGGCGGCCTGACGACCTCGACCCTGCTCATGCTGTTCGTCATCCCCGTCCTCTATTACCACGGGGACGGCCTGCGGGCCTGGGGTGCGGAGAAGATCCGCGAGGCCCGCGGTCTGTTCGGTAAAACCCCGGCCTGACGCGGCCGGATTCCTCACCGCGGGCCGTGGCAGCGCTTGCAGTCGAGCAGCAGGTCCGAGTGGAAGACGTTGCGGAAGAACTCGTTGTCGAGGATCATCTCCTCGGCGATGCGCGTCCGCGCCTGCTGGATGAGGTCGGCCAGGGCCGCATCGACGGCGTCCCCGCCGCCCTCGGGCCGCAGGCGGGCGATCTCCGCGCCCATCCAGTAGACGACGGCCTCGGGGGCCGCCGTGACGGCGCTCTCGCCGATGAGCGCGGCCGGTTCGGAGAGATCGGCGGCGACGCCGACGAACTCGGCCGAGAAGACGGGGTTGGCGGCGGCCTCGACGCACTTGGCCAACCGGGCGGCGAAGGCCAGGTCGGCCGGCCGCGAGGCGCACAGGAACACCCGCAGGTGGATGGGATCGACGTAGGCGGCGAACAGGGCCAGGGACGCGGCCGACGGCGCGAACGAGACCAGTGAGCCGTCGGACGCGGCGGCCAACTCGACGACGCGGTCCTTCGCGAGGTAGCCGACGAGCCCGGCCTCCTGCCCGCCGTCCCCGGCGTCCGCCGCGGCGAGCGCGAACGACGCCGCCAGGCCCAAGGCCACGACACCGACGAGGCCCGCCGTCCGATTCATTTCGTCGTCAGGCCGGCCAGGCTCTTTTCGTAAGGCGGGCGGTGGACGCCGCGCTCCGTGATGATGGCCGTGATATAGGCGGCCGGGGTGACGTCGAAGGCCGGGTTGCGGACCTCGACGTGGGGCAGGGTCAGGAGCCGGCCGCCCACCGTCCGGACCTCGTCCGGATTGCGCTCCTCGATGGGGATGCCGCCGCCGTCGGGAAGCGAGAGGTCGATCGTCGAGGTCGGGGCCGCGACGTAGAACGGGACGCCGTTCTCCCTGGCCAGCACGGCCACGGAATAGGTGCCGATCTTGTTGGCCGTGTCGCCGTTCGCGGCGATGCGGTCGGCCCCGACGACGACGGCCTGGACCTCGCCCCGGCGCAGGAACCAGCCGGCCATTCCGTCCGTGATGAGGACGACCGGGATGCCGTCCCGGTCGAGCTCCCAGACCGTCAGCCGCGCCCCCTGCAGGAACGGCCGGGTCTCGTCGGCGAAGACGCGGATGGATTTGCCCGCCTCGACGGCGGCCCGGACGACCCCGAGGGCCGTGCCGTACTCGGCCGTGGCCAGGGCACCGGCGTTGCAGTGGGTCAGCACGGTCCAGCCGTCGCGGAGGAGCGCCTGGCCGTGGCGGCCGATGGCCCGGTTGGTCTCGGCGTCCTCGCGCTCGATGGCCTTGGCCTCCTCGAGCAGGGCCTCGCGCACGGCCCGCAGGCCGGACCCGCGGGCGCGTTCGTAGGCCGCCTTCATCCGCGCCAGGGCCCAGAACAGGTTGACGGCGGTCGGCCGCGTCCTCTCGAGCCGGGCGTGGATCTTCTCGTACTCGCGGTCGAGGGACCGGCCCGAGGCCGCGCCGGCGCCCATGACGCCGAGGACGATCCCGTAGGCGGCGGCGATGCCGATGGCCGGGGCGCCGCGGACGACCATCTTCTCGATGGCCTGGGCCACCTGGATGTAGGTCCGGCAGCGGACGTAGGTCTCGACGGCAGGCAGCTTGCGCTGGTCGATCATGACCAGGGAACGGCCCCGCCAGGCGATCGTCGGCAGCATGGTCACTCCTTCTTCCAGGGCGGCGTCCGCTCGTCGCGCCAGCCCCAGGCCCTCGTCCAGGCCGCGTGGGCGGCCAGGAAGGCGGCCCGTTCCCCCTCGGGCAGGGCCGCGGCCAGCCGCGTATAACAATAAACGAGCGCGTTGTCGTTGTCACGCCCGATCTTCCCGGTCGGCAGGCCCAGCTCGCGGGCCATGACGGCCTCCTCGTAGGCGCGGGCCGTGTCGCCGAGGTGGGCGTCGACCTGGGCGTGGAGATAGTGAAAGAGGCCGCAGGCGAAGTCGCGGTCGAGGAGCCGGTCGAGCGCCTTGAGGAGGGCGGCCAGGGCCCGCTCTCGCTCCTTGGCGGGGAGCCCGGCCGCCCCGGCCAGGACGAGGCTCGTCCGGCGCTCGGCCGCGAACATCAGGGCCGGCTTGAACTCCGACCGGTCGACGAGCCGGGCGTGGAGCCGGAGCGCCGCGGCCTCGAGCCCGAGTTCCTCGAACGAAGCGGCCAGGCCGGCCAGCGCGGCGTCGGCGGCCCAGGCCTCGGCCTTGTCGAAGCCCAGGCGGAAGGCCCGCAGGAACGAGGCCTCGGCCTCGCGCCACAGGCCCAGGTTCGTCTCGGCCAGGCCCTTGACCGTGAAGAGCTGGGCCGACGGCCGTTTGAGCGAGGCCCGCTCGGCCTCGAGCCGGGCCTTCTTCCAGGCGGCGACGGCCGCCTCCGTGCGCAGGGCCGCGGCGTGCTCCTGCCCCGCGGCGTAGTGGGCCTTGGCCCGCCGGAGACCCGTCAGGCAGGCGGGCGAGAAGGCGACGGAAATGGCCAGAGCAAGGGCGAGAACGGCGGACCGGACTCGGGCGAAGGACAGGGTCCTGGTGGGAAAATAGGAAACAGGTATCATGTCCCCCATTTTTTCCCCCATTTTTTAAGCGTCGGGGGGGATGGACGGGCCCAGGCTGGCTGGCCCCTTGAGCAGGCTGACAATCATGTCCTGGACCTCCTCGTCCTTGAGGAGATGGAGGCCGAGCGCCGCGGCTTCGGCGGCGACCAGGAAAAGGGCCTTCCAGAACTCCGGATCGTCCGCGGCCGGCGCCAGGCCCTCCTTGGCCTTGGCCGTCCGGCCCGCGAACTCGACGACGATCGTCCGGTAGTCGGCCCGGTCGAGCTCGGGCTTGAACAGGGCTTTCAGGAAAGCGTCCTCGAGGCCGAGGACGGGGTAGAGGGCCGGGAAGGCAGCCCGCAGGGCCCGCAGGTCCCCGCGCTCGATCTCGCCGGCGTATTCGCGGGCCAGGCCGGCGTTCCCGGCGAAGAAGTCGAGGATGAAGCCGTCGGGCTTGGTCCGCACGAACTCGGGATCGAGCCAGACCTGCCAGGCCAGGATGCGCTCGCGATAGTCGAAGACGCGCCGGACGGCCCAGACGCAGGCCGCGTAGAGGACGGGGAAGACGAGCCAGGACTTGAGCGGCAGGAACTTGTCGAGGACCTCGACGCCCCGGGCCAGCGCCGCCTCGACAGACTTTTCGCTCATGGCCAACTCCCGTCAGCCGCCGGAGTCGGGGACACGTCCTGCGGACGTGTCCCCTCTCCGTTACTGCTTCTCGACGGCGAAGGTCCCGGCGTAGCCGCTCTGGCTGAATTCGCCGGAGAGCTTCGTGCCGGTCGCGTCGATCGTACCCTTGAAGGCCGGATCGCCGGGAACGCCGCTGAGCACGAAGGTCGCGTCCTTGCCTTTGATCTCGATGGCGCCGAGCGGCAGGCCCATGGCGCCCTGGGTGATCGAGTCGAACGTGCCGGTGATCTTGTTGGCCTCGTCGAGCTTGAAGTGGAGGCCGATCTCGAGCTCGGCGCCCATGATGCTGATGGTGCCCTTCCAGTCGCCGAGGAACGGCTTCGGATCGGCCGATTGGGCGGCGGCAACGCCGGCCAGAACGACGAGGGCCACGACGAAAGCGGCCATCTTGAGGTTCTTCATGAAGTTCTCCTGACGAAACATCGTTAGATCATTATACGACATCCACCGACCGGACGTTCGGAGATAGGGGCCACGTACCGGGTACATGTCCCCTATTTGACTTCGAGGATGGCCAGGAAGGCCTCCTGGGGGATATCGACCTTGCCGACGCGCCGCATGCGCTTCTTGCCGGCCTTCTGCTTCTCCAGGACCTTCATCTTGCGGGTGTAGTCGCCGCCGTAGAGCTTGGCCAGGACGTCCTTGCGGAAGGGCTTGACGGTCTCGCGGGCGATGATGCGCTTGCCGATGGCCGCCTGCAGGGCCACCTCGTACTGCTGGCGCGGAATGACCTTGCGCATGCGCTCCGTGAGGGCCCGGCCGATGGGCACGGCCTTGTCCTCGTGGACGATGAGCGACAGGGCGTCGACGGGGTCGCCGTTGATGAGGATGTCGAGCTTGACCAGGGGCCCCTCGCGGTAGCCGGCGAACTCGTAGTCGAGCGAAGCGTAGCCCTGCGAGAGCTGCTTGAGCTGGTTGTAGAAGTCGAAGACGACCTCGTTGAGCGGCAGGGAGTAGGTCAGCAGGACGCGCCCCGGCCCGATGTACTCCATCTTCTTCTGGACCCCGCGGCGCTCCTCGAGCAGCTTGAACAGGCCGCCGAGATAGCGGTCGGGGGTCAGGATGACGGCCTCGATGACCGGCTCCTCGATGGCCGCGACCTCGGTCGGCTCGGGCATCTCGGACGGATTGTGGATCTCGAGCGTCTCTCCCTTCCGCGTGGTCACCCGGTAGCCGACGCTCGGGGCCGTGGTGATGAGGGTCAGGCCGTAGTCGCGCTCGAGCCGCTCCTGGACGATCTCGCGGTGGAGCAGGCCCAGGAACCCGGCCCGGAAGCCCAGGCCCAGCGCCGGCGAGTTCTCCGGCTCGTACTGGAACGAGGCGTCGTTGAGCCGCAGCTTCTCCATGGCGTCGCGGAGCTCCTCGATGTTGCTCTCGCCGGCCGGGAAGATGCCGCAGAAGACCATGGACTTGGCCTCTTTGAAGCCCGGGAACGGCGCGGCCGTCCGCCGGTTGCGGTGGGTGACGGTATCGCCGACCCGGGCGTCGCCGAGCTTCTTGATGCCGGCGACGAGGTAGCCGACCTCGCCCGTCCTCAGGACGTCCGACTTGACCGGCTTGGGGGTCAGGTAGCCGATCTCCTCGGCCTCGTACTCGGCCCCCGAGGCCATCAGGACGATGCGGTCGCCCGTCCGCAGCTCGCCGTCGACGATGCGGACGAGGACGACGACGCCGCGGTAGACGTCGAACCAGGAGTCGAACAGCAGGGCCTTGAGCGGCGCGTCCGGGTCGCCCTTGGGCGGCGGGATGCGCTCGACGACGGCCTCGAACAGCTCCGGCAGGCCCAGGCCGGTCTTGGCGCTGACGAGCAGGGCCTCGGACTTGGGCAGGCCGATGACGTGCTCCATCTGCTCGAGGGAGTCCTCGATCTGGATCTGGGGCAGGTCGATCTTGTTGATGACCGGGACGAGGACCAGGTCGTTGTGGACGGCGAGGTAGGCGTTGGCCAGGGTCTGGGCCTCGACGCCCTGGGAGGCGTCGATGACGAGCAGGGCGCCGTCGCAGGCCGACAGGCTCCGCGAGACCTCGTAGGAGAAATCGACGTGGCCGGGCGTGTCGATGAGGTCGAAGACGTAGTCCTCCCCCGAGCGGCTGCGGTAGCTCAGGCGGACCGTCTGGGCCTTGATGGTGATGCCCCGCTCCCGCTCGAGTTCCATGGTGTCCAGGACCTGCTCCTTGAGCTCCCGGGCCGACAGCGCCCCGGTCAGCTCGATGAACCGGTCGGCCAGGGTCGACTTGCCGTGGTCGACGTGGGCGATGATGGAGAAGTTCCTGATGTTCTTCATGGAATCCCCAATTATCGCAGATTTCCGCATAAAAGATAAGGGGACACGTACCCCGGGTACGTGTCCCCGGTCGGATTGACTTTTCGGGGGTGGGAGCGTATCCTCTAGGGGAGAAAACGAGCGGCATCGCCCGGAAACCCAAGGAGAATCACATGCTTGGCTCTATCGGACCGACCGAACTGATACTGATCCTCCTCATCGTGATCATCATCTTCGGGGCCCGAAAGTTGCCGGACCTCGGCAAGTCCATCGGCGAGGGCATCAAGAACTTCAAGAAGTCCATGAGCAACAAGGACGACTCGGAAGGCCCGAAGAACCCCGAGCCCCCCAAGAACTGACCCCCCTGCCCCGCCCCCCGGCGGCGCCCGCGGCCGGGCGGGTCCACGAGCGCACCCCATGACATCGTCCTTCGACGCCGGCTTCGACATCGGCGGCACCGACATCAAGTACGGCCTCGTCGACCACGACGGCCGCCTGGCCTATAAGAACAAGGTTCGCAGCCCTGAAACGATCGAGGGCATCCTGGACGCCCTCGAAGAGGCCTGGCGACGGCTCAAGAAGAACGCCCCGGGGCCTATCCGCTCCTGCGGCTTCGGCATCGCCGGCTTCTACAGCCTCCGGGAGCGGAAGGTCCTCCAGTCGCCCAACTGCCCCAGCCTCGACGGCTATCCGCTCATCCCCGCCCTGAGGCGGTTCATCGACGTGCCCGTCCGGGCCGGCAACGACGCCAACATGGCCGCTTTCGGCGAGTTCAAGCACGGGGCGGGCCGGGGCGTCCGCAGCCTCGTCCTCCTGACGATCGGCACGGGCATCGGCTCGGGCCTCATCCTCGACGGGAAGCTGTGGCAGGGCGAGGGCGGCTTCGCCGGCGAGATCGGCCACATCCCCGTCAATCCCGAGGGCTCGGCCTGCGCCTGCGGCGGCCGCGGCTGCCTGGAGACCGAGGCCTCGGCCCCCCGGCTCGTCCGCGATTTCCGGGCCCTGACGGGACGGACGGACGTCACCGAATCCAAGCAGGTCTACCTCCTGGCCAAGAGCGGCGACGCGGCCGCCCTGGAGAGCTTCCGCCGGCTCGCCTACTGGCTGGGCATCGGCTTGGGCACCGTCATCAACCTTCTCGATCCCGAGATGATCCTGCTCGGGGGGGGCGTAGTCTCGGCCGGCCGCATCCTGCTCGACCCGGTCGTCGAGGAGGCCCGCCGGCGCTCGAATCCCCTGTCCTTCGCCGGCTGCCGGATCGAGAAGGCCGCCCTGGGCAACGACGCCGGCTTGGTCGGCGCCGCGGCCTGGGCCCGGCTGGCCGGCCGGCGCCGGGCTTGACCGGGCGGCCGGACGCCCCGCGGCCGGGAACGATATGGGGAGAACGGAAGTTTAGGACTTTGACAAGACGGGCCGAACACACTATAAAAGTACGGTACCGACAGGCACGAAGGAGGCCCTTGTGACCAGGACATTCCCCGCCGCGCTGGCCGCCGTCGCGGTCCTCCTCGCGCTCTGCACGCCCGCCGCCGCCGGCCCCGAGGGCTCTCTCCGGGGCCGCGTCCTCGACGACAAGGGCGCCCCCCTCACGGGGGCCTATCTCTACGTGACCTCGCCGGCCGCCATCGGCGTGGCCAACTTCATCACCCCGAAGTCCGGCCGTTACGCCCTGTCGGGCCTGGTCCCCGGGAGCTACAAGGTCGTGGCCGAGATGCCGGGATTCAAGACCCTGACCGTGGACGGGGTGACCCTGTCGGCCGGGGTCACCGTCACGCTCGATTTCCGGATGCAGCCGACCGAGATCGAGGAAGAGCCCGCCACGGGCCGCCCCGGCTCGCCGCTCGACCGGGACTCCGCCAGGACCGCCGTCGTCATCGACAAGGACCTCATCGCCCGCCTGCCCCTGGCCCGCGACTTCACGTCCCTGCTCGGGCTGGTCCCCGGTCTGGTCTTCGAGAACGAGACGCCCGGCCTGCGGGCCTCCATCCAGGGCGCCCCGGTCACGGCCAACGTCCTGGTCGAGGACGGCGTCATCGTCAGCCATCCCGTCGACGCCCGCGCCTTCGCCCCCATCAACGTCGCCATCGTCGACGAGGTCGTCGTCGAGACGGCCGGCCACTCCGTCGAGGCCGGACCGGCCCAGGGCGCCTACGTCAACGTCCTCTACCCGCCCGGGGCGGGAGCGACCATGGGCGCCCTGTCCTACGGCGTCTCCGGCAAGGGCCTCTCGGACAACCTCTGGACGGAGGCCGAGCGGGCCGAGATGGACGGGGCCGAACCCCTGTCCCTGAAGCGCGAGCACGACCTGTCGCTGACCTACGGCGCGCCCGTCCTCGAGGACATGGCCTGGCTGTTCGCCAACGTCCGCTACCGGACCCGGGGCTACCGGGCCCCCTTCCGCTACTGGACCGATCCCACGGGCGGACGGAACTTCGTCTACGACTCCGCCGACCGGGATCTCTCCGGCCTGTTCAAGCTGCAGATGAACGTCATGGACCTGTTCCGGGGCGTCCTGGAGTTCGGCTTCTCCAAGGTCGACCAGCCCGCCGCCGCGGACGACATCGATCCCCTGCGGCCGGAATCGGCCACCCGGGTCCTCGACGGCGAGCGCCTCCTGCGCATCCGCTTCGGCGGCAGCTATTCCGTCAACCAGGGCACCCGCATCGATCTCTCTCTCGGCTACGCCCGATACAAACAGCCCCTCCTCCTCAGCGACCTGGGGACGACCAAACCCGAGTATTTCGACGTCATCAGCGGCCGCCGCTGGGGCAGCGCCTCGGTCAACGACCGCGAGACCGCCAGCCGCATGAGGACCGGCGTCTCCCTGACCCGGTACGCCGACGGGCTCCTGGGCCTTTTCCACGAGATCGTCGTCGGCGGCGACTACGAGACGACCTCGGCGACCTCGGAGACCTGGAAGGCCGACAACCTCATCTACAACTACGCCGCCGGCAGCCCCTACACCTACGGCACGGCCGTCTCGCCCATCTCCGGGGACGAGGTCGGCTGGGGCCTCGTCGGGTTCTATATCGCCCCGGCCACCGAGGGCGCCATGACCCTCAAGAGCGAGCTCAAACGCATCGGAGCCTACGTCCAGGACACGGTCAAGCTCGGTCCCCGGATCTCGCTCTCGGGCGGCCTCCGTTTCGACCGCTCCGACGCCCGGTTCGCGTCCGTCTCCAAGGGCACGAGCGGCAACGCCGTCAGCGTCTCGGTCGGCAGCAGCCTGATCGACCCGCTCATGGGCTACAACGTCTACAGCACGATCAGCTTCGGCGCCTGGGAGAAGGCCATCGTCTGGAACACCCTCTCGCCCCGGGCCGGTCTGGCCGTCGATCTCTTCGGCAACGGCCGGACGGTCCTCAAGGGCTCCTGGGCCCGCGTCCCGGAGTACCTGGGGCTCGGGTATTCCCAGGACCTGTCGCCCATCGACCCCCGGATCTCCCACGACTTCGTCTGGTACGACGAGGACGGCGACGGCAAGGTCGACTCGACCGACAGCTATTCGCTCGTCTCCTACGACTTCCGCGTCTACAAGAGCGAGTTCTTCCGCCAGGCCGTCGACCCCGACCTCTCGGCCCCCGTGATCGAGGAATGGACGGCCGGCCTGGAGCAGGAGCTCGCGCGCGGCTTCACCCTCTCGGCCCGCTACATCGAGCGGCGCGCGACCAATAACATCGGGCACGTCGTCTACGACCCCTCGACCGGGGCGCGCTGGTGGCGGCTCGAGGAGGCCCCCGACGGCTGGTGGGTACCCTTCGAGACCGTCGTGCCGGGAACGGGCGGCTACGCCGACACGCCGCTGACCGTCTACCTGCGCTCGGCCACGGCCCCCGACTTTTTCGAGCGCATCGAGAACGTGCCCGAGCTCACGGCCCGGTACCGGAGCTTCGAGCTGGCCTTCCACAAGAGATACTCCCACGGCTGGCAGCTGTTCGGGTCCCTGGCCTGGAACCGGGCCACCGGGACGACGACCATGGCCTCGCGCTGGAGCGCCGGCAACGCCCCCGTCCTGCTGACGCCGAACGCCTTCACCAACATCTCGGCCGACGACGTCCTCCTCCAGGACCGGCCGCTCGTCGCCCGCCTGGGCGCCACCCTGCACTTCGGCAAGGGCTATTTCGCCAGCGTCCTCGTCAAGGCCCAGAGCGGCGCCCCCTGGGGGCGCACCGTGACCGTCCTGCCGCCCGCGGACTGGGCGGCCGCGCACGGGGCCGTGGCGGCGCCCGTCACCGTCTACCTGGAGAGCCCCGGCGCCCGGCGCTTCGACGGCTGGAAGAACCTCGACCTGCGGCTGGAGAAGGAGTTCGCCAAGGGCGGCCGGGTGCCGTTCGGCGTCTCGGTCGACGTATTCAACCTGCTCGGGGACAAGTACCGGCTGCTCGATCTCGACGACGGCGGGACCTGGGCCCCCGACGGCGAGGGCGCGGCGACGGGGACGCGGGTCCTCAGCGACACCTACAACGCCTACCGGCCCCTGTGGGGGACGCGGGTCGTCCGGCTCAACCTCGACCTAAGATTTTAGCCGGAACTCGACGGCCTTCTTCAGGGCCCCCGACTCTCCCGCGCTCCTGACGGCGACGTCCATCCGCAGCTTCTTGGCCTTCAGCGCGGCGACGTCCCGGTCGATGACGATGGGGAACTCCATGCGGAAGCGGCCCTTGCGGTTGTCCGTGAGCTCGCTCTCGGCCAGGGACAGCGGGAACGCGCCCTCGGCGTCCCAGACGGGGTTCCCCGACTCGTCGGAGATCTCCACCCGGACGTCGAAGCGCGTCTCCAGCCGGCCGTCTTTGAAGTCGAACCAGATCGTGTTGTAGGGGATGTCGACGAAGACCTTGCCTTCGAACAGATCTTCCTCGAGCCGGGTCTTCTGCATGCTGACCTGGTAGTCGAAGAGCCGTTTGGACTGGTCGAAGGTCTTCTGGAAGTGCCCCTGGGCGATGTTGAGCTCCTGGAGGTGCTCCAGGTTGATGGCCCGCATGACGAAGTTGCCCGAGCAGTGATCGTCGATGAAGACGACGGGGAAGCCGCCGTAGTACCAAACCTCGCGGCAGTAGCCGCCGGCGTCCATGGGATAGGTCTGGCGCTCCGAGGGCGGCCCGAACAGGATGAAGATGCGCCCGCGGTCGGTCTGCCAGCCGGACCGGCCCTCGCCGTGGAAGAGCTGGCCGGCCCTCTCGACCCGCTGCTCGTACTCGAGCCGGTACTCGTTGAGGGCCGTGTCGGGGTCGGGGTCGCGCCGCTTCCAGAACTCCTCGATGAAGTCGTCCCGGCCCTCCGCCGGGAGCTCGAGGAAGATCTTGCGCTCCTCGCGCGTGATGATGTAGCCGACCTTGGCCAGGAAATCGGCGTGGGCCGGGCCGAGCCGGCGCTCGAGCTTGTACGTGCCGCAGGCGGGCGCGGCCAGGAGGACGGCGGCGGCCGCCAGGACCGGGGCCAGGGCGGCCAGGACGGCCAGGACGGGAACGGCGGGCTTGACCGGGGCGGGGGTTCTCATCGGGTGGGGGTCCTTTCGCCTCTAGGGTAGTCCTCGGGTGAGGATTTGACAAGGGGCGGGAACGAAGCTGGTGCGGAAGGGGGGACTCGAACCCCCATAGCCTTGCGGCCACAAGCTCCTGAGGCTTGCGCGTCTGCCAATTCCGCCACTTCCGCACTCAGGGAAGCGGTATTATAGCGATTTCCCCCCCCGGCGTAAAGGCCCCTCCGGAGGGCGGCCCGAGGCCGCTTGACAAAGCCCGGCCCCGGGCCTATTGTGGGGATGTTGATGGCCCCCCGCTTTCCGTTCGCCCCCGTTCGCCGCAAGCCCCCCCTAACATATCCCAAGGAGGATGAATGAAATTCCAGAGCCGTTCCCAGATCGAGGCCCTGGCCAGGCTCAAGGCCCAGGGCGATCTCGTCACGTCGGTCTACCTGGACTCGGACAAAGGGCGGCTGAACAAGAAAGAGATCCAGCTGGCCCTGAAGAACCTCCTGGCTGAGGCCCGGACCCGGGCCTGCGGGCTCGGCGCGTCGAAGGCCCGGACCGATTCCCTGCTGGCCGACCTCGATCTCGTCGCCGACCACGGGGCCCAGACCCTGGCCGACTCGAACGCGGCCGGCCTGGCCTTCTTCTCCCACAGCCGGGAGAAGTTCTGGCACGTCCTGGAACTGCCCCACGGGCCGCGCAACCGGATCATCTTCGACACCAGCTTCTACATCCGCCCGCTGGCCGCCATCCTGGACAAGTACAGCCCCGTCTGCGCCCTGCTCATCAGCCGCCGCGAGGCCCGTTGGTACGACGTCACGATGAACGAGATCCGCCTGCTCGACGAGCTCGAGAGCGACGTCCCCGGGCGCGTCCGCGAGGGCGGCTTCGAGGGCACGGCCGCCAAGCGCATCGAACGCCACATCGACGCCCACCTCCAGGACCACTTCAAGCGGACGGCCCAGCGGACCTTCGACCTGAGCAAGAAGCACCCCTTCGACTGGCTCTTCGTCGGCTGCGAGGACAACCACTGCCCCGACTTCGAGCCCCACCTCCACGCCTATCTCCGCGGCCGGCTCAAGGCCCGCCTCAAGGCCCGCGTCGGCGACGCTCCGGCCAAGGTCCTCCAGGAGGTCCTGGAGGCCGAGGCCCGGCTGAAGAAGGCCGAGGAGGAGGAAACCGTCCAGAAGCTCGTGGCCGAGCTCGAGCGGGGCGGCCTGGCCGCCTCGGGCTTGCGCGACACCGTCCACCGCCTCAACCAGTACGAGGTCCAGACGCTCGTCGTGACCCACAATTTCTCCAAGCCCGGCCGGCTCTGCCCGACCCACCGCTTCTTCTACCTGGACGATCTCAAGTGCCCCGTCTGCGACAAGAAGACGGAGATCGTCCAGGACGTCGTCGACGAGGTCATCGAGACCGTGCTCAAGCGCGGCGGGACGGTCCGCCACATCGCGCCGCCGTCGAAGCTCGACCGCTACGGCTCGATCGGCGCTTTCCTCAAATACAAATCCTAAAAAAAAGGCCGGGCTCCCGAAAGGGAGGCCCGGCCTCGATCTATAATGGCCGGCGGGGCGCCGCGGCTCAGGCCGCGGCCGGCTTGCGCTCCTTGAAGCGTATCTTGTTGACCACGCTGTAGATGACCGGGACGACGAAGAGCGTCAGGATGGTCGTCGCGGTCAGGCCGAAAGCGATGGCCACGCCCATGGGGGCCCGGAATTCGGAGCCCGACGACCGGGAGAAGGCCATGGGCAGGGCGCCCAGGATGGTCGTCAGGGCCGTCAAAAGGACGGCCCTCACGCGCGTCGTCGCCCCCTGAAGGATGGCCTCGCGCTTATCGACCCCCTTTTTGATCAACTGGTTGATGTAGTCGATCATGACGATGCCGTTGTTGACGGCGATGCCGGCCAGCATGATGACCCCGACGAGGGCGGCCATGCTGACCGTCCTTCCGGTGACGGCCAAGCCGAGGATGACGCCGACGATGCCGAGCGGCACGGTGAACATGATGATGAACGGGTGGACGAAGTGCTCGAACTGGGAGGCCATGATCATGTACACGAGCAGGATGGCCAGGGCGAAGGCGCCGGCCAGGATGAGGAAGGCCTCCTGCATGTCCTCGTAGGAGCCGGCGTACTCGAGGAAATAGCCGGGGGGCAGGGAGCTCTCGAAGCCGGCCAGCCGGCCCTTGATCTCGCGGACGACGCTGCCCAGGTCGCGGTCGGCGATGTTGGCCGTGACGGAGACGACCCGGGCCTGGTTCTCGCGGGCGATCTTGATCGGCCCCTCGGCGTAGGCGACGTCGGCCACCTGCTCGAGGTAGACGGTCCGGCCGGCGGCCGTGCGGAGCGGGATGCTGCGGACCTCGTCCAGGGTGTCGCGGTATTCCTTCTTGAAGCGCAGCCGGACGTCGATCTCGTCGTTGCCCTCGCGGTAGCGCGTGACCACCCGGCCGAGGGTCGCGGTCTGGACGGTGTTGGCCACCTGGTAGACGGAAAGCCCCAGGCGATAGGCCCGCTCGCGGTCGATCTTGATCTGGACCTCGGGCTTGCCGGCGGCCAGGGTGTGGGTGACGTCGCGCAGCCCCTCGATGCCCGAGATGAGTTGGACGGCCTGGTCGGCGTTCTTCTTCAGGGCGGCCAGGTCCGTGCCGAAGATCTTGATCTCGACCGGGGCCGCGGCCCCGCCCAGTATCTGCTGGCTCATGTTGAGGGCCTCGAATTTGACCCCCTTCAGGTTCGGCAGCTGGCGCCGGATGCGCTCGAGGATCTGGGTGTTGGACTCCTTGCGCTGGTCGCCCTTGACCAGACCGACCCAGAGCAGGCCTTCGTGGGTGCCGGCATTGGAGAAGCCCGAGGCGGCGTCGCCGGCGTCCTGATCGGCTTGGGAGCCGATCTGGGCAGAGATGGTCGTGATCTCGGGCGTGGTCATCATGATCTTCTCGACCAGTCCGACGACGCGGTCGGTCTCCTCGAGGGACGTGCCGACGGGCATACGGACCTTGAGCATGAGCATGTCCATGTCCTGGGCCGGCATGAACTCAGTGCCCAGGAAGGGGATGATGGCCAAGGACAGGACGAACAGGCCGATGGACCCGCCGAGGACCCAGCGCCGGTGATGCAGGGCCCAGTCGAGCCGCGTCCGGTACCAAGCCTTGGCCTTGGCGAACTGGCGCTCCTCGGGGGCCTTGGCGATGGACTTGAGGCTCTTCGGGGTGCTGAAGAGGAGCGAGGTCGAGAGCGGCACGACCGTCAGGGACACGAACAGCGAGGCCAGGAGTGAGAAGGTGATGGACAGGCCCAAGGCCTGAGTCAACTTGCCGGTGATGCCCGAGGCGAAGATCATGGGGAAGAAGACGGCGATCGTGGTCAGGGTCGAAGCCGTGATGGCCATGCCGACCTCGCCGGCGCCGGCCATGGAGGCCTCGTCGGCCCCTTCGCCTTCCTCGAGGTGCCGGTAGACGTTCTCGATGACGACGATGGCGTTGTCGACGAGCATGCCCACCCCCAGGGCCAGGCCGCCGAGGGTCAGCAGGTTCAGGGTGTAGCCGGCCGCGTACATGGCGATGAACGTGGTGATGATCGACAGCGGGATGGCCAGGCTGATGACGAAGGTCGGGCGCCAGTTGCGCAGGAACAGGAAGATGAGCAGGATGGCCAGGAGGCCGCCCTGCCAGGCGTTGGTGACCGTGTTCGAGGTCACCCGCTCGATCATGTCGCCCTGGTCCATGGCGACGTGGAAGACGGGGTTGCCCGGGATGGTCCCTTGGAGCTTGGCCAGCTCCCGCTTGACGGCCGCGCTGGCCTGCTGGGTATTGGCGCCGGAACGCTTGCTGACGATGAGGTAAACCCCGTTCTGGTTCTGGATGCGGGAGGTGTAGCGCATCTCCTTGAGGGTGTCCTTGATCTCGGCGACGTCGGAGACGTAGACGGGCTCGCCCGCGGCGGTCATGCCGACGACGGTCCGCCGGATGTCGTCGAGGGTCTTGTACTCGCCCATGGTCCGGACGAGGATCTCGGAGTAGCGCTCGACGAGGTTGCCGGCCGGCAGGTTGATGTTCTCCGTGCCCAGGGCCATGCGGACCTGGTCCAAGGTCAGGCCGCGGCTCTCGAGGGCGGCCCGGTCGACGTCGACGAGGATCTCGCGCTCGTCCATGGCGAAGACGCGGGCCGAAGCCACGCCGTCGATGCGCTCGAGGCGCGGGGCGATCTCGTCCTCCATGACGGTCCGCAGCTTCATGGCCGGCAGGTCGCTGGTGATGCCGTAGAAGATGACCGGGAACTGGCTGAAGCTGAACTTCATGACCAGGGGATCGGCCGCCTCCTCGGGCAGGTACTGCTCGTAGAGGGCGATCTGGTCGCGGATGTCCTGGGCGGCGAAGTCGAGGTTGGTGCCCCACTCGAACTCGACGCTGATGGCCGAGACGCCCTCGGAAGTCTGGGAGGTGACCTTCTTGACCCGGTTGACCGAGCTGACGAGCTGCTCGAGGGGCCGGGTCAGGACCTTCTCGATGTCCTCAGACGACGCTCCAGAATAGGACGTGATAACCGAGACGGTCGGAAACTCGAGGTCGGGGAAGAAGTCGAGCCCCAGCCGGGTGAACGAAATGGCTCCCAGGACGACCAGGATGGCCGCCATCATTGACGCGGTGACTTTTTTCTTGACCGAGAATTCGGGGAGCTTCACTTTTTCACCTCTTCGAGGATCTGGACCGGCGCGCCTTTCTCGAGCCCGTAGTTGCCCTCGACGACGACGGGGTCGCCGTCGGCCAGGCCGGACAGGATCTCGACCATGGTCGTGTTCTGGATGCCCAGGGCGACGTCCTTGCGGACGGCCTTGCCGGCCTCGACGACGAAGACGTAGGAATTCTCGAGCACGGCCGTCTGGGGCACGACCAGGGCGTTCTCGTGCGACTGGACCTCGAAGACGAGGTCGCCGAAGGTGCCCGGCCGCAGGGTCCCGTCCGGATTGGGGACGTGGACCTCGACCCCGAACTTCTTGCTCTGCGGATCGGCGGTCAGGTTGACGACGCGGACGGCGCCGCGGAACTCGCGCCCGGGCAGCGACCCGACGCGGAGGACCGCCTCCTGGCCCTTGCGGACGCGGCCGATGTCCTCGGAGGAGACGGCCACGGCCAGCTTGATCGTCGCGAAGTCGACGAGGGTCAGGACGCCCGAGGCGCCGCCGCCGTACCCGCCGCCCATCATGGGGTTGATGACGTCGCCGACCTCGGCGTTCTTGGAGGCGATGACCCCGGCGAACGGGGCCTTCATGAGGGACTGGTCCAGGGCGTGGCGGCCCAGGTTGAGGGCGGCCCGGGCCTGCTCGAGCTGGGCCGCGGCGGCGTCGAAGGCCAACTGGACCTTCTCGCGCTGCTGCTCGGAGACGGCGCTCTCCTTGATCAGCCGGTCCATGCGCTCCTTGTTCTTGAGGGCGTCGGCGTAGCCGGCCTCGGCCACGGCCACTCCGGCCTCGGCCTGCCGGACTTGGAGGCGGATGGACTCCGTCTCGAGCTCGGCCAGCAGCTGGCCCTTGGCCACGCGGTCGCCGGCCTCGACATGGATGCGGGCGATCTTGCCGCCCGTCTCGGGCATGATGTTGATCTTGTTGAGGGCCTCGAGGGTCCCGGTGTAGGTGATCCTCTCCGTGATCCGCTCGCGGGCGGCCTTGAAGACCTTGACCGGGGCGGCGCCGAAGGCCTGGTCGGGCGCGGCCTGGGCGGCCTCCTTCTTGCAGGCGGCGACGACGACGACGGTCGCGGCGAGAGCGGCGAGGGCGAGCGACTTGAGGGTGTTCGGGGTGTTCATCGGTTCCTCCGTTAGTTCGAGCGGCTCTCGGACCGGCCCCGGCCGACGGCCTTCTCGAGCTGGGCCTGGGTGATGACGCAGTCGTAGAGCGCCTGGGAATAGTTGGTCCGGGCCTGGCTCAGGGCCACCTGGGCCGTGGAGACGTCCAGGTTGGTGGCCAGCCCTTCGGCGTAATTGAGCTCCGCGATGCGGACGGCCTCGCGGGCCTGTTCGACGTTCTTTTCCTGGGAGAGCAGGGTCTCCCGGGCCTGGTTGAGGTTGAGAGAGGCCTGCCGGACCTCGAAGGCGACGGCGTTGGTCAGGCCCTTGCGGGTCCATTCGATCTCGCGCAGGGCGGCCTTGGACTGGCCGATGCGGGCCTTGGACTCGAAGCCGTTGAAGATGGGCAGGGACAGCGACAGGCTGATCGTGTAGTAGTTCTGCCAGGTGCCCTTGCGCAGGTTCAGGGCGTCCGCCCAGACATTGTACTGGCCGCCCAGGGCCAGGGTCGGCAGGACGGCGCCGCGGGCCAGCTTGAGAGACTGCTCGGCCATGCCCCGCTGGTAGTCGAGCAGGCGGAGCTCGGGCCTCTGCTCGAGGGCCTCGGCGACGATGTCCCGGGCCTCGGGATCGAGGGGGGGGGCGACGAGCTCGCCCCTTACCTCGACGGGGGTGTCGAGCTCGAGGCCGCAGACGGTCTTCAGCCCGAGCGCGGCCACCTCGACGGCGTTGCGGGCCCGGATGGCCTGGGGCTTGAGGTTGGCCACCTGGACCTCGGAGCGGAGGAGATCGAACCGGGAGGCCATGCCGACGGCATGGAGGTTCTGGACGTTGGCCATGAACTTCTCGGCCAGGGCCAGTCCCTCCGCGGCGACGGCCGAGAACTCCCTGGCCAGGAGGTAGCCGTAGAAGGCCCGCTTGGCCTCCAGGACGGTCTCCTGCTCGGACAGGCGGACGGATTCCTGGCTGGCCTTGAGCCCGTAGGTCGCCTGCTTGTATCCGGCGGTCAAGCGCCCGCCCGCGTAGAGGGGCAGCCCGAACTGGAAGGACATCTGGTAGTCCTTGGTGAAGTCGATGGACATCCGGGTCGGCGGCTGGCCGGGGACCATGGACGGGAACTCGAGGACGAAGAGCTTCTCTTCCAGGGTATCGTTGCCGGAGGCGTTGATCGTCGGCAGGAAGCCGGCCGCGGCCAGGCGGACGCCGGCCCGGGCCTGGGCGATCTTCTCCTGGGAGGCCAGGTGGAAGGAGTTCTGCCGCAGGGCCAGGGCGATGGCGTCGTCGACGGTCAGGACGACGGTCTCTTGGGCCTCCTGGGCGTCGAGCCCGGCCGGGGCCAGGGCCGCCGCGGCGAGCGCGGCCAGGACGAGAAGGAAGGACGTCTTCCTCATATCAGTTCTCCTTGACGGGACGATCGGGATTGCGGATGCCTCCGAGTACGAACCCGGTCAGCTCCTCGGCGGCCACCGCCGGATCGAAAGCGCCGCCTTGCCATAAATAGGCGTGCGTGTAGCCCTCGACGACGGCCTCGAGGAACTCGACCGCCCGGCCGGCGTCGAGCGGCCGGAACTCTCCCGCGGCCACGCCGTCGGACAGGATGCGGGCCCCGGCGGCGGTGAGGGCCCTCCTCTTCTCCATCAGGACGTTGAGCCTCTTGCGGTCGCCGGTCGCCGCCGGCCCGGACTTGCCGGAGGACGCGAAGAACAGATGCACGAGCTTGAGCATGGACTTGTCCATCCACAGGACGCGGGTCAGGCTCCGCCTGGCCTCGGACTCGCGCAGGGCCATCAGGAAGACCGAGCGGAGCCGGTCGGTGGCCGTGCCGGGACCGGCGGCGATGGCTTCCGTCTTGGCCCTGAGGTCGTCGAAATAGTGGTTGAGGATCTCGAACAGAAGGACCTCCTTGCCGGTGATGCACTTGTAGATGGTGGCATTGGACAGCCGGGCCTCCCGGGCCACGTCGTCCATGGTCGTGGCGCTGTAGCCCTTGCGGACGATGACCCGCTCGGCGGCGTGGAGGATGGACTCGCGGTAGTAGGCGCGGCGGCGCTGCTCGCGCTCGCGCAGGAGTTCGGCGGATTTCATGGCGATGAACCTATGAGTTTATTTTATTGAACTAACCGGTTTACTTCGTGAACCTAACAGTTCTGGCCAGGATACGCCTTCCCCGGCCGTTTGTCAAGGAATCGGCGCCGGGGTAGAATAATAAGGTCCATAGGAGATACGGACTGCCATGGCCGAAGGTTCAACCCGGACCGTCCGGGCCCTGCTGGCGGGGGCCCTCCTCCTCCTGGGCTTGTCCCCGGGAGCGGCCGCTCCGGGCCGCCCGCCCGGCGGCGGCCCCGGGTGGTGGAGCGTCCGCCTGACCGTCTCCGTCGAGGGGGCCTACCGCCTCGGGGACGGGCCGGGAACGGGGAGCAAGGCCGTCACGGGAACGTACGCCTACCGGGCCCGCTGGGAGGGCCGCCTGGAACCGGACCAGGACGATTTCCTGCTCGTCCACCTCAAGACCGAGGTCCTCGAGTGGCGCCTGAGCGAGCGGACCGAGTCCGGGGACCGCATGACCCTCGTCGAGACCACGGACGTGCCGGCGCCGGACCTTTGCCTCAATTACGTCCTCAGGGACGGCAAGACGGTCGAGTTCGATTTCGGGCTCGAAGGCGCCGTGCCCGTGCCCCTGCTGAACGCCGCCGCCGGCCTCCGCCTTACCCTCCCCCGCACCGCGACGACCCCGGAGGGCTTCGCCGGCGGAGGCTACGACGCCGGATTGACCAAGGGCTCGAACCGCGTCGTCCTCCCGGCCGGGGACCTCGGCCGGCGCCGGGCCGAGCGGGCCTTCTCCTGGGAATGGGAAACGGCCGGACCGCAGAGCGGAGTCCCGCTCGGCCCCCCCGAGCGGCACGAGGTCAAGGCCGTGGTCGCGCTGGCCATGCGCTGACGCGCCCGCCCCTCACGCCCGCGGATGGAACTTGTCGTAGACCCGCCGCAGCCGCTCCCGGCTGACGTGGGTGTAGATCTGGGTCGTCGTGATTTGGCTGTGGCCGAGCATGAGCTGGACCGCGCGCAGGTCGGCGCCCCGCTCGAGCAGGTGGGTCGCGAACGAGTGCCGGAGAACGTGCGGGAAGACCTTCGCGGCCAGCCCGGCCTTGGCGGCGTGCTTGCGAAGGAGCTTCCAGACACCCTGGCGTGTGAACGGGCGGCCCCGCCGCGACAGGAACAGCTGCTCCCGGCCGTCGGCGTCGACGAGCGGCCGGGCCTCGGCCAGCCAGCGCCCGACGGCCGCCGCCGCCGACCGGCCGAGCGGCACGATCCGCTCCTTGCCGCCCTTGCCCCGGCAGACGAGGAAGCCGTCGCCGAGGTTGACCTCGGCCGCCTTGAGCGCCGCCAGTTCCGAGACGCGCAGGCCGGCCCCGTAGAGGACCTCGAGCATGGCCCGGTCCCGGACGCCGGCCGGTTTGGCCGGATCGGGCGCCTGGAGCAGGGCCTCGACCTCCTCGACGGTCAGGAACTTGGGCAGGGACAGCCAGGTCGACGGCGTCGTCAGCCGGGCCGCGGGGTCGCGTTTGACGAGGCCGCTGAGGACGAGGAAGCGGAAGAAGGACCGCAGGGCGGAGACGAGGCGGGCTTGGGAGCGGGCCGAGAGCCCGGACCGGCTCTGGTCGCGGAGGAAGCCGGCCAGGACGTCCTCGGTGACCCGGGCGAGCGGCGTCCGGCCGGCCTTCAGCCGGACGGCGAGCTTGCGGAGGTCGCGCTCGTAGGATTGGAGCGTGTTCGGGGCGAGGCCCTTCTCGACGGCCAGGTACTCGAGGAAGAGCCGGAGGGCGTCCTCGGGCGAGGAGGCGGGGGGCTTCATGTCAGGGAGGGATTGGAGAGCCGCTCCTGCTCGACCGTGGTCCACGGCCCGTGGCCGGGCAGGACGACGGTCTCGCCGGGCAGGGTCAGGATCCGCTCCCGGATGGACCGCTCGAGGTCCTTCCAGGAGCCGCCCGGGAGGTCGGTCCGGCCGACGCCGCCGCAGAAAAGAGTGTCGCCCGAGAAGAGCACCCCGCCGTGGAGGAAGCCGACGCTCCCCGGCGTGTGCCCCGGCGTGTGGATGACCCGGAGCGACGTGTTCCCGACGGCGACCTCGTCCCCGTCGGCCAGGAGCCGGTCCGGCGGCGGCGAGTCGCGGGCCCCGAGGAGCAGGCTGAGCTCGATGTTGTCGCTGACCCGGAGCATGCCCGTGTCGGCGGCGTGCATGGCCAGGGGGATGCCGTACTTCTGGATCAGGTCGCCGTTGCCGCCGATGTGGTCGACGTGGCCGTGGGTGTTGAGGACGACGGCCGGCTTGAGCTCCAGGGCGGCGATGGCGGCGACGATCCGCTCGGGGTCGGCCCCGGGATCGACGACGGCGCAGGCCCGCGTCTCCTCGCAGTAGACGAGATAGCAATTGGTCTCCAGGGCCCCGACGACGACGATCTCGTATTTCACCGCTGTCCCCGGCCTCATCTTATCGCCAATTCCCGCCGGGAGTCAACGGTGCTATAATCGGCCCGTGGACGCGCTCATCACGCCCGAGGCCCGGCGCGAGCTCGAGGCCTGGGCCGTGTTCCGGCCGCGGCCGGGCGCGTGGGGGGTGCTCGTCGGGCACGTGCGGGGGAGCCGCTTCATCGTCGAAAAAGCCTTCCCGGCCGGTTCGGCCGCCGAGGCGCCCCGGCCGCGCCTGCTGGCCGGGCTCGACGGCGTCTGGCCGGACCGGACGATCGGCCTGTTCGCCTTCCGTCCGGGGGCCGCGTTCCTGGCGGCCGTCCGGGGGCCCGCCTGGTACGGCAAGCTCGTGCTCCGCTTCTCCGGCCCGGGCCGGGCGCCGGTCCTCCACCCCTTCGTCGTCGCCTTCGAGCGGCGGTTCACCCTGGCGCCGGTCGGGCTCGCGCCGGCCGTGAAGGAGGGATCCCCGTGAGCGAACCCCTGACGCGCGACGAGGAACGGGCCTGCCTGGCCCTGGCCCGCCGGGCCCTCGAACACTGGTTCCGCGACGGCGAGCGCCTCCGCCCTCCGGCCGGGGCCAAGGGCGTTCTGGCCGAGAAGCGAGGCGCCTTCGTCACTCTGACGGTCGACGGGGACCTCCGCGGCTGCGTCGGCTATCCCCTGCCGGTCAAGCGCCTCGACGAGACCGTCGTCGAGATGGCCCTGGCCGCGGCCACTCAGGACACCCGGTTCGAGCCCGTCGGGGCGGACGAGATGGGCCGCCTGCGGATCGAGATCTCCGTCCTGGGCCAGCCCGAGCCCGCGGCCGGGCCCGAGGTGGTCGTCGTCGGCCGCCACGGCATCATCGTCTCGAAGGGCTTCCACAAGGGCCTGCTCCTGCCCCAGGTGCCGATCGAGCACGGCTGGGACAGAGAGACCTTCCTGCGCCACGGCTGCTTGAAGGCCGGATTGCCGCCCGACGAGTGGAAAAAGGGCGCGAAGATCGAGGTCTTCACCGCCCAGGTCTTCTCCGAATAACCGGCTATTTCTTCTTTTTAGCCGCCAGGGCGTCGAGCTCCGTCTTGGCCTCGGCCTTGATGACGTCGTCCTTGGAGGTCGTCTTGGGCAGGTCGAGGGCCTTCTGGAAGCTCTCGTGGGCCTCGTCGTACCGCTTGAGGGCGACGAGGGTCCGGCCGAGCTCGAGGTAATGGTTGACGTACTCGGGATGGAGCTCGATGGCCCTGCGCAGGGCCTTCTCGGACTCGGCGTAGGAGCCCTTGGGGATGGAGCCGTAGATGAGGCTGCCCAGAGCCCGCTTCATGCCGCCGATCTCGTCCATGCGCCGGTGCCAGCGGCCGAGGGCGTGCCAGGCCAGGTGGTTGGTCGCGTCGAGCTCGAGGGCCTTGTCGATCTCGGTCCGGACGGCCTTGGAGGCGTCGATCTGCTCCTTCTTGCCGAGCAGGAGCAGGCGCTTGCCGTTGGCGGCCGCGTACTGGAAATGGCCCCAGGTGTCGTTGGGATTGACGCCGACGGCTTTCTTGGCGACGGCCGTGGCCTCGGTGTACATCTTCTCCTGCTGCTCTTCGACGCTCTTCTTGGTCGCGGGCGTCACCGGGATGACGTCGGCGATGTCGACCATGGCCCGGGAGGCCTTCCAAAGGGCCTCGTAGTTCTCGGGCTCGAGCTTGAGGGCCTCCTGGTAGTGCTCCAGGGCCTTGGCGTCGTCGAGCGCGGCGTAGGCCTGATCGCCCATCCCGATGTGCTCGGCGGCCGTCTGGGCCAGGACGGGCCCGGCCAGCAGAGCGGCCAATGCGAATACGAACAGTGTTTTCTTCATTTTCTCCCTCCGTGCCCCCTATTTTACCATTTCCGGGAAAAAGTCAAGCCGCGGGGGGCGCGGCCCCGGCCGGGCGACGGACAAAGCGGTCGAGGGCCAGGCCGGCCAGGAAGCCCGCGGCCCCCAGGAGGACCCCCGCCGGCAGGGAGCGCGGCCACGGGGGCAGGGACGGTCCGACGAGGCCGGTCTCGGCGAGGAACGCGACCAGGGCGTGGCCGCCCCCGGCCAGGAGCGACAGGAACCCGGCGAGAGGCGCGGGCCGTTTCAGGGCCAGGGCGGCCAGGCCGGGGACGAGCAGGCCTTCGGCCATGACGGCCGAGGCCAGCCCGAGGGTCTTCAGGATGTCGCCGAGCCGGGCGGCCACGAAGAAGGCGGCCGCGGCCAGGACGACGGTCGCCCCCCGGGCGACGAGAAGGGCCCGGCGCGGGTCGGCGGCGGGCGAGCCGGACGGGGCTTCCGTGACCCGGCCTCGGCCCAGCAGGTCGCCGGCGAGGGTGAAGGCGCCCGTATTGAGGGCTGCGTCCATGGTCGACAGGATGGCGGCCAGCACGGTGACGAAGAGGAGAGCGCCGAGGGCGCTCCCGGCTTCGAAGCGGACGAACCGGGAGACGAGCGGAAGGCCGGTCCCCCCGTCCGGGAAGAGGGGCAGGAAGAGCATGCCGGCGGCGACGATGGCCGCGTAGAAGCCGCCCAGGACGAGGGCGGCGCCCAGGGCGCCGCGGCGGGCGGAGGCCTCGCTCCGGGCGGCCTGCAGCCGCTGCCAGGCGATGGGCGAGATGGTCCAGGCCAGGGCGAACGAGAGGGCGACGAGGACGTTGCGGCCGGCTCCGTCCAGGGGATCGAAATAGCCGGCCCGGCCGGCCGCCCGCGCGGCGGCGCGGACATCGGCCCAGGAGACGCGCGAAGCGAGCGAGGCGATCATGCCGGCGACGCCGGCGACGAGCAGGCCGATCTGGACGACGTGGGTCCGGGCCACGGCCCTGAGGCCCCCGGCGGCGGAATAGACGACGGCCAGGCCCGCGGCGACGAGCAGGCTCGTGAGAGGGCCCGTGCCCAGGAAGGCCCCGAGGAAGGGCCCCGCGGCGACCATCTGGGAGGCGGCGAGGAGGGTCATGTACCAGACGACGAGGACCGTCGCGGCCGTCCCGGCCGCGCGGCCGTAGCGGTCGCGGATGAGTCCGGAGAGGGTCAGGCCCGTCGCGGCCCGGATGGGCCGGATGAGGACGGCGAGGACGAGGAGGGTGACGACGGCCGGGACGCCGACGATCCAGACGGCGCCGGCCCCGGCCCGGCAGGCCTCGTCCGTCGAGACGAGCAGAGAGGCGGCCCCGATCCACGAAGCGCAGAGGGTGAAAGCGACGCGGCCGGCCCCGAGCCGCCGGGAGGCCAGAAAGTAGGATTCCAGCCCCCGGGCGCCGCGGCCCGGGCCGACGGCGGCCACGGCCCAGAGGACGGCGGCGTAGATGAGGATGGCCGCCAGGAAGCCCGTTCTCATGCCCCCGGAGTATACACCAACTTTGGGGACATGTACCTCAGGTACGTGTCCCCAGCAGGTACGTGTCCCCGTCCCGGCCCCCGTCCCGGCCGGGAAGCGCGAAGGCCCGGTTTTCGGGTATAATGGGCTCCATGAACCGCCTCTCGCCTGTCCGCGCAGCCCTGGTTACCCTCGTCATCACGGCCTTTGGCGCGGTCCAGGCCCCGGCCCAGACCATGTCCGCCTCCCCCGTACCCCAAGCCGCCGCGCCCGCCGCGACTCCCCCGGCCCTGACGGCTGGCCAGGCCGTGGCCAAGCTCCAGGCCTCCCTCAAGGCTCTGACCACTCTGCGGGCCAAATTCGAACAACTCCACTATTCCCTGACCGTCACGGAGCCCATCCGCGAGACCGGGGAGCTCTTCCTGAGCAAGCCCGACCGCATGCGCTGGGAGTACAAGGATCCCCAGGACAAGGTCTTCCTCTACAAGGCGGGCGTCGTCGAGATGTACCTGCCCGAGGAGAAGCAGCTGACCCGCAGCCCCGTCCCCCCGGAGACCCTCAAGACCGACATCTTCGGCCTCTTCCTGGGCGTCATGCCCGTCGAGGAGGCTTACACGGTCGAGGACAGCCCCTTCCCGACCGACGCCGCCCGGGTCCGCCAGATCAAGCTGACGCCCCGGGAGGAGGGGGACTTCTCGTACCTCCTCCTCGAGATCGACGAGGCCGCCTGGCTCCCCCGCCGGGTCCTGTTCTACGAGTGGTCCGGGAACAAGCGCGAGTTCGTCTTCAGCCAGGTCCGGACCGGGGTCCGCATCCTCGAACGGACCTTCTCCCTCAAGGTCCCCCCGGACACCGAGATCATCGACGACACGGAGGGCGCCATCCGCTAGGCGCTGAACCTTTAGGCCGCTGGTCCGTATGAACACCCGAGGGCAGGATACTCTCTCGATGACAGACGACCGGAAGCTGGTATCCCGCGCCCTCAAAGGAGACCGTAAGGCGTTCGAAATGTTGGTCCGCAAGTACGAGCAGCCGCTCACGAGCTACCTCGGCCGCATGACCGGGGAGCGGGAGGCGGCGCTCGACTTCGCCCAGGAGATCTTCCTCAAGGTCTACTGCTCGCTCGACTCCTACAGCCCGGCCTACAAGTTCAGCACCTGGCTGTTCAAGATCGCCTCCAACCACATGATCGACCACTGGCGCAAGAAGAAGATCGCCACGGTCTCGCTCGACCAGCCCGTGGGCGACGAGGACGACGACCTCCTGCCCCAGGTCGCCGACCCCGGCCCGTCGGTCGTCCGTAAGTTCGAGCTGGCCGAGATCCGGAGGAAGATCGAGCGGGCCCTGGAGACCGTCCCCGAGGCGCTCCGGGAGCTGTTCGTCCTTCGCCACGTCAACGAGTTCTCGTACGAGGAGATCGCCGAGATCAAGAGCCTGCCCGTCGGCACGGTCAAGAACCGGGTCTTCCAGGCCAAGGAACTGCTCCGCAAGAGGATGGAGGCCGCATGAACGCCCACCCCCGCGCCGCCGACCTCTACCTCTATCTCGAGGACGGGCTCAATCCCTACGAGGCCCGCAAGATCGAGGAGCACGTCGAGGCCTGCCCCGGCTGCCGCGAGGCCCTGGAAGAGCGCCGGCTCCTCCACGAGGCCTTCACGACCCTGCCCCCGTTCGAGGTCCCCGAGGGCTTCGCCCGCTCGGTCCTGGCCGCCCTGCCGGAGCCCGAGCCGGCCCGGGGCGGCTGGGAGGCGCTTCTGGCCGGGCTCACCGCGCTGACCCTGGCCCTGCTCGGCTTCTATTTCTTTACGGGGCACGGGCTTTCGGACCTGCTCGTCGCCTTCAACCGCTTCGCAGGATCTTGCGCGGCCGTCTGCCTGCCCGCCGCCGTCATGCTGCTCAAGATCGCCGGCCTGCTCCTGAAGGTCGGCACCGACCTGGCCGGCCTGGCCGTCGACGGCGCGGCCGCCATGGCCCGCTCGCTCGGCCCCGAGGGCCTGGCGGTCGTGGCCGGACTGGCCGTGCTCCTGGCCGCCCTGATCTGGTTCGGGACGAGACGCTATCACTCCGCTGGAGAGAGATCATGATGAAGAAAAGCCTGGCCCTGGCCCTGTTCGGGCTGTTCCTGCTGGCACCCCTGGCCGCGTCGGCCACCCCCCGCGGCGCGGCCGGCGCTCAGAAGGAAGTCGTCGTCGGCGCCGGCGAGACCCAGGACAAGATCTTCAGCCTGGGCGGCCACGTCGTCGTCGACGGCGAGGTCCGCGAGGACGTCATGGTCATCGGCGGCTCGATCACGGTCAGCGGCACCGTCGGCCAGTCCGTCATCGGCATCGGCTCGCGCATCCTGGTCAAATCGACGGCCGTGATCAAGGAGGACCTGGCCGCCCTCGGGGGGACGCTCGAGAAGGAGGCCGGCTGCTCCATCGGGGGCGACACGATCTACTTCCAGACCCGCGAGCTCGGCGACAAGATCTTCCGGGACAACGGCTTCTTCCAGGGCCTGTTCTCCCTGTCGCTCATCCCCGTCATCGTCATCTTCAAACTGATCTTCATCTTCCTGTGGTTCATGGCCGCCCTGCTCGGGGCGTCGCTCTTCCCCAAGCCCCTGGCCTACGCCGCGGGGGAGATCCGCCAGCACTTCTGGCCCGTGCTCGGGACCGGCCTGGTGGCCCTCATGGTCTTCTTCACGCTCTTGGTTTTCACCGTCCTGTTGAGCTTCATCCTCATCGGCATCCCCATAGCCATGGCCCTGGTAGCGGCCGGTTTCGCCATCTGGCTCTTCGGACGCCTGGCCGTTCTCTATTTCCTGGGCATGGCGATCTTGGCGAACAACCGCGGGCGGGCCGTTTCCGCCTTAAGCGCTATGCTGATGGGCCTCGTGGTCTCCAGCATCGCCGGATTCGTCCCCGTGCTGGGCTTCCTGTTCACCCTGGCGATGAACGCCGTCGGCTGGGGCGTGGCCCTGCGGACGAAGTTCGGCTCGCGCGAGAACTGGTTCGTGAAATCGGCCCCCAAGCCGGGCTGTTAGAGTCGCTCGAATCGGGGCGCTTCCTTCCTCGGCGCCACCCCCGTCCGTGCTCCGGCGGGGAGCGCAGTCTTCGGAGCGGACCTGCAGAATGGGGCTGAGCGCTCGAAGCCCAATTCTGCGAAATATCTTAGGCCATAGACTTATCTTCAGGGATTTCCCGGACGCGTAGGCCAGCTGGAAAGGCCGCCTGCGGGCGGCGGAGATTCATCGTTCCAAGATTTCTTTTTCTTTGGCGGCGGCCGATTCCTCGGCCTTGGCGACGGTCTCGTCGAGGAGCTTCTGGAGCTGCTCGATCCCCGAGAACTTCTCGTCCTCGGTGATCTCCTTCTCCTTCTCCAGCTCCTCGATGAACTCCTTGGCCTCCCGGCGCATGTTGCGCAGGGCCGTCTTCTCTTCCTCGAGCATCTTGCCGATCTTCTTGGCCATCTCCCGGCGGCGCTCCTCGTCGAGGGGCGGGATGGGGACGCGCAGGAGCTTGCCATCGTTGAGGGGGTTGAGGCCGAGGTCGGCGCCGCGGATGGCCTTGTCGACGGCCTCGAGGACCGAGGGGTCGTAGGGCTGGACGACGATGAGGGTCGGCTCGGGAACCTTGAGCGTCGCCACCTGGTTGACGGGGGTCATGACGCCGTAGTAGCTGACCTTGATATCCTCGAACATGCCGATGTTGGCCCGGCCGGTCCGGAGCATGCCGATCTCCTTGCGGAAATGGTCGGCCGAGGCCTTCATCTTTTTGGCGGTGTCGGCGAGAACGTCTTTGACCATGGTGTTCCTCTCAGTAAACGCGGGTGCCGATGGGCTCGCCGAGGACGGCCCTCTTGATGTTGCCCCCCTTGCCCAGGGCGAAGACCAGGATGGGCATGCCGTTGTCTTTGCAGAGCGAGATGGCCGTGGCGTCCATGACCCGCAGGTTCTTCTTGAGGACGTCGATGTAGCGGATGGACTTGAACTTGCGGGCCGCATTGTCCTTGACCGGGTCGGAGGAGAACACCCCGTCGACCTTGGTGGCCTTGAGGATGACGTCGGCCCCGATCTCCAGGGCCCGCTGGGCGGCCGCCGTGTCGGTCGTGAAGAAGGGGCTGCCGATGCCGGCCGAGAAGATGATGATGCGGCCCTTCTCCATGTGGCGGATGACCCGCCGGCGGATGAAGGGCTCGGCCACGGACTTGATCTCGATGGCCGAGACGTGGCGCGTGTCGGCCCCAGCCTTGTCCAGGGCGGCCTGCAGGGCGATGCCGTTGATGACCGTGGCCAGCATGCCCATCTGGTCGGCCGAGCCCTGGTCGATGCCGTCCTTGATGCCCTTGGCCCCGCGGAAGAGGTTGCCGCCGCCGATCATGACGGCGACGTCCACCCCCAGCTCGTGGACCTCCTTGATCTCGCGGGCCACGCTGAGGGCCCGGTTGAAGTCGATGCCGCTGGCGACGTCGCCGAGGAAGGACTCGCCGGAGAGCTTGAGGAGGATGCGCTTGTAGACGGGTTGAGGCATGGCTGGACTCCGGCGGGTATTCTATACCCGATGCGTCCGGAGTTCAATCCCGGGGGGCGGCCCCGGGGGACGGGACGGCGTCAGTCCTGCCCGATCTCGAAGCGGGCGAAGCGCCCGATCTTGATGTTCTCGCCCATCTTGGCCACGAGCTGGGTGATGAGGTCCTTGACCTTGATCTTGTCCTCGCGGATGTAGGGCTGCTCGAGGAGGCAGACCTCCTCGAAGAACTTGGCCAGCTTGCCGGTGACGATCTTCTCGAGGATCTCGGGCGGCTTCTTCATGTCGCCGAGCTGGGCCTTGATGATCTCCTTCTCCTTGGCCACGATGTCCTCGGGGACGTCGCTCGGGGCGATCCACTTCGGCTTGGCCGCCGCGATCTGCATGCCCAGCTCCTTGACCAGGCCCTGGAACTCGGCGTTGCGGGCCACGAAGTCGGACTCGCAGTTGACCTCGACCAGGACGCCGATACGGCCGTTCATGTGGATGTAGGCGCCGACCAGGCCTTCCTTGGCCGCCCGGCTCGACTTGGCCTCGGCCCGGGCGTAGCCCTTCTTGCGCAGGATCTCGATGGCCTTGTCCATGTCGCCGCCGCACTCGGCCAGGGCGCCCTTGCACTCCATCATGCCGATGCCGGTCCGTTCGCGCAGTTCTTTGACCTTGTCCGCCGTGATGTCCATGATATCCTCTTTCCGGAGCGTGGTGTCGGTCGCGTCAGTTCTCTTCGGGGGCGCCGCCCTCGGGGGCCTCGCCCTCGCCGGCCTCGGCCTGCTCGGCCGTCTTCTGCTCGAGGAGCTCCTTGCTGATGCGGTTCTTCTTGCCCTCGATGATGGACTCGGCCGCCTTGGAGGCGAACAGCTCGATGGCCCGGACGGCGTCGTCGTTGCCGGGGATGGGATAGTTGACGACCTCGGGATCGCCGTTGGTGTCGACGACGGCCACGATGGGGATGCCCATCTTGCGGGCCTCGGCGATGGCGATGGTCTCCTTCGAGGAGTCGATGATGAAGATGACCCCGGGCAGGCCCGACATGGTCTTCAGGCCGCCGAGGTTCTTCTGGAGCTTGCGGTAGACCTTCTCCTGCTTGGACTGGACCTTCTTGGACAGCAGCTCCCAGCGGCCGTCCTCCTTCATCTCCTCGAGCTCCTTGAGCTTGTCGACGCTGGTGCGGACGACGCCGAAGTTCGTCAGGAGGCCGCCCAGCCAGCGCTGGTTGACGTAGGCCGACTCGCACTTGGTGGCGTAGTCGCGGACGATGTCCTGGGCCTGCTTCTTGGTGCCGACGAAGAGGATCATCCGGCCGTCCTCGGCGACGCTCCGCAGGTAGTTCAGGGCTTCCTTGAAGTTCTTGATCGTCTTCTGCAGGTCGACGATGTAGATGCCGTTCCTCTGGCCGAAGATGTATTCCTTCATCTTCGGGTTCCAGCGCTTGGTCTGGTGCCCGAAATGGACGCCCGCCTCGAGCAGTTCTTTCATCGTTACGGAAACCAACGGCTGCCTCCTGATTAACGCTTGTGGTACTGAGGAGCCTTGCGGGCGCCCAGCAATCCGTATTTCTTGCGTTCTTTGACCCGGGCGTCGCGCGTCAGCAGGCTGGCGGACTTGAGCACGGGCTTGAGCTCGCGGTTGAACTCGACGAGGGCCCGGGCGATGCCGAGCCGGATGGCCTCGGCCTGGCCCTTGGCGCCGCCGCCGCTGACCCGCAGGAACATGTCGAACTTGTCCTGGGTCTCGGTCAGGAGGAGCGGCTGGCGGATGATGTTCTTGTAGGCGTCGAGGCGGAAATAATCGTTGTAGGGCCTCGGCCTCTTATTGACGAAGAGGGTGATGTCGCCCTTGCCCGAGCGCAGGAAGACGCGGGCGATGGACGATTTCCTCTTTCCCGTCCCGTAGTACTGGATCAGACTCAAAGGGGCCTCCTAAAACTCGTATTTCTGGGGGTTCTGGGCTTCGTGGGGGTGGGAGGGTCCGCGGTAGACCTTGAGCTTCTTGTACAGGGCCCGGCCGAGCTTCCCCTTCGGGATCATGCCCCAGACGGCTTTCTTGATGACCTCTTCCGGCTTCTTGGCCAGGAGGTCCTTGAGGGTCTCCTCCTTGATGCCGCCGGGGTAGAGGGAGTGGCTGTAGTACTTCTTCTGCTCGAGCTTGCGCCCGGTGACCTTGACCTTCTCCGCGTTGACGACCACGACGAAGTCCCCGGTGTCCAGGTGGCTGGTGAACTGGGGCTTCTTCTTGCCGCGGATGAGGTCGGCGATCTCGGTGGCCATGCGGCCGAGGATGCGGCCCTCGGCGTCAACGAGCCACCACTTCTGGTCGATGTCGTCCTTTTTAGGGATAAACGTCCTCATGAGCTTCTAACCTTATTCAGAGATAGAAAGACGCCCTAAAATACTAGTTTTCGGGAGAATTGTCAACTTAATCCGAGAAAACCGCCGGGGGCCTGCGGGCGCCCCTCCCCAGGGCCAGCCGGACCAAGGCCAGGCCGGCCAGGAACCCCCCGATGTGGGCGAACCAGGCCACCCCGCCCCCCATGCCGACGTTGAGGAGCTGCATGACGAACCACAGGCCCAGGACGACCCCGGCCGGCACGGCCACGACGTCGATGAAGAAGATGAGGAAGACGAAGACCTTGACCCGGGCATGCGGATAGAGCAGGAAGTAGGCCCCCAGGACCGCGGCGATGGCCCCGCTGGCCCCGATCATGGGGACCCGGGAGCCGGGCTCGAACAGGATGTGGGTCAGGGCGGCGGCCACCCCGCCGGCCAGGTAGAACAGGGCGAACCGGACGTGTCCCAGCCGGTCCTCGATGTTGTTGCCGAAGATCCACAGGTAGAGCATGTTGCCGGCCAGGTGGAAGAGGCTGGCGTGGAGGAACATGCTCGTCAGCAGGGTCAGGAGGGGCGGCACGGCGGCCGGCGCGGCGTCGCGGAAGTGGACGATGTCGTAGGGCACGGCCCCGAACAGGAGGACGGCCGACTCCAGGCCCCGGGGGGCGGCCGCCTGGAGCAGGAAGACGGCCGTGTTCAGGACGATCAGCGCGATCGTGACCGCGGGGAACCGCGAGGTCGGATTGTCGTCGCGGAGGGGGATGAACATGGCGGCTTAAAAGAAAAATGCGCTCCGCCCGGAGGGCGGAGCGCATATCGTTCGCGTTTCTATGGTCGTCGGGACCGCGGTTACTTCTTGAGCTCTTCCTCGAGTTTCTTGCGCTCGGCGGCCCGCTTGCGGAGCTCCTGGAACTTCTCCAGGTAGCGGTCGCCCTCGGCGTTGTAGCGGGCTTCCTTCTCGGGCTCGAGCTTGGCCAGAACGGCCTTGTACAGGGGGCCCATCCAGGCGTACGGCTCGGGGTAGTTGGCGTCGAGCTCGATGGCCTTGGAGATCGACTTGAGGGCCTCGTTGGCCATCCTCAGCCGGTCGGCCGAGGACAGGAACTGGAAGCGGAAGGAGCGCGACCACTGGTTGACGCCCAGGGCCAGCCAGGCCTCGGCGGAGTCGGGCTGCAGGGTGATGCGCCGCTGCCAGAACTCGGCCGCCTTCTCGTAGGACTTCAGCAGCTCCTCGGGGCCGCCCGCGGACTCCTGGAGGTAGGTCGCCATGTAGGCGTAGCCCTGGGGGTTGTCCGGGTCGGTCTCGATGCGGCGCAGGTACATGGACTCGGCCTTCTTGGCGATGTCCTTGTTGTCGGAGGAATAGCGCTTGTAGAACTCGGCCACGACGTAGTAGTTGCTCATGTCCTCGGGCTCGAGCTCGATGATGCGCAGGTAGAGCTTCTCGGCCTCGGGGAACTTGCGGAGCTTGTCGTACATGTCGCCGAGCGAGTAGATGATGTCCTTGTTGTTGGGCTCGATCTCGAGGGCCTTGTTCAGGGCCGCCAGGGTCTTGGCCTCGAGCTCCTTGTTGATGGCCGATTCCACGCCCGGCTTGTAGAGCTGCTTGTAGCTCTCGCCGAGGAAGCGGTAGGCCTGGGTCATGTTCGGGTTGAACTTCAGCGTGGCCTCGTACTCGGTGATGGCCTTCCGGTACTGGTTCTCGCGGAAGTAGCTGTTGGCCCGGCCGAAGTGGTAGTTGGCCGAGAGTTTGGAATAGGAGATGTTCTGGCAGGCCGCGAACGCGAAGATCACCGCGAGGGCGGCGGCCGCGAACAAGAATCTTTGGGTCGTCTTGCGGGACATCCTGACCTCCTTGACTGTCAAGCGCGAATCACAGAGAAAGACAGAAACTTATTTATAGACGAACGCACCCTCAAAGTCAAGAAAAAATGGACCGGTCCGGAGCCGGGCCGGGAGCTTTTCAGCTCGTCCGGACGACCAGCCGGAGGGGGGTGCCGTGGAAGCCGAACTCCTCCCGGAGGGACTCCAGGAAGAACTTCTCGTAGGTCGGCGACAGGGGGCCCCGGGCGCCCAGGAACAGGATGAAGGTCGGCGGGGCGACCCCCTTCTGGGTGATGTAGCGGAGCTTGGCCCGGGCCCCGTTCTTGAGGCGGGGCGGGTGCGCTTCGGTCGTCTTGGCCAGGAATTCGTTCAATTTCGAGGTCTCGACCCGGGTCGTGGCCCCCTTGTGGACCTCGGCGGCGGTGTCCAGGATCTTGACGACCCGCTGGCCCGTCTTGGCCGAGACGAACAGGAGGGGGGCGTAGGAGACGAAGCCGAGCTTGCGGAAGACCCGCTCCCGAACGGCCTCGGGGCGGACGACGTCCCGGTCGACGAGGTCCCACTTGTTGAGGGCGATGACCAGGGGCCGGCCCGATTCCAGGGCCAGCTGGGCGATGCGGGCGTCCTGGCGGGTCGGGAACTCGGCGACGTCGAGGACCAGGCAGACGACGTCGGCCTGGCGGATGTTGGCCTTGGCCCGGATGACGCCGGCTTTTTCCCGGGTGTCCTCGGCCGCGGCCATACGGCGGATGCCGGCCGTATCGACCAGGCAGAAGGGCCGGCCGTCGCGGACGAGCAGGGTGTCGGTCGAGTCCCGGGTCGTGCCGGGGATCTCGCTGACGATGAGGCGCTCCTCCCCGGCCAGGCGGTTGACCAGGGACGACTTGCCGACGTTGGTCCGGCCGACGACGGCGATACGCAGGGGCGCGGCGGCCTCGGGGGCGGGAAAGGCGGCGGAGGGGGGGGCGGGCAGGGCGGCCGCGATGGCCTCCTCGAGCTGTTCGATGTTGACCTTGTGACCGGCCGAGACGAACAGGACCGCCC
>JAGNLW010000004.1 GCA_017999365.1 Candidatus Aminicenantota bacterium
ACACCGACGAAGTGGCCATCAAGAGCCTGCCGTTCTTCTTCTTCAAGGACGGATTGCACATCCTCTACTTCTACGAAGGCCTGGACCGGCCGGAGGTCCTGGAGTTCCTCGAGCTGGTCAAGGCCGAGGCCCAGAAGCCGGCCGAGGACTGCGACATCGTGGCCGCCCTCTGGGAGCGCGACTTCCCCAACATCCAATACTACGCGCCCGACGAATACCTCGAGAGCCGCATCCTGGCCGAGCGGCGCGGCGAGGACATCCGCCGCCCCGATATCCCAGGCTTGCCGGAGGACTTGGCCGGGGAGAGGATCGAGGTCCGGGTCGACCCGGCCCGGCTGACCGAAGGCCGCATCGAGCTCGACGGCCCCGACCGTGAGGAGGTCCGCCGGGCCGCCGAACGGGCGGACGGCGAGGACGCGGGGCCGGCCCCCGCTCCGGCGGAGGCCTCGGAGCAGGAGCGGACGGCCGGCGAGAGGAGCCCGGCCGCGGGCATGGACCCCACGTTGACCGAGGACGAGCTCCAGTCCCTCGAACGGATGGTCCGGGCGAACCGGACCATCTCGGCCGAGGAGGAGTACATCAACCTCATGGTCGAGATCATCTACCTCGAGGAGGACGAGGCCGGCCGCCAAGCCAGCCTCGACGCCCTGCTCGAGTATAATTTCGACCGGCTCCAGCGCGGCGACTTCCAGGTCCCGGTCCTTATCATCCAGAAGGTCCAGGAGCTCGGCCGGCACCTGGCCGGCGATCCCGCCAAGACGGCCCTGCTCGACGCCTTCCTCCGCCGCGTCGTCAGCCCCAAGACGGTCGAGGCCGTCAAGGCCCTGCTCGAGAAGAAGAAGGCCCTCGACTGGGAGTCGCTGCTCGGCTTCTTCGGGCTCCTCGGCCCGCCGGCCCTGGGGCTGGCCGCCGGGCTCCACGACATCGCCCCGGACGGCGAAGCCCGGCACAAAGTCCTCGGCTTCATCGAACGGACCGGCGCCTCCCAGCCCGGGTTGCTGGCGGCCTTGGCCGACCCGGCCCGGCCCGACCTGGCCCGCGAGCTGGTCGGGATCCTGGCCCGGATCCCCGAGCGCAAGGGCCTCCCCCACCTGTCGACCTTTCTGAACTTCCAGAACCGCGACATCAAGCTCGAGGTCGTCCACATCCTCGGCCAGGTCAGGGACGAGATGGCCAACCGCATCCTCCTCGGCTTTCTCAAGGACCCCGACGAGGAGGTCCGCATCCAGGCGGCCATGAAGCTCGATCCCGGCGAGGGCGGGGCCCGCGTCCAGCAGATCGTACGCGAGGCCTCGGCCCCCGGGTTCCGCGACAAGAGCCTCAAGGAGAAGGAAGCCATCCTGGCCTTCCTCGGCCGGACCCGGACCCCCGAGGCCCTGGCTTTCCTGGGCCGGACCCTGAGCAAGGCGCCCCTGTTCGGCTCGAAGAGGTCTCTCGAGATGCGCCTGGCCGCCGTGGCCGGCCTGGAGAGCATGGCCACCCCGGAGGCCTCGACCCTCCTGCAGAAGGGCGCCATCGGCCGAACCCGGGCCGTCCGCGAGGCCTGCACGGCGGCGCTGACGCGGATGCCCGCGGCGGGCCCGGACAAAGGATAAGGAACGGACATGGGCGAGAAGGATCCGGTCAAGCGCGCGCCCGAGTCCCGGGCCTTCCAGAAGAGCGGTGTCGAGCTGCTCATCCGCTTCCACATCGTCGACAAGATCGCCAAGATCTACGACATCGCCAACGACGCCTTCGTCATCCAGGGGGGCCTGCTCCACGAGAGCCTGGCCGCCGCCCTGGCCGACGCGGGCGACGTCGAGCTCCGCTCCCGCCACGGCGCCCTCATGCTCAACGGCATGCGCCTCAAGTTCGGCGTCGGCACCTACGGCATCTTCAAATCGGTGCTCGAGGAGTTCCGGACCCGGGACGTCGAGGCCGTGGTGTTCAAGGCCGGACTGGCCCGGGACGAGCTCCTGCGGTTCATGTCCGTGTTCGCCAAGCGCGACAAGAAGGACGAGGCCGGCTTCGCCCGGCTGGAGGCCGACCTCGACGCGGCCGGCGTCGTCCACGTCGAACTCGAGAAGATCACGGCCGAGGAGGCCGTCCAGGGCCTCCACCAGAACGCGGCCCGGATGTTCTTCCTGAGCATCGTCCATCTCAAGGAATCCTTCGCCCGGGACCAGCGCAATGAGCCCATCAAGATCAGCACGACCCGCCGGCTCATGCAGTCGATCTACAACCACATCGTCGAGGACGAGGCCTTCATCCAGGGCCTGACCAACATCAAGAACCACGACGAATACACCCTCAACCATTCCGTCAACGTCTGCCTCCTGGCCACGGCCCTCGGCCGCCGCCTGGGGCTGAGCCGGACCGAGCTCGTCGACCTGGGGATGGCCGCTTTCTTCCACGACCTCGGCAAGACCCGGACCCCGCTCGAGATCCTCAACAAGCCCGGCCGGCTGACCGACGCCGAGCGGGAGGTCATGGAGAAGCACCCCTTCCACGGGGCCGAGAAGCTCGTTCTCCTGAAGGAGTTCCGCCGCCTGCCCCTGCGGGCCATCCACGTCGCCCTGGAACACCACATCAAGGAGGACCTCAGCGGCTATCCCCGCTACTTCAAGAAGGACGACGTCAACCTGTTCAGCAAGATCGTCAAGGTCGTCGACGTCTTCGACGCCATCACCACGAGGCGCGTCTACCGGAGCAAGGACTTCACGCGGGCCGAGGCCCTGAGCGTCATGCTCGACCAGAGCGGGACGGAGTTCAATCCCGTCATCCTCAAAGCCTTCGTCAACATGATGGGGGTCTTCCCCATCGGCACGCTGGTGGCCCTGACGACGGGCGAGATCGGCCTCGTCCGCGACGTCAATCCCGAATCCCGCTACCTCATGCGCCCGGCCGTCAAGATCGTCGCCGGCGCCGACGGCCGCAAGATCGACGGCCCGGTCGTCGACCTGACCGAGAGGGACCCCGCGACCGGCCGCTTCACCCGGACGATCGCCACGGCCCTCGACCCGGCCAAGTACGGCATCGAGGCCGCCGACTACTTCCTGGCCGAAGCCGCCCCCTGATCCGCCTATAAAAGGATGCCGCCATGACCCCGCGCCCGCCCGCGAACCTCCGCTGCGAGTACCTCGACGAGCCCCTGGGCATCGACACCGCGTCGCCGCGCCTGGCGTGGACGGTCGAGAGCCCCGTCCGGGGCGACCGTCCGACGTCCTGGCAGGTCCTGGTCGCCTCGTCGGCCGAGCTCCTGCGCGGCGACATCGGTGATCTCTGGGACCCGGGCCGGCTGCCCGCTCCCGCCGGACCTCCCGGTCTCCTTTACGGCGGCGAGCCGCTGCGGAGTTGCGCCCGCTATCACTGGAAGGTCCGCTGGTGGGACCGCGAGGGGCGCCCGAGCCCGTGGAGCGGGCCGGCCTCCTTCGTCACCGGTTTCCTCGATCCCGGCGAGTGGAAGGCGCTCTGGATCGCCGCCGGAGAGGTCCGCGAGTTCCGGTCCAAGGGCACGCTCCTGCTCGGCCACCAGGGCGCCGACGACGCCCAGGCCCACGCCGTCTACCTGCGCAAGGAGTTCGCCTGCGGGGAGCGTGTGGCCATGGCCTTGGCCTTCGTCTGCGGGCTCGGCCACTACGAGCTGCGCCTGAACGGCGAAAAGGTCGGGACGAGCGTCCTCGATCCCGGCTGGACGGACTACCGCCGCAAAGCCCTCTACGCCGTCCACGACGTTACGGCCCTCGTCCGGGGCCGGAACGCCGCCGGGGTCATCCTCGGCAACGGCCGGCACACCGCGGCCTACGGCTACGGCGGGCCCCGCTTGGCCTGCCGCATCGAGATCGAGTACGAGAGCGGGGCCCGGCGCGTCGTCGATGCCGACGAGAGCTGGCGGACCTCCGCCGGACCGTTGTCCGAGAACGGCCTGTATCACGGCGAACGCACCGACGCCCGCATCCTCGTCGACGGCTGGGACCGGCCGGGCTTCGATGACCGGGCCTGGGCCAAGGCCGTCGCGGTCGACGGCTATCCCCTGGCCGCGCAGACCCTGCCGCCGGTCCGGGTCGTCGAGCGGTTCGGCCCGCGGTCGGTCGAGCGGCTGCCCTCCGGGGCGCTGATCTACGACTTCGGCCGGAACTTCACCGGCTGGGTCCGGCTCAAGGTCGAGGGCCCGACGGGCGCCGAGGTCCGCCTCCGCCACGCCGAGCTCCTCCACGAGGACGGCACGCTCAACGTCGGGCCGAACGAGAACGCCGAGGCCACCGACGCCTACATCCTGCGCGGCGGCGGGCCCGAGGTCTTCGAGCCCCGGTTCACCTATCACGGCTTCCGCTACGTCGAGATGACGGGATTCCCCGGCCCGCCCGGCCCGGACGCCCTCGAGGCGGCCTTCGTCCACTCGGACGTCCGCCGGACGGGCGCGTTCCGCTGCTCCAACGGCCTCGTCGGGCGCATCCACGATAACGTCGTCCGCGGCCAGCTCTCCAACCTCATGAGCATCCCGACCGACTGCCCGCAGCGCGACGAACGCCACGGCTGGCTCGGCGACGCCCACCTCTCGGCCGAGGAGGCCGTCTTCAACTTCGACATGACGGCCTTCTACGCCAAGTACCTGGACGACATCCAGCTGGCCCTGAGGGAGGACGGCAGCCTGCCGGACGTCGTCCCGCCCTACCTGCCCCGGCTCTACCCGGCCGACCCGGCCTGGTCGTCGGCCTACGCCGCGCTCGTCGACCTGCTCTGGACGCACACGGGTGACCGGCGGTTCGTCGAGGCCCACTACGCCGCCCTGAAGACGTACGTCGAGTTCCTCGGCCGCCATTCCGACGGCCGCATCGTCCGGACCCTGGGAAAATACGGCGACTGGTGCCCGCCGGGGAGCGTCGTGCCGAAGAAAACGCCGGTCGACCTGACCTCGACCTGGTATTATTACCACGACGTCCTCGTCCTGGCCCGTTTGGCGGCCGTCCTCGGCCGCGTGGACGAGGTCCGGGAGTACGAACGGCTCGCGGAGTCCGTCAAGACGGCCTTCAACGACACCTACCTGGGCGACTCCCAATACGCCGCGATCCGGGTCAGCCCCGTCGACAATCACCCCAATCAGACCTCCAACCTCCTGCCCCTCTATCTCGACATGGTCCCCGCCGACCGCAAGGACAAGGTCCTGGCCTCCCTGCTCAGGAGCGTCGAGGTCCTCCAGGACTTCCACCTCGACACCGGCATCCTCGGCACGCGCTATCTCCTCGACGTCCTGACCGAGGCCGGCCGCGGCGAGACGGCCTTCCGGGTGGCGACCCAGAAGAGCTATCCGGGTTGGGGCTACATGGTCGCCGAGGGAGCGACGACCCTTTGGGAGCGTTGGGAGAAGCTCGGCGGCCACGCCATGAACTCCCAGAACCACATCATGCTCGGCAGCATCGACGCCTGGTTCTACCGCGCCCTAGCCGGCTTGTCACCGGCCCGCCCGGGTTGGGCCAAGGTCCGGGTCAAACCCCATCCCCTCGGCGATCTGACATTCGTCGAGGCCCGGCTGGAGACCGCCGCCGGCCCCGTTTCCTCGTCCTGGAAAAGGGCCGACGGGACGTTCGCCCTCGAGATCGGGATCCCCGTCGGGGCGACGGCCGAAGTCCATGTCCCCCTGCCGGGCCCGGGGGCCCGTGTCCTCGAATCGGGAAAGACGGTGTGGCGGGCCGGCCACGAGGTCGTCCGCGTCCCCGGCGTCGCGCCGGCCGGGAACGACGGCGGGAGCGTCGTCTTCGAGGTCGAGAGCGGCGCCTACGCCTTCACCGCGGTGACGGGCGGATAGGCGTCCCGGCCGGCGGCGTCAATCCCGATAGTCCGCGATCAGCCGGGCCGCCTCGCCGTAGGCGGCCAAGGTCGCGGCGATCTCCTTCGGACCGTGGGCCGCCGAGACCGCCCCGCCGCCGTGGACGACGTTGACGCCGTTGACGAGCAGGGCCAGCTTGAGCAGGTCTTCCCGGAGGGCGATGTCCATGCGCCCGGCGTCCTGGAGGGCCTCGGGCCGGTCCAGGCGCCCTTCCTCCCCCTTCGGGAAATGGACCATGAACATCGAGCTGCCGCGGACGACGTCGTTCCCTCCGCCCGTGCAGCGGGCCCGCAGGCCGGCGGCGGCGAAGGCCTCCTCGATGCCCCGCCGCAGGGTCTCCCCCGCGCGGGCCAGCTTCGGATAGACCGTCGCGGCCCGGGCGGCCAGGCGGCCGAGCATGAGCAGCCCGGCCCTCATGTATTCCGAGTGGGACGAGAAGGTGCCGCCCTCGAACATGACCCGGCCGCGGCCGCCGAGGTCGCGCTCGCAGGCCTCCATGGTCCGGGCCGGTCCGACGACCGCGGCCACGGCGTGGCCGCCTCCGATGATCTTGCCGAAGGTCGACAGGTCGGGCCGGATCCCGTAGAGGGTCTGGACGCCGGCCGGGGCGAAACGGAAACCGGAGATGATCTCGTCGAACACGAGCAGGACGCCGTGGCGGGCCGTCAGCTCGCGGGCCAGGGTCAGGTACTCGCGGGAGGCGGCCAGGAAGCCGCCGACGCCCAGGAACGGCTCGACGATGAAACAGGCGATGCGGTCGCCGTGAGAGGCCATGACCCGGGCCAGGTCGTCGCCGTCGTCGAACCGGGTGACCAGGGTCCGCCGGACGATGTCGTCGAGCAGGCCGGCCGATTCGGGGCCCTCGAAGCCCGAGCCCGGATGGTACTTGACGCCCTTGAGCAGATAGGGCGAGGCGCCGTGCCAGCCGCCGCCGACCTTGAGCACGAGGTCGCGGCCGGTCAGCCCCTGGGCCAGCATGACGGCGTACATCGTGGCCAGGGTGCCGGAGGTCGTGAAGCGGACTTTGCCCTCGCCGCCGCCGACGGCCCGGACGAGGGCCTCGGCCAGCTCGATCTGGTGGCCGGCCTCGAAGCCCGTGTGGAGGGCGCCCCGGCCGACGCTAGCGGCCATGCCCCGCCGGACGAAGCCGGGATTGTGGCCCAGAATGTTGGCGTAGTGCCCCTGCCAGTAGTCGATGTAGGCGTTGCCGTCGATGTCGCGGACGAAGGGCCCCTCGGCCCCGGCCGCGAAGAACGGGTAAGGGCGCCAAAGCCGAATGGAATGGCTGCCGCCCTCGATCATGACCTTCTGGGCCCGACGGTAGACCGTCCGGCTGCGGGCCGTCTTTTTGCGGTATTCCCGGACCAACCTGTCGCGGAGTCTGTCCCTGCCTGTCATGGCGCCTCTCTTTTCGAGGCCCCATTTAATCCCTCCGCCCCGGCAAAGTCAACCCGGACCGGTTGACCGGACGGCCAGATTGCGGTAAAATCCTGATTTCCAAGCCGGAAGAAGCCGTCCCATGGCCGTAGCGAAGCGAAAAAGGACCGAAAAAGCCTGCGTCATCGGCCTCGACGGCGTGCCCTACGGCATGATCGCCGAGCTGGCCCGCCGGGGGATCATGTCGACCATGGCCCGCCTGATGGACATCGGCAGGCTCCACCGGATGAAGGCCAGCCTGCCCGAGATCTCGGCCGTGTCCTGGACGGATTTCATGACCGGGACGGACTCGGGCACGCACGGCGTCTTCGGCTTCACCGACTTCAAGCCTCATTCGTACGACATCCGGTTCCCCAATTACCTCGACGTCAAGGCCCCCACCCTGTGGGACCGCCTGGGCGCCAAGGGCCGCCGGAGCATCGTCATCAACCAGCCCTCGACCTACCCGGCCCGCGAGATCCAGGGCGTCCTCGTCTCCGGTTTCGTGGCCCTGGAGCTGGCCAAGGCCGTCTGGCCGATGACCTACCGGGCCGCCCTCGAACAGATGGGCTACCAGATCGACGTCGACATCCTCAAATGCCGCGAGAGCCCCGAGGTCCTCTGGCAGGAGCTGACCAAGACCATGGCCGGGGGCCAGAAGGCCCTCAACCACTTCTGGGAAGGCGACTGGGACTACTTCGAGTACGTCGTCACGGGGACCGACCGGCTCCACCACTTCCTGTGGCGCGCCTACGAGGACCCCGGCCATCCCTCCCACGAGCGATTCCTCGATTTCTACCGCCACATCGACCGCCTCATCGGCAAGATCGTCGCCGCCTATCACAAGCTCACCAACACCTACGCCGGCTTCTACATCCTGTCCGACCACGGCTTCACCGGCATCGTCCAGGAGGTCTATCTCAACGCCTGGCTCGAGCAGAACGGCTACCTCCGTTTCCTCAAGCCCGAACCGACGGGGCTCGGCGACATCCACGGCCGGACCAAGGCCTTCGCCCTCGACCCCAACCGGATCTACATCCATCTCAAGGACCGCTTCCCCAAGGGCACGATCGCGCGCAGCGCCCGCCGGGCCCTGCGCCAGGAGATCGCCGGCAAGCTCGAGCAGCTGACGTACGAGGGCCGGCGCGTCGTCAAGAAGATCTTCGTCAACGAGGAGGTCTACCACGGCCCCCACGCCGCCAAGGGCCCGGACCTCGTGGTCGTCGGCGAACCCGGCTTCGACATGAAGGGCTCGGTCCGCCGGAAGGAGGTCTTCGGGCGCTCCGGCCTCCAGGGCATGCACACCTGGGACGACGCCTTCTTCTGGTCGGTCGAGGACCACGGCGACGACCTGCGCATCGCCGACCTGGCCCCGATCATCCTCAAGAACTACTGATGAAGCGGACGGGCACGATCCTCGCGGCGGCCGCCCTCCTCGCCCTGGCCTCTCCCCTCTCCGCCTATGTCGGGCCGGGAGCCGGCTTCGCCTTCCTGTCCTCCTTCCTGGTCCTCTTCCTGACCTTCGTCCTGGCCCTGTTCTCGTTCCTGTCCTGGCCCTTCCGCTTCCTGTGGCGGACGGTCCGCGGCCGGCGGGCCCTCGGCCGCAGCCGCGTCGACCGCGTCGTCATCCTCGGGCTCGACGGCATGGAGCCGACGCTGGCCGAGAAGTTCATGGCCGAAGGCAAACTCCCGAACCTGGCCCGGCTGCGGAAGGACGGGGCCTACGCCCGCCTGCGGACGACGACCCCGGCCATCTCGCCCGTCGCCTGGTCGTCCTTCATGACCGGCTCGGAGCCCTCCAAGCACAACATCTTCGACTTCCTCAGCCGGGACCCCCGGACCTATCTCCCGAACCTGTCCTCGGCCCGCATCGGCCGGCCTAAACGGACCCTGGCCCTGGGCAAATACCTCGTCCCTCTCTCCAAGCCCGAGGTCCGGGGGATGCGCCGGAGCGTGCCGTTCTGGAAGATCCTCGGCGAGAAGGGCGTGCCGGCGACGGTCCTGCGCGTACCCATCACCTTCCCGCCGGAGAAGTTCAAGGGCCACCTGCTCTCCGGCATGTGCGCCCCCGATCTCAAGGGCAGCCAGGGGACGTTCGCCTTCTTCACCGAGGACGCCGAGAAGGTCCGGAAGCGCGAGGGCGGCGTGGCCGTCCTCGTCCGCCGCGAAGGCGACGTCATCCGGACCGAGCTCTCGGGCCCGGAGAACTCGCTCCTCAAGGTCCCCGAGGAGATCCGGCTACCCCTGACCGTGACCATCGACCGGGCGGCCGGCGGGGCCCGCGTCGCCGTCGGCCGGGAGAAGCCGTTCTTCCTCAAAGAGAAGACCTTCAGCCCGTGGACCCCGGTCGTCTTCCGGGCCGGCCTGGGGGTCAAGGTCCGGGGCATCTGCCGCTTCCGCATCGCCTCGCTCGAGCCCCCGTTCGAGATGTACATCACGCCCCTCAACATCGACCCCGAGAAGCCGGCCCTGCCCATCTCCCACCCGTTCATCTACTCCGTCTACCTGGCCAAGCTCCTGGGCCGCTACATCACCCTGGGCGAGGCCAACGACACCTGGGCCCTCAACGAAGGCGCCCTCGACGAGAAGGCCTTCCTCGAACTGACCTACGACAACCACGAGGCCTGGGAGGCCATGCTCCGGAACGCCCTGGCCAAGACCTCGAAGGGCCTGGTCACGATCGTCTTCGAGACGACCGACAGCATCCAGCACATGTTCTTCCGCTATCTCGACAAGGCCCACCCGGCCCTCAAGACCGGACAGGCCCGGATGAGCGCGGCCGTCGTCGAGGACCTCTATAAGAAGATGGACGGGCTCGTCGGCCGGGTCGCCGCCGGTCTCGGCCCGCGGGACGCCCTGTTCGTCATGTCCGACCACGGCTTCAAGTCCTTCCGCCGCGGGGTCAACCTCAATTCCTGGCTCCGGAAGAACGGCTACCTGGCCCTGAACGAGGGACGGGAGACGAGCGGCGAATGGTTCAAGGACGTCGACTGGGGGCGGACCCGGGCCTACGGCCTGGGGCTCGGCGGCATCTACCTCAACCTCGAGGGGCGCGAGGCCCGCGGGACGGTCGCGCCCGGCGCCGCCGCCGCGGCCCTCAAGGCCGAGCTGGCCCGCAAGCTCGAGGCCCTGCGCGACGGGCCGAACGGCCCGCCGGCCGTCAGCCGCGTCTACGACCGCGACGCGGTCTATGCCGGGCCGTACAAGGACAACGCTCCCGACCTCATCGTCGGGTACAACGAGGGCTACCGGGCCTCCTGGGACGGCGTCACCGGCATCGTCGACGACACCGTCGTCGAGGACAACGTCAAGGCCTGGAGCGGCGACCACTGCATCGACCCCGCCCTGGTGCCGGGCGTGCTGTTCTCGAACCTGCGCCTGAGGACCGACAAGCCCTCCATCATGGACCTGGCCCCGACCGTGCTGGAGCTCTTCGGCCTCGCGCCGCCGGCCCATATGGACGGCCGCGGCCTGGTCGATGTCGCCGCCCTCTCTCCCGGGGCGAAGGGAAGGACGACATGAGCGGACACGGGCGCGCCCGCCTCTCGCGGCGGGAATTCCTCAAGGCCGGCGTGGCCGCTTCGGCCGCGCTGGGACTGGGCGGAGCGGCCCGGCTCGCTCCCCGCTCGCCCGGCCCGGCACGCAGCGCGAAGAAGGTCGTCGTCCTCGGTCTCGACGGCCTCGATCCCGTCCTGACGAGGCGCTGGATCGACGAGGGCCGCCTGCCGGCCTTCCGCCGCCTCCTCGAACAGGGCGGCGACTTCCGGCCGCTCGGCACCAGCCTGCCGCCCCAGACCCCCGTGGCCTGGTCCAACTTCATCACCGGCATGGACCCCGGCGGGCACGCCATCTTCGACTTCTTCAACCGCGATCCCAAGACCTACGTGCCCGTCTTCTCGGCCACCGAGACGATCGGCGGGGGGAAGACCATCCGCCTGGGCAAGACGCTCATCCCCCTCTCGGGCGGACGGGTCCGGAACCTCCGCAAGGGCCGGGCCTTCTGGCAGGTCCTCGAGGAGCACGGCGTCCCGGCGACCGTATTCAAGATGCCCTCGAACTACCCGCCCGTGGAGTCGGAGCAGCGGACGCTCGCCGGCATGAACACGCCCGACCTCAAGGGCTCGTACGGCATCTTCAGCTATTACACGAACGCCTCGGCGTCCGTCGTCCAGGAGGCCGGCGGCGGCGGCCGGGTCATCGACGTCTTCGTCGTCGGCAACCGGGTCGAAGCCGATCTCAAAGGCCCGACGAACGCCTTCAAGGTCGGCGCCCCGGAGGCGTCCGTGCCCTTCCAGGTCTTCCTCGACCCCGAGCACGCCGCGGCCAAGATCGCCCTCCAGGGCCGCGAGTTCGTCCTCCGCCAGGGCGAGTGGAGCGGCTGGCAGCGGGTCCGCTTCGGCCTCATGCCGACTCAGAGCGTCCACGGCATCTGCCTGTTCTACCTCAAGGAGGTCCGGCCCAAGTTCAAGCTCTACGTCTCGCCCATCCACATGGACCCGGCCCGCCCGGCCCTGCCCATCTCCACGCCGGAGTCCTACGCCCGGGAGCTCGAACGGCGCTTCGGCCCCTATTTCACCAAAGGGCTGCCGGCCGACACGAGCGCCCTGGAGAACGGCGTCCTGGACGAGGAGGAGTTCCTCCATCTCGACGACCTCGTCTACGAGGAGAGCATGGCCATGCTCGAATACGAGCTCGGCCGCTTCGACGGGGGCCTCCTGTTCTACTATTTCTCCAACGCCGACCAGCGCCAGCACATGTTCTGGCGCCTGACCGATCCCGGCCACCCGGCCTACGACGAAAAGCTGGCCGCCCGCTTCGGCGACGTCATCGCCCGGACCTACGCCGAGATGGACAGGGCCCTCGACCTGGCCCTGCGCAAGGCGGACCGCGACACGGTCGTCCTGGTCATGTCCGACCACGGTTTCAACACCTTCCGCCGCGGTTTCAACCTCAACACCTGGCTCGTCCGCGAGGGCTTCCACCGGCTCAAGCGGCCCTGGAAGCAGGAGGAGTCGGCCTACTTCGACAACACGGACTGGTCGAAGACCCGGGCCTACGGCATGGGCCTCAACGGCCTCTACATCAACGAGCGCGGCCGCGAGGGCGAGGGCGCCGTGGAGCCGGGCGCCGACAAGGACAACCTCGTCCGGGAGATCGTCCGCAGGCTCGAGGCCCTGACCGACCCGGCGACGGGCGAGAAGGTCGTCCGCCGGGCCTTCGTGGCCAAGGACACTTATCGCGGCCGCAACCTCGAGAACGCCCCGGACATCGTCCTGGGCTTCGCCCCGGGCTACCGCATCTCCTGGCAGTCCCCGCTCGGCGGCTTCCCGCGCGAGGTCCTCGAGGACAACACCCAGCGCTGGAGCGGCGACCACATGTCGGCCCCGGATGTCCTGCCGGGCATCGCTTTCGCCAACCGGAGATTCACGGCCGCGGACCCGGCCCTGGAGGACCTGACGGCCTCCGTGCTGGGCGTCTACGGCGTCGAGCGTCCGGCCGGCATGATCGGCCGCGACGTCCTCGCCAAAACCTGACCGGACAAGGAGCATCGCCATGGCCACCGCGAAAGTCGCCGTCGACAAGGCCCTCTTCGCCAAGATCAAGAAGTACGCCGAGATGTCCGGCTACTCCTCGGTCGAGGAATTCGTCGCCCACTGCCTGGAGAAGGAAGTGGCCAAGATCGAGGAGGCCGACTCCGAGGAGGAGATCAAGAAGAAGCTCAAGGGGCTGGGCTACATCGGCTGAGGCCCCATGCACGCCGTCAACGTCGTCTTCGGCGGGCTCGTCGGGGCGGTCCTCTGGCCCTTCCGGGGGATGTCCCCGTGGGTCGGGCTGACCGCCGTCTCCCTGCTGACGGCCCTGCTCATGCTCGAGGTCTACAAGCTGACCTCGAACCAGGCGGCCATCCGCCGGGCCAAGGACCGCATCAAGGCCCACTTGCTGGAGATGCGCTTGTACAAGGACGACATGCGGGTGACCCTGTCGGCCCAGGCCGGCGTGCTCAAGGCCAACCTGAGCTATCTCGCCGCGAACCTCAAGCCCCTGGCCGTCATGATCGTGCCGCTCGTCCTCATCCTGGCCCAGCTCTCGGTCTGGTACGACCGGGCCCCGCTCGCGACGGGGAGGGAGACCCTGGTCAAGGCCCGTTTCGAGGCGGGCGTCGACCCCGCCTCGCTCGACCTGGCTCTCGAGCCTCCCCCCTTCGTCGAGGTCACCTCGCCGGCCGTGCGCATCGCCGATCTGGGCGAGGCCGTCTGGCGCGTCCGGGCCGTCGGGCCCGGCTCGGGGCGCCTCGTCGTCCGGGCCGGCTCGTTGGCCTTCGGCAAGACCGTGGCGGCCGGCGGGGACCGCCTGGCCCGCATCTCGGCCTTGGCCTCGCGCGGCTCGCTCGCCGAGCGCGTGCTCTACCCCGGCGAGCCCCCTCTGCCCGGGGGCGGCCCCGTCCGTTCGATCGAAGTCCTCTACCCGGCCGCCGCCCTCCCGGCCTTCGGCCTGAACGTCCACTGGCTCGTCGCCTACCTCGTCCTGTCGATCGTCCTCGGCTTCGCGTTGAAGGGCGTCCTCAAGGTCGAGATCTGAATCCCCGCGTGAGAGGCTGTCCATGAAGATCGACCTGTTCAAGATGGAACGCATGCAGTCGGTCTGGGAGAACGTCGTCGACTACAACCTGTCCGAGAGCGGCGTCCACCCCATGACCCTGTCCGAGCTCCTGACCCCGGCCCAGCTCGAGGAGCTGACCCGGGTCGAGCTCGGCTACACCCAGACCAACGGCACCGTCCCCCTGCGCGAGCGCATCGCCGCGCTCTACCCCGGCGCCGGCCTGGAGCAGATCCTGACCACGGCCGGTTCCTCGGAGGCCAACTTCCTGCTCATGTGGAGCCTCATCGAGCCGGGCGACGAAGTCCTCTTCGAGCTGCCCAATTACATGCAGATGGGCGGCCTGATGCGGGCCTTCGGGGCCAAGGTCAAGACTTTCACCCTGAGGGAGGAGCTCGACTGGCAGCCCGACCTCGACGAGCTGGCCCGGCTGGTGACGCCGAAAACCAAGCTCATCGTCCTGACCAATCCGAACAATCCGACCGGCTCGGTCCTCACCCCCGAGGTCATGAAGGCCGTCGTCGGCCTGGCCGAGAAGGCCGGGGCCTGGATCCTGGCCGACGAGGTCTACCGGGGCGCCGAGCTCTCCGGCGTCACGACCCCGAGCTTCTGGGGCCTGGCCGAGCGCGTCCTGGTCGTCAACGGCCTGTCCAAGGCCTACGGCCTGCCGGGCCTGCGCATCGGCTGGATCGCCGGGCCCGAGGACGTCGTCAAGCGGACCTGGCCCTACCACGATTACACGACCATCTCGCCCTCGGCCCTGAGCGACCGGCTGGCCGCCTTCGCCCTGGAGCCGGCGGCCCGGGAGCGCATCCTGGCCCGGACCCGGGGCATCCTCAACGCCAACTTCCCCGTCCTGGAGGCCTGGCTCCGGGCCCACGGCGGGCTGTTCTCCTACCGGCCGCCCAAGGCCGGGGCCATCTGCTTCGCCCGCTACGGCCTGAAGGTCAATTCGACCGAGCTCGTCGAGCGCCTCATCCGGGAACAGAGCGTCCTGGCCGTCCCCGGGGACCACTTCGAGCTCGACGGCTACCTCCGGTTCGGTTACGGCCCCGGGGAGGCCTATCTCCGGGCGGCTTTGGCCCGGATCGACGAGACCCTTAAAAAAATCGGCGCGTCGTGGTAGAATACTGCATCTATTCCCGAGTGGAATGAGTTAAGAGGATTAGGACACGATAGGAGGTCCCATGAACAGATTCCGCACCCTCGCCCCCCTCGTCATCCTGTTCGTCCTGGCCGTCGTCGGCGCGACGTACGCCCAGCAGGTGAGCAAGGTGGCCATCATCAACTCCCAGAAGGCGTTCGAGACCTGCGCCGAAGGCAAGAAGGCCCTGGCCCAGATGCAGGACCGCGACACCAAGATCAAGAACGACATCCAGAAGCTCGACGACGCCATCCGGCTGCTCGACAACAAGCTCTCGACGGGCCGGCTGACGATGACCAACGAGGCCCTGGCGGGCATCCAGTCCGACATCGAGAAGAAGTCGACCGAGCGCAAGCGCTACGAAGAGGACGCCACCCGCGACGGCCAGGCCTTCGCCAACAACCTCATCAACAAGATCCGCGGCGAGATGGTCGTCGTCATCGAGAACCTGGCCAAGGAGCGCGGTCTCGACCTCGTCCTCGACGCCATGTCGAGCGGCGTCGTCACGGCCAGCCCCACGATCGACATCACCGACGAGGTCATCCGTCGCTACGACCAGTCCAAGGCCGCGACGCCCCCCGTCAAGAAGTAAGTCCCTCCGCCGAACGAGTCCCGAAGGGAGAAAGGCCCCCGCCTTTCTCCCTTTTCTTTTGCCCGCGGCGAGTTCAGACCGCGGGCCGGTCGAAGGTGACGCGGATGCGGACGATCTCGGCCCGGCTGCCGACGCGCACCGGCGGTCCCCACGTCCCCGCGCCGCTCGTCACGTAGAAGTGGGTCTCCCCCTTCCGCCGATAGCCCCAGTTGAGCTCGTAGATGAAGCCGTTGATGACGTCGATCGGGAAGAGCTGGCCGTCGTGGGTGTGCCCGGAGATCTGGAGGGCGGCGCCCGCGGCGGCGGCCTCGTCGAGACGGAGGGGCTGGTGGTCGAGGACGACGACGGGCAGGTCCGCCGCGGCCAGCCCGGATCTGTCGAGGATGCCGGGGATGGACAGGCGGACCTCGCCCCGGCCGAGCGAGCTCGGGTCGCGCCGCCCGACGAGGCGGAAGGCCCCGCCCACTTCGACGGCCTCGTCCTGAAGGACTGTGACGCCGCAGGACCGGAGGCAGGCCAGGTTCCGCTCGAGCCCGCTGTAAAACTCGTGGTTGCCGGGGCAGGCGTAGACGCCGAGCGGCGCCCGCAGGCCCCTCATGATCCCGCCCAGGCGGGCCTCGATGGCCTCGGTCACCGATTCGTCGACGATGTCCCCGGCGAAGAGCACGGCGTCCGGGTCGAGCGCGTTGACGCGGGCCACGACCTTCTCGAGCCTTCGGGGGCCGACCAGGGCGCCCAGATGGAGGTCCGAAGCGGCCACCAGGGTCAGGCGTTCGACCGACCCGCTCCCGGCCGGCAGGCGGAGGTCGAGGTCGACCGTCCGCAGCCGGGTCGCGTTCCAGGCGCCGTAGGCGAGAACGAGGGCGACCACCCCGGCGGCGACGGCGAAGACCGCGAGGCCGGCCCGCGAGCCGGGGGCCGACCAGGCCCGCGGCAGGAACGGGACGAAGGCGTTAGCCAGGCGCACGAGGTCGACGGCCAGGACGGCCATGACCGCGTAGAGCATCACGGCCATGTGGAACATGCCGGCCTCGGCCAGCACGGTGGCCAACCGGCCCCGGGCGCCGCTCAAAAGGATGCGGCCGACGGGAAAGGCCAGGGCCAGGGCGACGAACAGGACGAGGAACACCGTCCGGGCCAGGGGGGCCGCCGAGAGGGCCTGATAGCCGCGGCGGGCGACGTAGAAATTGACCAGGCCGTAGACGCTCAGGGCGATGGCCAGGAACAGGATCATGCGCCGGTCCTTCACTCTCCCGGCACCCGGTTGAAGAAGGCGACTTCGTCGAAGCCCTTGCGCGGCGGCTCGCGCTGAGGCCTCTTCTCGGCATAGCCGAGCGGCATCATGGCCACGATCTTGAACTTGCGCGGCAGGCGCAGGACCTTGCGGACGCGCCGGTAGTTGATCCAGCCCAGCCAGCACGTGGCCAGGCCGAGCTCTTCGGCCTGGAGGACGATGTGCTCGCCGGCGATGCCCATGTCGACGAGATAGTAGGGCACCTTCTGGAAGCGGGCCCCGAGATGGTGGGCGACGAGGTGCCGTTTGGCCAGCAGGACGAGCAGGACGGGGGCCTTGGCGGCGAACTTCGTGACGGAGTAGAGGCCGGAGAAGGCCGCCGCGGCCAGCTCCGCCTTGAGGGCCGGTTCGTCGACGACGACGATGCGGCAGGGCTGGGCGTTGTGGGCCGAGGGGGCCAGGCGCGCGGCCTCGAGGCAGGCCCGGAGCTTCCACGACTCCACCGGCGTCTCGAGGTAGCGGCGGATGCTCCGCCGGCCCCGCAGGATCCTCTGGAAGGGCGTCGGTCCGCCCGGCGCGTTCTCTTCGGTCATTCCCTTATCCCTCCCGCGATAGCGGATCCCGCTCCCATGGCTTTCACCTGATCAGGATGAGCTCGGTCTGGCGCCGGTCGAGGAACCGGGCCCCGGCCTTGGTGAAGACGGCGTCCTGCTCGAGGGCGATCTGGACGTCCTGACCGGCCCATTCGGCGACGGCGTCGGTGATGTTGAGCTCGATGGAATAGACGGTGTCGGCGAAGAGCGGATAGTCGCCGTCGCCGGGGACGCCGCCCTGCTTGTCCCACAGGCCGATGGTCGGGCCGGCGGCGTGCCCGTGGACGCCGAGGGGATGGGTGTAGATACTCGGCCGGAGGCCCTCGTCCTTGGCCTTCCTGAGGGCCGACGCCAGGACCTGGTTCCCGGTCAGGCCCTCCTTCATCTCGCCCAGGAGGATGTCCTGGAGACGGTTGCCCTTGGCCAGGGCGGCCTTGAGCCCGGCCGGGGCGTCGGTCTCGCCGGGCATCAGGACGTAGGCGAGCTGCTGGGTGTCCGTGTTGAGGCGGAGATAATGGATCCCGATGTCGCAGTGCAGGAGATCGCCGGGATGGATGACCGGGCTGTCCCCCTGGGGACTCGACTTGGGCCGCTGGAGGGAGATGCCGGGATTGAACCAGGTCGTCTGGCCGAGCGAGCGGAACTTCTCCCAGATCCACCACTCGACGTCGGCCGTCGTCGTGACGCCCGGCGTGATGACGGCCGGCGAGAAGGCCTCGGCGATGACGGCGTGGGCCACGGAGCAGATGCGGTCGTAGACCTCGATCTCCTCGGGCAGGCGCCGTTCGAGCCAGCCCACGGCCAGCCGCTCGGCCCCGACGAGGCGCTTCGAGAGGTCGGGGCCCAGGGCCTGGACGAGCTTCTTCTTCAGGGACGCGGAGAGGCCGTCGCCGAAGGCGAAGACGTCCGACTCGTCGATGCCGATGCGCTTGGGATCGCGCTCCCGGACGGCCTTGGCCAGGGCCTGCCACTGATCCTCATCCCCCGCCTTCCAGACGGTCGGGAAGAGCTTCCCGACGCCGTAGCGGCTGACGGCGAAACGCTCGACGCCCTTGTCGCCGCCCCGGTCGGACATGACCAGGATGCTCAGCCGGCGGGCCGAGAGGCTGGCGAAGGGGACGAGCGACAGGTAGACGGGATCCTCGTTGTACTCCCGGCAGATGACCAGCCACATGTCGATCTTCTCGCGGCGCATGAGCTCGGGCAGGAGCTTGTCGAGCCGCGCGGCCAGCCAGCCGTCGTAGACCGAGGCCTGGTCCTTGAGACCGAGCACGGCCGGGTACTGGCCGGCGGCCGCGGCCGGGGCCAGGGCCGCCGCGGCCAGGAGGAGGATGAGGGCGAGCCGCAGAGCGCGGGCCGGGCGGGATGGATTCATGTGGTCTCCTTTCTGCGCGTCGTGCCGGCAGGCTGTCCGGAGTCCCTATAACTATAACAAATCGGGCCCGGTCGCAAGACGGCGCCGGCCCGATTGCCGGCCGGCCGGGGAAAGTGGTATAGTCCGGCCGTGAACCGATCGGATGGGGAATTCGTATCCCATTGAGAATCCCGTAGGAGGTCCCGTCCATGAAAAGAACCGCCGTCCTGTCCCTCGCCGTCGTCCTGGCTTTCGCCCTGGCCGCCTGCGCCCCGTCCGGCGGCCTCAAGACCGGAGCCGCGGCCGGCGAATCCCTGATCAAGCTCCTGCCCAAGTCGACCATGGGCGTCGTGGCTGTCGACGTGGCCCGGGCGATGTCGACCGAGGCCGCCAAGAAGGCCCTCGACGATCCCCAGGCCAAGGCCAAGTACGACGAGTTCGTGGCCATGACCGGCATCGACCCGATGAAGGACATCTCCTACTTCGGGTTCGGCCTCAGCGGCGCCGCCGACGGGCCGGCCGCCGGAGCGGAGGGCGGCCTCGTCCTCACGATGACCTACGACAAGGCCAAGCTCCTCGCGCTCATGAAGGAGAAGGCCCCGGAGGTCAAGGAAGAGACGTACAACGGCGTCTCCGTCTACACGAACCTCGACGGCGCCGAAGGCAAGCAGACCACGGCCGCGGCCTTCCTCGACGCCACGCACATCGTCGCCGGCAGCGCCAAGGGCGTCCGGGCCATCATCGACGTCCACCAGAAGAAGGCCGAGTCCGCGGCCAAGAACGCCGAGCTGGCCGCCGTCGTCAAGAAGGCCGACAAGTCCGGCCTGGCCTGGGGCGCGTTCGCCCTCCCCAAGGAGCTCATGCAGAAGGCCCTGGCCTCCTCGCCCCAGCTCCAGGTCCTCGAGGGCGTCACCGGCCTGACGATGGCCTTCGACTACCGGTTGGCCGAATTCACGGCCGATATCCGGGCCCTCGGCGGCACCGAGGAGCAGAACGAGAAGCTGGCCTCGACGCTCAACGGCTTCAAGGCCCTCGGGGCCATGGCCGCCGCCCAGGAGCCTCTGGCCGGCGAAGCCCTCGAGGCCGTCGACATCCACTCCGGCGGGGACCACACCCAGATCCTCATCACCCTGCCCCAGGAGCTGCTGGACAAGCTCGGGAAGATGGCCCAGGCCAAGGCCGGCGACCTCATCAAGGTCAAGAAGGACGAACCCGCCGCGGAGATCAAGTAAGGCCGGGCGGCCCTACTCCTCGTAGAGGTATTCTTTCGTCCGGAAGAGAAGGCAGGCCAGGCCCAGGAAGACGGCCGTGAGGGCCGCCAGGGCCAGCACGGCCAGGAGCGGCGGCGTCGGCTCCAACCGGAAGAGCAGCAGGGCCACGCCGCGACCCCCTCCGCCGCCGACGATCCCCGCCGGCCGGTACGGCAGGAGGGATTTCAGGTAGTGGACGAGGGAGAACCTCTGCGTCGAGCCGGGGAAATACTGGATGATGTTCTCCCAGCCGAAGCCGAAGATGAGCCCGACGATGATCGCCTTCTTGAGGAGCGCCCCCAGGAAAGTGAAGAAGGCCGTATAGGCCAGGATGCCCAGACCGAGGACGCCGAGATAGCGCAGGAAGGTCAGGTAGAGGGACGGGTCGGCGAGCCGGGGGGCGTTGAGGACGAAGAAAGACACCCCCAGCCCGACGCCCACGAGAGCGAACATCAGCAGGGCGTAGGCCGCGAACTTCCCCAGGACCACGGCCGGCTTGGGCACGGGCCGGGTGACGAGGTAGCCCAGGGTGCGGTTCTCGACCTCCTCGGCCACGACGGACGTGCCGTAGAAAAGGGCCAGGATGACGACGTAGAGCTGGAGGAAGAAGACCATCAGGATCTCGGTGAAGACGGCGGCCATGTCGCCCGACCGTCCCCGCAGGAAGATCCGGGCCACGACGGCCAGCACGACCGGGAACAGCCCCAGCAGGGCCAGGGCCCGGGTCTTGCCCGTCTTGAGGCCGAGCGGGAAGAAGACGCCGAAGACGCGGGCGGCGGGTCCTCCAACGTTCATGTCACTTCCCCACCAGGTATTCGAAGACGGCCTGGAGGTTGTCGTCGGGCGACGAGATCTCCTCGACCTCGATCCCGGCCTCCAGGACCGCCCCGGTCAGCCGGCCGAAGAACTCGTCCCGCCGGTGCGTCTCCACGACGAGGGTCCGGCCGTCGGCGCCGAAGGTCATCTTCTGGATCGAGGCGTCGCCGACGAAACGCGCCGCCAGGCCCCGGGGATCGCTCGAGCGGACCGAGATCTGGTGCGGGTGGGCCTCGATGAGCTCGCGGATGAAGGGCACGTCCCCCTCGGCCAGGACCCGGCCCTGATGGATGAGGACGACCCGCGAGGTCAGGGCCTCGATCTCGGGCAGGACGTGGCTCGAGACGAGGATGGTCCGGCCCTCCTTCTTGAAGTCCTTGATGAGGCGGATGAGCTTGCGCTTGCCGAGCGGGTCGAGCCCGCTCATGGGCTCGTCCAGGATGACGATGCCGGGGTCGTGGGCCACGGCCTGGGCGAACTTGACCCGTTGGCGCATGCCCCGGCTGTAGCCGCGGATGAGCCGGTCCTTGTCCTTGCCCAGGTCGACCAGCTCGAGCGACCGGGCGGCCCGGTCGCGGGCCTCGGCCTTCGGGAAGCCGTGCAGGCGCATCAGGCCGGCCACGAACTCGAAGCCGGTCATGTCCTCGTAGAAGACGTCGTGCTCGGGGCAGAACCCGATCGCCCGGAACAGCTCCGGCGCATTCCAGGTCCGCCGGCCGCGGACGGTGACCGTGCCCAGGTCAGTCCGGAGCTGGCCGGTTACGAGCTTCATGAAGGTCGACTTGCCGGCCCCGTTCGGGCCGAGCAGGCCGGTGATGCCCTCCTCGACCGTCAGGCTGACCTCGTTGAGGCCGAGGACGTTGCCGTAGTATTTGGACAGCCGGTCGGCGGCGATGACGGCGCTCACTTGATGACCTCGACGCCGCGGATCTTCCGGTCGAGGACGACGAGCGACAGAGCGCCGATGGCCGCCAGGACCGCGAACGACCAGACGGGCGGCACGGCCAGCGGGGGCTTGGTGCCGAAGAAGACGGACCCGGCCTGCTGGATGTTGGCCCGGAGGGAGAACAGGCCCATATAAGGCGTCCGGAAGATGCCGGTCAGGATGCCGGACAGGATGTCGGAGAAGAGATAGGTCGTGAAGACGAGGATGGAGACGTAGCGGGAGTTGCGGCTCGAGGCCGAGAGGAGCATGAATAAGAGGGCGAAGAAGACGGCCAGGAAGACGGCGTAGCCCAGGATGCCCAGGGGCAGGAGCGGGTAGGCGGCCAGGAACCGTAAGTTCCCGGCGAAGACGAGCTTGAAGGCGACGAGAAGGAGCCAGGGCAGCCCGGCCAGGGCCAAGACGAAGAAGGCCACGACCGACATCTTGCCGACGATATAGTCCTTCTTGGAGAGAGGCCGGGAGAAATAGAGCTGGAGCGAGTTGTGCTTGAGGTCGTCGGCGACCAGGCCCGAGGCGGCGAAGACGAGGACGATGAGCAGGAGGAAGAGGAAGGGCGGATTGACGAGGAAGGTCCGGAAGTAGGCGGGATCGATCCGCAGCAGGGCCCGGTTGCTCTGGACCAGGGCCTTGAAGTCCTCCAGCCGCTCGGAGACGTACAGGCCGCCCAGGGCGAAGAAGGCCGGCAGGAAGCCGCCGGCGAAGAAGAACCGGAAGGCCTTCTTGCGGAAGGCCAGCCGGATGCCGGTCCGGGTGATCGGCCACCAGGGCCGGCGGCGCTCGACGAGCCGGCCGTCCCAGTGGGCGTAGCCCTTCTCGCGGACGACGGCCATCACTCCACCCCCACGACGCCGGCGAAGAGGTCCTCGAGCGAGGTCCGGCTCTTGACGAAATAGCGGATCTGGGCGCCGGTCCGGGCGGCCGCCCGGAAGACGTCCATGCGGTCGCTCGCTTCCGGCATGTAGACCTTGATCAGGCCGTCCTCGGTCTCGTCGACCCGGCTGCCGCCGGCCTCGAGCTCTTTGCGGAACAGGCCCGCGTCGCCCTTGACGCGGACCTCGTAGAGGCTGTACTGGATGGCCCGCAGGTCGGCCATGCGGCCCTCGGCGGCGACCTTGCCCTGCTTGAGGATGACGACCGTCTCGCAGAGCGACTCGATGTCGTCGAGGATGTGGGACGACAGCAGGACCTGGATGGACCGGTTCGCGGCGATGTCCCGGATGAGCTCCAGGACCTCGGCCCGGCCGGTCGGATCGAGGTTCGAGGTCGGCTCGTCGAGGAACAGGACCTTGGGATCGTGGACCAGGGCCTGGGCCAGTTTGAGGCGCTGCTTCATGCCGGCCGAATAGGTGTCGAGCAGGCGGTAGCGGGCCTCCTCGAGGCCGACGTAGAAGAGGACCTCGTGGGCCCGTTTCATGGCCTCGCGGCGGGGCATGCCCGAGAGCTCGCCGAAATAGGCCGTGAAGGTCACGGCGTCCATGCCGGGGACGAAGCAGTCGCTCTCCGGCATGTAGCCCACGGAGCGGCGGATCATGGCCCGGTCGCGGCGGATGTCGAAGTCCAGGACCTTGCCCTCCCCTCTCTCGGGGACGAGGAAGCCGAGCAGGATGCGCAGCAGGGTGCTCTTGCCGGCCCCGTTCGGCCCGAGCAGGCCGACCGCGCCCGCGCCGAGGCTCGCGGTCACGCCGTCGAGGGCGACGACCCGGCCGTAGCGGAAGTGGATGTCCTTGACCTCGATGCTCATGGAACGGCTATGGTATTCTCAATGGTAGACGGAGCGCAAGCCGGAAAGTTCCCTCACAGCGGCAGCTTCAGCATGGCCTCGGGGTCGACGCGGGCCTCGAGGACCTTGAACGACCAATGGAGATGCGGCCCCGTCGACCGCCCCGTCGAGCCGCACAGCCCGACCGTCGCGCCCTTGCGGACGGCCTCGCCGCGGCGGACCCGCAGCTCCGACATGTGCCCGTAGGAGCTGAAGACGCCCAGGCCGTGGTCGATGATGACGGTCCTGCCCCCGAGGTAGAGGTCGCTGGCCAGGACCACCGTCCCGGCGTTGGCCGCCCGGATGGGCTCGCCGAGCGGGACCCGCAGGTCGAGCCCGGTGTGGAGCGACTGCAGGACGTTGTTGTTCAAGCGCCGTTGGCCGAAGTTCGGCCAGGCCGGGGCCTCGTGGGGCCGGACGAACGGGCCGTCCCCGCGCCACTCCGGGGTGACCACGCTCGTGGCCAGGGCGACGAGCTCGGACTCGCGTTTGATGCGGGCCTGGACCGAGGCGGGCGGGGTGACGTAGTTCGGATCGAGGGTCAGCTTGGTCGAGGGAAAGGCCCGGGCGGCGACGGCGAGCTCGCGGCGGACGTCCTCGACCCGGCCGCCCCGGCGGACGATCTTGACCTCGAGCAGGGCCGGGCCCGGCTTGGCCTGGACGTCGATGCCCATGAAGGCGAAGACCCCATTCCCGGATCGCTCCTTCGCGGAGCCGGGGGCCGGCCGCAGCTCGGCCGAACGGCCGAGGAGGCCGACCCGGGCCGACACGACCGTGCCGTCGTCCTCGAGGAAGACGAGGAGCGGCTCGCCCGGCCGCAGGTCCCGGTAGGTCAGCCGCACGACCGGTCCGGCGGGCGCGGCGGGAACTTGGGCCCGGAGGCCCGCCCCGGCCGCGGCCAGGAGCGTCAGCCATCCGGCCGCCCGCAGGGCGCGTCGCGGACGGTGGCTCACGCCACCGCCCCGCGGGCGTCCTTCCTCAGGACCCGGCCGGGCAGCCGCCCGGTGTGTTCGCCGTCGGCGACGACGGCCTGGCCGTTGACGACGACGTGCCGGATCGCCTGGGGGTAGACGGCCGGTTCCTTGAACGTGGCCCGGTCGGCGACCGTGGCCGGGTCGAAGACGCAGAGGTCGGCGGCCCAGCCGACCTTGATCTGCCCTCGCCGGACGAAGCCCATGTGGGCCGCCGGCATGGCCGTCATCTTGCGGATCATCTCTTCGAGTGGCACGAGCTTGCGCTCGCGGACGTAACGCCCGAGGACCCGCGGGAAGGTCCCGTAATTGCGAGGATGGGGCTTGCCCTTGCTGAGCGGGCCGTAGGGGGCGATGGCCTCGGCGTCCGCGCCCACGCCGACATAGGGGCGGGACAGTATGCGTTCGAGGACGGCCTCGTCGCCGTAGAAGCTGATCATGCCGGCGTAGCCGCCTTCCTCGACGAGGAGGTCGCGCATGAAGGCGTAGGGCTCCTTGCCGGCCTTGGCCGAGGCCTCGACGACGTTGAGGCCCTCGACCCAGCGGTTGGCCTCCGTGCCCACCGACGAGATGAGGACGGTCTCCCAGGTGCCGCGCTCGGCCAGCTCCTGGGCCATAGCCGCCCGCAGGCGGGCGTCGAGGGCCGGGTCCTTGAGCCGGGCCACGAAGGCCTCCGACGTCCCCTCGCGGGCCCAGAGCGGGAAGAGCAGCCCGAGCGTCGTCGCCCCGGCGATGTAGGGATAGCGGTCGCAGCGCAGGTCGACGCCCTCGGCCCGGGCTTTCTCCAGGTTGGCCAGCAGCGCGTCGAGCTTGGGCCAGTTGGCGGCGTCGCCGATCTTGAGGTGGGAGATCTGGAGCCGGACGGGCGCCTCGCGGGCGACGCGCAGGGCCTCGTCGACGGCCTCGAGGACGGCCCTGTCCTCGTTGCGCATGTGGGTCGCGTAGACGCCCCCGGCGGCGGCCGCCACCCGGCTGAGGGCGACGAGCTCCTCCGTCGAGGCGAAACTGCTGGGCGTGTATTCGAGGCCGGAGGACAGGCCCAGGGCCCCGCCGGCCATGGCCTCGGCGACCAGGGCCTTCATCCGCTCGAGATCGGCCGGCGAGGCGGGCCGGTCGTCGTAACCCATGGCCGCGGCCCGGACCGTGCCGTTGCCGACGAAGGTCGAATAATTGAGGGCCGCGCCGGCGGCCTCGATCCGCGCCAGGAAGCCCCGGATGTCCGTCCAGCCAGCCGTCAGGCCGTACTCCCTGGCCAGCCGCCCGCTCATTTCCGCCGCGGCCTCTCCGGTCAGCGGGAAGGGCGAGCCGCCGCACTGACCGCTGACGAGGGTCGTCACCCCTTGGCGGACGGCGCTCTCGGCCCGGGGATTGACGAGCAGGGCCGTGTCGGTGTGGTCGTGAACGTCGACGAAGCCGGGCGAGACGGCCAGACCGCGGGCGTCGACGACGGCCTTGGCCCGCGGGACGCGGATCCGGCCGATCTCGCGTATGGCCCCCCCGGCGATGCCGATGTCGGTCTCGACGGGAGGACCGCCGGAGCCGTCGTAGACGGTCCCGCCGGCCACGACGAGGTCGAGGTCCTTGGCCTTGGAACAGCCTTGGAGGATCAGGCCGGAGCCGGCCGCGGAGACCGCGGCCGCCGTCTTCAGCGAGCTTCTCAGGAAGGCGCGTCGGTCCATGGGTTCACCTCCCGGGCATGATAGTCCAAACGCCCCGTTCCGGGCAACAAGCGGCCGCGCCGGCGGGCGGCCGGTTTGCCTTGGCCGCGGCTTTCTGGTAGAGTAACCGTCCTCGAGCCCCGGACGGCCGGGGCCCGGGACACCCAGAAAGGAACGACCCATGGCCGACGAGAAGAAAGACGCCAAGAAGCGCAAGAAGATGAACACCCTGTCCCCGGCCGAGATCGAGGCCAAGCTGGCCGAATGCCGGGAGAAACAGGGCAACCTGACCTCCAAGTACGCCCGCCAGCTCCAGGCCCGCAAGAAGGCCCTGGCCGGCTGACCGCCCGGCCTCTCCCCTCTTTTCCGCCCGCAAACCGAAGACTGTATTGTCATTCCGCCGCTTTTCTGTTAAAATGGGCCGGAAAAAAACATCAGGAGAACAAAACGCGTGATTAGCAAGGAACACAAGACGAAGATCGTCAAGGAGAACCAGGCCCACCCGACGGATTCGGGCTCGCCCGAGGTCCAGGTGGCCCTGTTGACCGAGCGGATCAACCTGCTCGTCAAGCATTTCGGCGATCACAAGAAGGACTTCCATTCCCGGGCCGGCCTCATGAAGCTCGTCGGCCAGAGAAAGCGGCTCCTCGAGTACATCAAGAAGAACGATGTCGGCCGCTACGAAAAGCTCATCCAGAAGCTCGGCCTCCGCAAGTAGGCCCGGCCTCCAAAGGAACCCCCCATGTCCCACACTATCAGTCTAGAGATCAACAAGAGGACCCTCAGCGTCGAGATCGGCCGGGTCGCCAAGCAGGCCGACGGCTCGGCCGTCGTCCGCTACGGCGACACGATGATGCTGGTCACGGCCACGTCCCGCAAGGAGCTCAAGGAGGGCAAGGACTTCCTGCCCCTCATCGTCGATTACCGCGAGAACACCTACGCGGCCGGCAAGATCCCCGGCGGCTTCTTCAAGCGCGAGGGCCGGCCCTCGGAGCGGGAGATCCTCATGGCCCGCCTGATCGACCGGCCCATCCGGCCGCTCTTCCCCGAGGGCTACTTCTACGACACCCAGATCGTCGGCCTGCTCCTGTCGGCCGACCTCGAGAGCGAGCCCGACACGCTCGGCGTCATCGGCGCCTCCTGCGCCCTGTACTTCTCCGACATCCCCTTCACGACGCCCCTCGGCGCCGTCAAGGTCGGCCTGGTCGACGGCGCCCTGGCCGTCAATCCGACCGACAAGGAGCTCGACCGCAGCCCCCTCAACATGACCGTCGTCAGCAACGAGGACGGCGTCATCATGATCGAGGCCGGCGCCCAGGAGATCGGCGAGGACCTCGTCCTCGAGGGCCTGGAGCTGGCCCACCGCGAGAACCAGCGCATCATCAAGGCCCAGAAGGACCTCTTCGCCCAGCTCGGCATCAAGAAGCGGGCCTTCACCGTCAAGCCCGTGGACGCCGAGAAGCTGGCCCGGGTCGAGCGCGAGCACGGCCCGGCCCTGCTCGAGGCCATGCAGGTCAAGGGCAAGAAGGCCAGCGAGGCCGCCCTGTTCGCGGTCCGCGAGGCCGCCCTGGCCGCCGTGCCCGAGGACAAGCCCGAGGACAAGCTCGAGCTCAAGGGGCTCTTCTCCAAGCTCGAGGAGAAGCTCTTCCGCGAGCTCGTCCTCAAGAGGAACCTGCGGACCGACGGACGCGGCTTCGACGACATCCGGCCCATCACGGCCGAGGTCGGCCTGCTGACCCGGACCCACGGCTCGGCCCTGTTCACCCGCGGCGAGACCCAGGCCCTGGCCACCGTCACCCTGGGCACCTTCGAGGACGCCCAGCGGCTCGACAGCCTGGGCGAGGAATCGAAGAAGCGCTTCATGCTCCACTACAACTTCCCGTCCTTCTCGGTCGGCGAGGTCGGCTTCCTGAGGGCCCCCGGCCGCCGCGAGATCGGGCACGGCGCCCTGGCCGAGAAGTCCATCCTGCCGGCCATCCCCGACATCGAGACCTTCCCCTACACGATCCGCATCGTCTCCGACATCCTGGAGAGCAACGGCTCCTCCTCCCAGGCCACCGTCTGCGGCGGCATCCTGGCCCTGATGGACGCCGGGGTCCCCCTCAAGATGATCGTGGCCGGCATCGCCATGGGCCTGGTCACCTCCGGGGACGGCCCGTACGCCATCCTGACCGACATCGCCGGCCTGGAAGACCACTTCGGCGACATGGACTTCAAGATGGCCGGCACCGAGAAAGGCGTCACGGCCATCCAGCTCGACCTCAAGATCGCCTGCGTCACGCTGCCCATGCTCCGCGAGATCATGGCCAAGTCCAAGGCCGCCCGGCTCAAGGTCCTGGCCCGCATGAAGGAGACCATCGCCGCGCCGCGCCCGGACATATCGGTCTACGCGCCGCGCATCCTCATCCTCAACATCAATCCCGAGAAGGTCGGCGAGGTCATCGGCCCCGCCGGCAAGATCATCAAGAAGATCGTCAGCCAGACGGGGGCCAAGATCGACATCGAGGAGGACGGCAAGATCCTCATCGCCTCGACCGACATGTCGGCCGCCGAGGCGGCCAAGCAGATGATCCTCGACCTGACGGCCGAGGCCGAGCTCGGCCAGACCTACACCGGCAAGATCGTCCGGCTCGAGGAATACGGGGCCTTCGTCGAGATCATGCCCAACCTGGTCGGCCTCCTGCACATCTCCGAGGTCGCCCCCTACCGGATCGCCAGCATCCACGACGTCCTCCACCTGGGCGACACGGTGACGGTCAAGGTCGTCAGCATCGACCCGGCCGACAACAAGATCCGGCTGAGCAAGAAGGCCTGCGAGCCGGGCGGCGGCGAGAACCCCGAGTCGACGCCGCGCCCCGAGCCCCAGCGCCCGCCCCGGGACCACGGCCCGGACCGCCGGGGCGGCCGGGACCGCGGCGGACGCGGCCGGTATTGATTTCCCCGGCCTTCGGCCTATAATCCGGGAGGAGCCCCCGCGGCGGACGCGGGGGCGGGGAGCGAACGTGCGCCATCGGAACGCCCGCGGCTTCACCCTGATCGAGATGATCATCACCCTCTCGATCGTCGCCGTCCTGGCCATGGCCGCCCTGCCCTTCGGCAAGATGGCCGTCAAGCGCGACAACGAGGTCCAGCTGGCCCGGTCCCTGCGGCAGATGCGCGAGGCCATCGACGCCTGGAAGAAGCTGGCCGACGAGAAGAAATTCGAGTTCGACAAGGACACCGAGGGCTACCCGCCCACGCTCGAGGACCTGGTCAAGGGCGTCGAGGTCGAGGACAAGGACGCCAAGGGCCAGGGCTCGGGCCGCAAGCGGACCGTCCGTTTCCTCCGCCGCATCCCTATCGACCCCATGACCAACTCCTTCGACTGGGGCCTGCGGTCCTACCAGGACGATCCCGACGACGACGTCTGGGGAGAGGAGAACGTCTACGATGTCTACACCAAAAGCCCGGCCAAGGCCCTCGACGGGACCTTCTACAAGGACTGGTGAGCGCGGCTTCACGCTCATCGAGCTCATCATCGTCCTGGGCATCATCGGCCTTCTCCTGGGCATCGCCCTGCCCAACTACAAGGCCTCGACGGTCAAGGCCAAGGAAGCCGTGCTCAAGGAGAACCTGTTCATCCTGCGCAAGCTCATCGACCAGTACGCCATGGACAAGGGCAAGTACCCGGCCGGGCTCCAGGCCCTGGTCCAGGACAGCTACCTCCGGGCCATCCCGGTCGACCCGATGACCAACCAGTCCACGACCTGGGTCGAGGTCCGCGAGCTCCCCTCCCCCGAGGACCCCATGTTCAACGAGGTCCCGGGGATCGTCGACGTCAAGTCCGGATCGGAAGGCAAGTCGCCCATCGATGGCTCACCGTACAACACCTGGTGACGGGCCGGCCGGCCGGCCTGGCTACGTCCTGATCATGCTGGCCATGGCCGTGCTCGTCATCAGCCTGGCCCTGCTCACCGCCCTGCCGGTCTGGCAGACCGAGGTCCAGCGCGAGAAGGAGGAGGAGCTCATCTTCCGCGGCGGGCAGTACGCCGAGGCCGTCCGCCTGTTCGTCCAGAAGAATCCCGGCAAGTTCCCGGCCAGCCTCAAGGAGCTCCTCGAGAAGAAATGCCTCCGGCGCCTCTACCGGGACCCGTTCAGCCCCGACGGCGAATGGAACGTCGTCCTGGCCTCGGGCCGGGTCCCCGGCGGCAAGGAAGCGGCCGCCGAGGTCCTCGTCGCCCCCGAACGGGTCCTCCCGGCCATCAAGAACCCGCAGATCCTGGGCGTCGTCAGCACTTCGACGAACAAGTCGGTCAAGATCTGGAACGACCAGGAGAGCCACGACAAGTGGCTGTTCTTCTATGGTTCGGACCCCAAGAAGCCTCCCAAGGTCCGGTATTACGGCGAGAAGGACTGAGGCGCCCGGCGGGACCCGGCGTCAGCGGACGAGCGGCACGAAGCGCACGGGCAGGAGCTTGTCCCGCGCATAGCCGCTCCGGAGCCGGCGGACCCGCACGAGTTCCTGGAAGACGGTGCCGACCGGAAGGATCATGCGTCCCCCGACCGCGAGCTGGGCCTCGAGCGCGGCGGGGACCTCGGAGGCGGCCGCGGTGACTACGATGGCGTCGAACGGCGCCTCCTCCGGCCAGCCGTCCCAGCCGTTGCCGACCCGGTAACGGATGCGGCCGTAGCCGAGCTCGTCGAGGACGGCCCGGGCCCGCCGGGACAGGGACCCGAGGAGCTCGACCGTCCAGACCCCGCCGGCGATCTCGGCCAGCACGGCCGCCTGGTAACCCGATCCCGTGCCGATCTCGAGGACCCTCTCCCCGCCCTTCAGGCCCAAGGCCTCCGTCATATAGGCGACGATATAGGGTTGGGAGATGGTCTGGCCTTCGCCGATCGGCAGGGGCTCGTCGGCGTAGGCCCGGGAACGCAGGTCTTCCGGGACGAAATGATGGCGGGGGACCTTGGCCATGGCCGCCAGGACGAGCGGGTCGCGGACGCCCCGGGCCCGGATCTGGGTCTCGACCATCAGCCGGCGCAGGCGCGCGAAGTCCTCGGCCACGGGCGGCCGCCCTCCTCGTTCAGTAGGATCGGGCGAAGTAGGCCAGCGCCTGTCCCGCGGCGCCGCAGGCGACGCAGGGGCGCTCCGTCCTCGCTTCGGCCTCGTCGAGCGGGATGACCCGGATCGTGGCCATGGTCTCGGCCTTGATCCGGGCTTCGCAGGCTTCGCCGCCGCACCAGGGCGCCCGGACGAAACCCCGCTCGTTCTCCAAAATGGCCTTGAAGGCCTCGTAATCGGCGGCGTCCCGGATGTTGGCCCGCAGGTAGGCCCGGGCCTGGCCAAGGAGCTCCGCCTGGATGGCGTCCAGCAGGGCCGGCACGCGCGCGGCCAGCGAGGCCAGCGGCGCGGTCTCCTTGGTCTTGAGATCGCGGCGGGCCAGGACGGCCTGGCCGGCCTTGACGTCGCGCGGCCCGATCTCGATCCGCAGCGGCACCCCGCGCATCTCGTACTCGGCGAACTTCCAGCCCGGCGTGGCCTCCTCGCGGGCGTCGATCTCGACCCGCAGGCCGGCCGCGCGAAGGTCCCGGACGACGGCCTCGGCGGCCGGCAGGACGGTCTCCTTCCAGTTGCCGACGGAGATGGGCACGACCACGGCCTGGACGGGCGCGACGCGGGGCGGGAAGCGCAGGCCCGAGTCGTCGCCGTGGACCATGATCAGGGCCCCGATCGTCCGCGTCGTCATGCCCCAGGACGTCTGCCAGACGTACTGGAGGGTCTGGTTGCGGTCCTCGAACTTGATGTCGAAGGCCTTGGAAAAATGCTGGCCCAGGTTGTGCGAGGTGCCCATCTGCAGGGCCTTGCCGTCGGACATCAAAGCCTCGAGGGCGTAGGTCATGGAGGCGCCGGCGAACTTCTCGGACAGCGATTTGCGGCCGGCCAGCACGGGGATGGCCAGCTCCGACTCGCAGACGTCCCGGTAGAGGTCGAGGATGCGCAGCGTCTCGGCCTCGCCCTCCTCGGCCGTCTCGTGGCAGGTGTGGCCCTCCTGCCAGAGGAACTCCGTCGTCCGCAGGAACGGCCGGGTGACCTTCTCCCAGCGGACGATGTTGGCCCACTGGTTGACGAGGACGGGCAGGTCGCGCCAGGACTTGACCCACTTGGCGTACATGTGCCCGATGATGGCCTCGGAGGTCGGCCGGACGGCCAGCCGCTCTTCGAGCTCTTCCTTGCCGCCGACCGTCACCCAGGCGACCTCGGGCGAGAAGCCCTCGACGTGCTCGGCCTCCTTCTTGAGGAAGCTCTCGGGGATGAACAGCGGGAAATAGGCGTTGACGTGGCCGGAGGCCTTGATCCGGCGGTCGAGGGCGTCCCGGACGTTCTCCCAGACCGCGTAGCCGTAGGGCCGGATGACCATCATGCCCTTCATCGGGGTGTAGTCGGCGAGCTCGGCCTTCTGGACGATCTCCTGGTACCATCGCGAGAAGTCCTCGCTCTTGGGCGTGATGCTCTTCACCTGCCGGTCCTGGTCGTTCACGACATCTCCTTGTATTTGTGCGTTTTACGATTCTAGCGGCGGCCGCGCGGATTGTCAAGAATATCCCCCGCCGGTTCATCCTTAGGGGTGATTGACCGGCCGCGGGACCCATGGGACATTGGACACGCCAATTTCAAAGGAAAAGGAACAGTCGAAATGTTGAGCAGGACCGCGTGGGCATCCCGGCCCGTCCGGCACCGTCCGCCCGAACGGGGTTTCAAGCTCTCCCTGCCCATGACCGTCGAGGGCCCCGATCCGGACGGCGCGTTCTTCCACGAGGAGACGACCCTGGCCTTCATGAGCCACCAGGGCGCCCTTTTCCCGCTGCGCAATCCCGTCGCCCTGGGCTCCCGGCTGAAGCTGGCCATCGTCCTCCCCCCCAAGCTGGGCGAGGGCCGCAGCCTTCGTCTCGTCGTCAAGGGGACCATCGTCGACGTCGACCCGGTCGAGGGCGAGGACCGGGCCCCCCAAGTCGCCCTCCGTCTGGAATCCCGCTACCTCATCCAGGCGGACGCCGCGTGAGGGCGCCGGCCCCCGGCCGCGGCGGGCCGCCGCGCTTAGCCCCTGGGGGTGACTCCCGGAGGCCGAATTTGACCCCGCGATTCCCCGAAATGAGCGATGGAAGGGAGCGCCGGAGGCTGGGATAATGCGCGACGAGATGGACATGGTCAAATCCCTCCAGGGCCCGCCCTCCCCGGCCGCGCCGCGGACAGGGAAGCGCGAGCGGTCCTTCGAGCTGTCCCTGCCGGCCCTGGTCAAGGGCCTCGACGCGGCCGGGCGGAAGTTCGAGGAGCGGACCTCCGTCTGCGGCATCAGCGCCCAGGAGGTCTCCCTCCGGCTCAAGGCCCGCCTGACCATCGACGCCCGGCTGACCCTCTTCCTCGACATCCCCCGCACCCTCATCCTCGAGAGCCCGCTGCGCCTGGTCCTGTCCGGGGCGGTCGTCTACGTCCGCTTCGAGGAGAAGAACGACCGCCAGCAGTTCGTGGTCGTCCGTCTCGACCGCGGCTTCCGCCTCCACCCGAACAGCCTGCCGCCGGCGTAGGGACGTCGGGCCGGGTCCCCCTCCTCACCCCCCCCTCACCCCCCGGCTTGACATGCCCGGCGGGATTGACTATGATTCCGGCAACCCGATGGACAAACCCAACCGATCATCCAAACCGCCCAAAGGGACCGAGGCCAGCATGGAGAAAAAGAAAGCTCCCGTGACCGCCGGATCGCAGAAGATCACCCTGCTCGTCTTCTGCCCCTCCGACATCATCCTCGCCGGGATCCTCAGAGCCCTCGAGGCGGACCCCGACCTGGAGATCCTCAACATCGAGAAGAACACCATCGAGTCGTTCATCGACTCGATCAAGAAGCTCAAGCCCCAGGTCATCCTCTTCGCCCACATGGAGGCCCTGCCCAACCTGAGGGAGATCTGCAAGGCCATCCGCGAGATCTCCAAGACCCAGGGCCGGTCGGAGCTCCTTCTGCTCGGCAGCATCCCGGCCCACGAGGAGATCGTCAACCTCATCAACGCCGGGGCCCGGGGCTATTTCGACCTCAACGACGCCTCGACCCAGCTGCCCGAGGCCGTCCGCGGCATCCACAAGGGCGAGATCTGGCTGCCCCGCGACAAGATGTCGAGCATCATGGACCGCATCATCTCGGTCGTCGGCCGCGACCTCAAGGAGAAGACGCTCGACCAGCTCACCCCGACCGAGTTCCAGGTCCTGCGCCTCATCGGCCAGGGCAAGAGCAACGACGAGATCGCCGAGCTCATGTTCATCAGCAAGAACACCGTCCGCTCCCACATCAAGAGCATCTACGCCAAGCTCGACACGCACAGCCGGCTGCAGCTGGCGCTCTACGCCATCAACTCGGCCTTGTTCTAGGGTCAGGAAACGAGGACGCCATGACAAAGAAAGCCGCCCCCAAAAAGAAGACCGCGAAAGCCGTGCCCGACGAGCTGGAGATCAACCGCCGCCGCGAGTGGCGGTTCGACTTCCCGCTGGACACCCTGATCGAGGGCAGCCTGGCCGACGGGGCCAAGTTCAAGGAGGAGACCCACCTCGAGAACATCTCCTCGGGCGGGGCCTATTTCACTCTGGACTCCGGCGTCGTCGTCGGCTCCAAGCTCAACCTCTACATCGATCTGCCCGAGAAGCTGGCCGACGGCAAGAAGCTGCGGATGCGCATCGGCGGCATCACCGTCCGGCTGGAGAAACCCGACAAGAAGACCAAGCGCCAGGGCGTCGCCGTGCGCTTCAGCGATGACATGTTCAAGGTCGTTCCCGAAAAGAAGACGTCCAAGAAGAAATAGCGTCCTGCGCGTCGCCCTGACGGGCGGGATCGCCTGCGGCAAGTCCGTCGTCTCCCGTCTCCTGGCCGAAAAAGGCTGCGCCGTCTTCTCCGCCGACCGCGAGGCCCACGCCCTCATGGCCCCGGGCCGGGCGGCCTGGCGGGCCGTGGCCGCCCGCTTCGGGCCCGCCGTCCTCCGCCCCGACCGGACCATCGACCGGGCCCGGCTGGGCGCCCGGATCTTCTCCCGGCCGGCCGACCGGCGCTTCCTCGACCGCCTCGTCCATCCCCTGGTCCTGGCCGAGCAGGAGAAAGCCGCCCGCCGGCTCGAGCGGGAGGGGGGCCGGCGCATCCTCGTCGTCGAGGCCGCCCTGGTCTTCGAGGCCGGCGTCGCCGGGCGGTTCGACCGCGTCGTCGTCGTCCACTGCCCCAAGGCCGAGCAGGTCCGCCGTCTGAGGCTCCGCGACGGCATCGGCCGGGCCGAAGCCCTGCGCAAGATCGGCGCCCAGATGCCCGCCCGCGAGAAGAGGAAGCGCGCCGACTACGTCATCGACGTTTCCGGGGACTTGGCCGCGACGGTCGAGCAGACGGAGCGCGTCTACGCCCAGCTCGTCAGGGATCTCGAGTCGAAATAGACCGGCTTAAGAGGTCTTGGCCTTGGAGAGGAGGGTCTTGAGCTCCTGGCCGGGGCGGAACTTGATCCGCTGGCCCTTCTCGATGCGGATCTGCTTCTGACGACGGATGTCGCGCCCGAATCCGGTCTTCTTGGCCACGACCTTGAAGCTGCCGAAGCCCCGGATCTCGACCTTTTCCCGGCCGGCGAGGGCGCTCTTGAGGGACTCCAGGACGGCCTCGACGATCGACAGGGACTTGGCCCTGTTGAACTCGGTCTTCTTTTCGATCGCCAGGGCGATATCGTTCTTGATCATCGGAGTCACTCCTTGCGCGAACGCGACTTCTACATTTAATCTATTGAAAATAAAAAGTCAAGCCCCAGCGGGACATCGGCCGCGAAGTTGACTTGGCCCCGTCCCCTTCTTATAATGAAGCCATCTTGCGATCCCTCGCCCTTCTTTCCCTGGCCCTGCTCGTCCCGTCGTTCGCCCCGGCCGCGGTCGTCCGGGTCAGGATCGACGCCCCCATCCACCCGGTCACCTCGGAGTACGTCGTCCGGGCCCTCGAACGGGCCGACCGGGAGGCCGCCGACCTCTTCGTCCTGACCCTCGACACCCCGGGCGGCCTCGACACCTCTATGCGGGAGATCATCACGGCCGTCCTCAACGCCCGGACCCCCGTCGCCGCCTTCGTCGGGCCGAGCGGCTCTCGGGCCGCCTCGGCCGGGTTCTTCATCGGGCTGGCCTGCGACGTCTTCGCCATGGCCCCGGGCACGAGCACCGGGGCCGCCCATCCCGTCGGCGTCTCCCTGACCGGGGCGACGATGGACAAGACGATGGAGGGCAAGGCCGTCGAGGACGCCGCGGCCTATATCCGGTCGTTGGCCGGCCAGCGCGGCCGCAACGTCGCCCTGGCCGAGGCCGGGGTCCGCGAGAGCCGGTCCTACACGGAGACGGAAGCCCTGGAGGGAGGGCTGGCCGACCTCGTCGCCGGCTCCGAGGACGAGCTCGTGGCCAGGCTCGACGGCCGGACCGTCCGCCGCTTCGACGGCTCCGAGCAGGTCCTGGCCCTGGCCGGCAAGCCCGTCGTCGACCGCCCGATGACCTTCCGCCAGAGATTCCTGCTGACCATCGCCAATCCCAACCTGGCCTACATCCTGCTCATGATCGGTCTGGTCGGCCTCTATTTCGAGTTCTCCCACCCCGGGGCCATCCTGCCCGGGGTCCTGGGCGGCCTGTGTCTCCTGCTGGCCGTCTTCGCGTTCCAGATCCTGCCCATCAACTACGTCGGTCTGGGCCTCATCCTGCTGGCCGGTATCCTGTTCGTCCTGGAGGTCAAGGTCCAAAGCTTCGGCATGCTGGCCGTCGGAGGGATCGCCGCCATGATCATCGGCTCGCTCATGCTCGTCAAGTCGCCCCTGCCCGAGCTGCGCCCGGCGCTCGGCCTCGTCCTGGCCGTCGTCCTGGGAGTCGCGGCCGTCGTCCTGTTCCTCCTGACGCTCGTCGTCAGGGCCCACGGCCGCCGGCCCCTGACCGGCCGCGAGGGCCTGGTCGGCGAGACGGGGACGGCCCGGACCGACCTCTCCCCCGCCGGGACGGTCTTCGTCCACGGCGAGCTGTGGCGGGCGGAGACGGGCGGGGAAGCCGTCCGGGCCGGCGAGAAGGTCCGCGTCGTCGAGGTCCTCGACGGCTTGAAGGTCCGCGTCACCAAGATCTGACCGAGGAGGGACCCATGATCACCTATCCCATCATCGTCGCCGGCATCGTCGTCCTTTACATCCTGAACTCCATCAAGGTCCTCCGGGAGTACGAACGGGGGGTCATCTTCCGGCTCGGCCGGGTCCTGCCCCAGCCCAAAGGGCCGGGCATCATCCTGGTCTTCTCCCCCATCGACCGCATGGTCCGGGTCAGCCTGCGGCTCATCACCATGGACATCCCTCCCCAGGACGTCATCACCAAGGACAACGTCACCGTCAAGGTCAACGCCGTCCTCTATTTCCGGGTCGTCGACCCGCTCAAGTCCGTCCTCGACGTCCAGGATTACCTCTACGCGACCTCCCAGCTGGCCCAGACGACCCTGCGCAGCGTCCTGGGCCAGGTCCCCCTCGACGACCTCCTCTCGGAGCGCGAGAAGCTCAACCTCCGGCTCCAGGAGATCATCGAGCAGCACACCGATCCCTGGGGCATCAAGGTCCAGCTCGTCGAGATGAAGCAGGTCGACCTGCCGGAGAACATGATCCGGGCCATCGCCAAGCAGGCCGAGGCCGAGCGCGAGCGGCGGGCCAAGGTCATCCACGCCGACGGCGAGTTCCAGGCCGCCGGCAAGCTGACCGAAGCCGCCGACATCATCTCCCAGAACCCCCAGGCACTCCAGCTCCGCTTCCTGAGCACCCTGACCGAGATCGCCACCGAGAAGAACTCGACCATCGTTTTCCCCCTGCCTCTGGAAATCCTGCGGGCCTTCCAGTACGATAGGGGCCAGGAGAAAAAGCAGAGCTGATGAAAAACAAAGAGTTCCGGGAGATCCAGGTCTCCAGCACCCTGCTCGTCGTCATCTTCCTCGGCGTCCTCGCCCTGGGCGTGTTCATCTTCCTGCTCGGCGTCTCGGTCGGCAAGACGCAGGCCGGCATCGCCGCGACCCCGACCCAGGTCGTCGCCCAGCAGATCCCCGACCTCGTCAAGGAGCCCCCGGTCAAGCCGACGTCCGAGGAGTCCGAGGCCACCGCCGCGGCGCCTCCTTCGGGCTTGGTCCCCGGTCCCGGAACGGAGACGGCCAAGTCCCCGGCTTCGGAGCCGTCCTCCGGGCCCTCGACCGCGGCCCCGTCCGTGAAGCCGCCGGCCCCGAAGACCCCGACCGAGACCAAGAAGACGGTCGCCCCGGCGGCCAAGGGCCTGTGGTACGTCCAGGTCATGTCCTCGGAGAGCCGGACCAAGGCCGAGGCCGCCGCGGACAGGTACCGGAAGCAGGGGCAGACCGTCCTCCTGCTGAGCCCGCAGGCGGGGGAAAAGCTCTACAAGGTCCGGCTGGGCGGGTTCTCCGTCAGGGACCGGGCCGTCGAGCTCAAGGACAAGCTCAATGCCGCCGCCGGGGGCAAGACGGACTTCTGGGTCGTCAAGTACTGACCGTCCCGCCGGAACGACCGCCAAGGACAGAACGCCATGACACCGACCGACGCCAAAGCCATCGACTTCAAGGCCCGCCTGGGCAGCCTCTTCGAGAAGGTCGAAGAGGTCCGAGGTTTTCTTTGACCTCGATCACAAAACCGGCGAGCTCGGGACGATAAACGCGCGCCTGGCCTCGCCCGAGGTCTGGCAGGACCAGAAGCTGTCCCAATCCCTCCAGCAGAGGAAGAAGCTCCTCGAAAAGGACATCCAGTTCTTCAAGGGCATCCTCGGCCAGAAGGAGGAGCTCGAGGTCCTGGTCGAGCTGGCCGCCGAGGGCGAGAGCGTCGAGGCCGAAGGCGCGGCCGCCGTCGGCCGCCTCGAGACGGCCCTCCAGGAGGCCGAACTGCGGGCCCTGTTCTACGATCCCGACGACCCGCGCAACGCCATCATGACCATCCACCCCGGGGCCGGCGGCACGGAGTCCCAGGACTGGGCCCAGATGCTCCTGCGGATGTACCTCCGGTACGCCGAGCGCAAGGGCTTCAAAGCCGAGGTCCTCGACCAGCAGCCGGGGGAAGAGGCCGGGCTCAAGAGCGCCACCATCCGGCTGGAGGGGGACTTCGCCTTCGGCAACCTCGGGCAGGAGACGGGCGTCCACCGCCTGGTCCGCATCTCCCCGTTCGACGCGGCCAAGCGTCGCCACACCTCGTTCGCCGCCGTCTTCGTCTACCCCGAGATCGACGAGGATATCCAGATCGACATCAATCCGGACGACCTGCGCATCGACACCTACCGGGCCTCGGGGGCCGGCGGCCAGCACGTTAACCGGACCGATTCGGCCGTGCGCATCACCCACATCCCGACCGGCATCGTCGTCCAGTGCCAGAACGAGCGCTCCCAGCACAAGAACAAGGCCATGGTCATGAAGATCCTCAAGGCCCGCCTGTACGAGCTGGAGAAGACGAAGCGCAACGAGAAGCTGGAGAAGCTCGAGGACCTGAAGTCCGACATCGCCTGGGGCAACCAGATCCGCTCCTACGTCCTCCACCCCTACCGGATGATCAAGGACCTGCGGACCCGGGTCGAGACAGGCGACACCGACCGTGTCCTCGACGGCGACCTGGACGAATTCATCAAGGCCGCCCTGGTCCTGCGCAAGAAGGGCGGCGCGGCCCCGGCCGCCGGCTGACCGCCCGCGTCAGTAGAGGACGTCGGCCTCGCCGAAGGTTTCGCAGATCCGACGGACCTCGGCCATCAGGAGCCCCCGCCGGGCCAGAACGGCCCGGATCTCCTCGTCCGTGAGCAGGCCACCCAAAGCCTCCCTCAATCCGGCTTCGGTCAGCCCCCGCGTCCTCTCGACCAGGTCCCGAGGCAGCTTCCTCATGAGGTTGGCCGGCGGGACGTTCTTCGCCGAGAACGGGATGTCCTCGACGAAGCTCCGGGTCGTGCGAAAGGCCCGCGAGTGGTCGATGAGGACGACACGCCGGTCGGGCCTGACCAGGACGTTGCGGACGTGGCGGTCGGAGTTCCCGGCCAGGTCGTCGAAGAACTGGGCCAAATAGCCGGCCTTGGCCCAGGCCTCCGTCCGGAAGGCGTCGAGGTCCCTGCGGGCCGCCAGCAGGTCGTAATAGCGCTCCGTGTCCTCGATCCAGAGCTGGCACGAGCCCGGCCGGCCGTCCATGGCCTTCTCGACCGTCGGCGGCACCAAACCGAGGCCCAGGAGCTTGTCCAGGGCGTAAGCGGCGATCTCGTACTTCCAGCCCTCCCAGAAGCCGCCCCGGACGCCGCTGGGGTCCTTCCACAGGGCATGGCGGACGACATCCCCCCGCCGGAGCGTCAGCTTCCACGGCCGGGTGACCCCCTCGTCGAGGCTCAGCTGGACCCGCTCGACGATCTCGGCGTCCCGAAGGAAGTCCTCCCAGGCCGGGCGCTCCGCGAGCTCCGCGGCGGTGAACTGGGCGCGGGCCGGGACGAGCGCCAAGCAGACCCCCGCGACGGCGAACACCGACATCGTCAGCTTGTTCATCTCCCCCTCCAGATCGACTCCAGACTAATCCCGAAAGGGGCCTCGGGTCAAGGCCCGCCGGCGCCTTGAACTTTGGCCGCCCCGAGGGTAAGATGGAGCGCTGGAAGGATGTCCCATGACCGAAGACGACCTCAAAGAGAGAGCCCGCGGCGGCGACCCCGGCGAGTTCCTGCCCCCGCTCGATTTCAGCTCCGTCGTCGTGTTGCTGTATTTCCCGGCCCTGGTCCAACTGGGGCTGGTGGTCGACCCGGCGTCCGGCGAACACCGCGAGAACCTGGGCCTGGCCAAGCGCAACATCGACCTCCTCGACCTCCTCAAGGACCGCACCAAAGGCAACCTCGAGCCCGAGGAGGAGAAGTTCCTCGACGGCGTCCTCGACCAGCTCAAGCTGGCTTACCTGCGCAAGGCCGACCTCGTCAAGATGTAGGCGCATGGTCGTATTCCGCGGCCTGTCCGATCCCCGCCTCCTCCCCCGCCCCTCGGCGGTGGCCGTCGGCAATTTCGACGGCCTCCATTGCGGCCACCGGCGGCTCCTGGAGCGCCTGTGCGCCCGGGCCGGGGCGGCGGGGCTGCGCTCGCTCGTCCTGACCTTCGAGCCTCACCCCGAGCGGGCCCTGGGCCGGCGCTCCGTCCGCCTCATCGACACCCCCGCGCAGCGCCTGGACCGGCTCCGGGCGACCGGGATTGACGCGGTGGTCCTGGTCCCCTTCGGGAGGCCCTTCGCCCGCCTGTCCTGCCGGGAGTTCGTCGAGGACGTCCTCCGCGGCCGGCTGGGGGCCCGCGAGGTGGTCGTCGGGAGAGGCTTCCGCTTCGGCCGCGGCCGCCGCGGCGATGTGGACCTCCTGAGGCGCCTCGGCCGCGAGGCCGGCCTCGCCGTCCAGGCCGTCGCGCCGGCGGTGCTCGGCGGCCGGGTGGTCAGCTCGACGGCCGTGCGGGCCCTCCTCGCCCGGGGGGGCGTCGAGGAAGCGGCCCGCCTGCTCGGCCGGCCCTACGAGATCGCCGGCCGCGTCGTCCCGGGCCGGAAGCGCGGCCGCCTGCTCGGCTACCCGACGGCCAACCTCGACACGGCCAACGAGCTCCTGCCCGAGGGCATCTATATCAGCGAGACGCTCAAGGGCCAGACGGCCCACCCGTCGGTGACCAGCATCGGCACCAACCCGACCTTCGGGCCCAATCCCCTGACGGTCGAGACCCTGCTCCTCGACTTCCGGGGCTCGCTCTACGGCGCCGGGATCACGGTCCGCCTGCTTCGCCGGCTGAGGCGCCCCCGGGCCTTCCCCGGGGCCGAGGCCCTGTCCGCGGCCATCGCCCGCGACATCGCCGCCGCCGAGGACTGGTTCGCCCGCCGGGGTTGACATTTCCGGCGGCTTCGTACATCTTCAAAGGGTCGGCCGCCGAGAGGCGGCCGGAGGAGAAGTCCCATGGACGAGAAGACCAAAGCCCGGATCATGGACGCGACCAAGATCCGCCGCGTCCTGGCCCGCGTCGCGACCGAGATTATCGAGACCAACCGGAACCTCAAGAGCCTGGTCATCGTCGGCGTCAAGACCCGCGGGGTGGCCATCGGCAAGCGCCTGGCCCGCCTGATCGCCGAGATGGAAGGCGTCACCGTGCCCGTCGGCGTCCTCGACATCACCCGCTACCGGGACGACGTCCCGGCCTCCGCGGCCAAGGCGGCGGCGAGCCAGAAAGGCCTCGGCTTCCCGGTCGCCAAGAGGGACGTCCTGCTCGTCGACGACGTCCTGATGACCGGCCGGACCATCCGGGCGGCCATGGACGCGCTCATCGACACCGGCCGGCCCCAGACGGTTCAGCTGGCCGTGCTCATCGACCGCGGCCACCGCGAGCTGCCCATCCGGCCCGATTACGTCGGCAAGGTCCTGCCGACCTCGCGCCGCGAGGTCGTCCGGGTCCGCCTCAAGGAGACCGACGGCCACGAGGAGGTCCTGATCGCCGAGCCGGTCAAGATCGGCGGGGGGCGCAAGCGGTGAGGCTCCTCATCCGGGGCGGGCGGGTCGTCGACCCGGCGTCGGGCCTCGACGCGGTGGAGGACGTCCTGGTCGAGGACGGCCGCGTCGCCTCCGTCGGAGGGACGGCCGCCGTCCGCCCGGACCGGACCGTCGAGGCGGCCGGGCTCGTCGTCGTGCCCGGGCTCATCGACCTCCATGTCCACCTCCGCGAGCCGGGCTTCGAGGCCAAGGAGACGGTCCTGACGGGCCTGCGGGCGGCCGTCCGCGGCGGCTTCACGGCCCTCTGCGCCATGCCCAACACCGATCCCGTGAACGACGCCCCCGAGGTCACGGAGCGGGTCCTGACCGCGGCCCGGCGGGCCGGGTTGGCCCGGGTCCTGCCCATCGCGGCGGTCACCCGGGGCTCGAAGGGCGCGGAGCTCGTCGACATGCCGGCCCTCGTCGCGGCCGGGGCCGTGGCCTTCTCGGACGACGGCCGGCCCGTGACCGACAGCCGCCTCATGAGACGGGCCCTCGTCGCGGCGGCCGCCGCCGGCGCGTTCGTCGTCGACCACTGCGAGGACCGGGCCCTGTTCGAGGGCGGGGCCGTCAACGAAGGCGCCGCGGCCGACCGCCTGGGCCTGCCGGGCATACCGGCCGCCGCCGAGGACATCATGGTCGCCCGGGACATCGTCCTGGCCGAGGCCGCCGGGGCGCCCGTCCACATCGCCCACCTGTCGACGGCGGGCGGCGTCCGCATGGTCCGCGAAGCGAAGGCCCGGGGCGTCCGGGTCACGGCCGAGGCCACGCCCCATCACCTCCTCCTCGCGGACGAGGACATCCCCGGCCCCGACCCCGATTTCAAGATGAACCCGCCGCTGCGCTCCCGGGCCGACGTGGCCGCCCTCGTCGAGGGCTTGAGAACGGGGACGATCGACGTCCTGGCCACCGATCACGCGCCCCACACGCCGGCGGAGAAAGCCCGTCCCTTCGCCGAGGCGCCGTTCGGCATCGTCGGCCTCGAGACGGCCGTGCCGCTCTTCCTCGACCGGCTCGTCCGGCCGGGGATCCTGTCCCTGCCGCGGCTCGTCGAGCTCCTCTCGACCGCCCCGGCCCGCCTGCTCGGCCTCGCGGCGAAGGGGCGGATCGCCCCGGGCGCCGACGCCGACCTGACCCTGCTCGACCTCGACCTCGAGACCGTTGTCGACCGCGGACGGTTCGAGTCCAAGGGCCGCAACACCCCGTTCCACGGTTGGCGGCTCCGGGGCGGCCCGGTCATGACCATCGTCGGCGGGCGCGTCGCCTACCCCTTCGAGCCATGAAGACCGAAGAGAAGGCCCTGGACCGGGTGGAGAAGGCCGTCGGCCACGCGTTCCGGGACCGGGCCCTGCTCCTGCGGGCCCTGACCCACAGCTCCCACGCCTACGAGTGCGATCCCGAGGCCCCGGAGGACAACGAGGTCCTGGAATTCCTGGGCGATTCGGTCGTCGGCCTCGTCGCGGCCGAGTTCGCCCTGGCCGCTTTCCCCGGCCGGAACGAGGGCGAGCTGTCGAAGCTCAAGGCCTCGGCGACAAGCACGTTGGCCCTGGCCAGGCTGGCCCGGGAGATCAAGCTGGAGAAGGCCATCCGCCTCGGGCGGGGCGAGGACAGGAGCGGCGGCCGCAAAAAGGTCTCCATCCTGGCCGGATCGTTCGAGGCCCTGACAGGAGCCGTCTACCTCGACGGCGGTTTCGAAGCCGCCCGGGCCTTCCTGCGCCCCCTCCTCGGCGCCTCGCTGAAGGGCGTCCGGACCGAGACCCAGACCGTCAACAACTCCAAGTCCGCCCTCCAGGAGCTCTGTCAGAAGGAGGGCCTCGGCGTGCCGGCCTACGGCCTCGTCTCCGAGAAGGGCCCGGCCCACGACCGGGCCTTCACCGTCGAGGTCCGTCTCGGGGGGGAGGTCCTGGCCAAGGCCAAGGGACCGTCCAAAAAGAGCGCCGAGCAGGCGGCCGCGGGGAAGGTCCTCAAAGCCCGCTTCGGACGCCGGCTCAAGAAGCTCTCGGACGAGGCCTTCGTCATCGAAGCCGACGACTTCGACCGGTCCTGAGGCGCGGTCCCCCCGTCCCCGGCCCGCTCAGGGCCCCATCAGCACCGCGACCGGCCGCAGCGCGGGCACGTTCTGGCAGACGATCTTGATCATCGCCGTCAGCGGCACGGACAGGATCATGCCCGGGATGCCCCACAGCCAGCCCCAGAAGAGCAGGGAGAAGAAGACCAGGAGCGGGCTCAGGCCGAGGCCCTTGCCCATGATCCGGGGCTCGATGATGTTCCCGAGGACCATGTCCAGGCCGTTGGTGACGACCAGGATCCAGAACGGCGTCCAGAAGGTCCCGAACTGGAAGAAGGCGAAACCGACGCGCAGGACGGTGGCGATGAACGAGCCGATGTTGGGGATGTAGTTGAGCAGGAAGGCCAGCAGCCCGAACAGGGCCGCGAAATCGACGCCGAAGAGGGCCAGCACGACCCAGACCATGATCCCGTTGGCCAGGCTGACGAGGGTCTTGATGACCAGGTATTTCCGGATCTGGGCGTTGATGGCTTCGACCACGCCGGCCACCCGGCCGGCGCTCGGGCCGTCGAGGGCCCGGGCCAGCTTGGCCGCCGCCCGGCCCCGGCCGGCGACGATGAAGACGAGGAAGACGAAGACCAGGAGGAGCTTGCCGATGACGCCAAAGAAGGGCCCGATGGCTTTGAGAAGGAAGGCCCCGAGCCGGTCGAAATCCAGCCCGGCCAGGGCGGCCGAGAGATCGACCTTGAAGGGGCCGAAGCCGCTCTCCAGGAACCGGGCGACCTGGCCGAGGCGGTCCTGGTATTTCGGCAGTTCGGCCACGAAGGCCTTGCCGCTGGAATAGGCCAGGACGCCGAGGAGATAGAGGACGACGAACATCAGGCACAGGACGATGAGCACGGCCCCCGGCCGCGGCCAGCGGCAGCGCGTCAGCAGGGTCAGCGCGGGATCGACGATGTAGGACAGGAAGACGGCCAGGATGAAGGGGATGAGGACGGGCCGGGCCAGCTTGAGGAAGACGCCGGCGACGAACAGGGCCACCAGGGCCAGGGCCACCCTAAGGAACTTCTTGTCGTCCACGTCCCTCCCGGATCGTCCCGTTCACTTCGACGGGGGCAGGGCTTTCAGGGCCGCCGCCAGGGCCCCGAGGAGCTTCTCCCCCGCCGCCTCGGACCCGTCCGGGACGCGCATGGCCCCGCAGAGGACGCCGCCGACGCGGGCGATGAACAGGCTCTGTCCGAAGCGGTTCCTGACCTTGTGCCAGTCCCCGGCCTTGGCGGCCTCCTGCTTGTCGGCCGCCAGGGCTTCGAGCAGCCGGGCCAGGGCCGCCTCGGCCTCGGCCTCGCCGCCCATGTCGATGAAGAACCCCTCCAGGTCCGGGCCGTCGCCGCGATAGGCGGCCACGTAGCCGTCGCGGAGGAAGGCATAGCCCATGACGTTGGACTTGATGTACTTCTCGCTGCGGGCGACCAGGCCCTCGGCCGGGAAGGCCCGGACGAGCCGGGGCAGGCCGGGGCCCGGGCCGATGGCCTTGGCGATGGCCGTCCCGAAGGCCTTGAGCGTCCTCCCCGTGTCCTCGCCCAGACCGAACGCGAGCAGCTTGACGTAGAAGCGGCCGGCCAGGAAGTTGAGGGATTCGCCTTCGAGGTAGTCGAGCTCGCCGACGCCCGACGGGGGGTTCTCCGGGTAGCGCTCGGAGCCGTAGATGCCGAAGGCGTTGAGCGGCCTGCCCATGTCGTAGATCTCGACCGTCAGGGTGGCCTTGGTCCCGGTTTTCTGGAGATCGGCGACGATGAGCTCGCGGAAGTCGTAGCTCAGATAGCTCTCGGCGGCCCCGTTGATGTACTCGAAGAGCGTCTCGGGGAAATAGGGCCGCGGCGCCTCCGACAGGGCCCAGCCCTCTAGCCGGGGCACGAGGGCGGCCAGCTCCGGGCTGGCCGGGCGCTCCTGGGCCGCGGCGGCACCCGCGACGAGGCCGCAGGCGGCCGCGAGGATGACGGCCAAAGCGATTTTATGGGGGGTTCCGGAAGTTCTCATGGTCGGCCTCCGCACGCGTTCAATATATAGGAGGGCCGGCGGCTTGGCAAGCCGGTCGCGGCCGCCCGGCCCGTTTGACAGGTCGCCGGAAAAGCGACATCATGGGAACGGCATGGCCGTGTCGCGCGTCGTCGTCGTCCGCAGCCCGCGGGCTTGGACCGCCGCGGGAGCGCCGGACCCGGCCGGCGTCGCCGCGATGCTCGGACGGGGCTTCGTCCGGCTCACCGGACGGGCCGACCCCGCCGCGGCCGTGGCTTCGCTCTTCTCCCCCGCCGACCGCGTCGGCATCAAGGTCAACGCCATCGGCGGCAAGGCCCTCAGCACCGGGCCCGAGGTCGCCCTGACCGTGGCGGCTTGGCTCCTCCAGGGCGGCGTGCCGGGCGCGAACATCGTCGTTTGGGACCGGACGTCGCGCGAGCTCCGCGACGCCGGCTACGCGGTCGGCGAAGGGAAGTACGGGATCCGGGTCCTCGGGACGGACGACCCCGACCAGGGCTACGGGCCCGATCTCGTCGCCCACCTCGGCGTCGGCAGCCTGTTCTCACGCATCCTGACCGGGGAGTGCACGGCTTCGATCAGCTTGGCCCTGCTCAAGGACCACGGCCTGGCCGGCCTCACGGCCGGCATGAAGAACTATTTCGGGGCCGTCCACAACCCGAACAAGTACCACGACGGCGGCTGCGACCCTCACGTCGCCGAGGTCTTCGACGCCCCGCCCGTCAAGAGCCGCCACCGGCTGACCGTGCTCGACGCCTTGACCGTCCAGTACCACAAGGGACCCTCGTTCCATGCCCGCTGGGCGGCCAAGTACGGCGGCTTCGTCCTCGGCCTCGATCCGGTCGCCGTCGACAGCGTCGGCTGGTCGATCGTCGAAGGGCTCCGGGCCGAAGCCGGGCTGCCGTCCCTCGAGGCCGAAGGGCGCGCCCCGCGCTACCTGGCCACGGCCGCCCGGATGGGGCTGGGGACGGCCGATCCGGCCGCCATCGAGCGCGTCGAGGAGACGGTGACGTGAGGCGGCGGGCCTTTCTCCGCGGCGCGGCCGGGACCGGGCTGGCCCTCGGCGCCGGCCTGCCCTCGCTCTGCGCCCGCCTGGCGGCCGCCGCCCCGGCCGCCCGCCTCTCGCGCGTCGAGGCCCGGCACTACGTCAAGCTCCCCGACCGGGAGATCGAGTGCCGCCTCTGTCCCCGGCACTGCCGGCTCGGCGACAAGGAGCGCGGCTATTGCGGCGTCCGGGAGAACATCGGCGGCACGTATTACACGCTCGTCTACGGCAGGGTCTGCAGCCTCAACGTCGATCCCATCGAGAAGAAGCCGTTCTTCCATTTCCTGCCGGGCACGACGGCCCTGTCCCTGGCCACGGCCGGCTGCAACGTCAACTGCAAGTTCTGCCAGAACTGGGAGATCTCCCAGGCCCGGCCGGAGCAGATCGAGTCGATCGACCTGCCGCCCGCGGCCGCCGCGGCGCGGGCCGCCGCGGCCGGCTGTCCCTCCATCGCCTACACCTACAGCGAGCCGACCGTGTTCTTCGAATACATGGCCGACACGGCGATCGCCGCGCGCCGGCGCGGGGTCCGGAGCGTCGTCGTGACGGGCGGCCACATCGATCCCGAGCCCCTGGCCGAGCTCCTCGAGCTCGTCGACGCGGTCAAGGTCGACCTCAAGGGCTTCACCCAGGACTTCTACGCCTCCTTCGTCCGCGGCGACCTCGAGCCCGTCCTCCGGACCATTCGGACCGTGGCCAAGTCCAAGGCCTGGCTCGAGATCGTCTACCTCGTCATCCCCACCCTGAACGACCGGATGGACAAGGTCCGCGAGATGGCCCGCTGGGTCAGGGACGAAGCCGGCCCGGGCGTCCCCCTGCATTTCTCCCGCTTCCAGCCGATGTACCTCCTCCGCAACCTGCCCCCGACGCCGGTCTCGACGCTGGAGGAGGCGCGGCGCACGGCCCTGGCCGAGGGCCTGAAGCACGTCTATGTCGGCAACGTCCCCGGTCACGAGGCCGAGGACACGCTCTGCCCCGGCTGCGGGGCCGCGGTCATCGCCCGGACGGGCTACCGGATCGACGCCTTCCGCCTCAAGAAGGGTACCTGCGAACGATGCGGGACAGCCATCCCCGGCGTCTGGACCTGAGGCCGGGCCTGCCGGCCTTCCTGCTGGGCTTTCTGGCCGCGTCCCTCCAGATTTATCTCCTGCGGGAGTTCGCCGCCGCCTTCACCGGGAACGAGCTGACCTTCGGCCTCGTCCTCGGGTCCTGGCTGCTGTGGGGAGGGATCGGCAGCCTCGTCCGCCCGGCCCGGCCGTCGGCCGACGCGCCGGCGCGCCTGGCCCGGCTCTACGGAGCGGCCATCGTCCTCTTCTACGCCGCCCTCGCGCTCCTGCGGTTCTCGCACAAGCTCATGGGGCTCCTGCCCTCCGAAACCGCCGGGCTGGCCGCCGCCTTCGGCTTCGCCCTCGCCCTCACCGGCGTCCTGAGCTTCCCGCTCGGCCGGGCCTTCGTCCTCAACGCCCGGCTCGCGGACGGCGACGCGGCCAAGACCTACGTCCGCGAATCGGCCGGAGCGGCGGCGGCCGGGGTGGCCGTCCAGCTCCTCCTCGTCCCGCGCCTCACCAACTGGCAGGGCGCCGCCGCGGCGGGGGGGGCCGCCGCCTTGACGGCGCTCCTGGCCCTGAGGCCGCGGCGCGCCGCGGCGCCGCTCGCGGCCGCCCTGGCCCTGTCGGCCGGCCTGGTCCTGGCCGACCGCCCGGCCCTGGAAGCCGTCTGGCGGCCGTTCGAGTTCGTCGAGGCCGAGGACTCGCCCTACGGCCAGCTCGTCGTCGTCCGCGCGGCGGACCAGATGACGCTCTACGACAACGGCTTGGCCGTCTTCAGCCGCCCCGATCCCGGGGCCGCCGAGGACACCGTCCACTTCGCCCTGCTCCAGCGCGAGACGGCCGGCCGGGTCCTGCTCATCGGCGGCGCGGCCGGCGGCGCGGTCGAGGAGATCCTCAAATACCCGGGGGCGACGGTCGACGGCGTCGAGCTCGATCCGGCCGTCATCCGTCTGTCCCGGCGTCACCTGCCCGCGGCGGCCGTTGCGGCCCTCGACGGTCCCCGCGTCCGTCTCTTCGCGCGGGACGGACGCAGCTTTCTCGAACGGGCCGCCGGGCCTTACGACGCCGTCCTCGTCGCCCTGCCCGACCCGGCCACGACCCAGATCAACCGCTACTACACACGCGAGTTCTTTGCCGCCGTCAGGGCCAAGCTCGTTCCCGGCGGCGTGCTCGGTTTCACTCTGACCGGAGGCGAGAACTACGTCGGGGCGGCGGCCGCCCGGCTGCTGGCCTCGGTCGTCCGGGCCTTGGAGGAGGTCTTCCCCGGCGGCGTCCGCCTCGTCCCCGGGGACAGGGTCGTCGTACTGGCTTCGGACGGCCCTCTCACCGTCGACGCCGCGACGCTTTCGGCCCGGCTGGACCGGCTCGGTCTCCAGACGAGGCACGTCAGCCCCGCCATGTTGCCGTTCCGGCTCGATCCCGGACGCGTCGAGCGCCTGGAAAAGACCCTGGCGTCCGCGGGCCGGGAGGCCCGCGCCAACCGGGACCTCGTCCCGGTCAGCACGTACTTCCAGGCTCAGCTTTGGGCCAGCCAGTTCGCGGGCCCCGGCCGGGGCCTCGTCGACGCGGCGGCCGAGGCCGGTCCCTTTTGGCTCCTGGATCTGCCTCTGATCGCCGCGGCCGTCGTCCTCCTGGTCCTGGCCTCGGTCTGGAGAGGGTCGCCGGTCCGGTCCCTCGTCCCCGTCGCTGTCATGGGCTTCACGACCATCGTCGTCGAGGTGGCCCTGCTCATCGCCTTCCAGGCCAACTTCGGCTACGTCTACGGCAAGGTCCCCCTCCTGCTGGCCGCCTTCATGGCCGGGCTCGTCGCCGGCGGGGCGCTCGGACGGCGCCGGAAACGGTCGGGGCGGGCCGACCTCGCGCTCGTCCAGGCCGGCTTCGTCCTCCTGCTCGCCGCGACCTACGCGACCCTGCGCGGCGCCGGCGGCGAGGCCCTGCCGTTCGTCCTGCTCGGCCTGTTCGGCCTGCTCGGCGGTTATCTGTTCGTCAGCGCCAACCGGCTCGTGATGCAGAGCCGGCCGCACCCGGGCCTCGCCTATGGCATCGACCTCGCGGCCTCGTTCGCCGGGGCGGTCCTGGCCGCCGCGCTGCTCATCCCGCTCTTCGGGATGCCGGCCCTGGTCCTGCGGCTGGCCGTCCTCAACGCCCTCTGCGGCCTCTACCTCCTCGTCCTGGGCCGCACGGCCTGAGGGCGCCCGGCCCGGGGCGGGAACTTTTCGGGAAGTCCGGAGATTATAATATAATAGCCGTTCGGAGCGACCGTGTTCGAGGACATCCTACCGCCAAAAGAGAAAGACGGCCGGCCCCGGCGAGACCGGGCCGCCGGCCTCCTGGTCACGGTCCTCGTCCATGCCCTGCTCGGCCTGCTCGTCTATCACGCCCGGTTCACGGTCAAGATCCTGCCTTTCGGCAGACAGGAGGTCCGCAGCGTCGTCATCGTGCCGCCCCTGACCGTGGCCCTGCCCAAGGTCGTCGGCGGGCGCGGCCTGGCCGACGTCCCCGGCGCCGCGCCCGGCCTGTCCCGGACGGAAACGGCGGCCCCGACCGCCGCCGCGCTGGAGCCGGCCGCAGCAGGAACAGGCGGCGGCGAACCCGGACCCGGCCCCGAGGCCGGAGCGGCCGCGGGCATCCCCGGGGCGGGATCGGCCATTCCCTCCCTCTCCTCGCGGTTCCGGGAATCGCTGGCCATCCACGGCAAGTCCGACCTGACCATCCCGCTGGCCCCTCCTGGCACTCCGCCGGGACCGCCCGGATTCGCCGCCGGGGCCCCTCTGCCCGACTTCTCCCGGTACAACCGGGGCGCCTACGGCGGCGGCGTCGGGGGCTACGGATCCGGTCGAGGCCGCGGCGGCGGCACGGGCCCCGGCGGGCCGGTCGGCGGACAGCGGGTCGGCATCTCCATCCCTTACAAAGGCTACGATCTCCTGCCCTGGGCCACCGGCATCGTCGACCGGCTCCAGGCCAACTGGGTCCTGCCGTCGGTCGCCGAAGTGCCCGACCCGGCCCGCATCGCCATGATCGTCGTCATCAAGCGGACGGGCGAGCTCGACTCGATCGAGATCCTCGAAGGCACGGCGGTCGATGCTCTCGACCGGTCCGCCCTCGACGCCCTGAGGGCCGTCCTCCCCTTCCCCGCCCTGCCTGCGGATTTCCCGGGCGACCTCCTCGAGATCACGTTCGAGTTCGTCTATCATGATTAAGAAAGCGGCGGCGGTCCTGGCGGTCCTCTCGGCCCTGGCGCCCGTCCTGAGGGCCGACTGGAAGACGGAGCTGAACTCCCGCCTCGGCCGCGACCCCGACCACCGCGCCGCCTACGAATACCTGGCCGAGGCGGCCAAGACCCTCGAGGGCGAGGACCGCCAGACGGCCCTCCTCATCCTGCCCTACCTGGCCGAGAGGCTGGGCGACAAAACGCTGGAGCGCGACCTCATAGCCGATTATTTCGAGACTTACCGGGACAACGATCCCGATTTCGGTTTCCTCGACGATTACACCCTGCGGGCCTTCATCCCGTTCTGGGCCACCTGGAAGCGCCTCTATCCCCTCGTCTACGACGTCAACCTCCTGTCCTACCCGCGGTCGCCGGCCACGGGGCTGCCGGACTCGGTCGACATCGGCCTGGAACTCCTGAACGACGCCTTCTACCGCATCTCCCTCGGTCCCTACATCCTCGAGGGCGGCTTCTGGCCCAAGGGCTTCCACATCCTGACCGTGCCCCTGCGCGGCCTGTTTGACCGCTCCGACGTCTACGAATTCGTCCTCGACCTCAAGGCCGGCGACCTCGTCTGCCGCCGCTCCGTCCTGGTCCGCGTCGATATCGCCGACGTGGCCGCCGCCGCGCCCGACGCATCACGGCCGCGGCCGGACGACGCCCCCCGGCCGGGCCTGGCCCTCAAGCCCGTCCAGGAGGGCGAGATCTCCCTCTACATCGACAACAAGCTCGTCCTCAAGAGCCGCAAGATCGCCCCGCGGCCGACCGTCTTCACCTTCCCGCTGGGCGGCCCGTCCATGCCCGGGCAGAAGCCGTACATGCCGACGCCGAAGAACGATCCCATGGCCCACGGCGTCAACGTCCTCGACGCCCTGGCCCTGGCTTACAAGGCCATCAAGGAGCTGGTGGCCAAAAAGCCGCCGGCGCCCTCCGCGCCGTCCTACCAGAAGGTCAGCAGCCTGGCCTTCGCCTACTCCCGGACCGTCTCCGGCGGGACCTCGGTCTCGGCCCGGGCCTCCGTCTCCCTGCCTCCCGCGCGGGCCGTCGTCCTCAAGGAGTGAGGCCGCGGCGATTTGACTTCCGGCCCGGGTCTGATATATCTTCGGACCAGACGACCGCCCGAGAAACGGAGGATCCCATGTCCGAGAAGGGGATGGAAAGGCGACTCTGCCAGCGGTTCAAGATCCCCGGAGCGACGGTCTCCTACCGCAAGAAACGGCTGTTCGGCCCCCAGGCGCGCGTCGACGAGGAGTTCTGCCCGGTGCTCGACCTCAGCCGCGGCGGCATCCGTTTCCTGACCCAGAAGCCCCTGAAGTTCAAGTCCCGCGTCATCCTCCACGTCTCCATCCCGGGCGAGCGGGCGCCCCTCGATCTCCACGGCCGGGTGCGCTGGTCGACCTTCAACGCCGGCAAGAGCTACAAATACCAGGCCGGCGTCCTGCTCTGCCCTTACGGATTGGAGAAAGGCCAGAACGCCCCGCAGGTCCTGACGCGGATCGTGGCCTTGGAGCAGAAATACGTCGAGACCGTGACGGACGCCGACGCGGACCGGGGCCCGGACGGCCCCGGCGCTTAACGCCCGGCCTTCGGTTTGGCGGAGCGCTCCCCCTCGACGACGACGAGGGAGTAGTCGGCGATCTCCAGCAGCAGCTTGTGGATGGACTGCAGCAGCCCGATCCGGTTCTGCCGGACCTTCTTGTCCTCGGCCATGACCATGACCTTCTCGAAGAAGGTGTTGAGGACCGGCTGGAGCTTGAAGACGATGCCCTGGGCCCGGGCGAAGTCGCCGCGGGCGATCATGGGCCCGGCGTTGTCGCGGACGATGGCCAGCGTGGCGTGGAGGTCGCGCTCCTCCTTCTCGGCCAGGAGGTCGGGGTTGACCTTGGCCGCGGGCAGCCCCTTGATGATGTTGGCGATGCGCTTGGCCATCAGGATGAAGGGCTCGAACTGGGGGCTCGAGCCCAGGGCGGCCAGGGCCTCGACCCGGCCCTGGACGTCGGTGAGGCGGTCGAGGCCGGGGGCCAGGGCGGCCGCGACGAGGTCGTAGCGGAAGCCCTTCTTCTCCAGGATGTATCGCAGCCGGCCGGCGAAGAAGTCGAGGCAGGCGGCCTTGACGGCCGGCCGCTCGACGGTCAGGCGGTCGCCGTAGACGGCCAGGACGCGGTCGACGAGGAGCGGGAACGGGAAGCGCAGCCGGCGGTCGAGGACGACCTTGCAGACGCCCTGGGCGTTGCGCCGCAGGCCGAAGGGATCGCTCGAGCCGCTGACGGCCAGGCCAACCCCGATGCCGCCGACGATGGAATCCATCTTGTCGGCGACCGACAGCAGGGCCCCCGTGAGGGAGGCCGGCGAGGCGTCGTCGAGGCCGACGGGCTGATAGTGCTCGTAGATGGCCTGGTGGACGGCGGCCGGGGCCCCTTCCTCGCGGGCGTACAGGCCGCCCATGCGGCCCTGGAGGCCGGAGAACTCCTTGACCATCTCGGTCAGGAGGTCGGCCTTGCACAGGCCGGCGGCCTCGACGGCCGCGGCCTTGACCTCGGCCGCCTCCGTGCGGTCGCAGAGGTAGGCCACGATCTTCTTCAGGCGCTGGGCCTTGTCCTCGTAACTGCCGAGCTTCTCCTGGAACAGGACGTTCCCGAGACCGGCGGCCCGCTCGGCGAGCGGGACCTTGCGGTCCTGGTCCCAGAAGAAGCGGGCGTCCTCGAGCCGGGCCCGCAGGACCCGCTCGTTGCCCCGGCGGATGAGCCCCTTGGCGTCCGCGGCGGCGTCGGCCACGCCCAGGAAGTAAGGCAGCTGTTTTTTGCCCTTGACGACCGAGAAGAGCTTCTGGCCCTCGCGCATGGCCGTCGACAGGACCTCGATCGGCAGGCTCAGGAAGCCCTCCGGGAAGGCGCCGAAGACGACGAGCGGGTGCTCGACGTTGAGGGTCAGGTCGTCGAGGAGGCCGGGATCGGGGTGGACCTTGGCCTCGAGCGGAGCCAACGCAGCCTCGATCTGGTCCGTGATCATCTTGCGGCGGTCGGCGGGATCGACGACCACGGAGGCGGCGGCCAGGGCGGCTTGGTACGAAGCCAGGTCGGTCGCCCGGACCGGGCCGGGCGCGGCGATGCGGTGGCCGACGGTCGTGTCCGTGGCCTTGAGGCCCTCGAAAGCGGTCTCGACGGGGCGGCCGTCGAAGACGCAGAGCAGGCCGTGGATGGGCCGGGAGAAGCGGAAGGGTCCGTCGGCCCAACGCATCATCTTGGGGAAGGCCAGCGAGCCCAGGACGCGCGGCACGGCCGCGGCCAGGACCTCGGCCGTCGGCGTGCCCTTGGCCAGGCGCTTGAAGCCGAGATATTCCCCCTTGGGCGTGCGGACGGCCTCGAGCAGGCCCTCGTCGACGCCCTGGGAGCGGGCGAAGCCCTTGCCGGCCGGGCTCAGGCTCCCGTCCGCCGTCCTGGCGATGGCCAGGGGCGGCCCGGTAACGACCTCCTCGCGGTCCGGCTGGCCGGCGGCCAGGCCGGCCGCGACGACGAGCCGGCGCGGGGTGGCCAGGACCTTCAGGGACGCGACGTCGATGCGGGCCTCGGCGAACTCCCTGCGGAAACCGGCCTCGAGCTGGTCCAGCGCGGCCCGGATGTGGGAGGCCGGCAGCTCCTCGGTCAGCAGCTCCAGGAGGAATTCCATCAGGCGCCTTCCTTCCCGCCGGTCGTGTAGCGCCGGGCGACGTCGTTGACCAGGGCCCGGATCTGGGAGATCATCTTGACCCGCTCGGTGACGCTGATGGCGCCCCGGGAGTCGAGCAGGTTGAAGTTGTGGGAGCACTTGAGGCACATGTCGTAGGCCGGCAGGAGGAGGTCCTTGGCGATGAGGCGGCCGGCCTCCTTGTGGGCGGCCGCGAAGGCCTGCCGCAGCATGGTCACGGAGGCGGCGTTGAAGTTGTACTCGGAGAACTCCTTCTCCTCGCGCAGGCGCAGGTCGCGGTAGGTGACGTCGGCCGACCAGTCGAGGTCGTAGATGTCGTCCTTCTGCTCGAGGAACATCTCCAGCCTCTCCAGGCCGTAGGTGATCTCGACGGCGACCGGAGAGAGGTCGATGCCGCCGCACTGCTGGAAGTAGGTGAACTGGCTGATCTCGAGCCCGTCGAGCAGGACCTGCCAGCCGACGCCCCAGGCGCCGATCGTCGGCGATTCCCAGTTGTCCTCGTCGAAGCGCAGGTCGTGGTCCTCGAGGGCGATGCCGAGCGACCGCAGGCTCCGGACGTAGACGTCCTGGATGTCGGCCGGCGACGGCTTCATGATGACCTGATACTGGTGGTGCTTCTGGACCCGGTTGGGGTTCTCGCCGAAGCGGCCGTCGTCGGGACGGCGCGACGGCTGGACATAGCCGACCCGCCAGGGCCGCGGCCCCAAGACGCGGAAGAAGGTGTCGGGCGTCATGGTGCCGGCGCCGACCTCGACGTCGTAGGTCGGGGCCAGGTAGCAGCCCTGGCCGGCCCAGAACTGGTGAAGGCCGAGGATCAGGCCCTGGAGGGACATGTCAGGACTTCTTTTCCCAGCGCAGGACGGGCGTCTTGGCCGCGGCCACCTCGTCGAGGCGGCGGACGTAGGTCACGTGCGGCGCGTCGTGGAGCGTCTGGGGCTCCTCCTTGGCCTCCCGGGCGATGGCCTTCATGGCCCCGATGAACAGGTCGAGGTCGCGGCGGCTCTCGGTCTCGGTCGGCTCGATCATCAGGGCGCCGTGGACGATGAGCGGGAAGGACATCGTCGGCGGGTGGACGCCGTAGTCGATGAGCCGCTTGGCGATGTCGAGGTTGGTCACGCCGTGTTCCTTCTGGAGCTTGTCGGAGAAGACGCACTCGTGCATCGAGGGGGTCGCGTACTTGAGGTGGTACTCCCCTTCCAGGCTCTTGCGGATGTAGTTGGCGTTGAGCACGGCGTACTCGGCGATCTCGCGGACGCCCTTGGGGCCGAGGGACAGGATGTAGCAGAGGGCCCGGACCAGGACGGAGTAATTGCCGAAGTGGCTGCGGATACGGCCGACGGTCGCGGGCCGGTCGAAGTCGAGGGCGTATCGCCCGCCCTTCTCGACGATGACGGGGACGGGCAGGAACGGGATGAGCTCCTTCTTGATGCCGACCGGTCCGGCCCCGGGGCCGCCGCCGCCGTGCGGGGTGGAGAAGGTCTTGTGGACGTTGATGTGGAGGACGTCGACGCCCATGTCGCCCGGCCGGACGATCCCGGTCAGGGCGTTCATGTTGGCCCCGTCCATGTAGACGAAGCCGCCCTTGGCGTGGACGATGGCGGCGATCTTCTGGATGTCGGGCTCGAAGACGCCGAGCGTGTTCGGGTTGGTGACCATGAGGGCGGCCACGTCCTCGGTCATCTCGGCCTCGAGCCCGGCCAGGTCGATGGTGCCGTTCTCGTTGGACTTGATCTCCTTGACCGTGTAGCCGCAGATGTGGGCCGAGGACGGGTTCGTGCCGTGGGCCGAGTCCGGGATGAGGACGTGCTTGCGGGCGTTGCCGCGGGCCTCGAGGGCGGCCCGGACGAGCATCATGCCGGTGAGCTCGCCGTGGGCGCCGGCCGCCGGGTGGAGGGTGAAGGCGTCCATGCCGGCGATCTCGCCGAGCAGCCGCTCGAGGGTCTTGAGGGCCTCGAGGTTGCCCTGGACGAGGTCCTCGGACAGGAGCGGGTGCGAGCCGGCGAAGGCCGGGTGGGCCGAGAGGCGCTCGTTGACCTTGGGGTTGTACTTCATCGTGCAGGAGCCGAGGGGGTAGATGCCCAGGTCGACGCAGTAGTTCTTCTGGGACAGCCGCGTGAAGTGCCGGGTGACCTCGGTCTCCGAGATCTCGGGGAAGTCCTCGATCTCGCGCCGCAGGGCGGCCCCGGCCAGGACGTCCTTGGCCTCGGGCACGTCGAGCGGGGGCAGCTCGGCCGCCCGCTTGCCCGGCGCGCTGAGCTCGAACACCAGGGGTTCGCGGATCTCTTTGATCATGACAGGACCTCCTCCAGGGCCTGGGCCAGCCTGTCGATCTGGTCCTTGGTCCTCATTTCGGTGACGCAGACGAGGGCCGCGTTGGCGAGCTCGGGGTAGGCCCCTTCGAGGCCGTACCCGCCGACGAAGCCCTTGGCCTTGAGGGCGGCGTCGACGGCCGGCCAGGGCTTGGGCAGGGTGACGACGAACTCGTTGAAGGACGGCCCGGCGAAGGCCTTCTTGACGCCCTTGACGGCGGCCAGCCGGCCGGCGGCGTAGGCCGCTTTCTGGGCGTTCTGCCAGGCCAGCTCGCGCAGGCCCTGCTTGCCCAGGGTCTCCATCCAGATGGTCGCGCGGAGGGCGCAGAGGGCCTGGTTGGTGCAGATGTTCGAGGTGGCCCGCTCGCGGCGGATGTGCTGCTCGCGGGTGGAGAGCGTCAGGACGAAGCCCCGCTGGCCGTCCCGGTCGAGGGTCTGGCCGGTGACCCGGCCGGGCATCTGGCGCAGGAACTCCTTCCTGCAGGCCATGAAGCCGAGATAGGGCCCGCCGAAGCTCAGGGGGACACCCAGGGACTGGGCCTCGCCGGCGGCGATGTCGGCGCCGAGCTTGCCCGGGGCCTCGAGCAGGCCGAGCGAGACGGCCTCGGCGACGATGGCCACGGACAGGGCCTTGACGCCGTGGGCGGCGGCCGAGAGGGCGGCGACGTCCTCGACGACGCCGAAGAAGTTCGGCGACTGGCAGACGACCGCGGCCGTCTTGTCGTCGAGGGCCTTGGCCAGGGCCGCGGCGTCCATCCGGCCGTCGGGGCCGAACGGGACCTCGACGGCCTCGACCCCGAGGTTCTTGATGTAGGTCCGGACGACCTCGCGGAACTGCGGGTGGAGGCTGCGGGCCAGCAGGACCTTGTTCCGGTTCGTGACCCGCTGGGCCATCAGGACGGCCTCGGCCACGGCCGTGCCGCCCTCGTAGAGGGAGGCGTTGGCGATGTCCAGGCCGGTGAGCTGGCAGACGAGGGTCTGGAACTCGAAGACCGCCTGGAGCGTGCCCTGGCTGACCTCGGGCTGGTAGGGCGTGTACGGGCTGACGAACTCGCCCCGCGAGCTGAGGGAATCGACGACGGTCGGGATGAAGTGCTCGTAGGCCCCGCCGCCGAGGAAGGCGACGAGCCCCGTCCCGGCGTTCTTGCGGCCCAGGGCCTCGATCGTCCGGACGAGCTCGAGCTCGGATTGGGCCGGCGGCAGGTCGAGGGGCCGCTTGAGGCGGACCGCCTCGGGGATGCAGCAGAACAGGTCGTCGACGGAGGCGACGCCCGTCCGGGCCAGCATCTCCTTCTTGTCTTGATCGCTCAGAGAGAGATAGCTCATGGCAAACCCCTTGTCAGGACGGACGCGGCCTCAGTGCTCGAGCCCCTCCAGGAACTTCTCGTAGTCGCCGACGGGGAGCAGGGCCTCGACGTCCTTCTTGTCCTTGATCTTGATGCGGACGATCCAGCCCTGGCCGTGGGGGTCTTTGTTGAGGAGGTCGGCCGTCTGGGCCAGGGCGTCGTTCACGGCGACGACCGTGCCGGCGACGGGGGCGTAGACGTCGGAGACGGACTTGACCGACTCGACGACGCCGATGGACTGGCGGGCGGCCAGCTCCTTGCCGACGGCGGGCAGCTCGACGAAGATGATGTCGCCGAGCTGGTGCTGGGCGAAGTCGGTGATGCCGACGAGGGCTTCGTCGCCCTCGACCTTGATCCACTCGTGTTCCTTGGTGTAGCGGAAGTCGTTCGGATACATGGGTCCTCCTTGTTGACCGGACGGGTTATTTCTTGGCCCTTTTGTAGAAGGGCGTGGGGATGACGCGGGCCTTGGTCCGCTTGCCGCGGATCTCGATCTCGAACTCCGTGCCGGCGGCGGTGCCGTCGATGGGCAGGTAGACGAGGCCGATGGCCTTCTTGAGCAGGGGCGAGAAGGTGCCCGAGGCGACGTCGCCGACCCGCTCCCCCTTGTAGAAAACCGGGTAGTGGGGCCGGGCGATGCCGGGCTCGGCCATCTCGAAGCCGACGAGCTTGCGGGTCAGGCCCTCGAGAAGCTGCTTCTCGATGACCGGCTTGCCCAGGAAGTCGCCCTTGGCGAGCTTGACGATCCACTTGAGGTCGGCCTCGAGGACGGTCGTCTTGTCCGAGATGTCGTTGCCGTAGAGCATGAGCTTGGACTCGAGGCGCAGGGTGTCCCGGGCGCCCAGGCCGATGGGCTGGAGGCCCTGGGGCTTGCCGGTCTCGATGAGGGTCGACCAGATCACGGCGGGGTCGGGCTCCATGGTGTAGATCTCGAAGCCGTCCTCCCCCGTGTAGCCCGTGCGGGAGACCAGGCAGGCCTTGCCGCAGACCCGGCCCTTGGCCCAGTGGAAGGACTTCATGGCCGCCAGGTCGATGTCCGTGAGCGGCTGCAGGAGGACCTCGGCCAGGGGGCCCTGGAGGGCGACCTGGGAATAGACGTCGCTCTGGTGCTCGACCTTGACGTCGAAGCCCTGGGTGTGCCCGGCGATCCAGGCGAAGTCCTTGTCGTCGTTGGCCGCGTTGACGACCAGGAAGTACTCCGCGGGGCCGATGCAGTAGACGAGCATATCGTCGACGAAGGTCGACTCCGGGGTCATCAGGGCCGTGTACTGGACCTGCCCGGGGGCGAGCTTGCCGGCGTCGTTCGGGGTCAGCCACTGGACGAAGGCCAGGGCGTCCTTGCCCGTGACCAGGACCTCGCCCATGTGGCTGACGTCGAACAGGCCGGCCTTGGTCCGGACGGCCATGTGCTCGGGGATGATGCCGGCGTACTCGACGGGCATCTCCCAGCCGCAGAACTCGATCATCTTGCCGCCGAGCTGTTTGTGCAGCTCGTTGAATCGCGTCTTCTTCATGGGACCTTCCTTTCTCGGAAAGAAGCCCAAAATTATCACAACTGCGGCCCCGGTTCAAGCCGCCCCGAGCCCGTGAACGGGAACGTTTCCATATTTGTTGTTCATGACGAACGCAACTCCCCGGCTTGCCGACCGGCGGCGATTTGTTATAATAGGGCGCCGAAAATGATCACCTTCAAAGCCGCTCTCAAGGACCGCCTCTACGAACGCCTGAAGGCCGTCTATCCGCTCGAGCCCGCCGACCTCGACATGGCCCCGACGCCCGACCCGAAGATGGGCGACCTGGCCCTGACCTTCCCCTTCCAGCTGGCCAATAAGCTTAGGAAGGCGCCGCGGGCCATCGCGGCGGAGGCCGCTCCCCTGCTGGCCTCGGTCGAGGGCGTGGTCAAGGCCGAGCCCGCCGGCGGCGGCTTCCTGAACCTGTGGCTGGACAAGGCCGCTGTCCTGGCCGAGGCCATCCGCCTGGCCGGGCGGACCGACCTCGCCGCCGAGGAACGGAAGATCGTCATCGAGCACACCAACATCAACCCCAACAAGGCCGCCCACATCGGCCACCTCCGGAACGCCTGCCTGGGCGACACTCTGGCCCGCTGCTTGAGGTATAAGGGAGAGACGGTCGAGGTCCAGAACTACATCGACGACACGGGCGTCCAGGTCGTCGACGTCGTCTATGGCCTCATGGAGCTCGAGAGGAAGACGGTCGACGACCTCGAAGCCCTGCCGGGCAAGTTCGACTACTACTGCTGGGACCTCTATACCCGGGTCTCCGCCTATCTCGCCGAACACCCCGAGGCCCAAGCCCGCAAGGCCGAGATCTACAAGAGGATCGAGCACGGCCGGGACCCCGAGTACGGCCTGTCCCGCTACGTCTCGCGGCGCATCGTCCGGGCCCACCTGGCCACCATGGAGCGCATCGGCATCGGCTACGACGTCCTGCCCTGCGAGAGCACCATCCTGCACCTCAAGTTCTGGGACAAGGCCTTCGAGCTGCTCAAGGAGCGCGGCTCCATCTCTCTCGCGGCCGAGGGCGAGAACCAGGGCTGCTGGGTGATGCGCCTCGAAGAGGACGAGGAGCGCGAGAAGGTCATCGTCCGCTCGGACGGCACCGTGACCTACGTCGGCAAGGACATCGCCTACCAGCTCTGGAAGTTCGGCCTGCTCGGCCGCGACTTCTTCTACGAGCCCTTCGCCGAACGGGACGGCCGGACCCTGTGGATCTCGACGCCGGAGCCCTCGTCCGCCTCGCCGTCCTTCGGCGGAGCGGGCAAGGTCTACAACGTCATCGACACCCGCCAGTCCTACCTGCAGAAGGTCGTCGTCCAGGGCCTGCGGTCCCTGAAGTTCGACGAGCAGGCCGCCAAATCGGTCCACTTCTCCTACGAGATGGTCGCCCTGTCCCCCAAGAGCCTGGCCGAACTCGGCTACGCCGCCTCCGACGAGGAGAAGGAGCGCTCCTTCCTCGAGGTCTCCGGCCGCAAGGGCCTGGGGGTCAAGGCCGACGATCTCCTCGACCGGCTCGAGGACAAGGCCGGGGCCGAGATCGCCAAACGCAATCCCGAGCTTCCCGAGGACGAACGGCGCCGCATCGCCCGCCAGATCGCCACGGGGGCCCTGCGCTACTTCATGCTCAAGTTCGCCCGCAACTCGGTCATCGTCTTCGACTTCGAGGAGGCCCTGAGCTTCGAGGGCGAGACCGGGCCCTACCTCCAGTACACGGCCGTCCGCCTGGCCAGCATCTTCCGCAAGCTCAAGGAGCGCTTCGGCCTGGCCGAAGCCGACGTCGGGCCCGCGGCGGGCCGCGCCCCGGCCCTCCCGGCGGGGCTCTCCGAGACGGAGACGGCCGACTTCTGGGACCTCGTCCAGACGGCCGCCTCCCTCGAGGAGGAGGTCCTGCGGTCGATCTCGGCCCTGGAGTTCTCGCACCTGGCCAAGTTCGCCTTCCTCCTCTGCCAGAAGCTCAACGGCTACTACCATAAATACCCCATCCTGGCCGAGGCGAACGGCGAGGTGCGGGGCTTCCGCCTGCTCGTCCTCAAGACGGTCAAGGACCAGCTCCACGCCGCGCTCGGCCTGATGGGCATCCCGCCCCCCGAGCGCATGTGACGCAACGCCCCTCGCCTTCCGGCGGTTCATTTACCTTATAGCGGAGGTGAACATGATCGATGTCCAAGGGCTCACCAAACGATACGGGGAGCTCGTCGCCGTGGCCGACCTGACCTTCAAGGTCGAGCCGGGCCGCATCTGGGGCCTGCTCGGCCCCAACGCGGCCGGCAAGACGACGACGATGCGCGTCCTGACCGGCTACCTCCCGGCCACGTCGGGCCGGGCCACGGTGGCCGGCCACGACGTCTTCGACCAGCCCGACGGGCTCAAGCGGTCCATCGGCTACCTGCCCGAGGTCGTCCCCCTCTACCAGGACATGACCGTCGCCGGCTACCTCGGCTTCGTGGCCGAGATCAAGCAGGTCCCCAAGGCCAGGCGCAAGGCCGCCGTCGACCGCGTCCTGGCCTCGGCCGGCCTCGGGGACGTCGCCCGCCGGCTCATCAAGAATATCTCCCGCGGCTACAAGCAGCGGGTCGGCATCGCCCAGGCCATGATCCACGATCCCCGGGTCCTCGTCCTCGACGAGCCGACCATCGGCCTCGACCCCGGACAGATCCGGGAGATCCGCGAGCTCATCCGCGGCCTCAAGGGCGAGCACACCATCCTCCTGTCGACCCACATCCTGCCCGAGGTCACCCAGGTCTGCGACGGCGTCGTCATCATCAACCAGGGCCGGCTCATGGCTTCGGGGTCCCTGGCCGACCTGGCCGCCTCCTTCGAGAAGCGGGACGGCGTCGTCCTCCGCCTGCGCCGGGCCGGGGACGAGGAGGCCGCCCTGTTCCGCGGCCTCCCCGGCGTCGAGCGCGCCGAGGCCGTCGGCGGCGAGGTCCAGGTCGAATGGGCCCGCGGCCGCGACCTCCGCGAGACCGTCGCCCGGACCGCCCTGGACAAGGGTCTCGGCCTGGTCGAGATGCGCTCCCTCGGCGGCATCGAGGACCTGTACCTGAAGATCGTGTCGGGAGGGCTCGAATCATGACGAACATCTGGTCCCTGACGAAAAAGGAGCTGCGCTCCTACTTCAGCTCGCCCGTGGCCTACGTCGTCCTGTTCGCCTACAGCCTCATCTTCGGCTACTTCTTCTACAACCTGGTCATGTGGTTCAACCTCCAGGCCATGCAGATGGCCCAGAACCCCTATTACGCCCAGCAGATCAACGTCAACGAGATGGTCTTCACGCCCCTGTTCCACAACATGGTCCTCGTCCTGGTCCTCCTGACGCCCCTGCTGACCATGCGCCTGCTGGCCGAGGAGAAGAAGAACGGCACGGACGAGCTCCTCTACACCTCGCCCCTCTCGGTCGGCCAGATCGTCCTCGGCAAGTACCTGGCCGCCCTGGTCATGCTGGCCGTTATGCTCGGCCTGACCGCGCTGCTTTCTCTCTTCGCCTTCGCCTTCGGCAATCCCGAGCTGGCGCCCTGGCTGACGGGCTACCTGGGCCTGTTCCTGCTCGGCGCGGCAGCCCTGGCCGTCGGCCTGTTCTTCTCGTCCGTGACCGAGAACCAGATCGTCGCCGCCATCCTGACCTTCCTGACCCTGCTGCTCTTCCTCGTCCTCAACTGGCTGTCCCAGATCGGCAGCGGCTCTTGGCAGGGCGTCGTCGGCTACCTGTCCCTGTCGTCCCACTTCGAGGACCTGCCCAAGGGCATCTTCGACCTCAAGGACGCCGTCTACTTCCTGAGCCTGGCCGGTTTCGGCCTGTTCCTGGCCCACTCGGTCCTCCAGTCCCGGCGGTGGAGGTGATCCCATGTCCAAGCTGACCAAGAATCTCAACCTGGCGGCCGCGGCCCTCATCGGCGCGGCCCTCGTCGTCGCGGCCGTCTGGCCCCACCTCAAGACCCCCTTTCTCGTCCTCGGCGGACTGGGCCTCGTGGCCCTCGCCGCCCACGTCGTCCTCAACCGCGAAGCGCTCAAGCGCTCCTTCACCCGCAAGTCCTTCCTCTATTCCGGCAACCTGGCCCTCGTCGTCGTCCTGGTCCTGGCCATCCTCGTCCTGGTCAACTACTTCGTCTCCAAGCACGACTACCGCATGGACTTCACCGTGGGCAAGCTCCACAGCCTGTCCGATCAGTCGGTGGCCGTCCTCAAGAACCTCAAGACGGAGGTCTCCTTCAAGGGCTTCTTCCGCGAGGGCAACTACGGCCGGGCGGCCATGGAGAACCTGCTCAAGCTCTACGCCTACCATTCCGGCAAGGTCAAGTACGAGTTCGTCGATCCCGACAAGAATCCCGGCCTGGTCAAGCGCTACGACGTGACCCAGGACGGCACGACCGTCATCGAGGCCGGCGACAAGGAGGGCCGCATCACGACGACCTCCGAGGAGGACCTGACCAACGCCCTCATCAAGGCCACGCGGGCCCAGAAGAAGGTCATCACCTTTCTCGAGGGCCACGGCGAGGCGACCGTCGAGGATTCGGGCGACAACGGCTTCTCGACCGTCAAGGCCGAGCTCGAGAAGCTCGGCTACGAGGTCAAGAAGCAAAGCCTGGCCCTGGCCGACCGCTTCCCCAAGGACTGCGCCCTCCTCGTCGTCCCCGGACCGCAGAAGGACCTCCTGCCGAACGAGTACGAGACGATCAAGGTTTATCTCGCGGACGGCGGCCGGGTCCTGTTCCTGGTCGACCCCGAGACTCCGACGCTGCTGCCCCTGTTCCTGGCCGACTACGGCTTCAAGCTCGAGAACGACATCGTCGTCGATACCGTCTCGCGCCTGCTCGGCGGGGACTATTTCATGCCCGTCGTCAGCGAGTACGAGCCCCACGCCATCACCTCCCAGTTCGGCTACGCCACCTTCTTCCCCTACGCCCGCTCCGTCGAGCCGGGCGAGACCAAACCCGAGGGCGCCACGGTGGCCGCCCTGGCCAAGACCAGCCCCAACTCCTGGTCCGAGCGCGAGCTCGACCAAAAGGAGGTCAAGTTCACGGCGGACAAGGACAAGCAGGGCCCCATCGGCCTGGCGGCCGTGTCCTCGTTCAAGACCAAGCCCGCCTCCCCCGCCCCGGCGGAAGGCGCCGCTCCGGCCGAGACGCCCGCGGCCAAGCCCGACGCGGCCGAGAAGGAAGCCCGCGTCGCCGTCATCGGCGACTCCGACTTCGTCAAGAATCGCTATTACGGGCTCTCGGGCAACGGCAACTTCTTCCTCAACGTCGCCAACTGGCTGACCGAGGAGTCCGACCTCATCGCCATCCAGCCCAAGACGCAGACGCCGCGGACCGTCCAGATGACCCCGTCCCAAGGCCGCCTGCTCATGCTCGTCAGCCTGGTCCTGCTGCCCCTGGCCGTGCTGGCCGCGGGCATCGCGGTCTGGCTGCGGAGGAGGGCGCTGTGAAAGCCAAGACGACCCTCGTCCTCCTCGGCGTCTTCGCCGCCCTGCTCGCCGTCGTCCTCTATTTCGACTCCAAGGGCGAGAAGAAGAGCGCGGCCGAGGAAAAGACCAAGGCCCTCGTCGACATCGCCGAGGACGACCTGCGCAAGATCGAGATCGACCGTCCCGGCGAGACGCTGGCCCTGGAGAGGGACGAGGCCGGCGCCTGGCGCCTGACCTCTCCGCTCGCCGCGGCCGCCGACGAATACGAGGCCAAGGCCCTGGCCGGCGCCCTGGCCGGGCTGCGCCTCGAGCGCGTCGTCGAGAAAGAGGTCGAGGACCCGGCCGCTTACGGCCTGCCGGGGACCGAGGTCCGCCTGTGGGCCAAGGGCATGGACGCCCCGGTCAAGGTCCACATCGGCATGGAGAACCCTCTCGACAAGAGCCTGTTCGCCAAGCGCGAGGACGACCCGCGGCTGGTCCTGCTGGCCGCGACCGTCAGACCGCAGCTCGACAAGAAGGTCCTCGACCTGAGACAGAAGGACATCTTCAAGTTCGCCGTGTCGGACGTTCGGAAGATCCGGGTCAGGGCCAAGGACGTCGCCTGGGAGGCGGCCCGGACCGAGTCCGGCTGGGCCCTGACCTCGCCCGTCGCCGCCCTGGCCGCCAAGACCAAGGTCGATTCCCTCCTCGACGCCCTGTCGGGCCTGCGGGCCAAGGACTTCGCGGCCGAGGACAAGGACGCCGGCGTGCTGGAGAAGTTCGGGCTGGCCAAGCCCGAATACGAGGTCGCCCTGTCCCTCCCCGCGGCCAGCCAGGAGATCGTCTTCATCCTCCACAAAGAGGGCGAGGCCCAGTACGCCACGACCTCGCTCGCGACCAAGGTCGTCGCCTTCGAGGGCACCGTCCTCACCGACCTCGACCGCAAGGTCGAGGAGCTGCGCGAAAAGAAGCTGGCCGACTTCTACGCCTGGGACGCCCATTCCGTCCTCGTCAAGCGGGACGGCGCCGAGATCGCCGCGGTCAAGGTCAAGGCCGGCGACGCCGAGACCTGGTACCTCGACGCCGCGGCCAAGGAGGAGGCCGACCGCGTCAAGCTCGAGGACTTCGTCCGCAAGGTCGAGGGCCTCGAGGCGGCCGCCTTCGTCGATGCCCCCGGTCCCCTCGGCGCCTACGGCCTCGACCCGGGCACGGAGGTCCGCGTCAAGACCAGGGACTTCCAGGACAAGGAGAAGGAGGTCGTCCTCTTCATCGGGCGGGAGGACGCGGCCAAGAAACAGGTCGCCGTCAAGGCCGCCGGGCTCGACTATCTCTTTCTCGTCGACTCCGGGTTCCTGGCCGACCTGCCCAAGGCCAAGGCCGACTGGAAGGCCGCGGCGACCGCTCCCCCGGAAGGCCAGGGCGATAAGAAGTAAGTTCGCCGGCCGGCTGCTGGCCTGGTACCGGGCCCGGCGCCGCGACCTGCCCTGGCGGCGGACCCGCGACCCCTATCTCATCTGGGTCTCGGAGGTCATGCTCCAGCAGACGACCGTCCCGGCCGTCGTCCCCTACTTCGAGCGCTGGGCCCGGGTCTTTCCCGATCTCGATTCGCTGGCCAGGGCGCCGCTCCGCCGGGTCCTCCGCGAGTGGCAGGGCCTGGGCTATTACCAGCGGGCCCGCAACCTCCACCGCGCCGCCGGTCTCGTCCTCCGCGAGCACGGCGGCCGGGTCCCCGACGACGAAGCGGCCCTGCGCCGGCTGCCGGGGTTCGGCCCCTACACCGCGGCGGCCGTCCTCAGCCTGGCCTACGGCCGGCCCCGGCCCGTCATCGACGCCAACGTCCGGCGCGTCCTGATGCGGGTCCTCGGCCTCGACGGACCGGCCGGGCCGCGCGTCGACCGCGACCTCCGCGCCTTTCTCGACAAGGTCTTCCCGAACGACGCGCCGGGCGATTTCAACCAGGGCCTGATGGAGCTCGGGGCCCTCGTCTGCCGGAGCCGGAACCCCCAATGCCTGGCCTGTCCGGTGCGCTTCGCCTGCCGGGCGGCCCGCGAGGGCCGGCAGGAAGTCATCCCGGAGCCCCGGCGGCTGCGGACGGAGGAGATCGAGGCCGTCGTGGCCGTCATCGAGCGCCGCGGCCGCTTCCTCATCCAGGAGCGGGCGGAGAAGGGATTGCTGGCCGGCCTGTGGGAGTTCCCCGGCGGCAAGGTCGAGCCCGGGGAGAGCCCGCGGGCGGCCCTGCGCCGCGAGGTCCGCGAGGAGGTCGGGATCGAGGTCCGCGTCTTGAAGCGGTTGGCGACGGTGACCCACGCCTACACGCGGTTCCGGGTGCGCCTGCACGCCTATCTGTGCGCCCTCCGCGATCCGGGCTTCGAGCCCGGGCCGCGCCGGCGCTGGGTGACCATGAACGGTATCCGGCGCTACCCCCTGCCTTCGGGGAGCGTCAAGATCGTCGAAGCGCTGGCCGGACGGGATTAGGCCGCCAGGCCGATCCCGCGGTGCTTGGACGCGATGGCCTCGACCAGCCGGTCGATCGCTTCGAGGTCGGCCGCCTTCGGTATGCCCTTGCAGATGACCGGGGGGATGATCTCGACCTTGAGGTTGGGTATGGCCCCCTTGACGGCGTCGACCATCCGGCTGCCCCAGCCGAAGGACCCGACGAACGAGGCGAAGCGGGCCTTGGGCCGTAGGGCGTTGGCCAGGACGACGGCGTCGAGGACGGCCGGGTGGGGCCCGACGTGGACGGTCGGGGCGGCCACGACGACCGTCGCCGCGTCGACCAGGGCCATGGCCAGCTGGCCGATGTCGGCCGTGGCCATGTTGAAGGGAAAGACGCTGACCCCCTTGGCGACCAGGCCGTCGACGAGGCGCCCGACCAGGATCGCCGTCGAGCCGTGCATGGTCACCCAGGGGATGACGACGCTGTTGTGGGGCATGTCGTCGGTCCAATCGCGGTAGGCCTGGACGATGGTCGCGGGATCGCGGTGGATGGGGCCGTGGCTCGGGGCGATCATGCGGATGTCGAGGTCCTTGATCTTGTCCAGGTTCTTCTGGACGATCTTGCGGAAGGGCATCATGATCTCGGCGTAGTAGCGCTTGGCCTCGGCCAGGATGCAGTCGGAGCAGTCGGCGAACAGGTCCGTCTGGGCGACGTGGGCCCCGAACCAGTCGCAGCTGAACAGGATGCGGTCCTCCTCGAGATAGGTCGACATCGTCTCCGGCCAGTGGACCCAGGGCGTGTAGACGAACCGGAGGGTCTTGCCGCCGAGGGGCAGCCGCTCGCCGTCGGCGACGGCGCGGACGCGGGCGGGGTCGATCCCCAGGTGGTCGACGAGCATGGGCTTGGCCGGCTCGGAGGCCAGGACGACCGCGCCGGGATAGCGCTCGAGGAGCCAGGGGATGCCGCCCGAGTGGTCCTGCTCGGTGTGGTTGGAAACGATATAGTCGATGCGCGGCACGTCCTCGAGGTAGGACCGCAGGACGGGCAGCATCTCGGGCTCGATGGAGTCGACCAGGGCGACCTTGTCGCGGCCGGTGACGAGATAGGAGTTATAGCTCGTCCCGTCGGGCAGGGGGATGAGGGCGTCGAAGAGCCGGCGGTCGAAGTCCGGGGCTCCGACGTAGTGGACATCGGGAACGATCTCGCGGGGTTTCATGAAGGACTCTCTCCTTGGTTACCGGTATTAATTCCTATCAATTCTATAGTAATTGAGCCGAAAAATAAAGGGGGGAGATTCAGACGTCGGGGCGGCGGCGCTTGGCGAAGTAGATGATCTCGGGGTGCTTCTTGTACCCGAGCGACTCGAAGACGGCCATGGACACGGCGTTGCCGTCCTCGATGAGGCAGGCCAGGATGTCGAGGCCCTGGGCTTCGAGCCAACGCTCGGCCTCGGCGACGAGCCGGGCGCCCAGGCCGCGGCGGCGCAGGCCCGCGTCGACGGCCAGGCGGTTGATCCAGCCCTTGCGGCCGTCGTGGGTGGCCAGGACCGTGCCGACGACCCGGCCGTCCGCCTCCTCGGCCAGGAGGAAGCGGACGTTCGGCAGGGCGACCTGAAGGACGATGTTCTCCCGGGTGTCGCGGCCGCGGGGCTTGAGGGGCAGGCCGCCCTCGGCCCAGAGCTCCATGACCCGGTCGTAGTCCTCGGGCCGGAATTCGCGGAAGACGATACCGTCGAGAACGACGCCGTCGGCCATGGCCTATCCCCTTTCCCGGGGCCGCGATCCCGCCGGCCCCGCCCGCCGTCTCAGCGGATGAACAGAACGAAGGCGCCGATCGCCAGGGCCGCCGCGGCCGTCCCGGTCAGGACCGCCGCAGGCCAGGGCTTCTTGTGCACAGTCCGGGCGACCAGGATGAAGTCGCGGACGGCCAGGGCCGCCGCCGCCGCGTAGAAGGCCAGGTAACCCGTTTGCCAAGGGCCCGGCTCCGAGAACAGCGTCACCCACTCCTCCTGGCCCATGCCCAGGGCCATGAAGGCGGCCTGGACGAGGGCCGGGACCCAGGCCACGAGGAGCGGCCCGCCCCAGGCCCAAGCCGTCTCGGCCAGGAGCTGGCTCCGCCGGCAGCCCTTCTTGCCCAGGACCAGGATGACGCCCGACGAAAGGACCCAGACCGTGAAGATCAGGGGGACGATGAACAGGGCCTGCCAGACGTGGTAGTTGACCGGATCGAGGCCGATCAGGACGGGCGCGGTCGGGACGGCCCCCGTCGCGGCCAGGACGACCGAGGTGACGATATGAGCGGCCCCCACGCCGCCCAGGAAGGCCGAGGCCCGCCGCAGGGGATGTCTTCCCTTGGCGATGCCGTGGTCGAGGCCGCGGGGCCGGAACAGGGCCGGAGCCATGTCGTCCTCCCCCGCCCTAGCCCACGACCAGGCTGTGGCCCGCGAACTGCGGATCGGTCGTCAGGTTGATGCCGAACCGCCGCAGTCCCGCGTCGTCGCCGGGCGTCGGGATGTGGGTGATGTGGACCTCCGTTCCGGACATCTCCTTCATCTTCTCCAGGGCCAGGTGGGCCATCGGGTTGGCCGCCGCGGTGATGCTCAGGCAGATGAGGACCTCCGACAGGTCCAGGCTGACCGACTTGGCCCCGAAGACGCTCTTCTTGAGCTCGCCGACCGATTCCACGATCGAGGGCGAAAGGAGCGGGATCCTGTCGGGGATGCCGGCCAGGGTCTTGACGGCGTTGAGGACCAGGGCCGAGGCCGCGTGCATGAGGGGCGAGTTCTTGCCGGTGACGATGGTGCCGTCGCGAAGCTCCATGGCCGCGCCGACGAAGACCCCCTTGTTGCCCTTGCCCGCCGCCCGGGCCTCCTCGGCCGCCCGGCGGGCCGGCTCGACGACGCGGCGGTCCTCGGGCTTGACGCCGAGCTCCTTCATGAGCAGCTCGGCCCGCTGGACGGTCTCCTTCTCGACGAAGCCCAGCGTGTACTCGCAGGAGTAGCGGAAGAAGCGGCGGATGAGCTCCTGCTTGGCCGCCTCCCGGCACACGCCGTCGTCCATGATCCCGAAGCCGGCGGCGTTGCAGCCCATGTCCGTCGGCGACTTGTAGAAGGACGGGGCGCCCGTGATCCTCTCGATGATGCGCCGCAGGACCGGGAAGACCTCGACGTCGCGGTTGTAGTTGACGGCCGTCTGGCCGTAGGCCTCGAGGTGGAAGGGGTCGACGAGGTTGAAGTCGCCGATGTCGGCCGTGGCCGCCTCGTAGGCCACGTTGACCGGGTGCTTGAGGGGGATGTTCCAGATGGGGAAGGTCTCGAACTTGGCGTAGCCCGTCTCCAGTCCGCGGCGGTGCTCGTGGTAGAGCTGGGACAGGCAGGTGGCCAGCTTGCCGCTGCCGGGCCCCGGCCCGGTGACGATGACCAGGGGGTGCTCGGTCTCGATGTAGTCGTTGGCCCCGTAGCCCTCGTCGCTGACGATGACGTCGACGTCGGTCGGGTAGCCCTTGGTGAAGCTGTGGGTGTAGACGCGGATGCCCTGCCGCTCGAGCTTGTTCTTGAAGATGCGGGCGGCCGGCTGGTTGTCGAACCGGGTGATGACGACGGCCTTGATGCGGATGCCCCACTCGCCGAGATCGTCGATGAGCTTGAGGGCGTCCACGTCGTAGGTATGGCCGAAATCGGCCCGCATCTTGCGCCGCTCGATGTCGCCGGCGTAGATGCAGAGCAGGAAGTCGGCCCGGCTGCGGAGCTCCTGGAGGAGCTTCATCTTGACGTTGGGGTCGTAGCCGGGCAGGACCCGGACGGCGTGGTAGTCGAAGAAGAGCTTGCCGCCGAACTCGAGGTAGAGCTTGTTCGGGAACCGGGTCATCCGGTCGAGGATGGCCTTCTTCTGTTCCTGGAGGTAGCGGGCGTTGTCGAAGCCGGGCAGGGATGTCATCGGGGGATCGTGCCTTTCATGAGCTTGAAGTCCTCGAACAGTCCGTAATCGACGAAGCTGTACGCCGCTCCCGGCGGCAGGCCGCCCTTGGCCCCCTGCTGGAAGGAGCCGGGCCAGGCCCGGCCGAGGGGCGGCGCGTTGTGGAAGGGGCCGAGCGTGTTCTTGAGCGTGCCCGTGACGACGACGGCGATCTCGTTGGCGCCCGCCGTCAGGGCGGCCGTCAGGTCCAGCCGGTGGGGCGGGAAGGCCGCCGTGCCGGCCGGGCGGCCGTTGACGAAGACCTCGGCCGTCGCCCCGAGCCAGGGCCCGAGGTCAAGGCGGTAGGACTCGCCCGCCGCCAAAGCGGGGATGGTGAAGGTCCGGGTGTAGCGGACGCCGGCCGCATCGAACGGCCGTCCCTGGGCCTTCCAGGAGCCGGCGGCCAAGGGGGCCGGCGGATGGACCTCGAAGCCCCGGGCGGCCGGGACGAGGCGGAAGTCGCCGCGCAGATAGACCGGCTCGAGCTCGGAGTGGATGGTGAACGGCCGGGCCCGGACCGTGAGCCGGTTGAGGCCCGAGACGAGGTGGGGCCCGATCGGGAAGACGCCGAAGCCGCGGTCGAGCCACCATTCGCCGGGAAGGGCCGTGACCTCCTTCCCGTTGATGGCCACGCGGAAGAGAGCGGGGCGCTCGACGACGGCCTTGAGGCCGGCGAAGTCGTGGGCGTCGCCCTTGACGGCCCGGAAGGCGAAGACGGCCTCGAAGCCCGAGCCGGCCGGGAACTTGTCCTTGTCGAGGATGTTCGTCTTGTACTGGACGGCGCTGTCCCAGGGATTGCGGTCGAGGCCGTGGGCCTGGAAGGTCTTGCGCTGGGCGTCGTAGAAGTAGAGGTCCTTCTCGGTCCGGCCGTCGAGGACGAGGTCGCAGTAGTCCAGGGTCAGGACGTTCGGCCCGAGCGGCTCGACGGCGAGAACCCCCTCGGGGACGACCTCCTGCCAAACGGGGGCCGGCGCCGGGGCGAACGGCTTGGCCTTGGCATCCTTGACGCAGAGGAGGAGGCTGCCGGCCGGCGGGAGCGAGAAGGACAGGCCGACGCGCCCGCCGCGGCGCTCGAACGGATAGGGCTTGACGGCGCCTGAGAACGGGTCCCACTCCTCGGCCGAACCGCCGGTGAGCTCGAGCGAGGCCTCGACCGCCGCGGCCGGGTCGGCGTTGGCCAGGAAGACGAGCCGGAAGCCGTCGAACTCCCGCCGCTGATGGAAGAGCCGGTTGCCGGGGAGAAGGCCCGCGAGGACGAGGTCCTGCGGGCTCATGGCCCGGAGCCGGTCGAAGCCGTCGGGCCCGGAGTTGCGCCAGCGGTCGCCGAAGGACTCCTGGAGGATGCGGACGTCCTCGGTCAGCAGGCCGTTGACGTAGTCGGGCGGGGCGACCCAGGACAGGACCTGGCCGTCGCGGATGACGTAATCGCGGATGAGGGCCAGGGTGGTGTCCTCGAGGTTGCGCAGGCCCGGGGGCAGGACGATCAGCCCGTAGGAGCCCTGGCCGACATTGAGCCGGGCGTGGGCGACCGAGCCGAACTCCTGGAGGGCTTTTTCGCTGACCAGGTCGTACTCGATCTGCTCGGCCTCGAGGAGGCGGACGAAGGCCTGGAAGTCGGTCCCGACGGAGGCGAACTCCTCGGAGGCGCCCGCCGGAGAGTAGAGCATCCAGGCCGTGGTCGTGGGCTCGATGACCAGGACCCGGTTGACCTGCCGGCCGAGGCTCATCGCGACCGACAGACGCCCGAAGTAGTCGGCCAGGAGGTTGTAGCGGGGCCACCAGGGCTCGACGTCCGAGAACGACAGCGGGTGGTCGCGCTTGCGGGCGCCCTGGATGGTGGCGTACGAAAGGTGCTGGTTGAGGAAGTTGACGCCCAGGGCATACTCCCAGTCGCCGATGCGCTTCTGGTCGGCGAAGGTCAGGTCCCAGCCGCCGGCGCCGTAGGTCTCGGACATGGTCCGTTCCCGGCCGTGCTGGTTGGCGGCGCTGCGGATCTCGCGGACGGCGCGGGCGTTGCCGAACTGGGCGTCGGGGGCGTCGCTCCACTCGTTCATCAGGATGTCGATGCCGGGCATGTGGGCGTAGGAGGCCATGGCCAGGCTGTCGGGCGAGACGCGCGGCCGGGGCCATTCGTGCTCCCAGTAATGGCCGGTGAAGGCCAGGGCGTTGTCCGTGGCGTAGGCGTAGTAGGGCTTGGCCCAGTTCTCGATGAACAGGTCGAGGAGGGTGGCGTAGAAGTCGTGGCGGACCCGTTTCCAGTTGCCGGTCTCCTCGTAGAGGGAGAGCAGGCTCGTCTTGAGGTCGTACCCCCAGCGCGTCTGGAAGGCCGCGAACAGGGCCGGGGTGTAGTTGACGGTGTCGGCGCCGCCGGGCGGAGCGATCTCGGCCTCGTCCTGGAAGACGCCGGGCACGGTCTTGCCGAACTCGGCCCCGATCACGGCCTTGTAGCCGTCGAGGGTCAGGTCGAGGAACTTCTCGGTGACGTCCTTGCGCATGACGTCGACGTAGGTGAAACCGCCGTGCCAGGGCGACGGCGTGGCCTTGACGACGTCGAAGACGAAATACTTGGCGGCGTCGGCCCCGAGCGCGGCGACCTTGTTCGTGACGTCCTCGATGCCGGTCAGGGTGCGGCGCAGGACGACGAGCGGCGCGGGGTCGAGGGGGGCCGGCGGCGGGCCGTCGAACGTCCGCAGCCGCAGGCCCGAGCGGGCCGCGTCGGGCATGGCCGCGGGCACGTGGCCGCCGGCGAAGCCCGAGGGATAGGAGTTCTCGTCGTAGAGCCAGATCTTGAGCCCGAGGGCCTTGCCCTTCTCGACGGCGTGGGCGCACAGGGCGAACCACTCGTCCGTGAGATAGGGCGTGATGAGCCCGGGCCGGGGGTGGATGAAGGCGCCTCCGATGCCCCGGGCCTTGAAGTCCTCGAGCTGGCGGTCGATCTCCTCGCGGGTCATGCGGTCATTCCAGACCCAGAGAGGGGCGCTGCGGTAGGCGGCCGGCGGGTCGGCGAAGGCGGCCCGGACGGCGTCGTAGGACGGCCCTTCGGCCTTCTTGGCGCAGGCCGGGAGCGCGGCGGCGACGGCCGCAAGGAGCAGGCAGAGTGCCCCGACGGGGATACGGCGGTTCATGGTCATGGCGGATCCCTTTCGCGCCCAGGGGACGGTGCGGCCAGGGAACATGGATGGCCGCGGGCGAGCGCACATTTGTCCTCAAATCTAGGGGAACGGGAGGCCAAAGTCAAGCGGACTCTCCCCTGTCGCCGGGCATGGGGCGACGGCGCGGCGGGGCGCGGTCAGCGGGGAAGGAGAGAATGGCGGAGAGGGCGGGATTCGAACCCGCGGCCCCGGTTTGAGCCAGGGCAAACGCTTAGCAGGCGTTCCTGATCGACCACTCCAGCACCTCTCCGCGGTCGGGGAACCGGGCTATTCTAGCATGAGACCGGGGCCAAAGCCAAACGGAGGGCCGTCAGCAGGGGCCCCAAGTGTGACGGGGGTGGCGCCGCTCGTACTCGGCGGCCGTCTTCTTGGTGATCTTGTGCCAGGGCTCCCTCGTCTTGGCGCCGACGATGCCGGCCAGGGCGCAGCGGCAGAGGGTCTTGTCGACCTTCGTCCTGAGCTCGTGGAAGACGTCGTAGGGGTCGCGCGCGAGGAAGTCCTCGGCCGTCTTGATGCCGATCTTCTCGAGCTTGGCCGCGGTCGTCTTGCCGATGTTGGGCAGTCCGGTCAGATTCATCGTCCGCCTCCTGCGAGCTTGAGGACCGTGCGCCAATTCCGGGTCGTCACGGCAGGGCCGAGGTTCCGGTCGAGGTATTTCATGAGATCGGGGGTCCGACCGCCCCGGGACCGCATGACCACGCTGAAGATCTCGCCCGGATCGACCCGGACGACGCGCGTCTCCTTGGGTGGATCCGGCAATCGCGCCCCGGGTCTTGCGCTCCCCTTCCCGCCGAGAAAGGTCACATAGAGCTGGTCCTCGGGGGCGGCGGGAACGCCCTTGAAGGGTTCCGAGCGGATGATCCCCTCGAGCTCCCGGACCGTCCGGGTGACGACGACGACGGGGAAGCCCAGGGCCTTCTCGAGGCCGGCCGTAAGCTTTCGAACGATGTCGGGACTCTGCCGGGGCGGGTTGAAGACGACATTCCCGCTGGCCAGGACGGTCCGGACGTTCTTGCCGCCGAGGTCTTCGAAGGCCTTCTTGAGGGCGGCCATGGTCACCCGGCGGCTGCCGACGTTGTTGATCCCCCGCAGCAGAACGACGGTGGCGGAGGGAGAGGGATTCGAACCCCCGTTCCGGAGGACCGGAAAGCGGTTTTCAAGACCGCCGCCTTCAACCACTCGGCCATCCCTCCGCGCCACGGCCTTCATTCTACGTGCCGGGAGGCCGGCTGGCAAGCGCCGGGAGAATAGGAGGGGGCGGGCGCCGGCCCGGACGTCAGGACCGGACGATCCGCTCCAGGCCGTTCATATAGGGCCGCAGGGCCTCGGGCACGACGACCGAGCCGTCGGCCTGCTGGCAGTTCTCGAGGACGGCGCTGACCGTCCGGCCCACGGCCAGGCCCGAGCCGTTGAGGGTGTGGGCGAACTCGGGCTTGCCCTTGGCCTCGCGCTTGAAGCGGATGTTGGACCGCCGGGCCTGGAAGTCGGCGCAGTTCGAGCAGGACGAGATCTCCATGAAGCCCTCGCGGCTGGGCATCCAGACCTCGAGGTCGTAGGTCTTGGCGCTGGCGAAGCCCATGTCGCCCGTGCAGAGGAGGACGACGCGGTGGTGGAGGCCCAGGCGCTTGAGGACCTCCTCGGCCGAGGCCGTCATGTGCTCGAGCTCGTCGAAGGACGACTCGGGCCGGCTGAAGATCATCATCTCGACCTTGTTGAACTGGTGCTGGCGGATGAGGCCGCGGACGTCCTTGCCGTAGGAGCCCGCCTCGCTGCGGAAGCAGGGCGTCCAAGCGACGAAACGGGCCGGCAGGGCGGCGCCGTCGAGGATCTCGTTCCGGTAGAGGTTGGTCAGCGGCACCTCGGCCGTCGGGATGAGGTACCAGTCGAAGCCCTCGAGCTTGAACAGGTCCTCCTTGAACTTGGGCAGGTTGCCCGTGCCGGTCAGGCTGTCGGCGTTGGCGATGAAGGGCGGCAGGACCTCGGTGAAGCCGCGCTCGCGCGTGTGGAGGTCGAGCATGAAGCCGATGAGGGCCCGCTCGAGCCGGGCCGCCGCCCCGAAGTAGACGGTGAAGCGGGAGCCGGTGATCTTGGCCGCGCGTTCGAAGTCGAGGAGGCCGAGCTTCTCGCCGACGTCCCAGTGGGCCTGGGGCTTGAAGGCGAACTCGGGACGTCTCCCCCACCGCCGGACCTCGCGGTTGTCCTCGGCGCTCTTGCCGGCGGGGACGGACTCGTGGGGGATGTTGGGGATGTTGAGCAGGGTCGTCCGGAGCTCCTCGTCGAAGCCCTTGAGGCGCTCCTCGAGGGCCGCGATCTCGTCGCCGACCGTGCGCATCTCGGCGATGAGGCCGGAGGCGTCCGCGCCGGCCCGCTTCAGCCGGGAGACCTCCTCGGAGGCCTTGTTCTTGACGGCCCGCAGGTCCTCGGCCTTCTTGAGGACCTCCTTCTTCTCGCGGGAGACGCGGACGAAGTCGTCGAAGGAGATCCGCGGGCCGCGCGCGGCCAGCCTATTCTGAACGGATTCAAGGTTTTCCAGGACGAATTTGGGGTCGAGCATGGGGCGATTATATCACGGAAAAGTCCGTTTTTTTGACAGCGGGGCGAGTTTGTTCAACAATAGGCGGGATGACCACAGGATACGTTCAGGTCTATACGGGAGACGGCAAGGGCAAGACGACCGCGGCCATGGGCCTGGCCTTCCGGGCCGCCGGGCGCGGCCTGCGGACCTTCGTCGCCCAGTTCCTCAAGGGCCGGCCGACCGGCGAGATCGAGGCGGCCAAGAAGCTGGCCCCGCTCGTCGTCATCGAGCAGTTCGGCCGCGAAGGCTTCCTGACGGCCGAGGCCGGCCCGGCCGCCGAGGACGTCGCCCTGGCCCGCGCCGGCCTCGACCGGGCCCGCAAAGCCCTGCTCTCGGGCGCGTACGACATCGTCGTCCTCGACGAGGTCAACACGGCCGTCCACCTCAAGGTCCTGGCCGAAGCCGACGTCCTCGACCTCATCGACCGCAAGCCGTCCGCCGTCGAGCTCGTCCTGACCGGGCGCCGCGCCCCGGCCTCCTTCGTCGAGCGGGCCGACCTGGTCACGGAGATGAAGGCCGTCAAACACTATTTCGACCGCGGCGTCCCGGCCCGCGAGGGCATCGAGTCATGAACCGGCGGCCCAACCCCTTCGGCCGCAGCCCCTTCCGGCCGTCCATGGACCCCGCCCGGTTCGAGGAGCTCGTCGCCGCGGCCCTCGACGAGATCCCGGCGAAATTCCGCAAGCTCATCGACAACGTCAACGTCCAGGTCGAGGACGACTGCCCGCCGGGGACGAACCTGCTCGGCATCTACCACGGCGTCCCCTACACCCACCGGAGCCCGGGTTCCTACGGTAATTACCCGCCCGACGTCATCGTCATCTACCGGCGGCCCATCGAGTCCATTTCGCGCTCCGACGAGGACATCAAGGACCACGTCCGGGACACGGTCCTCCACGAGGTCGGGCACTATTTCGGGCTGGGCGAGGCCGAGCTCCGGGAGATCGAGCGGGCGGTCCGCGAGATGCGCAAAGGAGAACGCCCGTGACCCAGCCCCTCGAAGGCATCTTCGTCGCCCTGACGACGCCGTTCGACGGCGACCGCGTCGCCCCGGACAGGATCGCGGCCAACGTCGGCCGCCTCAACGCCACCGGCGTGGCCGGCTACCTCGTCCTGGGCTCGACCGGCGAGAGCGTCTCGCTCACCGACGCCGAGTCGCTCGCCCTCGTCGAAGCCGTCGTCGACGCGGCCGGCCCCGGAAAACGGGTCCTCGTCGGCACGGCCCGCGAGTGGACCAAGGGGACCATCGACTTCACCGCGAGCCTGCCGGCCCGCGGCGTCGACGCCGTGCTCGTCCGGCCGCCGTCCTACTTCAAATCCAAGATGACCCGAGAGGCCCTGCGGGCCCATTACCTGGCCGTGGCCGAGGCCAGCCGCTATCCCGTCCTCGTTTACAACATGCCGGCCAACACCGGCATTTCCCTCGAGCCGCGCCTGGTCGTCGAGCTGGCCGCCCACCCGAACGTCGCCGGGCTCAAGGAGAGCTCGGGCAGCATCGCCTTCCTGGAGGAGGTCCGCCGCGAGGTGCCGGAGAGCTTCCTCTATTTCGTGGGCTCGGGGCACGTCGTCTATCCCGGGCTCGAGATGGGGGCGTCCGGCGCCATCCTGGCCGTGGCCAACGCGGCTCCCGAGGTCCCGGCCGAGATCTTCCGCCTGTTCAAGGCCGGCCGGAAGGACGAAGCCCGACGGCTCCAGCTCGACCTGGTGCCCCTCAATCGGGCCCTGATGGAGACCTACGGCATCGCCGGGCTCAAGTACGCCCAGGACCTGCGCGGCTTCTACGGCGGCCCGACCCGCCTGCCCCTGCTCCCCGTGGCCGACGCGGCCAAGGCCGAGATCGCGGGGCTCCTGCGGGCCCTCGGCCTGCTCACTTCTTGACGACCTCGACCCGCCGGTTCCGGGCCCGTCCCGCTTCGGTCCCATTGTCCGCGACCGGCTTGTCCTGGCCCCAGCCGACGGCGCCCATCCGGGCGGCCGCGATCCCTTTGGCGGCCACCGCGGCGACGACGGCCTTGGCCCGTTCCTCGGACAGCGTCTTGTTCCCCTGGGCGGTCCCCGTGTTGTCGGTGTGGCCTTCGATGGACACCTTGAGGTCCGGGTTCTGCCCGAGGAGCGCGGCGATCTCCCCGACGATCCTCTCCGATTCCGGCCGGATCGTCGCTTTCCCCGTGTCGAAGTGGATCTCCAGGGCGATGCGGCCGTCCTTCTCGAGCGCGGCCAGCATGTCGCCGGCCGTGACCTCCTGGACCATCTCCCCGACCTCGAGGACGGTCAGCGTGTAGAAGGTGCCGTTGTTGGCCGTGTCGACGGCCACCCAGATCTCGCCGCCTCCTTTGACGATCTGCAGGGAGACGTAGATGTCCGTCTGGTAGACGACCTTGCCGCCGGCGGACTGGGCCGCGTTGATGAAGTTCCGCAGGATCTGGAGCTCGGACGGCGCCGGCCGGCCTTCGGGCAGCGAGTAGCCGAGGACCGTCTTCCGTCCCTCGATCGTCCGGGTCTTATCCTCGCCGACATAGAACTCGACGGCGTCGAAATTCGACTCGCAGGAATAGAGGACGAAGCCCTTCATGCGGTTGAACAGCGGGTGGTCCTTGCAGCCCTCCTCATCGGTCTCCTGGGCCCGGAGAACGAGCGGGAGCAGGCAGTGAATGGCCAATAGGAACGACAGGGAACGTCTGGTCATGGGTCCCTCCTCGAGCGATGAGGGCATGGTAGACCGGGGCCTGACGGGAGTCAAGAGTGGCCGCTCGCTGACGCTCAAGAAGGAAATGCAGGTCAGGCGGAGTTATCTATTCCGATATTTCGCAGAAACCTCGCTCCGCGTGCCTCCGCTAGGTTTCTGCCTCCGCTCGCTGACGCTCGCGGCAAAGGAAAAACCGTGCACCCTGCTCCGACAGCACTCTCCCCGCGTGCTCCGGGCCGCCGGCTCCGGCGAGGCGGACTGCCGCACAAGGGACCCTCCCGTTACCGCTGCTGCCTTCCGGCCCTGACGGGTTTCGCGGGCGGCCCTTCGCGCAGGGCCCCGGCCTTCGACGCCACGTGCCCGGGCACCGGCCAGAAAGAGGGAAGCCTCGGCAGGGAGTTCGACCCCACTGGAGCGGATCGTGGGTTACAGGGCACCGCTAGCTCCCCGTCTAGCACGGTCCCTTCTATTATACATTTTTTCTCCGGGATGGGGTAAAATGGATATTCGACCAAGGAGGGATGATATGTTCTTCGGTGACCCGACCTTTCTTCTGGCCATCCCGGCCCTCATCCTGGCCTTTTACGCCCAGGCCAGGGTCAAGAGCGCCTACCGGAAATACAGCCAGGTCTTCGCCGCTTCCCGGATGACCGGGGCCCAGGCCGCCCACCAGCTGCTCCAGGCGGCCGGAGCCGGCGCCGTGACCATCGAGCGCCAGCCGGGCCAGCTGACCGACCATTACGACCCCCGCAAGAAGGTCCTGCGCCTGTCCGAGGGCGTCCACGACAGCACGTCGATCGCCGCGCTGGGCATCGCCGCCCACGAGACCGGCCACGCCATCCAGCATCACACCCAGTACGGCCCGATGGGCCTCCGCTCGCTCATCTATCCCGTCGCCAACCTCGGCTCGGGCCTGGCCTTCCCCCTCTTCCTGGCCGGGTTCTTCTTCGGCGGCAAGACCTCGACCACGCTCATGGACATCGGCATCGTTCTCTTCGCCGGAGCCGTGGCCTTCACGGTCGTCACCCTGCCGGTCGAGTTCAACGCCTCCAAGCGGGCCGTGGCCCTGCTCGAAGAGCGGCGCTTCCTCTCCGGCGACGAGCTCGTCGGGGCCAAGAAGGTCCTCGGCGCGGCGGCCCTGACCTACGTGGCCGCGACGGCCTCGGCCGCCTCCCAGCTCATCCGCATGCTCGTCCTGCGATCTTCGCGCGACTAGCACGGATGGCGCCCCGCCGCGGGCCGGTCCGTCGACGGCCCGGCGCCTTGACAGCCGCTCCGGCCCGGTGATAGATAGACCTCTTTGATCTTCGTCAGGAGGTCGCCCATGAAACGCTCCCCCGTCGTTGCACGCCTATCCCTGGCCCTGGCCGCGCTGGCCCTCGTCGCCGGCGCGCTCGCGGCCCAGACCCCGCCCGACAAGTTCCTCGGCCACAAGGTCGGCGAGGACCGCAAACTCGCCGATTACGGCCAGATCAAGGCCTACTTCGAGAAGCTGGCCCAGGAGACGAACAAGCTCAAGCTGTTTACGATCGGCGAGTCGGTCCTCAAGAGGCCGATCGTCATGGCCGCGATCTCCACTCCCGCCAACCTGGCCAAGCTCGACCGCTGGAAGGAGATCACCCGCAAGCTCCGCGATCCGCGGACGACTTCCGTCGAAGAGGCCCGCAAGCTGGCCAAGGAAGGCAAGGCGATCGTCCTCATCACCTGCTCTCTCCACGCCACCGAGGTCGCCGCCTCGCAGATGTCCATGGAACTGGCCTACGACCTCGTCATCGGCAAGACCTTCTTCGACGCCGGCAAGGTCCTCGACGACGTCGTCGTCCTGCTCGTCCCGTCCCACAACCCCGACGGCAACCAGATGGTCGTCGACTGGTACGAGAAGTACGTCGGCACGCAATACGAGGGCGCCAACATGCCCTGGCTCTACCACCACTACGCCGGGCACGACAACAACCGCGACTGGTACATGTTCAACCTGCCCGAGACCCGGGCCGTGACCAAGGTCCTCTACCACGACTGGCTGCCCCAGATCCACGTCGACGAGCACCAGCAGGGCTCCAACGGCGCCCGGCTGTTCGTGCCGCCGTTCATGGACCCGCCCCTGCCCAATATCCAGCCCTCGGTCTGGCGCGGCGTCAACCTCGTCGGCACGGAGATGAGCTACGACCTCCAGAAGCACGGCCTGAGCGGCGTCGTCAACGGCCGCTCGTACACGGCCTGGTGGATCGGGGCCTGCGACGACACGTCCTGGCTCCACAACGTCCTCGGCATCCTCAGCGAGGCCGCCTCGGTCCGGACGGCCACGCCCATCTATATCGAGCCGAATGAGCTCCAAACGGGCTTCCACGAGAAGCGCATGGACTTCGTCGACCCCTGGCCCGGCGGCTGGTGGCGCCTGCGCGACCTGGTCGACTACGAGCTCGTCCTGTCCAAGAGCATGATCAAGACGGCCGGCCTCCACAAGGAGGACTTCCTCTTCAACTTCTACCAGATGTATAAGAACTCGATCGAGAAGGTCGAGCCCGGCCAGCCCTACGCGTTCGTCATCCCCGCCGTCCAGCGCGACTACCCGACCATGCTCAAGATGCTCGAGGTCCTCAGGATGGGCGGGGTCGAGCTCCACCAGGCCAAGGCCGACTTCGTCGCCGGCGGCCGCTTCTACACGGCCGGTTCGTTCGTGGTCAAGACGGCCCAGCCCTACAAGACCTTCGCCTGGGCCCTGCTCGAGAAGCAGAAATACCCCGACATGCGCCAGTACCCCGGCGGCCCCCCCGTCCCGCCTTACGACAACGCCGCCTGGACCCTGCCCCTCCAGATGGGCGTCCTGTGCGACGAGATCGAGGAGCCCTTCGAGGCCAGGCTCGAGCGTCTCGAGGCCGTCCCCTACCCCAAGGTCCCGGACCAGGGCAAAGCCGGCTTCTTCATTCTCGATGCCCGCGTCAACGCTTCCTACGCGATGGCCGTCGCCCTCCTCAAGGACGGGGCCGAGGTCTGGCGGACCAAGGCCAAGGCCGCGGTCAAGGGCCACGACCTCCAGCCCGGCGGCTTCATCGTCAAGAACTCCGCCGCCGTAAAGAAGGCCCTGCCCGCCCTGGCCGCCAAGCTCAACCTGGCCGTCCTTGACGTCGACGACGTCTCGGGGCTGGCCAAGGAGCCGGTCAAGTTCCCGCGCCTCGGCCTCTTCCAGTCCTGGCGCGGCAACATGGACGAGGGCTGGACCCGCTACGTCTTCGACGACCTGGGCATCCCCTTCAAGACCCTCCACAACGCCGACATCAAGGGCGCCAAGGACCAGAAGGTCGACCTGCGGGCCGACTTCGACGTCATCGTCTTCGCCGACGAGAACGCCAACACCATCAAGGGCACCCGCCCCGGCGCGGCCCCCGGCGGCGGCGCCGAGTCGCCTATGGCCCGGATGTTCCGCCAGAGCCCCATGCCGCCCGAATACGAGGGCGGCATCGGCCAGGAGGGCGTCGACGCGCTCAAGGCCTTCGTCGAGAAGGGCGGCCGCCTGGTGGCCCTCAACGGCGCCTCGGAGTTCGCCATCGCCGAGTTCGGGGCCCCGGCCCGCAACGCCCTGGCCGGCGTCGACCGGACCAAGTTCTTCTGCCCGACCTCGCTGCTGCGGATCCTCGTCGACAACGAGTCCCCCATCGGCTACGGCCTGCCCAGGGAGACCGCGGCCATGTTCGTCAACAGCCTGGCCTTCGACACCTTCTCGCCGGGCTACGGCTGGGACCGCAAGGTCGTCGCGACCTATCCCCCGGACGAAATCCTGATGAGCGGCTGGCTGCTCGGCGAGGAGTACCTCTCCCGCAAGGCCGCCGTCGTCGACACGAAGTGGAAGGACGGGCGCGTCATCCTCATCGGCGTCCGCTGCCAGAGCCGGGCCCAGTCGCACGGGACCTACAAGTTCCTGCTCAACGCCCTGCTCTACCCGGGCATGTGAGCCGCGGCGGGCGGGGCCGGCGCGCCGGCCCCGTCAGCGCGGGGCGAGGCGAAGGACGTCGCCGGGACCGAACTCGGCCTCGAGGACGGGCCCGACGGCGCGCGCGGAGGAGGCCGCTTCTCCGGCCGGTCTGAAGGCGCCGCCGGCGAACGGGTTCTCGAGACGGAGGCATCCCCCTTTCTCGGCGACGACACGGACCTCGACGACCGCGCCGTCCCTGCGGACCGCCGAGACGAGGAAGGCGCCCTCCGCCCGCAGCGCGTCGAACGAGACGTCCCGCCAGCCGGCCGGCACGGCCGGGAAGACCCGCACGGTCCCGCCGTGGCTCTGGAGGAGCATCTCCTGGACGCCCGCCGCGAAGGCGAAGTTCCCCTCGAGCGTGAAGGGGCGGTAGGTCATCTTGGATTTGCCGCTCTTGGACTGATCGCCGTTGGCGTGGAAGCTGTTGGGGAGACAGAAGCAGTCCGCGAACGTCCGCAGGGCCGTCGCGGCCCGGACGCCGTCCCCCGCCCGGGCGGCCATGTTGCCGAGCCAACTGTAGGAATAGCCGCACCACCAGTCCGGGCCGAGACGGTCGAGCTCGTCCAGGGACGCGGCGACGGTCCGCGCGTCCGCCTCTCCCCCGCGCGGGTCGATGAGCCCCAGCGGATGGATGGCCATGAGGTGCGAGAAGTGCCGGTGGGATTCCTTGAGCGGATAGCCGGGCGCCACGAGGAGCCGGCCGTCCTCCTCGGCCCGGGCCAGGTCCGGCCACTCGCCGAGGACGGCCCGCCACCGCGCGGCGTCGGCCATCACGCCCAGCTCGTCGGCCATAGCCGCCGCGGCGCCGTAGAGCCAGCGGACGAGGGCCAGGTCGAAGTTGGTGGTCTCGGGGAACCAGGCGTCGACGCGATTGTCGTTGATCTCGGGGCTCGAGCTGAGCGGCAGCCGTCTCTTGCCGTCGGCGCGCCGGATCGAGATGTTATCGAGGAAGACGGCGACGCCCTTGATGTAGGGGTATGCCCGCTCTTCGAGGAAATCCCGGTCGCCGCTGTAGCGCCAGTGGAGCCAGAAGTGCTGGGCCAGCCAGGCCGAGACCGTGGGGCCGAGCGAATATTGGATCCAGCCGCCCATCGGGGCGCCGTCGAGCGCGGCCACGCCGGGGACGTTGAGGCCGTCGACGCCGAAGTAGGTCCGCGTGTAGTCCTCGCACCGCGGCTTGATGGCCCACAGCCAATCCAGAAAGGCCAGGCCCTCCTCCAGCCGGTTCCCGCTGTAGCAGGGCCAGTAGGAGAGCTGGGTGTTGAGGTCGTTGTGGAAGTCGCCCTTCCACGGCGGCAGGCCGCCGTCGTCGGCCGTCCAGACGGCCTGGAGCGTGATGGGGGGGGCGCCCCGGCGCGAGGCCGCCCCGAACTTGTAGGTCTCGAGGTACCACTGCTTTTCCAGGACGGGATCGGGCAGGCGGACGGTGGCTTTGGCCCAGTACGCCCGCCACCAGGCCAGGTGGGCGGCGAGGTCGCGGGCCATAGTCCGCTTCAGGGCCCGGGCGGCCTCGTCCGGGGCCAGCTCGGCGTCGCGCGGTTCCCGCCCGGGAACGGCGGCGTCGTCCGGATAGCGCGAGCTGACGCTCCAGGCCCCCGTGAGCATCCCGTAGTCGGGCATGTCCCAGTCGGCGGCCACCTCGTAGCTCATGCCGCCCCAGCCCTCCTGATGGTAGCGGACGGAGGTCTCCTCGGCGACGAGATCGGGCTCCGGGTAGCCCAGCCGGGCCAGAGAGCCCGGGGTCAGGGAATTCGGGGCGCCCCCCGGCCCGGCGGCCGGCGCGGCGTAGGCGGGGGGAACGAGCTTGGGTCTCTTCCCGGCCGGCCAACCTTCGAACTGGAACCAGCCGACGGGCTCCGTGGCCTGGACGAAGGCGGTCAGCCGGGCGCCATTCTTCCATCTCACGCGGCAGACGGCTTCGGCCAGGGACAGCCGTACAGACTCGATCTCGCCGAACCCCGAGACGTCGAACTCGAGGGCCGCGGCCGGGATCTTGGTCGGCGCGGGATCGCGGTCGTAGGGCTCGTCGCCCATGCGGTGGACGGGCCCGTAGTCGTTCCTGAGCACGTGGTCGCGGACCCAAGAGAACCGGAACTCGGGGCCGGCGAATTCGGCCACGGGGCGCAGGTCCCAGAGGTCGGCCCGGTCGAGGGACAGGCGCAAGACCCCGCCCTTCTGCCAGACCAGGGCCCCGACGAGGCCGTTCCCCAGGGGGATGCCCTCGTCCCAGGTCGTCGCGAGACGTTCGAAGACGAGGTCGTGGCGAGGCGCGGGGTAGGCGTCCTTGTCCCCGGCCGGAGTGCACGCCGCCGCCAGCGCCAGGGCCGCCAGGAGCGCCTGGAGGGGTCGGGTCCGGAGGATCATGGAGACCGCCTTTCGCTTATTCGGCCCGACCGGCCACCAGGCCGGAGGCCCAGGCCCAGCCGAGGTTGTAGCCGCCGCGGCCGGCCTGGACGTCGAGGACCTCGCCGGCGAAATAGAGCCCGCGCCGGAGCCGGGACTCGAGCGTCCCGGGCAGGACCTGCCGGGCGTCGACGCCGCCGGCGGTGAATTCGGCCTCGTTCCAGCCCCGCGTGCCCTGGACGCGGAATTCCCTGGCCTTGAGCAGCCCGGCCAGCCGCCCGGTCGCCGCCCGCTCGTCGCCGGTCCCCGCGGCATACCCCTGTTCCTGGAGCAGGCGCGCCAGGAAACGCGAGAACCTCTCCGGCAAGATGCCCGTCCCCAGGTCCTCGGCCGCCCAGCCGGCGGCCAGCCGGTCGCGGAAGAGGGCGGCCAGTTCCTCTTGGCCGACGAAGGGCGCGAAGTCGACGACGACGGCCGTGTCGTCGCGGCCGTCCCGGTTCAAGGCCACCGACAGGCTTTCGCTGACGTCGAGGACGGCCGTGCCCGACAGCCCGTACTGGGTGAACAGGAGCTCGCCGTCGGCGGTCTGGGCGGCCCGGCCGCCGATCCGGCTCTCGACCCGGGCCCGCATCCGCAGCCCCTGGAGGAAATGGCACATCCGGACCCTGACGAGCAGGGGCACGGCGCTCGGCACGGGCGGCACGATGCGGTGCCCGGCGGCCGTGGCCAGGGCGTAGCCGGAGCCGTCCGATCCCAAAGCTGGGTAGGACCGGCCGCCGGCGGCCAGGACGACGGCCCGGGCCCGGACGGTGCGGCCGTCCTCGGAGACGACGTCCAAGGCCCCCGCGGGGCCCGCGATCGAGCGGACCGTGAAGCGCGTCTCCACGGCCACCCGGAGCCGCCGGAGCTCGATCTCGAGGACCCGCAGCACCGAAGCCGCCTGGTTCGTCGCCGGCCAGACCCGGCCGCTTTCGTCCGTGGTCAGCCGCAGGCCCAAGCCCTCGAAGAAGGAGCGGATCTCCGCCGCGCCGCAGCGGGCCAGGACCGAGGCGACGAGCCCCGGATCGGTCGAAGTGAAGGCCGAGGGCGCGAGCCTCTCGTTCGAGATGTTGCAGCGGCCGCCGCCTGTCGCCAGGAGCTTCTTGCCGGTCGAGGGCAGCCGCTCGAGCACGGCGACCGAGGCGCCTCCGCGGGCGGCGGCCACGGCCGCGGTCATACCGGCGGCCCCGGCCCCGACAACGGCGACATCGACTCGTTCGGGCACGGGGGCAGTGTAGCCCAAGAGGGCGGCCCGGTAAAGGGCGGGGCGTGGGCGCTGGGCGGCTAGGCGCCCAGGACCTGGCAGGCCCGCTCGATGTTGGAGACGTCCAGGACGACCGAGACGCCGTTGCCCTTGCGCGACAGGGTGCCGTAGATGTACTCGATGTTGATGCCCTCGTCTCCGAGCTTGGTCGTCAGCTCGGCCAAGGCCCCCGGCCGGTTCTCCAGGTCGACCCGGATGACATCCCGGAGCTCGGTCGTATAGCTGAGCTTGCCGAGCAGCTTGACGGCCTTGTTGAGCTGCTGGACGACGAGCTTGGCCGTGTCGTGGAAGACGCCGATGGCGTCGATGTTGATCTCGTTCTCGGCCAGGAAGCTGCACAGGTCCCCCAGCTGGGACGGCTTGTTCTCGAGGATGACGTAGATCTCGGTGATGCGTTCGACGACCATGACGGACCCCCTATGACGAAGGATTGATCATAGCCCCTTGCGCTCCAGGTATAGCACGAAGGCCTGTCCTAGTCAAAGATCTTGCCGGGGTTCATGATGCCCCGGGGATCGAAGACCTTCTTGATGCCGCGCATGATCTCGATCTGCCGGGCGTCGAAGACGAGCGGCAGATAGGGCTTTTTGACCAGGCCGATGCCGTGCTCGCCGGAGATGACCCCGCCGCGGCGGCGGCAGTCCTCGAAGATCTCCCGCCGGACGCCGTCGGCCTTGTCCCGCCAGGCGGCTTCGGGGATAGGGACCATGGCCCCGTTCTCGTAGCGGGCCTTCATGATGTGGGTGTGGACGTTGCCGTCGGCGGCGTGGCCGAAGGTCGGCAGCCACAGGCCGGTGCGGGCCGCGATGTCCCGGACGGCGCGGACGTGCCCGGCCACCTCGGCCCGGGGCACGGCGATGTCGAGGATCTCGACGGTCCCGGCCTTGATGGCGTCGTAGATCTGGGAGCGGATGGCCAGGACCTCCTCCTGCTTGCTGGGCGTGTCGGCGATGAAGACGTCGATGGCCCCCTTCTCGCAGCAGATCTCGGCCACGGCCTGGGACAGCCGGTCCATCTCCTCGTCCGACGAGGCGTCGAGGATGATCAGGAGATGGGTCCGGCCGAGCTTGGTCGGCCAGGTCTTGCGGATGTGGGCTTCGGTCAGGACGATGGGCTCGATCTCCAGGAACTCCACGGCCAGGGGGACGATGCCCCGCTTCATGATCAGGGGCACGGTCTCCAGGGCCGGCTCGAGGGCGTCGAAGGGCACGACGAGCGAGCGCGTCTGGCCGGGCCGGGCCTTGAGGTGGAGGACGATCTCGGTGACGACGCCGAGCGTGCCCTCGGAGCCGATGACGAGGTGCATGAGGTTGTAGCCCGTGCTCGATTTCTCGAGCTTGCCGCCCAGGCGCAGGACGTCCCCGGACGGCGTCACCAGGGTCAGGCCGCGCACGTAGGTCCGGATGGTCCCATACTTGACGGCCCGGCTGCCGCCGGCGTTGGTGGCCACCAGGCCGCCCATCATGGCGCTCTCGTCGCCCGGGTGGGGCGGGAAGGTCAGCCCGGCCTCCTCGACGGCCCGGGCGAAATCGGCCAGCCGGACGCCGGCCTCGGTCACGGCCATCTGGTTGTCGGCGTCGACCTCCAGGACGCGGGCCATGCGCTCGAGCGACAGGACGATGCCGCCCCGGACGGGAACGCAGCCGCCGCACAGGCCGGTCGCCCCGCCGCGCGGGGTGACGGGGACGCCGTGCGCGTCGGCCAGGCGCAGGACGGCCGCGACCTCCTCGGTCGAGCCCGGCTTGACGACCAGGTCCGGGTCGCGGGCGATCTCGCGGAGCGAAAATTCGTCGTGGCCGTAGTCGGCCGTGCGCTCGGGATCGGAGTCGACATGGGCCGCTCCGACGGCGGCCTCGAGGGCGGCCCGGAGGTCGGGCGAAAGGATCGCGGACATGGGCTACTCCTGGCCGCCCGTCCGGACGAGTTGGACGGGCAGGCCGATCATGATCTGGGGACGGCCTTTGTAGAGCTCGACGAGGCCGGTGGCTTCGAGCGTCCGGCCCGCGAAGTCGAGGGAGCCGGGCAGGGTCTTGAAGACCTCGGGGGGGATGGCCGCGTCGAAGGCGGCCCCCTCGGCCTCGAGGAGGTGGAAGCCGCCCCGCTTGAACTGGCGGCGACAGCGGAAGCGGACGGTCAGGACCTCGCCCACGCGGGCCGAGGCGGCCTCGGCGGCGATCACGGGATAGGGCTCCTCCCGCCACAGCCCCCGGCCGGCCCGGCGGGCCTCCGCTTCGGCCTCCCGCAGCTGCCGCCTGAGGTCCTCGTCGAAAGGGAACTTCAGGAAGGCGTGGGCGTAACCGTCCCGGACGAGCCGGACGTTGAAGCTCTCGCCCCCCTCGGTGCGGACGAAGGCCAGGAGCCGGCCGTAGTCGTCGCGCTCCTCGGGGCCGCGGACGAGCTCGACGGTGGTCCGGTAGAGCCGGCTGAAGGCGTAACGCTTGGCCAAAAAGGCCAGGAGCCGGACCGGTTCGCGCTCGTCGTCGAGCTCGGGGGTGTCGACGCCGATGAGCCGGACCTTCTCCTCGCCCAATCCGTGCAGGCGGACCCTGATGGTGTCGCCATCGTAGACCGTCGTCACCAGGCCCTTGAGGACGTCGCCGGGGCGGGCCGAGGGACGCGGCGGGGCCGGGGCCTGGGAACGGATGGCGGCGGCGCACACGACGGCCAGGACGGCCGACGCCGCGGCGATCGAGGGCGCGAGGCGGCGGGCGCTCAACGGCCGAGGAGCTCCCGGACGGCCCGGACGATGTGCCCGGCCGAGATGCCGAAGCGCTCCAGGAGCTCGTCGGGCTTGCCCGACCGCGGCAGCTCGCGGACGCAGAGGTGGACGACCTTGGCCTCGCCGGCCAGGGCGGCCGCCACGGCCTCGCCCAGACCGCCGGCCGGGAAGTGGTCCTCGACCACGACGACCCGGCCGCCCGTGGCCGCGGCCTCGCGGCGGAGGCCCTCGACGTCGAGCGGGGCGACGGAATAGGCGTCGAGGACGCGCAGGCCGATGCCCTCCTTCTTCAGCAGGTCGCAGGCCTTGACGGCCTCGTGGAGCGTGACGCCGGCGGCGACGGCCGTGACGGCGTCCCCCTCCCCTTTCCGCAGGACCTTGGAGCCGCCGATCGGAAAGGTCTCTCCGGCGGGATACAGGAGGGGCGTCGCCGGGCGCGAGGTCCGGATGTAGCACAGGCCCCTGTGGGCCGCCGCGGCCGCGACGCAGGCCTCGGACGAGACGGCGTCGCCCGGGTAGAGGACGACGCAGCCCGGGATGGGCCGGAACATGGCCAGGTCCTCGAGCCCCATCTGGGACGGGCCGTCCTCGCCGATGCTGACCCCGACGTGGGAGCCGCAGAGCTTGATGTTGGAGAACGAGTAGGCGGCCATACGGACCTGGTCGTGGGCCCGGGTCAGGAAGGCGGCGAAGGTGGCCATGAAGGGGATGTAGCCCTTGGCCGCCAGGCCCATGCCCACGCCGACCATGTTCTGCTCGGCGATGTAGCCCTGGAAGGCGCGGTCCGGGAAGGCCTCGAAGAACTTGTCGGCGTAGGTCGAGTTCTTGACGTCGCCGTCGACGGCCACGACCCGGGGGTCGACCTTGGCCAGGTTGAGGAGGGCGTTGCCGTAGGCCAGGCGGGTCGCGGTCTTTTCCGTGTAGGTCGTCCGGGGGAAACCCATGGCCACGACGATCTTCATCTTGCGGAACGGCTTGGGCTTGTGGATGAAGCGGCGGGCGTCGACCTCCGGCGTCGGCCCGAGCTCTTCGAGGGCCCGGGCCAGCTCGTCGGCCTTGAGGGGCTTGCCGTGCCAGCCGTTGCGGTCCTCGATGAAGCTGACGCCCTTGCCCTTGAGGGTCCGGGCCAGGACGGCGGTGGGCCGGCCCTTCTTGCCGGCCCGCTGGAGGCCGGCCAGGACCTTGTCGATCTTGTGACCGTCGACGACGACGGCGTCCCAGCCGAAGGCGGCGAACTTGCGCTTGAGGGCGGCCAGGTCGTGGCCGTGCATGGTCCAATCGGACTGGCCGAGCCGGTTGACGTCGACGACGGCGACGAGGTTGCGGAGCTTCCAGTGGGCCGCCGCGGCCGCGGCCTCCCAGACCTGGCCCTCCGCGCACTCGCCGTCGCCGAGAAGCACGAAGGTGCGGCCCGGCGACCGGTCCAGGCGCTGGGCCAGGGCCAGGCCGGCCCCGACCGACAGGCCCTGGCCGAGAGAGCCGGTGGCGGCCTTGATCCAGGGCATGCGGGGCGTCGGGTGGCCCTCGAGGTCGCTCGAGATCTTGCGCAGGTCAAGGAGGCTCTCGGGCGGCAGGATGCCGGCTTCGGCGTAGGCCGCCCAGAGTAGGGGCGCGGCGTGGCCCTTGGACAGGACGAACTCGTCGGCCGCCGGGTCGTGCGGATCGGCCGGGTTCCAGCGCATCTCGCGGAAGAACAGGCAGGCCACGAGGTCGGCCGCGGAGAGACAGGTCGTCGGGTGCCCCGAGCCGGCCGCCGTGGTCATGCGCAGGGAGTGGGCGCGGAGGCGGGCGGCGATGCGGGCGAGGTGTTTGGTTCTGGCCATGGATCGGTGCTCCTTAGAGGATGGGCCAGGCCTTGGGGAGGAAGACCTGCTCGTAGAGGGCCATGGCGTAGCGGTCGGTCATGCCGGCGATGAAGTCCCCGACCCGGACGATCTCCGGGTCGCCGGCCGGATACGGCCGGATGTATTCCTGGGGACGCTCCGTGATGTAGCCGAAGAGGTCGGTGATGATCTTCTCGGTCTTGCGCAGCTCGTCCCGGGCGGCGGAGTTGAAGTAGACGTTCCGGTAGAGGAACTCGCGCAGCTCGACGACGGCCCTCATGATGCGGTCGCTCATGGCGATGCGCTCGAGGCCCGCGGCCAGGCTGGCCTCGACGACGTCGAGGACCATGCGGTCGATGCGCGTGGCGTGCCATTTCCCCAAGACCTTGACCAGTCCGGCCGGGATGTCCTCTTCCCTGATGATGCCGGCCCGGAGCGCATCGTCGACGTCGTGGTTGACGTAGGCGATGACGTCGGAGACCCGGACGATCTGTCCCTCGAGGGTCGAGGGCATGTCCTCGGCGTCCTGGTCGAAGATCTCGCCCCGGCCCTTGGAGTGGCGGTGGATGCCGTCGCGGACCTCGAAGGTCAGGTTGAGGCCCTTGCCCTCGTACTCGAGCTTCTCGACGACCCGCAGGCTCTGGTCGGCGTGGTGGAAGCCGAGGGGCAGGAGCTTGCGCAGGGTCTGCTCGCCGGCGTGGCCGAACGGGGTGTGGCCGAGGTCGTGGCCGAGGGCGATGGCCTCGGTCAGGTCCTCGTTGAGGCGCAGGGCCTTGGCGATGGTCCGGGCGATCTGGGAGACCTCGAGGCAGTGGGTCAGCCGCGTCCGGTAGTGGTCGCCGAACGGCGACAGGAAGACCTGGGTCTTGTGCTTGAGGCGGCGGAAGGATTTGGAGTGGATGATGCGGTCGCGGTCGCGCTGGAAATCCGTCCGCAGGACGTGCGGCGCTTCGGACCGGACCCTCCCCCGCGAGGCCGAGCTCAGGCAGGCTTTGGGCGAGAGGACCTGGCGCTCGGTCCGTTCCAGCTCTTCGCGGATGGTCATCATGGTTCTCCGGAGGAAGGGCCGATTATAACCCAGCCGCGCCCATAAAAGAAGTGTGCTAGAATGCTCCCGATGAGCGCCATCGCCGCCAGCGTCAAGGCCGTCCTGAGCGAGCTGCCCCCCGGCGTCGAGCTCGTGGCGGCCGCCAAGACCAGGACCCCGGCCGAGATCCTCGAAGCCGTCGAGGCCGGGGTCCGGATCGTCGGCGAGAACTACGTCCAGGAGGCGGCCGCCGTCGCCCCGGAGGTCGGCCGACGGGTCCGCTGGCACCTCATCGGCCACCTCCAGACGAACAAGGCCAAAAAGGCCGTCGAGCTCTTCGACCTCGTCGAGACCGTCGATTCCCTCGGCCTCGGCCGGGAGCTCGACAGGCGGGCCGCCGCCGCCGGTCGGACGATCGACGTCCTCGTCGAGGTCAACAGCGGCCGCGAGCCCCAGAAGGCCGGGGTCATGCCGGACGACGCCGAGGCCCTGGTCCGGGACCTGGCCGCCCTCCCCTCTCTGCGCGTCCGGGGCGTCATGACCATGGGACCGTTCGAAGGCGACCCCGAGGACTCCCGCCCCTACTTCAAGGAGACCCGCCGCGTCTTCGAAGCCCTCGAAGCCGCCGCCCTGCCGGGCGTCGAGATGAGGCTGCTGTCGATGGGCATGAGCCATTCCTGGCGGGTGGCCGTCGAGGAGGGCGCCACGCTGATCCGACTCGGCACGGCCCTGTTCGGCCCGCGGGCCTAGCCCCGCCGGGCATGATCGCCCGCCCCGTCGACGAAGCAGTCGCGGTCCTCGAGCAGCCCGCGGGCCGCATCGATCCCCTTGTCGGCGACCCGGAAGGACTTGCAGATGCGGCCGTCGACGAGGAGGGTTCCCGCCGTCGGGCTTTCGAGCAGGCTGACGATGTTGAGCAGGGTCGTCTTGCCCGAACCCGAGGGCCCGATGACCGCGGTCAGGGCGCCGCGCTCGAACGAGACGTCGATGCCATGCAGGACCTCGGTCGGCACGACGTCGCCGAAACGCTTGGCCAGGCCGCGGGCCTCGATGATGTCAGCCATTGCGGATGACCTCGATCGGGGACAGGCGAGCGGCCTCGCGGGCCGGGATGACCGAGGCGACGGCGGCGCCGAAGACGGCCGGGACGACCAGGTTGAAGGCGCCGAGCTGGAGCCCGAGGGTCCCGTCCCGAAGAAGCGCAGGAAGGCCAGGCCGATGCCGTAGCCCAGCCCGAGGCCCAGGACCGACCCGCCGGCGCCGAGGACCAGTCCCTGGATGAGGAAGATGCGGGCCGCCCCCCGGTCGTCGACCCCCATGGCCTTGAGAATGCCGATCTGGCGGGATTTCTGGACGGCGGCGATACGCAGAACGGAGGCGATGCCGAGCGAGATGGCGAAGAGGACGAAGAACTGGATGACGCCGGACGAGCCGCTCTGCGACCACAGGGCCGTCAGCAGCTCTTTGTTGCGGGACTGCCAGGACTCGAACTTGACCCGCGAGAACTCCCGCCGCAGTCCCGCGGCAACGGCCTCGGCCCGGAACGGGTCCGCCACCCGGACCTCGACGGCGCTGATCCCGTCGAGGCCGAGGAAGCTGCGGGCCCGGTCGAGCGACAGGAAGACCAGGGCGTTGGCCTGGACGGCGCCCAGGTCGACGATCCCCTCCACGGTGAACGTCTCCCCCGCCCCCTTGCTGTTGCGGACGAAGAACCGGTCGCCGAGGTCGAGGCGCAGCTTGTCTGCGACCGAAAGGCCGACGATGGCCGCGTCGCCGGTCAGGCCCGCCCGGCCCGAGCGGAGGTTGCGGTCGAAACGGTAGACGCGGGCGCCCTCCTCGGCCAGGATGCCCTTGATGGCCACGGTCTCGGTGGCCCCTCCCCGCTCGATGAAGCCCTGGCCCCCGGCCACTGGGCAGGCGGCCTCGACGCCGGGAGTCGTCTTTAGGAAGTCGTAGTACGGCCGCCAGGACAGGACCTCGGTCAGCTCGGAATAGGGCACGCGCCGCGAATCGACGGTCTGCCCGTCGCCGGCGAGGAGACTCGTCGGCAGGTCGTCGGGGGGGAGGAGGAAGATATGGGGGGCCGAGACGACCGTGCGCTCGATGAGGCTCTCCTGGAGCCCGCCGATGAGGGCCGACAGGAAGAACGGCACGGCCACGCCGACCGCGATGCCGACGAGCAGGAGGACGGACTGGCCCCGCCCCTTCAGGAGGAACCGGAAGGCGATGTGGGTCTCGTACGGACGGACGAACATCTCTCCCCGGCGGCCGCGGGCCCCGGCACCCGGCGGCCCGGCTTGAGCCGGCGCGCCGCGGCCGCCGCGTCGGCGTCGAGGACCAAGGTCCCGGCCTCGAGGCCCTCGACGAGGACCCAGCGCTCGCCGACCGGCTTGAGCGCCGCCGGGACGAGCTCGGCCCTCTGTCCGTCCCACCGCCAGACGGTCCCGCCGCCGGCTCTGGTCTTGGCGAACCGCGCGGGCAGGGCCAGGGCCTTCTCGAACCGGGCGGCCAGGATCTCGGCCCGTCCGGCCATCCCGGGCTTGATGAAGGCGGGGGGGTCGACGAGCCGGATGCGCCGCTCGCAGGTGTTCTTCTCCTTGTCGACCTCGCTGCAGACATAGGACACCTCGCCGCGGATGCGGTCGCCGGGGTAGGCGTCCATCGTCACCAGGGCGGCCAGGCCCTCCTTGAGGAAGGGCAGCTCGCGCTGGTCGACGTAGAGGCCCAGCTCCCAGGGCGCTTTCTCGATGACCGTGAAGGCCCGCGTGGCCAAGGTCGCCTTCTGCCCCGGCTGGACGTCGACCTTGAGCACCGTCCCCTCGAAAGGCGCGGCGATCCGGGTGTTCTCCAGGTTCCGCCGGGCCAGGTCGAGCCGGGCCCGGCCGATGGAGACCTGGTACTCGAGGTCGGCCAGCCGCCCGCTCCGGGAGTAGCTCTCGAGCTCGAGCTTCTGCTGGTTGTACTGGGACAGGGCCCGCTGGTATTCCTTCTCGGCCTTCTCCAGGTCGGCCTTGGACACGCCGCCGGCGGCCAGGAGCTCGGTGAAGCGGTCGCGGTTCCGCTCGGCCTGCCGGAGGTTGACCTCGTACTCGTTGAGCTTCTCCCCCAGGTTCGGCAGGACCTCCTCGCGGGCGTTCCGCAGCTTGAGCTCGGCCGAGCGGAGGTTGTCGGCGCTGATGGCCAGGTTCCGCTCGGCGTCGAAGTCGTCGATGCGGGCCAGGACGAGGCCCTTCGCCATCGGGTCCCCGTCCTAGACGGCCACCTCGCTGACGATGCCCTCGCGGAGGAAGGTCAGGTCGAGCGGCTTGGGATAGTCGACCGTGCAGTTGGCCAGCACGGTGTAGTCGAGATCGAAGGGCTCCAGGACGTAGGCATCGACGGCCGTCCGTTTCGTCGCCCCGCGGACGATGAGCGCGGCCAGGACGAGGACCGCGGCCGCCGGGACGACCGCGCCCCGGGGGAGCTTCCGGGCTTTCTTCCGGGGTGTCTCCATCTCTCACTCCTCCGTCGCGTCGTCGCCGCCCGGCTCCAGGGCCGGGACCTCGGCCTCGGCCTCGAGCGCCCCGGCCTCGCCGATCCCCTTCAGCCGCCTGAGGTCCTCGATCTTGCGCAGGGAGCGGTCGAGCTTGTCCTTGCGCGTCCCCGTCATCTGGCCGAACTCCTTGCGGGCGGCCTCGAGCCTGTCCCCCATCTTGGCCATGGAATCCGTGAACTTCTCCCACTCCCGCTCGAAGTTCCGCACCAGGCCGAGGATCTCGCCGGCCGTCTTCTCCATGCTGAAATTGTCGAGGGACTGCCGGATGATGGCCAGGATGGCGAAGAGCGTGAACGGCGAGCAGAGGATGACCTTGGCCTTCAGGGCCTCGTCCACGAGGCCCGGGTCGTTCTCGTTGATGAAGGCGTAGACCTGCTCGTTGGGGATGAAGACCAGGACGTAGTCGAGCGTCCGCTCCTCGGGATTGATGTAGTCGCGGGTCGTCACTTCCTTGATCCGGGTGCGGACGTCGCGCAGGAACTGGGCCCGGTGGCCTTCCCGGGCGGCCTCGTCGCCGGCCTCGAGGTAGCGCAGGTAGCTGTTGAGGGGGAACTTGACGTCCATGTTGACCTTCAGGCCCTGGGGCAGCCGGAAGGTGTAATCGGGCCTCGAGGCGGCCAGGTCGAGGACCGTCTGCTTGATGTAGTTGACGCCCTCGACGAAACCGGCCAGCCGCAGGACGTCCTCGGCCATGCGCTCGCCCCACTGGCCGCGGGCCTTGGTGCTGACCAGGGCCTGGCGGAGATGGTCGGCCGTGTCCTGCAGACGCGAGGTCTCGCGGGCCGCCGTCTTGAGCTGGGCGTCGAGCTGGCCGTACTGGCGGGCCCGCTCGGACTCGAAGCGGGCCACGAGGTCCTGCATCTTCTGGAGGTCGCCCTTCATGGCGGACAGGTTCTGGTCGATGAGTTGTTTCTTGGTCTCCAGCTCCTTGGCGCCGACCTGCATCCGGCCGTCCAGGTTCTCCCGGGCCAGCTTGAGGAGCTCGCCCGTGCTGGACTTGAGGGCCTCCTGCGACAGGGCCCCGAAGCTGTCGCGGACCCGGCCGATGAGGGCCTCGAGGTCCCGGACCTTTTCTGACTCCGTTTCGCGGGCCAGGGCCAGGGCGATCTCGCGGGTGTCCTTCCTGCGGATGAGGTGGACGACGAGGACGACCAGGGCCCCGAACACGGCCCCGCCGGCGAACAGCCCGATCTCCGTCATGGCGGCCTAGACCAGGATCCCGTCGTCCCAGCCGAGCTTGACGAGCTCGATGCGGGCCGGATCGGCCACGCCGAGATGGTGGCGCGTCTCGGCCAGCGCGATGTGGTGGGGCGTCATCGGCAGGGGCCGGTCGTCCCCGAAGTGGGCCCGGCGCTTGGCCTCGATGATGCGCAGCCCGACGGCGTCGGCGGCCACGGGATCGCGGCTGACGACGAGGCCCTTGTACTCCCAGACGTAGTCCTTGGCGTAGTTGTGCGGCCCTACGCTGTGGAACAGGGGCGTGAACATGACCAGGACGTTGAGCCGGGTCTTGCCCTTGACGGCCGGGAGGTCCCAGATGGCGGCCAGGTCGGCGCAGGTGTCGCCGTGCCAGGCCGAAGGCTGGGGGGTGAACATGATGTAGTTCTTGATCAGGCTGCCGACGCCGGACCAGTGGTGGGTCCGCATGGGGCGGGCGTTGACGAGGGCGGTGGCCCGCTGGAAGACGGGATGGCGGAGGACGCCGCGGTCGTCAATGCCGATGTCGGTCTCGGCCACGCCCGCGTCCATGACCCGCCGTTTGATGGCCTGCTCGACCTCGGCCGTCGTCGGGATGTAGCGCCAGGCGTTGGTCTTGATGCCGACGACGTCGTCAGGCCGGATGAGCGTCTTCCAGGCCTTGACGATGTCGGATTCGCCGAGCAGGGCCTTGACGGCGTCGTCGAGCATCCGCTGGACGACTTCGGCCGGCGGCGCGCCGCCGGCGCCGAGAGGGGCCGGGTCGCGGACGAGGACGACGCGGACCCTGTCGGCGGCGGGCGCGGCCGAGGGCGCGAGCGGGGCGGGCTCTCCGGAGAGGCGCGGCAGGACCGCGCCGGCCAGCGGGGCGGCGGCGGCGGTCTTGAGGAAATCCCGGCGGGTGAAGGTCTTGGCCATGGTCGTGTCCTCCTTTTTTGTTTCTAACGGACGGCCCGGCCGCGGGCCAGGGCGAAGACGGCATCGAGCCGGTCCAGGGCCTCCCGTTCGGAGGCCGCGTCGAAGACGACCGCGACGAGGGCCCCTCCGGTGCGGACGGCCGTCCACCGGCCGTTCTCGGTGCGCAGGGCGCCGCTCGCCCCCGCTTCCGGCAAATAGGCCGCGGCGAACGAGTCCCGGGCCCGGGCCGCGGCCGCGGGCGCGCCGTAGGCCGCCACGAAGAGCCGGCCCGACCCGTACGGGGCCAGGACGGCGTCGGTCTCCGGGCCGAGGAGCAGGACGTTGGCCTCGGCGACGAAGAAGTGGTAATTGAGGACGGCGTGCGAGTGGAAGAAGCGGACCCGGCCTCCCTCGAGCCCGTCGGGCGGCAGGAGCGCCAGCAGGGCCGGCCTCTCCCCCGTCCCCGGGATGGCCGCGGCGATGCGCCGGCCGAGATCGAGCACCAGGGCCTTGGTTTCCGGCGTCTCCTCCTCGGCGTAGACCGACACGAAATAGCGGTCCTTCCAGAACGACAGCAGACCGGCCTTGTAGGCCGAGCCCTGGCCGATCGCCGCGTCCTCGCCGTCGAGGTCGTGGGTGAAGACGCCGAAGGCGTCCTCCGCCGAGCCCATGTCGAAGGCATCGACGACGAGGTCCGGGCGGCCGTCCTTGTGGAAGCGCCGGGCCACGAGTCCGCGCATGTTGTAGGAGCGGTAGACCTCGCCGGCGCCGTCGATGTAGTCGAAGACGGTCTCGGCGTCGAAGACCTGGTCGGCCTCCGAGAGCCAGGGGCCGGCCGTGACGGGGATGAAGGAGGCCAGGAGGCGGGCGTCGGGCGTCTGCGGTCGGCTCATGAGGATACCCCCTCCCATCCACCAGGCCAGGACGGCCGCGAGGACGGGGACGCGCTTCATGTCGCCCGATTGTACCACGGGCACCGGGGCCGGACAAGGAAACGGTCCGGCCGCGGCCGTCGTTTGCAAATTGGGACGTTTCAGGGAATAATAGCCCGGAAGGAGAGCCGTATGCCGAAGCGCCGCACCCCTGCCGCCGTCGCCGTCCTGGTCCTGGCCGCGTTCCTCGCCTCCTGCCAGACCAAGGACGATACCGATGTCACGCCCGTCGTCATCCCGGCCGAGTCGATGTCCTATGTCGTCCTGGCCTGGAACGACCTCGGCATGCACGAGATCAACGCCACCTACGAGGCCGAGGTCTTCCAGCCTCCTTACAATACCCTGTGGGCCCAGGTCGTCCGGCGCGGCGACCCGCCCCAGATCGTGACCTCCGGCGTCACGGTGGAGTACGCGCTCGTCGACAACACCTCTTCCTACGGCAAGACGACCGCGGACCCGGTCCGCGATTACCGGGGCTTCTGGGACGACTCCCTCGACCTCTTCGGCGTCGCCCTGGCCCCCGACACCGGCCTCAACCTGGTCGACCCGGGCGTCAACAACGGCCTCACCGGGGACATGCTCCTGAAGGGCACCCATTTCCAGGCCGACGGAATCCCCGTCGTGCCCCTGAAGGACGACCTGACCTGGGAACCCTACCAGGTCGCCGAGATCACCGTCCGCGACGCGTCCACGGGGGACGTCCTGGCCCGGACCCGGGCCACGGTTCCGGTCTCGGACGAATGGGGCTGCGCCTCCTGCCACAACGGCGACGACGCCGAATCGGTCCTGGCCACGCACGACGAGGCCGAGGACACGACCTTCGTCGAGGACGGCCTGCCCGTCCTCTGCGCCGACTGCCACGGTTCCCCGGCCCTCGGCCAGACCGGCGAAGGCACTTCGGGCTCGTACCTGTCCAAGGCCGTCCACGGCTTCCACGCCACCCAGACCGGCATCTCCTGCTACAGTTGCCACGCCGGGGCCCAGACGCGATCCCACCGGAGCACGGCCCACACCGACGCCGACGGCAACTGCACGAACTGCCACGGCTCCCTGACGACGCTGACGACGATGATCTATGCCGGCCGGGTGCCCTGGGTCGGCGAGCCGTCCTGCGTCAATTGCCACACGTTCGTGGCCGAGGTCGGTACGGGCGACGCCCTCTACCGCAACGCCGCCGGCCACGGCGGGATAGCCTGCCCGGCCTGCCACGGCAGCCCCCACGCCCAGGTGCCTTCGAACGAGCCGTCCGACCACTACATGTTCACCCAGTACCAGAACAAGGCCGTGCCCCTCGGCAGCTGCAAGGTCTGTCACGCCAGATCGAAGGGCGGCGGGATCAACGGAGTGGTGGACGCCCACGGCGGGACCCTGGCGACGTCGTGCCGGGTCTGCCACACGGGCTCGATCACGACCAACGACCCGTCCGGATTCCCCCACCGCTTCCAGGGCCGGGTCCGCTAGGGACCGGACCTCCGAACGGCCACGCTAGCGGGCCGTCCGTCCGACGAACATCCTCATGAAGCGCAGGGCCTCGTCCGCCCGCCTGAAGACGGGCACCCCCGCCGCCTCGAGATGGGCGGCCAGGGGGTCGTAGAGCGCCCCGGCGTCGATGTTGACGACGAGGGGTTTCGCCGTCGACCGGAAGATGTCGACGACCCGCGAGGCGAAGCTCCCCGGCGCGGCCAGGTCCTCGGCGTGCCCCGGTCCCGGCGGCAGGGTCTGCATGGCCCGCGTCAGCGGCACGTTGGACAGGACGGCGCAGTCGACGCCGGGGTCCTCGACGAAGGCCCGGGCGCTCTCCGCGAAGGCGGCGTCGTCGGCGACGGGCGTCACGTCGAGCGGATTGTGGACGTCGAGGAGCCGGTCGATGCCGAGGGGCCGCAGGCTCGCGAGGATGCGCTCGTGCGTCGCCGGGGAGAACGAGGCCAGGTCGAGGCCGTCGCCGTCCTTGAGGTTGTCGGCCATCATGACGCACTCGAAGCCGGCGTTGCTGATGAGCCCGACCCGCCGGCCCGCCGCGGCCCGCCCTTCGAGCAGGGCCAGGCCCTTCATGAAGCTCTCGAAGGCGAACAGGTCCTCGGCCACGACGGCGCCGGCCCGGGCGCAAAGGGCCTTGAAGACGCCGTAGTCGCCGGCCACCGAGGCCGTGTGGCTCGAGGTCGCCGAGCGGCCCTCGGGGCTGCGGCCGGCCTTGTAGACCAGGACCGTCCGGCCCGAGGCCGCGATCTCGCCGATGGCCCGGGCGAAGGCCAAGCCGTCGCCGGGCTTGAAGCCCTCCATGTAGACGAAGAAGCTGCGGACGGCGGGATCGTCTTTGAGAGAACGCAGGTAGTCCGAGGCGGTCAGGTCGAGCTGGTTGCCCAGGGAGACCGAGTAGACGGGCTCCAGGGCCGGCATCTTGCTCATCCGGCAGATCATGAAGGCGCCGCTCTGGCTGATCATGGCCGAGGCCGTGCCGGCCGTGGCCGGCCGGGGCAGCTTGTGGCCGGGGATGAAGAGCGTGTCGTAGCGGCCCGGCTTGGAGACGACGCCCAGGCAGTTGCCGCCGTTGACCACGGGCGTCGTCCGGCCGGACCGGCGGCCCTCGGCGAGGACGCCGCGGATGCGGTCCTCGATGGAGGCCCCGCCCTCCTTCTCCCCCATTCCGCCGGCGATGAGGATGACCGAACGGGCCTTGCCGTGGGCGACGAGGTCCTCGACGACCCCGGCGCAGAGGTCCGCGCCGAGGGTCAGGACGAACAGGTCGACCGTCTCGGGCATGGCGGCGACGCTGGGGACGCAGCGGCAGCCGTCGATCGCGTCGAGCCCGGGCTTGACCACGGTGACCCGGTCCGGCGGGAAGCCGGCCTTGAGGATGTTGGCCAGGATGACCCGGCCGATGTTCATCTTCTCGGAAACGCCGATGATGCCGATCGACCCTGGCCTGAGGAGCTTGCCGACGCCCTCGATGGGGCGCTCCGCGAGGACCGCCTTGCGGCGGGAAAAGCGGCAGACGCCGTCGAGCGGCACGAGCCGGCCGCGCCGGACGACGAACGGATTGACCTCGGCCTCCTCCAGGACGAACGGGGTCCCGGCCGCGAACGGCGAGAAGGCCGCGGCCAGGTCGCGGAACCGCAGCAGCGTCGCCACGAGCGCCTCGGGAGAGACGAGAGGCGGGCGTCCCCGGAACGGGGCGGCCATCTTGCCGAAGAAGGCCAGCGGCTCGAGCAGGGCCCGGGCCCCGGCCTCGTCGAGAAGGTGGGCCGAGGCGATGCCGGCGGCCCGCCCCTCCTTGAGCCGGGCGTTCATGTACTCGACGTCGAGACCGCCCGAACCGACGGTCAACACCGGCCCGAAGTCGGGCGAATTGCGCAGGCCGAACAGGATCTCGGAACCGAAGCCCGCGTCCTCGAAGGCGACCTTCTCGACGACCAGGAAGCCGCGGACGGACTCCCGGACGGCCTCGCGGTCGGCGGACCGGGTGCGGGCGACGACCGTCCGCAACATGGTCTCACAGGTCTTCCGGACGGCCGCCGGAGCGGCCTCACAGACGGCGACGCCGCCGACGTCGGACTTGTGGATGACGCGCGGCGAGACGATCTTGACGACGGCCTTCGGCGAGCCGAGGGCGTCCAGGCGGGCCCGAAGGACCCGGCCGTCCGGCCCGGCCAGGATGTGGCGGGGCGTGGGGATGCCGGCCTCGCGCAGGACGGCGTAGACCTCTGGCTCGAGCAGGAAGTCCCGGCCGTCTTTCTCGGCCCGCTCGAGGATGCGGAGGGTCCGGGCCCAGGGGGTCCTCATCGGCCGAGGGCCGCCTGCTTGCCCAGGGCGAAGGCCTTGAGGTTGGCCTCCAGGACGGTCGGGCCCCGGCCGCGGAAGAGGTCCTCGATCGTCCGCAGGAGCGAGGCCTCGGCCAGGATGAGGCTGGGCGCGGCCGCTCCCAGCAGGACGATGTTCTGGGCCTTGACCGTGCCGGCCTCCTTGGCCAGCTTCTCGGCGTCGACGACGACGGCCCGGGGCGCCTTGCGGACCGCGGCCAGGACGGCCTCGACGTCGGGGTAATCGGGGATGTTGCGGAAGGGCGTCGAGCTGGTGACGACGATGCCGTCGGGCCGGAGGTAGTCCAGGTAGCGCAGGGCCTCGAGCGGCTCGACGCTGAGGATCATGTCGGCCTCGCCCTTGGGGATGAGGTCGCTCCAGATGGCCCCCTTCGAGAGCCGCATGTGGGACTGCACGGCCCCGCCCCGCTGGGCCATGCCGTGGACCTCGGCCTGCTTGAAGGACAGGCCGTCGGCCAGGGCGGCGTTGTCGATGACGTAGGCGATCGACAGGATGCCTTGCCCCCCGACCCCGGCCAGGATGATGTCCTGTTTCATGGCCTAGCTCCTTTTCTTCCGCTGTTCCTGGACGCACTCGCGGACGGCGACGACGACCGACAGGCCGCGGTGGTCGATCTCCTCCCGCAGGACCTGGACGTTCTTCTCGTGGTTCTTGGGCAGGGGCTCGATGGTCCGGATGTGCTCCTTGGGGACGCCCAGGCCCTCGACGAGCCGGAGCAGGCCCTGGCCCGAGCCGTAGGTCGGCTGGCCGCCGGTCATGGCCGTCGTGGCGTTGTCGAGGATGACAACGGTCATGTTCGTGTCGGCGGCGGCCGCGCCGAGCAGGGGCGTGATGCCCGAGTGGGCGAAGGTCGAATCGCCGATGACCGAGACGGCCGGGTGGAGACCGACGTCGGCCGCGCCCCGGGCCATGCCGATGCTGGCCCCCATGCAGACGCAGCTGTGGATGGCGCTGTAGGGCGGCAGGGCGCCCAGGGTGTAGCAGCCGATGTCGCTGAAGACGTTGGCCCCGGCGGCGCCCTCGAGGACCTTGTTGAGGGCCTTGAAGGTGTCGGCGTGGGGGCAGCCGACGCACAGCTGGGGCGGGCGGCCGGCCAGCGGCAGGCCGCTCGCGCCGAGGGCCGGGAGCGGCGGCAGGCCCAGGGCGGCCCGGACGATGTCGGGGGTCAGCTCGCCGGAGGCCGGCAGGGTGCCGTCGGTCTTGCCGCGCACGGTCTTGCCGGCGATGCCGAAGAGGCCCTTGAGCTGGCGTTCGATGAAGGGGTAGCCGTCCTCGAGGACCAGGACCGTGTCGACGCTCTCGACGAGCCGGCGAACGAGGCCCTCGGGGATGGGATAGGTCGAGACCTTCACAAAGGGCGGCGGAGAGGCCTGACCGGCCACGGCCTCGCGGAAGTAGTTGTAGGCGACGCCCGAGGCGATGACGCCGAAGGCGCGGTCCCGGCCGGCGGTCTCCAGGACGTTGAAGCGGGAGGTCTCCGAGAGCCGGACCATCTCGGCCTGCAGGTCGAGGAGCCGGGCGAAGCGCCGGCGGGCGTTGACCGGCAGCAGGATCCAGTCCTTGGCGGCGCTCTTGCGCAGGGAGTTCTGGGGACGGGGCTCGCCGACCTCGACGGCCGAGCGGCTGTGCGAGAGCCGGGTGACCATACGGACGAGCACCGGGACCTCGAGGCGCTCGGACAGGTCGTAGGCCTCCCGGGTCATGTCGTAGGCCTCCTGTTGGTCGGAGGGCTCGCAGGCGTAGATGTGGGCGAATTGGGCGTAGTAGCGGCTGTCCTGCTCGTTCTGCGAGCTGTGCATGCCGGGGTCGTCCGCGCTGACGACGACCAGTCCGCCGTTGGCGCCGGTGATGGCCGAGTTCATGAACGGGTCGGCCGCGACGTTGAGGCCGACGTGCTTGAAGGACACCAGGGCCCGCTTGCCGGCGAACGAGGCGCCAAGGGCCTCCTCGTAGGCCGTCTTCTCGTTGACGGACCAGACGGCCGTGAAGCTCTTGGTCTCGGCCGCTTTGCGGACGAGGAACTCCAGGATCTCCGACGCGGGCGTGCCGGGGTAGGAATAGGCCGCCGAGAGGCCGGCGTGGACGGCCCCCAGGGCGACGGCTTCGTCACCGAGAAGGATCTGACGGGGCATGGGCGTTCCTTTGCTCGTGGGATCAAGAGAAGGTTAGGATACCCATTCGCCGAGGAGGGTGTCAAGGCGGGTCCGGGCCCTTTTCAAAAACTAGTAAGTTGATAATTCCTATCAATTTGAGTTGATATTGGGGGAAAAGCCGTATAGAATGGGACCAGGAGCCCGCGATGATCAGACTATCGACCAAGGGGCGCTACGGCACCCGCTTGATGCTCAACCTAGCCCGCCACTACGGCAACGGCAGCGACGCCGTCATCCTCAAGCGCATCTCCGAGGACGAGCGCATCTCCATCCGCTACCTCGAGCAGATCATCATCCCCCTCAAGATCAACCGCCTCGTCAAGAGCATCCGCGGCGCCGGCGGCGGCTACACCCTGGCCCGCCGGCCCGAGGACATCCGGCTCAGCGAGATCCTCCACGCTCTCGAGGGCAACTGCTGCCTCGTCGAGTGCGTCGAGGACGGCGGCTACTGCGAGCACCTCGAGACCTGCCCGACCTTCGAGATCTGGAAGGGCGCGACCGACCTGCTGAAGGGCTATTTCGACGGCCTGACTCTCAAGGACGTCGCCGTCCGGGCCGAAAAGAAGGCCAAGAAAGCCCGCGCCAAGGCCCGCTGAGGCCTCCCCCCTCCCCGTCTGCGGGCGGGGCTCCGCTCACGATTTTCCAAGCCCCTCGAAGAAGGCCGGCCAGAACGGGTCCTGCTCCGGGATGGCCAGGGGCTCGGTCCGGCCGTCGCGGCGGACGAGGGTCCGGCGGCGCTTGTCCGCGACCACCCGCCCGACGACCGACGCGGCGATCCTCTTGCGCTTGAGCCGGGCCAGCAGGTCGGCGCTCCGGCCCGGCCGGACCGTCACGAGGAGGCTGCCCTCGGCGATGGCCCTGACCGGATCGATGGCGAAGGCCTCGCAGACCATGCGGACCTCGTCGGGATAGACGAACAGGCGCTCGTCGACCTCCATGCCCACGCCGCTGGCCGCGGCGATCTCGTAGAGCCCGCCGACGACGCCGCCCTCCGTGGCGTCGTGCATGGCCGTGACCCCGCCCGAGGCGGCCGCGGTCAGCGCGTCGGCGACGACCGTGATGGACCGGGTCAGCGCTTTGGCCTTGGCCACCAACTCCGCGGGATAGCGACCCGGGAGCTCCGCCTCCCGGAGCGAGGCCAGCAGGGCGGCCGTCTCGATGGCCGGGCCCTTGGTCAGGACGACCGCGTCGCCGGGCCGGGCCCCGGCCGGCGTGATGATGTCCTTCTTCCGGGCCAGGCCGAAGACGGCGATGCCGCCGATCGTCGGGGCGGTAAAGCCCGGATAAAAGCCGGTGTGGCCCCCGACGATGGCGATGCCCAGCCCGCGGGCGGCCTCGTGGATGGAATCGACGATCCGCCCGACCTCGGCCCGCCCGGTCTCGGGCGGCAGGAGGAGGGTGTAGGTCATGTAGCGGGGCTTGACGCCCATCACGGCGACGTCGCTGGCCCCGATGTGGACGGTGAACCGCCCGAACGTCTCGAGGGACAGGCGGGGCATGGTGAAGATGGGGTCCTCGGCCACGACCAGGGCCCGCCCGCCGCCGATGTCGACGACGGCGGCGTCGACGCCCGTCCGCGGCGGGACGAGGACCGAGGGGTCGCGCCGGCCGAACTTGCCCTGGATCAGGGCGCGGAAATCGGCTTCGTCGATCTTGCCGATCTTCACGTCGGTCCTCGGCCTAGACGGCCAGGCCGGCCTTGCGCTCGGCCGCCTCGATGGTGTTCATCATGAGCATGGTCACCGTCATCGGGCCGACCCCGCCGGGGACGGGCGTGATGGCCGAGGCCTTCTCCTTGACGGGCTCGAAGTCGACGTCGCCGACCAGCCGGAAGCCCTTGGCCGCCGCGGCGTCGGCGACCCGGTTGACCCCGACGTCGATGACGACGCAGCCCGGCGGGACCATCTCGGCCTTGATGGCCCGCGGCACGCCCATGGCCGCGACCAGGATGTCAGCCTGCAGGGTGAACTTGACCAGGTCGGGCGTGGCCGTGTGGCAGACGGTGACCGTGGCGTTGGCCCCCTTGCGCTTCTGGATGAGCATGGCCGCCAGGGGCTTGCCGACGATGTTGCTCCGGCCGCAGACGACGACGTGCTTGCCGTCCGGGCCGTAGCCGCCGCGGACGAGGAGCTGGACGACGCCGTAGGGCGTGCAGGGCAGCGGGCAGGGCTCGCCGCGCAGCATCTTGCCGACGTTGACGGGATGGAAGCCGTCGACGTCCTTGTCCGGCGAGATGAGGTTGATGACCTTCTCGGCGCTGACATATTTCGGCAGCGGCAGCTGGACGAGGAAGCCGTTGTAGCGGTCGTCGCGGTTGAGGCTGTCGACCTGCCGGAGGATGTCCGCCTCCGACGAGTCGGCCGGCATGCGGATGGTCGTCTCGAACATGCCCAGCTCGGCGGCCGCCTGGGCCTTGGCCGTGACGTAGGAGACCGAGGCGGGGTCCTCGCCGACGAGGACGACGGCCAGGCCGGGGACGTGCCCTTTCTCCCTCAGGCGGGCCGTCCGCTCCTTGAGCTCGGCCCGGATCTGGCTGGAGACCTCTTTTCCGCTGATGATCGTTGCCGGCATGGTGTCCTCCTGTCGCTGGGTGTCGTGCGCGGTCCCCCCTACCATAAAGAAAACGCCCGGCCCGGTCAAGGCCGCCGGCGGCGCCGCCGGCGGCGCGCCCCGGCGGACCACCTCGGGACCGCGTTGGACCGGTCCAACTTGAAATGGCCGGACCGGGCGGGTATAATCCCTGCCGACCTGGGGGGCCGTGATGAGCGTTTTACGGAGGTCGAGCATGAGAGTCGGGATCCTGACGGGCGGCGGCGACTGCCCCGGGCTCAACGCGGTCATCCGGGCCGTGACCCGGAAGGGCATCGTCCACTTCGGCTACGATATCCTGGGCATCAAGAACGGCTGGCTCGGGCTCATCGAAGGCAAGATCTTCCCGCTCGACCTCAACGCCATCTCGGGCATCCTGCCGCGCGGCGGCACCATCCTCGGCACCTCCCGGACCAATCCCTTCCGGGTCGAGGACGGCGTCGGCAAGATCTTCTCCCAGGTCGAGAAGTTCGAGCTCGACGCGGTCATCGCCGTCGGCGGCGAGGACACCCTCGGCGTCGCCAAGAAGCTCTTCGACAAGGGCCTTCGCTGCGTCGGCGTGCCCAAGACGATCGACAACGACCTGGCCGGGACCGATTACACCTTCGGCTTCGACACGGCCGTGTCCATCGTCGCCGAGGCCCTCGACCGGCTGCACACGACGGCCGAGGCCCACCACCGGGTCATGGTCGTCGAGGTCATGGGCCGGCATGCCGGCTGGATCGCCGTCGAGGGCGGCCTGGCCGGCGGGGCCGACATCATCCTCATCCCCGAATTCCCCTTCGACATGGACGACATCTGCGCCCAGATCCAGAAGCGCCGCGAGCGCGGCAAGATGTTCAGCATCGTCGTCGTGGCCGAGGGCGCCAAGCCCCAGGACGCCAGCCTCATCACCCAGTCGGGCGAGAAGGACGCCTTCGGGCACGTCCGCCTGGGCGGCATCGGCAACATGATCGCCCGCGAGATCGAGATGCGCACGGCCATCGACACCCGGGTCACGGTCCTCGGCCACATCCAGCGGGGCGGCTCGCCGACGGCCTTCGACCGCATCCTGGCCACCCGTTTCGGAGTGGCCGCGATCGAGCTCGTCCACAAGGAGACCTTCGGCCACATGGTCGGCCTGCGGGGCAACCGGATCGTCCCCGTCCCCTTCGAGGAGGCCCTGGCCGAGCCGAAGACCGTCGACGCCGAGCTCTACGAGATCGCCAAGGTCTTCTTCGGCTAGTCCGTCCGGGCCGAAAAGGCTTGATCTTAAACGACTTGACGCCCGAGGGGGATTGACATCCCGGTCCGGGCCGTGGTAGCCTTCCTCCCGCCAGGAGGCGCCAAGACATGATCCGGAAGCTCGCTCCGCTCCTCGCTCTTTTTCTCGTCCTCGCGGCGGCCGCCCCCCTCGCGGCCGACATCCGCTTCGAGCTCGGATTCGGCTGGACCCTGGTCCGGCCGAACATGAACGCGACCTACCTCAACCGCTTCCAGCCGGCCTTCGCCCCGCCCGACCGGTTCATCGCCGGCCTGGCCGAGCAGACGGTCCGCTTCCGGGGCCGCACGACCTACGGCCTGAACGGCTACTTCAACGTCCTGTTCGGCGAGAACTTCGGCCTCCAGGTCCTGGCCGACTGGCACCGGCCCAAGCTCGGCGGCTCGAACGGTCCCTACACCTACACCATCCAATTCCAGGCCTTCGAGCCGGAGACGTACGCTGACGAGATCGACTGGGAGGCCTCGACCGGGAACCTGACCACGACGGCCTTCAGCCTCAACGCCCTGGCCCGCTTCCGCGTCGCCGACGACCTGTCGTTGAGCGTCTCGGCCGGCCCCAGCGTCTTCCACTTCGAGGGCAAGGCAGGGCACATCGGCTACACCTTCTTCGACCTGGCTCAGAACGGGGACGAGTTCGTCCTGAGCGGCGGGACCTACCGCATGGTCGTCGATTTCGGCCCCCAGACCAAATACGGCGCCAACCTCGGCGTCGAGGCCGCCTACGAGGCTTTTCACAACGTCATCCTGGCCGTCGACCTGCGCTACTACGCGGCGCCCAAGACCCCGCTCCAGCTCCATATCGTCGAGGACGAGATCATCACCCGGCCCATCGACGAGATCGAGGCCGCCATCGGCCTGGGGACGCTCGACGTGAACCCCTCCTACCTGCGGGCCGGACTGGCCCTCCGGTTCGTCTTCTGATCGGGCTCAGAACCGGGCCCGGCGGAGCCGGAGCGAGTTGGTGACGACCGAGACCGAGCTCAGGGCCATGGCCGCCGAAGCGATCATGGGATCGAGGCGCAGGCCCAGGAACGGATAGAGGCCCCCCGCCGCGACCGGGATGCCGACGACGTTATAGGCGAAAGCCCAGAACAGGTTCTGCCGGATGGTCCGGATGGTCCGCCGGCTGAGCTCCCGGGCCGCCACCACCCCTTCCAGGTCCCCGGAGATGAGGGCCACGTCCGCCGAGGCCAAGGCCACGTCGGTGCCCGTGCCCAGGGCCACTCCGACGTCGGCCCGGGCCAGGGCCGGGGCGTCGTTGATGCCGTCGCCGACCATGGCCACCTTTCTCCCCTCGCTCTGAAGCCGGCCGATTACGGCCGCCTTGTCGCCGGGCAGGACCTCGGCGACGACCTCGTCGATGCCGGCCGCCGCGGCCACGGTCCGGGCCGTCCGCTCGTTGTCGCCGGTCAGCATGACGATCCTCAGGCCCTGCCGGCGGAGCCTGTCGACGGCCGCGCGGGCGCCCGGCTTGAGGGTGTCGGACAGGCCGAACAGGCCGGCCAGCCGGCCGTCGACCGCGGCATAGGCGGCCGTCTTGCCCTCGGCGGCCAGCCGGGCGGCCTCGGCCGCGAGGGGCGCGAGGTCGACCCCGGCCGAGGCGACCAGGCGCGGGCTGCCGACGAGGACGCGCCTGCCGCCGACCACGGCCTCGACCCCCATGCCCTCGAGGGCCCGGAACTCGTCGACCTTCTCCGGCGCGAGGCCCGATGCGGCGGCCCGGCGGACGACGGCCTGTCCGAGCGGATGCTCGGAGGGCGCCTCGACCGAAGCGGCCAGGCGGAGGAGCTCTTCGAGCCCGACGCCCGGCGCGGCCGCGGCGTCGGTGACCTCCGGCCGGCCCTCGGTCAGGGTGCCCGTCTTGTCGAAGACGACCGTGTCGACCTTGTGGAGGGTCTCCAGGCTCTCCCCGCTCTTGATGAGGACGCCCCGCTCGGCCCCCTTGCCCGTCCCGACCATGATGGCCGTCGGCGTGGCCAGGCCCATGGCGCAGGGACAGGCGATGATGAGGACGGCCACGAAGTTGAGCAGGGCCGTGACGAGACGGGGCTCGGGCCCGAACAGGGCCCAGGCCGCGAAGGTCAGGACGGCGACGCCGATGACGGCCGGCACGAAGACCCCGGCGATGACGTCGGCCAGGCGCTGGATGGGGGCCTTGGTGCCCTGGGCCTCCTCGACCAGCCTGATGATGCGGGCCAGCGCGGTGTCCTCGCCGACGCGTTCGGCCCGGAACCGGAAGCTGCCCCACTTGTTGAGGGTGGCCCCGACGACGGACGCGCCGGGCGCCTTGTCCACGGGCAGGCTCTCGCCGCTGATCATGGACTCGTCGACCGACGACCGGCCTTCGACGACGACGCCGTCGACCGGGACGGTCTCGCCGGGCCTGACGACGAGAATGTCGCCGGCCCGGACGTCCTCGACGGGCATTTCGCGCTCCCCGTCGGGGCCGAGGACGCGGGCCGTCCGCGGCCGCAGGCCCATGAGCCGCCGCACGGCATCGGACGTCCGGCCCTTGGCCCGGGCCTCGAGCAGGCGGCCGAACAGGATGAGCACGATGATGACGGCCGAGGTGTCGAAGTAGACCTGGGGCTCGATGCCCGCGAGCGCGAACAGGCCCGGCCAGACGGTCGCGGCGACGCTGAAGAGGTAGGCGGCCGAAGTGCCCACGGCCACGAGGGTGTTCATGTTGGCCGCGCCGTGCTTGAGCGCGCTCCAGGCCCCTTTGTAGAAGCGCAGGCCCAGGACGAACTGGACGGGCGTGGCCAGGGCCCAGAGGACGAAGAAGTCCTGCAGCAAGGCAGGCATCCAGGGGAACCAGTGCCGCATGCTGCCGAGGAAGATGACCAGGGCCAACGCTCCGCCCCAAAGGACGTCGCGGCGGAGCGAGAGGTACTCCGCGTCGCGGGTCTCTTCGACCTCGGCGGCCTCGTCGGCCACGTCGTATCCGGCTCCCCGGACCGCTGCGACGAGGGCCTCGCGCCCGGCGAAGGACGGGTCGACGACGACGGTGGCCTTGGACGTGGCGATGTTGACGGCGGCCTCGCGGACGCCGGGGACCTTGCGCAGGGCCCGTTCGACGTTGGCCGCGCAGCCCGCGCAGCTCATCCCCGTCACGGCCAGCTCGACGCGGACGCCGGGCTTGGGATCGGGTGCGCTCGTCATGACGGCCTCCCCGCCCGGTCGCGGGCTCAGTGCGGACAGCAGGCGCCCTTCTTGTCCTTCTTCTTCGTCGACAGCCCGAACGGGACGTAGGCCGGGCAGACGCCGACGAGCGTGGTGATGATGAAGACCGCGGCCACGACGGCCAGGACGATGGCCGCCGCGCCCTTGACGGCGTGCAGGATGAGCAGGACGGCGATGACGGCCGCGGCGGCGAGCCGCAGGGTGCGGTCGAGACCTCCCATGTTCGTCTTCATGCGGACCTCCTTCGGGTGCGGGGAATTATAGCATATTCATCAGTCTAGCATATTTCCTACTGTTATACTAGTGTATCCGGCCGCAGGGTTGCGCCGGCCGACCGTTTGTGCTACTTTAGGGGGGCTCGAAACCTCAAGGAGACGACCATGTCCGGACATTCCAAGTGGGCCTCGATCAAGCATAAAAAAGCCGCGACCGACGCCAAGAAGGGCAAGATCTTCACCCGCCTCATCCGCGAGATCAGCATGGCGGCCCGGGCCGGCGGCGGCGACCCCGACAAGAACGCCGCCCTGCGCAAGGCCATCAACGACGCCAAAGCGGCCAACATGCCGGCCGACAACGTCAAGCGGGCCATCATGAAGGGCACCGGCCAGCTCGAGGGCGCCACCTACGAGGAAGTGTCCTACGAGGGCTACGGCCCCGGCGGCGTGGCCGTCTTCATGCAGGCCGTCACCGACAACAAGAACCGGACCGTGTCCGAGATCCGCCACATCTTCCAGAAGTGCGGCGGCCAGATGAGCGAGAAGGGCTCGGTGGCCTGGATGTTCAAGCGCATGGGCTACATCGACGTCGAGAAGGCCAAGGCCTCCGAGGACATCCTCATGGACATCGCCCTGACGGCCGGGGCCGACGACCTCAAGGACGAGGGCACCCTGTTCGAGGTCACGACCTCGCCCGAGAAGTTCGAGGCCGTGCTCGAGGCCATCAAGAAGGCCGAGATCGAGATCGCCGCCTCCGAGGTCGGGTTCCTGCCCCAGAACTACGTCAAGGTCGAGGGCAAGGAGGCCCAGCAGGTGCTCCGCCTCGTCGAGGAGCTCGAGGACCACGACGACGTCCAGTCCGTCTCCTCCAACTTCGACATCTCCGAAGAGGAGATCGCCGCCTTCTCGCAGGCCGGGTGACGCCCCGGCGGCATCCATGCGGGTCCTCGGGATCGATCCCAGCCTCCGGTCGACGGGCTTCGGGATCGTGGACGAGGACGGCGGCCGCCTCGTCCCCGTCGCCTTCGGCGTCATCGCCCCGACCGCCAAGCACCCTCTGCCCCTGAAGCTGGCCGAGATCAAATCCGAGATCGAGGGTCTCATCCGGACCTACGCCCCGGCCGAGGCGGCCATCGAGAACGCCTTCTACGCCCAGAACATGAAGACGGCCCTCCTGCTCGGGCAGGTCCGCGGGGCGGTCCTGGTCGCCGTGGCCGAGACCGGCTGCGCCCTGGCCGAGTACTCGGCCCTGGAGATCAAGAAGGCCGTCACCGGCTACGGACAGGCCGACAAGGACCAGGTGCTGACCATGGTCCGCTCCCTCCTCGGCCTGGCCGACGACGACGTCCCCCTCGACGCCTCCGACGCCCTGGCCGCGGCCATCTGCCACCTCAACGCCCGACAGTATCGAGCCAAGATCGACAGCGAGGACGCGACATGATCGCCTATCTCAAGGGCACGCTCATCCACAAGACCCCCGGCCACGTCATCGTCGAGACGGGCGGCGTCGGCTTCGCCGCGGCCATCCCCGTCTCGTCCTTCGTCCGCCTCGGCGAGGTCGGCGGCACGGTCGAGCTCCTCGTCCACACCCACGTCACGGACGACGCCATCGCCCTGTTCGGCTTCCTGGCCCAGGACGAGAAGGACATGTTCCTCAAGCTCATCGGCATCTCCGGCATCGGGCCCAAGCTGGCCATGAACGTCCTGTCGGGCATCGCCCCCGACGACCTGGCCGACGCCGTCCGGGCCAGCGACGTGGCCCGCATCTCCCTCGTCCCCGGCATCGGCAAGAAGACGGCCCTGCGCATCACCATGGAGCTCCAGGACAAGCTCGAGAAGAAGGAGAAGCTCCTGGCCGCGAAGGGCTCGCCGGAGAAGGAGGACCTCCTCTCGGCCCTCCAGAACATGGGTTTCCGGCGCAAGGAGGCCGAGCGGGCCGTCGACCAGACGCTGGCCGCGAACAAGCCGGGGGCCGAGTTCGAGAAGCTCCTCCGCGACTGCTTGAAGCGCCTGGCCAAGATCTGAGAGGCGGCGACGGCCCGTCCTTGCGGCGCTGCCGCTCTTGAATTAGAATAGCCCGGAGCGACACCGATGCCCGCCATCCTCAGCCCCATCCGCACCCGCGAGGACGTCCTGTTCGAGGACAGCCTGCGGCCGCGCTCGTTCGACGAGTTCGTCGGGCAGGACAAGGTCAAGGCCAACCTCAAGGTCTTCATCGAGGCGGCCAAGAAGCGCGGCGAGCAGCTCGACCACGTCCTCCTCTACGGCCCGCCCGGCCTCGGCAAGACCAGCCTGGCCTACCTCATCGCCAAGGAGATGGGCGTCGGTATCAAGCCCACGGCCGGGCCGGTCATCGAGCGGACCGGGGACCTGTCGGCCATCCTGACCAACATGCAGGCCAAGGAGACCCTGTTCATCGACGAGATCCACCGCCTGCAGCCCTCGGTCGAGGAGATCCTCTACTCGGCCATGGAGGACTTCAGCCTCGACATCGTCATCGGCCAGGGGCCGGGGGCCCGCAGCCACAAGCTCAAGATCAAGAAGTTCACCCTCATCGGGGCCACGACCCGGGCCGGCCGCATCACCGCCCCCCTGCGCGGCCGCTTCGGCATCATCCACCGCCTCGACTACTACCGGGACGAGGACCTCAAAAAGGTCATCCGGCGCTCGGCCGGCATCCTCAAGGTCAAGGTCGACGACGCCGGGGCCGGCGAGATCGCCCTGCGCTCGCGGGGCACGCCGCGCGTCGCCAACCGGCTCCTGCGGCGGGTCCGCGACTACGCCGACGTCAAGGGCGGCGGGGTCATCACCGCCAAGGAGGCCCAGCGGGCCCTCGACCTCATGGAGGTCGACGCCCTGGGCCTCGACGACGTCGACCGCAAGATCCTCTCGACCATCGTCGAGAACTTCGGCGGCGGGCCGGTCGGGATCGGCACCATCGCCGCGGCCATCGACGAGGAGAAGGACACCATCGAGAGCATCTACGAGCCCTTCCTCATGCGCATCGGCTTCCTCGACCGGACCATCCGCGGCCGCGTCGTCACGCCCCGGGCCTACGCCCACCTGGGCTACGAGTTCAGGGAGCCCGGCGCGCGCGGCCGGGCCGCCCGCCCGGCCGGGCAGAAGAAGCTGTTCAAGGACTGAGGCCCCCGCCGACTGCCATGCCTCCCGGCCCTCCCCTCCGCGTCGCCGACTACGATTACGACCTGCCGCCCGAGCTCATCGCCCAGCGGCCCCTCCCCCACCGAGACGACTCGCGCCTGATGATCGTCGACCGCCGGACAGGCGCGCTCCGCCACGGCCGCTTCCGCGAGTTCTCGGGCCTGATGGCCGCCGGCGACGTCCTCGTTCTCAACGACACCCGGGTCCTGCCGGCCCGGCTCTGGGGAACGAGCGGCGAAGCGAAGATCGAGTTCCTGTTCGTGCGGGAAACGGCCGCGCCGGGGACGTGGGAGGTCCTCTGCCGCCCGGCGAAAAGGGTCCGGCCCGGCGACGTCGTGCGCTTCCCCGGCGGGGTCACGGCGCGGGCGGCCGGAGCGGCCGGGGAAGGCCGGCGCCTGCTCGACTTCGGCGCGACGGACGTCCGGGCCCTGCTCCGGAAGCACGGCTACGCTCCCCTGCCTCCCTACATCAAGAGGCCCCGCGAGGACGAGAGCGCCCGGCCCGGCGACATCGACCGCTACCAGACGGTCTTCGCCAGGAAGGAGGGCGCCATCGCAGCTCCGACGGCCGGCCTGCATTTCACCAAGGGCGTCCTGCGCGCCCTCGGCGACCGGGGCGTCGAGGTCCGGCGGGTCACCCTCGATGTCGGCCTGGCCACCTTCCAGCCCGTCCGGGCCGAGCTCGTCGCCGACCACCGGATGCTCGAGGAGACCTATGACGTCGCCCCGGCCGTCGCCAAGGCCGTCAACGCCGCCAAGGCCGATGGCCGCCCGGTCACGGCCGTCGGCACGACCGTGGTCCGGACGCTCGAGAGCGCCTGGCGGGACGGAGCCGTCCGAGCCGGCCGCGGAGCCACCTCGCTCTTCATCACCCCGGGCTACGCGTTCCATGCCGTCGACCGGCTGTTGACGAACTTCCACCTGCCGCAGTCGACTCTGCTGATGCTCGTCTCGGCCTTCGCCGGCTACGATCTGACGAGGGCGGCCTACCGGGAGGCGGTCAGGGAGCGCTACCGCTTCTTCTCCTACGGCGACGCCATGCTGATCCTCTAGGCCCTTATCTCCCGACCGGTTCGACCCGTCCCGCGACCCGCACGATCCCCTTGATGACCGCGCCGTCGCCTTCGAGCTTGGCGTCGACGGCGACCGTGTGCGTCCCCTCCCGCAGGAGGGGCAGGCCCTTCCCGACGTCGACCGCCCCGGTCTTACGCCCTTTGTCGTCGTAGAGGAGGATGCGGTCCGAGCCGTCCCAGACGAGCGAGGCGCCGGCGGAGAGGACGTTCGGCACGGCGACCCGGAAGAAGCGGTCGACCTCGAGCGTGATGTCCCTGGCCTCCGCGCCCTCGCCCGCGACGAGGAGCTGAAGATGGAGCGGCCGGGCCTCGGACCCGGTGGCGAAGCGCCACTCGGAGCCGGCCGGCTCGCCCGGCTGGAGGACCTTGCGGCGGTGCTCGAAGCGGAACTTGTCGACGCTCCGCAGGACCCATCTCCCCTGCCCGGCCTTCTCCAGCCGGAAGTCGCGCTCGGGGTCCTTGAGCCGGGACCTCTGCTCGTCGCTGAAGGCCCCGCTCGCCTTGGCCTCCTCCCAGGTCCGGACGGCCTCGACGATGGCGTCGGTGGCCGGGTTCTGGCGCAGCGAGGCGAGCTCGGCCACGAAGGCGTAGCCGGCGTCGAAACCGGCCGCCCGGGCCAGCATCCACTCGATGTCCTCGAGCCGGGTGTCCGGGGTCATCAGGAACCAGCCCAGCATGTGCGGCATGTAGTTGCGCTCGTAGAGGGCTTGGTTGTCGATGCGGTAGCCGGATTGGCTCTCCCGGAAGCTCGCGTACCACGGCTCGCCCCAGTTGATGTAGCTGTTGAAGTGCCAGTAGTAGTGGCCGATGTTGCTCGAGCCGTTGACGACGGGGTGGCCGACCCGGCCGAGGAAGGCCTCGACGAAGTGGACGTGGCCGAAGTCGCCCCGGCCGAGGTAGCAGGTCCCCTCGTGGCCGTCGAAGTCCATCTGGGACGCCCCGGTCTCCGCGAAGAAACCGGCCAGGTTGGCGATGAGCTCCTCCTGCATGGGCCAGTCCGGGAAGAAGGTCTTGTAGGGATGGTCCATGAGCTTGCGGACCTCGACGCCCGCGGCGTGGGCCGCGGCCGGGGTCCCGAAGGCGCCGCGGACGCAGTCGGTCAGGGTGTAGGGGCCCGTCCCGGTCACCTCCCGGTAGCGGACGATCTCCGTCCCGATGAGCGCGCTCTGGAGCGTCGAGGCCTGCCGGAAGAGGTCTTCGCGGTCGACGACGATCTCGGTCGCCGCGGCGTCGATCGCCCGCCCCAGGGTCGCGGCGCCCGCGCCCATCAGCCCGCGGTTGGCGCCCGTGGTCACGAAGGGATCGTTCGTGGTGATGAAGTTGGTCAGCGTGTGCGCGCCGACGCGGAGGCCGCGGGCCCGGGCCTTGTCGACGCAGGCCTTGAAGCCGGCCCGGCCGTTCGGGAAGAGGTCCTTCCGGAGGTCGAAGTGCCCCCAGGTCTCGAAGGGGCCGCTGTGATAGACGGCCGGGAACCCCAGCCGCAGGGCGTACTCGAGCAGGGCGTCGAAGCCGTCCTCGCCGAACTCGGCGATGAGGTAGGGCCGGCCGGGGGCCTTGGACGTCTTGACCCATTCCCCGTCGATCGTCGGGTGCGGCAGGCCCTCGGCCCGCTCGATCTCGCCGATGAGCGGCAGGGCCCGGTCGGGAGTTGCGCCGAACAGGGCCAGGGCGCTCCCTTCCAACTTGAAGCCGGGCAGTGCCCTGACCGGCACGTCCGCGAACTGCCCCCAGACGGGGATGACCCGGTCCCGGGCCTGATTGACGGTGAAAGCCTGGAGGCTCGAGCCGTAGGCTTCTTTTGTCGCCGTCGTCCGGCCGCCCGTGGTCCCCTCGGCGTTGACGAGCTTCCCGCCGCAGGTCTTGGTGTTGAGGGTTTGTATGCCGACGGCGTGATCGGCGTCGCGCACGACGCCGACGACTTCGCCGACCGTGTCCCCGATGGTCGTGGGGATGGGCCCCCAGAGCACGGCGTCGATCCGCTCCGGCCGGACGGCTCTGACCAGCTCGAACCTGAGGTAGCCCGATTTCCGGGAGGCCCTGACCGTCAGGGCGATGCCGCCGTCGAAAGTGAACGTCCACAGGTCCTTGGCCGGTTTTAAGGAGACGGGGGCGAGCTCGGCGCCGCCGGCCTCCCGGACCCGGACGAGATATCCGGGGACGCCTTCGGGGAGGTATTCCCGGCCGGTCCGGGGATCGGCCAACCGGGCGATGGCCCCGCGGCCGTCGATCTCCAGGCGCAATCCGGCGCTCTCGAGGACCGTCTGGGCCGCCGCCCGTGACGCTCCGACCAACCCCAGGCCCAGGACCAGGATCACAACGGCTTTCACGCGCGTGCCCATGACCCGACTCCTTTCGCGCCTCCGCGGCGGGCCCCATCTTAGCACAGGCGGCCCATCGGAAATCCCGTCTTTGACAACTTTTTCCCGCCTGCATTATCATAGGTGCCGGATCGTTATGGACATCAAGGACCGGATCGCCGCCGCCGTCGAGGAGCGCCGCGCCGCCATCCTCGGCCTCAGCCGCCGCATCCACGCCGAGCCCGAGCTGGCCTTCGAGGAGCACGCCACCTCGCGCCTTCTCCGGGCGACGCTCGCGGCCGAGGGCTTCGCCGTCACGGAGAACCTGTCCTCCTATCCGACGGCCTTCCGGGCCGTCCGCTCCGGCGCGGACGGCGGGCCGCGCGTGACCTTCACGGCCGAGATGGACGCCCTGCCCGGATTGGGGCACGCCTGCGGGCACAACATCATCGGCGCGGCCGGCGTCTACGCCGCCGTCGTCCTCGGCGCCGTCCTCCCTCCCGGAACGCCCGGCACGGTCGAGGTCGTCGGCACGCCGGCCGAGGAAAAAGGGAGCGGCAAGGTCCGCCTCGTCCGGGACGGCGTCTTCGCCGGCTCGGACGCCGTCCTCCAGATCCATCCCCACGCGCTCGACTCCGTCATCTGCCAGGCCATGGCCCGGCGGACCTTCGTCGTCGAGTTCTTCGGCCGCAAGGCCCACGCCGCGGCCGCGCCCGGGGCCGGGGCCAACGCCCTCGACGCCCTGGTCGACTTCTATCACGCGGCCGTCCTGCCGCGGACGAAGCTCCCGCCGGGGACGCTCTTCCACGGCATCATCGAGGCCGGCGGCGAGGCGCCCAACATCGTCCCCGACTACGCCCGGGGCCGGTTCTCCCTGCGGGCCGACGCCATGGCCAAGCTCGACAGCCTGGCCGAGCACGCCTCCTGCCTGGCCCGGGACGCCGCGGCGGCCGCCGGCTGCCGGGTCGAGATCACCGAACCGGGACCCGGCGTCACGACCTTCAAGCGCAACGCCGTTCTGGAGGACCTCTTCGCCGGGTTGTTCGAGGAGCGCGGCCGGCTCGGGCCCCGCCGGTTCCGGGACGCCTACGGCTCGACCGACCTGGCCAACGTCTCCTGGGCCGTGCCCACCATCGAGCCGATGGTCAAGGCCGCCGACGCGCCCATCCATACCGAGGAGTTCGCCCGGGCCGCGGCCGGCGAGGGCGGCGAACGGGCCCTCCTCGACGGCGTCTACTTCCTGGCCCGGGCCGGCTACCGCCTGCTCACCGAGCCCGCTCTCCTCGACGAGGTCCGCCGGGACTTCCAGACAGCCGCCGAATGACGACCCTGCTCGACGTCATCGGCCCCGACCGCGACGGGCGCGTCGTCCTGACCGACTCCGGCCTCGGCGGCCTGTCCATCTGCGCCGGGCTCGAACGGCGGCTGCGGACGGCGGGCGGCGGGCGGCGGTTCGATCTCGTCTACGTCAACGCCTGGCCCGACGAGGGCCGCGGCTACAACGACCTCCCCGGCGACGCCGCACGGGCGGCCGTGTTCGACCGGGCCCTGGCGGCCATGGCCCGCTACCGGCCCGATCTCGTCGTCATAGCCTGCAACACCCTGTCGGTCGTCTACGAAAAGACGGACTTTGCCCGCTCCCCCGTCGCGCCCGTGACCGGCATCGTCGACGCCGGCGTCGAGCTCTTCGCCGAGGCCCTTTCCGGGGACCCGGCGGCGACGCTCGTCCTCTTCGGGACCAGGACGACGGTCGCGTCGGGCGAGCACGTCCGCCGGCTGGCCGCCCGGGGCATCGACCCCCGGCGCGTCCGGGCGGTCGCCTGCCACGGCTTGGCCGCGGCCATCGACAGGGACCCCGACGCCGACGCCCTGCCCGGCCTCGTCGAGGCCTGCGTCGCCCGCGCCCTCGAAGCGGGGCCGGCCGGCCCCGCGCCTCTCGCCGGTCTGGCCTGCACCCACTACGGCTACGTCGCCGCCGAGTTCGGCCGGGCCTTCGAGCGCCTGGCCGGAGCCCCCCCTGTCCGGATCCTCGACCCGAACGAGCGGCTCGTCGCGGGGCTGACGGCCGGACTGGACGACGACGCGTTCGCCGGAGCGATCCCTTCTGCCGTCACGGTCGAGGTCGTCTCCAAGGTCGCCTTGGCCGAAAGCCAGCGGCGGGCCGTGGCCCGCCGGCTCGAGCCCGTCTCGCCGGCGACGGCCCGGGCCCTGCTCGACTACACCCATATCCCCACGCTGTTCTGAGGAGACGTTCATGAAGATCCTGCTGCTGACCGGACCCGGCGGCGATGCCCAGGGCTGGGGGGACATGAAGGTCACCGAGTCCGTCCGCCAGGCCTGCGGATCCCTCGGCCACCCGACGCGCATCGCCTATGTCAACGACGAGGCCGAGTTCCTCCGCCTCGTCGACAAGCCCGACTTCGACATCGCCTGGAGCGCCCTCTACCACATCACCCCGAACGAAGCCTTCATCGGCCGCAACGCCGAAGGTCTGTGGGTGGCCGACGTCTTCGACGAGCGCGGCATTCCCTACATCGGCTCCGACAGCCGGACCATGAAGGCCATGATCGACAAGTTCCGGACCCACGAGATCCTGGCCGCGGCCGGCGTGGCCGTCCCCTCTCACGTTCTCCTGCGCTCCGGGGACGACGCCTCGTCCGTCACCTACCCGGCCTTCGTCAAACCCATCTGCGAATCGCGCTCGGTCGGCATCTCCGACGAGAGCGTCGTCCACGACGAGTCGGAGCTCCGGCGCCGGGTCGCCTTCGTCGAGAAGGAGTTCGACGAGCCGGCCCTGGTCGAGGAGTTCCTGCCGGGCGACGAGTACACGGCCCTCGTCCTCGGCAACGGCCGGACGCGGGAGGTCCTGCCGGGACAGGTCACGGTCGAGGACAGCCACTTCCGCAACTACCGCATCCTGCGGAGCGACCTCCGCGGCGTCGGGCTGACCAAGGTCGGCCTGGCCGGGGAACGGACGAAGGAGGCCCAGGCGCTGGGCGACGCCGCCGCCGAGGCCATGGGCTGCCTCGACCACATCCGCATCGACATGCGCGTCGACCGGGCCGGCCGCCTGCGCATCATCGAGGTCAACGGCATCCCCGGCCTCAAGCCGCACAAGAGCTGGTCGCCGCAGATCTACACCCTCTACCACGGCTCGCCGCTCGGCGAGGACGAGGACTATCGGCGTCTCATCGGGGCCATCGTCGAAGCGGCCGGCCGGCGCTACGGTCTCTGAGCCGGGCCGCCGGGCACGGTCCGGGTGAACCACTCCCGGACGGTCCCCGCCAGGTCCGCCGGGACGCGCGCCGGCTTCCCGGCCATGGACCGGGTCAGGGCGTCGCGCCAGAGCTCGCGGTGCTGGAGGGTCGTGATCCGGTTGCGGAACATGGCCGCCCCCTTGCGCGGCTCGGTCTCCATCCGGTCCAGGATGCCGCGGACCTCGGCTTTGAAGCCCTCGGGACCGTAATAGGCCAGATAGGCCTGCCAGGCCGCCTCCACCCCACCCTTGCTGCGGAGAGGCCGGGAGATGCGCCCGAGCGTCCTCCGGAACGCCGCCGATTCATTCCCCCGGAGCGAGCGAAGGCCCGACTCCGAGATGCGGTAGGGATGGACGGTGTGGGAGGCCAGCCGGCCGCCGCGGACGCGGAGCTCGAGGAGGAAGCCGGCCTTCCTGTAATAGAGGTCGGAGAGCTGGAAGAAGGCGAAGTTGCCCAGGCTGTAGGCGATGAGCCGGCCGCTCCGCGTCTCCAGTCCTTGCGGCACGTGGGGATGGTGGCCGACGACGGCGTCGGCTCCCGCGTCGGAGAGGGCCCGGTAGGCGGCGACGACGTAGGGCGGCGGGAAAGGGATGTACTCGAGCCCGGCGTGGGCCACGACGACGACGAACCGGCCGCGCGCCTTGGCCTTGCGGATCTCGGCCGCGAGGCGGTCGATCTCCCAGCCGCAGACCCCGGGGCCGCCGGTCGAGGCCGTCAGGTCCTCCCCTTCGCCGAAGGCCAGCACGGTGACCGGGGTGCCGCCGGCCGTCAGCTCGAGCGGGGCGGCGGCTTCGTCGAGGGTCGGGCCGGCGCCCACCGTCCGGACGCCGGCGCGGCGGAGGACGTCGAGCGTCTCGCGAAAGCCCTCGAGGCCGTAGTCGAAGACGTGGTTGTTGGCCAGGGTGGCGGCCTCGAACGGGACGGCCGTGAGGCCCGCGACGTGGCCCGGCAGGCCCTTGAAAACGGCCCCGCTCTTCCAGACCGGCCGGCGGGCCGCGGTCAGGGCGCACTCGCAGTTGACCAGGCGCAGATCGGCCGCCCTCAGGACGGGCAATAGGTCGCCGTAGACCGCTTCGGGCGTCCGGGTGAAAACGGGCTCGAGAGCCCGGATGGGGGCCCAGTCGGCGGCGACGACGATGGTGTCGGACCGGGTCATCGCGTCCGCCCGGCGACCGCCGCGGCGTGGGCCCGGATCAGGGCCAGCGTCGAGAGGTCGGCGTCGTAGACGGAGTACCATCCGGCCGGCTCGTGGGGCGGATCGCCCACCCAGGACATGCCCGGCCGGGCCTCCCCCGCCCAGGCCCAGAAGTTATCGCCCTGGCAAGGGCCGCCGGAGGCGACGGACTCCTCGACGAGCGCGTACAGGGCGGCGTAATAGAGGTCCTTGGTCGCCGTCGTCGAGGCCGGGTCGAGGTTGTTCTTCCGGCTGGCCCAATCCCGGGCCAGGCCGAACTCCTCGAGGACGAGGGGCTTGCCCAGGGCCTTGGTCTCGTCGGCCAGCTTGCGGAAATAGGCGGCGGCCCGGGGCTCGGCCACGGCCTTGTAGGTCGCCGGCCGCTTGGGGTCGTACCAGTCCCAGTTCTGCGGCCAGATGTGGATGGTCGCGTAGTCGATGCCCGGCGAGCGGTGGGTGGCGGTGAAGTCCTGACCCGGCTCGCCGGGAGGGGCGCCCTCGGATCCGGTCGTGACCGGGTGGTTGGGGTCGAGCGAATGGATGTAGGCCGCGGTCTCGTCGATCCAGCTCTGCGGGTAGCGCCGCGGCTCGTTGGCCAGCTCCCAGGAGAACACGGCCGGGTCATCCCGGTACTTGCGGCCGGTATAGGGATTGATGCGGCCGACGACCATGGCGATGTGGTCCCGGAACCAGTCCTGGCACTCCGGGTAGCCGTAGAACCTGGCCGCGTAGGCGATGAATTTCTCATAATCGCCGGGATACGGGATGGGCGAATGTTCCTTCCAGGAGACGTATTGGGCCATGCCCCCCGACCATTGCCAGAAGTTGTTGAGGACCATGACCGCCCTCATCCCCCGTTTGCCCATCTCGGCCAGCAGGAAGTCGAGGCCGTCGAGGACGCTGCCGTCGTACTCGCCGGGAGCCGTCATCAGGGCCGGGACCATGCGGTAGGGCTCGGTGTTGGGGCCTTCGGAGGAGGCCATGACCCGCAGATTGGTGACGCCGAGGCCGCCCAGGCGGTCGAGCTCGCGCAGGAGACGGGGCCGGTCCCCGGAGGGGCCGTCGACGGCAAGGTTCATGCCCTGCCAGAAGTTGGCCCCGACGAAATAGTGGGGCTTCCCGTCGAGGGTGAAGCGGCCGTCCTCGACCTTGACGAAGGGGCCGGCCGCGGCCTTCTCTCCCGGCGGCGCGGGCGCGGCCGTCCGGCCGCCCTTGCAAGCCCAGGCCCCCAGGCTCACCAGAAGGACGAGGAGGACGGTCGACTTGCGCATGGCGTGCTCTCCCTCCGCGGGCGGATGGAGGGATGATAGACCGCCGCCGAGAGGGATGTCAACACGGCCAGCCGTCAAACCGCCCCGCCTTGACTTCCCTCCCCGCGGATGACTACACTCCCCAACCGCGGATCCCCCGACAGGAGGTCGTCCCATGGTCCCGAAGCCTTCTTTCCGGATATCCCTCGCGGCCGGCATGGGAGCGGCCGTCCTGGCCGCGGCCTGCTCGACCGCCCCGGCCGTCAAAGCGCCGGCCGGGCCCGCCGTCGTTCCGGCGCCCCTCTCGCTCGCGGCCCGGGCGGGCGCGTTCACGGTCGGTCCGGCCACACGGCTCCTCGTTCCCGAGGACCAGCCCGGGGCCGTGCCCGTGGCCGCCGCGCTCGAGGACCTCCTCGAACGGGGCACGGGACTCGACCTGCCGCTGGACACCGTTCCGGGAGCGGCCGCCGGCTCGCCGGCGCCCGCGGGAACCGTCGTCCTTCGCCTCGAGGACCTCGCGGCCCGGCTGGGCCCCGAGGGATACCTCCTGGACGTCTCCCCGGACAGCCTCCTGGTGCGGGCCGCGGCGCCGGCCGGCCTCTTCTACGGCGTCCAGACCCTGCGGCAACTCCTGCCGCCCTCGATCGAGCGCCCGTCGGGGTCGCCGGGGGCCGGGCCGCTGACCGTGCCCTGCGTCGCGGTCGAGGACCGGCCGCGCTTCGCCTGGCGCGGCGCCCTGCTCGACTGCGCCCGCCACTTCTTCCCCAAGGACTTCGTCCTGCGCTGGATCGACATCCTGGCCCTCCACAAACTCAACACCTTCCAATGGCACCTGACCGACGACCAGGGCTGGCGCGTCGAGATCAAGATGTACCCGCGGCTGACCGAGATCGGCGCCTGGCGCGTGGACCGCGAGAACGACCATTGGAACGCCCGCGAGCCGCAAAGGCCGGGCGAGGCCGCGACCTACGGGGGTTTCTACACCCAGGACGACATCCGCGAGGTCGTCGCCTACGCCGCCGCCCGCCACATCACGGTCGTGCCCGAGATCGAGATGCCCGGACACGCCAAGGCGGCCCTGACCGCCTACCCGGAGCTGTCGTGCACGGGCGGCCCGTTCACCGTCCCGCCGGGCGGCTATTGGCCGATCACGGACGTCTTCTGTCCCGGCAACGACAGGACCTTCGCCGTGCTCGCCGACATCCTGGCCGAGGTGGCCGCCCTCTTCCCCGGGCCGTACATCCACATCGGCGGCGACGAGGTCGACAAGGCCGAGTGGACCCGATGCCCCAAGTGCCGGGCCCGGATGAAGGCCGAGAAGCTGGCCGATGTGAAGGAACTCCAGAGCTATTTCGTGCGGCGCGTCGAGCGCATCCTCGACGGCCTCGGCAAGCGACTCGTCGGCTGGGACGAGATCCTCGAGGGCGGTCTGGCCCCGGGGGCCACTGTCATGTCCTGGCGCGGCACCGAGGGCGGCATCGCCGCGGCCAGGGCCGGCCACGACGTCGTCATGTCCCCGACCTCGCACTGCTATATCGATTACTACCAGGGGCCGCCGGCCCAAGAGCCGTTGGCCATCGGCGGTTACGTGCCCCTGTCGAAGGTCTACGCGTTCGAGCCCGTGCCGGCGGAGCTCACGGCCGACGAGGCCCGGCGCGTCCTCGGCGGGCAGGCCAACCTATGGACAGAGTACGTCGGCGAGGGCCGCCACGCCGAATACATGGCCCTGCCGCGCCTGGCCGCCCTGGCCGAGGCCGTCTGGTCGCCGAAGGAGGCGCGTGACTGGGCCGGCTTCGCGGCCCGGGTCCAGGAGCTGTTCGCCCGCTACGACGCCGCCGGGCTGAACGCCGCCCGGAGCGCCTTCCTCGTGGCCGTCGGAGCCGGCGCCGAGCCGAAGGCCCGGAGGATCTCCGTGGCCCTGCGGACGGAGATTCCCGGCCCGGACATCCGCTACACGACCGACGGCCGGGACCCGTCGCCTTCGTCCAAGCGCTACCGCGGGTCCTTCGCCGTCCGGCGGACCACGGAGGTCCGGGCAGCCGCCTTCGAGGCCGGGACGCGGCTCAGCCCGGCCGTCTCGGCTGAGACGTACGTCGTCCATCTCGCCTCGGGCCTCCGGCCCGTTTTGGGCTCGCCCTTCAGCCCGAAGTACGACGGCGGCGGGGAGGCGGCCCTGACCGACGGCCTTCTCGGCACCAAGGACGCCGCCGACGGCCGCTGGCAGGGCTTCGAGGGCGTCGACCTCGAGGCCGTCGTCGACCTGGGGAAGGCCCGGGACGTCCGGGGACTGACGACGCGCGGCCTGCAGAACATCAACTCGTGGATCTTCCTGCCGACAGCCGTCGAGTTCGCGGTCTCGGAGGACGGCCGGGAGTTCGAGACGGTGGCCACGGTCGCGAACGACGTGCCGGAGCGGGAGGCCGCCGTTACGGTCAAGGCCTTCGCGGCCCGGTTCGAGCCGCGGAGGGTCCGGTTCGTCCGGGTCCTGGCCCGCTCTGTCGGGACCGTCCCCGACTGGCACTACGGGGCGGGCGGCAAGGCCTGGCTTTTCACCGACGAGATCGTCGTCGAATAGACGATCTCCTGGCCCGGGCGGGTCTCGATCTCGATCATGCCGCCGCGGGGCCGGGCCTCGGCCGGTTCCGCGCCGGCCGCTTCGAACGCGCGGCCGCCGAAGGGATCGAGCAGCCTCAGCCGGCCGCCCGCCGTCGAGCGCACGCGCAGTTCGACCACCCGCCCGTCGCGCCAAGCCGCGTCGATCTCGAACCCGCCGCGGGCCCGCAGCCCCCGGAAACGGCCCTCGGGCCAGGCCGCGGGGACGGCCGGCAGGATCTGGATGAACCCGCGGTGGGACTGGACGAGCATCTCGGCGAGGCCCGCCGCGCCGCCGAAGTTGCCGTCGATCTGGAAGGGCGGGTGGGTGTCGAAGAGGTTCGTCAGCGTGGACCGGCGCAGGAGCGTCAGGAGGTTCGCGTGGGCCGACTCCCCGTCGAGGAGGCGGGCGTAGAAGCTGACGATCCAAGCCCGGCTCCAGCCGGTCTGCCCACCGCCGTGGGCGAGTCGCCGGGCCAGCGTCCGCCGGGCCGCCTCGAACAGCTCCGGCGTCTCCGGCGTGATCTGGGCCAGGGGATAGAGGGCCAGCAGATGCGACATGTGGCGGTGTCCCGGCTCGGCCTCGTCGTAGTCCTCGATCCATTCCCGGAGGTTGCCGTGCTTCCCTGTCCGGAGAGGCGGCAGGCGCCGTTCGAGCTCGCCGAGGCGGGCGGCGAACTCGGCGTCGACGCCCAGGACCGTCGCGGCCCGGATGCAGCGGTCGAACAGGGCCCGGGCGATCTCGACGTCGATCGTCGCGGCGTAGGTCAAAGATTCGGGCCGGCCGGTCCTGGGATCGAGGTAGGCGTTCTCCGGCGAATGGGACGGGGCCGTGACCAGGGACCCGTCCGGGGACGGGACGAGGAATCCGGCCACGAACTCCGCGGCGCCTCTCATGACGGGATAGGCGACGTCGCGCAGGAAGCCCGTGTCGGCCGTGAACTCGTAATGGTCCCAGAGCGGGAAGGTCAGCCACGGGCCGGCCATGGGCGAGACGCCCCAGACGCCGTCGGCGACGCCCGTGCGGCCGAAGGGATCGGTCAGATGGTGGAGCGTCCAACCCGCCGTGCCGTAGGTATTGCGGGCGGTCACGGCGCCGGGGACGGTCAGGCGCCGGATGAAGTCGGCGAGGGGAGCGACCGTCTCGGGCAGGTTGGCCACCTCGGCCGGCCAGTAGTTCATCTGCAGGTTGATGTTGGTGTGGAAATCGGAGTTCCAGGCGGCCTCGAAGTCCCGGTTCCAGATCCCCTGGAGGTTGGCCGGCAGCACGGCCGGCCGGCGCGACGAGCCCATGAGGAGGTAGCGCCCGTACTGGAAATACAGAGCGGCCAGGGCGGGATCGTCGGCCCCGGCCCTGACCCGCTCCAGACGCTCGTCGGTCGGCAGGCCGGAGGCGGCGGAAGGACGGCCGAGGGCGAGCGCGACCCGGTCGTAGAGCGCGCGGTGCTCGGCGACGTGACGGGCCCGAAGCTCCGCCCACGGGCGCCGGACCGCCGCGGCGACCGTCGCCGCGGCCTTGGCGACGGGATCGACGCCGGGATCGAGGGCCAGGCGCTCCGGATCGTAATCGGTGGCCGCCGCGAGCAGGAGGGTCACGGCCCGGGCATTCTCGACGCGGAGGGCCCCGTCCGAAGCCGCGACGCGTCCGCCCTCGGCCAGGGCCTCGAGCCGGGCGGCGAAGCGCATGTGCCCGCCACCCGGCCCGCTGAGTGGATCGGGAGCGTCGACGATGCGGCCGGCGAGGACGAGACCGCGAGGACCGTCGGCGGCCGTCGAGGCGTCCCTGGCCCGGCCCAGCCGGACCGTGCCGTTGATCCGGCCTCCGCGGGCCACCGCGACGCGCACGGCCAGGACGTCGTCGACGGCCGAAGCCAGGACCTCGCGAAGGACCGCCTCTCCCGCCGCGGTCTCGCAGACGACCGCGGCCACGCCGTCCCCGAGGTCGAGGGACCTCTCGTATCCGGCCCCGGCCCGGACGCCCTCGAGCTCGATCGCGAGGTCGCCGAGGGACTGGTAGGAGCGGATGCGGGGCGGCGTCCCTAAAAGGTATCTCTCGGCCAGGGCCGAAGCTTCGGCGTACCGGCCGGCGAACAGGGCCTCCCGGATGCGCGGCAGGTTGGCCAGGGCGCCGGGATTGTTGTTGTCGACGGGAGAGCCGGCCCAGAGCGTCTCCTCGTTGAGCTGGAGGAGCTCGCGATCGGGCCCGCCGAAGACCATGGCCCCCAGGCGGCCGTTACCGACCGGCAGGGCCTCGTTCCAATCGGCGGCGGGACGGCGGTACCGGAGGCGGTCCCCGGCCTGCGTGGCGCGGGCCGGTCCCGGCCGGCACGAGCCGACCGCGGCGGCCAGGACGAGCAGGGCCAGGGCCCGCAGACGGGCGCGCCCTCCCGAGCGTCCCGTCCGGTTCGCCGGCGGGACGGGCGCGGAGAGGAGGGCCATGGGGCTCTTATAGCCCGGTCCCGCCGCGGCTGTCAATCGAGCTTCTTCTTGAAGCGGGCGATACTCAGGCCCAGGATGACCGTGCCGAGCCCGGCCAGCCAGGCGACCTGGTCCCAGAGCTCCGGCCAGCCCGCGCCCCGGAGCATGATGCCGCGGATGCTGACGAAAAAGTAACGCGTCGGGACGAGGCGCGAGACGGCCTGGAAGAACGGCGGCATGTTCTCGACGGGGAAGACGAAGCCGCCGAGCAGGATCATGGGCATGACGAAGAAGACGGTCGTGAACATGGCCTGCTGTTGGGATTCCGAGATGGTCGAGATGAACAGGCCGTAACCGAGGGTGTTGAACATGAAGGCCAGGCAGACGGCCAGGAGGACCGGGAAGCTGCCCCGGACCGGCACGGCGAACCAGAAATCGGCCACGGCCGTGACGAAGGACGCCTCGACGAGGCCGATGAGGACGAACGGCAGGAGTTTGCCGACGATGAGCTGGTACGGCCGGATGGGCGTGACGATGAGCTGCTCCATCGTCCCGGCTTCTTTCTCCCGGACGATGCCCATCGAGGCCAGCGAGATGGTCATGATCATCAGGATGAGGCCCAGGACGCCCGGGACCATGAAATTGCGGCTGCGGAGCTCGGGGTTGTACCAGACCCGGACCTCGGCCGTCACGGGCAGGGCCACGGTGGCGGCGCCTCGGCGGGCCAGGGCCTCCATCGTGATCCTCTGGGAATGGCCTGGAGGATGGCCCCGATGTAGCCGGCGGCCGTGGAGCCGCTCATGGCGTTCGAGCCGTCGACGAGGACCTGGACCGAGGGGCTCCGCCCGGCCAGGAGGTCCTCGGCGGAGTCCGGCGGGACGACCAGGGCGACCCGGACCTCCTCCCGGGCCATGAGCGCGTCGACGGCCGCGGTCTCCGGCAGGACGGCCTTGAGGTCGAAATACTCGGTCGTGCGGAACTTGTCGACGAGGTCGCGGCTGGCCCGGCTGCCGTCCTGGTCGACGACGGCCAGGGGGATGTGCTTGACGTCGAAGTTGAGGGCGAAGCCGAACATCAGGAGCATGAAGCCCGGCAGGAAGACCATGAAGGCCAGCGACAGGGCGTCCCGCCCGATCTGGCGGAGCTCCTTGCGGACGACGGCCCGCAAACGGAACAGGGATGCGGGGATCATGCCCGCCCCTCCCCCGGCCTGCCGGCCGGCCCTCCTCGATCTTGTGGATGAAGACGTCCTCGAGCGAGGGCACGATGCGCTCGACCCGCGTGACCGCGATGCCGGCCCGCTCCAGGCGCTCCCGGACGAGCCGGCGGCCCTCGGCCTCGTCGGCGACGCCGACGTGGAAGGCCGTGCCGAAGATCGAGGTGTCGACGACCCAGGGCTCCTTCTGGAGGATCTCCATGGCCTCGACGGTCCGGTCGGCGGCCACCTCGAGGATGGGATGGCCGATGACCGCGGTCTTGAGCTCCCGGGGACTGCCGCCGGCGACGATGCGCCCGGCGTGGATGAGGCGGATGTCGTTGCAGTACTCGGCCTCGTCGAGGTAGTGGGTCGTGACGAAGACGGTCATGCCCCGATCGGACAGGCCGTTGATGATCTCCCAGAAGCGGCGCCGCGAGGCCGGATCCACGCCGCCCGTCGGCTCGTCGAGGAAGACGATGCCCGGCTCGTGGAGGACGGCGCAGCCGAGGGCCAGGCGCTGCTTCCAGCCGGCCGAGAGCGTCCGGGTCAGGCTGCGCTCACGCCCCACGAGCCCGGCCATCTCCAGGACCCAGGGCAGGCGGGCCCCGACGTCCCTGGCCGAGAGTCCGTAGGCGCCGCCGAAGAAGCGGATGTTCTCGGCCACGGTCAGGTCGTCGTAGAGCGAGAAGCGCTGCGACATGTAGCCGATGGCCCGCTTGACCCGCTCGGGCTCGCGACGGATGTCGTGGCCGCCGACCGTGGCCGTGCCGGAGGTCGGGTCGAGCAGGCCGCAGAGCATGCGGATGGTCGTCGACTTACCGGCCCCGTTGGCCCCGAGGAAACCGAAGATGGCCCCCCGTTCGACGTCGAACGTGACGCCTTCGACCGCCGTGAAGACGCCGAAGCGCTTGACGAGCGGCCTGACCTCGATGGCCTTGTCCGTCACGGCGCTTCCCCCGTCCCCTCTCCCCGCCTCACTCCCCGAGCGCCTTCTCCAGGCGGGCCAGGGCCAGGACGTGGTCGATGCCGGCCTGGGCGCGGGCCAGCCGGGCCTGGAGCAGGAAGACCTCGGCGTCCAGGACCTCGGTGTTGAGGGCCACGCCCTGCCGGAACCGCACGCGGACCAGTCGCAGGTTCTCGTCGGCCTGGACGACGGCGGCGGCCGCGACGACGGTCTTCTCGCGGGCCCGGGCCAGGGCCAGGCGGCTCTGGGTGACCTCCGGGACGGCCTGGTCCTCGAGGAGGGCCCGGGCGTCCCGGGCCTGGGCCGCCTGGGCCTTGGCCTGCTCGGCCTGCCTCTTCGTCTGGCCCCAGTTCCAGAGGTCGAACGAGACGGCCAGGCCGACGTCCCAGGTGCCCTTGAACTTGTCGAGGGCCGGCATGAAGCGGGCATTGGGCCGCAGGTAATAGTAGTTGCCGGCCAGCGCGACCTGGGGATAGAAGCCGGCCCGGGCCGCCTTCAGGCCCGCTTCCGAGGCCCGGACGCGGAGGTCCGCCGCCCGCAGCTCGGGCCGGTCCTGCAGGGCCTTGTCGATGAGCGCCGCGGGGGCGGCTTCGGGCCCGCGGGCGGCATGGCTTTCGGCCGTGGTCATGGGCTCGATCTCCGCATCGAGGGGCAGGCCGATCAGGCTGGCCAGGGCCGTCCGGGCGACCTCGACGCCGTCCCGGGCGTCGATGGCCATGAGCTCGGCGTTGGACAGCTGGAGCTCGGCCCTCAGGACCTCGTTGCGGACGAGCAGGCCCTGCTCGAAGAAGGCCCGGACGTCCTTGAGGCGTTCGGCGACCTGCCGGACGTTCTTCCGGACGACGGCCTCGACCTGGAGGGCCTTGGCCAGCCCCCAGTAGGCGTTTTTGACCGCGTAGACGAGCTCGGCCCGGTCCTTGGCCAGGTCGGCGCCGGCTTCGAGACGGAAGCCGGTGAACAGGGGCTGCTGGACCGACAGGCGGAGGTTCCAGTTGTTGAAGTAGTTCTGAGAGACGACGATGGGGACCGGCGAGATAGGCAGCGTCACCTGGAAGGGCGGCACCTCGCTGAGGCGCGTGTAGCCGGCCCCGAGCCGGAACGAGGGCAGGCGCCCGGCCGCGACTTCGCGGGCCCGGGCCGCGGAGGCCTCGGCCTTCATCCGCGAGGCGTGCAGGGCCGGGCTCGAAGCCAACCCGGCGGCGACGGCCTCGTCGAGCGAGAGCGGCCGCCGCGGCCACCGGCAGGGCCAGGACCGTGAGGACCTTGAGGAGCTTCCGGCTCATGTTCGACCTCCCGGGGCCGCCCCCGCGGGGACCTGTCCCTCCCGGGTGACGGAGATGAAGACGTTCTCGAGCGACGGCGCCAGGGTCCGGCGCTGGAGGATGGGGATGCCGGCCGCCGCCAGGGCGGCCTCGAGGCGCGGCATCTCCCGGTCCGGGTCGTCGACGACGGCGTCGAGCCGGTCGCCGAACAGCTGGACCTCGCGGACGCCGGGCAGGCCTTTGAGGATAGAGAAGGCCCGGCGGATCTCGGGACAGACGATCTCGACGACCGTGCCGCGCATGAGCCGCTTGACGGCCGCCGGCGTGTCGGCCGCGAGCAGGCGGCCGCCGGCCAGGAGGCCGACGCGCGTGCAGCGCTCAGCCTCGTCCATGTAAGGCGTCGTCATGACGACCGTGATGCCCGACCGCAGCAGGCTCGACAGGATCTTCCAGAAGTCGCGGCGCGAGACGGCGTCGACGCCCGTCGTCGGCTCGTCGAGGAAGACGATGCGGGGCGAGGCGACGAGGGCGCAGGCCAGGGCCAGCTTCTGCTTCATGCCGCCCGAGAGGCGGTCGGCCAGCCGGTCGCGGAACGGGGCCAGGCGAGTGAACGCGAGGAGCTCCTCGCGCCGGGGGCGGAAGTCCCGGACGAGGTGGGCCTCGGCGAAGAACTCGATGTTCTCGTCGACGGTCAGGTCGCCGTAGAGGCTGAACTTCTGCGAGAAATACCCGATCCGGCTCTTGAGGCCGGCCGGGTCGGCGACGACGTCGTGCCCGAGGACCGAGGCCCGGCCGGCGGTCGGCGGCAGGAGCCCGCAGAGCATGCGGATGACGGTTGTCCTGCCGGCCCCGTCGGGGCCGACCAGGGCGAACATCTCCCCTTCCCCGATGGTCAGGTCCAGGGCCCGGACGGCCTCGACGGTCCCGAAGGAACGGGCCAGGCCCCGGGTCTCGACGGCGGGCGCGGGCATCCTCTCCCCCTCCCGTCCCCTCAGCGCCCGGCCGGGACGGCGCGGACGACGGCGTCGGCGGGCAGGCCGGGCTTGAGCGCGCCGTCCGGATTGGGGATCTCGACCTTGACGCCGATGACGAGCTTGACCCGGTCGTCCTTGGTCTGGACGTTCTCGGGCGTGAACTCGGCTTCCGGGGAGATGTGGGTGACGCGGCCCTCGAAGGCGCGCTCCGGGAAGGCGTCGATCCGGACCTCGACCGGGTCGCCGAGCCGGACCGGCCCAGGTCGACCTCGTTGACGTAGATCATGACGTGGACGCGGGCGAGGTCAGCCACGGTGAACAGGGTCGCGCCGGGCGTGACGGTCTCGCCGGCCTCGACGGCCTTGTGGGTGACGACGCCGCCCGCGGGCGCGACGGCCGTCGCGTCGGCGATCGTCTTGGCCAGCAGGTCCGCGGCCGCGCCGGCCTGGGCGGCCCCGGCCTCGGCGGCCCGGACCTCGGCGGGGCGGGCCAGCCGCTCGAGCTTGCGCACGGCTTCGGCCGCCGCGGACCGCTGGGTCTCGGCGACGGTCAGCCGGGCCTCCGCGTCGTCCCTCTGCTTGGGGGTGACGCTCCCCGTCCGGGCCAGCTCGCGCATCCGGACGGCGTCGTCCGTGGCCACCTTGAGGCCGGCCTCGGCCTGGCGCAGGACGGCCCGGGCCTGCTGGATGTCCTCCGCCCGGGCCCCTTCGACGAGCAGGGCCAATTGGGCCTCGGCCAGGGCTAGGCCTGGGCTTGGCGGAGCTGGATGTCGAGGGAGGCGTGGTCGATGGTCGCCAGGACCGCGCCGGCCTCGACCCGGGCCCCTTCCTCGACGGCCAGCTCGAGGACCTATCCCGGGACCTTGGCGGCGACGCGGACCTCGACGGCCTCGATGGTGCCCGAAGCGGCGATGAGGCCCCGTTCCCGTCCGTTCGAACAGGCCCAGCCGGCCAGCACGGCCAGGCCGAGCGTCGCGAGCTTGCGATTCATGTGCGGCCCTCCTTGCGGGGCTCGAACAGGGCCGGCGTCGCGGCGGCGAAGTCGCCGCGGCCCCGGTCCGTCAGGATGCCCTGGAAAAAGACCTTGATGACCGATCCGAACAGGTCGGCCGGGGACCGGCCGGTGCGGCGGACCTCCTCGGGCGTGACCAGCCGCTGGACGAGCTCGAGGAACATCCGCAGGACGAGGTCGGCGTCGACGTCGGACCGGAAATAACCGTCGCGGCGGCCCGACTCGAGGATGAGGCGGAAGTTCCGGAGGATCTTGTCCTGGCGGAACTCGTGGACCTCGCGCCAGACCGAGGGGGCGGCCCGCCGCATGTCGCGGGCCAGGAGCGGCCCGAATCGGGAGATCTCGCCGGCCAGGTGGCCGAACAGGGCGGCCATGCGCTCGACGAATCCGAGCGCGCCGTCCCGGAGGATGGCTTCGACGCCGGCCAGGACCTCCTCCATGTTCCGGCGGACGACGGCCCGCAGGATGTCCTCCTTGCTCCGGAACGTCCGGTAGAGGGTGGCCTTGCTGATGCCGAGCTCGGCGGCGATGTCGTCGGCGGTCGTCCCCAGGAAGCCCCGCTCGAGGAACAGGGCCCGGGCGGCGGCCAGGACCCGGTCCCGGACGGCCCCGTCCGCCGCGGCCCGGGGCCTCCCCGGCCGCCCGGACGGCGCAGATACTTTGGAAACTCTTTTGGTTTTCACAGTTTCATTATAAGCCGGGAACGCCGTTTGTCAAGCGCATCGCAAAAGGATCGGGTTCTAGGCCTCGATGATCCCGAGGGGCGGATTGGTCTTCCATTTCCCCCGCGTGAAGTCGGGGATGGCCACCGGCCGGCCCTTGGCCGCGACGCTCAGGACGCTGGCCCCGACGATGGCGCTCCAGGCCGCGGCGTCGTAGACGTCCTGGTCGAGGGGCTCGCCTTTGAGCAGGGACTGGACGAGGCGGTAGTCCTCGATGTAGTCCATGCCGCCGTGGCCCCTGCCCTCCCCCTTCGACGCTATGGCCTTCCAGAGCGGGTGCTCGTGCTCGGCGGCGAAGCGCTCGAAGTCGTCCCAGCGGTGGGGCTGCTCGGCCAGGCCCTCGACGTAGATCCGGTCCGGCCACTTGTGGGCCAGGCCCTTGGTCCCTTGGACCAGGTTGATGCGCGTGTACGGCCGGGGCAGGTTGGTGTCGTGGATGAGGATGATGGTCTTGCCGAGCTTGGTCTTGATGAGGCTGGTGTTGACGTCGCCGAGGGCGTAGCGTTCCTTCGCCTGCGGGGAGTCGGCCCCGAACGTGGCCACGGCGTACTCGTGGAGCCCGCGGGCCGGGCTGCTCATCGAGACCATATAGTCGAGGGCGTCGCCGCGGTTGACGTTCAGGCACTGGGCCACCGGGCCGAGGCCGTGGGTCGGATAGAGGTTGCCGTTGAGCTTCTCCGCCCAGGCCCGCCGCCACAGCCCCTCCCCCTCGTTGGCGAACTTGACCCCGCGCAGGTCGTGGAGGTAGCCGGCCTCGGCGTGGAGGACCTCGCCGAGGACGCCCTTGCGGACCAAGTTGAGGGTCATGAGCTCGACGCGGTCGTAGCAGCAGTTCTCCATCATCTGGCAGTGCTTCCCGTATTTTTCGGCCGCCTCGACCAGGGCCCAGCAGTCCTCGAGCGACATGGCCGCCGGGACCTCGGTCGCGGCGTGCTTGCCGCTGCGCATGGCCGCCAGGCACACCGGGACGTGCCATTCCCAAGGGGTCGCCGTCATGACCAGGTCGAGGTCCTCGGTCTCGCACATGCGCTCGAAGTCCCGCTCGCCCTTGGAGTAACCCTTGGGCTCGGGCTGTCCGGCCTCGACGACCCACTTCTGGGCCCGCTCGACGTGGGCCGGGCGGACGTCGCAGATGGCCTTGATCTCGACCCCCTCGATGTTCAGGTAGTTCATGACGTGGGCCGAGCCCATGCCCCCGACGCCGACGAAGCCGACCTTGACCGACGGCAGGGCCGGGGCCCGGAACTGCGAGCGGCCCTCCCCCGGGGCGGCGCCGCGTTCATCGGCTTTGAGGCCCAGCCCGGCCACGGCCGCGCCGAGCCCGGCCGCGGCGCCGATCTTGAGGAAATCGCGCCGGCTCTGGTTCTTCTTGTCGTCGGTCATGGGTCCTCCTGGGAACGGGATTGGTGAAGGGCGGCTCAGAATATGCGCCAGGCGAGGCCGGCGACGGCGGTCAGGCCGCCGACGTCGACGGAGCTCGCATAAGGATCCTCTTTCATATGCAGGGGGTCATAGGTGGCGTAGGCCGTGAACGACAGCCGTCCGATGAGCCTGACGGACGCGCCCAACAGGAAGCGCGGCGCCGTCTTCGTGCCCGTGAAGCCGAGATCGACCGTCCGCCAGGTCTCCTCGACGCGGTGGAAGGCCAATCCGGCGCCCGCCCGGACGGTCACGGGCCCGACGCCGAACCGTCCATAGGCGACGACGGGGACCGTCCGCCTCGTCAATTTCACATCGTACAGGTCGTCCGGCCCTAAAGCCACACCGTCGTCGGAGAGGGCCGAGAACCCCGCGGTGAAGCCGAACGGCCCCCTGAGGTCGAGCCAGAGGTCGCCGGCCAGGGCGAGGCTCCGGCCGTAGATGTCGCGATAGAGCCCGTTCGACGGGAACATCCCGCCGCCGGCGGCCGAGACGCTGAGGCTCTGGGCCTTCGCCGACGTGACGAGGCCGAGCGCCAGGGCCCCTGCGAGACCGAGAAGCGCGGCGCGGCGCTTCACGGGGCCTCCGGACGGGGCGCGTCGTCGATGAAAAAGTCGGCCGGGACGATCTCGGCCGAACGGTTGCTCTCCAGACCGGTGGGACCGACGGCCGTGACCACGTAATAGTAGGTCCCCTCGGCGACGACCGTGTCGTCGGTGAACGTCCGGCCCTCGATGGGCGCGGCGTTGAGCTTGACGTAGCCGAGATGGGGGGTCGAGCTCCGGTAGACGTTGTAGCCGGCCGCATCGGCCTGGTCCCGCCAGGTCAGGTGGACGGTAGCCAGTGACCGGAACATTGAGTAGTAAACCTCCCACATGGCCAGGAGGCCCGTGGGCGTGCCGGGGTAACCCGCCTTGACCGGCTGGGCCAGCTCGGCCAGCAGCCCCAGCGAGGCCCGCGCCGAGGCCGTGAAGAAGTCCGGCTGGAGCGTGCTCAAGGTGTCCGTCGTCTTGTGGTAGTAGGGATTCGTCAGCGGGTCGTCCTCGATGGCCAGCAGGGCGGGGTAATTGGTGTCCCAGAACGGCGAGTGGTCTGAGTAGACGAAGGAGGCGTCCACGGTCTTGGTGGCCGCGAGAGGCCCGTAGCTCGCGGCCGCTCCCAGATAGAGGTCGGCCAGCCACTCCGAAGCCGGGTTGACGATGATCTGGAGGTCCTCGGGCATGGCGTCGGCGTAGGCGATCATGTCGAGGTTGATGACGCCGCGGACGCGCTCGCCCGCCGTTCGGGCGGCGGCCGCGTAGGCCCGGCTGCCGTACAGGCCCCATTCCTCGGCCGAGAAGGCGATGAAACGGACGGTATAGTCGAGCTCGTGGGGCGCCAACACCCGGGCCGCCTCGAGGACGGCGGCCGTGCCGCTGGCGTTGTCGTCGGCCCCCGGGGCATGGGTCAGCCGCGTGGCCGAGGGCGAGGTCGAATCGTAGTGGGCGCAGACGATATAGATGTCGTCGGGGAAGGTCGAACCGGTCTTCTCGGCGACGACGTTGCGCGAAGTGTAGGAGCCGGCGAAGGTGAAGGTCTGGAAGGCGACGTCGTCGAGGCCGAGGGCCGAGAACGCCGCGTAGAGGGCCTCCCCGGCCGCCTCGCAGTTGGACGTCGAGGCGTACCGGGTCTGGAAATCCTGGAGCGTTTGGACCGTGGCGTTGAGGCTCGAGGCCGTCACCTGCCCGGCCAGGGTCTCGATGAACGGGTCCGCCGGGGGGGCGGCCGGGGCGGGACCGGTCGGGGCGGCGGCCGGGCGCGCCGGCCTGACGGTCCGCGCGGACAGGGCCTTTCGCGGCAGTCCGGCCGGGACGGCCTCGGCCGCGCTCCCGGTCTCGGTCCAGAAGATCGCCGTGCCGGGCTCGACGGCCACGGCCCGGCCCGCGGCGCGCAGAGCGGCCAAGTCGGCGGGCGAGCCCGCCCCGACGACGAAGAGCTCGCGGCGCCCGGCCGTCCGGTCGAGGACCGAGAAGCGGACCCCGCTCCGCCGCAGGCGGGCCTGGTCCGTCGCGTCGGCCAGGGCCAGGAGGGAGGTCCGCAGCTCCTGCCGGACATCGACGCCGAGCCGCGCGACGAGGGCCGGCGAATAGCCGGGGCCCTTGGGGATCTTGACCAGGGCGACCGGACCGCCGGGCCGCTGACGCGGGAGCGCGCCGGGCGCCGCCAGGACCAGGCCGGCGGCCAGGAGGACCGCGAGGAGGGTCCGGAGGGTCTTCACGCCCTCATTAAATCAGATTTAAGTCCCGGCGGTCAACCGGGTATAATCGGGACGGAGGGACGCCATGGCCAAGAGAACGCGCCTCGAGCCCGAGCCCCGCTTCATGCGCCGGGCCGTCCGGGAGGCCCGCCGGAATCTCATCCGCCCGGACGGCGGGCCGTTCGGGGCCTGCGTCGTCAAGGACGGCCGGATCGTCGCGGCGGCCCGCAACACGGTCCTGACGGGCGATCCGACCGCACACGCCGAGGTCAACGCCATCCGCAAGGCGGCCAAAAAGCTCGGCACGTTCGACCTCTCGGGTTGCGAGATCTACTCGACGACCGAGCCCTGCCCGATGTGCTTCGGCGCCATCCACTGGGCCCGCATCGGCCGCGTCTTCTACGGCACGGGCATCCGCGATGCCGCCCGGGCCGGTTTCCACGAACTGGCCATCTCCAACGCCCGGATGAAGGCCCTCGGCCGCAGCCGCATCGTCCTCGTCCCCGGATATCTCCGCGACGAGTGCCTACCCCTGTTCGAGGCCTGGACGGACCGTCCGGACCGCCTGAGCTACTGACGCCGCTTGACAGCCCGCCCGCCCTTTCCTATAATCGCCGGGACATGGACGTCCGAGCCGCATTTCCCGTCGCCCTCGCGGTGACGTGCGTCCGGCTCTGGAACTGGTGGGCGGTCCCAACCGCCCGATAAATCCGTTCCCCCCGCCCATCCCTTTTTTAGGGACGAGTGCGCCCGCGCCTCCCCCCTCCCCTTGGGCGCCCGCCGGCGACGGCGGGCAGGACAACGAAAGGAACGTGACCGCCATGCGCTTCGCATCCCGAAAGGACGCCGATCTCCCCCTGGCCTTCTACAACATCAAGGCCGACCTCCCCGAACTCCCCAAGCCGCCTCTCCATCCGGCGACGAGGGAGCCCCTCCGGCCGGAAGACCTCGAAGGCCTCTTCCCCAAAGGCTTCGTAGCCCAGGAGGCCGAGACCGCGCGCGCCGTGCCCATCCCCGACGCCGTCCTCGAGGCCTACGCCGTCTTCCGGCCGACGCCGCTCGTCGAGGCGACGGCCCTGAAGAAAGCCCTAGACACTCCAGCCCGCATCTACTACAAGTACGAAGGCGCCGGCCCGGTCGGCAGCCACAAGACGAACACGGCCCTGATGCAGGCCTATCTGGCCTCCCGGGAGGGCGTCGAAACCCTGGCCACGGAGACCGGGGCCGGCCAGTGGGGCTCGGCCCTGGCCTACGCCGGCTCGCGCTTCGGGGTCGCCACCCGCATCTTCATGGTCCGCTCGAGCTACCGGCAGAAGCCGGGCCGCCGGACGCTCATGGAGATGTTCGGGGGCCGGGTCCTGGAGAGCCCCGGGCCGACGACCGCGGCCGGGAAGTCCTTCTACGACCGGGATCCCGACCATCCGGGCAGCCTCGGCATCGCCATCTCCGAGGCCGTCGAGGTCGCCGCCAAGACCCCCGGCGTCAAGTACGCCCTGGGCTCCGTCCTCGACGCCGTGCTCCTCCACCAGACGGTCATCGGCCTCGAAGCCGAGAAACAGATGGCCGAGCTCGGGGCCGTGCCCGACACGATCGTCGGCTGCGTCGGCGGCGGCTCGAACTTCGCCGGCCTGGCCTTCCCCTTCGTCCGCCACCGGCTTCGCCGCGACCGGGCGACGCGCTTCTTGGCCGTCGAGCCCGAGGCCTGCCCGACCCTGACGCGCGGCGGCCTCCGGTACGATTTCGGCGACAGCGCCGGGCTGACGCCCCTGCTCCACATGCACACGCTGGGCGCGGAGTTCGTGCCGCCTCCCCTGCACGCCGGCGGCCTGCGCTATCACGGCATGGCCCCCCTCGTCAGCCACCTGGCCGCCCTCGGCCTGGTCGAGGCCAAGGCCGTGTCCGAGAAGGCCGTCTTCGACGCCGGCGTCCTGTTCATGCGCACGGAGGGCGTCCTGCCGGCCCCGGAATCGGCCCACGCCATCGCCGCGGTCGTCGACGAGGCCCTGGCGGCCAAGCGGGCCGGGCGGCCGGAGTCGATCCTCTTCAACCTCAGCGGCCACGGTTTCCTCGATCTCGCGGCCTACGCCAAGAACGGCAACGGCCGGACGCCGTGAGGACGCCGGGTACGGGCTGCGATATAAATGGTCCCGACGGGGGGAACTCAGGGAGGGCGGCGTCCGTATACTCTTTTGAACCGTCCAATTCCTCTCCGGAGGCCGAACCATGTCGTTGAAAAGAATGAGCTTGGGAATAGCCGTCCTGGCCCTGGGGGCCCTCTTCACCGCCTGTGACGAGCCCCGCGGGGGCGATTACCGGACCGAGACGAAGTCGGTCGCCCTCGAGGGGGCCACGCGGGCCGAGGTCGGCCTGCACATGGGCGCCGGACGCCTGTACGTCCGCGGCGCCGACCAGGCCAACCTCATGAAAGGCTCCTTCGAGTTCAACCGCGAGCGCCTGCGGCCCGAGGTCGACTACCGCAGCTTCGACGGCAAGGGCATCCTCCACGTCCGCCACGCCCGCCGCAACACCATCCCCTTCGGGCGCATCCGCAACCGCTGGGACCTCGATCTCAGCACGGCCGTGCCCCTCGACCTGACCATCGACCTCGGCGCCGGCGAGAGCGACCTCGACCTGCGCGGCCTGAAGCTCGAGCGGTTGGAGATCGACATGGGCGTCGGCGAGACCCGGCTCGACCTGCGCGGCCCGCGGGCCGAGAGCTTCCGGGTCAAGATCGACGGCGGGGTCGGCAGCGGGCGGCTCGTCTTCCCGACCGAGGTCGGCGTCCGGGTCAAGGTCGACGGCGGCCTGGGCTCGGTCGACGCCCACGGCCTGACCAAGGAGAACGGGGCCTGGGTCAACGCCGCCTACGGCCAGAGCGGCGTGACCATCGAGGTCGACATCGACGCCGGCATCGGCAGCCTCGACCTCCGCTGCGAGCCCTCGGACGAGATCAAGATCTGACCGTCAGACCTCTTCGAGGCGGGCCGTGAAGTGCCGCAGGAACGGCGACTCGCGGACGATCCTCAGTCCCCGGACCTTGTCCCGGTCCTCGTAGAGCTCGATGAGGGCGTCCGCGACGTAGCGCAGGTGCGAGGCCGTGTAGACGCGGCGCGGCACGGCCAGCCGGACGAGCTCGAGCTCGGGATAGGTCTCCGTCTTCCCCTTGCCCGTCTTCTGCCCGAACATGACCCCGCCGATCTCGACGGCCCGGATGCCGTACTCGCGGTAGAGGGCCACGGTCAGCGCCCAGCCCGGGTACTGGGCCCGGCGGATGTGGGGCAGGAAGCGGTCGGCCAGGAGATAGACGGCGTGGCCCCCGAACGGCTTGAGCACGGGGACGCCCGCCTCGGCCAGGAGCCCGCCGAGATAGGCCACCTGGGCCGTGCGGTGCTCGAGGTAGTCCTCGTCGAGCGCCTCCTTGAGCCCGCGGGCCATGGCCTCGAGGTCGCGGCCGGCCAGGCCGCCGTAGGTCGGGAAGCCCTCGCCGATGATGAGGTCGTTCTTGATCTTCTCGGCCAGGGCGTCGTCGTCGAGAGTGACGAAGCCGCCGATGTTGACCAGGGCGTCCTTCTTGCCGCTCATGGTCGCGCCGTCCGCATAGGAGAACATCTCCTGGGCGATCTCCAGGACGCTCTTGCGGTCGTAGCCCTTCTCCCGCTTCTTGATGAACCAGGCGTTCTCGGCGAAGCGGCAGGCGTCGAGGAAGAACGGGACGCCGAAGTGGGCGCAGACCTCGCTCGTCTCCTTGATGTTCCGGAGCGAGACGGGCTGGCCGCCGCCGCTGTTGTTGGTCACGGTCATCATGACCAGGGGGACCCGCCCCTTGCCCTTGCGCTCGAGGAACTTCCGGAGCTTGGCCGTGTCCATGTCGCCCTTGAAGGGGGCCTCCGTGTCGGGGTCGTAGGCCGGGGCGGCGGCCAGGTCCACGGCCTTGGCCTCGAGGACCTCGATGTTGGCCCGAGTCGTGTCGAAGTGGATGTTGCTCGGGACGCTGTCGCCCTTGCCGAGGAGCGCGCCGAACAGGACCCGCTCGGCCGCCCGGCCCTGGTGGGTGGGGATGACGTGGCGGAAGCCGAAGACGGAACGCACGGCCTCCTCGAGACGGAAGAAGCTGCGGGCCCCGGCGTAGGACTCGTCGCCGGTCATGAGACCGGCCCACTGGTCGTCGCTCATGGCCGAGGTGCCGGAGTCGGTCAGGAGATCGATGGTGACCTTCTCGGCCGGGATGCCGAAGGGGTTGAATCCGGCCTGTTTGAGGAGGGTTTCGCGCTCGCGGCGCGTCGTCGAGCGCAGGGGCTCGACCATCTTGATGCGGAAGGGTTCCATCGGGGGTTTGAGCTCTGACATGGCTATCCTCTTTCAGAAGGCGGTCAATTTGCGGAACTGGCGGAAACGGGCCTCGACCAGGCCGGCGTCGAGCGTCTCGAGGCGGCCCACGCCGAAGTCCTCGATGGCGAACGAGGCCAGGACGCTGCCGTAGACGGCCGCACGGCGGACGTCGCGGGGCGCGAGCCCATCGCCGCAGCGGTCGAGGTAGCCGAGGAAGCCGCCGGCGAAGCTGTCCCCCGCCCCCGTCGGGTCGATGACGTGCTCGCAGGGGTGGGCCAGGACGCCGAAGACGCCGTCGGGGCCGAAGACGAGGGCCCCGTGCTCGCCCTTCTTGAGCAGGACCAGGGACGGGCCGAGCCGGACCAGGGCCCGCCCGGCGGCCACGAGGTTGGACTCGCCGGTGATGAGACGGGCCTCCTCGTCGTTGGCGAACATGATGTCGACCCGGCCGAGCTCCTTGAGCAGGACCTCGCGCCGGGAGTCGATCCACAGGCGGATGGTGTCCATGGCCACCAGGGCCGGCTTGCGGAACTGGCGCAGGACGAACTCGTGGTGCTCCGGATCGAGGTTGGCCAGGTAGACGATGCGCGAGCCCCGGTAGGCCGGGGGGACCGCGGGCCGGAAATCGGCGAAGACGTTGAGCTCGGTCCGCAGGGTCGTCCGCTTGTTGGGGTCGTCCTCGTACTTCCCTTCCCAGTGGAAGGTCTTGCCGGCCTTGACCTGGAGCCCGCGGAGGTCGACGCCGCGGGACTTGAGCAGGGCCAGGGTCTTGCGCGGGAAATCGCGCCCCACGACGCCGACGATGCGGGGCTTGGTGAAGAAGCTGGCCGCGAGCGAGCAATAGGTGCCCGAGCCGCCGACGATCCTCTCCCGGTCGCCCCAGGGCGTCCGGATGGTGTCGAAGGCGACGGAACCGACGATGACCAGGCTCATGGGGACTCCGGTTTCAGCGCAGATATCTGTCGACGAGAAGGGCCAGCTTCTTTCTCGTCGAGGCCGGGACGGCGGCCGGAGCGGTGACGACGGCGTTCCGGAGGGCCGAGCCGCAATCGCAGGCCCGCTCGGCGTCACCATCGAGCGCGGCCAGGGCCTTCTTGAGGACGGCCTTGGCGTTGGCGATATTGGCCGAGAGGTTCTGCAGGACGAGCTCCACCGTGACCGGTTCCTCGGTCTCGTGCCAGACGTCGTAATCCGTGACCAGGCTCAACGTGGCGTAGCAGATCTCGGCTTCGCGGCAGAGCCGGGCCTCGGTCGCGGCGGTCATGCCGATGATGTCGGCGCCCCAGGACCGGTAGGCCAGCGATTCGGCCTTGGTCGAGAAGGCCGGGCCCTCGATGCAGAGGTAGACGCCGCCCTTGTGGACCCGCAGGCCCAGGCCCCGCGCGGCGTCGTAGAGGGCCGCGTTGAGCCCCGGACAGACGGGCTGGCCCAGGCTGACATGGGCCACAATCCCCTCGCCGAAGAAGGTGTTCGGCCGCCGCGTCCGGTCGAAGAACTGGTCCGGCAGGACGAGGTCGCGCGGCGGGATGTGCTCGCGCAGGGATCCGACGGAATTGACCGAGACGATGCGCCCGACGCCGAGCTTCTTGAAGCCGTAGATGTTGGCCCGGTACGGGACCTCGGCCGGCAGGAGCCGGTGGCCCCTGCCGTGGCGCGCCAGGAAGGCCACCCGGCGGCCCTCGAGCGTCCCGACGACGTAGGGACCGGACGGGGCCCCGAACGGCGTCCGCAGCCGGACCTCCGTCTTGTCCTTGAAGCCCTCGATCTCGTAGAGCCCGGTCCCGCCCAGGATGCCGATCGAGGCCGATGGGGCGGCCTTGGTCTTTGTCCTCGCCATGCGTTCTCCTGGCCCTGATATACCTTTTCGGCGCCTCCGCGTCAACCCCCGCCCGGGCCGCCGGGCTTTGCTTTTTTCAGGGGAAATGGATATCCTATGATGACCATGAAGTACGTCTATCTCGATGCCTCCTCGGGGGTTAGCGGGGACATGTGCCTCGGCGCCCTGCTCGACCTCGGGGTCGACCCGGCCCTGTTCACGGAGCGGATGGCCGGGCTCCGCCTGCCCGTGGCGGTCTCCGTCCGGCGCGTCCGCCGGGGGGGCTTCGCCGCGCTCAAGGTCGACGTCGACGTCCGGCGGCACGATCACGTCGAACGCGATTTCGGCGACATCGAGCGGATCGTCCTCAAGAGCCGCTTCAAACCGGCCGTCAGGGACCGGGCCCTGGCCATCTTCCGGCGGCTGTTCGAAGCCGAGGCCAAGGTCCACGGCCGCAGGTTCCGCGAAGCCCACCTCCACGAGGCCGGGGCCGACGACGCCCTGGTCGATATCGTCGGGACGTCGTTCCTGCTCGACGAGCTGGGCGTCTCGGAGGTCTACTGCTCCCCGCTCAACGTCGGCTCGGGCTGGGTCGAGACCTCTCACGGCCGCCTGGCCGTCCCGCCGCCGGCCGTGGCCGAGCTGCTGAAGAAAGCGCCGGTCTATGCCGCCTTCGTCGAGTCGGAGCTCGTCACCCCGACCGGGGCGGCCATCGTGGCCACCCTGGCCGAGGATTTCCTCAAGCTCCCCGAGCTCGTCTACGAGCGCATCGGCCGCGGCGCCGGGACCAAGGAGTCCTCCGGCATCCCGAACATCCTGCGTGTCTATTACGGCGAGGCCACCTCCTTCGACGCGGAGAAGAGCGTCTTCGTCGTCGAGGCCACGATCGACGACGCCACGTCCCAGCTCCTGGCCCACTTCATCGAGCGGGCCTTCGAGGAGGGCGCCCTCGACGCCGCCCTCTCCCCCGTGGTCATGAAGAAGAACCGCCTGGGCACGAAGCTCGAGCTGCTCGTCACGGCGGACAAGCTGGATGCGCTCGTCGAGGCCGTCTTCCGCGAGACGACCTCCATCGGCGTCCGCTATTTCCCGGTCGGCCGGCGGGTCCTCGACCGGCGCTTCGAGTCGGTCCGCGTCGACGGCGCCAAGGTCGGCCTCAAGGTGGCCACGCTCGGCGGCCGGACGGTCAACGTCCAGCCCGAGTACGACGACCTCGTCGCGGCGGCCCGCAAGACGCGCCGCCCGCTCAAGGAGCTCTCCCACCGGGCCGTCGGCGCCTACGCGGCCGGCCGGCGAGGGAAGCCCTAGGCGCGGGCGGCCGGGGCGACAAGGACATCCCATGAACACCAAGAAGATCGAACAGGGCGTCACCCTCATCCTCGAGGGCGTCGGCGAGGACCCCCGCCGGCCCGGCATCCGGGCCACTCCCCGCCGCGTGGCCCGGATGCTCGCGGAGGTCCTCGGCGGCACGGAGCGCGAGGCGACCCGCAACCTCCGGACGATCGAGGACGAGAAGCACGACGAGATGGTCCTCATCAAGAACATCCCTCTCTACTCCATGTGCGAGCACCACCTTCTGCCTTTCGCGGGCGTGGCCCATGTGGCCTACATCCCCAAAGCCGGGCGCATCGTCGGGCTGAGCAAGATCGCCCGGGTCGTGGAGGTTCTGTCCAGGCGGCTCCAGGTCCAGGAGCGGTTGACGAAACAGATCGCCGACCTGCTCGACAAGCACCTCGAGCCCCTGGGCGTCATGGTTGTCATCGAGGCCGAGCACATGTGCATGTCGATGCGGGGGGCCAAAAAGCCCAAATCGATCACGGTGACCTCGGCCGTCCGCGGCTCGTTCCGCAAGAACGCGGCCACGCGGGCCGAAGCCATGATGCTCATCCGAGGAGGACCCCGAAGTGTCAACGAGCTCTAAGAAGACCTTTTACGTCACCACCCCCATCTACTACGTCAACGACGTGCCCCACATCGGGCACGCCTACACGACCGTCATCGCCGACGCCCTGGCCCGCTTCCACAAGCTGGCCGGTAGGGACGTCTTCTTCCTGACCGGGACCGACGAGCACGGCCAGAAGATCGAGAAGGCCGCCGCCGAGAAGGGCCTGACGCCCAAGGCCCTGGCGGACGCCGTCGTCGGCCGGGCCCAGGACCTCTGGAAGGCCCTGGACATCTCCCACGACTTCTTCATCCGGACGACCATGGACTTCCACGAGAAGGGCGTCCAGAAGCTGTTCCGGAAGCTCCTCGACCAGGGCGATATCTACAAGGGCACGTACCAGGGCTGGTACTGCGTCTCGGACGAGAACTTCCTCCCCGACGATGTCGCCGTCGAGGCCGACGGCTCGAAGACCTGCCCCGACTGCGGCAAGAAGGCCTCGGTCGTCGCCGAGGAAACCTACTTCTTCCGGCTCTCGGCCTACCAGGACCGGCTCTTGAAGCTCTATGAGGAACATCCCGAGTTCGTCCGGCCCCAGAGCCGCCTCAACGAGGTGGCCAGCTTCGTCCGCGGCGGCCTCAAGGACCTCAGCATCACCCGGACCACGGTCAAGTGGGGCCTCCCCGTGCCTGGCGACCCCAAGCACACCATCTACGTCTGGTTCGACGCCCTCCACAACTACGTCACGGGCATCGGCTACGATTGGGACATGGCCCGTTACGAGAAGTTCTGGCCGGCCGACGTCCACCTCGTCGGGAAGGACATCCTGCGGTTCCACGCCGTCTACTGGCCGGCCTTCCTGATGGCCTCGGGCCTGCCCCTGCCGCGGACGGTCTACGGCCACGGCTGGTGGCTGCGCGACGACACCAAGATGTCCAAGTCCAAGGGCAACGTCCTCGACCCGCACGTCCTGCTCAAGGTCTTCGGGCCCGACCCCCTGCGCTACTTCCTGCTCCGCGAGATCCCCATCGGCCAGGACGGCAATTTCTCCCACGAGGGCTTCCTGCACCGGGTCAACTCGGACCTGGCCAACGACTTCGGCAACCTCGTCCAGCGCACGCTGACCATGATCGGCAACTATTTCGGCGGCCGCATCGACGCCCCGGGCGAGGAGACGGCCGAGGACGCCCGCGTCCGGACGGAGTTCGAGGCCCTCAAGGGCCGCGTCTTCGAGCTCTACGGGGCCTGCGCCCTGAACAAGGCCCTGGAGGAGATCTGGGCCTACATCGGCCTGGTCAACAAATACCTGGCCGACCACCAGCCCTGGATCATGGCCAAGGACCCGGCCCTCAGGCCCCGGCTGGCCCGGGTCCTGCTCCAGGCCGCGGCGGCCATCCGGGGGGCGAGCTACCTCGTCTTCCCGGTCATGCCGCGGTCGGTCGAGCGCGTCTGGGGCTTCCTCAACGAGTCGAGAAAGCCCGCCGACGTGCCCTACGCGGAGATCGCCTTCGACGGCTTCGGCCCCGGCCGCACGGTCGGGGCGCCGCAGGCCCTCTTCCCGCGGGTGGCCCTGAAGGATTTCCTGGCCGAGGACGCGGCGGCGCCCGCCGCCCCGGCCGCACCGGCGCCGGCGCCGGGAACCTCAAAGGAGGGGATCGCGAACATGGATATCATCACCTACGCCGAGTTCCAGAAAATGGACCTGCGCGTCGCCCAGATCCTCGAGGCCGAGCGCGTGCCCGGGGCGACCAAGATCCTCAAGCTCAGGATCGACATCGGCACGGAGCAGAGGCAGATGGTGGCCGGAGTGGCCGAGACCTACACCCCCGAGGAGCTGGTCGGCAAGAAGCTCATCGTCATCTGCAACCTGCAGCCGGCCGTCATCCGGGGCATCGAGTCTCAGGCCATGCTCCTCGCGGCCATCACCGCGGACAACAAAGCCCTCATCCCCTTCTTCGACCGGGACATCCCGGCCGGCGCCAAGGTCAAGTAGGGCAACTTTCGAGGGTCGCCCTCTCTCGGGTTTTGGCTCGGGATGTGCCTCTAGCTCCCCGGCCCCCCGGGGAACCAGTTCGCACGGTTCCCCCCCGCTACGCGGGTCCCCTCCTCCAGCAACGGGGAACTTCGAGGCAACATCCTTCGCCCCCTCGAGAGGGCATTTCTTCAGTAGGTCCCAAGTACCTTAAGTATCAATGCGGAGGGGACGGCCCCTTCGCGCAGGATGCGGGGCGCGCCGCCCGTGAGATCGACGATGGTCGAAGGCCGCCCGCCGGGGGCGCGGCCGCCGTCGATGAGCCAGTCGACCTTGTCCCCGACGAGCGCGGCCACTTCGGCCGGATCGTCGAGCGGGTCCTCTCCGGCGAGGTTAGCGCTCGTCGACGTCAGTGGCTCGGCCAGCTCGCGGACGAGGGACCGGAGCCAGGCCGGGGGCGGGACGCGGACGGCGACCGTGCGGCCAGGGCCTAATATGGTCTCGGGCAGGCCCGGCGCGGCCGGCATGACCAGGGTCAGCGGACCGGGCCAGAACTCTTCGGCCAGCCGGGCGAAAAGCGGCGGCGGAGGGCCGGCGATCCGCGCGACCATGTCGAGATCGGAAGCGATGAGCGGAAGGGGCTTGGACCGGTCCCGGCCCTTCAGCCGATAGACCCGTTCGACGCCCTTTTTCGAGAAGGCGGCCGCGCCCAGGGCGTAAAAGGTCTCCGTGGGATAGGCGGCCACGGCCCCCTCGAGGAGGGACGCGGCGATCTCGGCCAGGGGCAGGCCGCCGTCGGGCGCCGGGCCGGCCTTGACGAGACGGGTTTCGGGCAATGGATCCTCCCCGGCCGGGATGTTAGCGGGCCGGTGTCCAAAAGTCAAACAGTCCGGGCGGCCGTCCGGAGGACACCTGACCTGTTTTGGGAACAGAGGCCGCGCCGGGCTCCCCCTGGAAAAGCGGCGGCCCCCCTGGCACGGATTTTGCTATAATGCTGGGCGTATAGGAGGAACGACATGAAAAAACTGACGGTCATCGCCGCGGCCCTGCTCGTCCTGGTGCCCTCGCTGGCCTTCTCCGACTCGATCTCCCTGAGGCTCGGCTACTACATGCCCCGGGCCCTGTCCAATTCCTATCTGGACAGCCATCCCGACAGCCTCTGGGCCATCGAACTCGGCCAGATGAGCTTCCCCATGAAGGACTTCCGGGGCGGCATCATGGGCCTCAGCTACGAGTACTTCGCCGGCAAGAACTTCAACCTGGCCCTGACGCTCGACTCCTTCAACCGGACCCGCATGGGCTACTACAACGACTGGGTCTGGTTCGCCCTGGACGAGGGCGACTTCGCCTTCCCCTACGAGCTCTACGACGGCGACGACGTCATGCACTCCTTCAGCGTCACCACGACGCCCCTGCAGCTGTCCGTCAAATTCCTGCCGCTCGGCCGCAAGGCCCGCATCATCCCCTTCGTCGGCGGCGGCGGCACGCTCAACTTCTGGCGGGTGCGGCTGTACGGCGACACGATCAACTTCGCCGACGAGTGGATCTACCCCGACGAGGTCTACGGCGACGTCTCCATCTACCCCCTCGAGTCGGCCAACGGCCGCGAGTCGGGCATGGCCTTCGGCTGGCACGCCTTCGGCGGCTTCCAGGTCCCCATCGGCTACCGGGCCACCTTCGAGGCCGAGGCCCGCTGGCACTCGTCCAAGGCCAAGTTCGAGGAGTGGTTCGTCGGGTTCGACGACTTCGAGCTCGGCGGGCTGGCCCTGACGGCCGGCTTCAGCTTCTGGTTTTAAGACCCGCCGGCTCCGGCCGGACCGTCGTTCGGGGACATGTCCCTCGGGGGGGCATGTCCCTTTTTTTCAGCGGGAGACGCGCTCCAGGCGGATGTTCTGGGTCTTGTCGAAGAGGATGACCAGCCGGCCCCAGACCGAGGCGATCTCGATCCGGCCGGCGAAGCGGCAGGGGAACTCGTCCTTGTCGAAGCCGGCCCGGACATCCTCTCCGGCCTCGAAGAAATCCAGGATGAACGGCAGGGCGAAGGTCTTCTCCCCCGTCCGCGGCAGGCTCTTGTCCCCCTCGATGGGACCGGCCAGGACCTCGCGGCCGCTGAAGGCGAGGGTGAAGTCGATGCGGTCGACGATGAGCTCGTAGCGGTTGCCGTTCCTGAACCGGGGCCGGAAGACGACGTCGGCCCCGCCGACGGTCAGGTCGTTGACCTTGAGCGGCAGGAGATCGATCTCGGGGTCCTGGAAGACGGGGAACTCGCCGCTGTAGGCGAAGGCGACCTTCTCCTCCCGGTTGCGGTCGTTGCGGAAGAACATGTCCCCGACGATGTCGCAGAGGGCCTTGTCCTCGACCGGGCCGAGCGCGGCCTTCAGCAGGTCGTAGGAGATCTTGACCGGCAGGGCGATGAGGGTCTTCCCGCCGGCGGGAACGGCCAGCGGCTCCGGCAGCGTGACCGTCGTGTTGATGTACTCGCGCTGGTCGATGCGGACGCGGTAGCGGTAGCGGACGAGGTCGCGGGGCTTGGCGGATCCGTTGTCGACGGCGATGTGGAAGGCCAGGACCAGGCCCGAGGAGCTCAGGTTCTTGATGACCTTTTCCTTGAGGCTCAGGGTCAGGCCGTCCTTGGCCGGGGCCGCTCCGAGGGGGGCGCAGAGGGCCAGAACGGCCGCCAGGGCCGCCCCGCGCCGCGTCGTCGTCGCTGTCATGGTCGCTCCAGTCCCCCAGGATACCGGAAAACGCCGTCCCCGACAAGCCGCGGCAACGGGACCGCTCCCGCTTTCCCGCCGCGAAGATGAAAAAAATAGATAGAAACGGCCCCATTTTTCCCTATAATGGGGGTCCAGCGCCCCCTAGAGGAGGGACCCACATGTCCAAGCGTTCCGTGTCCGGCCTCGCCCTGCTGGCCGCCGTCCTGGCCGCCTCCTGCGGCTCCCCCGACGCCGCCAAACCCGGCCCCGTTCCCGGCCAGGTCAAGCGCGACGCCGCCGTCTATATCAAGGGCTCGCCGACGAGCGCCGAGGCCGACTTCCTGGCCGTCGACCTCACCGGCCTGGAGAAGCCCGCGAGCCCCCTCGAGTTCACCAAGTTCTTCCACCTCCCCCCCGTCCAACAGGGCGATACCGGGACGTGCTGGGCCTTCGCCGCGACCTCGCTCCTCGAGTCCGAGCTGCGCCGCCAGGGCAAGCCCGAGGTCAAGCTGTCCGAGCTCCACACCGTCTATTGGGAATACGTGGAGAAGGCCCGCCGCTTCGTCCGCGAGAAGGGCCACTCCTTCCTGGGGCAGGGCTCCGAGCCCAACTCGGCCCTGGTCCGCATCAAGCAGTACGGTCTCGTCCGCGGCTCGGACTACACCGGCCTCATGGACGGCCGCACGGCCCACGACCACCGGGCCCTGTTCCGCGAGTTCCGCGACTACCTCAACGGGCTGGCTTCCCGCGGCGACTGGGACGAGGCCCGGGCCCTGGCCGGCGTCCGGGCCATCCTCGACCGGCACCTGGGCCGGCCGCCCGAGCGCATCGCCGTCGACGGCCGTTCGCTGACGCCGCTCCAGTACCTGGCCGAGCTCGGTCTCGTTCCCGACGATTACGCCGCCTTCGTCAGCTTCCTCTACTTGCCCGCCTACGCCAAGGGCGAGTTCAAGGTGCCCGACAACTGGTGGCGCAGCGCCGACTTCCACAACCTGCCCCTCCACGAGTTCTCCCTGGCCTTCCTGCGGGCCCTGCGCAAGGGCTACACGGCCACCCTGGCCGTCGACTTCTCCGAGCCGGGCTATCTCGGCGCCGGCGACGTCGCCGTCGTGCCGACCTTCGACCTGCCGCCGAGCTCCATCGATCCGTCCAGCCGCGAGCTCCGGTTCGCGAACGGGACGACGACCGACGACCACGCCGTCCACTGCGTCGGCTACCTCGAGTCGGCCAAGGGCAACTGGTTCCTGATCAAGGACTCCTGGGAGAACGCCTGGTGGGGCCAGGCCAAGGGCTACTTCTTCTACCACACGGACTACGTTCGCCTCAAAGCCCTCATGTTCATGGTCCACAAGGACGCCGTCAAGGACGTCCTGGAGAAGTTCGCCGCCCGCTAGGGACCGGACGGGGTCCATGGCCAGGCTCGCCTTCGACTTCGCCGACCGGAAGCTGTTCGTCCGGCTCTTCGGCCGCGACGTCTACGCCGTGGGCGGCGCCGTCCGCGACCTCGTCCGCGGCTGTCCCTCCCCCGACGTCGACCTCCTCGTCGCCCGGCACCCCATCGAGGTCATGATCGAGAAGCTCGAGCGGCACGGCCGGGTCGACCTGGTCGGCAAGAGCTTCGGCATCATCAAATTCACCGTGAAGGGCCGGACCTACGACGTGGCCCTGCCCCGGACCGACCGGGCCGCCGCGGCCGCCGTCCGCGGCCACAAGGACATCCTGGTCGCCGCCGATCCCGACCTGCCGGTCGAGAAGGACCTGGCCCGCCGCGACTTCCGGACCAACAGCATGGCCCTCCGGCTCGCCGACGGCCTGCTCGTCGATCCCTTCGACGGCCGCAAGGACACCCTGGCCAAGCGGATCCGCCTGACCGATCCGGCCGCTTTCCCCGAGGACCCCCTGCGGGTCGTCCGGGTGGCCCGCTTCGCCTCCGTCCTCGGCTTCAAGGTCGACCCGGCCATCTACCCGCTGGCCCGGGCCGTCGACCTCTCCGGCCTGAGCCTGGAACGGGTCAACGACGAGATGTTCAAGATCCTGCTGCGCTCGCCCCGGCCCTCGGTCGGCCTGGAGGAGATGTTCCGCCTCGGCGTCCTCGAAGCCTGGTATCCCGAGCTCCAGGCCCTGGCCCTGGTCATCCAGGACGCCCTCTTCCATCCCGAGACCGACGAGTACGGCCACCACACGGTCTGGGCCCACACCAAGCTCGCCGTGGACCAGGCGGCGGCCCTGGCCGGCCTGTCCGGGCTCTCCGAGCCGCGCCGGCTGGCCCTGGCCCTGGCCGCGCTCTATCACGACCTGGGCAAGGTCTCGACGACCCGCTGGGCCTACAAGCGCGGGCGCATGGCCGTGACCTCGCTCGGCCACGACATCCAAAGCGAGCGGGCCGCCCGTCGGGTCCTGGCCCGGTTCAAGGTCCAGACCTGGGGCGGCGTCCCCATCGGCCGCCTCGTCCCCCTGCTCATCCGCTCCCACCACCGGGCCGGCGAGCTGTGGACGAACCGGGCCGAGGTGACCAAGAAGGCCTTCAACCGGCTTGCCGCCGACGTCGAGGGCGAGATCGAGCTCCTGGTCCTGCTCGACGCCGCCGACCGGGCCGGGCGCGGCACGCGACTCGTCCGCGGCCTCGACCGGACCGCCCGCTGGCTGTTCGCCAAGTTCGAGGAGCTCCGCGTCAACCGCGAGACCATCAAGCCCCTGGTCATGGGCCGGGACCTCCTGGCCCTGGGGGTCCCGCCGGGGCCGGGCATGGGCAGGATCCTGGCCAAGCTCTACAAGGCCCAGCTCGACAACGCCTTCGAGACCCGGGCCCAGGGCCTGGCCAAGGCCCGCCGGCTCGTCGAAAGGAGCGTCCCATGACCGTCCTCGTCGCCGGGGGCGCCGGCTACATCGGTTCGCACACCGTCCGCGAGCTTCGCCGGGAGGGCTTCGACGTCCTCGTCCTCGACAACCTCTCGAGCGGCCGGGCCGAGCTCGCCGGCGGCGCGCCCCTCGTCCGGGGCGACCTTCTCGACCGCGAGCTCCTGCGGCGGGTCTTCCGCGAGCATGAGATCGGCGCCGTCCTCCACTTCGCCTCCCTCATCCAGGTCGGCGAGTCCTGCGCCGACCCCCGGAAGTACTATACCCACAACCTGACGACGAGCCTCAATCTCTTCGACGCCATGCTCGAGGCCGGCGTCCCCCGCCTCATCTTCTCCTCGACCGCCGCGGTCTACGGCGAGCCCCTCGAGACGCCCATCCCGGAGACCCATCCGACCCGTCCGGCCAATCCCTACGGCCGGGCCAAGCTCATGGTCGAGGACATCCTCAGGGATTACGAGCGGGCCCACGGTCTGCGCTCTATCTCGCTCCGCTACTTCAACGCCGCCGGCGCCGACGCCGACGGCACGACGGGCGAATGCCACGACCCGGAGACCCACCTCGTCCCCAACATCCTGCTCGCCGTCCTGGGCCGGCGGCCCCGCCTGGCCGTCTTCGGGACCGACTTCCCCACCCCCGACGGCACGGCCGTCCGGGACTACATCCACGTCAACGACCTGGCCGCGGCCCACGTCCTCGCCCTGAAGAAGCTCCTCGCCGGGGGTACCGGCGATGTCTTCAACCTCGGCACAGAGCGGGGCCATTCCGTCCTCGAGGTCATCCGGACGGCCGAGAAGGTCACGGGCCGACCCGTCCCCCGCTTCGACGCGCCCAGGCGACAGGGCGACGTCGCCGTGCTCCTGGCCTCCAAGGCCAAGGCCGAGATCCTGCTCGGCTGGAAGCCCCGTTCGTCGGACCTCGAGACCATCGTCGAGACGGCCTGGAACTGGCACCGGAAGCCCCTTTAAGGGGGATTTTGCCGCTTCCGTTGACGGTCACTCGACCGTGTGGTATAAAATATTTTAAAAATGAAGGTTAGACAGCGCCCATCCATCCCCCTCTCCCTTCTCTCCGTCGCCCTATCGCTTCTGGCGGCCTGTTCTTCGGCCCCCAAGGCGGCCAAGACGACGCCCCGGCCGGCCCCTGTGACCGCTCCCGCCGTCATAGCGGCGGAACCGACGGTCGCCGAAAAGGGCCTCGCGGACAGATCCGCCGAGCAGCCGGTCACGCCTCCGGCCGCCCAGGACGCCCAGGCCGTGCCGGCCGGGCTCGAGGGCGGCGCCAAGAAAGACCCCGCGGCCCTTCTCGAAGACGCCTTCTCCGCCTACGAGGAGGCCCAGGCGGCCCTTGACCGGGAGGACATGGACGGCGCCCTGGCCAAGCTCGATGAAGCCTACGGGCTCCTCCTGAGGATGGCCCTCCCGGCCGACTCCCCGCTCCTCCAGGAGAAGCACGACCTGCGCCTGCTCATCGCCCAGCGCATCCAGGGCATCTCAGCCTCCCGGACGACCCTGGCCTCCTCGGTCAACGGCTCCATCCCGCTCGTCGAGAACCAGTGGGTGGCCCGGGAGGTCAAGTCCTTCCAGACCGTCGAGCGCCGGGCCTTCGAGGAATCCTACCGCCGCTCGGGCCAATACATGGACATGATCCTGGCCGAGCTGCGCAAGGAAGGACTGCCCGAGCAGCTGGCCTGGATCCCGCTCATCGAGAGCGCCTTCAAGCCGCGGGCCCTGTCGCGGGCCCGGGCCCTGGGCATGTGGCAGTTCATCCGCTCGACCGGCTACCGTTACGGCCTCAAGCAGGACAAGTACATCGACGAGCGCATGGACCCCCTCAAGGCCACCCGGGCGGCCATCAAGTACATGATCGAGCTCCACACGATGTTCGGCGACTGGACGACGGCCATCGCCGCCTACAACTGCGGCGAGGCGGCCGTCCAGCGCGTCATCCGGGCCCAGAAGGTCGACTATTTCGACAGCTTCTGGGACATCTTCGCCAACCTGCCCTTCGAGACGGCCCGCCACGTGCCCCGGTTCATCGCCACCCTGCTCATCGTCGGCGACCCGGCCAAGTACGGCTTCACCCTGCCGACGCCCGACCCGCCGCTCGCCATCGACACGGTCAAGGTCGACGCCGCCGTCAAGCTGGCCGTCCTGTCCCAGAACCTCGGCCTCGATGCGGCCGTCCTGGTCGCCCTGAACTCGGAGCTCCGCCACGACTCGACCCCCAACTACCCCTACGACCTGCGCGTCCCGGCCGGCTACGGCGAACGCTGCCTGGCCTGCATCGTCTCTCTCCCTCAGTACATCCCGCCCGACGTCGTCACCGACCGGCACACCGTCCGGCCCGGCGACACGCTGGGCGCCATCGCCCGCCGCTACCGGACCTCGGTCGAGGCCATCAAGCGCCTCAACGGCCTGCGCTCGAACCTCATCCGGGTCGGCCAGATCCTGCGCGTCCCCTCGCGCGGCGGCGTCGAGGCCCCGCCGGCCGGGGCCGCGGCCCCGACCACGGCCCAGCCGGGAGAGACCGTGACCTACGTCGTCAAGAACGGCGACAACCTGTTCCAGATCGCCAAGAACCACCGCACGACCGTCGAGGCCATCAAGGCGGCCAATTCCCTGGCCTCGGACATCCTCTTCGTCGGGCAGAAGCTCACGATCCAGGTCGGCAAAACCTCCTGAGACGGACCCGGCCCGCGGGCCGGCGGCGATTGACTTCCCTTCCTCCGTTGGGCTAATGTGGACGAAAACGCCCCGGAGGAAACCATGCGCAAGAGCCTCGTCCCCGCCGTCATCGTCGTCCTGGCCGCGTCTCTCGTCCCGTCCGCCGCGGCCCAGGGCCGGTTCCCGTCCATCCTCGAGGCCAAGCTCCAGGCCGAGCTCAAGGCCGTCGAGAGCGGTCTCGACGGCGTCCTGGGCCTGGCCTTCAAGGACCTGACCACGGGGAAAACCCTGTTCGTCAACGAGCGCGAGGTCTTCCCCCAGGCCAGCTCCATCAAGATCGCCGTCCTGGCCGAGATGTTCAAGCAGGCCGAGGAGGGGCGGCTCGACCTCGACGAGTTCCTGCCCGTCGACGACGGCAACCGCGTCGCCGGTTCGGGCGTCCTCTACTTCCTCGGCCGGCCGTCCCTCTCGCTCTCGGTCCGGGACACGGCCGTGCTGATGGTCGTCCTGTCGGACAACACGGCCACGAACCTCCTCATCGACAAGGTCGGGATGGAGGCCGTCAACCGGCGCCTGGACGCCCTGGGGCTCCGCAAGACCCGGCTGCGGCGGAAGATGATGGACCTCAAGGCCGCATCGGAAGGGCGGGAGAACGTCTCGACGCCCCTGGAGATGATGACCCTGCTCGAGAGCGTCTGGAAGGGCGCCTTCCTCAAGGAGCCCGGCCGCAAGGCCTTTCTCGAGATGCTGGCCATCCCCAAGGACAGCCCCCTCCGCGCCGGCGTCCCCGAGGGCGTCGAGGTGGCCGAGAAGCCGGGCGAGCTCGAGGCCGTCCGTTGCGACTCGGGCCTCGTCCTGCTGCCGGGCCGGCCCTACGTCCTCAGCGTCATGACGACCTACCTGAAGCGGGACGCCGACGGCAATCCGGCCATCGCCCGGATCTCCCGGCTCGTCTACGAGCACGTCTCCCGGCTGGCCCGCTCTAGCGAGATCGGCCGGGTCGTGTCCGACAAATAGCCGCGGCCCGGCCTAGAACAGGCCGCCCCCGACGCCGAGCCCCGGCCCGTCCCCGAGGACCAGGCGGTCGCCGACCACCTGGACGCCCCGGAAGGGGTCGTTGGAGATGAGCAGGGTGCCGTCGAGGTCGGCGTAGTCGAACAGCGAAGCCACGGCGGCCCCGGCCGAGATGCCGACCGAGGTCTCGACCATGCAACCGATCATGAGCTTGAGGCCCAGGGTCCGGGCCATGGCCGCCAGCCGCACGGCCTCCTGGACGCCGCCGCACTTCATGAGCTTGACGTTGACGCCGTGGAAGTAGGGGGCGATGCGCGGGAGGTCGGACGGCTGGATGAGGCTCTCGTCGGCGAAGACCGGGATCGGCGAGCGCTCCTTGAGCCAGGCGTAGTCCTCGAGCTGGACGGCCGGCAGGGGCTGCTCGATGAGCTCGACGCCGCGGGGCGCCATCCACTCGATCATCTCCAGGGCCTGCTCCTTGGTCTTCCAGCCCTCGTTGGCGTCGGCCCGCAGGGGCTTGTCGGTGACCTCGCGGATGCCCTCGATGATCTTGCGGTCGTCGGGCGTGCCGACCTTGATCTTGAAGACCCCGAAGGCGGACGCCTCGCGGGTCTTCGCCTGCATGACGGGGATCTCGTCGATGCCGATGGTGTACGTCGTGGTCACGGGTTTGTCCTTCCCGAGGCCGAGGAAGCGCCAGAGCGGGACGTCGAGCGTCCGGGCGTACCAGTCCAGGATGGCCATGTCCAGGGCGGCCTTGGCGGCGTGCTCGCCGGGGGCGACGGCCTCGATCTCGGCCAGGCGCACGGCGTAGTCGCGGAGGTCGCGGTCGAGGACGGGCCGGGCCTGGTCGATGAAGGCGGCCGCGGTCTGGGCCGTCTCGTTGTAGCGGGCGATGGGGGCCGCTTCGCCGAGGCCGACGACGCCGTCCTTCTCGATCCGGACGAAGGCGTTGGTGCGGACCGTCCACGTGCCCCGCGACAGGCCCCAGGCGTAGCGGAGCTTGAGGTCGAAGATCTTGACCGTGACCTTGGCCGGGCCGGTCCCGCCCGCCCGGGGCGCGGCGGCCTTCGGGCAACCGGTGAGGAGCGGGGCGGCCGCGGCCGCGCCCGCGAGCTTCAGGAAATCCTTGCGTTTCATGCGGCACCTCTCGGCCGCATTATATATTGAAAAAAAGCGCGAGAAAACCTATCATTTCATCTCGGACATCGCCCAGGAGGTTCCCGATGACCAAGGCCGTCCTCGCCGCGCTCCTCGCCGTCCTCTCCCCCGCCCTGGCCTGCGCCGCGCCCCAAGCGGACGCGCCGGCCGCCGCCGTCGTCTTGACCACGGTCGAGAACATGCACAGCGGCCCCTCCGCCGACACCGACGTCGTCAGCCAGGCCCTGCTCGGCGACAACGTCAAGGTCCTGAAGAGAGAAAAGAACCCGGCCGGCGAGGACTGGGTCCGCATCGCCACGCCAGACACTTACGAGGGCTGGGTGTCCGCCAAGGCCCTGCGCGTCCTGGAAGCCGGGGCCAAACCCTATGCGTCCGCGGGCAAGGTCTTCGTCGTCTCCGCGCTCCTGGCCAACACCTACCGCGAGACCGACGTCACCAAGCACAAGCCCCTCAAGGTGGCCCCCATCAGCGCCGTCCTCGAGCTCGCCGCCGAGAGCGGCGAGCGCTGGCTCGAGGTCGTCCTGCCCTGCGGCCACCACGCCTTCGTCCAGCGCGGCGACGGCGATATCCGGGAAGCCCCCTGGACCTGGCCGCGCCGGCCCGTCGAGGACATGATCGCCCTGTCCAAGCGTTTCATGGGGCTCCCCTACACCTGGGGAGGCACCTCGCCGCTCGGCCTCGATTGCTCCGGCTTCGCCCAGCTCGTCTACAAGATGAGCGGCATCCCCATCCTGCGCGACGCCGGCATCCAGATGACCGCGAGCGGCCTCCTCGAGGTCCCCAAGGGCCAGGAAAAGCCCGGCGACCTCGCCTTCTTCGGCCGGGCCATCGACCGCATCAGCCACGTCGGCATGATGATCGAGGGCGGGCTGTTCATCAACGCCACGACCTACCAGACCCCCTGCGTCCGCATCGACAACCTCAAAGAGGAGCGCTGGACGAAGATCTACCAGGCTGCCCGCCGACCGAAGTGAGCGGAGGGCAGAAAACCCCCGGAGATACACGAAGCCGGGTTTCTGCGAAATATCCGGAGAGATAGTCCTGCCGGTGTGCCCATAGCGGGCAAAAAAAAGGGGACATGTACGAAGCGTACATGTCCCCGGAGAAAGCGTTACTTGGCGGCGGGAGCCGGCTTCTTGGCGTCCTTTTTCTTCTTGACCTTGGCCTTGAACTCCGTCCCGACGAGCTCGAGCATGGCCATCGACGCGCCGTCGCCGGCCCGGAGGTCGAGCTTGACGATGCGGGCGTAGCCGCCGGGGCGCTCCTTGAAGCGCGGCCCGAGGTCGTCGAACAGCTTCTTGACCGCGGCCTCCTTGGTCAGGTAGGCCAGGGCCTGGCGCCGGGCGTGCAGGGTGCCCCGCTTGCCCAGGGTGATCATCTTCTCGGCCACGGGCTTGACCGACCGGGCCTTGGCCAGCGTCGTCCGGACCCGCTCCTTCTCCAGGAACGAGGTCACGAGGTTGCGCAGCAGGGCCCGGCGGTGGGCCGTATTGCGGCCCAGATTCCCTTTCTTGACCTGATGCCTCATGCTTCCGTCTCCTTCTCGGGCGTGCCCGTCTTGATGTCGGCCTGGATCCTCTCGACGAGCCGGGGGTGGAGCTCGATGTTCAGCCCGAGGTTCAGATTGGCCAGGGTCTCCTTGATCTCGGCCAGGGACTTGCGGCCGAAGTTCTTGGTCTTGAGCAGCTCGTCCTCGGTCTTCTGGACGAGCTCGTAGATCCGCTCGATGCCGGCCGAGCGGAGGCAGTTGTTGGAGCGGACCGACAGCTCCAGGTGGTCGATGGTCTTGGCCAGGACGTCGGACTGCCCGAGCAGGGGGATGTCCTTCTTGGCCGGGGCCGCGTCGCGCTCGAGCGGCTCGTCGACGACGTTGAGGAAGATGCCCAGGTGGTCGCGCAGGAGCTTGGCCGCCTGCGACAGGGCGTCCATGGGCCGGATGGCCCCGGTCGTCCCGATCTCCAGGGTCAGGCCTTCGTAGTCGATGCGCTTGCCGACCCGGGCCGGCTCGACCTTGTAGTTGACCTTGAGCACCGGCGAGTGCGAGGAGTCGAGCGGGATGTAGTCGAGGCTCTGGTCCTCGTCGAAGTTCTGGTCGGCCGGGACGTAGCCGCGGCCGTTCTTGACGACCATCTCGACCTCGAGGGTGCCGTCCGTGTCGAGGGAGGCGATGGTGATGTCCTTGTCCAGGATGACGATCTCGGAGTCGGCCGAGATGTCGGCCGCGGTGACCGTGGCCGGGCCGGTCTTCTTGATGGTCATCCGCCGCGGCTCGTCGCCCTCGAGCTTGAGGGGGATGCTCTTGAGGTTGAGGAGGATGTCCGTGACGTCCTCGACGACGCCGGGGATGGTCGAGAACTCGTGCAGGACGCCGTGGATGCGGACGGAGGTGATGGCCGCCCCGGTGATCGACGACAGCAGGATACGCCGCAGGGCGTTGCCCACGGTCACCCCGTAGCCCCGTTCGAAGGGCTGGGCCTGGAACCGGCCGTACTGCGGCGTCAGGGTCTCGAAATCGCACTCCAGGTACTTGGGTCTCTGGAAATTCGTCTCTGTCATGGCGTTCCTCCGCTCACTTGGAGTACAGCTCGACGACCAGGTGTTCCTCGACCGGCAGGGTGACGTCGGCCCGCGTGGGCAGCGCCAGGACCCGGCCCTTGAGGTTGTCCCAATCGACCTCGAGCCAGCCGGGCACGCTCTTGGACCGGTTCGAGGCCACCACGGCCTGGATGTCCTCGCTCTTGGCCGAGCGGGGGCGGTAGGCCACGACGTCGCCCGGCTTGACCAGCGCGGAGGCGATGTCGGCCTTGTGGTCGTTGACCCGGAAGTGGCCGTGCCCGATGAGCTGGCGGGCGTGGCCGCGGGACAGGGAGAAGCCCATCAGGTAGACGACGTTGTCCAGCCGGCGCTCGAGCATGGACAGGAGGTTCTCGCCGGTGACGCCCTTCTGGCGCTCGGCCCGCTCGAAGAAGAAGCGGAACTGCTCCTCGGACATGCCGTAGAACCTTTTCAGCTTCTGCTTCTCGCGGAGCTGGATGGCGTAGCCGAGGACGCGCTTGCGCGACCGTCCGTGCTGGCCCGGCGCGTAGGCCCGCCGCTCGAGCGGGCACTTGTCCGTCAGGCACTTGTGGCCCTTGAAATAGAGCTTGTTCTTCTCGACCCGGCACAGCCGGCAGTCGGCTCCTTGGAATTTCGCCATGGTGTCTCCTCCCCTCCTCAGACCCGCCGGCGGCGGCGGACGCGGCAGCCGTTGTGCGGGATCGGCGTCACGTCCTTGATGGACTTGATCTCCAGGCCGGCGGCCTGCATGGCGCGGATGGACGATTCCCGGCCCGCGCCGGGGCCCTTCAGGCGCACGTCGACGGCGCGGACGCCGGACTCCCGGGCCTTGGTCGCGGCATCCTTGGCCGCCAGCTGGGCGGCGAAGGGCGTGCCCTTGCGGGCGCCCTTGAAGCCGGAGGTCCCGGCGCTGGCCCAGACGACGGTGGCGCCGACGTGGTCGGTGATGGTGATGATCGTGTTGTTGAAGGTGGACTGGATGTGGGCCACTCCGAACCCGATCTCCCTCCGGACTTTCTTCTTCTTGGCGGCGGTTTTAGGCGGCATGTGCGACGGCCCTCCTTACGCTTTCGTCTCTTTGATCTTCTTGATCCGCTGGCCCTTGGAGCCCTTGCGGGTCCGGGCGTTGGTCTTGGTCCGCTGGCCCCGGACGGGCAGTTTCTTCTTGTGCCGGAGGCCCCGGTAGCAGCCGATGTCGACCAGCCGCTTGATGTTCATGGTGACCTCTTTGCGGAGGTCGCCCTCGATCTTCTCCCGCTTCTCGATGATCTGGCGGATCTTGTTGACCTCGTCCTCGGACAGGGCCTTGACCTTCTTGTTCCGGTCGATCTTGGCCTCGTCGAGCAGCTGGCGGCTCTTGGACCGGCCGATGCCGTAGATGTAGGTCAGGCCGACCTCGATCCGCTTGTCGGGAGGGAGCGTGATGCCTGCGATTCGTGCCATGAGAACCTCGCTTATCCCTGTTTTTGTTTATGCTTCGGGTTGGAGCAGATGACCCGCACCACGCCCTTGCGCCGGACGATCTTGCAGTTCCGGCAGATCTTCTTCACGGATGCTTTGACTTTCATCGTCCCGTCCTTTATTTGAAGCGATAGGTGATCCGGCCCTTGGTCAGGTCGTAGGGCGACAGCTCCAGGAGGACCCGGTCGCCGGGCAGGATGCGGATGAAGTGCTTGCGCATCTTGCCGGAGATGTGGGCCAGGATGATGTGCTTGTTGGAAAGCTCGACCCGGAACATGGCGTTGGGCAGGGTCTCCAGCACGACGCCCTCGGCCTCGAACATGTCCTGTCTAGGCATGCGGGACCTCCTTGTCCGACCCGGCCCCGGCGGCGGCCGTCGCCGTCCGGGCGCTGAGCACCTCCGGCCCGTTCTCGGTCATGGCCACGGTGTGCTCGTAGTGGGCGGCCAGGCGGCGGTCCCGGGTGACGGCCGTCCAGCCGTCCTCCAGGACCTCGACCTCGGGCCCTCCGGCGGCGATCATGGGCTCGATGGCCAGGGTCATCCCCGGCTTGATCTTGGGGCCGCGGCCCGGCGCGCCGAAGTTGGGGACCTGGGGCTCCTCGTGCAGGGCACGGCCGATGCCGTGGCCGACGAACTGGCGGATGACCGAGAAGCCCTCGTCCTCGACCGACCGCTGGATGGCCGCGGAGACGTCCGACAGGCGGGCGCCTTCCCGCATCTGCTCGAGGCCCTTGAAGAAGGAGCGCTCGGCCGCGGCGATGAGCCTCTGGGCCTCGGCCGGGACCCGGCCGACCGGCGCGGTCAGGGCGGAGTCGCTGTAGAAGCCCTCGTAGAGGACGCCGAAGTCCAGGCTGACGATGTCGCCGTCCTGGAGGATGCGGCCTGAGGGGATGCCGTGGATGACCTCCTCGTTGACCGAGATACAGACCGAGGCCGGATAGCCCCGGTAGCCCTTGAAGGCCGGCACGGCGCCCAGCTCCCGGGTCCTCTTCTCGGCGTAGAGGTCGAGGTCGCGCGTCCGGATGCCGGGCCGGATGAGCGGCTCGAGCTCGGCCAGGACGGCCGCGACGATGCGGCTGCTCTGGCGCATGGTCTCGAGCTCGGACGCGGACTTGAGGGTGATCATCGCCCCTCCCCCGTCCCGGCCGGGCGCCCCAGGGCGGCGTCGATGACCCGGCGGACCCGGGCGATCTGGTCGGCGGCCGTCCCGTTGGCGTCGATCCGGTGGAGGTTGCCCTTGGCCGCGTAACGGGCGACCAGGGGCTCGGTCTGGGCCCGGTGGGTCTCCAGCCGCTTCCGAATGACCTCGGGCGTGTCGTCGGCCCTCTGGACGAGGGCCGTGCCGCAGACGTCGCAGACGCCGGCGGTCTTGGGCGGCTTGTTGACGAGGTGGTAGATGGCCTCGCAGCGCGGGCAGGTCCGGCGGTTGGCCAGCCGCTCCAGGACGACCTCGTCCCGGACCTCGAGGTCGAAGACGAGCTCCGGCCCGGCCAGGCCGAGGCTTTCGAGGCTGTCGGCCTGGGACAGGTTGCGGGGGAAGCCGTCGAGGACGTAGCCGTCCGCGCAATCCTCCCTGGCCAGGCGCTGGCGGAGCAGGGCCAGGACGGTCGCGTCATCGACGAGGTTGCCCTTGCCCATCTGGGCGGCGGCGACCAGGCCGAGCGGCGACTTCTCCCGGACGGCTTCCCGGAGCAGATCCCCCGTGGAGATCTTGGGGAACCCGTAGGCTTGGCGCAGGGCCTCGGCCACAGTCCCCTTGCCGCTTCCGGGAGCGCCCAGGAGGATGATCCTCATCCGCGCCTCCCGCGGATGCGGCTGCGGCGCATGAAGCCGTCGTAGTGGCGCATGACGAGCTGGGCCTCGATCTGCTGCATGGTGTCCATGGCCACGCCGACGACGATGAGGATGGAGGTGCCGCCGAACATGAAGTTGATGCCCAGGCCCTCGGTCATGAACCGGGGCAGGTTGGCCTCGAGCCAGGGGCCGATCCAGGGCAGGCCCTGGACCTTGAGGCCGGTGATCAGGAACTCGGGCAGGATGGCCACGGCCGCCAGGTACAGGGCGCCGGCCAGGGTGATGCGGCTGAGGACGTCGTCGATGTAGTCGGAGGTGTTCTTGCCCGGCCGGATGCCGGGGATGAAGCCGCCGTACTTGCGGAGGTTGTCGGCCACGTCGACGGGGTTGAAGATGATCGAGATGTAGAAGTAGGTGAAGAAGATGATGGCCGCGATGTAGACGACGTTGTAGAGCGGCATGCCCATGCCGAACTGGGCGGCGATGGACTGGACCCAGGGCACCTTGATGAGGTTGGCCAGGGTGGCCGGGATGGTGATGACCGAGGCGGCGAAGATGATGGGGATGACGCCGCCCGTGTTGACCCGCAGGGGCAAGTGGGTGCTCTGGCCGCCGTAGACCTTACGGCCGACGACGCGCTTGGCGTAGGAGACGGGGATGCGGCGCTGGCCGCGCTCGACGAAGACGATGAAGGCGATGACGGCGACCATCAGGGCGCCCAGGAAGATCATCTTCAGGGGGTCCATGCTGCCCGTCTGCAGGCCGCGGACCAGGCCGACCAGGCCGCTCGGGAAGTCGACGACGATGCCGGCGAAGATGATGAGCGAGATGCCGTTGCCGATGCCCCGCTCCGAGATCTGCTCGCCCAGCCACATGACGAAGACCGTCCCCGTGGTCAGGGTCAGGATGGTCAGGAGCTTGAATCCCCAGCCCGGGTTGATGACGACGGGGGCCCCGGCCGGGGTCCGCAGGGCCTCGAGGAAGATGGCGATGCCGAAGGCCTGGATGAGGCAGATGAGGATCGTGCCGTAGCGGGTGTACTGGGTGATCTTCTTCCGCCCCAGCTCGCCTTCCTTGGACAGGCGCTCGAGGTAGGGCCAGACGACCGTCAGCAGCTGGAGGATGATCGAGGCCGAGATGTAGGGCATGATGCCCAGGGCGAAGATCGTCATCCGGGACATGTTCCGCCCGCTGAACAGGTCGATGAAGCCGAGCAGGGAGCCCTTCTGGCTCTGCCAGAACTCGGCCAGGGCCGTGGCGCTCAGCCCCGGGTTGGGGATGACGCCGCCGATCCGGTAGACGGCCAGCAGGAGCAGGGTGAAGATGACCCGTTTGCGCAGCTCCGGGATGCTGAAGATGTTGCGGATGGAGTCTAGCATTGGCCTTTCCCGATGAGCACGGCCTGCCCGCCCTTGGCCTCGATCTTCTTGACCGCCGAGGCGGAGAACTCGTGGGCCCGGACGGTCTTGGCCGAGGCCAGGTCGCCCCGCCCGAGGACCTTGACCCGGTCGGTGGCCTTGCCGATGAGGCGGTGCTCGGCCATCTCCTTGGGCCCGACGTCCTCCTTGCGGAGCTTGGCCAGGCGGTCCAGGTTGACGACGGCGATCTCCTCGCGGTTGAGGCTGGTGAAGCCGCGCTTGGGGATGCGCCGGGTCAGGGGCATCTGGCCGCCCTCGAAGCCGCGCTTGCGGGAATAGCCGCTCCCCTGGAGCTGGCCTTTGCTGCCGCGGCCGGCCGTCTTGCCCCAGCCGGAGCCGGGGCCGCGCCCGACGCGCTTGCGGTCCTGCCGCGATCCGGGGGCCGGTTTGAGTTTGCTGAGGTTCATGGCTTCTCCACCGTTTCGACCTTGAGAGCGTGGACGATCCTGTTGATCATGCCCAGGACGGCCGGCGTCTCGACGAGCACGGCGCTCGAGCCGGGCTTGCGGAGTCCCAGGCCCTTGGCCGTCTCACGCTGGACGGCCGGGTACCCGATGAGGCTGCGGACGAGCGTGACCTTGACGGTCCGCCCGCCGGCGGCCGGCTTCGCGCCCTTGGGCGCCTTGGGGTTCTTGGGGGTGTTCTTCGCGTTGGCGGTCATAGCGCACCTTTCGCCTTGCCGCGGATCTTGGCCACGTCCTCGGGATTGCGGATCCGCCGCAGGGCGTCCAGGGTCGCGTTGGCGACGCTGATGGGGTTGCTGCTGCGGATGGACTTGGTCAGGATGTCCCGGATGCCGGCCAGCTGCATGATGACCCGGACGGCGCCGCCGGCGATGACGCCCGTCCCTTTCGAGGCCGGGCGGAGGACGACCAGGCCGGCCCCGTCGATGCCCTTGACCAGGTGTGGGATGGTCGTCTCGGCCAGGGGCACGCGGATCATGCTCTTGCGGGCCGCCTCGACGCCCTTGGCGATGGCCTGGGGCACCTCGCGGGCCTTGCCCTTGCCGATGCCGACCCGGCCCCGCTCGTCGCCGACGGCCACGAGGGCCGAGAAGCTCAGGTTCTTGCCGCCCTTGACGACCTTGGTGACCCGGCGGATGGAGATGACCTGGTCCTTGAGCTCCATCCCCTCGTCGTCGACGATTCCGACTTTCCTGCTGTGTCTGCGATCATCCACTGTTTCTCTCCTTGGTCCGGCCGTCCGCTCAGAACTGGATGCCTTCCTTGCGGATGGCCTCCGCCAGGGTCTTGATGCGTCCGTGATAGGGGTGCGTGCCCCGGTCGAAGACGACCTTCTCGATCTTGGCCTCCTTGAGGCGCTTGCCCAGGAGCTCGCCGAGCAGGGCGCAGGCGTCCCGGTTCTTGGTGCTCTTGGCCTTGCCCCGGAACTCCTTCTCCAGCGTCGAGGCGGTCAGGAGCACGGCGCCCTCCCGGTCGTTGATGACCTGGGTGTAAACGTAGGCGTTGCTCTTGAACACGTGCAGCCGGGGCCGCTCGGGCGTGCCCTCGACCCGCTCGCGGATGCGCTTCCGGAGACGGTCGTCCCGGACCTTCTTGTCCTTGGTCTTGTCTTTAAGCACCGGTCACTCCCGCCTTTCGTTCTTTCTTGATCAGCCTCTCGCCGAGGTAGCGGACGCCCTTCTGCTTGTAGGGGTCCGGGAGGCGCAGGCTCTTGATGTCGTCGGCCACCTGGCCCACCTTCTGGCGGTCGATGCCGCGGACGGTGAGCAGGGTGGGCTTCTCGGCGACGATCTCGACCCCCTCGGGGATGTCGTAGACGATCGGCCGCGAGTAGCCCAGGCTGATCTCCAGCCGGCCCTTCTCGACCTTGGCCTTGTAACCGACCCCGACGATCTCCATCTTCTTCTCGTAGCCCTCGGAGACGCCGGCCGCGGCGTTGCGGGCCAGGGCCCGGCCCAGGCCGTGGTCGGCCCGGGTCTGCTGGCTCTCGTTCGCCCGGGTCAGGGTCAGGACCTGGCCCTCGACGGCGGCCGTGATGCCCGGCCGCAGCGGCGAGGTCAGTTTCCCCTTCTTCCCTTCGAAATCGATCCGGTCGGCGTGGACCGTGACGGTCACGCCGGCCGGGATCGGGATGGGCTTCTTGCCGACTCTGGACATGGTACCTCTCCTCGCCCCTACCAGATGCTGCAGAGGACTTCGCCGCCCGCCCCCTGGTCCTCGCAGGCCCGGCCGGTCATGACGCCGCGCGACGTCGAGACGATGACCAGGCCCAGCCCGTCCAGGACCTTGGGGACGGAATCCTTGGTGCAGTAGATCCGGCAGCCCGGGCGGCTGACGCGCTTGAGGCCGCTGATGACGCTCCGGTTGTCCTCGGTGTACTTGAGCGTCACGTTGAGGATCCCCTGCTTGTTGTCGTCGATGACCTTGAAGTTCTTGACGTAACCCTCCTCCTTGAGGATCTTGACGACCTCGATCCCCAGCCGGGAGGACGGGATGTTGACTTCCCGCTTCTTGGACTTCACGCCGTTGCGGATCCGGGTGAGCAGGTCTGAAATCGAATCCATGGTTGTTCCTTTCTCCGCCGTCACCAGGACGACTTGGTCACGCCCGGGATCTCGCCCTTGAGGGCGAGCTCGCGGAAGCACAGGCGGCAGAGGTCGAATTTCCGGTAATAGGCCCGGGAGCGGCCGCAGAGCCGGCAGCGGCGGCGGACGCGGATCTCGTACTTCGGCTTGCGGACCATCTTGGCCATGCGGGCGGTAGTTGCCATGCGGACCTCTCTCCTCAGGATTCCCGGAACGGCATGCCCAGCCTCTTGAGGAGGGCCAGGGCTTCCTTGTCCGTCCGGGCGCTCGTGACGATGGTGATGTTCATGCCCCGGGGCCGCTCGACCTTGGTGTAGTCGATCTCGGGGAAGACGAGCTGGTCGCGCATCCCCAGGGTGTAGTTGCCGCGGCCGTCGAAGGACGTGGCCGGGACGCCGCGGAAGTCGCGGACCCGCGGCAGGACGATGTTGACCAGCCGGTCGAAGAACTCGTACATCCGCCGGCTGCGGAGCGTGACGTAGCAGGCGATGGGCTGGCCCTTCCTCAGCTTGAAGGCCGAGATGGACTTCTTGGCCCGCCCGACGCCCGGCAGCTGGCCGGTGATCTGGGCCAGCTCGCCCTTGGCCGTGTCCAGGAGCTTGATGTTGCCGATGGCGTCGCCGACACCGACGTTGACGATGATCTTCTCCAGGCGCGGCACGGCCATGATATTCGCGATGCCGAGCTCCTCCTGGAGCGCCGGGACCACGTCTTTCCGGTACTTCTCGTATAAGCGGCTCATGGACGCATCCTCACTTTTGCCTTTCGATCAGGGTCTCGCAGCGGTGGCAGAGCCGGATCTTGGAGCCGTCCTCGAGCCGGCGGCTGCGGGCCCGCACGCCCTGCCCGCACTCCGAGCAGTAGAGCATGACGTTGGCCACGGCGATCGGGGCCTCCTTCTCCATGACCCCGCCCTGGGTGTTCCGGCTGCGGTCGGCCTTGACGAAGTGCTTAGAGAAATTGATCCTCTCGACGATGACCCGGTTGGTCTCGGGGAAGAGCTTCAGGACCTTGCCGGTCTTCCCCTTGTCCTTGCCCCGGATGACGACGACGAGGTCGTTCTTCTTGAGCTGGATCTTGTGCATCACAGGACCTCCGGCGCCAGGGAGATGATCTTCATGAACTTCCTCTCCCGGAGCTCGCGCCCGACGGGCCCGAAGACGCGCGTGCCGACGGGCTCCCCCGCCTTGTCGATGATGACCGCGGCGTTGTCGTCGAACCGGATGTAGGACCCGTCCCGGCGGCGCAGCTCCTTGCGGGTGCGGACGACGACGGCCCGGATGACCGTGCCCTTCTTGACCTTGCTCTCCGGGTCGGTCTCCTTGACGTTGGCCGAGATGATGTCCCCGATGCGGGCCACGTGGCCGACGCTGCCGCCGAGCGGCGTGATGGCCATGATCCGCCGGGCGCCGGAGTTGTCGGCGACCTTGAGCATCGTGCGCATCTGGATCATTGGCCGTCTCCCGACTCGGGCTCAACGGCCTTGGCGGCCAGGGGGTCGGTCTCGATGGGCGTGGCCGTCAGGGCCGCCTCGAGGCCGACGACCTCGAGGACCCGCCAGCGCTTGGTCTTGCTGATCGGCCGCGTCTCGACGATCCGGACGACGTCGCCGACCTTGCAGGTCTCGGCCTCGTCGTGGACGAGGAAGGTCTGCTCGCGCCGGACGATCTTCCGGTACAGCGGATGGCGGACCTGCCGCTCGACGGCGACGGTGACCGTCTTCCTCATCTTCCGGGCGACGACGGTGCCGACCTTGGTCGTCTTCCGTGCTTGCCTTTGCGTGTCCATGGGCTACTCCGTTGCCTTCGACGACTGCCTGAGCAGCGTCTTGATGCGGGCGATGTCCCTCTTGACGTTCTTGACCTTCATCGGGCTCTCGAGCTGGCCGAGGGACTTCTGGAAGCGGAGCTTGAAGAGCTGGTCGACGAGCTCCGCCTCCTTGTGCTTCAGCTCGTCGGCCGACATGTCCTTGAGTTCCTTGATCTTCATCTGAGCTCCCTCGCTTCCCGGGAGATGAACCGCGTCTTGACGGGCAGCTTCTGGGCGGCCAGGCGCATGGCCTCGCGGGCCTCCTCGAGCTCGATGCCCTCGAGCTCGAACAGGATCTTGCCCGGGCGGATGACGTCGACCCAGAACTCGGGGTCGCCCTTGCCCTTGCCCATGCGGACCTCGGTCGGCTTCTTGGTCACGGACTTCCAGGGGAAGGTCCGGATCCAGAGCTTGCCCTTCCGCTTCATGTGCCGGGTGATGGTGATGCGGCCGGCCTCGATCTGGCGCGAGGTCAGCCAGCCCGGCTCGAGGGCCTGGAGGCCGAACTCGCCGAAGGTCAGCGTGCCGCCGCGCAGGGCCGTGCCCCGCATGCGGCCGCGCTGCTGCTTGCGGTATTTGACTTTCGAGGGCATCAACATGGTCAGATCTCCTCGACCTCGGCCATCTGGGAGGTCATCTTGGCCTTCTCGACGTCGGCCCGGTAGACCCAGACCTTGATGCCGATCTGGCCGTAGGTCGTGAAGGCCTCGGTGAAGGCGAAGTCGATGTCCGCCTTGAGGGTCTGCAGGGGCAGCTGGCCCTTGAGGTACCACTCGGAGCGGGCGATCTCGACGCCGCCGAGCCGGCCGGCGCACATGACCTTGATGCCCTTGGCCCCCATCTTGAGGGCGAACTCGACGGCCTTGCGCATGGCCCGGCGGTAGGCGATGCGCTTCTCGAGCTGGACGGCGATGCTCTCGCCGACGAGCAGGGCGTTGAGCTCGGGCTTGTCGACCTCGCGGATGTCGACGTAGACATCGCGCTTGGCGATGGACTCGAGATAGGTCTTGAGGCTCTCGATCTCCTTGCCGCCGCGGCCGATGATGATGCCCGGGCGGGCCGTGTGGATGATGACCCGGATCTTCGGCCCGACGCGCTCGACGTCGACGCCGGCGATGCCGGCGTGGAAGTACTTCTCCTTGACGGCCTTCTTCATCTTCAGGTCTTCGTGGATGAGCCGGGCGTAGTCCGGTCCCTTGGCGAACCAGCGGGACGTCCAGGGCTTGTTGAAGCCGAGCCGGAATCCATACGGGTGTGTTTTCTGTCCCACGTCACTTCCCCTTTTCGCTCAGATAGATGTGGACATGGCTGGTCCGCTTCTGGACGCGGTAAGCCCGCCCCATGGGCGCCGGGCGGATCCGCTTGGCCACGGGGCCGCCGTTGATCTGGATCCGCGAGACGATCAGCGTGTCGACGTCGACGTCGGGCGACGCCTGCTGGGCGTTGGCGATGGCCGAGCGCAGGACCTTCTCGAGGACGGCGCTGATCTTCTTGCGCTCGTTGAAGCGCAGGATGGTCAGGGCCTCGCCGACGTAGCGGTCGCGGACGAGGTCGGCCACCAGGCGGCCCTTCTGCGGGCTCATCCGGACGTAGCGGGCCACGGCGTGGGACAGGTGGGTGGCGGCGGCGGTCATGGCTTCTTCTCCACCTTGAGCTGCTTGGCCGTCTTGGTCGTGTGCCCCTTGAAGTGGCGGGTCGGCGAGAACTCGCCGAGCTTGTGCCCGACCATGTTCTCGGTGACGAAGACCGGGATGAACTTGCGCCCGTTGTGGACGCCGATGGTCAGGCCGACCATCTCGGGGATGACCGTCGACCGGCGGGACCAGGTCTTGACGACCGTCCGCTTGGCCGCGGGGGTCGACAGGGCCTGGACCTTATCCAGGAGGTGGCCGTCGATGAACGGGCCCTTCTTCAGTGATCTGCTCATGGTTACTTGCTCCTGCGCCGGACGATGAAGGCCTGGGTCCGCTTGTTCTGTCGGGTCTTGTAACCCTTGGTCGGGATGCCCGTCGGGCTGACCGGGTGCCGGCCGCCCTTGGCCTTGCCCTCGCCGCCGCCGTGCGGATGGTCGATGGGGTTCATGGCCGTGCCCCGGACGTGGGGCCGGATGCCTTTCCACCGCGACCGCCCGGCCTTGCCGACGCTGATGTTGGAATGGTCGAGGTTGCCGATCTGGCCGATGGTCGCCCGGCAGTCCAGGTGGACCTTGCGGATCTCCGAGGACGGCAGGCGGACCTGGGCGTATTCGCCCTCCTTGGCCAGGATCTGGGCGCCCGCCCCGGCCGACTTGGCGACCTGGCCGCCCTTGTCCTTCCGGAGCTCGATGTTGTGGATGATCGTGCCCAGGGGGATGAAGCGGAGGGGCATGGCGTTGCCCGGCAGGATGTCGGCCTGGCGGTCGGTCGAGACGACCTCCTGCCCGACCTGGAGCCCGGCGGGGTAGATGATGTAGCGCCGCTCCCCGTCCCGGTACTTGACCAGGGAGATGAAGGAGGAGCGGTTGGGGTCGTACTCGACGGTCTCGATCTTGCCCGGGATGTCGATCTTGTCCCGCTTGAAATCGATGACGCGGTAGAGCTGTTTGTGCCCGCCGCCGCGGTTGCGCATGGCCAGCCGGCCGCGGCTGTCGCGCCCGCCCGACTTGGACAGGGACACGAGCAGGGGCTTGAAGGGCCGGTCGCCGCTGAGCTCCTCGAATCGGTTGCCCGTCCTGTGCCGCAGGCCGGGGGTCATCGGTCGGTATGTCTTGATGCCCATGTTACGCCGCCTCGAAGTATTCGATGGGTTTCTCGCCGTCGCGCAGCCGGACGAAGGCCTTCTTCCAGTCCTTCGTCTTGCCGGCGTTCCGGCCGACCCGGCGGACCTTGCCCGTCTTGGTCTGGGTCCGGACCTCGGCCACCTTGGTCTTGAAGAGGTGCTCGACGGCCCGCTTGATCTCGATCTTGTTGGCGCTCCGGGCGACCTCGAAGCAGATGACGCCGCTCGTTCCCTTGAGCATGGTCGTCTTCTCCGTGATGACCGGGCGGAGGATGATCTTGTGGGGGTCTTTGATCACTTGAGTTTCTCCAGGACGGCCTCGAACGCCCGCCGGCTGAAGACGAGCGATTTGTGGGCGAGGACGTCGTAGATGTTGAGGCCGGAGACGTCGACGGCCTTGATCCGGGGCAGGTTCCGGACGGCCTTGAAGAGGTGGACGTTCTCGGCCAGGTCGACCAGCAGGGCCGACCCGAGCTTGTAGTCGCGGACCAGGGCGGCGGCCTCCTTGGTCTTCGGCTCCTTGACCTCGAGGGTCGGGACGACGAGGAGCTCCTGGGCGGCGTGCTTGCCGGCCAGGACCGAGCGCAGGGCGCCCTTGCGGGCCTTCTTCGGCAGCTCGTAGGAATAGTCGCGGGGCTGCGGCCCGAAGACCGTCCCGCCCTTCTTCCACAGGGGTGAGCGAGTGCTGCCGACGCGGGCCCGGCCCGTGCCCTTCTGCCGCCAGGGCTTCTTGCCGCCGCCGCTGACGAAGGCCCGGGTCTTGGTCGCCGCCGTGCCCTGGCGCTGGTTGGCCCGGTAGCTGAGGACGGCCTCGTAGACGAGATGGTCCTTGCCGGCCTGGGAGAAGAGGTCCTCCGGCAGGTCGACCTGGGCGGCCGTCTGGCCGCTCCTATCGATGATGTCCAATTTAGCCATGGTGCCCTCTCCGCCGTTCACTTCGCCGCCGGCTTGGCGAACGAGCGCTTGGTGATGCGGACGTACCCGCCCTTGGCGCCGGGCACGGCGCCCTTGACGATGAGCAGGTTGTTGTCCTTGTCGGTGGCCACGACCTCGAGGTTGCGGACCGTGATCCGGTCCGAGCCCATGTGGCCGCCCATGCGCATGCCCTTGATGACCCTCGAGGGGTAGGACGAGGCGCCGATCGAGCCGGGAGCGCGGTGGAACATCGAGCCGTGGGCCGCGTCTCCGCCGGCGAAATGGTGCCGCTTGACGACGCCGGCGAAGCCCTTGCCCTTGCTCGTCCCGGCGGCGTGGACGGTCTCGCCGACCTCGAAGATGTCGACCAGGACCGTGTCGCCTTCCTTGACGCCCTCGGGCTCGCTGCAGCCGAACTCCTGGAGCTTCTTGACGACGGGCACGCCCGCCTTCTTGAAGTGCCCCGTCTGGGGCTTGGTCGGCTTGCGGACGGCCCGCTCCTCGACGAAGCCGAGTTGGACGGCGACGTAGCCGTCCTTGTCCGCCGACTTCTTCTGCACGACCGTGCAGGGTCCGGCCTTGAGGATGGTGACGGGGACGACGTTGCCGGCGTCGTCGAACTGCTGGCTCATGCCGATCTTCTTGGCGATCAATCCCTGGATCATGGTCACTCTCCCGCCCCGTAGGCCTGGATCTCGACATCGATGCCGGCCGGCAGGTCGAGCTTCTGGAGCTCCTCGATCGTCTCGTTGTTGTACTCGCTGATGTCGATGAGCCGCTTGTGGATCCGCATCTCGAAGTGCTCCCGCGACTTCTTGTCGACGTGCGGGGAGCGGAGGACGCAGAACTTGTGGATGCGCGTCGGCAGGGGGATGGGGCCGGCCACGCTGGCGCCGGTGCGTTTCGCCTTGACGACGATGTCCTTGACGGACTGGTCCAGCAGGCGGTGGTCGAAGGACTGTAAGCGGATTCTGATTTTTTCCATCGTTCTCTATCCTCTGTACTCCGAAATGCTCTCTCCCGGGCCGCGGGGCCCGGCGGACCCGTCCGGCGGCGCCCGCGGCTACTCGATGATATCCGTGACCGTGCCGGCGCCGACCGTCCGGCCGCCCTCGCGGATGGCGAAGCGGAGGGCCTTCTCCATGGCCACGTCGGTGATCAGCTCGATCTCCAGGTTGACGGCGTCGCCGGGCATGACCATCTCGACGTTCTCGGGCAGCTTGACGGAGCCGGTGACGTCGGTCGTCCGGAAGTAGAACTGCGGCCGGTAGCCCTTGAAGAACGGCGTGTGGCGCCCGCCCTCTTCCTTGGTCAGGGCGACGATGGTGGCCCGGAACTTCCGGTGGGGCGTGATCGTGCCGGGTTTGGCCAGGACCTGGCCGCGCTCGACCTCGTCCTTGCCGACGCCGCGGAGCAGGGCCCCGATGTTGTCGCCGGCCTGGGCCTGGTCGAGGAGCTTGCGGAACATCTCGACGCCCGTGACGACCGTCTTGCGGGTCTCGCGGAGGCCGACGATCTCGACCTCGTCGCCGACCTTGACGACGCCGCGCTCGACGCGGCCCGTCACGACCGTGCCGCGGCCGGTGATCGAGAAGACGTCCTCGATGGCCATCTGGAACGGCTTGTCGATCTCGCGCTGGGGGTCGGGGATGAAGTCGTCCATGGCCTTGACGAGCTCCCAGATGGCCTTGGCGCCCTCGCCGTTGACGTCCTCGGCGGCCTTGGTGGCGCTGCCGCGGATGACGGGGACCTTGTCGCCGGGGAATTCGTACTTCGACAGCAGCTCGCGGACCTCGAGCTCGACCAGGTCGAGGATCTCGGGGTCGTCGACGAGGTCGCACTTGTTCATGAACACGACGATGGCCGGCACGTTGACCTGGCGGGCGAGCAGGATGTGCTCGCGCGTCTGGGGCATGGGGCCGTCGGCCGCGGACACGACCAGCACGGCGCCGTCCATCTGGGCCGCGCCGGAGATCATGTTCTTGATGTAGTCGGCGTGGCCGGGGCAGTCGATGTGGGCGTAGTGCCGCTTCTCCGATTCGTACTCGACGTGGCTCAGGGCGACCGTCAGGATCTTGGTCGCGTCGCGCCGGAACATCTTGGCGTCGGCCTTGGCGACGTCGTCATAGCTCTTCGCCTGGGCCAGGCCCTTGGACGCCAGAACCTTGGTTATGGCGGCCGTCAGCGTCGTCTTGCCGTGGTCGATGTGACCGATCGTCCCGACGTTGACATGGGGCTTCGTTCTCGCAAACTTTTCTTTCGCCATCGCTCACCTCCTGTATGGCTTATCGTTGCTCGCGAACTCTTCTAGGCGTCGGCCCGGAACGGGGCGCGGCCCTCGATCCGGGCGACGATCTCTTCCTGGACGCCCGCGGGCGTCCTCTCGTAACGGGCGAATTCCATGGCGAAGACGCCGCGGCCCTGGGTCAGGGTCCTGAGCGCCGTCGCGTAACCGAACATCTCGGCCAGGGGCGCGAGGATGTCGACGACGCGGGTGCCGCCGCGCATCTCCATGCCCTCGATCTTGCCCCGGCGGGCGTTGATGTCGCCGACGATGTCGCCGAGGTACTCGTCGGGGGCGACGATCTCGAGCTTCATCAGCGGCTCCAGCAGGGCCGGGGCGGCCTTCTTGGCGGCGTCCCGGACGGCCAGGGAGGCCGCGATCTTGTAGGCGACCGGCTGGGCGTCGACGTCGTGGCTCGAGCCGCCGACGAGGACGGCCCGCAGGTCGGTGACCGGGAAACCGGCCACCACGCCCGCCTCGAAAGCCTCCCGGACGCCGTTCTCGACGTCGCCCACGAACTCCCGGGGCACGCTGTCGCCCCGCGTGGCGTCGGCGAACTCGATGCCGCGGCCCCGGGGCAGCGGCTCCAGCCGGACGACGCAGTGGCCGTAGAGGCCCTTGCCGCCGGCCTGGCGGACGTACTTGCCCTCGCCCTCGGCCGCCGCCTGGATGGTCTCCTTGTAGGCGACCTGGGGCTTGCCCAGGTTGGCCCGGACGCCGAACTCCCGCTCCATGCGGTCCATGACGATCTCGAGGTGGAGCTCCCCCATGCCCCGGAGCAGGGTCTGGCCCGTCATGGGGTCCTGGCCGACCTTGAGGGTGGGGTCCTCGCGGACGAGCTTGGCCAGGGTCGCCGCCAGCTTGGGGTGGTCGGCCTTGGTCTTGGGCTCGATGGTGGCCGCGATGACCGGCTCGGGGAACCGGATGGTCTCGAGGACGACGGGATGGCTCTTGAGGCAGAGGGTGTCCCCCGTCGAGATGTTCTTCATCGAGCCCATCGCGGCGATGTCGCCGGCGTAGACCTCTTTGACCTCTTTCCGCTTGTTGGCGTGCATCTCGAGCAGGCGGGAGAGCTTCTCCTCCTCGCCCTTGGTCGAGTTGTAGACGGCCTGCCCGACCTTGGCCTTGCCGGAGTAGACCCGGAAGTAGGCCAGGCTGCCGAGGAAGGGGTCGTTGGCGATCTTGAAGACCAGGCCGGAGAACGGGGCCTCGTCCGAGGCCGGCCGGGTCTCCTCGGCCTGGGTCTTGGGGTGGCGGCCGGCGACGGGCGGGATGTCGGCGGGCGACGGCAGGTAGTCCACGACGGCGTCGAGCAGCGGCTGCACGCCCTTGTTCCGGAAGGAGGCCCCGTAGAGGACGGGGACGACCTCCAGGCCCAGGGTGGCCCGTCGGACGGCGCGCCGCAGCTCATCGGCAGGCACCTCGACGCTGTCAAGGTACTTCTGCATCAGGCTGTCGTCGTGTTCGCTCAGCATTTCCAGCATGTCCTGTCGTTTCCTGTCGACTTCCTCGCGGTCCTCCTCCGCGACCTCGCGGACGGTAAAGTCCGCCCCCAGGATGTCCTGACCCCAGTCGTAGACCTTGCGGTCGATGAGGTCGACGACGCCGCGGAATCCGTCTTCCCTACCCAGGGGAATCTGGATCGGCAGAGGCTTGGCCGCCACCCGCGTCCTCAACTGGAGGACCGCCCGTTCCGGGTCCGCCCCGACCCTGTCCATCTTGTTGATGAACACGATCCGCGGCACCCGATACTTATCGGCCTGGCGCCACACTGTCTCGGACTGCGGTTCGACGCCGCCAACTCCACACAGTATGGCTATCGCGCCGTCGAGCACTCGTAAGGAGCGCTCGACCTCCGCGGTAAAATCCACGTGACCCGGCGTATCGATGATATTGATACGGTGGTCACGCCAGGCGCACGTCGTGGCGGCCGAGGTGATGGTGATCCCGCGCTCCTGCTCCTGGACCATCCAATCCATCACGGCCGTCCCGTCGTCCACCTCGCCCATCTTGTAGGTCATACCCGTATAAAAGAGCATCCGCTCGGTCGTCGTCGTCTTGCCGGCGTCGATATGGGCCATGATACCGATGTTCCGTACTCTGTCGATCGGGTATGACCGCATAAAGCCTTCGCTCCATATCGCACCGGGTCACAGACCGAGCCCTCTTTCCAAGACTACCACTTGTAGTGGGCGAAGGCCCGGTTGGCCTCCGCCATCTTGTGCGTGTCTTCGCGCTTCTTGACCGCGCCGCCGCGGTTGTTGATGGCGTCGATGATCTCGGCGGAGAGCTTCTCGGGCATGCTCTTGCCGCCGCGCTCCTTGGCGTACTTGACCAGCCAGCGGAACCCGAGCGAGTAGGACCGCCCGGGCGGGACCTCGATGGGCACCTGGTAATTCGCGCCGCCGACCCGCCGCGACTTGGTCTCGAGGAAGGGGCGGACGTTCTCCAGGGCCTTCTCCAGGACCTTGAGAGGATCTTCCTTGGTCTTGGCCTTGAGCAGGTCCATGGTCCCGTAGACGACCCGCTCGGCCGTCGTCTTCTTCCCCTTGCGGAGGAAGAGATTGATGAACCGGGCGACCACCGAGCTGTTGTACAGGGGGTCGACCGGCGCCTTGCGCTTTTTGATGATACCGCGTCTCGGCATGGGGAACGCTCCTGGCCGTTAGGCCGCCGCCCTTTTCTCTTTCGGCCTCTTCGCCCCGTACCGGGACCGCGCCTTGAGCCGGTTCTGGACGCCCTCGGCGTCCAGGTGCCCGCGGACGATGTGGTAGCGGACGCCGGGCAGGTCCTTGACGCGGCCTCCCCGGATCATGACGATCGAGTGCTCCTGGAGGTTGTGGCCGATGCCGGGGATGTACCCCGTGACCTCGATGTTGTTCGTCAGACGGACGCGGGCGACCTTGCGCATGGCCGAGTTCGGCTTCTTGGGCGTGGTCGTGAACACGCGCGTACAGACGCCCCGCTTCTGCGGACAGGAGTCGAGGGCCGGCGATTTGCTCTTATATTTCTTGGGGGTTCGGCCTTTCCGAACGAGTTGGTTGACGGTCGGCAATGAAAAATACTCCTCTACACAGGATTCCGAATGTAAATTTTATTCATCCCCAGGGGGATAGCCCGAGACGAATGGACGGATAATAACAAAAAACGGCCTCTCTGTCAAGGTTTTTATCCCTCTGTCTCCCCTGGGCGCCCTCAGGCGTCCGGCAGGAGCTCCTCCTCGTCCTTCTCGGGGAGGAGGGGCTGCATCTCCTCCTTGAGCTCGACGTTCCGGTAGTGCTTGTAGCCCGTCCCGGCCGGGATGAGCCGGCCCATGATGATGTTCTCCTTGAGGCGCCGGAGGTAGTCGACCTTGCCGTACAGGCTGGCCTCGGTCAGGACCCGGGTCGTCTCCTGGAAGGAGGCGGCCGAGATGAAGCTGTCCGTGCTCAGGGCGCTCTTGGTGATCCCCAGGAGGAGCGGCCGGGCCTTGGCCGGCTTGCCGCCCTTCTTGATGACCTTCTCGTTCTCCGACTGGAAGACGAACTTGTCGACCTGCTCGTCGACCAGGAAGTCGGTGTCCCCGACCTCCTCGACCTTGACCCAGCGGAGCATCATCCGGATGATGGTCTCGATGTGCTTGTCGTTGATCGCAACGCCCTGGAGCCGGTAGACGGCCTGGACCTCCTTGAGGAGGTATTCGGCCAGCTCCTTCTCGCCCAGGACCCGGAGGATGTCGTGGGGGTTGACCGGGCCGTCCATGAGGGCGTCCCCGGCCCGGATCCTCTCCCCGTCCGAGACGCTCAGGTGGGCGCCCTTGGGGATGAGGTATTCCTTCTCGCCGCCGCGCTCGTTGCGGACGGTGATCCTGCGGTAGCCGCGGACCAGGCCGCCGATCTGGACGGTGCCGTCGATCTCGGAGATGACGGCCGGCAGCTTGGGCCGCCGGGCCTCGAACAGCTCCTCGGCCCGGGGCAGGCCGCCCGTGATGTCCTTGGTGCGGGCCGCCTCGCGGGGGATCTTGGCCATGACGTCGCCGGCGAAGACCGAGGCCGCGTCCTTGATCTCGAGGTTGGCCCCCGAGGGCAGGAAGTACTTGCGCAGGATGACGGGCCGGCCCTTGTCGTCGGTCCGCTTGGGGTCGAGGACCTCGATCTGGGGCTGGAGCTTCTCGTCCTTGGGGTCGATGATGACCTGCTTGCGCAGGCCGGTGAACTCGTCCTGGACCTCCTCCATGCTGACGCCGAGGACGACGTCGTGGAAGCGGACCGTCCCCGTCTCCTCGGTCAGGATGTAGGTGTTGAAGGGGTCCCACTCGGCGAAGGCCTGGCGGGACTTGACCTCGTGGCCCTCGGGGACGATGATGCGGGCGCCGTAGGGCACCTGGTAGTGCTCGACCTCGCGGCCGCGGTGGTCGAGGACGGCGATGTTGGCGCTGCGGTTGACGACGATGAGCGTGCCGTCCTTGTTGGTGACCGACTTGAGGTTGTTGAACTTCAGGACGCCCTCGTTCTTGGCCTCGATCTTGGACCGCTCGGCGCCGCCCATGGCGATGCCGCCGACGTGGAAGGTCCGCATGGTCAGCTGGGTGCCCGGCTCGCCGATCGACTGGGCCGCGACGATGCCGCAGGCCTCGCCGAGCTCGACCATCTTGCCGGAGGCCGGCGAGCGGCCGTAGCAGAGCTGGCAGATGCCGCGCTTGGACTCGCAGCTCAGGACCGAGCGGATCTTGACCCGCTCGATGCCCAGGTCCTGGAACTCCTGGGCGACCTTCTCGGTGATCTCGTCGTCCCTGTCGACGATGGTCTCGCCGGTGTCGGGATGGACGACCCGCTCGAGGGCGACGCGGCCGACGATCCGGTCGATGAACGGCTCGATGATCTCGCCGTTCTCGACGATGGCCGAGACGTTGATGCCCTTGAGCGTGCCGCAGTCGTGCTCGTCGACGATGACCTCCTGGCAGACGTCGACGAGCTTGCGGGTCAGGTAGCCGGAGTTGGCCGTCTTGAGGGCCGTGTCGGCCAGGCCTTTGCGGGCGCCGTGGGTCGAGATGAAGTACTGGAGGACGTTCAGGCCTTCCCGCAGGTTGGCCACGATGGGCGTCTCCAGGATCTCGCCCGAGGGCTTCGACATCAGGCCGCGCATGCCGGCCAGCTGGCGGATCTGCTGCCGGTTGCCCCGGGAGCCGGAATCGGACATGACGTAGAGCGGGTTGAGCTCCTTGCCCTCGAGGCTGATCTTCTTCATTTCGTCGATCATGGCCTTGGAGACGCTCTCGGTGACCGTGCCCCAGATCTCGACGACGCGGTTGAAGCGCTCGCCGGAGGAGATGATGCCGTCCTGGTACTGCTTCTCGATGCCCAGGACGTCCCGTTCGGCCTTGTCGACGAGGGCCTTCTTCTCCCCCGGGATGACGAAGTCGTCGATGCCCAGCGAGAAGCCGGCCCGGGTGGCGTACTTGAAGCCGAGCTCCTTCATGGCGTCGAGGATGACGACCGTCGGCTTGAGCCCGGCCCTGAGGTAGGTGTAGAAGACCAGGTTCTCCATGCCCTTCTTGCGGATCATCCCGTTGACGAACGGGAAGCCCTTGGGCAGGACGCCGTTGAAGATGATCCGGCCGGGCGTCGTCTCGACGAGCTCGCCCTTGAACTCCTGGACGGGGCAGGTCATGACGCCCTGGTCGTCGTAGTAGGTGGCCAGGTTCATGAACGGCCCGGTGAAGCGCAGCTTGATGAGGCTCTGCAGGCCGACCTCGCCGGCCTCCATGGCCAGGAGGGCCTCGTCGGGGCCGCCGAAGATCCGCCCCTCCCCTTTCTGGCCCTTCTTCTCGAGGGTCAGGTAGTAGCAGCCGAGGATCATGTCCTGGGAGGGGATCGTCAGGGGCCGGCCGTGGGCCGGGGACAGGATGTTGTTCGTCGACAGCATCAGGGTCTGGGCCTCGATCTGGGCCTCGACCGAGAGCGGGATGTGGACGGCCATCTGGTCGCCGTCGAAGTCGGCGTTGAAGGCCGCGCAGACCAGGGGGTGGATCTGGATGGCCTTGCCCTCGACGAGGAGGGGCTCGAAGGCCTGGATGCCGAGGCGGTGCAGGGTCGGCGCGCGGTTGAGGAAGATGGGGTGCTCGCGGACGACCTCCTCGAGGTAGTCCCAGACCTCGGGCCGCTCCTGCTCGTGCCACTCCCGGGCGACCTTGACGCTCGGGACCAGGCCCTCCTTCTCGAGCTTGTTGAAGATGAAGGGCTTGAACAGCTCCAGGGCCATCTTCTTGGGCAGGCCGCACTGGTTGAGCTTGAGCTCGGGGCCGACGACGATGACCGACCGGCCCGAGTAGTCGACGCGCTTGCCCAGGAGGTTCTGGCGGAACCGTCCCTGCTTGCCGCGCAGGGCCTCGCTCAGGGACTTCAGGGGCCGGCGGTTGGCGCCGAGATGGACCCGGCCGCGCTTGCCGTTGTCGAACAGGGCGTCGACAGCCTCCTGGAGCATGCGCTTCTCGTTGCGGATGATGAGCTCGGGGGCCTTGAGCTCGATGAGCTTCTTGAGCCGGTTGTTGCGGTTGATGACCCGGCGGTAGAGGTCGTTGAGGTCGGAGGTGGCGAACCGGCCGCCGTCCAGGCGGACCAGGGGGCGCAGGTCGGGCGGGATGACCGGGACGACGTCGAGGACCATCCACTCCGGCCGGTTGCCCGACCGCTTGAGGGCCTTGAAGACCCGCAGACGCTTGGCGTAGCGGAGCTTGCGCTGCTGCGAGGTCTCCTTCTTCATGAGCTTGCGCAGGCGCTCGGCCTCCTTCTGGATGTTGATCTTCTCCAGCAGGACCTTGATGGCCTCGGCGCCGATGCTGGCCTCGAACTTGTCGCCGTATTTCTCCTGGGCGTCCTTGTGCTCTTCCTCGTTGAGGAGCTGCTTCTCCTTGAGCGGCGTGTCGGCCGGGTCGATGACGATGTAGGATTCGAAGTAGAGGACCTTCTCGAGGTCCTTGATGGACAGGTCGAGGACGAGGCCGATGCGGCTCGGCGGGCTCTTGAAGAACCAGATGTGGGCGACGGGCGAGGCCAGCTGGATGTGGCCCATGCGCTCGCGGCGGACCTTGGACTTGGTCACCTCGACGCCGCAGCGCTCGCAGATGATGCCCCGGTACTTCATCCGCTTGTACTTGCCGCAGAGGCACTCGTAGTCGTTGATGGGACCGAAGATCTTGGCGCAGAAGAGACCGTCCTTCTCGGGCTTGAACGTCCGGTAGTTGATGGTCTCGGGCTTGGTCACCTCGCCCCAGGACCAGCTCTTGATCTTCTCGGGCGAGGCGATGCTGATGCGGACGCGGTCGAACTCGAGCCGCGGCCGCGGCGCCGTCGTGATCGGCGGTCGGATGTCCATTAGACTTCTCCTTTGACCGGCTGGGGCACGGCGATGCCCCAGGGCAGGACGTCGTCCTTGTCGCCCTTCTCCAGCTCGACGTTGAGGCAGAGGCTCTGGAGCTCGCGGATGAGGACGTTGACGGACTCGGGCAGCCCGGGCGTGAAGTCGAGGTCGCCCTTGACGATGGCCTCGTAGATCTTGGCCCGGCCCTCGACGTCGTCGGACTTGACCGTCAGGAGCTCCTGCAGGCAGAAGGCGGCGCCGTAGGCTTCCAGGGCCCAGACCTCCATCTCGCCGAACCGCTGGCCGCCGAACTGGGCCTTGCCCCCCAGCGGCTGCTGGGTGATGAGGGAGTACGGGCCGGTCGAGCGGGCGTGGATCTTGTCGTCGACGAGGTGGAACAGCTTCATCATGTAGATGTAGCCGACCGTGACCTCCTGGTCGAGGAGGTCGCCGCTCATGCCGTCGAAGAGCGGCGTCTTGCCCGTCTCGGGCAGGCCGGCCTTCTTGAGGAGCTGCTTGATCTCCTTCTCGCTGGCGCCGTCGAAGACCGGGGTGGCCATGCGGATGCCGAGGGACTGGCAGGCCCAGCCGGCGTGGGTCTCGAGGATCTGGCCGACGTTCATGCGGGAGGGGACGCCGAGGGGGTTGAGGACGATCTCGACGGGCAGCCCGTCGGGCAGCCGGGGCATGTCCTCCTCGGGCACGATCTTGGCCACGATGCCCTTGTTGCCGTGGCGGCCGGAGATCTTGTCGCCGACGGACATCTTGCGCTTCATGGCGATGAAGACCTTGATGGCCTGGATGACGCCGGGGGCCAGCTCGTCGCCCTTCTTGAGGTTGTCGACCTTGTCCTTGAAGACGGCCCGCAGGGCCTCGACCTGGCGCTTGGCCTTCTTGTCGAGATCCTTGATCTCGCGGTCGCGGTCCTCGTCGTCGTCGAGCTTGAGCTTTAGGGCATCCTCGAAATCGAGGCCCTCGAGGACCTTCTCGGTCAGCTTGGTCCCCTTCTCCAGGGTCAGGCCCTCGATCTTCTGGGTCTTCTCGACGACCGAGCCCTTGAGCAGGGCCCGGACCTTGTCCCACTTCTCGGCCTCGAGGATCTCGATCTCGGAGTCGAGGTTGCGCTTGAGGGTGGCGATCTCGTCCTTCTCGATGGCCTTGGCCCGCGGACCCTTTTCGATGCCGCGGCGGGAGAAGATGCGGACGTCGATGATCGTGCCTTCGACGCCGGGCGAGCAGTAGAGCGAGGCGTCCTTGACGTCGAGGGCCTTCTCCCCGAAGATGGCCTTGAGGAGTTTCTCCTCCGGCGACAGCTGGGTCTCGCCCTTCGGCGCGACCTTGCCGACCAGGATGTCGCCCGACTTGACGTGGGCGCCGATGCGGACGATGCCGTTCTCGTCGAGGTTGCGGAGCAGGTTCTCGGGGACGTTGGGGATGTCGCGGGTGATCTCCTCGGGGCCGAGCTTGGTGTCGCGGGCCTCGATGGTCTCCTCGACGATGTGGAGCGAGGTGAAGATGTCCTGCTTGATGAGCTTCTCGCTGACGATGATGGCGTCCTCGTAGTTGTAGCCCCGCCAGGGCATGAAGGCGCAGAGGACGTTGCGGCCGAGGGCCAGCTCGCCCCCGTCCGTGCAGGAGCTGTCGGCCAGGACCTGGCCGCGGAGGACCTTGTCGCCCTTGCGGACGATGGGCCGGTGGTTGGTCGAGGTGTTCTGGTTGGTCCGCAGGAACTTGACCAGGGTGTAGAGGTCGGTGCCGACGTCCCAGCTGCGGCCGGCCTCCTTCTCGTCGACGCGGACGATGATGCGCTCGGCGTCGACGAACTCGACGACGCCGGAGCGCTTGCAGACGACGACGTCGCCGGAGCCCTCGGCCACCAGTCCCTCGATGCCCGTGCCGATGAGGGGGGTCTCGGGCCGGATGAGGGGCACGGCCTGGCGCTGCATGTTCGAGCCCATCAGGGCCCGGTTGGCGTCGTCGTGCTCCAGGAACGGGATGAGGGCGGCCGAGAGGGAGACGAGCTGCTTGGGGGAGACGTCGATGTAGTGGATCTGCTCGCGGGGGATGTTCTTGAAGTTGCCCCGCTCGCGGGCGCTGACGAGCTCGTCCTGGAAGCGGCCGCGGTCGTCGACGACGGCGTTGGCCTGGGCGATGTTGTGCTTCTCCTCCTCCCAGGCGGTCAGGTAGAAGCAGTAGGGCTCGACGGTCGGCAGCTGGCGGGCCTTCTGGTCCTTGAGCTTCTCGACCGCCCGGCCCATCTCGTCCTTCTTGACGATGTCGCCGATCTTGTAATCGCTCGAGCCGGGGTGGAGGACCTTGACGAAGTCGACGATGCGCCCGTTCTCGACCTTGCGGTAGGGCGTCTCGACGAAGCCGTACTCGTTGACCCGGGCGAAACAGCTGAGCGAGGAGATGAGGCCGATGTTCGGGCCTTCCGGCGTCTCGACCGGGCAGATGCGGCCGTAGTGGGAGGTCTGGATGTCGCGGACCTCGAAGCCGGCCCGCTCACGGCTGAGGCCGCCGGGGCCGAGGGCCGACAGGCGGCGCTTGTGGGTGATCTCGGCCAGGGCGTTGATCTGGTCCATGAACTGGGACAGCTGGGAGCTGCCGAAGAACTCCTTGAGGGCGGCGATGACCGGCTTGGAGTTGATGAGGTCCTGGGGCATGGCCGCCGCCAGGTCCGCGGTGATGGTCATCTTCTCCTTGATCGTCCGCTCCATCCGGGTCAGCCCGATGCGGAAGGCGTTCTCGACGAGCTCGCCGACCGAGCGGACCCGGCGGTTGCCGAGGTGGTCGATGTCGTCGACGACGCCCTCGCCGAAGCGGAGGTTGAGGAGGTACTTGAGGACCTCGACGTAGTCCTTGGGGGCCAGCGTCTTGTCCTCGAGGGAGGTCTCCAGGCCGAGCTTGATGTTGAACTTGAGCCGGCCGATGCGGGAGAAATTGTATTTCTGGGGATTGAAGAACAGGCCGTGGAACAGGTTGTGGGCGCTCTCCTGGGTGTGGGGCTCGCCCGGCCGCAGCTTGCGGTAGATCTCGCCCAGGGCCGAGGCCTGGTCCTTGCGCAGGTCCTTCTTGAGCGTCGTGCTCCAGATGAGCCCCGACCGGTCGTCCTCGGGATAGAAGACCTCGAACGGCTCGCCGCGGCCGAGGAGGAGGTCGAGCTGGACGTCCTCGAGGGGCTCGTTCGTCCGGACCTTGCCCTTGATGCCGGACAGGGCGTAGGCGCCGAGGAGCTCCTTCTTGACCGCGGGCACGCGCGTGACGCCGGCGTCCTTGAGCGCGGCCAGGACCTCGGGCGTGATCTTCTTCTTGGCCGGCGCCAGGACCTTGCGGCCCTTGGCGTCGGTGACGTCGTCGGCCGGGGTCTTGCCGACCAGCTCGTCCGAGACCTCCCAGAACGGCTTGCCGTCCTCGGGGAGGACCTTATAGACCTTGTGGAACAGCTTGAGGATCTCCTCGTCGGTGCCGAAGCCGAGGGCCCGGAGGAAGACGCTGGCCAGGAACTTCTTCTTGCGGTCGAGGCGGACCCAGATGAGGTTCTTGGGATCGTGCTCGAACTCGACCCAGGCGCCGCGGTACGGGATGATCTTGGCGATGTAGAAGCCCTTGGTCTCGGCCTGGCGGAAGAACACGCCGGGCGAACGCTGGAGCTGGCTGACGACGACCCGCTCGATGCCGTTGAAGATGAACGTGCCCTTCTCGGTCATGAGCGGGATGTCGCCGAAATAGACTTCCTGCTGCTTGATGTGCTTGAGGCGCTTGGCCTTGGTCGTGGCGTCCTTTTCCCAGGACACGAGCTGGACCTTGAGCTTGAGGGGGATGGAGTAGGTGTAGCCCTTCTGGATGCACTCCATCGGGGTGTACTTGATCTTCAGGCCGACGCGGTCGCCGCAGTGCTCGCAGAGCGGGATCTCGACCTTGCGGGCCGCCCCGCAGAAGGGGCAGACCTCCTTCTCGGTCAGCTCCATGCCGGCCGGCAGGAGCGTCTGGCAGGCGTTGCACTTGGCCCGGGAGTTCTCCACCCCCTTGAGCCGCCCGCACTTGCACTCCCAGGTGCCGATGGAGTAGCTGAGGAACTCGAGTTCCGTCGTCTCCTTGAAGTCGGAGATGGGGAAGACGTCCTTCAGGGCCGCCTGGAGGCCGGTGTCCTTGCGCTCCTCGGGCAGAAGCTCCATCTGGAGGAACTCCGCGTAGGACTGGGTCTGGATGTCCAGGAGCTTGGGCATCGGGAAGACGGCCTTGATCTTCGAGAAGTCGTCCCGCGCGCGATACGGTCTTCTAGGTTCTTTGAGCATGTCGTCTCACTCTCAAGCAGAGATCGGGCGTCCCCGTTTCCGGGCCCGTTCCAACGGACGCTCAGCCAACCGGATCACTTACTGAAGCTCGATGACGGCTCCGACTTCGGCGAACTTGGCCTTGATGGACTCGGCCTCTTCCTTGGTGACGCCTTCCTTGAGCGGCTTGGGGGCGCCGTCGACGAGGTCCTTGGCTTCCTTGAGCCCGAGGCTGGTGACCTCGCGGACGACCTTGATGACGTTGATCTTCTTGTCGCCGACCGACTTGAGGATGACGTTGAACTCCGTCTTCTCCTCGGCCTTGGCGGCTTCGGCGGCGGGAGCGGCGGCCATCATGACGGGGGCGGCCGCGGCGGCGCTGACGCCGTAGCGGGTCTCGAACTCCTTGATGTAGTCCGAGATCTCCAGCATGGTCAGGGTGTCCAGGTGGGCGAAGAACTGTTCCTTGGTCAGTTTGTCCATGTCACGCGTCTCCTTAAATATGGGGTTTTAAGCGTTTTTCTTCTTGTTGAGTTCGCCGAGAAGGATGCCGAAGTTGCCGAGCGGGGCCTTGAGGGTGCCCAGGAGCTGCCGGAGCGGCTGGGCCATCATCCCGGCCAGCCGGCCGAGGAGCTCTTCGCGGGACGGCAGCTTGCTGACCTCGTCGAACCGGGCGGCGGGCATGAGCTGCCCTTCGACCTGGCCGCCCTTGACGGCCAGGATCTTGCCCTGGTTGGAGAAGTCCCTGAGGATCTTGGCCAGCTGGACGGGGTCCTTGTCGGCGAAGGCGACGGCCGTCGGCTTCTGGAAGAACGGCCGCAGGGCCTCCGGGCACTTCTCGCCGAGGGCCCGCAGGGCCAGCCGGTTCTTGATGACCTTGTAGGCGTAGCCGTTCTTGCGCAGGAGCTTGCGCAGCTCGACGGACTGGGCGACCTTCATGCGCTTGAAGTCGACGAGGTAATAGGTGTCGTTCGCGGCGAACAGGCGCTCGAGCGATTCGACGATGGGGGTCTTGTCTGCCTTTTTCACGGCGCTCTCTCCTCTAGCTTTCTAAGATGTCCTCGGAGATCCGGAAGGACGGGCCCATCGTCGAGGACACGAACAGCGACCGCACGTACTTGCCCTTGGCGGCCGGCGGCTTGGCGTGCAGGATGGCCTGGATGAAGGTCCTCATATTGTCCACGAGCTTGGCCTCCTCGAAGGAGACCTTGCCGACCGTGGAGTGGACGATGCTCGTCTTGTCGACGCGGAACTCGACCTTGCCGGCCTTGGTCTCCTCGACGGCCTTGCGGATGTCGAAGGTGACGGTCCCGGCCTTGGGGTTGGGCATGAGGCCCTTGGTCCCCAGGATGCGGCCGAGCTTGCCGACGCCGCGCATGACGTCCGGGGTGGCGATGACGATGTCGAAGTCGATCCAGCCGCCGGCGATCTTCTCGATGATCTCGTCGCCGCCGGCGAAATCGGCCCCGGCCTCCTCGGCCTCCTTGATCTTCTCCCCGGCCGCGATGACGCAGATCCTCTTGGTCTTGCCGGTGCCGTGGGGCAGGACGACGGTGCCGCGGACCATCTGGTCGGAGTACTTGGGATTGACCCCCAGCCGGATGTCCACGTCGACCGACTCGTCGAACTTGGCGAAGTGGGCCTTCTTGAGGAGGGCCACGGCCTCCTCGAGGGAGTACGTCCGGGGCTCCGTCCCCCTGACCTCCCGGGCCTTGACGGTGTTCTTGCCGTGCTTACTCACTGATGATCTCCAATCCCATGTTTTTCGCCGTCCCGGCGACGATCTTCTTGGCCGCCTCGAGGTCGTAGGCGTTGAGGTCGGGCAGCTTCGTCCGGGCGATGTCCTCGATCTGCTTCATGGTGACCTTGCCGACCTTGTCCTTGTTCGGGGCCCCGGAGCCCTTGGCGATGCCGGCGGCCTTCTTCAGGAGGTAGGAGGCCGGCGGGGTCTTGACCACGAAGTTGAACGACTTGTCCTTGAAGACCGTGATGAGGACGGGGACGACGGTGCCCTCGTCCATCTTCTTCGTCCGGTCGTTGAACTCCCGGACGAAGCCCATGATGTTGACGCCGTGCTGGCCCAGGGCCGGTCCGACGGGAGGCGCAGGGCTGGCCTGCCCGGCGACGATCTCCAGCTTGATCTTGGCGATGACTTCCTTCGACATAGGGGGCCTCCTAAAGCTTTTCCACCTGCAGGAACTCGAGCTCGACCGGGGTGGACCGGCCGAAGATGGTGACCAGGACCTTGAGGGTGTTGCGCTCGGCGTTGACCTCTTCGACGATGCCGTTGAAGTTGAAGAACGGCCCGTCGATGATGCGGACGGCCTCGCCCTTCTCGAACGAGTGCTTGGGCTTGGGCTTCTCGGAGGTCGTCTCCATGTGCTCGACGATCTGGCCGACCTCCTTCTTGCTCAGGGGGGTCGGCGTCCGGCCCGAGCCGACGAAGCCCGTGACCTTGGGGACCTGCCGGATCATCAGCCAGTTCTCGTCGTTCATCTCCATCTCGACCAGGATGTAGCCGGGGTAGGAGCGCTTGGTCGAGACGACCTTCTTGCCGGCCCGGATCTCGATGACGTCCTCGGTCGGGATGATGATCTGGCCGACCTGGTCCTCGAGGTGCAGTTCGATCGCCTTCTGCTTGATCGATTCGGCGACGAACTTCTCGAAGCCCGAGTAGGTGTGAACGACGAACCAGTTCTTAGCCATCGTGCGGTCCCCCTGCCCTTAGCCCAACAGCGTCTTGATCTGAGTGATGGCCCAGGAGAAGATGACGTCCAGGAAGAACAGATAGAAGCCGAAGAAGACCGTGGCGGCGATGACGACGACGGTCGTGCTGACGACCTCGTTCTTGGAGGGCCAGGTGACCTTCTTGAGCTCGGCCCGGACGTCCCTCAGGAAGTTCCCGAAGCGCTTGGTCCAACGGATCTTGTCGTTCATGGCGTGTCCTCTTCGTGTCCTCCGCGGTGGGGCCGAAACGGCCCGTCACCGCCCGTCGCGCGAGAGACAGTGGCAGGTGAGACAGGGCTCGAACCTGCAACCTGCGGTTTTGGAGACCGCTGCTCTGCCAATTGAGCTACTCACCTTCCGGTCCTCGCTATTTGACTTCCTTGTGGTCCGTGTGCCGGCGGCAGAAGGGGCAGTACTTGCTCGTCTCGAGCTTCTCGGTCTGCTTCTTCTTGTTCCGGGTCGTGCTGTAATTGCGACGCTTGCACTCCCCGCATTGGAGCGTGATGATCTCTCGCATGTCTAACCTTCCCGGCCCCGGGGGCCTCGATCGGAGTCGATAAAAAAGCCCAAGACCAGAATTGAACTGGTGACCCCGTCCTTACCAAGGACGTGCTCTACCAACTGAGCTACTTGGGCCCGTCCACCTCGAGCAAGAGCGGGAAACGGGATTCGAACCCGCGACGTTCAGCTTGGAAGGCTGACGCTCTACCAACTGAGCTATTCCCGCAGGCGATTGACGGAGAAATGGGCAGGGAAGGATTCGAACCTCCGAAGCGTTTCCGCAACGGGTTTACAGCCCGTCCCATTTGGCCACTCTGGAACCTGCCCGCATTATGTTGCATCGTCATCGCTCTCGATCGTCGCCCAAAGCCAGCGAAGGGATTCGAACCCCTGACCCGCTGATTACAAATCAGCCGCTCTACCTGCTGAGCTACGCTGGCGTCGCCTCAACCTGTCTCGTCTGAGCCCTGCTCGTCAACGGGGGAATACAGAGAAAGAGATGCAAAAATATAAAAAGCTTCTCTCCTCAGGCCCGAAAGTGTTCTTTTTTTCAGAGATTTAATCTGAAATATACAGAACGACCACGGGTATCCTAGGGGAAACCGCGACTTTTGTCAAGGATTTCTTTTTAAAACGCCCCTTTGGCCGCGGACCCGCTGCAGGTTCTCCCCCACCGAGCGCATGAAATCGACCGTGAAGATGACGTACCGGGCCCGCTGGACGGGCGTCAGGTGGGCCTCAAGAACGGCCTCGACCTCGTCCTCCTTCTGACGAAGGACCCGGCGGGCTTCCCGGATGCGGTCGACGAGCCCGGCCACCCGGCCCTCCCTGACGGAGGGACCGGCCAGCTCCTCACGGAGGTCCCGGAGGTCGTTCCCCATCCGTCCCTGGAGCTCCGCCTTGTCCTTTTCGGCCCGGGTCAGCACCGGGTAGAGCTTGGCGGCCTGGTCCTCCGTCAGTTCGAGGGCCCGGGTCAGGCGGACGAGATAGAGGTCGCTGAGGCTCTCCCTGAGCCTGGGTCTGCGGGCCGGGTCCTGGGGGGCCCCCAGGACGGACGGCGCGATCCCTGCGGCCAGGGCCAGCCCCAGGACGGCGAGGATAAGGCGATTGCGGTTCATTGCGGACCTCCTAGTCCCGTTTCCTTCCCGAGCGCCTCGGCGACGGCCCCCAGCTCGTCGTCCGAGAGGCTCTCCCAGAACAGAGGATCGGCCGCCGTCAGGGCGGCGGCGTCGGCGTCCACGGCAGGCGCGAGCTCGGCCAGCGATTCGCTGAGGTAGCGGCCGACGGCCCCTTCCAGGCCGGGGTCGGTCTCCGCCTCCCGGATCAGGGGCGCGATCCCGTCGGCCGAGGGGACCCAGGCGTACGGGCCGGCCTCCGGCCCGGAGCGGGCCAGAACGACCCAGAGGGCCGCCCCGGCGAGGACGAGCGCGGCGGCGGCCGCGAAAGCCGCCCGGGGACGCCAGGCGATCGGAGCGGAGCGGCCGGCCCGGCCGGACTCCCAGGCGTCGAGCCGGGCCTCGAGCTTGTGTTCGAAAACGGCCCAGTCCTCGGGGCTCCGCCCGGCCGGAGGCCCGGAGGCGGCCTGGAGGCGGGCCAGGGCGGCCCGATGGGCCCGGCAGGACGGGCAGACCCGCAAATGGGCTTCGAGACGGGCCGCGGCCCCGGGCGCCAGGGCCCGGTCGAACCCGTCCGATAACCGCCGTTCGACCGTCCGGCATCTCATGATCGCCCCTCCTCGAGCCAAGGCCCCAGGCGCTCCCGGAGCATCTTGCGGGCCTTGTGCAGCCGCCAGGACACGGTGTTCTCCGAGCAGCCGAGGACCCGGCCGGCCTCGGCGTGGCTCAGGCCCTGGTCGACGACCAGGGCGAAAGCGGCCCGGAAATGGGCCGGCAGGCCGCCGACGGCCGCGTCGACGCGGGCCTTGAGCTCGCCCGCCCCGGCCCGGTCTTCGGGATCGCCGGGCGCCGGCCCGGCGGCCGGTCCGGCCGCGACGGCGTTGTCGTCGAAGGCCATCCGCCGCTTCTCGCGACCCTTCCTCTTCAGGAAGGTCAGCGAAGCGTTGACCGCGATGCGGTAGAGCCAGGTGTAGAAACCGGAGCCGCCGCGGAAGCTCCCGATCGCCCGCCAGGCGGTCATGAAGGCCTCCTGGGCCAGGTCGTCGGCGTCGGCGGCGTCGCCGGCGAGGCGCAGGACGACGGCATGGACCCGCCGCTCGTAACGGCGGACGAGCTCGGCGAAGGCCTCGCGCCCGCCGCGCGCGGCTTCGGCCACGAGCTCGGCCTCCGAGCGTTCATCCATCTCGTCCTCACCCGTTTAGACGGGGATTATAGCAGAACCTTTGAGCGGCCCGGCGATTCGTTGACAACCCCTCTCCCCTGCTGTTATCATCGCCCTTACTCCAAGAAAGGCTGAGCCCCATGATCGACCGCTATACCCGCCCCGAGATGGGCGCCGTCTGGACCGACGAGAACCGCTACCGCAAATGGCTCGACGTCGAGCTGGCCGTCTGCGAGGCCTGGTCGCGCCTGGGGCAGATCCCCAAGCCCGCCCTCAAGACGATCCGCGACAAGGCCGGCTTCTCCGTCGCGCGCATCGACGCCATCGAGAAGGTCGTCAAGCACGACATCATCGCCTTCCTGACCTCGGTCGCCGAGAAGATCGGGCCCGAGTCGCGCTTCGTCCACCTCGGCCTGACCTCCTACGACGTCGTCGACACGGCCCTGTCGCTGCTCATCAAGGAGTCGCTGGAGAAGGTCCTCACCGACCTGCGGGCCTTCCGGCGCCTGCTCAAGCGCCAGGCCCTCAAGCACCGGCGGACCGTCTGCATCGGGCGCACCCACGGCATCCACGCCGAGCCGGTGACCTTCGGCTTCAAGCTCCTCGTCTGGTACGAGGAGGTCGGCCGGCACGTGACCCGGCTCGAGAGCGCCCTGAAGACCATCTCCGTCGGCCGCATCTCGGGCTCGGTCGGGACCTACATCCACCTCGACCCCCGGGTCGAGGTCATGGCCCTGCGGCGGCTCAAGCTCCGTCCGGCCAAGGTCTCGACGCAGGTCCTCCAGCGCGACCGCCACGCCGAGGTCCTCTCGGCCCTGGCCCTGCTGGCCTCGTCCGTGGAGAAGTTCGCCGTCGAGGTCCGTCACCTCCAGCGGACCGAGGTCCTCGAGCTCGAGGAGCCGTTCACCAAGGGCCAGAAGGGCTCCTCGTCCATGCCGCACAAGAAGAACCCCGTCCGCTGCGAGCGCATCTCGGGCCTGGCCCGCCTCGTCCGGGCCAACGCCCAGGTCGGACTGGAGAACATCGCCCTCTGGCACGAGCGCGACATCTCCCATTCCTCGGCCGAGCGGGTCGTCTTCCCGGACTCCTTCATCCTGACCGACTTCCTGCTGGCCGACGCGGCCGACATCGTCGCCCATTGGGTCGTCCACCCCGACCGCATGAAGGCCAACATCGGCGCGACGCGCGGCCTCATCTTCTCGCAGAGCGTCCTGCTGGCCCTGACCCGCAAGGGCATGACCCGCGAGGACGCCTACCAGGCCGTCCAGCGCAGCAGCCTCAAGGCCTGGGAGGAGGGGCTCGACTTCAAGGCCCTGGTCGGGGCCGACCCGGCCGTGACCGCCGTCCTCGGGCCGCGGGAGATCGAGGCCTGCTTCTCCCTCGACCCGTACCTGGCCAAGATCGACTACATCTTCGAAAGGGTTTTCAGCCATGAGAGTTAGGATCCTCGTCTCGTTCAAGGACAGCGTCCTCGACCCCCAGGGCCAGACCGTCAAGAACGCGCTCCACACCATGGGCTACGGCGCGGTCTCCGAGGTCCGGCAGGGCAAGGTCTTCGAGCTCGACCTCGAGGGCACGACCCGCAAGGAGGCCGAGGCCCTGGTGCCCGAGATCGCCCGGCGCGTCCTGGCCAATCCCATCATCGAGAAGTTCGACTGGGAAATCCTCAAGGGCCGCTGAGGGGCACGGCCATGAAATTCGGCGTCGTCCAATTCCCCGGCTCCAACTGCGACCACGACACCTTCCACGTCCTCAGCGAGGTCATGAAGCGGCCGACCGTCTGGCTCTGGCACAAGGACCACGACCTGCGGGGCGTCGACTGCGTCGTCCTGCCGGGCGGCTTCTCCTACGGCGACTACCTCCGCTCGGGGGCCATCGCCCGCTTCTCGCCGCTCATGCAGGAGGTCAAGGCCTTCGCCCGCCGCGGCGGCCGCGTCCTCGGCATCTGCAACGGCTTCCAGATCCTGCTCGAGCTCGGCCTCCTGCCGGGGGCCATGCTGCGCAACAAGGACCTCAAGTTCCTCTGCCAGCACGTCCACGTCCGGATCGAGAACGACAAGACCGACTTCACCCGGGCCGGCCGCAAGGGCCAGGTCCTGCGCATCCCCATCGCCCACTTCGACGGCAACTACTACGCCCCGCCGCGCGTCCTGCGCGAGATCGAGCGGCGCCGTCAGGTCGTCTTCCGCTACTGCGACGCCGACGGCCGCGTGACCGACGCGGCCAACGTCAACGGCTCCCTCAACGCCATCGCCGGCATCCGCAACGAGGCCGGCAACGTCCTCGGCCTGATGCCCCACCCGGAGCGGGCCTCGGAACGGATCCTCGGCAGCCTGGACGGCCGGACGGTCTTCGCATCCCTGATCGCCAGCCTCGAGCGCGCCCGGCCGGCGCGCCGGGCAGCCGCGCCCCGCAGGAAGGCCCGCCATGATCGATAAGTCCCTCCTCGAACGCCACAACCTGACCGAGGACGAATACCGGCTCATCGCTGAGCTCATCGGCAAGGAGCCCAACCTGACCGAGCTGGGCATCTTCTCGGTCATGTGGTCCGAGCACTGCGGCTACAAGAGCTCGCGCGTCCACCTCAAGCGGCTCCCGACCGAGGGCCCGCGGGTCGTCCAGGGCCCCGGCGAGAACGCCGGCGTCCTCGACATCGGCGGCGGCCAGGTCGTCGTCTTCAAGATCGAGTCCCACAACCACCCCTCCTATATCGAGCCCTACCAGGGCGCGGCCACGGGCGTCGGCGGAATCCTCCGCGACATCTTCACCATGGGCGCCCGGCCCGTCGCGGTCATGGACTCCCTGCGCTTCGGCCCGCCCGACGACGCCAAGAACCGCTCGGTCATGGAAGGGGTCGTTTCCGGCATCTCCGGCTACGGCAACGCCTTCGGCGTCCCGACCGTCGGGGGCGAGATCTATTTCGACCCCTGCTACAACCTCAATCCCCTGGTCAACGTCTTCTGCCTCGGCCTGGCCGACAAGGACAAGGTCTTCTACGCCAAGGCCGAGGGCGCCGGCAACAAGGTCCTCTACGTCGGGGCCAAGACCGGCCGCGACGGCATCCACGGCGCGACCATGGCCTCGGCCGAGTTCGGCAAGGACACCGAGCACAAGCGCCCCAACGTCCAGGTCGGCGATCCCTTCAAGGAGAAGCTCCTGCTCGAGGCCTGCCTCGAGGTCATGGACCGCGGCCTCATCGTCGGCATCCAGGACATGGGCGCGGCCGGGTTGACCTGCTCGACGACCGAGATGGCGGCCAAGGGCGGCATGGGCGTCGTCATCGACCTCGACAAGGTGCCGCAGCGCGAGAGCGGCATGACGCCCTACGAGATCCTGCTCTCGGAGTCCCAGGAGCGCATGCTCCTCGTGGCCGAACCCGGCCGGGTGGCCGAGGTCCAGGCCGTCTTCGCCAAGTGGGACCTCGACGCGCCGGTCATCGGCGAGGTCGTCGAGGGCGGCCGAGCCCGCATGTCGTTCAAGGGCGAGGTCGTCGTCGACATCCCCGTCGACGCCGTCGTCAACCTCTGCCCCGCCTACGACCGTCCCATCGCCGCGCCGGCCCCTCCCCCCCCGGCGCCGCCCCTCGAGGACCTGCCGCTGCCGGCCGACCTCGGCGAGGCCTTCCTCCGCGTCCTCTCATCCCCGACCGTCGCCGACAAGGAGTGGGTCTTCCGCCAATACGACCACATGGTCCAGGTCAACACGGCCCTCCTGCCGGGCGCGGACGCGGCCCTGCTGCGCATCAAGGGCTCCAAGCGGGCCCTGGCCATGACCCTCGACGGCAACGGCCTCTACACCCGCCTCGACCCGCGGACCGGGGCCCGCATCGCCGTGGCCGAGGCCTGCCGCAACCTGGCCTGCGTCGGGGCCCGGCCGATCGGCGTCACCAACTGCCTGAACTTCGGCAATCCCGAGAAGCCCGAGGTCATGGGCCAGTTCGAACAGGCCGTCACCGGCATCTCCGAGGCCTGCCGGATCTTCGGCATCCCCGTGACCGGGGGCAACGTCAGCTTCTACAACGACACCGAGGGCCTGTCCATCCACCCGACCCCCGTGCTGGGCGTCGTCGGCCTCATGGAGGATATCGGGATGGCCGCGACGCCCGGATTCAAGGCCGCCGGGGACGCCGTCGTCCTCGTCGGAGAGAGCTTCGCCGAGCTCGGCGGGACGGAATATCTGAGAACCGTCCACGGGCTCGAGGCCGGCGCCCCGCCGGCCATGGACCTGGAGACGGAGAAGCGCCATCAGGAATTCGTGATCGAGGCCATCGAAGCCGGGCTGGTCCGCTCCGCCCACGACCTCTCGGAAGGCGGGCTGGCCGTGGCCCTGGCCGAGTGCGCGTTCCACAGCCCTCGGCGGCTCGGCTGCGAAGTCGCCCTCGACGGCCCGCTGCGGGCCGACGCCCTGCTCTTCGGCGAATCCCAGTCGCGGGTCCTGCTGAGCTGCCGCAAGAAGGACGCCGCCCGGCTCCTGGCTCTGGCCGCGTCCCGCGGCGTGCCGGCCCGGGCCGTCGGCCGGGTCGGCGGCGCCGATCTCGCCGTCGCCAGCGACGGGCGGGAAGTCCTGCGGGTCCCGGTCGAGACCGCCTACCGGGCCTGGAAGGACGCCCTGCCCGCCTATTTCAAGGTCCGGACCTAGGAGGCCCCATGGACGAGGTCGTCTTCCGCAGCCCGAAAAAGAAGGGCCGGATCGCCGTCCTGCTGTCCGGCCGCGGCTCGAACTTCACGGCCATCTGGGATGCCGTCCGGGCCGGCCGCATCGACGCCGGGATCGGCCTCGTCCTGAGCAACAAGGCCGATGCCCCCGGGCTGCTCAAGGCCCGGGACGGCGGGCTCGACACGGTCTTCCTCGACGCCAAGTCTTTCGCCTCGCGCGAGGATTACGACCGGGCCGTCGCGGCCGAGATAGACAAGCGGGGCATCGACCTCATCTGCCTGGCCGGCTATATGAAGGTCCTGACGCCGGGCCTCTGCGACGCCTACAAATACCGCATCGTCAACATCCACCCGGCCCTCCTGCCGGCCTTCCCCGGGCTCCACGTCCAGCAGAAGGCCATCGACTGGGGCGTCCGCTTCTCCGGCTGCACGGTCCACTTCGTCGCCGCCGAGGTCGACATGGGCCCGATCATCCTGCAGGCCGCCGTGCCCGTCCTCCAGGACGACACAGAGGACGCGCTGGCCGCCCGCATCCTGGTCGAGGAGCACCGCATCTACCCCGAAGCGGTCAGGTTCTACTTCGAGGGGCGCCTCGAGGTCCGAGGCCGCCGCGTCTTCGTCCTCGAACCGGGGGCCTGAGCGGGTTCGGCCCGGCCCGGTCCTATTTGAGGAGGGCGGGCGGGATCATCTTCGGCGCCCGGCCGAAGACCTTGGCGTAGACCCCGGGATAGGCGTCCTTGCCACCGAGAAGCAGGCAGGCGAGCGGCATCTTGCGCGCGGCCAGCCGGGACATCTCGGCGGCCACCCGGCGGATCTCCCACTGGGCCGAGATGTCCTCGCGCAGGCGCGAGATGTGATAGAGCTCGCGGACGTTGACCTTGAGCAGGGCCCGCCGCCGGTGGGCGTTGGTCAGGACGTAGTCGGCCGCCGGGCCGGCCTCCTTCTCGAGCGCGGCGTGGGCCTCATCGGTCCGGGCGACGACCGCGAGGAAGTCCCCTTCCAAGCCCGCTTCCCGGAAGGACGGCGGCACGGTGACGCCGAGGGCGGGATCGTAGCGCTGCCAGGTCAGGGTGGCCATGCGGTGCCGCTTGAGCTGGGCGAAGCACGAGGCCGACAGGACGAGGTCGTAGACGAGGTCGGCGTGCTCGAACTCCCGGAGGGGGAAGTCGTAGAACTCCATCCGGGCGAAGGCCCGGCGGACGAGGTCTCGGCGGGCCGCGGCCCCGGCCTTGGCGGCCCGGGCCAGGCATTCCTTATAAGAGTGTCGCGTCACGGTGTGGAGCAGGGCGGCGATCGCGCGCGCGTCCCCGTCCGGCGTCGCCGCGGCCAGGGTGACACCCGCCGCCGTCCGGGCCGCCGCCCGGCGGCTCCCCCGGGGCGCCGGCCAGGCCGCCGCGGCCACGGCCAGGTCGGGGTAGGTCTCGGCGTCGAAGGGGCTGGGATCGGTGAACAGGATGATCGAGGGCGCGACGGCTTTGGCCAACTCGTAGAGCCGGACGTTGAGGGCCCGGACCTCCTCGAGGCCCTTGGCGGCGAACCGGCGGATGAGGAGCTCGAGGTTGCGGGCGTTGACGGTCATCCCCAGCTGGCCTTCGGTGGCCAGGCTGACGGCGTAACGGGCGTCCTCCTTGGCCCAGCCGTCCAGGACGGCGTGGTTGCGGGGGTCGGACGCGGCCGCCGCGTGCTTGGCGAAGACGTGCGGCTTGAGCCGGGCGTAGAGCCGGTGGTAGAGGGCGTTCTGGGCCTTGACGGTGCGGACGAACAGGGCCTCGCGCCGGGCCCGCTTGATCTCCTCGGGGACGACGAAGTCCTCCCCGAGCGTGATGTAGCGCTGGGACTTCTCGGTGAAGGAGGCCAGCCGGAAGCGCTCGATCTCCTCGATGGCCAGACGGCTGACGCCGACGACGTCGAAGTTGAAGACGGCGTGCTCGGCGACCGAGTGGTGGCCCATTTTGAAGATGATGGACTGGTTGGACCGGCGGGCCCGCTCGACCTCGGCCCGGGCCGCGGCCCGCAGGTCGTCGACCGGCCGCGGGTCGCGGGAGATGCGGGCGTAGGCGGCCGACAGGGTCTCGGGCGTGACGTCCTCGCGCGGCGCCGAGCCGCGCTTGAGCTCGTCGAGGACGGCGCTGTCGACGTTGTACCCGGCCAGCAGGACCCTCATGGTTTCTCTACCTTAGAGGCCCCGGCCGGAATTGTCAACCCGGCCGGGCGACGGGGGGCTTCCGTCGGGCCCGGGTTTGGATTAACCTATGACCGAAGGCGCGGACCATGAAGAACCGGGACATCGCGGAGCTGTTCGAGCGCATCGCCGACGCCCTGGAGATCGAGGGCGAGACGGGCTTCAAGGTCGTCGCCTACCGCAAGGGGGCCCGGGTTCTGCGGGACCTCACGGAGGACGTGGCCAAGGTCGCGGCCGAGGGCCGGCTCCGGTCCGTCCCCGGCATCGGCGAGGGCCTGGCCAAGAAGGTCGACGAGTACCTGCGGACGGGCCGCATGGCCAAGCACGACGAGGTCATGGCCAAGGTGCCGGAGGGCCTCCTGGCCCTGCTCGAGGTCCAGGGCCTCGGCGGCAAGACCGTCCATCTCCTCCGCGACAAGCTCGGCATCGCCGGCCTGGACGGGCTCGAGCGGGCCATCGCCGACGGCTCCCTGGCCAAGCTTCCCGGCATGGGCGAGAAGAAGGTCGAGAACATCCGCAAGGGCCTGGAGGCGCGGGAGAAGGCCGCCGCGAGACTGTCCGTCCGCGACGCCGCGGCCCTCGCCGACGAGATCGTCGCCTATCTCGCCGCGGGCCCCGGCGTCGGCCGGGTGTCGGCGGCCGGTTCCCTGCGCCGGATGCGGGAGACGGTCGGCGACATCGACATCCTGGCCGAGGGCCGGGACGGCGCGGCCGTCGTCCGCCGCTTCGTCCGCCATCCCGGCGCGGTCCGCGTCCTGGCCGAGGGCGACACCAAGGGCTCGATCGTCCTGCGGTCCGGCGACATCGAGCGCCAGGTCGACCTGCGGGTCGTCGGGGCCGCGGAGTACGGGGCCGCCCTCCTCTACTTCACCGGCTCCAAGGCCCACAACATCAAGCTCCGCGGCCTGGCCAAGGAGCGCAGCCTCAAGATCTCCGAGTACGGCGTCTTCAAAGGCGCCAAGCGCCTGGCCGGCCGCAGCGAAGAGGACTGCTACGCCGCCCTCGGCCTGCCCTGGGTGCCGCCCGAGATGCGCGAGGACCGCGGCGAGGTCGAGCTGGCCCTGGCGGACCGCCTGCCCCGGCTGGTCGAGGCCGGCGATATCAGGGGCGACCTCCACGTCCACACCCGGGCCAGCGACGGCGACCTGTCGCTCCGCGAGGTCGCGGCCCTGGCCCGCGAGAGGGGCTACGCCTACATCGCCGTCTGCGACCATTCCCAGGCCGCCAAGTACGCCCACGGACTGGCCGCCGGGCGCCTGGCCGAGGAGATGGCCGAGATCGAGGCCCTCAACCGCACCTTCACGGGCTTCCGCGTCCTCAAGGGCAGCGAGGTCGACATCCTGACCGACGGCTCCCTCGACTTCCCCGACGAACTGCTGGCCCGGCTCGACTTCGTCGTCGCGGCCGTCCATTCGGGCTTCAAGAAGGACGTCACGGGGCGGATGCTCAAGGCCCTGGCCAACCCCCACGTCCGGACGATCGCCCATCCGACCGGTCGGTTGATCTCGGGCCGCGAGGGCTACGACGTCGATATCGACAAGGTCATCGACGAGGCCGCCAGGCGCGGCAAAGCCCTCGAGCTCAACGCCCATTACGACCGCCTCGATCTCGACGAGTTCAACCTGCGGAAGGCCCGGGAGCGGGGGGTCGGGATCACCATCGGGACCGACACGCACGGCGCCGGCGGCCTGGCCATGATGCGGTTCGGGCTGGGCATCGCCCGGCGGGCCTGGCTCGGCAGGAACGACGTCCTGAACACGCGGACGGCCGCCGAGCTCCTGGCCGGCCCCCCGGCGGCGGGGAAAAGCCCGGCCCGCCGGAAACGCCGATCGCGGGAGGACTGAGATGAAAGCAGCCGCTCTGAGTATCGCGACCGCGGCCGCCCTGATCGCGGCCGCCCTCCTCGGCCCCGGCGCGCCGGCGCCGCGGGAAGGGCGGGTCGACCGAAGCCCGGCCCTGGCCTCACTCGTCGAGGCCGAGCGCGCCTTCTCGCGGACCTCGGAGTCCGAGGGCATGCGGGCGGCCTTCCTGGAATTCCTCGCCCGCGACGCCGTCGTCTTCCGCCCGGCGCCCGTGGCCGGACGGCCCGTCTACGAGCGGATGCCCGCCGGCGAGCCGACGGTCCTGACCTGGGCGCCCGAGGCGGCCGAGGTCGCGGCTTCGGGCGAGCTGGGCTACACGACCGGCCCGTTTGCCGTCCGTCCCTCCCGCGAGGCGGCCCCGTCCTCCTTCGGGCGCTACGTCTCGGTCTGGAACCGCGAACCGGACGGAACGTGGAAGGTGCTCATCGACGCGGGCGTCCGGCACGATCCTCCGCCCGCTTCGGCCGCCGCCCCGTCCGTGGTCGCTGCCCCGGCCGGCCTGCCCGATCTCCCGCCGCTCTCTCCCGAAGCCCTGCGGGACGAGGAATACGTTTTCGGCCGACGGGCCGGGGCGTTCGAGGAAGAGGCCGCCCGCCGGGGAACGCGGCGAGCCCTGGCGGATTTCGGTGCCGCCGACGTCCGGGTCCTGCGGCCGGGACGGCTTCCCGCCGTCGGCCTGGCGGCGGCCAAGGCCCTGCTCGCCCCGGACGAGGGCAAGGCCCCCCGGGGCGGGCGTTACCCGAAGTCGCGGCAGACCTCCTACAAGGTCGGCCTGTCGTGGTCGGGGGATCTGGCCTGGAGCTACGGAACGGTCCGGGACGAGGCCTCGCCCCGCGAGGGGACGGCCTGGCTCCGGATCTGGCGCCGCGTCCCCCCGGGCCCCTGGCGGATCTCTCTCGACCTGGCCCTGCCCGTGCCGCGCGACGCCGCGAAGTGACGCTCAGCCCTTCATGACGCCGAGGGGCGCGACCCGCGCCACCAGGCGTCCGAGCCCGGCCCCGTGCGAGACCCGGACGACCTCGTCGACGTCCTTGTAAGCCTCGGCCGCCTCTTCGGCGACGCCCTTCCAACTCGTCGAACGGAGCTCGACGCCGCGGCGGGCCAGGTCGTCCCGGATCTTTTCGCCCCGGAACCGGCGCACGGCCTCGTGGCGCGACATGACCCGGCCCGCGCCGTGGGCGGTCGAGCCGAAGCTCAGGGCCTCGGCCGCGGCCGTTCCGGCCAGGATGTAGGACGCCGTGCCCATGCTGCCCGGGATGACGACCGGCTGGCCGACGGCCCGGTAGGGCGCCGGCACCTCGGGCCGCCCCGGCCCGAAGCTGCGGGTGGCGCCCTTGCGATGGACGACGAGCCGCCGCGACCGCCCGTCGACGGCGTGCTCCTCGACCTTGGCCACGTTGTGGCAGACGTCGATGACCTGGTCCACGCCCGAAGCGCTGCCGAGGACGCGGGCGAAGACCGCGCGGACGCCGTGGGCGATCATCTGGCGGTTGGCGAAGGCGTAGTTGACCGCGGCGCACATGGCCCCGTAGTAGCGCCGGCCGGCCGGCGAAGCGAACGGGGCGTGGACGAGCTCGCGGTCCGGCAGTCCGGCCACGCCGAACTCGTTCTCCATGGCCTCGATGGCGTCGCTCGCCACCTGGTGGCCGAGGCCGCGGCTGCCGCAGTGGATCATCACCAGGACCTGCCCCGGGCCCGTCAGGCCGAAGGCCCGGGCGGCCTCCGGATCGAAGATCTCCTCGACCTTTTGGACCTCCAAAAAGTGGTTGCCCGAGCCGAGCGTGCCGAGCTGCGACGATCCCCGTTCCAGGGCCCGCTCGGAGACGCCCTCGAGGGAGGCCTCGCGCATCCGTCCGCCCTCTTCGGTCCGCTCGAGGTCCTCCGGACTCCCGTAGCCGTTGGCCACGGCCCAGGCGGCGCCGCGAAGCAGGATCTCTTCGAGGACGCCCCGGCCGAGCTTGGTCAGGCGGCCCTGCCCCACCCCGGCCGGGACCTCGGCGAAGACCGCCGAGAGGAGCTCCTTGCGCCGCGGGGCGATGTCCTTGTCCTCAAAGTTGGTGCGCAGGAGCCGGACGCCGCAGTTGATGTCGTAGCCGACCCCGCCCGGCGAGACGATGCCTTCGGCGATGTCGAACGCGGCCACGCCTCCGATCGGGAAGCCGTAGCCCTGATGGGCGTCGGGCATGGCGTAGGAGGCGCGGACGATGCCCGGCAGGCAGGCCACGTTGCGGGCCTGGGCCAGGGTCTGGTCGCGGCGGATGTCCCCGAGGAGCCGTTCGGAGGCGTAGACGACGGCCGGCACCCGCATGTCCCCCCGCCGCGGCAGGGTCCAGACGTGCTCGCCCGTCCGTTCGAGGTCCATGTCCGTCCTCACTTGTCGACGACGACCTGGACGGTGACGCCGCCGCACTCCTCGATCTTGAGCTCGTGGTAGGTCACCGCCTTGACGTCGCCGTGGAGCGCGTGCGCCTCCCCGAGCGTGTCGCCGGCGAACACCGTCTCGAGCTCCCAGCCGCCCGGGACGGCTCGGACGGCCGTCCCTTCGACCCGGGCGAGAAGGAAGCGCCGGGTCTCGAACAGGTAGACGACCTCGGTCAGGAACTTGACCAGGAGCTGCTCGCGGTCGATCCCGCGGACCCTCACGGGGATCCGGACGCGGGGCTCGACGGCCCGCCAGTCCCAGACGAGCGAGGCCGTGGCCAGGGCGGCGTTCGCGAAGGCCTCCTCGAGCGTGGCCCCGAAGGCCTGGAACTTGCCGTCGGCCGTGTGCGGCAGGAACCGGTATCTGTCCATCACGGGGCTGTCCCCTCCCCCGTCATCTTACCGCGGACCGGGGGCCGGGCGCCAGCCGGCGTTCACCGGACATCGGCGACGACGGCGTTGAGGACCTTGCCTGTGGACTTCTCCTGGACGAAGTAGACGACCTTGAGGCCCCGGCGGGCGATGGCGTTGCGCCGGACCTGCCACTTGAAACCGGGGACCCGGGTGTAGCCCTTCTCGAAGGCCGTCAGGTAGTCGTCCGCGGCCTTCTCCGAGGCCGCCAGATCGAACTCCGCCGTCTTCGCTCCGGACGGATCGACCCCCCGCAGGTCGCGGACGACCATGCGGTGGACCTCGACGCCGTTGCCGCCCTTGTGCTCCTGCTCGTCCTGGACCAGGGCGAGGAGGTACTCGGCGCCGGTAACGGCCTTGTCGTGGTCGAAGGCCAGCTTGACCGTGTTCCCGGCCAGGGAGGCCTGGACTTTGAGGGCCACGCCCGGCTCGGCCCCGAGCAGGGGCTCGATCGTCGACCGGAACTGGCCGAACTTGCCTTCGGCCGCGCCGCGGGCCCCTCCGCCGAGGCTCTTGGCCGTCCCGTCGATGACGACGGTCGGCGTGCTGGTCACGCCATAGGCCTTCTGGCGGGCCTCGCTCGCGGGGTTCATCATCGGGTCGGGCCGCGGGATCGGCAGGTGATAGACGAGGACGGCCAGGTATTTGGCCGGGAAAGTCTCGACGAGGGCGTCGAAGGCCAAGTCGGCCCCGACGCAGGGCGGGCACTCGGAGCCGGTGAAGAGCTCGGCCAGCACGGCCTTGCCCTTCCAGCCGGCGGGGGCCTTGAAAGGCTCGGGATGGAACGGCAGGGCCTTGGCCTTGGCCGCCAGGGCGGCTTCGAAGCCGTCGGACTTGCCGTTGATCCTGGCGTAGAGGGCCTTGGCCCGGTCGGCGGCGTCCATGTACTCCTCGACGGCGGCGCTCAGGTAGAGGTCCAGCGCCTCGGCGTTCCGGCCCTGCTTCTCGGCGAGGCCGGCGGCGACGTACTGGAAATTGCCCCCCGTCGCCCCGCCGGCTTGGCGGTAGGCGTCGAGCGAGGTCTTGGCTTTGGGCAGGTCGCCGGCGCTGAGGTAGGCCCGGGCGGCGACGAGCTCGACCGCGCTCAGGGCGTAGGTCTTCAGGTCATCCCGTTGCTCGGCCGGCACGCCCTCGAACGAGGCCTCGTCCGCGGCCGCTTTGCGGGCCTGGGCCCTATAGTCCAGCACGGCCTTGAGCACCCCTTGGGGATCGAAGGCCAGGATGTTGGGATGGTTGACGAGCTGGACGGCCATGGTGCTGGGATTGAGGAGCCGGGACGAGCCGCGCCCCTTGGCCATGAAGTCGGCCTGCAGGGCCAGGACGGCTTCGAGCGAGCCCGACAGCTCGACCTTGGCCTGCATGATGCTGGCGTCGATGGCCTCCATGAACCGGGTCTCGGGGAAGGCGGCCTTGATGCGCTCGAACTCCCGGAGCCGCACGGCCGGATCGACGATCTTGGACGCGGCGACGAGCTCGTTGTACTCGGGCGGCGGGGCTTGGCGGCCCTGGGCCGAGAGGGTGGACACGAGCGCGAGGACGGCGGCGGCGACGACGAGCGCGGCCGCGGCGCGGGCGAGGGTCTTGGTGATCATGGGGCCTCCTGAACGGACAGCCATTATAGCGGAAATCCCGGCGCCCCTCTATCGGACGGCCAGGCCGCGGTCAGGCGAAACGGCCGGCCAGGACCGTCCCGCACGAGGGACAGAGCGAGCCCTCGAGGGTGTTGGCGACGACGGCGAAGCCGCGCCGGCGGATGAGGACGGCGCCGCACGAGGCGCACAGCGTGTCCTCCCCCTCTCCCGGGACGTTGCCGACGTAGATGTGCGCGAGCCCCTCGCGGCGCCCGATCGCGGCCGCCGCCCGCAGCGTGGCCGCCGGCGTCGGCGGGGCCAGGTCGTACTCGAAGTCGGGATGATAGCGGCTGATGTGCCAGGGGATGGCCGGATCGACCGAGGCGATGAAGGCGGCGGTGGCCGTGAGCTCGTCCGTCCCGTCGTTGAGCCCGGGCACGACCAGGGTCGTGACCTCGACCCAGACGCCGAGCTTACGCATGAGACGGACGGTCTCGAGGACGGGTCCGAGCCGCGCCCCGCAGACCTTCCGGTAGGTCTCGTCCTTGAAGGCCTTGAGATCGACGTTGGCCGCGTCGAGGACGGGCGCGACCGTCTCCAGCGCTTCCGCGGTCATGTAGCCGTTGGTGACGAAATTGTTGAGGAGCCCGGCCGCCCGGGCCAGACGGGCCGTGTCGTAGGCGTATTCGAAGAACACGGTCGGCTCGGTGTAGGTGTAGGAAACGCTCCGGCAGCCGGCGTCGAGGGCGGCCCGGACGACGGCCTCGGGCGGGAACGGCTCGCCGGCGACGGCGCCGCCCTCCCGGCGCGGGGCCTGGCTGATCTGCCAGTTCTGGCAGAAGCCGCAGCGGAAGTTGCAGCCCGCCGCGGCCACGGACAGGGCCTTGGAGCCGGGCAGGAAATGGTAGAGCGGCTTCTTCTCGATGGGGTCGACGTGGGCGGCCACGGCCTCGCCGTAGACGAGCGTCTCGAGCCGGCCGTCCCGGTTCTCCCGGACGGCGCAGACGCCGCGCCCGCCCGGGGCGACGACGCAGCGGTGGGCGCAGAGGCGGCAGGCGGCCCGGCCGTCCCCGGCCGGCTCCCAGAGCATGGCCTCGCGGCGGCTCATCGCCCTTTCTTCCGGCCCTCGGGCGAGGACGTCGCGGCCGTCCCGGCCGACGGGCACAGCCCGGCCAGGAAACAGGCCCCGCAGGCCGGCTTGAGCGAGCGGCAGACGGCCCGGCCGTGGGCCACGAGCAGGACGTTGAGGTCGAGCCAGTCCTTCTTCGGCACCAGGGCCATGAGGTCGCGCTCGACCTTGACCGGGTCCTTCTCGCGGCTGAAGCCGAGCCGCCGGGCCAGCCGGCCGGCGTGGGTGTCGACGGCGATGCCCTCGGCCTTGCCGTAGCCGGCCGAGAGGACGATGTTGGCCGTCTTGCGGGCCACGCCGGGAAGGGTGACGAGGTCGGCCATGGTGTCCGGCACGGTCCCGCCGTAGACGTCGACGATCCGGGCGGCCGCGCCGGTGATGGCCTTGGCCTTGTTCCGGAAGAAGCCCGCCGGGCGGATGAGAGCCTCGAGCTCGGCCCGGTCGGCCCGGGCCAGGGCCGCGGCCGTCGGGTAGCGCCGGAAGAGCCCCGGCGTCAGAGTGTTGACCCGCTCGTCGGTGCACTGCGCGGCCAGGATGGTGGCCACCAGGATCTCGAGCGGGCTGCCGAAATCGAGGGACGTCCGGGCCTCCGGGTAGTGCCGCCGCAGGAGCCGGACGACGGCCCCGGCGCGCCGTTCGGCGCTCTCCATCCGCGCCTCCTTCGGGCCCCGTTCAGGGCCCGACGTGGAAGAGGTCCTCGCCGAGGTGGAAGTCCTCGACATCGTAGTAGTCGGGGAACCGGCGGATGAGGTCGAGCTCGGACCGGATCATGGCCTGGTGGCTGCGCTCGACCCGGCCGAGGTAGGCCAGGATGCGCTGCCCGGCCTCCTCCTCGACCCGCCCGGCGGCGTCGTTGTAGTACGCCTCGGCGATCTCCTCGGCCTTGAGGGCGGCCTCGAACAGCTCGGGCACGGACGGCTCGGCCGGCAGGGCCACGCCGATCGGCGGCATGAGCGAGGACTCGGGGACGTCCTTGGGCTTGTCGGGATACCTCTGGGCGAGCAGGCGCTCGAGGATCTTGCGGTGGTGCTCCTCCTCGAGGGCCAGGAACTTGAGCTTCTGGACGAGCAGGACGTTCTTGACCCGGCCCTGGAGCCGGGTGTAGAACGCGGCGGCGTCGACCTCGGAACGGATGGCGACGCCGAGGACCTGCCAGGCGGCGAGGGACTTGTCGATGGCCATGGCTCTTTCCTCCGTCTCAGAAGGTGACGAACTTGTCCTTGGGCGCGCCGCAGACGGGGCACTTGTCCGGGGCCTCGCCCTCCATGGTGAAGCCGCAGACGCCGCAGACGTGGATGGGCTTGAACGCGAGGTCCCGGCCGGCGTCCACGGCGGCCTGGGCGGCCTTGTAGATGCCGGCGTGGACCTTCTCGGCGGCCAGGGCGGCGTTGAGGAACATCTCGGCCGTCTTCTCGCCCTGGGACTGGGCGACCAGGACGTAGGCCGGGTACATCTCCTCGATCTCGAAGGACTCGCCGCCGACGGCGGCGGCCAGGTTGTCCTTGGTCGAGCCGAGGGCGCCGAGGGTCTTGACGTAGTTCGTGGCGTGGACCTGTTCGGCGTAGGAATTGGCCTTGAAGGCCCGGGCGATGTTGGGCAGCTTTTCGGCGGCGGCCTTGTCAGCGAAGGCGGCGTACTTGACGTGGGCCTGGCTCTCGCCGGCGAGGGCGGCCTTGACGTTCTCTTCGGTCATCTTCTTCATGGTCCCGACTCCTTTGTTTATAGTTTACGAGATCTCGAGCATGGCTTCGATGGCGCCCCGGGCCCGGTCGGCGACGTCCTTCGGGACGGTCACCCGGTGGGCGCCCGTCTCGAGGGCCCGCAGGACCTTGGGCAGGGTCGTCATCTTCATGTGGACGCAGACGGCGGTCTCCCGGACCGGGAAGAAGGCCACGGCCGGGTTCTCCTTGGCCAAACGGTAGATGATCCCCTTCTCCGTCCCGATGAGGACCTCCCGTTTCGCGGTCGTCCGGGCCTCGAGGACCATCTTCCCCGTCGACAGGACCTTGTCCGCCAGGTCGCTCACGGCCACGGGGCACTCGGGGTGGACCCAGACCTCGGCCTCGGGATGGCGGGCCCGGGCGTCGCGGATGTCCTGGGGCGTGAAGCGGTGGTGGACGTGGCAGTAGCCGTCCCAGGCGAGGAGCTCGACCCCCGACTCCCGGGCGGCGTAGGCGGCCAGGTTCTTGTCCGGGACGAACAGGGCCTTGGGCACGCCGAGCGAGCGGACGACGGCCACGGCGTTGCTCGAGGTGCAGCAGATGTCGCTCTCGGCCTTGACCTCGGCGCTGGTGTTGACGTAGCAGACGACCTTGAGCCCGGGGTGCTCCGCCTTCCAAGCCCTGAGCTCGCGGCCGTTGATCATGTCGGCCATGGGGCAGCCGGCCTCGATCTCGGGCAGCAGGACGGTCTTCGCCGGGGCCAGGACCGCGGCCGTCTCGGCCATGAAGTGGACGCCGCAGAAGACGATGGTCGAGGCCTCCAGGCCGGCGGCCTTGCGGCTGAGCTCGAGCGAGTCGCCGGTGAAGTCGGCGATGTCCTGGACCTCGGGCAGCTGGTAGTTGTGGGCCAGGATGACGGCGTCCCGGCTCTTCTTGAGCTCGCCGATCCTGGCGACGGTCTCCGCTGTCGTCATGGCCCCTCTTCCCTCCCCTTGCCCTTCAGGCCCTCAGCCTTTGGCCCCGAGGGCGGCGCCGCAGTGGACGCACTTGGCGTCGCCCTTCTTGGTGATGCCGCCGCAGGCCGGGCATTCCTCGAACTCGACCCGGCAGGCCCGGCAGAAGGTCTTGTTCTCCTCCTCGAGGGCCGTGTCGCAATACGGGCAGGAGCAGCCCTCCTCGTGGGCGTGGTCGTGCGCCCCCGGCTGGGTGGAAGGAGCCCGGCCGGCCTTGCGATCCTGATAGTTCTTGATGGCCTCGTGGAGCGCGTCGGCCCCGAGGTTGGAGCAGTGCATCTTGTTCTTGGGCAGGCCGCCGAGTTCCTCGGCGACCGACTCGTTGGTGATGGCCATGGCCTCGTCGATCGTCTTGCCCTTGGCCATCTCGCTGACCATGCTGGAGACGGCGATGGCCGCGCCGCAGCCGAAGGTCTGGAACTTGACGTCGGCCAGGCGGTCGCCGTCGACCTTGATGTAGAACGTCATCATGTCGCCGCAGACGGGGTTGCCGACCTCGCCGACGCCGTCGGCGTCGGGCAGGACCCCGACGTTGCGGGGATTGGCGAAATGGTCCATGACCTTGTCGCTGTACATCATGATCCTCTCTCTTTCAGGAACGCCGTGTAGAGCGGCGACATCTTCCTCAGGCGGTCGACGATGGGCGGGAAGGTCTCGAGGATATACTCGAGGTCCGCCGCCGTCGTGCCGTCGATCAGGCTGAAGACGAGCGAGCCCTGGGCCAGGGCGTGATCGTAGCCCATGGCCAGCAGGACGTGCGAGGCCTTGAGGGACTTCGAGGTGCAGGCCGAGCCGCTGGAGACGGCGACGCCGTTCATGTCCAGGAAGAGCAGCATGCCCTCGCCCTCGACGAACTCGACGCAGAAGCTGGCGTGGTGGGGCAGGCGGTCCGTCCGGGAGCCGGTCACGGCGACGCGCTCGATCCGCCCCGGCAGGCCTTCGAGGAGCCGGTCGCGCAGCGGGACGAGCGCCGCCGACCGGGCGGCCATGTCCCGGGCGGCCAGGCGCGCGGCGGCGCCGAGCCCGGCGATGGCCGGGACGTTCTCGGTCCCGCCCCGGCGCCCGCCCTCCTGGATGCCGCCGTCGACGAGCGGCAGGACGCGGACGCCCTTGCGGACGAACAGGGCCGCCGCGCCCTTGGGCCCGTAGAACTGGTCGCCGGCCAGGCTCAGGGCGTCGACGCCGAGGGCCTTGACGTCGAGGGGGACGCTGCCGGCCGCGGCCACGGCGTCGGTGTGGAAGAGGACGCCGCGCTCGCGGCAGACGGCCGCGATGTCGGCCACGGGCTCGATCGTCCCGACCTCGCTGTTGGCCGTCATGACCGAGACGACGGTCGTCTCCTTGGTCAGGGCCTTGGCCACGTCGGCCGGGTCGACGCGCCCCGTCCGGTCGACCGGGACGAGGCTCGAAGTGAAGCCCAGGCGCTCGAGGGCCTTGACCGAATTGAGGACGGACGAGTGCTCGACGGCCGAGACGACGAGGTGGCGGCCCTTGGACTGCTGTCCCAGGGCCAGGCCCTTGAGGGCGAAGTTGTTGGCCTCCGAGCCGCTGGCCGTGAAATAGATCTCGTCGGGCCGGGCCCCGACGAGCGCGGCCACGTCGGCCCGGGCGGCCTCGACGGCCTCCTGGGCCTCGCGGCCGGCCGCGTGCAGGCTCTGGGGGTTGCCGAAGGCGCCCTCGAGGTACGGCCGCATGGCCTCCCGGACCTCCGGGAGCAGGGGCGTCGCGGCGATGCGGTCGCAATAGACCTTGGGCATGGCGTTCTCCGGGGGGGCGCGGTCGCGCGGCCGGTCCGGGGCCTAGACGGCCTCGACCGACTGGACCTCGGGGACCTCTTTCTTCAGGATGCGCTCGATGCCCATCTTCAGGGTCAGCTGGGACATCGGGCAGCCGCCGCAGGCCCCTTTGAGCCGGACCTTGACCACGCCGTTCGCGCCGACCTCGACGAGTTCGACATCGCCGCCGTCGGCCTGGAGGGCCGGGCGGACCTTGTTCAACGCCTGTTCGACCTTGTCTTTCATGATCGACTCCTCTCTTGACCCTAAGCGGGGCCTTTTATCTTACGCTCGGGGGCCGGGCCTCGCAAGCCCGGCCTCACGCCTCGTTCCCATCGAGCAGGCGCCTCTCGCCGCGGAGCTCCCGGATGCCCGTCACGTCCTGGGTCACCTCGAGCGCGCCCCGGTAGGCGCCGGCCTTGTCCCTCATGGCGAAGTAGCGGATGTGCAGGAACTTCCCGCGCGACGAGATCCAGAAGGCGGCCTCGTCCTTCTCTCCCGAGCGGAAGGCCGCCAGGATGCGCTCGACGACCTCGACGCTCTTCGGCGGATGGCAGTTCTGGACCTTGCGGCCGATGACGCCGGGGGTGCGCGGGAAGACGCGCTCGGCCGTGGCCGAGTAGTAGAGGACGGTGTCGGTCTCGTCGACGAAGGAGATGTCGACCGGCAGCCGGGTCAGCATGAGGTCGATCTGCTCGGCCGTCAGGACGCCCGTGTCGAGGGCGATCCCGGCCGCCGCGCCGGCCCCGGGAGCGGGAGCGGCCGCGACGCCCGGTCCCCAAGCGGGGGCCGGGGGGATCCAAGCGTAGCCGACCTCCTCCTCCCCTTTCTTGACCCGGGCCCAGTCGTCTTCCGTCAGCATCTCCAGGACCATCGGGAAGAGGACCTTCTCCTCCTTGCCGATCATGTCGGCGATCTCCTGCAGGACCCAAGTCCCCGTGTTGCGGGCCAGGGCCTCGTCGCCGGTGTCGATGGCCCGCCGGAACTCCTTGAGGTGGGCCCGGATGTCGTCGTGGACGGCCCACATGACCTTGGACGGGCCGCTGATGCCCTTCTCCTCGAGCCGCGGGAAGAGCTGGTTCTCCTTCTTGAGATAGTGCTTTTCGACCTCGGCGAGGGACGCGGCCAGCGCTGTCAGGCGAGCCCGGTCGGCCGTCCCGTCCCGGTGGTCCGGCTCGTCGCGGAGGTGGTCGAGGACGGCCCGGGTCTCGGCGACGACCTTCTCCAGGGCCCGGTTCTCGTCGACGAGCGTGCGCAGGGGATGGCCGGGGACGGCTTCCGGCACGGGCTGGGAGGCCAGGGATTCCTCGAAGACCTTCACGTGGACGTCGCAGAGCTTGCGGATCTCCGCCTCGGGCAGGCCCTCCGTGATGAGCTCCTGCTCCATGGCCCCGATCTCGGCCCCGGAGACGTCCTTGACGAGGTCTCCAAAGCGTTTCTTCAGGACCTCGACGTCGCCGCCGCCGTGGAGGTCGCGGATGATGTCCTTGAGGACCTCTTTCTTGGTCTTGGCGCCGATAGTCATGTCCTCACCTCATGTCGAGGGACTATCATACAATATTTCCTACAGAATTAGTAGTATTTTTTCGCCGGCCCGCGGCCGGTCCGTTTCAGACGACGACGCGGGGGACGAGCGGGTTGATGCGGGCCAGGATCTCGTAGCTGATCGTCCCGGCCAGGGCGGCCAGGTCCTCGGCCCCGACGCGCTCGCGGCCGTCCGCGCCGAGGAGCGTCACGCCGTCTTCCAGGCGGACGCCGGGAACGTCGGTGACGTCGACGGTGATGAAATCCATGGCCACGCGGCCGCGGACGGGGGCCCGCCGGCCGCGGACGAGGACGTGGGCCGTGTTCGACAGGCTCCGGTCGTAGCCGTCGTAATAACCGACCGGGACGACGGCCAGGACCGTCGGACGGGTCGTGCGATAAGCGCAACCGTAGCCGATGTAGGCGCCGGCCGGGACCCGCTTGACCTGGGCGATCCGGGCCCGCCAGGACAGCACCGGTTCGAGGGCCAGCGGCTCCTTGTTCTCGAGCAGGCAGGACAGGAGGGTCTCCTTGGACGGCCACAGCCCGTACAGGCCGAGGCCGACCCGGGCCAGATTGAAACCCGGCTCGGGGAAGAGCACGGTGGAGGCCGTGCAGGACATGTGCCGGAGCGGCACCCGGCAGCCGCGGGCGGCCAGGTCCCGGACGGCCGCCCGGTAGGCCGCCAGCTGGCGGCGCGGGTAGTCGTGCTTGGTGGTGTCCTCGATATTCGCGAAATGGGACGACAACCCTTCGAGGACGAGGCCGGGACGGCGCCGGACGGCGGCCACGAACGCGGCCAGGCCCTTGGGATCGACGCCCTGGCGCCACGTGCCCGTCTCGACCTTGACGTGGACGCGGACGTTCCGTCCCGCCGCGGCCGCCAGCCGGGACAGCCGGGCGACCGTCTCGCGGTTGTAGACGGTCAGCCGCAGCCCGGCCCGCACGGCCTCTTCGAGGGCGCCGAGCGGCGCGTAGCCGAGGACCAGGACGGGCGCCCCGATGCCGGCCGCGCGCAAGGCCAGCCCTTCGTCGACGGAGTTGACGCCGAGCCAGTCGACGCCGGACGCCGCCGCGACGCGGGCGACCTCGAGGAGCCCGTGGCCGTAGGCGTTGGCCTTGACCACGGCCAGGAACTTGCGCCGCGGCCCGATCGCGCGGCGGAACTCGCCGATGTTGCGGACCAGGGCCCGGCGCGAGATCTCGATCCGCTGGACCGGCCCCGCGCCCATCCCCGCCCCTACTCTCCCCCGGCGGCCCGCATCCGGGCCAGGTCGACCAGGCCCTCGAGCTCGGTCTCGAGGAAGAGCGTCGCCGAGCGGGCCACGCCCGTCGAGACGACCGCCACCCGCGTCTCGACCAGGTCCTCGAGGGCCCGGACGTAGGCTTGGAAGGCCGCCGGCAGGTCCTCGAGCCCGGCGGCCCGGGGCGGGAACTCCGGCCAGCCGGCCAGGGTCCGGTATTCGGGGACGACCTTATCCAGGATCCAGGGCTCGGGCGGGAAGCTCCGCAGCAGGTCGCCCTTGTAGCGGTAGCCCACGCAGACGGAGATGTCGCCGAGGCCGGCCAGGACGTCGGGCTTGGTCAGGGCCAGCCGGTCGACGCCGTTGATCCGGCAGGCGTAGCGGACGGCCAGGGCGTCGAACCAGCCGCAGCGGCGGGGGCGGCCCGTGGAGGCCCCGAACTCGTCGCCGCGGGAGGCGATGGCTTGGCCCGTCTCGTCACGGAGCTCGGTCGGGAACGGTCCGCTGCCGACGCGCGTGGTGTAGGCCTTGGTGATGCCGAGGACGCCGTGGATCGTCCGCGGCCCGACGCCGAGCCCCGTCGCGGCCCCGCCGGCCGTCGCGCTCGACGAGGTGACGAAGGGGTAGGTGCCGTGGTCGAGGTCGAGCAGGGCGCCCTGGGCGCCCTCGAAGAGCACGCTCTGGCCGGCTTTCATGCGCTCGTGGAGGAGCTCCGGGACGTCGGCCAGGTAGGGCCCGAGCTTCCCGGCCCATCCGGCGTATTCGCGGAAGACGGCCTCCGGGTTGAGCGGCGGCAGTCCGGCGGCCGCGAGGATCCCGGCTTTGGCCGCGATCGCGGTTTCGATCTTCTCGCGGAGCACGGCGAGGTCGGCCAGGTCGCCGGCCCGGACCCCGAGCCGGGCCGCCTTGTCCTCGTAGGCCGGCCCGATGCCCCGGCAGGTCGTGCCGATCCGCTGATCGCCGCGCCGGTCCTCGGAAATGCGCTCGACGAGCGGGTGCCAGGGCATGATGAGATGGGCGCCCTGGCTGACGGCCAGCCGCTTCGGATCGACCCGGACGCCCCTCGACTCGAGGTCGGCCGTCTCCCGGAAGAAGGCCTCCGGGGAGATGACGACGCCGTTGCCGATGACGCAGAACGTCTCCGGCCGCAGGATGCCGGAGGGGATGAGATGGAGGACGATCTTGCGTCCGCCGGCGTAGACCGTGTGGCCGGCGTTGTGGCCGCCCTGGTAGCGGGCCACGACGTCGAAGGCCGGGGTCAGGAGGTCGACGATCTTGCCTTTGCCTTCGTCGCCCCACTGGGTGCCGAGAACGAGCAGGTTGGCCATGGCGCGTCCCCGCCTCAGAAGCTCACGCCCAGCTGGACCTGGGCCTGGTCGTTCTTGAGGACCGTCCCCTTTTCCTTGTTCCAGTCGTACTCGGCCTTGACGAAGAGCGTGCCGCTGAGGACGAAGCGCAGGCCCGCGGCCCAGCGCCTGTGGTCGATGTCGATCCCGCCGCCGTGGTAGCCGTCGGTGTAGCGGACCTTCTGGAAGCTGCCGAAGGGCTGGACGCCGCGGAAGCTCATCGACATCAGGACGTACCAGCCCTCGGACTCGCCCCGCTCGAAGGGCGCGGGATTGTCGACGAGGGCCTTGGTGTATTCGCCCCGGACCTCCCACTGGGCCGTGACCCAGGAGAGGTCGATGCCCTCGAGGACGAGGTCGCGCAGCTTCTGATCGTCCATCTTGCCGGTGTAATAGGAGACGCCCGCCTGGATCTCCTGACTGACGACGAAGCCGAGCCGGCCGCCCTTGGCCCAGTCGTTGTTGTTGTCCCGGAACTGCTGGCCGCCGCCGAGCCGGTCGGCCTCGGCCAGCCCGCCCGTGAGATAGGCCGAATAGGTCATGACGCCGACCTGGCCCTCGACGGCGACGCCGATGTCCCGCCAGTCGGCGGGATAGAGGTATTCGAGATTGAGGGGCGTCCGGACGAGGACCGTCTCGTAGGGCCGGCTGGACCGGTTCCAGGCCCCGAAGGGTACCAGGAACAGGCCGGCCTTGACGGTGAAGGCCTGCGAAGGCAGGAAGCCCGCCCAGGCCTGGACGAGGCCGAACGAGGTCACGTCGGCGACGCGTCCCTCCAGGCCGAAGCCGAACCTCTGACCGATCCGGCCTCCGGCCAGGACGCCGGCCAGGAGGTTGGTCGCGTCGCCCTTGGGGTGGGCGCTCTCGGCCTGGCCCTTGATGTACTCGAGCGACAGGAAACCGCCCACCTGGACCTGGACCGGCGAGGCGGACGCGGCCGGGACCGGCGCCTGGCTCCTCGCGGGAAGGGCCGAGGCCAGGGCCAGGACGACGCAGGCGAACGGGACGATGACGGCGCGAGGATGTTTCATGCGAGCTCCGAGAAATCGAACGTGTCTTCGAGCAGGTCGGCCCCGCGGGCGCCGACGGCCTTCCCCTGGGTGACGAGGCGGGCCACGTCGGCGGCGCCCTTCGCCGTGCCCATCCAGATGGCCCCGGCGGCGCGCCCGTCGCGCAGGACGATCTTCTTGTAGAGGCCTCGCTCGGGATCGGCCCGGACGACGGCTTCGACGCCCGGCCCCTCGGCCGCGAAGTCGCCGACCGAGGTCACGGCCAGGCCGGCGACCTTGAGCGTGTTGGCCGGCACGGTGCCGGCGTAGGGCAAGGCGTCCCGGCCGAGGATGGCCCGGGCGGCCGCGCGGGCCTGCTCGAAAGCGGCCGGGATGATGCCGTAGAGGCGGCCGCGGTGCTCGGCGGCGTCGCCGGCGGCGAAGACGCCCGGGGCCGACGTCCGCATCCGGTCGTCGACGACGATGCCCTTGCCGACGGCCAGGCCGGCCTCCCGGGCGACCGCGGTCTCGGGCCGGACGCCGGCGGCGACGACCACGCCGTCGGCGGCGATCTCGGCGCCGGAGGCCAGCTTCAGGCCCCGGACGGCCCCGTCGGCGCCGCCGAGGATCTCCTGTGTGGCGGCGCCGAGGACGACGGCCACGCCCAACCGCTCGAACTGGGCTTTGAGGATGCCGGCGGCGGCGGGGTCGAGCTGGCGCGGCAGGAGGCGGTCGAAGAACTCCACGACGATGACCTCGCCGCCGCGGCCGCGGACGGCCCGGGCGATCTCCAGGCCGAGCAGGCCGCCGCCGAGGACGACGGTCCGGCGGCGCTCCCGGAGGTGCTCGGCCAGGGCCAGGGCGTCATCGAGCGTCCGCAGGACGAAGACGCCCGGGAGGCCGGTGCCCGGGACGGGCGGCAAGGCCGCCCGCGCGCCCGTCGCCAGGAGCAGGGCGTCGTAGGACAGGATCTCGCCGGACCCGGTCTCCGCGGTCCGTTCGGCCGGCCGCAGGCGGGCCACCGTCTGGCCCAGACGAAGGTCGATGCCCTGCTTCGCGGCCCAGCCTTCGGGGAAGGCGAAGACCTTCTCGAACGGCAGCCGCCCGGCCAGGAACTCGATGAGATTGGGCCTCGGATAGTAGCGATGCCGCTCCTCGTCGAGGACGGTGACCGCGGCCCCGGGATCGAGCTCGCGCAGGGCCTTGGCGGCCATGGTGCCGGCCAGGCCTCCGCCGGCGATGAGGATGTTCACGTCAGGTCCGGGACGCCAGGGGGATCAGTCGAGCTTGGAAAAATAGTCCTTGCCGACGCCGCACTGCGGGCAGACCCAGTCGTCCGGCAGGTCTTCCCACTTGGTCCCCGGCGCGACGCCGTTCTCGGGGTCGCCGACGGCGGGATTGTAGATGTAACCGCAGGCCGTGCATTCGTACTTGTCCATGCGCTCTCCTTTCGTGCCTTGGGATCGGGGAAGAGGGAAATGTACCATCGAACCGGGATCGAGTCAAACGCCCGGCCCGGCCGGGCCGAGCCGGACGAGCCGGTCCTTGAGCCGCGTGTTCCGCTTGACCGGGTCGTCGTTCTTGACGGCGATGTGGACGGCCTTGGAGGAGCCGATGACGACGCTCAGCTTCTTGGCCCGCGTCAGCGCCGTATAGAAGAGGTTGCGCTGGAGCATGATGTAGTGCTGGGTCAGGAGGGGCATGACGACGGCCTGGTACTCGCTGCCCTGGGCCTTGTGGACGGACACGGCGTAGGCCAGGGTGATGTCGGCCAGCTCGTCCTTCTCGTAGCAGACCGTGCGGCCGTCGAAGTCGACCAGGAGGCGGACCTTGGCCCGGTCGGCGTGGACGACCGAGCCGATGTCGCCGTTGAAGACGTCCTTGTCGTAGTCGTTGCGCAGCTGCATGACCTTGTCGCGGGCTTTGAAGACGCGGGACCCGGCCGGCAGCCCTTCCCCGCCGGGATTGAGCCGCTTCTGGAGCTCGGCGTTGAGGTTCTCGACGCCGACGACGCCCTTGTACATCGGGCTGATGACCTGGATCTGCGGCGACAGCGGGCTCAGCCCGAGCCGTCGCGGGACGCTCGTGGAGACCATCTTGACGATGGTCTGGAAGGCCTTGTCGGGGTCGTCCTGGCGGATGAAATAGAAATCGGCGCCCTTGTCGCCCGGCTCGCCGGAGACGAGGGACTGGCCCTGGTTGACGCGGTGGGCGTTGAGGACGATGAGGCTCTCGCGCTCCTGGCGGAAGATCTGGTCGAGGCGGACGACGTCGACGGTCCCCGACTCGATGATGTCGCGCAGGAGGTTGCCCGGCCCGACCGAGGGCAGCTGGTCCTGGTCGCCGACCAGGATCAGGCGCATCCACGGCGGGACGGCCTTCAGCAGATGGGACATGAGCGGCAGGTCGACCATGGAGAACTCGTCGACGACCAGGGCCTCGCCGGCGAGGGGGTTCGACTCGTTGCGCTTGAAGGTCCCCTTCTTGGGCTGGAACTCCAGGACCCGATGGATGGTCCGGGCCTCCCGCCCGGTGGCCTCGGCCAGGCGCTTGGCCGCCCGGCCGGTCGGAGCGGCCAGCAGGACCTCCTTGCCCCACTTGCCGAAGACGTCGACGATGCTCTTGACGATGGTCGTCTTGCCGGTCCCCGGCCCGCCGGTGATGACCAGGATCTTGCGCTCCACGGACTCGCGGATGGCCCGGCGCTGGAGCGGCGAGAAGGTCATCGCCAGGTCCCGCTCGGTCGCCGCGACGGCCCGGTCGAGGTCGAAGCCCGGGGCCCGGCAGGGGAAGCCGGCCAGCCGGTGGATGGAGCGGGCGACCTCGTCCTGGGCCTGGTGGAAGAACGGCAGGTACAGGGCCCGTCCGGCGGGGTCGTCCTCGGCCACGATCCGCCGGCCCCTGATCAGGGCGGCCACGGCCCGTTCGACGGCCTCCGCCTCGACCTTCAATTCGGCGGACGAGCGGGCCGCGACGTCGGCCTCGAGCGAGAAGACGTGGCCCTGCTCGTTGTCCTTCTCCAGGATATAGAGGATGTGGGCCTTGACCCGCTCGGGCGAGCCCGGGTCCATCCCCAGCTTGAGGGCCAGCTGGTCGGCCGTCTTGAACCCGACGCCGGCGATGTCGAGGGCCAGCTGGTAGGGATCGGTCCGCAGGACGGTGAAGGACCGGTCGCCGTACTGGCGGTGGATCTTGGCGGCCAGGCCGGTCGAGACGTCGTGCTCCTGGAGGAACATCATGAGCTCGCGGATGCCGTGGTACTCGGCCCAGGAGCGCTTGATCTCCCGGATCTTGACGGCCCCGACGCCGCCGACCTCGCGCAGGCGGTCGGGCTCGGTGTTGAGGACGTCGATCGTCCCGGCCCCGAAGGCGGCCACGATGCGGCCGGCCAGGACCGGCCCGATGCCCTTGACCAGGCCCGAGGCCAGGAACTTCTCGATGCCCTTGGCCGAAGCCGGCATGGTCATGCTGAAGCGGTCGACCTTGAACTGGCGGCCGAAGCGGGCGTTGAGCTGCCAGGAGCCGTGAAGGCGCAGGACCTCGCCCGGCGAGAGCGGCGGGAACGCGCCGACGATGGTCATCGGCTCGCCGTCCTCGGACTGGAACCGGGCCACCGTGTAGCCGTTGTCGGGATTGTAGAAGACGACGCTCTCGACGGCGCCGTCGACGTGTTCCCGGCCCGTGACGAGCGCCGCCGCCTTCCTCATGACCCCATGTTAAGCGTTTCGCCGGGGCCGGTCAACGGACATCCCCGAGCCGGAACCGAGAGAGGGATGCCCGAGGCCTAATTGATGATGCGGAGCATGCGGCCCCAGCGGGCCTTGGGGATGAAGCTGACCAGCTTCTTGAGGCGGTCCCGCACGCCCGTCTTCTGCCAGGCGTCGCGCTCGGCCTTGTAGGAGAAGTAGATGAGCCAGGGGCGGCCCTTGATGGCGTCGACCGACAGGAAGCCCCAGTAGCGGCTGTCCATGCTGTTGTCGCGGTTGTCGCCCATGACGAAGCAGTGCCCCGGAGGCACGGTGACCGGGCCGTAGTTGTCGCGGATGACGTCGTCGTAGTTGTAGACGTCGGTCTTGGAGTTGATCTGGCTGTCGATGTGGACCTTGTAGGACTCGTCGAGCGGCTTGTTGTCGACGAAGACCTGCTTGTCCCGGACCTCGACCTTCTCGCCCTCGAGGGCGATGACCCGCTTGACGAAGTCCTGGGTCAGGTTCTTGGGGTACTTGAAGACGACGATGTTGCCCCGCTCGATGGCCTTGCGCGGCAGGAGGACCCCCTCGAGGGGCAGGACGGGGCGGGTGTAGGCCAGCTTGTTGACGAGCAGGAAGTCGCCCACGAGCAGGGTCGGCTCCATGGAGCCGGTCGGGATCTGGAAGGCCTGGACGACGAAGGTCATGACGAAGAAGACGAAGACGGCCGTCTCGGCGATGAGCTCGAAGTACTCGCGGAAAAGGCTCTTGTCCTTCTTTTTCGGCGTCGTCTTTTGGGTGTCCATGTCGCTCCCGGCGCGTGAAGGGCTATATTAAAGGAAAACGCGGGCGACATCAAGGCCGTTGCCCCGCCTTCCGGATCGGCGGGCTCTCGATGATCCGCCTGCGCCTGAGCTGAATTCTTGGGACACGATCCCTTTTCAGGAGAAAAGGGTCATGTCCCCGAATTCCGTCCGTATCCGCCCGGCGATCCGGCGAGGACATCGCGGTCGCGACGTCCTCGCCTTGACACCCCCGGCCAATCCCGCTTTACTAGTCCCGTGAACGTCACCCTGTTCGGCTATCCCAAGACCGGCAAGACGACGCTCTTCGATCTTTTGACCGGCGCCCGCTCCGCCGCGGGCCACGAGGACGGCCGGCGGGAGCCCCATGCGCGGACCGTGCCCCTGCCCGATCCCCGGCTCGACGCCCTGGCGGCCGCCCACCCCGACAGGCGCCGTGTGGCCGCCGCGATGGACCTGACCGACCTGGCCGGCATCTCGTTCGGCGAGGTCAAGACCAGCCTGTTCCTCGACCATCTGCGACGGGCGGACGGCCTCGTCCACGTCGTCCGGGGCTTCGCGGACCCCGGGCTGCCGCCGGCCCTCGGCCGGATCGATCCCGCGGCGGACGCCCGGAGCATGGAGGAGGAGCTCGTCCTGGCCGATCTCGTCCAGGCCGACGCCCGGCTCGAGCGGCTGGACCGGGACCTCAAGAAGACGAAGGACCCCGAAGGCGAGAAGGAGCGCGACCTCCTCCGCCGGCTCCGCCCCGAGCTCGAATCGGGCCGCGGCCTGCGCGGGGCGGAGCTGTCCCCGGCCGAGGAGAAGCTCATCCGGGCTTTCGCCTTCCTCAGCCTCAAACCCCTCCTCCACTTCGTCAACATCGACGAAAAGGACCTGGCGTCGATCCGGCGCCCCGAGGCCCTCTTCCCCGGACTGGCCGCCCCGGCCGCCGGGGACACGTACCGGGGGGACATGTCCCCAACCGGGCCGGGCCGGCGCGTCCTGGCCTTCTGCGGCCGCATCGAGGCCGACCTGGCCGAGCTCGAAGCGCCCGAGCGGGCCGCGTTCATGGGCGAATACGGCCTCGAGACTCCGAGCGCGCCCCTCTTCGCCGGCCAGGCGGCCGCCTTCCTCGACCGGATCACCTTCCTGACCGTCGGCAAGGACGAGGTCCGGGCCTGGACGGTGCGGCGCGGGGCGACCGCCGTCGAAGCCGCCGGGGCGGTCCACACCGACATCGCCAAGGGCTTCATCCGGGCCGAGGTCGTCGCCGCCGAGGAGCTCCTCCGCCACGGCTCCCTCCCCCGCGCCAAGGAAGCCGGGGCCATCCGGCTCGAAGGCCGCGACTACGCCGTCCGCGACGGCGACGTCGTCTATTTCCGGTTCGCCCCATGAGCGCGACCTTCCGCGTCACCGCCCGCGACCCGTCGTCGTCGGCCCGCGCCGGCGTCCTCGAGACCCCGCACGGGACCGTCCCCACGCCGGCCTTCATGCCGGTGGCCAGCCAGGGCACGGTCAAGGCCCTGACCCACGACCAGCTCGAGGGCCTCGGCGCCGACATCATCCTGCTGAACTCCTACCATCTCTATCTCCGGCCGGGGGTCGAGGACATCGAGGCCCTGGGCGGGCTGCACCGCTTCATCTCCTGGCCCAAGCCCATCCTGACCGACAGCGGCGGCTTCCAGATCTACAGCCTGTCCCCCCTGGTCAAGGTCACCGACGAGGGCGTGCGCTTCTCCTCCCACCTCGACGGCTCCAAGGTCCTGCTCAGGCCCGAGGACGTCGTCGACCTCCAGGTCCGGATGGGCACGGACGTCCTGATGTGCCTGGACCACTTCCCACCTTATCCTTATAGCGAGGCCACCCTGGCCGAGTCGGTCCGCCTGACCGGCCTGTGGGCCCGGCGGTCGAAAGAGGCCTTCGCCCGCCACGACACGAAGCAGCAGCTCTGGGGCATCAGCCAGGGCGGCGTCCACGCCGGGCTGCGGACGCGGTCCATCGAAGAGGTCGCGGCCCTGGACCTCGACGGCTACGCCTACGGCGGCCTGGGCATCGGCGAGCCCAAGACGAAGCTCTTCGAGACGCTCGAGCTCGGCCACGGCCTGCTGCCGGCCGACCGGCCGCGCTACCTCATGGGCATGGGCTATGTCGAGGACGTCCTCGAGGCCGTCTCGCGGGGGGTCGACCTTTTCGACTGCGTCCTGCCGACGCGCAACGCCCGCAACGGCACCCTGTTCACCAGCCGGGGCCGGGTGGCCATCAAGAACCGCAAGTACGCCCGGGACGAGCGGCCCGTCGACGAGGCCTGCGGCTGCCCGACCTGCCGCCGTTTCTCGCGGGCCTACCTCCGGCACCTCTACGAGCGCGACGAGATCGCCGCGGCCGTCCTGAACACCGTCCACAACCTCCATTTCTATCTTGACATCTTCCGGAAAATACGCCATTCTATTGCGTCTGACTCCTTCACTTCCCTGAAGACGAGTTTGATCTCGAACACTTTACAAAAGGAAGAAAAGACATGATGTTAGGAGCTTTCGCGGCCGGCATGCAGCCGGCGGGCGCCGGCCAGTCCGGCGGGTCCCCGATGATCGGTCTGGTCATGATGATGATGGTCTTCGCCATCTTCTATGTCCTGATCATCATGCCCCAGAGGAAGAGGCAGAAGAAGCACCAGGAAGAGGTCCAGAAGCTCACGTCCGGGACCCAGATCATCACCGCCGGCGGCATCGTCGCCACGGTGGTCGGGTTCAAGAAGGACGACCGGCTGGGCGACCTCATCGAGGTCCGGATCGGATCTGGCACCACCATCTCGATCACCAAGGGCGCCGTCGGCCAGATCGTCAAGCCCGCCGATCAGATCGTAGCCAAGTGACGTCCCGGGCCCCGGGGCCCGCGCGGCCCCGACGGCCCGGATCTTTCCGAGAGTGAAGGTCCCATGAAAAAGAACCTGCAGTGGAAGGTCATCCTGGCGCTGGCCGTCATCGCCGGGGCGCTCCTTCTGGCCTACCCGTTCGACGACACCAAGGTCAAGCGCGGCCTGGACCTCAAGGGCGGCATCCACCTCGTCCTCAAGGTCCGGACCGACGACTCCATCAACATGGAGACGGACCAGGAGATCTCGCGGCTCGAGGATCTCCTCAAGCGCAACACCATCACCTTCCAGAAGATCACCAAGGAGGGCCTGGGCCGCATCGCCGTCCATGGCGTCCTGGCCGACCAGGAAGGCAAGACCCGCGACCTGTTCGAAGAGTACTCGCGGGACTGGGATTACGGCTTCGTCGGCGACCGGGCCAACCTGAGCCTCAAGCCGCTGGCCGCCCAGTACCTCCGCGACCAGTCCGTCGAGCAGGCCAAGCAGACCATCGACAACCGCATCAACACCTTCGGCGTGGCCGAGCCCCTCATCCAGAGGCAGGGCGACGACCAGATCGTCGTCGAGCTGCCCGGGGTCGACGATCCCGACCGGGTCAAGGAGCTCATCAAGGTCACGGCCGTCCTCGAGTGGAAGATCGTCAAGGCCGGCCCGGCCGCGGACGAGGCCACCCTCCTCCAGGCCACGGGCGGCCAGGTCCCCGAGGACGCCGAGGTCCTCAAGGGCGACCCCAAGCGGGGCGAAGGCGGCTTTTACCTCGTCGACAAGGTGGCCGTGGTCACCGGCAAGGACCTGCGGACCATCCGCCAGACGACCGACGAGTGGAACAACCCGGCCGTCTCCTTCAGCCTCAACGCCGACGGCGGGGCCCGCTTCGAACAGGCCACGGGCGCGAACATCGGCAAACAGATCGCCATCATCCTCGACAACAAGGTCCAATCGGCGCCGGTCGTCGAGACCAAGATCATGCGCGCCCAGGGCGGCATCATCCGCGGCCGGTTCACGGCCCAGGACGCCGAGGACCTGGTCACCGTCCTCAAGGCCGGCGCCCTGCCGGCCGGCATCGACTACCTCGAGGAACGGACCATCGGCCCCGCCCTGGGCGCGGATTCCATCCGCCAAGGGCTGGTAGCCGGCCTGGTGGCCATCGTGGCCGTCATGGCCTTCATGGTCTTCTTCTACAAGCTCTCGGGCCTGAACGCGGTCGTGGCCCTCATCCTCAACGTCCTCATCCTGTTCGGCGCCCTGGCCTACTTCAAGGCCGCCTTGACCCTGCCGGGCATCGCCGGCATCATCCTGGCCATCGGCATGGCCGTCGACGCCAACGTCCTCATCTTCGAGAGGATCAAGGAGGAGCTGGCCCTCGGCAAGGGGGTCGTGAGCGCCGTCTCCCAGGGTTTCTCCCGGGCCTTCACGGCCATCTTCGACTCCAACCTGACGACCATCATCTCGGCCGTCTTCCTGTTCCAGTTCGGCACCGGCCCCATCCGGGGCTACGCCGTGACCCTGACCATCAGCCTGATGGCAAACCTGTTCACGGCCGTCTTCATCTCCCACCTCCTGTTCGACCTGACGGTCCGCAAATCCGCCAAGACACTGAGTATCTGACATGCAACTCTTCAAAACCCCCAACATCCGTTTTTTGAAGTACAAGTACGTCGCCCTGGCCGCCACGGGCCTGATCGTGCTGGCCGGCGTCCTCAACGTCACGGTCTTCAAGGGCCTCAAGCTGGGCGTCGACTTCGGCGAGGGGACGCTCCTGCGGGTCGTCCTGCGGACCCCGACCAACGAGGGCGCCATCCGCGACCTCCTCGGCCAGGTCGGCCTGGCCAAGAGCCAGGTCCAGAGCTCGGGCGACACGGGCCGCGAGTTCCAGATCCGGGCCATGGAATCGGTCGCCACCGACGCCACCGAGGCCACCCAGCTCGAGGCCCACGAGGCCCTGGCCGACAAGATCATCGACGCCCTCCGCGGCGACGACGGCGCGGCCGAGAAGGCCCGCGGCCTCGTCGACCTCAACACCCTCGACGAGAAGTCGATGACCCAGCTCCTCGGGAACGCCTTCCCGGGCTCCGGCCCCGAGGCCGCCCGGATCCTCCTGGCCCACCGGAACAAGACCGGCATCGTCACGGATTTCTCCGGGCTCGACGGGCTCGGGCTCAAGCCCGAGATCCTGAGCTTCCTGCGCGAGAAGACCTACCTCGGCAAGATGGCCGTCCTCAGCCGAGAGACGGTCGGGCCCCAGGTCGGGGCCGACCTGCGCCGCAAGGCCGTCCAGGCGACCATCTGGTCCCTGCTGGGCATGCTCGTCTACATCGCCTTGCGCTTCAAGCTCGAGTACGGCGTGGCGGCCATCTTCACCCTGTTCCAGGACGTCCTCATCACGATGACGGTCTACTCATTCACCAACCGCGAGATCAACCTGCCCATCATCGCCGGCATCCTGACCATCGTCGGCTTCTCCATCAACGACACCATCGTCATCTTCGACCGCATCCGGGAGAACCAGAAGCTCCTGCGGGGCAAACCCCTCGAGGAGGTCATGAACCTCAGCCTCAACCAGACCCTGAGCCGGACGATCATCACCTCCGGCACGGTCTTCCTGACCGTCGGGGCCCTGTTCCTGTTCGGCGGAGAGGTCATCAACGACTTCGCCTTCCTCATGCTCGTGGGCACGCTCGAGGGCGTCTATTCGACCATCTACCTGTCCTGCCCGGTGGTCCTTTTCTGGCAGAAATGGTTCAAGCCGAAAAAAGCGGGGAGGCGCTAATATTTTCCTTGTCAAAGCCCCCTTTTTCTTCTATACTACCATTTGTCTAGTTGTGTAATATTCTGAGCATGAGGTAAGCATCATGGCGGAAGCTAGAAAACCGGTCAACGCGACGGATGTGCCCGCGATCTTCAAGGACTCGTTCTTCAGGAGCGAGAAGGGCACCGCGCGGAAAGCCCTCGTCTTTCCCATCGCCTTGATCCTCCACGTCGTCCTCATCGTCACGGCCATCGTTCTCCCCCTGCTCTCGACGGGCGAGCTGCCCACGGTCGAGGTCTATAGCGCCTTCCTGGCGCCCCCGCCCCCGCCTCCCCCGCCGCCGCCGCCGCCGGCCAAGCGGAAGGCCTCCACGACGAGCGCCCGGATCAAGCG
>JAGNLW010000007.1 GCA_017999365.1 Candidatus Aminicenantota bacterium
GCGTCAAGGTCCTGCGGTCCATCCCCCTGCTCGACCAGGCGGCCATCGACGCCGTCCGGCAGTGGGTCTACGAGCCGATGATCATCAACGGCAGGCCCCGGCCCGTCGTGTTCACGGTCACGGTCCGTTTCCAGCTGAAATAGGTCAGAAAAGTCAGTCAAGGACTTTCGATATCTTACAGGAGGTATAACCCATGCAATTCGGTCTTCTCGAAATGTGGGCGGCCATGGGAGCCGTGGCCAAGACCGTCGCGATCATCCTGATCGCGATGTCCATCGTGTCGATCTACATGCTCATCGAGCGCCTGCTCGTCTTCTCCCGCGCGAAGAAGACGTCCCGCGCCGTGGCGCCCAAGCTGGCCGACCTGCTCAAGGCCGGGAACCTCAAGGACGCCCTGTCCGTGTCCTCCAAGAAGGACTATAAGGGCAGCCACCTGGCCCGCGTCACCGCCGCCGGCATCCAGGCCATCATGGAGGGCAAGGACGCCAAGCTCAAGCTCGAAGAGCAGATCGAGACGGCGTCCCGCGGCAGCGAGCGCGCCAAGGTCCTCTTCAACCAGGAGCTCCGCCGCGGCCTGCCTATCCTCGCCACCATCGCCACCTCGGCCCCCTTCATCGGGCTGTTCGGGACGATCTTCGGCATCATCAACGCCTTCCGCGGCATGCAGCTGACCGGCTCGGGCGGCATCGGCGCCGTCGCCGGAGGCATCGCCGAGGCCCTCGTCACCACGGCCGTCGGCATCGGCGTCGCGGTCCTGGCCCTGTGGGTCTTCAACATCCTCAACAGCCGGATCGAGGTCTTCGACGCTGAGATGAGCAACACCGAGTCTCAGGTCGTCGACTTCTTCATCAAGACCGGCGAAGCCCGTTAAGGGATCGAGGCTCCGGCCTGGTCCAGGCCGGAACGAGAGAGAGGCATACAATGGGATTCTCAGTTTCGACGAACGGCAAAGAGACCGTCAGGTCCGAACCGAATGTCGTCCCTCTCTGTGACGTCCTGCTCGTCCTTCTCATCATCTTCATGATCGTCACGCCCCTCATCCAGAAGGGCGTCGACGTCAAGCTTCCGAACGCCCAGTTCACCGTCAACATGCCGGAGAACCCGGATGTCGTCCTGGCCGTGAAGAAGGACGCGCGCGACCCCAAGGGTTACCTCCTTTATGTCAACCAGGACAAGGTGACGTTGGAGACCTTGCAGAACGCGCTCGAAGAGGCCTTCCTGACCGTCTCGGAGAAGAAGCTCTATCTGAAGGCGGACCAGGATATCGAGTACGGCGTCTTCGCGGAGTTCCTCTGGGACACGATCCGCGCGGCGGGCATCGAGTCCGTCGGCATCATCACCGAGAAGAAAACGGAAAAGGGCGACTGAGCGCGGCGCACGCCACGTGCACCTTCACCTCTGAACGCTGACAGCGCGGGGGGAGGGAGCGAGAGATCGCTTCCTCTCCCCGATTTTTTTATCCCCCCGACGGTACCTGGTCTTTACAATCGCCCTTTCTCCCCTGGGAATGTAAAGACCTGGCCCCCATTCAGACTGAGCTTGCAGAAAGAAGGGACCAGGGGTTCGCCTCCCGAGGCTAGGACTGGCGCCTGCGAAGGCCTGGTCGCTTCTTACCGTCCCTTCTTATTGGCAGCCTCTTTCTCTTCGACGCCGGCGGCCATCCTCCGGACCTCGGCCACGAGGGCCTCGGCCATCTTCGCCGCCCGGACCTTCCTCAGGACCTTTCCCTTACGGAAGATGACCCCGCCGTCCCGTCCGCAGGCCAGGCCGATATCGGCCTCCTTGGCCTCGCCCGGGCCGTTGACCATGCAGCCCATGACGGCCACGGTCAGGGGGGCCCGCAGGTCCCCGACGGCCCGCTCGACCTCGGCGGCGGCCGTCATGACGTCGACCTCGCACCGGCCGCAGGTCGGGCAGGAGACCAACTCCACCCCTCTCCTCCGCAAGCCCAGGGCCTGCAGGACCTGCCAGGCGACGCGCACCTCCTTCTCGGGAGGCGCCGTGAGGGACACCCGGATCGTGTCGGCCAGGCCTTCGGCCAGAAGGAGGGCCAGCCCGGCCGCCGACTTGACGCTCCCCGCCTGGAGCCGGCCGGCCTCGGTGATGCCGGCGTGGAAGGGGTAATCGACCTTCGCGGCGAGCAGCCGGTAGGCTTCGAGCGTGCGCGGCACGTCGGAGGCCTTGAGCGAGATCTTGATGAGCCGGAAATCGAGGCCCTCGAGCAGGCGGACGTGCCGCAGGGCGCTCTCGGCCATGGCCGCCGCCGTGGCCCCTCCGGCCCGGGCCAGGAGGTCCTTCTCGAGGGAGCCTGAGTTGACCCCGATGCGGATGGGGGCCCGCCGCCCGGCCGCCGCCCGGACGACTTCGCGGACCTTGTCGGGCGAGCCGATGTTGCCGGGATTGAGCCGCAGGCCGTCGACGCCCGCCTCCAAGGCCGCCAGGGCCAGCCGGTGGTCGAAGTGGATGTCGGCGATGAGCGGCACCCGGGCCCGCCGGCGGATCTCCCGGAGGGCCGCCGCGGCCTCCCGGTCGGGCACGGCCAGGCGCACGATCTCGGCCCCGGCCCGCTCCAGGCGCCGGACCTGGGCGGCGGTCGCCCGGACGTCGCGGGTGTCCGTCTTGGTCATGGCCTGGACGGCGATGGGGGCTCCCCCGCCGACGACGACGGGGCCGACGGGAACGGGACGGGTGGCGCGGCGCGGGAACATCCGCTCCTCCTCCGCCGCCTAGAACGGCCAGATGCTGGCCCAGCCGTTCGGCAGCTTCTTGACGATATCGTTGAGGATGACGAACGCCGTCAGGGCCATCATCAGGACCCAGCCGACGTAGGTATAGGCCAGGCGGAACTTGGGACTGACGTCGCGGCGGAAGAGGGCCTCCAGGGCCAGGATGACGATCTGCGGCCCGTCGACGATGGGGATGGGGAAGATGAGGTTGATGACCCCGAGCTGGAGGCTGAGGAAGGCGATCCAGGTCAGCAGCGAGACCCAACCCTCCCGGAAGAAGGCGTAGGAGGCGTCGGCGATGGCCAGCGGCCCGCCCAGCTGGCTGGCCGGGGTCTCGCCGGTGAACAGCCCCTTGATGATGCGGACGATGAGCAGGGCGTTGTAGGAGTTCTCCCGCAGGCTGTTCCCGATGGCCGCGACGAAGCCGTATTTCTTGATGACCGACTCGGCGTCCTGCTGGATGCCGATGCGGCCGATCGCGCCCTCGCGTTTCGGGGTCACGGGCAGGTCGAGGAGCCGGCCGCCGCGGTCGACGGTGAACAGGAGCTCCTTCTCGGGATTGGCCCGGACGATGTCGAGGAAGCCGGCGAAATAGACCGGCTTCCCGTCGATGGCCCGGACGACGTCGCCCGGCTTCAGCCCGGCCTTCTCGGCCGGCATATGCGATTGGACGACGCGGACCTGGGTGAAAATGCGGGCGTTGAAGCCGGCGTACCCGATGTCCGTGCGCTTGTCGGAGCCCGTCTTCAGGTCGACCGTCAGGCGCTCGCCGCCCCGGTCGATCTCGACCTCGAGGGCGCGGTCGGGGGCCAGGCCGACGGCGACCTGGACGTCCTTCCAGGTCCCGACCTCGCGCCCGGCGACCCGGACGATGAGGTCGTCCGGCCTGAGCCCGGCCGTCTCGGCCGGCGACCCGGCGTCGATCCAGCCGATGACGGGCGGATCGTCGATGTACTTGACGGCCCGGGTCCCGAGGCCGCTGACGACCGACATCAGGACGACGGCCAGGAACAGGTTCATGGCCGAGCCCATGACCATGATGAGGAAGCGCTGGCCGCGCGTCTTGGCCATCATGTCGTCGGGCGGGATGGGCCGGCCCTTCTCGAACACACCCTCCCCTTCCATCTGGACATAGCAGATGACCGGCAGCAGGCAGACCTTGTAGTCCGTGCCGGTCCCGCCCGCCGGGGCCTGGCCGACCGAGAAGCGGCGGTCCCGGACGCCGAAGATCCGCGGGCCGATGCCGAACGAGAAGGCCTTGACCCGCACGCCGAAGCGCTTGGCCATGATGAAGTGGCCGAACTCGTGGACGAACGTGACGATGAAGAAGACGATCGCGAAGGCCACGATCGTGCCGAGAATGCTGGACATGGTCACCTCTGCGAAATGAGCCGGCGGGCTTCGCGCCCGGCCTCTCGGTCGATGTCGCGGATCTCCCCGGCCGTCCCGGCCGGGCGGCCCCGGTGCCGGTCGAGGACGCCGGCGACGACGGCGTGGATCCCGGGGAACGGCAGGCGGCCTTCGAGGAAGGCGGCCACGGCCGCCTCGTTGGCCGCGTTGAGGGCCACGGGCCAGCTGTCGCCCCCGGCCAGGGCCCGGCGGGCCAGCCCGAACAGCGGATAGCGACGCTCGTCGACCTCGTGGAACTCGAGCCGGCCCAGGGCGGCCAGGTCGAGGGTCGGCAGGCCCGTGTCGCGGCGGGACGGCCAGGTCAGGGCGTATTGGATGGGCAGGCGCATGTCGGTCGCGGCCAGTTGGGCCAGGACGGAGCCGTCGGCCATCTCGACCAGGGCGTGGACGGCGCTCTGGGGGTGGATGAGGACCCCGAGGCGGTCCGGGGCGAGGTCGAAGAGCCAGCGGGCCTCGATGAGCTCGAGGCCCTTGTTCATCAGGGTGGCCGAGTCGATGGTCACCTTCCGGCCCATGTTCCAGCGCGGGTGGCGGAGGGCCTCCTCGACCGTTTTGCGGGCCAGGTCCCGCAGGGGCGTCCGGAAGAACGGCCCGCCGGAGGCGGTCAGGACGACGCGGCGGACGTGCCGCCGCTCGCGGCCCCGGCTCCCCAGGCACTGGAAGACGCCGCTGTGCTCGCTGTCGACGGGGACGATGACGGCGCCCGACCGGGCCGCCTCGCGCCGCAGCAGGGCTCCCCCGACGACCATGGATTCCTTGTTGGCCAAGGCGACCCGCCGGCCGGCCCGGACGGCCGCCAGCGTCGGCTCGAAGCCGGCCATGCCGGTGATGGCCGAGAGGACCGTGTCGGCCCCTTCGGCCCGGGCGGCCTCGACGGCCCCCTCCGGCCCGTGGACGACGCGCAGGCGCCAGCCCCGGCCCAGGCCCCGGAGGCGGTCGGCGTCGCGTCGCGTCGCGACGGAGACCAGGGCCGGCCGATACTTCTCGACCTGTTCGGCCAGAAGAGGGGCGTTGCGGCCGGCGGCCAGGGCGATGACGCGCACGCGGCCTTCCAGCCGGTCGACGACGTCCAGGGCACTCCGGCCGATGGATCCCGTCGAGCCGAGGAGGGCCAGGCCGCGCGTCATCTGTCCAGGCCTACTTCCAGAGATAGGCGGCGATGTAATAGAAGAGCGGACCGGCCAGGATGAGGCTGTCGATGCGGTCGAAGAAGCCGCCGTGGCCGGGCAGGAGGTTGGAGGAATCCTTGACCCCCACGGCCCGCTTGAACAGGGATTCGAGCGGGTCGCTGACCTGGGCCGCGGCGTGGACGACGACTGCGGTCAGGAGGGCGGCGGCCAGGGGCAGGCCGGGCAGGATGAGGGCCCGGGTGACGACGGCCGCTATCAGGGCGAAGAGGATGCCGCCGGCGCTCCCCTCCCAGGACTTGTTGGGGCTGGCGATGGGCGTCATCTTGTGCTTTCCAAACGGTTTGCCTATGAAGAAGGCGCCCGTGTCGCCGAAGAAGATGACGGCGAACAGGAAGTAGAGCGGATAGGGCCCCATCTCCACGCGGACCCGGTAGAGGAAGTTCAACGGGAAGGCGATGTAAAGGACCCCGACCAGGGTGACGGCGAACGATGCCGGGAACAGGGCCAGCTTCTCCGGCGTGCGCGTGGCCGCGACGAAACAGACGCCAGCGGCCAGGATGCCGGCGAACAGGGCCGCCTCGACGGGCAGGGCGGGCAAATAGAAGGCCAGGCCGACGAGGAGGGCCAGGCCGACGCCCAGTTCCCGGCGCGGCGCCAGCCCTTTCTTGCCCGTCAGGGCGTAGAACTCGAGGAGGGCCCCGACGATGAAGACCTGGGCCAGCAGGAAGAAGACGGGCCTGGGCGCGTACTGGACGACGACGAACAGGACGCCCAGCAGGACCGCGGCCGTGGCCGTGCGCTTGAGGAGGTTCATGGCGGATTATCTCCTGGCCCGGGGGGCGGGCGGGACCGGCCTGACATCGCCGAACCGGCGGTCGCGCTTCTGGTATTCGATGACGGCCTCGAGGAGGTGGCGGCGCCGGAAATCGGGCCACAACACGGGCGTCACGTGGATCTCGGCGTAGGCGATCTGCCAGAGGAGGAAGTTCGAGATCCTCATCTCGCCGCTCGTCCGGACGAGCAGGTCGGGGTCCGGCAGGCCGGCCGTCGCCAAGTGGGCGGCGAAGGCCTTGTCGTCGAGCTTGGCCGGCGCGATCCGGCCTTCGGCCATGAGGCGGCGGGCGGCGTCGACGATCTCGTCCCGGCCGCCGTAGTTCAGGGCCACGACGACGGTCATGCGCCCGTTGGCCGCGGTCAGGGCCTCGACGCGCTCGATCTCCCTCAGGACGGGGGCGGGGATGCCGGCGCGCCGCCCGATGACCCGGAGCCGGAGGTCGTTCTTGACGAGCAGGCCGTCATCCCGGATGAGGTTCTCGCGCAGGAGCCGCCAGAGGCGGGCGACCTCGGTCCGCGGCCGCTTCCAGTTCTCGCTGGAGAAGGCGAACAGGGTCAGGCACTCGATCCCCAGGCGGGCGGCGGCCTCGACGGCCTCGTGGACGGAAGCCGCCCCGGCCCTGTGGCCCTCGACCCGGGGCAGGCCCCGGGCGGCCGCCCAGCGGCCGTTGCCGTCCATGATCACGGCGATGTGGCGGGGCAGGCGGGCGGGATCGACCTGGAGGAGAAGCCGGTGGTCCTCCGTCCCGGGCGGGAAGAATTCCTCGAGGTGCTTCTCCATCGGCCCCCCATTATAGCACAAGGCGAGGTGGACCGGACGGGGCCTTTCTGCTAAAGTGGGTGTCCCGGAGAACGACCCCGATGTGCCTCGCCGTCCCCGCCAAGATCACCCGCCTCGAAGCGTCCGGCTACGGCACGGCCTCCTACATGGGGAGCGAGGTCGCGGCCAACTTCAGCCTGGTCCCCCAGGCCAGGACGGGCGACTGGGTCATCATCCACGCCGGTTTCGCCATCTCGGTCATGGACGAGAAGGAGGCCAAGGAGACCCTGCGCCTCTTCAAGGAGATGGCCGCCGCCGAACGCCGATGAAGGAGCTGAGGGACCCCGCCGTTCTGCGCCGGCTCCTCGACGACATCGGGGGCAAGGCCCGGGCCCTGGGCCGGAGGCCGCGCCTGATGGAGGTCTGCGGCACCCACACCATGGCCCTGTTCAAGAACGGCCTGACGCCGATGCTGGCCGAGGCCGGCGTCGAGATGGTCTCCGGGCCGGGCTGCCCCGTCTGCATCACCCCCAACGGCATCCACGAGGCGGCCATCGCTCTCGTCACCGGCCGCGAAGGGCTGACCCTGGCCACGTTCGGCGACATGACCCGCGTCCCGACCCGGACGGGCTCGCTCCAGACGGCCGTCCCGGCCCGCGGCTCGCGCCTGCGCGTCGTCTACTCGCCCGAGGAAGCCCTGGGCGAGGCCCGCCGCGAGCCCGGACGCGAGGTCGTTTTCTTCGGGGCCGGTTTCGAGACGACCATTCCCGCCATCGCCTACACAGTCCGGCGGGCCGCGGCCGAAGGGCTGGCCAACTTCTCCGTGCTCCCGGCGCTGTGGCTCGTCCCGCCGGCCCTGCGGGCCGTGCTGGCCGCGGGAGAGGCCGCGGTCGACGGCTTCATCTATCCCGGCCACGTCAGCGCGGTCATCGGCGCCGCCCCGTACGAGTTCGTGGCGAGAGAGCACGGCCTGCCCGGGGCCATCGCCGGCTTCGAGCCCGGCGACATCCTGCTCGCCGTCCGCTCGGTCCTCGAGCAGGCCGTCGAGGGGAGGCCGCGGGTCGCCCTCGAGTACGCGCGGGCCATCGGCCGGGACGGGAATCCCGTGGCCCGGGCCCTCATGGACGAGGTCTTCGAGCCCTTCGACGCCGTCTGGCGCGGGCTCGGGCGGATCCCGGCGAGCGGCCTGCGTTTCCGGCCGGCTTACGCGGCGCTCGACGCCGGGCCCCGGTTCGGGATCGCGCGGGCCGACGAGGGGCGCGACCTGCCCGGCTGCCGCTGCGGCGACGTCCTGCGGGGCGTCATCCGGCCGGAGGGCTGCCGCCTGTTCGGCAAGACCTGCCGGCCCGACTCCCCTCTCGGGCCCTGCATGGTCTCGTACGAGGGCGCCTGCCTCATCCACTTCAAGTACGGGACGCCCGGGAAGGGACGGCCATGACGGAAGGAAAGAGGATCAGCCTGGAGCTCGGCGGCGGCGGCCGCCTGATGCGCGAGTTCATCGCCGGGACCATCGTGCCGGCCTTCCGCGATCCCCTGCTCGGCGAGCTCTCCGACGCCGTCCACCTGCCGGGCGGCGTGGCCTTCACGACAGACAGCTACGTCGTCGACCCCCTGTTCTTCCCGGGCGGCGACATCGGCCGGCTGGCCGTCAACGGCACGGTCAACGACCTGGTCGTCTCGGGGGCCGAACCGCGCTTCCTGTCGCTGGCCCTCATCCTCGAGGAAGGACTGGAGAAGGCCACCCTCGAGCGGGTCATCGCCTCCGTCCGCGCGGCCGCCAAGACGGCCGGGGTCCGCATCGTCACCGGCGACACCAAGGTCGTCCGGCGCGGCCAGGGCGACAAGGTCTACATCAACACGGCCGGCGTCGGCCGGACGGTGGCCAAGCCGCGGCCCGGGGCGATCCGGTGCGGCGACAAGATCGTCCTGACCGGGCCGCTCGGCGACCACTCCCTGGCCGTCATGCTGGCCCGGGGGGAGTTCGGCCTGAGGTCGGCGGCCCGGAGCGACTGCGCCCCGCTCCTGTTCCTGCTGCCGTTCTGGCGGGCGGGGGCCAAGTGGATGCGCGACGTCACCCGCGGCGGCCTGGCCACGGTCCTCTTCGAGCTGGCCGAGCGGCTCCCCTGCCCCGTGCTCATCGAGGAGGACAAGGTCCCGCTGTCGCGGCCCGTGCGGGCCGCGGCGGAGCTCCTGGGGATCGACCCGCTCTACATGGCCTGCGAGGGCAAGGCCGTGGTGGTCGCGCCGGCCGCCAAAGCCGGGGAATTCGTCCGGCGCATGCGGCGCCACCCGCTCGGGCGGCAGGCCGCGGTCATCGGCGAGGTCCAGGACCGCGTCGGCCGGCCCGGCGAGCTGCTCCTGAAGACGGCGGCCGGCGGCCTGCGCCTCCTCGAGCCCCTGACCTCCGAGCTCCTCCCCCGCATCTGTTAAAGACGATACCGAAGTCGGTACCTGGCATTCACAAACGCGGTTTCCCGCCTGGAGATGTAAAGACCTGGCCCCAGATCCTGTGATCTACGCCTTGACGACGTTCTTCCTGGGCCGCTTGACGGCGTTGCGCGTGTCGATGACGAGCGGGGCGTTCCTGACGATCATGTCGTAATCGTAGGCCGTGTGGTCCGTCGAGATGACGACCGCGTCGCACTTGCGGAGCAGGGCCTTGGTGACGGGCACGGACTTCATCTCCAGCCCGGGGTATTCGCGGTGCCCGACGAGGTGCGGGATGTAAGGGTCGTTGTAGGAGACCTTGGCCCCCTTATCCTGGAACAGGCTGATGATCTTGAGCGAGGGCGACTCGCGGGAGTCGTCGATGTCCTTCTTGTAGGCCAGCCCCAGGACCAGGACCTTGGCGTTCTTGACCGATTTGCCGCGCTCGTTGAGGGCCTCGATCGTCTTCTGCCGGACGTAGTAGGGCATGAAGGTGTTGATCTCGCCGGCCAGCTCGATGAACTTGGTCTGGTAGTCGACCTCCTTGGCCTTCCAGGTCAGGTAGAACGGGTCGATGGGGATGCAGTGCCCGCCGAGCCCCGGCCCGGGGTAGAAGGGCATGAAGCCGAAGGGCTTGGACGAGGCCGCCCGGATGACCTCCCAGACGTCGATGCCCATGCGGTCGAAGATCATCTTGAGCTCGTTGACCAGGGCGATGTTGACCGACCGGAAGATGTTCTCGAGCAGCTTGGTCGATTCGGCGGCCCTCGTCGAGGTCACGGGGACGGTCTTGACGATGATCTGGTCGTAGAGGGCCTTGGCCACCTTGAGGCAATCCGGCGTCAGGCCGCCGACGACCTTGGGCGTCGTGGCCGTCGAGAAGCTCTTGTTGCCGGGATCCTCGCGCTCGGGCGAGAAGGCCAGGAAGAAGTCCTTGCCCGCCTTCAGCCCGCCGGCCTCCAGGATGGGCCGCATCTCCTCGTCGGTCGTGCCGGGGTAGGTCGTGCTCTCGAGGACGACCAGCTGGCCCTTGCGGACGTGCTCGGCGACGCTGATGGTCGAGTTGATGACGTAGGACAGGTCGGGCGCCCCGTGCCCGTCGAGCGGCGTCGGGACGCAGATGAGGATGGCGTCGACGTCGCTCAGCCGCGCGAAGTCGGCCGAGGCCTTGAACATCTTGCGGCCCAGGAAGTCCTTGAGCTCGGCTGCCGAGATGTGGCGGATGTAGCTCCGGCCGCGGTTGAGCATGTCGACCTTCTTGGCGTCGATGTCGAAGCCCATGACCCGGAAACCCTTCTGGAGGAAGGTCTTGACCAGGGGCAGGCCGACGTAGCCGAGTCCGATGACCCCGACCACGGCCTTCTTCTCTTGGATCTTCTTCAGCAGCTTGGTCGCTTCAGCGTTCATGAGGTCAGCTCCTTTTCTTGTACCAGGCGACGGTCTCCTCGAGACCGGCCGCGAAGGATCGGTCCGGCGCGAATCCCATGAGCCGCGCGGCCTTGGTGATATCGGCGGTGGAATGGAGGATGTCCCCCGGGCGGGCCGCGGCGTAGCGGGCCTCGACGCGGGTGCCCAGAACCCCGTTGACGGCCTCGAGGAGCCCGTTGACCGTGGTCCCGACGCCGCAGGCGACGTTGACGGCCTCGCCGGCCGCCGCGGCCGAGCTCGCCGCGGCCAGATTGGCCCTCACGACGTCCCCGACGAAGACGAAATCCCGGGACTGCTCGCCGTCGCCGTAGATCGTGGGCCGTTCCCCCCGCAGGACCTTGGTGACGAAGAGCGGGATGACGGCGGAATACTCGGAGTGCGGGTCCTGGCGCGGGCCGAAGACGTTGAAATAGCGCAGGGCCACCGTGTTCAGGCCGTAGAGGATGTGGAACGCCTGGGCGTACTTCTCGTCGAAGAGCTTGCTCGCGCCGTACGGCGACACGGGCCGGCCCTCCCGTCCTTCGACCTTGGGCATGGCCGGGTCGTCCCCGTAGACGGCCGACGAAGAGGCCAGGACGAAGCTCCGCGCTCCCGCGTCCCGGGCGGCGACGAGCATGTTGAGGGTGCCGGTGACGTTGATGGCATGGTTGAGGAGGGGGTCCTCCACCGAGCGGGCGACCGAGGCCAGAGCGGCCTGGTGGAAGACCGTCTCCACCCCTTCGACGGCCCGCCGGCAGGTGTCGAGGTCGCGGATGTCGCCCTCGAGGAACTCGACGCTCTCGGCGAAACCGGCCAGGTTCTCGCGCTTCCCCGTCGACAGGTTGTCGAGGACGCGGACGGCCTCCCCTCGCCCGGCGAGGGTCTCCGCGATGTGCGAGCCGATGAAGCCCGCCCCGCCCGTGACCAAGTATCTTGCCATGTCCTAATTTAGTCGGCAGATCGGAAAAATGGGGACGTTTCTAGATCAAACCCATCTCGCCCAGGCGGCGCAGAACCCTCTGGACGCTCTCGTCGACCGTCTCCTTGTCCGTCTCCAGGACGATCTCGGCCTTCTCGGGCTCCTCGTAGGGGTCGGAGACGCCCGTGAACTCCTTGATCTCGCCCCGCAGGGCCTTCTGGTACATGCCCTTGACGTCGCGCTGGATGCAGACCTCGACCGGGCACTTGGCGTAGACCTCGACGAAGTTGGTGCACTCCTTGCGGGCCCGGTCCCGCATCTCCCGGTAGGGCGAGATGAAGGAGGTCAGCACGGCCACGCCGTTGCGTGACAGGAGCTTGGCCACGAACGTGACCCGGCGGATGTTCTCGTCGCGGTCCTTCTTGCTGAAGCCCAGGTCGCGGGTCAGGTCCTGCCGGACGACGTCGCCGTCCAGCCGCTCGACCCGGTGCCCCCGCTCCTTCAGGATGTCCGCGACCCGGTCGCCGACGGCCGATTTCCCGGAACACGGCAGTCCCGTGAACCAGAGGGTGAAGCCTTCATGTTCTCCGCACATGCGTCTCCGTTCCTTTCATTCCCGCCGGAGGACCCGGCCTTTCATCGTATTCGGGATCCCGAGCCCCATCAGGTCGAGCACGGTCGGGGCGATGTCGAGGATGTCGCCGTCGCGCCGCCCCGTCCGCCCGCCCGCCGGGTCGCTCAGGATGTAGATGCCGTGCTGGGCGTGGACGGCGTCGTCCGGGCCCGTGTCGTTCTCGGGGAGGTACATCGTCCCGTGCCCCAGGGTCCCCGCCGACCGCCAGTAGAGGTCGTCGAAGTAGACCATGAGGTCGGGGTACTCGCCCTCGAGCACCTCGTAGTGTTCCTGCGGCTTGATGACCTTGGTCGCCCAGGCCTCCCCCGCCGGGCCCCGGACGCCCTCGAGCTCCCGCAGGAGCTCCTCGCGGACCTTTTCGTAGTCCCCGGCCGGGATGACGCCCTTGGGCTCGCGCCCCTCGACGTTGAGAAAGACCCGCGCGTAGTAGCCGCCCCAGGCCCAGGCCCGCGTCCGCTCCCAGTCGATGGCCAGGTCGTCCAGGCTCACCGGCTTCGACGGGCGCTCCTTGACCGCGAGCCAGCCCTTGTCGATGAGCCACTCGTTGACGCAGAAGGCGCCCTTCATCCTCTTGGCCCCGTGGTCCGACACGACCAGCACGGCCGCGTCCGGCCCGGCCTTGTCGAGCAGGCGCCCGATCTTCCCGTCGAGGTGCTTGTAGTAGTCGATGATGGCCGTCTCGAACCGGTTGCCCGGCTCGTAGAGGTGGTGCTCCCGGTCCATGTACTTCCAGAAAGCGTGGTGGACGCGGTCGACCCCGATCTCGACGAACCAGAACAGGTTCCAGGGCTTGGCCTCCATCAGCCACTCCATGACCTCGAAGCGCTGGTCGGTCATGGCGTAGATCTGGCGCAGGATCTCGTCGCGGTCGTCGGTCCGGAAGACGACGTCGAAGATGTAGGGCCCGAAGCGCTCTTCGATCTCCGCCTTTAGCGCCGGCGGCCAGGTCGTCTCCTTGCCCGGCCCGGGCGGCGTGATGAAGCACGAGACGAGGTTCCCGGCCACGGGATAGGGCGGGTAGCTCGGCGGCACGCTGACCAGGGTGCTCGTCCCGCCGGCCTCGCCGATGTAGTCCCAGACCCGCATGTCCTTGACCGCCTTGGAGTTGGCGATCCACATCTGGTCGTAGGCGTAGCCCCGGCGGTGCCGGAAGCCGTACAAGCCGAGCCGCCCCGGATCGAGCCCCGTGGCCATGACCATCCAGGCCGGGATGGTGATCGGCGGGTCCGAGCTCCTCAGCTTCCCCCACAGCCCCTTCTCCATCAGCCCCTTGAGGACGGGCAGCTCGTCGCGCCGGTCGAAGACGATCTCCGGCGGGGCGCAGTCGAGCCCGACGACGAGGAGCTTGCGGTCAGTCATTGAACGGTTCCTTGAAGCGCATGATGACCTCGGCCACCTCGGGCCGCATGAGCTCGGCCGGCGGGCACTCGCCCTTGACCAGGAGGTCGCGGATCTTGGTGCCGCTGAACTGCACGTGCTCGGCGGGCGGGTGGGGGCAGATCTTCTCGTTGACGACGGCCCCGCAGGTCCGGCACCAGCTGAAGGACCGGAAGAACATCGGGGCGATGCCCAGGTCCGGGAAGGCCTCGAAGATGTCCTGGGCGGCGAACGGCGCGTAATAGGACCCGACGCCGGCGTGGTCGCGGCCGATGATGATGTGGGTGCAGCCGAAGTTCTTGCGCAGGATGGCGTGGTGGATGGCCTCGCGCGGCCCGGCGTAGCGCATCTCCATCTGCAGGATGGCCAGGGCCGTGCGGTCCTTCACGTAATAGCGCCGGATGGCTTCCTCGTAGGAGGCCAGGATGACCTCGTCCTTGAAATCGCCTTTCTTCTTCTTCCCGATGACGGGGTTGATGAACAGGCCGTCGGTGAAGGTCAGGGCGGCCTTCTGCAGGTACTCGTGCCCCAGGTGGGGGGTGTTGCGGGTCTGGAAGGCGACGACCGTCTTCCAGCCCTTGGACTCGAACAGGACCCGGGTCTCCTTAGGCGCCAGCTTCCAGCGGTCGAAAGGCGTCGGGGAGGCCTCGATGAGGTCGATGGCCCCGGCCAGCAGGACGTCTTTCAGGCCCAGGACCTTGGCCACGCCCGGGTGGGCCGGGTCCCGCGTCCCGAAGACCTTCTCGGCCGTCTCGCCCCTGTCGTAGCCGTACTTTTCCTCGAGATGGAGGACGGCCACGGGCCGGCCGTCCTCGGCCGCCAGCAGGATCTCGTCCCCGATCTTGAGCTTCCCGGCCGCGCCCTCGTCGGCGTCCAGGACGATGGGCACGGTCCAGGGGACGTCCGAGCTCAGGCGGCTCCCCGCCAGCACGCTCTTGAAATCGACCTCCCCGAGGAAGCCCTGCAGGGGGCTGTAGACGCCGGTGGCGATGTTCTCGAGGTCCGAGACGGTCTCGGCCTCGACCGTCAGGCGGGGCATCCGCCCGGCCGCCGCCAGGGCCGCGTCCTTCTTCTTGCCTTCGAGGGTCCGGTCGATGAGCTTGCCGCCGTGGGGCTGGATCATGGGAAATTCTCCTTCTTCCCTGTCGGGGGGATGGGTTGTCGGGACGGCCGGGAACCGGTCAGTCGATGTAGCCCAGGGCCTTCAGGCGTTCCTTGACCTTCTCTTCCTCGTCCTTGCTGAAGACCTCGGCCGCCGGTTCCGCCTTGGACAGGCTCTCCCGCAGGACCTTGGCCGCGTAGCTCGAGACGGAGGCGAATTCCGTGCCCTTGATGTGCTCCTCGATCTTCTTATGGAGCGAAGTCGGTATGGTCACCGTTATGAATTCTTTGTCCATGACGGATTTATACCCCATATGGCCCCGTTTTTCAACCCCGCCCCTGGGGACACGTACCTCGGGTACGTGTCCCCTGCCGGCCGGGCCGCCGTCGGCCCCTGCCAGCCCTCGGCTTGACAACCGGCTCGCCTTTACGGGTATAATTGGCCGGTCATGACCGACACCGAGGCCTTTCAGGCTCCCCGCCCCTGAGTATGGAAAAGATCACCCTGCCCCTGTTGAACGAATCCGCCCTGTCCGGCGTCCAGGGGAAAACCCTGAAAAAGCTGGAATCCCGCCTGGGCGTCAGCCTGTCCCTGCGCGGCGACCAGCTCCTCATCGACGGGGACGCCCACCGCATCGCCTTCGCCAAGAGCTACTTCGAGCGCCTCCGGGAGCTCTCCGACCGGGGCCACCACCTGCGCGAGGAGGACCTCCTCATCGCCCTGGACATGGTCGAGCAGGGCTCCCCCGCCGCCCTCGACGACTACGCCCCCTCCGAGCCCCTGGCCCTGTCCCGCAAGTCCGTCACTCCCCGGAGCCTCAACCAGCAAGCCTACCTCCAGGCCATTAAAACCCACGACCTGGTCTTCGGCATCGGCCCGGCCGGCACGGGCAAGACCTACCTGGCCATGGCCATGGCCCTGGCCTTCCTCCAGAACAAGGCCGTCAACCGCATCATCCTGACCCGCCCGGCTGTCGAGGCCGGCGAGAAGCTCGGCTTCCTGCCCGGCGACCTCATCCAGAAGATCAACCCCTACCTCCGGCCCCTCTACGACGCCCTGTTCGACCTGTGCCAGTACGACCAGGCCAACCGCCTCATCGAGCGCGGCGTCATCGAGATCGCCCCCCTGGCCTTCATGCGCGGCCGGACCCTCAACAGCGCCTTCATCATCCTCGACGAAGCCCAGAACACGACCCGGGAGCAGATGAAGATGATCCTGACCCGGGCCGGCTTCGACTCCAAGCTGGTCATCACGGCCGACATCACCCAGATCGACCTGCCCCAGCCCCGCAAGTCGGGCGTCCTCCAGGCTATGAAGATCCTCATCTCGCTGCCCGAGATCGCTTTCGTCCAGTTCAACGACCGGGACGTCGTCCGCCACCCCCTCGTCCAGAAGATCATCAAGGCCTACCAGAAGGCCGAGACGCGGGAGGGTTAACGGGCCATGCCGGAACGCTTCTTCGACAAGATCAAGCTCTTCAAGGGGGCCGAGATCCAGCCCGGGCGGCCGCCCTCCGAGGCCGGCGAGGAGGACAAGTCCCAGCCTCCCGGCCGAAGGGCCCTCGCCGCCCCCTGGGTCCTGCTCGTCGCCGTGGCCCTCGTCACGGCCCTGTTCCTGACCCGCTTCCCCTCGCGCAGCCTGTCGGGCCTGGCCCTGGGCGACGTGGCCCCGACCGACATCGTGGCCCCCTTCGACCTGGTCATCGAGGACGCCGAAGCGACGGCCCTGCGGCGGACCGAGGCCGCCGACGCCGTCCTGCCCGTCTACACCTTCGACCTCAACGTCTTCGCCAACACCGAGGAAAGCATCCGCCGGCTCTTCGCCGAGGGCCGCGCCTGGTCGGTCCTGTACCCGGGCGGCGGCCGCGCGGACGATCTCCGGGCCCGGCTCGTCGAAAAAGTCGGCGTCGATCTCGAGACGGCCGACGTGGCCGCCCTGGCCCGGCTGAAGTTCCCGGCCGACCTCGAGGAGGCCCTGATCGGACTGCTGACCAAGATCTCGGCCCAGGGCATCGTCGTCGCCAAGACCCTGTTCATCCACGGCGAGTCCGAACGCGGTCTGACGCTCGTCGACGGCCGCGGCGGCGAGCGGAACGTCCGGGCCGGCGACCTGCTCGACATCCGGGAGAGCGAGGCCCTGTTCGCCGCCGACCTGGCCAAGATCGAGCTGTCGGAACGCGGCCGGGCCCTGGTCTCCGGCCTGGGCCAGATCTTCCTGACCTCCAACGTCACCTACAACAAGATCGAGACGGACCGGCGGAAGGCCGCGGCCCGGGAGGCCGTCCCGCCGGTCACCCTGACCGTCAAGAAGGACCGCATCATCGTCCGTAAGGGCGACGAGGTCACGGCCGACTCCCTCAAGGTCCTCGACCATTACAACGAACGCATCCGGAACCGGGCCAACGTCCTGCCCCATTTCGCCAGCATCTTCCTCCTCTACGCCCTGCTGCTCTTCGCCCTGTGGACCTTCCTCAATGACTCCCATAAGGCCCGGGAAGCCGAGCGCCAGTTCCGCATGACCTGCGTCTCCCTGGTGGCCAGCCTCGTCCTCTACGAAGCCTTCATCGTCCTGACCGGGGCGGTCTCGGGCTCGTTCTCCGCCCCGGCTTTCGCCCGCGTCGAGACCTATCACCTGGCCTTCCCGTTCCAGGCGGCCGTCCTCATCTTCGCCTTCCTCGTCGACGCCCCGATGACGCTCCTCTACATCGTCCTCAACAGCCTGACGGTGGGGATCCTGCTGGGGGCGGATTTCTTCCTGACCGCCTTCTGCTTCCTCGGCGGCCTGGCCGCCGGCTACGGCGTCAAGCTCTACAAGCGCCGCTACCGCGCGGCGACCCTGAGGGCCGGCTTCACCCTCCTGCCGGCGGCCAACGTCTTCACCGTCATCATCTTCTCGCTCATCCTTCGCCGGGCCGATCTCGCCACCCTGCCGGCCGAGATCGCCCTGGGCGTTCTCGGAGGCGCCTTCAGCGCCGTGCTGGCCTACTCGCTCCTGTCCGTCGTCGAGTCGGCCTTCGGCTTCGTCACCGGCTCCAAGCTCCTGGAGTTGACCAACTCCGACCTGCCCATCTTCCGCCAGATGGCCGAGGAGGCGCCGGGCTCCTACCACCACTCCCTGGTCGTGGCCACCCTAGCCGAGAAGGCGGCCGAGGAACTCGGGTTGGACGCCCCGCTGGCCAAGGCCGGGGCCCTCTACCACGACATCGGCAAGACCAAGATGCCTGAGTACTTCATCGAGAACCGGACCCGGGAGTTCGACCTCCACAAGGACCTGACCCCCTCGATGAGCACCCTGGTCATCAAGAACCACGTCAAGGAAGGCGCCGAGCTGGCCCGCAAGCTGCGGCTGCCGCGGCCCCTGCGCGAGATCATCGCGCAGCACCACGGCAATTCGCTCGTCCGCTTCTTCTACGCCAAGGCCAAGCAGCTCTACGATCCGATGGAGCAGGTCGTGGGAGAGGAGTCCTTCCGCTACCCCGGGCCGCCGCCCCAGACCAAGGAAGCCGGCCTGGTCATGCTGGCCGACGCCATCGAGGCCGCCTCGCGCAGCCTCAAGTCGCCGACCAAGGACAACCTCAAGCGGGTCATCACCGACATCATCAACGGCGCCCTCCAGGACGGCCAGCTCGACGCCTGCGATTTCTCCATGCGCGAGCTGCGCATCGTCGCCGCCGCCTTCCTGACCATCCTCTACGCCATCTACCATCCCCGCATCGAATACCCGGGCTTCGGCTTCGACGGCCGTCCGCCCCAAAAGAACGGGACTAACGGGGCCAAGAAGAAGGACCATGATCGAGATCATCAACCGCCAGAAAAAAAGCCCGATCCGGATTAAGGCCTTCGAGCGCCTGCTCGCTGACCTCGGCCGGCAGTACGGCCGGGAGAGGTCCGAGGTGACCCTGTCGTTCGTCGGCGACCGGGCCATCCAGACCCTCAACCGGAAGTGGATGAAGAAGGACCGGCCGACCGACGTCCTGAGCTTCCCCCTGGGCGAGACCGGGCCGGACGGCAAGCACTACCTGGGCGACATCGTCATCGCCGTGCCGGTGGCCGGGCGCCAGGCCCGGGCCAAGGGCCACGCCCTCGAGCGCGAGCTGCGCCTGCTGGCCATACACGGCTACCTCCACCTGCTCGGCTACGACCACTTCGCGGGCATCGAGGAGGAGGAGCGCAAGGCCCACGGGCTCTACCTCCGATGACGATGACGGCCGTCGGGTGGACCGGACTGGGGCTGGCCTTCCTGGCCGCCTTCCTGCTGTCGCTCTTCCACGTCGTCCTCGGGGCCTACTCCAAGATCTCCCTCAGCCGCTTCCTCGAGGACCGGGACAAGGCCGAGCGGACCCGCGTCCTGGACGCCTTCGAGGAGACCGTCCTGGCCGTGGAGTTCTTGCGCGTCGCGGTCATCGTGGCCCTGGTCGTCTACGGCTACGTCGGCTTCCGCAGCGCCGGCCTGCGGCCGTTCGCGATCTTCCTGGCCGCCCTGGCCGTCTACGCCCTGTTCCTCGACTTGGTGCCGCGGCTGCTCGTCTTCACGGGCAAGGCGGTCATCCTGAGGATGTTCCTGCCGGCCTTCGGGGCCGTCCGGGTCCTGGCCTCTCCCCTGCTCGTCCTGTCCCGCCACCTCCTGGCCCGGGAGGAGCAGCGCGAGGAGAACGGCGGCGACCGCGAGGCCTCCGACGAGGAGATCGAGACCTTCATCGACGAGGCCACCGAGGAGGGCATCATCGACGAGGGCGAGGACGAGCTCCTGCGCAGCGTCGTCGAGTTCGGCGACACCCTCGTCCGCGAGGTCATGACGCCCCGGGTCAACATGGTCTGCATCCGCCGCGAGGCGACCATCGACAACCTCAAGGACCTCATCATCAAGGAAAAGTACTCGCGCATCCCGGTCTACAAGGACCGGCTCGACAACATGGACGGCATCGTCATGGCCAAGGACATGCTGGAGTACTCCGACGACAAGCACAAGGCCCAGCCCATCGAGGCCCTCATCCGGCCGGTCGCCTTCGTCCCCGAGTCCATGCCCGTGCCGGACCTCCTGCGCGAGTTCCAGAAGTCCAAGCAGAAGATGGCCATCGTCGTCGACGAGCACGGCGGCGTCTCGGGCCTGGTGACCATGGAGGACGTCGTCGAGGAGATCGTCGGCGAGATCCAGGACGAGTACGACACCGAGGAGGCCCAGATCGTCGAGAACGCGCCTCTCGACTTCACGGTCTCGGGCGCGACCGAGGTCGAGGAGCTCGAGGAGCTGTTCGACGTCGAGCTGGCCGAGGACGATTTCATCACCGTCGGGGGGCTCATCACCCACGACCTGGGGCGCCTGCCCCACAAGGGCGAGGTCCTGACGGTCAAGGGCCTGGCCCTCGAGATCCTCGACGTCGACCAGAAGAAGGTCAAGAAGATCCGCATCCGGAAGGCCTGACCAAGGCCGAGGGGGAATAATGGCGACGAAGAAGAAAGCCGCGGACTCCGCCGCGGCGGCCGAAAAGCCGGCCCCGCCGGCCCCGAAGAAGCGTGCGGCGCCAAAGAAGAAGGCGGCGCCGAAGCCGCAGCTGAAGACGGGCTACGTGGCCCTGGTCGGGCGGCCGAACTCCGGCAAGTCGACCCTGCTCAACGCCCTCATCGGGCAGAAGGTGGCCATCGTCTCGGACAAGCCCCAGACGACGCGGATCAGCATCCTGGGCATCAAGACGACGGACAAGGGCCAGACCGTCTTCGTCGACAATCCCGGCATCCACAAGCCGCTCCACACCCTCAACAAGAGGATGATGAACTTCGTCTACTCGGCCCTGGAGACCTCGGACGTCGTCTGCCTCCTGGTCGACGCGACCGAGAAGTTCGGCCACGGCGACGAGTACGTCCTGGAGGCCCTGCGCCGGGTCAAGACGCCCGTCTTCCTGCTCATCAACAAGGTCGACATCGTCCGCAAGGACAAGGTCCTGCCCATCATCGACCGCTACAAGGACCTCTTCCCCTTCAAGGAGATCGTGCCCATCTCGGCCCTCAAAGGCGTCAACCTCGACCTCCTCGAGCGTCTCATCACCGAGGCCCTGCCCGAGGCGCCCAAGCTCTACTCGGACGACGAGATCTCCGACCAGTCCGAGAAATTCCTCTTCGCCGAGATCGTCCGCGAGAAGATCCTCAAGTACGTCACGGAGGAGCTGCCCTTCGTCACGGCCGTCTACATCGAGTCCATCGAGAAGAAGGAGCAGGCGGATTGGAAGACGCCCGGCGAGACGCGGCCGGTGACCTACATCCGGGCCTCCATCTTCGTCGAGAAGGACAACCACCGCAAGATCGTCATCGGCCGCCACGGCTCGCTCGTCAAACAGGTCGGCATCGAGGCCCGCCAGGAGATCGCCGAGTACATCGGCCACAAGGTCTTCCTCGACCTCCAGGTCCGGGTCCGCGAGCGCTGGCGCGACTCCGAGGACGTCCTCGACCTCATCGAGGGCCAGAAAGGATAAAATGGGGACATGAAGAAAATGGGGACATGTAACGAATTCTCCCGAATTCGGTACGTGTCCCCGATTTTCCGATAGACCGTATCCCCCCCGCTTTCCGGGATTTGACTGATCTTCCCTCAAATGCGATAATCTAGCGCCAACCTTGCGGTGAGTGTAGCTCAACGGTTAGAGCATCGGACTGTGGATCCGAAGGTTGGGGGTTCGATTCCCCTCACTCACCCCAAATCCCTTTTTCTCTAAACACTTCCCCAAGAGCAAACAAGGTATCGAACGGCTCTTGCCAGACGACCACCGGTTCCTTCTTCAGAATGATCTCTTTGA
>JAGNLW010000002.1:0-107500 GCA_017999365.1 Candidatus Aminicenantota bacterium
CAGCCCCCCTCCCCCCGACCGCCCCAGCCCGACCTGCACGGCCACGGACAAGCCGATGAGGAGCAGGCTCCCGGCCAGGATGAGCGCGTCCTTCTTCCGGCTGATGTTGACGAACCGCATCAGGGCCACGACCGCCAGCGACACGAGCGCGAGCGGGATGACCGGCAGCGCCGCATAGACGAGCGCCGCGTTGACCCAGTACCCCACCCCCGCCCGCGACACCGCGCCCAGCGTGACGGTCACCGGCAGGACGACCGCGGCGACCGTCAGCCACTCGTTGATGACCACGACCGCGAACTTCGAGGCCATGACCTCGCCCGGCCGCAGCGGCAGCGGGATGAGGAGGTCGAGGTCGCGCGCGAAATAGAACGCCGCGATGACGTAGTAGACGCCGAAGAGCAGGATGAGGAGCTGTCCCGCCAATACCCCGAACGACAGCAGGGCCCGTTCCTGGCCCATCGGCCTCAGCACGTAGTAGACGTTCTGGATGAGCAGGACGACGCCGTAGAACATCGGCACGACGCCGAGCCCGGCCAGCCCGACGAGCGGGACCAGCCAGCGGTCCTTCTTCTCCGTGAACAGCCGGTACTTGAGCGTGGCCAGCCCGAAGTTGGCCCTCAACCCGGCCCGCACGACCGTCGCCAGCCGGCCCATCGTCATTCCTCCGTCAGCTCCAGGAAGATCTCCTCGAGCGACTGCCCGGCCTCGGTCCGGTCCATGGCCTTGAGCTCGGCCATGGTCCCGCAGGCCACCAGCCTCCCCCGGTGGATGATGCCGATGCGGTCGCAGAGCTTCTCGGCCACCTCCATGATGTGCGTCGAGAAGAACAGGGTCTTGCCGGCGCCGCAGTGCTCGCGGAACATCTCCTTGATCTGATGGGCCGCCCGCGGGTCGAGCCCGACGAGCGGCTCGTCGAGGATCATGACCCGGGGCGCCGGCAGGAGCGCCGCCGTGAGCACGATCTTCTGCCTCATGCCGTGGGAGTAGCTCTGGATGGGATTGGCGACGGCCGCCGCCAGCTCGAAGATCTCCAGCCATTTGCCGATGCGCTCGAGCCGCTCGGCCTTGGGCACGCCGTAGACGTCGCCGATGAAGTTGAGGTACTCGAGCCCGGTCAGGCGCTCGTAGACGGCCGGCGTGTCGGGGACGAAGGTCGTCACCTGCTTGGCCCGCAGGGCGTCCGTGGCCAGGTCGAAGCCCTCGACGGCGATCCGTCCCGCGTCCGGGCGCAGCAGCCCGACCAGCATCTTGATGGTCGTCGTCTTGCCCGCGCCGTTGGGGCCGAGGAAACCGAAGATCTCGCCCGGACGCACCGTCAGCGTCAAGTCGTCGACGGCCTTGATCCTGCCCTTGTTGTAGCTCTTGGACACGCGGCTCAGCTCGATCATGCGGCTCTCCCTTATCTGACGCGCCGGTAGCGGACGACGAGCGATCCCGGGGCTTCGGCGATCTTGAGGGTCAGGCCCTCGCCGGCCAGCTCCCGCCCGCTCCGCACGACGGCGATGCCGTAGTCCTCGTAGCTGACCTCGTAATCCGCGCCGGGGTCGAGCCCTTTGAGGCGGACTTCGATCGACACCCGCGGCGCCTGCGGCCGCCGGAAGGCGGCGACGAGGCCGTCGCCCGCTTCGGGCCGGTCCCACTGGAACGCGGCCCAGACATCGTCGCCGGTCGCGTAGGGCGTCAGCGGGTAGTAATCGCCGTAGGCATAGTCGCGCAGGGCCCGGAACTCGGCCACGTCCTCGACCGCGGCCTGGACGTTGAAGCCCGCGCCGAGCTCCCAGCCCATGACCACGGCCCCGCCGATGGCCGCGCTCCGGAACCAGTACTTGCGCGGGTCGCCGTTGCCCGTGCCGCTGGCCGGCAGCCAGAAGTGCAGGCCGTAGGTGTGGCACTGGTAGCCGTTCGGCTCCCAATAGGTGTAGTCCGTGCGCCAGAGCGGGATGCTGCGGCCCGTCGTCTCCAGGTCGAGGCGCCGCCCGCCCGAGGCGCAGTTGTCGATGAGGAGCCCGGGCAGGCGTTCGCGCAGGGCGTCCCAGAAGGCGTAGAGCCCGGCGATGTGCTTCATCTCGGCCACGCCGACGCGGTCGGGCGCGCCGGGACCGGCGGCGTCGGCCGCCTTCCAGTAGGGCGCCGGATCGAAGTTGAAATCCTGCCGGTAGACCGTGACGCCCTCGTCGCGCAGGAACTCCGCGATGTGGTCGGTCAGCCAAGCCAGCGCCCGCGGGTTCCCCAGGTCGAGCAGGCGGTTGGGATTGCCCGGGAGGACCGTCAGCCAGTCCCGGCGCTCGCGGTCGAGCCAGGTCCCCTCGTAGACGCGCTCGGGCTCGAACCAGACGACGAAGCCCTGACCGTACTTGCGGGCCGCGGCCGTGACCGGTTTGAGGCCGTTGGGGAAGTTCTTGCGGTTGACCGTCCAGGTGCCGACGCCCGACCACCACTGGTTCGTGGCGTTCTCGTACCAGCCGGCGTCGATCCAGCAGGCGTCGACGCCGATGCCGAACTGCTGCAACCGGTCGATCATGCCGATGGCGTAGCTCTCGGTGGCGCAGACGTACTCGTTGCAGGGGAAGGGACCGCCGAAGCCGACGCCGTGATTGATGGGCAAGGGCATGGGCCGGCCGTCCGCCTGCGGCATGTGGTGGGCGAGGAGGAAGCGGCGGAAGAGGTTGTGGCCGGCCAGACGGTCGTCGGCCCGCCAGAACAGGACGGCCATCGACGGCGTCCGCACCTCCTCGCCGGGGAGGAGCCGGAAGCGGGTCTCGGGCATGCCGGCGGAGATGTCGACGGCGCGAGGGGTCGTCCCTGCGCGCGAGACGGCGGCCTCCCAGCGGCCGCTCCAGCCGATCGCGGCGACCACGCCGTGCCCGCCCGAGGCGATGTTGAAGAAGGGCAGGGCGTTCGTGTCGGAGGACCGTCCGGCCGTCGGGCCGAAGCGGACCTCGCCCCGCGGCGCGATCGTCTCATCGATGGGGCCGAAGTCTGAGCGCTGGGCGCTGCTGCCGCGGGCCCGGTGGAGCATGACCTCGGCGGCGGGGGCGGCGGCGAAGTCCGGGAGAGTGACGGCGCAGGCCCGGACACGCTCGATGAGAGCGGTCGGCGCGCGCCCCGTGTTCTTGAAGCGGACGACCCACTCCGCGGCCGGGAAGTCCCGGAAGACCGTGTAGACGGCGGTGACGCGAAGGCCGGTCGACGGGTCGGTCCAAACGACCGTCCGGACGAGCCGGTGACCTTCGGTCCGCTCCTCCGAGGTCGCGGTCCAGCGGCCGAGGAGCCCGGAGGACGGCCGTCCGCCGTAGGCGAACGCGAACGGGGGCAAGGCGGACTTCGTCAGGTGGGCGGCGGCGAAGGCGTCGCACGCAGCTCGATCGTGGGCCGAGGCGGCGTCCCAGCCCACGTCCGGGGGCGAAGGCGGCAAGGCCAGGGCGCAGCTCAGAGCGGCTCCGAAGACCAAGGCGCCGAAGATCCCGAACCTCCGCTTCCCGCGCGATCTCATGGCCACGCCTCCGTTCATCCCTGGATCGGAAATTGATATTTTACCGGCCAAAAACATCGAAATTCGCCCCTTTTTAGGCCTCTTTTTCATACTAAGTCATTGATCCTATTCGAGAAGCTGGGGTCTGACCCCCAGCTCGAGAGTCGGAAGGAGGCGGGGGGCGCGGCGGGCGCCGAGGGCCCGCTCCAGGCCGAAGGCCAGCTTGATGAGCTCGGGCTCCTGCCAGGCCCCGCCGATGAGCGACACGCCCACGGGCAACCCGTGGACCCAGCCGGCCGGCAGGGTGATCGTCGGGTACCCGGCCACGGCGGCCGGCGACGACGAGCTGCCCGAGAACGAATCGCCGTTGACGAGGTCGGTCATGTGGGCCGGGCCGTTCGTCAGGACGACGAGCGCGTCGAGCTTGTGGGCCGCGAGCGCCGCGTCGATGCCCTTGTCGCGCATGAGCTCGCGGCACTTGGCCAGGGCGTCAAGGTAAGCTTTGTCCGTGAGCGGTCCCTTCTTGGCCGCCCGCTCGACGATCTCCTGCCCGAAGAAGGGCATCTCCCGGTCGGCGTTCTTGAGGTTCCAGGCGGCCAGCTCGTCGAGCGTGCGCACCGCCGCGCCCGGCCGGGCCGCGAAATAGGCCTCCAGGTCGGCCTTGAACTCGTAGAGCAGGACCTCGTACTCGGCGTCGTCCGTCTGGCCGAGCGTCGGGATCTCGACCGGGTCGACGATCTCGGCCCCGGCCTTCCGCATGGCCTCGACGGCGTTGTCGAGGATGGGATCGAGGGCTTTCCCGAAATTGAAGGACCGCGACCGCATCACCCCGATCCGGGCGCCCCTCAACCCGTCGGGGTCCAGGAACTCCCGGTAATCCTTGAAGACGCGGGCCCCGGCGGCCATGGTCGCCCCGTCGGCCGGGTCGGGCCCGGTCATCGCGCCGAGCAGCGTGGCCGCGTCGGCCACCGTCCGGGCCATCGGCCCGGCCGTGTCCTGGGAATGGGCGATGGGCACGATGCCCGAGCGGCTGACCAGCCCGACGGTCGGTTTGAGCCCGACGATGCCGCAGCACGACGCGGGCGAGACGATCGAGCCGTCGGTCTCCGTGCCGACGGCGACGGCCGCGAGGTTCGCCGAGACCGCCGCGCCCGAGCCCGAGCTCGAGCCCGAGGGATTGCGGTCGAGGGCGTAGGGATTGCGGGTCTGCCCGCCGCGGCCGCTCCAGCCGCTCGTCGACCGGCTCGAACGGAAGTTGGCCCATTCGCTGAGGTTGGTCTTGCCGAGGATGACCGCCCCGGCGGCGCGCATGCGCTCGACCACCGCCGCGTCCTTGGCCGGCTTGGAGCCGAGGAGGGCCAGCGACCCGGCCGTCGTCTCCATACGGTCGGCCGTGTCGATGTTGTCCTTGATGAGGACGGGGACGCCGTGCATGGGCCCCCGCGGCCCCTTCTCCCGGCGCTCGCGGTCGAGCGCGCGGGCGATGTCCAGGGCCTCGGGATTGACCTCGATGACCGCGTTCAGCCCCGGACCGGCCTGGTCGACGGCGGCGATGCGCCCGAGATAGAGGGCGGTGATGCTCTCGGACGTTTCCTTCCCCGAGGCCATCAGCTCCTGGAGGCCCGCGATGGTCGCCTCCTCGAGCCGGAAAGCCGCCTCGGGCGCCTTCCCTGTTCGCGCTTGGCCCTCCGGCCGCTCTCTCCCCGGTCCGCAGGCCGCGCCCGCGACGAGCGCCACCCCCACGCCGGTCAAGAGCACTACCCTCAACATGCGATCGGTCGATGTCGTCATGGCTCTTCTCCTCGGGCCAACGGGCTTCAGGCCGCCTCTCCTCCGGCGCTTCCCCGCCGTTTCCGGCGGGGATGAGCCCGGCGGCGCGTCCCGTCCACATTACCCCAAAACGCCCTCCCGCCTCAATCGCCCCGCCTCCGACGCCGGCCCTACCGGGCCGCGGCGGACTTGTGCTAAGATTTTGCCGGGGAGGGCGCATGGACAAGACGGTCCGCTTCAAGCTCAACGGGAAGGAGGTCGCCGTCGACACCCCGCCGGAGCGCATGCTCCTGTGGGTCCTGCGGACCGACCTCGGGCATACGGGAACGAAGTACGGCTGCGGCGAGGGCTATTGCGGGGTCTGTACCGTCCTCGTCGACGGCAAGCCGACGCTCTCGTGCCAGTATCCGCTGGCCATGGCCGAGGGCAAGAGCGTCCTGACCATCGAGGGCCTGGCCCGGGGGGGCCGGCTCCACCTGCTCCAAGAGGCTTTCGCCGCCGCGGGCGCCCTGCAGTGCGGCTATTGCACGCCGGGCATGATCCTGGAGGCCTACGCCCTGCTCCTGCGCCAGCCCGATCCGACCGAGGCCGAGATCGCCGATGCCCTGGAGACCCATCTCTGCCGCTGCGGCGCCTACGGCCGCATCGTCAAGGCCGTCCGGGCGGCCTCCCAGAAAATGAAGATGAAGGTGACCGGCCATGAAGCGCGATAGGACGCTCCCCGCCGGGGACGACGAATTCACGATGTTCGGCGACCGGACGGACGGCGCGGCCCTCGAGCGGCGGGACTTCCTCAAGCTCGCCGGCGGCGGCCTGGTCGTCCTCTTCGCCGTCGGGGACGGCCTCGAGGCCCAGGTCGGCGGGGCCCGGGGCGCCGACGGCGGCTACCCCGAGGACCTCAACGCCTACCTCGCGGTCGGCGCGGACGGCCGAGTGACCTGTTTCACCGGCAAGATCGAGATGGGCCAGGGCATCGTGACGTCGCTGGCCATGATGCTGGCCGAGGAGCTCGACGTCCCGCTCGAGGCCGTGGACATGGTCATGGGCGATACGGACCTCTGCCCCTACGACGCGGGCACGTTCGGCTCGCGCAGCACCAAGTACTTCGGGCCGCCTCTGCGGCAGGCCGCGGCCGAGGCCCGCGGCGTCCTGGTCAAGCTGGCCGCGGCCCGGCTGGGAACGGCCGAAGACACGCTGGAAACGAAGGATGGGGCCGTCCGCGTCGCGGCGGACCCGGCCCGCCGGGCGACCTATGCCGAGCTCGTCGGCGGCCGGCGCATCGAGGTCCGTTCGGACCGCAAGCCCGCCATCAAGTCCCGCTCCTCCCACACCGTGTCCGGTAAGCCGATCCCGCGCACGGACGCCCGGGCCAAGGTCACGGGCGAGGCCGAGTTCGCCGGCGACATCCGCCTGCCGGGGATGCTCTACGCCGCCGTCCTGAGGCCGCCGGCCCACGGCGCGACCCTCGCGGCGGTCGATGCCGCCGAAGCGGCCAAGGTCCCCGGCGCCCGCATCGTCCGCGACGGCGACCTTGTCGCCGTCCTCCACGACAAGCCCGACCTGGCCGCCGAGGCGCTGGCCCTGGTCGAGGCCGAGTGGGCGCCATCGCCTTCGAAGCTCGACAACGCCAACATCTTCGCCCATATCCGGTCGACAGGCGGGCGGGAAGAAGTCGTGGTCGAGTCGGGGGATCTCACGGCAGGGGCCCGGTTGGCCGCCCAAACGGTCGAGCGGTCCTATTACGCCCACTACATGGCCCACGCCCCATCCGAGCCCCACACGGCCGTCGTCCGCCTCGAGGGCGGCAAGGCGGAGGTCTGGGCCTCGACGCAGTCCCCCTTTCGGGCCAAGCAGGAGGTCGCCCGGGCCCTCGGCCTGCCGGAGCCAGACGTCCGCGTCCGGACGCCCTTCGTGGGCTGCGGCCTGGGCGGCAAGAACCAGGGCGGGCAGATCGTCGAGGCGGCCCGGCTGGCCAAGCTCGCGGGGCGTCCCGTCCAGGTGGCCTGGTCGCGGGCCGAGGAGTTCTTCAACGACTCGTTCCGGCCGGCCGCAGTCTACGACATCAAGGCCGGGCTCGACGCCGGGAACCGCATCGTCCTCTGGGAATATCACAACTACCAGGCCGGCAGCCGCAGCTCCCAGCCCGTCTACGACATCCCCCACAGGCGCGTCCTGTCCATCGGCGGCGGCTGGGGCGGCGGAGAGGGCGCCGTCAGGGCCCACCCGTTCGCGACGGGGGCCTGGCGCGGCCCCGGCAGCAACACCAACATCTTCGCCACGGAGTCCCATATCGACGTCCTGGCGCAGGCAGCCGGCATGGACCCGGTCTCGTTCCGGCTCCACAACCTGGCCGACGCGCGGATGAAGAAGGTCGTCGCGGCGGCCGCCGAGCGGTTCGGGCACCCGTTCGTCAAGGCACCGTCGGGCCGCGGCTACGGCATCGCCATCACCGATTACCTCGGCACCTACGTCGCCACGTGCGCCGAAGTCGAGGTCGATAAGGCCAAAGGCACCGTGCGCGTCGTCCGTATCGTCTGTGCCCAGGACACCGGCGAGGTCATCAACCCCGAGGGCGCCCGCATGCAGATCGAGGGCTGCCTGACGATGGGTCTGGGCTACGCCCTGACCGAGGAGATCCGCTTCAAGGACGGCCGCGTCCTGACGGAGAACTTCGACACCTATGAAACGCCGCGGTTCTCGTGGCTGCCCAAACTCGAGGTCGTCCTGGTCGACAACCGCGAGCTGGCGCCTCAGGGGTGCGGCGAGCCGGCCGTGACGACGATGGGGGCCGTCATCGCCAACGCCGTCCACGACGCCGTCGGCGTACGGCTCGACACGCTGCCGATGTCGCCGGCGAGGATCAAAGCGGCCCTGGCCGCGAAATAGCTATTTCCGGGGCCCTGTGCTATAAGTCCCTGACGGCTACGCCATGACTACAAGAACACTGCTCATCGTCAATCCGGCCGCCGGGCACGGCCTGGGCCGCAAGACCTTCGCCCGGCTCGAGTCCCGCCTCCGGGCCGAGATCCCGGGCCTCGAGGTCCGCTTCTCGGAGCATCCCGGCCATTCCGTCGACCTCGGCCGCGAGGCGGCCAAGGCCGCCTACGACCGCGTCCTCTGCCTCGGCGGCGACGGCACGCCCTACGAGGTCATCAACGGCCTCTACGCCGCGGGCCGCCCGTCTCCCCTGCCCGTCCTGGGCCAGATCCCGGCCGGCACCGGCAATTCCTTCCTGCGCGACTTCGGCGTCACGACGCCCGAACAGGCCCTCGAAGCCGTTCTGGCCGGGCGCCGCCGCAAGGCCGACCTGGTCGAGTTCACCTATCACCAGGACGGCCGCCCCGTCCGCGCCTACTCTCTCAACATCATCGGCGTCGGGCTCATCGCCGACATCCTCCAATTGACCAACGAGCGCCTGAAATTCCTCGGCGCGGCGGGCTACAGCCTGGCCGTCCTCGTCCGCCTCGTCCGCGGCATGCGCAACCGCATCACGGTCGAGGCCGACGGACGGCGCGTCGAGCTCGTCGATTCGGCCCTCGTCCTCTCCAACTCCAAATACACCGGCGGCAAGATGATGATCGCGCCCAAGGCCGATACCGCCGACGGCCGGGCCGACGCCGTGCTCTTCGACCGGCCGACCCGGAGACAGACGGTCGGCATCTTCGCCGGCGTCTTTTCCGGCAAGCACCTGGCCCATCCCCGCGTCGGCCACATCCAGGCGGCCTCGTTCTCGGTCGAATCCGACCCGCCGCTCCGCCTGATGGTGGACGGCGAGCTCATCGGCTTCACGCCGCTGCGGCTCCGCGTCCTGCCGGCCGAGCTCGACATCCTGGTCTGAGGGCCCGTCCATGAGGAAGATCCTCGACCGCCTGCGCTCCGTCCTCGTCTGGGCCGTCGCTCTGCCGGTCTTCCTGCTCGCCTGCGCCGCGGTCGCCCTGGGCTCGTTCGTCCTGCGCGGCCGGGCCCTCGAACGGCTCGTCAAGGCCTCTTCGCGGGCCGTGCTCTTCGCCGCCGGCGTCCGGATCCGGCTCGAGGGCCTCGAGCGCGTCGCGCCCGGCCGGCCTTGCGTCGTGGTCATGAACCACGTCAACTTCTTCGACCCCCTCGTCGTCCAGGCCGTCTTCCCCGGGCCCATCCGCGGCGCCGAGGAGGAGAGCCACTTCCGCTGGCCGGTCTACGGAGCGGTCCTGCGCCGCATCGGCCAGTTCCCGATCGACCGCAAGGACCCCGCCCGGGCCGTCGAAAGCCTCAAGCGGGCCGCGGTTTGGCTCCGCGAGAAGCCGGGCTTTTCCTTCGGCATCCTGCCCGAGGGCACGCGGACCCGCGACGGGCGGCTGGGCCCCTTCAAGCGCGGCGCCTTCATGCTCGCTCTCGATGCCGGCCTCGACATCCTGCCCGTCGTCCAGAAGGGCGCCTTCGCCATCGCCCGCAAGGGCAGCCTGAACATCCGGCCGGGACGGCTCACGGTGACGGTGGAGCCCGCGGTCCCCGTCGCCGGCTACACCAGGGAGACCGTCGGCGATCTCGTCGACCGCGTCCGCCGCGTCTTCCTGGACGCGCTCGAGGGGACGTCCGCCTGACCGGGCCGCCGCCTCAGCGCGCCCCGGCCGGCTCGTCCGAGAAACGGACGAACGAGAAGCATTCGGGGATGTGGGAGTCGTAGACGCCGTGCTTGTTGAGGGCCCAGCCGGGATGGGGCTCGGCCTCGACGCCGCAGAACTCGAGGCGCTCGAACCGCGAGAAGTCCATCCGCCAGACGTCGCCCGGCCGCGGCGGCACGGGCCGCCCGCCGGCCAGCGTCCTCAGCCCGCTCCAGGGGAAGGCGATCTCGGCCGTCCAGCCCTCGTCGACGTCGGTCGCGTCGTTGAGCGTCCCCTGTACCTGGACGGCCGCCCGCAGTCCGGGCAGGTCGTAGTCCATGAACGCCCAGCGCGCCCCCCGGGGATGCTTGCCCCAGCGAAGGCCGTCCTGGAAGCCGCCCAGGATGTCGACCCGGCGCTTCACCGGGTCGAACTCCGGCGTGTCGAACCGGCTCCCCTTCTTCAGCGCGTCCTGCCAGATGTAGAAGACCTCGTAGACCGTGCCCAGGGCGTTGATCTCGAATTCGTAGTAGCAGTCCTCGCCGCCGATGAAGATCTCGACGTCGTTCTCCGTCCAGACCAGGGCGTCGCGCTCGGCGAGCTTGGCCCGGACGTTCGGCTCGCTCACCCAAAAAGCGACGTAGAGGAACTCGTCGTCCCACAGAGAGGCCATCCGCGTCTCCATGAAACCGGGGACGCCGCTCACCAGGTCCACGAACCGCCTCGACCTCTCCGCCTCCCGCCAGCCCGGGCGGTCCAGACGGCCGTCGACGGCCATCCGGTGGGGCGCCCGACGGCAGGTGTAGCGGGCCAGCTCGCTCTCGTCGCATCCGTACCGGGTCTTGGGATCCATGGGTTCCTCCACGCTCCCTTTATAACCTGAATCCGGCGACCGCTCAACTCCGGGCGCCGCGCCCGACCCGGGATTTGCTTTTGTCCGGCCGTGCGCCTATCTTAGGTGCCGGGCTCAAGTCGACCGGGATGAAAGGACGTTCGTCCGAGATGTCTAAGTTCAGAGCCGCACCGCCCGCCGCCGCGATCGCCGCGCTGGCGCTCGCCTTCCTCTCGCCCGTGATGGGCCATGGGGCCCTCCCGCCGTCCATGGGTCCCCGGCCGGCCGGTCATCCCTTGCCCGCGCCCGCGGTCTCCCAGGACCCGGCCCCTCTCGCCGCGCTTCTCGCCAAAGCCGCCGACTATTGCCGGCGTCTCGAGGCCGCCACATTCGACTTCGTCTGCCGCGAGGAGATCTCCGAGACGCTCGACCCGAACCTCGATCTCGACCGCAAAGCGCCTCCCGCGGAAGGCCGCCAGACCGAGTTCCTCGGTCCGACCTTCGTCATCTCCCGGGCCCGCAAGGTGCGCTCCTCCTACGTCTACGACTACCAGTGCGTCCGGGCCGGCGGCAAGCTGCGCGAGGTCAGGAACCAGGTCGAGGAGAACGGGAAGCCCGTCTCCGTTCCGAACGCCGCCCTCAAGACCTCCGTCGTCGTCTGGGGCACCGCCCTGCTGGCCCCCGTCGGCCTCTTCGGCGAGCGCTTCCAGCCGGACTACGACTTCACGGTCGCCGGGGAAGACCGCGTCGGCGCCACCCCCGTCGTCCTCGTCGAGGCCAAGCCCAAACCCGGCGGCCCGCCGGCCCGCAACCTCTATGGCAAGGCCTGGATCGATGCCGCGACCGGGGACATCCTGCGCGTCGAGTGGAGCGACAGCCGCGTCGGCCGGTTCGACGTCTTCGAAAAGCGCGGCCAACTTTACAAGCGCACCCCCCGCCTCGTCATCCGCTCGGAGTTCAGCGCCGAGAAGAACGGCATCCGCTTCCCCAGCCGCCTCACGGTCGAGGAGGCCTATCTCAAGCCCTCGGGCAAGGCCTTCGTCCGCTCCCGGACGGACGTCGTCTACAAGGATTTCAAATTTTTCACCGTCGAGGTCGAAGTCCGGGACTGACGGGTCTATAATACCCCTTCGATCGAAAGGACACCCGTCATGAGAACACGACCCGAACGCCGGGCCTCATCCCTCCTCCGGCCCGCCCTCATCCTCGTCGCCGCCTTCCTCCTCCCCGGCCCGGACCGCCTGGCGGCCCAGGACTTCGCCTTCCACGACGTCGGGGCCCGCGCGGCCTCCCTCGGCGGGGCCTTCGCGGCCCAGGCCGACGACCTGACGGCCATCTACTACAATCCCGCCGGCCTGGCCTTCCTCGACGGCCTCCGGGTCAAGGCCAGCCTGGCCTTCTCCACCCGCGAGCTGACCGCCGTCGCGCCCGGCGGGCCGCGAACCTACCGCACGGCTCCCCACGAGCTGCTGGGCAACTTCTTCCTGTCCTGGCGCCCGGTCAAGGGCATCGTCCTCGGCGCGGGATTCTACACCCCCTATAACTTCAACTCGATCTGGCCCGAATACTGGACCGGCGAGTCGGTCTCGATGGCCGCCAAGCTCCAGACCCGGACCTTCCGCCCCGTCCTGGCCGTCGAGCCCGTCAAAGGCCTGGCCCTGGCCGCCGCCTTCGACTTCGTTTCGACGAGCGCGAGCTGGGACGTCCGCTTGCCCTTCCAGCTCGCGAATTACCCTCTCCCCAACGAGGTCATGGTCCTGAGCCGTCACGAGGCCAAGGGCCACGGCACGGGCTTCGCCGCCGGGGCCCTGTGGAAGGTCTTTTCCGGCCTGCAGGTCGGGGCCCGGTACCAGAAGAGCGCGACGGTCTCGCTCGAGGGCCGGAACACGTTCCACTTCCCGAACAGCCTGCGGATCTCCGACGATTTCGTGCCCGATCCCTACGCCCCTTACACATCGGTCCTGCAGCTGCTCGGCAAGTACTATTGGCCCCAGGACACGACGGGCCGGCTGACCATGCCCCGCGAGATCGCCGGCGGCGTCCTCCTGCGCCCCTTCCGCCGGCTCTCCCTCAGCCTCGAGGCCGAATGGGACAGGTGGAGCGAGTTCGGCGCCTGGGAGTTCACGTCGATCGACGCCGGCGGCACCCTGGCCCCCGAGTTCACTCCCGTCTACGAGGAGTTCTACGGCATCGCCCCGGACTACGGCGTCCAGAGCGTCGACCTGGCCCTGCGGGACTCGAAGAAGCTCAAGGCCGGCCTCGAGTATCAGCTCGGCCGCTGGTTCGCCCTGCGCGGCGGCTTCGCCCGCCACGAGAGCTCCGTGGCGGCCTCCGGACGGACGCCCCTCTATCCCGACCCGGCCTTCTCCCTGTTCACGCTCGGCGGCGGGTACGAGGGACCGCTCTACTCCATCTGGGACGAGGAGACGACGGTCAGCCGCCTGTCCATCGAGTTCTTCCTCCGCTATGCCGTCGCCGACGAGAGCGCCGCGGGCCTCGAAGAGCTCGATCTGACCTACGGCGCCAAGCGCTGGGTCGCCGGCGTCGGCGTCGGGTTCATCTTCTGATCTTCACGCCTTCGCAGGGGTGCCAGTCGTCGGCTTCGACGTTCAGCCGCCGCCAGCGGCCCTTGAACGCGCCGCCGCCCGCCTCCAGGACGAGCTCGATCTCACCCCAGCTCCCCGTGTCCTCGGTGAAGCGGCCGGTGAGCCGGCCGCCCTCGACCTTGGCCTCGACCCGGCCGAAGGTCCCGTCGTAGCCGCCCGCGACGAGTCCGGCCCCGGCCGCGCGGAGGACCAGATCCCCGATCGTCGTGTCCCATTCGCCCGCCCAAGCCGACGCGGCCGCGTCGGCCGCGCCCACGGCGGGGCTTTCTCCCGGCGCGACACCGGCGGCCCCGGCCTCGAACGGCCGCCAGCCCTCGCAGCCGTGCCAATAGTCGCCGTCGATGTCCGTGCGTCGCCACTGCCCGGAGAACGTCCGGTTCTCCCGGCCGAGGGTCAGGACGATGTCGCCACGGGCCCCGTTGTCCTCGGCGAAGCGCCCGGCGAGCCGCCCGCCGTCCACCCGCCCCGTCAGCCGGCCGAACTCGCCGTCGTAGGCGAAGTCCACCACCCCGTCGGCCGCCACGGCGATGTCCATGGCGCCGATGGTCGTCTCCCACTTGCCCGCCCAAGGCGACGCGGCGCCCGCGGCGGTTGGCTTGGTCTCCTCGGCGGCCGGCTCTCCCGTGACCGTCGCCGGGGCGTCGTCCGCAAACTTCCTCCGCTCGACGACGGCCGTCTTGTCCTTCTCGAGCGAGACGACGCGGCAGCCGAGATGGTCCTCGAAGAATCCGGGCGGCACGAGCAGGGTCGTCGCCGTGGCCACGGGCACGGCCTCGGCGTCCCGGGTCAGGGGCTTGGTCAGCCCGCCGGCCGTGACCCCGGCCTTCCCGGCCGCGAGCACGAACGTCCCGTCCGGGGTCTCGAGCGTCGCGACGCCCTTGGCCGCGTCGTAGGCCAGGCCGGCCCCGAGCTCCCTGGCGACGAGGTCGAGCGGCACGAGCACGCCTCCCGCGCCGAGCTTGGCGACCGAGGCGGCGTCCTTCATCCGGCCGTCGACGACGTACTTCCCGGCGTCGGCGAAGAACCGCATGACGACGGGCGGCGGCGGGGCGGCCTCGAACGAGGCCAGCGTCGCCGCGTGCACGTGGACGCCGGCGGGCAGGGCCACCGCGCGGCCGAACGGCCGCGGCTTCAGGACCACGCCGAAGTCGGGGACCTCCCGCTCCGGCAGCCCTCCGAGATCGACCTGGCCCGAGCCCGGCAGCTGCCCGGTCGCGTCGACCGTCCCGCCCGAAGCCGGTCGCGGGATGACCACCGTCCCGCCGGACGTCCCCTCAGAGCCCGGGCCGGACGCCCCCGACGGGGCCGCCGCCCGCCAGACGAACCGCGGCCGGAACATCGACGGGGGATGGCCGATCTCGAGCTTCCGGCCCGCGGTCGACAAGACCGGCTTCAGGCCGGCGGCGGGCCGCTCGACGTGGAAGATGCGATGGAAGATCTTCTGCCGGATCGCGGCGTTGTCCCAAAGGAGGCAGCCGGCGAAGTCCGGTCGATCGTAGTCGTACCCGGCGTCGAGGCTGCGCATGAACTGCATCTGGACACTGCGGGGAAAGGCTCCGGCCACGAACTGGGCCAGCCCCGCTTCGGTCGTCTGGCCGTTCGGGTCGTTCCAGGGCAGGGCCCGCTCGGCGAACATGATCCGGGCCAGCTCGGCCGGCTCCACCAGCTGGAGCTTGATCATGTTCAGGGTGTCGAGGAACGGCCCGAAGCTGTTCCGGTAGCACTCGTCGACCGGGAAGGCCTGGCCGAAATTGCCGAGCTCGCCGTCGATCTTGGCCCTGGTCCCCGCGGGGAACAGGCTGCGGTCGTCGAGATAGGACCCGGGATCGCGCAGGTAGTTCTCGACCTCGGTCAGGGTGACGCCGAAGGCCTCCTCCATGACCTTGTCGACGAACCAGCGCTTGAGGTCGCTCATGGCCGCCTCGACCTCGTCCGGCAGGATGGCGTCGGCGATCCGCTCCTGGACCTCGCCCGACATCTCGATGCCTCGGCCGACGGCGTCGGGCAGGCCGAGGGCCGACAGGCCGTACCTCAGCATCCAGCGCTCGATCTCGTCGAACCAGGCCCCGAAGCCCTCCCCGGCCGACATCCGCCGGGCCACGGTGACCTGGGAATCGACCAGTCGGTCGAGGGCCGTGTCGACGTCGTGGAACCACTGGTGGTTATAGAGCAGGCTGGCCTGGCCGAAGTCGAAGTAGCCGACGAGCATCTGCATGATGAAGCCGGCCCAGAGGGCGTCCCAATCGATGTTCCGGGTCACCCTCCTCAGATCGTCGCGGATCGAGAAGAGCAGGCTCAGGTGATAGGGCGTTCCGCCGGCGTAGCCGGTAATGATGGGATTGACCTCGAAGCGGTCGTCCTCGCTGTCGTCGTGGTCGATGCGGCCGCCGTTGCCGGTCACCCAGGTCATGAGATAGCGGTCGGTGAGATGGGCCCCGGCCGGGACGTCCAGGGCGACGCGGTCGCCGGCGAGATAAGCGGGGCCGATCTTCTTCGAGACGTAGGCCTCGACGATGAGATGGCGGATGATGTTCTTCCGCTCTTCGTCCGTGAAGCCGTCCGTGATCTCGGGCCAGACGCCGCCGGCGTAGTCGTTGACCCAGGCGTGGCCGAAGAGGTCCCCGGCCATGTGGGCCAGCCAGCCCAGGTAATAGGACCGGATGATGGACGAGCCGTCGAACTCCCCCGGCCCGCCGTGGTAGAGCCCGGCCACCCGGCGGACCTCGGATTCGAGGAAGGCCGCCCATCGCCCGGACCTCGGCCCCTGGCCGGGGTGGATGACGGTCTGGCCGGTGAGGAGGTCGGGGAAAAGATCGGGACCGACCGCTCCGGCCCGGAAGAGTTGGGGGAACCAGAGCAGGGCCCGGGCCGCGTCCTCGTCGAGCCTGAGCCAGCCGAAGGGCGGGACCTGGACGTGCATGACGGGGCGCAGCCGGACCAGGCGGTCGTCGACCAGGTACCAGACGTACTGGACAAGGGCATTGTCGAGGTAGTCGAGGCGGGTCTGGCCGGCGGCCCCGTTCCCGAAGACACGCCTGATCTCGTTCCTGACCCTGTCCCCGAGCGCGGCGTCGGTGACCGGGACCTCCTGGAAGGTCAGCGTGGCCCGGGCCTCCTCGAGGACCAAATTGGCGGCATAGACGTGCGTATCCACCTTCCAGGCCCGGGCGGGCGCGGGGACCGACAGGACGACGGCGGCGAGGACGACGAGCGGGACCAAAGACGCGGGACGGTAGCGAGGCATACGGGACCTCCCCTTGACTGGCTGAGTCCGAGCGTAGCCGGAACGCCCCCCGCTTGTCAATCGTCCCCGTCTGTTCTTTTGCCGGCTCCTGCGGTATCATTCCGACAACCATCCGAAACCCGGAGGCACCCATGTCGCAACGCGCCCTGACCGCCGTTCTCGCCCTGGCCCTCACCGCCGCGCTCCTCGGGGCCGCGCCGGCCGCCGCCGCGGCCCCGAAGCCGGTCCTGGCCCAGCATCCGTCCCTCAGTCGCACGCACATCGTCTTCGCCAGCGCCGGCGACCTCTGGGTCGTCGGGCGCGAGGGAGGCCGGGCCGCCCGCCTGACGAGGGACGCGGGGGACGAGAGCCGGCCGTGCTTCTCGCCGGACGGGACCCTCGTGGCCTTCTCCGGCCAGTACGACGGCAACACCGACGTCTTCGTGGTCCCGGCCGCCGGGGGCATCCCGCGGCGCCTGACCCACCATCCCGACGCGGACGAGGTCGTGGGCTGGACGCCCGACGGCCGGCGCGTCCTGTTCCGCTCGGGGCGGGCCAACGGGACCGTGGGCCTGCCGGCCCTCTACACCGTCGGGCTCGAGGGCGGCTTCCCCGAAGCCCTGCCTCTGCCCACCGCGGTCGAGGGCTCCTATTCCGCCGACGGCACGCGGCTGGCCTACGTCCCGACCCAGCAGTGGCAACCGTCCTGGAAACGGTATCAGGGCGGCCAGACGACTCCCGTCTGGCTCGTGACGCTCGCCGACCTCAAGGTCGAGAAGCTGCCGCGCGAGAACTCCAACGACTCGAACCCCCTCTGGATCGGCGACAAGATCTATTTCCTGTCCGATCGCCGGGGACCCGTGTCGCTCTTCGTCTACGACACGGCCACGAAGAAGGTCGACCGGGCCCTGCCGAACGGCGGCCTGGACTTCAAGTCGGCCGCGGCCGGCCCCGGCGGCATCGTCATCGAGCAGTTCGGCGCCCTGCACCTCTTCGACCCGGCCACGGGCCAAGCGTCTCCGGTGCCGGTCACGCTGGAAGGCGACCTGCCCGAGGTCCGGCCGCACTACGTCAAGGTCGGCGGCCGCATCGCGGCGGCCGGCCTGTCGCCGAACGGCGCCCGGGCCGTCTTCGAGGCCCGCGGCGAGATCCTGACCGTGCCGGCCGAGAAGGGCGACGTCCGCAACCTGACCCGGACGACGGGCGTCATGGAGCGCGACCCGTCCTGGTCGCCGGACGGCAGGTCGGTGGCCTATTTCTCCGACGAGTCGGGCGAATACGCCCTGCACGTCCGCGACCAGTCCGGCCAGGGCCCGGTCAGGAAGATCGGGCTGGGACTGCCGCCGTCGTTCTTCTACCGGCCGCTGTGGTCGCCCGACGGCAAGAAGATCGCCTACAACGACAAGCGCCTGAACCTGTGGTACGTCGATCTCGACAAGGGCGTCCCGGTCAAGGTCGACACGACCTATTATTTCAATCCGCAGGTCGCCTTCGAGTTCGAGTGGTCGCCCGACAGCCGTTGGCTGACCTACTCGAAGCAGGTCAAGAGCCATATGTTCGTGGTCATGGTCTACTCGCTCGAGACCGGCAAGGCGACGCAGGTCACCGACGGCATGAGCGACGCCCGTTTCCCGGTCTTCGACAAGAGCGGCAAGCACCTCTTCTTCGCCGCCAGCACGGACGTCGGGTTGACCCCCGGCTGGCTCAACATGGCCAGCATGGACAGGCCGTACACCCGGAGCGTCTACGTCGCCGTCCTCAGGAAGGACCTGCCCTCCCCTCTCGCGCCGGAAAGCGACGACGAAAAGCCCAAGGAAGAGGAGAAAAAGGCCGAGGCGCCCAAGGCCGAGGCCAAGAAGGGCGGCGAGAAGGACAAGGCCGACGAAAAGCCCAAGGAGGCCGAGAAGGTCGTCATCGACTTCGACGGCCTCGGCCAGCGCATCCTGGCCCTGCCCATCCCGGCCAGGAACTACGTCGCCATGGCGGCCGGCAAGGAGGGCCTCCTGTTCATCCTGGAAGGCTCGCAGGTGCCGGCAGCGACCTCCGGCGTCTCGCAGCCGCCCGTCCTGCATAAATTCGACCTGACGACCCGCAAGCTCGACAAGTTCCTCGAGGGCATCGGTTCGTTCGTCCTGTCGGCGACCGGCGAGAAGATCCTGTTCAGCCGGAGCGGGCAGTGGACGATCGCCGGCACGGCCGGGCCGGCCGAGCCCGGCAAGGGCGCCCTCGACACGGGCGCCATGGAGGTCCGCGTCGAGCCGCTCGTCGAGTGGAAGCAGATGTACCACGAGACCTGGCGGATCGAGCGCGACTTCTTCTACGACGCCGGGCTCCACGGCCTGGATCTGGCGGCGATCGAGAAACGCTATCTCCCCTATCTCGAGGCGGTGTCCAGCCGGCAGGACCTGAACTACCTGTTCGAGGAGATGCTCGGCGAGCTGACCTGCGGCCACGTCTTCGTCAACGGCGGCGACCTGCCCGAGGTCAAGAGGGTCGGCGTCGGCCTGCTCGGAGCGGATTACGCGGTCGAGAACGGCCGTTACCGCTTCGCCCGCGTCTTCGACGGCGAGAACTGGAACCCGCGGCTGCGGGCCCCGCTGACCCAGCCGGGCGTCAACGTCAAGGCCGGCGAATACCTGCTGGCCGTGAACGGCCGCGAGGTCGCGGCGGCCGAGGAGGTCTACGCGCCGTTCGAGGCCACGGCCGGCAAGCAGACGCTGATCAAGGTCGGCCCGTCGCCCGACGGCAAGGGCGCCCGCGAGGTCACGGTCGTGCCGACGGGCAACGAGTACGGGCTGCGCAACCTGGCCTGGGTCGAGGCCAACCGCCGCAAGGTCGACGAGATGAGCGGCGGGAAGCTGGCCTATGTCTGGCTGCCGGACACGGCCGACGGCGGCTACACCAACTTCAACCGCTACTACTTCGCCCAGATCGGCAAGGACGGCGTGGTCGTCGACGAGCGCTTCAACCAGGGCGGCCTCATCGCCGACTACATCATCGACTATCTGCGGCGGCCGCTCATGGGCTATTTCGCCTCTCGCGACGGGGCGGACTACATCACCCCGGTCGGCTCGATCTACGGGCCCAAGGTCATGATCATCAACGAGTACGCCGGCTCGGGCGGCGACATGATGCCGTGGCTGTTCCGGGCGGCCGGCATCGGCCCGCTGGTCGGCAAGCGGACCTGGGGCGGCCTGGTCGGCATGGCCGGGGCGGCTCCCCTCATGGACAGCGGCTTCACCGGGGCGCCGCAGAGCGGCTTCTGGAACCCCAACGGGACCTGGGACGTCGAGAACCACGGCGTCGATCCCGACTACGAGGTCGAGATGGACCCGGCCGCGGTCAAGGCCGGGCGCGACCCGCAGCTGGAGAAGGCGGTCCAAGTCGCCCTGGAGCTCCTGCAAAAGAACCCGCCCCCGAAGCACGTGAAGCCGGCCTATCCGGACTATCAGAAGAAAAAATAGCCCGGAGCGGGGCTAGGGGCGGCCGGACAGGAGCTCGTCGATCCGGCAGCCGGCCGCCAGGAAGAACGTCAGGTCGAAGGCGTTGTCGTCGAGGTCGATGGGCGTCGTGCCCGTCAGCCGGAAGAAGCGCCTCTCGATCTCGCGGGCCTCGCCCCGGGGCCGCGGACCGTCCCGCTCCGGATCGAAGGCGCTCCAGAACGCGTCCCACTCGGCGCGGGCCCCGGGCGGCAGGTCGTCCAAGCTGACGAAGGGCTCGCCGGCCCCGTCGAGCCGGATCCAGTTGTCGCGCAGGGCCCGGACCGAAGGATAAAGGTGCGGCCGGCCGGGATCGTCGAAGAAATAATGGAAAGGGACGTTCGCGTCGATGTACGTGTAATAGATGTCCCAGAGCGGCGCTTCGGAGGCCATCCAGGCCGTGCCGTACTTGGCCGCGAGATCGACGGGCTCGGACAGGCCGACCAGCGTCAGGTCGTCCGGATCGAGGGTCCGGTCGCTGAAATAGAACGGCACGTAGGAATCGGCCAAGGCCCGTACCGTCGGGTACTCGGCCCGGCGCCCCACGAGCCCCGGGTAGCGGGACTGGGCGTTGGCCCCGAAGAGGCCCGTCCGCGGGTCGCGGCAGACGACGAGATTGTGGTCGGCGTCCTGGCTGGCCTCGAGCATGAGCAGGCGCGGCTCATGACCGTGGAGGAAGTTCGCGGCGTAGGCGAACATCGCCCCCTCGAAGCAATGGGCCATCCCCGTCCGCAGGACGAGGCGGGGCGGCATGGCCGTCTCCTCCTGGTCGACCGAGGCGTGGTCGTCGTTGTAATAGACCTCGGTGTCGAGAAAGGCCTGGACCTTGTCCGGGGTGTCGAGGGCGGCCAGGATGTCGATCTCGTCGGCCGCGAAACGAAGGCCGAGCGCGAGGCAGCGGGCCTCGAACCGGGCCCGGGCGGTCGCGCCGGTCCGGCCGCGGTATTCGCCGGCGAGCGCGGCCAGCGTCTCGCCGGGCAGCCGGGCGGGAAAGCCGCCCTCGGGAATGGGCTTGCTCATGGGCGTTCTGCGGTCAAGAGGCTGTATAGCACAGATCCGGCCCGTTTGTCAGCCGGGCCGGGCCGTGCTATCCTAGCTCGCCGAACATGCGCCCCCACGACATCTCCAAAGGGACCCTGACCGCGGGACGCGTCGCCCGCTTCTGGCTGCCCCTCGAGGCGACCTGGCTGATGATGGCCGCCGAGGGCCCGTTCGTGGCCGCGGTCATCGCCCGCCTGGCCGAACCCAAGGAGAACCTGGCCGCCTTCGCCGTGGCCTCGGCCCTGGCCTGGATCGTCGAGTCGCCCATCATCATGATGCTCTCGGCCTCCAATGCCCTGGTCCGGGACGGCCTCGCCTACCGCAAGCTGCGCCGCTTCTCGATGGCCCTCAACGCGGCGGTCACGGCCGTCATGGCCGTTCTCATCGTGCCGCCCGTCTTCGACCTCGTCGCCCGGGGGGCCATGGGTCTGACGCCCGAGTTGGCGGGACTGGCCGGCCGGTCGATGATCTTCCTCCTCCTCTGGCCGGGGGCCATCGGCTTCCGCCGCTTCTACCAGGGCATCCTCATCAGCCACGGCCGTCCGCAGGCCGTGACCTGGGGGACCGTCATCCGGCTGGCGGCCATGGCCGCGACCGGGCTCGTCTTCGCCCTGGTCCTCCGCCTGCCCGGCGCCAGCGTCGGCGCCGGGGCTCTCGGTGCCGGCGTCATCGCCGAAGCCGCGGCCAGCTGGGCCATGGCCCGGCCGACGGTCCGGCGCCTGCGCCGCCAGCCCGAGGCCGAGTGCGTTTTCGGCCGCGAACTGACCCAAGGCCGGGTCCTGCGGTTCTACGTCCCCCTCGCCCTGACCTCGGTCATGTCGTTCTTCATCAACCCGCTGACGACCTTCTTCCTGGCCCGCGGCCGCATGCCCCTCGAGTCCCTGGCCGTCCTGCCGGTCATCACCGGGCTGGCCTTCGTCTTCCGCACCGCCGGCATCGCCATGCAGGAAGTCGTCATCGCCACGGCCGGCGACGGGCCGGCCAACCGGCGCCTGCTCGGGCGCTTCAGCCTTCGGCTGGGCGCGGCCTCCTCGGTCCTCTTCGGACTGGTCGTGTTCACGCCCCTGGCCACCGTCTGGTACGCGACGGTCTCGGGCCTGGCGCCGGACCTGGCCTCGTTCGCCCTTCTGCCCGGCGCCCTGCTCGTGCTCCTGCCCTTCATCGAGTCCGTCCTGTCGTACGAGCGCGGCCTCCTCGTCCTGGCCCACCGGACGCCCCCCATCAGCGTCGCCGTGGCCGTCCAGCTCGCGGTGACCGCGGCGGTCTTCGCGTTGACGGTGCTCGTCCTGAAGGTCGTCGGGGCCGTCGCCATCGGCCCGTCCCTGACCGCGGGCTACCTCTGCGGCGTCGCCGTCCTGCTCGCGAACCGCGGCCGGCCGGCCGCCTGACGTCCCCGCCGGCGCCGTCCGGCGGGGGCTTCCTTTCCGCCTCGGGGAACGGGTATCATGGGGTCCATGAAGAGCACACCCCGCCTCGCCATCGGGGTCGTCGGAGCCGTCGTTACGGCCTTCTCCGGCTCGTGCGGGCCCGGCCGCCAAGCCCGGGCCGGCGATCTCTTCCTGGACCTGGTCCGGGCGCCGGACGCCGTGACCGTCGTCACCGAGACGGGACCGTTGGCGTTGGCCCCGACCGGCGGCGTCTGGAGGGCCGGCGGGATCGAGGTCGCCGCCGGCCTCGCGAACGGGCGCCTGCTGCTCGAGCTGGCCGCGCCGGAGGCCGCCGTGAAATACATCGAAGCCCGTTGGGACGCGGCCCCGCCCGCCGGCTGGAAGTACCTCGGCGACGCCTGGGAGCGCTCCTATGGCGAGCTCGAGTGGCAGCCTCCCGACGAGGCCCGGGAGATGCCCTGGTATTTCCTCGCCAGCGACGGCCGGACGACCCACGGCTACGGCGTCATGACCCAGCCCTCGGCCATGTGCGCCTGGCGGGCCGGCGGGACGGCCGTCACGCTCACGGCCGACGTCCGCTGCGGCGGCGCCGGGGTCAGGCTCGGCCCGCGGCGTCTGACCGTCTGCGCGGTGACGGCCCGCCGCGGACGGCCCGGGGAGACGCCGTTCGAAGCGGCCCGGGCCTTCTGTCGCCAGATGTGCCCCTCACCGCGCCTGCCCAAGGACCCGGTCTACGGCTTCAACGACTGGTATTGCGATTACGGCAAGAACAGCGCGGAGAGCGTTCTCTATTACGCCGCGTGGGTGTCGCGACTGGCCCCGGACCGTGCCAACCGCCCGTTCATGGTCGTCGACGACGGCTGGCAGGCCGGAGGCGGCACCGGCTACGGCGGCCCGTGGGACCGCGGCCAGGCCGGCTTCCCCTCGATGTCCGCATTGGCCGCCGGCATCCGCGCGGCCGGCGCCCGGCCCGGCATCTGGATCCATCTCCTCACGGCTCAGGCGGGCCAGCCGGACGCCTGGAGGTTGGCCCACGATCCGAGGATCCTCGATCCCTCCGTCCCCGAAGTCCGGGCCTACGTCAGGGAGACCGTCGCCCGTCTCCGCGCCTGGGGCTACGAGCTCGTCAAGCACGACTATTCGGTCAGCGATCTCGCCGGTTACACCAGGGCCGCCCCCCGGCCGGACGCGGTCTGGGCCTACGCCGACCGGAGCCGGACGGCCGCGGAGATCGTCCTCGATCACTACCGCGACATCCGCGAAGCGGCCGGCGAGGACGGGATCGTCATCGGCTGCAACACCGTCGGCCACCTGGCCGCGGGTCTCTTCGAGCTCCAACGGATCGGCGACGATACCAGCGGCCGGGACTGGGAGCGGGTCCGCAACCGGGGCGTCAACACCCTCGGCTTCCGGGCGCCCCAGCACGGCGCCTTCTTCGCGGTCGACGCCGACTGCGTCGGCCTGACCGAGGCCGAGGCCATCCCCTGGGCCTGCAACCGGCAGTGGCTGGACCTCCTGGCCCGCTCCGGCACGCCCCTGTTCGTCTCGTTCAAGCGGGGCGCGCTCACGGAAGGGCAGGAGAAGGCGGTGGCCGGGGCGCTGGCGCTGGCCGCCCGGCCCCAGCCCCTGGCCGAACCGCTCGACTGGTTCGAAGCGCTCAATCCGACCCGGGGCCTCGAGGCCATCTCTCATCTCGAGGGCGGCGCCGCTCCCCGGCGCTGGAAGCTGATGGGAAAGGCCGTCGCCTACGACTGGCGGGCCTGTGGTCCTGCCGCTGTCAGATGACCTGAACGGGCGCCGCCAGGGCGCTCAGCGGATGCGCCACTTGCCGCCCGAGACCTCGGAACTTTCGACCTTGGGCCAGGTCCGGACGTCGACGAGGTTCCCGTCCAGGAAGACGACCCGGACGGCCGTGTAGATCTGGAGGAGGTAGGCGGCGTCCTTGTCGACGCCCCGGCCGTACTCGTCGATGCCGCCCGACGTGGCCGTCTCCGTCCCGACCAGGAGCCCGTAGACGGCGATCTTGTACTCTCCGGCCTTCTGGAAGACCGCCTCGATCTCCTTCTTGGAGAACTTGGTCTTGCCCGTGTTGAAGCGCTTGAAATCCTTGGACGCGGGGTCTTTGGTCACCCAGGCGGCCAGGGGCTCGAACTTCCAAGCCTCGAACTTGCCCAGGACATCGGCGACGGGCCGGCCCTTCATGCCCTCGAGTTCGGCCTGGAAGGCCTTGGCGTTCTCGGCGATCTTTTCCTGGGCGCCCGCGACCGGAGGGACCGCGAGCAGGACCGCGCACAGAAGCACGGAAGCGGACATCGTACGGATGGTCATGGTCTCCCTCCCCTTCAGCCCAGAAGGTCCTTGAGCGCGAACGAGGCCGTGTACAGGGACCCGGCGCCCGACAGGTGGAAGGCGACGCGGAGGGCTTCGGCGATCTCCTCCTTGGTGGCGCCCGCTTTCAGGGCCTCTTCGGCCAGGTGGCGGACCCCGCCGGGCGCGCCGTCGGCCGCGTCGAAGGCCATGGCCATCATGAGCTTGACGCGCCGGGGCAGGGCGCCGTCGGCGTAGACGAGGGCGTCGAGGTCATCGACGCGCTTCATGAGATCGGGGTCGAGCTTCCTGAGGGTCGAAAGCGGATGTTCGGCCATGACGGACCTCCTCGGGCGGATGTGCCGTCATCATACCTCAAGAGGAGAAGCCGGCCAAGGGGGACCGGGGAGATCCCGCGGTCACGGGGCCCCCGGGCCGAAGGCGATAAAAAAAGGGCGGACGCCCCTTGCGAGGCGTCCGCCCACGGTTTTCGTTGCGGACTAGGTCACCCGGGAGAACGCGCCATAAAGGCGCGATCCCCACTCAGGGACGGCCCCTCACGGGAGCCGTTCCGGGAGTCTGCGAGACCGGCGATCAGTAACGGCCGCGGCCGCCGCCGAATCCGCCTCTGCCGCCGCCGCCGCCCGCGGGCCGGGGCTGGGCCTCGTTGACCTTCAGGTTGCGGCCCTTGAGGTCCTTGCCGTTGAGGCCTTCGATGGCCTTGATGGCCTCGTCCTTGTTGGGCATCTCGACGAAGCCGAAGCCGCGCGACTGGCCGCTCATCTTATCCGTGATGACGGCCGCTTTCTCGACGGTTCCGAAAGCCGAGAAGGCCGTGCGGAGCTCGTCCTCAGTCACACCGAAAGACAGGTTGCCGACGTAGATGTTCATACTCATCTCCTACAAAAAATTCGATCGCAATAAAGGAGAGGAGTACGCCGGCTGTTTGGGCCACAGGCCTCCGTGCCTTTATCCGACCCGCGCCCCCATTATGGGGGAATTACGCCGGCTAGCATACCAAAAAAAACCTCGCGCGTAAAGTCAATATTTGTTTTAATAGGGCCATGAAAAAGATCGTCGTCATCGGCGGCGGGGTCACCGGGGTCCTGTCCGCCTGGCAGCTGGCCGCGGCCGGGCACGAGGTCGTCCTGGTCGAGGCCCGGGCCCTGGGGAACGGGGCCAGCTCCCGTTCGGCGGCGGGCATCCGGGCCCAGTTCGGGGTGCCCTCGACCGTCCGGGGCCTGGTCTATTGCGAGAGGTTCTTCGAGGGCTGGACGGCCCGCTTCCCGGGGAGCCAGTCCCCCATCAGGCAGAACGGGTATCTTTTCCTCCAGAACTACCAGGCCGACCTCGACGCCGTCAGGGAGCTCGTCCGCATGCAGCGCGAGGCCGGGCTGGCCGAGGTCGAATTCCTCGACAAGGCCGCTCTCGACGAGCGCATGCCCTTCCTGGACACGACGGGGGTCACGGCCGCCACCTGGTGCCCCCGGGACGGGTTCCTCTTCCCGGCCATCGTCTACCAGGACGGGGCCGAGGGCGCCCGGGCCTTGGGCGCCACGGTCGTCCAGAACGACCCCGTCGTCGGGGCGGAACGGTCCGGCCCGCGGGCCGCGGCCGTCGTCCTGGGCTCGGGCCGCAGGATCGAAGCCGACCTGTTCGTCAACGCCACCGGGTTCATGGCCGACTCCGTGTCGCGGCTCTTCGGGGGCCGCGAGCTGCCGATCAAGGCCGAGCGGCGCTACCTCTACTTCCTGGCCGGCCTCGCCGCCGACAGCGACTGGGGGCTCGGCGTGGACGAGTTCCCGTCCCTGCCGATGATCATCACCCCGTCCGGGGCCTACGGCCGGCCCGAGAACAAGCAGCTCATGATGGGCTGGCTGCAGTTCCCCCGGCCGGTCGAGGCCACCCTGGACAACCAGGACGAGATCGAGCCCGGCTTCGGCCTGGGCATGGGCGAGTACGGCGCGGCCCTGCGCAAGGAGGTCGCCCAGTTCCTGCCGGCCGCCCAGGACATGGGCCGCCTGGCCGCCGTCACCACCGGGTTCTACGACACGACCCCCGACCACAATCCCCTCTTCGGCTACGACGGCGGCGTCGCCAACCTCATCCACGCCGTGGGCTTCAGCGGCCACGGGCTGATGCACGCCCCGTTCTCGGCCCTCATCGTGGCCGAGCTCGCGGCCCGCGGCGCCGACGTCGGCTCGTTCGAGCTTCCGGACGGGCTCGGCCCGGTCGACCTCGGCGCCTACGCCCTCGACCGGGCCTTCGACCGCCACGAAGGGCTGGTCATCTGACGATGGCGATCCCGGGGCTGACCCTCATCGGCGAGTCCATCAACGACTCGGTGCCCTCGACGAAGAAGCTCTTCGACGCGAACGACGTCTCCGGCCTGCTCGAGCTGGCCCGGAGCCAGGACGAGAAGGGCGCCGCCTGGATCGACGTCAACGTCGGGCTGAGGCCGCCCGCGTTCATGGCCGATCTCGTCCGCAAGCTCCAGACGGTCACCCGCAAGCCCCTGTCCATCGACACGCCCGACCCGGCCGTCGCCCAGGCCGCCCTCGAGGCCTACGACCCGGGCCTGGCGGACGGGCGCCCGCCCATCCTCAATTCCGTGTCGCCCCTGCGCCTGGAGATGTTCGACCTCTGGCGGGTCCGGCCGTTCGTGCCCATCCTCCTCGCCTGCGAGCGCTTCGAGGCCGGCTCTGCCTGCGCCAGCGCCAACCGGACCGCCGAGGAGACCTGGCTCACGGCCCGCTCGCTCCTCGAGGAGGGCCGCCGCCGGGTCCCGGGCTTCGCCAACTCCGGGGCCATCGTCGATCCCGGCATCGCCCCCCTCGGCACAGACTGCGAAGGCCAGCTCAAGCGGGTCCTCGAGACCCTGGCCCTCATCAAGGACGACCCCGCCCTGTCCGGCGTCCACGCCTCGGTCGGCCTGAGCAATTTCACGGTCATGCTGCCGTCCAAGCGCGCCGACGGTTCGCCGGTCAAGGGGCCGCTCGAGAGCGCTTTCCTGACCCTGGCCATGCCCCTCGGCCTCGACTTCATCATCGGCTCGACCGTCCGCAAATACGAGCTCCTGCCCCCGGGGCACCCGGCCCGGACCTGCCTCGAGGACATCCTCGGGCTCGAGGGCTACGACACGCTCGTGCGGCTGAAGGAGTTCTATGGCTGACCCCGTCTTCCACGTCGAGCTCCAGACCCCCAAGCGCGCCTCCGAGGACATCGACAAGGACCTGGAGACCTTCGCCGACAAATACCGCAAGGTCGTCGACGCGGGCTGGACCGTCTGCATCACGGACAACCCCATGGGCCTGCTGAGCTACGGGGCCATGGAGACGATCGAGCTCATGGAGCTGCCCGTCCGGCCGGGACAGCTCATGGTCCACCTCAACACCTTCCATCCGCGCAAGGAGCTCGACGGGATCCTGGCGGCCTTCGGCGACGCCGGCGGCCGCGACCTCCTCGTCGTCTCGGGCGACGGCAGTCAGAAGCTCCACCGGCTCGAGCCGGCCGAGGTCGGGACGCCCGGCCCGACCGTGACCTCGGTCGAGCTCCTCCGCTACATCGACCGCGAGTTCCCCGGGCGCTTCACCTGCGGCGTGGCCTTCAATCCCTACGAACCGCAGGACGCCGAGCTCGAGAAGATGAAGAGGAAGGTCGACGCGGGAGCCGCTTTCATCATCACCCAGCCCATCATCGGCCGGGACGACCGCCTGGCCGGCCTGGCGCCCTTCGGCCTGCCCGTGACCCTGGACGCCTGGATGTCCAAGAAGCTCCACCTGCTCTCCGAGTGCGTCGGCCACGAGATCCCCGAGGGCACGCCCTACGACCCCATGGAGAACCTCCGCGAGCTCCGCCGCAACTATCCCGACTACGGACTCTATCTGGCCATCCTGGGCTTCAAGACCCAGTATCCCCTCCTTCGGGACGTCTGGAAGGGGGGGGCGGAGTCGTGACGAACAAGATCTTCGTGGCCTCCGACGGGACCGGCCGCACGGCCTACCTGGCCGTCAACGCCGCCCTGGCCCAGTTCCCGGGGGCCAAGGTCCGCATCGTCGTCCGGCCCGACATCACGACCAAGGAGCGCGCCGAGGGGGTCGTCCGCGAGGCCGCCGAGGCCGGCGGCTTCGTCGTCCACACCATCGTCCGGGACGAGGTCCACGCCGATCTCATCCGGGCCGGCCGGGAGCTCAATGTCGAGACCATCGACCTCATGGGGCCGCTCATCGCCCGGCTGACGGAGACCCTGGCGACCTCCCCGACGGAAAGGCCGGGCCTGTTCGGCCAGCTCGGCAAGACCTATTTCCGGCGCATCGAGACCATGGAGTTCGCCCTGCGCCACGACGACGGCCAGCGCGTCGACGACCTCCGCCAGGCGGAGCTCGTCCTGCTCGGGGTGTCGCGGACCTTCAAGACGCCGCTCAGCATCTACCTGGCCTTCAAAGGCTGGTTCGTGGCCAACGTCCCCATCACCCTCGAACAGCCGCCGCCGGCCGTCCTGGACGCCCTCGATCCGGTCCGGGTGTTCTGCCTCGACACCAACGCCCGCCAGCTGGCCGAGCTGCGGCGGACGCGCGCCGAGTACCTCAAGGGCGGGATCGACGGCTACGCCGACCCGGAGTACGTGCGCATCGAGCTCATGCACGCCCGCCAGTACTACGGCCGGCACCCCGGCTGGACCATCGTCAACGTGACCAACAAGCCCATCGAGGAGATCGCCACCGAGATCCTGGCCCTGCGGGGCCGGCCAGAGAACGGGGCGGAGAGGGAGGAGGAGCCATGAGGAGAACGGCCTTCTGGCTGGCCGGATTGGCCCTTCTGGCCGGGTGCGCGAGGACACCGGACGACGCCGCGATCCTGCCCCCCGTACCGAAGGGTGCGCAGGCCGTGTCGTTGTCCGGACAGGCGCTCATCCCAGCCCCGCCGTCGGCCAAGGCGCGCGAGGAGTACGAGGCGGCCAAACGGACGGTTGCGGCCGACCCCCGGAGCGCCGACGCCCTCGTCTGGCTGGGGAGGCGGGCGGCCTACGCCGGCGACACCCGGGAGGCCATCCGCGTCTTCAGCCGCGGCGCGGCCGCGTTCCCCGGAGACGCCCGGTTCCTGCGCCACCGCGGCCACCGCTACATCTCCATCCGGGAGTTCGACCGGGCCGTCCGGGACCTCGAGAAGGCCGCCGCGCTCGTCGAGGGCCGGCCCGACGAGATCGAGCCCGACGGCGCCCCCAATCCCCAAGGCATCCCCGTCAGCACCCTGCACTCGAACATCTATTACCATCTCGGGCTGGCCCACTTCCTGAAGAACGACCTGGACAAGGCCCTGCCCGTCTATCGTAAGGGCCTCGACACCGCGCCCAACGACGACATGCGCGTGGCCACGGCCCACTGGCTTTACATGACCCTGCGCCTGCTCGACCGGGAGGGCGAAGCCCGCCGGGTCCTCGAGGCCATACGGCCGGACATGGACGTCGTCGAGAACACGGTCTACCACCGCCTCCTTCTCTTCTACAAGGGCGAGCTCGTCGCCGACGCCGTCACGGCCGACGACGAGGCGGCGACCACAAACGACGCCGCCGCCTTCGGCCTGGGGAACTGGCGCTTTTACAACGGCGACCGGGAGGGGGCCCGGGAGGTCTTCGCCGGCATCCTCGAGGGCGCGGGCTGGGCTTCGTTCGGGTTCATCGCCGCCGAGGCCGTCTGGGCCCGCGAGTTCGCCGACCGCTGATCCGCCGACCCGTACGGCCGCCTACCCCCGCGGCGCCCAGCCGCGGGCCGCGGCGATCATGGCTTTCAGGTTCTCCGGCGGGGTCTCGGCCGGGATGGCGCAGCCGGCGTTGAGGATGAAGCCGGGGACGCCGGCCCAGACGTCGAGCAGCTCCCGCGTTTTGGCCTCGACCAGGGCCGGCGTGCCGAGGGCGAGCACGCCGCTCGGGTCGATGTTGCCGATGAAGACGGCTTTCCCCCGCAGGACTTCCCGGGCGGCCCGGACGTCGGTCTTGTAGTCGAGCTCGAGAGCGTCCGCCCCGGTCGCGAGCATCGGCCCCAGGATGCGCGACGTGTCGCCGCAGATGTGGAGGGCGTAAGGCAGGCCCAGAACGTGGGCCTCCTCGGCGAGGCGGCGCTCGTAGGGCTGGGCGAACTCCGTGTAGAAGGCCGGCGAGACGAGGTCGGGCCCGGCCGGGCTGTCGCCGTTCGAGACCATGTCGGCCCCCGTCTCGGCCATCAGCCGGAGGAACGCGGCCGAGGCCTCCGCGCAGTGCCGGAGGAGGGCGTGGGCGTCCTCCCGGTTGGCCGGGTCGACGAGGTCCATCATCCAGTCGGCCGGGCCGCGGGCCATGGAGGCCAGTGAGAAGGCCGCCTGGTCGCAGTTGCCGCGGATGTAAACCTCGCCGCGGTAGTGGGAGACGAGCCGGCGCACGGCCTCGAGCCAGACTTGGATCCGCGGATGGCCGCCGACGTCGGCGGGCGGGAGGTCCCGGGCTTCGGCCAGGCTCCCGAGCATGGCCCCGGCCGGCCGGGCCGGCATGTCTTCGGGGTGGTCGACCGGCACGCCCAGGGCCTCGGCCAGGACGACCGTGTCGACGTCGACGAGGACGCCGTCGTAGCCGTAGGTCTCGACGGCCCGGATGAAGCTCTCCGCGATGGCCCCGGGGTCCATCCGGAACCGGCGCTGGGTGAAACCGGCCTCGCGCGCGGCCATGAGGAAGTTGTGGAGCATGACCGGGACGCGGTCGGGGCGCCGGCCCTCGAGGACGGCCTTGATGCGGAGACGGCCGTTCACGCCGATCCCTCTCCCAGGTCCTTTTCGTCTACGGCGCGCAGCGTGCCGCCCTCCAGGCGGCTCTTCTCCGAGGTGAACCCGATGAGGTGGCTGTCCATGGACTCCTGGAGCGTCGTGGCCAGGAGGGCCGGGTCGCGCCGGCCGACGGCCTGGACCCAGTCGCGGACGAGGCCGTTGTCGCCGCCGCCGTGCCCCGAATCGACGCGGCCGTGCTCCGCGACCGTCCACAGGAAGCGCTTCTTCTCGTGGAAGTCGAAGACCTCGAGCCGCTCCTCGTCTCCGACGAGGTCGCCCCGGGTGCCCATGACACGCGTCCGTCGCCCGGCGTAGGAGGTCAGGCCCTCCATGGCCAGGGTGGCCGTGATGTCCCCGAACTCGAGGTTGACGACCTGGTTGTCGACGACGTCGTTGTCGAGGCGGAAGACGCAGCGGCCGTAGTTGGTCCGGGCCAGCCACTCCCGGATGGAGGCGTCGTCGTCGCCCGGCGTGTCCTTGTGGCCGAGCCAGCTCTTGCGGCGGAGGTAGATCTCGACGGCCGAGAACGGGCACGAGGCCTCGACGGGACAGCCGTCGGCGCAGCGGGCCGGCGCGCCCGGCGGGGCCATCTCGCGGCGGAAGAGCCGCAGGGAGCCGAACGACTGGACCTTGGTGCAGGGCCGGTCCGCGAGCCAGCGCAGGATGTCGAGGTCGTGGCAGCACTTCGACAGGAGCATGGGCGTCGACTCGCGGCTGTTGCGCCAGTTGCCGCGGACGAACGAATGGGACATGTGGATGTGCTCGACCGGCTCCAGGTGCTGGATGCTGACCACGCGGCCGAGGCGCCCGGAGGCCACGATGTGCCGCATCATCCGGAAGTAGGGCGTGTAGCGCAGGACGTGGCAGACGCCGACGACGGCCCGCCGCGCCGTGGCCCGGTCGAGGATGTCGCGGCACTGGGACCAGGACGGGGCGATGGCCTTCTCGAGAAGGAGGTCGTAGCCCTTCTCCAGGGCGGCCATGGCCGGGCCGTAATGGAGGCGGTCGGGCGTCGTGACGATGATGGCGTCGCAGAACTTGGGTCCGTCGAAGGCCCGCTCCCAGGTCGGCCAACGGCGCTCCGGCGGGATGCCGTGGCCCTCGGCCAGGAAGGCGTTCCGGTACGGGATGGGCTCGGCCACGCCGACGATCCGGAGCTCCTCCGGGAAGGCCTTGGCGTAGGCGGCATAGACGCGGCCGCGGCCGCCGGCGCCCATGACGGCCGCCGTGACCGGCCGGGCGGGCTTCTGCCATTCGAACGGGACGGGCGCTCCCAGCGGATGGGGTCGGCCGGCCTGGGCCCGGACGAGTTTATAGGAAGCCGCGGTGCCGGCCGCGGCGCCGAGGGTCATCAGCGCGTCCCTGCGTTTCATGTCGGACCTCCTGTTCACGTTCGATCGCGATTGGCCGCGGAGGGATCCAAAGAGACCGCGGGCCGGAGGCCGAGGACGGCCGCCCGGCTGAGCCGGACCCGCGGCTCGCCCTCGGGGACGAAGCCCGCGCTCCCGGCCCGGGCGACGAGGGCCGCGAATGCGGCCGCGGGGACGTGGAGCTTGGGCTCGACGAGGAGCAGGCGGCCGCCCGGCTTCAGGGCGGCCCCGATTTCGGCGAACAGCCGCCCGGGATCGGGGACCTCGTGGGCCATCCAGAAAACCAGGGCCAGGTCGGCCCGTTCGGCCGGGTCCAGGCCGGGCGCCGTCCGGCCGGCCAGATGGAGCTTGACCCTGTCCCCGAGTCCCGCGCGGACGGCCCGCCGCCTCGTCCGCTCGAGCATGCCGGGATGGATGTCCACGGCCACGACCCGGCCGCTCGCCCCGACCATACGGGCCATAGGGACGGCGAAGAAGCCGGGTCCGCAGCCGATGTCGAGGACGACATCCCCCGTCCGCACGAACGGACCGACGATCCGGTCCGGGTCCTGGGCCCGGCGGCGGAAGGCGTTCGTCAGCGTGAACGAAAGCCAAGGCGGGCAAACGTGTTCGGCCATGAAGGGCGGTCTCCGCAGGGGCGATGATATGACGCCCCGAGGGGAAAAGACAAGCGCCCTCGAAAAGACGAGGTCCTTCGGCGACCGGAGGGGCGCGGGCGAACCGTCGTGAGGGCTAGTCCCGGACCTTGAACACGCGGGCGGCGACGACGCCCAGGATGATCGCCAGCCCGGACAGCACGGCCAGGTTCAGGACGATCTCGGCCAGCCCGCCCTGGAAGAAACGGAGCTTGTGCAAGGCGTCCATGGCCCAGTAGGCCGGGGAGATCATGGCCACCTTGCGGAAGCCGAGCGGCACGATCTCGCTCGGCCACCAGCAGCCGCCCAGCCCGGCGAAGATGTTGGCCAGGAGCACGGCCAGGCCGATGATCATGTCCTCCTTCGTGCAGAGCGAGCCGATGAAGACGCTCAGGGCGGCCATGGCCAGGGCGAAGACGGCGATGACCACGAGCGACAGGACGGGATCCCCCAGGTCCAGCTTGAAGAAGATCTTGCCGACGACGATGAGGATGAGGGCCTGGATGAGCCCCATCATCCACCGGCCCAGGAGCTTGGCCTGGAAGACCTCGCCTTTGGAGAGCGGCGAGAACAGCATCCGGGCCAGGACGCCCTTCTTGCGGTCCTCCATGACCGTGATGCCGCCGTAGATGATGACCATCATCATGATGAACTGGATGGTCGTACCGGGGATGGAGTGGTCGAAGCCGCTCGGGACGACCCGGACGGTCTTTTCGGGGAACACGGCCTCGACCCGGACGACGTCCCGGAACTCGGGGTGGCCGTCGAGGAACCTGGCCAGGTCCCCGTCGCCGTAGAGGACGAGCTCGCCGAGCATCCGGGCCACGGCCTGGTAGAGCCGGGTCTCGACCCGGGCGGCCGCCTTGGTCGAGGCGTCCTCGCGTTTCTTGAAGGCCAGCTTCTGCGCCGCCTTGGCCTCGATCTTGGACGAGAAGTCGGCGGGCAGGATGAGCAGACGGCTGTATCCGGCCGGCTCGTCCGGGACGACCTTGAGCTCGACGCCGGGCGAGCGCACCTTCTCCAGGAAATAGGCCCCCCACCGGCCCTGGTCGAGGTTGACCACGGTCAGCTCGGCCACCGCGGGGGCACTGTCGGAGGCCTTGAAGAGCAGCCCGAAGAGGACGATGAACAGCATCGGGAAGACGAGCGACCAGAAGAAGAAGACCTTGTCCCCGACCATGAGGCGCAGGTCGTTCCAGGCGACGTGGAGGACGCGCTGTATCCGTCCCATGGTCACACCGCGGTCTTCCGCCGCAGGGCCGGCACGGCCAGGGCCGCCAGGGCGAGGCCGCTCGCGACGAGGACGAGGATCGGGACCATGGGGAACCCGCCCTCCCGGACGATGCGGGCCCCGTCGATGAACCAGTGGTTGGGGGTGGCCACGCCGACGGCCTTGAACGCCTTGGGCATGGCCTCCGGATTCATCATCGAGCCGCCGAACAGGCTGAAGGCGAGGATGATGGGAGCGCCGAGCGCGCCGGCCTGGTTGCGGTTCCTGACCAGGGCGCTGAACAGGCCGAAAAAGGCGGCCGTCCAGAACGAGGCCGCCGCCCCGAGGAGCAGGAAGACGCCGAAGTTCCCCCAGTAGGCCCGGAAGATGAGGGTGCCGACGGCGACCATGACCAGGAGCACGGCCACGCCCATGACCCAGCCGCCGAGGAGCCGGGCCCCGACGAGTTCCATCGGCCGGAGCGGCGTCGTCATCATCCGCCGGAGCTTGCCGTCCTCGCGCTCGGAGATGATGTCCCGCATGAGCGTCTGGACGATGAACAGGAGGAACATGACGGCCATGCCGGGGAGCATGAGGGAGAACAGGTCCGTCCGGGTGAACGAGGGCTTGGCGTTGGCCGGCTTGACCTCCTCGGCCGCGATGCCGACGAGCAGGGGGTTCAGGTACTTGGCGGCGGCGGAGACCTTCTTCTGGGCCCGGCCGAGCTCCGGGCCCAGCCGGTCCCAGGGGACGGCCTCGACGGGGGCCTCGAGCAGGGCCCGGATGCCCTTGGCCTCCGCGGCGAAGGCCTGGACGGCGGCCGAGAGCATCACGGCCACGGTGTTGACGAGCTCCTCGACGACGTCGGGCAGGAACTGCTCGGCCGGGTTCTTGACCACCGTCAGCGCCGTCGTCCGGGCGTCGAGGAGGTCCATCGTGAAATGCTCGGGGATGACGATCATGGCCGAGGCCCGGCCCTTCTCCATCCGCTTGCGGCCGTCGGCCTCGTCGGTCACGGTGACCTCGAACATCTTCTTCATCTGGTCGGCGTCGAACATCCCCAGCAGGAGCTTCGAGGCCAGGCTCTTGTCGTGGTCGACGAGCGCGACCGGGATGCGGGGCAGGCTGTTGCCCTCCTCGTCGGGGGCGAAGATGATGCCGATGAGGGCGGTCATGACCATGGGGATGGCCATGTAGATGAGGATGGCCACCGGCGACTTGAGGTGCCGGCGCACGTCGGTCCCGAGGATGAGGAGCAGCCGCCGCATGACCGTTCCCTAGTCCCTCAGGGTCCGCCCGGTGAGCTTCAGGAAGACGGTCTCCAGGCTGGGCGACTTGATCTTCATATCGGTGACGCTGAGCTCGCGCTGGAACAGGCGGTCCATGATCCGCGGGATCTCGGAGGTGTCGGAGACGGCCAGCGAGGCCAGGCCGTCGGCGGCCGACAGGAGCTCGATCCTCTCGCCCTTGAGGTCCCGGACGGCCTCCGAGAAGGCGGCGGCCGCGAAATCGCCGGCGATCTCGACGACGTCGCGCTCGCCGACGATGCGGACGAGCTCGTCGAGCGTCCCCTGGGCCAGGATGCGGCCCCGGTCCATGATGGCCACCCGCGAGCAGGTCGTCTCGACCTCGGCCAGCTGGTGGGTCGTGAAGATGACCGCCGTGCCGGCCGCGCCCACGTTGCGGATGATGTCGAGGATGCTGACCTTGGCCTGGACGTCGATGCCGACCGTGGGCTCGTCGAGCAGGAGCAGGTCGGGCTTGTGGAGCAGGCCGATGGCCGTGTTCAACCGCCGCTTCATGCCGCCGGAGAAGTTCTTGACCGGCTCCTTGGCCCGGGCGGCCAGCTCGACGAGCTCGAGGAGCTCGGCGGCCCGCTTCTTGAGCTCGGACCGGGGGACGTCGTAGAGGCCGCCCCAGAACAGGAGGTTGTCCATGGCGTTGAGCTCGTCGTAGAAGGCCATGTCCTGGGGCACGATGCCCAGGCGGTTCTTGACCTCCCGGTCGGCGAACAGGTTCCGGCCCTGGAAGTTGACCGTCCCGGTGAAGCCGCCGACCGTCCCGGAGAGGATGGAGATGAGCGTCGTCTTGCCCGCCCCGTTGGGACCGAGCAGGCCCAGGACCTCCCCCTTCTTGAGGTCCAGGGAGAAGCCGTTCAGGGCCGGGATGTCGTCGTAGGCCTTGGTCAGGTTCTTGATCTCGAGCATGGCCGGCGCACCTCTTCCGCGCCTCTTTCCCTCATCTACGGAGGAGCGCCCCCGAAAGGTTGCCCGTCCCTATTTCTTGGCCTCGGGCTGGGGCTTGAGCCCGTTGTACTCGACGAGGAGCTTGAGCCACCAGTCGGGGAACTTCAGCGGGCCCCGTTTGCGGGTGGCCTTGTCGAACACCCACATGTGGTTGTACTTGACCAGGAGGTCGTCGCCGAGCTGCCACCAGGCCGCCAGGACGTGGTCGACGTTGGCCAGCGAATAGTCCGTCAGGAACTTCCTCGCCAGGGCCGGGTCCTTTTTGTACAGGTCCAGGGCGGCCTTGTCAATGGTCTCCGTCCGCTCGATGGCCGGGTCCTCGTACATCTTCTGCGCGGCCCGGACGTCCTCGATGGCCAGGCTGTAGGCGACCTGGGTGTGGAAATCGACGTAATCGAAGGCCCAGCGGGCCGAGGCCCGGTCGAAGCGCCAGTGGTCGCCGATCTCGAAGGAGCGCGGGATGCGGTCGAGGGAGGCCGCGTAGAGGGGCATGAAGCAGGACGTGTCCTGGGCCCCCCAGGCCAGCCAGACCAGCCCGCCGACGGCGTCGGGCAGTCCTCCGCGGCTCTGGGTCACGGTGACGTATTCGGCCCGGTTGACGCCGATGACGCGCGGCGTGCTGTAGCGCTTGCCCTCGAGCTCGAAGCCGTAGGGCAGGTAGTTGGGGTTCTGGAACGGGCCGCCCTGGATGCCGCGGCCCGGCCAATAGGGCGTGCCCTCGGTCTTGTCCCTGGTCAGCCACATGACGTCGCGGACCGAGAGCTTCTTTTCCGGCTTGACCGAGAAGGGGAAGTCCTCGTTAGGGGTCTCGGGCTTGAACTTCCGGGAGGGGGCGACGAGGTCCAGGAACCGCCACAGCCGGACCCGGGCCCCGTCGGTGTTGGCCGCGCTGACCGCGGTCGGATTGTAGGCCTTCTTCCAGTTGAAGGGCCGGCCGGCCTTGGGATCGAAGAACCTCATGTCGACGGCCAGCTGGACGACGTTCGGCGAGGCCATGAAATAGTCGGGCTTCTCGAGGTCGATCTCGCCGATGCGCGACTCGTTCGGGGTGACGGCGACGTGGTCGTCGGGGACGCGCTGGGCGCACCAGACCGCGCCGGGCTTGCCGCTCTCCGGCGTCCACAGCGGGCCGACGGGCATGATCTCGAAGGTCCAGACCTCGTTGGGGTCGGCCACGGCCAGCATCTCGCCGGTGTCGGTGTGCCCGTAGCCGTACTTCTCGCCGAGCTCGCCCATGATCCGGATGGCCTCGCGGGCCGTCGAGGCCCGCTCCATGGCGATGAGCGTCAGCATGGTGATGTCGAACTTGGCCGACGGGGTCGGGTTCTCCATCTTGGCCCGGCAGCCGATCGTCGACTCCCCGATGGCCACCTGGGCGTCGTTCATGTAGCCGAAGTCGCCGTGGATGTAGGCCCGGGTGTGTGCGGGCTCCGGGATCTCCATGAGGACCGTCCGCTTGACGTCCTCCCACTTAAGCCCCTGGTCGGGGTCCCAGTTGCCGAACTGGCTGATGTGGTGGATCTTGCGCATCGCGCCGGGCTTGTGGTCGGCGGCCGGGATGAAGCGCCAGGTCCAGTCGCACTCGCCGCAGTCGCAGGTGTGCGTGGTCATGACCGAGCCGTCGGTCGAGGCGGCCTTGCCGACCATGATGACGGTGCAGCCCTCCAGCTCGCGGGCCGGGCCGCAGGTCGGGCAGGCCGGGTCCTGGGCCGTCGGGGCCGGGCCCGCCGTGAGCAGGGACAGAAGGAGGAGGATCAGGGCTCCGGGGACGATGGCGCGGGATGTTCTCATATCGACCTCTCTTTTCGTTCTCATTCCTGGGCCGGCAGGAGCTTGTCCTTGTCGAGCGACGAGCGGCCGAAGATGCCCAGGACACCCTTCAGCCCGACGCTCATGACGATGTTGACGAAGAAGGCCAGGAAGCCGACCGCCAGCAGCCCGCCGCAGAGCGCGGCCAGGATCATGTAGACGTCGAACTCTCCGTTCGCGTAGATCGTCCGGCGCAGCATGCCCTGCAGCCCGGCCATGCCCATGAACGCCCCCATGCCGATGCCGCCGACGAGATGGGCCCAGAAGTGGACGTTGGCCAGCTTCTGGCTGTAGAGCTTGGCCCCGTTGGTCAGGATGGGGAAGAGGATGTAGATGGCCGAGTACAGGGTCATGGTCAGGCCGACCAGGATGGCCACGTGGACGTGGGGCCCGATGACCCATTGGGTGTTGTGGAGGATGCGGTTGAGGCCGACGTCGGCCTGGATGATGCCGGCCGGGACGCCGAGGCCGAACCCGAGCAGGCCGCCGAGCAGGAACTTCAGCTCGTTGGACATCTTGAGCGGCCGGGCGCTCCAGAGCGTCACCAGGGTGATGAAGAAGGCCAGGCCCTGGGTGATGAGCTCGAAGGCCGTGACCATCTCGCCCGAGAGGACCTTGAGGACGGACGGCTGGGCCTGGTCGGACAGGAGGTGGTGCGACCAGACCGTCCAGGAGACGACGAGCTCGACGAGCAGGGCGGCCCGGGCCACGTTCTCCATGAACAGCTTCTTGCCCGTGATGAGGGTCGCCAGCAGGTACCAGGTCCCGGCGACGAAGATGAGGACCAGGCCGTCGGCCACCAGGTCGAGGCCCCACCAGTACCAGTTCTTGTAGAGGAGGGCGTCGACGGCCGTGTGCTTGAGCGAGTGGCCCAGGAGCTCGGCGACCATGTAGACGAGGATGAGGACGCCGGTGAACAGGATGACCCCCGAGTTGAGGGCCACGTCGACCGTGCCCCGGGCCACCGCGGCGACCGGCAGGGGCACGAGGTGCTCGGTCTTCTTCTTCCGGAAGAAGTTCCTGACGGCCGTGAGGCCCAGAGCCGAGCCCAGGAGGGCGCCGGCCGGCTGTTTGTCCCAGCCCTTGGGCGTGTAGGTGATGGTCTTGAAGATGTTGACGACGAAGAAGACTGTCCCCAGCATGACCAGGGCGATGCCCAGGATGAAGAAGGCCCCGCCAAGGGCGCTGAACTGGGTGAAATCGGCCGGCAGGGGCCAGTAGAGCGTGTAGAGCGGCGCGTAGTGGGTGAAGAAGCCGGCCGTCCAGAAGACGGCCGTGCCGCCGGCCAGGAGCCAGAACGTGGCCAGGGCCAGGCGGTAGCTCCAGATGGGCTTCTTCATCAGGAACGGCACCAGGAACAGGAAGGCCCCGAAGACGATCGAGTAGCTCGAGCCGAAGATGCCGACGAGCGGGTGGGCCGTCATCATGGCGAAGAACTGGTCGGTCTTGATGAACGGCACGGGCGTGACCTCGAAGATGCGCATGAGCATGCCCTCGATGAGGGCGAAGGCGTAGTAGACGAGGCCGACGACGACGAACCGCAGGGTCAGCTTCTGCATGGGGGTCAGGGTCTTGGGCTTGAACAGCCCCTGCTCACCGTTGAGGAAGGTTTGGACGAGGCTCATGGGTTCCCCCTATCTCGCTTCCAGGACCTCGAGGGCGTCCTTGACGATCATGCCGACGCCCTTGGGGCCCGAGTACTCGGTCGACCGGACGGTGTACAGGCCCGGCTCCGTGAACGTCCAGACGACATCGTTCCGGTGGCCCGGCACGACCTGCATCTGGAAGACCATGGTGTTGTCGGGGCGGAAGACGCCGAAGCCGTAGGTCAGATCGGCCGAGTCGACCTCGAAGCGGACCGTCTCGCCGACCCGGGCGACCATGCGCTCGGCCGGGAGCTCGAAACGATGGTCCGCGACCTTGATCGCGAAGGTCCGGTCGGCCTGGACCGCGTCCCGGTCGAGGTCCGGCTTGACCCAGGGGATGGTCAGCGAGGTCGTGATGTGGAGCGAAAATCCGAGTACGGCCAGCGCGGCTACGAAGGCGTAGAACAGCCCGGGCTTCATCCCCTTGCCCTTGCCGGCCTGGGTCAGCCGCCAGCCGAACCAGCCGACGAGCAGGATGATGACGACGGCGTAGATCGTGTAGCCCAGGGTTTGGCCGAAGAGGACGATCTTTGAGTCGACCATGGGTTTCCCTCCTTGGTGAGGGCATGATATCGGCACTTCCCGGGGGCGTCAAGCCCGGATTTCAGTCCCGGGGCTTGCGGAATTCGATCAGCTCTACGGGGGCCCCGCCGTCCTCGATCATGGCCACCCGGACCCCCTCGGACGGGCTTGTGATCTCCGCCGCGGCGCCGATCTCCGCCAGGGCGGCCTCGAGGTCGTCGACCTCGAAGGCGAGGTGGGGCACGCGGCGGACGAGGTCGGACACCGGGCAGCCCGGCTCGAACCTCATCCACTCGACGCCGTACGGGCTGGTCCGGAAGCCCCGGACGTAGAGCTTGAGCTCGGGGAGATGGATTTCGTCGGGGTGGGGCTCGGCCGTGGGGATGCCCAGGTGATGGTAGCGCCAGCCCCGCCGGGCCACGGCGGCCGGCGTCTCGTGGTCCTGACGGTCTTCGGTCATGCCTTCCCGATCTCTTTCCGGACGGCCTCGAGCTTGTCCTTGAGGACGGGCGCGAAGGCGAAGAACTGCTGCAGGATCGCGCACCCGAAGTCGTCGCAGTGGGCGCAGGTGACGACGCCGCGCTTGGACGCGCAGAGCCGGACGGCGCAGGTCGCGGCGTGGGCCGTGCTGATCCTGTGGCCCGAAGCGCAGCCGTCGCAGACGCAGACCTCCGGGCCCATGTCCTTCCCGCCGTATTGCTGAGCCCACTTCCTGGCCGTCGCCTCGAGCCCGGCCCGGTCGTCGGCCTGGGTGGCGATGTAGGCTTCGCACTCTCCGCAATCGATCCCGCAATAGGCTGGGAGCTTGGCCATATCGGTAACCTCCGTTCGTTCGAGAAGCGGGCCGATGATAAACCGGGCTGGGCACGGAGTCAACCGCGCTCCCGGCCCTCGACGAGGGCCAGGCCGTACGACATGGGGATGCGGATATCGGTCTCGCCCCGGTAGGCCTCGATGCGGGCCAGGGTCGTCGGGCCCTGTCCCTTGACCCTCTCGCGGAGGTCGGCGAAGTCGGCGAAGGCCTGGACGGTCTCGCATCTCCGAATCTTTTTGACGGGGAACCGCCCCAGGGCGGCCCAGGCGGCCGCCACCTTGTCCTCCTCCGAAGCGATGAAGGCCCACGCGGACCCGGGGGCATGGTCGAAGACGACGACGTCCGGGGCCAGGCCGCGGGCGTGCTCGACGGCCGCGCCGGGATCGGGCATCTCGTGGAGGCAGAACTCGAACAGGACGACGTCGGCCGGGCGAGAGGTCCGGAAGAAGTCGCCCACGACGGGCTCGTAGCGGTCCTCGAGGCCGGCCGCTTTCAGTTTGCTGCGGAGCGCGTCGATAGCCCCGGGATCGCTGTCGAGGGCCACGACCCGCCGGGCCGCCCGGCCGTATTCGACGAGCTGCCCGCCGCCGGCGCCCACGGCCAGCACGGTCTTGCCGCCGAGCTCGTGGAATCCGACGAGGTCGGCGACCATTTTTCCGTAATCGGCGGGCACGGCGTCCTCCCCACGGCAATCTAGCACCTCCGGGCCGGGTAAAGCAACGCCCGGCCCCCGGTCGGCGGCCCGATTGACGGGCTCGGGAGCGGTGTGCTATATGCTGGGTTCGGGTCCCCGCCGGGGGCCCCGTCATCCCGACCGCGAAAGAGGTGGCCCATGCGTCGCGTCCCCGTCGCCGTCCTCGCCCTCGTCCTCCTGGCCGGCCTGCCGGCCCTGGCCCCGGCCCAGGGGCCGGACAAGACCCATCCCCTGACGGTCCACGACATGCTGGCCATGGACCGCATCTCGGACGCCAAGGTCTCGCCCGACGGCCAGTGGGTCGTCTTCAACGTCCGCGAGACGGACCTGGCCGCCAACCGCGGCCGGACCGATATCTGGCTGGTCGGCACGGACGGCCAGGGCCTGCGCCGCCTGACCAATCACCCGGCCGCCGACTTCAACGGCCGCTGGTCGCCCTGCGGCAAGTGGATCGTCTTCCTGTCGACGCGCTCCGGCTCCTCCCAGGTCTGGCGCATCAAGGTCGACGGCGGCGAAGCCGAACAGGTCACCCGCCTGCCCCTCGACGTCGGCGCCCTGGTCGTCGGCCAGGGCTCGCTGGCCGTGACCATGGAGGTCTTCCCAGGGACGACCCCCGAAGCCACGGCCGCGAAGCTCGAGGCCGTCGCAAAGAGCCCGGTCACGGGCCGCCTCTACGAGAAGCTCTTCGTCCGCCATTGGGACACCTGGGGGGACGGCCGCCGCTCCCACGTGTTCGTCCTCCCCGCGCACGGCGGCGAGGCCAAGGACCTCATGCCGGCCATGGACGCCGACACGCCCAGCAAGCCCTTCGGCGGGCCCGAGGAGATCGCCTTCACGCCCGACGGGAAAGGCCTCGTCTTCACGGCCAAGGACGTCGGCCGCGAGGAGGCCTGGTCGACGGACTTCGACCTCTATTACGTCCCCGTCGACGGCTCGGCCGCGCCGCGCTGCCTGACCGAAGCCAACCAGGCCTGGGACACGGCCCCGGCCTTCTCGCCGGACGGCAAGACCCTGGCCTACCTGGCCATGGCCCGGCCCCGCTACGAGGCCGACCGCTACCGCATCGTGCTCATGGCCTGGCCGGACGGCCCGGCCCGCGTCCTGACCGAGGCCTGGGACCGCTCGGTCGGTTCGTTCGCCTGGACGCCCGACGGGACGAGGCTCCTCGCCTCCGCTCCCGACATCGGCCAGACCTCGCTCTTCGCCGTCGACGCCAAGACCGGCCAGGCGGACAAGCTCGTCGGGAAGGGCACCGTGGCGGGCTTCGCCCCCGCCGGCAACGGCGTCGTCTTCGAGCGCAACACCCTGACCTCGCCGACGGAGATCTATGTCATCGCCCCCGGCGCCGGCGAGAAGGCGCTGACCTCGGTCAACGCCGCCAAGCTCGCGGCCGTGCGGCTGGGCGAGCCCGAGCAGTTCAGCTTCAAGGGCTGGAACAACGAGACCGTCTACGGCTACATCGTCAAGCCGGTCGACTTCGACGCCTCCAAGAAGTACCCGGTCGCCTTCATGATCCACGGCGGGCCGCAGGGCTCGTTCGGCAACGACTTCCACTACCGCTGGAATCCCCAGGCCTACGCCGGAGCCGGCTACGCCGCGGTCATGGTCGACTTCCACGGCTCGACCGGCTACGGGCAGGCCTTCTGCGACTCCATCCGCGGCGACTGGGGCGGCAAGCCCCTCGAGGACCTCAAGAAGGGCCTGGCCGCGGCGCTGGCCAAGTATCCCTGGATGGACGGGACGAAGGTCGGCGCCCTGGGCGCTTCCTACGGCGGCTACATGATCAATTGGATCGCCGGCAATTGGTCCGACCGCTTCAAGTGCCTCATCGTCCACGACGGCAACATCGACGAGCGGGCCGCCTATTTCGAGACCGAGGAGCTGTGGTTCCCCGAATGGGACCACCTGGGCACGCCCTGGGACAATCCGCAGAGCTACGAGAAGCACAATCCGTCCAACTACATCAAGAACTGGAAGACGCCCACCCTCGTCGTCCACGGCGGTCAGGACTTCCGGGTCGTGGAGACGCAGGGCATCGGCGCGTTCAACGTCCTGCAGCGGCGCGGCATCCCGAGCAAGTTCCTCTACTTCCCCGACGAGAACCACTGGGTCCTCAAGCCGGCCAACTCCATCCTCTGGCACGACACGGTCATCGGCTGGCTCGACCAGTGGGTCAAATAGGCGGTCCAGAGCGGGCCCTTAACGACCCTCCATGGAAGTGAGGGAGGCGAGGCGGCGGCGGGCGGCGGCCGGCTCGGGCAGGTCGGGATCGGCGTCCTCCCACAGCTCGAGGAACTTTTCGTAAGCCCGCCGCGCCCCGGCCCTGTCGCCGAGCTTCTCGTCGATGAGGCCGACGCGATAGAAGCTCAGGGCGTAGACGTTGCCGCCGTAGATCCGTCCGGACGTCAAGCCCTGCAGTCTTTCGTATGTTCTTTTGGCATTGACCTCGTCGCCGGCCGCTTCGTAAGCTTTGGCCAGGACCTGGAACATATAGGCGTCGGGATTCGAATACGCGGACTGGGGGCCGAGCGAATCCACGACCTCCTTGGCGTCCGCGATGGCTCGGCCATGGTCGCCGTCGGCCGTCTCGATCTGGGCTCTGATGAACTTGTAGCCGAAGATGGCCTTCTTGTTGGGGGAAGCTTCGGCCAGGGCCTTGGCCGCCTCGGCCAATCGCCGGGCCTCATCCATCCGTTTCAGGCCCAACAAGGCGGAGGCCTTGGTCATGAGCGCGTTACGCATCAAGCCGAAGTTCTCGCTTCCGGCGGCGATCCTGTGGGCTTGTTCGGAGGCTTCGAGGCACTCCCGGTAGCGCCCGGCCGTGTCGTAGACGAGAGACGCGAAGAAGTCGAACTGGCCCAGCCAGTCCGGCTCTCCGGCTTTCCGGGCCTCCTCCTCGACGAGGGCGATCTGCTCGATGGCCTTGGCGTATTTCCCCTGGGCCGCGTAAAGCATCATGAGCCCGCGTCTCACATTAGCCAACCGGGTCCGCAGACCGGCCTCGGCGAGCCTCTCGAATTCGGCCTCGGCCCTGACGAAGTCGCCCTTGAGCATCGCCGCCTGGCCCAGCGTCGCCATGGCGGGCAGGCTGTTCGGATCGAGCGAGAAGGCCTTGTCCGCCTCGGCCAGCGCCTGGTCGTACCGGCCTTCGAAGAGGTGGATGCTGGCCAGGTCGTCATGGGCGGCCGCCGAATCCGGCGTCGTCCTGAGATAATCCTCCAGGAGCCTCCGGGCCTCGTCGTAGCGTCCCATCCTCGTTAAGGCCGAGACGAAGTTCCCGTAGTAGAGATAGGGCGCCCCGGGCTGCCTGACGCAGAGCTCGTAGCGGGCCGCCGACTTTTCCAGCTCTTCGATATAGCCGTAGACGAGGCCGAGCTGATTATTGGCGACGGGATCGTCGGGGTAGAGCTCGACGACTTTCCGGATGGCGTCGATGGCCTGGCCGTACGTCTTCTCCGACCTCATGTAGTAGCTGCCTTCGATCAGCCCGCGCTCCCGGACCGAGACCCGGTCGACCAGGGCCATGGCCTTTTGGCGGTAATCCTCGGCCCTGGCCCGGAAGCCCAGGTTGCCGTAGGCCGTGCCGAGGCTCCGGTAGGCCATGGCGAATCCGGGATCGATGGCCACGGCCTTCTCCATCAGGGCGACGGACTCCCTGTACTTCCTGTCCATGTGATAGACCCGGCCCTGGGCATAGAGCTTGTAGGCTTCCGGGGAGGCGCTGGTGATCCTGCCGACGTCGAGGTCGATGTCGGAGGCGATCTCGCTCGAGGTCAGACGCAGTCCCGCCTTGATCTTGCGGCCGAGCTCGTCGACCATGGCGTGGAAGCTGGCCTCGCCCTCCCCCTGGACCGACTCGGCGCTGAGGACCTTGCCCGTGACGGCGTCCTCGAGCGTGGTGTTGATGCGGAAGCTCGTCCCGGCCCGGGTCAGGGCCCCCTCGAGGATATGGGTGGCGTAGGTCTTCTCGGCCACGCGCTTGAGGTCCTCGGGCGCGTAAGCCCGGGCTTCGAGGAGGTTCAGCTCCCGCAGCGCGCCGTAGATCCGGGTGTCGCTGACGACGTCGAGATAGCGGGACTGGTAAAGGTCGGAGATGATGAGCGTCGGCAGCGCCGTGCGCCATTCGTCGAGGCTCGCGTCTCCGGTGTTGTTCTTGAAATAGAGCACGGCCAGGGACGGCTTGCCCGTCGCGGACACGGCGATCCGCTTCTTCAGGACGACCAGGAACAGGACCAGGGCCGCGGCCACGACGAGGACGGCCGCGATCGCCGGGACGGCCGCCTTCCGCGCGTCGAACGTGACCGTGACCGGCTTCGAGGAGGGCGTCCGCCGTTTGGGGGCGACGCGCTGGGTCGTCGGCAGGGCCGCCTCGATCCGGTCGAGCTCGCCGGCCAGCTCTCCGGCGCTCGCGAGCCTCTTGCCCCTGTCCTTCTCGAGGCAGCGGAGGATGAGCGCGGCCAGATCGTCGGGAAGGGCCGGGTTGTGCTCTCGAGGGTCCCGGGGCGTTTCGCTCTTGTGCTTGACGCCGACCGTGAAGGGCGTGTCGCCCTCGAACGGCACGCGCCCCGTCGTCATCTCGTAGAGGATGACGCCGAGCGAGTAGATGTCGGACCGGGCGTCGACGGGCTTGCCCTCGACCTGTTCCGGGCTCATGTACTCGGGCGTGCCGATCATGACCCCGGCCCCCGTGAGGCCCTTCCTCTCGAGCGACCGGGCGATGCCGAAATCCATGATACGGACGCTGCCGCCCTCGTCGACCATGATGTTCTGGGGCTTGAGGTCGCGGTGGACGATGCCGAGCCCGTGGGCCTCGGCCAGGCCCGCGGCGATCTGGCCGGCGATCGACACGGCCCGCCCGGCCGGCAGCTGCCCGATCTTGCGGATGAGCCGCTTGAGGTCCTCGCCGGCGACGTACTCCATGGTGATGAAGGGCGCGCCCTCGGCCCGGCCGATGTCGAACATCCGGCAGACGTTCTTGTGGACGACCGTCCGGGCCGACTTCAGCTCGTGGCGGAAGCGCTCGACCGTGTCGGCGTCGGCGGCCAGCTCGGGGCGGAGGAGCTTGAGGGCGATCTTCTCGTTGAGCTCGGTGTCCTGGACCTTGTAGACGCGGCCCATGCCGCCGCGGCCGATCTCCTCGATGACCTGGTAGCGCCCGGCGAAGAGCGAGCCCGTCTCGAGCTCCCGGACAGGGGCCTGGAGCGTTTCCGTGGGCAGGGCCGCGGCGTCGAGCGGCGCGGCGCATTTGCCGCAGAAGCGCGTGTCGGCGGGATTGTCGTGCCGACACCGGGGGCATTTGACGGCCACGGTCCCCCTCCTCGTCTTGTCGTCTTATTGCGTCAAAGGATAACAGCGCGGCCGGGGGAAGTCAACGTGAGGCGAAGCGCGGGAACCATTTTTATCGTTCCGGCGTGGTTTTTCGTGGGATTTCGGGCCGCCCGTTCGTCATAAGGGTGGACGACCCGAGAAAGGAGCCCGAGGCGGTGAGAGAAGAGCTGTGGCTGAGGATCTACCGGGAGACGGTCCGCCCCCTCTACGGCTACATGGCCAAGCGGACGGGCGGGAACAGGGCCCTGACGGAGGACATCGTCCAGGAATCCTATCTGAGGGCCCTGGACAGCTGGAAGGGCCGGGCCGTTCCCGAAGCGCCGCTGGCCTGGCTGAAACAGGTGGCCCGCAATATCCTGATCGACTGCTTAAGGCGCCGGAAATGGGACGCCGACGCCGGGCCGGGCCGCGCCGAGGGCGTCGAACCGCGGACGCCCGCCGACGAGTTCGAATCCCTGGAGCTGTTCATGGCCGTCGCCGCCCTGGGAAGGAAGAAGGCCCGGGCCCTCGAGGCGTTCTATTTCGACGGCCTGAGCGTCCGGGAGATCGCCGCGGAGATGGCCGTGTCCGAGAGGGCCGTCGAGGGCCTGCTGAGACGGGCCCGGGGATCGTTGCGGGCCGTGCTCCCCGAAGCGCGGGCCGAAGGAGGGACCCATGTCTAGCCGATTCGAACCCGACGACCGGTTCGTGGACCGTTTGGAATGGCAGCTGGCCTCGGAGCTCCGCCGCCGGGAGCGGCTGAAGCCGGCCCCGGGCCGGGTGGCCGTGCCGCGGAGCGTCGTCGCGCTCAGCCTGGCCGCCGGCGTCCTCCTCATCGGCGTCGCCGCGACCAAGGCCGCCGACCTCATCAAGGACTCCTGGCGCCGCAAAGTCGAGATCGCCCGCCTGGAGACCGAGGTCAGGATCAAGACGGCCTTCCTGGGCCTCAAGAAGGACAGGGCCGCCCAGGCCGAAAACCAGTTTTCCCTGGGCCTCGTCGGCGAGGACGAAGTCCTCGTCGCGAAGCTCGGGGCCGACAGGGCCGGGGCCGACCTCGAACGGTCTTCCCTCGATCTCGCCGAGGTCCGGTCATCCGGACTGGCTCCGCGCGACGAGCTCTACGCCCCGCTCGTCGGCGGCCGGGATTTCGTCGGGGAGCGGTTGGAGATCGAAAAGAACGTCATCCGGACCGACCTTGAGCTCCGCCGCGCCAGGACCGAGCAGGCCTTGCGTCAGAGAGTCGAACTGGGCCTCGTTCATAGAAGCGCCTTGAAAGAACTCGAAGCGTCGCTCGCGGGCCAGGAAGCCGCCCTGGAGGACATCGAGAATCGGCTGGCGTTGCGACGGCGGTTCCTCGCCGGCGAGATCTCGGCCGGCGATATGGAGGTCCGGGTCCGCATGAGTGCGGCCGAGAAAGAATTGAAAGAATCGCGGTCTGCGATCGAGAGCATCCGTCCGCGTGTCGACGATCTCCGGGTCAAGGCCGCCGCCGGGCTGGTCACGGTCGACGAGCTCAAGGCAGGGGAGCTCGGGCTGAGCGCCGCGCAGGCGAAAGCCGACCTGGCCCTTCAGGAGATCGAGATCCTGAAGGGGATCAAGTGAGGGACGGGGAGGTCACTCCCAGATCAGGGCGTAGCGCTTGACCTGGGGGACGCCGGCCTCGTTCTCTTCGACGGCCGTGTAGGCCTTGCCCTTCTTGAGGACGTAGAGGAGCTCGCCCTCGGGAAGGGCGAAGCGGGCGAAGAACCGTCCTTTGGGGTCGAAGACGTCGTAGAAGAACTTCCGCGAACGGCAGGGCCAGCGCCAGGGCGAGCGCGAACGTCATGATCTTCATGGCCGACGTCTCATCACCGCTTTCATCCATGCTAGCCCCGGCCCCGGGCGCCGTCAAGACCGTTCCCGGCCGACCGGACCGGCGCGCGAAAGCCCCGCTTGTCCGTTTTTCGGGCCCTGCGCCGACCAAATCCATGATGAACTGGCACGGGCGGGTCCATGGCACGAAGGCGGCCTTCGCGGTCTGCGTTACGGTCGTCATCCTGTCCCTTCTGGCCGGTTGCCGGACGAAGGTCCGGACCGCTCCCCCGCCCGCTCCCGCGGCGCCCGCGGCGACGGTCTCGCCCGCGAGGCCCGGCCTCCCCGCCACTCCCGGCCCCGCGCTGGCCCGGCTCGGCTACACCGTCCAGGTCGGCGCCTTCGCCGTCGAATCCAACGCCCGGGCCTTCGCCGCGACCCTGACCGCGGCCGGTCTCGACGCCTTCTACTTCCCGGCCGGCGGGGGACTGTTCAAGGTCCGGTTCGGGGATTTTGCGTCGCGGGAGGCCGCCCGAGAGAGGGGCGCGGCCCTCCGAGCCGGGGGCCGCATCGGCGAGTTCTTCATCGTCGGCCCGGCCGACTACGCCCTGGCCCGGCCCGGCGGGCCGGCGCCGCCCGCGGCCGCGCCCTCCCCCGCCGCCGCCGAGCTCCGCGGACGACTGGCCGCCACGGCCGAGAGCTTCCTCGGGATCGAATACGTCTGGGGCGGGACTTCGAGCGAGTCCGGCTTCGACTGCAGCGGCCTGACGAGCGCCGTCTACCGGTTGAACGGGCTGGACATGCCCCGCTCCGTCGGCGAGCAGCACGCCGCGGGGACGGCGGTCGGCGCGGACCGACTGACGGCCGGCGACCTCGTCTTCTTCGCCGCTTCTCCGGGAGGACCTCTGACCCACGTCGGCATCTACGTCGGCGGCGGGGTCTTCATCCACGCTCCCGGCCGCGGCAAGACCGTCCGCCGCGAATCCCTCGGCGCCGCCTATTTCCGGGCCCGTTTCGCCGGCGCCCGGTCCTACCTCTGACCTCCGGCGGACACCGACTCCCCCGACGTCCCCGGTTTGACCCCGCTCCTCCCGCTTGGGATAATGGGCCCCCATGCGCGTCCTCTCCGTCCGCCACGCCGCCGAGAACAACCTGCGGGACGTCGACGTCGACATCCCGCACGGCCGCATCACGGTCGTCACCGGCGTCTCGGGCTCCGGCAAGTCCTCGCTCGTCTTCGACGTCGTCTATCGGGAAGCCCAAAGACGCTATCTCGAGACCTTCTCGTCCTACGCCCGCCAGTTCATGGGCAAGTTGCGGCGGCCCGAGGTCGCCCACATCTCCGGCCTGGCCCCGGCCGTGGCGGTGAGCCAGCGGACGGGCTCGCCGGGGCCGCGCTCGACCGTCGGCACCCTGACGGAGATCCACGACGACCTGCGCCTGCTCTTCGCCCGGCTGGGCGAGTCGCACGACGGCCTGCGGCTCTCGCGGCGGCTGTTCTCTTTCAACGCGCCGGAGGGCGCCTGCCCGGCCTGCCGCGGCCTCGGCGTCGAGGACCGCATCGACCCCGACCTCCTCGTCGCCGACCCGGCCCGGACCCTGCGCCAGGGCGCCCTGGCCCTGACGACGCCGAACGGCTACATCATCTACTCCCAGGTGACCATGGAGGTCCTGGACGAGGTCTGCCGGGCCCACGGCTTCTCGGTCGACATCCCCTGGCGCGACCTGACCGACGCCCAGCGGGGCATCGTCCTCGACGGCAGCGACAAGATCCTCATCCGCTACGGCAAGCACCCCCTCGAATCGCGGCTGCGCTGGAAGGGCATCGTGGCCAAGCCGCGCGAGGAGGGCGTCTACAAGGGCATCCTGCCGGTCATGGAGGCCATCCTGAGGACGAAGCGCAACGACAACATCCTGCGCTTCGCCCGGACCCTCCCCTGCCGCGCCTGCGGGGGCCGTCGCCTGCGGCCCGAGAGCCTGCGCGTCACGGTCGAAGGGCGGACGATCGACGGCCTGTCCGCGCTGAGCGTCGGCGGGCTGGCCGCGGACATGCGGGCCGTGACCTTCGAGCCCCGGCGACGGGAGGCCGGAGAGGCCATCCGGTCCTCGGTCCTGAAGAAGACCGACCTCCTCGAGCGGCTCGGCCTCGGCTATTTGCGCCTCGACCGGGCCGCCGACACGCTCTCCGGCGGCGAGACCCAGCGCATCCGGCTGGCCTCGCAAGCCGGCAACGGCCTGCGGGGCGTCCTCTACGTCCTCGACGAGCCGACGGCCGGCCTCCACCCGGCCGACACGGCCCGGCTGCTCGCGCTCCTGGCCGAGCTCCGCGACAACGGCAACACGGTCCTCGTCGTCGAGCACGACGAGGACGTCATGCGGGCGGCCGACCACGTCGTCGACCTGGGGCCCGGGCCCGGAGCGGCCGGAGGCCGCGTCCTTTACCAGGGCCCGGCCGCCGGGATCGTCGGCTTGGCGAAAGGCCTCAGCCCGACCCGGGACTTCCTGGCCGGCGACCGCTTACCCGCGGCCCCCTCCCGCGGCCGCGCCGGGACGGGGCGGATCACCGTCCGCGGCGCCCGGCTCCACAACCTCAAGGGCATCGACGCCGAGTTCCGGCTCGGCGCCCTCAACGTCGTCACCGGCGTCTCGGGGGCGGGCAAATCCACGCTCGTCCGTCGCGTCCTGGCCGAGCGCCTGCGCGCCGGCCGTCTCGGTCCCGGCCCGGACGCCGGCGGCATCGAGGTCGAGGGCGCCTTCGGCCGCGTCGTCGAGGTCGACCAGTCCCCCATCGGCCGGACGCCGCGCTCCAACCCGGCCACCTATACCGGTCTCGCCGACCGCGTCCGTGACCTCTTCGCCGCGCTGCCCGAGGCCGAGGCGCGAGGCTTCGGCAAAGGCCGCTTCTCCTTCAACGTCGCCGGCGGCCGCTGCGAGACCTGCCAGGGCGCCGGGCTGCTCCGGATCGGCATGCATTTCCTCGGCGACGTCGACGTCGTCTGCCCCGACTGCGACGGCCGCCGCTTCAACGACGGGACGCTGGCCGTGCGCGACCGCGGGCGGTCGATCCACGACGTCCTGGAGATGAGCGTCGACGAGGCCGCCGTGTTCTACGCCGGCCAGCCGCGCCTGGCTTCCGGTCTCGAGGTCCTGAAGCGGCTCGGCCTCGGTTACCTCAAGCTCGGCCAAAGCTCGGCCACGCTCTCGGGCGGCGAGGCCCAGCGCGTCAAGTTGGCGGCCGAAATGGGCCGGACGGCCAAAGGGCCCGTCCTTTACATCCTCGAGGAGCCGACGACCGGCCTCCATCGGGCCGACGTGGAGAACCTCGTCGCCGCGCTCCAGGGCCTGGTCGACCTCGGCCGGACCGTCGTCGCCGTCGAGCACCACCCCGACGTCATCCGGGCCGCCGACCGCGTCGTCGACCTCGGCCCCGGGAGCGGCGAGGACGGCGGCCGGGTCGTCGCCGCCGGCACGCCCGGCGAGCTCGCCGCTTGCCCCGAGTCCCTCACCGGCCGGGCCCTGCGGGGCGAGTTCGCCGGCGAAGCGGCGGCCGCGGGCGGAGCGCCGGGGAGAGCGGCGTCGGACGGCCCCATCGTCCTCGAAGGCGTCTCGACCCACAACCTCCGGGACGTCGACGTGCGCATCCCCTTCGGCGAGTTCACGGTCGTCTGCGGCCCCTCCGGCGGCGGCAAGTCCTCGCTCGTCTTCGACACCCTCTTCGCCGCTTCCCGCCAGCGCTATATCGAGAGCTTCTCGGCCTACGTCCGGGCCCTCCTCGACAAGGGCGGCCGGGCCGACTTCGCCGCGGCCCGGGGCCTGACGCCGCCGGTCGCGGTCGCCGGGCCGGCTTCGGCGGGGAATCCGCGCTCGACCGTCGGGACGATGACCGAGATCCACGACTACTACCGGCTGCTCTATTCGCGGGCCGGGACGGCCCCGCCAGGCCTCGGCGGCCGCGCGCTGACGGCCTCGATGTTCTCCTTCAACCACGAACAGGGCGCCTGTCCGGCCTGCAAGGGCCTGGGCACGGTGACCGTGGCCGACCCCGAACGGCTCATCACGGACCCGTCCCGGCCGCTCACGGCCGGGGCCATGGACGGGACGAAGACCGGCCGCTTCTACGGCGATCCCCACGGCCAGTTCGTCGCCGCCCTCCGGGCGGCCGGCGCGGCGGCCGGGATGGACTTCGAGAAGCCGTACGCGGCGCTCACGGACGCCGAACGGGCCCTGGCCTGGAGCGGCACGGGCGACCGCGTCTACGACGTCGTCTGGTCGTACAAGCGGGGGCGGCGCTCCGGCGACTTCACGTTCCGCGGGCCATGGAAAGGCCTGGCCGCCCTCGTCGCCGAGGAGTACGGGCGCAAACACGCCGATCGCCGCGGCGAGGCCATACGGATCCTGATGAGGGACGACCCCTGCCCCGCTTGCGGCGGCCGGCGGCTCAAACCGGACTCCCTCGCCGTGACCTGGCGAGGCCTCGACATCGCCGCCCTCTCGGCCCTGACCGTGACCGAGAGCCTCGTCGTCTTCGGCGGCGACGGCGGCGGGGACGGGCTCGAGCCCCGGGCCGCGGCCGTGACGGCCGCCGTCCGGGAGGAGATCGGGCGCCGGCTGGGGCTCGTCCGCGACGTCGGCCTCGGTTACCTCCGTCTCGACCGGCCCTCGGCCACGCTCTCCGGCGGCGAGGCCCAGCGGTTGCGCCTGGCCGGCCTCCTCGGCGTCCGGCTCACGGGCGTCACCTTCGTCCTCGACGAGCCGACCCTCGGCCTCCACCCGCGCGACACCGGCAAGCTCCTCGGGCTCGTCCGCGGCCTGGCCGCCGAGGGCAACACGGTCGTCGCCGTGGAGCACGACCTCGATGTCGTCCGGGCCGCCGACCACGTCGTCGACATCGGCCCCGGCGCCGGGAGACAAGGCGGACGCGTCGTCGCCGAGGGGACGCCCGGGGAGGTCGAGCGCTCGGCCTCGTCGGTGACCGGCCCCTATCTCGCCGGCCGGGCCGTCCGGCCCGGTCCCCTGCCAGGAACACCCGGGCCGCCTATCGAGATCGCCGGGGCCCGGGCCAACAATCTCCGCGGCGTCGACGTATCCGTCCCGACCGGCGTCCTGACGGCCGTGACCGGCGTTTCCGGGAGCGGCAAGTCGAGCCTGGTCTTCGACGTCCTGCTGGCCTCGAGCCGGGCCGGCCGCCCCGTCGCCTGCTCGGCGGTCCGCGGCTTCGAGCGTTTCTCCAAGGTGGTCGCCGCGGGCATCGAGGCCCCGGCCGCTAGCGTCGCCAGCATCCCCCTGACCGCCCTCGGCCTTTTCGACGGCGTGCGCGACCTGTTCGCCGCGTCCGAAGGGGCGCGGGCCAAGGGCCTCAAGAAGGCCCATTTCTCGTTCCTGACGCCCGAGGGGCGCTGCGAGGAGTGCGGCGGGACCGGCCGCCGCACGGTTGGTCTCGACCACCTGGCCGACGTCACGGTGCCCTGCGAGGCCTGCGGCGGCGCCCGCTACGCTCCGGGCGTCCTCGAGGTCCGCGTCGACGGGCGGACGATCGCCGAGGTCCTCGATCTGACCGCGGCCGAGGGCGCGGCCGCCTTCGCCGACCGGCCCAGACTCGCGACCGGACTCGCGCTCCTCGCGGAGATCGGGCTCGACTACCTGCGGCTCGGCCAATCCCTCGACACGCTCTCGGGCGGCGAGCGGCAGCGGCTGAAGCTGGCCGCGGAGCTGACGGTCCCGGTCCGCGGCCCGGTCCTCTACCTTTTCGACGAACCGACGACCGGCCTCCATCCCTCGGACGTCGACCGCCTGCTCGGGCTCTTCGGGCGGCTCCTCGACGCGGGACACACGATCGTCGCCGTCGAGCACGACCTCGACCTCATAGCCCGGGCCGGGCACATCGTCGATCTCGGCCCGGAAGCCGGGGACGAGGGCGGCCGGGTCGTGGTCCAGGGAACGCCTGAGGAGGTGGCGGCCAGCACCGGCTCCCATACCGGGGCCGCGCTGCGGGCCCGGCGGCCCGCCGTTCCGGAGCCTTAACGCCGGGCCGAGCCCGGATCGATGCCCTCCGCGGCCTCGGCGCCCATCTCCCCCGGACCGTAGCAGGTGCGGCTCATGAGGTGCTTACGTCCCGCAAGGAGGACGACGAAAGCGACCACGCTCAGGATGATGTCGACGGCCGTCAAGTCGGGCTTGAGCATCTTGCGGGCGATGACGAAGGCCAGCAGCTCGAGGACGGCTCCCAAGCTGTGGGTGATGAGCATGCGGACGAGCTCGAGGCCGATAACGAGGAGGAGGATCCGGTAGATGAGCTCGTAGAACGTCTCCTTCGCGGACCAGTCCATTCCGGCCAGGGTGATCCCGCCCTTGACGAGCGAGACGAGGACGCTGACCAGGACGACCAGGGCCAGGACCTTCTCCAGATAGCGGACCAGGGGAACGAACAGCCGGTTGAAGTCGGTTTTCTTTGCCATCGGCACCCTCCGCGCGGCCCGAGTCGAGACGCCCGATTATCGCATGGCGGCCGATGCGGGCGCAACCGTTCGACTCGCCAGTGGCGAGCTCAGTCGGCGTCCTTGACGCAGCGGAAGCCGACCGTGGCCACGCGGTCGAGGCCGGGGGCGACGAGGAGCAGGATCTGGACCCGGTCGACGGCGAGGGGCCCGCTCTTGACGTACCACTCGCTCGTCTCGGGGGCATAGAAGCTGCCGCCCCGGATAATGCCGTACCGGTAGACGCCGTTGTCGTAGACGTCGTCCATCATCTGCCAGATATTGCCGACCATGTCGAGGACGTCGAACGGGCTGGCGCCCTTGGGAAAAGCCGTGACCGGGGTCGTCTTATTGAGCTTGTCGTTGCAGCGACCGGACTCCATCTTCGCGCCCCAGGGGAAAGGCCGTCCGTCGCGCCCCTGGGCGGCGTACTGCCACTCGGCTTCGGTCGGCAGGCGCTTGCCGGCCCAGCGGGCGTAAGCCCTGGCATCCTCGAGCGACACCCAGCGCACGGGGTGGTCGCCTTGGCCGGCCGGAGGCTTTCCGTCCACCCAGTGCTTGAGGAAATTGGACCGGTCGGCCGGCGCGTAGCCGGTGGCGTCGAGGAAGGCCTTGAAGGCGCCGTTCGTGACCGGCGTGCGGTCCATGAAGAAGCGCCGCATCCCGATCGTCCGGGGCTTGGTCGTGTCGGGATATGGGATGATGGGATTGGCGTCGTCGGGATTGCCGGCCGTCCGGAAGACGAACGTCCCGGCCGGGACCTCGACCATCCCCGCCGGCGCCTTGGCGGCCGGGGCCGTCCGCTCGACCTTGGTGACGAGGCGCGGATAGGCCAGCGGCAGGCGGACGACGCGTTCGTCGAGGATCTCGCCGCGCGGGTCGAAGAGCTGGACGACGAACTTCTCCTCGCGGAAGCCGAAGGGATCGTGCAGGGCGATCGTCCGTTTTTCCGTCCCGAACACGGCCGCGGGCTCGGAGTAGGACGGGTTCCCGGCCGAAACGGCCACGCGGCTGCCGGCCGGGGCGGCCGGGGCTTCGAAGGTCACGAGCTCGCCGTCGGCCTCGACCCGCAGGATAGCGGGCAGGACGGCGACGCAGTCCACGCTCCCCTCGCGGCGGGTCCCGAGCCAGGCGGCGTCGAAGGCGGCCGCCTCGACGGGCGTGTACGTCTTCCCGTCGCGGACGACCGGCTCGAGCTCCTCGTGGTTCCAGAGACCGACGAGGTGGGCGCCCTTCGGGACCTCCGCTTCGAAAAGCGGCCCCTTATATCCCTCGGGCCTCAGGCTGTAGACGGTCCAGACGGTCTTGGCGCCGTCGCGCCAGCGGTTGGCCCACAGGCCGTCCTCGACCGTGGGCACGAGCGGCTCCCAGGCCGGGTCGAGGAAGGCCGACGAGCTCTCGCGCAGGAGCTTGGTCGTCCGGCCGAGATAGCGGAGGTCCTCCTCGATCCAGTCGGGCCGGCCGGGACGCATGGTGTTGATCTCGGAGCCGTAGCCGTTGAAGAAGGCCACGGCCGCCTCGCGGTGGAGCGGCCCCTCGGCCAGCTGGAGCACCCGGAAGATGGCGAAGTCGGGCCGCATGAACTTGTTCATGTTGAGCGGCGGCGGCATATAGAGGGCGTCGTGGACGCGGCCCGAGACGATGCCGGGCATGTCCCGCGGCACGGCCATGCCCTCGCTGTACATGACGATGCCCGGCTTGACCCGGTCGGCCGCGGCCTGGAACTCGCGGCTCGACTCGCCGCGCGTGTCGAGGACGACGCCGTCGGCGTCGAGCGTCCGCAGCATGTCCTCCATGCCGGCGATGTGGTCCTCGTGCCGGGTGCTGGAGTCCCAGGGATTGTAGGAGATGAAATACTTCTTGCCCAGGCTGTGGGCCAGGTCGGCCTGGCGCCGGAGCTCGGCCAGCCCGCCCGGCAGGTCGCGGTACATGTCCCACTGGTTGCGCTCGTCGAGGCCCAGGCGCGGCCAGGTCGGCCAGATGGTGAAGATGTCGACAGGGCCGAGCGTCCTGTCCCAAGCCGTCAGGGTCCCGTCGTAGGCGTATTTCGCGGCGTCGCCGTCGTAATAGGCCCGGTCCCAGGCGAACCGCAGGACCATGAGATAGGCCCGGCGGACCCAGGCCAGGTCGGCGCGCCGGAACAGGGCGTCGTCGAACCTGTCGAGGTCGTAGAGGTAGCGCTCGCGGAACATGATCTCGAGGCCGCGCCGCCAGCCGCCGTCGTGGGCCTCGAGATGGAGGGCATACTCGACCGACCCGCCCGGCTCGAGGGTCGCGGCCCAGCGGGTCCGTTGGGCCTTGTCCGTCTTGATCCGCCGGGCGATGGCCGAGAGGGTCGGCCCCGCGGCGAGGTCGAGGGAGGCGAAGCCCATGGACCAGGCGTTGTCGGGCAGCAGGACCCCGACCGGGCGCAGCCCCGGGCGGAAGAGCTGGGTCCGGTCGAGCGTGTGCGGCTCCTCGTTCGGAAGCCCGGCGGTGATGAAGGCCCGGTCGTCCGCCTGGCCCAGCGGGACGAGGTTCTCGAGCGTGATCCTGCCTTTCGTCCCGTTGCGGAAGACGACGGTGAGCTTGACGCCCGGCGCGAAGCCGGGGTCCGCGGCGACCGAGAGCGACAGGCCCGCGGGCAATCTCGAAGCCAACGCGGGTTTGCCGTCGACGAGGAGCGAGAAGAGTGGCAGAGGCGCGGGCAGAGCGATCCTCGCGCCGTTCGCGAGCGTCAGGCCCTTGACGGCCGTGCCAGCCCCGGCCGGGCCCGTCAGCTCGACCGACCGCAGGCCCGTCTCCCCCGCCCCGGCCGCAGGCCGAACCGCGAACAGGGCCGCCCCGATGAGGGCGGCCGCCGTCATCCTTGGCGCGCGCATGGCCGCGGGCTCCTTGCCCACCCTCTAGAGGGGTGTGATCTCGACGGTGCCGATGGGCCGGAAGTTGGCGATGATGGCGATCCCGGTGATGCCCTTGGCATGGACGCTGCCTTCGGCGTTGACCACGCGGACCGAGAAATTCGTTCCCGGGGTCAGGGACAGCGCGTTCATCATGATCTGCGGGTCGGGCTGGTGGTCGTTCCCGGCCTGGAAGGTGATCACGGCCGTCATCTTCTTGGCCGTCGTCGCCTCGTTGGCGAAGAGGCGGACGATCACGGCGTTGTTCTGGTAGGCGTACTGATAGCCGGTGACCTGGCCGGTGAAGGACTGGCCGTCCTTGAACTCGATCCGGAGCTCGGTCACTTTAGCCGCCGCAGGGGCACACAGGGCCAGGATCAGGGCGCAGACGATGACGGTCTTCTTCATAAGGAACCTCCTTGTTTTGTCATCGAAGCGAGTCTAACACAGATCGCGGGCGTCCGGAATCCGCCGGATGGCCCCGATGCTCCCGAGGCCGTCTCAGCGCAGGCGTTCCCAGCCGAGGGCGCGCTTGAGGATCCTCTCGGAGACGACCCGCACGCCCAGCCCGGGCCCGGACGGGACCACGATGAAGCCGTCGGCGTCGAGGACGACCGGCGGTTCGGCGATGTCCTCGTCGAAATAGTTGGACGTCTCGGAGGTGTCCCCGGGCAGGCTGAAACCCTCGGCCGTCTGGAGATGGATGTTGACGGCGCGGCCGACGCCGGTCTCGTCCATGCCGCCCGACCAGACCCCGATGCCGCGGTCGGCGCAGTAATGGGCGATGCGCATGGATTCCATCAGTCCGCCGACCCGCCCCTGCTTGATGTTGACGATGCGGCAGGCGCCGAGCCCGACGGCCGCGGCCGCGTCGGCCAGGCCGTGGATGGATTCGTCGAGACAGAGGGCGGTCTTCATCTCCCGCTGGAGCAGGGCGTGCTCGAAGATGTCGCTATAGGACAGCGGCTGCTCGACCATCATCAGGCCGAAGTCGTCGAGCCGCCGGAGGTGGGCGGCATCGGCCAGGGTGTAGTCGCCGTTGGCGTCGACCATGAGGGGCAGGTCCGGGAAGCGCTCGCGGACGGCCGCGACCCAGTCGACGTCCTGGCCCTTCTTGACCTTCATCTTGACGCGGTGATACTTGCGGGCCACGGCGCCTTCGACCGCGGCCAGGAGCTCCTCCTTCGTCTCCTTGAGCCCGATGCTCAGGCCGGACGGGATGCGCCGGACGGGGCGCCCCATCAGCTCGTGGAGCGGCACACCCTTCTGCATGGCGATGAGGATCAGGAGCCCGTTCTCGAGGGTGGCTTTGGCCATGCCGTGGCCGCGGACGCGGCGGAACCGGCCGTCGAGCTCGCCCATCGTCAGCCCCGGTTCGACCATCCCGAGCAGGAAGTCCTTGATGATGTGGCGGGCCGTGGCGTTGGTCTCGTAAAAATAGAACGGATCGGGATCGGAGACGCATTCGCTCCAGGCCACGGCGCCCCCGGACTCGAGGCGCATCAGCATGGCCTCCTTGTCGGTCCAGGTGTAGACGCTGGTCCCGAACGGGGCCACGAACGGCAGGCGGACCGTGACCAGGTCGAACCGGTCGACCTTGGGGACGGCCAGGGCCTCGAGCGCGGCGGCGGCGGACGGTCCGGCGGTCATCGGGGCCTCCCTAATTCCCGTCCCGGTTGACGGCCTTGAAGATGGCCCCCAGGACGTGCTCGACGTCGACGGTCAGGCCGTAGACGAAGGAGGTCTTGGAGAAGGGCTCCCCGGGGTCCTCCGGGACGTTCTTGTCGGACCGGAAGCCCACGCCGGCGTAGATCTCGGCGACGTTGAACATCTTGTAGCTCAGCCCGGCCGAATAGAGGGCCGGGCTCATGGACGGCACGACGCCGATACCGAGCCCGAGCGGGAAGGTCCGGACCGGACGGGAGTCGAGCGACAGCCGGGCCGCGTCGGTCTGGGCCAGCCAGACGACCTTGACGTAGGTCGGGCGGGCGGGCAGCGCGGCGTCCTCGGCGCTCAGGGCCTGGAGCCGGACCGCCCCCCGGGTCACGAAGCGGGGGCCGCGGTCCGGAAGGTCGGCCCGGAACTTGAAGCGGACGGAATAGAAGACCTGGGGCCCGGCGTCCTTGGTCATGACCGCGCCGAAGTGCAGGCCCGGATTGGCCGGCAGGATGCCGGCGACGATGTTGACGACCGGCACGGTCGCCGCGAGCTGCTGGAACAGGGACACGACCGAGGCGGGCGCTCCCTGGAGGTTCGTGAGGCCGGCAAAGGCGTCGCCGAAGTCGACTTTCTTGGTCACATCCTCGAGGATCTCAGCCATCTCCTCCTCGGGTGGGGCCTCTTTGGTCAGGGTCAGGTCCTGGCGGCTGCGGACGCCGTAGCGGACCGGGACGTACTGGGGTTCCATGATGACTAGGCCGGCCCGGTTCGCGGTGTCGCCGGGTCTGCCGGCCTGGGCGATCTCCAGGCGATAGTCCCCGCCGAGGTCCTTGTCGGCCGGAAGCGACGGGAAGCAGTAGAAGGGATGGTCCTTGAGCGCGAAGGCCGCGACCTCTTTCCCCTCGCCGTCCTTGAGCCGGACGGTCAATCCGGGATGGACCTTGAGCCAATCCCCCTCGACGGGAGTGCCGTCGGCGAAGACCAGGTTGACGAAGCCTTCGACCCCGGTCATGGCCGCGGCCACGCGTTCGTTCAGACGATCCTCGAAGCCGGTCTTCCCGGCCTCGAAGGTCAGGGCCACTTCGGCCCGCCTCTTGTTCTCCGGATCGGTGCCGGGGAAAGCGACGCGCAGGCCGAACCCGGGCGCCCCGGGGTCCGTGAGATCGGGCAGCGTCCCGAGCTGCGACAGCAGAGCGTCCACGACCTCGGTCCAGACGACCAGGGCCCGCTTGTCGTCGGGGGGCAGGCCCAGATTGCGGCGGATGGCCCGCCAGCGCTCGGCCGGCTCCATTCGCCCCAAACGGAGGGCCAGGGCCATGTCGATGTCCCAGGTCCGTCCGGGCGTGAGCCGCGCTTCGTCGGGAGGAGCGAACAAGACACGGGCGAACCGCGTCGGGTCGTCCGCCACGGCCACGGTCTTCCCGACCGGGATGGCCACGGCGCGGACGGCGGGGGCCGGCGCGTCCTGGTCGAGGGGATCCTGGCCGAGCGGGTCCTCCTGGGCGGCCACAGGCGAAGCCAGACCTGCCAAGAGGATCAGGGCCAGGGGCAGAACGGTCCGGGCGAAGGAACGGGTCATGTCGTCTCTCCTCGGGCGCGTCATGGGCGGAAGGCCACTATACGCCGGGTCTCGAAAGACTGTCAACGCGCCGAAGGAAACCAAAAGGCGTCCCGTTACGTCTAAACCCATGGATGTTTCCATATCCACGGAGGAACCCATGCCGCTCTCCCGCCGTCCCGTCGTCAAGACCGCCTGCCTGACGCTCGTCCTCGCCGCCGCCCTCTTGGCCGCGGCCACCCCGCTGGCCGCCCAGGACCGGCCGCTCTGGCTGAGGTATCCGGCCGTCTCCCCCGACGGCTCGACCATCCTGTTCTGCTACCAGGGCGATATCTACCGGGTCCCGGCCGCCGGCGGCCAGGCCCTGCCCCTGACCCTCAGCGAGGCCTACGACTACGCCCCCGTCTGGAGCCACGACGGGAGATCGATCGCCTTCGCCTCCGACCGCTACGGCAACTTCGACGTCTTCCTCATGCCGGCGGGCGGCGGCGAAGCCAAGCGCCTGACCTTCCACTCCGGGGCCGACATCCCCAGCGGCTTCAGCGCGGACGACAAGGCCGTCCTCTTCAGCGCGACCCGCCAGGACGCGGCGGCCAACGTCCAGTTCCCGATGGGCGCTCTGCCGGAGCTCTACAGCGCCCCGGTCGCCGGCGGCGAGGCCGCGCTCGTCATGACCCAACCGGCCATCGCGGCCGTCGTCGACGGCGCCGGCACCAAGGTCCTCTACCACGACCAGAAGGGCTACGAGAGCGAGTGGCGCAAGCACCACACCTCGGCCATCGCCCGCGACGTCTGGGTCTACGACCTCAAGACCGGGAAGAACAGGCAGCTGACGACCTACGAGGGCGAGGACCGCAATCCCGTCTTCGACGGCGACGGCGACGGCTTCTTCTTCCTGAGCGAGCGCGGCGGCTCCTTCAACGTCTTCAAGAGCTCGCTCGGCCGGCCCGGCGAGGCGGTCGCCGTGACGCGCTTCAACAAAAATCCGGTCCGCTTCCTGACCAGGGCCTCGAACGGCACGCTCTGCTTCGGGTACGACGGCGAGATCTACACCCTGGCCCCCGGCGCGGCAGAGCCCCGGCGGGTCGAGGTCCGCATCGCCCAGGACGGGCGCCAGGTCCTCGAGCGGCCCCTGCCCGTCGGCGGCGGCATCACCGAGATGCGCCTGTCGCCGAACGGCAAGGAGCTGGCCTACGTCTTCCGCGGCGAGGTCTTCGCCGGCAGCGTCGAGGGCGGCCTGGCCAAGCGAGTCACGAACACCCCCGGCCAGGAGCGCGGCGTGTCCTTCAGCCCCGACGGCCGGTCCCTCGTCTACGCGGCCGAGCGCGACAACAACTGGAACGTCTACAGGACCTCGATCGCGCGGGCCGAGGAGCCCTACTTCTACGCTTCGACCGTCCTCAAGGAGGAACCCGTCGTCGCCACGGCGGCCGAGGAGTTCCAGCCCGAGTTCTCCCCGGACGGCAAGGAGGTCGCCTACCTCGAGGACCGCGTCGTCCTCAGGGTCGTCGACCTGGCCACCAAGGCCGCCCGGACCATCCTGCCCGCCGACTACAACTATTCCTATGCCGACGGCGACCAGACCTACCGCTGGAGCCCTGACGGCAAATGGTTCCTGGTCCAGTTCGCCTTCACCCGGCTGTTCACGCCCCAGGTCGGCCTCGTCTCGAGCGACGGCAAGGGCCGCGTCGTCGACCTGACCAAGAACGGCTTCGGGGCCTTCAACGCCCGCTGGGCCCTGGACGGGACGGCCATGGTCTACGGCTCCAGCCGCGAGGGCGCCGTCAGCACGGCCGGCGACGCCGTCCAGCTCGACGCCTACGTCTCCTTCTTCACCCGGGCCGCCTACGACCGCTTCCGCCTGGCCAAGGAGGACTTCGCCCTGCTCAAGGAACGGGAGGACAAGGCCAAGGAGGCCGAGGACAAAGCGGCCAAGGACAAGCCCAAGGGCAAGGAGGCCGGCGTCAAGGCCGCGGAGCCCAAGAAGGACCTCGTCTTCGAGCTCGAGGGCGTCGAGCGGCGCAAGGTCCGGCTGACCATCCACTCGGCCGACATCGCCGACATGGCCCTCGCCAAGGACGGCGAGAAGCTCTTCTACCTGGCCCGCTTCGAGAAGGGCTACGACCTGTGGACGACCGAGACCCGGACCCGCGACACCAAGCTCCTGGCCAAGCTCGGGGCCAACCAGACGGGCATGGAGATGTCGGCCGACGGAAAATCGCTGTTCGTCTTCGTCGACGGCCGCGTCCTCAAGATCGACCCGTCGAGCGGCAAGTCCGAGCCGGTGGCCGTCGGCGGCGAGATGGTCCTCGACGCGGCCGCCGAGAAGGCCTACATGTACGACCACATGTGGCGGCAGATGAAGCAGAAGATGCTCGTGGCCGACCTCTACGGGGCCGACTGGGACGGCGCCTACGCCATCTACAAGAAGTTCCTGCCCTACATCACCAACAACTACGATTACGCCGAGATGGTCTCGGAGCTCCTCGGCGAGATGAACGTCTCCCACACCGGCTGCTACTATTCGCCGCAGCGGACGCCCACGGCAGACGCGACGGCCTCATTGGGTCTGTTCATGGACTACGGCTTCGCCGGCCCCGGCCTCAGGGTGGCCGAGGTCCTGGCGGGCGGGCCCCTCGACAAGGCCGGCATCAAGGTCAAGGCCGGGCACGTCGTCGAGAAGATCGACGGCCAGGCCCTCGACCGGACGGTCGACCACTACCGGCTCCTCAACCGGAAGGCCGGCCAGCTCGTCCTGCTGTCCGTCCTCGATCCGGCGACCGGCGCGCGCTGGGAGGAGACCGTCAAGCCGGTCTCGCTCGGCGAGGAGGGCGCCCTGCTCTATCAGCGCTGGGTCCTGGCCCGCCGGGCCGAGGTCGACCGCCTGTCGGGGGGGCGCCTCGGCTACGTCCACGTCCGGAGCATGAACGACGCCAGCTACCGGGTCGTCATCGAGGAGGTCATGGGCCAGAGCGCCGACAAGGAGGCCCTGGTCGTCGACACGCGCTTCAACGGCGGCGGCAACCTCCACGACCAGCTGGCCGATTTCCTGGCCGGCCGGAAGGTCTTCGACATCGTGCCGCGCGGCCAGCTCGTCGGCGTCGAGCCCTACAACAAGTGGATCAAGCCGTCCATCGTCGTCATGGGCGAGAGCAACTACTCCGACGCCCACCTCTTCCCGGTCGAGTACAAGGTCCGCGGCATCGGACAGACCCTGGGCATGCCCGTGCCCGGCACGGGGACGTTCGTCTGGTGGGAGTCGCAGATCGACCCGACCCTGCGCTTCGGCATCCCCCAGGGCGGCTGGCGGACGCCCGACGGCAAGCTCTGCGAGAACAACCAGCTCGAGCCCGACGTCAAGGTCAAGAACGACCCGGACGTCATGGCCGCCGGCCGCGACCAGCAGATCGAGGCCGCGGTCAAGGAGCTGCTGAAGAAGAAGTAAAGGCGGGGAGGCCGCCTCACTCGCCGTACATCTCGGTGATGAGGAGGCGCAGGGCGGCCGCCTCTCCGACGGTCAGGGCGCCGATCCTCTTGCCGAGCCGGGCCCTGGCCACGGTCCGGATCTGGTCGACGGCGATCTCGCCCGGACGCCCGGCGACCCGGACCGGAAGACGGGACCGCCAGGCCGGATGGAGCCGGCTCGTGACCGGGCAGACCGTCACCGTCTGTAGGCGGGAATTGAGTTCGTCCCGGCTGACGATGACCACGGGCCTGGTCTTGGCCATCTCCGCGCCCCGACCGGGGTCCAGGACGGCCCACCGCAGCTCGTATCTCTTGAGATCGGCCTGCCGCCGGACGGCCTCCGGCCCGTAGGCCGCGCGCTTCTCCGCGACCTTCGACCGGGGCCCTCCCGACCAGGGCGCGGACTCGAGCCCGTCGGCGTCCGTGGCCGCCCATTCCCGCCAATCCTCGGGGGACGCGGCCATCTCGCGGGCCGTTTCGGGCCAGCCGAGCTTATGCGCCGCCGGGCCGGCCGGCCGGAGCAGGATGCCCTCGGCCCGCTCCTCCATGATGAGGGCCTCCGCGACGGCATAGCGCCTGAGGGACTCCGCGGGCAGGCGCACGCCGCGCGAGTTCCCGATCCGTGCGACCTTGATCTCTTTCGTCCTCATGATGTAATTACTGTAATTACATTCGGGAGGGATGTCAAGGCCGGCGCGCCTGCGCTGCGGCCCTCAGGTCCTTGACCATGGTGTAGGCTTGATCGGCCTCGGCCTCGACCTCGAAGCCCAGCCGCCGGTACAGGCGGACGGCGGGATTGCGGACGTCGACGCTGAGCGAGACCCGGTCGAAGCCGCGTTCCCGGGCCTCGCCGCAGAGCCGCTCCAGGAGCGCCGTGCCGATGCCCAGGCCCCGCCGCTCCGGCCGGACGGCCATCGACAGCTCGGGAGTTCGCTCGTCGACGAAGCCGAAGCCCCGCTCGCCGGCCGGGAAGAGCCGGAACCAGGCCGCGCCGACCGCTTCTCCCCCGCACCGGGCGATGAGCCCGAAGTCGCCGGGCCGTCCCCAGCCGGCGGCGTAATGGGCGATCTCGGGCAGGCGGAGGACCGTTCGCGGGGGCCGGGCCTCGCCCGGGGGGATGAACAGGGCCTCGTAGAGCATGTCCTCGAGAAAGCCCCCGTCCCCGGGACCGGCGGCCGCGAGCTCGATCCGCATCTCAGGCGCGCCGGAGGGTGCGGTGCTTCATCCGGTGGGGCTGGTCGGCCGCGGCGCCCTTGCGGCGCCTGAGGTCCTCGTGGTACTCGGAGAAGTTGCCGAAGATCCAGTGGATCGAGCCGTCCTCCTCGATGGCCAGGATGTGCGTGGCCACGCGGTCGAGGAACCAGCGGTCGTGGCTGACGACGACGGCGCAGCCGGCGAACCCGGCCAGGGCGTCCTCGAGGGCCCGCAGGGTGTTGACGTCGAGGTCGTTGGTCGGCTCGTCGAGGAGCAGCAGGTTGCCGCCCTCGGACACGGCCTTGGCCATGTGGACGCGGTTGCGCTCGCCGCCCGACAGGGTGCCGCACCTCTTCTGCTGGTCCGTGCCGCCGAAGCCGAACGAGGCGCAGTAGGCCCGCATGTTGAGCTCCCGGCCGCCGACGCGGATGAGGTCCTCGCCGCGCGAGATCTCCTCGTACACGGTCTTGTCCGGGTCGAGGGCCCGCGACTGGTCGGCGTAGGCGACGCGGACCGTTTCGCCGAGGCGGACCCGGCCGGCGTCGGGCGCCTCCGCCCCCGTGATCATCCGCAGCAGGGTCGTCTTGCCGGCCCCGTTCGGGCCGATGACGCCGACGATGGAGCCGGGCGGGATGCTCAGGGTCAGCCCGTCGAAAAGGGCCCGGTCGCCGTAGGCCTTGGCGACGCCCTCGATCTCGACGACGACATCGCCGAGGCGCGGCCCGGGCGGGATGGGCAGCTCCTGGTCGTCCCGGTAGCGCTCGAACTCCTGGCCCAGAAGCTTCTCGTAGGCCGTGACGCGGGCCTTGCCCTTGGCCTGGCGGGCCTTGGGCGACATCCGCACCCACTCGAGCTCGCGGGCCAGGGTCCGCTGGCGCCGCGACTCCGTCCTCTCCTCGACGGCCAGGCGGGCCTGCTTCTGCTCGAGCCACGACGAGTAGTTCCCTTTCCAGGGGATGCCTTCGCCGCGGTCGAGCTCGAGGATCCAGCCGGCCACGTTGTCGAGGAAGTAGCGGTCGTGGGTCACGGCGATGACCGTGCCCCGGTATTCCTGGAGATGGCGCTCGAGCCAGGCCACGGACTCGGCGTCGAGGTGGTTGGTCGGCTCGTCGAGGAGCAGGATGTCGGGCTCCATGAGCAGCAGCCGGGTCAGGGCGACGCGCCGGCGCTCGCCGCCCGAGAGCACGGTCACCGGCGTCGCCGGCGGCGGGCAGCGCAGGGCCTCCATGGCGATCTCGAGGTGGTTGTCGAGGTTCCAGGCGTCGTGCTTCTCGATCTCCTCGAGCAGGCGGGACTGCTCGGCCAGCAGGGCGTCCATGTCGGCCTCGGGATCGCCCATCTTCTCGTTGACCGCGTCGTAGCGGGCCAGGAGGTCGACGACGGGCTGGACGCCCTCGCGGACGATCTCGACCACGGTCTTGGAGGCGTCGAGCTGCGGGTCCTGCTCGAGCAGGCCGATGCTGTAGCCCTTACTGACGGCGATCTCGCCGATGTAGCCCTTGTCCTTGCCGGCGATGATGCCGAGCAGGGTCGACTTGCCCGAGCCGTTGAGCCCGAGGACGCCGATCTTGGCCCCGTAGTAGAAGCCGAGCGAGATGTCCTTGAGGACCTGGCGGTTCGGCGGGTGGACCCGGCCGACGCCGGACATGGAGAAGATGACCTGGGTGTCGGATGGCATGGAGAGATTGTAGCCGAAACGGCGCCCCGGGGGTAGCGGGGGGCCCCTTTCGAGGCGCGGGGTTCAGGCCCGGAAGATCGGCGCGAGGCCGCGGGCCGCCTCCAGCAGGTCCGCGCGCTCGGCCGCGCTCAGGGGACGGAACCGGCCGGCGAACTCGAGGGCCATCCGGAAGAGCGTCTCGTCGCCGGGCGGGATGGCCGCGGTCACGTCCTCGCTCAGGGTGTAACGGACCGCTTGTTCGCCCAACTCCGGATCGTCGATCGGCTTGTACCAGCATTTGGGCCAGGCCGACCGGTCGGCCCCCTCGGGCCAAGCGTGGTGAGCCAGGGCCTTGAGGGCCAGACGGGCGATGCCCTTTTTCTTGGCGTGCGCCAGGATCTGGGGCCCGAAGCTCCCTTCCCGGTAGAGGACGAAATTCACGGGAAAGAGCACCGAGTCGAGCGGGAACCGGTCCATCAGGGCGATGGCCGCCGGGGCGTCGTGAAGGGAAGCGCCCAGGTAGCGGACCTTGCCCTCCTTCCGGGCCTCGAGGAAGGTCTCGGCCGCCCCGCCGGGGGCCAGGATGCGGTCCACGTCCTCCAGGCTGGAGACGGCGTGGAACTGGTACAGGTCGAAATGATCGGTCTTCAGGCGCTCGAGGCTCCGCTCCAGCTCCCGGCGGGCCCCGGCCGCGTCCCTCTCCGTCGTCTTGCAGGCCAGGAACGACCGCCCGCGATACGGGACCAGGGCCCGGCCGAGCTTGGTCTCCGCCTCGCCGTCGTAATAGCTGGGCGCGACATCGAAGTAGTTGACGCCGCGGTCGAAGGACTCGGCCACGACCCGGTCGGCCGCCGCCTGTTCCAGGCCGCAGACGACGATGCCGCCGAAGCCGATGACGCTGAGCCGGACGCCGTCCCTGTACTCGCGCCTCGGCAGGCCTTCGGCCCCCGCCTTGCACGACGCGAGGGCCCCGCCCGCGGCCGCCGCGGCCACCTGCATGAAGGTCCGCCTTCTCATGGTCCCCTCCCCTTTCGGGTCCGGTATCCCCGGCAGGCGCCTTCGGGCCGGACGGGCCGGCCCCGGACGCCTCCGGGCCTTACTTCTCGAGGAGCTTCTTGAAGGCCTCGTCGTCGGTCTTGAAGTCGCGGGCGGCCTGCCCCACCCGGACGATGCGAATGGAGCGGATGGGTTCGCCCTTCTTCAGCGTTCTCAGGAGGTCGAGGCCGGCGATCGTCCGGCCGATGGCCGTGGCCGACCTGTCGAGCCCGGCCCGCTTGCGGAGGGTCAGGTGGAAGGCGTTCGGGCCCGAGACGCCGAGGACTCCCGCGGCGTCGTGCTTGAGGGCGGGATTGGCCCCGAGCGGCAGGGAGGCGACGGCGACCGATCTCTGGACGTCGGAGACGACGAGCCCGGCCACGACGCCGTCGCGGACGTCGATCTTCCCGATGGGCGGGACCTCGGGCCGGCCGCCCGGTCCGGGAGGCCCGGCAGGGCGCATGCCGGGCCCGCCGCCGGGCCCGCGCTGCCCGCCCTTGCCCTCGACGATGCGGACGAAGTTGGCCGTCTGCAGGGGGGCGTTGACGAAGTCGAGCGTGGCCATGATGCGTTTCGGCGAGTCTCCGGCCCCGATGGCGATCTCGGCGTACAGGCCCTCGGGCAGATAGACGCCCTCCCGAGTGAGCGGCTTGTCCAGGTTGGCGACGCCGTAGGCGACCACGGCCGTGACCAGCGCGGAGTGCTTCTGGTGCTCGGTGTAGGGCACGAGCTCGCTGTAGAGATCGTGGAGGGTGTGCCAGGCGTGGCCGTAGTTGTAGTCGGTCTGGGTCGTGAAGCGCAGGGTGGGCACGCTCCGCATCTCGAACGAGGTGTGGTCCGAGCCGCCCGGGCTGGTGGCGTTGGCCCGGGGCACGCCCCGCTCGAGCTTGAACGGCCACTTGGGATTGAGCGACGCGAGCGGAGCCGCGATCCTCCGGAAGTCGTCATACCAGGTCTCGGGCACCGCGGCGCCGGTGATGGCGCTCGGGCTGCCGTCCCGGTTGACCATCATGACGATCTTGGGGGCGATGCCGGGGCGGTTCTTGAGGAAGGCCTGGGAGCCGACCAGGCCGATCTCCTCGGCCGCGAACAGGACGACGGCGACCGAGCGCTTGGGCCTGGCCCCGGCGGCCGCGAGGAGCCGGATGGCCTCCATGGCCGGGGCGAAGCCGGAGCCGTCGTCGACGCCGCCGGTCGCGGCGCTGAAGGCGTCGAAGTGCCCGCCGAGGACGACGTACTCGTCGGGGAACTCGCTCCCCCGCAGGGTGGCCACGACGCTGTGGTACGGGACCGGGCCCATCTTGAACCAATTACGGATGTCGAACTCGAGCTCGACCGGCTCGCCCTTCTCGACGAGCTCCTTGATCTCCTTGTATTGGCCCTCGGCCAGCTTGATGTCGGGCAGGACCGGGAGCTTGTCCCAGGACTCGACGAACCCGTCGAGCATCGGGAAGGGATCGGTCTTGGACATCTGGACGGTGCCCCGGGCCCCGGCCTCGACCAGGGCCGCGGTGAGCGGCGGGATGAGCTTGGCGTCGGCGTACTCGGGCGTGCCCCGGCGGCCGTCGCGGGCGAAGCCGGTGCTCTGCCCGGGGATGAGCACCCAGGCGCCTTTGAACGCGGCCGGGTTGGCCAGGACCTCCGCGATGGCCGCCTCCGCGGCGGCGCGCTTCTTCTCGACGTTCTCGGGAGTGGCGTTCCGGCCCGGGATCGAGAACGGATCGGACTTCAGGATGACGACCGGGCCCCGCTCGAGGCCCTTGGTTCCGGCGGTGAAGCTCGGGGTCCCGAAATAAAGGGCCTTCTCGGCCGGCTTGACCATCCGGCCGAACCAGGGGCCGCGGTTGAAGCCGACCGGGACCTCGCCGGCGAGGTCGAACTCGGCTTCGAGCCCCCACTGGCGGAACTGCCAGACGGCCCAGGCCGTCGCGTCGTTGTAGGCGTTGGTCCCCGACTCGCGGCCGCCAAAGCGGTTGCTGGCGTAGTCGTTCCAGACCATGACCCGGTTGTCGGTCGTACCGAGCTCGATGATCTTGGCCACGACGGGGTCGGCGGCGGGGCGGGCCGGCGCCTGGGCGCCGGAGAACGGGGCGGCCAGCAGGACGGCGACGATGACGAAGGCGAGGAGGGCGCGGTGTCTCATGGACGTTCCTTTGACGGGGGCGTTCGGAGGCGGAATGATAATCTCGGTCCCGAAGCCCTGTCAATGGCTGGGCCCGTCGGGGAGGATCGCCGATTGCGTCAGGGCACCGGGGGCGCGCCGGGACGGGCGGCCGCGGGCCTGATCTTCAGCCCGGCGAAGCGGCCGGGCGAGTTGTTGCCGACCCAGAGGGCGACGGCGCCCGTCCTCGGCCCGCTCAGGGCCGGCACGGTCAGGCAAGGTTCCCCGGCGCCGTCAACGAAGACCCGGATGTCCGCCGGCCCGACGACGATCCGGACGTGGAACCAGCGGTCCGGATCGGGACTGGGCTCGACGGCCTTTTCGAACGCGCCGGGCCTCTCCTGGCGCAGGCGCGGCCAGGTCCATTCCGGGTGCGAGACGTACTGGACCGAGCGCGCCCGCCGGGCCGGATCCTCGGAACGGAAATTGAAGGGCCGGAAATAGACGGCATCGAAGGTCTCGGCGTCCCGGACGCCGAAGGCAAGGCCGACGAAGCTGCCCTGGACCGGGGTCCCGCGGCCTTGGATGTCGCACTCGATCTCCCCCAAGGCGAAGGCCGCGCCGTCGAAGCGGGCCATCCCGTCCCCCGGACGCGCGTCGAATTCCGCCACCGTCCGGCCGTCCCGCTCGGTCACCGTCACGGCCCTGTTGACGACGGTCCACTCCCCGCCGCCCGGAACGGCCCTCAGGTCCGGTTCGAGGACGGCTTGTGCCCTCGGCAAAGAAGCGAGGAGAGGGACGATCAGAACGGCCGTCGCGACGGGCGCGAGGGCCCTGGCTTTGATCTTCATCTTACGGCCTCCTGCGGTTCACGGCATTCCGGCACAAGGATAGACGGGCGGGCTCAGGCCAGGGCTCGCCGTCCCGGCCGACCGGCCAGGAACGCCTCGCCCCGGGCGACGAGCTCGTCGCGGTCCACGGGCGCGGGGCCGGCGGCTATCAACTCCGCGGCGCGCCGGCGCAGGAGGTCCCCCGCCCGCGGGCTCCCGGCCGCCTGCCAGGCCTCGAGGCTCAGCCGCGGGAAGACGGGGCTGTCGAAGGCCGCCTTGCGGAACATCTTGAGGGTCAGGTCGGAGGACAGGAAATCGCCGCCGGGACCGGTCGAGGCGATCTCGGCGAGCCCCAGCGACTCGTCGTCCCAATCGAAGCCGGCGGCGAACCGCCGGGCCTGGCGGATGACGTGGTCGGCGTAGACCGCGGCGGCCGGAGAGAACGCGAGGGAGTCGAAATTGCCGCCGACGAACGGGGCCAGTCCGGTCGTTCCCAGGCAAGAGGTCAGGTGGTTCATCCAGAACAGGTCGGCCGCGAGGAGGTCGGGCCCCCAACCGGGGCCGCTGCCCGAGGTGCCGCTGTGAGGCAGACGGTAGTGGGCCATCATCTCGCCGCAGGCCAGATTGAGGAGCATCGTCTCGGGGCCGTAGTAGCTGGCCGCCGTGGCCATGTCGAAGCCCGCCGGCAGGCTGCCGAGGACGACCGGCGCGCCCTCGCGCATGAGCTGGGCCAGGACCAGGCCGGCCAGGAGCTCGGCGTTGAGAAGCGCCAGAGTCCCGGCCGGAGTGATGGGCGCGGTCGCGCCCGACATGCCGTAGTTCGAATAGATGAACGGCAGCCCCCGGGCGACGGACGCGGCCATCTTGTCGCTCGTGCCCTCGTTGATGACGAGCGGCGAGACCGGGTTGAAGTACGGCAGGACGAACGGCCGGGCGGACAGGCCGCCGCAGAGGGACTCGAGGAGGTCGAGGCAGGGCTCGAAGGCGGCGGCTTCGGAAACGAGAAGGACCAGGGATTTCGTGGTGTTGGCGGCCATCTCGAGCGTGGCGTACAGGTCGGCCGTCTCGGGCGGCAGGTCCCGGGGGACGCCGATCGTGGACACGGCGTCGAAGGCGGGCAGGGCCTCCCCCAGCCGCGCGCACGAGGCCATGTGGGCCCTTTCGAACGGGACGGCGGCGTCGGTCAGCGGGTCCTGGAAGAAGAGGTTGGTCACGCCGATGCCGAAACGCGTGCCGTCCCCGCCGGGCCCCAAGGTGAACGCGGGCTCGCCGGTCCGCTTGTGGACCGTGACGTTCGACGGCGCGGCGCCGAGCGCCCAGTCGACGAGCTCTCCCGGGATGCGCACGGGACCGTCGCCGGCGGCGGTCCCTGCGGCGCGGGCCAGAAGGGCCCGGGCCGAAGGCGAGTCGACGCGCACGCCGACCTCGCCCAGGATCTCGAGCGACCGGGCGTGGACGCCGGCGATGGCGTCCTCCGTCAGGACCGAGAGACGGGGTACGATCCGGGCCATGGCGCGACCTCCCCTGGCTAACGATTGAAGATGACGAAGACGAGCTGGAACAGGATGAACCCGGCCGCCCCGATGAGACCGCTCCGGACGGCGCTGAAGAAGGCCATGAGCAGGTCGTGGAGCAGCGTCCCCCACATGGCGACGGATGTCGAGAGCCCGAGGATCGCCAGCGTCTGCTCGAACGCGCCTGTCCCTCGGAACGCGCGGGCCAGGACCTGGACGAGGGCCGCGGCCGAGAACCAGGCCAGGAGCAGGCTGGGGGCGAGCAGGAATTGGCTGTAGAAGTAATAGCTCTCTTTGGGGATGTTCAGCCACGGCGTGAAGGTCGAAGGCGCTCCCCCGCCCAAGTTGAGGAGGACGTCCATCAGCGTGTACAGGACGAGGGGGATCCCCATATAGAGGAAACCGTCCCGGAAATAGGGTCCCTCGAGGACGTCCGCGAAGGCGGAGGCCGGGCGGAAGACCGTCCGCGCGTAGTTCCGGAAGAACCGGTTCATGGAACGCCGCTCCTTGTCCGTCCGGTCTCCCGGACCGGACGGCCGATCCGGGGCGCCGCCAGGATAACCGGGGCCCGTCCACGGTGTCAATCGTGGCGTCCGGGCCGCCCCCAGTGCCGGAAGACGGCCGAAGTCAGAGCGGTCCCGGCGGCCAGGAACAGGCCGCCCAGGGCCGCGAAGGCGGCGCTCAGGGAAACGGCGTCGACGAGCAGGCCGAAGAGCGGCGACAGGACGATGAAGGCGACGCTCCCGGCCATGGACGCGAGGGACAGGACGGTGGCCCGGACGTCCGAGCCCACGGCCCGGTTGAGCTTCTCGAGCAGGACCGGGTAGGCCAGGTTCCAGAGGAAGGCGTTGGCCGGGACGAGGGGCGAGAGGGCGAGGCGGGGCCAGAGGCCCAGCGCGGCCATGAAAACCGGGCTGAGGAGGGCGGCGGCGAGAACGGCCCGGCCGCCGAACCGCGCGCTCGCGGAGTGCGTGAGCCCGCTGCCGGCCGCGCCGGCCAGCTGGAAGACGGCGAAGAGGACGCCGAGCCAGCCCACGGCGATGCCGAGGTCGCGGTAGAGCAGGAAATAGGCCCACAGGGCCGTCAGGTTCGAGGCCATGATCAGGCCGCAGAGCAGGACGACCGGGCGGATGGCCGCGTCGCGCATGCAGTGGCGGCAGATGCGCAGGATGTCCAGGGCCGGGTTCGGGGACCGGCGCCGGTCGCGCGCGGGCTCGACCAGGGACAGGGCCAGGGGCGTTGCCGCCAGCGCCGTGCCGATGTTGACCAGGAACGGCAAGCGCAGGAAGACGGCGGCCAGCCAGCCGCCCGCCAGCGACGACACCGCCGTCCCCAACCGGCCCAGGAGAGCCCCCCGGCCCTCGAACCGCTTGTATTCGTCCTCGCGGCCGAGCTGCTTCAGGGAGTCGAAGAGCAGGGCCGAATCGCAGCCCGAGCGCATGCCGACGCTCACGGCCAGCAGGGTCTCGGCCGCGACGAAGGCGGCGAAGCTCCTCCCCGCGGCGTAGACGGCCAGTCCCAACGGGAAGAACAGCGAACCGACGATCAGGGTCCGGCGACGGCCGATGACGTCGGCGAGATAGCCGGAGGGGACCTCGAGGGCCAGGACGGCCAGGTGGAAGATGGCCTGGACGGTGAAGATCTGGGTCGAGTTCAGGCCGTTGGCCGTGTAGAAGAGGACGAGGACCGGGGCGATGGGCAGGAAGTCGCCGAGGAACCGCAGCCCGAAGAAGCCGCGGAAATTCCTCTCGACCGTCCGGGGCGCTCGAACCGGGGAGGACATCAGCCCGCTCCTCGGCGGCTCTAGTCCCCCGCGCCGAACCGGATGTCCAGGACGGCCCCGGACCTCGCCACCGAGCCCTTTTTGGCCTGGTAGTCGACGAAGTCGAAGCCGCCCGGGCGGTCGGAGGTGACCTTGAGATAGGGATCGAGGTTGGCTTTGAGATGCGCCAGGGCCGCCGAGGCCGCGGCCTCGTCGGGATAAGGGACGACGAGTCGGGTGTGCTCCGCCCCGGCGGGCGTCCGGTACAGGCCCAGGGCGCCGAACACGCGCCCGCCGAGAGACAGGATGTCCCCTTCCCCAAAGGTGAAGTAGGGCTGCAGGCCGTAAGGCCCGCGGATGAGCCGTTCCGTTCCGGCGACGAGCCCCTCGCCGGGCAGGAGCTCGAGCGGCGTCCGGACGGTCTCGTCGGCGACGCCGGCCAGGAAGGCGTTGGCCAGGGCGGCGGCCTCGGCCCGCGGGGCCGGTTCGTCGCCGAGGTTGTCGACCTGGACGAAGTAGCGGCCCTTGACCATCGTCATCTGGGCCTCTTCGCTCGAGTTGCGGGCCCCGATCTCCGGGTAGGGCGTCTCCCGGCCCATCTTCATGAGGTAGACGCCGAGCGCGGCCGCGGCGCTCTCCATCTCGTAGGCGTTGAGGGTCAGCTCGGCCTTGTCCTTGGCGAAGGCCTGCAGGCGCAGGCGGGCGAATCCGAACTCGAGGAAGAGCTCCGCCCCGCCGTCGATCTGGTTGAAGAGGTCCTGGCCGGTGAAGGCGCGCTGAGGGCCGGACGCGGCCCAGCCCGCGGCGAAAGCCGGCCCCGGGACGGGGGCTTCGGCCCGGACGGCCTGCGAAGAGGCCGGCGAGCCGCAGGCCGCCAGGAACGCCAGGGCCGCCGCGACGCCCCAGGCGACGGGCCCGGCGGCGCCTCTCCCCGCGCGTCCCGGCCGCCGGCCCCGGTCAGGCCTTGACATGCTCGATCTTGGCCGGGTCGGCGATGCCCAATCCCAGCCGCTCGGCGTAGCGCAGGTACTCCGTGAACCGGGGGTTCTCGTTGACGGCCACGCCCATCTCCTTGCGCTTGGCCACGATCCGGTTGTGGCAGACCATGTCCAGGGCGAAGGGGTCGGAGGCGAAATAGAGCCGGTTGTCGATGTAGGCGAACTTGGCGTTCTTGTCGGGGCCGCCGTCGTACTGCGACCGCAGGCCATCGGTGACGTTGAGGACCATCTTGTCGCGGACGGGCCAGAAAGCCGGCACCTCGACGCAGACGTCGAGGAACATGGGCGCGTGGAGCCGGTTCGTGTTGCAGACGGCGCCGTAGCCGATGTTCTTGGTGGCCATGGAGATGGCGTTGCCGGTGTTCTTGAATACGGGCAGGTTGACGATCTTGGTCAGCTTCTTGGTGAGCAGCTTGCCGAAATAGGAGTGCTTGCCGTTGAAGACGTGCTGGTTGAGGTAGGGCAGGTCCTTGGGCCCCTCGACGTCGGCCCAGTAGAAGACCTCCTGGTCGAAGTTGGGAGCACTGACGTGGCTGCCGTCCGGCTTGAGCCACTTGCTGTTGTCCTGGGTCTTGCCCTCGGCCGCGGCCTCGTCCATGGTCTGTAGGCCCTCGATGCCGACGCCGGGGAAGCGCTCGGCGGTGAAACCGGCGTCCGTGAGCATGTAGTCGAAACGGTCCCAGATGACGATGTTCTTGCGCGGCAGCCCGCAGCCGGCCAGCCAGTCGATGACGGCGTCGACGACCTCGAGCCGGGTGCTGATGAGGCCGGGGCCGACGGGATTGACCTTGAGACCGACGACATCGTTCTTGGTGAAGAACAGGCCGAAGCTCTTCTCGAGGTCCTTGCCGGTCAGCCCCCGGATGCCTTTCTCGAACATGGCCTTGACCACGGCCCCGTCGACCTTGCCCTCGGGCATGGCCGCCGGATCGTGGACCTCGACGACGCGCCCGGGGAACGGGCCGGGCAGGCTCCACTTCGTCCTGGGGACCTTGAGGGCGTCCTCGATGTTGCTCTTGGGCCGGGGCGGCGGGCCGGCCGGTTTGGCCGCGGGCTGCTGGCCCTGGGTCTGCTGTGGGGCGGCGAGGAGGCTGCGGCCGGTCATGACCAGGCCGGCCCCCAAGGCCCCGATGGCCCCCCCGGCCTTCAGGAATTCGCGCCGGGCCACGGCGTCGTCGGGCGGCATCGAACGGTAGGCTTTCTTGTTCATGGCGTTCATCCTTTGTCGCGGCGTATCTCTTGGCAGGATAGCGGTCGCCCCTCCGGGTGTCAAGGCGGGCCGCCTCCCCCTACTTCAGAAAGACCTCGAGGACCGGGACCTCGACCGGGGGCTTGCGGACCGGCAGGGATACGACCAGGGCGCCGGCCTCGTCCCCGCTGCCCTCGCTCATCCGCAGCTCGGAAGCGTCGTGGAGGAACTGGGCGTACTTGACCTTGGCCGCCATCCCCGGCAGGACGATCCGGTCGAGGGGGTAGGCGAGCAGGTGGACGTAGAGCCGGTTGGCCGCCGGGTTGAAGGTCAGGACGGTGTTCGGCGGCGCGACGACCCCGGCCGGGGCCTCGGTACAGCCGTAGATCGAGCGGGCATTGACCCGCATCCAATCGCCCATGGCTTTCAGGCTGGCCTGGGCCCGTTCGTCGAACGTGCCCCGGGCCGTGGGCCCGACGTTGAGCAGGACGTTGCCTCCCTTGCCCACGGACTCGGCGAGGAGCTCGATGAGCTGGGCCGGGCTCTTCCACGTGGCCTCGTCGCGGTAGTAGCCCCAGGACCCGGAGAACGTCTGGCAGGTCTCCCAGGGGATCCGCTTCCCGTTCTTCTCCGGCCACTTGGCGACCTTGTATTGCTCGGGGGTCGTGAAGTCCCAGCCGCCCTCGACGTCCTCGAGGTCGAGCCGGTCGTCGACGATGATGCCGGGCTGGAGCGAGCGGGCCAGCTTGAGCAGCCCGACGGAGTCCCAGTCGTCGCGGCCCTTGCCGTTCTTGCCCGGGAAGGAGAAATCGAACCAGATGATGCTGATCTCGCCGTAGTTCGTGAGCAGCTCGCGGACCTGGTCCTTCATGTACTGCCGGTAGCGGGCCATATCCTTGCCCGCGTTGAGCCGGGCGTAGTCGGCCTCGTCGGCCGGCCGCTGCGGGTGCACGCGGTCGACCGTGTAGTCCGGGTGGTGCCAGTCGATGAGCGAATAGTAGAAGCCGACCTTGAGGCCCTCGGCCCGGAAGGCCTCGACGTACTCCTTGACGACGTCGCGGCCGAAGGGCGTGTTGGTGACCTTGTAGTCGGTGTATTTCGAGTCCCACTGGCAGAAGCCCTCGTGGTGCTTGGCCGTCAGGACGGCGTACTTCATGCCGGCGGCCCTGGCCATCTTGGCCCAGTCCCGCGGGTTATAGAGGTCCGGATCGAACAGCTCGAAGTACTTCCGATACTGCTCGTTCGTCAGCCGCTCCCGGTTCTTGACCCACTCGTGGCGGGCCGGCAGGGCGTAGAGCCCCCAGTGGATGAACATGCCGAACCGGGCCTCGGTCCACCATTTCAGGCGCAGGGCCTTCTGGGCCTCCGTCTCTTTGGGGAGCTGGGCCGTCGCGACGGGGGCGGCCGCCGCGAAAAGAACGGCCGCGGCCAGGATGGCCAGGATGCTTCGCTTGATCATCGTCACTCTCCTCTGTAGGCCCGCTCGAGGGCCGCGATGTCGAACTTCCTCATCTTGAGAAAAGCGTTCGTCACCCGGGCCGCGCGCTCGGGATCGGGATCGCGCAGCATGTCGTCGAGGACGGCGGGCGCGACCTGCCAGGACACGCCGAAGCGGTCCTTGAGCCAGCCGCACATGCCCTCCTCCCCGCCCCCGGCCAGGAGCCCGGCCCAGTGGCGGTCGATCTCGGCCTGGGTCCCGCAGACGACCATGAGGGACACGGCCTCGTTGAAAGAGAATTTGTGGTCGTAGGCGCTGTCCATGGCCGCGAACTCCTGCCCTTCCAGGGTGAATCCGGCGTGACGGACCGTCCCTTCCCGGTCGGGTTCCTCGCCCTGGCCGTAGCGCATGACCTCGCCGACGCGGGCGTCGCGGAAGAGGGCCGTGTAGAGCCGGATGGCCTCCTCGCAGCGGCCGGCCTGGGCGCCGACGAACATCAGGGTCGGGACGATCCGCTGACGCACGGGACGGTCGCCCATGGCCATGATCTGCCAGGACACGCCGTACTTGTCCGCGACCCAGCCGTAGCGCTCGCTGAAGGGATAGGCGCCGAGGTCCATAAGCGGCGCGCCGCCCGCGGCGACCTTGGCCCACAGGGCGTCGACCTCGGCCGGCGTCCGGCAGGCCACGAGGAACGAGACGGCCGGATTGAACTTGAACAGCGGCCCGCCGTTGAGGCCGATGAACGCATGCCCCAGGACCTCGAACTCGACCGTCAGGACGGCGCCTTCGGCCAGGCCGTGGGTCTCGCGGCCGGCCTTGCCGGCCCGGAGGACCCTGCCGATCCGGCCGTCGCCGAAGACCGAGACGTAGAACGCGGCCGCCTCTTCGGCCTGGCGGTCGAACCAGAGGCTGGGGATGATCTTTTGCCCGACGTCCGTCATGGCCGGCCTCCCGGAGGAAGGTCCCATCGGCCCGTGGGGCCGATCGCCACGGATTATAGCCGAAGAGCCCGCCCCCTGTCATTGACGCGGGCCCGGCGACCGGGTAGTCTGAAGGAGCCCGGAGGTGCCGCCCTTATGATCCAGTCGGTCTTCAAGGTCCTCAAGGTCCTCAATTCCGAGACCCGCCCGGCCCAGATCTCGCTCGGGCTGTGCTTCGCGGTCATCGTCGCCTTCACCCCGAAGTTCAGCCTTCATAACATCGTCATCCTCTTCCTCATCCTGTTCTTCCGCATCAACCTGTCGGCCTTCCTCCTCGGCGGGCTCCTGTTCACGGGAGTGGGCGCTCTCCTCGATCCTCTCTTCCATCGCATCGGCCTGGCCCTGCTGACCGCCCCGGGGCTCGAGGGTCTGTGGACGTCCTTCTACAACGCGACCATGTGGCGGGTCCAGAACTTCAACAATACCGTGGTCCTGGGCAGCCTCGTCTCGGGCCTCGTCCTGTTCGTCCCGCTCTATTTTCTCTTCAACAAGGCCGTCCTCTATTACCGCAAGCACGTCTACTCCCACGTCCAAAAACTGAAGATCGTCCAGGTCATCAAGGGCAACGACCTCTACCGCCGCTATCAGTCCCTCAAGGATTGGGGAGGGCTGTCGTGAGCGCCCGGAAACGTTCCAAGGCCGTCCGCTGGCAGGGCATCCTCGTCTTCGCCGTCCTCGTCGCCCTCGCGGCCGGGCTGTGGCTCCTGTTCGCCGACCGGTACGCCGAGCGGACGGTCGAGCGGACGGGCACGGTCCTCGTCGGGGCCAAGGTCGAGCTCGACAAGGCCGACCTGTCGCTCTCCCCCCTGGGCCTGACCCTCCTGGGGCTCCAGGTCACAAACCCGGACGCGCCGATGACCAACGCCTTCGAGGTCGGGCGGATCGCCTTCCACATGGACGGCCCCAACGCCCTGCGGCGCAAGATCATCATCGAGGAGATGAGCGTCGAGGGCGTCCGGCTGAACACGCCGCGGAAGACCTCGGGGGCCGTGGCCGGCGCCGCCGGCCAGACGCCCCTCGAGAAGATCGCCGCCCTGCCCTCGTTCGTCGTGCCGAACATCGTCGAGACCTTCGAGCGGGAGAAAGCCGGCCTGCGCTCGCTCCAGGCCGTGACGGCGGCCGTCGCCGACGGCGAGGTCCTGAAGGGCCGTTGGGAGGCCCGGGTCGCCGATCTCGAGGCCGCCGCCGACGTCGAAAAGTACCGCCAGCGCTACCAGGAGCTCAAGGCCAAGACCGGCCAGGCCACGCTCGGCAACCTCGTCGGCGGGGCCAAGGACGTCCTCGCCCTCCAGAAACAGGTCCGGGCCGACATCCAGACGGTCGCCGAGGCCAAGAAGACCTTCACGGCCGACCTGGAGACGCTGAAGAAGGCCGCCGCCGAGGCCCCGGCCGCGGTCAAGGCGGACGTCCGGCGGATCGCGGACAAATACGCCCTGACCCCGTCCGGGCTGGCCAACATCAGCCGGATGCTGTTCGGGCCGAGGATCGCGGAGAGCGTCCGCTCGGCCCTGCGCTGGAACGAGCGCCTGGCGCCCTTCGTCGAGCGGATCAAGGAGAAGGTCAACGGCAAGGACGTCGTCAAGCCCCTCCGGGCCAAGGGCCGCGACGTCCGCTTCCGCGAGGACCATCCCCTGCCCGACTTCCTGGCCCGTCTGACCAAGGTCTCGGTCAGCCTGCCCCAGGGCGACTTCGCCGGCCGGATCGAGAACATGACCTCGGACCCGGACACCCTCGGGCAGCCGCTCTCGTTCGCCTTCTCGGCCGAGAACCTCAAGGGCCTGCGGTCGCTGTCCCTCGAAGGCTCCTTCGACCGGGTCCGGCCCGAGGCCCGCAAGGACGTCCTGGAGCTGAAACTGCGCGGGCTCGCGGCCCGGGACGTCGCCCTTGCCAAAGGCGGCACGCTGCCTATCTCCTTGGTCGAAGGGCTGGCCGACCTCGACGTCACGGCCACGCTGGCCAAGGGCGCGCTCTCGGCCCGCGTCACGGCGGGGTTGCGGTCGGCCCGGCTCGAGGTCGGCAAGGGCGAGGAGCGGAGCGGACTGGCCGGACGGGTGGACGCCGCCATCCGCAACGCCCTGGCCGGGGTGACGGCCCTCAGCCTGACGGCCGAGGTCAAGGGGACGCCGGAGGACTTCGACCTCCAAGTCCGCTCGGACGTCGACGACGTCCTCAAGGCGGCCGTCTCCGGGCTGGTCCGCGGCGAACTGGCCGGCTTCGAGAAGGAGCTCGAGGCCAAGGTCGCCGCCGAACTGGCCGGGCCGCTGGACAAGCTCGGGACGGGGCTCAAGGGGCTCGAGGCCGTCGGCATCGACCTCGACGCGCTCACCAAGAAGCTGGCCGACCTCCTGAAGATCCTGAAGTGACCGGGCTTCGGCCCGCCGGAGGCGCCGCGCGGCCTACGAGGCCGCCGCGGCGATGATGGCCGCCCGGACGGCCTCGACCGCGCGGGCGACGGCGCCGCCGATGGGCTGGCGGCGGGCGATCTCCTTGGCCCTCGCCTTCGCCTCCCGGCGCTCGCCCTTCTCGAACAGGACGCCGACGAGATCGCAGGCATGGACGAGGCTGATCAGGGAGCCGTCGCGCTCACCGGGAGAGGCGACGCCCATGATGCCCGAACGGACCCTCTCCCGGACCCCGGCTTCCGGCCGGGGGTCCAGCTGAGGATACCGGGATGTCGGGAAGATCCCCAGGAACCGGCCCTCCTCGTGGGTCACGATCCCCTTGCCGGCCAGCCGGGCCAGGAACCTCTTCTTGAACTTCCCCGAGCGGCCGAAACGGCCGACCCAATGGCCGATGGACCGGACCTTCGGGGAACTGCGGATCTCCTCGAGCACCTCGTCGAGGATCTCGTCGCGGGCCGATCCCCTGGGGGACGCGACCAGGTCCTTCCCCTCGACGCGGGCCAGGCCCGCTTGGGCCAGCTCGATGAGCATCGCTCCGGCCAGCCCGTAAGGCATGGCCAGGGCCGAGGCGGAAAGCATCGTCCCTTTCTCGTCGTGCAGGCCGAGGAGAAGGAGCTCCTCGGCCAGGGTCAGCGTCTTGTCCATACCGTCCTCCCGTTCTCGCGCCCGGCCCCGGTCTAGAGGATGCGGAAGCCCAGGACCGTCTCGACCGGAACCCCTCCGCCGGGGTCGGCCCATCGGAACGTGACCTCGTAGTCGCCCGGCGCGAGCGTCTCGAGCTCGAGCTCGTAGAGGACGTTCCCGATGCCGGCCTTCTTGCTCCACTCGTCGTGGACGACGGACGCGCCGAGGGCCGCGGCCTCCGCCCCTCCCCCGACCCGCGCCGCCGTGACGGTCAACGGCCATTTCCTCGGGTCCTGGGCGGAGCCGATCTGGACGAGCAGGCCGGCCCGCTGGCCCCGTTGGACGTGGGCCACGGCCATCGGGTAGAATTTGCGGTTGGGGACGTCGACCGTCCCGTCGTCGTTGGCGATGGTGAAGGGGACGACCATGGCCTTGTCGGTCTTGAAGAGCATCCCGACGGTCGCCGTGAGGACCTTGGGCGCGCCCCCCGTCCCGACCTCGGGGATCTCCACCGAGCTCTCGACCGCGCCCATGCGGTCGAGGGCCCGGTCGTAGATGGCGAAGGTGGCCCGGTAGGTCTTGGGCTTGAGCTCGGTCTCGGCCGAGGCGCAGTTCCAGCCGAAGTACTCGGCGTTGCGGACCCGCTGCAGGAACGACGGGATGAGGGCGATGGGCACGGCCGTCTCCGACAGGAAGCCGGACGAGCCGGCGGGGTCGTCGAGGGTCAGCTTGAACTTGAGCAGGACGGTCTGGTCGGCCGGGGCGCCCTCGCCCAGGATCTTGCGGGCCGACAGGGCCGTCTGGATCCACAGGACGTACTTGTCCCGGGCCACGGCGAAGGGGACGATGCGGGCCTGGAACGGGATGTCCTTGAACAGGCCGGGATTGTAGGCGGCCGAGGCGAAGGCCAGGCCCTCCCGGGCGTCGTCGGTGTAGTCGAAGAAGCCCTCGCGGAAGCGGATGTCCAGCCCCGGCCGGAGAACCTTGACCTGGATCTTATGGTACTTGCCGTCCGCCTTCTTGCCCTTGGGCGCGTAGCTCAGCTCGTAGTACTGGGCGAAGTCCCTCTCGATGATGCCGGCGAACTGCTCGAACTTGCTCCCTCCCAGGAAGGCGGCCCCGCCCGTGTCGTCGGACAGGGTCCGCAGGCTGGCCAGCTCGTTCCGCTTGATCTCGGCGATCTCGTCGGGGCGCTTGAGGCCGGCGGCGGCCGAAGCGCTCCGCCCGATGGCCCGGGGGAAGTTGTCGTAGGCGATGTCGCCCAGGATGTAGCGGAGGTAGTTGTCGGGGTCCAGGGCGTAAAAGGTGATGTTGTGGGAGTTGGCGAAGCGGACCAGGTCGTCGAAGATCTCGGAGCCGGTCCGGTAGGTCTTCTTGCCCAGGACCTTGAAGGGATCGTTGACTTTGGCCGCGGCGACCTGGGACTGCACGGCCGTGGTGTCCGAGACGCCGCCGCCCTCGAAGAACCGGGTGAACGACAGCGACGGCACGCCGCCGCTGACGAACAGGAGCGATTTTCGCCCGCGGATGTCCTTGACGATGTTCATGACCCCGAGCAGGCCGTTGATGGTCTTCTCGAAGCGCCGCCGCGTTTCGGCCTCGAAGGCCATCTGGGTCGACTCCTGGTAGCCCACGGTCCCCATGCCCTCGACCCGGATGGGCGTGTTGCCGTCGATGATCGACGGGACGATGAGCGAGTCGGCGGCCTTCTCGACCCAGATGCTGCCGGTGGCCTTGTCGACGGCCCTGGCGATGAGGGCCCGGTCCCGGGTCAGCGGCTGGAGGAGCTCCATCCGGCCGTCCTCCTTGAGCTCGAAGACGATGATGTCCCGGCCGATCTCCAGGAGCTGGACGAGCTTGGCCAGGATCTCGGGCTTGCTCCGGTCGAGCATGCGCTGGACGGTGTTGATGGAGTCGAAGACGACGACGAACGGGCTGTCGCGCAGGGCCCCCTCGGCGGGAGCGGGCTCGGCCGCGGCCCCGCCCCGGCGGAGCCGGACCAGCTCGGCCGAGGCCAGGTCCATCTTCTTGCCGTCCTCGAAGACCTCGAAATCCCCAGGGGCGAGGTCGGTGACGAAGCGGCCGTCCTTGTCGAAGGCGATGAGGTCGACCAGGACGAGCCGGACGGTGACGTCGTGCCGCTCGACGGGCGGCGTCTGCGCGACCTGGGCCGGAAGGGACAGCGCCAGGGCCAGCAGGGCGCCCGCGGCGGCTCCGGCGGTTCTGCGGATGGAAGAGCGGTTGGACATGATCTTCACCTCCCCGTGACCAAAATACGCTCCTCGGCGCCGGAATTCAAACGGGCGCCGCCGTAAGGATAGACCCTTGCCGGCCCGAAAGGGTTCCCGTGGAGCGGAAGGGGCGAGGCCCGCCGCCGTCAGCGGGCGGCCGGGCGCATGTCGACCGCGAACTCCTCGCCCCAGTGGGTCTCGATGAGCTTCTCCAGGCGCTTGATATCCCGGGCCTCGACGAGACGGAGGATCTCGAGGTGGTCGCGGTAGGACTTCTCGAGGGCCGGCGGATCGGAGAACGGCGCGAAGTCGGTCTTGCGGTGGTAGATGGCGATCTTGGCGATGAGCTCGCTCAGGGTGTCGTAGAGCGCAGCGGAGCCGCAGCTGCGCCAGATGCGGTCGTGGACGCGGAGGTTCTGCTCGAGGTAGGCGCGGTGGTCGCCGGCGTCGTGCATACGGCCCAGCTCCCCGGTCATGGCCCGCAGCTCCGCGACGGCGTCGCCGTCGATCCTGGCGAGGACCCGCCGGGCGGCCAGCGTGTCGAGCGTCCGGACGATCTCGTACAGCTCCCGGACCTGCTCGAGGCTGGTGTCCTGGACGAGGACCTCCTTGCGGGCGTTGATGACCAGGTATTTCTCCGCCGACAGGCGGAAGAAGGCCTCCCGGACCGGCGTCGAGGAGGTATTGAAGAGGGCCGCGATCTCCTTTTCCTGCAGCCTTTGGCCGGGCTTGATCTCGCCGTCGATAATGGCTTTTTTCAGCGATATGTAGATCGTCTCGCTGAGGGTCGCCGGGGCCTGAAAGGGCGTCGGTTTCCAGTCCATCTTCTGTTCCTTCCCTGCCGGCGCCGGAGCCCGCGGCGCGTATCCCGGTCCGGCCCTCCCAATGAGGGGGAATACTATGCCCGCGGACGGCCGGGTGTCAAGGACTCCTTGACGGCTTGACAGGTCCGGGCCGTTCCCCTACAACTCCCTTATGATCACACGAGCAGCGTCGCGACCGTTCACAGCCGTCGTCTCCGTCCTCCTCGTGGGCGCCCTGGCCCTCGTCCCCCCCGGCGGCGACGCGGCCGAGACGGCCCGGTCGCTCCAGAAAGCGGCCCTCGACGCCGGGACCAGGACGGTCGCCGTGCTGCCCTTCTGGGCCGACCCGGGTGTCGGGCCCGGGACGCCCCGGGATCTCGAGGACCGCCTCTACGACGCCCTCGTCTTCGAGCGCCTGGACAAGCCCGTGCCCTTCGTCGGGCCCGTCGACCGGGGGGCCATCCACCGGGAGATGGACCGGCGCCGGGTCCGGGACGGCGACATCCCCGACCGGACGGCGGCGGCCATCGGACTGGCCCTGCGGGCCGACTTCGTCGTGGTCGGCTGGCTCGACCGGTTCCGGCAGGAGGACGGCGCCGTCCAGGAGACGCCGCGGAAAGCCCCCCTGCGGCGGGACCGCACGGCCGCCGCGACCTACACAGAAAGGCGCTACACGGCCAAGCTGACGGGAGAGTTCGTCTACCGCATCCTCGACCCCGTGACGCGGAGGACCGTGGACGAGGAGACCGTCTCGGCCGAGGTCTCGGCCCCGTTCCGGCGGGCCTCGTTCGACGGGGACCCCGCGACCCTCGACCTGTCGCGGGAGGAGCGGGCGCTCTTCGACCGGGAGGCCTGGCGGCGGGCCGAGGAGGAGCTGGAGGACGAGCTGGTCGACAAACTGGCCGAGAGGATCGCCTCCGGCCTCTTCGAGCGCGTCTTGCGCGACGTGAAGTGACCCCACATGGCGGACATTCCCTTCGACAAATACCAGGGCGCCGGCAACGATTTCGTCATCATCGACGACCGGGAGGGCGGCTTCGGTCCCGGCGATCCGGACCTGATCCGGAGACTGTGCGACCGCCGCTTCGGCGTCGGCGCCGACGGGTTGATCCTCGTCTCCCGCCACGACCGGGCCGATTTCGAGGTCAGGTATTTCAACGCCGACGGCCGGCCGGGCTCGATGTGCGGGAACGGGGCCCGCTGCGCCGCCCACTTCGCCCTGAGGAAGGGGATCGCCGGACCGAAGCCGCGGTTCCAGGCCTACGACGGCGTCCACGAAGCGGAGATCTCGGGCGGCACGGTCCGCCTCCGGATGGCCGACGTGACGGGATGGCGGATCGTCGAGGGCCACTACTTCATCGACACCGGATCGCCGCATTACGTCGTGTTCACGCCGGCGCTCGACGCGACGGACGTCGAGGCCGAAGGCCGGAGGCTCCGGTGGTCGCCGCTTTTCGCGCCGGGCGGGACCAACGTCGACTTCGCCGAAACGACGGCGGACGGCCTGTCCGTCAGGACTTTCGAACGGGGCGTCGAAGCGGAGACCTGGGCCTGCGGCACGGGGGTGACGGCCGCCGCCATCGCCTCGGCGCTCCTGGGTCTTTCGGGCCGGGGCCCCGTCGGCGTCAGGACCAGGGGCGGCCTCTTGAAAGTCGAATTCGAGATCCGGGCCGACCGGATCACGGATATCTGGCTGACGGGTCCGGCGACCTTCGTCTTCGCCGGGACGGTCGCGGCCTGACGCGCCGCCCGGTCGTTTCAGTCCACGATCCGGTAGTACTTGTAGACCGGGTAGACGATGCTCCGCCCGTCCCTCCCGAGCTCCTCGAAGACCGCGTCGAACACCCCCGAGCCGACGAAGCCGTCGGCCGCCTGGGGCTCGAGAAGGTAGAAGGCCAGGTTGGCCAGCGGCTGGGCCAGGTCGACCCGGAACGTCCCGGCCTGGAATTCCCGGGCCGGCGAGGGCGCGAAGCCGCCCGTCAACCGGACCATGGCGTTCGCGGAATAATCGCCTCCCCGCCCGCGGTCGATCCTGTCGATGACGAACTGCTCGCCCGAGACCGTGAGGGGCTTGGCCAGGACCTCGACCTTGACGTTGTGGGTGCGGAGCTTGTCGGCGATGGCGCCGTAGGCGGCCGGGATGAGATAGCCCCGGGGAACGGCCGCCGATTCCGTCCCGACGCTCTTGGCCATGAATTCCACGCCCTTGACGAGCTCGGGAGCGCCGCGCATGTGAGCGGGCATCCGGCCCCGGACGCCGGTGCCGGGGAAGAGCTCCGGGGCGTTCCGTTCCCTGTACATCAGGATGTCGACCTTGCCGTACGACCCGTAGGTGCCGGCCGTCCAGTTGCGGAGCTGTCCCGAGCCGGCCTTGTCCTTGACCGCTTCGACGACGTCGGCGTCGGCCTTGCGGCAGACCGCCTGCATCTCCTTGCCGTGCGCCGCGACGTAGCGGAGCGTCTCGGCGATCAGGGCGTAATGGGCGTAGATCCGGCGCTCGAACGACTCGTGGCCGGGGGTCTCGGCCAGGATCGACATCCGGTTCCGCAGGCCGTAGGCGTTGGCCACGAACTTGGCCTCGGTGGACCAGATGGCCTGTCCCGGCCCCCAGACGGTCGGAGGCCACTTGAAGTCCGTGCCGCTGTGGGTGAAGACCTCGAGGCCGAAGCGGTCGCGGACGGCGTCGCGGACGGCCGGGAAGAGCTTGTCGAACACGTAGTCCCGGGGCTCCGGGGCGGCAGCCGGGACGGTGCAGTGGATGTAGCCGTTGGCGTAGCCGTGCTGGACCCGGCCCATCATGTGGGCGTCGAAGACCAGGGTCGGGTCCCAGCGGTTGAAGACGTTCCGGTAGAGGCCGGCGATCTCGACCGTGTCGACCCGGACGGCGTCCCGGTTGAGGTTGAGCCCCTGGGAATTGCTGCCCGAGCCGACGAAATGAGGCGTGCCCTCGCCTAAGGTCAGGGCGTCGTTGCCGTCGACGCAGAAGTTCGGGCAAACGATGATGATCAGGTCGTCCAAGAGCTTGGTCATCTTCCCGAAGAGGATCTCCCGGGCCAGCATGAGCAGGCTCTCCTTGCCTTCGGGCTCGTAGGCGTGGATGTTGCCCTGAAGGTAGACGACGGTCTTGCCCGACTTGGCGGCGTCTTCCGGCCGGTCCACCCGGGGATGGGCCAGGACGACCGCCGGGCAGACGTTCCGCAGCGGGCTCATGTAGACGGTCAGGACCTGGACCTTGTCGCTCGTCCAGCGCAGGACGTCGATGAACTCGAGGACCTCCCGGTTGGAAGCGGTCCGCTCGTAATTCGTTCTCTCGGGAACGGTCAGGAACCGGGCCGGCCACTTGCCGTTCCATCCCCGGGGGACGGCGTCGCCCCAATAGATCCGATGAGCCGGGTCCGGAGCGGCGGGCGGGGCCATGGAGACGGCCGCCACGGCCGCGAGAAGGCAGAGGATCGTCCGTCGTATCGCTTTCATCTCAACCTCGTTTCTGTCGACGGCGCTCTTCGCGGGCTGTCCGGCGCTCCGGTCCGTCGACGCGGCCGGGGCCTAAGGGCGGAGGGGCGTTCTCCAAACGACGGTCCGCGGCTTCCAGACGCGGGCAGCACCCTCGCCGTCCGCCGCCTCGACCCTTTCGAGACAGGTCAGGCGCAGTTCGGCGCCCGGAGGGGCCGCGTCCAGGATCGTCACGAGGTGGTCGGCGTTGCGGACCTTGACGCCGTCGACCTCCGTGATGAGGTCGAAGAGACGGAGACCCGCCATTTCGGCCGGGCCGCCGAAGGCGAGCATGCTGACCAGGGCGCTGTCGACGCGCGACTTGCCGAGGGCCTGGGCCTGGACGGGGGTCAGGTCGGACACGGCGAAGCCGCGCCCGAGCTTCTCCTCCAAAGTGATCCCGGCCAGGTTGGCGGCGGAAGCCGCGGCGTCGATGAAAGCCCGGGCCAGGGTTTCCGACTCGAAATAGACCTGGATGACGCTCTGGGTCGTCAGGTTGACCGTCACGAGCCATTTTTGGCCCTGGGGCTGGGACGCCGCGTAATAGAGGCGCAGCGAGGCCAGGAGCTTGGGCGAGACCCTCGCGAGTTTAAGTTCGCGCCCGGCGGTGTAGGAGAACTCGACGGCTCTCTTGTTCGCCGCGGCCTTGACCAAGGGGCCTTTCCAATCGTTGGTCACGCTCCAGAAGAACCCCGACTTGACGCCGGACAGGGCGGCGTCGACCTGGGCCTGGGTCAGGCGGTCGTCGGGCCGGTGCCAATACCATTCGTTGGGGCTGGGCATGGGCCAGACGGGATCCTGGGCGACCTCCCGGATGTCCTGGCCCGGGGATACGGCCGGCGCGGCCGCCAGGAGACCGAGCGCGACCGGGACGGCGAGGACCGCCGCGGCGGGGATGAGGCGGAGCTTCTTCATGGTCTTCCTCCCAGGCGGTCCCCCCGTCAGCCCTCGATCTCCTCGAAGACGCCGGTCTTGCGGTTCTTGCGGACCCGGTCCCAGGGCAGGGCCCGGCCGTTCATGGCCACGTAGACGCCGTGGGGCAGGACCTGGACGAACGCCAGGGCCGCGCCGAGGTTGAAGAGGCCGTCGGAGGAACCGAATTTGTAGGGCACCATGGCCCCGGTCAGGACGACCGTCTTGTCCTTGACGGCCGGCCCGAGCAGGCGCGCCGTGACCTCCATCCGGTCCGTGCCGTGGGTGACGACGATCCGCTCGCGGGGCGAGGTCCGGCAGTGCTCGAGGATGTTGGCCCGGTCGGCGTCGGACATCTCCAGGGAATCGACCATCATCAAGGTCCGGACCTCGACCTCGAGGCCCGACCGCCCCAGGCGGAGCATCTCGGGGACGTGGGTGTCCTGGAAGAACAGGTTGCCGGTCAGCTCGTCGTATTCCTTGTCGAACGTCCCCCCCGTGACCAGGACGCGGATGGCGTTCACTGCTTGACCAGCCGCGGTGCGCCGACGAGCCAAACCCGCTTCTTCCTCAAGGTCCACCTCCTGCCCGGATCGAAGGGATGTCGTGAAGGACGGACTATAGAAAAGTCCGCCTGCCCGTGTCAACTCCGTGGGACCGCGTCGCGGAGACCCGGGCGGCGCGGGATTGACTCGGCGGCGGGTTCGGGGCTAAAGTGTCCGTCCCAAGGAGGCCGCCATGAACACTCCGCGAACCCCGTCCCCCATCCCCGCCCGCCTCGCCCTGACCCTCGTCCTCCTCGCCGCGGCCACGGCCGCGGTCCCCGCCCCGGCGCCGGTCCAGAGCAAGGGCGCCTGTCACCCGCTCATCGCCTCGCTGCTGCCGAAGAGCGGCACCATCCGCGGCGGCGACTTCAACGCCGCCGGGCCCATGGGCATGGGCGGCGGGTCGGCCGACCTGACGTTCGACCACCCATGCACCCGGAGCAACAAGTTCCCCGCCCGCATCAGCGTCGCGGTCACCTATTACGGCGGCGAGATGGCCCAGATGCTCCAAATGCAGGGCGACGCGGCCAATTAGCAGACCCTCGAGAACGCGATGGGCGAGCTCGGCCGGACCAAGCACCCGCCCCGCCGCGAGAAGCTCGGCGGCGGCGAGATCGTCTACGTCGCCTACGAGACGGAATGCCAGCCGGAGACCATCGACACCGGCAAGACCACGACCTATCCGCCGACCCCCCACGTCAAGCTCAAGGGCGTGGCCCTGACGGCCAACGTCCGCCTGGAGGTCGATCTGGAGGGCGCGTACCCTCTCGACCAGGCCAAGGCGGTCGTGAGCGAGGTCTTCGAGAACCTCAAGAAGCCCGACTTCGAGAAGGGCAAGTAGGCGCGGGGCCCGCTACAGGCCGCCCAACCGCGCCGACTCCTCCAGGTACCGTCGCCTTTGGCGCGCCAGGATGCCCTCGAACCTTGGCGTCCGCCGCAGCCGGTCGTGGAACCGGTTCCTCGTGTTCGCCAGGTAGGGATAAGGATAGGCGTGGGCGACGAGCCGGGAGAAGCCGGTCTCGATGGTCGAAGCGATGAGATGGAGGGCCTCGTCCGGGTCGCCCAGCGAAGCATAGACCATGGTCTCGATGTAGTTGCGGAGGAGGGTCGTCCGCGCGGGTAGGGCCAGGGCCTTCTCGGCCATGGGCCGATCCCCCCAGGCCGCCCAGAGAAGGGCCCGGTTGAACGCGACGTCGCCGCATCCCGGAGACAGGGCCTCGGCCAAGGTCAGCTCGGCTTCCGCGTCGGCCAGGTTCCCCTCGTAGATCATCAATCGGGCCTGCAGGCAGCGCAGGTAGGCGCTCGTCGGTTCGCGCCGGAGGGGCCCCTTGACGGCGGCCAGGGCGGCTTCGTACTCCCCGGTCCATTCGAGGCAGAGCGCTCTGATCCATTCCGCCTTCGCTCCGGCCGCGGGATCGCCGAGGGCCCGGGAGAACCGCCGGATGGCCCGGTCGAGGCGCCCGAGCCCGAGCAGGAAATGGCCGATCTCCAGATCGACGCCCGGGTCGCCGGGCTTGAGCTTGGCCGCGCGGGCGAACGGGGCGCCGGCGCCGGCGATATCTCCGGGGAAGTAGAGGCTCCAGCCGAGGCCGATACTGGCCTCGGCCAGGTCGGGGGCGAGCTCGCAGGCTTTGGCGTAATTCGCGGTCATCCGCTCCAGCCGGTCCGGCCTCATCCCCAGGAACGCGTAGTCCCAGCGATAGGCCTCGCCCAGGCCGGCGTAAGCCAGGGGATTGCCGGGATCCTCCCGAAGGGCCTTTTCGAACATGTCGACGGCCACGGCCGCATCGGCGGGATTGCGGGTGGCCAGGAACCTCTCGATGGCCTTTCGGCCCGCCCGGTAAGCTTGATCGGCGACCGCCGAAGGGCTGACGGCCGGCACATCGGCCGAGCCCTCCGCTTGAACCGGCTCGGGCCGGTCGACGGAAGCGGCTCCCCGGGCGCGCGAGGAATCCGTCTCCTTGAGGACGCGCTCGAACCAGGCGTCGATCTCGCCCTTGAACGCATAGACGCGCGCCTTGGGTGTCTGTTCGAGCCGGTATGCCGGAAGCCCGTACAGGGCCTCCCAATTCTGGCAGGTCCGGGTGCACCGCCCGAGATAGGCCGAGATGTCTTTCCAGGTATCGAGACGGTCTTCACGGCCCATAGCGGACTCCCCCCTCAAAGGCCATCCGTCGGGGCCATTATGGGGAGGAGCGGGCGGCGCTGTCAATCCCTCCCGTCGCGTCCGGCGGCGCAGCCGCCCGGCGGAACAGGACCGCGAGAAGGACGGTCACGGCGAAGAACACGCCGACGTAGCCCACGATTCCGACGTTGCGCAGGCCCATGTCGCCCGCGGCCACGCCGGCGAGGCCGGCGAAGGCCAAGACGCCCGACAGGACCATGAGCCGCCGGATCCACGAGGCCAGCCCCCGGCCGCGGAAGACCGCGGCGGCGAACAGGACCGCGAGCGGGAAGAAGATGTCCCAGGCCAGGATGTCGAGGGCGTAGGCCAACGAGGGCCAGCGGAACTCGAGGAGGCGTCCCAGGCCCGGCCAGCCGGCGGCGGCCTCGGGACGGCGCAAGGTCAGGATCACGAAGTGCAATCCGCACGTCACTCCGGCGACCAGGCCCATGAAAACGAGCGCCGTCAGGCTGAACGCCTTGAGCCGCGCCGGCGTCCAGGCGTGCACGGCGGCCATCAGGGCGACGAGCGGCGGCATCAGCGCGATGATCAGGACCTCCAGGACCGAGAACAGCGGGTCGCCGATCGGGACGTCCGGCGACGGGAGTGTCAGCAATCCGACGGCGAGGACGGCCGCGTAGGCGGCCATCAGCGCGGCCGCCGCCGCCGCCGACCACAGCCCGAGCCGGCGGGCTTGCGGCGAGAGATCGCAGCGCGCTCCCGAAATGGCCTCCGGCATGGGAGCCCTCCTCGTTGGAGAGATCGAACGGCTCCAAGATACGGCCCCGGCCGAACGGGTGTCAAGGAAGGGGCCGCCGGCCCCGGATTGCATGATGGCCGGGATTCCACTACATTGGCCGCATGGCCGAGACCGGCGGACGCGTCAATATCCTGGGCCTGACCCGCCCGGCCTTCGAGGCCCTGGCCGGAGGGGGCGGATCCTCGCGGGCCTTGGGACGTCTCTACCGGCGGGCCTTCGCCGAGGGCCGCTTCGAGCCCGCGGCCGAGACCGTCGGCAAAGCGGCCGCGGCCGCCCTCGGCGCCCGCGTCGCGCTCCGTCTGCCGGAGATCGAACGCGTCGTCGAAGAGGCGGGCCCGTTCGGGACGACGGCCAAGGCCCTCCTGCGGCTCGACGACGGTCGCCGCGTCGAGTGCGTCCGCATCCCCGTGGCGCGGCGAGGCGTCGAACCCGGGCCGGACACCCTGTGCGTCTCGACCCAGGTGGGCTGCCGCATGGGCTGCCTGTTCTGCGAATCGGGACGGATGGGCTTCGCGCGCGACCTCCGGCCCGACGAGATCGTCGGGCAGTACGCGGCGGCCCGGCTGGCCCTGGGCTGGGACGTCGGCCAGGTCGTCTTCATGGGCATGGGCGAGCCCCTCGACAATTTCGACGGCCTCGCGGGGGCCATCGCGGTCCTGCTCGACGAGTCGGGCCCGGCCTTCTCCCAGGACGACCTCACGGTCTGCACCGTCGGCCTGCCGGAGGGCATCGCCCGGCTCAAGGCGCTCGGGCTCAAGCGGCTCAACCTCTCGGTCAGCCTCAACGCGCCGGACGACGGGCTTCGCGGCGAGCTCATGCCGGCGACCCGGGGCATCGGGCTCGAAGCCCTGGCCGCCGCCCTGGCCGCCTATCCCCAGCGACGGAACTTCGCCCTGGCGGTCAATTATTGCCTGATGCCGGGCCGGAACGACGGCGAGGGCGCGGCCGAAGGGGTGGCCGCGTTCGTCCGGGCCGCAGCGCCGAACGGAAGGGCCGTGGTCAACGTCATCCCTTACAATCCGGGCCCGGCCCCGGTCGGACGGGCGCCGGGCGAAGCCGAGGTCGAGGCGTTCGTCAAGCGACTCCGGGCGGCCGGCGTATACGTCAAGCTGCGGACGCCGCGGGGGCGGGCCCTCATGGCCGCCTGCGGCCAGCTCGGCCGCGCCGGATAAGCCCGCGCCCGGCTCATCGGGCGGCATGGAGGGCTTCGCGTAAACAAGGAGGCCTTCCCGGACGGTTACGGTATGGAGGCCACAGATGAAAAGAACCGTGATCGTCGCCCTCATCGCCGTCGCCGTGCTCCTGGCCGGCGCTCCCGTCCTCAAGGCCCAAGAGGCCGGTCCCGAAGCGCTCATCGGGCGGGCCCGCGCCGTCACCCTGTCCCCTCACTTCAGCCGGGAGGAGATCACCCAGGCCCTGGTCGGCGTTCTGGACGCCGCGCTCCTCGTCCTGCCCGCGACGTCCTATGAGGCCGAGTTCAGGGGCCGGATCGAGACCGTCCGGAAGATGTTCGACGAGGGCGGCCTGCTCGAGGACAAGATCCGCCAATATCTCGGGCTGGCCTACAAATTGGCCTCCGGAGGACAAGCTTGGACCGTCCCGGCGGAGCTCGCCTCCGCCTACCGCGAAGCCGATATCATGGACCGGGCCAAGAAGATCTGCGTCGCGCTCCTCGACCGGGCGCTGGCCGGGATCGAGGCCGGCCGGCGCGAGGAGGCCGTCCGCGACCTCGTCGCCTTCGTCCTCTTCGTCGTCACCCCCGTCGAAGCCTGAGGCGGCATGGCATTTGATTCGCCCGCGGCCCTGGATTACAGTGTCCGCGAAAGGGCCGGCGCGGTGGCGGACCGGGAATTCGACTACGATCTCCTCGTCAAGCCCGTGGAGGGCCGGATGATGAGGGCCGTCTGGCGCATCGTCCGGCAGCGCGAGGCGGCGGAGGACGCCCTCCAGGACGCGCTGGCCGTCGTCTGGAAGAAGCGCGACGCCGTCGCCCGCCATCCCCGGCCGGAAGCCCTGATCATGCGCATCGCGGTCTCGGCGGCCATCGACGTCTTGCGCAAGGACCGGCGTCGCCTCCGCCACGAGGCGCCCGGCCTGGCGGACGACCGGACGGGCGACACGGGCCCGACGACGGCCCAGGAGGCCGAGGCCCGCGAGCTCCGCTCCGCCGTCCTCGAGGCCGTCGGGCGCCTGCCCCGCCGGTCCCCCGGCCTGTTCGGGGGGGACGGCAAGGAAAGAGGATCATGATGCCCGAACACGAGCGGGACGAGACCATCGACGGGCTGCTGCGGCGGGCCCTCGCCGACGACCTTCCGGACGGCGTCGCCGCCGGGATGCGGGCGCGGATCTCCCGCGTTCGAGCGGCTCATGAGATAAGCCGCGCGCCGGCGGACGCCTGGGGCTGGTTGCGGCGGCGGACGGTCTGGGCGGTCCTGTCGGTCCTGATGCTCGTCGCGGGCATCATCCTCCAGGGCGCTGCCGCTTCGAGCCCCCTGGCCGACCGGATCGCGTCCCTCAAGGCGGCCGGACCGGGCCAGGAACAGACAAGGAGATAGGCATGAACACCGTCGGACTGCTCTTCCTCATCTTCGGCAGCGCGGCCGTCGCGCTCATGGGATTCGAGTTCCGGGAGGTCGGCTCGGCCTTCCGTCTCGCCGCGGGCCGGCCGGGAACGGCCGTCGAGCGCCGCCGCTCCGTCTATTTCTGGGAAGCGGCGGCCCGGAACGCCTGGCTGTTGGGCGCCCTCGGCAGCGCCCTCAATTTCACCATCGCCCTCGGCAGCGAGAGCGGCGGCATCGGGGGCATCGCCGGCCGGATGATCCAGGCCCTCGTCATCATGCTCTACGGCCTGGTCTTGGCGGTCGTCTGTCTGGTGCCGGCCCTGAAGCTCGCGGAGGGCGACGCCGCGCCGCGGACGGCGGGCGAAGGGCCCGAGGCGGCTCCCGCCGTCAGACGCTCCGGATCGGCGATCCGGGGCCGCATCGGCGGCTACCTGCTTTTCGCCGCGACGGTCGCCGCGAGCATCGTCGTCCTGACCGTCGGCCGGCCTCGCGGCGGCCCTCTCCCCCTCGGCAAGATCCTGTTCCACGGACCGGCGATCCTGATCGTCGGCGGCGGGGCCGTCGTCCTGGCTCTCTTCATGGGCCGGGGCGTCGGCGCCAGGGCCTGGTCCCTGGGCTTCGCCATGACGGGAGCCATCGGCCTGCTCATGGGGCTCATCCAGGCCCTGTTCGGGTTCGCCCATGCGGACGTCGGGGAGATCTCCTCGGCGATCGCTTTCCTCATCACGGCGGTCGCGTTCTCGCTCCTGGGGCTCGCCGCCGTCGCCGCGCCGCTCGAGGACCGCGAGGTCATGGCCGGCCGCCGGGACAAGGCCGGTCCGGTCAGCCGCGCGCTCTGGGTCGTCTTCCCGCTCCTGGCCTTCATCGCCCTCGTCCTGACCTTCATCATGGTCGTGACGCCGATGACCAAGCCCGCGGGGTGAGCCCGGGAGTCGCGTCGGACGCTTGCATTTCCCGCCGCGGCGAGGCAATATCGGTCCTCGGTCCGGCCGACCGGAAGGAGGATGCTCCCGTGACGAAAAGAACGCTTCTCGCCGTCGTGATCACCATCTCGGCCGGCTCCGCGGCGCTCGCCGAGGTCCACCGCTTCCGCCCGACCCAGGGCCAGCAGACCTACGCCGTCCGGGAGCCGGTCCTGCGCGTCAAGCCGGGCGATACGGTCGAGTCGAGCACGCTCTACTCGGACTTCTTCACCGCCAAGGACGGGCCCTGGCCGGGAGAGGTCGGCCCCGTGTACGTCGAAGGGGCCAAGCCGGGCGACACCCTCGTCGTCCGCATCCTGAAGATCCGCCCGAACATCGCCACCGGCCGCTCGGGTACGTCCCAATCCTACGGGATCCTGACCGCCACCAAGGGCATCCCCATGCTCCACGACCCGGTGCCGCCGCTCGTCCACGTCTGGAAGATCGACACCGCGGCCCTGACCGCGTCGCTCGACCTGCCCGGCAGCCGGATGAAACGGATCGAGGTCGCGCTCAAGCCGATGCTGGGCCGGCTGGCCACGGCCCCCCCGGACGACCAGGCCGTTCCCGGCGGGGTCCCCTCCGCCTTCGGCGGGAACATGGACACTTCCGAGGCCTGCGAGGGAGCCACCGTCTATCTCCCCGTCTTCCACGAGGGGGCCTATTTCTATTTCGGCGACGTCCACGCCCTGCAGGGGGACGGCGAGATCATCGGCTCGGGCATCGAGACCTCGGCCGACGTGGCCTTCGAGATCGGGCTCCGGAAGGGCTGGAAGATCGACTGGCCGCGCCTGGAGAACGACGGATACATCATGGTGGCGGGGTCGGCCCGGCCGCTCATCGACGCCTTCCGCATCGCCCACGTCGAGATGGTCAAGTGGCTGGAGACGGGCTACGGATTCGACGGCTGGGAGGCCCTCCAGGTCCTGTCCCAGGTCGGCAGCGCCCAGGTCGCCAACGTCGTCGATCCGAACTACACGGTGGTGGCCAAGTTCCCGAAGAAGCACCTGCCGCGCTGAGGGGGCGTTCGCGCCTCTTCCCTCTGTCCCGGGAACTCGGGTATACTGGGCGGGTCCTTCAAGGAGAGCTCATGGATGGAGAGAAGCGGCAAGGCGCCCGTTCTTACGCCGTCGCCGATGTGACCTACGAAAATAAAGGGATGCGTTTCCAGGGACGCATCAACGACCTGTCCCCCGGCGGGATGTACATCGATACCATCAATCCGTTGCCCGAGGCTTCACCCGTCACCTTCCGGTTCGATCTTCCGGGCGACGAACCGGAAAACCCCGTCTCGGGCGAGGGAGAGGTCGTCTGGATGGTCCACATGCAGGGCATGGGCATCCGCTTCACCCGGCTGTCGGACGAGGACCGGGCCCGTTTAGAGGCCTATCTGTCGCGCGGCTGAACCGTCCTTCCCCGGGAATACCCTGCCGATCCATCGATCGGGCGTCCGCTCGGCCAGGGGGACCGGGACCACAGCCGGACGGAGGACGGTCATTGGGCCCGGCCCATGAGCACGGCGAAGCGCGGCATCGACCGCAGGGGGGCCCAGACCGGATCGGCCTCCAGCCAGGCCGCTGAGAAATAACCGGATAACGAGAGCAGATGTTCGAGCTGTTCCAGGTCATCGGGGCTCGTCGTCTGGGAGCTCGGCGAGGAGTGGAAGCCCGTCGAAAAGGCCCTCGGCTCGGTTCCCGCCGCGCTCAATTCCCGGCTCGGCCTCTCCGGGGAGGCGGCGAACTTCGTCCAGGCGCTCTGCCTGTTCGTCGTTCTTCCCGCCGGGCTCTACCTCATCCCCGGGTTGATGGGGAGATGGTCGAGCCGAACGAGCCTCCTGGATTCGGCCAAGGCCTTCGGAACGGTGTTCCTGCCCGTTGTGGCCGTCGGCCACCTGGTCAAGGCCGTCATCAGGATCACGTCCCGGCTGCCCTATTACCCCTTGGCTTTCGACGACCCCCTCGGATACGCCACAGCCAAGGGGATCCTCGCGGGCGATGTGACCGTCGACATGGGGATCGCCAATGCGGTTTTCCCTTGGGTGAGCTGGGCCGCGTTGATCCTGATGGGCGCGGCCGTCCTGTCGGTCTGGCTGACCGGCTGGAGGGCCGCGGCCCGCCCGTCGGCCGACCGCCCGGGCCGGCTCTCCCATCTCGTCATGGCCACCCTGTACGGGGCTTTTCTCGTGCTCGTCGTCGTCAAGGCCCGGTTCTGAGGCCCCCGGCCGGCCCACTCGTCTCTTCGACCGTCGCCGTTGACGGGAAGTTCCATTCGCGGCAAAATGAGGTCGAGCGGGCTGGGAGAGGAGACCGGCGATCGGAAGAAATCGGTTCGTTCTCTTTCTGACTTGCTCGAGCGTCCTCCTCTCTTCGGGCTGTGCGACGTTCCCGGGGAGGAGAACGGAACCGATCTCCCTCACCTCCTCTTCGGCGCCCTTGACCGTCGGCATCAGCGTCAACGGCAAGCCGCAGGGCACGGCCCCCGTCGAGATCAGGCTGAAAAGACGGAGGAGGGGCCACGTTATCCGGATCGAATCGCGGGGCTATAATCCATTCGAGATACAGGTGGGACGCGACGCCACCGCACCGCGTTTCCTGATGAGCGCCCTCCTCGGGGCGACCGTCGGCGGACTCGTAGCGGCGGCGCAAGCGACTTCCCGGGTCCATCGCGATTTTTGGGCCGATCTCGCCATCGATGCCCCGGTGGGCGCCGCGATGTTCCTTGTGATCGACCTGATGCCTGGCAAAGAACGCCCATCGAGGGAAAGAGAACTCGCGGTGACCCTGACCAAGGCCGAGGGGACGCCCCGAGTCGATACGATGAGCGTCGCCGCCGGCGATTTCCTGAAGATCAAGTGGATCCGGGTGCATCGAGACTGAACCTCCGGGCTCCGTCCGCCGCGATCCCGCCCTAGATCCTCTTCGGCTTTTCGGCATCGGGCAGGCCGGCCGCAGCCTCAGATCTCACGACCTGCGTCCCCTTGAGTCGACGGCGCGCCTGCGATACCGGCACATATATGAGCCGAGCTTCCCGGACATGGCCGGGAGGTCCGTGGAGTTCTGGGCCGCGGGCCCGAATTTGTTGGTGAGGAAGAAGTTCTTCAACGATTCACGGAACCCGGTTTCTTTAACAGCACTTTTCCCGGACTGGACGGAAATCGGCGAAAACAGGTCCGTTACCTTCTTGCCCTGTCGTCCTTCCGCCCCGTAAACCTCCACGAGGTATCGAGGACGTGAATGTTCCCCTATCCGCTCTGCTTCCTAAGCATGTCAACGACGGTCCTGCATCCCGCCGCGATCTCGCTCTGCCGTTGGAGGATCAGGAGCCGGTAGTAGTTCAATATGTGTTCTTCGGGATGATGTTTCCAGACCGGACAGTCGAGCTTTCTCCTCACAAGATAATGCTCGGGGCAAGCGCCCATGCAGATCGGGAGCGCGAAGCAGTCACGACACTCCAGGGCGAACGGATCGAATGAGAACCACTCCTTCCTCCGTTCCTCCATGTCGGCCGTCGCCGGCTGCAATAAGTGGCCAATATGCTTACCGGGCAGAGTGACTCGGGCCCAGCATGCGGCCAGCCCGCCGGAGGGAGTGACGATGTGGGTCGCTCTCCGAAGCGCCCCACAGGGAAGCGAGTGGGCCATCGGAACCAGGCGATCGGGCAAGCCTCGGCGAGTCAGCTCAAGGGACGTCCTGAGGGATACCAGGGAGAACTTCTCCCTGCCCAGGCACTGATCGGCGACACAGGTGCCTGTCGAGGTGAAGGAATCGGTCATCGCCGGGTAGAGGGTGACCCTCTCGGCGATGCCTTCCTCGACGAGGAGGTCCAGTAATAGGCCGAGTGCTTCCTGGTTCTCGGCGTCGACGTTCATACGGACGTTGATATCCATGAGCCCGGAGACCGCCTTCAAGTTGTCGATGATCGTCCGGAAGGTGCCCCCTCCCGTCGCCAACGGACGCCGCAGATCGTGGACCTGCGGGGGGCCGTCGAGCGTAACTTGGGCTAAACCCACGCCGAGGCCCTTCAACCATGATGCCGTCGCCCGATCAAGCAGATAGCCGTTTGTGATTACGCTGGCCTGGTAGCTCACATCGCGGGCGGCACAAAGATCGAGGAATGCCCGGCTCAATGTGTCCACCGTCTCCTTCCTGAGCAGCGGCTCGCCTCCGTACCAGCAGACCGACATCCGCCCCCCCCTGCGCAGCCTGTCTTCAACGAAGGCGACGAGGGCCGCCTCCACTTCACCGCCCATGTGTTCCGGCGCCGGCTCGCCCTCGTAGCAATAGGTGCACCTGAAATTGCAGGAAAGCGTCGGCAGGATGGTCAGTGACAGAAGGCTCTCGTCCTCTCGGCTCTGATGGAAGCCCCTCATGAGCTGGGACGCCTCGTTGGAGGCTTCGTCGACGAGGAATCCGTTGTGTTGGAGCAGCTGTGTCAGCCGAACCGTTCCCCTCCGAGGCGGGAGGACCGGGTTGGAAAGGACGCTTTCGACTCTCGCGGCATCGACGCCTTCCAAGGCGACGAGCCTTAGGGTCAGGAAGTTGAAGAGAATCTTTCGCCCGTCTGAAAGGGTCGCGAACCTGTTGAATGAGGAACTCTTCAGCATCTGCGGGAAGGGCCGTTATAACTCCGCCTGTCTCTTCTGCAAAAGGCCCCTGAGCTCCCGACCCAGATCATCGGCCGAGGTAACCTTGAACTCTTTGAAAAGCGCCTGGATGAACCGATCGTTCTTGACCTGGTTCAGCCAATCGGACCCCAGCTCCGCTCCCCACTTCGACGAGGAGAAGCAGAAGTCGAAGCAGAACCAGCAATGCGTGATGCACTCCTGGTTGTTCACCGCCCCGCGGATTTCCTTCATCCGCTCGGCTGTGATCACCCTCGAAGTGGCCGCGCTACAAACATGAACCCCGCATTCCAGGTCGGCGCATACCTGACCTCCGATATATGCGCCGCATACAGTGCCACCGGACCTGAGCGGTCTGACTGCGAACTGCGGCTCCCGGCCGAATTCCGACTTAAACACCTCAGGCTTACGCGACTTCGGCATGAGGAGCACCTTTAGCGCTTTGACCTTATTGTCGCGAGTGGGTACTCCAATCAACCTGGCGACCTCGGGAAGGGATCTCATAGAGCGCGCTTGCGCCAGAAGCCTATTGGTCTGGGCAGCGCTCAGCCCCGCGGCGACGGCGCAGGCCTTGAGCAGCCGGTTCAGAGCGTCCCTCCGCGATACATTGGATTCCGCCATAGACATTAGCCCTCCTTCTCTGATCTACTCTATCGGAGATTGTTCCCAACGGAGAGCGAAAGAAGGATATCCCCGAAAACCGGTCGTTGTCAATTCTACAAAATCCGCTGCAGCATCCAGGCGGCCGTCGTCTTCCACATCACGGCTGGCTTATTCAAAGAGCTGTTCCGGACCCATCCCGACAGCAAGGTCATCCAGACCGGTCTGATGCTGGTCCTGGCCGTCATTGTCGTCGTCAAGGAGCGGCCTTTCTTCCTGAAGCGCAAACTGTCCGAGCCGTGGCCCGCCGGCCGCGGAAGGGCCGACCCTCTCCCGGGAACCGGCCCCTGACTGAGAACATACCGGCTCTCGGAGCGTCCCAGAGAACGAAAGGAGACGCTCATGAGCAAGTCCTCGCCCTTTATGGATCCTCCCCTGCCCTTCCCCATCAAGCTCGTCCCCTCGCCGTCGGGGCCCGTCCGGATCTATGACATCCCGGATGACCAAAAACAGGCGGTCCTCGAGAAGCTCTACATCTTCAGACCGATCCCCTCTCTCGACGACGTCATGGAGGACATCCACACCGGAAAGCGTTTCCGGGTCCGGGAGTTCCTGGTCGCCCGGGAAGGCCGGATGAACGTCCTCGCAAGCCCGTACTATCTCGAGGCCGGGGGGACCGTCATCGACTGGTGGCCGGTCCGGCGGGCCCGGAAGAAGAGATCCCCTTGACAAGGGATCATCGAGGCCCTATTATCGATTGGACTACTTTATTGGTCTATTATCAGACCATCCAGGGAGGATCTTATGGCCGAGTACACCGATATCGTGCCCCTGAGCGCGGCCAAGGCCCGGCTCTCGAGCCTCGTGCGCAAGGTGCGTGAGGAACACGGGATCTACGGCATCACCCACCGTGGCAAGCCTGAAGGGGTCCTAATGAGCGTCGCGGAGTACGAGACGCTCATCGAAACGCTCGAGATCCTCAGCGACCGTGAGCTCATGGCGAGCCTCGACCGGGGGCTGGCCGACGAGAAGGCCGGCCGGCTCTACGCCCACGACGAGGTCTTCCCCGAGAGATGAAGCCCCCCGCCCACCGCATCCTCTATACGAGGGAGGCGAAACGGATCATCGACAAGCTCGATCCCTCCGTCCGGAAGCTCGTGCGAAAGGCCGTCGGATCCCTCGCCGTGGAGCCGGAACGAGGGAAGCCCCTGTCGCACGAACTGTCGGGTTTGCGATCGCTCCGGACGTCGGACTACCGGATCATCTATCGCGCCAAGGGGAGCGAGCTCGTCGTCCTCATTGTGACCGTCGGGCATCGCCGGGAGGTTTACAAGCGGCTCGGCCGGCTGATCGACCTGGCGGGCCGGAAGAAATAACCAGCTCCGGCCTTTCTTGTGTTCCCATCAGAAAATAAAAAGGGCCGATCCCCTCTCGGGAACAGGCCCTGGACGTTCGAATAAGGTCGCTTAGGCGATCAATACCGGCCGCGGCCGCCGCCGAAGCCGCCTCTGCCGCCGCCGCCGCCGCCCGTGCGGGGCCGGTCGGTGCGGGGCCGGGCTTCGTTGACCGTCAGGGGACGGCCCTTGAGGTCCTTGCCGTTGAGCCCGGAGATGGCCTTGTCGGCCTCTTCCTTGTTCGGCATCTCGACGAAGCCGAAACCGCGGCTCTCACCGCTGAACTTGTCCTTGATGATCGACGCGCTCTGGACCTCGCCGAACGCCGCGAAGGCGTCGCGAAGGTCCTGCTCGGTCGCCGTGCGGGAAATGTTTCCCACGTAGATGTTCATACATCTCTCCTTGAATTTTTGCCCATGCCCTGGACGCGGTCTCTCTTATTCGGATTCCGTGGTTCCCCTTGGCCCATGAACGGAGCCCGCGCCCAACCTGCCGAATAAAAGGAGAGGGTGGTTGACCGACCGTTTGTCTGGGGGCCCGTGCCCCTCTGGCCTTTATTCGAGTGAAAATAAAAAACCCGGCAACGACCTACTCTCCCACCCAGCTGCCCAGGCAGTACCATCGGCACGAGCGGGCTTAACTTCCGTGTTCGGAATGGGAACGGGTGTGGCCCCGCCGTTACAGTCACCGGGATTTGAATCATAACGAGAACATAGCGGTATCAAACCGGGGACACGTACGAATTTCAAGAGAAATTCGAACATGTCCCCATCTCTTTTTTGTCTTGATAAACTTTATGGTCAAGCCTCACGGTCTATTAGTACTGGTCAGCTGAACGCATCTCTGCGCTTACACCTCCAGCCTATCAACCTGGTCGTCTACCAGGGACCTTCAGCCCTTGCGGGAGGGAGATCTTATCTTGGGGCGTGCTTCCCGCTTATATGCTTTCAGCGGTTATCACAACCGAACGTAGCTACCCAGCGCTGCCCCTGGCGGGACAACTGGTACACTAGAGGTTCGTCCACCCAGGTCCTTTCGTACTATGGGCAGCCCCCCTCAAATCTCCTACGCCTACCGTGGATAGGGACCGAACTGTCTCGCGACGTTCTAAACCCAGCTCACGTACCTCTTTAACCGGCGAACAGCCGGACCCTTGGGACCTGCTTCAGCCCCAGGATGAGATGAGCCGACATCGAGGTGCCAAACAGTGTCGTCGATGTGAGCTCTTGGACACTATTAGCCTGTTATCCCCGGCGTACCTTTTATCCGTTGAGCGATGACCCTTCCATACAGGATCACCGGATCACTAAGCCCTGGTTTCCCACCTGTTCGGCCCGTCGGCCTCACAGTCAAGCTCCCTTATGCCTTTGCACTCTGCGGTTGATTTCCAAACAACCTGAGGGAACCTTTGGGCGCCTCCGTTACATTTTAGGAGGCGACCGCCCCAGTCAAACTACCCACCTAACACTGTTCCTCGCCCCGATCAGGGGCGGAGGTTAGAATCTCAGACCAGGAAGAGTGGTATCTCACCGTTGGCTCCACACCGGCCGGAGCCGATGCTTCATAGCCTCCCACCTATCCTGCGCATCATGGACCGAAATCCAATGCTAGGATGCAGTTAAGGTGCCGGGGTCTTCCCGTCCAGCGGCAGGTAACCGGCGTCTTCACCGGTACCACAATTTCGCCGAGCCCCTCTTTGAGACAGCGCTCAAGTCGTTACGCCTTTCGTGCGGGTCGGAACTTACCCGACAAGGAATTTCGCTACCTTAGGACCGTTATAGTTACGGCCGCCGTTTACTGGGGCTTCGGTTCAGAGCTTCGCCTTACGGCTAACCCCTTCCCTTAACCTTCCAGCACCGGGCAGGCGTCAGACCCTATACATCGATTTTATGTCTTTGCAGAGTCCTGTGTTTTTATTAAACAGTCGCTAGAGCCATTTCTCTGCGGCCTCCTCGGGCTCCGCCTGTACGGCTTCACCCTAATAAGGCGCCCCTTTTCCCGAAGTTACGGGGCTAACTTGCCTAGTTCCTAAAAGAGGGCTCACTCGTGCGCCTTAGAATACTCTTCTTATCTACCTGTGTCGGTTTGCGGTACGGTCACCTGAGACGCTCCTTAGAGGATTTTCTCGACAGCGTGGAATCGACAAGTTCGGAAGCCCGAAGGCGACCTTCCCCGCCGTACTCGAGGTTAAGAGCTACCGGATTTGCCTGGAAGCTCCCTCTACTGGGCGGTCGCGCATTTCCGATCGCGCGTATGCCTATCCTCCTGTGTCTCCCCATCGTGATAACGTGTCTCAGGCGGTGCAGGAATGTTGACCTGCTGTCCATCGGCTACGCCTTTCGGCCTGACCTTAGGGACCGACTGACCCTGGGCGGACTGACCTTCCCCAGGAAACCTTAGATTTTCGGCGTTGAGGGTTTTTACCCCAATTATCGCTACTCATGCCGGCAGGGTCTCTTCTCAGCCGTCCACCATGGCTTGTCACCACGGCTTCGCCCGAGTGAGAATGCTCTCCTACCAAAGGCGGATCCGAAGACCCGCCAGTCCGCAGCTTCGGTAACTGGCTTGAGCCCCGTTACATTGTCGGCGCAAGAACGCTTGACCAGTGAGCTGTTACGCTTTCTTTAAATGATGGCTGCTTCTAAGCCAACATCCTGGTTGTCTGAGTATCCTCACATCCTTGCCCACTTAGCCAATATTTAGGGACCTTAGCTGACGGTCTGGGCTGTTTCCCTTTTGACTACGGACCTTAGTGCTCGCAGTCTGACTCCCGCATAGTGTTCATGGGAATTCGGAGTTTGGTTGGATTTGGTAGAACTTTCGAACCCCTAGGCCATCCAGTGCTCTACCGCCCATGACATTCGTGCGAGGCTAGCCCTAAAGCTATTTCGGAGAGAACGAGCTATTCCTGAGTTTGATTAGCCTTTCACCCCTACCCTCAGCTCATCCAAGCCGTTTTCAACCGACAATGGTTCGGACCTCCCTCAGGTGTTACCCTGAGTTCATCCTGGCCAAGGGTAGATCACTCAGCTTCGCGTATATTCCACACGACTAAACGCCCTATTCAGACTCGCTTTCGCTACGGCTCCGCTCCATAGGAGCTTAACCTTGCCGCGTAGAATAACTAGCCGGCTCATTAAGCAAAAGGCACCCCGTCACC
>JAGNLW010000002.1:112500-445977 GCA_017999365.1 Candidatus Aminicenantota bacterium
ACACGCAGGTCATCGTCTTCCGGGCCGGCGGCGCGGAATGGCGCCTCGACTTCAGCCCGGCCCGCAGCCGGACCTCGTTCCGGACGCCCGAGGGAGAACGCGCGTACGATCTCGTCCCTCTGCCTCTCGTCATCGTCGACGGCGCCGTCCTTTCGCTCGGCGGCGGCGCGGTCCTCCCCGACGGGTCGGTGGCCATGGCCTACGACGGGGAGACGCCGGCCGTTCTCGACGGCGTCGACTTGACCATCGTCTCGTCCGCCGCGGTGGCCATCGCCTCGCACCTGGTCCTGGAAGGCGTGCGCTGGCGCGACGGCATCCCCTACGCCAAGGACACCCGGGCCCAGCTCGTCATCTACTCCTCGGGCCGGGACATCGCGACGGGAGAGGCCGTCGAGGGCGGCATCGTCGTCGCCTCCGGCGCCCCGACCGACCTCCGGGTCCAGGCCGCGATGACCGCGGCCTCGGGCGGGTTCCGCGTCGAGGGCACGGGCAAGACCGTCGAAGTGATGGGCGCCCTGCACGCGGGCGGCTACGCCGGCAACGGCAACGCGCTCCGGCTGGCCGCCGACGACCGGGCCGCCGACGGGAGGCTTCCGGCCCGCTCGCCCCTGACCGCGTCCTCTCAATTGGCCTTCTACGCCCTCCGCGTCCTGGCCTGGAGGGAGTACTGAATGGGCCGCCGCGCCGATGGCCGGGGGTTCTCGCTCTTCGAGGTCCTCGTCGCCCTGGCCCTGGCCGGCCTGTTCGCCGCCGGGGCCGGGTATTCGGTCGGCCGGCTCGGGCCGAGGCTCCGGCTTCGGGCGGGGGTCTGGGCGGTGACGTCGGGGCTGGGCCAGGCCCGGTTCCGCGCCGTGATGTCGGGCCAGCCCGTCCGGGTCCGCTTCGCCGGTTCGACGCTCGTGTTCGAGCGCCCGGACGACGCTTCCGGAACATGGCGGACGGCCCGGACCGAAGTCCTGGACGGGGTCGCGGTCGAGGCCAACGCCGCTCCCGTCTTCTATCCGCAGGGAACGGTGGCCCCGTTGGCGGCGGTCACGGTCGGGAACGCGGCCGGGGCCTACCGGATCACGGTGGCCATCACGGGACGGATCCGGTCGGTCAGGACCGGTTGAGTCGAGGCTGCGGCGGGACGGCGTGAGGCGCGGCGTCCTGGGCGAGATCGGGCTTCTTGACCTCGTAGAGTTCCTTCATCAGGCTCATGAAGCTCTGCGGGCGGTCGTGGAGGAACTCGACGCCCATCTCGTACATGTTCTCCGAGGAGTGGCGGCGGACCCATTTGACCTCGCCGTCGAGGCTGAGGCTGGCCATGGTCCGCGACAGGACGATGCGGAGTTGGACGCGCGTCCCCACCGGATAGGCTTCTTGCGACTGGATCATGGTCCCGCCGAGGGACAGGTCGTAGGTGAAGGCCTTGGCCTCGGCGGCCCCGCGCAGGCCCTGCTCTGTGCCATGGAGGGTGATGGTCGTCCGGTTCTTCTGCTTGAAGCGCCGGTCCCGGCGGCGCTGGGCGGACTTGGCGACGGAGGCGGGGGTGCGCACGGCCCTCATCCCCTCAGACCTTGCCCAGCTCGGAGGCCGGGCGGGCCGCCCTGGTCCGGGGGTCGAGGTCGTGGATGTTCTTCAACAGGCTCATGAAGGCGGCGCTGGCCGAGTGCTGGAACTCGACGCCGAGCTCGTGGATGTCGTCGGCCTCGTGATGCCGGGACCACTTGACCACGGCTTCGATGGTGATCGTCTCCCCGGTCCGGACGAGCTCGATGCGGAGAGGGAGAAGGCTGCCCACGGCGAAGGGCTCGGGGCTGTGCAGACAAGCCCCGCCGAGCGAGATGTCGCTGGTGAAGGCCTGGATCTCGACGGGCCCCAGGGCGCCCGGGACCCGGATCAGGGTCTTGTTCCACTGCTTGACGCGACGGTCTTTTCGCCTTTGCATGATCGGCCCCTCTTTCTGTCCCCTCGCGCCCCTGTCAGACGGGCGCCTTGTCCAGCCCCTCGCCGGCCGGCTCGTCCTTCGGCTTGCGGTCGGTGTCGTGATAGAGATTGCGCATGATGGCCTGGAGCGTCTGCTCGGTGCAGTCCTGGAACTCCACGCCGAACTCGTGGACCTTGAGTTCCTCGTTCCAGCGGTTCCAGCGCACGGCGGCGTCGAGGCCGACGAACTCGCGGGACCTGACCAGCTCGAGGTGGAGGCGAACGACGCAGCCGACCGGGAAGCCGGCGTCGCACTGGATCCTGGCTCCCCCCAGAGAGAGGTCCCAGGCGTAGGCGTCCATCGGGCAGTCGGGCAGGATGCCCTGACCGCCGGTCACGGACTTGATGATCGCCTTGTTCCACTGCTGGAAGCGGCGATGTTTGCGTCTTTCCATGGCGGCACTCCGGTCCGGGGAACGGCCCCGGTTCCCCGCCATTCTGGCGTCCCGGGCGGGAAGCGGCAATCCCCCCTTGGGGTGAATCCGGCGGTGAAATCCCCCCCTATCGGGAGGAGAGGCCGCGGCGGGCGCGGCGGCGGATGCCGAGGAGCTCGCGGAGCATGCCCCACGAGCCTTTGAGAAAGCGCAGGCGGCTCGGCCGGGAGTCGCTCCAGGCGACCGGGACCTGGGCCACGCGGTAGCCGAGCTCCCGGCAAAGCACCAGGACCTCGACGTCGAAGGAGAAGCCCTCGGTCCGCAGGCGCGAGAAGACGTCGCGGGCGGCCTCCCGGCGGAAGGCCTTGAAGCCGCACTGGGTGTCGGGATAACCGCGCAGGACGAGCAGGCGGACGAGGGCGTTGAAGACCTTGCCCATGAGCTCCCGCGGCCGCCGCTGACGGACCCGGATCACGGAGGCGGCCAGGGCCCGCGAGCCGATCGCCGCGTCCGCCCCGGCCTCGATGGCCGCCACGAGCTTATCGGCCTCGGCGATGGGCGTCGACAGGTCGTCGTCGGTGAACAGGACGATGTCGCCGTCCGCGGCCAGCATGCCCTCCCGCACGGCCGCGCCCTTGCCCCGGTTCCTCTCGAGGCGGATGACCCGGCCGGCCGGGCGCCCGCCGAGGGCGGCCAGCGCGGCCCGGGCCGCCTCCGCCGTCCCGTCGGGGCTGCCGTCGTCGACGACGACGATCTCGGCATCGGCGGGTTTGCCGGCCAGGAAGGCCGCGACCGCCCCGACCGTCGCCGCGATGCCGGGCTCCCGGGCGTACGTCGGGACGACGACGGACAGGCGGACGGCGCTGGCGGTCTGTTCGGCCATCGTTCGGGCTCTCGGGTGAAGCACCGGGATTATAAAAGAACCGTTTTGAAAAAACGAGAATTGGTTTAAAATCCCTGTCTTCGACCATGACCTCATCCGGGAGAGAGGTGCGCCCATGACCAAGACCGCCGTCCGCCTCGCCGTCCTCGCCGTCCTCGCCGCCGCGCTCGTCCCCTGCGCCGCCGGCCAGGAGCCCTACAAGATGCCCCCCAAGGAAGTCGTCGACATCCTCGACGCGCCGCCGACCCCATCGGTGACGATGAGCCCGGCCGGCGACACGATGCTCCTCGTCGAGCGCGAGTCGATGCCCTCGATCGCCTACCTCTCCGAGCCCATCCTGCGGATCGCCGGGATGCGCATCACCCCGGCCTATAACAGCCGCCAGGTCCTGAGCTTCTCCACCGGCCTCGCCCTCAAGGACATGAAGACGGGCCTCGTCCGCCGCGTCGCCCTGCCCGAAGGCGTCAAGTTCACCTTCCCGGCCTTCTCCCCCGACGGCGCGCGCGTCGCCTTCCTCCGCTACGTCGAGGGCGGCGTCGAACTCTGGGCCGTGGACGTCAAGGCGGGCACGGCCAAGGCCCTGACCGGGCCGGTCGTCAACGCCGTCCTCGGGGGCGTCGACTGGGCCCCCGACTCGCGCCGCGTCCTCGTCTCGCTCGTCCCCGAGGGCCGCGGCCCGACCCCGGTCGCGCCGCGCGTCCCCGTCGGCCCCGAGATCCAGGTCTCGGGCGGCAAGGAGGCCAAGGTCGCCACCTACCAGGACTTGCTCAAGAACGCCTTCGATGAGGTCCTCTTCGACCACTATGCCGCTTCGCAGACGGCCCTCGTCGACGCCGTGACCGGAGAGGTCCGCGGGATCGGGAAGCCGGGCATCTACGACACCCTGGCCGTCTCGCCGTCCCAGCGCTACCTCTACGTCGGCCGGATCAAGCGGCCCTACTCCTACGCCCTGCCCGCCGACGGCTTCGCCCATTCGCTGGAGGTCTGGGACCTCGACGGCAACCTGGTCAAGGTCGTGGCCGACCTGCCGACCGAAGAGGGCGTGCCCATCAACGGCGTCCCGACGGGCCCGCGCAACGTCGGTTGGATGGTCCACAGGCCGGAGACCCTGATCTGGGCCGAGGCCCTCGACGGCGGCGATCCGAAAAAGGACGCCCCCTTCCGCGACCGCTGGGTGTCGCTCGACGCTCCGTTCGCCGCCGAGCCCAAGGAGCTCTTCAAGCTCAAGGAGAGGGCCGCGGGCCTGCAGTACTTCGCGGCGCCGGGCAAGGTCCTGGCGACGCAGAGCGAATGGAAGAGGAGCTGGCGGACGACCTTCCTGGTCGACCTCGCGGCCCCGGCCGCCGCGCCGGTCACGGTCTGGGACCTGGGTGTCCGGGACAGCTACAAGAACCCCGGACGCCCGGTCACGACGACCCTCGAGACCGGCGAGCGGGTCATCCTCCAGGACAAGGACTGGATCTACCTGAGCGGCGCCGGTTCGTCCCCCCGGGGCGACCATCCCTTCCTCGACCGCATGAACCTCAAGACCCTCAAGGTCGAGCGCCTCTGGCAGTGCCAGGACCCGGCCTACGAGACCTTCGTCGATTTCGCCGGCGCCTCGCGGACGAAGATCGTCACCAGCTACGAATCGAAGACCGAGCCGCCGAACTACTGCCTCTTCGACCTCAAGACGAAGAAGCGCTCGGCCCTGACGGACTTCAAGGACCCGGCGCCCCAGCTGACCGGCCTCCGCAAAGAGCGCATCACCTACAAGAGGGCCATCGACGGCCTCGAGCTCAGCGGCACGCTCTACCTGCCGCCGGGATACAAGGACGGCACGCGGCTGCCCGTCGTCATCTGGGCCTATCCCCTCGAATACGATACGGCGGCCACGGCCGGCCAGGTCCGCGGCTCCGTCAACCGGTTCACGTTCTTCCGCGGCACCTCGCAGCTGTTCTTCCTGACCCAGGGCTACGCCGTCCTCGACAACGCCGAGATGCCCGTCGTCGGCGACCCCGAGAAGGTCAACGACACCTTCGTGCCGCAGATCGTCTCCAACGCCGAGGCGGCCATCCGCAAGCTCGACGAGATGGGCGTCGGCGACCCCAAGCGGGTCGGCGTCGGCGGCCACAGCTACGGGGCCTTCATGACCGCCAACTTGTTGGCCCACTGCGACTTGTTCGCGGCCGGCATCGCCCGCAGCGGGGCCTACAACCGGACCCTGACGCCCTTCGGCTTCCAGAGCGAGCGGCGGACCCTGTGGGAAGCGACCGACACCTACGTCAAGATGTCGCCGTTCATGTTCGCCGACAGGATCAAGACGCCGCTGCTGATGATCCACGGCATGGCCGACAACAACTCGGGCACCTTCCCCATCCAGTCCGAGCGCCTGTTCGCCGCGCTCAAGGGCTTCGGCGCGACGGCGCGGTTCGTCTACCTGCCGTACGAGAGCCACGGCTATTCGGCCCGCGAGTCGGTCCTCCACGTCCTGGCCGAGATGATCGAATGGTTCGACATCCACGTGAAGAACAGAAAGTGAACAACGGATTTCCACAGAGTTTGTGCATAAGCCTGTGGAAAAGCGCCGGACGGCGCGGGCTAAAGACTTGTCCGGCGCGGACTTTTGATGAATCGCACAGCGGCATGTGCAGACCGAGCGACGCGCGAAGGAGGGAGCGATGAACGAACGGAGGATGCCCGCCGCGTCCGTGCTGATCGCCCTCCTCCTGGCCGCGGCCTGCGGCGCCGGCGCTCCCGCGCCGTCCGCTCCCCGGCCCTTGTCCATCCTCGTCACCAACGACGACGGCATCGAAGCGCCCGGCATCGCGGCGCTGGCCGCGGCCCTGGCCCCCTTGGGCGCCGTGACCGTCGCCGCTCCCGACCGGGGCCGCTCGGGCGCGAGCCACGGCGTGACCTCGGACCGTCCCATCGCCGTCCGCGAGAGCGTGCGGGCCGGCCAGCGCTGGATCGCCGTCGACGCCCTGCCGGCGACCTGCGTCCGGCTGGCCGTCGAAGAGCTCCTCGCCGAGAGGCCGGACATCGTCCTTTCGGGCATCAACCACGGCGAGAACCTGGGCACGGTCACGTTCTACTCGGCCACGGTCGGAGCGGCCCGCGAGGCGGCTTTCCTGGGGCTTCCGGCCATCGCCGTCAACCTGGTCTCGTCCAAGGACATGGACTTCGCAGGGGCGGCCGCGGTCGCCGCGGACATCGTCCGGGCCCTGGGGGGGAACGGCATCCCGCCGGGGACCTTCCTCAACGTCAACGTCCCGCCCCTCCCCCGCGCCGCTTTGCGCGGCGTCCGCGTCACCCGCCAGGACACCCGGGCCCCCGTGGACCATTTCGGGAAACGGACCACGCCCGAGGGCCTGACGCTCTACCTCCCGGGCTGGGAGCACCTCGAACCGGCCCTGCCCGGCACCGACATCTGGGCCGTCCGCAACGGTTACGTTTCCGTCTCGGTCTTCGGGTTCGACCAGACGGCCGCCGTCCCTCCGGCGGCCCGGCTGGCCCTCGAGCGCCTGGAACGGCTGCCGGCCTCGGGCCGCTGAGCCGGCCGGCCGCGCCCGCCGCGCCTGACGGCCCAGCGCCCGCGTGAAGGATTGACACCGGCCCGCAACGGCGGTAGATTGGGCTTACGCCGGTCAAGGGGGACGGGCATGAGCCGATGCCCTAACTGCTCCGGGGAGAACTCGGACACGCAGCGCTTCTGCGGCGAATGCGGTACGCCGCTCCCCGCGTCCCGGGCCGGCGCGGCCACGCGGAGCTACGACGGCGGCACTCCTCCCTACGGCCCCGCGCCCGACGGCCTCCTCCCGGGCGTCCTCTTCGCCCGCCGCTACCAGGTCATCGAGGAACTCGGCACGGGCGGCATGGGCCGCGTCTTCCGGGTCCTCGACCGCAAGCTCGACGAGGAGATCGCCCTCAAGCTCATCCGGCCCGAGATCGCCTCGGACCGCGCGGCGGTGGCCCGCTTCGCCACCGAGCTGAAGCTGGCCCGCCAGGTCGTCCACCGCAACGTCGCCCGGATGTTCGACCTGAACGAGGAGGGGCGGGTCCCCTTCATCACCATGGAATACGTCCGCGGCGAGAACCTCAAGCGCCTCATCCGCAAGGTCGGCCGCCTCTCGCCCGGCCAGGCCATCCCCGTGGCCTGCCAGATCTGCGACGGCCTGGACGAGGCCCACCGGCTGGGCATCGTCCACCGCGACCTCAAGCCCCAGAACGTCATGATCGACGAGGACGGCCGGGCCAAGATCATGGACTTCGGGCTGGCCCTGCTCGTGTCCGCGTCCACCGCGAGCGCCGGGCCGGGGTCGCGCAGCGGGACGCCGGCCTACCTTTCGCCCGAGCAGGCCCGCGGCGCGCCGGCCGACGCCCGGTCCGACCTGTATTCGCTCGGCGTCCTTCTCTACGAGATGCTGACCGGGACGACGCCGTTCCACGCCGAGAGCGCCGCGGATCTGGCCGAGAAACACCTGCGCGAAGCGCCGAGAGACCCGCGCGAGCACAACCGCGGCATCTCTCCCGAGCTCGCCCGCGTCGTCCTGAGGTGCCTGGAGAAGGACCCGGCCAAACGGTACCAGGGCGCGGCGGAGGTCCGGGCGGACCTCGACCGGCTGCGCACCCCGGCGCCGCACCGGATCCTCCGGGCCGTCCGGGCATTGGTCCGGGGCCACAAGCCGGCTTCGTTCGCGGCCGCGGCGGCGCTCCTGGCCCTGCTCGTCTACCTGGGGACGGTCATCCCGCCGGATCCGCCGTCCCCGACGAGCTCCGTCGCCGTGCTCGGCGTTCCCGAGGCCCCCGGAGGCGGCCCGGAGTTCGGGCGCCGTCTTCAGGACGCCCTCGCGACCGGGCTTTCCGGCATCCCTGGGCTCGTCGTCGTCCCTCCGATCACGGTGAACTCCCGGAAGACCGCCGGCCGGGACCCGAAGGCGATCGGCCGGCTCCTCGAAGCCGATTACCTCCTCGAGCCCGCCGTCCATGCCCAGGGCGACGGGATGAGCCTCACCGCGAGGCTCATCAACGCCCGGCGCAACCTGACCGCCCGGACCTACGAGCTGTCGCGGCCGGCGGCGCCGGACCGCGTCGCCGCCGTCGAGGAATTCGCCGAGGGCGTCGCCACCGTCATCCGCTACGACATCGCCGAGGACAAGGTCCAGCGGTCGAACAAGGGGATCTCCTCGAACCTGGACGCCCGCCTCCTCGTCCACGAAGGGATGGAGATGCTCGACGCGGCCTCCCCCGTCAGGGACCACCCCGACGTCTTCGCGGAGGTCCTGGCCAAATACGAACGCGCCCTGGCCCTCGATCCCGGGTTCGCGCTGGCCCTGTGGGCCACGGGCAACGCCTACGAAGCCCGCTACAACTCCTCGCCCCCGTCCCAGCGGGATCCCCGGGACGTCGACCGGATGTGCGAATTCTACCAGCGGGCCTACGACGAGAATCCGCTCTCGCCCGAGACGAGCGTGGGCCTCGGCTGGGCCCACTTCAACCGGGGCGATTTCACGAAATCCTACGACGCTTTCGCCAAGGCCCTGCGCCTGGAGCCCGCGAGCGCGGTCGTCCGGCGCGACGTCGGCGCGTTCCTGAGGAGCGTCGGGCTCTATCGGCAGGCCATCCCCCACCTCGAGCGGGCGGCCCGGCTCGCGCCCGACGATCCCGAGCCGGTCTTCCAGATCTCGAACTGCCTCGCCGGTCTCGGGCGGTTCGCCGAAGCCGCCGCGCGTTCCGTGCGGGCGGTGGCGCTCGATCCGAACGACCTCCGCGTCAGGCTGGCCCACGCCATCCACCTCATCCTGGCCGGACGGCTCGAGGAGGGGGCGGCCGAGATCGAGGCCATGCGGCGCATCCGTCCGGACTTCCGCTACCTGCCCTTCACCGAGGGCCTGCTCGCGGCGGCCCGGGGCGAGAAGGACCTGGCCTTGACCCTCAAGGGGCGGACCGAGGTCCTGACCATCCAGGGCACCTGCTTCTATCTCCTCCTGGGCATGAACGACGAGGCCCTGGCCAATATCGAGGCCGGCATCGCCCGGGGCTTCGAGACGGCCGGCGACTACCTCTACGCCTATCCTTCGCTCAAGGGGAACCCGGCCTTCGCGCCGCTGCGCGGCCTGGCCCGCTTCGAAGATATCCTCAAGAAACAGAAAGCCCGGTACGGGAAAGACCTGAAGAAGCTCGAGAACCTATAACGCGAAAGGAGGGGACCATGAAGAACGGAAGGACGTTGGGCGCGGCGGCCGTCGCCGCGCTGGCCCTGGCGGCGGCGCTCTGGACGGCGCCGGCCCCGCCGCCCGGCCAGGATTACGAGAAGATCTGCCCCATCTCGTTCCACTTGTATCCGGGCACCAAGCTCGAGTCGAGCTGCGCCGCCAAGGTCGAGAAGGACAACGCCAGGCTGTCCGCGTTCCTGAGCGCGGCGAGGACGTCCGAGGCGTTGGAAGGTTACCGCGAGGCCGTCCGCGCCGTCCTGGCCGATGAGGGCCTGTCTCCGGCCGAGAAGGCCGACCGGATCGACGGCCTCAGGCGGCTCCTGGGGCCCTGGCTGGCCGATGCCGCCAAGGTCAACCCTTTCGCCGGCACCTACCTGGAACACCCCAAGCTGACGACCGAAACGGGCGCGGTCGTCATAGGCGTCGAGGCCGTCGTCACCGAGCTGGCCCGGATCGTCGCCGTCAGCACCTACGTCGACGCCCAGAGCGTCCGTGTCGAGCTCGAGTATCTGCCTTTCGACAGCCCCGAGTATCGGATGGCCCAGGTCAAATACCCGCCCGCCAAGCCTGGCAGCCAGCCGGTCGACATGATCGCCCACATCACGACGGTCCTGGCCTACGCGCCCCACGACGATCCCGTCCGGATCGAGGGGCGCCTGCCGCACCGGACGGTCTGCTTCGACATCTGACGCCCGGGCCGGGTCAGCGGATGACCTCGGTCCAGAGCCAGTAGCCGAAAGCGACGAGGTAGACGGCGAGCAGGACCGCGGCGACGACATTGACGGCGTCGTTGACGCGCTTGAGGAGGGGGAAGCGGTCCCGCCGGCCGCGCGTGTTGATCTTCGGCAGGGCGAAGAGGATGGCGATCGCCAGAAGCAGCAGGAGCCACTTTCTCATAGTCCGGATTATACCCGTTCCGCGCGGGATCAGCGCTGGAACTTGTAGCCCAGCCAGGGCACGGTGATCAGGTGCTTCGGCGTCCTCGGATCGTCCTCGATCTTGCGCCGCAGGTTGTAGATGAAGGTGTCGACCGTCCGGGTCGTGGGGAACCGCTCGTAATCCCAGACCTTGTTGAGGATGGTCTCCCGGGAGACGACCTGCCCCTCGTGGGCGGCCAGGAGGCGCAGCAGGGCGAACTCGCGGGCTGTCAGGTGGAGCTCCCGGCCCGCCCTCGTCGCGGACTTGGCCCGGAAATCGACGGCCACGTCCCCGAAAGCCGCGTCGTCGAGCTCGGGCGCCTCCGGCTTGGAACGCCGCAGGACGGCGTGGACCCGGGCGATGAACTCGTCCGTGCCGAAGGGCTTGGTCAGGTAGTCGTCCCCGCCGAGCTCGAGCCCGAGGACCTTGTCGACCTCCTTCTTCTTCTTGCCCGAGCAGACGATGACGGGCACCTGGCGGCCGGCCTCGCGCAGCCCGCGGCAGACCTCGAGCCCGCCGAGCTCGGGCATGACGACGTCGAGGACGACGAGGTCGAAGCCGCCCCGGAGGGCCTTGTTCAGGCCTTCCCGCCCGTCGGCGGCCTCGGCCACGGCGTAGCCCTCGGCCTCCAGGGCCGCGGCCAGGGTCTGCCGGAGGACACGGTCGTCGTCGATGATGAGGACCTTTTTCATGCCGCTCGCCTCCTCGGGAATCTCAGCGTGAACGTCGCGCCGCGGCCGGGCTCGCCGGCGACGGCGATCTCGCCGCCGTGGGCGTCCATGACGTGCTTGACGATCATCAGCCCCAGGCCGACGCCCCGAGGGTCGAGGCGCCGGGCCTCGGCGCCGCGGAAGAAGGCGTCGAAGAGCCGGTCGCGTTCGGCCGGCGCGACGCCGATGCCGTTGTCGCTGACGGCGATCTCGGCCCCGGCCGGCGTCGCCGTCAGGCGCACGGCGACGCGCTTCGGGGCGGCCGCGTACTTGACGGCGTTGTCGACCAGGTTGAGCACGGCCTGCCGGACGGCGTCCGCGTCGGCCTCGACCGGGACCGGCCCGCCGGGCAGGGCGACGTCGAGCGCCAGCCCCTCCTCGGCCGCGGCCGGGCGGACGATCTCGACGACCCCGGCGACGACGGGGACGAGGTCGGTCTCGCGGATGTCGTAGCTCTTGACGTCCTGCTCGATGCGGCCGAAGTCGAGGACGTTGTGGAGATAACGGCCGAGACGGCCGCACTCCCCGGCCATCAGCTCGAGCAGGCGCCCGCGCCGCTCGGGGTCGGCCACCTTGCCCGACTTGAGGAGCTCCGAGATCGACCGCAGGGAGGTCATGGGCGTCTTCAGCTCGTGCGAGACGGCCGAAATGAACTCGGTCTTCATCCGGCCCAGCTCCTCGGCCTTCTCCCGCGAGGCCCGCTCGTAGACGACCTCCTCCTGGAGGCGGACCCGGCGGAAGGCCTCCCCCGCCTCGGCGGCCAGGGCCTCGACGAGCGCCCGGTCCTCGGCCGTGAAGGGCAGGCCCGAGCGCTTCGGGCCGACGAAGAGCCAGGCGCTCGGCGCGCCCTCGCCGACCGCGAGCGGCAGGGCGATCTCGAAGCCCAGCCGCTCGAGCCGGTCCGGGCCGAGCGGCGCCGGGGGCCCGGGCGGAGCGGCCAGGAGCGAGGCCACGGCCCCGTCGTCGAGCCCGGTCCGCAGGGCGGCCCCCGCGGGAGCCCGGCCCGGGGAGGGCACGAAGGCGCCGGTCCGCTCGACCGGGAGGGCCCCGGCCAGGGTGTCGGCGAACCCGGACAGGACATCGCCCGCGCTCCAGGCCTTACCGGCCCGCTCGGCGAACTCCCGCAGGGCCAGGCGTTCGTTGTAGCCCCGGCGGAAGAAAGCCCGGTCGACGAGCTTCTGGATCCAGGCCCGGGCCGGGGCGAAAGCCAGCGCGGCGACGAAGGCGGCTCCGGCCGACAGCCACTTGCGGCCGGCCCCGGTGCGGACCGCGAAGAGGGGCTTCATGGCCTCGACGGCCAGCATGTAGACGCCGACCGTGACCGCGGTCAGCAGGGCATAGACGACGCTCTTGTTGACGAAGGCCGGGACGTCGAGGAGACGGTACTTGAAAATAGCCAGGGCCAGGGCCAGCGGCAGGAGGACGAAGAAGGCGCTGGCCGCCTCCTCGCTGAGGACGGAGACGGCGCCGAGGGCCCGCGGCAGCTGGTAGAGGAAGAGGAAGGGGCCGAGCCCGCCCAGGACCCCGATGAGGACCCAGCGGATCTGGTCGCGCCGGACGCGCGTGGGCGCCGTCCGGAAGGCCCGGACCAGGAGCGCGGTCCCGGCGACGAACAGGACGACGAACCAGACCCGGAAGACCTGGAAGTAGCCTTTGAGCCGGAAGACGACGGCGGACGGCAGAAGGATGGAGGCGGCGAACCCGGCGCTGAAGAAGGCCCCGAACAGGATCGAGATCCAGAACAGGGTCCGGCCGCCCGGAAGGTGGTCGCGGGCCGTGAGGGTCAGGGCGAACCTCAGGAAGGCGATGGGCGTCATCGTGTAGGCGAAGAAGAAGGCCACCCCGGGCAGGATGGCCAGCGGCCGGCCGTGGACGCCGTACCACTCGCCGCTGATCATGACCGCCGCCGAGAAGGCCATGCACAACCAGTAGAAATAGCCGGCCCGGCGGTCGCCGCGGCGGAGAAGGTAGACGGCGAAGCCGACCAGGAAGCCGAACGCCCCGGTCAGGAAAAAGACGAGCGGATAGCCCTCCCCGGCGTAGTGGGCCTCGAGGGCGGCCCGGGCGGCGACCTCCCGGCCGTCCTTGGCGAAGACGAACTCGATGATGTCGCCGACGCGATGGCGGGCGGCCACGAACTTGAAATCGGCGTCGCGGTCGACGACGGGGAAGCCGTCGACGCGGAGGGCGGCGCCGGGCAGGGCCTCGGCCGGGATGCCGGTCTGCTGGGCCAGCTCGTCCCAGGGGATGTCCGGGCGGCCGAGCATGCCGACGAACCCGAAGACGCTGACGACGAGGACGAGGCCCCCCGCGAAGAGGGAAAGGACGAATGTCCGCCGGTCCCGACCCACCTTTGACCTTCTTGGCCCGATTATATGCGAGCCGCGGGCCCGATGACAAGCGCGTCTCCCGGCTTGAACGGGCCCGTGAAGCGTGTTACCTTGGTCCCTCTCCCCCCGAGGGATCCCAGGAGGCGCCATGACCGATCACGCGGACCCGTCCCCCATCATCACCATCGAGCGGCACATCCTCGACGAGCAGGCCTTCCATCCCGAGGCCACGGGCACGCTGACCAACATCCTCTACGACCTGGCCCTGGCCGGCAAGGTCATCGCCAGCAAGACGACCCGGGCCGGGCTGGCCGAGATCCTGGGCCGGACCGGCGACACCAACGTCCAGGGCGAGACGGTCATGAAGCTCGACCGCTTCGCCGACCTGACCGTGACCCGGCTGACCGACCACACCGGCCGGCTGGCCGGCCTGGCCTCGGAGGAGAACGCCGACTTCCTGCGCATCCCCGACCGCTACCCGATGGGCAAGTACCTGCTCGTCTTCGACCCCCTCGACGGATCGTCGAACGTCGACTTCAACATGCCCGTCGGGACCATCTTCGGCATCTACCGCCGCAAGAAGGAATCGGGGCCCACCTCGGAGGACGAGTTCCTGCAGCCGGGCCGCAACCTCGTCGCCTCCGGCTACATCGCCTACGGGACGAGCACGATGTTCGTCTACACGGCCGGCCACGGCGTCCACGGCTTCACCCTCGACCCCTCGGTCGGCGAGTTCCTGCTGTCGCACCCCGACATCCGCATCCCCAAGCCCAAGTACTTCAGCGTCAACCTCGGCTACCAGCTGTACTGGAGCCGCGGCGTCCAGCTGTTCACGGAATACCTGCAGGGCCACGGCGGGGGGATCAAGGGGCTGTCGCTGCGCTACATCGGGACGCTCGTCTCCGACTTCCACCGCAACCTGCTGGCCGGGGGCGTCTTCTACTACCCGGCCGACACCAAGGACCCCAAGGCGCCCTCGGGCAAGCTGCGCCTGCTCTACGAGGCCGGGCCGCTGGCCTTCATCGCCGAGCAGGCCGGCGGTTACGCCTCCGACGGCAACGGGCCCATCCTCGACGTCAAGCCGTCCTCGCTCCACCAGCGGACGCCGCTCTTCATCGGCGACCGCGACCTCGTCCGCAAGGTCGAGGAGTTCGTCCGCGACCAGAGCGCCTAGGTCAGGCGGCCAGGAGGGCCCGGATCTTCTCCGCGTAGGCCTCGCTGGCCTTGTCCGGCGTGTCGACGACGATCGCGGCCGGCGACGAAGCGCCCAACTCGAGCTGGACGGCCCAGGCGATCTGCTCCTGCTCGAAGACCCGCGGCTTCATGACGGCGTCGTTCGAGCCGAGTTCCTTGAGGATGGCCACGCCCACGGCGTCGACGGCCACGCGGTCCGTGCCGGCCAGGAAAACGCCGGCCTCCTTGCGCGGCCCGGTCATCGGGCCCTCGTCGACGAAGGCCTCGAGCCCGTCGAGGACGACCACGGCCGGCCGGTAGGCGGCGTTGATCTCGGCGATCATCCGGCGCTGGTCGGGCGAGCCGTGGAGCTGGCGCATGTAGCCGTGGCCCTTGCGCGGCACGATGCCGACGGAGTTCTTGAGCGACATGCTGAAGACGCCGCCGAACTGGTGGGTCTTGAGGCAGCAGGTCGAGACGACGCACTCGCCGTTGGCGACCGGCCGGGCGACGAGGAAGCCGTCCTTCCAGTGCGAGGCCGGCGGGTCGAACTTGACGTATCCGTTGTCGCCCAGGGCGTCGAAGTTCAGGAGCTTGGCCCCGTAGGACGCGGCGATGGCCCGGACGCCCTTCTTGTCGAAGACCTGCTCGGTGTCCTCCGGTCCGCTGCGGTCGCCGATGGCCAGGCTCAGCGCCCCCTCGTCCCGGATGCGGGCCAGCAGGGCGGTCAGGGTGTCGTTGTGGGTCGAGCCCGGCGTCGGGTCGGAGGTGTTGAAGTTCGGCTTGATCAGGACGTGCTTGGCCCGGAAGGCGTCCAGGCCGAGGAGGTCGAGGCACTTCTTGACCCCGTCGGCGCGCGAATCGGTCCTGACCAGGACGACCCGCGACTTGGGCGGCGCGGCCTGGCCGGCGCGGCGGGGGGCGCCGGGAGCGACCGGCCCGATACCCGCGGCCGAAGCCCTCGAGGCCAGCGCGGCGGCGCCGGCGAACCCGGCCCCGGCGGCGAAGAACTCCCGTCTCGTCATGCCGCTGTTTTTCTTCATGGGCTTTCTCCCTCCCTCGATCGCGATGAGCGGTCCTTCACCAATCTAGCACATCCCCATTCGCCGGGCCACCCCCGAACGGGGTCCTGAGATGGATGGCCGCCGCCGGACGTCTCTGAGATAGCCGGGGAAGATTGACAAACATGGGGAGACATGATATGGCTAGCCATATGAAAACAACCATACATATTCCCGATAGTCTTTTCGAGGAGGCTAAAAAGATCGCCAATCGGGAGAAAACGACCCTGAAAGCGCTGGTGGAAGAAGGCCTGCGCAAGGTCGTATTGGAGCGCGATGAGGCCGGACGGGGGGAATTCAAGCTGCGCCCCGCTTCGTTCAAGGGGCAGGGCCTCAATCCCCGGCTCGAGGGCGCGGGCTGGGACCGCGTCCTCGATCTGAGCTACGAGGACCGGGGCTGATGGTCGCCGTCGACGGCAACCTTCTCGTCTACGCCCATCGGGAGGATTCTCCCTGGCACGCGGCCGCCCTCGACCGCGTGAGGGGGCTGGCCGAGGGGCGGGCGCCCTGGGCCATCCCCTGGCCCTGCATCCATGAGTTCTTGGCCGTCGTCACCCACCCGAGGATCTACGTGCCGCCGACGCCGGTCGAAGCGGCGCTCGCCCAGGTCGAAGCCTGGCTGGGATCGCCGAGCCTCGTTCTCATCGGAGAGGACGCCTCCCATTGGCCCCGCCTGAAGGCCCTCCTATTGGCAGGGAAGATCGCCGGGCCCCGGGTCCACGACGCCCGCGTTGCCGCGATCTGCCTCCGGCACGGCATCGACGAGCTGTGGACGATCGACCGGGACTTCGGCCGCTTCCCCTCGTTGAGGGTGCGCAATCCCATGGCCCAGGTCTGAGCCGGGCCTCAGGGCTTGGGGCCGCGGCAGTCGCGGACGCAGATGCCGCAGATGAACTGGCTGACGTAACCCTTCTTGCGAAAATCCTTGAGCGTCTCGTAGCAGGCCCTGTGGTCGAAGTCCGCGCGCGAGTCCTTGACGGCCCCGGCCGGGCAAGCCGCGACGCAGGCCCGGCACGGGCCGCAGTCGCGATCGAGCGGCGATCCCGCCTCCAGCGGCATGTCCGTCAGGACCGTGACCAGGCGGAAGCGCGAGCCGAGGGCCGGGTTGACGAGCAGGTTGTTGCGGCCGAACCAGCCCAGACCGGCGGCCCGCCCGACGTGCTTGTGCGACACGTGGGCTCTCTGGTTCTCCCAGTCGACGATCTGCGAAGCGGCGATGGGCAAGGCGCGCGAACCCGCTTGTTGGATGAAGTCGGCGACGAGGAAGGCGCCCCGGTCGAGGAAATGGTTGGCCTGCCGGTAGTGGTGGAAATAGAGAGCCGTCGGACGGTCGCCGATGTCCTCGAGGACGGCGCCGCTCAGGGCCTTGCCGAGAGAGACCGCGAACGGGAAACGGCCGCGCGTCGCCGCGTCGAGCAGGAATCCCTCTCGCAACCCCGTGACGTCGGCGACGCCGAAGAGGTCGAAGCCGAGCCCGAGGGCGAAAGCGCCGACGTCCCGACGGTCCTCTGCGGTTGTCACTTGGCCTCGAGCGGACTCATTCTATCGGCGCCGCCTCCCGGCTGTCAAACTCCCGGGGCCGGCGAGGTTTTTTGACACATCATTGACAACTCGGACCCTTGAAACCATCATCATAGGGGCGGAAGGGAGGCTTCAGATGAGAACCGCGGTCACCGGGCGTTTCGCGGCCCCGCTCCTTGTCGCCACTCTCCTGGTCCAGGCGCCCGGCCTCGGGGCCCAAGAAAGGCAAGGGGCCGGCATCCTGATCACCCTTAAGGACGGGAGCCAGGTCCGAGGCGAGCTCATCGCCGTCAGGCCGGACTCGCTCTTGCTCCTGGGGCCAGGCGAGAAGGACGTGAGCGTCGCCCTGGCCGACATCTGGCGCGTGAGGATCGTGCGGCGAGCCCCGACCGGCCTCCTGACGCTCTCGGGGTTCCTGCTGAGCTCGGGGCTCGTGGGGATGTCCACGGAACCCGACATCGAATTCGGGTGGGCGGGCGCCGCAGGTGCCGGCGTATTAGGAGGGGTTGAGGGATTGGTCTACGGCATGGTCTCGTCGAAGGACAGGTCCTTATCCTCCTGGGGAGGGCCGGCGGACGCGTCTCGGCGCGATCTCGACCGGCTGAAGGGGCTGTCCCGGGAAAGCCGCCTGCGGGGGAGGTCCGGATCGGCGGCGCGATCCCGTTTCCGGATCGCGCTGGCCACGACGATGGGGCCCTTCGTCGGCGAGCGGTACCGGCCCCTGGAGGCGACCTGGCGCTTCACGGAGGACCCGCCTCCGGAGGAAGCCCTCCCTCAGGTCACGGAATACTATCTGAATTACGCTCCGGAGTTGGCCTCCCCGGCTCCGCTCAGCCTGGGCTACGAGTGGACCGAACGCTGGGTCTCCGAGATCGAGCTTTCCCTGTGGGGCAGGGACATGGAGGCCCGCGCGAACACATATCCCTTCTTCATATCGACGACAGACTATAGAACCTACCAGGCGTACGTCAGCGATCGCCTCCGGGTCGGATACGATTACGTCCTCGTCGGCCTGGCGTACCGCCCGACCGTTCCCTCGCTGGGGCGCCGGGCGGCCGTCGAGATCGGGATCTCGGCCGGGCCGGCTTGGGTCAAGGCCGAACCGGACGAACCGGCCATACCCGCGGAGAAAAAGACCGTCCCGGCCGTCCGGATCCGCGCCGCCTACGATCACTATTTCACGCCCTCCTTCTTCTTGGGCGTTTACGGCGGCTATCGATACAGCGAAGCGAGCTTCGCTCCGGCGACCGTGACACGGGAGCTGACGTTCCACGACCGGGACAACTGGGAGGATCCGGCCGAGCCGATCACGCGCCAGGTCGAGATGACGCTTCCCGCCAGGGAATTCTCCTGGAGCGGAGTCGTCTACGGCCTCAGGATCGGATTCCGGATCTGACGGCCGGGCCCGGCCGCGTTGACAAGCCCGGGTCATTGCCGCATCATCGGGCCATCGGGGAGGAGGCTTTCATCAAACGCGCCGCCGGCACATTCATCGCCGTCGTCCTGATGGCCGGTTCGTTGGGCCTGCCGGCCCAGCTCTCGGCCAGAACGAGGCGCGGGGCTCTCGTCGTCGTTGCCAAGACCGACGGGGCCCGGGTCAGGGGCGAGCTCGTCTCGGTCAAGCCCGATTCCCTCCTTCTTCTCAGGGGCGGAGACGATCTGACGATCCCTCGGAATGGGATCCACTCGGTAAGCGTCATGCGCAGGTCCCGGATGGCCTCGAGCGCCATCAAGGGATTCATCTTCGGCGCCTTGCCCGGAGTCGCATGGGGGATCGGATACGGCGACAGCGGTTCCCATGGCATCCGTACCCCGGTTAAAGCCGGCGCCTTCACCGGGGTCTTGGGGCTCGCCATCGGCATGGCTGCCGGCCGCGGCGAGAAGGCCGAGTCCCTCGTCCCCCTGGCCGACCTGGGCGAACCGGCCGCGACCGGAAACTGGGAGAAACTCGTACCCTATTCCCGCGCCGAACGCCAGAAGACGGCCGCGAAGCGCCCTCGGCCATGACCGGTCCAACGACTTGACCCCCCGGGCGGGGGGCGCTATCATTCGTTTCCGTTCGTTCCCGCATCCCCGCCTCAGGAGGTCGTCATGTCGCCTCGGACCCGCCTTCGTCGCGTCCTCTTCGCCGCCCTCGCCCTGGCCGTCCTGGCCGCGGCCGTCCCCACGGCGCCGCTTGCCGGACAAGCCAAGTCCAAGGCGCCCGCAGCCAAGGATGCCGACCCCTACGCCGGCCTGTCTCTCGGCGCCTTCAAGCTCCGGTCCATCGGGCCGGCCCTGACCTCGGGCCGCATCTCAGATTTCGCCGTGCGCCCGGGCAGGCGCCACGAGTTCTTCGTCGCCTCGGCTTCGGGCGGCGTCTGGAAGACGGCGAACGCCGGGACGACCTTCACGCCGGTCTTCGACGCCCAGGGCTCGTACTCCGTCGCCTGCGTCGTCCTCGATCCCAAGAACCCCAACGTCGTCTGGGTCGGCACGGGCGAGAACAACAACCAGCGCAGCGTCGGCTACGGCGACGGCGTCTACAAGTCCGAGGACGGCGGCGCCTCCTGGACGAACGTCGGCCTCAAGGCCTCCGAGCACATCGGCACGATCGCCGTCGACCCCCGCGACACGGACGTCGTCTACGTCGCGGCCTACGGCCCGCTCTGGAGCCCGGGCGGCGACCGCGGCGTCTACAAGACGACCGACGGCGGCAAGACCTGGGCGGCCGTCCTGACCGTCGACGAGAACACGGGCTTCAACGAGGTCCACCTCGACCCGAACGACCCCGACACCCTTTACGCCGCCGCCCACCAGCGCCGCCGCCACGTCTTCACCCAGATCAGCGGCGGGCCGGGCTCGGCCGTCTACAAGTCGACCGACGCCGGCAAGACCTGGCGCAAGATCGTCGCCGGCCTGCCCGGCGGCGACCTCGGCCGCATCGGCTTGGCCCTGTCCCCCGTCGCGCCCAACCTCCTCTACGCCATCGTCGAGGCCCAGGAGGACCGCGGCGGCTTCTACCGCAGCCGGGACGGCGGGGCCAGCTGGGAGCGGCGGAGCGCCTACACCTCGAGCGGCAACTACTATCAGGAGCTCGTCTGCGATCCCAAGGACCCCGACCGCGTCTACTCCATGGACGTCTTCCTCCAGGTCACGGACGACGGCGGCGCCACATGGCAGGCCCTGGGCGACGAGAGCAAGCACTGGGATTCCCACGCCCTGTGGATCGACCCCGACGACACCGACTACTACCTCAACGGCAACGACGGCGGCGTCTACGAGTCGTTCGACCGCGGCCGGACCTGGAAATACATGCCCAACCTGCCGGTGACCCAGTTCTACAAGGTCGTCGCCGACAACGACGCGCCCTTCTACAACGTCTTCGGCGGCACCCAGGACAACTACAGCCTGGGCGGGCCGTCGCGGACGACGAGCGCCCACGGCATCGTCAACGCCGATTGGATCACGACCGACACCGGGGACGGCTTCGAGTCGGCCGTCGATCCCGAGGACCCGAACATCGTCTACGCCCAGTCCCAGCACGGCAATCTGGCCCGCTTCGACCGCAAGAGCGGCGAGTCGACGCCCATCCAGCCCAAGCCCCGCAAGGGCGAGGCCGAGTACCGCTGGAACTGGGACTCGCCTCTCTTCGTCAGCCCGCACTCGCACACGCGGCTCTACTTCGCGGCCAACAAGGTCTTCCGCAGCGACGACCGCGGCGACTCCTGGACGGTCGTCAGCGACGACCTGACCCGCCGCCTCGACCGCAATCTCCTCGAGGTCATGGGCCGGGTCTGGCCGATGGACGCCGTGGCCAAGAACGCCTCGACCTCGCAGTACGGCAACATCGTCGCCCTCGACGAGTCGCCCGTCGCCGAAGGCCTGCTCTACGCCGGCACCGACGACGGCCTCGTCCAGGTGACCGAGGACGGCGGCACGTCCTGGCGCAAGATCGACAAGTTCCCCGGCGTGCCCGACCTGACCTACGTCAACGAACTCGTCGCCTCCCGCCACGACCGGGGCACGGTCTACGCCGCCTTCAACAACCACAAGCGGGGCGACTTCAAGCCCTACGTCCTCAAGAGCGCGGACCTGGGCAGGACCTGGGCCTCGATCGCCTCGGACCTGCCGGCGCGGGGCTCGGTCTACGCCCTGGCCGAAGACCCCGTCCGTCCCGACCTCCTGTTCGCCGGGACCGAGTTCGGCCTGTTCGCGACCTTCGACGGCGGCAGGCATTGGAAGAAGCTCGGCGCGGGCCTGCCGACGGCCGCCGTCCGCGACCTCGACATCCAGAAGCGCGAGAGCGACCTCGTCCTGGCCACTTTCGGCCGGGGCTTCTACGTCCTCGACGACTACTCCCCGCTGCGCGGCGTCACGCCCGAGGCCCTGGCCAAGGACGGCCACCTCTTCCCGGTCAGGGACGCCTGGCAGTTCATCGAGAAGATGCCCCTCGGCGGCCTGGGCTCGCGCGAGAAGGGCTTCCAGGGCGAGAGCTATTTCTCCGCGCCCAATCCGCCCGTGGCCGCGGTCTTCACCTATCACCTCAAGGACGCGCCGAAGTCGCTCGCCGAACAGAGAAAAGAGGAGGAGGCCGCGCTGGTCAAGGCCGGCAAGCCCGTCCCCTATCCCACCTACGAGCGGCTGAAGGCCGAGCGCGAGGAGGAGCCGGCGGTCCTGCTCTTCACCGTCGCCGGCGAGGACGGCCGGACCGTCCGCGTCCTGCGCGAACCGGCCCGCAAGGGCCTCAACCGGACGGCCTGGGACCTCAAATATCCGGGCCTCGTCCCGACCAGCCCGGCCCAGGCCGGGCCGGCCTCATCCGGCCCGTCGGGCCCGCTGGTCATGCCGGGGACCTACACCGTCTCGATGGCCCTGAGCCACGGCGGGCAGGTCCGGGAACTGGCCGGGCCGGTCAAGTTCGCGGTCAAAGCCCTGGCCGCGGTGTCCCTCCCGGCCAAGGACCGGGCCGAACTGGCCGCGTTCCAGACGCGGGTCGGCCGGCTGTACAACTCGGTCAACGCCGCCTCGTCCGCCCTGCGCGAAACGGCCACGCTCGCCCGGCACTACCGGGCCGCGCTCAAGAGCGTCACGGCGCCGCACCAGGACATCCTCGACGCGATCAAGGCCCTCGAGACCAAGCTCGAGGGGCTCCAATCGAAGATGTCCGGCGACCGGACCCTGGCCCGTCTCGACAAGGACACCTACCCCGGCATCGCCTCCCGCGTCGGCACGGTCGTCTACGAGACGGCCGGTTCGACCTCGGCCCCGACCAAGGCCCAGCGCGACGGGTACGCCATCGCCGAGGAGGAGTTCCGGCCGGTCTACGCGGAGATCAAGAGGATCCTGGCGGAGGACGTCAAGGCCATCGAGAAGCGCCTCGACGCCGTCGGCGCGCCCTACACGCCGGGCCGCCTGCCCGACTGGAAATGACCGGTCAGGGGACACGTACCTAAGGTACATGTCCCCTTGGTACGTGTCCCCGGCATGGCGCCGGCATGGCGCCGGTACGACGTATTGAAATGAGGAGAAGTATCGTGAAAAAGACGGGTCGGCCCTTCATCCTATTCTGTGCCCTGGCCGTCGCCGGGACCGCTCTCGCCGGCGCTCCGGCCGTCCGGGCCGCCGCGCCGGCCCTGTCCGTCACCGTCTCCATGGAACGGCCGACGGCCCATTATTACCGCGTGGTCGTCCGGGCCGACGGGCTCGCGGGCGCGGCCCAGGACTTCAAGATGCCGGTCTGGACTCCCGGCTACTATCGCATCATGGACTACGCCAAGAACGTCCGGGACTTCCGGGCCGAGGACGGCTCGGGCCGCCCCCTGCCGTTCGAAAAGACGGCCAAGAACGTCTGGCGCGTCCGGACCGGCGGCTCGACGACGGCCGTGGTGAGCTACGACGTCTACGCCTTCAACCGCTTTTGCGCCGACAGCTACCTCTCCGACGACGGCGGCTTCATCACCCCGGCCGGCATGTTCATGCACGTCGGCGGGCGGCTGAAAGACCCCGTGACCGTCACCGTCGTCCCGGCGCCCGGCTGGACGGAGGTCTCGACGGGCCTCGAGCCCGTCCCGGGCCGTCCGGGCACGTTCACGGCGCCCGACATCGACACGCTCTACGACTGTCCCATCCTCGTCGGGAACCAGGAGGTCCTGGCCTTCGAAGCGGCCGGCAGGCCGCACACGGTCGCGGCCTACGACCTCGGCGCCGTCGACCGGGCCCGCTTCACGGGCGACCTCAAGAGGATCGTCGAAGCCGCGGCGACGACGATGGGAGAGCTGCCCTACCGCCACTACACGTTCCTCGTCATCGGGCCCGGCGGCGGCGGGCTCGAGCACCTGAACTCGACGGCCGTGGCCCTCGACCCGGGCTCGCTGGCGACGCCGCGGGGCTACCAGGGCTGGCTGGCCTTCATCGCCCACGAATATTTCCACCTCTTCAACGTCAAGGCCATCCGGCCGATCGCCCTCGGGCCCTTCGACTACGACCGCGAGAACTACACGGACCTGCTCTGGTTCTCCGAGGGCGCGACCGTGTACTACGAGTATCTGCTCCTCGACCGGGCCGGCCTGATGAGCCGCGACGAGGTCCTCGACCGGCTCGGCTCGACCGTGGCGTCCTACGAGAACGCCCCCGGGCGCCGCCGCCAGCCCGCGGCCCTCTCGAGCTTCGACACGTGGACCGGCTTCTTCGGCCGCAACGAGCACGCGGCGGCCTCGACGATCTCCTATTACGACATCGGCTGCGGCTTGAGCCTGCTCCTGGACCTGAGGATCCGGGCCGCCTCGGGCGGCCGGGCCTCGCTCGACGACGTCATGCGGGCCCTCTACCGGACCTATTACAAGGAGAAGAAGAGGGGCTTCACCGCCCGCGAGCTCCGCGACGCTTGCGAGAAAGCGGCAGGCGCGCCCCTCGGCGAGATCTTCGACGTCTACGCCCGGACGACCGGACCCTGGGACTACGCCAAGCCCCTCGCCCCGGCCGGCCTGGCCATCGATCTCGAGCCCAAACCGGTCCCCGAGCCATGGTTCGGGGCCTCCACGCAGGACCAGAACGGCAAGGCGGTCGTCACGGCCGTCGAGGAGGGCTCGCCGGCCTCGCTCGCGGGCCTCTGCGCCCAGGACGAGATCCTGGCCGTCGACGGCCGGCGCGTCGAGGCCCGGTCATTGGCCCAGGCCCTCGGGGAGCGCAAGGCCGGCGACCGCCTCGAGGTCCTCTACGCCAGGCGGGGCCAGACCGGCCGGACGGAGGCCGTCCTGACGGAGAGGCGCCGGCCGAGCTGGAGGATCACCCCCGTGGCCGACCCCACGCCCTCCCAGAGCGCCTTCCTCGAGGCCTGGCTGAAGCTCCCCTGACGGCCGGCCCGGACCTCCTCCGGGCCGGAGCCCGGCATTCCCTACTTTTTTAATCGGAAACTGCAACTTTTCCCTACGGGGCCTCGTCTATAGGGATGTCGGTACCGATGAGACAATTCCCGAAGGAGGTGAACGATATGAAGCTCCGGATCAAGATCGCCATCGTCGCGGCCGCCGCTCTCCTGTCCCTGGCCGGGTTCGGCCTGCTGGCGGACGCCCTGTCCGTCGACCGGATCATGGCCGCCGCCCAGCCCGAGACCCACGTCTCGGTCCACATCGTCGGCTAAGGCCGCCCGCCGGGGCCCGCCCGACCCGCCGGAGGGAAACCGTTCCGGCCGGCCGGGCCGGCCCTTCGGCGCGGCCCGACGCCCGAGTCCCGTCCCGCCATTCCCGGTCCTTCACCCCAGTTCCGGATTTCCCTCATTTCCCGTCAACGTCCGGGACGGGCCGGGCGTATTCTCGTATGGGTGAGGCCGATGAAGGTCACACAAGGCGTCTCGATCGCCCTCGCGTCCCTCTGGCTGCTCGCGCTCGCGCCGGCCCCGGCCCGGACCGGGCCGGCCGCCGCGACCGACGCCGCCAACTTGGCGGCGCTCCTCGGCACGCCCCTTTTCAACGAGGCCGACCGCCTGGCCACGAAGCTCCTGGCCCAACCCGGCCTCGACGGCCCGGCCCTGGCCCTGTGCGGCTTGGCCGTCCTCCGGGCCGGCCGGATCGGCGAGGCGAGAGCGATCCTCGGGCGGGCCGTCGAGCTCGCGCCCGACTGTCCCGAGGCCCATCTCGGATTGGGCCGGATCGCCCGCATCCGCAACGACGAGGACGCCGCCGTCGCCCATCTCCGCCGGGCCGTGGCTTCGGCCGTCTTTTTCGAGGACGCCTGCCGCCACCTCTGGCGGGCGGCCTGGACCCGGGGCGACGTGGCCGAATTGGAGGCCGTCCGGGCGCTCGTCGAGGCCCGCTTTCGCGAACGCTCCCTGCCTTTGCACACCTCGATCGAGAACGGCGCCGCCCTCCTGCGCGGGCTGTCCGGCCGGAAGCTGTTCGCCATGGAAGGCTCCTTCGAGAAGCTCACGGTCCCCCTCCTCGGCGGCGAGAACGGCCGTTCGCGCATCCGCATGATCCCGCTCCGCCTGAACGGCGGCGCCGAATATCCCGTCGACATCGATTCGGCCTCGGCCGACTTCCTGACGATCAGCCCGGTGCTGGCCGAGGAGCTGAAGCTCGTCCCCGTCGGCTATTCGACGGCCACGGGCGTGGGCACTTCGACCGCCCAGGTCCGTTTCGCCGTCCTGGACAAGGTCGAGCTCGGCCCGGTCTCCTTCCGGAACGTCCCGGTCATGGTCTCCGACCTCCATACGTTCAGGGGATTGAAAAAAGGGTTGCTGGGCACGGCCCTGCTCAAGCGCTTCAACGTCACCATCGACGCGGCGGCCCGGGCCATGGTCCTCTACCCGCTCGACCGCCCGGACCGCCTCGCCGCCGCCATCGCCCGCGACGCCGTGGCCGCCGACGTCCCTCTCTACTGCTACGACGCGACGACGGTCGAGGCCGTCCTGGACGGCGCGCCTCCCGCCCTCTACATCCTGGACACGGCGGCGGCGACGAACCTCGTCGACAAGCGGTTCTTCGGGGACCACATCAAGCCCAAGCTCGACCCGTCGCGCATCGTCCGGGGCGGCATCCAAGGCGCCGGCGGCCCACAATCCGTCGACCGGGTCGAGGGCCTGGCAGTCCGGCTCGGCCCGCTCCTCGTCGCCGGCCAGCAGTTCAACGAGTTCTCCATGGAGACGCTCAACATGATCCCCGGCCGCTACACGGCGGGCCTGCTCGGCAACCCGCTCCTCTGGCCGTACCGCGTCCACATGGACTTCCGCAACGGCCGGCTCATCCTGGAGAAGTGACCCGCCGGCGGTCGGCTACTTGAGAGGCTCGGGCGCGGCGACCGGCCGGCCGTCGATCCAGACGCGCACGACCCGGGTCCGGACCGAGAAGGGATCGCCGTCGAGAAGCACGACATCGGCGTCCTTGCCCGGTTCCAGGCTGCCGACCCGCGAGGCCACGCCCAAGAGCTCGGCGGCCGTCAGCGTCACGGCCCGCAGGGCGGCCGCCCGTTCGAGGCCGCCCTTGGCGGCCAAGGCCGCCGACAGGGCCAGCTCCTCCTGTGCGCCGATGCCCAGGGCGTCCTCGGCCGCGACGGCCGTCTTGATCCCGGCCGCGGTCAATATCGCCGCGTTCTCCGGCCGGGCGTCCTTCGTCTCCACCCGCTTCGAGCCGACCCCCATGACCGCGACGACGACCGGCAGGCCGCGCTTGGCGATCTCCCCGGCGCACTTGTAGGCCTCGGTCGCGCCGACGAGGACGGCCTTGAAACGGAACTCGTCGACGAGGCGCAGGGCCGTCTGGATGTCGTCGGCCCGGTGGCACTCGACGAAGGCCGTGAGCTTGCCGTCGAGAAGGTCGGCCAACGGCTCGAGGTCGAGGCTGCGGGGCGGGGCCGGCGGGGGCTCGGCGCCCTTCTTGCCCTTGGCCGCGGCGACGGCGGCTTGGTGGTCCTTGCGCTTGCGGGCGTATTCCGCCGCGTCGAGCAGGGCCTTGCGGACGACGTAGGCGCTGCCCATGCGCGTCCCCGGCAGGCGCCCCTTGGCGCCGAAGGCGGCCTTCGGGCCCTCGCCCAGGACGAGCTTGACGCCGGCCGGCTCGAGCACGGCCATGGCCTCGGCCGTGGCCCCGCGCGGCTTGACGACGATCGTCCGGGCGCCGATGACGTTGGACCGGCCCGGCGCGATCATGAGCGTCGTGACGCCGGCCCGGGCCGCCTGCCCGAAGCGCTTGTCGAAAGGGTCCAGGGCGTCGAGGAGCCGCAGCCCGGCCGTGACGGGGTCCGAGACCTCGTCGCCCTCGCCGCCGCCGTAGCGGCCGCCCAGGCCGATCGAGGCCAGGCATTCGACCAAGCCCGGCAGGACCCAGCGCCCGGTCGCGTCGACGACCTCGGCGCCCGGAGGCGCGGCGATATCGCCGGTCTTGCCGACCGCCTTGATCTTGCCGCCCTCGACGAGGACGGCCCCGTTCTCGATCTCCGGCCCGGCCACCGGGACGACCCGGCCGCCGCGGATGAGCAGGGGCCTCGCCGGACCCGCGCCCGGCGCCGCCTGGGCCCTGGCCATCGAAGATGCCGCCAGGGCGGACACCGCCAACGCCGCCGACAGGAGGACCGCCGCTCGTCTCATCTTCGCACCGCCCTTCACTTATTCTCTCCGCCGGCCTCGTAGACGGCCCGGCCGTCGACGAAGACCGCGAGGACCCGGGTGGCGACGTCGAACGGATCGCCGTCGAAGACGACCAGGTCGGCGTCCTTGCCCGGCTCGAGGCTGCCGATCCGTCCCTCCAGGCCCATGGTCCGGGCCGGGTTGATGGTGACGGCCTCGAGCGCCCGCCGCGGGTCCATGCCGTACTTGACGGCGATCGCCGCCTGGTAACGGAGGAACGACTCCTGGACGACGTCGGCGTCGGTCATGATGTCGACGTGAACGCCCTTGTCCGCCAGATAGCCGGCCAGGTTGACCAGGCGCCCCTCGTCGTCGTAGGCGATCATCTGCGGCCCGACGACGACCGTGACGCCGCGCCGGGCCAGCTCGCCGGCCACTTTGTAAGCTTCGACGGCATGGCCGAGGGACAGGCGCAGGAACTGGAACTCCTCGGACAGCCGGACCGCGGTCATGATGTCGTCGGACGAGTCGACGTGGATGTGGACGGGGATCTCGCGGCGGACGACCTTGAGCAGGGCCTCCTTGCCGAGGTCGCGCGCGGGCGGGGCGGCCTTGGGGTCCTTGGCCTTCTGCCGGCCGTACCGCTCCAGGGCCTCGCCGTACTCGGCCGCCTCGACCAGGGCCTTGCGGACGAGGTAGGCGGCGCCCATCTTGGTCGTCGGCAGGACGCCCTTGGCGGCATAGGCGCCCTTGCGCCCGAGGGCCATCTTCATGTCGGCCGGGAAGAGGACGACCATGTCGTCGACCGTGCCGCCGCGGAGCTTGAGCACGGCCGACTGCCCGCCGATGACGTTGCCGCTGCCCGGGCGGGCCACGACCGCGGTCACGCCCTCGGCCAGGGCCCGGCGGAACTGGCCCTCGTCCGGGCCCTCGCCCTCGGGATGGATGGAGTCGATGATGCGCAGCTCGGGGGTCACCGGGTTCGACATCTCGTTGTCCTCGGTCACTCCGCCCGAAGCGCCGAGGCCGAGGTGGGAGTGCGAATCGACGAGACCGGGCGTGACGACGCGGCCCGCCGCATCGAAGATCCTGGCGCCGGCCGGGACGGCGACGGACTCGGCCGGCCCGACGGCCTTGATCTTGCCGCCCTCGATGAGGACGACGCCGTTCGCGTACTCGGCCCCGGCGGCGGTCAGGACGCGGGCCCCGACCACGGCGGTCACGCCGGTCTCCGGCGCGACCGACGCGCCCGGCGAAGCCAGGGCCAGCGCCAGCGCGGCCCCGGCCAGGACGATCGTTCTTCGGTTCATGGACGCCTCTCCTTCGGGAAGGACCGATATTATGGAGCCGCGCCCGGCGAGTCAAGCCGCTTGAAAACGCGGCCGGGCCGTACTACATTCTCCCGCGGAGGCCGCCATGACAGACGCCCGAACGACCGCCCGCTCCATCTTCCTCACGATCAGCGCCCTAGCCATCGTCTCCCTGCTCACGCCCGTCCGGGCGGAGCGTGTCTCGCCCTCGACCGTCCCGCTCCCGCGGGACGGCGACGGCGCGGAGTGCTTCACCGTCCTCGTCGGCCGCGCCGCCAGCGCCGACGGCTCGGTCATGGTCGCCCACAACGAGGACGACCGCGGCGACATCGTCGTCAACGTCCGCAAGGTCGCCCCGCGGGCGGACGGCGCCGCGCGCGCGGCCGGCCTGCTCTGGATCGAGGCCACGACCCAGGAGTTCGCCGACAGCTTCGTCAACGAGCACGGCGTCCTGGTCACCTCGGACAGCTGCCCGTCGCGCGTAACGGCCGAGGATTACACAGACGGCGGCATCGGCGGGGCCCTCCGCCGCCTGGTCGCCGAGCAGGCCACCTCGGCCCGGGAGGCCGTCCGCATCGCCGGCGCGCTCGTCGAGAAATTCGGCTACCGGGGCTCGGGCCGGACCTACTCCATCGCCGACCGCAAGGAAGCCTGGCTGATGGCCGTCCTGCGCGGCCGGCATTGGTACGCCCAGCGAGTGCCCGACGACGAGGTCGCCGTCATCCCGAACCACTTCACCGTCCGCGCCATCCGCCCGGACGACCCCGGGAATTTCATGGGCAGCCCGGATATCGCCGAATACGCCAAGGCCAACGGCTGGTACGACGAGGCCGCCGACGGGCCGTTCGACTTCAAGAAGGCCTTCGAACGGCCCTCGACGCGCGAGCCGGCCGCCGACGGCAACGCCCTGCGCCACTGGCGCGGCCTGGAGCTCGTCACCGGCAAGGCCTGGGACCTCGTCCGGGCCTACCCGTTCTCGGTCAAGCCGGCCGGGAAGATGACGGCCGAGGCCCTGATGGCCATCCTCCGCGACCACTACGAGGGCACGCCGTACGACGCCACCGACGGCTACACAACGGGCTCGCCCAACCGGACCAAGTTCCGGACGATCTGCACGGCCTCGACCATCAACGCCTTCGTCGTCTCGCTCGGCGGGCCGCGGCCCGAGCCGCTGGCGACGGCCGTGTGGCTGGCCTTCGGCAAGCCCGACACGACCGTCTTTCTGCCGCTCTACTACGGCGTCGCGACCATGCCCGCGGAGGCGCTGACCCTGAACGCCAAGGTCCTGGCGCTCGAGAAGGCCGCGGAGGAGAACTACGGGACGATGATCGGCCGGCTCCGCAAAGAGATGGACCCCTTCGAGAAGGGCCTTCTGGCGGCCCGCCCGAAGTTCGAGCGGGAATTCGCCGCCCTCTACCGCAAGGACAAGGCCAAGGCCGTGGCTCGGCTCGACGCCTACGTCGCCGGCGCCTTGGCCGAGGCCGCGGCGCTCACCGACCGGCTCAGTCGCGGGCTCTGAGGATGTAGAGGTTGTGGTAGCGGAGGAAGGTCTCGGTCCGCACGAGCTCGAAGACCGAGCGGCCGACGAGCTCCTCGACCTTCTCCCGCGACAGGAAATGCCGTTCCCCCGACCGGGCCGGGTCCCTGTCCATGATGACGACCGTCCCTCCCGGCTTGAGCGCCGGGAGCAGGTTCGCCAATAGCTCGACGGGCTTCTCGAGGTCGTGGAAGGCGTTGACGATGAAGACCATGTCGAGGGCCCCGGCCGGCGCCGACCTCGCCGACGGCCATGCCGGGCCTGACCCCGACCGCTTCCATGACCTTGGCGGGCTGCTCGATAGCGTCGCGGGAGGGGTTGCCGGACTGGGCGGCGCCCGAAGACATGGCCGCGGCGTACAATAAGCAGCTGAGAAGGAAGGCCGGAAAAGAGATCCTCTTGCTCATGGTTAGATTTCCGCTAACCGATCATCAAGCAATTTCCATGCCAGCCTTCCCCTCATAACCGGTCTACAGAAGTGCATAGTTATCTTACGTTCCCGTCAACGGAGACGAGACGGGCGCGGGCCGCTTATCGGGCCAGGAACATCTCGGGAGTCACGGCTGTTCCCGGGAATTTCTCGAGAAGCTCCTTGTCCGTGGTGACCAGAGGCAGACGCGTTCCTCGCGCCAGGACGACGTACTCGGCATCGTAGGCCGAGCAATCCGAGGCTGCCGCCAGATCGAGAACGTCGTCCGAAGCCACATGGAACTCGCGGCCGGCCATCATCGTTTCCGCCGCGGCCATGATCCGGAACGCCTGATCCGGCCGCAGGAGGCCGCCCCTGAGGCACTTGACCAGCGTGTTCCGGAACTCGCTTCTCCACAGGATCGGCGAAGTCCAATCGGGATCCCGGAGCATCACTTGCCGGGCCATCGGACTGGACTCGCTCTCGACGTAGAGATGGACGACGAGATTCGTATCGGCGACGATCAAAGCCGGCCTTCCCGCTTGGCCCGGCTGATGAACTCGTCGGTCACAACACCCTTAGTGTGAGAACGAAGCTCATCGGCGACGGACAGGATCTCTTCGACAGACGGTCTCGTGCGGGCCGTCGCTTCATAAAGGATATCGATGATCTCGCTGTTGACGCTGCGCCGGTGCCTTTGGGCCCGCAGCTTGATCTTTTCGTAGATCTCGTCGGGGATGTTCTTCAGAGTGTAGTTCATGGCCATTTCCGTTCTACAATGGTTACTATGTGGTTCCATTATGGTTCCTTTATTGGCGATCTGTCAAGCGCCCCGCGTTCGTTCTCGTTCTTCGATATCAAGGACGTCCGGGCCGAGGACGAATTCTCAGTCATCTGATCGTGGGGGAAGACGATCCGCAGGACGTCTCACGGCGATTGACATGTGCCCGGGCTCGTTCCTATACTGGGCCCACATCGGGGAACTCGGTAAAAGGAGGCCTCACATGAAGTCCATCCTTGTCCTCATTGCGGCCGTTATCGCGATCGGGCCGGCCATCCCGGCCGATGCCTCAGGGCAAGCGGTCACCCAGACGACGGAGCGAACCCTCACTGCGGATCAACTGGGCGAGGAGATCGCGGCCTAGAAAGAACAGCTGGCCGGGATCGTCAAGGATCTATCCGATCCCTCGCTGATCTGGGTGCGCCTCCAGAGCGGAGAAGTCCTCGCCACGGACGACGAGGAGCTCGTCGGGGCTCTCCGGGAGGGGGCGATCCTCAGGCTGATCTGGGAAGCCAGCCAGAATCATCTGATCGGAGAACGCGACTTCAGCTTGGAGATCAAGAGCGTCTTCCGGGAGCGGATCGAATCCTTCGTCAAGTCGACTTACGCCGAGCTCGTGAAGCAGGACAAGGCGATCCGGGAGATCAAGGAGCAGCAGGCGGAAAGGCTCCGCCAGATCGTCCGGACCCTGGAGAAGAAACGGGCGGACGTCCTGGCCGCGCGATCCCAGGCGGCCGGCACGCCCGCGTTCAAGCCGGACGAAGCCACCGTGACCCAATCCGAGAAAGACGCCGTCATCAACAACCTCGAGCCGGTCCGCCTCAGGGAGCAATGGGATCTCAGGGATCACGGCTACGTCCTGAGTTATATCAGAAGATCGAGGACCCCCTCCGAGCTACGGTCGGTCCAGAAGCTCATCGGGGATATCTCCGCCTGTTACCAGGCCTGGCACGCGGAGAGCGCCCGGATCGCGGCGGCGGCCAAGGCGGGCAACTGGATGCCCGGAAAGCGCATCGAAGCGAGCAACCGGGCGTTCAACGCCAGGACGGAGCGCATTATTCAGATCAAGGCCGCGTTCGAGGAAGCCTGGCAGTAACCCTAGGCGCGCTTGCGGCCGTAGACGAAGTCGCCGACGCGGCGCGCCCAGGCCATCTCGTCGGGCGACAGCGGACCGGCGTCGAGCAGGGCCAGGTTCTGGCGCATCTCCTCGACCGACTTGGCCCCCGACATGCAAACGTCGACGGCCGGGTGCGACAGGACGAAGCGGTAGCACTCGGCGGCCGTCAGGGGCGCCTCGCCCGGCGGCATCTTCTTGGCGTTGAGGAGCTTGCCCCAGCGCGTGGCCGTGAAAGCCACCATCCCCGGCCGCCCCTCGGCCCCGGCGCAGGGGAAGATGTCCTGTTCGGCCCCCCGGTGGGCGGCGTTGTAGCGGAAGTGGAGGACGTCGAACGGACCGTCCTTGGCCAGCGCTCCGCACAGCTTCCGGCTGTGGCTCGAGAGCCCGATCGCCCGCACCAGCCCCGACTCCTTCATCCGCAGGGCCCCGTCGACGAGCCGCCGCGGCGGCATCTTGGAGTAATAGCCGATGATGAGGACGTCGGCGCGGTCGAGCCCGGCGCTCTTCAGCCCCCGCCGGAGCATCTTCTCGGTGAAACAGTTGTTGTGGGCGTAGGTGATGCAGGCCAGCACCAGACGGTCTCGCTGGCCCTTGGCGGCGATGTTCCGCAGGGCGTCGCGCATCCCGGGCAGGTAGCCCTTGATGACCGTGCCCCAGGTGAAGTAGTTGCAGCCGCGTTCGAAGGCCTCCTCGATGGCCGCCGCCGGCGCCTTGTAGCCCGAGGCGACGCCCAGCCGCCCGACCTTGAAGCCCGTCCGGCCGAGCGCGACCGGTTCACGGAAGTTGGTTATGGTCTTTCTCCAGTCCGTCGAGCCATTCGGACATAGCCCGCAGATGCATATCGATGGCCGCGTCGATCCCGGCCGGGACGGCCAGGCCTTGCGCGCCGCAATACTCGGCGAGCGAGCGGTCGATGTCCTGCCAGGTCGAAAGCGGCGCGGCCTCCCCGCCCTCCGGGGCGCTCGTCTCGCCCTCGGGCCCGGCCTCGATCCGGCCCTCCACGCCGAGCCGCTCGAGCAGGGCCATCATGCGGTGGTAGACGCGGCCGTAGCGGTCGGCCCAGGCGATGTAGGGCGCGACGCCCTGCGACCCGAGGAACCCGGCCACGGTCCCGTCCGTGCCGAATTCCGCCTCGCACCCCGCCTGCCTGGGAAAGACGGCGAAGCGCTCCTCGCCCGCCGGGTCGACGGCCCGCCCGAGCGGGTAGAGCCGGCAGACGAGCGGCCGGGCCGGGTGGACGCGGCAGCCGCCCCCGGGCGATACGAAGACGCAGCGGCCCTCGCCGTCCGCGCGCAGGGTGGTACCGCCGTTGTCGGCGAAGCGTTCGAGGAACTCGGTCGTGCTCAAGCCCAAGAGGCGGGCCATGCCCAGGACCTCGTGGGGGCCGGCGCAGATGACCTTGCCCGAACAGCACCGTCCGCAGGCCCGGCAGGCGAACGAGAACGGGTCCTCGCGGACGTGTCGGAAATCCAACGGCGCCGCTTCAGAACTTGCCCTGGACCGTGCCCAGGTTCCTCAGCATCTGGCCGGAGCGGAAGAGCTTGACCTCGACGACCGCGTCGACGCCGGACTCCAGGTGCTTGGCCACCTTGGCGGGGATGGCCTGGGAGTGGAGGAGCGTCGCGCCGTCGTACCACTTGATCTCGGCCTTCTCCCACTTGTGCTGGACGATGTGCTTGTCCTGCACGAGGTGCTTGTCCTGGACGACGCCGCCCGCCTGGCTCCCCCGGAGGAACCCGAAGGAGGTGCAGAAGGCCGCCGCCGTGCCCGCCAGCCTGAGGATGTCGCGCCGGGGCAGGGTCCCGGTCCCTTTCGGCTTATCCATGGCCCCATGCTAGGTCCGTCCGCGGGGCCTTGTCAAGGCGGATTGACTCCCGCGGCCCCAACGGGGTATAAAACTCCCTCACCATCAGCAAGGAGCGCCCCATGGAACGGACCCTGGCCATCATCAAGCCCGACGCCACCAAGAAACGCATCATCGGCAAGATCGTCACGCGCATCGAGGAGGAGGGCTTCGGCATCGTCCGCATGCGCCTGGCCCACCTGACGAAGGACGAGGCCAAGGCCTTCTACCACGTCCACAAGGAGAAGGGCTTCTTCGACAGCCTGTGCGAGTTCATGTCGTCGGGCCCGGTCGTGCTCATGGTCCTGGAGGCCGAGGAGGCCATCAAGCGCTGGCGCGAGACGATGGGCGCCACCGACCCGGCCAAGGCCAAGCCCGGCACCCTGCGCCACAGCTACGGCTTCGGCATCGAGCGCAACGCCGTCCACGGCTCGGACAGCCGCGAGACGGCCGAGTGGGAGATCGACCACTTCTTCAAGAAGTCGGGCGCTTGACCGGCGTGGGCTCGGCCACGAAGGCCGAGCCGTTCCAGTAGCGGACCCCGGCCATGACCATCTGCTTGTAGGCGTCGTCGAGGACGCTCGCGATCCTGCCCTCCCGGACCCCCTCATCGTGGAGGACCCGGTAGCCGTGGCCGAAGCCGACCTGGAGGCACTCGAGGTCGAACCCGAAATCCACGATCAGGCCCTCGGCGGTCATGGCGCGGATCCAGTTGTTCTCGGTGATGTCGACTTGATTGAAGCCGCAGACGTAGTGGGCGTTGGCCGCCGAGACGTCCGTGTAGGGGGTGGTCACGTAGTAGAGCTCGGAGCCCGGCCCGATGCCCGCGCAGGCGTACTCGCCCGTCTGGGGCGAGCCGCCGCGGACGTCGCGGGGATCGAACACGGCCACGGCCCCGCCGCGGTACTCGTTGTTGACGCCCACGACGATGAGCTCCTCCCGGCCGTCCCCGTCGATGTCGTGGTAGACGATCTCCCGCAGGTAGCCGGCGTGCCAATACTCGCCGCGCTTCTTGCCCTCGCAATCGAGCACGGCCAGCTGGCAGGGCCAATCGGGGGCGTGGAAGGCCTCGGTCACGATCTCGAGCCGGCCGTCGCCGTCGTGGTCGCGGACGACGAAGCCGGCCAGCCGGTAGTCCGGCGAGAAGACGCGCCCGCCGCAGACCAGGGGGCCTCCGGCCAGGAACTCCCAGCGTTTGACTCCTTTGCGGTCGAAGCAGTAGAGCAGGCCCTCGCCGGTCTGGTCGGATTTCCGCCTGAGGGCGAAGAGGGTCTCGCGGTCCCCGTCGGCGTCGATGTCCCACATGCCGATGATCGGCAGGAGGTTGCCGGCCTGCTTGTTGATGTTCTGGAAGTTGGCGCGGTAAAAGGCGTCCGTCTCCAGGTTGTCGACCTTGGTGTCGAAGCGCCAGAGCTCCCGCCCTTGCTTGTCCTTGACGATGAGGACCGGGCCGTCGATCTCGAAATTAGCCGGCTGGCGCCGGACCCCGATCTCCCGGTAGAGCACGAATCCCCCGGCCAGGACGGCCAAGGCCCCGATTCCCAGGACCCAGGCCAAGCGGGGCTTGGCAGGCTTCCCTTCTCGGGCCCCGTTCCCGTTCGGCCGGGAGGCCTTGAAGGTCTCCCGGAACCAAGCGTCCAGCTCGTCCCGATAGGCGAAGACAGGGGATTTGCCGCCGCCGCCCTCGGCCCGGTGGACGGGCATGCCCAGGTTGGCCTCCCAGCGGTGGCAGGTCCGGACGTCGCACCCCAGGTGGGCAGAGATGTCCTTCCAGGAGCGGAGGAGGTTGGGTTTTGAAGAATCGGCCATAATATTTATTATAAAGTATATATCTTATTTAGCCGAGCCAATTAGTCAATCCCTGCTCGCCCGGATTCCTCGCTTAGCGGAGTTTTTTCGACGTTGTGAGAAATTTCCTTCATCTCCGCCTTCTATATTATTAGAATAGGGATAATTTTCATCAGGCCGATAAGATGTCCACCGATTCCGTTCTGAGACAAGAAGAAGAGTTCCTGGCAATCCTCCAAGGGCACGAGAAGGATATCATATACCAGGTTCACAGCTACGATCTCCCAAAATACGGGCTTGATCCCGAAGATGTGATCCAGGACGTCAAGGTCAGGATCTGGAAATTAGTCTGCTGCGGAAGAGTTATTCGCAAGCACGGACCTTATATCAAGAAAGTCGTCTACACCTCGATCATCGACCAATTCCGAAGGAAACGGCGAGAAATGGACCTGGTCCAGCACGAGAAACTCAAGCACATCTCAGAGATGGAAACGTATTACCGAGGAGAAGCCACTCATACGAAGGGGATGTCGGTAGAATTGACAAAGGCCGTGGACCGACTCATCCGGTCGAGGCGCCGTGTCGTAAAACTGTATCTTCTGAACTTGAATATCCGCGAGATCGCCAGCTACCTAAATGTCAGTCCGGATAAGATCCGGAACCTCCTTTACCGGGGCATGGCCGATATGCGCAAACACCTCAATGGGACGGGACCGCGCAATGAACATTCCCAATAGCCATTCGAAGACCGGACCGACAGAAAGATGCCCCAGCACGAGGGAGTTGGTAAAATCCTTCTCGCCCAAAGCTTCGAAACGGACGAAAGACAAGATCATCGATCACATTAACGAATGCGAAGAATGCAGAAATGCATTCTCGATCCTCAAGGACGTCGTCGAACAAGATACTCAGAACGAACTCCGAGAAACAGATTCCGGCCACACAAAAAGCATTCATGGGTTCTCTTTCCGATATGCCGCCCTGGCAGCCGGCCTTCTGCTCATCGCGTCATCGATCATGCTCCTGATCCGTCCGGGAGATGTTCCTCGGACCGGCGAGAACATCCGAACCGCTTTCTCCTTGATCTACCCCCGGTCTTCACATCCTATATCGAAACCGCTTGTCTTTCGTTGGGAAGCCTACCGCACCGCCGATCGTTATGTCCTCGAGGTCTTCGATGAGGGCCTCCTTCCGGTCTGGACGAGCGAGCAGACCGTCGGAACTCAGATCACCATCGCGGATCCGACCTCTATCGGGCTCGAGGCGGGAAGACCTTTCTATTGGGCGGTAATCGCGTACTCGGGAGAAGGAAAAGTCGGGGAATCGGACCTTTGCCGGTTCACCGTCACGAGATGACCGGATTTCGACTGCTACGTGCGCCTAGTCATCTGTCCACGGCCCCGCTGAGCACGTATCCAGCCCAGTAGAACGGATGCATACGAGACGTTCTGATCATTCTAATCTTGGCGTTTCTCAGAGCTTCGCTCAATTCCTGCCCCTTAGCTAGTTGCCGATAGAATTCGCCCATGAAATCGGCTGTCGATCTGTCATAGATAGGCCAGAGCGTGGCCAGGACGGAACGGGCCCCGGCGAAGAAGAATGGTCGGGCCACGCTAAGGACCCCTTCGCCGTTCTCGAGAATACCGCTAGCGGAACGGCACGACGACAACACGACGAGGTCGGCGTCAGTCTCCAGTCCGGCGATCTCCCCGGCCCTCAAGAATCCATCTTCTCCGGCTGACGGCTCCGGCATCAGAACCAACGCCGTCCTCAGGGGATCGATCTCGTCCACATAACCGTGACAGGCAAAATGGACGATCCTATAGTCCTTCAACCGCAGTTCCTTTACGGCTCGTTCGTTGGCCTCGTCACCCGTCAGCGCCCTTACCTGCTTGCTTGAGAAAGCTTTTTTGATACTGTCAACCTCATTCTGGCTATAAGGAAGATCGCCGAAGGCCTCGGTCATGTTTCCGATCGATTTATTACCTGCACGCATCCTTCCTGATTCATATCGGATACCACCGATGGCCAAGATGGACGCGTCCTTAGCGAAGGAGGTCCGACGCCCAAGCGTGTTCATAACGGACACCGATGGAGAATAGGAAACGGACATGGATTCGATGAGGAAATCGGTCATTAAACCGGGCCCGGCGCCGAGACTCTCGAAAGGGAGATAGTTCAAGAATCCATCGGGCATAACGATGAGGCGATCATATCGCGACATCTCCCGGGCCAGCGACTGCGGGAAGAGCGTATTCGTGATCCGCTTGTTCGCGTCGAGGGCGTACCGGAGCGGCTGCGCCCGATCCGGCAACAATTTTAGAAAGCCGCGGATCGACCGGGTCAGCTCATGTCGGTTTGGCAGGATATCCAGATGAAGAGTATTCGAAGAGACCGAGACCAGATATGACCGGTCTTCGGCTAGATAATATTCGAGGATCAAGGTCCTCTCATCGCCCAAAGCAGACCGAGCCAGACGGATGTCGGCCTCTGGACCGCCGACCTGGCAGACGCCCCGATGCTCCCCCAGGCTCTCGAAAAAAGCCTTCGCTTTAGCCCGTTCGATGATCCTGAAGATCTCCGCGATCAAGGCCTCCGAGGGCCGCTCCAAATACTGGTCCGACAGGATCCGGAGCATTTTCTGATAGGCCCCATATTTATTCCTCGCGTAACCTATCATGAATATCTCGGAGGAGATCCGGGACATCCGACGATCCAAGATCTCCGTCGCTCTCCCATAACTCGCCAGCGCGCCGGGTAAGTTCCGTAGGCCCTCGAGACACTGTCCCATTCCAACATAAGATTCCATCAATGATTCGGACAATGGATCATCTCGACTTGCTTCTTGGACAGACCGAAAGTCGCGCAAGGCCTCATCGTACCGGCCTTCGTACAGGTATGTCGTGGCGATATTGTTAAGAGCAGCTGCCCGCTCCTGGGGATATCCCGCCTCGCCCAGCACCGCGGAAGCCCGAGCGAAACAGGCCCGGGCATCGACCGTTTTGCCCTGTTCGTTTAACACAACGCCCATGTTATTTAACGAGACGAACCTTTGATAGGGATCGAGATGCCCGGAGCCGAGGTTCGTTCGATACAATTCAAACGCTTCCGCAAGGTCATCGGCATCACCGGTATCAACACCCTTTCTCAGCAGGACAGCGGCCATGTTGCCCACATTGATCGCCATCGCCGACAGGTCCCCGAGTTCCGTGTCGATCTCGTGCGCAGCGGATAGGTAGCGAAGCGCCTTGCCATGGTCACCGAGGTCCCGGCTCAGCAAGCCGAGGTTGTTAAGGCATTCAGCCTCGGTCCCCCGGTCAGAGCTGCGTCTCGCTTTATCCAGAGCTTTCTCGAAATGGTCAGCGGCTTGAGCGAATAATCCCGTTTTATGATAGAAAGCTCCGATGTTATTGAGGCACCGCCCTTCCTCAATGAGGTGCCCCATCGCTCGGGCGATGGCCAAGGCCGCCAAGTTCCTTTCCTTAAAATCATTCCAGAGTCTCGTATCCCAAGAAATCATCCCCAGTTGCCTCAGGCATTTAAGCTCGAAACCGGAGTACCCGGTTTCTCGGCCTAGCAAAATGGCCTGTTGGAAGGATTCCTCTGAACGTTCGTATTCCCCTCGAGCACGATGTTCTTTCCCACTCACATACAATCTAACGATCTGAAGACACAAGGAACAGAACAAAGCCGAGCACTTGTCACCCGACTGCCGGAAAGCTGCTCGGGCTTCCTCGAAGTAGCGCATGGATCTTTCGATGTCACCGAGATCCCATCGGAGAACCGCCAGCCATATGAGTATCTTCCTCTCGGCGACGAGTGAGTTGGAGACCCGGGCACGGGTAAGTGTGATCTCCAGATTTTGGCAGGCTCCTGAAAGATCGCCGATCCGAGCTTGGTGCGTAGCGCGCACAATCTCGCCATGAACAGAAGACGCGTTATTCTGACCAGCGATGCACGGGATGGCCGCAGCCAACACTCCTACGTTCAAAAGGATCAGTAAGTTCCTATTCAAACCTAGTTCCTGCCCTGATCGCTGCACCCGTTCTCGCTATCACCAAGATTATAGAAAGCGTACCATTCCGAATCAATCCTTATTCATTGCCTTTCCGCCCCTCACTCCCCTATACTTCCCCCATCCCCCGCCCAGGAGGCCCCATGCGCAAAGACGACATCGCGACCCTCACCGGAGAGAAAGACGCTTGTCCCTCGGATAGATTCTCACGGCGGCGCTTCCTGGGCTCCGCGGCCGTGGCCGCGGCCGGGGCGGCCATCGCCCCCCGCCTGATGGGGCAGGACAAGCCCGAGGACCGCAAGGTCCCGGCCGCGCCCCCCGACATCAAGACCAACATCGACGAGGTCCGGGCGATCCCCCGGGTGGCGACGTCGATGCCGGGAAAGTACCCGGGCAAGGTCGTCCGGGTCAAGACCGGGGCCAACCCGGTCGGCAAGCCCGTCGACGGGGCCCGGGTGCGCCTGGAACTGGCCGCCGGCATGGCCGCCCTGACCGGGGAGAAGAAGCCGGGCCTGGCCTGGGCCAAGTTCGTCGGGCCCAAGGACGTCGTCGGCATCAAGGTCAACCCCATCGGGGAGAAGCTGCTCTCGACCAAGCCCGAGGTGGTGGACGCCGTGATCGAGGGCCTGCTCGCGGCGGGCGTCAAGAAGGAGAACATCGTCATCTGGGACCGCCGCCTGTTCCAGCTGACCGAGGCCGGCTTCACGGCCGACCGCTTCCCCGGCATCCGCATCCTGGGCACGGAGATGATGGGGCCCAACGGCAAGTTCTACGACGAGAAGGGCGAGCTCTGGGCCAAGGACAACATCGACCGCGAGGCCCTCCCCTACGTCGCCGAGGTCGAGCAGAAGTACGACGCCGAGACCCTCGGCTACATGATCAACGAGGGCCAGGCCTCCTACTTCAGCAAGATCGTCACGGACGTCGTGACCAAGATCGTCAACGTACCCATCCTCAAGAACGCCGGGGCCACCACGACCTGCTGCCTCAAGAACCTGTCCTACGGCTCGATCAGCAACACCAGCCGCCTGCACAAGCTGTGGATGAAGTCGGTGGCCGAGCCCTGCGCCTTCCCCGTGCTCCGGGACAAGGTCGTCCTCAACGTCGTCGACGGCCTCCAGGCCTGCTACGACGGCGGGCCCGGGGCCAATCCCAAGTTCATCTACGACGCCAACCTCCTGCTCCTCGGCACCGACCCGGTGGCCGTGGACGCCGTGGCCCACGACATCGTGGTCAAGGAGCGCATGGCCCGGGGCGTCCAGCAGGTGGACGATCCCCGGCGGCGGAGCGCCGCCTTCCTGGACCTGGCCGCGGAGCTGGGACTGGGGGTAGCCGATAGGGCCAAGATCCGGATCGAGGACATCGTTCCGGCCTGAAGTACGCTTGATCCGGCCCCCTTGACAGGCCCCCTCGCGCGGCCGATATTATAAGCAGAAGGGTTCACATCCGGCAGCAGAGAAGGAGGTCCCATGAAGAAGTCCGTCTTCCTGGTTCTGGCCGTGGGCGGGCTGCTCCTCGCCGCGGCCGCGGGGTCGGCCCTGGCCGCGGGCCACTCCGTGGCCGTCCCCAAGGGGACGAAGTGCGAGAAGCTCGGCCCGGGCAGCTTCAAGCTGACCACCCCCGACGGCGTCGTCTTTTCCGTCACGTCGTTCCAGAAGACGGGGAAGGGCGCGGCGGGTCCGGGGGCCGCCGGCATCCTCGGCGATTGCGGCATCATCGGGGACTGCGGCATCAAGGACGCCAAAGGCAAGCTCATCGCCTCGGGCAAGCACGGCGTGCTCAAGGCCGTGGCGGGCAAGGCCGTCAAGGGGGCGCCGCCGGCCGACTACATCAAGATCGATGACGAGATCACCTGGCTCCCCGCGGTCATCGAGTTCCCGGAGCTGCGCATCTTCAACCGCCCAGCTCTGGCCAAGCTCTCTCCCCAGCCCGACCCGCCCGGCAAGCACTAAACGGCGGCCCTGGGTTTCTAGTCCGGGTAGTAAGTCTGGGCCGAAACCGCCGCCTTGAGGGCAGACCGGGGATCCTGCGGGGCAACGGCCTTGACAGTCAGCTTCTTCACCAGCCAGAAATGCGGCAGGCGGGTCAAGCCGTCGAGATAGCGGCCGATCTCCGCCCGGCTGCAGGCGACCTCGACGGCGACGGGCAGCTCGCCGGCGAACTCTCCGGAACTGGCCTGACCGAAGACGCACTTGGTCATCTGAAGACCGGAATCGGCGGCCAGGCGCTGGAGCTCCCGGAGCCCGTCGGCCGGTCCCGGACGGGGCGGCAATAGATCCTCGAGCGCTTCGGGGGACGCCGCTCGCCCGCCATCGGCGACTCGGGCCGCGACCGTGAATTCGTGGTAGTCCCCGGTCCGGCCTTTCTTCTGTACCGAGGAGCGGAGCTCCACCCCGGTCAGGCGAGCGCCCTCCTCGAGCTGGGACATGAAGTCGGCCAGGAGGTTATTGGAAAGGGCCTGACCCGTGATCTTGACCTCTCCGCCGTCGTACGTGACTTCTGTCGGCCACAGGCCGTCGGGCAGGGCCGCGACGATCGCGCCCCAGGACCGCGCCGCTTCATCCCGACCGACCGCGAGACTTCCTAGGAACGCGGCCTTCCGCTCTTCGGCCGAGGCCTTGTCCGGGCCGGAAGACGACGGGCCGGACGGACAGGCCACGAGAGCGATACAGGCGGCGACGCAGGCCATCGAAACGGGTCTCCCGATCATCGCATCCTCTCCTGCCTTATAGGGGTCTGGCGGTATCTTACTACGGCCTCCGCGTCGGACGCCAATGAGAGGATCGGCCCTCTAACGGCGTCTATCATGAGGAAGGCGGATCAAGGACCTAAACTTGACAGCCTTTTCTTTACTTATTATAATATACAAAGCAATTTCATAATGGTAAAGGATAGGATCATGACGACGGCCACGGTCTCCTCGAAAAGCCAGATCACCCTGCCGGCCGCGGCCTGTCGCGAGGCCGGCATCAAGCCCCACGACCGGGTGATCGTCGAGGTCCGGGACGGGACGATCGTTATCCGAAGCGCCCCGGACCTTCTGGACCTCAAAGGGATCCTAGGCAAGGCTTTGCCTCGGAAGGAAGAGATCAAGCGGATGACCCGGGCTCTCGCCGGCCGGGTGAAGAAGGCCGCGTGACCGCTTGGTTCGTCGATGCCAACGTCTTCCTCAGGTTTCTGACTCTGGACGACAGGGGCCAGCACGAGAAGGCGGCCCGGCTGTTTGAATCGGCCCGGCGCGGCGAGTGCCGACTGGTCACGGGTCCGCCCGTCCTGTTCGAAGTGGCTTGGACGCTTCGGGCGGCCTACAAGGTTCCCAAAGACCGCGTCCTCGAAGCCCTGAGCGCGGTGTTCGCCATGCCGGAGATGTCGCTGACCGATGCCGCGCTCGTCGCCGCCGCCCTCAGCTTGGCCGCCGCGACCGGCGCGGAGTTCGCGGACGCGTACGTCGCCGCGAGCGGCCGGGCAGCGGAGTGCACGGGAGTGGCCACCTTCAACCGCAAGGATTTCCAGAAGCTCGGCGTCTCGCTGGCCGAGCTCTGATAGCCGAATCCCCCTTCAGGGCTAGCGCTTCTCCGGATACAGCGTGACCTGGACGTAGCGGCCGAGGTCGAAGTAGGCCCGGGCCGCGGCCCGCACCGAGGCCGGCGTCAGCCGGGCGAACGACTCGGGCAGGCGCGGGATGGCCTCCGGGTCCTCGCCGACGCGGTAGCGCTCGGAGATCTGGGACAGCCACCAGGCGTTCTGGCGGCTGCTCGTCTCGAAGTCGCGCTTCTCTCCCAGCCGGACCTCCTCGACCTCCTTGGCCGTCGGCCCCTTCTTGAGCAGGGCCCTGATCTCGCGGAAGATGGCCGCGCTCATCTCGTCGATGCGGGCCGGGTCCGTGCCCAGGTCGATGGACAGCCGGTACTCCTCGTGCGGGATCTTGCTGTAGCCCGGCGAGACGCGGACGTCGTAGGTGCCGCTGAGCTTCTCGCGCAGGAGCTTGCGCAGGCGCGTCTCCAGGATCTGGGCGGCGGCCCGGATCTGGACCCGGTTGACCGGGGTGTTGATGAAGGGCCCGGAGAAGACGATGGCCGTCAGGCTCTTGGGCTCGACGCCCTTCTCCACGATGCGCTTGACCACGCCTTCGGGCGGCGGGACGCGCCAGTCGCGCCAGGTCTCCTTGCGGCCGATCGACGGCAGGGACGCCAGGTACGCGCAGACGAGCGGCTCGATCTTCTCGAGGTCGATATTGCCGACGAAGAAGAACGTGAAGTCGCCGGCGTCGGCGAATCGGTCGCGGTAGAAAGCCAGGGATTTCTCCAGGCTCATCCGCGGGATCTCGTCGACGGTCATGGGCCGGAAGCGGGGCTGGTCGCGCTGCATGGTCGTCCGCAGGGTGTCGGAAAAGACGGACTCGGGGCTCTGGGTGCGGTTCTCGAGGAAGGTCTTGAGCTGGGTCTTGATGACGTCGAAGACGACCGGGTCGGGCCGCGGCGCCGTGAAGGTCAGATGGATGAGCTGGAAGAGGGTCTCGGCGTCCTTGGGCGAGGCGCTGCCCGACAGGCCCTCCTCGAGCTCGTCGATGGACGGCCGGATCTGGACGGCCTGGCCGGCCAGCTTCTTCTCCAGATTGACGGCGCTGAACTCGCCCAGGCCGCCCGCGGGCACGACCTGGTCGGCCGTGTTGGCCGGGATGAGGTCGGCGTCCCCGGCCAGCGAGATGCCGCCGGCGCTCGAGGCCCGGAAGAGGATCTCGTCCTCCTTGAAGGCGGTCGGCTTGAGGACGACCTTGGCCCCGTTGGAGAGCGTCCACTCGACGGCCCCGATGGCCTCGAGCGTCCGCCGCGAGACGACCGTCCCCGGCGCGGGCGGGGCGGCGACGAGCGGGGCGTCGGTCGTCGTGTCCTCGTAGGCGGCGATCTCGGCGCTCTTGACCTTCTCGAGCACGGCGGCCAGCTCGGCCGCGGTCGGGACCTTGGCGCCCGGCTTCTCGGGCAGGTTGGCCATGATGACCCGGTTGCGGTCGGTCATCCATTCGCGCGCCAGGGCGTTGACCTCGTCGAGCCCGATGCCCGGCAGGAACTGCTTGTGCAGGGCGTACTCGTACTGGATGCCGGGGGTCGGCTCGCCCTCGAGGAAGGCCCGGGTGAACTCCTCGGCGTAGCTCGTCGAGTCCTGGGTCTCCTTCTCGGTCACGGCCCGCTCGAAGTAGCGCATGGCCTCGCTCTTGGCCCGCTCGATCTCGGTCGCCGTGAAGCCGAAGCGGGCCACCCGCTCCCCTTCCGTGTAGAGGGCCTCGAGGCCGCGCGGGATGCCGCCCTCGCCGACGAGGGCCGAGAGGACGTAGACGTCCTTGGTGCCGACGAAGCGGCCGCGGCTCGAGACGGCCCCGAGGAAGGGCGGGTCCGGCTTCTGGCCGATCTCGCCCAGGCGCTGGTTGAGCATGTCGTTGAACAGCCGCTCGACGAGCATGCGCCGGTAGGCCCCGACCGTGTCCTGCGGGGCGATAGGCAGCTTGTGGTAGACGGCCACGACGCTCTGTTCGGCCTCCTTGTCGGCGGCGACGGCGAAGAGCGTCTCGTCGTGGTCGGGGATGGGATAGACGGGGCGGGGCTTGGCGTCGGGCGGGACCGCGAGCGGCCCGAAGTGCTTCCTGATGAGCTCCTCGATCTTGGCCTTGTCGAAGTCGCCGACGGCGACGACGGCCATGAGGTCCGGCCGGTACCAGGTCCGGTAGTAGCGCTTGAGGGTGTCGTAGCCGAAGGTCTCGATGACCTCCTTCTTGCCGTCCGGCAGGCGCTCGGCGTAGCGCGAGCCCTTCAGGAGGATCGGCAGCTGGGCGTCGCGCATGCGGGCGTCGGCGCCCTGGCCCAGGCGCCACTCCTCGACGATGATGCCGCGCTCCTTGTCGATGGCCTTGGGGTCGAAGGTCAGGTTGTGGGCCCAGTCCTCGAGGACCAGGAAGGCCCTGGCCATGATCTCGGGCGAGTCCGTGGGGACCTTGAGCATGTACAGGGTCTCGTCGAAGCTGGTGAAGGCGTTGAGGTCGGAGCCGAAGCGCATGCCGATCGACTCCATGAACTCGACGAGCTTCTGCTGGGGGAAGTGGGTCGAGCCGTTGAAGGCCAGGTGCTCGACGACGTGGGCCAGGCCGCGCTGGTCCTCGTCCTCGAGGACCGAGCCGGCGTTGACGACCAGGCGCAGCTCGGCCCGGTTGCGGGGCTCGCGGTTCTCGCGGATCCAGTAGCGCAGGCCGTTCGGCAGGGCCCCGACGGTGATGCGCGGGTCGACGGGGATCTTCTCGTCGAGGGCGTAGACCCGGTCGGGGGACGCCTCCTGGGCGGCCAGGGGCCCCAGGGCCGGGACGAGGACGGCCAGGAGGAGAAGGGGGAAAAGGACGCGGAGGACGGTCGGGCGCGGCTTGTTCATCCCCTCTAATATAGAGGATTCGGGGGATTATGCGAATCGGTCAGAGGCGTCGCGTAACCGCTGACCGTGCGCAAGAGCAGCGTGCGCTCCAGGCCCTCCTTCGGCGGCGGCAGGACGAAGGCCAAGGCAACGGGGTCCGCCCCGGGCCCGAGGCGCAGCACGGAGCCGTCCTCGGCCCCGAGGGCCGCCGTGACCTCGGCCCCGTCGGGCCCGTCGGCCGACGCCGCGGCCAGGGCGACGGCCTCGATGACCGGCTCCTCCCCGAAGTCCAAGGCCACCCGGTCGAAGAGCCAGTAGCCGGCCGGCGGCGCCATCTTGATCCAGACCTTGTCCGTGCCGACGTCGGCCAGGTCGAGGTCGTAGACGCGGTCGGCCAGGCCGAATTGGCCGCGGTGACGACGAGCCGGGCCCGCCGGGCGCCTTTGGGCCGGGGGAAGCCGACCGTCAACTCGTCGCGGGCGGAAGCGGCTCCGGCGGGAATGGCCTCTCCCCCGACGGAACGCCACAGGACGCCGTCGGCGGCGGCCAGGGGCGCGAGGACGTCCGCCCCGCCGCCGTCGTTCGCGGCGTCGGGAGGAACGGGCGCGGCGAGGGCCCGGACGGCATCGAGGGCGTCGGCGGCGACCCGGACCCCGGGCGGGTGGTCGACGACGACGAGGCGGGCCTCGTCGACCGTCCGGGGCACGCCCGAGCCGTTGCCGAGGGCGGCGACGAGCGTCCCGTCGGCGCCGGGCCGGGCCTCGACGGGGACCCATTCGACGGCCCAGAACTCCGTCTCGCCGGCCGGGTCCGCGTCCTCCTTCAGCCCGAGGAGGGCCCGGCCGGCGCTCCGGCGGCGGGCCCTCTCCGGCGTGTCCCCGGCGTCGTCGAGGAGCGCCCCGAGGAAGTCCGACGGGCGGTATCCCGCGGCGTTGCCGGGATCCGCGAAGCCCCCGTCGTCGTCGTCGAACCAGCTCTCGCCGTCGTCGTCGAGGGCCACGGCCGCGACGAAGAGGGCCGCCCCCGCGAGAGTGCCCAGGACCGAGGCCAGCCCGTTGAGCTTCCGGACGTCCACGCCGACGACCTCGTCGACGGGGACGCACACGGTCCGGACCGCCTCGCAGGCGATCGCCTGCCCTTCGGGGCGGCTGTCCGGCGACTGGAAGCGGGTCCCGTCCCGGAGCACGACGTTGGGCCCGAGCCGCCCGGGCGAGATGTCGACGATGTCGACGGGGTCGAGGAGGCAGCCCATGTGGACGTACCCCAGGACCATGCCGTTCCGGACGACAGCGGGATCGTCCTCCGGGAAGGCGAAGGACTCCCCGGCGGTCCGGATGCCCACGATCTGGCCTTTCGGGCCCGTCCCAGCCAGGACCTTGGGATCCATCTTCTTGAAGTGGTAGAACGCGCAGGCGTTGCCCAGGAGGACCGCGGCCGCGAGGCCCGCCGCGACGACGCTCTTTCTCATCGCCGTTCCCCTTCCGCCCTTATCATAATGGGCGCCGGGGAAGGACGTGTCAATCCGGGGTGAAGACGCGGTCAAAGTTATGTCAAGACCGGGACGGCGCGGGCGTCGATTTGTAAAGCCCCCGGCCGCGGCCTATACTGGAACCACGGTCGATAAGGAGGAACGGACATGACGCGCATCCCCCGATTTGCGGGCGTTCTGGCTTTGGCGGCGGCCCTGGCCGCCTTCGGCTGCGCCGCGAAGGACGGCAACGAGCCCGACCCCGATCTCATCGTCAACTCCCTCGAGGACACGGCCACGCCCGCGGCCGGCACGATCACGCTGCGCTCGGCCCTCGAGGCGGCCGGCTCGGGCGAGGTCATCACCTTCGATCCGTCGCTCGACGGCGGCACGATCGTCCTGACGATCGTCGGCGAGGAGCACTCCGTCCTCAAGGGCGAGGTCTACGTCGCCAACGTCTACTCGGGCTACGCCGAGCGCGACTACGGCAAGTCGGCTCTCTACGCCCGCAAGACCGTTGTCATCGACGCCTCGGACCTGCCCCACGGCATCACCGTCCGGTGGGGCGGCGGCGAGGCCGTTCACGCCCGGGTCATGGCCGTGTACGGCAACCTGACCATGTCCAACGTGACCGTCGCCGACGGGTATTCCCAGGCCGAGGCCATCACGGGCGGCACCCAGCCCTACACCCTGGCCCGGGGCGGCGGCCTGGCCGTCTGGGGCATGGCCCGCCTGCGCGACTGCGTCGTCACGGGCAACACCTGCGTCGGGGACACCGCCGCGAGCCGGGACCGCGGCACCTACGGCGGGGGCATCTACTCCGACGGGCTCGATCTCGAGGACACCGTCGTCAGCGGCAACCGGGCCCTCGGGGCCGGGGCCGGCGGGGGCGGCATCTATTCCGTCGGCGGGGCCGACAACGGCTACGGCCGGGGCAACGACACGGCCCTGACGCGGTGCGCCGTCACGGGCAACCGGGTCACGGCCCAGCACGCCTACGGCGGCGGCATCTTCACCCTGAGCGGCGGGCCCGACAACCTGGCCCGCATGACCCTGACCAACTGCACCGTGGCCCGGAACGTCGTCGAGGACAACCCGGACATCCCGAACATGGGGCAGTTCTATTACCGGGGGGCCGGGATATACATGGGCGGGGGCTCGCTGACCCTCAAGGCCTGCACCGTGGCCGAGAACGCCACGACCGGCCAGGCGGCCGTCTTCAGCGGCAAGCCGAACATGGCCGGCGGCATCGCCGCGACCGTCGGCAACGCCCACACCGTGGAGTACGTCGAGGTCCAGAACTCCATCGTCGTCGGCAACACCCTCAACGGCGAGCCGGAGGACTGGTTCGCCGGGTCCATCCTGTACTTCGACAGCGGCGGCTACAACCTCATCGGCCGGATCAACTTCAGCCATATCCTCGTCCCCGTCCCCGACTGGATGATGTCGAGCCGCAAGCGCTGGCCCAAGACGGGCGACGTGGAGGGCGTGACGATCGGGGAGGTCCTCGACGCCGGCGGGGCCCACTTCCACGCCGCGGCCCTCTCGGCCGGCACGGACGCCGGCGGGCCCGCCCTGCTGTGGTATCCCCCGGCCGACCTGGCCGTCGACAAGATCGCCAACGCCAGCTACTCCATCACCTACGTCAACGCCGGGTATTCGGGCTTCGGGGTGCCGACGGACGACTTCCTCAACCACGTCATCCTGAAGTGCCGCTCCCTCTACAGCGGCATCCTGGGGGCCGACTTCGGGACGGAGTTCGGCGACATGACTGGCGTGACCTGGTACGGGCCGGCCGTGACCTGGCCGACCAATCCCGAGAACGCGGCTTGGGTGGCCTTCTGGCACGACCTCGACACGGCCATCGGCGACCGCCTCGGACAGGTCTTCCTGGGCGACGACTTCTGGAACTCGTTCACGAGCGGCCCGGTCGGCGACCATTGCGTCATCACGGTGACCCGGAACCCGAACACGTTCTGGCGCGAGACGGCCGATCAGCTCGGCACGGCCCGGCCCAAGGGCGCCGGCAACGACATCGGCGCCATCGAGCGGTAGGAGCGGGGCGAGGGGATCCATCGGTCGAACAGAAAGTCCGGGAATGCGACGGCACGTGATCCTGGCGCTGGGCGCGGCCGCCGTCCTGGCGGCCTGCCGCGGCGGCGCTCAGGACGCCGCGTCCCTCATGCGGGGCCCCGACGGCATCCCCGGTTGGGCCCGGACGGGCGAAACGCAGACCTTCAACCGCGAGGGGCTCTACGGCTACATCGACGGCGGGGCCGAGATCGTCCTGCCCTACGGCTTCCGGGAGCTCTCGGTATCGAGATACAGGCCGGCCGGCGGCGGCGAGAAAGAGATCACGCTCGAGATCTACAGGATGGCCACGGGCGAGGACGCCTTCGGCCTGTACGCGACCAAGCTCGAGGGCGGCGAGGCGCCCGCTCCCGGCGTCCTCTCCGACAGCTGGATCGTTCCCGGCCAAGCCGCCCTGGTCAAGGGCCCGTTCACGGTCAACGTCCTGGGCCCCGACTGCGGCGAGGGCGAGATCGCCGCCTTCGCCGCGGCCGTCGAGCGCCTCGTCCCGGGAAGCGGCACGATCCGGCCCGAAGGTCTGGGACGGCTGCCGCGCGACGGCATGGTCCCCTCGAGCGCCCGCTTCCTCAAGGGCGCGGTGGCCGCGGCCAACGAATCGCCGTTCCTCGAAGGCGAGGCCTGGGGCTTCGGCAAGCCCGGCGCCGGCGGGACCGCGGCCACGGTGGCCTACACCGCGAAATACGCAGCCGAACCCGGCGTCTCGAAACTGGCTTTCGTCGCGTTCGCGGCGGCTCCCCCGGACGGCGTTTTGGAAGAAGCCGTCCGGTCCTCGTTCGACTATTATCTCCAGGACGTCCGCGAAGCCGGGGGGGTCATCGAAGGCCGCAACGCGGCCGGACGCCTGTTCCTCTTCGCCCGCCGGGGCGGGTTCGCGGCCCTCGTTCTCGGCGAACCGGACGAGACCGCCGCCCGGGCCCGGCTCGAGGCGGTCCTCTCGGCCCGCCGCTAACCCCCCCGCTCCGCTCAGCGCGCCGCGGTGAACCGGCGGGCCGCCGCGGCGTAGAGGCGGGCGGCCTGAAGGACTTCGTCGAGGGCGACGCTCTCCTCGGCCGAATGGGCCAGGGCCAGCTCGCCCGGCCCCCACACCAATGTCGGGATGCCGGCCTCGCGCGCGAGCAGGGCCCCGTCGGTCCAGGCCGGGAAGACGTCGAGCGGCGGCGCCGCGAGCCCCAGGTCGGAGAAGGCCCCCAGCGCCGCCCCGACCAGCGGATGCCCCTTGTCGATGACGAGCGGCCCGTGGAGCATGGTGGCCATCCCCCCGGGCATCCGCGCCAGGCTCGTCGCGAGGCCTGGGCGGGCGGCCCGGACCTTGGCCAGCAGGGCCTCGAGGTCGCCCATGACCTGGTCGATGGTCTCCGTCGTGACCCAGCGCCGATCGAGCTGCACGACGCAGTCGGCCGCGACCATGCTCGGCTGCTGGCCCCCGGCGATGGTGCCCAAGTTGATGACGGGCAAGCCAAGGACCGGATCGCCCCGGCGTCCAAAGGCCGGCACGAGCTCGGATTCGACGAGCGAGGCGAAATGGGCCGCCGCGGCGATGGCGCTGATGCCCGCTTCGGGCGTGCTGCCGTGGGCCGCCCGGCCCCGGAAACGGACCTCGAGCCACTCCAGGCCCTTGTGACCGATCGCCACGCGGTTCGACGTCGGCTCGCCGACGACCGCGCCCTCGGCCCGTAGGCCGCCGCGGATGAGGGCCTCGGCGCCGAGGCTCTCCATCTCCTCGTCGACGACGGCCGCGAGCGTGACTTTCCCGGACGCAAGCCCGCCCTCGTCGCGGATGTCGACGAGGGCCCCGGCCATGGCGGCCAGGGCGCCCTTCATGTCGACGGTGCCTCGGCCGAACATCCGGCCGTCACGGATCGCGCCCGAAAAAAAGTCGACCGGCGAGCCGTCGTTGGGCGATACGGTATCGAGGTGGCCGCAGAGGACGAGATGGGGCCCGGGCTTCGGCCCGGCGACCGACGCGAGGACGTTCGGCCTCCCGGGCCGAACCTCGACGAGCTCGGCCGGGACGCCGCGCCCGCCGAGATAGGCCGCCAGCGCCCGGGCGGCGGCCTCTTCCTGCCGGTCGACGCCGGGATGGCTGGGGGCCTTGACCATTTCCAACAGAAGCTCGAGGATGCCGCGGTCGTCCATTTCGCCTCCTTGCGGCGCGCTTTCTCCCGAACTATATTGGAAGTCGGGGACGGGTTCAACCGGACCGGCGGATCTCCGGCCCCCTATGGTAAAATATTAGCATCGAAAGGCAACCGGCGCCGCGCCCGAGGCGTTTTCTAAACAAGGAGATCCGCCCATGAACCGCAAACGCACCCTGATCCCGCTCGTCATCGTCCTCGCCCTGGCCTCGCCCGTCCTGGCCGGCCAGAAGATCGAGACCGATAACGGCGTCCGCGTCGTCCACAACTCCGGGCCCGGGACCTGGGGCAAGACGCCCCAGGTCGCCCTCGAGCCCGTGCGCACCCTCGGAGACGTCGACACGGCCGACGAGAACCTGGCTTTTTACATGCCTTCGGCCATCGCCGTCGACGGCGCCGGGAACCTCTACGTCGTCGACACGGGCAACCACCGCATCCAGAAGTTCGGCCCGGACGCGAAGTACCTGGCCACGTTCGGCCGGCAGGGCCAGGGCCCCGGCGAGTTCCAGTACCCCGCCTGGCTGGCCATCGACGCCAAGGGCCTCATCTATGTCACCGACCCGTTCAACCAGCGCATCCAGGTCCTGACGCCCGACGGCAAGGACCACAAGGTCATCAAGGGCCTCGAGCAGGGGGCCGGCCCGGTCTTCCTGGGAGCCGGCGGCGAGTTCGTCACCGGCGCGCCCCGGATGCGCTTCATGATCAACCGGGAGAACGAAAAGCCCGCGCCCCTGCCCAAGCTCGTCCAGGTCCTCGACGCCGAGGGCAAGCCCGTCCGCGCTTTCGGCGAGCCCCGCGACTTCGGTTCCGAGCTGGTCAACAACGCCGGCAACGAGGTCCTCATGACGGTCGACGCGGCCGGCCAGGTCTACCTGGCCTACACCGTCCAGAACCGGATCGAGAAATACGCGGCCGACGGCAAGCTCCTCTGGCGGGCCGACCGGGAGCTCCCCTACTCCATGGAGATCAAGGACAAGGGAGAGATCAAGAGGGAGGGCGGCAGCGTCTCCATCCGCGGGCCGGAGCTGAACCGCTGCGCGGCCGGCATCGCCGTCGACGGCCGGGGCCGCGTCTGGGTCGTCACCCAGACCCGCCAGCTCAGGAAGGAGGAGCAGGTCGGGATGGCGATGACCATGAGCATGGGCGCCTCGGGCGGACAGACCATCGGCATGAAGCCCCAGGGCGAGGGCCAGGAGCTGAGGACGACCGACGCCTACAAGCTCGAGGTCTTCGGCCCGGACGGCGTCCTGCTCGGGTCGATGCCGCTCGACTCCTTCGTCAACGGCGTCTTCGTCTTCGGCGACCGCCTCTTCCTCCTGGACAAGCTCCGCGGCACCCAGTTCAGGGAGTTCCGCATCAAGGGCTGACCGCGCGCACCCGGATTCCGTAATCGCCCTCCCCCGGCCGACTAAAGGCTGATCGTATTCATAATACCGGGAGGTATCTTCATGCACACACGGTCCAAGAACATCGCCATCGCGCTGGCCGCCCTGTTCGTCGCCTGGCTCGCCGCCACGCCGGCGACGGCCGCGGCTTCCGGTGTCCCCGGCTCCGAGACCGGGAAGGCCAAGGCGGCCGTCAAGCCCCTGGATTTCCTTAGCGTCCAGGACGACGAGGAGGACGCCGACACCCCGGCCGCCTTCTCCAGGCTCAGCCTCCGGCTCTACGGGGGCTACAGCCACATGCTCGCCAACGATGTGAACAAGGGCTCGAGCTATTATTTCCAGCTCGTCGAGGCCTACGCGGCCGAGGGGTACGGGACCGCCACCGGAGGCTACTCGCCTCTCCACGGCGGCTACGACTTCGGGGCCGACCTCGTCTACCAGATCACCCCGTCCTTCGGGATCGGCGTGGGCGCCGGCTACATCCGCAGCTCGGCCGATTCGCTGGCCACGTTCACCGGCGAGGGGACGGTCGACCTGCTCGCCTCGACGATGCTCTCCGCCGTCCCGATCCGGCTGGGCCTGTTCCTGGACGTCCCCCTGGGCGGGAAGCTGGCCCTGACGGCCAACGCCGGAGCGGCCTATTACCTGGGCCTCAAGTTCACGGGTATGCAGGGCCTGGAGTTCGCGGCCGACGACTGGATGAGGATGTCCCTCGAAGCCACCGAGAGAAGCGGCCTCGATATCGGCTTCCACGGCAGCCTGGGCTTCGAGTACAAGTTCACCCCCAAGCTCGGCTTTTTCGTCGAGGGCCTGGGCCGGTACGCCAAGCTCAAGAACTTCGAGTCGGTCACGGGAACGCAGGAGTCCTCCGGCGGCCTGTCGGAGGATACCGAGGGCAAGCTCTATCTCGTCACCGGCAGCATCGGGGACTCCGAGATCAGCATGTTCACGATCTCGGAGACCGAGCCCTTGCCGGATCCCGGCACGACCGTCCGCGAGCCCAAGTTCGACCTCAGCGGCTTCAGCCTGCAGGCGGGCTTCCGGATCCGGTTCTGATCGCCGGAACGAACGCACGCGAAAGGCCCGGGTCGGGCTCCGAAGGGCCCGGTCCGGGCGCTTGACTCGGCGGCGCGGCTCGTCTCTAATAGAGGCATTCCAGGATAAGGAGACCCGCCCGTGATCGACAAGAAAAAAGCCGCCGTCCTGGCCATCGCCCTGACCCTCCTGGCCGTGGCCGCGATGATCGTCCTCTTCAAGGGCCAGGCCCGGGGACAGCAGCCCGCTCCGGCGCCCCAGCCCCCGGCCGCCCCCCGGCCCCAGCCGGCCGTCGTCGGCCAGCCCATGCCCGATTTCACCCTGCCCGTCTTCCAGGGCGGGACGCTGACCCTGTCGTCGCTCCGGGGCAAGAACGTCCTGCTTCTCTTCCCCCGCGGCTACGCGGCCGAGAACTACTGGTGCACGATCTGCAACTACCGCTACGTCGAACTGGCCGAGCTCGAGAAGGCCGAGAAGATCCGCGCCAAGTACAACCTCGAGATCGTCGTCGTCTTCCCCTACGCCCAGGACGTCGTCAAGACCTGGCTCGAGGCCCTGCCCGGCCAGATGGAGTCCATCAAGGCCCGCAAGTACCCCGAGGACGCGGCCAAGCTCGACGAAGCGGGCAAGGCCCGCATGGAACGCTCGCGCCAGATCTATCCGAACGACTACGCCCTCGAGAAAGGCGCGGTCCTGGCCCCCTTCCCCATCCTCGTCGACGGCGAGCGGACGCTGTCGTCCAAGCTCGACCTCTTCCGGCACGAGTGGACGGGCAGCAAGGTCGACCAGAACATCCCGGCCGTCTTCATCGTCGACGCCGCCGGCACGCTCCAGTTCAAGTACGTCAGCCAGAACACGGTCGACCGCCCCGGCTACGACTATCTCCTGAAGGTCCTCGAGGTCATCAACGCCGGGAAGTGAGGCCGGACTTTCCCTCCCCTCCGCCGACTAAACGGGCGGAGGACTCCGATGAGGAAGACCGCCCTATTCGCCCTGGCCGCCGTCTGCCTGGCGGCCGTCGCGGGCCTGGCCGCGGAGCAGCCGCGCGTCGGACCGCCGCCCGTCCGGGTCGAGTCCCCGACCCTCCGGCCGAGCGAGGCCCACGTCTGGGTGCCCGGCTTCTGGAAATGGAAGGACGTCAACTACGAGTGGGTCGAGGGCCGCTGGGTCAAGGCCAAGAAGGGCCGGGAATGGGTCCCCGGCACGTGGGAACAGGTCGGCAGCCGCTGGGTCTGGAAGCCCGGCAAGTGGCAGAAGGCCGGGGCCGGCGCGCCCAAGCCGGCCAAGGCCAAGAAGAAGAAATAGAGCCCGTCCCGCCCGCTCAGTCCGGCGACGTCAGCGCCGTGTAGCAGAACCCCGTGTAGTGCTTGACGACGTCGGCGATGACCTCTTCCTTGTCCATCCGCAGGACCTTGAACGGGAACAGCTCCGGCATGAAGTCCTCGTCCGTCGTCTGATACTCGGCCTTGGGCGTGCGCCGGGCCTTGATCTGGAGCTTGAGCCTCAGCTCGACGGCGTTCTTGGGCAGCGAGATGCGGTAGTGGAACTGCTCGTCCTTGAGCCCCGGGAAGCAGATGTCGAAGCGGATGCTCCGGCCCTTGGTCTTCTGCTGCTCGCACTTGATGCGGAAGTTCCCCAGCTCGTCGGACAGCGCCTCGAACGCGGGCTCGGCGATGAACTCGCAGAACTGATCGAACTGGGCCACGGTCTCGGCCTGGCAGAGCTCGATGACCCGCACGTTCTCGAAGTGGTTGGCCAGCTCTTTCTTCCAGTCGATCTTGCCCATCGCGACTCCGCTCTCGTGAACTGCCCGCATGATAGCACAAACGTCCGGCCGGGAGAAGCGGGAGGAAGTGCCGGCTGAGGTCAGCAAAAGGGGGGTGATGATTGTTGATTGAGGGAGCCCTCTCCAGCCGGCGAAAGAGAGCCAAGGCCATTATAGCGGGACGGCGCGGAAAAGCAAAGATTTTTTTTCGCCGCGGGGCGGGGGAAAGTGCCGGCTGTTCTTTAACAGCAGATAAGGGGGAAAATGATGTATTTCGTTGGGTGGAAGTTTTCTCCAGCCGGCCCAAGAAAACTTGACTTCATTATACCCCGTCCGCAAAAAAAATCAAGGGCCGGCCCCATTTCCTAAACGGCGTCCCGATGGCGTATGATGGGGCGAGCGAGGAGGCGAACGACATGAGAAAAGCCCTGACGGCCCTGGCGGCGGCGCTCGCGGCGGCGGTCCTCCCGGCCGCGGCCCAGACCAGGATTCCGACGACGCGCGAGATGGCCCTGCTCTGCTGGCAGGAGTTCGGCGAGCTCGTGCCGGCCCGGGTCCGGACGGTCCTCGTCCCCTTCGGCTCGCTCGAGCCCCACGGCGTCATCCCCAGCGGCACCGACAGCCTGGCCCCCGAGGCCATGGCCCGCGACATCGCCGGACGGGTCGACGCCCTGATCGCCCCGACCCTCAATTACGGCCAGACCGAGGCCATGAAGGCCTACCCGGGGGCCGTGTCCATACCGGCCGAGGCCTACGGGCCCTTCGCCGAGGCCGTCCTCGACAACCTGGCCCTGCAGGGCTTCAAGAACCTCATCGTCCTCAACGGGCACGGCGGCAACACGGCCGTGCTCAACGCGGCCGCGACCAAGGTGGCCAACGCCCGCCGGGTCCGGGTCCTGGTCGTCAACTGGTGGACGCTGGCCGACGACATCACCAAGTCCGTCTTCAAGCAGAACGGCGGCCACGCCGGCAACAACGAGACGGCCTACGTCCAGGCCATCGTCCCGGCCCACATCCATCCCGAGCGCTACAAACCGGAGATGGCCGAACCCATCGCCCCGGCCGGGGCCTACGCGGCCGTCCCGGTGTCCTCGACCATCCTCCTCTACGAGAAGGGCCAGGGCTACCCGACCTTCGACGCGGCCCAGGCCAAGGAGTACTTCCGCAAGGTCAACGACCGCGTGGCCGAGCTCGTCCTCGACACCGTCAAGCGCTGGGACGCGGCCGGCGTTTACGAGTAGGCGGGCGCCGGGTCGAAGGCGGGGCGGCTCAGGCCGCCCGGAGCAGGAAAACGCGCAGGTCCATGACGTTCGTCCCGGTCGGTCCGGTGACGACGAGGTTCCCGGTCTGCTTGAACAGGCCGTAGGAGTCGTTGTCGTCGAGGGACGCGGCCGGATCGAGCCCCAGGGCCCGGGCCCGGCCGAAGGTCGCGGCGTCGGCCCAGGCCCCGGCGGCGTCGGTCGGTCCGTCGATGCCGTCCGTCCCCAGGCTGAGGATGAGCCAGTCGAGCCCGCGGACGCCGGCCCTCTCCATCTCCACGACCGCGGCCAGCACGAACTCCGTGTTGCGGCCGCCCCGTCCCCGGCCCGTGACCGTGACCGTCAGCTCCCCGCCGGCCAGGAGGCAGAGCGGCCGGGGCAGGGCGGCGGCGGAGCAGGCCAGCTCGGCCAGGAACGCGGCGTAGCCGGCGGCCGTCCGGCGGGCCTCGCCGCCGTCGCTCGACGACAGGAAGATGGGCTCGAAACCGCGTTTCTCGGCTTCGCGCTTGGCCGCCCGCAGGGCCGTCATGTTGTCCCCGATGACGAAGGACCGGACCCGCCCGAAGACGGGATCGCCTTCCTTGAGCGTCTCCTCGACCAGGCCGCGCTCACCTTCCTCGATGCGGGCCCGGACCAAGGCCGAGGCCCCGTCCCACAGGCTGTACTTCTCGAGCACGGCCCGGGCCTCGGCGAAGGTCGAGGCGTCCCAGTGGGTCGGGCCCGAGGCGATCGTGCCGAGGTCGTCGCCGACGACGTCCGAGATAGCCAGGGTTACGACCTCGGCCGGGAAGGCCGCCCGGGCCAGGCGCCCGCCCTTGACGGCCGAGAGGTGCTTGCGGACGACGTTGAGCTCCCGGATGTCCGCCCCGGCCCGCATCAGGTCGTCGGCCAGGCGGCGCTTCTTGTCCAGGGCGATGCCCTCGGCGGGGAGGGACAGGAGCGACGAGCCGCCGCCGGAGATGCAGACGAAGAGGAGGTCCCGCTCCCCGGCGCCGGAGGCGATCTCGAGGGCCCGGCGGGCGGCCTCGACGCTGCGCGCGTCGGGCACGGGATGAGAGGCCTCGAGGTACTCGAGCCGGGAGCCTTCGCGCCCGGCCGGGCCGGGCACGACGACCAGGCCCGAGGTCAGCCGGTCGTCGAGGACGGCGGCCAGGGCCTCGCCCATGGCCGCCGCGGCCTTGCCGAACGAGATGACGAAGACGCGGTCGCGGGCGGCCAGGTCGATCTCGAGGCCTCGGACCCGGACGACATCGCCCTCGCGGACGACGTTCTGGCGGACGAGCTCCCAGGGGTCGACGGCGGCGACCGCGGCGCGCCAGATGGCGTCCGCGTCGGTGACGAAACCCGTCCTCCCCCGCTCGAGGTCCATGGCGTCTCTACTATAAACCAGAACCCCCGCCAAAGGGAAACCCGCCGCCGCGACTAATCGGAAAGAGCGTTCTGTGCTATAAAATAAGGGATGTTCCGCATGCGCCCGGCGGCTTCCGCCCTCGTCCTCGCCCTCGCGGCGGTCATCATCTATCCGGCGTCCGGCCGCCCCCAGACCGCGCCCGCCGGTAAGCCCGCCGCCAAGGCCGCCGCCCAGGACCCTCACGTCGCCGACTTCGAGCGGCGCCTGGACCGCCTCAACGGCGAGATCAAGGACCTGCGGGCCCGGCTCGAGTCCGAGGCCCGCAAGGAGACCTCGGTCCTGTCGTCGCTCGCCCGCATCAACCTGACCCGGACCATCGTCGGGAGGGAGCTGGCGGCGCAGAACGTCGAGCTCGAGCGCGGCCGGGCCGAGCTCGCCGCCATCCAGGCGAACGTCAAGGACCTGCGGGCCGGAATCGACCGCGAGCGCGAGTCCATCGAACGGACCCTGGTAACGCTTTATAAGTTCGGCCGCGTCGACTTCTTCCAGTTCCTGCTCCAGGCCCGCGACATCGAGACCTACGCCGCCGAGAGCAAGCACCTGGCCCTGCTGGCCCGCAACCAGGACGAGGTCGTCGCCGGCTATCTGGCCTCGCTCGAGGAGCTCCGGGCGGCCCAGTCCGCGCTCGAGAGCAAACAGCGGGACCTGGCCGCGATGGCCCGGGCCGCGGCCCTCAAACGCCAGGAGCTCGAGACCGAGGCCCGCAAGAACGCGGCCCTGGTCCAGGACATCCGCCGCAACCGTGAGACTTACCGGAAGACCCTGGCCGAGCTGGCCGAGAGCGCCGAGGAGCTCCAGAAGCTCATGGCCAAGATCGTCGCCCAGGAGTGGGTCCTGCCCGCGGCCTTCGTCCCCCTGGCCGAACGGCGGGGCCGGCTCGACTGGCCCATCGAGGGCCGCGTCATCACGGCTTTCGGCCTCGAGCGGCACCCCGACTTCAAGACCGCGGTCCAGAACAAGGGCGTCGAGATCGCCCCGGCCAAGGGCCGGACCCTCGTCCAGGCCGTCCATGCCGGCAAGGTCGTCTACGCCGACTACTTCCAGGGCTACGGCAACCTCCTCATCGTCGACCACGGCATGGGCTATTACACCCTCTACGGCCACTGCGCCGAGTTCGTGGCCGCCGTCGGCGACATGGTCCGGAGCGGCCAGCCCGTGGCCGTCGTCGGCGACAGCGGCTCCCTCAAGGGCGAATGCCTCTACTTCGAGCTCCGGCAGAAGACCCGGGCCCTCGATCCCTTGCAATGGCTGAAGCGGAGGTGATAGAATGGACATCCGTTCCGCCATGAAAAAGGTCCCGAGATACCGCTGGTTCCTGTGGGCGGCCGCCCTGGCCGCGGCCCTGTTCTTCGTCATCCAGATGGACTTTTTGCGGGGCAAGCCGGGGGCCCAGGTGTCCAAGGGCTTCGAGCTCCTCGACTCCCTGATGAGCCACATCCGCCGGGACTACCTCGAGGAACGGGACCCCGTCCAGACGGCCGAGGGGACCTACCGCGGCCTGGTCAATTCCCTCGATCCCCTGTCGGCCTACCTGTCCAAGGACCTCGTCGACCGGTACCGGGCCCTGACGGGCCGCGAGACGGGGCCGGGCGCCGTCGTCCTCAAGCGCTACGCCGCCTTTCCCCAGGTCGTGGGCGTGACCCCCAAGTCGCCCGCGGAAGCGGCCGGCGTCCGGCTGGGGGACCTCCTCAGCGCCGTCGAGGGCCGCAGCACGCTGAGCATGAGCCTGACCGAGGTCAAGCTCCTGCTCGCCGGTTCGGACGGAAAGCCCGTCCGGATGCGGCTGCTGCGCGGCAACGAGACCCTCGACCTCGACGTGCCGCGGGCCCTCCTGGCCGCCGAGCCCTTCGCCTTCGCCGCGGCCGCGGCGGGCCGGCCGGCCGTCCTGGCCGTGCGCCGGATCGACGCCCCGCTCCTGGCCGGGCTCCGCGAGTCGGTCCTGCCCGCCCTCAAGTCCGCCAAGACGCCGCTGGTCCTCGACCTGCGCGGCTGCCAGGACGGCGAGCCCGGGGAGGCCTTGAAGCTGGCCAATCTGTTCGTCAAGGCCGCGGACGCCGGCCGGATCGAGGGCCGCGACGGGGCCAAGGAGCCTCTCTCGTGCCCCGACGCGCCCGCGCTCGGAGCCCTGCCGCTCGTCGTCTGGACGGACGCCGGCACGGCCGGGCCGGCCGAGATCGTCGCCGGCCTGCTTCAGGAAGTCCGCAAAGCCAAGGTCGTCGGCTTCGCCACCTCCGGGCTGGCCGGGCGGACGGCCCTGTACCCCCTCAAGGACGGCAGCGGCGTCGTCCTGACCTCGGGCGTCTACGCCCTGCCCTCGGGCCGCAAGCTCTGGGACGAGGGCCTCAAGCCCGACGTCGCCCTCCCCGTGGACAAGCTCGACGACAAGACCTATTTCGAGAAGAGCGCCTCTCTCCTGCCCAAGCTCTGACGGATGAGGAAGAGGCTCAAGCCCAAAGGTCGCCCGCTCGGCCCGACCTTCACCCGACTGACCATCGCCCTGGCCGCCTGCGCGCTGGCTTCGGCCGTCCTGCTCGACTACATCGGGGCCCGGCGGGGCGAGCGGTCGTACCTCTTCGCGGTGGCCGCGGCCGTCCGCGAGGCGGCCGGGCGGCCGGCGACTCCCGAGCCGGCGGCGCCCTACCGGACCGGCGTCCCTTCCGAGAAACCCGCCCCCGAAGGTCCGTCCGGACCGGCCCCCCGCACTTTCGATGAGGTCATGGCCTCGAGCCTGGCCGCGGCCGGCGTCTCCGAGGACTCCGTCCTCCGGCTCAAGGGGCCCAAAGGCCGCCCGCTCTTCGAGGTCGAGATCCCGGCCGAGCTCTACGAGTCGGTCGGCCCGGCGGTCGAGAAGGCCCTCAAGGCCGAAGGCGTCCGGGTCCTGGAGAAGAAAAGGAAGCCGGGCGAGGAGAGGACCGAGGTCCTGTGGACCCTGCGCCGTCCCGCCAAGCAGGAAGCGGCCATCTCCTTCGTCCTGCCGGTCGAGCCGCTCGTCGCGGTCGCGGCGGCGCCGGCGGCCGGCAAACGGGGCCCGCGCGGCCTGGTCGCCCTGATCATGGACGACATGGGCCAGAGCCTCGAGACGCTCGACGAGCTCATCGCCTTGGAACGCCCGGTCACGGTCTCGGTCCTGCCCTACAGCGCCTACGCCGCGGAGACGGCCCGCCGGGCCCACGAGCGCGGCCTCGAGGTCCTGCTCCACCTGCCGCTCGAGTCGGTCAACAACCACGAGGCCATGGCCGGCACGGAGGGGCTGATCATGACCATGATGACCGAGCCGGCCATCGTGGCCGCGTTCGAGGCCGGCTACGACCGGGTCCCCTTCGCCGCGGGGACGAACAACCACATGGGCTCGCGCTTCACGGCCGACCGCGACCTCATGCGCGTCCTGCTCAAGCCCGTCAAGGACAGGGGCCTGTTCTTCGTCGACAGCCGGACGACGGCCAAGACGGTGGCCCTCGAGGAAGCCCGCCGGATGGGCATCCCGGCGGCGCAGAGGGACGTCTTCCTCGACGCCGACGAGGACCGCGGCCGCATCCGGGGCCGGCTCATCGAGCTCTTCCAGAAGGCCCGCAAAAGGGGCCGGGCCGTCGGCATCTGCCACCCCTTCCCCGAGACGCTGGCCGTCCTGAAGTCGACCTATCGGCTCCTCGACGCCTACGGCCTCGAGGCCGTGCCGGTCTCCCGGCTCGTCCGCTGACGGGCTGTTGCCTAAAGGCCCCCTGTCCGTTATCATACAGGCGAGTGAGAGAGGAGGAGCCCATGAAAAGATCCCTATCCGCCGTCCTGGCCTGCGCCGCCCTGGCCCTGGCCGTCCTGCCGGCGTGCAAGACCATGTCGAGCGACGAGCTCAAGGGCTCGATCGAGATCGTCGACTACGTCTCGGTCTGGGTCGACAAGTACTACCAGCCCTGGCCGCAACGGCTCATCCTCGTCCCCCAGATCTCGTTCCGGGTCAAGAACGTCGGGGCCAAACCCCTGACCTACGTCAACTTCAACGCCGTCTACCAGTTCAAGGGCGATCCCGAGAACTTCGGCGACGCATTCATGGCCGCCATCCGCGGCAAGGCCATCCCGCCCGGCGGCACGAGCGACGTCATCGTCCTGAAGAGCAACCTCGGCGTCGAGGGCAAGAACCTGGCCGGCATCCGCGACAACCCGGAGTGGAAGCAGGCCTTCGTCCGCCTCTTCGCCATCTCCAAGGGCTCGACGCCGGTCCTGCTGGGCGTCTACGACGTCTCCCGGGACATCGCCTTCAAGGAGCCGGAGCCGGTGGAGCCGAAGAAGTAGGATGGGCGCCCTCGTCCCCTCGAAGGTGTTCCTCGTCCGCGGCGCCGGGCGGCACAAGGAGAAGCTGGTCAGCTTCGAGAAGGCCCTGCGCGAGGCCGGCATCGCCCCGTTCAACCTGGTCCGGGTCTCCAGCATCTTCCCGCCGCGGGCGACGTTCGTCCCCAAGGCGGCCGGCCTTGAGCTCCTCGATCCCGGACAGGTCCTGTTCGTCGTCCTCAGCGAGAACGCCACGGACGAGCCGGGGGCCCTCATCTCGGCCTCGATCGGCGTCGCCGTCCCCGACGACCCGGCCCGGTACGGCTACCTGGCCGAGCACTCGGACACGGGCAAGACCCATCGCGAGACCTCGCTCCACACCGAGTACCTGGCCGCCGAGATGCTGGCCACCAAGCTCGGGCACACGCTCAAGGAGCCGGGCCCGGGCGCCCGGTCGTTCCGCATCTCGAACGGCGTGTCGCTCAAGACGCGCAGCGCGACGCAGACGGCGCGGGGGGAAAAGGGCGTCTGGACGACGGCCGTCGCCGCCGCCGTGCTCATCCTGCCGGAAGGGACCAGGTCTTCGTAAAAGAGGGGACCAGGTCTTCGCGCGTATTGGCTATTCGCCGGTCTGGCGCGAAGACTTGGTCCCTTCTTTATTTATCGAGCCCGAGGGGGTCGGGCTTGAGGATCTTGACGTAGCTCCGCTCCCGGAGCGTCTTGATGTAGGCCTCGCCCTTGACGGCCCGTTTCTGGCCGTAGAGCTTCTCCTCGACCCGGCCCCGGGCCTCGTCGAACGGCAGCAGGTGGCTGTCCTTCCTCTCGACGAGCTGGAGCAGGTACCAGCCGTTCTTGGTGTTGATCCAGGCGGCGGTCTGGCCGGACTTGAGCTTCTCGACGGGCGTCTCGAGGTCCTTGTCGAGCTCGCCGGCCTTGAACGTGCCCAGGTCGCCCTTGGCGTCCTTCATCGGCGGGTCGGACAGCTCCGCGGCCACGTCCCCGAACGCGGCGCCGCCCGCGAGCTTGGCGTCGATCGCGGCCTTGAGCCCGTCCAGGTCCTCCGGCGTCCGGTCCGTGGCGGCGAGGTAGATGGCGTTCAGCCGGTACTCGGTCGGCACCGTGAACTCGGCCGGGTTCTTCTTGTAGTACTGGACGATCTCGGAGTCCTCGAGGGCGATGGACCGCTCGACCTCCGTGTACAGGACGCCCTGCCGCATCATGCCTTCCTCGTACTGCTTGAGCCAGCCCTCGTAGGACATGCCCGACTGCTGGACGGCCCGGCGCAGGTCCTGGTCGGAGGCGAAGTTGTTCTCCTTCTTGATGTTCTCGATCATGCCCTTGAGCTGCTCCTGGACGTTCAGCCCGAGCTCCTTGGCCTTCTGCAGGAGGAGCATCTCGGTGATCATGAGGTCGAGCATCTGGGCCTTGAGGTTGGCGTACTGCCTCTCGTACTCCCCCGGCGGCATCTGCTGGGACCGCAGCTGGGCGGCGGCCGCCTCGAACTGCTCCCGGTACTCGGTCAGGGTGATGACGTCGTCGTTGACGACGGCGACGATCTCCTCGACGACCTCCTGGCCGAAGGCGGGCAGGGCGGCGGGGCCGAGGGCGGCGGCGGCGATGAGACAGGCGATGATCTTTTTCATTCGTCCGACCTCTGATAGGCGAAGAATAGGTTCTCGGTCAGGGCCCGCCACTCCAGGGTGTCCTTGAGCCCGGCCAGATGGGAGGCCAGGGCCTCCTTCATCTTCTGGGCCAGGAGGCGCCTCCGGATCTCCGGCGCGGCCTCCTCTTCGGTCCGCAGGGCGGGCGGGAACTTCCGGTCCAGCCGGAAGATGTGATAGCCGTAGGAGGACTCGACGACCTGGCTCGTCCGGCCCTCGTCCAGGGCGAAGATGACCTTCTCCATGTCCGCCGGCAGATCGCCCTGCTCGAAGACGCCCATGACGCCCTCGCGGGCCGACTCGGGCCCCAGGGACTCCTCGGCCGCGATGCGGCGGAACTCCGGCTCGCCCGTGCGTTGGAGCCGGCGCAGGACGCCGACGGCCTTCTCCTCGGTCGCCACCAGGATCTGGCTGACCTGGGCCCGGCCCTGATGGAGGAAGTCCCTCTTGTTCCGCTCGTAGTAGTCGCGGACCTCGGCCGGCTCGACCCGGACGTCCTTGACGGCGAGATAGGTGTACTTCTCGACCAGGAGCCGGTCGAAGGCCGCTTCGCCCGGGTCGGGCGCCGGTCCGGCCGGCGCGTCCGGCCCGAGCCCGGTCACGGCCAGCCGGGCCAGGTACTCCCGCTTCTCGTCCTCGCCGAGGACGATGCCCCGCTCGCGGGCGGCCCGGAGCAGGATCATCTCGTCGACGAAGCGGTCGAAGAGCCGGCTCAGCGATTCGGCCGGCAGGCCCTTGGCGTCGGCCCCGGTCGCCTCGAGGTAGGCCCGGAAGTCGGCGTTGAAGTACTCGCGGTCCTCGACCTCGAGGACGGGGCGGCCGCGGAGCTTGCTCTGGACCAGGCCGGCCACGCGGGAGACCGGCCCGCGCCCCTCGTCGCGGCCGCAGGCCGCGGCGGCCAGCAGGACGGACGCGAGGGCCAGGGCCAGGGCGGGAGCGAAAGCGGCGGTCCGGCGGGGCGTGTCCATCTTTTTTAGTATCAATTCATTGTATTCTATTTGGATAACTCCATCAAGACCCCGACCGTTTCGTCGAGCAGGGCCCGCTCGGTCGTCCCCCGGAAGGCCAGGGACAGGACGCCCTCGGGCGTCAGCGAGCCCGAGTAGCGCCTGAGGAGGGGCGTCACCCGGGACCAGTCGACGCCGGTCTCGGGCCGGAACTTGAAGACGACCCGGTGCTCGGTCCGGTCGACCGAGCGCAGGCGGAGCCTCTTGGCCAAGTGTTTGAGGGCCCCGTAGCGGAGGAGGTTCTCGACCGGCTCGGGGACGGGCCCGAAGCGGTCCCGGGCCTCGTCGCGGAGGCGGTCGATCTCGGCCAGGTCCTCGACGGAGGCCAGGCGCTTGTAGAAGTTGAGCCGCAGGTTGACCTGGGGCAGGTAGTCCTCGGGCACGCGGATGTCGACCTTGAGGTTGATCTCGGGGTTGTCCTCCTCGACCGGCTCGCCCTTCAGGCCGCGGATGGCCTGGTCGAGGAGCTGCATGTAGTACTCGAAGCCGACGGATTCCATGGTGCCGTGCTGGCGGTGGCCGAGGAGGTTGCCGGCGCCGCGGATCTCGAGGTCGCGGGCGGCCAGCCGGAATCCCGAGCCGAGCTCGCTGAACTCCTTGAGGGCCTTGAGGCGCTCGCGGGCGAGCGGGGTCAGCTCGAGGTAGGGCGGCACCAGGAAGTAGGCGTAGGCCTGCCGCGACGACCGCCCGACCCGGCCGCGGAGCTGGTAGAGCTGGGCCAAGCCGTAGAGGTCGGCCCGGTCGACGATGAGGGTGTTGACGAGCGGGATGTCGATGCCGTTCTCGACGATGGTCGTCGAGACGAGGACGTCGTATTGGCGGTCGACGAAGTCGAGCATGCGCTTCTCGAGCTGGGGCCCGGTCATCCGGCCGTGGACGGCCACGACCCGGGCCTGGGGCACGAGCTTGACGACGAGCTCGGCGACCTTGTCGATGTCCTCGATGCGGTTGTGGATGTAGTAGACCTGGCCGCCCCGGCCGAGCTCCTGGCGGACGGCCGCGGCCACGAGCTTGGCGTTGAACGGCGTGACGACGGTGTGGACGGCCAGCCGGTCGCGCGGCGGCGTCTCGATGAGCGAGATGTCGCGCAGGCCCGACAGCGACAGGTTGAGCGTCCGCGGGATGGGCGTGGCCGTCAGGGTCAGGACGTCGATGGTGGCCTTGAGCTGCTTGATGCGCTCCTTGTGGCCGACGCCGAAGCGCTGCTCCTCGTCGACGACGAGCAGGCCCAGGTCCTTGAAGCCGACGTCCTTCGACAGCAGCCGGTGGGTGCCGACGAGGATGTCGACGAAGCCCTTGCGGCATTCCTCGAGGACGGCCTTCTGCTCGCGGGGCGACTGGAGCCGGGTCAGGGCCTCGACGCGGACCGGGAACAGGGCCATGCGGGCCCGGAAGGTCTTGAGGTGCTGGCTGGCCAGGACCGTCGTCGGGCAGAGGACGGCGACCTGCTTGCCGTCCATGACGGCCTTGAAGGCCGCCCGCATGGCCACCTCGGTCTTGCCGTAGCCGACGTCGCCGCAGAGGAGCCGGTCCATCGAGGTCTCGGCCTCCATGTCGCGGCGGACCTCGCGGATGGAGCGGAGCTGGTCCTCGGTCTCCTCGTACTCGAAGGTCTTGCCGAACTCCTCGTCCCAGGGGCCGCCCGAGGAGAAGGCGTGGCCCTTGACGGCCTTGCGCCGGGCGTAGAGCTCGACGAGCTCCTTGGCCACGGCCTCGACGGCCTTCTTGGCCCGGGTCCGGGTCTTCTCCCAGGTGTTCGTGCCGAGCTTGTCGAGCGGCGGCGGCTCGGGCCCGCCCTTGGAGAACTTCTGGACGAGGTCGAGGCTCTCGACCGGGACGAGGAGGCTGTCGCCGTCGCGGTAGTGGAGTTCGATGAACTCGCGGCCTTTGCCCTCGACCTCGACCCGGCGGAGGCCCCGGAAGACGCCGATGCCGTAGTCGCCGTGGACGACGTAGTCGCCGGCCCTCAGGTCCTGGAACTGGGAGAAGAAGGGGCGGCGCGAGGCCCGGCTGACGATGACCTTCTCCTCGGTGAAGATGTCCTTCTCGGAGAAGAAGTGGCGCTTCTCCTTGGGATAGCTGAAGCCCCCGGGCAGGCCGCCGACGAGGAGGGCGGCCTCGTTGCGGGGCGGCACGGCGAACGGGTCGTCGGTCTCGACGACGGGGACGTCGTTCTCGCGCAGGAGGGTGGCCAGGCGCTGGCGCGTCCCGGCGTTGAGGACATAGAGGGAGCAGAGATCGCTCTCGTCCTGGAGCTTCCGGAGGTATTGGAGGAAGAACGGGATGCGGTTCTCGAACCGGGGCACGGGCTGGAAGCCGAAGACGTGGGCCCGGCGGCGGGCCGGGGCCCCGAGGTCCTCGAGCCGCACGGCCTCCTTGCGGACCCGTCGCAGGAGGGCGGGCGGGAAGACGGCGTCGGGCTCGAGGGCGAAGGCGCCGCCGGCGAGGAGGTCGGCGCACTGGTCGGCCAGCTCCTTCGTGTGCCCGTCCCACTCGGCGTCGACGGCCTCGGGGTCGTCGAGGACGAAGACGGGGTCGCGGAGGTAGTCGGTGACCGGGACGAAGCGGTCGGCGAGAAGGAGGGCCAGGGAGGAGAAGTCGGGGCCGAAATCGCCCCGGTCGAGGGCGGCGGCCTTGGCGTCGAGGTCGCGCGCGGCGCCGCGGGCCCGACGGCGGGCGGCGGCTTTCCAGGCTTCGAGGAATTCGGCCGTGGCCGGGAACTCGCGCAGGCCGGGCACGGTCAGGCGCTCGAGGCGCTTGAGCGAGCGCTGGCTGGAGATGTCGAACTCCCGCAGCGAGGCCACGCGCGGGCCGTCGAACTCGACCCGGAAGGGATTCTCCTCCCAGGGCGAGAAGACGTCGACGATGCCGCCGCGGGCGGCGAACTCGCCGGGCGAGGCGATGAGGTCCTCGCGGGCGTAGCCGAAGCGGTCGAGGGTGGCCAGGAAGGCGTCGCGGTCGGCCTCGCCGCCCGTCTCGAGCGAGAGGAACAGGCCGGCCAGGTCGTCCGGCCGCGGCACGGGCTTGAGCAGGCCGCCGAGCGAGGTCACGACGACGGCGGGCGGGGCCGTGAGCAGGCGGTGGAAGAGGCGCATCCGGGACGAGACGACGTCGAGGGCCGGGGCGACCTCGAAGTAGGGGTTGTCCGCGAGCGGGGCCAGGGTGGCCGCGGCCGCTCCGGGCGCGAGGCGCGAGAGGAAGAAGCGGCAGTCGCGCTCGAACGGGGCCAGGGGGGCGGACTCGGGGCGGACCAGGACGACGGGCCGGCCTGCCGTCCTGGCCAGGCAGGCCAAGAAGTAGGGCTTGGCCGGTTCGATGACGCCGCGGACGGACAGGGGCCTTTCCGGCGAGGCTGCGGCCCGGGCGAGGGCGGCGAACTCATCCGTGCGGAGGAGGAAATCGAGGCTCACCGGGCTATTCTAACGGCCGCGCCGGGCCCGGTCAAACCGCCCCCGGACGGTACCTGGCATTCACAAACGCCGATCTTCCCCTGGAGATGTGAAGACCTGGCACCGGGGCGCCGAAGCGTCTCCGTTCGTTATATAATAGCGGCATGAAAAGAACCGCCGCAGTCCTGTCCGCTCTCCTGCTCTTCGCCCTCGCCCCGGCCCTCATGGCCCAAGGCCCCAAGACGGGCGACGACGCCCTGACCATCAAGGCCCGGGCCTTCATCGCCGCCCTGGCCAAGGGCGACTTCGCCCAGGCCGCGCTCGACTTCGACGACACGATGGCCAAGGTCTCGGGCCCGGACAAGCTCGAGACGATGTGGACCAAGCAGCTCCCGGCCCAGCTCGGCCCCTTCGGCAAGCAGGGCGCCGCGCGTCGCGAGCAGATGCAGGGCTACGAGATCGTCCTCGTGACCTGCTCGTTCGCGAAGTCCGACATCGACATCCGGGTCGTCTTCGACAAGGCCGGCAAGATCGCCGGCTTCGGCTTCGTGCCCACGGCCCCGCCGGTGAAATACGAGCCGCCCGCCTACGCCGACCCGGCCAAGTTCGAGGAGCGCGAGGTCACGGTCGGCTCCGGCGAATGGGCCCTGCCCGGGACGCTGACCCTGCCGAAAGGCGTCGGGCCTTTCCCCGGCCTCGTCCTCGTCCACGGCTCGGGCGCCAACAACCGGGACGAAGAGCTCGGCCCGAACAAGCCGTTCAAGGACCTGGCCTGGGGCCTGGCCTCGCGCGGCGTCGCCGTCCTGCGCTACGACAAGCGCAGCAAGGTCCACGGCAAGAAGATCGTGGCCGACCCCAAGCTCGAAGCGACCATGACGGTCAAGGACGAGACCGTGGACGACGCCGTGACCGCGGCGGCGCTCCTCCAAAAAACGAAGGGCGTCGACCCGAAGCGCGTCTTCATCCTCGGCCACAGCCTGGGCGGCTTCCTATTGCCGCGCCTCGCGCTGGCGGCCGAGCCCCTCGGCGTCGCCGGTTACATCTCGATGGCCGGGCTGACCCGGCCCCTCGACGACACCATCCTCCGCCAGATGAACTTCATCCGCATGCTGAGCGGCGCGGCGGCCACGTCGGAGGCGGAGATGAAGAAGGTCCAGGACGTCGAGGCCGCGATCGCCAAGATCAAGGCCCTGACCGACGCCGACCGGGGCTCGACGGTCAAGCTCCTCGGGGCCATGCCGGCCTACTGGCTCGACCTGCGCGGCTACGACCCGCCCGCACTGGCCAAGACGGTCAAGCGGCCGATGCTCTTCCTCCAGGGCGGCCGCGACTACCAGGTCCAGACCGTCGACCTGGACAACTGGAAGAAAGCCCTGGCGTCGCGCCCCGACGTCGCCTTCAAGCTCTACCCGAGGCTCAACCACCTCTTCTTCGCCGGCGAGGGCCTCATCACGCCGCTCGAGTACGTCCAGAAGCACGGCAGCGTCGCCGAGGAGGTCGTAGCGGACATCGCCGCCTGGATCGGGGAGCGCTGAAGGGGCCGGCGCCGGCTCAATCGCCGACGATCTCGATCAATCCTTCGATGGCCCGGGCCAGCTCTTCCGGGGAGAGCACGGCCGCGACCTCGCCGAGACGGTCGACCGAAAGCGTGCGGACCTGGCCGATCTTGAGCCAGGACCTCTTGGGCAAATCTCCGGGCCCGATCTCTATGGTCAACGGGAATCCGGCCCGTTGAGGCCGGCCGGTGAGGGCCATGGCGATGACGGTCCCGGACCGTTCGTTGAAGACGTCGTGACTGATGACGAGGACCGGGCGGCGGCCCGACTGCTCATGGCCGCGCACAGGGCTCAGGTCAGCCCAGCGGACCTCTCCCCTCAATATTCGGGCCATTCGGCCGCCTCCGCGGAGAGCCCTTCCTCCGCGAGCTCCTTCTCGTGGGCCCGGTCGAGTTTGGCGCATTCGGCGGCCAGGCGGATACGGGCCAGCCGGTCGAGCTTCTCGGCGACCGCGATCTCGATGGCCTGGCTCCGATTGGAAAAGTCCCCGCCACGGACCAGCGCGTCGATGCGCGCCAGGGCCTGTTCGTCGATGGATATGGCGATCTTGGCTTTGGGCATGTTCGCGGACTCGGTATTACGATATGTCATACCTTCGGTCTCTGTCAAGGCCGACGGATCGCCTGCCAAATTCCAAGAGACGTTCGGGCAACCCTGACTTTCTCATGAGCTCTCAGGGACCCGACACCTAGGCAGGTCGGGAGCCGGGCTCAGGCGTGGGGGATGGAGGTGTGGGCCGAGATCTCGGAGTTCGTCGTGACCAGGTCGGCGACCGAGAGCTCGCGGACGGCGCCGTGGCCCGTGAGCCGGACGAAAGCCTGCAGTTCCTCGGTCGAGACGCGCAGGAAGTTGGCCAGCCCGCGGGCCGCCTCCTCGACGTCGAGCCGGGCCCGCAGGCCCGGGTCCTGGGTGGCGATGCCGACCGGGCAGCGCCCCGAATCGCAAATGCGGTACTGCTGGCAGCCGATGGCCATGAGCGCCGCCGTCCCGATGGCTACGGCATCGGCGCCTAGGGCCAAGGCCTTGGCGAAATCGGACGAGACGCGCAGGCCGCCCGTGACGATAAGCGACACGCCCTCGACGCCGCGGGCCTCGAGCCAGCGGCGGGCCCGGTCGAGGGCGTAGACCGTCGGCACGGACGTGGCGTCCTTGACGACCTTGATGGCCGCCCCGGTGGACCCGGCCCGGCCGTCGATGGTGACGAAGTCGGGGCCGCCGGCCAGGGCGAAATCGAGATCGGCCTCGACGTCCCCGGCGGCGAACTTGACCCCGACGGGCCGCCCTCCGGAGATCTCGCGCAGCTCGTCGATCTTGCGCCGCAGGTCCTCCCGGGTGACGATGTCCGCGAAGCGCGACGGGCTGACGATGTCCACGCCCTCGGGGAAGCCGCGCGCGGCGGCGATCTCGGCCGTGACCTTGCTACCGGGCAGGTGGCCGCCCATGCCGGGCTTGGCCGACTGGCCGAACTTGATCTCGACGGCGTCGACGCGCTTCAGGTTCTCGGGCGTGGCGCCGTAGCGGTTGGGGACGTACTCGAAGATGAACTTTTGGGCCTGCCCCAAGGCGTCCTCGAGGATGCCGCCCTCGCCCGAGCCCAGCGCGGTGCCGGCGGCGGCGCTGCCGAGGGCCAGGGCCGAGAGGGCCTCCTTCGACAGGGCCCCGAACGACATGTGGCTGACGAGGATGGGCGTGCCCAGGACGAGCGGCTTGGCCGCCCGCGGCCCGATGACCGTCCGCGTGTCGACCGGGTCGTCGCGGTCGAGCGGCCGGCGGGCCAGCTGGGCGCCCTTGATGAGGACGTCGTCCCAGGACACGACCGGCTTGCGCGTCCGCATGGGCTCGACGACGGACTCGCCGGTCAGGGCTACGCGGTGGATGTCGGCCATGCGCGTCTCGAGCTCGTCGGAGGCCCGGCGGAGGTCGTCGACGGTCTTGGGTTCGCGCGCGGGCTCGGCCGGCGGCGGGGCCAGCTCCGGCTCGTCCTCGACCCGCTCGAACTCCGACTTGGCCGCGCCGCAGACGGGGCAGACCCAATCGGGGGGCAGGGCGGCGAAGGAGATGCCCTCGGTCCTCTCGTCGTAGACGTACTGGCAGATGCGGCAGCGGTACTTGCCCATGGTCTCCCCGGCGCCGGGTATCTTAGCATCGAACACAGGGCTAGACAACTGGCTCCTCAGCTTGCTTCCGCGGGGGCTTGGCGCTTATCCCAAGAACGGGTGGCCGGGGGCCAGTCCCCGGCCGCCTGGAGGCGGAAGGGGTTCCCCACGGGAGCTTCTTCTTAAGATACTTCCCAGATGCGCCGCTTCGAGCCGCTCCGCGACGCATCTGGTCCTCCGCTTCGCTCCGGGTAGGCCCCCCGGACAGGACCCGTTCGGGGATAAGCGCCCCGACCGCCTAGTGTGGCTCCGAAGGGCCTACAAACGCCACCAGTAGGAGAACTTGACGAAGACGTTGTAGTTGTCGCGGATGAGCTTGCCGAACTCGTCGCGCAGGTAGTTGTTGTCGAAGCCCAGGAAGAAGACCGTGCCGGGCCGCAGGACCCAGCTCGCCAGGAGGCTGCCGAAGGCCTGCTTGTAGAAGAAGTTGTAGTCGACGATGGCCCGGAAGGACAGCGTCTTGCTGACCTGATAGGTGACCTTCTCGCGGACGACGTTGTAGTCCCAGTTCCCGGCCCCGCCGTCCCGGTCCCAGAAGGTCTGCTTGCTGAAGTCCGTGCCGAGCTGGAGGCGCTTGTCGGGCTTGAAGGTCGCCGAGATGCCATAGGTGTTGCTGTAGCCGAGGTAGGGATCGTCGGGGTCGTAATTGATGCTGTCGCCGGTCTCGAAGAACAGGAACAGGGGCATCCAGCTGATGTACGTGAACTGGGCCTCGACCGACAGGTTCTGCTTCTTGAAATCGATCCCGGCGAAGCGCTCCATCCCGGCTTCGTACGAGACGAAGACCTGGTTGAACTCGGTCATGCGGAACTGGACCGAGGGCCGGATCCAGGTGTCCTGCTTGACGCTGTCGGCGTAACCGAAGCGTTCCCCGGCCTGGAGCCGGAAGCGGACCTGGTTGAGGTACTTCTTGTCGGTATAGACGACGTAGGAGGCGAACCCCCCGGCGCTCCGGTAGTCCGCCCGGTTGACGAAGCCCAGGGCGGCCTGGAAATCGGGGTGGATGGCCTTGTAGAAGCCGCCCAGGGTCCAGTGCTTGGTCGTGTAGTAGAGCTCGCCGTACAAGCCCGGGGCGAAGTCCGTCCGGTCGCCCTCCAGGCTCGAGCTCGAGGCCAGGGCCTGGAAGTTGAAGAAGACCCGGTCCTTGAACCGCAGCTGGCCGTCCAGGCCGCCCAGCCGGCTCCAGGTGCCGCCGCCGAGCTCCTTGTCGGTCAGGGTGAAGCCGATGTAGGACCCCGTGCCGACGTCGGCCTTGGTCCGGAAGACGTTGGAGAACGCCTTGGCGTCGGCGAGACCCGTCCCGCCGGAGATGTCCCACAGGCTCTCGACGGGGTGCGTGTCGTAGGCCGAGAGCAGGCCGTAGGTGAACCGCCCGGCCTTGCCTGAGGCCTTGGCCCCGAAGATGGGGTCGTTGATCTGGCGGGTGTAGACGGTCTCGATCTCGGGCGAGTTGAAGATCTCCATGCCCTCGAGGAAGAAGGGCCGCTTCTCGTTGTAGCGCAGGGCGTAGCGGAGGTTGTAGTCGATCTTGGGCTCGTCGGCCTCGATCTGGCTGAAGTCGGGGTTGGCCGTCAGGTCCAGGGTCGTATTGGAGGACAGGCCGAGCTTGAAGTTGGCGCCCGGCTCGAAGTCCAGCTTCCGCCCCTCGACCGCCGGGCCGCCGCGGGCGAGCGAGGTCACGAAGGGCATGACCTCGACGTTGCGGCTGCGCTCGACGGCCCCCTGCAGGAGGTAGGGCCGGCCGTTGGAGAGCAGGCCCGGGATGTCGCGGGAGAAGTTCGGGTACAGGATGACCTCGCCGGTCCGGGGCAGGTTCCGGCCGAGGACGATGTTCCAGGTCTTCGGATCGACGTTCGGGAAGCGCAGGCTCTTGAACGGGATGGCCATCTCGACGGTGTAACCCTCGGCGTCGATCTTGCCGTCGGACGCGAAGACCGTGTCCCAGCTGTCGTCCATGTTGTCGCTGCCGCCCTCCTCGATCCGCATCATGTCCATCTGGACCCCGGCCGGATTGATGAGGAAGGAGAAGGCCCGGCGCTTCTCGTTGAAGGTGTCGAGCATGATGAAGACCCAATCGTCCTCCATGCAGCCGTCGCGCTTGGTGATCGAGCAGCGGACCCTGCCGGCCTGGGAGTCGAAGGCCCGGAAGGCGACGTAGAGGTTCTTCTCGTCGAAGGCCAGGTAGGCCACCGTCCTCTCGGTCGGGACGCCGTTCTCCTTGGGCGCCAGCTGGATGAAGTCCTCGACCTTGAGGGCCTGGGTCTCCCAGATGGGATTGTCCAGGACGCCGTCGATCTTGGGGGCCTCCGTCAACCGCGGGATGCGCAGAGGCTCCTTGGGGACGGGCGTCTGGGCGGAGGGGAAGGCCGCGGCCGAGGCCGCGGCCAAAGCTATCGTCAACGCCGCGAGGGCTGTTCGGTATCTCATGCCTGCCTGCCTTGGACCGGAATAGGAACCGGCGGGGATCTCGTTCCCCGCGCTAACAATGACGGAGGCGCGGTCCAAAAGGTTCCCCTGAGGGCCGGCCGCGAGTATAATGGCGGCTCGAGCCCGCGCACGGAGGTATGCCCATGACGAAGTCCCGGTCCTCACGGTCCTTCCGGTCCCCCGCCCCTCTCCTCGCCCTGTCCCTGGCCATGGCCCTCGCCCTGGCCGCGGCGGCCCCCCTGGCCGGCCAGGCGCCCGCCCCGCGCCCGCCCGTCGACCGCTGGCTCGACACCGCGCCCGACCGGGGCGACGGCGTCCGCCTGGTCGTCTTCAACCCCGAGACCTTCAACCTCCGCTGCCTCGAGGCCCTGCGGAAGAACGGGGCCCTGGACGTGCCCGGGCTGACGGTCGTCGGCGTCTACCACGTCCGCCAGACCGACACGTTCGCCGAGGCCCGTAAATTCGTCGCCGACAACGGACTCGACTGGATCAAGTTCCACGCCGTCGAAGCCGAGATCAGCGAGCCCGTCCTGTTCAAGAGGAACGCCTGCACGCCCGAGTTCGAGACGATCGTCAGGAAGGCCGACGGCGTCATCTTCTTCGGCGGCCCCGACATCCCGCCCTCGGTCTTCGGCGAGAAGACCCTCCTGCTGACCTCGATCACCGATCCCTTCCGCCATTATCTCGAGGCCTCGGCCGTCTTCCATCTGCTCGGCGGCTCCCAAGACCCCAAGTTCACCCCGCTCCTCGAGGCCCGCCCGGGCTTCCCGGTCCTGGGCATCTGCCTGGGCTTCCAGACCCTCAACGTCGGCGCGGGCGGCACGCTCGTCCAGGACATCTGGACCGAGACCTACGGCAAGACGGCCGTCGAGGACATCGTCGCCCTCGGCCCGGAGCAGTGGCACAACAATCCCTACCGCTTCCTCTTCCCGCTCGACCGGGTCATGGGCGTCAACTACCACACCCTCCAGCTCGGCGACAACAGCCTGTTCGTCAAGGCCATGGGCTTCAAGTCCTCCGACCACCCCCGCATCCGCAGCTCGCACCACCAGGCCCTCGAGAAGATGGGGCGCGACCTCGTCGCCGTGGCCTCCTCGCGCGACGGCCGCGTCGTCGAGGCCGTCGAGCACAAGCGCTTCCCCCACGTCCTCGGGGTGCAGTTCCACCCCGAACACTACCTCCACTTCGACGCCGAGCCGCGCTTCCGCATGAAGCCCGGCGACCCGCCGACGAGCCTCAAGGCCATCCTGGAGGAGGCCCCGCCGAGCGCCGCCTTCAACAAGGCCATCTGGACCTGGTTCGGGTCCAAGCTCGTCGAGAGCCGCGGCCGCTAGACCGTTTGACACCCCTCCGGGCGGCCGTTATCATGGACAGGTCGTCCACGTCGTGACCGCGCCGCCGCCGGGCGCGAGGTGAATCCGGGATGTCGGTGCTCCGTCGGCTCTTCCGCCGTGATGATCCGCCCCCCGCGCTCCGTCTCCGCGGCGGCGACGCCTTCGAGGCCTCGGCCGCCGAGGCCGGTCTCACGGCCCGCGAGGCCGAGATCGTCCGCCTCCTCATCGAGGGACGGGACAACCGGGCCATCACCGAGGCCCTGTTCATCGCCGACCACACCGTCAAGAACCACATCCACAACATCTACCGCAAGCTCGACATCCGCAACCGGGTCCAACTCGTGCGCCGCTTCCAGGCCGTTCTCGAGGAGCCCGGCCGGGCGGCGGCCGCCGCGGCGCCCCCGGCCACGGTGCGCCGGCCGCGCCTCCTACGGGCCGCCCTGGCCGCCGTCCTCGTCTTCGGCCTCGCCGCGGCCCTCGTCGCCTGGAAGCCCTGGCACCGGCGGGCCGGGCGGGGCGTGTCGGCGCCGCCCCCGGCCCTGGCCGTGCTCGATTTCGAGAACGCTTCGGGCGACGCCGACCTCGGCAAGTGGGCCACGGGGCTCCCGGCCCTGCTGACGACCGACCTCCAGCAATCCCAACGCTTCCGCACGGTGGGGACCGACCTCGTCTTCGGCGCCCTCAGGAAGCACGGCCTGGCCGCGGCCGGCCGCTTCTCCCGCGAGGAGCTCCGCCGCCTGGCCCGCGAGCTCAAGGCCGACTACCTCCTCTGCGGCCGGCTGATGAAGGCCGGCCCGGCCATCGTCGTGACGACCACCCTCCAGGACGCCCGGACCGGCGACGCCGTCCGGACCGACCGGATCGTCTGCGCCGACGAGCAGGCCCTGCTCGGCGAGGCCGACGCGCTCTGCCGGCTGATCAGGTCCGGCCTCGAGCGGAAGGCGGCCGCCGCGAGGGACGAGGTCGACCACGACGTCGAGGAGCTGACCACGTCGTACGCTCTGGCCTACCGCTACTACGCCGAAGCCCTGCGCTACCATGCCACCGGCGACTACGAGCAGAGCCTGCTGATGCTGAAGAAAGCCGTCGATCTCGACCCCCAGTTCGCCCTGGCTTACCGGCTGATGTCCGTCGATGCCCGCAACCTCGGCTACTTCGCCCAGGAAGCCGAGTACATGCGGACGGCTTTCGAGCTGAGCGGGCGCCTGCCCGAGAGCTCCCGGGAGCGCCATCTCATCCGGGGCGATTACTACAGCCTCCAGGAAGCCACCTTCCCCCTGGCCGTCGAGGCCTTCCGTCTGGTTCTCGAAGGCCACCCGGACGACCTCGTCGCCAACAACAACCTGGGCATGCTCTACTACGACCTCGAGGACTACGAGGCCGCCGCCCGTTCGGCCGAGGTCCCCATCCGGAGCGGGACGGACAACCCCTTCCCCTACCACACCCGGGCCATCGCCCTGAGGGCCCTGGGCCGGAGCGCCGAGGCCGCGCGCCTGCTCGAGTCCTACCATGCCGTGCACCCGGCCAACCGGCTCGTCTACGAAACGCTGCTCGATGTCCTGATCGACGGCGGCGATTTCACGGCGGCCGAGGCCGCGTTGGCCAAGGCCGAAGCCGTGTTCCCCGACCCCGCCTGGTCCTATTGGCGGGGCGCCGTGCTCTTCCATACCCGGGGCGCCGCCGCGGCCCGCGAGGAGTTCCGCCGCCTCTTCCTCATGGAGGAGGCGCCCTGGTTCCTGAGGGCCCACGAACAGCTCGGCGCCGTGGCCGAGGCCGGCGGCCGGTTCCGCGAAGCCGCCGAGGAGTACGGCAAGGGCGCCGGCATGGCCGAGACGACCGGCCAGACCGATTGGGTGACGGTCCTCCGTCTCGGCCGGGGCCGGGTTTTCCTCGAACTGGGGAACGCGGCGGCCGCGGCCGTCGAAGCGGACAAAGCCGTCGCGGCCGCCCGGAAGGCCAGCCAGAGCTACCGGCTGGCCGCGGCGCTGACGTTCCTGGCCGAAGCCCGCCTCGGGTCCGGGGATGCGGCCGGGGCCGAAACGGCCGCCGCCGAATCGCGGGCCCTGGCCGCCACCGGCAAGACGGCGCGGCTGGCGCGGGAACACGAGTTCCTTCTGGGGCTGATCGATCTCGCGGCGGGCCGGACCGCCGAAGCCGTCATTCGCCTGGAAAAGGCCCGCTCGCTCGTCTCCCGGCGGGACCGCCTCGACGGCCGCAACGTCCTCTATTCGCTGGCGCTGGCCGAGGCCCGGGACCGGGCGGGCGACGCGGCCGGCGCGGCCGGGGTCTTACGGCCTTACATCGCCGCCCCGGGCAACACCCTGCGGGCGGGCGGATCCTACGGCCGGGCCCTCCTGGCTTTGGCCCGCTTGGACGCGAAGCTCGGCCGGACGGACGCGGCCGGGGCCGGGTACCGCGCCTTCCTCGAACTGTGGAAGGACGCCGAGCCGGGCCGGCCGGAGATAGAAGAGGCCCGGAACCGCCTGTCGGCCGCGCCGGCCAAAGCCGGCCAAGACCGCTGACGGCCCCGGGCCCCGGGGGAAAGAAAAGGAGGGGTGGCCCGCCCCTCCGGGAAAGGGGCGGACCGTGACGGGCTCCGCGTCACTCCCCTCGCGAATGCATCAGAACACGAACCTCACGCCGACGCGCCCGGAAATGGGGGCCATGAAGTTGTAGGACATCCCGAACCGCGGATCGAGGGGCTCGTCCGGGGACGGCGCCCAGTCGGTCGACAGGAGCGCCGCGTCGCCGGGCGAGATGTTGTAGCGGTATTTGAGCGAATAGATCCGCTGGGCCGTCCGGGCGTTGAAGATGTTGTCGACGTTGACGTTGAAACGGACGGCCTTGCGGCCGCCGAGCCGGACCTCGTACTCGGCGTAGGCGTTGGCGAAGAAGACGAACGGCGTCCGGCCCATGTTGCCCCGGTTGAAGGGGAAGTAGCCGACCGAATCGACGTTCCATTCCTCGGTGACCGGAGTGCCGCTGTAGGCGTTGGCGACCATGCCGACAGTCAGGCCGAAGGGCAGGGCGTAGCTGCCGTAAGCCTTGAGGGAGTGGGTCCGGTCGGTCGGCAGGACCCCGTCGATGGGATTGAGCTCCTTGTCGTAGGACAGGTGCCACATGTCGAAGTACCGCTCGCCGTTCGCCGAGTTGCGGCCGTCCTCGTCGGACGAGGCCAGGCCGCTGTAGTTGCCCTCGAGGCGACTGAGGGTGTAGGACAGGCCGCCCTGCCAGCTGTGGCTGAAGCGCTTCTCGAGCGACAGGTTCATGGCGTAATAGTCCCGCTTGGCCTTGGGCGAATCGGGCGTCCCGGGCAGGAGCAGGCCGCTCTCGCGGCACTCCTCGAAGATGTTGTGCATGTATTCGCCGCCGGGGTTGCCGTAGTAGAAGTTCTCGATGGGGACGCCGACGTCCTCGATGGCCCAGAGGACCTTCTTGTTGACCAGGCGCAGGGAGAGCGAGGTGTCCTCGGCCAGCTTCTTCTCGGCCCCGAAGGAGATCTCGCGCTGGGTGAAGGGCTTCATGTCGGGGTCGATGACGTCGAACAGGGGCGGCCGGAAATCGATCGTGGTCAGGAGCGTACCGGGGAAATTGCCGTCGATGCCGATCTGGGTGTAGTCCCAGTCGTCGAGCGTGTAATAGGCGCTCCGCCACTTGAAGCCGCCCAGGCCGTTGGCGCCCATGTTGAGCTTCATGACGTCCGTGAAGATGCCGAAGCTGCCGTAGATCTTGAGGTTCGAGTCGCCGAAGACGTCGTAGGCGAAGCCGACGCGGGGCGCCAGCTTGTCGGCGAAGGAGAAATTGATCGGCTTCTGGCCGGCGTAGAGCGGATCGGTCGTGTAGCTCGGCAGGTACTCCGATTCGGCGCGCAGGCCGAGGTTGAGGGTCAGCCGGCCGGCGATCGTCCAGCTGTCCTGGAGGTAGAGGGACCAGCTGTTCATGTTGACGAGGTAGTTGTCGCCGTAGGGACCGGCGTCGGCGAAGCCGCGGACGGCGTAGTACCCGTAAGTGCCGCGGCCGTAGTTCGTGCCGTAGGCGTCGAGCTCCTGGTCCCAGCCGAGGAAGACGATGGGCAGTTGGGCCGTCTCGTTGACGTTCTGGGTGCGGCGCATGAACTGGACGCCGGCCTTGAAGGCGTGCTCGCCGCCGAGGGCGAGGTAGTAGGTGAAGTCGGCGTTGGCGCTGAGGCGGCCGTCCATCCGCTGGACGAGGCCCAGGGTGTTGGCCCGGGGGAAGTTCTGCCAGCTCGCCGGATGGACGAGCTCGGCCGGGATCTCGGGGAACATGCTGTTCGTGACGCCGGCGTAGCCGCCGGGCTGCTCGAGGCGGAAGCCGTAATACGGGGTCGCGGGAAGGGGCGCGATGCGGTTGTTCATGTTGCTGTAGAAGTAGCCGCCGCGGACGCTGAGCAGGGCGTTGTTGCTGAGGGTCAGGTCGGCGTAGGCCGTGACCGAATAGTTCGGGTAGGAGTAGCCGAGGTTGTTGTAGTCGCCCGTGGCGTTGGAGGTGGCGGCGTAGGTCTGGTCGGACGGGTAGACCATGGGATCGCTGCCGCCCTTGTACTTGAACAGGTTCATGACGAAGCTGGCCCCGGCCCGCAGGTTCTTGAGGGGCTGGGCGGTCATCTTGAAGGAGGCGTTCCAGCTCGTCTCGGTCCGGTCGTAGGTGTTGACGGCATCGACGCTCTGGATGGCCATGTCCATGACCCGGTTCCGCTTGAAGATGCTCGGCGTGAAGGCCCCGAAGAACCACAGGCGGTCCTTGACGACGTAGCCGCCGAGCAGGAACCCGGCCTCGTAGGCGTGCTCGGTGTCCTTGCCGACGTACTCGTCGTAGGGGTAGTAGCGGGCCAGGGTGTCGTCGGAGAGGTCGAGCGACAACCGGTCGCGGCGCTTCCCTTCCAGGCCCGTGCCCGAATAGTAGCCGATGAGCTCGCCGTGGAAGGCGTTGCCGCCGGAGCGGGTGATGACGTTGACGACGCCGCCGACCGAGCCGCCGTACTCGGCGTTATAGCCGGAGGCCTTGAACTGGACCTCCTCGGCGAAATCGAAGACCACGTTCTGCTTGCGCGTCCCGCCGTTGAGGTCCGAGGTGTCCGTGCCGTCGACGAAAAAAACGTTCTCGGCCCCCGAGGCGCCGTCGACGGAGATGCCGTCGAGGAGGTCGTCCTCGCCCTGGACCCCCGGCAGGATGGTCACCAGGGAGTCGAAGCTGCGGCCCTTGGGCAGGGCGTTGAAGGTCTCGGCCGTCAGGACCTGGCCGCGGGCCGTGTTCTTGACGTCGATGAGGGGGGACTGGCCGACGACGACGACCTCGTTCTCGATGGCGCTGGGCTTCATGGCGATGTCCACGACCAGGGCCTGCTCGACGGACAGGACGATGTCGTTGCGGACGACGGCGCTGAAGCCGTTCAGGCTATAAGTGATGGTGTAGGCCCCCGGCGGGAGGGCCAGGAGGCGGTAGCTGCCGTTCGTGTCCGAGACGGTCGCCGCCGTGCCCACGAGGCGCGGGCTCTTGGCCTCCACCGAGACCCCGGGGAGCGGGGCTCCCTGGTCGTCCTTGATCGAACCGATGATCCTGCCGGCTGTCGGAGCCTGGGCGGAGAGGACCCCGGCCAGGAGAAGCACGGCGACCGCGAGGGCGCCGAATGATCTGAGAGACTTCATGGTTTCTCCTTATCCCGGACCGTAACCCATCGAGGGCCGGCCGGGCTGTTCTCTCTGTCCGCGCGCCGGGCTGGGGAGCCGGCGCGTCCGGATGTCTTCGCTCGGAGCGACCCTGCGGATCGCCCCCGACCCTGGGGAATGCGTGCGTCTTCGAGCGGAGTGGCCACCACCTCCTTATTCGCGAGGATAGATGCGTCCATGGTCGTCCCGGTCTTTTTCGTCACGCTTCCACGATAGGCCGGGCGCGGCGGGAGTAAATGGGTAAAGCGGCCCATTCCCCCATATGAACCGATAGGCCTAGATCCGAATTCGACCGGCTTTCTCCGGATTCCGGGAATCCCTCTCTCGGGCTTTGGCTCGGGGATATCCTCTGGCTCCCCGGCCCCCCGGGGAATCCGTTCGCACGGTTCCCCCCCGCTGCGCGGGTCCCCTCCTCCAGCAACGGGGATCTGCGAGGACAATCCCCTTCGCCGCCTCGAGAGGGATCGCATCCCTCAGATGTCTCGTGTATTCAACAAACCTGGATGGACTAGAGAATAGGTAATGTGCCTCCGATTTGGTATAAAATGAGGGCTCGAACCTGCGGATGGAGGCGGACATGAGATACGGAGTCGGAGCGGCGATCCTGATCGTGGTCCTGGCGGCGGCCTGCGCCAAGCCGGCCAAGGCCCCGGAGGGCGTCCTGTTCAAGGACGACCTGGCCTTTCTCGAACGGCACACCAAGCCGGTCGTCCTCGGCGACGCGGCCGGCCAGGCCCTGGTCGCGGTCAGCCCCGACCTCCAGGGCCGGGTCATGACCAGCACGGCCGGCGGCCCGGACGGGTTGAGCTTCGGCTGGATCGGGCGCGAGGCCATCGCCTCGGGCGTCAACAACGCGCACATGAACTCGTTCGGCGGCGAGGACCGTTTCTGGCTCGGCCCGGAGGGCGGCCAGTTCTCGATCTTCTTCAAGCCGGGCGAGCCGTTCGACCTCGACCACTGGTGGACGCCGGCCCCGGTCAACGAGGGGGCCTTCGACGTCGCGGCCGTGGAGAAGGACCGCGTCCTCTTCCGCAAGGTCCTGGGCCTTCTGAACTACTCGGGAACGCGGTTCGACCTCGCGGTCGACCGGGAGGTCCGCCTGCTCGGCGAAGCCGAGGTCGAGGCCCTGGGCGTGCCCGTCCCGGACGGCGTCAGGATGGTCGCCTACGCCTCCCGCAACACCGTCACCAACACGGGCGCCGACGCCTGGGCCAGGGAGACGGGGCTGCTGTCGGTCTGGATCCTGGGCATGTTCAACCCCTCCCCGGAGACCACCATCGTCGTCCCCTTCAAGCCCGGGCCGGAGTCGGAGCTCGGGCCGGCCGTCAACGACGCCTATTTCGGCAAGGTCCCGGCCGACCGGCTGGTCGTCCGGGAGAGCGAGGGCGTGCTCTTCTTCAGCGGCGACGGCCGCTACCGCAGCAAGATCGGCATCTCGCCGCGCCGGGCCAGGCCTTTCGCCGGGAGCTACGACGCCGGGAGCGGCGCGCTCACGGTCGTCCACCTGACGCTCCCCGAGGGGGCGACGGACTACGTCAACTCGATGTGGGAGATCCAGAAGGAGCCCTTCGCCGGGGACGCCGTCAACAGCTACAACGACGGGCCGGCCGCGCCCGGGGCCAAGCCGCTCGGGCCGTTCTACGAGCTCGAGTCGTCGTCGCCGGCCGCGGCCCTGGCGCCCGGCGGGTCTCTGACCCACGTCCACACGACCGTGCACTTCACGGGCCCGGAGAAGGACCTCGACGCCATCGCCCGGAAGGTCTTCGGCGTCGGAGTGGCGGACATCGAGAGCGCCCTGAAGAAGAAGTAGGGCGGCCCGGCCGCCGGACGCCCCGCAAGCCCTCGGAAACCGGCTCTTGACATCTGTTCCTTACGAATTGTATCTTCTTTGTAGATACACTGAAGAGCAACCATGAAGACGCGCATCCTCAAATGGGGCAACAGCCTGGCCGTGCGCATCCCCAAGTCGTTCGCCGCCGAGCTCGGCTGGCGGGAGGGCACCCCGGTGGAGATGGCCGTCGACGGCGGCGCCCTCGTCGTCCGCACCGACACCGAGAGGACCTGGGACCTCGGCGAGCTCCTGGACAAGGTGACCGACGAGAACGTCCATCCGGCCTGGGAGACCGAGGTCCCGTGAAGACCGTCTTCTACGTCCCCGAGCGCGGCGACCTGGTCCTCGTCACGTTCGCGCCGAGAAGCGGCCGGGGGGCGGCCGGCCGGAGGCCGGCCGCCGTCCTGTCGCCGCAAGCCTATAACGGCCGCGTCGGGCTGGCCCTGCTCTGCCCCGTCGTCACCGAGGTCACGGGCTATCCGTTCGAGGTGCCCCTGCCGCCGGGCCTTCCCGTCCAGGGCGTCCTGCTGGCCGATCAGGCCGAGTGCTTCGACTGGCGGGCCCTCAGGGCCGAACGCCTCGCCTCCCTCCCCGTGGATGTCGTCGAGGAAGCCCTCGGCAAGCTCCGGGCCCTCCTCGCCTGAGCGGGGCGGCCGCAAGCCGCCTGTCAAGAATCTTTACGCCGGCGATGATGGGACACCGTGCGACATCGTGGCGCAACGTGCGCAAAGATGCGCATCCCTGTTGACAGTAATCCGGCCCGGTCCCATTTTGTGGATGGGTCCGAGATCGGATAGGCCGTCCGGCGCCGATCCGGGCACAGATGAGAACGGTCCATGCGGAACTTCCAGAAGCCCCCGTCCTCGGACATGGGATTCGGGGGCAGGGCCTTGAGGGAGGCCAAGCTCCAGCGGCATTTCGACCACGCCGCCTACGGGTTCTACGTCAGGTATTGCGGCGATCCGCCCGAGCTCGGCCTCCAGGAATTCCTGGCCCGGTTCGAGCGGGCCGTCGTATTCGAAACCCTGCTCCGGTCCAACGGCTGCCAGAAGGACACGGCGGCCTTTCTCGGGCTGAAGAAGCAGACCCTGAACTGGAAGGTCAAGCGGCAGCACATCCTGATCACCAAGCGGATCGTCAAGCAGCCGATGTAGCGATAGAGAGCTTTTCCGTCACGGAGGGGGTGACCGTGGGGAAAGGGCGGAAGAGGGAGCCCGCGGCCCGCGCGATCGCCGTCCTCGCTGCGGCCGTCTTGGCCGTCCTGGGCTTGGCGGCCTCGACCCCGGCCGGGGACGAAGGGAGAGGCCCGGACGCCAAAAGCCCGCCGACCGGGAACCGGATCGTCCTGGGCGATTCCCCGGGAGCGCGGGCGGCCGCTCCCCTGCTGGCCCGATTGTGGGCCTCGGGCTTCTTCAAGCGGAACGAGGCCGTCCTGCGGGAACTGGCCAACAACGACTACGCGTTCTTCGGCCGGGGCGCTCCCCGGGCTCCGGCCGGGGTCCGCGGCCTGGCCTGCTTCTCCCGGACGGCGGGGAAACGGGACGCCGTCTATCTGAACAAGGACCTGTTCGCCCATTTCGACGTCGGCCTGGACGGGGTCGTCGAGCGCGTCGACGTCGGCGACCGCGTCATGCCGGTCCTCGTCCACGAGATCTGCCACGACCTGTGGGCCAACGTCCTCGACGAGCGGGAGCGGGCCGCGTTCTCCCGCGAGGGCGAGGCCTTCATGCGCGATTACCGGAGGGCCCTGACCGCGGACGAGGTCCGCCGGTTCCTGGCCGGGGCCGGGGACGACGCCGCCGACCCCCGCTGTCTGCGCTCGTACGCCGGCATCGGCGACATCCTGGCGGCCAATCCGACCAGGGCCATGTGCGGGCACGAGATGTTCGCCTGGCTCGCCGAGAGGCTGTTCACGACCCGGGCCCTCATCCCCTGCCCTCTGCGCAAGTACTACGCCTGCGTCCTCGCCGGGGTGCCGCCGGCGGACGGGACCTCCCCGAGATAGCGGGGCGACGAAGGGATACCAGGCGATGACCGGACATGGGCGCCGGCGTTTTCCCGTCGCCTTGGCGTTGGCCCTGTCCGCGAACCTCGCCGCGGCCGGCGCTGCGGCACGGCCCCCGGAGGACGCCGCCAAGCGGCTCTGCCGGGCGGCCCGCGAAGGCGACGTCCCCACGGTCGTCAAGGTCCTCCGCGTCTCGCCCGATGCGGTGGCCGAGGCCGACCAGTTCGGGTACACGGCCCTCCACTGGGCCGCCCTGTGCGGCCGCCGGGAAGTCCTCGACCTCCTGCTCGCCGCCGGGGCCTAGACCGGCGTCCCGGCCGGCGACGAGGGGCGCACGCCCCTCTATCTGGCCTCGCTGCGAGGGCGGGACGAGATCGTCGGGGCCCTGCTGGGCGCGGGCGCGGCAGTGAACGGCCGGGATCGGACGGGGCGGACGGCGGTCCACGCCGCCGCCGATCAGGGACAGGCCCAGGTCTTGGAGCGGCTCATCGGCCAAGGGGGCATGGTCGACGTCCGCGACGACGAGGGCTTGACGCCTCTCCACTTGGCCTGCCAGGGCGGCCACGAGCTCGCCGCCCGCCTGCTCGCGGAGCACGGGGCCGCCGTCGATCCCGTCGACGGCTTCGGGGAAACGCCGCTCCATTTGGCGTCGCTGACCGGGAACTGCCGCCTGGCGGCCCTTCTCCTCGAACGGGGCGCCGCGCTCGAGACCCGGGACGGCGGCGGCTCGACGCCGCTCCTCCGGGCCGCCCGGAGCGGCCATGTCGCGTTCGCCCGGGACCTCATCGCCGCCGGCGCCGACATCGACGCCAAGGACGCCTCGGGCCGGACGGCCCTCGATTACGCCCGCCTGTTCGCCTTCGACGACCTCGTCGCCCTGCTCCAAAAACGGGGCAAAAATGGGGGACATGATACCTATTTCCCAATTATTAATTAGGAAATAGGTATCATGTCCCCGAATTAGCCGGAGAAGACGGCCTCGGCCGCGGCCGTGTAATGGCCGTCGGGGCCGAAGAGGACGAGGGGCGGCATGACTTCCGGCCCGGCGCCTGCCGGTTCCCCCGCCCCCCCCTTCGCCAGCTCGACGAGGATCAGGTTGGCCGGCGCGCCTTCGCGGGGATGGACGAAGCGCAGGCGCCGCGGGCCGAGCCCCGCCTCCTGCGCCGCGGCCAGCAGGTCGGCCCGCCGTCTCTCCGGATAGACGAAGCAAGCCCGTCCGCCGGGCGCGAGCCACTCGGCGGTCCGCTCCGTGATCTCGGCGATCGTGCCGTGGAGTTCGTGCTTGGCCGCGGACCTTTCGGCCGACGGGCCGAGGAAGCCGGTCGCGCCCTTGATGTAGGGCGGGTTCGAGAAGACGAGGTCGAAAGTCCTCCCAGGGTCGTAGGTCCTGAGGTCCCCTTCGACGACCTCGATCCGGCCGCCCAGGCCGTTCAGCTCGACGTTGCGCCGGGCCAGGTCGGCCAGCCCCGGTTGGATCTCGAGCGCCGTGACGCGTCTGAACGGCTTAACGCTCAGGAGCAGGGCCACGACGCCGCTCCCCGTCCCGATCTCGAGGGCCTCGTCGCCCTCCCGCGTCCGGATGAAGTCCGCGAGAAGCGGCGCGTCGACGGAGAACCGGTAGCCCTTCTTCCGCTGGAGGACGCGGACGCGCCCGTGGTAGAAGGCGTCGAGGGTCTCGCCGCCGTCAGGCCGCGTCGCCGCCGGCCTCGTCGTCATCGCCGACCTCGGTCAGGACCACGACCGCCTCGGGCTGGACCTGGGCGTAGCCGCCCCGGATGGCCACCGACTCCTCGTCGCCCGCCGCGACGTAGCGCAGCCGGCCCCGCCCGATGCCGGTGAACAGGGGCCGGTGGCCCGGCAGGACGCCGATCTCGCCCTCGAGCGAGGGCAGGAAGACGGCCTCGGCGTCCGTCTCGACGAGCAGGCGCCGGGGCGTCACCACCTTGAGGTGGAGGGTCGCGGGCAGGGCGTCGCTCATGCCGCCCTCAGCTCCTCGGCCCGCTGGGCGACGTCCTCGATGGCCCCGGCCATGTAGAAGGCCTGCTCGGGCTTGTCGTCGTGCAGGCCCTCGGTGATCTCCTTGAAGCCGCGCACGGTCTCCTCGATGGTCACGTAGCGGCCGGGCCGCCCCGTGAACTCCTGGGCCACGTGGAAGGGCTGGGACAGGAAGCGCTGCAGCTTGCGGGCCCGGGCCACGACGACCTTGTCCTCGTCCGACAGCTCCTCGATGCCCAGGATGGCGATGATGTCCTGGAGGTCGCGGTAGCGCTGCAGGATCTCCTTGACCCGCCGGGCCACCCGGTAGTGCTCCTCGCCGACGATGCGCGGGTCGAGGATGCGCGAGAAGGAGGCCAGCGGGTCGACGGCCGGGTAGATGCCGATGTCCGTCAGGGCCCGCGACAGGTTGGTCGTGGCGTCGAGGTGGGAGAAGGTCGTGGCCGGGGCCGGGTCGGTGAAGTCGTCGGCCGGGACGTAGATGGCCTGGACCGAGGTGATGGAGCCCTTCTTGGTCGAGGTGATGCGCTCCTGGAGCTCGCCCAGCTCGGTGGCCAGGTTGGGCTGGTAGCCGACGGCCGAGGGCATCCGCCCGAGCAGGGCCGAGACCTCGGAGCCGGCCTGGGTGAAGCGGAAGATGTTGTCGATGAACAGGAGGATGTCCTGGCCCATCTCGTCGCGGAAGTACTCGGCGACCGACAGGGCCGTCAGCCCGACCCGCAGGCGGGCCCCCGGCGGCTCGGTCATCTGGCCGTAGATGAGCGAGGTCTTGCCGATGACCCCCGAGTCCTTCATCTCCAGCCACAGGTCGTTGCCCTCGCGGGTCCGCTCGCCGACGCCGGCGAAGACGGAGTAGCCGCCGTGCTTCATGGCCACGTTGTGGATGAGCTCCTGGATGATGACGGTCTTGCCGACGCCGGCGCCGCCGAACAGCCCGATCTTGCCGCCCTTGAGGAAGGGCTGGATGAGGTCGATGACCTTGATGCCGGTCTCGAACATCTCCAGCTTGGTGCTCTGCTGGTCGAGGGGCGGCGGGACGCGGTGGATGGGGTAGCGCTTGTCCGTGACGATGGGCCCGAGCTTGTCGACGGGCTCGCCGATGACGTTCATGACCCGGCCCAAGGTGCCCTCGCCGACGGGTACGGCGATGGGCCCGCCGAGGTTCTCGGCCTTCATGCCGCGCGCCAGGCCCTCGGTCGGGTGCATGGCCACGCAGCGAACCCGGTCCTCGCCGATGTGCTGCTCGACCTCGACGATGACGGACATGGGCTCGGCGACGTCGAAACCCTCGCTCGTCACCCGCAGGGCCGTGTAGATCTCGGGCAGGGCCCCGCCTTCGAATTTCACGTCGATGACGGGTCCGATGACCTGGACGACGGTGCCGACGGTGGCGTCTTTCTGTGCCATGAGTGGTCTCCCTAGTTCGTCTGCTTGAGGGCCTCGACGGCGGTCATGATCTCCAGGAGCTCCTTGGTGATGCCGGCCTGGCGGATCTTGTTGAGCTGCAGGACGAGGGCCTCGATGAGCTCCTCGGCGTTCTTGGTGGCGTTGTCCATGGCCATCATCCGGGCCGCCTGCTCGGCCGCCTGGGACTCGTGGACGGCGTGGTGGATCTGGCTCTCGACGTAGAGCGGCAGGAGGAAGGCGGCCAGGCGCCGGTCCTCCGGCTCCCAGTCGGGCGCGACGCCGGCCGCGGCCCCCTCCCCCGGCGCCGGCTCGAGGGGCAGGACCCGGTGGGTCATGATCCGCGGCGCCACGATGGACCGGAACTCGTTGGTCACGATGTAAACGGCGTCGGTCCGCTGGAAGGCGTAGTCGCGCATGAGGGCCTCGGCCAGGTCGCGCAGCTCCTCGCGGGTCAGCCGGTCGGTCCGGTCGCCGAAGACCCGGTCGACGGGGTGCTTGGTCCGGCGGTAGTGGAGGGCGGCCTTCTTGCCGATGAGGACGAGGCGGACCTCGGCCGTCTTGGCCTTCTCGGCGATGAAGGCGTCGGCCGCGGCCAGGAGGTTGGAGTTGTAGGACCCGGCCAGGCCCTTGTCGGAGGTGACGACGACGACCGCGGCCTTCCTCTCGTCGCGCCGCAGCAGGAGCGGATGGGCCCCGGCCGAGGCCCACCGGGCCAGCCGCTCCATGAGCTCGGGGAAGATGTGCCAGAACGGCCGCGCCTCCAGGACCGTGCGCTGGGCCTTGCGGAACTTGGCCGTGGCCACGGTCTTCATGGCCTGCGTGATCTGCCGGCTGTTCTGCACGCTGCGGATGCGCCGGCGGAGATCGATGAGGGTGGCCATCCTACTTCAGGCCCTCCCGGTACTCGGCGGTGAAGGCCTTCAGGGCGGCGGCGATCTCGCCGTCGAGGGCCGTGTCGATGTGCTTCTTCTCGCGCAGGCGCGTCAGGATGTCGGCGTGCCGGCGCTCGAAGCGCTCGTAGAGCTTCTTCTCGTAGTTCCGGATCTCGGCCACGGGCAGGGTGTCGAGGTAGCCGCGGTTGGCGGCGTAGATGACCAGGACCTGCTTCTCGACCGGGATGGGCGCGAACTGGCCCTGCTTGAGGATCTCGGTCAGCCGCTCGCCGCGGTCGAGCTGGGCCTGGCTGGTCTTGTCGAGTTCGGTGCCGAACTGGGCGAAGGTGACGAGCTCGCGGTACTGGGCCAGGTCGAGCTTGAGCTTGCCGGCGACCTGCTTCATGGCCTTGACCTGGGCGTTGCCGCCGACGCGCGAGACGGAGATGCCGACGTTGATGGCCGGCCGGACGCCGGCGTTGAACAGGTCGGGCTGGAGGTAGATCTGCCCGTCCGTGATGGAGATGACGTTGGTCGGGATGTAGCCGGAGACGTCGCCGGCCTGGGTCTCGATGATGGGCAGGGCCGTCAGCGAGCCGCCGCCGAGCTCGTCGCTGAGCTTGGCGGCCCGTTCGAGGAGGCGCGAGTGGAGGTAGAAGACGTCGCCGGGGAAGGCCTCCCGGCCCGGCGGCCGCCGCAGGAGGAGCGAGATCTCGCGGTAGGCCGCGGCGTGCTTGGACAGGTCGTCGTAGACGACCAGGGCGTGGCGCTTGGTGTCGCGGAAGTACTCGCCGATGGCGCAGCCGGCGTAGGGCGCCAGGTACTGCAGGGGCGAGGGGTCGCTGGCCGAGGAGGCCACGACGATGGTGTAGTCCATGGCCCCGAAGTCCTCGAGGGTCTTGACGGTCTGGGCGATGGTCGAGTTCTTCTGGCCGATGGCGACGTAGATGCAGACGACGCCGGAGCCCTTGAGGTTGATGATGGTGTCGAGGACGATGACGGTTTTGCCGGTCTGGCGGTCGCCGATGATGAGCTCGCGCTGGCCGCGGCCGATGGGGATCATGCTGTCGATGGCCTTGATGCCGGTCTGGAGCGGCTCGCGGACGGGCTGGCGGTCGACGACGCCCGGGGCCAGGCGCTCGACGTGCATGAAGGTGTCGGTCTGGATGGGGCCCTTGCCGTCGAGGGGCTGGCCGAGGGGGTTGACGACGCGGCCGATCATGGCCTCGCCGGCCGGAACCTGCATGATGCGCCGGGTCCGCTTGACGACGTCGCCCTCGCGGACGAGGTGGCTCTCGCCGAGCAGGACGGCGCCGACGTTCTCCTCCTCGAGGTTGAGGGCCAGGCCGAAGACGCCCCGGGGGAACTCCAGGAGCTCGTTGGACATGACCCGGTCCAGGCCGTAGACGCGGGCGATGCCGTCGCCGACCGAGGTGACCGTGCCGACCTCGCGGATGTCGACCTCCTGGGCGAAGCCCTCGATCTGCTGCTGGATGATCTTGGTGATCTCGTCGGCTTTGATGCTCATGGCAACCTCTATCTCTCTTCGTGGCCGAGCCGTTCCTGGAGGGCGCGGAGCTCCCCTTCGACGGACGCGTCATAGACGATGTGGCCCTTGCGCAGGGCCAGGCCGCCGACGAGGCCGGGGTCGTCCTCGAGGACGAGGCGGACGGGCCGGCCCTCGGCCGACTCGAGGGAGGCGGCCAGCCGGTCGCGCTGGGCGGCGGACAGGGGCGCGGCCGAGGCCACGCGGTAGGTGACGACGCCCTGTTTCTCGCTCCAGGCCTCGGGGAGCGTCGCGACGATGTCCGGCAGGAGGGCCATGCGCTTGTGCTGGTGGAGGAGCTTGAAGAAGCGGGTCGCCTTCGGGCCGGTGCCTAGGCGGGCCAGGACCTCGTCGAGGATGGCCTCGCGGCGGCGGGCGTTGACGAAGGGGCTGACAAGGGCCCGCCGCAGGTCGGCGTGGGCGGCCAGGGCGTCGGCGAGGGCGCGGACCTCGGCCCCGACGGCGGCGTACTCCGCCTCGCCCTCGAGGGCCCGGGCCAGGCCCTCGGCGTACTTCTTAACGAGGGGCAGGTTTCTCATGGATGCGGGACAGCCTGTCGATGGATCGGTCGATGAGCGCGGCCTGGCGCTCGGGCGTCAGGCGCCGGCGGATGCGCTCGCGGGCCAGGGCCGTGGCCCGGGCGGCGGCGTAGGCCTTGAGCTCGCCGACGCTCTGGCGGACCTGGGCCTCGAGCTCCTGGCGGGTCAGCTTCTTGAGGCGCTCGGCCTCGTCGCGGGCGGCCCGGGCGATGCGCTCGCTCTCGCGCTTCCCTTCCGCCTCGGCTTGGGCCTTGAGGGCGGCGACCTCGCCGGCCAACCCGTCCGCTTTGGCCCGGGAGGCGGCAGCGCGGGACTCGGCCGCGGTCCGGCCGCTCTCGGCCTCGCGGATGGAATCCCCGACGGCCGCGGTCTGCTTGATGAGCAGGGCTTTGGCCGGCTTGCGCAGGAGGAAGGTCAGGCCGCCGAAGAGGATGAGGAAGTTGACGACCTTGCCGACGAAGTCCATGGTCGCCGAGGCGTGGCCGCCTTCTTCGGTGGACGCTCCTAAAAGGAGAGGCAGGATCAGGATGATGAGCGGGACGAGGACGGGGGCCGGGGCGGGGCGGCGGCGCATCAGTCCCCCAGGACCCGCTTCTCGATGGACTCGGCGATCTCCTCGGTACGCTTGTCGAGGTCCTTCTTGAGGGCCTCCGTCTCCCGGCGGAGCTCCTCCTTGGCCTTCTCGACCTCGGCCCGGCCCTCGGCCTGGACCTCGCGGACGAGCCGGCTCTTGTCCTTGAGGGCTTCGGTCTCGGCGGCGGCCCGGATGGCGTCGGCCGCGGCCCGGGCCTCCTTGAGGCCGTCCTCGATGCGCTTGAGGTCGCCCTCGGCGGCCTTGAGGGCCTCTTCGGCGGCGGCCTTGTCCCTGGCGATGCGCGAGGCCCGCTCGTCGAGGACCTTCAGGATGGGCTTGAAGAAGATCCGGGTGAGGATCAACACCAGGACCCAGACGATGGCGAAGACGACCAAGGCCGTCGCGTCGATTTGAAGCATCAGGCGACTTTCCCAGAGGGAAAAGTAAAGGAAAATGTACCACGATTGGGGTCGAAAAGCAATCGCTCAGAACCTCTCACGACATGTTCCGGCATGGCCGTCGCCGGATCGCCCGACCTCGCCTTTGAGGACGGCCGGGACGACGTTCTGCGGGTTCTTTCGTGAGGGGACTTGACAAATAGACATTTGAATATTACAATGCATTTGAACCAAGGAACGAATAGGGTTACCTGATGAGAACGACCATCGAATTGTCGGACGACCTGATCGCCGCCCTCCACGCCCTGGCGGTGAGGAAAGGGCACCGGGGCTATTCCCGGATCATGGAGGAGGCAGTCAAGCACTATCTCCGCGATCTCGAGAAAAAAGAGGGGACTTGGAGCGTCCTTATGAAGATGAGGGGGAGCTGGACCGCCGAAGAAGCCGAAGAGACGAGAAAGAAACTCGAGGAGCTACGGACAAATTGGCCCGCCTAGTGGTCGCGGACACCGACGTCGTCATCGATTTCTTCACCGACGAGGCCCCACGGGCCCGGGTCGTGGCGGAGCTGCTGACAGAGAAGCGCTTGGCCGTCGCGGCCATTTCAGTCTTCGAGCTCTATGCGGGGATCCGGGGTGCCAAGAGACTGAAACAGCTGGAATCGTTCTTCACGCACGTGCCTGTCTTGCCGCTCGACGTCCTGGCGGCCGCCTATGCGGGCCGGATCTATACGGATCTCCGGTCGGCGGGAGTGACCGTCGGCAACCAGGACATCCTCATCGCCGGGACCTGCCTGGCGAACGGCCTTCCCCTCTTCACCGGGAACACATCCCACTTCGCCTCCATCAAGGGCCTAACCCTCTTCCCCTGAATTGAGCGGAGGTGCGCAAGGCCGGCCGGCCAACGTTGGTGGCGTCGACCCGCCCGCCCATTTCGGCTTGACTTAGCCTTTTCGCTTGAATATCCTCAGATCGAGGGCGAGTCGATGATGGGCGCAACGCCTGATTATTGGCTTTGGGATTCCGCCTATGAATGGTCAAAGGTGATGGAAATGGCTCAGCTGACACTCGATCTCATGAAGGCTTTTCAGGAGCGCCTAGAAGCGTTTGCTACATCAGTTTCAGTATCAATTGGTTTTGCCCTCTCCGGGGCCATCTAACAACAACATGAAGATCCGGAGCACTGTTTCCTGGGGCGCAATTGGCGCTGCGATCTTTATTGCCGTGGGCATTTTGACTGTGCTTCTCGGTGAGGACGGAGGCTTCTGGGGAAATTTCTTTATGATATTAAGTATTCCTGCAGTCCATATCTGGGCGATGCTGCTAAGCCTATTCTTCGGTACTGTTGAGGGGCCGCCCAGCGGTTATCGGATATATTTCTTGATCTATATGGGTACGCTTGGCTTCTTCGTAGGCAGTCTGTCAAGAGCTCTGCGTATGAGATGGAGGAGGCGTCGGGGGGATCAGAACGATGGATGATCTGCATGCTAATTGGCTAATAGCCGGTCGAGAACGGTAAAATGCGGTGTCAAAGAATGGCAATGGACTGATTGATCTGGAATCGTCTCCCGGAGCCGGCTCTTGGACGAGCAGAGGCGAGAGCGGGAGGGGAAGGAAGCCGATAAAGACTCAGACCGAGCCCGGGAGAGGAGGACCGATGCCGCCGGGCCGGCCGATAGAACAGATAGGTCTGGCGATTGCTCATCCGGTACGGCCAAAATGATGTCCGCTTCCCCCGTCGGAAACTTCTACATCTACTCCTCTGACGGCAAGCTGCTCCAGGTGTACGATGTTTATGGGGCGCTGCTAAAGGACTTCATCTATATGGGAAGCCGGCTTATCGCCGAGTACGACCATGTCGGTGCGCGCCTTCTCTACTACACGCCGGACCAGATCAATTCCACCCGCGTCGTGACGGACCAGAGCGGAAATGTCGTCTATTCGGCGACCTATGCTCCCTATGGCGAGATCAGGACTGAGCAGGGTACCGTGGACCCGTTGCCGAAGTTCTCGGGCAAGGAGCGCGACGCCGAATCGCAGCTCGATTACTTCGGGGCGAGGTACTTCGACAGGAATATCTATAGGTTCATTTCGGTGGACCCCGGTGCTACTTCGAGTGACGCGGCGATAAACCAACAATACTTGAATCTTTACTCATATTGCCTAAATAACCCCGCCCTTGGTATGGACCCAGATGGAAGAGATGTAATTATCAGCGTATTCCGGACAAGCTCGACCCCTAACAGCACGACAGGCATTATGTTCCTTTGCGATAAGTCGTTATATCCGACCGAATCTCTGGGGCCGACCTGGGAGCTCGGCTATAACAATAATGCTCAAAATATTAGCTGCATTGAGTCCGGCATTTATACGGGACATGCCGTGCTCCGCCTAGACCTAGGATACGATGTCATTCAATTGGATAATGTTAAGGGAAGGATGTCTATTCAGATTCACCCTCATGGAAGGCGCAATTACGGATGTATTGGAATGAAACGGGGGTGGGCCTTTCAGTCGCTCATGGGCAAGCTTGGTATCATGGGTAATTTCCCGTATTTTGGTCCGAACGGGGGGATTAATATTGATGTCCCGATTAGCAATGGTCCGATAATTGTCTACGTCTTTTGGTGGGACTTTCCCAAAATTAAAGAGCTAATACCTATCGTGACATATACATACAAGGTAACCAAGGTCTTCTAATGAAAAAAAGAATGCATCCGCAGTTCTGCTTGAAGGTGGGCGGTCTTTCGCTCTTTTCCTTGCTGATATTATTTCTTTTCTATGGCCCATTATTGGCATCGCACCAGGAAACGGGAATAGACTGGAATAAAGTGCAAGAAGCTTTCAAGTCCTATATAAACGATCCATCACAAATTCACGGCCACGAACTCGTGAGAGTGCTTCCGACAACAAGACATGTCCTCGGTGAAATGGAAGCTGCATATAAAGACCGTCTGGCGACCCTTAGCCTGATCTTCGCCGCCGATTATTTTAGTCAGTTCATCGAAAGGGTTCGTGGGGGGGATAGATACGCGATAGAAGCCGCTTTTAGGATCTTCAATTTCACCGACGGGGGAGCGTCAGAGGAGATAATGATAATATTAGGAGATTCGTTGCGGGAAAACCCGCTTGATTTTCTCATTGTCGCAAAAAAGCACAAAAAACTGTCAAACTCCGAGGATTATCTTGCCCCAGCAATCATGACAAGATATGAAGTTGGCTCTGATCTCGAGACAAGTGAATTGAGGTTACGGCTAAAAGCCCTTGAGAGTGTAGATGAGCCTGGTCTTTTCGAGGTTAGAAGAGCTTTAATTGAAGAGATATCGAAGGCACTACGGGACGACCTCCCGGAAAAAGTGGGCGCTTGAAATGGGACACGCCACTCGAAGCTCGAGACTGCCCGTTACAGCGGCACCAGAATTACAAGTCCCCTTTCTTTCCGAGGGATCTGGGCGTAGGGACTAGAACAACCGCAGACGCTTGACCTCGCCGATGAGGAAGAGCGAGCCGGCGATGACGACCGGCGTTCGGGGACATGTCCCTCGGGTACGTGTCCCCAAAGACAAGGCCAGCTCGACGGCCTTGCGGGTGTCGGGCTCGAGGAAGATCGGGCCTTTGAAGGACGGCGGCGCGGCGGCCAGGAGCTCCTCGGGCGAGGCCGAGCGCTTGTAGGGGACGCGGGTCAGGACGACCGCGGCGGCCCGCGGGAAGAGGACCCGGGTCATGGCCGCGAGGTCCTTGTCCTTCATGGCCGCGAAAACGAGGACGACCGGGCGGCGGATCACGTCCTCGAGGTGGACGGCCAGCGCTTCGGCGCCTTCGGGATTGTGGGCCCCGTCGAGGAGGACGAGGGGACGGCGCCGAACCGTCTCGAGCCGGCCTTCCCAACGCGCCTCTCGAATAGCCCCGAGGACCTTATTCTTACCGAACGGCTTCCAGGTCCGGGACAGGACTTCCGTCACGGCGATGGCCACGGCGGCGTTGGCGCCCTGGTGGCGGCCGGCGAGCCCGGGCGTGAAGGCGTAGCGGCCGTTCTCGCCCGCGTAGACGAACCGGTATCCGTCGCGGGTCTTGACCGTCTCGAGCCCCCTCCCCTTCCCGAAGACCTCGGTCAGGGCCGCTCCCCGTTCGCGCGCCGCCTGCCGGATGACGCGCAGGGCCGGCCCGCCGGCGACGCCGCAGACGACGGGCACCCCCGGCTTGACAATGCCGGCCTTCTCGAAGGCGATCTTCGCGAGCGTCGCGCCGAGGTGCTCCTCGTGGTCCTTGGCGATGGTCGTGACGACGGAGACGAGGGGCCGGACGACGTTGGTGGCGTCGAACCGGCCGCCCATGCCGACCTCGAGCACGGCCGCGTCGACCCCGCGCTCGGCGAACTCGAGGAAGGCCAGGGCCGTCAGGACCTCGAAATAGGTCGGGTGATAGACGAGCCGGCCCTCGGCCATGAGGGCGTCGATGACGCCCTTGAGCCGGGCCACGAGCTCGCGGAAGCGCGCCGGGGCGATGGCCTTCCCGTCGATACGGACCCGCTCCTCCACCCGGGCCAGGTGCGGCGAGGTGTAGAGGCCCGTCCTCAGCCCGTGGGCCCGTATGATCCCGGCCAGCATGGCCGAGACCGAGCCCTTGCCGTTCGTCCCGGCCACGTGGACCGACAGGAATTGGTTCTGGGGATTGCCGAGGGCGGCGCACAGTGTCGTGACGTTCTCGAGGCCGAGCTTGATGCCGAAGTGCTGGAGGCGGCCGAGATAGTCCCGGCACTCGGACGGGGTCATTGCGGGCGGTTGAGGAACAGCCGCAGCGCCTTGACCAGGTAGGGCTTGAGGGCCTTCCTCTCGACGACGTCGTCGAGCATGCCGTGGGCCAGCAGGAACTCGGAGCGCTGGAAGCCCTTGGGCAGCTTCTCCTTGATGGTCTGCTCGATGACCCGCGGCCCGGCGAAGCCGATGAGGGCCTGGGGCTCGCCGACGTTGATGTCGCCGAGCATGGCGAAGCTGGCCGTCGTGCCGCCCGTCGTCGGGTCGGCCAGGACGGAGATGAACGGGATGCGGGCCTGGCCCAGGCGGGCCACGGCCGCGCTCGACTTGGCCATCTGCATGAGCGAGAGCATGCCTTCCTGCATGCGCATGCCGCCGGAGCAGGAGACGACGACGACCGGCCGGCCGTCCTCGAGGGCCCGCTCGCAGGCCCGGGCGATCTTCTCGCCGACGACCGAGGCCACGCTGCCGCCGAGGAAGCCGAAGTCCATGGCCAGGATGTAGACGGGGAGGCCGCCCATCAGGCCCCGGGCGGTGACGATGGCCTCGGAGAGGCCGGTCTTCCGCTCGTTGTCCTTGATGCGGTCGGCGTAGGCCTTGATGTCGACGAAGTGGAGGGCGTCGACGGAATGGATGTGGGCGTCGAGGACCTCGTAGGCGCCGTCGTCGAAGAGCATCTGGAGGCGTTCCTCGGCCGAGACGCGGAAGTGGAAGCCGCAGGCGGGGCACACGGCCAGGTTGTCCAGGATGTCCTGCTTGTAGAGGATCCGCTGGCAGTTGTTGCAACGGGTCCAGAGGCTCGTCATGGGCGTTATCCTTTCCGGGCCGGTTTCCCCTCCCCCTTGGGAGCGGCGGGCCCGCGGCCGCGGCGGCTGAGGGCCTCGATGACGGAGTTCGGATCGGGCAGCTCGTCCTCGAAATCGTCCTCGTCGTGGAGCAGGCGCTTGACGGCGGCCAAGAAGGCGGCCGGGTCGAGGGGCTTCTCGAAGAAGTCCGAGGCGCCCAGGCCGTTGAGGGCCTCCTGGCGGTACTTGGGACCCTTGTAGAGGCCGGTGATGACGATGATGGGGACCCGCCCCTTGGAGTCCTTGCAGATCTTCTGGCAGAGGTCGAAGCCGTGGAGCTTGGGCAGCATGGCCTCGAGGACGACCAGGTCGGGCTTCTCGGTGATGTAGGCGTCGTAGCCGGCCTTGCCGTCGACGGCCTTGACGACGTGGTATTTGTTCGTTTTCAGCAGCTTGGAGAGCTTCTCCAGGCTCGGGGCGTCGTAATCGATGAGCAGGACCTTCTTCTCGGACATGGCACAGGTACCCCCTAAGATAGGCAAACGGGCGAACCTTGTCAAACGCCCGGGGGCCCGGCCGGGGGGAGAGCCGCGGGCCAGGGGCCTATTTCTGCCGCTTGTTCAGGGCCAGGACGCCGGCCACGACGACGGCCACGCCCAGGGCGAAGAGCAGGATCTTCTTGAGCTTCATCTCGCGCGTTCCTTCGATTGGTTCCCGGGAACGATTATTATATGATGGCTCCGTCCCATGTACAAGTCCCGCCGCCAGGCCCTCGGCCAGCACTTCCTGGCCAACGAGGGCGTCCTGCGCAAGATCGCCGCGGCCATCGGCCCGCGGCCCGGCGAGGTCATCGTCGAGATCGGCCCCGGCAAGGGGGCCCTGACCAGGCTCCTGGCCGCGGTGGCGGGACGCGTCGTCGCGGTCGAGAAGGACGAGCGCCTCGTCCCGGAGCTCCGGGAGGCCGTGCCCGCCAACGTCGAGATCGTTCCCGGCGACATCCTGAGGACCGACCTGGGGGCCATCCGGGCCAAGACCGGCGCGGTGGCGCTCCGCCTGGTCGGCAACGTCCCCTATTCGATCTCCTCGCCTCTCCTTTTTCTGGTCCTCGACGAGCGCGCCCACCTTGCGGACTGCGCCTTCCTCCTCCAGAAGGAGGTCGCCGAGCGGGTCACGGCCGGTCCGGGGACGAAGGATTACGCCCCCCTGGGCATCCTGCTCCGGAACGAGTTCGAGGCCCGCATCGCGTTCACCGTGGCCCCGGGCTCGTTCGCGCCGCCGCCCAAGGTCCAGTCGGCCCTGCTCCTGCTCAAGCGGCGGGCGGCGCCGCTCCTCCCCGGCGCGGCCGACGAACCCTTCCGCGCTTTCCTGCGGGCCGCTTTCGCCGAGCGGCGCAAGATGCTCTGGAAGAACCTGGCGCGGCGGGCCACCCCGGCCGCGCTCGAACGGGCCTATGCCGGGCTCGGGATCGCCAGGGGCGCGAGAGCGGAGGAACTGGCCCCTGAGGCCCTGTACGCCCTATTCTCGGCTCTCAAGAAGGCCGACTAGCGGGAGAGGGGCTTCATCCTCCTCATTTCCCGCCGAAGTGGATCTTCGCCCCCGTCGGCGGCCAGGCGCAACGGCCGGGGAAGGCCGCGGCCAACTGGGCGTAGGAGTTCACCCCCGTACAGTGTCCGAGCAGGATCCTCTCGATCCCCATCGCGCGGAAGGCCTCGATCGTCGCCTCCATCCTCTGAGGCGACGCGCTGAGGAGATGGGTGCCGCCCATGACGGCGTGGATCCTGTCGGCCCCGGTGAGCTTCATGACGTAGCGGGCCGTGTTGACCACGCCGGCGTGGGCGCAGCCGAGCAGGACGACCACGCCCTCGGGGACCCGGAAGAAGATGGCCTGGTCGTCCGGGACGAGGTCGGGCGTCTTCAAGTCCTGGTCGAGGAAAATGAACCCGCCCACGCCGGTGTCCTCGTAGGCCGTCGTCCGCGGGACCTCGCCGGTGACCATCACGCCTTCGCCGACGAGCGTGGGCCCGGTCGTCTCTCGGAAGCCGCGGGACTTGCCCCGCAGGACATCGCGGGAGATGCCGTTCTCCTCCCGGAGGACGCGCTCGCGGCCCTTGAAATACCTCGGGGCGAAGGCGGCCGGATGGATGAACAGGTCGACCGGGCCGCTGAAGTCGAGCGCCTTCTCGAGCCCGCCGGTGTGGTCGAAGTGGCCGTGACTGACGACGACGGCGTCGAGCTTGGCCAGATCGACCTTCATGGCCCGGGCGTTCTCGAGCAGGGTCCGGCCGCCGCCGGCGTCGAACAGGATCCGGTGCTTGCCCGTCTCGACGAGGAAGGCCAACCCCCATTCGCCGAGCAGCGACGGGTCCCCGGCCATGTTCTCCACGAGCACGGTGACGTCCACGCCCGGCAATACGGGAAGAGAGGCCGGGGCGGCGGCCGGCGCCTGGGCGAAGAGCGCCGAGATCGCGAGGCAGGCCATAGCGAAGATGAAGACGGCGCGTTTCATGTCATCCCTCCGATGATCCTTTTTGCCGATCCTTAGGATAGCCCCCTTACGGACCCATGGTCAAATGCCGCCGTTCGACGTCGTCTCCTCTCATCGCCGACGGGACGGCGGGCGCCCGGGCCGAAAGGGACCGGCCGCGGTGACGAAGGCGGTGACGGCCGAGAGTATGCTATAATTCCCGCCGTGAAAAAGCGGAAGAAGGGCGCCGCGGCGGCCCGGAACGGCAAGAACGGGAAGGCCGGCAAGTCCGCGGCCAAGAAGAGCGCGCTGGCCGTCGAGATCGCCGGCGTCCTGCTCGTCTTCCTGGCCCTGTTCGCCTTCATCGCCGTCGTCAGCTTCGACGCCAAGGACCCGTCGTTCAATACCCGGCCCGTGGAAGGCCACGCCACGCGCAATTGGGCCGGCGGCGCCGGATCGTACTTCGCGGAGTTGGTCCTGTCCCTGCTGGGCCTGGCCGCCTTCGTGCTCCCGTTCGTCCTCGGCTACGCCGCGCTCAAGGCCGTCCTCCGCGGCACGGCCGCCCACCTCCTCAAGCGGCTGGGCACGATCGCCCTGGGCCTGCTCATCGCCTGCCCGCTCCTGGCCTTCCTCGAGCATTTCCCCCTCCGCGGCGGCGACTTCCCGGCCGGCGGCCTTCTGGGCCAGCTGCTCCACACCTTTCTGTCGAGTTTCTTGAGCGAGATCGGCACGTTCTTCTTCCTGCTGGCCGCTCTGGCCGTCTTTCTCCTCTTCTCGACCCGCTGGTCGCTGGCCAAGTCCCTCCATTTCGCCAAGGGGGCCTTCGAGTCGACGGCCAAGGAGGTCCGCATCCAGGTCACGGACCGGCAGAAGGCCAAGGCCAAGGAGAAGATGCGCGAGCGGGTCCAGGACAAGTACGCCGCGCCGCCCGACAAGCCCGATCCCAAGGCCGAGAAGGCCGCCCGCAAGGCCGAGCTGAAGGCCGAGAAGGAACGGGAGCGGGAGGAGCGCCGGCTCGAGAAGGAGGCCGCCCGCCGGCCCGTCTTCAAGGCCCCGGCGCCCCCGGCCAAGCCGGCCGCGCCGCCGCCCCAGCCCCTGCTCTTCCCCGACCCGGGCAAGAAGGGCGACTACCGCTATCCGCCCTTCACCCTGCTCGAGCCGGGCCTGCCGGCCGAGAAGATCAGCCCGGCCGAGCTGTCCGACAAGAAGCGCCGCATCGAGGAGAAGCTGCGCGAGTTCGGCATCGAGGGCGAGGTCCGCGAGTACCACCCCGGCCCCGTCATCACGACCTACGAGTACTTCCCGGCCCCGGGCATCAAGGTCTCGCAGGTCCAGAGCCGGACCGAGGACCTGGCCCTGGCCCTGGAGACGGTGTCCGTGCGCATCCAGCGCATCGCCGGCAAGTCCACCCTGGGCATCGAGATCCCCAACAACAAGCGCGAGATCATCAAGCTCCGGGACATCATCGAGTCGCCGCATTTTCAGGACTCGCCCTCCAAGCTGACCTTCGCCCTGGGCAAGGACGTCCACGGCGGCGTCGTCGTGACCGACCTGGCCATCATGCCCCACCTGCTCATCGCCGGCTCGACCGGCACGGGCAAGAGCGTGGCCCTCAACGCCCTCATCGCCAGCCTCCTCTACAAGGCCACCCCGGAGGAGGTCAAGATCGTCCTCATCGATCCCAAGCGGCTCGAGTTCACGCTCTTCGAGGACATCCCCCACCTGCTCTGTCCGGTCATCAACGACCCCAAGAAGGCCCACGTCGTCCTCAACGACATCGTCCGGAAGATGGACGAGCGCTACAAGAAGCTCCAGGGGGTCAAGGTCCGCAACATCGACCAGTACAACACCCAGATGCGGCAGTTCCTGGCCGAGAAGAAGGGGCCCCTGACGGAGGAGGAGAAGCAGCAGTTCCAGCCCCTGCCCTACATCGTCATCATCATCGACGAGCTGGCCGAGCTGATGATGGTCGGGGCCCAGGAGGTCGAGTTCCTGATCGGCCGGCTGGCCCAGCTGGCCCGGGCCGTCGGCATCCACCTGGTCATGGCCACCCAGCGGCCGTCCATCGACGTCATCACCGGGACCATCAAGAACAACTTCGCCTGCCGCATCGCCTTCCGCGTCCCGTCCAAGGTCGACTCGCGGGTCATCATCGACACCTCCGGCGCCGACCAGCTCCTGGGCATGGGCGACATGCTGTTCATGCCGCCCCTCAACCCCCGCCTCGTCCGCCATCACTGCTCCTTCGTTTCCGCGGGCGAGATCAAGCGCCTGGTCAAGCACGTCAAGAGCCAGGGCACGCCGACCTACGACACGCGCATCCTCCACGTCGTCAAGGGCGACGCCGACCCCGCGGCCGACGCGGACGGCGAGAAGGACGAGCTGTTCGACAAGGCCGTCGAGACCGTCCTCCAGAGCGGCCAGGCCTCGGCCTCCCACCTCCAGCGCCGCCTCGAGCTCGGCTACGCCCGGGCGGCCCGGATCATCGACCAGATGGAGGACGCGGGCCTCATCGGTCCCAAGGACGGCAGCAAGCCCCGCGAGATCCTCATCGACCGCAAGGAGTACTTCCAGGAGCTGGCCCGCAAGCGGGCCGCCGGCGCGGACCGGGACCGGGAGGACTGACCGGCATGACGCCCCCCCGGAAAGCCGCCCCGCCCGAGGACGCCGTCCTTCCGTACCGGGCCGTCATCTCCTTCCGGGTCCGCAAGGCCCTCGGCAGCTCCAACCCCGACTGGGAGGACGTCGTCAACGAGATCCTGACCCAGGCCGTGGCCAAGATCAAGAGCGGCGAGTTCCGCGGCGACTCCTCGATCGGGACCTTCCTCTACACCATCACCAGCCGGCGGATCATCGACTACATCCGGCAGAAGACCCGGGTCCTCAAACACGCCCCGGAGCCCGCCCCCTACCCCGACCCCCACGAGGAGATGGAGAAGAGCGAACGGGCCCGCCAGGTCGAGCGGGTCGTCGGCGGCCTCAAGCCCAAGTTCCGCGACGTCCTCTACCTCTATTACTACAAGGAGCTGTCCCGGGAGGAGGTGGCCCGGACCCTGGACATCTCCCCCCGCCGGGTCTCGGAGCGCGTCAACTACGCCCTCAAGCTCATCCAGAAGGCCGTCCGGAAATAGGCCGGGGAAGTCCGTCTTGTCACCCCTTCGAGCGACTAAAATACCGAAGCCCGAAAAGGCTCCGGCCATGAAGAAGTGCAAGTACGAACACTGGATCGACGGCTATCTCCTCGATAAGCTCAAGCCCGAGGACCAGGCCGAGTTCGAGGAGCACTACTTCATCTGCCCCCACTGCTTCGCCAAGATGGACCAGCAGAGCGAGATCGTCCAGATCCTCAAGAAGGAAGGGGTCCTCGAGACCGGCGAGGGCGGGGGCTGCGAACACGTTCCCAAGCCGGCCTCCCTCTGGCGCCGCCTGCTCAGGCGGCTCGGCCTCGGCCGCTAATCCTCGATCGGACGGTCGTCGGCGAACATCCGCCCGCGCGTCGTCTCCTCGAACCCCAGGCAGCACATCAGCCGCCCGCACAGGCCCGAGATCTTGGTCGGGTTGATGACGATCTGCTGCTTGCGGGCCTTCTGGATGGTCACCGGCTCGAAGTTGGTCATGAAGCTCGAGCAGCACAGGCAGCGGCCGCAGACGCCCAGGCCGCCGATCATCTTGGCCTCGTCGCGGACGCCGACCTGGCGCATCTCGATGCGCATGCGCAGCTCCTTGGCCAGGTCCTTGACCAGCTGGCGGAAGTCGATGCGGCCGTCGGCCGTGTAATAGAAGATGCCCTTCTTCTCGCTGAAGAAGTAGCGCACGGCGACGAGCTTCATGGCCAGGCCGTGGGCGGCGATGCGCTGCAGGCAGAGGTCGTAGGCCCGGGCCTCGCGCTCGCGCAGCCACTCGAACTTGCGGACGTCTTCGGGCGTGGCCTTGCGCAGGGCCTGGACGGCCAGCCGCGAGGCCTTGGGGTTGTGGCAGTAGGTGCTCGTCCCGTCGACGACGACGGCCAGGTCGCCGCCGAGCTCGGACTCGATGAGGACGCGGTCGCCGACCTGGAGGTCCAGCTCCCCCTTATGGATGCGGACCAGGCGGCTCGTGGTTTCCGATCTCACGCAGACGATGTCAGACATGTCTCAACTCCCCAAAATTGGAGAAGAAGGTCGTCGCCAGCAGCCCCTTGTTGAGGTTGCCGGCGAGCTGGGCCAACACGAAATCGAGCTCCTCCAGGACGCCGAGCAGGCGCGGCGTCGTCCAGCCGTCCGCGGCCGGCCGCAGCCGGTCCTCGAGGTCCGGGTTGAGGAGAAGGGCCGGCGGGGCCCCGGTCCGCAGGGCCAGGATATCGCGGACGAAGGAGGCCAGGACCTCCAGGACGCCGCCGAACTCCTCCTGCACGGCCTTGGTCACCGTCCCGAAGCGCTCCAGGAACAGGCCGGACCGGTCGGCCGAGACGAGGGCCTCGAAGAGCGCCCAGGCCTCGTCCTTGAGGGCCCGGACCTCATCCCACTCGAGCTCCCGGGCCCGGTCGAGGTTGCCCCCGACGACGAGGGCCAGGACGCGGGCCTGCTCGCGGCTGAAACCGCGGGCCAGGAAAGCGGACTCGATCTCCTCGCGTCCGACGAGAGAGAAGGACAGCAGGCGGCAGCGCGAGCGGATGGTCGGCAGGAGGCGGTCGGGGCTGTCGGTCAGCAGGACGATGTGGCAGAAGGCCGGCGGCTCCTCGAGGACCTTGAGCAGGGAGTTGGCCGCCGTGTCCGTCATGTCCTTGGCGTCGTCGATGATGAAGACGCGCCGGCGCCCGGACATGGGCCGCAGATAGGCCATCTGCTTGACGAGCTCGGTTTGCTCGACCTTGAGCTTCTGGACCTCGACGGCGAAGGTCATGACGTCGGGGTGGTTGCCGGCATCGATGGCCAGGCAGGACGGGCAGGCGTCGCAGGAATCGGTCGTCAGGTCGCGGCAGTTGAGGGCCTTGGCCAGGGTCAGGGCCACGGTCGACTTGCCGACGCCGTCGGGACCGGCGAAGATGAGCGAGTGCGGGGCCTGCCCGCGCTCGAGGGCCAGCTGGAGGATGCGCTTGATCCCCGTGTTGCCCGCGATGTCCTTGAAGGCCACGACCTCAGCCGTCCTTTCGTCCCGGCCGGCGGCCGGCGCCGGTGCCGCCGCCCTTGCCGTTGCCGCCGTCGAGGAGCGGGCGCAGGTAGCGCCCGGTGTGGGAGCGCGCCGCCGCGGCGGCCACGTCTTCCGGAGTGCCCTGGACCACGATGCGGCCGCCGTCCGCCCCGCCCTCCGGTCCCAGGTCGATAATATAGTCGCAATATTTTATGACTTCAAGGTTGTGCTCGATGATGACGACGGTGTTGCCGAGCGAGGCCAGCTCGCCCAGGACCTCGAGGAGCTTGCGGACGTCGTCGAAGTGCAGGCCCGTCGTCGGCTCGTCGAGGAGGTAGAGGGTGCGGCCCGTGGCCCGGCGGGCCAGCTCCTTGGTCAGCTTGATGCGCTGGGCCTCGCCGCCCGACAGGGTCGGGGCCGGCTGGCCGAGGCGGATGTAGCCCAGCCCGACGCGTTTGAGCGTGGCCAGCTTGCGCTTGAGCTGGGGGTAGGCCTTGAGCAGCTCGTAGGCGTCGTCGACGGTCATGTCGAGGTAGTCGGCGATGGACCGGCCCTTGTACGTGACGGCCAGCGTCTCCTTGTTGTAGCGGCGGCCCTGGCAGCGGTCGCAGGTGACGAAGACGTCGGGCAGGAAGTGCATCTCGATCTTCTTGACCCCGGCCCCCTCGCATTCCTCGCAGCGGCCGCCGGCGACGTTGAAGCTGAACCGGCCGGAGGCGTAGCCGCGGGCCCGGGCCTCGGGGGTGCGGGCCATGAGGTCGCGCAGGGCGGCGAACAGGCCCGTGTAGGTGGCCGGGTTGGAGCGCGGCGTGCGGCCGATGGGCTTCTGGTCGACGGCCACGACCTTGTCCAGGCCCTCGACGCCCTCGAGGCGCTCGTGGGCGCCGACGCGCTGGCGGGCCTTGTGGAGGCGGTTCTCCAGGGCCTTGAAGAGGATGTCGTAGACGAGCGTGCTCTTGCCCGAGCCGGAGACGCCGGTGACGGCGGTCATGGCCGCCAGGGGGATGCGGGCGTCGATCCCCTTGAGGTTGTGCTCGGTGGCCTTGCGGACGACCAGCCAGCCGGCCGCTTTGCGGCGTGCGGCCGGGACGGGCACGGAGCGCTCGCCGCGCAGGTACTGGGCCGTGAGCGAATCGGGCGACGCGAGGATGGCGTCGAGGGGGCCCTCGGCGACCTTGAAGCCGCCGCCCTCGCCGGCGCCGGGGCCGAGGTCGAGGATGAAGTCGGCGGCCCGGATGGTCTGCTCGTCGTGCTCGACGACGACGACCGAGTTGCCCTCGTCGCGCAGGCCGCGCAGGAGCGAGATGAGCCGGCCGTTGTCGCGCTGGTGGAGGCCGATGGTCGGCTCGTCGAGGACGTAGAGGACGCCGCGCAGGCGGGCCCCGACCTGGGCGGCCAGGCGGACGCGCTGGGCCTCGCCGCCGGACAGGGTCGAGGCCGCGCGGTTGAGCTGGAGGTAGGACATGCCCAGCTCCTCCATGACGGCCAGGCGCGCGGCGACCTCCCGCAGGACCTTGGAGGCGACCAGGGCCTCGGCCGGCGGGAAGGACAGGCCGGCGCACCAGGCCCGCAGGTCGGCGAGGGCCAGCTCGCCGGCCTCGTGGATGTTGCGGCCGCCGACGCGGACGGCCAGGCTCTCGGGCTTGAGGCGGGCGCCGCGGCAGTCGGGGCAGACCTCGTCGGTCAGCTCGACCTCGCCCCACTCGTTGGCGGCCGTACGGTGGCCGAGGCCGTGGCACTTGGGGCAGGCGCCGTAGGGGCTGTTGAACGAGAAGTTGCGCGGCTCGAGCTCGGCCAGCGAGACCTCGCAGTAGGGGCAGAGAAGGGTCAGGGAGAAGAAGCGCTCGCGGCCGGACTCGTCGACGACGAGGACCTCGCCGTCGGCGACCTCGAGGGCCTTGGACACGGCCTCGGCCAGGCGCCGCTCGGAGTCGGGGCCGACCTTGATCGCGTCGACCAGGACCTCGACGGTGTGCTTGCGGTTCTTCTCCAGGACGATGTCGTCGTCGAGGTCGCGCAGGACGCCGTTGACCCGGGCCCTGAGGAAGCCCTTCTTGCGCAGGCGTTCGAAGAGCCGCTGGTACTCGCCCTTGCGGCCCTTGACGACGGGGGCCAGGACGCGGACCTTGGACCCGGCCGAGTCGGCGGCGACGCGGCGCAGGATCTCCTCGGGCGTCTGGGACGAGACGGCCCGGCCGCAGCTCGGGCAGTGGGGCGTGCCGGCCCGGGCGTAGAGGAGGCGCAGGAGGTCGGAGACCTCGGTGATCGTGCCGACCGTCGAGCGGGGGTTGGCCGAGATGGTCTTCTGGTCGATGGAGATGGACGGCGAGATGCCCTCGACGGACTCGACCTCGGGCTTCTCCATCTGGTCGATGAACTGGCGGGCGTAGGCCGACAGGCACTCGATGTAGCGGCGCTGGCCCTCGGCGAACAGGGTGTCGAAGGCCAGGGACGACTTGCCGGAGCCGGACGGGCCGGTGACGACGATGAGCTTGTGGCGCGGCAGGGCGACGTCGATGCGCTTGAGATTGTGCTGCGCCGCCCTCTTGATGCGAATCTCGTCCAGCATAACCTATCCATCTTAGCACAGATTTCCGGGGACGGCCTAAGGGATAGTCCGATTTTCGAGACAACTGAGAATCCGCAGCTTCGTGAGGCGTCGAATATGACGGCTGGGCCCGACGGCCCGATCCGCGGGGATGTTGACATTGTATATATATTGTAATAAACTGATCACGTGGGATGAGAAGAAGAACGCCCTCCTTAGAGAGCGCCGGGGCATCTCGTTCGAAGATGTCGCCGAGATCCTCGTCCGGAGCGGACCCGTATGGGCGAGAGAGCATCAACGGCCCGACAAGTACCCGGGCCAGCGCCAACTTGGCGTGGTGATCGCGGGTTATGTCTTCATCGTCCCCTATGAGGAAACGGATGAAACCATCCACTTCAAAACCGTCTATCCGAGCCGGCGAGCAACCGGAGAGTATTTCGGAATTGGAGCGAAGAATAAAAGGAAAGGCCCGCCATAAGGGCTTTTTCGAGCCTTTGGACGATCAGGAGCGAGATCTCCGCGAAGCGATCGAAGGAGGCGAGCTCGCCCCCGTCCCGGATGAGGAGGCCGAAAAGGAAAAGCTGGTCCGAGCGGCGCGGGCGACGCTCGCTAAGAACAGGCACATCAGCATCAGGCTCTCCGAAAAGGACCTCTTCCGCCTCCGGGCCAAGGCCGGCGAGTTGGGTATCCCCTATCAAACCTTGATCGGCTCCATCCTCCATCAGTACGCCGAGGGTAAGGTCAAAGCGTCGTTCTGAAATCCCGGCTCGCCCGCCGGTTTTCCTTCGGCGAAATGGGTGAATGGGTATTGTGTCCCCGTTTTGTTTTCGCTAGGATGGGAGGGCCCCCATGTCCAACGAAGAGAAGATCCTGCGGTCGCTCGACATCCTCAAGGACATCGGCTACAAGAGCGACTCCATCAAGGCCATCAAGCACCTGCCGGCCCAGGAGGGCTCGTACCGGGACTACCCCGACGGCGTCCACCCGGCCCTGCGCGAGGCCCTGGCGGCCAAGGGCTTCCACCGGCTCTACTCCCACCAGCGCTCGAGCTGGGAGGCCCTGGCGGAGGGCAAGAACATCGTCGTCGTGACGCCGACGGCCTCGGGCAAGACCCTCTGCTACAACCTGCCCGTCCTCGACGCCATCATGAAGGACCCCTCGGCCCGGGCCCTGTACCTCTTCCCGACCAAGGCCCTGTCCCAGGACCAGCAGGCCGAGCTCGACGACGTCAACAAGCGGCTCCCCGAGGAGGTCCGGGTCTTCACCTACGACGGCGACACCCCCCAGGACGCCCGACGGGCCATCCGGGCCCGCGGCCACATCGTCCTGACCAACCCGGACATGCTCCACGCCGGCATCCTGCCCCACCACACGAAGTGGATCAAGCTGTTCGAGAACCTCAAGTACATCGTCATCGACGAGCTCCACAACTACCGCGGCATCTTCGGCAGCCACCTGGCCAACGTCCTGAGGCGGCTCAAGCGCATCGCCGCCTTCTACGGCGCCCGCCCCCAGTTCATCCTGTGCACGGCGACGATCGCCAACCCGGCCGAGATGGCCGAGAAGATGATCGAGGCCCCGGTGGCCCTGGTCGACGACAACGGCGCGCCGCGGGGCGGCAAGTACTTCGTCTTCTACACGCCGCCCGTGGTCAACGCGGCCCTGGGCATCCGCCGGTCCTATGTGAACGAGTCGCGGCGGGTGGCCTCGATCTTCCTCAAGAACGGCCTGCAGACCATCGTCTTCGCCGGCAGCCGCCTCATCACCGAGGTCCTCCTGACCTACCTCAAGGAGGACATCGAGACGAACATCCGGAAGGAGGGGCTGATACGGGGCTACCGGGGCGGCTACCTGCCGCTGAAACGGCGCGAGATCGAGAAGGGCCTGCGGACGGGCGACATCCTGGGCGTCGTCTCGACCAACGCCCTGGAGCTCGGCATCGACATCGGCACGCTCGACGTGGCCGTGCTGGCGGGCTACCCGGGCACGATCGCCAGCACCTGGCAGCGGGCCGGCCGGGCCGGGCGCAAGTCGGGGCTGTCGGCGGCCGTGCTGGTGGCCACGAGCTCGCCGCTCGACCAGTTCATCATCAACAACCCCGACTACTTCTTCTCCAAGTCGCCGGAGATGGCCCTCATCAACCCCGACAACCTGTCCATCCTGGTCAGCCACGTCGGCTGCGCGGCCTTCGAACTGCCCTTCGGGGACGGCGAGACCTTCGGCCGGGCCGAGATCGGGCCCATCCTCAGCTACCTCGAGGAGGACAAGCTCCTCCACCACTCCAAGGACAAGTGGTTCTACACGTCCGAGGCCTACCCGGCCGACGCCATCAGCCTGCGCAGCATCTCCTCGGACAACTTCGTCGTCGTCGACGTCACGGGCGAGGCCCGGGTCATCGCCGAGGTCGACTTCACCTCGGCCCTGACGGCCCTCCACCCCAAGGCCATCTACATCGTCGAGGGCGAGCAGTACTTCGTCGAGAAGCTCGACTTCGAGGAGCGCAAGGCCTACGTCAAGAAGACCGACATCGACTACTACACGGACGCCATCGACTACACCAAGATCACCATCCTGGACGTCTTCGAAGGCAAGGGGATCGAGGCCGGGACGGGGCGGCTGTCGCACGGCGAGGTCCACGTGGCGACGCAGGTCGTCGGCTTCAAGAAGATCAAGTTCCACACCGGCGAGAACGTCGGCGCGGGCGACCTCCAGCTGCCCCAGAACGAGATGCACACGACGGCCTACTGGCTGACCGTGCCCTCGGCCCTCATGCAGGCCGTGCCCTTCCCGGCCGAGCAGAGGGTCAACGGGCTGTTCGGGCTGGCCTACCTCCTCCACCACGTCTCGCCGCTGTTCATGATGTGCGACCTGCACGACGTCGGCGTGTCGATCGGCGACAACGCCACGGGCGAGCCCGTGCGCCAGCTGACGCCGCAGGCCCGGGCGGCGGCCCTGGCCGAGGGCGAGACGCCCGTGGTCATGGACCCGGACTTCGAGCCCAACATCTTCATCTACGACAACTACCCGGGCGGCATCGGGCTCAGCCCGTCGCTCTTCGCCCTCGAGGGGCGCCTGCTCGAGCACGCCCTGCGGACGCTCGAGGCCTGCCCCTGCCGGGACGGCTGCCCGTCGTGCACCGGGGCGACCAACGAGAGCGGCAAGGAGGCCAAGAAGGTCGCCCGGGTCCTGCTCCAGGGCCTGCTCGGCCTCGACGGCCCCCGCTCCCCCCTCCCCAGCTAAGAAGGTACCTGGCATTCACAAAAATCAATTCTCCCCTGGAAGCGTGAAGGCCTGGCACCTTTCCCTTTCACCAGCCGAAGGCGAAAAGTGCCAGGCCTTCACATCTCTTGGGGGAAAATCGCGTTTGTGAATGCCAGGTACTTACTTGGACTTACTTGGTCTTGATGACGCGGATGGGCAGGATGATCGACGGGATGCCCCGGAACTGCAGGATGCGCTGGATGCTGTAGGCCGTCTGGTTGTGGAGGAGCCGGGTGAACAGGTTCTCCTCCTCGAAGACCAGCTTGCCGACGAAGAAGACGGCCTTGTTGTAGCGCCGCTGCAGCTCCTCGCAGCGCTGCTCGACGACATCGAGCGTATCGGTGTCGACGGAGTGGACGGCCTCGGCGTGGAAGCCGTAGCTGTTGGCCAGCCGGACGTACTTCTTGAGCTCCTCGCCGATGTGGGCCTCGAGGTTCTTGACCTCCTCGGCCCCCTTGAAGTTCTTCCAGTCGACGACGCCGACGGAGATGAAGACGAAGTTCTTGAAGTAGTTCGGGAAGATGCGGTGGATGTTGAGGAAGGAGTGGATGCCCAGCCCGGCGAAGTTGCGCACGAACAGGACGGCCGTCGGGGCCGCCGCGTCGCGGGCCGGCGGCTCGCGCCGGGCGTCCTTCTTCTGGACCTGGGCCATGATGTCGTCGAGGCGGCGCATCATGTCCTTGACCCGGTCGTAGTGCCGCCGGACGAGGAGGCAGACGGCGATGAAGGACAGGGTGATGACCAGCGTGATCCAGCCGCCCTCCCTGAACTTGATGGCCACGGTCACGGCCAGGATGGACACGGACATCAGGAAGCCGAGGAGGTTGACGGCCAGCTTCTTGCCGCGGCGCGGGGCCGGCGTCTTCAGCCAGTGGAGGCACATGCCCAGCTGGGCCAGCGAGAAGTCCAGGAAGACGTTGATGCTGTACATGACGACCAGGAGCTGGACCGAGCCCCGGGTGAAGACGAGGATGAGGACGGAGGCCAGGCCCATGAGCAGGACGCCGTTCTGGACGACCAGGCGCTCCGAGAGGTGCATGAGCCGGTTGGGCACCCAGGAGTCGATGGCCATGTTGCCGAGGACCCGCGGCCCGTCGATGAAGCCCGTCTGGGCGGCCACGAACAGGATGGCCCCCTCGGACAGCAGGATGAGGCCCAGCAGCCAGACGCCGAGCGGGAAGCCGCCGACCGTCCAGTGCCCGAGGAGGGTCTCGATGAGGGAGGCGTTCAGGGTCTTGCCGGCGACGTGCTGGACGTCGGTCAGGAGGTAGCAGACGAGCAGGCCGCCGGCCGTCAGCGACAGGGAGGCGGCCATGAGGGCCATGGTCTTCTTGCCGGTCTTGACCCGCGGCGGCCGCAGGATCTGCAGGCCGTTGGCCACGGCCTCGATGCCCGTGTAGGTCCCGCCGCCCAGGCTGTAGGCCCTGAGGAGGATGAAGGCCATGGCCCCGAAGCCGAGTTGCTGGATGCCCTGGCGCGTCTCCCGGACGGTGTCGACCAAGAGCGTCGGCGTGGCCGAGAGATGCGAGAAGATGCCATAGAGGATGAGGCCGACGTGGGAGACGAAGAAGAACAGGAAGATCGGGGTCAGCGTGGCCACCGATTCCTTGACGCCGCGGAGGTTGAGCAGGACCAGGGCCAGGGTGATGATCAGGATGAAGGTCAGCTTGTGTTGGAAGAAGCCCGGCGGCAGGAAGCTCAGCACGGCCTCGACGCCGCTCGAGATGGAGATGCTGATCGTCAGCATGTAGTCGACGACCAGGGCGCAGCCCGAGACCAGCCCGAAGACCGGCCCGAGGAGCTTGGTGGCCACGACGTAACCGCCGCCGCCCGTCGGGAAGAGCTCGATGATCTGGGAGTAGCTGGCCGAGATGGTGATGACCGTGACCGCGGTCATGAGGGCCAGGTAGAGGGCCAGGTGGCGGTGGTCGCCGAGCGACAGGAAGGCCTCCTGGGGACCGTAGTTCGACGAGCTCAGCCCGTCGGCGCCGAGGCCGACCCAGGCAAAGAAGGCCACCAGCGAGAGGCGATGGAAGATGCGCGGGTCGCGGACGTTCTTGCCGCCGCCGATGAGGACGCGCTTGACCCGCTCCCAGGGCTTCACGGCCCGACTATACAACGGCCGGCCCCCGCCGGGCAAGCCGGTCATTTGACAGCCCCCGGACCATGTGCTACTTTTTCAACGGATAACCATGAATATCAACATCTTCAAGATCGTCGCCGAAGCCGACATCGTCGTCCAGCTCATCCTGCTGCTGCTGGTCTTCTTCTCCGTCTTCTCCTGGGCCATCATCTACTTCAAGATCAAGACCATCAAGTCCGCGGTCAGGCAGTCCGACCGCTTCCTGGAGGCCTTCCGCCGCAGCAAGAGCCTGACCGAGGTCAACGAGGCCGCCAAGCGCCTCAAGGCCAGCCCGCTGGCCGTCATCTTCCTGGCCGGCAACAAGGAGCTGGCCTACCAGTCCAAGTCGGGCGGCGGCAACGGCTGGACCGGCGAGAAGACCGAGAGCCTCAACCGGGCCCTGCTCAAGGCCTCCAACGCCGAGGTGGCCCGGCTCGAGAAAATGATGTTCTTCCTGGCCACGACCGGCAGCGTCTCGCCCTTCATCGGCCTGTTCGGCACGGTCTGGGGGATCATGATCTCCTTCGTCCGCATCGGGGCCATGCGTTCGGCCAGCCTCCAGGTCGTCGCCCCGGGCATCGCCGAGGCCCTGGTGGCCACGGCCGTCGGCCTGTTCGCGGCCGTGCCGGCCGTCATCGCCTACAATTACTTCCTCGGCCGCATCAAGGACGTCATCGCCGATATGGAGGACTTCTCCCTCGAATTCCTGAGCATCGCGGAGCGGCTCCATGGCTCTTAGCACGCAGTCCCTGCCGACCTCGGGCTCGCGCCGCCGGCAGGTCGGCACCCACCTGTCCGAGATCAACGTCACGCCGTTCATCGACGTCATGCTGGTCCTGCTGGTCATCTTCATGGTCACCGCCCCGATGATGCAGTCGGGCATCGGCGTCAACCTGCCCCAGGCCGAGACGGACACCAAGCCGGCCGAGGAGGGCCTGACCCTGACCGTGACCAAGGACCAGTACGTCCGCGTCGGCGACTCCATCGTCAACATCAACCTCCTCGAGCGCCGGCTGACCGAGTATTTCTATAACAAGCCCAAGAAGGTCGTCTACCTCCAGGTCGACAAGGACGTCCCCTGGGGGGTCGGCGTCCGCATCATGGACATCACCAAGAAGGCGGGCGTCGAGATCGTCGGCGTCATCACCGAACCCATAGACGTCAAAGACAAGAGGAAATGAGCCCCGCGCGCGCGCCCCTGCCCCAGGCGTTCAAGCGGGCCGTCGTCATCTCGGCCTCGCTCCACCTCGGCCTGCTCGTCCTCATCGCCGCCTCGCCCTCCTTCACGCGCTCCCAGCCCAAGGGCCTCGTCCAGTACGTCAACTTCATCGGCGGCGGAGGCGGCACGGGCGGCGGGCCGGCCGGGGGCGGACCGGCTGGCGGCGGGACCGTGGCCCCGAAGACCGAGGCGCTGCCCGCGCCCAAGAAGCCGGCCCTGCGCGACCTGACCGTCGCGTCCAAGCTCAAGACGGAGCCATCGACCTCCTTGACCCACCCGACCGCCAAGCCCAAGACGGCCAAGAAGGCCCCCGAGAAGAAAGCGGCCATCTCCAAGCCCGAGGCGGCGGCGGCCGCCCCGACCGCGGCCGACGCCGTCAACGCGGCTACGGCCGGGGCCACCAGCGGCTCCGGCTACGGCCTGCGCTTCGGCACTGGCGGAGGCGGGACCGGGGGCGGCGGCACGGGAGGCGGCGGCATCGGCGGCGGGACCGGCTCCGGAGCGGGGGACCCGTTCGGGGTGGCCGGATTCCCCTTCCAGTTCTACCTCCAGATGATCTCCGACAGGATCACGGCCAACTGGTTCCAGTCTCTCGTCGATCCCGGCGTCGGCGGGCTCCTCCAGACCCAGGTCTACTTCCGCATCTACCGCAACGGCTCCATCTCGGACGTCAAGGTCGACGTCTCGAGCGGGGTCGAATCGTTCGATCTCTCGGCCAAGCGGGCCATCAGCAACGCCGCCCCCTTCGCCGCCCTGCCCAACGAGTACGCCGGGCAGTACCTCGGCATCACCCTGGTCTTCGAGCACAGCAAATGAAACACCTCAGAATACCCGCCGCTCTTCTCGCCTTCGCCGTCCTCGCCGCCCTCGCGGCCGTCCCGCGGGCCGCCGCCCAGCAGGAGGTCGTCCTCAAGATCAGCGAGGGCATGCCCATGATCCCGCTGGCCCTGCCGGACTTCATCGTCCGGCCGGGCTCGGCCGCGGCCCAGGCGGCCGCCCAGGAGATCCGCCAGGTCCTGTCGGACGACATCGCCTACACCCGGATCTTCCAGCTCCTGCCCAAGAGCTACTACGACTACGTCGGGCGGCTGGTCACGGCCGACAAGATCAACTTCAAGGACTGGGACTCCATCCAGGCCCGCCTCCTCGTCACGGGCGAGGTCCGGGAGGACGGCGGCCGCATCGTCTTCGACGGCAAGATCTACGACGTCAAGAGCGAGCGCTTCATCGTCGGCAAGCGTTACCAGGCCGAGAAGAACGGCCTGCGCCTGGTCGCCCACAAGATGGCCGACGAGCTGCTCAAGCTCCACGGCGAGAAGCCCCTGTTCACGACCAAGATCTCGTTCGTCTCCAACCGCGACGGCAACGACGAGATCTACATGATGGACTTCGACGGGTCCAACCCGACCCGGATCACCTTCAACAAGATCAAGGACTACATGCCGGCCTGGTCGCCCGACCAGAGGACGATCGCCTTCACCTCCTACCGGGGCGGCAACGCCGGCCTGTTCCTGCGCAACATCTACGAGGGCCAGGAGGCGGCGCTGGCGGCCAAGGGTACGAGCTACTCGGCCGCCTTCTCCCCCGACGGCAAGCGGCTGGCCTTCTGCTCGACCATGGCCGAGGAAGGCAACGCCGACATCTTCGTCATGGACCTGGAGACCAAGAAGATCAAGCGGCTGACCTACAACGCGGCCATCGAGACGGCCCCATCCTGGTCGCCGACCGGCCGGGAGATCGCCTTCACGACCGACCGCCTGGGCCAGGGCAGCCCCCAGATCTACATCATGGACGCCGAGGGCTCCAACGTCCGCAAGGCCAGCTTCGGCGGCAACTACCACGACGCCCCGGCCTGGGCCCCGACGGGCGAGCGCATCGCCTTCGTCTCCCGGGTCGACAACACCTTCGACATCTACGTCCTCAACCTGAGGACCAACCAGATCTCGAAAATCACCGAGAACAACGTCCGCAACGAGTCGCCGAGCTGGTCGCCCGACGGGCGCCACCTGGTGTTCGCCTCGAACCTGTCCGGCTCCATCCAGATCTACAGCGTCGACTACGACGGGGCCAACCTGAAGCGGCTGACGGACCGGGGCGAGAACAAGCTCCCCAATTGGACGAATTAGCCTCGGGGTATCGTCCTCGTTCGCCGCGGTGATTTTTTTCGCCGTTCCGTTCGACAGACTCGACGGCAAAACAACCCGCTCGGCTTGCGCTAAGCCTCGCTCAGGCGCGTTTAGCCGGTTTGCAGGCACACGTCCCTCGTCCGTCTCGGGAAAGGCTAAATCACCGCAATGCTCGCTCGGACGACATCCCTCGCCCCCCCCCATAACAGAAGGAGTAGCCCAGAGGGGGGAAAATGGCCGAATCAGGGGGAAAACGTATTGACACGTCCCCCTTGTCAGGGTATAAGATGGGCGGAACAAAGCGTCGCGCCGCCCGCTCCGGGGCGCGGGACGCGAACGACAAGGAGGCTCAATGAAAAAACTGCTCATTTACTCGCTCGCCATCGTCCTGGTGTTCTCGCTCGCCGCCGCCTGCAAGAAGAAACCCAAGGAAGTCCCCCCGCCCCCGCCCCAGACCCAGGAACAGCCCCCGGTCGAGAGAGTCGAAGCCCCCGTCGTCCAGGAGCCCCAGCTCAGCGAAGAGGAGCTCCTGCTCCAGAAGTCCCTCGACCAGATCAACCGCGAGAAGCCCCTCGGGACCGTCTACTTCGACTACGACCGCGCCGTCATCCGCGACGACGCCCGGGCCACGCTCGACGGCAACGCCGCCTGGCTGAAGAAGTTCCGGACCATCAAGATCCTCGTCGAAGGCCACTGCGACGAGCGCGGCACCGAGGAATACAACCTGGCCCTCGGCGAGAAGCGGGCCAAGGCCGCCCAGGACTACCTCCTGTCGACCGGCGTCCCGGCCGACCGGATGAAGATCATCTCCTACGGCAAGAGCCAGCCGGTCAATCCCGGGCACGACGAGAGCGCCTGGCAGATGAACCGGCGCGCCCAGTTCCTGGTCATCGAGAAGTAAGCCTTGCGCCGCGCGAGCCTCGGGGCCTTCTTTCTCGCCGTTCTCGTCCTGGCCTCGGCCGGGCAGGACAAGAGCAAGAAGGCCTACGAGCTCGTCTACGACGACGTCCAGGTCCTCAAGCAGCAGGTCCAGGACCTGCGGGACCGGCTGGACCGCAACGCCGCGGAGATCCGCGCCGTCCAGGACCAGATCAAGGCTCTGGCGGACCTCGTCCGCCAGGCCGTGGGCGCGCAGTCCGAGACCCAGGAGGGCCTGAGGGCGTTCCCCGCCCAGTATCAGGACATCGTCCGCCGCCTCGACTCTCTGACCCTGGAGGTCCAGCGTCTGGCCGCCGTCCAGGCGGGCGGCGCGGTTCCCTCGGCTCCCCAGGCGGCGGCCCCGGCCCCTGGCGGCCCTCCGGCTTCGCCGCCCCCGGTCAAGACGCCGGCCGAGACCAGGCCCCAGACGGCTCCCCCGACCCCGGTTCAGGCGCCGACAATGTCGCCGCAGGAAGCCTACTCGGTGGCCTACAACGACTACCTCAAGGGCAACTACGACCTGGCCATCGACAGCTTCAAGCTCTACCGGCAGCAGTTCCCGGAGAGCCCGCTGGCCGACAACGCCCTGTACTGGATCGGCGAGTGCCGCTACAGCCAGAAGAAGTTCGAGGAGGCCATCGACGCCTTCGACGAGCTCATCCTGGCCTATCCCCAAGGCGATAAGGCCGCCGCGGCCCACCTCAAGAAAGGGCTGAGCTTCATCGAGCTCGGCCGCAAGCCCGAGGCCCTGGCCGCCCTCAAGCTCCTCGTCGCCAAGTACCCGCTCGAGGAAGAGAGCCGCATCGCCCAGGACAAGATCAGGGAGCTCAACGAGAAATGAGAGACGTCAACAGCCTCAACAAGGTCATCCTCGTCGGCCGGCTCGGCGGCAAGCCCGAGATGCGCCGCCTGCCCCAGCAGGACCGCTGGGTCGCCTCGTTCACCCTGGCCACGAACGAGCGGGCCTTCAATCCCACGACCCGGGAGTCGTCCGACCGGACCGAGTGGCACCGCATCAAGGTCTTCGGCAAGCTGGCCGAGTTCTGCGACAAGTACCTGGCCCAGGGCCGCCAGATCCTCCTCGAGGGCAAGCTCCGGACCCGGAGCTGGCAGGACAAGGAAGGCAACAAGCGGACGACGACCGAGATCGAGGCCATGAACATCGTCCTGCTCGGCAAGCGCGAGGAGAGCTCGGCCACCTCGACCGACACGACCGACCTCGACGCGGTCTACAGCCGCGGCGGCGGGCGCGGCCCGGCGGCCGCCTCCGGCGGCGGCGGGGCCGACGAGGACTTCCCGGCCGGCGACGAGGGCGGCGGCACGGGCGGCCCCGACGACGATATCCCGTTCTAGCCCGTGAGCGACAAGATCCCGCCCGAGGCCGGCTACGAGGCCCGCATCGCGGAGAGCGTCCGGCCCTGGGGCAAGTTCCGCCGCTTCCCCCACGAGGGCGTCAGCAGCGTCAAGATCATCACCGTCGCGCCCGGCGGACGCCTGTCCCTGCAGTACCACGATGGCCGGGCCGAGTTCTGGGTCGTCCTCGACCCGGGGCTCGAGGTCACCCTCGGCGACCGCGTCTGGGTGGCCGCCCCCGACGAGGAGTTCGTCGTCCCCCGGCGGGCCGTCCACCGCGTCCGCAACGTCGGCGACAAGCCGGCCCGCATCATGGAGCTCTGGCTGGGAGAATCGACCGAAGCGGACATCGTCCGCCTCTCGGACGACTATCGCCGCGGATAGATCCGGCCGGGGTCAGGTCTTTCCGTCTCCAGGGGAAAAACCGCGCTTATAAAGACCAGGTACCGTCTTTTCCCTATTTCTTGGGGGCGGATTCGACGGGCTGGCCGGTCAGGAAGACCTGGGGGTGGCGGAGGAGGATCTCCTCGACGACGTACTCCTCGATCTGCTGGGCGCTGCGGAGCTTGAGCGCTTCGGCGGCGATGCGTTCGGCCGTCTTGGCCTCGATCGAGCGCAGGGCCTTCTTGACCCGGGGGATGAAGATGGGATTCATGCTGAAGGTCCGCAGGCCGAAGCCCAGCAGGACGATGGCCGAGAGAGTGTCCGCGGCCATCTCGCCGCAGACGACGACGTCCTTGCCGGCTTCCCGGGCGGCCTGGATGACCGAGCGGACGAGACGCAGGACGGCCGGGTGGAACGGCTTGAAGAGGTGGGTCACGGACTCGTTGGCCCGGTCGACGGCCAGGTAGTACTGGATGAGGTCGTTCGTCCCGATGCTGACGAAGTCGACCTCCCTGAGCATGACGTCGGCCAGGGCGGCCGCCGCGGGCACCTCGATCATGACCCCCAGGGGCATGGCCTCGTCGAAGGCCTCGCCCTTGCGCCGCAGGCCCCGCTTGACGTCCTCGAGGACGTCCTTGACCTCGAGGACCTCGTCGACCTCGGTGACCATGGGCAGCAGGACGCGGATGTTGCCGGCCACGCTGGCCCTCAGGATGGCCCGGAGCTGGACCCGGAAGAGGTCCTTGTTCCGCAGCGAGAACCGGACCGCCCGCAGCCCGAGGGCCGGGTTGGGCTCCTTCTCGATGTTCAGCTGGGGCAGGCTCTTCTCGCCGCCGATGTCCAGGGTCCGGACGGTGACCGGATGGGGCGCGGCGCCGCGGGCCAGCCGCGAGTAGATCTCGAAGTGGTCCTCCTCGGTCGGCAGGGACTCGCGGCGGAGGTAGATGAACTCGGACCGGAACAGGCCGACGCCCTCGGCGCCCATGGACTGGGCCAGGGCGACCTCCTCGGGCAGCTCGATGTTGGCCTGGGGCACGAAGCGGACGCGGTCGAGGGTCTCCGACTTGAGCTTGGCCGTCTTCTGGAGCTCGCGGCCGTAGGTCTCGTACTTGTCCTTCTTGGCCTGGTACTCCCGGCGCACGGCGGGCGGCGGGTCGACGAGGACCTCGCCGTCCGTGCCGTCGACGATGAGGAACTCGCCCTCCCGGACCTGCCGGGTGACGTCGCGCAGGCCGAGGACGGCCGGGATGCCGATCGAGCGGGCCAGGATGGCCGTGTGCGAGGTCTGGCCGCCCATGTCGAGGGCCACGCCCAGGGTCAACTCCTTGCTCAGCCGCAGGGCAGCCTCGGAGGGCAGGAGCTCGTGGGCGACCAGGACGTGCTCCTTCTGGGGCGGTTTCTCCTTCTCGCGGCGGGCCTCGAGGTTCTTGTAAACGCGCTTGAGGACGTCGGAGACGTCCGACTTGCGCTGCCGGAAGTAGTCGTCGGTCAGGGCCTCGAACAGGCGCTCGAAGCGGGCGTTGGCCTTGGACAGGGCCCACTCGGCCCGGGCCTTCTCGTCGCGGATGACGGCCTCGAGCCCGTTGACCAGGGCCGGGTCCTCGAGGATGAGGAGGTGGGCCTCGAAGATGAGGGAGCTTTCGGGCCCCATCTTCTCGCTGATCCCGTCCTTGACCTTGACCAGGTCGGCCCGGGTCCGGGCCAGGGCCCGGCGCAGGCGCTCGATCTCGTCGGGGACCTGGGCCTCGTCGATGATCTCCTTGCGCGAGGTGAAGACGACCCGCTTGGCCAGCAGGACCTCGCCCATGGCGATGCCCGGGGAGACCCCGATGCCCCTCAGGCGCTTGACGTCGGTCACCGCGTCACTCCTTCTCGTCGAAGCGGTTGGCGATGAGCTCGGCCAGGGCGTTCATGGCCGCCTCCTCGTCCTTGCCCGAGACGAGGAGCCGGATGGCGGTCCCCTGGGTCGCCGCCAGGGTCAGGATGCCGAGGATGCTCTTGCCGTCGATCTCGTCGCCGTCCTTGACGATCTTGACCGAGGCCCCGAAGCGGTTGGCCAGATTGACGAACTTGACCGCGGCCCGGGCGTGCAGGCCCAGCCGGTTGCGGATGGTGACGGTCCGGTCGAGCATGGCGGGGCTACTTGGCCCTGGCCCCGAGCAGGGCGCTGACGAGGTGGACGTTCTTCTTGCCCTGGTCGACGACCTTCTTGGCCACGTCCTTGAGGTTGTTGTTGCGCTGGAGGGAGACGAACTTGATCAGCATGGGCAGGTTGACGCCGGTGACGATCTCGACGTGGTTCTCCTTGTAGAAGCTGAAGCTGAGGTTGGACGGGGTGCCGCCGAACATGTCGGTGAAGATGACCACGCCGCTCTTCTGGTCGACCCGCTTGAGGCTCTGGTTGATCTTCTTCTTGGAGTCCTCGACGTCGTCGTACCAGCCGATGGAGATGGCCTCGATGTTGGGCGCCTCGCCCAGGATGATGGTCAGGGCGTTGAGGAACTCCTCGGCCATCCGGCCGTGGCAGACGATGATGCCGCCGATCATGGTTCGTTCGCTCTCCCGGTCAGTGCGCCATTGTACGACAAAGCGGCCTATTTATAAAGGTCCCGGTGATGGACGCGGACGTCGTAGGGCCCCTTGCGGAGCCGAACCTTGAGCTCCTCGGCGACGGCGACCGAGCGGTGCCGGCCTCCCGTGCAGCCCACGGCGACGTTCACCGTCGTCTTGCCCTCCCGGGCGAACCGGGGCAGGGCGAACTCGAGCAGGCCCGACAGGCGGGCCAGCAGGGGCTTGGCGCCCGGGGCCGCGAGGACGTAGCGGCGCACGCTGGGGGCCTTGCCGTTGCGGGCCCGCAGGCGCTCGACGTAGAACGGGTTGGGCAGGAGCCGGGTGTCGAAGACGATGTCGGACTCCAGGGGCAGGCCGTGCTTGTAGCCGAAGCTCGTCAGGACGACCTGCGTCCGGGGCCTCTTCCGCCGCAGGACGCGCTCGCCGATGAGGTCCTTGAGCTGGTAGATGTTGAGCCCCGACGTGTCGACGATCTCGTCGGCCATCCGGCGGATGCCGGCCAGCCGCCGGCGCTCGAGGCGGACGCCCTCGAGGATGGGCCGGCGCGGGGCCAGGGGATGGGGCCGGCGGGTCTCGTTGAAGCGCTTGGCCAGGGCCTCGTCCGTGGCCTCGAGGAAGACCAGGCGGACGGAGGCCCGCTTGCGGATGTCCCTGAGGACGGCCGGGAAATCGGTCAGGAAGCGCGGCTCGCGGATGTCGACGACCAGGGCGGCCCGGTCGATCTCGACCTTCTTGCGCAGCCACAGGTCGACGAAGCTGCCGATGAGCTTGGCCGGCAGGTTGTCGACGCAGTAGTAACCGAAATCCTCCAGGGCCCGGCTGACGACGGTCTTGCCGGAGCCCGAGAGCCCGGTGACGATGAGGAAGCGGTTGTCCGGCGCGGCTTTGGCCATGGCCCCTCTCAAGTCAGGACGCGGTCGAGGCGCCGGATGATCTCGTCCGGCGCGCTGTAGCCTTTCTGGCGGAGGATGTGGACCCGGCAGGCCACCTCGATGAGCGTGGCGATGTTGCGGCCCGGGGCGACGGGGATGGCCAGCTGGGGGATGCGCCGGCCGAGCAGGGGCAGGTCGTCGCCCGACTTGAGGCCGAGGCGGTCGACCTCGTAGCCGCGGCGCCATTTCTTGAGGCGGATGACCAGGTCGACCCGGGCCTGCCGGGCGATCGAGCGCGGGCCGAAGATGGCCCGGATGTTGATGATGCCGAGGCCCCGGATCTCCATGAAGTTGCGGCTCAGGGCCGGGGCCGTCCCCCACAGCTCGCCGCCCGGCCCGATCCGGACCTGGACGACGTCGTCGGCGACGAAGCGGTGGCCGCGGGCGATGAGCTCGAGGGCGCTCTCGCTCTTGCCGATGCCGCTGTCGCCGAGGATGAGCGTGCCCAGGCCGAAGATGCGCAGGAAGCCGGCCGAGATGGTCGTCTGTTCGACGGGCGGCAGGTCGGGCGCCGGCGCGGCCGGGGCGGGCCGGTCAGCCACGTCCCTTCTCCTCCTCGGCCTTGAGCGTGCGGATGACGTCGGCGGCCGACGGCTGCCTGAGGAGCTTCGAGGCCAGGGTCCGCGAGGAGCGGGTCAGGGCGGCGATGGCCGCCAGGAGGCGGAGGCCCTCGCCCGGCGAGTCCTCGGGCGAGACGAGCAGGAAGAAGACGTGGGACAGCTTGCCGTCGCCGGCTTCGAACGAGACGCCGTCGGGCGACAGTCCCAGGGCCAGGGCCGGCGCCTTGAGCCCCTTGGCCCGGCAGTGCGGCACGGCCACCCCGTGGCCGATGGCCGTCGTGCCCAGCTCCTCGCGCTTGAGGAGCTTGTCGAGCAGGGCGCCGTCGATCCCGGCCCCGTGCCGGGTCTCGAGGCGGGCGGCGAGCTCGCGGAGGACGCCCGTCCGGTCCCGGGCCTCGAGCCGGGGCAGGACCAGGCCCTCGTCGAGCAGGTCGTGGAGCTTCATTCGGGCTCGACCAGGCCGATCTGGCCGTCCTTGCGCCGGTAGACCGCGGCCCAGCCCCCGCTATCCTCGCGCCGGAACAGGAAGACCTCCTTGTTCTTGACGTCGAGTTGGACCAGGGCCTCCTCGACGGACATGGGCTTGAGGGAGAAGAAGGCGGCCCGGACGACGCGGCGCTCGGGCTCGGGGGCCTCGACGGCCGGGGCCAGGGCCTTTTGCTGGCGGCCGCCGCGGCGCTTCTTCTCGCGCCACTTGGCCCGCTCCTTGCGGATCCTCTTCTCCAGGGTGTCGAAGGCCGCGTTGAGGGAATCCCGCATGTCCAGGGTCTCTTCGGCGACGACCAGGCCGCCGCCGCGGGCCCGCAGGTTGATCTCGGCCTTGTGGCGGTTCCTCTGGACGGCCAGGACGATGTTGACGTCGAGGACGTCGTCGACGAGGCTCCTCAGCCGGGCCAGGCGTTTCTCGCAATAGGCCTGGATCTCGGGCGTCAGGGCCGACTGCCGGGCCGTATAGTGGACGTTCATGACTTCTCCTCCATGATGGACTTCCGCTTGCGGATGTGGGACGGCTCGATCCGCAGCTGCTGGCGGTACTTGGCGACCGTCCGCCGGGCGATGTGCAGGTCCTCGCGGGCCAGGAGCTCGCCGATCTCGATGTCGCTCAGGGGGTTGTCCCGGTCCTCGGCCTCGACGAGCTTGCGGATCTTGTCCTTGACCTTGAGCGACGAGACGTCCTCGCCGTAGGCGCCCTGCAGGGACTTGTGGAAGAAGTACTTGAGCGAGAAGACGCCGCGGGGCGTCATCATGTGCTTGTTGGCCACGACCCGGCCGACGGTCGACTCGTGGACGCCGATGTCCTGGGCGATCTCCATCAGCGTCAGGGGCCGGATGTAGTCGATGCCCTTGTCGAAGAAGTCCTTCTGCCGGTCGACGATGAACCGGGCCACCCTGTAGATGGTCTGGTTCCTCTGGTTGAGGCTGCGCATGAACCAGATGGCCTTTTTCAGCCGGTCGTTGAGGAAGCGGTAGGCCTCGGGCTCTGCCGTGACGGCTTTGGCCAGGAGCTGGCGGTAGTAGCCGCTGAGCCGGAGCTGGGGCAGGCCCTCGTCGTTGACGGCGACCTTCCACTCGTCGCCCTCGCGGCTGACGACGATGTCCGGGACGACGTAGGCCGTCCGCTCTTCGGTGTACTTGCGGCCGGGGGCGAAATCGAGGCCGCGGATGACGTCGATGCGCGACCGGACCTCGGCCATCGGGACGTTGAGGACGCGGGCCAGCTGGGCGTAGTCCGACTTCTCGAGCAGGGCCCGGTGCGTGGTCACGATGGCCCGGGTCATCTCGTCCCCGATCTGGAGGTTGTCCATCTGGGCCAGCAGGGCCTCCGGCAGGTCCCGGCTGCCGCAGCCGACGGGGTCGAAGGTCTTGATCTTCTCGCGGACGGCGTCGACCCGCTCGGGCGTCGTCCGGTTCAGGCGGGCCAGCTCTTCGACGCTCGACTCGAGATAGCCGCTCTCGTTGATGTCGCCGATGACGTTGGCCGCCAGCTCGCGCTCCTCGGGGTCAAAGAAGGTCAGCGAGGCCTGCCACTCGAGATGGTCCCAGAGCGAGGGCGTCCGGGACAGGGTGTTCTCGAGGGAGACGGCCTCGCGGTTCTCGCTGAAGTGGGGCCGGAAGCCCTCGTCGAGGTACTCCTGGAAGTTGGTCAGGACGTCGGGGCCCCGCGTGTCGCCGCTGAGCTTGGCCTCCGTCGATTCGAGGTTGAGGCCGTCCAAGAGGCCGGCCCGGCCCTCGACGCCGGCCTCCTCGGCGGCCACGGTCTCGCTGTCGCGGGGAGCGGCCTCCCGGGCCTCGTCGGCGATCTCGATCATCGGGTTCTGCGAGAGCTCCTCGTCGATGACCTCGATGAGCTCGAGGTTGGTCAGGGGCAGGAGCTTGATGGCCTGCTGGAGGGCCGGGGCCAGGATGAGCTTCTGGACCTGCCGCTGGTCGAGCCGTTGTTTCAGGGTCATGGTCTCATCTATAGACGGAACTCGTCGCCTAAATAGCTCTTCCGGACCGCCTCCGAGGAGACGATCTCGGCCGGCGTCCCCTCGCGGAGGACCCGGCCGGCCTCCAGGATGTAGGCCCGGTCGGTGATGGCCAGGGCCTCCCGGACGGCGTGGTCGGTCAGCAGGACGCCGACGCCCCTGTCCCGGAGGCCCCGGATGACCGCCTGGAGGTCCCTCACGGCCAAGGGGTCGATGCCCGTGAACGGCTCGTCGAGGAGCAGGAAATCGGGCTCCAGGACCATGGCCCGGGCGATCTCCAAGCGGCGCCGTTCGCCGCCCGACAGGGTCAGGGCCTTGGCCCCGGCCAGCCGGTCCAGGCCGAACTCCGCCAGGGCCTCGTCGACGCGGGCCGCCCGCGAGGCCGCGGCCGCCGGCCGCGTCTCGAGCACGGCCATCAGGTTCTCGGCCACGGTCAGCTTGCGGAAGGCCGAGGGCTCCTGGGGCAACAGGATCAAACCCCTGCGCGCCCGCAGGTACATCGGCAAGTCCGTGACGTCCTCGCCGTTGAGGAGGACCCGGCCGCCGTCCTGGGGAACGAGGCCGAGGATCATGGCGAAGGTCGTCGTCTTGCCGGCCCCGTTGCGGCCCAGGAGCCCGACCGTCTCGCCGGGCGCGACCGCCACGGACACGCCGTCGACGACCTTCTTACCCCCGTAACGCTTCTCGAGCCCGACCGCTTCGAGTGACCCCTTCATGGTTCACTTTCTGATGACGGTCGACGTTCGTCCCGTTCCCTCATTCTCGAGGAAAATCTTATCATCGGCCAGATCGAAAGTCAATTTGTCCCCCCTGGCGGCGCCGCCCTCGGCGTCGACGAGGACGGGGCTGCCGGTGAGGACCAGGCGGCGGGCCGCGGCGTCGTAGAAAGCGGTCCTGGACCGGCCCGTATGACCGCCCCTGGCGACGACGACGCCGCCCTCGGCCGTGAGCGTTCCGACCGCCCGGCCGTCGGGGGCGAGGACCGCCGCGAGGGACCCGGCCTCGAGGCGCGCCCCCGGCAATCCGACCGAGGCCCCGCCCGAGAGGGTCAACGTCCTCGTGTCCGGGTCGAAGGCCATCTCCCGGCCGGCGAGCTTCGCGCCCGGCTCCGGACGCTCCGCGGCGCCGGTGTCCGGCAGGGTGACGGTCACTCCGTCCCCGCCCTTCATCCGCCCGCCGCCGCCGGCGATCTCGATCGCGCCGCCCCGGACGGCGGCCCTCCCCTGCCGGACCAGGGCCTCGCCCGAGAGGCGGACGGCCTCCCTTCCGGTCGGCATTCGCAGGGTCCGGCACGAGAAGGAGACGTCCTCGTCCCCGACGAAAAAGCCGGTCGGCCCGGCCCCGGGGCTTTTCTTCAGGACGCCCGTGGCGCCGCCCTCGGCCCTGAGGTCCCCGGCGCCGGACGCGATCTCGATCGCGGGGGCCTCGACGCGGGCCTCGGCGGAATCGGCCGCGGCCTGGCCCCCGGCCGGTCCGGACACGCGGAGGACGCCGGCCGCGTCGAAGCGGGCTTCCTCTCCGAAGAGGATACGGCCGGGATCCCCGGGCCCGCGGATCTCCACCCGGACGCCCCCCGTGGCCGACCAGGCCGGCCCGCCACCGGGGGGTGAGAAGTCCAAACGGACCTCGGGCGAGGCGACGGTCCGGACACCCGCCTCGCCGGACCCCGCCGACAGGACGGCGCTGCCTTCGAGGACCGCGGCTTCGAGGCCGGCCTCGCCCGCCGCGACGAGGAAGGAGACGGTCGCGGCCTCGGCGCGGAGGCCCTCCGCCGCGAGCGAGGCCCGGCCCGTCATGCGGCCCCGGCGCGGGCCGCGCCCGTAGCTCAGGGACTCGCCCGACAGGGTCAGCGTCCCGCCGTCCGCCGCGGCGAGGCCGGCCCGGAAGCCGCCGCCGAGGCGGACCTCTCCGGCCTTCTCGTCGTAGACGATCTCCCGGGCCTCCCCGGCGAGCCCGTCCGCGGTGAAGCGGCCGCCGGAGACCGTCCCGAACGTCCCGGCGGCTTCGTCGTAGAGGAAGGCCTCCCCTTCGAGCGCGGCCCCGCCGGCCTCGACCCGGACCCGGCCCGTGACCTCGAATCGGAGCGCGCCCTTCGCGTAGGCGACCTCGTCGGCGGTCAGGCGCGCGGCGGCTTCGCCCTCGGGAGAGAACCGGACGACCTCGACGGACCCGGTCAGGTGCTCGCGGCCGTCGGCTCCCCGGAAGGCCAGGTCGCCGCGGACCGAGACGGCCAGGCGGCCGTCGCGGAATTCCTCGTGACGGACGCGCTCCTTGCGGTCGACCGGGACCCCGGACGGGGAGGGAGGGGCGTCGGGGGTCCGGGCGGGCTCGCGCCGCCCGGCCACGCGGACGGCCAGGAGGGCGGCCAAGACGACGGCGGCTGCCGCCGCGACGAACGCGGCGACGCGGACCGGGCCCGGCGCTCTCTGGGCGCTCATCGTCTCAGATCTTCAGGTCTTCGACGGACAGATTGGTCTTGGTTTCCCCGAGATATTCCGAGGTCATCAGCGAGAAGGCCAGGCTGACGCGGCCGCCGCGGCGGACGATGTGCCGCCAGTCGGCCTTGTCCCAGCCCAGGGCCTCCAGGACCCGGCCGTTGTGGCGGGCCAGGAACTTGATGTGCTTGCCCTGCAGGACCTTGGGCTCGCTGACGACCTCGACGTTGTCGGCCATGAACAGCGGCTTGGGATTGCCGACGCCGAAGGGCACGAGCCGGCCCAGGACCTCCATGAAGCGCTCGTCGACCGCGGCGAAGTCGAGCGGGCCGTCGATCCGGATCCGCCGCCGCAGGCTGTCCTCCGGGATGCGGGCCTCGGCCAGCGGGTTGAGGGCGGCCCGGAAATCGGGCACGCGCTCGGTCGGCAGCGTGCAGCCGACGGCCAGCTTGTGCCCGCCGTAGCTCAGGAAGAGGTGGCGGCAGTCCTCGAGGAGGTCGATGAGCGGCACGTCCGAGATGCTCCGGCCCGAGCCGTGGGCCCGGCCGTTCTCGTAGGCGAACAGGACGACGGGGCGGTTGAAGCGGTCCTTGAGCTTGGAAGCGACGATGCCGATGACGCCGCGGTGCCAGTCGGGGCTGCCGAGGACGAGGCACTTGTACTTGCGGTCGAGGCCGCGGGACTCGACGCGCTCGCGGGCCTCCGTGAAAATCCTCTCCTCGGTCCGCTGGCGCAGGGCGTTGAGCTCGTCGAGCTTCTCGACCAGGGCCCTCGACTCGGCCGCGTCCTCCGTGAAGAAGAGCCGGACGGCGAGGTCGGTCATGCCCATGCGCCCGGCGGCGTTGATGCGCGGGCCGATGCGGAAGCCCAGGTCGCCCTCGGAGATCTTCCGGCGGCCCAGCCCGCAGGCCTCGATGAGCTGGCGCAGGCCGGTGTTGGCGACGCTGCGCAGGCCCTCCAGGCCGTGCTTGACGAACAGCCGGTTCTCGCCTTTGAGCTCGGCCACGTCGGCCACCGTGCCGATCGAGACGAGCTTCATGTAGTGGGGCAGCCCGGCCTCCCGGCCGGCCCGGGTCAGCAGAGCCTGGATGAGCTTGAAGGCCACGCCGACGCCGGCCAGCCCCGGATCGGGATAGCCCGCGTCGGCCAGCACGGGATCGAGCACGGCCACGGCCTCCGGCAGGGTCTCGCCGGGCCGGTGGTGGTCGGTGACGACGACGTCGATGCCCCGCTCCCGGGCCAGGGCCGTGAACTCGACGGCCTTGACGCCGCAGTCGACGCTGACGACCAGGGTCGCCCCGCGTTCGACCGGGATGCGGACGTGCTCGGGCCTGATGCCGTAGCCGTCGGTCAGGCGCTCGGGGATGAAGTGCTCGACGCGGGCGCCGAGGGTCGTCAGGGCCTTGACCAGCATGACCGTCGACAGGATGCCGTCGACGTCGTAGTCGCCGAAGACGAGGATCTTCTCGCCGGCGGCGACGGCCGCCTCGATGCGGGCCACGGCCCGGTCCATACCCTTCATGAGGTAGGGATCGTGGAGCCGGTCGAGCCCGCCGTAGAGGAACTCCCGGGCCGCCTCCTCGGTCGCGATCTTGCGGTTGACGAGGACGCGGGCGATGGCCGGCGGGATGTCCAGGGCCGCGGCCAAGGCCTCGGTCTCGGGGCGCGGCGGGTGGACGAGCCAGGCGACGTCGTTCATGGCGCCCCCCACTCTAGCACATCCGCCGTGGGCGCTCAACCGCGGCATTGACAATTAAACACTTGAAAAATAAAATGTTAAGACCATGTTCGGCAGCCTGCGCGAAAAACTGGCCCGGACCCGGAACTCCTTCCGGCGCATCGAGGACCTGTTCAAAAGCGGGCGCCGGCGCGACGAGATCCTGGACGAGCTCGAAGAGGCCCTCATCCTCGCCGACGTCGGGGTGCCCGCCGCCGAACGCCTGCTCCGGGCCCTGCGGACGAAGACCCGCAAGGACGCCGACGAGGGCGAGCTCGACCGCGTCCTCAAGGACGAACTCGTCGCCCTGCTCTCGCCGCGGGCCGCCGCGCCGGGCCCCGCCGGGCCGGGGCCGCGGACCGTGCTCATGGTCGGCGTCAACGGCGGCGGCAAGACGACCTCGGCGGCCAAGCTGGCCGCGCTCTACAAGCGCGACGGCCGGCGGGTCGTGCTGGCGGCCGCCGACACCTTCCGGGCCGCGGCCCAGGAGCAGCTGGCGATCTGGGGCCGGCGGCTCGACGTCCCCGTCGTCCGCGGCTCCTACGGCGCCGACCCCGCGTCCATCGCCTTCGACGCAGCCCAGGCCGTCAAGGCCGGCAAGGCCGACGTCCTCGTCGTCGACACGGCCGGCCGCGTCCACACCAACGCCAACCTCATGGGCGAACTGGAGAAGGTCGGCCGCATCCTGGCCCGCGAGCTGCCCGGCGCCCGCCACGAGTCCCTGCTCGTCCTCGACGCCACGGTCGGCCAGAACGCCGTCGCCCAGGCCCGCGAGTTCCTGAAGTTCTCCGGACTGACCGGCCTCGTCCTGACCAAGATCGACGGCACCGCCAAGGGCGGCGCGGCCGTGGCCGTGGCCGTCGAGACGGGCCTGCCCATCCGCTACGTCGGCGTCGGCGAGGGCGAGGACGACGTCTACGAGTTCTCGGCCCGCGAGTTCGTGGAGGCCCTGCTGGCATGAGCGCCGACCGCGACCGGGCTTGGATGGAGATGGCCTACGGCCTGGCCGGGAAGGGCCGCGGCCGGACCAGCCCCAATCCCCTGGTCGGGGCCGTCGTCGTCCGCGGCGGCGCGGCCGTCGGCCACGGCTTCCACGAGGAGGCCGGCCGGCCCCACGCCGAGGTCCTGGCCCTGGCCGCGGCCGGACGGAAGGCGGCCGGGGCGACCCTCTATCTGACCCTCGAGCCCTGCGTCCACTGGGGCCGGACCCCGCCCTGCGTCGACACGGTCGTCGCCGCCAAGCTCGGCCGCGTCGTCGTCTCGGCCGTCGACCCCAACCCCCTCGTCCACACGCGCGGCATCCGCCGCCTCCGGGAGGCCGGGCTCGACGTCTCGGTCGGGCTGCTGGCGGCGCGCAACGCCGTCCTCAACGAGGCCTACGCCAAGTTCATCGTCCGCCGCGTCCCGTTCGTGACGGTCAAGGCGGCCCTGTCGCTCGACGGCCGCGTCGCCTGCCGGACGGGCGACTCGAAGTGGATCACTTCGGCCGGGACGCGCGACTACGTCCACCTTCTCCGCGGCGAGCAGGACGCCATGCTGGTCGGTTCCGGAACGGTCCTGGCCGACGATCCCCTCCTGACCGTCCGCCACCCGGCCTGGCCGGAAAAGAAGCTGCTGCGGGCCGTCCTCGACGGGCGCCTGCGCGTCCCCGACGGGGCCCGGATATGGGGCACGCTCGACCGCGGCCCGGTCGTCCTTCTCGCCGGGCGCGAGGCTCCCGCCGCCCGGGCCCGGGCCCTCGAGGCCCGCGGGGCCGAAGTCGCCCGTCCGCCGGACGGGGCGGCGGCCTGGACGCTCCCCGCGGTGTTGGCCGAGCTCGGCCGGCGCGATATCGCCGCCCTCCTCGTCGAGGGCGGCTCACGCGTCCTGACGTCCTTCGTCGAGGCCGGGCTGGCCGACAAGGCCGTCCTGACCTACGCCCCGCGACTGATCGGCGGGGAGACCGCGCCGGGCCTCGTCGGCGGCCCGGGCGCCGCCGCGGTCGGCCTGGCCGCGAAGCTCACGCGGACCCATTCCTTCGCCCTCGGGGACGACATCGTCGTGGAAGGATACTTCTGATGTTCACCGGCCTCATCTCCCACCGGGGCGAGTTCCGCGGCTACCGCGAAGGCCGCAAGGCGCTGGCCCTGGCCTGCCCGGGCCTCGAAGGCCGCCTGGAGCCGGGCGGCAGCCTAGCCGTCAACGGCGTCTGTCTGACCCTGGCCGCCGCGGCCAAGGGCGAGTGGCGCTTCGACCTGTCCCGCGAGACCCTGGCCCGGACGACGCTCGGCCGGCTGCGGCCCGGCGACCGGCTCAACCTCGAGCTGCCGTTGACCCTGGCCGCGCCCCTCGGCGGCCACCTCGTCAGCGGCCACGTCGACGGCGTCGGCCGGGTCCTCCGCCTGTCGGCCCGGCCGCCCGGCAAGCGCCTGGCCCTGTCCTTCCCGTCCGACCTCCGCCCCTTCTTCGTCGTCAAGGGCTCGGTCGCCGTCGACGGCGTCAGCCTGACGGTCGCCGCGCTCGGCCCGGCCTCGCTCGAGGTCGAGCTCGTCCCGCTGACGCTCGCCGGGACGAATCTCGGCGCCCTGCGCCCGGGCGCGGCCGTCAACCTCGAGTGTGACATGGTCGGGAAATACGTGTATAATTTCGTGTCCCGAACGACCCGGACGCGCTGAGAGAGGCCGCTGATCCCATGACCGAAGACCGCCGCACCGCCACCGTCGAGGAGGCCCTGGAGGCCGTCCGCGCCGGCCGGATGATCATCATCGTCGACGACGAGGACCGCGAGAACGAGGGCGACCTCATGGTCGCCGCCGAGAAGGCCACGCCCGACATCATCAACTTCATGGCCCGCGAGGCCCGCGGCCTCATCTGCCTGCCGCTGACGGGCGAGCGCCTCCAGGAGCTCAGCCTGCCGCTCATGGTCAGCGAGAACACGGCCCGCTTCCAGACGGCTTTCACCGTGTCCGTCGACGCCAAAGAAGGCGTGACCACGGGCATCTCGGCTCCCGACCGGGCCCGCACGGTCCTGGCCGCGGTCGACCCCCGGACGAAGCCCGAGGACCTGGCCCGGCCGGGCCACGTCTTCCCGCTCCAGGCCAAGGAGAGCGGCGTGTTGACGCGGGCCGGCCAGACCGAGGCCTCGGTGGACCTGGCCCGGATGGCCGGGCTCTATCCCGCCGCGGTCATCTGCGAGATCATGGACGAGGACGGCACGATGGCCCGCCGGCCCCAGCTCGAGGAGTTCGGCCGGCGCTTCGGCATCCCCATCCTGACCATCGCCGACCTCATCCGCTACCGCATGCGCCACGAGACCCACGTCCGCAAGCTCGAGGAGACCGACCTGCCGACAGCCCACGGCCGCTTCCGCATCCACGTCTACGAAGACACCATCCGCGGCGACCACCACGTCGCCCTGGTCAAGGGCGACGTCGCCGGCGGCGAGCCCGTGCTCGTCCGGGCCCATTCGCAGTGCCTGACCGGCGACACCTTCGGCTCGGCCCGCTGCGACTGCGGCGACCAGCTCCACATGTCCATGGAGATGATCGAGAAGGCCGGCCGGGGCGTCGTCCTGTACATCCTCAACCACGAAGGCCGCGGCATCGGCCTGGCCAACAAGATCCGGGCCTACGCCATCCAGGACAAGGGCCTCGACACGGTCGAGGCCAACCGCAAGCTGGGCTTCAAGCCCGATATGCGCGACTACGGCATCGGGGCCCAGATCCTGGTCGCCCTCGGCGTCCGCCGGCTGCGGCTCCTGACCAACAACCCCCGCAAGTTCGTCGGCCTGACCGGCTACGGCCTGGAGATCGTCGAGCGCGTCCCGCTCGAGATCGAGCCGAACGCCTGCAACCTGCGCTACCTCAAGACCAAGAAAGAGAAGCTGGGACACATCCTGGACCGGGTCTGAGGATGGACCGCCCCCGCGCCCCCGAAGAAGCCGCCCCCTCCCCCGTCTGCCGCGCCTTCCTGCTCAAGTTCGGCCGGACCCCCGACCCGGCCCGGCGGCGGCGGATCCTGGCCGCCTGCATCAGGGCCGACAAGGCCTGGACCGAGGAGCTCCTCTGGGAATCCCTGGCCGATCCCAACGAAGGCCTGCGGGACGCCGTCACCCGCGAGCTCTGCCGGCGCGGGACCCTGCGCCTCGAATGGGCCCTGCGGCGCCTGAGCCTGCCGCCCTGGTACGCCCGCAGCGCCGTGCTGGCCGTCATCGGGCGCCGCCGCATGCGCGAGGCGCTGGCGGGCGTCGGGGGAACGGTCGGGGACGCCAACGCCGACGTCCGCCGGGCGGCGGCCGAGGCCCTGGGCGAGATCGGCGGCGAGGAAGCCGTGCGCCTCCTCGTGCGGTTGAAGAAAGACGCCAATCCCTACGTCCGGGCGGCGGCGGAGGAAGCGATCGGCAAGACGAGCGGCGTGCGTTTCAGCTGACCGGCGTTCTATCAGATCTTCTCCCATTTCCGGGATTCCCTCTCGAGGCGGCGAGGGGATTGTTCTCGCAGATCCCCGTTGCTGGAGGAGGGGCGGCAGGGAGCGGAGCTTGCGAAGCGACCATCAGCAACGACCCGGAGCGACTCGAAGGGGCGTTGCTGGGAAATATCGTGAGAAAATGCTTTTCCGATATTTCGCAGGATCGGGACTACGGGGGCTCCGTCCCGATCCTGCCTGGTCCGCTCACCTGGGTTCGCTCCCCGTTCCCCGGGGGGCCGGGGAGCCAGAGGACATCCCCCGAGCGAAAGCCCGAGAGAGGGATTCCCCGGAATCTGGGGAAGAATCTTCTTCCGAATAGTCCGGCTAAGAGGCGTAGCGGATATCCGAGCAAGCCTGGCAGCACATCGGGTTGGACGTGCAGTTGTCCTTGTGGTTGTAGGGCGCCACGGGCGGGGCCGTCGTGTGCTTGCAATGGCACAGGAGGGTCTCCTCGGGACGCCCCTTGAACAGGACGATGAGCTCAGGCGTCTTCCACGGCTTTTTCATGGCTCCAGATCCTCCATAAACGCTTCCTTCTCAATATATTAGGCCGTTCGATCGGCCGTGTCAACCGGATTTTAAGCCCTCCGCCCGGGCTTCGGCGACCCGGCAGAACTCCTCGACCGGAAGGTCCAGCTGCCCCGTTTCCAGATAGGCGTGGGCCGGGCACCAGAGGCAGAGGTTCACGATCGGGCAGGCCCCGCACTTGTCCAGCCACTCCGCGCGGCCGGTCTCGCGGGCCAGGGCCCGGGGGAGAAATCGTGTCCAACCTTCGGACAGCCCGCCCTTCCTGAGGTCGTACAGGAAGTCGGGATGGTGGAGGGACAGGCACGGGCGCATGAGGCCCTCCGGGCCGACGACGAAGCTGCGCTGCCCGACGCCGCAACGGAAGATGTGCCGGCAGATCTCGGCCGGCGCCTCGGCCTCGGGGCCGGGCAGGATCTCGCCGCAGGCCGCGGCCAGGGCGCCGAAGCGTTCGGGATCGGACCGCTCCAGCCGGGCCACCTCGCGGGGGCTGAGCCGCTCGGCCCGGATGAGGGCGTTGCGGGCCTCGTCGCGGTCGAACCGGAGGTGGAGCTGGGGATCGAACCGGTAGGGCTCCTTGGAATGGGCCCGGCAGAACTCGCCGATGGCGGCCATCTCGTGCTTGTTCGACCGCAGGGCCATGGCCTTGAGCCGGACCGTGACGCCGCCCGTGAGCAGTCGGTCGAGGCCGCGCCGGAAGGCCTCGAACGAGCCCGGCGCGCGGGTCACCCGCTCGTAGGTCTCGCGCGTCACGCCGTACACCGTGACCTCGACCTCGCGCGGCGGGTACTTGCGGAAGAAGCGGACGTGCTCGTCGGTGACCAGGGCCGCGTTGGTGAAGAGCGACAGGACCAGGCCTTTGCTCAGGAGGGCCTGATAGACGTCGAAGAAGTCCTGGCGCAGGAGCGGCTCGCCGCCCGTGATCAGGCACCAGACCGCGCCGAGCGCGGTCGCCTCGGCCCCGATGCGGCCGATCTCGGCGGCCGAGAGCTCGCTCTTGCGGGCGGCCCGGTCGCCGGCCGGACGGGCGATGTAGCAGTGCCGGCAGTCGAAGTTGCAGCGCGCCGTGGCCTCGAGGTCGAAGCTGAAGACGGCCCGGCCGGCCTCCATCTTGGACCACAGCCCGAACTCCGCGAGCGGGCGGCGGACGACGAAGCTCCCCGGCATGTCAGGCCCTCCCCTCCCCGGCCCCGACGGCCCGCCGGACGCGGCGGACGAGCCGGGTGAAACCGGGACACCGCGACAGCCGGGCCGTGGCGGCGGCGAGGAGCGGCGGCGCGATGCGGAGGGCGCGGCCGCCGCGCTCGACGCCGACGACGAGGCCCAGCAGGGCCTCGCGGTCGAGAGCGCCGTCGGAGGCCAGGGCGTTGTCGCCCTTGACCAGGTAGCGGCCGGCCGCGGTCCCGACCACCCGGTGGAGGCGGACACCGCCGGTCGCCGCGTGGACGAAGGCGACGACGTCGCCCGTCCGCGGCCCGTCGTCCGCGAGCGGGGCGACGGTGACGACGTCCCCGTCCCGGACGGCGGGATACATGCTCGAGCCGCGGGCCTCGAACCGGAAGGGCTTGCCACGGCCGAGGACGTCCCGCATCAGGCCGGCCAACGGATAGCCGTCCTCGAGCGCGGGGCGGGGGCGGGGCGACGGGTCCATAGCTCAGTCCTTGGCGACGATCATCCGCCGGTCGTAGAGCTCCTGCAGGAAGCCCACGACGTCGGAGGCGACCAGGCCGTCGGGCGCCTCGTATTCGGCCGTGAGCTCGCGGACGACCTCGGCCAGCGGCCGCGAGCCGTCGACGCGGTCCCAGACGGCCCGGGCCGTCTCGTTGAGAGTGAACAATTCGTCCTCGAGGTCCCCGATCCCCGAGGCCAGGGGCACGATGACGATCTCCCCCTCGATCTCCCGGACGACGACGTCCTCGGACGGCCCGTAGGTCTTGGCGAGATCGATCTTGTCGGTCATGGTCCGGTCCTCCTTTCCGTCCTCGATACGGGATCGCCGACGGTCCAGGCCTTCTCCCCCCGTTCGAGCAGGCCGGCGGCGACCGCCTGGGCGTGGGCCACGCCGCAGAAATATTCGACCGGCGTGTCCAGCGTGCCGTGCTCGGCCCAGGACTTCGCCGGGCACTGTTGGCAGAGCCCTTTGAGGAAGCACTTCGCGCACCGCGCCAGGTAGGCCGGGTCCGTCGCCCGGGCTTCGCGCAGGCGCGGCAGGAATTCCGTCACGGCCTCCCGGAGGGAGCCGCCGGACAGGTCGTAGACCGCGGCCGGATGGCGCAGGCCGAGGCAGAGCTGAAGCCGGCCGTAGGGATCGACCGCGGCCGAGCCGCCGGGGCCGTGGCAGGTGAAGAGCCGGTCGCCCGGCGGGCCGCCGGAGCGGGCCACGAACTCCCGCCATTCGCCGACGACGGCGTCGCCGCGGCGGCGGGCCAGGCGGACGAACTCGTCGGCGGTCGGGCGCAGGGCGGCGATGGCGGCGCTCTTGTCCCCGTCGCGGCGCGAGCGCAGGTCGAGGAGCGTGACGAGAGGGGGCGGGCCGGACTGCCCCGGCAGGCCGGCCGCCCAGGCCTCGAAGGCCTCGACCTCGCCGCGCGTCGGCGGCAGGACCGCGCCTTTGACGGCCACGGCCACGCCCGCGTCGAGCAGGCGCCCGAGACCTCTGCGGGCGGCCGCGAACGAGCCGCGGGCGCGGGTGACGGCCTCGCACGTCGCTTCCGTCATCCCGTAGACGGAGACCTCGACGGCCTCGAGCGGCGGCACCCGGGCCAGGAGCGCGGCCGTCTCGTCCGTGACGAGCGCGGCGTTGGTGAACAGCATGATCCGCAGGCCGCGCCGGCGGGCGTGGAGGTAGATCTCGGCGAAGTCGTCGCGCAGGAGGGGCTCGCCGCCGGTGAAGCGGACGACGAGGCAGCCGAGCGCCGCGGCCTCGTCGAGCAAGGCCCGCCAGCGCGCCGCCGGCCACTCCCGCGAGCGGGCCTCGGCGTCCCCGGCCGGCCGGTTGACCGAGCAGTGGAGACAGTCGTTGTTGCACCGCTCCGTGAGCTCTATGTCGAGCCGTGTCAGCGCGGGCGCCTTGGCCGCCCACAGGCCGGACCGGGCGGACGGGACCCGGCGGACGAACGCCTTCGCCGTCACGGCCGCGCCTCCCCGGCCAGGAATTCGTCCAGGACGCCGGCGACGGCGCCGCCGCGGTCGAAGCTCAGCTCGTAGAACGGGACCTCGCGGACGATCTCGCCGGCCAGGTCGAGGGCCCGCTCCAGCCAATCGGCCGTGGTCAGCGGGCGGACGAGGCGGGGAAGGAAGCCGGCCAGGACGTCCCGGGTCCCCGGGAGCCGGTCGATCCGGTTCACCCGGGCCTGGCGCGGGAAGAAGACCGCCGCGACCGGCGCCGAGCCGGGCGAGACGCGGGGATCGTCGCCGTGGTTCCAGGTGCCGTGGACGCGCCAACCGCCCTCGCCGCGGCGGAGGGCGACCCGGTCGTCGCAGAGGACTTCGGCGCGGTCGCCGAGGAGCCCGACCAAGGTCGACTTCCCGGCTCCCGAAGCCCCCGCGAAAACGAGGCCCCGCCCGTCCACGGCGACGCCGGCGGCGTGCACGAACAGGCCGCCGAAAGCCGGCAGGGTCCGGGCCAGCACCAGCTGGTCCGAGGCCAGAAGGGCCAGGGAATCCAGCCCGCCGGCGCGGAAGGCCTCTTCGGACGGGTGGAAGATCCGGCCGCGGGTGTGCCCGTCGTCGAAGACCATGACCCGGCGGACCTCCCGGTCGTCCGGGCCCGGCGCGAGCATGAGGTAGATCCACGAGCGGTCCCTGCGGTAGACGGCCCAGGGGGCGCGCCGGTAGACCTCGCGTCCGAGGTCCCGGCCCTCGAGGTCGGGCAGGGCGAAGTGGTGGCTCAGGACGACGTCGGCGGGCCCGCCGTCCGCGGGGGCCCGGAAGGCCGCGAACTTCGGGGCGAATGTCCCGTCCGTGATCGGCAGGTCGGACTCGACGTCGACGGCCAGGCCGGCGATGCGGTAGCGCCGGCGGTGCCCGGCCGCCCAGGTCGTCCGGGCCCGGCGCGTCTCGCGGGCGATCTCGCACAGGGAGTCGATCTGGACCGAAGGATCGCGGTGCTCGAGCCAGGCGAAGACGGGGCACCACTTGCAGTCGGAGCGCAGCTCGCAGGCGCCGCAGCCCTCGCGGTAGGCCGGCGACGGCGCGGCCGCGGCGGCCAGGGCCGGCAGTCGGTCCTCCCAGGCCTCGGCCAGCGGCGTCGTCCGCAGGTCGACGCGGAGCGCGGGGTCCTTGACGAAGGAGCAGAAGCTCAGCCCGCCGTACGGATCGACGTGGAAGTCGCGGCGGCCGGCCAGGCACGCGGCATAGAGCCCGGCGTCCGGCGCGGCGGCCGCGGCGCAATCGGCGTCGAAGCTTCCCTCGGGACCGCCGCCGCGGGCCGGGTCGAGCCCGACGACCTCGGCCGGCGAGAGTCGTTCGGCCGCGATCTCGCGGTCCTTGACCGCGTCTCCGGATGCGGAGAGATAGAGCCAGGTGGCTCCGATCCGCCAGCTCCGGCTCCAGGATCCGGCCAGCCGGACCATGGCCCCGTACTCGGGAAAATTCGTCCGCATGGGTACGACCTGGACGGTGAACGGGGTCCCGGCCTCGCGGAGACAGGCGACGCCTCTCGTCAGGGCCTCGAACGAGCCGGGGTTCCGGGTCACGGCGTCGTGGACGGCGGCGGTCGCGCCGTAGAGGGCGACGAGCAGGGTGCCCGGCCGCCGCAGCAGCCGGGCGATCGCCGGCGTGATCAGGCCGCCGTTGGTGTTCAGCGTGTACCAGACCGCGCGCTCCGTCAGGGCCTCGAAGATCTCAAGGAAGTCGGGCCGCAGCAGGGGCTCCCCGCCCGAGATGGCCCATTCGCGGCAGCCCAGGGCCCGGGCCTCGGCGGCGATACGGCGGATCTCCTCCGCCGTGAGCTCGGCGGCCCGTTCGGGGGCCCCGGGCGGCAGGCGCAGCCAGCAGTGGCGGCAGTCGTTCGCGCAGCGGTAGGTCAGGTCGATCGTCCCGCGCAGGGGCAGGCGCGGCAGGCTCTCGACCTTCTTCCGGGCGACGAAACGGCTCATCGACATAGTCCTCGTGTCCGGGGCAGACCCGTGCTCGCACGGGTACCCGTCCCCACTTTAGGGGGCCTGGATGCGTCCCGGCATGGCCGGGGCCGGGGAATCGGGGGATGATTTTCGGGAGCCCCGCCTCCCCTCGGGGGGTGAGACGGCGCGGCGGTCCTCACCCCTCGTCCGGACCGCCGGCGGCCTCCCGGCGCGAGTCGAGGATGAAGGTCACCGGGCCGTCGTTGACGATGTGGACGTCCATCGCGGCCCGGAAGACGCCCGTCTCGACCCGGGGACCGAGGGCCCGGAGGGCGGCCACGAAGGCCTCGAAGAGCTCGGCGGCGCGGCCGGGCTCCTCGGCGTCGTCGAAGCTCGGCCGGCGGCCTTTGCGGACCGAGCCGGCCAGGGTGAACTGGGAGACGGCCAGCGCCCCGCCCCCGGTCTCGAGCAGGGACAGGTTCATCTTGCCGGCCGCGTCGGGGAAGACGCGCAGTTCGGCGCACTTGCGGGCCAGACGGGCCGCGTCCGCCTCGCCGTCCCCCCGCTCGACGCCGACGAGCAGGCAGAGGCCCGGCCCGACGCGCCCGGCCGTCCGGCCGTCGACTTCGACGCGGGCGTCCTTGACCCGCTGGAGAACGATCCTCATCGCGCCTCCTTGGCCTTCGCCCGTCTCATGAGCCCGGCCACGCTCTTGAGGTCGGCCGGGCTGACGAGCCGGAGCAGGCCCAGATAGATCAGGACGCCCGCGGCGATGGCCCCGGCCAGCGCCGCGGCCCGCGGGGCGAAGGCGGCCCCGTCCACCCCGAGCAGGGGCCAGGCCAGGCGCAGAAGGACGCCCATGGCCGCGGCCGCGGCGGCCGCGCGGACGGCCGAGGGGACCCAGGCGGCTTTCCCGGTCGGCCCGATCTTCTTCTCCAGCCAAACGAGGAGGAGGCCGAAGTTGAGGACCTGGGAGAGCGAGAGGGCCAGGGCCAGGCCGCCGGCGCGGAGCCGGCCCATGAGGGCGAAGGACAGGGCGGCGTTGACGGCCATGACCGCGACGCCCAGGACGACGGGCGTCCGGGTGTCCTTGAGGGAGAAGAAGGCCGGGGCCACGACCTTGACTCCGGACACGAAAGGCAAACCGACGGCGAAAAAGAGCAGGCACGACCCGGCCAGGGCCGTCGAACCCGGGTCGAACCGGCCGCGCTCGAAAAGCGTGCGCATGATGGGGGCGTTGAGGGCCATGAGCCCGGCCGCGGCCGGGAAACTGACCAGGGCCGTCAGCTTGAGGGAGAAGCCCAGGGTGCGCTTGAGCTCGCCGAGGTCGCGGGCCGCGACCTGCTCGGAGAAGGCCGGCAGCAGGGCCGCGGCCAGGGCGATGGAGAACAGCCCCAGCGTCAGCTCCTCGATGCGCGAGGCGTAATAAAGGGCCGAGGCGCTGCCCTTCTCCAGGCCCGAGGCGAACATCCGGCTGAGGGCGAAGTTGATCTGGTAGACGCTGGCCCCGAAGACCCCGGGGACCATCAGGCGGCCGACGCGGCGGACGTCCGGGTCGCGGAAGTCCGGGGCGAACCGGAAGCGCAGGCCCTCCTTATGGAGGAACGGGACCTGGAAGGCCAGTTGGAGGACGCCGCCGATGACGACGCCGGCGGCGAAGACGAGGGCCGGCTCCCTGGCCCCGCTCGCCCAGCCGGCCACGGCGGCGATGACGGCGGCGTTGAACAGGATCGGGGTCGAGGCCGGGACGAGGAAGCGGCCGCAGGCGTTGAGCATGCCCGAGGCCAGGGCGGCCAGGGTGATGAAGAAGAGATACGGGAACATGACCCGGGTCATGTGGATGGTCAGGGGCCACTTGCCGGCGACGTCGCCGAAGCCGTAGGCGATGACTTTGACCAGTCCCGGGGCGACGACGACGCCCGCCGCGGTGACGGCGGCCATGACCAGGGCCAGGTCCCAGAAGGCGGCCCGGCCGAAGGCCCACAGCCGGGCCCGGTCGCCGGCCCGCCGGAGGCCGGCGAACGTCGGCACGAAAGCCGGTGTGAGGGCGCCCTCGCCGGTCAGACGGCGGAACAGGTTGGGAATGGTGTAGGCGATGGTGAAGGCGTCGGCGGCGTGCCCCGTCCCCAGGTAATAGGCCTGGAGGAGGTCCCGGACGTAGCCCAGGACCCGGCTGACCAGGGTCGGCCCGGCCACGGCGGCCGTCGAGCGGATCAGCCGGTCTCTCCGGTCGTCGCGGTCCATGGGTCGATGGTCCTCCCGGCCCCGGGGCCGTTTGACTTTGAGGCCCGGATATTCTATCATAGGCCCCTTTTAAGAGGAGAAAACAATGGCCCGTCACAAATCAGCGATACGGCAGCACCGCCGCAGCCTGCGCCGGAAGGCGGTCAACACCCAGGTCAAGTCGGCCCTGCGGACCCAGATGCGGAAGATGCGCGAGACCATCGCGGACAAGGACCGCGAGGCCGCCGAAAAGCTCCTCCCCGCCGTCTTCAAGGCCATCGACACGGCCGTCAAGAAGAGCGGCATCAAGAAGAACACGGGCAGCCGCTACAAATCGCGGCTCAGCCGTCAGGTCGCCGGGCTCACCCCCACTCCGGCGAAATAACCGTCCTCTTCTTCCTCGCCAGACAGTACTCGGCCACGAAGACCTCCAGGAGCGTCCGGGGGTCGGAGTCCGTCGACTTGAGCCGCTGGTCGACCTTGCGCAGCTTCCTCAGCAGGGCGTTGAGTTCGGCCGGGGAGAGCCCGTCGACGACTCCGAAGAACTGGCGCGACTTGTCCGCGTAGAGGCTCCAGCCCTTCTGGATCTTCGGGAAGAAGGCCTGGAAGACCTCGTCCCGGGTCCGGCTCTTCTCCCCGAGCCAGGTCTGGGCGGCCAGGACGTTGCGGAAGAACCCGGCCAGCCGCCCGACGATCTGCTCGGGGCGCTCGCCCTCGGCGAAGAGGTCGCCCAGGATGGCCGCGGCCCGGGCGAAGTCGGCGGCGGCCAGGGCGTCGTCGAGATCGTAGGACTCGAAGCTGCGCTGCCCGGCCGTGGCCCGGCTGACGTCGTCCTCCTCGATGCCCTTCTTGTCGCCGACGAAGACGGCCAGCTTGGCGACCTCGTTCATCATCAGGCGGAGGTCCTGGCCGACGAGCTCGAACAGCCGCCGCTTGGCCCCCTCGGTGACGGTCTTGCCGAGGGAGCGGGCCCTGTCGTCGGCCCGGCGCATGAGCTCGGCGGGATAGAGCCGCTTCATCTCCGTGACCGAGACGGCGGCCTTGGGCAGGGAGGAGAAGAAGCGGACGACGGGATCGTCCTTGCGGTAGCGGCCGGCCCGGACGACGACGACGACCGTGCGCGCCGGCGGGTCGGCGAAGTAGGCCTTGAGGACCTTCTGGTCGAGGGCCGAGAGGAAGCGCGAGCCGCGGCCCTCCTCCCCGTCCCCGCCCGCGGACGCGCCGCCGCCCCTGGCCGGGCCCGACTTCTTGTCGGGGACACGGACGACGATGGCCCGCCAGGGCTCGAACAGGAACGGCGCCGTCCGGGCCGCGTCGACGATCTCCGGCCACTTGGCCTCGTCGAGGTCCATGCGGGTCAGGTGGAATTCGCCGCCGGCCGCCTCCGTGAGCAGCCGCCGCAGCTCGTCGATGAACTCGTCGGCGAGATACTCCTCCTCGCCGTAGAAGAGATACCCGGCGAGCAGGGCGTCCTCGCGCAGCGGGCCGGCCACGTCAGAACCCCTCCAGGAGGCTGACGACGAGGCTGCGGGCGAACTTGTCGGCGATCTTTTCGATGGCCTCGGTCTGGAGCGACTCGAAGCCCGCCCCGGTCGGGACCTCGTACTCCTGCTGGTAGACGAAGGACGGGTCGGCGAAGATCGGCTCCCGGGCGTCCTTCTCGCGCAGCGCGACCTTGGCCGTGACGGTGACGTTGAAGCGGTCGGCCTGGCGCCCGGCGCCGAAGCCGATGGGCTGGGCCGTGAACCCGGTGATCTCGCCCTCGAGCACGGCGTCGGCGGCGGCCGGGTCGGAGACGACGCGGACCTTGCCCCGGGCCACGAGCTCGGCGATGACGGCCCGGGTCAGCTTGACGTCGAGCTCGAAGCGCGTCGTCAGGTTCTTGAACACGGGGACGCTCACGGTGCGGATGCGGGACGGCAGCGAGGAGCCGGTGCCGCGCAGTCGGTAGCCGCAGGCGGAAGGGAAAAGGGACACGGCCGCGAGCAGACCGACCGCAGGGAGGATGCCCGGCCTCCGTCGTGCCCTTGTCATCGCGGTCATCGGCGGCGCGCCTCGGCCCCGCCCTCAGACCACGATGCTGACGAGCTTGTTGCGGATGGCCACCACCTTGCGGGGCGGCTTTCCGCCCAGCGCCGCCTGGACCTTGGGCAGGGCCAGGGCGGCCGCCTCGAGCTCGGCTTCGGGCGTGTCGGCCGCGGCCTCGAAGCGGTCCCGGACCTTGCCGTTGATCTGGACCACGACGGAAACCGTCTCCTCTCGGGCCAGGGCCGGGTCGTAGACCGGCCAATCCGAGAGCATGAGCAGCCCTTGGTGCCCGGTGCGCTCCCAGAGTTCCTCGGCCAGGTGGGGCGCGAAGGGCGAGAGCATGCGGACGATGGACTCCAGGGCCAGCCGCAGGGCGGCCCGGCCTTCGGGCGAGCCCCGCAGGGCGTCGCGGTCCTTGCGGGCCTGGTTGTAGAGCTCCATGATCGTGCTGATGGCCGTGTTGAGGTGGAAGCGGACGCCGATGTCGTCGCTGACCTTGCGGATGGTCTGGTGGGTCTTCTTGACCAGGGCCGCGCCGGGCTCCCCTCCCCCGGGGACGGCCGGCGCCTCGGCGAACAGGTCCAGGTTGTCGTTGACCAGGCCCCAGACGCGCAGCAGGAAGCGGTGGCAGCCCTCGAGCCCGTCCTCCGACCAGGCGAACTCCTTGTCGGGTGGCGAGGCGAACAGGATGAACAGGCGCAGGGTGTCGGCGCCGTAGCGCTGCAGGATCTCGTCGGGGTCGACGATGTTGCCCTTGGACTTGGACATGGCCGAGCCGTCCTTGGTGACCATGCCCTGGGCCAGGTAGTACGGGAAGGGCTCGGAGATGTCCGTCATCCCGAGGTCCCGCAGGACCTTGGTGAAGAAGCGCGAGTAGATGAGGTGGAGGATGGCGTGCTCGACGCCGCCGATGTAGAGGTCGACGGGGAGCCAACGGGCGGCCGCCTCGGGCCGGAAGGGCAGTGACGTCTCCCGCGGCGAGCAGTAGCGGAAGAAGTACCACGAGGAGTCGACGAAGGTATCCATCGTGTCGGTCTCGCGGCGGGCCGGGCCCTGGCACTTCGGGCAGGTCGTCCGGACGAAGCCCTCGTGGCGCTCGAGCGGCGAGCCCTCCTCGCCCGTCAGCTTGACGTCGAAGGGCAGCTCGACGGGCAGGTCGGCGTCGGGGACGCCGACGACGCCGCAGGTGTCGCAATAGATGACGGGGATGGGCGTCCCCCAGTAGCGCTGGCGCGAGATGCCCCAGTCGCGCAGCCGGAAGACCGTGCTGCGGCGGCCGAAGCCGGCCTTCTCGGCGAACTCGCCCATCTTCTCGACGGCTTCGGCCGAGGGCAGGCCGGAGAAGGGCCCCGAGTTGACCAGGACGCCGGCGTCGGTCGTGACCTCGGCGGGCTCGCCGTCGAAGCGCTCGCCGGCCCGCTCGGCCGGCACGACGACGGTGCGGATGGGGATGCCGTAGGACTTGGCGAAGGCGAAGTCGCGTTCGTCGTGGGCCGGGACGGCCATGATGGCGCCCGTGCCGTAGTCCATGAGGACGTAGTTGGCGATCCAGACGGGGACGCGCTCGCCCGTGAAGGGGTTGACGGCCGTCTTGCCGGTGTCGACGCCGTCCTTCTCGGTCTCGCCGATCTCGCGGCGCTTGCGCATCTCGGCCACGGTCCGGGCGACCCAGGCGCCGAGCTCCTTCTCCCGCGGGCCGGCGATGAGCCCGGGCACGGCCGGGTGCTCGGCCGAGACGACCAGGAAGGTGGCCCCGAAGATCGTGTCCAGGCGGGTCGTGAAGACCTCGATGGCCTCGGCGCTGCCGTCGAGCGCGAACAGGACTTGGGCGCCGGTGCTCTTGCCGATCCAGTTCTTCTGCATCTCCAGGACGTGGGCGGGCCACTTGCCGAGGGCGGCGTGGCCGGAGAGGAGCTCGTCGGCGTAGTCCGTGATCTTGAGGAACCACTGCTCCATCTTCTTCTGCGCCACCGGCGTGTCGCAGCGCCAGCAGCCCCCGCCGACGACCTGCTCGTTGGCCAGGACGGTCCGGCACTGCGAGCACCAGTTGACCCAGCTCTCCTTGCGGAAGGCCAGGCCGCGCTCGAGCATGCGCAGGAAGATCCACTGGTTCCACTTGTAGTAATCCGGCAGGCAGGTGTTGACCTCGCGGTCCCAGTCGTAGCTGATGCCCATGCGCTTGAGCTGGGCCCGCATGTGGGCGACGTTGTCGAGGGTCCAGGTCCGGGGATGGGTGCCGTGCTTGATGGCCGCGTTCTCGGCCGGCATGCCCAGGGCGTCCCAGCCGATGGGGTGGAGGACGCTGGCCCCGGTCATGCGCTTCTGGCGGGCGATGACGTCGCCGATGGAGTAGTTGCGGACGTGGCCCATGTGGATGCGCCCCGAGGGATAGGGGTACATCTCCAGGCAGTAGAACTTGGGCCGGGCGGGGTCCTCGACGGCGGCGAAGGCCCGCTTATCCTCCCAGGCGCGCTGCCATTTGCTCTCCAAAGCGGCGAAATCGTAGGTCTCGGTCATGGTCCTGAAAACCTCCGGGGAATGGGTTCTCATCTTAGATTCAATGCCCCCGGAAGTCAAGGAACCCCAGGCGGCGTGGCATTAAACGGAGTGACGGGCTATACTGGGGCGGTGAGCCTGCTCGAGGTGCGCGATCTGGAGGCCGGATACGGCGACGGGCCGGTCATCCGAGGCCTCTCGCTCTCGGTCGAGCCGGGGGAGTTCGTGGCCGTCCTGGGCCCGAACGGCTCGGGCAAGAGCACGCTCATCAAGGCCGTCCAGAACCTGCTCGCGGGGGTCCGCGGCACGGTCCGCTGCGCCGGCGAGGACTTGCCGGGCCTGTCGCCGCGCCGGATCGCCTCGATGATCGCCTACGTCCCCCAGATGGCCGAGCCGGCCTTCGAGTACACGGTCGGGGAGATCGTCCGCATGGGGCGGTTCGCCCGCCAGGGCCGGCTCGAGCGGGCCTCGGCCGGCGACGACGCGGCCGTGGCCGAGGCCATGCGCCTGACCGAGGTCGACGGGCTGGCCGCGAAGGGACTGTCCCAGCTGAGCGGCGGCGAGCGCCAGCGGGTCTTCATCGCCCGGGCCCTGGCCCAGGACGCGCCCCTGCTCCTGCTCGACGAGCCCAGCAGCCACCTCGACATCCGCTATCAGGCGGAGATCTACCGCATCCTGGCGGCCCTGCGCCGGGACGGGGGCAAGACGGTCGTCGTGGCCGAGCACAACGTCAACCTGGCCGCGGCCCACGCCGACCGGCTGGTCTTCCTCAAGGACGGCGCCGTGGCCGCGGCAGGGACGCCGCGCGAGACGGTCACGGCCGCCAACATCCGCCAGATCTTCGGCGCCGACGTCGATATCCGCGAGAACGCCCGCAGCGGCCTGCCGGAGATCTCGCTGGCCGGCGAACGGAGGCCGGCATGAGGGCGCGGGCGGCCGCGTTCGGGGTCATGTGCGCCCGGTATGTGCCCATGATCATGTTGTTGTTCACCATGAGCGATATCTCCGCGCGGCCGATCGATATAGGTGCGCCGGAGAGCCGGGGGCACGTACCTAGGGTACATGTCCCCCAGCCCGTGGCCGCGGCGGGGCAGGTCATCACCGACGACCTCGGCCGCCCCTTCCCGCTCCCGGCGAGGACACCGGAGCGCATCGTCTCCCTGGCCCCGAACGTCACGGAAACCCTCTTCGCTCTCGGCCTGGGCGACCGCGTCGCCGGCGTGACCCGCTTCTGCGACTACCCGGAGGGGGCCGCGGCCGTCCGCAAGGTCGGCGGCCTGGTCGATCCCAATATCGAGGTCGTCCGGTCCCTCGATCCGGGGCTCGTCGTCGCCTTCCGCGGCAATCCCCTCCGGCTCGTCGAGCGCATGGCCAAGCTCGGCCTGCCGGTCTTCGTCTGCGACGTCGGCGAGGGGCTCGAGGCCGTCGCCCCGTTCGTCGAGCGCCTCGGCCGGGTCACCCGGACGGAGGAGCGGGCGGCCGCGCTCGCCGCGGGCCTGCGCCGGCGGCTCGAGGCCGTGGACGCGGCCCTGCGCGGCGTCGCGGCCCGGCCCAAGGTCTTCGTCCTCCTCCACGGCCAGGGGCTGTGGACGAGCGGCGGCGAGAGCTACGTCGACGACCTCATCGCCCGGGCCGGAGGGACGAACGTGGCCGCGGCTCTGCCGAAGAAGTGGGCCCTTTATAAAAGGGAGCGCATCGTCGAAGACGACCCCGACGTCGTCTTGGTCCTGGCCCGCTCGCCGCGGGACTTCGCCGCGAGCCGGGACTGGTTCATGAAGATGCCGGGCGCGGACCGCGTCGCGGCCGTGCGGGCGGGGCGCATCTTCGAGATCGACGAGAACGCCGCCAGCCGCTTCGGCCCGCGCCTCGTCGACATCCTCGACCGTGTCGCCCGCCTCCTCCACCCCGAGCGCTTCGGAGGGGAGCGGTGAGCGGGCGGACCGGGCGGGGGCTGTTCTGGACCGTCTGCGCCGCCCTGTGCGCCGCCGGCTTCCTGGCCTCCGTCCTCGTCGGGCCGGTCAAGACCACGCCGGCCGACCTGTGGCGGTTCATCCAGTCGCCCGACCGAATCCAGGCGGCCATCTTCCTCGACCTGCGGCTGGCCCGGGCCGTCCTGGCCTTCCTCGTCGGGGCGGCGCTGGCCCTGTCGGGGGCCATCCTGCAGGGCTATTTCCGCAATCCCATGGCCGACCCCTTCGTCGTCGGCGTGTCCTCGGCGGCCTCGCTCGGCGCGGTCGCCGCGGCGGCCCTCGGGTTCGAGGCCGCGGCCTTCGGCTTCAGCGGCCCCGGCCTGCTGGCCTTCCTGTCCGGATTGGCCATCGTCACGCTCGTCTACGCGCTGTCGCTTCGCCGCGGCGGCTACAAGGTCGAAACAGTGCTTCTGACCGGCATCGCCGCCGGCGCCTTGGCCTCGGCCCTGACCTCGTTCCTGCTGTTCATGCGCTCGGACTCCTACGACCAAGCCGTCTTCTGGCTCCTGGGCAGCTTCCAGCTGGCCGAATGGGGCCAGGCGGCGACCATCGCGCCCTGGATCGTCCTCTCGCTCGCCGTCTCGATCTGGCTGGCCCGGGACATGGACCTCCTGGCCCTCGGCGACGAGACGGCCCGGGCCCTCGGCAGCCCGGTCGGCCGGGTCCGCAAGGTCTTCCTGGCTCTGTCGGCCCTCCTCGCGGCCCTGTCCGTCGCCGTGAGCGGCATCATCGGCTTCGTCGGCCTGGTCGTCCCCCACTGGGTCCGCATCCTCATCGGTCCCGGGCACCGCCGCCTCTTCGCCGCTGCGGCCCTGGCCGGCGGCACCTTCCTCCTCTATTGCGATCTCCTGGCCCGCACCATCCTGCCGGCCGAGCTGCCCATCGGCGTCATCACCGCCGCCGTCGGCGCCCCGTTCTTCCTCTATCTCCTCCACAAGAAACGCTAGCCGGCCTGAACCGGCCGGGTCCGCGGGCCGTATCTTAGAGTGAGGCTCCATGGACTTTTTCTTCGTCCGCGACCACCGCCGCCGCTTCCGTTTCTATTCCGCCGAGCCGCTCGGCCCGCTCCCGGCCCATTTCTCGAAGACCCGGGCCGTCTGGGAGAAGGCCAAGAAGAAGGTCACCGGGCTCGACCCGCGGACCCTGCTCCAGGAGCAGGCCTTCGCGCACGGCGGCCGGCCCGGCCCCGAGCCCCTCGTCATCCGCCATTCGGGCCGCCGCGACGAAGGGGCCGCCCGGGCCCGCCTCTTGTTCTTCCTGCAGCGCATGAAGACCCGCCACATCGCCATCCTCGCCACCGAGGCCGTCGTCGTCCCCTTCACCGGCCTGGCCGCCCTTCTCCCCGGCCCCAACGTCATCTTCTACGCCCTGGCCATCCTCATGGTCATCCAGTGGCAGGCCTTGCGGGGCCTCTCGCGCCTGGCCGTCAAGCGGCACGAGTTCGTCGCCGACCCCCTTCTCGCCGAGTGGGAGGACGCCGTCGAGCGCCGCGACGAAGCCCGCTACCCCGCTCTCCTCGAGCGCCTCGGCCGGGAGCTCGGCCTGCCGACTCCCCGCAAGCTCCTCTGGCGGTGAACCCCGGGGACACGTCCTTAAGGGACATGTCCCCCCTTCAAATTGACTTTCGGGGGCGGTTGGCTTAGGGTATAGGTACCATGACCCTGACCCTGAACCAGGTCTTATGGATCATCCTGACGGTCGCGGCCGTCGTCGCGGTCACGTTCCTGGCCCTGTTCCTGAACCAGCTGCGCAAGACCGCCCGGGAGGCCGAAAAGACCCTGGTGAAGGCCCAGGAGACGATGGACGGGCTCCAAGTGATCGAGGCCAAGATCAACGCCAGCCTGGACAACGTCGGGGAGGTCCTGGCGACGTCGAAGAAAGCGGTCTCCGGCCTGTCGGAGGTCGCCTTCTTCCTGACGTCCAAGGTCATACGGCCGTCGGCGAAGTACTGGCCGTTCCTCTTTCCGCTGGTCCGCTTCGGACTCCAGCAGCTGAAGAAAAGAAAGGAGAAGAAGGATGGGTGATAACAAAGACAGTCATTTCTGGGATTCCCTGCTGACCTTCGTCGCCGGGGCGGCTACGGGGTTCGTCGTCGGCATCCTGGTCGCCCCCGCGAGCGGCAAGGAGACGCGCAAGAAGATCAAGGAGCAGGCCGTCCGGACCGGCGAGTCCGCCAAGGACGGCTACGAGAAGGTGGCCAAGGAAGCCGAGAAGAGCATCCGCATGGTCAAGGAGAAGACCGGGGAGGGCGTCGACGCCATCCGCGACTTCATCGAGAAGAAACGGGAAGAATTCCTCCAGAAGGCCGAAGAGAAGAAATAGCCCGGGCCGGCGGCCCGTCGAGGGCCGCTCGGGACCCGTCGACCGTTCGCCGGGGCGGGGGGATCGGAGCGCCATGAGAATTCGCGTCTGTCTATCCACCGTCGTCCTGAGCCTGGCCGTGCTGGCCGCGGCGCCCCCGGCCGCCCGCCCCGTCGACCCGAAGACGGCCAAGCGGATCGAAGCCGAGATCGAGCGGAACAGGGCCGAGGTCGTCAAGGTCCGCCGCTTCCTCCACATGAACCCCGAGCTCGGCAACCGCGAGGTCGAGACGGCCCGCCTCATCGCCTCCCGGCTCGAGCCCCTCGGCTTCGAGGTCCGGACCGGCGTGGCCAAGACCGGCGTCGTGGCTGTGCTCAAGGGAGGCCAGCCCGGTCCGGCCGTGGCCGTGCGGGCCGACATGGACGCCCTGCCCGTCCAGGAGGCGACCAACCTCCCCTACAAGTCCCTCAACGCCGGGGTCATGCACGCCTGCGGCCACGACGTCCACAGCTCGGTCGTGCTGGGGACGGCCCTCGTCCTGCACGCCCTGCGCGACCAGCTCAAGGGCAGCGTGACCTTCCTCTTCCAGCCCTCCGAGGAAGGCCCGCCCGAAGGCGAGGACGGCGGCGCCGACCTCATGGTCCGCGAGGGGGCCCTCGACGATCCCCCCGTCCGGGCCGTCTTCGGCTTCCACGTCTGGCCCGAGAACGTCGGCACCGTGCTCTTCGCCCCGGGCAACGTGACCGCCGCGGCCGACACCTTCGTCGTCACGGTCAAGGGGCGCAGCGCCCACGGCGCTCGGCCCCACGAGGGCATCGACGCCGTGGTCATCGCGGCCGAGATCGTCACCGCCCTGCAGACCGTCGTCAGCCGGGCCTCCGACCCGACCGACCCGGCCGTGCTGACCGTGGGCACCATCGCCGGGGGCAGCCGCCGCAACATCATCGCCGACCGCGTCGTCCTCGAGGGCACGGTCCGGACCCTGAGCGAGGCCAGCCAGAAGAAGGTCCGCCAGCTCATGGAGAGCGTCGTCCGCAATATCACGGAGATCTACGGCGCCGGCTTCGAATTTGAGTACAAACCGGGCAACCCGTCCGTCTATAATAATCCGGAGCTGGCCTCGGCCATGACCCCAACCCTGGTCCGGCTCCTGGGGAAGGACCGGCTGCTCGATTGGAAGCCCCAGATGATCGCCGAGGACTTCGCCTTCCTGGCCCGGAAGGCCCCCGGCCTGTACTTCTTCCTGGGCGTCAAGAATCCCGCCCTGCCGACGATGGCCCCCCTCCACAGCCCCCAGTTCAGCCCGGACGAGAGGGCCATCCCGCTGGGGATGAAGGTCCTCAGCCACCTGGTCGTCGACGCCCTCGAAGGCCAGAGCGCCCTGGCCTCGGGCGGCCCGGGCTTCTGAGGGTCAGCCCCTATCCCTTCGTCCATCTGACCTCGGCCTTCGTCCTGGGCATCGTGCTGGGGCGTGTTCTCCCGTCGGCGGCCGGCCCGCCGTGGGCCCCGCCCCTGGCCTTCGCCGCCGCCGCCTGGCTCTTCTTCGCCCGACGGTCCGACCGGGCCGCGGCCGTCTGCCTGCTGGCCGCCGTCACCGCCGCCGGCGCGGCCCGCCTGGCCGCCCACGACCGCGATTATCGGGCCAACGCCCTGCGCAGCCTGAGGGCCGAAGGCTACGTCGACGTCGCCGGGCGCCTGGCCCGCTCGCCCGGCCGGGAGCGCGACCGGGACGTCCTGTTCATCGACGTCCGGAGCGTCGCTGCGGCGGGCCGGGAACGCCCCGTCCGGGGCCGTCTCCGCCTGAGCGTGCCCTTCGCCCGGGACGGCCGCGGCCGCCTCGACTTCCTGGCCGGCGACACCGTCCGGGCCTCGGTCCGCCTCGGCACGGGCGGCTCCTTCCGCAACTTCGGCGGGTTCTCTTACGAGCGCTATCTCCAGGGCCTCGGCGTCCACCGCCGGGCCTCGACGAAATCCCCGCTCCTCGTAGCGCGCGTCCGGCCGGCGCCGCCCGGTTCGCCCCGGACCTGGATCGCCCGCGCCCGCCGCGGCGTCCAACGCCTCCTCGAGCGCCGCTTCCCGGCCCCCGACGGCCGGGACATCTCGCCCGACGGGGCGGTTCTCGAAGCGCTCCTCCTCGGCGAGGACGGCCGGATGGACGAGGCCACGGTCGAGAACCTCCAGGCGACCGGGCTCTACCACCTCTTCGCCATCTCCGGCGGCCACATCGCCATCCTGAACGTCCTGCTGTTCTCGCTCTTCCGCCTCGTCCGCCTGTCCCGGCGGGCCTCGGGCCTGGCCCTGGCCGCCTTCCTCGTCTTCTACACGGTCCTCGTCGAGGGCAGCCCGTCCGTCCTCCGGGCCACGCTCATGACCCTGGCCTACCTCGCCGGCAGACACCTGTGGAAGGACGTCCACGTCCTCAACACCATCGCCGCCAGCGCCTTCGTCCTGCTTCTCGCCAATCCCTCGAGCCTGTTCGACATCGGCTTCCGTCTGACCTACGCCGCGACCCTGACCATCATCCTGTTCACGCCGCCGCTTCTCCGCCGGCTGCCGCGGCTCCCCCTCAAGACGACCGAGCTCGCCCTCCTGTCGCTCACCGCGGGGCTCGGCGCCGCGCCCATCATCGCCGCGAGTTTCAACCGGGTCTCGCTGTCCTCGCTCGTCCTCAATCTGGCCGCCATCCCGCTCACCGGCGTCGTCATGGCCCTGGGCTATGTCTTCCTGCCGTTCGCGGCGGCCTTCCCCTCGGCCGCAGGACCTCCGGCGGCCCTCCTGGCCTTCCTCGTCAGGCTCTTCGGGCGCGTCTCCCACGCCCTCGACGGGCTGCCGTTCCTGTCCTTCCGGGTCGCGACGCCGCGGCCCTGGGTCCTGGCCGGTTACACCCTGGCCTTGGGATTGGTCCTCGTCCGGCCCCGCTTCCGCGGACAGCGCGCCCTGGCCGCCGGCGCCGCCGCCGTCTTCGCCCTCCTCCTCGTCTTCCCGCCGCCGCGGCCCGCCTCGCCCGACCTCCGGGTCACACTGATCGACGTCGGCCAGGGGGAGTCCATCCTGGTCGAGCTGCCGGGCCGGCGGGTCCTTCTCGTGGACGGCGGCGGCCTGGCCGGCAGCCCGTTCGACGTCGGCGAGAGGGTCGTCTCCCCTTTCCTGTGGCGCAAGGGCATCCGGGCGGTCGACCGCATGGTCCTGACCCACCCCCACCCCGACCATCTCGCCGGCCTGCTCGCCGTCGCCGGGAACTTTTGCGTCGGCGAGCTCTGGGAAGGCCGGCCGGCCCCGGGAGACCCCCTCTACGAAGAACTCGGGCGGCGGCTGCCTCGAAAGATGATCCGGCGCCGCCTGGCCGCCGGCGACTGCATCGCCATGGACGGCGTCACGATCGATGTCCTCCACCCTCCGCCCGCCGGAAAGCCCCTCCCCGCCCCTCCCGGCAACGAGGACTCCCTCGTTCTCCGTCTCACCTACGGCCGGGTGTCCATCCTCCTCGCGGGCGACAGCGGCGCCGCCACCGAGCGGCTCATCGCCGGTCAGGACGTCCCGCTCCGTTGCGAAGTGCTCAAGGCCGGCCATCACGGCAGCGCCGGTTCGACCGGCCCGCCCTTCCTCGAGGCCGTCCGGCCCCGGTTCGTTCTCGTCTCAGTGGGCGACGGCAACTCTTACGGCTTCCCCAGCCCCGAGGTCCTGGCCCGCTGCCGGAAGGCCGGGGCCGGGGTCTTGCGGACCGACCTCGACGGGGCCGTCGAGGTCCGGACGGACGGGCGGCGGGTCCGGGTCCGGACTTCCGTTTGACACGCGCGACTAAAAGCATGATAATCGTCGCGGTCCACAGGAGTCTCAGCGACATGGGAAAGACGAAACTGACGGTCACTCTTTGCCTTACGCTCCTCCTGGCCGGCTTCCTCCAGGCCCAGAGCCTGGCCGACCTGGCCAAGAAGGAGAAGGATCGGCGGGCCGCCCTGAAGGGCCGGGCCACGATCATCACCTCGGCCGATATCGCCAAGGTCAAGAAGAGGCCGGCCGTCGAGACGGCCGCCGTCGAGCAGACGGCGGGCGAGGATCAGGCCGCCCAGGCCGGCGAGGCCGGCGCCGCGGTCCCGCCGGAAGGCGCCGCGACGGTCCAAGCCGGCGCGGAAGCCGCGGCGGCCGTGACGGGCGCCGAGGAAGCCGTCGCCGAACCGCCCGCCGCGGACAAGCCCGCCGAGGCCGCCCCGCCCGAAGCGGCGCCGGCCATGACCGACAAGGACGTCCAGGCCCGGGCCCTCGAGCTGACCAAAGCCGTCGAGGACAAGCAGGAACGGGTCGACCTCCTGACCCTCAAGATGAACTCCCTCTACCAGGAGTTCTACAGCCTCGACAACCTCAAGTCCCGCGAGATGCTGCAGGCCCAGATCAGCGACACCTACGACAAGCTCCTCCAGGCCGAGAGCGACGCCCGCAAGGCCGAAAAGGAGCTCGAGGACTTCCTGGCCCAGGTCAAGAAGGGCCAGGCGCCGGCGATCTGGATCAAGTAGTGGATCCCGTCCGCTCCGGCAAGCGCACGCCGACGCAGCTGCGGCCGGTCAAGATCTCCATCGACACCCTCGATTTCGCCGACGGCTCGGCCCTCATCGAGTGGGGCCGGACCCGCGTCCTGGCCGCGGCCACCATCGACGAGCGGGTGCCGCAGTTCCTGAAGGGCACCGGGCGCGGCTGGGTCACGGCCGAGTACGCCATGCTGCCCCGGGCCACCGTCGAGCGGACGCCGCGCGAACGGACGGCCGGGCGCGTCTCGGGCCGGACCCAGGAGATCCAGCGCCTCGTCGGCCGGGCCCTGCGGGCCGTCACCGACCTCAAGGCCCTCGGCGAGCGGCAGATCATCATCGACTGCGACGTCCTCCAGGCCGACGGCGGCACGCGCTCGGCTTCGGTCACGGCCGGCTGCGTCGCCCTCGGGCTGGCCCTCAAGAAGATGATCGACGAGGGCAAGATCGACCACATGCCCCTGCGCCACCTCGTCGCCGGGGTCAGCGTCGGCATCGTCCGGGGCCGGGCCCTGGTCGACCTCGACTACGCCGAGGACTCCCAGGCCGACCTGGACATGAACATCATCGAGACCGACCGCGGCGAGCTCGTCGAGGTCCAGGCCGGGGCGGAGAAGAATCCCTTCTCCCGCAAGGAGCTGCTCGGGCTGCTCCGGATGGCCGACCGCGGCATCGCCCGGGTCATCAAGCTCCAAAAAGAGACCCTCAAGAAGAAGAGCATCCTGTTCATGGCCTACGGGTATAAAGACAAGCCCGTCCCCGAGAAGGGGACGGGCTGACACAAATCGGGGACATGACGCATTTCTCCTGAAATGGGATCGTGTCCCCTTGATTTGTGTCGAGGCGGGGACTTCCGAACGGCTTGACATCCCTCCCGGATAATCAATAGAATCAATCCTCAGTAAACCACTAAGAGAGGCCCCCATTCCGGCGGGTGAGGTCTTTTTTTCGATTTTTTGCCCGGCCGCGGGGAGCCAGCCCGAGTAGGAGGTCGCCATGAACCTGACATCCGGACTCATCGTCGTCGGCGCCGTCGTCGTCCTCGCCGCCCTGGTCATCCTGGTCCTGGCCCTGCGCTACCGCAAGGTCGGGCCCAACGAGGCCCTCATCATCGCCGGGGGCCGCAAACACACCGTCACCCTGGCCGACGGGACCAAACAGAAGGTCGGCTACCGCTACCGCCTCGGCGGCGGCGTGTTCGTCTGGCCCGGCATGGAGAAGGTCTACGTCCTCCCCATGGACATCATCCCCGTCTCGATCCGCACGCCCGAGGTCCTGACGAGCGGCGGCGTCCCGATCATGGCCGAGGCCTCGGCCCAAGTCAAGATCGACTCGTCCGACGAGACCATCCACCGGGCCGCCGAGCAGTTCCTGGGCATCGGCCGCGACGGCATCCGCGACGTCGTCGTCAACGTCCTCGAGGGCAAGGTCCGCGAGGTCATCGGCGGCATGTCCGTCGAGGAGATCTACCGCGGCCGGCAGGAGTTCTCCAAGCGCGTCGTCGCCGCCGTCCGCGAGGACTTCCGGGCCATGGGCCTGGTCATGCTGTCGTTCGCCCTTAAGGACATCAGCGACACCCAGGGCTACATCGACGCCCTGAGCAAGCCCCAGATCGCCGCGGCCAAGCGCGACGCGGCCATCGCCCAGGCCGAGACCGAGAAGGAATCCATCATCAAGGCCTCCGCGGCCCGCAAAGAGGCCGAGGTGGCCCGCCTGCAGTCCGAGGCCCAGATCGCCAAGGCCCAGTGGGAGAACGAGGCCAAGAAGGCCGAGAGCCAGGTCTTCGTCAACACCAAGAAGGCCCAGGCCGACTTCTCCTACGAGCTCGAGCGCAACCGCATCAGCCAGGAGCTGAAGAAGGAGGAGGCCAAGGTCAAGCAGGTCGAGAAGGAAGAGGCCATCAAGATCGAGGGGCTCGAGATCGCCCGCAAGGAGAAGGAGCTCGAGGCCACGGTCATCAAGCCGGCCGACGCCCGCAAGTACCAGATCAAGGCCGAGGCCGAGGCCGAGGAGTTCCGCATCGCCGCCGAGGCCAAGGGCAAGTCCGAGGCCCTCAAGCTCGAGGGCCTGGCCGAAGCCGACGAGATCCGGGCCAAGGGCGCGGCCGAGGCCGAGGCCATGATGAAGAAGGCCCAGGCCTGGGAGAAGTACACCCAGGCGGCCGTCCTCGACACCTACATCAAGGCCCTGCCCGAGCTGGCCCGGGCCGTCTCCGAGCCCCTGTCCAAGGTCGACAAGATCGTCATCGTCGGCGGCGACAAGGAGCTCGGCACGGCCAAGATCACCGGGCAGGTGGCCCAGGTCCTGGCCCAGATGCCCGAGGTGGTCAAATCCCTGACGGGCGCCGACATCAGGGAGTTCCTCAAAACCAAGCTCTCCCCCGAGGCCAAAGACGCGAGGAAATGACGGCCCGGCGGGGCGTCGTGCGAGGTGAACCATGATCTCCGAAAAAGTCCAGCGCATCGGCGCCTCCCCCACGCTGAAGATCTCGGCCAAGGCCAAGGCCATGAAGGCCGAGGGCATCGACGTCGTCGACCTCAGCGTCGGCGAGCCGGATTTCCCGACCCCGGAGAACATCAAAGAGGCCGGGATCCAGGCCATCCGCGACAACTTCACGAAATACACGGCGAGCGACGGCATCCTGCCCCTGCGCAAGGCCATCGCCAAGCGCCTCAAAGAGGACTACGGCGTCGCTTACGATCCCAAGCAGATCATCGTCTCGGCCGGGGCCAAGGCCTCCCTCTTCCACCTCGTCCAGGCCCTGGTCGACGAGGGCGAGGAGGTCATCGTCCCGGCCCCCTACTGGGTGACCTATCCCGAGTGCGTGGCCCTGGCCAAGGGCCGGCCGGTCGTCGTCCGGACCCGCGAGGAGGACGGCTTCCGGCTGACGCCCGAGGCCCTCAAGGCCGCCATCTCGCCGGCCACCAAGGCCCTCATCCTCAACAATCCCTCGAACCCGACCGGCGGGGCCTACACCAGGGACCAGCTCCTGGCCCTGGCCGAGGTCGTCAAGGGCGAGGACCTCTATGTCGTCGCCGACGAGATCTACGCCAGCCTGGTCTACGACAACTTCAAGTTCACGAGCTTCGCCGCGCTGGGCGAGGACGTCAAGAAGAAGACGGTCATCGTCAACGGCGTGTCCAAGTCCTACTCCATGACCGGCTGGCGGATCGGCTTCGCGGCCGGGCCGGCCGAGGTCATCGACGGCATGTCGAAGATCCAGAGCCACACGACCTCCAACGCCTGCTCCATCGCCCAGAAGGCCTCGCTCGAGGCCTACGACGGGCCCCAGTACGAGGTCGCCCGAATGATCGCCGAGTTCCAGCGCCGCCGCAACTACTGCCTGATGCGGCTGGCCGCCGTGCCGGGGCTGTCGTGCTTCAAGCCCCAGGGCGCCTTCTACCTCTTCCCCAACGTCAAGGCCTTCTACGACAAGGAGGCCAACGGGGCCAAGATCCGCAACTCCTACGGCCTGGCCTACTACCTGCTCAAAGAGGCCCGGGTGGCCATCGTGCCCGGCGACGCCTTCGGCGCCGACGACTACATCCGCCTGTCCTACGCCACCTCGATGGCCAACCTCGAGAAGAGCATGGACCGCATCGTCGAGGCCCTGGGCAAGCTCAAGACGGCCAAAAAGGTCCAGCGGGTGGCCCTGCAGAACGCCGTCACCCGGGTCAAGAAGGCCGTCCCGGTCGAGGCCGTGGCCGAGGCCCGGATGCGCGACGCCCTGGTCGCCGAGATGGAGAGCCACCTCGGGGTCGAGGGCCGCTACGAGTGGAACGCCCGGGTCGGCGGGGCCGTCCTCCAGCTGCGGACCAACGCCGTCCACCTCAACGACTTCTGGATCGAGAACTTCCCGCCCGCCCCCGGCGAGGCCGGCGTCAAGCCGCACGGCGTCCTTTACGCCGTCGACGGCGTGGCCGGCCGCGAGCCGCGAGCCTTCACCCACGAGGCGACCCGGACGGGGGTCCTGGTCAACAGCGACCACTACGGCACGCTCCGCGGGCTGGCTATCGGCCTGGCCACGGACATCGCCGCCCGGGCCGACGGGGCCGGGGCAGCCGGGGCCGTGCGCGGCATGTCGGTCGACGCCGACGGCCGCGGCCTGGTCCTGGTCGGGCCGCCGGGGACGAGGAAGACCGAGCTGTTCTTCGAGCTGCTGGCCGACCCCCGCGTCAAGCTCCACTCGAACGACGTCGTCTTCGTCGAGGTCGCCGGCGGCCGGGCCGCGGCCGACAGCGTCGAGCGCAAGCTCTACATGCCGACGGCGGCGGTCGAGCTCGACCGGCGGCTGGCCCCTCTCTTCGACCGCAGCAAGTGCGAGAACGTCGTCGTCCGCAAGGAGGACTGCCAGGACCTCGCGTGCCAGAGGGGCGACGACTGCCGGCTCGACCGGGGCTCGGCCTACTGCTACAAAGCGGCCAAGGAGGCCCACGCCCTCCTCGACCCGGCCTGGCTCGGCCCGGCCGCCTCGGTCCGCCGGACGGACCTGCGCTGGCTCGTCCTGCTGCGCAACGACGCCACCTCGCCGGCCGTGGTCGAGCTCTCCCGGGACGAGGCCCTGCGGGCCCTCGAGGCCGGGGAGGCCGCCGGGGCCAAGAAGGCCCTGACCGCCGGCAAGGCCCAGCCCTTCTGGAACCCCCACCTCCTCGGGACGGGCCCCGAGAAGATCGAGGCCCAGAAGGCCTTTTTCGAACGGCTCCTGGGCCCCGTCCGGTGCGTCCTCTTCAACAGCGGCGCGGCCGGGGCGGACAAGCTCAAGGAGCTCCTGTTCTCCGGCCGTTGAGGCCCGCCGGGCGGCTAGCCGGCCGCGATGAGGCCGGCCCCCCGAAAAATCACCCCGGTTTTCACCGAACGCGATGATTGCCCGGGGCGGCGGCCGGCCCCATAATCAACATCGGCGGACCAGCCCCGGGGGGCTGTATTGAAGAGGTGCCGCGTTTGCTATATAAAAGAAGGAAAACGGGATACACAGAGGGAGATACCATGACCACCCTGTCCTTCCGGCACCGGGCGCCGCGGGGCTTCACCCTGATCGAGGCCCTCGTCGTCCTCGGCATCATCGGCATCTTCGTGGCCGTGTCGTACCCGAGCATCCTCAACGTCATGGCCGTGAGGAAGCTCGACAACGCCACCCGCCAGGTCCAGACCTATTTCCAGCTGACCAAGCTCCGGGCCGTCGACACCAAGGTCGTCCACAGGGTCCGGTTCTCCCAGGAGGCCGGAGGCTATTGGGCCTACGAGATGGAAGCGCTCCAGGCGGACGGGACCTGGGCCCGGGTCGGCGGCGCCCCCCGCAAGTCGATCCCGGCGGACTTCAACGTCACCATCACCTTCCCCTTGGACGGGGCCGACCGCCAGGCCGTCTTCTCGCCCCTGGGGACCTTCCCGGAGTTCGCCATCGGCCAGAACTCCCTGACCATCCAAAGCCCCAAGCTCGCCCGCCCCGGACAAATGGACGAGCGGGTCCTGAGCATCTTCATGGGCGGGGCCATCCAATACGTCAAGAGAGCGAGCGCGTGACATGATCAAAAGAAAAGCACCGCGCGGTTTCAGTCTCATCGAGGTCCTGGTCGCCGTCTTCCTGGTCGGCGTGGCCGTTCTGGGCCTGGCCCAGCTCTTCCTGGTCGCCGTGGCCAACAACCTCAAGGCCGACCGGGTGGCCAACGCGACCTTCCTGGCCCAGCAGCAGATCGACTGGCTGCGCGGCTTCACCCGGGAAGAGCTGGACGTCCTGAGCACGACCGCCTCCGGCATCCGGGACGAGATCATGGACATCAACGGGGACGGCACCAACGATTTCCGCCGCATCACCGTCGTCCCGGTGCCCATCGACAACGTCTTCCAGGTCATGGTCCACGTCTACTCGGCCGAGAAGATCTCCGGCCTGACGGCCTCGGAGCTCCTGGCGGACCCGGTCCATCACCGGCCCCGCGCGGAGTTCTCGACCCTGATCAGCCGGTGAGGGAGCGGCAGCCATGAGAACGCATCCGACCGCGCGCCGCCGGGACGGCGGCTTCACCCTGCTCGAGGTCCTCGTCGGCGGCACGATCATGCTGATGGCCGTCATCGGGGCCCTGCTCATCTACGGGCGCAGCAACAAGGTCTCCGTCGAGCAGCAGATGGTCACCGAGGTCCAGAACGACGTCCGGGCCTCGATGTACTTCGTCACCCGGGACCTGCGGATGGCCGGGGCCGGCCTGCCCGTCGAGTTCTCGGCCTATTACATCGATGGCGTCGACAACGAGGACCAGGGCGGCGGCGAGGTCCAGCCCGACCGGATCACCCTGATGGGCAACATCGACGACCCGCTCAACCTGCCCATCGACCAGTACCAGGGCTCCTCCGTCACCCTGGACATCCACGACTTCAGCTTCGAGCTCTACGGCTACCCGGACGAGTTCTACGATAACAAGGTCGTCCTCGTCCTGCCCAATCCGACCTCGAGCTGCCGGGCCGGCGAGGTCCGCCAGATCACCCACGTCACCCATAACACGGGCGGGACGACCGAGAAGCTCAACTTCTCCCCCGGCCTGGCCCCCGGCATCGACCCCCCGGGCGGCCTGTCGGGGACCTGCCCCGACGCGAACGATTACGACGGCGGTTCGGTCTCGTTCATCAACGTCAAGACCTATTGGCTCGACACGACGGGCAACGCGGCCGGCCTGACCGCCGGGGTCCGCGGCTACATCGGCGGCGGGGTGGGCGGCGTCCTCTACTGCACCCACAACTCCGTCCACTTCCCCATCGCCCGCAACATCGAGAACTTCCAGATCGAGTACAACGGCGACATGAACAACGACAGCTTCCTCGACGGCTGGTCGGTCTGGGACGACACCTGGACGCTCGAGGAGGTCGGCCGCATCCAGCAGGTCCGGGTCTGGGTCCTCGGCCGGACGGCCCAGCCGTTCACGTCCGTCGGCGGGACGCCGCCCGGCGGCATCCACACCTACCGCCGGCCGCTCATCTCCAACAGCCCGGCCGCCGCGGCCGACGACCGGCACAGGCGGATCCTGCTCGACTCGACCTCCAATATCCGCAACATGAGCCTCAACCTCTATAACCTGGGACAGCGGTGAGGAGCGCGCCATGAGACATCGCCCGATCTTCGCTTCCCGCGAACGGGGCTCCGGCCTCATCGTCGTCATCATGATCGTGGCCTTCATGCTGGCCGTCGGCATGCTCCTCCTGACCGTCACCGGGACGAGCCCGAAGGCCTCCGACAGCCTGCGCCTCCAGGGCATGGCCTTCGACGCCGCCGAGGCCGGCTTCAACGCCGCCTGGGCCGCGCTCAACGACGGCTTCAACAGCGGCGTCTACATGTCCTTCGCCGGGCTCTACCGGACGACCTTCGCCGGCGCCGAGGGGCTGGACGACCCGACCCGGCCGGATTCCTACTTCCGGAACCTGACCGACGAGCAGATCTACAACGACTGCGTCGCCAACCCCGACCCTACGGTCTTGCTCTTCAACGCCGAGCCGCTGGCCACCGATACGCGCTGCTCCTACACCGTCTTCCTCATCAGCGACGAACCGCCCAACACCATCGCCCCCAACGACAACGACGCCATCCTCCTCTGCATCGGCCGGGGTCCGAGGAACACCTTCAAGCGCCTCGAGATCCTCATCGAGTGCCCCCAATAAGGAGGGAGCCATGAAAAAGATCGCCACTCTCGCCCTCGCGGCCGCCGTCGCCGCCGGGCTGATCGTCCTCACCCCGGGCCAGGCCCAGACGACCACCCCGACCTGTGATATCGTCGCCGGGCCGAGGATCCTCGGCTACCTGGGCGGCCCGGGCTCGGACTCCTACCTGTCCGAGAAGAACAACGTCGAGAACGACATCTCCCTCCAGGCCATCCGCCTGCGCGGGCTGGGGGCCAATTTCTACGGCACCAGCAACTATCCGGTGACCTCGAACTACCGGATGACGGCGGCCTCGGCCGACTTCAACCTCGACGGCCTGGACGACCTCGTCCAGGGCGGCCGTGACTGCGACAACCACAACTACGTCGCCGGCGACACGAACCTGTCCATCCACATCTGCCGGGGCGTCGATCCCATGGACACGAACCGGTTCCTGTTCGACGCAGGCTTCTACATCAACTACTACGCGACCATCCCCGGCGGCACCTACGAGATGATCGGCCTGGCCGCCGGCGACTACGACCGCGACGGCGACCCCGACTTCGCGACCCTCGACTGGAACGGCACGGTCTGGATCTTCTGGAACCGCTTCATCGAGGATTCGCAAAGCCCCGGGGCGGTCCCTCACTTCGACAGCGTCCCCACGCCCATCCTGCCGGGCGCCGCGGCCAACTCCAACGTCACCCGGGACAACTACGGCCAGTACGGCACGTCGACGTCCCACTGGCGCTGGGAGACGAACCTGGCCTCGGGCGACCTCGACAACGACGGCGACCTCGACATCTTCGTGGCCGTGCCGACCAACTGGTACCGCTGGGGCCAGGTCGTCGTCTTCATCAACAACGGTTCGGGCGTCTTCTCCCGCGGCAACGCCTACAACCCCTACTCGACCTCGACGAGCTTCCTCTACGGCGCCTGCGGCATCGCCGTCGGCGACTACAACAGCGACGGCCGGCTCGACTTCATCACCTGCTCCGTCAGCGACAGCACGGGCGGCCACCCCGACAGCCGCCTCTACCTCTACCGCGGCGACGGCTTGGGCGGTTTCACCAAGATCAACGCCCGGACCATCGCCTTCGAGTACGTCAACAGCTACGGCTTCCCCAACTTCCTCCGAGGGGCCGATCTCGACAGCGACGGCGACCAGGACTTCGTCCTGGCCACCGACGGCTACCTGTCCTCTCCGCTTTGGCGGGGCGGCTACGTCTACTGGTACCGCAACGAGGGCAACGAGACCTTCACCAAGGTCTGTATCCCGCCCTCCTGCGCCCGGGTCTCGAGCTCAGGCGACAGCGATTCGGGCGCCGTGGGCGACTTCGACGGCGACGGCGACCCCGACTTCTTCGTCGCCGACGGCAACGACTCGATGCGCTGCTACTTCTTCATGAACAACACCTTCCCTATTTATGTGCCGACGGGCACGGCTTCCTCGCGCAACCGCTTCGACTGCAGCTTCCTCGACTCGGACCAGGCGGTCATCTCGGCCACGATCTACGTCACCGAGACCAAGCCGGCCAACACGGGCATCGCCTACTATCTGTCGAACTCCAACACCGAAGCCGGCGTGCCGCGCTGGGAAGGCCCGGTCACCCCCGGCGTCGAGTGGAACTTCAACGCCCCCGGCAACTTTCTGCGCTGGCGGGCCGTCCTCAGCTCGACCAACAATCTGGTCACGCCCAGCCTGCGGCGGGTCGACCTCGACTACAAGTACCTGACCAAGCGCGAGTACTCGCGCACCTCGCAGACCCTGGCCATGGTCGACGTCGGCGGCGGCGACGAGAAGGAGGAGATCCTCTACTCGGCCTCCTTCGAGTTCCCCAAGTGGCAGGGCCATCTCCGGTCCTGGGACGTCACCGACCTCAGCCTGGCCTACACCCGGAACTCCGAGATCAAGGACATCAAGACGGCCGACGCCGTCCTTCTCCGGGACGCCGGCATCGAGCTCAACGCCAAGTCCTGGTCGGCCCGGACGGTCTATACCGCCCACGACGGCCAGAGCGACGGCCGCTACAACGACCGCATCCGCTTCGCCATCTCCACGATCACCACGCTCGACGACTATCTCGGCCTGGGCCAGGACAGCCCCGAGGTGCCCCCCCTGGTCCGGTTCGTCCTGGGCTACAACGACGCCAGCGCCCGAGAGCGGCCCTGGAAGCTCGGCGACATCAACCACTCCTCGCCGCAGACCCTCCTGCCGCCCAACGACAACGTGGCCCGCATGGGGGCCGGCTACGAGGCCTTCGTCAACGACAACGCCGACCGGCCCAAGGTCGTCCTGGTCGGGGCCAACGACGGCATGCTCCACTGCTTCGACCCGGTCACCCTCGAGGAGCTCTGGGGCTTCATCCCCAACAACCTCCTGCCCAAGCTGCGGCGCATGCGCTACGTCGACCCCGACTGCGGCGAGTACGTCAACCACGAGTTCTTCGTCGACGGCACGCCGGCCATCCACGACGTCTACTACGGCGGGGCCTGGCGCACGGTCGTCGTCTGCGGCCAGGGCGCCGGTTGGGGCCGCAACAACCTCTGTTATTACTTCTGCCTCGACGTCACCGATCCCATGAACCCCCAGCCGCTCTGGGAGTTCACCGACGCCGCGACCATCGGCCAGACCTGGTCGACGCCGGCCATCGGCCGTCTCAACGGCACGGGCCGGTGGGTGGCCGTGTTCGGTTCGGGCTACGACAACAACACGACCGAGGTCGTCGGCAACCGCCTCTACATCGTCGACATCGAGACCGGCGCGGCCGTCAAGACGATCGAGCTCAGCGAGAACAGAGAATCGAGCCCCTACGGCATCCAGAACACCCTGCCCGGCGCGCCGGCCCTTATCGACTTCGACAGCGACGGCTACGTCGACGCCGTCTTCATCGGCGACATGCACGGCCGGATGTGGCGCGTCAACCTGACCGAAGCCGTCAATCGCTGGGACGGCGAAGTCATCTTCCGAGATCCCTATAAGAACCCCATCATCACCAAACCGGCCGTCGAGATCAACGCCTCCGAGACGTACGCCACGCTCTACTTCGGCACAGGCGGCGACGAACTTGCTCCCAACAGCGGTTCTTACGCCTTCTACGCCCTTCGGGCCGCCGTCGACGGGCCGGCTTCGGTCAACTGGTACATGGGACCCGACGCCGTGGCCGCCAGCCTCGGGATCTCCTCCGTGGCCAAGAAGGGCGAGCTGGGGCAGGGAGAGAAGGTCTGGGCCGACCCGGTCGTCTCGAACCACATCGTCTACATCGCCACCCTGTTCTACAGCATCGAGAACCTCAATCCCTGCATGACCCTGACCGGCAGCGGCAAGATCTACGCCCGCTACACGATCGGCGACAAGGTCGGCGCCTCCGCCCTCCTCGGGCAGACGGGCGAGACCATCCAGTCCCTCTACACCAAGCAGAAGGTCCGCTCGGCCGTCGTCCTGGGCGAGATCCAGGCGGTCCAGCAGGGCGGCCAGCCGGCCATCAACAAGCAGAAGGTCTTCATCCAGGACTATACGGCGCCCGCCGGCGAGGGGCCGGAGCCGCCGAGCGAGGTCCTGGCCATCTCCGTCCAGGCCTCCAAGCTGCTCATTAAGCAGTGGCGGGAGATCTACCGCATCATCCGCTAGCGCCCGCCCTCCGTCGAACGATGACAGCCCGTCCCGGCCCCGGCCGGGACGGGCTTTTTCTTGCGGATTTGACAGGACCGGAGGGCGGGCGGATAATGGTCGTGATGCCCATGAAAAGAATCCTCATCGTCGTCGCCGTCCTCGGATTGGCCGCCTCCCTGAGCGCCCAGAGCCTCGTCGAACTGGCCAAGCGCGAGAAGGAGCGCCGCGAGGCCCTCAAGGACCGTCACGCCGCCGTCATCACCAACCGGGACCTCCTCCGGGTCAAGAAAGTCCCCGCTGTCGAGGTCGGCCTGCCGCCGGGCGGGTTCGACGATACCTTGTATACGGAGTCGTGGCCCGAGGCCGGCCAGGAGCCGCCTATGGCGGGGACGGGCCCGGCCGGTGGAGCCGTTCCGGGCGAGGTCGCCGAAGGCGGCGGGCCGCTCGAGGAACAGCTGCGGGTCGTCGACGAGGTCGTCGAGGGCCTGACCCAGGAGATGAACGCCCTCCGCCAGCAGTTCGAGGCCCAGAACACGATGGTCCCCGGTTCCGTCATCCAGCAGCAGATGGAGGAGACGAACCTGCGGCTCGAGCAGGCCAAGACCCGGCAGGCCGGCATCCGGGCCAAGATGGAGCGGCAGGGGATCCCCGTCAAGAAGGTCGCCGAGCCCGAGATCCGCTAGATCTCGCGGGACCTTTTCCCCGCCATCCCCGTCTCCCCCGTCCCTCCCCCCGATATGGCCGCCCGGACCCTGTCCATGAGCTCCGGCATGGTCTCGACGGTGAGGCCGGCCGTCGGCAACGCCTCGTGGAACACGATCCCGACCCGTCCCGGGCGCGCCGTGGATCGCCCTTTGGGCATGAGCTCGCCCGAGCCGGTGACGGTGACGGGAACGATGGGCGCGCCGGTCTCCAGGGCCAGGAAGAAGCCGCCCCGCCGGAACGGCCCGAGCCGGCCGTCGAGGCTGCGCGTCCCCTCGGGGAAGATGAGGTAGGAATACCCGCGCTCCTTCATGAACGCGGCGGCCCGGGCGATGCTCTTCTTGCCGCCTTCGACGCCCCTTCGGTCGACAGGCACGAAGCCGACGAAACGCATGGCCGTGCCGACGAGAGGGACGCGCAGGATGGACCTCTTGAGGATGACCCGGGCGGCGCCCGGGATGGCCAGCATGACCAGGGGCCCGTCGAGGAAGCTCGTGTGGTTCGGCATGTAGATCCGGGGCGTCCCCGGCGCGAGGGCCGCGGCCCCGGAGACGTCCAGGGAGATGCCGGCGATGCGCCGGCAGACGCGGGCGATGCCCAGCCCGAAGGCGAGGAGAGGCTCCCGTAAGCCGGCGGCCAGGCAGACGAGGACGAACGGCAGCCCGGCCAGGACCGCGAGAACGGCGAACGCGACGGCGAGGGTGGAGCGCATAAAAGGATCACAATGATAGCACAGGCCTGGCTCTCATAGAAATATATCGAGCCATTCAATCAAGCCTTACGTCACGCCTTACGTCACGCTTGACACAAATCGAAATTATTCTATATCCTTTGCGGGATCGGAGCCTGTGACATCAACGTAAATCGGGACCTGATCTCGGGTTCCGGAGTTTAAGGGACAATTTCGATGAAAACCACGCGAGATGAGTCTGAAGCGAAACTGCTTAAGTTGAGCTACTTCTTATATGCCGGGTTGCTCCTCACGGAATTGGCCGTCAAGGCTCTGGCGGTATACGGGATGTTTTCCGGTCACAAGGTGACATCCTCTATCGTTTCCAGGGCTGGCACCGGCTTATGGATGCTCATTTCACATCTCGTCCTTTATGCTATCAAGGTGTCCGCGATATATTTCGTTTTTGCCGTTCTTAACGCTCATTTCGTCCTCTCACTTGCTCGCTGGCTCTCCCAAAGAAAGCCACACTGGGGACCGTTCAAGGATATCTTGGCTTTTTTATCGGTCCACCTATCGTTCTTAGCCATCGTCTACGCCATTAATGCCTATTACTATCCTACTTCCGCATTAGCCTCCGGCATACCCGGATTCATCAAAGAAGGAACGGGACACACCGCAATCGGCACGGTCCTCATGGGAATGTTAGCGTTCTATGCGGTGGTGTTCATCCTTTTTCTTCTGAATCTTCGCCGCAAAATATTGGCTTGGGCGGCGATTTCGCTGGTTGCGCTCCTGTTCCTGGCATCCCTCGATCCCGTGCACCTGGCCAAGGGGTTGTTCCCCCGTCCGGCAGCGAACCGTAACACAGGCCCCAACGTCGTCTTCATCGGCCTGGACTCGTTAAACCCCCTCCATACCGGATATTCGGGATATCCGTTGCCGATCAGCCCGAATCTGGATGCATTCCTTGAGAAAAGTCTGTACTTCAAGAACGCATACACACCGATCGCAAGGACTTTTCCGGCCTGGTACTCGATCTTGACCGGGCAGTATCCGAAGTCCTCGGGAGTCCGCCTCAATCTCATGAAAAGGAAGTATATTAGATCCAAGGACCAATGCTTGGGTCACGCCCTCGGCCGCGAAGGCTATAAGACGCTTCATTTCACGGACGAGGTCCGGTTCAGCAACATAACGGCCGAAGACGGTTTCGACCATCTGGCCCATCCTCCGATGGGGATCTTGGATTTCGTCTTCGGGAGCATTCACGATTTCAGTCTCACGAACGTTTTCTTCAACAACCCCCTCGGCTACGGCATCTTCCCTTTTCTTAAGAACAACCGGGCGGTATCCCATCTTTATGACGGGCGCTATTTTATGAACTCGATCGAGGACACGATCGCGGCGCTAAAAAATGAGGAGAATTTCTTTCTGACGGTACACCTCTGCCTCGCCCACTGGCCCTATTTTCATGCGTCCCCACACACCTTCGACCCCGTTCCCGGGACGGACCCCCAGATGTCCTTTTATGATTCCGCGGTATTCAAGGTCGATCAACAATTGGGCCGCATTCTGGGAGCCCTGCATCGCCATGGACTCTATGACAATTCGATCATCGTCGTGCTTTCAGACCACGGGGAATCCGTCGAGGGACATGGCTCGGATCTCAAGGAATCGGAGCAAAACCGGACGCTCCTGGCCTGGAAACCGACCGAGAACCTGCCGCATCGGGAGATCGACACTCTGGTCCGGACTATCGATATCGCGCCAACCGTCATGGATTCGCTTGGATTGCCTCTGGACGGAATGAATTATGACGGCGCGAGCCTGCGCCCCCTTTTTACGACATCGGCTCAGTCGGAAGAAGCTCGGGATGAATCCGTGTTCATGGAGACGGAATTCTCGTTGGATACCCCGGGAGGGATCGGGCTTGCGGTACAATCCATGATCGAACAAGGGATAGATTTCTATGAATTCGATAAAACAGGCCTAATCACCGTTCGCGATGAATATCACGACATACTCATCCGGCGTCGGAACCGGGCCTTCCTGACGCCGGAATGGAAGCTGATCGCAGAAGTCCTTGTTCGGGGAGAAAAGGAGCGATTCCATTTTTCTCTATTCGACATCCGGAAGGACCCATCTTGCACGCATGATGTCGCCGACGAACACCCCGATATATATAGCTATTTTTCCAATCGTATGCGCTCCTATTATGGACCTGAGATTGCCGGCAAGTAGGAACCCGAATCCTCTCTTCAACATGGAAATAGATCACGGCCAGGCATATCCAGGCTTTTAATTCATAAAGAGCGCCGATATAAAAAATGAGGGGGCGGCCGAAGCCGCCCCCTCGGGAAGAATTCGATAAGGACTTAGCGTCAGCTGCCGGAGGCGCCAACGTTCGTGCGGGGACCGATGACCCAGTTCCCACCCCAGGCCACCAGGTCGTTGTCGAACGAGGTCATCCCTTGGACAGGGTAGAACCCGGCGGTAGGCGTCGCCGGATCATACACGAGCGTCCCGAGCGCCTGATCTCTTCCGGTCGAGGCGATGACGAAATCATCGACACCGAAGTCATCGGTGGCAGCCGCACAATAGTCGCCCGGATCGTCGCCAAGCCAAACCCGATAGTGCCCGTTCCAGGGGTCATAGATGGGGATGGTCTTGACATAGAAGGAGCCGAGCTCGGTAGGAAAAGTACCCGCTCCCGTCGCCATTGCGGCACCGCCGGGATTCGCGATCCCCGTCCAATCACCGTGGTCGGTGATGTAGTCGGCGGCGGCCGTGGACATGGTCATGATCTCCTTCATGGCCGATTTCTGCTTGGCCTTCTGCATGGCGGCCAGAGCGTTCGGGATGAGGAGAGCGGCCAGGATGCCGATGATCGCGACGACGATCAGCAGCTCGATGAGGGTGAAGCCTCTCATCTTCTTGATCATTGAAAACCTCCTTTAAATTCCCTGGCTGATCTCCTCAGCCGGGTTATTTGCCACTCATAGTTGGCACCCCTATTATAGCAAGTTGCGTGCCAACTTCACAATCGTCTTATATCGTTGATATTAAACAATATATAAACATTGTCGGATGGTCTGACGAAAAAAAGACGCCGCTTTTTGTCACTTTTGACACAAATTGTCGTCAAGCGGGATTGCGGTCGCCGTTGCCGTTCCGCTTTTCGGCCTTGCGGACCTGGTTGAGGTCGTACTTGCCGATGAGGTAGCGGATGGTCCGGTAGCTCAGGCCGAGCAGGGGCGCCGCCTTCTGGAGGCTGCCGCCCGTGACGGCCAGGGCCTCCTGGATGTACTTCTTGGTGATCTCGTCGAGGTGGCGGGTCAGGCTGAAGCCGGGGGCGAACAGCTCCTGGGTCTCGAGCTTCTTCTTCTGCGGCGAGACGATCTCCTGGGGCAGGCAGGCCGCGGTGACGGTCTCGCGGTCCTCGATGGCCACGATGCGCTCGATGACGTTCTCGAGCTCGCGGATGTTGCCCGGCCAGGAGTAGCCCTCGAGCAGGCCGACGACGTCGGGCGTGAAGCGTTTCGGCTTCTTGCCCATCTTCTCGCAGTACTTCTGGAGGAAGTGGGCCATCAGGATGGGGATGTCCTCGACCCTCTTGCGCAGGGGCGGCATGTCGACGGAGATGACGTTCAGGCGGTAGAAGAGCTCCTCGCGGAACTTGCCCTCGGCGATGCGCTTCTTGAGGTCCTGGTTGGTGGCGGCGATGATGCGGACGTCGACGGGGATCTCGTCGGCCCCGCCGACCCGCCGGACCTTGCGCTCCTGGAGGGCCCGCAGCAGCTTGACCTGGGTCCAGGGCGACATCTCCCCGACCTCGTCGAGGAACAGGGTACCGCGCTGGGCCAGCTCGAACATGCCCTTCTTGTCGGAGACGGCTCCGGTGAACGAGCCCCGGACGTGGCCGAAGAGCTCGGACTCGAGGAGGTTCTCGGGCAGCGCGGCGCAGTTGATGGACACGAAGGGGTGGTCGCGGCGGGCGCCCTGCTGGTGGACGGCCCGGGCGGCCATCTCCTTGCCGGTGCCGCTCTCGCCGGTGATGAGCACGGTCGAGTCCGTCGAGGCGACCTTCTCGATAAGGATGTAGATCTCCTGCATCGGGCGGCTCTTGCCGATCATCTGCTCGAATCCGTAGCGCTCCTTGAGGTCGCGCTTGAGCAGGAGGTTCTCCTGCTTGAGGCGCCGGGCGGCCAGGCCCCGGCCGACGATGATCTTGAGCTCCTCGACGTCGAAGGGCTTGACGACGTAGTCGAGGGCCCCGGCCTTGAGGGCTTCGACGGCCTGGGCGATGCTGCCGTAGGCGGTGATGAGGATGACCGGCAGGTCGGGCAGGTTCTCCCGGGCGTAGCGAAGGACGTCCATGCCGTCGGCCCCGGGCATCTTGATGTCCGTGACGACGAGGTCGACCTCGTCCTTGGCCAGGACCTCGTAGGCCCCGGCCGCCGACTGGGCCGTCCGGACGGCGTACCCTTCCTTCTTGAAGACGACGGAGAGCAGGTCGAGGAGGCTCTTCTCGTCGTCGATGATGAGGATCGTTTCCATCGGTCTACCCCTGCGCCGCCGCCGGCCGGCGCCGCGGCAGCGTGATGACGACCTCGGTCCCCCGCTCCGGCCCCGATCGCAGGTCGATGCGGCCGTCGTAATCGTCGACGATCTTGCGGACGATGGACAGGCCCAGCCCGCGGCCGTTGCCGAAGCCGGAATAGAAGGGCTCGAAGAGGTGCTCGCGGTCCTCCTCGGTCAGGCCCCGGCCCGTGTCGGCGACGACGACGCGGACCTCCTTCCGGTTCGGCTGGAGGACGTCGAGGGTCAGGCGGCCGCCGTCGGGCATGGCCTTGAGCGCGTTCTTGATGAGGTTCCAGAAGACCTGTTTGAACTGGCCGGCGTTGCCGACGAACGGGACGTCGGCCTCCCGGAAGTTGCCGCCGAGCTCGACACGGCCGTTGAGCTCGCCCCCGGCTTTAAGGACCTTGACCGTCTCGTCCATGAGGCGGCCGAGTTCGATGGGCGAGAAGACCTGCTTGGCCGGCAGGGCGAAATCGAGGAACTGCTCCAGGCTCTGGGAGACCCGCTCCGATTCCTTGAGGACGATGCCCATGAGCTCCCCCTGCTCGGGGGTCAGGGCCAATTCCTTCTTCAGGACCTGGACGGAGCCGGAGATGGCGGCCAGAGGGTTGCGGATCTCGTGGGCCAGGCTGGCCGAGACGCGGCCGGCCTCGGCCAGGCGCTCGCGGACGAGGAGCTCCTTCTCGGCCGCCCGCAGGGCCTCGCGGGTCCGCCGCAGGCTGCCCGTGAGCCGGCTCATGAGGGCGGCGATGACGAAGAAGACGCCCCAGGCCACGAACATCTGGACCAGCATCGAGCCCAGGGGCGGCCGGACCGCGTGCTCGGGCCGGAAGCCGGGGATGAAGCCGAAATAGAGCCCGTCGGCCAGGACCCCGAAGAGGACGGCCGAGAGCGCGGCCGCCAGGTACCCGGCCCGCCCGGAGACGACCAGGCTCGCGGCGATGATCGGGAACAGGTACAGGAAGTACATCGACGAGCCCAGGCCGCCGGAGATGTAGACGAAGGCGGTGATGAGCAGGAGGTCGAAGACGATCTGGAGGTAGGCCTGGGCGGCCAGACGCCGGCCGCCGGCGTAGAGAACGAAGAAGGCGGCCGCAAAAACGTAGGCCCCGAGGATGAGGTAATAGAAGGGGAGGTTCGACGGCGCTTCGGGCGAGGACAGCTGGATGATGATGGCCGAGACGAGGAGCGAGGTCAGGACGACGAGGCGGTAGACATTGTAGAAGAAGACGTGTCGCCGCTCGACCGTCACTTCCGGCTTCATCGTCCGCTCCCTTCCGCCCGCCTCAGAACTGCTGCATCAGGCTGAAGATCGGCAGGTACATCGAGACGACCAGGCCGCCGACAAGACCGCCGATAAAGATGAGCATGATGGGCTCGAGGACCGACAGGAGGGCGGCCACGGCGGCGTCGACCTCCTCGTCGTAGAAGTTAGCCAGCTTGTTGAGCATCTCGTCGAGCGTGCCGGTGGCCTCGCCGACGTTGATCATCTGGAGCATCATGGTCGGGAACTTGCCGGCCTGCTTGAAGGACTCGTTCAGGGTCTTGCCTTCGGAAACGAGCTTGCGGGCCTCGACGATCTCCTTCTCGATGACGACGTTGCCGGCCGTCGTCGAAGTGATCTTGAGGGCCTCGAGCATGGGCACGCCGCCCGAGATGAGGGTGGCCAGGGTGCGGGTGACGCGGGTCATGGCCACCTTGTGCATGAGCTTGCCGAACAGGGGCATCTTCAGAAGGAGTGTGTCGGTCTGCCAGCGGCCGGGCGTCGTGCTCCGGTAATACCGGAAGGCCAGGACGAGGGCCACCAGGCCGGCGAAGATGAGGAAGATGTATTTTTGGACGAATTCGCTCATGGCCACGACGGCCGCCGTGATCAAAGGCAACTCGGCCCCTAAGTCGCGGAAGATCGAGGCGAAGACAGGAATGACCTTCCAGAGCATGAAGATCGTCACCACGACGGCGAAGATCAGGATGCCCACCGGGTAGATCATGGCCTGCTTGATCTTGGAGCGCAGGCGGACGTTCTTCTCGATGAACTCCGACAGGCGCCGGAGCATGACGTCGAGGGAGCCCGACTGCTCGCCCGAGGCGATGAGGTTGCAGTACAGGTCGTCGAAGGCCTTGGGGTGCTTGCGCTTGGCCTGGTTCAGGGTCGAGCCGGCCTCGACGTCCTCTTTGACGGTCTTGATGACGTTCTTGAAGTAGGCGTTCTTCTGCTGCTCCTCGAGGATGCCCAGGCTCTGGATGAGGGGCAGCTCGGCGTCGATGAGGACGGACAGCTGGCGGCTGTAGACGGCCAGGTCCTTGAGCTTGACCTTCTCGCGCTTGAGGAACGGGATGGCGAACCCGCCCTTGGCCCCGCCGATGCTGAGGACCGTGATCTGGTCCTTCTGGAGCATCCGGCCGAGCTCCTCCTTGGACGCGGCGACGCGCTCGCCGCCGACCGTGTCCCCGTAGCGGTTCTTGCCCTTCCAAACGTACGTCGGCATGGTTGACCTCGCTTTGCGGTGCGTTCCTTATTTGCGGTACGAGCCGGCCGAGGGGGCCGGCGCGATCTTGACGCCCTCGCGGCGCTGGACGATGTCGGTCAGCTCTTCCGGGAAGGAGGTCATGGCCATGATCGTGTCCAGCGAGACGAGCTTCCGGAAATACAGGTTGGCCAGGGACTGGTTGAAGGTCTGCATCCCGAACTTCTCCTGGCCCATCTGCATGGCCGAGTAGATCTGGTGGATCTTGTTCTCGCGGATGAGGTTGCGGATGGCCGGATTGGGGATGAGGATCTCCATGGCCAGGACCCGGCCCTTGCCGTCGGCCCGGGGCAGGAGGGCCTGGGTCATGACGGCCTCGAGGGACATCGACAGCATGATCCGGACCTGGGTCTGATACTGGCTGGGGAAGATGTCGATGATGCGGCTGATGGACTCGACGGCCGAGTTCGTGTGCAGGGTCGAGAAGGTCAGGTGCCCGGTCTCGGCGACGCGCAGCGCGGCTTCGACCGTCTCGAAGTCGCGCATCTCGCCGACCAGGACGACGTCGGGGTCCTCGCGCAGGACCGAGCGCAGGGCGTTGCCGTAGGACATGGTGTCGGCGTAGAGCTCGCGCTGGTTGATGATGGCCTTGCGCGGCGTGAGGTAGTATTCGATGGGGTCCTCGATGGTGACGATGTGGACCGGGCGCTCGGCGTTGATGTGCTCGATCATGCAGGCCAGGGTCGTCGACTTGCCGCAGCCCGTCGGGCCGGTGACGAGGATGAGGCCCCGGGGCAGGTAGCAGAGCTGCTGGATGCGCTGGGGGATGCCCAGCTGGGCGAAGCTCCACATGGACGGCAGGAAGCGCCGGAAGGCCCCGGCCACGGCGCCCTTCTGCATGAAGACGTTGGCCCGGAAGCGGCCCAGCTCCTTGACGCCGAAGGAGAAGTCGAGCTCAAGCTTCTCCTCGAACAGCCGCTTCTGCTTGTCGGTCATGATGCTGTAGATGATCTCCTTGGTCTCGGCCGGCGTCAGGGAGGGGTGGTCGAGGTCCTTGAGCACGCCGTGGACGCGGATGCGCGGCGGGATGTAGGTCGTGATGTGCAGGTCGCTGGCGTCGCCCTCGACGCAGGCCTTGAGCAGCTCGAATATCGGCTTGGCCATGAGAACCTCCGTTAGCGGGTTTCGGGGATCATTCGTCGCGGATGGTCTCGCGCAGGACCTCTTCGACCGAGGTGACGCCGTTCTTGATCTTGATGAGGCCGCTGCGGCGGAGGGTCAGCATCCCCTTCTCGATGGCCTTCCGCTTGATCTCGCGCGACTGGGCCCGGGTCAGGATCATGGTCCGGATGTCGTCGTCGATCTTCATGACCTCGAACAGGGCCGTCCGGCCCTTGTAGCCGGTCTTGTTGCAGGCGTCGCAGCCGCCCGGCTTCATGGCCTGGAGCCCCTTGAGCTCGCTCTTCTGGTAGCCCATCTCGAGCAGCGCGGCCTCGGGCAGGGGGTGCGGCTGGGCGCACTTCTTGCAGAGCCGCCGGACGAGCCGCTGGGCGACGACAAGGATGAGGGAGTCGGCGATCAGGAAGGGCTCGATGTTCATGTTCTCCATGCGGGTGATGGAGCTGGCGGCGTCGTTGGTGTGGATGGTCGAGAAGACGAGGTGGCCGGTCAGGGCGGCCTTGATGGCGATGTCGACGGTCTCCTGGTCGCGCATCTCGCCGACGAGCATGACGTCGGGGTCCTGGCGGAGGAAGCTCCGCAGGCAGGCGGCGAAGGTCAGGCCGATCTCTTCCTTGATCTGGACCTGGTTGATGTTGGGCACGTTGAACTCGACCGGGTCCTCGGCGGTCATGATGTTCATGTCCGGCGAGTTGATGGTCGAGATGGCCGAGTAGAGCGTGTTGGTCTTGCCGCTGCCGGTCGGCCCGGTGACCAGGACGATGCCCCAGGGCTTGCCGATGGCGTCCTGGAAGATGGCCAGGGACTCCTCCTCGAAGCCGAGCTGGGTCAGGTCGAGCTTGAGCATCTCCTTGTCGAGGATGCGGGCGACGATCTTCTCCCCCCACAGGGTCGGCAGGGAGGAGACGCGCATGTCGACCTCCTTCTTCTTGCCGTTGTCGAGGCGCAGGCGCATCTTGATCCGGCCGTCCTGGGGCAGGCGCTTCTCGGCGATGTCCATGTTCGACAGGATCTTGACGCGGGAGATGACCGGGCTGCGGTACTTGAGGGGCAGGTTGACGATCTCGTAGAGGTCGCCGTCCATGCGGTAGCGGACGCGGAAGCTCGTCTCGTAGGGCTCGAAGTGGACGTCGCTGGCGCCCCGCTTGATGGCGTCGATGAAGGTCTGGTTGACCAGCTTGATGATGGGGGCCTCTTCGGCCTCGTTGTCCTCGTCGGTCAGGACGTCGCTGTCCTTGTCGTCCTCGATGATGTTGACCCGGCCGTCGTCGGCCAGGGCGATGTCCTCGATGATCTTCTTGACCCGGATGGCGTCGGCCGTGCCGTAGTACTTGTTGATGGCGTTGACGACGCCCGTCTCCGAGGCGATGACCGGCTGGATGGACAGGCCGGTGCGGAAGCGGACGTCCTCGATGATCTCGAGGTCGGTCGGGTCGACCATGGCCAGGGTCAGGAAGGAGCGGATGCGGTGGATCGGCATGACCAGGTACTTCTTGGCCACGTCGACCGGGATGAGGCTGATGACCTCGGAGTAGACGTCGAACTGGTCGAGGTCGATGTACGGGTAGCCGAGTTGCCGGCTGAGGGCCTGGGCGATGTCCTCCTCCGTCAGGTAGCCGAGTTGGACGAGCGAGGTGCCGATCGGCAGGCTGTTCTTCTTCTGGAAGTCCAGGGCGGACTTCAGCTGGTCGACGGAAAGGATCTTTTCCCTCAGGAGCAGTTCGCCCAGGTTGGATGCCATTTTTTATTCCGTCATCTTAATATTTTGGACAATTCCTGTCAATCCTAACCAGTACGGCGTTCCCTCCCCAAGATAAGACGCCCGGGGAGGCAATATTTCTCGCACGGCTCTCTGTAACAAAGTTAGGCTCCGATGCCACCTATTCTACGTCAAAGACAATTTCCGTCAATCACCCGGGGTGAGCATTGCCTGGGTGAAATTACCAAAAATTGTCTCCTCGCGGGGGGTGAGGGCGGCCCTCTCTCCAGGCAGGGCCGCGGCGCCGGTAGCGCTTGCCCCCCTGGGCCGGGGGGTGAGGGCAGCCGACCGGGCCGGGGCGCAGGCGGCCGGAAAAAAATTTGTCGGCAGGGCGGGCCCGGGGCTCAGCGCCGGGCCCGGAACCGGAGGCGCTCGGCGTTGGCCTCGACGACGATCTCCCGGAATCCGGCTCTCTCGAGCCGCCCGCCGAACGTCGCGGGGTCCAGCGGGACCAGGATATCTCCGATATGGATGAGCCGCATGCTGAAGCTGGCCAGGCTGTCGACGCCGGCGAACAGCCCGCCGGGCTTGAGGACCCGGGCGACCTCCCGCAGGACCCGGTCCTGCAGCCCGGGCGAAGGGACGTGGTGGAGCATCGTCAAGGCCACCGCTCCCGAGAATCTCGCTTCGGGGAAAGGGAGCGCCAGGGCGTCCCCTTGGACGATCGTCACGCCGGCGCCAGCAAGCCTCGCCTTCAAGGACCTGACCAGGCGGGGATCGATCTCGACGGCGGTCAGCTTAGGGACGATCCGGCTCAGGAGCTCCGTCGTCAGGCCGGGACCGGGCCCGATCTCGAGAACGTCTTCGCCGAGGTCCACACCCGCCAGGGCGAAGGGCAGGATGCGGTCCTCGAGCTTCCTCCTCCACTTCTCCGACCGGCACAGCCGTCGATGGAAAAGGTTCATCGGGACGGCCGGGGCCGCTCGTAGACGACCTGCCCTCCGACCATGGTCATCGTCACCCGGGCGTCCTTGATCTTCGCCGGTTCGATCGCGAACAGGTCCCGGTCGAGGACGACGAGGTCGGCCAGCTTGCCCTCGGCAACGGACCCTTTGACGTCTTCGGCGAACGCGGCGTAGGCGCCGTTCCAGGTGTAGCCCTTGATGGCCTCTTCCAGGGAGATCTTCTGTTCGGGATGCCAGCCCTGCGGGTTCTTGCCGTCGGTCGTCTGGCGCGTGACGGCGGCGTGGATGCCCGTGAGCGGGTCGAGCGGGGCCACCGGCCAATCGGAACCGAGGGCCAGGACGGCCCCGCCGTCCAGCAGGGACTTGAAGGCGTAGGTCGTCCGGCAGCGCTCGGCCCCGATCCGGGTCTCGACCCAGCGGCCGTCGTCGACGGCGTGGAACGGCTGGACCGAAGCGACGACCCCGAGCCGGCCGAACCGCCCGAGGTCCTCGTCGCGCAGGTGCTGGGCGTGCTCGATACGGAAGCGCTTGTCCCTGATCGGCCCGGCCGCGGCCAGGCGTTCGTAGATGTCCAGGATGAGCGCGTTGGCCTTGTCCCCGATGGCGTGGATAGAGGCCTGGAGGCCGGCCGCGACGGCCCGGCGGACGCGCGCCTCCATGATGCCCTCCGGGAGCATCTGGGGGGCCAGCAGGCCGCGGTTCCCGGCGTCGTCCGCGTAGGGCTCGTAGAAGTAAGCCGTGCTCGCCCCGACGCCGCCGTCGGCGAAAGCCTTCAGGCCGCCGATCGTCAGCCAATTGTTCCCGAAGGGGGTCTTCAGCCGGAGCTCTTCGAAGAGCTCCATCTTGTCGATGGGGATGTAGAAATAGATCCTCGTCTTCAGGAGGCCGTCCGCGAGGAGCTTCTGGTAGGTCTCGAAGCTTTGGTCGAAGATGGGGGCCTCGGCCATGTCGTTGACCGAGGTCACGCCGAATTCCGCGGCATGCCGGAGCGCGGCGGTCGCCGCGCGCGCCCGGGCGTTCAGGTTCGGCTCGGGCACGTGCTTCGTGACCAGAGCCAGCGCCGCGTCCCTGACGATCCCGGTCGGCTCTCCCGTCACGGGGTCCTTTTGGATCTCCCCGCCCTCGGGCGAGGGAGAGTCCCTGGTGATCCCGGCCAGTTTCAGAGCCAGGCTGTTGGCCAGGGCGATATGAAGGTCGTAGCGGGTCACACAGACGGGATTGTCGGACGAGACGGCGTCGACCCACTCCTTACGGGGGAGCTCCGCCGGGGTGAACTGCTCGTGGTCCCAGTTGCCCTCGAGGATCCACTCCCCTTTCTCGAGCTCCCGGGCCTTGGCGGCCACCCTCGCGGTGAATTCCTCGCGGCCGGTCACGTCCCGGAGCTGGACGCTGGCCAGGGCCATGCCGCCCTTGAGGAAATGAGTGTGACTGTCGATGAATCCGGGCAGCACCAGGGCCCCGCCCAGGTCCACGACCTTGGTCTCCCGGCCGACGAGCGGCTTGATCTCCCGGCTCGTGCCGACGCGCGAGATCCTGTCGCCGTCGACCGCCACGGCCTCCGCCCAGGGACGGGACGGATCGACGGTCCAGATCTTGCCGTTCAAGAGGACCAGGTCAGCCATTTTCGCCTCGGATCGCGAGCAGTTCGCTCCTATTATAGCCACGATCAGGACCAGACAAACGGACTTGATGACGTTCATCCATCATTTCTCCTCGGAGTTCCCTTGCTTATCATGAACCGCGGCCGCTTCGGCGTCCCGGTCGAAATGGGGCATGGCCCAGGGGATCTCGATGGTCATATCCAGGTAGCCGGCATATTGGCCGTCCCGGGACCAGGGGGTCTGGAAGACGAGCTTTCGCCGGCCGTCCTTCCGGATCGTGTAGACGTTCTGCTTGCGGCTCTCGAACAGCTCGGCCAGCCGCGTCCGGGCCGGTTCCGGGTGGCAGTCGAAGATCAGCGAGCCGATGAGCGCCCGACCGCCCCGGTCCGCGAACTGCCGGGCGGAGGCGTCGTTGAGGTCGACGATGATGCCGTCCTTGTCGCAGACGGTGATGGTGCCGGGGAATCCCTCGACCCAGGGGTGCGTCTCTTTCATATCTCTCTCCGTGTCCTTCGTCCTCGATCTCAGGCCCCGGGGCCCGCGACGACCCGGCCGCCGACGATGACCGCCCGGGCCCGCGCGGGCGTCAGGATCGGATCGCCGTCCCAGATCACGATATCGGCGTGTTTCCCTTTTTCGAGGGAGCCCAGGCGGTCGGCGACGCCGAAGATCTCCGCGGGAGCGACGGTCAGGGCCCGCAGCGCCGCTTCGGAGCTCAAACCGGACCGGACCGCGGCCTGGACCGCCGCGAGCAGGCCGCCGAGGTCCTGGATGCCTCCGGACTGGAAGGCGATCGGGACGCCGGCGGCCTGGAGCAGGGCGGCGTTATCGCGCCTCGCCCCGTCCGTCTCGACGGTCGTCCCTGCCCCGGTCCTCAGCCCCAGGATGACGGGGACCTTCCGGGCGGCCAGCCGGTCCTTGATCCGCCAGGCCTGCGCGCCTCCGTCGATGACGATCCGGACATCGAATTCCCCGGCGATCCGGAGCGCGGTCAGCTGGTCGTCCATCCGGTTGGCGGCGATGACCAGGGGCAGCTCTCGTTTGAGCACCGGGACCAAGGCCTCGAGCTGTGGCTGAAGGGCCGGCTTCGGGGCCGTCCCGGGCCGGAGCTTGGAATCGAGATAATGGCGGGCGTCCGACAGAGTCTGCCTGAGGAGCGCCGCAGCGCCCATGCGCGTGGACGGGTAGACCGTGCCTTCTTTCGAACGCGACCTCAGGACGTCGCCGAGGCTGCCGTGGACCGCGGCCGACGGCAGGACGGCCAAGACCCGCGGATCCCGTGCCCCCCCCAGCCGGACGAGCGCGCTCTGGCCGGACAGGAGGTTGCCTCTCGAGGGCCTCAGCAGGGCGGTCGTGATCCCATCCTTCAGGGCTTCGGGGATCAGCCGGCTGTCCGGGTTGAACGCGTCCAGGGCCCTCATCTGAGGGGTCACCGGCGCGGCCGGCTCGTCGTCGTCCCGTTCGACGGTCTCGAGCTCGGCAGTGCCCAGGTTCGTGCCGACGTCGATGAACCCGGGGCAGATGAAAGAGGCGGCGGCCTCGATGATCCGGGCGTCCGGCGGGATGGCCGCGTCTGGGCCGATGTCCTCGATCTTCCCGTCCCGGACGACGATGACGCCGTGATCGAGGATCCCCTGGGTCACCGTATGGATCCGGCCGCCGCGGATAACGATCGGCCCGTCGCCCGGCGCGGGCCGGCCGGCGAGGCCGAGGGATAGCGCCAGGGCCGCGACGCCGGCGGCCCCGATCATGATAGGGCTTCGCATCTCGATGCTCCCGCCTCTACCGGGCGGTCCCCTCGGCCGCGGCGCCATGCGTCCGTTCGTAGACGAGCTTGCCGTCGAGGAAGACGGCGTCGGCGACCGAGCCCGTCCGGAAAGGATGCCCGCGCAGGATGAGGATGTCGGCGTCCTTCCCCGGTTCGAGGCTGCCGACGCGCGCGTCGATGCCGGCGATCCGGGCGGCGTCGAGGGTGACGGCCCGGAGAGCGGCTTCCTCCGGCATGCCGTTGCGGCAGGCGTAGGCGGCGATCTCGAGGAGATCGCCTCCCGCCGTCCCGGCGGCCGGCCACTGCCACAGGCCGTCCTCGGCCCGGAAGGCCAGGCGGATGCCCGCCTTGGCCAAAACGGCCGGATTGGCCTCGTTGAAGCCGGCGTCCTCGACGTTCCCGACGCCTCGGAAGATCTCGCCGAGGATGACGGGGATGTCCCTTTTCTTGATCTCGTCGGCGAGAGCGTAGGCTTCCGTCGCCCCGTCCAGGATCGCCTTCAGCTTGAACTCGTCGGCCAGCCGCAGGGCGGTCAGGATATCGTCCTTCCTGTCGCAATGGATGATGACCGGCATCTCGCCCCTGACGACGGGGACGAGGGCTTCGAGATGCAGGTCCCGCGGCGGCGCGGGGCTCTTATTGTCCTTCCGGCTCGCGTCGAGCGCGTCCCTGTACTCCCGGGCCTTGGTCAGGGTCTCCCGGAGCAGGGCGGCGATGCCCATCCGCGTCGAGGGCATCTGCTGTTTCCGCTTGGCTTTCGAGCCCAGGCCGAAGACCATGACCGCCTGGTCCTTGACGATCATGCGGTCCACGACGCCGCCGCGGGTCTTCAGGGCCAGGCCGCGGCCGCCGATCACGTTGAGGTCGCCGGGCGTGACGAGGGCCGACGTGACCCCCAGTTCGGGCAGCAGATAGAAATGGGGGGCCTGGGGCTCGACCGCGTGCTTGGCTTCGATCTCGGGGGTCGCGGGCTTGGAGGTCTCGTCGGTCGAGCTCTGCATCCGCCAGTTCGAGGTCAGGCCGAGCTGGGTCCGGGCCAGGACGAGGCCCGGCATGACGACGCGGCCGCCGGCGTCGACGACCGGATAACCCGCGGGGACCGGGAGGTCCCGGCCGACCTTTTCGATCTTGCCGTCCCTCACCAGGACGACGCCGGCCGCGACGGGCTCGCCGGCCATGGTGTAGACCGTCCCGCCGCGGATCGCGTAGGCGGAGGCCGTCTTCACGCCGGCCGGCAATCCCAGCGGGCCCGAAGCCGGTGGCGGGGACGGACGGGCCGGAGCCTGTCCGCCGGGGGACTTCTGGTATTCCACCCGGCCGTCGATGATGACGGTCTCGACGGACGTCAGGAACTCGAAAGGCTCGCCGTCGAGCAGGACCAGGTCCGCGTCCTTGCCCGCCTCGAGGCTCCCGATGCGGTCCCCGAGGTCCGCGCCCTCGGCCGCGTTGATGGTGATGGAGCGGAGGGCGTCCTCCTCGCTCATCCCGTAGCGGACGCAGAGGGCGGCCGATTCGCGGAGGTTCTGCTGTTTGGCGCTGCCGTCGATCTGCAGCGAGACCTTGAGGCCGGCCCGGGCCAGGATGGCGGGCACGTTGGCGAACTCCAGGGAGTTCTGGTAGTAGGTGTCGAAGAGGGCGGGACCGACGTTGTAATAGATGTCCTTGCGCTTGGCCAGCTCGTCGACGATCAAGTACGTCTTGTCGCAGTGGCCGAGGCTCAGGCGCAGGCGGAACTCGTCGGCCAGCCGGATGGCGGTCATGGCCTCCGAGGCCGTGTAGACGTGGATGTGGACCGGCATCTCCCTCTTGAGGACACGGACGAGGACGTCTTTGCCGTGGTCCCTCTTGGGCGGGACGGCGTTCCGGTCCTTCTTCTTATCGGCCTCGTACTTGTCCCAGGCCTTCTGGTACTCCTGGGCCTCGACGAAGGCCTGCCGGGCCACGTGATACACGGCCATGACGGTGGACGGCATCTGTTTGAGGCCGGCGTAGTAGCCCGAGGGATTGCCCTCGATGGCCATCTTCAGGTCGCAGTCCTCCTTGAGGACCATCTCCTCGGGAGAGGCCTTTTTGATCTTGACGGCCACGCTCGTGCCGCAGATGACGTTGAGGCTGCCCGGGCGGGCGATGACCGTGGTGACCCCCGCGGCGCGGGCGGGCGGGATGGAGAGGTCGTCGAAGTTGAAGCCCTCGAAGGCCCGGGCCTGCGGGGTGACGGGGTTGGTGGCCTCGTTCCCGTCGTAGTTCTCCTCGACCAGGGGCATGGCATAGACGCCCATGTGGCTGTGCAGGTCGACGAGGCCGGGGATGGCGACCTTGGCGGCGATCTCCCGGGCCCCGGCGGGGACGGCGAGACCGGACCCGATCCGGACGATCTTGCCGTTCTCGATGACGATCACGCCGTGCTCGATCGTGCCTTTCGTGGCCGTATGGATCCGGTCGGCCTTGACGACCAGGGTATCCGCGGCCGCCGCCCGTGACGGGCTCAAGGCCGGGACCAGGACCGCGAGTATGACCAGCGCAACGGAGATCTTGGGATGAAGGCGTGCCATCGTCGTTCTCCTCCCCTCAGGAAAAAAGGGGCCCCTCCGGCGGAGGGGCCCCTCGTCCTGTCGAAATTCCCGATCAGAAATCGAACTTGACCCCGAGCCGGAAGACCCGGGGATCGCAGACGTACAGGGGCAGGCCCATGTCGTCGCCGTAGAACACCTGGACGTAGGTCCCGTACTGGCCCCAGGGAATGGCCTGGTTGAGCACGTTGAACACGTCCAGCATGAGCGAGAAGCGCATGCTGTTGAAGGCGAAGGACTTCTCGAGCCGGAAGTCGAGGTTGTTATTGGCCTTCATCCGGGTCGAACCGGACGGCTCGAGGAGCAGGTAGGGCTTGGTGGCCTGGTCCACTTCCGTCAGCGTGGTCGTCTTGGTCCAGGTCCGTCCCGAGTTGTAGGTGTAGACGGCGCTGGCGTTGATGTCCCACGGCAGGATGTAGGTCGCCATGAGCTTGAAGATGTGCGGTGGGCTGATGGAGGACCGGCCGTAGAGGTTGATCTGGAGGTTGGGGTCGTAGTAGTTCCCCGTCCCGCCCGTGCCGTACGAGCCCGTGGCCGTGTGGGAGTTGGAATAGCTGCCCTCTTCCTTGCTGTAGGTGTAGGAAGCAAACATCTGCCATTTGTCCGCGAACCGCTTGTTGAGGGTGAACTGGACGCCGACGTACTTGCGGGACGGATCGACCATGACGATGTCCGGGTCCGCCGCGCCGATGTCGCGGCCGACCTTGGGATTGGTGATCAGGTAGTGGGGCTGGGTCCCGACGTTGGTCTGGTTGTAGACGGTCATGGACTCGCCCGTGAGCGGGTTCTTGTAGGCCATGGGCTCGAACGTCGCGTTGAGGTCGACGACGTCGATGATATTGAGCCACTTCTTGTAGATGACCGAAACGCTGGCCGACAGGTTCGGGCCGAGGATCTGCTCGAGGCCGAAGACGGCCTGGTCCATCGACGGGACCTTGATCGCGGGATCGACGGAGTAGAGGTCCTCGCCGTAGACCGTGTACCAGTAATCGAGGGTGTCGAAATCGGGGGTCAGGTAATAGATGATGTCCCCCTGGGGCGTCAAGTTCCAGAAGTTGTAGGAACGGGTCCCTTCGTAGTACTTGCCGAAATGGGCCTTGAGGACCGTCTTCTGCCTTCCGGTGACGTCCCACGCGAAGCCGATCCGGGGCTCGAGGCCCTGGTGCGGTTTCCAGACCGTTTCGTCGATGCCCGGCACCGTGCCCCGGGCGATGTTGTAGCGGAGGCCCGGGTTGATGGTCAGGGTCTTGCCGATCTTCCAGTCGTCCTGGAGGTACCAGGAGAACAGCCAGTTGTCGAAGCCCTGGTAGCCGTGCTGGGCGAAGGCCATGTAGGGCTCGTTGTCGAGCGTGTAGTAGGCGACGCCGCCGGGCAGGGTCATGTCCCAGTACCCGCCGCTGCGCTCGGCCTCGAAGCCCGCCTTGAAGTCGTGGGAGCCGGCCAGATCGTCGACGGCCTGGGTGAAGGCCGTCCTCAGCGTGTACTTGTGGTCCGGCTGGTAGGACCACCAGTAGCAGGCGTGGGTCCCGTTGACGAGGTCCCAGAACCCGGATTGATCGCGGTTCTTATGGGAGGGATAGCGGGCCCAGCTGCCCCAGTTGCCGCCGATCTTGAGCTCGAGGGTGGAATCCGCCGAGAACGTGTGGAGATAGGAGACGTTGAACAGATTGGACTTCCACTTGTCGTCCCAGTTGCCGTCGGCCGTGACCAGCGTATCCATCTGGGTCCTGAGGGCCGTGTAGGTATGGGTCTCGAAGGAGGCCTGGACGCGGTCCTTCTGGGACGGCTGGTAGGTCAATTTGAAGAAGAATTTCGGCAGGGTCCGCGGGCTGTCCTTGCCGGTCGACTCCAGCATGATGGTCTCTTTGTTGTACTCGGCGCCGCCGAAGAACCACAGCCGGTCCTTGATGATCGGGCCGCCCAGATGGAAGCTGCCGCTGAAATCGTTCGTGGAGGGCGTCTCGCCCAGGAGCCGCCAGGTCTCGTCGGTCGCGCTGACGTTCGAGCTCTGCCAGGACTTGCCCCGGTAGAGGACCTGCGCGTCGCCGTGGAACTGGTTGCCTCCCGACTTGGTGATGATGTTGACGTAGACGCCGGTGAAGCCGCCGTACTCGGCCGGCGCGCCCAGGCCGACGACCTGCTGCTCCTCGACGGTGTTGTAGGCGATGGGCGTCGAGTACTGGCCGCCCCCGAACCAGGCGCTGCTGACCTCGGTGCCGTCGATGGTCCAGGAATTGCCGACCTGGTCGCCGCCGCCGTAGGCGCTGAGCTGGGTCACGCCCGGGGCGAGGTTCAGGATGGCGTGCGTATCCTGGGCCGTGGGGAGCTTGAGAAGAAGGTCCTTCGTGATGTAGGTCTTGGCCAGCGACGCGTCGGTGATGTCGATGACCGGGGCGGCCCCGATGACCGTCACTTCCGTCTCGATCCTGGCCGAGGACAGGACGAAGTCCAGGGTCGCGGTCATGCCCACGTGGAGATTGACGTTCGAGATCTTCTTCGGGGCGAAACCGCTCATCGTCACTTCGACTTCGTAGATACCGGTCAGGAGCCCCCGGAACCGGTAGCGCCCGTCCTGATCCGTGACGGCCGCCGGCTTCCCCATGACGCTCGGAGAGCTGGCCGTGACCGAGGCGCCGGGAAGCGGCGCGCCCGTGTCGTCCGTGACCTGGCCCTGGATCGACGCCGTTTCCCTCGTCTGAGCCGAGAGGGAGACGGCGGCCAGGAGCAAGATCACCAGGGCCGATGCCCAGGTCCGTTTTGAAAACGACATCTTCTCCTCCTCCTTGGAATAGGGATTATGAAAACAGCCGGATCCCAGCCAAACGGGCCAAGGTCGGAACGGCACGGGGGACGGCTTCTTCATTTGATGACCGCGGAGATATCCTGCCCCAGCTTCAGCAGGGGCTTGACGTATCTCTTCTCGACCTCCGCGAGCGAGGCCTGGGAGGTCAGGAAATCGAACGAGACCGCGCCGACGGGCCGGTCCGTCTTCGGGTCGCAGAACGGGGCGGCGATCGTGATCAGGCCGTTGATGTACTCTTCGTCGTTCGTCGCGTAGCCGCGCACCCGGACGCGCTTCAGGTCGGCCAGAAGCTCCCGTTTTTCGGTGATGGAATTCCGGGTCCGCCCGACGAGGGGCAGGTGCTCCAGGATGTCGGTCAACTCGTCTTCGGGGAGAAAGGCCAGGATGGCCTTGCCCAGGCCGGTGCAATGGATGGCCGGATTGATGATGAGGGCCTTGTAGACCGGGGAATCCTTGGCCCCCCGGAAATAGAGCTGGAGAAGGGCCCGGTCCTCGAGGACGCAGGAATCGACGCTGATGTTGTAGCGCTCGTTGACTTCGTCGATGAAGGGCTTGACGACGTCGAGCAGGCTGAAGCTGTTGACGATGCCCAGGCCCAGCAGATAGGCCTTCTTGCCCAGCGAGAGGGTTTTCTGCCTGGCGTCCTTGTTCAGGTAATTGAGCTGGACGAGCGTGTTCGTGAACCGGAAGGCCGAGCTGGGGCTGACTTTCAGGGCGTCCGAGATCTCTTTCAGGCTGAGGGTCTGGTGCTCGGGATCGAAGAGCCGGAGGATCCGCAGCCCCTTGGCGAAGGGCTCGGAGTAGTAAGGCCGGGCGCGGTTCGTTCGTTTGGCGGGAGGGGTCATCAAATTACGAATATCGTAACTGCATTCTCACATTCATAATAATGAAGAAAACGCGGCATGCTTGTCAAGCGGAATTTTATCCGGCTCGGCCGCGGCTCGGGCGGGAGCGCCGGTCAGGGCCCGAAGCGGGGCTCGATCTCCATGGTTTGGCGGGCGCAGGACAGGCAGGCGAGGCAGCGCAGGCACCGCGGGCCGTTGGCGTCCTTCTCCGGGTCCAGCCCCGCGGGACAGGCCTTCCGGCACTGCGCGCAGTCCGAGCACCGGTCCTTCCGGGCGCCCAGGCGGAGGAACGAGATCTTGTTGAAGAGCCCGAAGAGTCCGCCCAGCGGGCAGAGGACCCGGCACCAGGGCCGCTCGAAGACGAAGATGGCGCCCAGGAAGAGCATCAGGATGACGAGCTTGGGCGCGTCGGGCCAGATCGCGGGGCCCGGCAGGAGGGCGGTCCTGACGAGCCGCGGGACCGAGACCTCGAGCCCGGCGGCGGGGCAGACGCGGCAAATGAACAGCGCGTGGTCGCCCCCGAACATGATCGGCACGGCCAGGACGGCCACCGCCAGAACGACATAGCGAAAATGGCCCGCTGCGCGCGGGATCGGCCACCGCCGGATCGGGACCTTGGCGGCCAGGGACTGGAGCCAACCGAAGGGGCAGGCCCAGCCGCAGGTCAACGTCCCCAGGCTCAAGCCGACGACCAGGAGCGTGCCCACGGCCGCCACGGGGAAGACGTGCAGCGCCCCGGCGCGGGCGATCGATCCGATCGGGCAGGCGAAGCTGGCCAAGGGACAGGCGTTGCAGTGGAAGACGGGGGCGCAGACGCTGAACCAATGGAGCGGCGCCAGCCAGGCCGCCGCGAACACGGCTTGGACGCGGTCCCGGTGGGCGAGCAGGCGGTAAAAGAACCCGGTCGTTCCGCGGCGGGCCTTGGCGGGGTTCTTCATTGATCCGCGGGCTTCTTTCTTTTTTCCCATTCGGCGATCAGAACGAGGGCGCGGGCCCGCCGGGCGCCGTCCGTCTCAGGGGCGGCCGACACGTAGGCCCGCATCCAGCGGACGGCCTCGGGGAACATGCCGGCTTTGGCGAGGACGAGCGCGTACGCGTGGTAGGTATCCGGGCCCGGATGGCGCCGCACGGCCGCCTCGAGCGTCAGGCGCGCTTGGACGATCTGGCCGGTCCTCTCGTAGACCTGGCCGATATCCAGGTCGAAGACATGATCCCCCGGAAACTCGTCTTTCAGCTTCCGATAGGCGGCCAGGGACTCCTCGGTCCGGCCGACGGCGGCCAGGGCGAACGCGTGTCGCTGGCGGAGGAGCTTGTTCTCCGGCTCGACCCTCAAGGCTCCCTCGTAAAGTTCGAGCGCTTCGTCCCATTTCCCAAGCATGGCGTAGGCGCTCCCCGATAGGAACAGGGCGTCGAAGTCGTCGGGCCACAGGTCGAGAAGGGCCTTTCCGGCCGCGATGGCCTCGTTCCAACGCTCGGCCTTCAGGTAGAAGCTCATCAAACGCGAGAAGACCAGGGCGGACGACGGGAACCGGGCCCTGGCCTTTTCCAGCAAGGCGATGGCTTCCGCGGTCCTGTCCATTTTCATCAGCACGAAGGCCGCGCTGACGGCGTAGGAGGGCACGCCGGTGTTCCGGCGCGCCAATTCGTCATAACACTCGAGGGCGGCGGCGAGGTTCCCCTCGCCTTCCATCAGGCCGCCGCGATGGTGGAGGAGGTAATCGTCGATCCTGTCCTTGGGATCGGCCTTCGGGCCGGTCTCGGGCGCCTCCGGCCGGCCGCCGCCCAGATACCCCAGCGATCGCAGCCGCTCCTGGTCCCGGGTGGACAGCGGCCTCGTCGGCGAGGGCGCCGGCCGCGCGGACCGCTCGATCAGGTCTCGGAGGTCCCTCATCATCTTCCGGGCACGGGAGGCCTCCCTCTCGAACAGATCGACGGTTTCGCGCGGATCGCTCGCGAGGTCGTAGAGCTCGGGGCGAGGGGCCTGGACGAGCTTCCAGCGGCCGTCGGTGATCCCTTTCAGCTCGGACCAGCCGAACGTCTCGAACGGATAGTAGGTTTCGAGGTAGACCGGCAGGTCGGCGCTCTTTCGTCCGCCGATCCACGGCATCAGCGAAACGCCCTGGACGGACTTGGCCTTCGGCAGGCCGGCCAGCTCGAGCACGGTCGGCATGACGTCGGTCAACCGGACCGCGGCGGGGACGGTCTTTCCCCGGGGCAGCGCCCGGCCGTGGACGAACAGGAGCGGGACCCTGACCGCGGCTTCGTAGAGGAAGAGGCCGTGGTCGATCTCGCGGTGGTCCCCCAGGGCCTCGCCGTGATCGCCGGCGACGACGATCAGGGTGTCGTCGAGGATCCTCTGCTCCTCGAGCGCGTCCAGGATCCGACCCAGCTCCGAATCCACGAAGGCGATCTCGCCGTCGTAGGGGCTTCCGGGCAGCCTGTCCCTGAACGGAGGCGGGGGATCGTAAGGCAAGTGGGGATCGTAGAAATGGACCCAGGCGAAGAACGGATCGCGGGCGTTCTTCGCGAGCCAGGGCAGGAAGGCGTCGACGACCTCGCGGGCGTTCCGCTCCGAACGGTAGTTCTTGAGGGCCTCCCCTTCCTTCATGTCGTCGTCGTAGCGTTCGAAGCCGCGGCCCAGCCCGAACCGCGAATCGAGGACGAAGGAGGCCACGAACCCGGCCGTCCGGTACCCGGCGCTCCGGAAGGCCTCCGCGAGGGTCGGGATCCCTTCCTCTAAATAGTAGAACCCGTTGTTCCGGGCTTGATGATAGACGGGCAGGGTCCCCGTCATGACCGAACAGTGCGCGGGGAACGTCAGGGGCGTGGGCGTGTAGGCCTTGAGGAACTGGACGCCTTTCTGGGCCAGCCCGTCCAAGCGGGGCGTGACGGCTTCCCTGTGCCCGTAACAGCCGAGGCGGTCGGCGCGGGCCGTATCGAGGGTGACGAGGAGGACGTGCCGGATCCCGGCGGCGTCGAGGGCCCCCGGCGCGCTCAAATGCGGGACTAGGAGAAGGACCAGCATCGCCCCGATCCGGACCGGCTTCGCTCCGCGCATGGCCACCAATATTCCACAAACTCCCGTTTTGGTAAAGCACACGGCCGGGACGGAAGCCGCAGAGGAGAGCGCGCCTGGAGGGACTCGAACCCCCGACCCGCTGCTTAGAAGGCAGCTGCTCTATCCACCTGAGCTACAGGCGCGTCGAGGCCGCGGAGAAAAGATCGGGGAGAGCGGATTTGAACCGCCGACCTCCTGCTCCCAAGGCAGGCGCGCTAGCCGGGCTGCGCCACTCCCCGTTCCGTTCGGCCCCAGAATCTTAGCACAAGCGGGAGGCAAAACAAAAAGCCGGAAGGCCTTACGCGGGGCCAGGTCTTCACGTTTCCAGGGGAAAAACGGCGGGTGTGAATGCCAGGTACCGTCTTAATGGCGGCCGATGGACTTGTCGATGAGGGAGCGGTCGACGCGGACGACGATGGGCCGGCCGTGCGGGCAGAGGGACGGCTGGGAGGTCTTGAAGAGCTCGGCCACGAGGTAGCCCATCTTCTCCCGGGTCAGGGGCTCGCCGGCCTTGATGGCGGCCTTGCAGGCCATGGTCGCCAGCATCTTCTCGCGCCGGTCCTCGGCCGCCGTCCCCGCCGCCTCCTCGACGAGTCCGAGGAAGATGTCGGCGGCCTCCTCGGTCCGGAAGACGTCGGGGTATTCCTTGAGGGCGAAGGAGCGGCCGCCCATGGGCTCGACCCGGAAGCCCATCTCCTCGAGGAGGGCGGCGTTGGCCTCCAGGGCCACGGCCGCCGACGGCGGGAGCTCGAGCACGGGCGGGACGAGGAGGGTCTTGCGCGGCCACAGGCGCCGGCGGTCGATGTCCCGGAACTTGTCGTAGAGGACGCGCTCGTGGGCGTTGTGCTGGTCGACGACGAGGAGCCCGTCCTCGGCGGCCACGACGATGTACATGTTCGCGTATTGGCCGAGGACGCCGGGGCCGGACGCGGCGGCGGACGCAGACGGGGTCGGAGAGCCCGAATCCGGGGACACGTACCTTCGGTACATGTCCCCATTCGCGCTCCCTAAGCCCGATATCGGGCCGGCGTCACCGGGGCCAGCCGGACCAAATCCGAGCCCGGGCGTCGCATAAGGCACATCCCCCTCCGCGACGCCGCCGGCGAGAGGCCGCGCTCCCCCGGCCCCGGGCGTCACGACCTCCTTGATGGTGTGGCCGCGGGCCGCGCCCTCGCCGACGGCCCGCAGGACGAGCCGGAAAACGGCCTGGGTGTCGCGGAAGCGGACCTCGGACTTGGCCGGGTGGACATTGACGTCGACGTCCCCGTACGGGACCTTGAGGAACAGGAAGGCCTCGGGCGACCGGCCCTTCTCCAGGATGCCCGTGTAGGCCTGGGCCAGGGCGGCCATGAGAATTCGGTCCTTGACCGGCCGTCCGTTGACGAAGAAGTGCTGGACCGACTTGTCGGCCCGCCCCGCCAGCGGGAGCGACGACAGGCCCTCGAGCCGGGCCTCGCCGTCCTCAGCAGCGACGTCCATGAGCCCGTCGACCATCTTGCGGCCGAAGAGCTGGAAGACGCGCTCCCGGAGCGTGGCTACCGGCGGGCAGGCCAGGACCTCACGGGCGCCGTGGACAAGCGTGAACCGGACCCCGGGGGCCGCCAAAGCGGCCTGGGTGATGTACTTGGTGACCGGGCCGAGTTCGGACTGCCCCGAGCGCAGGAATTTGCGCCTGGCCGGCAGGTTGAAGAACAGGTCGCGGACCTCGATCGACGTGCCCCGCGGGAAGGCGAGGTCGGTGACCGAGACCAGCCGCTCCCCTTCCCGCTCGATGACCGTGCCCCGGCCCGACGCGCCGTCCGAGGTCTTGAGCGTCAGCCGCGACACGGCCGCGATCGAGGCCAGGGCCTCGCCGCGGAAGCCGAGCGTGGCGATGCGCTCGAGGTCCTCCTCGCGGGCGATCTTGCTCGTCGAGTGCCGGCGGAAGCAGAGGGCGGCGTCCTCGCGGTCCATGCCGGCTCCGTCGTCGACGACCTTGATGGAGGCCTTGCCGCCGTCGACGAGCTCGACGCGAATGGCCGCGGCCCCGGCGTCGAGGGAGTTCTCGACGAGCTCCTTGACGACCGAGACCGGCCGCTCGATGACCTCGCCGGCAGCGATCTTCTGGGCCACGTCCTCGGGCAGGATGTGGATCTTCTTCATCGGACGACCTCGCCTTCGGTCCGGCCGATACGGGCCGCGCGGACGACGACGCTGACGGTCTCGCGCTCGGGCGCGCGGCATTCGGCCACGTCCATGTCCACGCCGTTGGCCGTGAGGACCCGGGCCCCGCGCCCTTTCCGTCGGATGACCACGGCCTCGAAGTCCCGGCCGGCGAGCCCCCGCCGGAAGCGGAGGTCCTTGGCCGCGGAGAGGCGCCTCAGCGTCCCGGCCCGCGCCGCGACGACGCCCGCGGGCAGGGCCGGCCGGTCCGCGGCCGGCGTCCCCCGCCGCGCGGAATAGGGGAACGCGTGGACATAGGTCAGGGGCGAGGCCTCGACGAAGGCCCTCAGCTCCTCGAAATCGGCCTCCGTCTCGCCCGGGAACCCGGCGATGACGTCCGCGCCGAGGGCCGCGTCGGGGGAGCGTCGCCTCAGCTCACCGAGCAACCGCTCATACGACCCGGGCTCGACCGGACGGCCCATGGCCCGCAGGACGGCCGGCGCGGCGTGCTGGAGCGAGAGATGGAAGTGCGGCCGGACGGCCGGGCTCGACGCCATGTGGGCGACGAGGGCGCCGTCGGTCAGCCGCGGGTCGAGGGAGCTCAGCCGCAGGCGCGCCTCCGGGGCGGCCGCTTCGATCGCCTCGAGGAGGCCGAGGAGCGAGCTCCGGGGCTCGAGGTCCCGCCCGTACGAGGACAGGTGGATGCCGGCCAGGACGATCTCGCGATAGCCTCGGCCATGCAGACGGACCGTCTCGGTCGCGGCCACGGCCGGAGCCACGCTCCGGCTCCTCCCCCGCACGGAGGGGATGACACAGAAGGCGCAGCGCGCGTCGCAGCCGTCCTGGACCTTGAGGAAGGCCCGGCGGCGGAACAGGGCCCCGGGCTCGGCGGCGCGCTCGGCCGGTTCGGGCCCGGCCGCGGGTGCGGGCGCTTCGCCCGCCAGCCCGGCGAGCCGGTCGGCCAGCCCGTCCTTGGCGCTCTGCGGCCAGACGGCGACGACGTTGGGCAGCGCGGCCAGCCCTTCCGGCTCCCGCTCGGCCAGGCAGCCGGTGACGACGATGCGGACGGCCGGATTGAGGCGGGCCGCCGATCGGATGAACTTGCGCACGTCCCGGTCGGCTCGGCCGGTCAGGGTGCAGGAGTTGACGACGACAACGTCGCTCCGCCGCCATTCTTCGTCCAGACGCAGGCCCCGCTCGCGGAGGGATTCGGACCAGGCGAAGGCCTCGGCCTGGTTGGCGCGGCAGCCGAAGTTCCGGACGGCGAAGGAGGGCATCGCTCCGTCTAGAGCTTCTCTTTGAGCTTGACGGAGGCGGCCTCGACCTTGGCCGCCATCCCGGCCCGGTGGGCGGCGAGCTTGGCCCTGAGCCCCTCGTCGCGCAGGGCCAGGACCTGGATCGCGAACAGGGCCGCGTTGGTGCCGCCGTGCTTGCCCAGGGCCATCGAGGCCACCGGCACGCCCTTGGGCATCTGGACGGTCGAGAACAGGGCGTCCATGCCGGCCAGGGCGTCGCTCTCGACGGGCACGCCGACGACGGGCTTGACGGTATGGGCGGCGACGACGCCGGCCAGGTGGGCGGCCTTGCCGGCCACGGCGATGAAGACCTCGGCCCCGGCGGCCTCGGACGCTTTGATCAGCCGCAGGGTCCGCTCGGGCGAGCGGTGGGCCGAGGTCACCTCGAGCCCGAAGGGGACGCCGAACTCCCGGAGGACGGCCAGGGCCTCCTCGACGACGCCGAAGTCCGACTCGCTGCCGAGGAATATGGCGACCTTCATGTCCGGTCCTCCTTGACCGCCCCGATGTCCCGGCGGTAGTGCATGGCCTCGAAGTAGATCTTGCCGCAGGCGTCGTAGATCTTGCCCATGGTCCCGGCCAGGGTGTCGTCCGTGGCGCAGACGCCGAGGACGCGGCCGCCCGCGGTCAGCGTGGCGCCGCCCTCGAACCGGGTCCCGGCGTGGAAGACGGTGACGCCGGGAACGGCCCCGGCCTCGTCCAGGCCGGAGACGACCTTGCCCTTCTCGTAGTGGCCGGGGTAGCCGCCCGAGGCCAGGACGACGCAGCCCGAGGGTTTGGCCGACCAGCGGACCTCGGTCGCCAGGACGTTCTCGTCGATGGCGGCCTCGATGAGGTCGACGAGGTCGCTCTCCAGCCGCAGCATCTGGGGCTGGGTCTCGGGGTCGCCGAAGCGGCCGTTGAACTCCAGGACCCGCGGCCCCTCCTCGGTGATCATGAGGCCGGCGTAGAGGACGCCCTTGAAGCGGCGGCCCTCCTCGAGCAGGCGGGTCAGGGCGGGGGTGATGACCGAGGTCATGATCTCCTCGTGGAGGGCCTCGGACATGAGCGGCGACGGCGAGATGGCCCCCATGCCGCCCGTGTTGGGCCCTTTGCCCCCGTCGTAGGCGGCCTTGTGGTCCATGGCCGTGACCAGGGGCTGGGCCCGCAGGCCGTCCGTGACGACGATGAACGAGACCTCCCGGCCGCGCAGGAACTCCTCGATGAGGACGCGCCGGCCGGCCTCGCCGAACTTCTTCCGGACCAGGATCTCGCCGGCCGTCTCCTCGGCCTTCTTCGCGGTGTGACAGACGACGACGCCCTTGCCGGCGGCCAGGCCGTCGGCCTTGAGGACGACCGGGTAGCCGAACTCGCCCGAGGCCAGGACCTTCTTGGCCTGGTCGTAGCTGTCGGCGACCTTGAACCGGCCCGTCGGGATGCGGTGGCGGGCCATGAACTCCTTGGCGAAGATCTTGCTGCCCTCGATCTCGGCCGCCTTCCTGGACGGGCCGAAGACGCGCCGGCCGCGCTTGTGGATCTCGTCGGCCAGGCCCATGGCCAGGGGGACCTCGGGGCCGACGACGGTCAGCCCGACGGCCTCCCGCTCGACGAAGGCCACGAGGCCGGCGATGTCGGTCTCGGCGATGGGCACGTTCTCGGCGACCAGGCGCGTGCCGCCGTTGCCGGGCGCGACGTAGACCTTCTCGACCCGCGGGCTGCGGGCGATCTTCCAGGCCAGCGCGTGCTCCCGGCCGCCCGAGCCGACGACGAGGACCTTCACGGTCAGGCTCCGGCCGCCCGCCGCAGGTTGTCCGCGAAGCGGGCCGCGTAGGCCCCGCCGGGGAGGACGCCGGCCAGCACCCGGGCCGCCAGGGGCAGGGCCTCGTCGGGCGGCAGGGTGTAGCCCATGGTCAGGAAGTTCTTGCGGTAGGCGGCCACCTCGGGCCCGGCCGGCTTGTTCCGGACGATGATGTCGGCCATGAGGCCGGCCAGGGCGTCGAAGTCCTTCTCCTTCATGCCGAAGCGGGTCATCTCCTGGACGCCCAGGCGGACGCCGCTCGACTCGAGGAAGGTGGCGTCGTCGGGCAGGGCCTGGTAGTTGGTCAGGACGTTGTTCGTCTCCAGGCGCCGGGCGATCTCCATGCCGGGGCCGAAGGCCTTGACCCGGATGATGACCTGGTGGGTCTCGGTCCAGCCGTCGGCCGGGTCGCCCTCGACCGGGATGCCGTGGGCGTGGAGGGCCTTGGCCAGGGCCCGGGCGTTGCGGCGGACCTGGTCCTGGAACTCGGCCTTGAAGGCGTTCATCTCGTAGGCGGCCATGAGCAGGCCGAGCAGCGTGCCCAGGTGGTGGTTGCTGGTCGAGCCCGGGAAGGCCCGGCTCTTGATCTCCGGCCAGAGCGGCCGCAGCGGCGAGCCCTTGGCGATGTTGCCGGCGACGACGCCGCGCTGGGTCCCGAAGAAGGTCTTGTGGGTGCTGCCGGTGACGAGGTCCGCGCCCTCGGCGAAGGGGGCCTGGAAGGCCCCGTAGAGCCCGAGGACGTGGGCCATGTCGAACATCAGGACGGGGCGGTCGGGCCACGACTTGACGATGTCGGCCACGAAGGCGACCGGCTCCCGGTAGAGGAACATGCTCTTGCCGAAGACGATGAGCTCGGGCCGGTGGGCCTCGAGGAGCTTGCCCAGGGCCTCGGGATCGGGCTTGTAGGGATTGTCCTTGCGGACGGGCAGGTTGACGACCCGCTCCTTGCCCGTGGCCGGGTCCTCCTCGACGTAGTTGAAGAGGGCGCCCATGGGCTGGGAGCTGAGGTGGCCGCCGTAGATGAGCTCGTTGTTGAAGACCAGCCGGATGCGCCGGGACGGCCGTCCCTCGGCCCGGCCGCGGTTGAGGTACTTGACCAGGCCCTTGAAGACGATCTCGTTGGCCATCTGGCCGCTGACGGGGCGGAGCTCGACGTCGGAGCAGCCGAAGTAGGCGGCCATCTCCTTCTGGCACTCGACCTCGACGTCGCGGATGAAGTCCGTGCCCTGGTAGAAGTAGACCTCCTCGCCCTTCATCGTCCGGTGCTCGGCGTAGCGGCCGGCCGGGTCGGCGATCTCGCACATCTTGACCAGGAGCGACGGGGTCGACTCCGAGGGGATGAGATTGAAGCAGTCCTTCTGGCGCCAGGCGCTGTTCCGCTCGACGCGGGCGGCCAGGTCCCGGGCCTTCTCGGGGAATGAGGGCATGATACCGTCCTTATGATTTGAAGTTGGCGTCCTCGAGGTCGCGGACCATCTGGACCCGCCGGCCGTGGCGGCCGCCCTCGAAGTCCGTATCGAGCCAGACCTTGACGACGGCCAGCGCCTGTTCGCGCGTGTGCGTCCGGCCGCCCAGGGTCAGGCAGTTCGCGTCGTTGTGCTTGCGGCTCATCTCGGCCGTGTACTCGTTCCAGCAGGGCGTGGCCCGGATGCCCTTGAACTTGTTGGCCACGATGGCCATGCCCAGGCCGGTTCCACAGATGAGGATGGCCCGGTCGCAGGCGCCCGAGAGGACGGCCCGCGCCCCCTTGGCTCCGTAGTCGACGTAGTCGACCGATTCGCCGGGGCCGCAGCCGAGGTCATCGAAGGCGACGCCGCGGGCGGCGAGGTAGGCGGCGACGGCGGTCTTGAGCTCGTAGCCGGCGTGGTCGGAGGCCAGGGCGATCTTCATTTGCCGATCAGCCTGGCCGCCTCGGGCAGGACCTCGACGGCTTTCATGACCACGGGGTCGGTCTTGCGGGCGACGCGGACGCCCTCGTCGACGCCCCAGATGGCGCCGGCGATCTCGCGCTCGAGCTCTCGGCGGATCTCGATGTCGGCCTCGCGGAAGGCCTTCTCGTCGACCTCGATCTTGCGCGAGGCCAGGAACTTGCGGAAATCGGCCACGACGGCGTCGTCGGCGACGAAGGCCGCGCCGATCGGAATCTTGCCGGAGGCGGCGGCCGCGGCGTCCTTGGGCTCCTGGGGCAGGACGAGCCGCTTGCCGAGGTCGGTCTGGTGCTGGACGAGGCGCCGGGCGTAGGCGAAGAAGGCCCCGCTGATGCGCAGGCGCCCCGTGACGGGCTTGAGCAGGGACTCGACGGCGTAGTCGGGCGTGATGCCGCCCTGGCCGAGGACCTTGCGGCCGTGTTCGGTGTAGCGGACCTCGCGGCTGTCGTCGGGGGCCCGCTTGCTCATGAGGTAGTCGTCGATGCGGCTGTAGTCGCGCTGGATGGAGCGGCCGGACGGCGTCAGGTATTTCGCCACCGTCAAAGCCACGGCCATGTCGGGGGCCAGGGGAAAGACGGTCTGCACCAGGCCCTTGCCCCAGGAGTCCTCGCCGACGACGAGGCCGCGGTCGTGGTCCATGACCGCGCCGCTGACGATCTCCGAGGCGCTGGCCGTGCCCTGGTCGATGAGGATGACCAGGGGCAGCTTCTCGTACTGGTCGTCGAGGTAGGCCGGGAACTCCCGGTCGTAGGCCGGATTGCGGCCGTCCATGGAGACGATGAGGGCGCCGCGGGGCAGGAACAGGTCGGACATCTCGATCGAGGCGGGGAAGGAGCCGCCCGTGTTCAGCCGCAGGTCGAGGATGAGGCCCTTCATGCCCTGGGCGGTGAGCTTGCCCAGGGCGGTCTCGAGCTCGCGGGCCGTCTCCTCGCCGAAGTTGCGGACGTAGACGTAGCCGACGTCGCCTTCGAGGAGGAAGGCGTAGGGCACGCTCAGGAGGGGGATCTCCTCGCGGGCGATGGTCAGGTCGAACGGCTTCTCGCCCTCGCGGACGAAGGTCACGGTGACCTTCGATCCCTTCTCCGTGCCGCGGAGCTTCTGCATGGCGTCGTAGCTCGAGAGCGGCACGGTGGACTCGCCGTCGATGTGCGAGATGATGTCGCCGGGCTGGATGCCCAGGCGGTAGGAGGGGCCGCCCTCGATGGGGGCGATGACGACGATGGCGTCGCCCTGCTTCTGGATCTGCAGCCCGACGCCGTAGTAGGAGCCCGTGTAGTCCTCGCGCATCCGGGAGTAGCTCGAGGGGTCGAGGAAGTAGGAGTGGGGGTCGAGCGCGTCCAGGGTGCCCTTCATCGAGGCCACGGCCAGGGTCTCCTCGTCGAGGGGCTTGAAGTAGTTGGCCTCGAGGACGCCGGCGATGGACCGGGCCTTGGCCAGGGACGCCGCCCAGAGGTCCTCGTCGTGGGACGGGACATGGAGGGCGAGGACGGCCGCCAATATGAGGAGAACGGGGCGTTTTTTCATAGACCTCACGTGTTTACGATTTTATCACCCCCCGCCCGCCAAGTAAAGCCGCCCCGGGGGCTTGGGGCCCCGGAGGGGCCGTGCTATAATACCGGCTCGAGAAACCCATGTTCGGCAGCATCGGACCCGCGGAGCTCATCCTCATCTTCGTCATCGCCCTGCTCGTCTTCGGCCCCAAGAAGCTGCCCGAGATCGGGCGCTCCGTCGGCAAGGCCATGCGCGAGTTCAAGCGGACCTCCGACGAGATCAAGGGCCGTATCGAGGAGGAGATCGAGGCCTCCGAGCTCAAGGACGTCCGCAAGGAGATCACCTCCAGCGTCGCCGACTTTCAAAAGAGCGTCACCCAGGTCGCCGCGGACCTCACCCGCGTGCCCGAGGACATCAAGGAAGAGATCAAGAAAGAAACGGAGACCCATGAGACTGGGGAAGGGCCGAAAGTCACCTGACGAGATGACCTTCCTCGAGCATCTGGAGGATCTCCGGAAGCGCCTGTTCTACTCGTTCGTCGCCCTGTTCATCGGCTTCATCCCCGGCTGGATCTTCTCTAAGCAGATCTACGCCATCCTGGCCCGGCCGGTCACCCAGTACCTGCCCGAGGGGACGAAGCTGGCCTTCACCACGCTGACCGCGCCGTTCATGCTCTACATGAAGACGGCCTTCCTGGCCTCGATCTTCTTCATGTCGCCCTTCGTCTTCCTCCAGCTCTGGTACTTCATCGCCCCGGGGCTCTACCAGAAGGAGAAGAAGTACGTCGTCCCCTTCGTCCTGATGACGACTTTCTTCTTCTCGCTGGGGGCCCTGTTCGGCTACTTCATCGTCTTCCCCTGGGCCTGCCGCTTCTTCCTGCAGCTCGGCCAGGACTTCCAGGCCGTCATCACCGTCGACCAGTACTTCGGCATCGCCCTCAAGGTCCTGCTCGGCATCGCCCTCGTCTTCGAGCTGCCCACGCTCATCTTTTTCCTGGCCAAGATGGGCCTGGTCACGGCCAGATGGATGATCCACAACTTCAAGTACGCCGTTCTCGCCGTGTTCGTCATCGCCGCCGTCATCACGCCCACGCCCGACATCATCACCCAGAGCATCGTGGCCATCCCGATGCTGGCCCTGTACGGCCTGAGCATCCTCATCGCCCTGGCCGTCGGGCGGGGCAAGGAGAAGAGGCGGCGCTCCGAAGAAAACCCGGCCGGCTGAGACCGGCGCGAAGGAGTGTGCCGCCCATGGACGGACGCCTGATCGTCGACGGCGAACGCGTCGAGACAACGGCTAAACTCGTTTCCGAGAACCCGGCCACCCTCGAACCGGTCGGCGAGGTCTCGGTCGCTTCATGGGAACACTGCGACCGGGCCATCAAGGCGGCCAAAGAGGCCTATCCCGTCTGGCGCTGGCTCGATCCCAAGGAGAAACGGGCCATCTTCAAGCGGGCCGAGAACATCCTGGCCCGGCGCGCCGCGGAGGCCGGCCGGCTCATCGCCATGGAAAAAGGCTCGCCCTATCCCGAGTCGCTGTCCGTCGAGGTCTTCGGCGCCCTCCAGTCCCTCAATTACTACGGACACAACCAGGGGCGCCTCCTCCAGCCCCACCGGGCCGGGCACCACACGCCCCTGTTCTTCAACAAGTCGGGGACGTTCCACTTCCACCCGCTCGGCCCGACGCTCATCATCTCGCCCTGGAACTTCCCCTTCCTCATCCCCGTCTGCGACTCCCTCAGCGCCCTGACCGGGGGCAACACGGTCATCCTGCGGCCCTCGACCGCGACGCCTCTCATCGCCCTCCTCATCGGGGAGATCTTCCTGGAGGCCGGGATGCCCCCCGGCGTCTTCAACGTCGTCGTCAGCCGCGTCCCCGAGGCCGAGAGAATGATCACCGACCCGGAGATCCAGACCGTCATGTTCACCGGCAGCGTGGGCATCGGCAAGCGCGTCGTCGAGCTCTGCAGCCGGAACCTGACCAACCTGACCCTCGAGCTCGGCGGCAAGGACCCGATGATCGTCTGCGAGGACGCCGACCTCGAGAAGGCCGCGCGCGGGGCTGTCTGGGCCGGTTTCATGAACTGCGGCCAGAGCTGCGGCTCGGTCGAGCGGGTCTACGTCGCCCGCCCCGTCGCCGAGGCGTTCACGGCCCGGGCGGTCGAGCTGGCCAAGGAGGTCAAGGTCGGCGATCCTCTCGCCGAGGGGACCGGCATGGGGCCCATGGCCACGGCCGGCCAGCTCAAGGTCGTCGAGGAGCACATCGCCGACGCGAAGGCCAGGGGCGCGCGGGTCATTTTTGGCGGCAGCCGGGTCGCCGGCCTGGCCGGGCACTTCATCGAGCCGACCGTCCTCATTGGGGTCGACCACACGATGCGCTGCATGACCGAGGAGACCTTCGGGCCGACCCTGCCGATCATGGTCTTCGACACGGACGAGCAGGCGGTCGCGCTGGCCAACGACAGCATTTACGGACTGACGGCTTCGGTCTGGACGCGCGACCGGAAGAGGGCCTGGTGGTTCGCCGACCGGCTCGAGGCCGGGTCGGTCACGGTCAACGACCACATGTACTCGTTCGTCGAGCCGCGGGCCATCTGGGGAGGGATCAAGCAGACCGGCATGGGCCGGTCCCACGGCCCCTTCGGCCTGCATGAGCTCGTCGATATCAAGTACGTCGGCATGGATTTCTTCCGGAAGAAGAGCCAGACGTGGTGGTATCCCTACGACCGGGAACTCATCGGCATCATGGAGAAGGCCACCGCGATCTTCCACGGCGCCGGCCTCGGAGCGCGGCTCAAAGCGCTCGCCGGGCTGAGGAAGGAGTGGCGGCGGATCCTGGCCACCGCGCCCCTCCGGAACTACGTCCGGGCCCTGCCGAGGATCCTGAAGAAATGACGGGCCAGGGCGCGCCGCCGCCGCGGCTGATCGGGCTGACCGGGACCAACGGGGCCGGCAAGGGCGAGGCGGCGCTCTACTTCAAGGGGCGCGGCTACGCCTACTACTCGCTCTCCGACGTCATCCGCGACGAACTGAGGGCGCGGGGCGAGGCCGAGAGCCGGGACGCCCTCATCCGGACGGGCAACGAGCTGCGCGAGCGGTTCGGGCCCGGCGTCCTGGCCCGGCGGACCGTGGCCAAGGTCGGGAAGGGCGAGCGGGCCGTCATCGACAGCGTCCGCAACCTGGCCGAGGTCGGGTACCTCAGGCGCCAGGACGGGTTCACGCTCCTGGCCATCGACGCGCCCGTCGAAACGCGCTTCGCCCGGACGGCGGCGCGGGGGCGGGACGAGTCGGCCGGCGACCTCGAGGCCTTCAAGCGGAAAGAGGACGAGGAACGGCGGGGCGGGGCGAAGGCCCAGCAGCTCGAGGCCGTCATGGCCGCGGCCGACCGGCTCGTCGTCAACGACGGGACGCTCGAGGAATTCCACCGCAAGCTCGAGGAGGTCGCATGACGGCGGCGAGAAAATCCAAGGACCTCTACTATCTGGACATCGCCCGCGAGGTCTCGAAACGGAGCACATGCTTCCGGCGGGCCATCGGGGCCATCATCGTCCGGGACGACCAGATCATCTCGACGGGCTACGTCGGCGCGCCGAGGAAGACCCGGGACAGCCTGGAGCACGGCTTCTGCCTGCGCGACCGGCTGGGCATCCCCCACGGCCAGCGCTACGAGCTCTGCCGGAGCGTCCACGCCGAGCAGAACGCCATCATCAACGCCGCCCGGGCCGGGGTCAGCCTGCTCGGCGGCGACATGTACATCTACGGCAGCGCGCCGGAAGGAGACGCGCCGATCAACGCGTTCCCCTGCTACATCTGCAAGAAGATGCTCATCAACTGCGGGCTGGTCCGGGTCGTCTGCTCGACGGCCGAGGGCGGGGCCATGATCTTCCGGGTCGACGACTGGATCCGCGACTGGCACGAGCGGGACATCCTCGACGACGAGCACCAGTACGGAAAGGACAAATAGGCCATGGCGCGGCGGGCGGGAGCGGTCGCGGCGGGGGCTCTGGCGACGGTGGCGATCGTAGCGATGGCGCTGGCAGTGTTGGCGGTGGCGTTCTGCGGCCAGGGCCCGCAAGCCCCGGCCGGGACGGAGGCGGGGACGGGAACGGGGCTGCTCAAGCTCCTGGGGATCGAGCCGGCGGCGGAGTCGATCGACTACGTCCTGACGAAGACGCAGTTCCAGCTCCACACCCTGCTCACGGAGCAGCGCCACCCGAAGACCTGGCCGCTCGGCGAGCGCGTCCGCGAGGACACCCTGGCCGGGCTGAGGATGCTGTCCGCGGTCGACGAGGACGTGAGGGCCAAGGTGGATGAGCTGGCGGCGGCGCCCGGCGAGCTCGAGCGGGCGGCCCGGGCGGTCGAGGCGGCGATCCTGGGGGGGAGGAAGATCTACGTATACGGCTGCGGCGCGACGGGACGGCTGGCCAAGCAGATGGAGAGCGCGTTCTGGCGGCCGTTCTGGCGCCGGGTCAAGGCGGACGGGCGGGCGTGGCGCAAGGTCGAGGGGCGGGTCGGGGCCGGGATCGAAGAGAGCCTCGTCGGCGAGATGACCGGGGCCGACCGGGCCCTCATCAGTTCGCTCGAGGGCTTCGAGGACCTCCTGCTCATCGGCAAGCTCCAGCTCGAGGACCGCGGCGTCCGGCAGGGCGACGTCGTCATCTGCGTCACCGAGGGCGGCGAGACGTCGTCGGTCATCGGCACGGCGCTGGCGGCCCTGGAACAGTGGAAGGCCGATCCGGGATACGACCCGGCGCGGAGCCGCGAGAGCCTGTACTTCGTCTACAACAACCCGGACGACCGGCTGCTGCCGTTCGAGCGCAGCCGGCGGGTCATCGACGAGCCGGGCATCACCAAGATCAACCTGACGACCGGGCCGCAGGCCATCACCGGGTCGACGCGGATGCAGGCGACGACGATCGAGACCTTCGTGGTGGCGTCGGTCGTCGAAACGGCCGTGGAGCGGGTGCTGGCGAAGGCGCTCGGGCCCGGGGAGATGGAGCGGCTGGGGTTCGGAGGGCGCGCGCGACGGACGGACGCGGCGGCGGACGTGGCGGCGCGGCTGAGGCGCTTCGGCGAGGCGCTCGACGGGGTCAAGGCGGCCCTGCCGGAGCTCGCGGCGCTCACGGAGATCGAAGCGGCGGCCTATGCGGCGGGACGGTTCTCCACGTATTACGCCGAGCGGGGCCTGATCACGGTCTTCATCGACAGCACGGAGCGCAGCCCGACCTTCCGGCTGTTCCCGCTCGATACGGTCCGGGAGCCGGCCCGGAAGTGCTGGATCCAGGTCTGGACGAAGGCGGGGACGGCGGAGGAGGCCTGGCGGGCGTTCCTGGGGCGGCCGTTCCGGGGATTGGCGGCGGAGAGGTACCGGGGGCCGTTCGAGACCGAGGTCGGGGACCCGTACCTGAGGCGGGCGGCCCTGGAGAGCCTGAAGAAGGCGGGCGACGAGCAGGCGGAGCTCTACGATTTCTCGCTCGCGGAGGCGAACACGGCGGGGCGCGGCCCTAAGAAGGGCGACCTCGTCGTGCTCGTGGCCGTGACGCCGGAGGAAGGCGAGCTCGGGCGGGCGGGGTCTTCGTTCGCCAGGGTGTTGGAGCTGGCCGGGGACGGCGGGGCCGACGCGGCCGTCGTGCTCGTCACGGACCGGGCGGGCAAGGCGGTCCCGGCGCTCGTCGAGCGGGTCCGGAGCGGCTGGAAAAGCCGTTACGGGCGGCTCGTCGTGGTGCCCGTGGCGGTGGCCGCGGAGGGCGACGCCTTCGGCATCCGGCAGCAGATGGCGGCCAAGATGCTCCTCAACGCCCACTCGACGGCGGTCATGGCCAAGCTGGGCAAGGTCGTCGGCAACACGATGACCAACGTCAGCCCGAGCAACCTCAAGCTTATCGGGCGGGCCACGTTCCTCATCCAGTCGCACGTCAACGACGCGCTGGGGACGGCGGCGTGGGTGAAGGCGCACGGGAGGCGGGAGCCGGTGACGTACGGCGAGGCCAACGCCGTGCTGTACGACGCCATCGCCTATCTGCGCGACAAGCCGGCCGAGGCGGGGCAGACGGCCGAGGTGGCCTTCTCGATCATCCGCATCCTCGAGTCGCTGCGGCAGAAGCGCGGCGTCCCGCGCGAGGAAGCCCTGGCCCTGGTCAAGTCCCCCGGCCTCAGCCCCTACCTCTCCAGCCTCCGTTAGGACGGTACCTGGCATTCACAAAGTCGGTTTCTCCTCTGAAAGTGTGAAGGCCTGGCACCATTTTGGCTTAAGGACAGAGCAGCCGGCGGACAATCTCATCGACCGCCCGGGTCAGCGTTATATTATGTTCCAATTCCCTTTTCATTCGACGACAGACATTGGCAACCGCAGGTTCGCCGAGGCTAAAGAACTCGCCTATCGTCTTTACCGAATGATCGGTCACGGTATGTCCGATATAGATGGCAACATTCCGGACGAACCGGCTTCTGGGCCCCAGTTCGGATTCCGTTTCTTTGAGGATCACTCGCATATCGGGCCTGTTCTGGGGCCCGCTGAGCCGGACCTGACTAGGGCGCTCCGGCTGGGCGGCGGACTTCGAGAACGCCTTCGTCACTAGCGTCACGAAGTCCGGGTTCCCGAGGATCCCGGTCTTTCTGGCCGCAGCCAGCGGATCGGGGTCCCCGCGCATCATGCGGGCCAGGACCTGTTCTCGATAGGCCTTCCGCGCTTCATCCAGCGAGTTCCCGAAGAGGCCGAGGACGAACCTGCTTTCGGTCCATGGCCGGGAGGGAGCGGTCCCGAGATATTCGCGGTAATTGGACCATTCATAGTCTTCGGGACGTTCTACGATGTGGGCCCTGACGGGATTCAAGTGGATATAGGGAGCGACCTCTTGAGCGTACTCCTTGGCCTGGACCAGCGTGGCCCAGAACCGGGATTGAAAGGCATGTCCGCAGTGGGCGTGTTCTCTATTGAAATAGTGGGCATATCTGAAGTTGATGAGATGCATGGTCCTTGAGAGATTCCCGTCGGGCGTTTGAAGGAAGATATGATAATGGTTCTCCATAAGACAATAGACATGGATGACGACACCGAACCGCTCATGGGCTTTACAGAGGCCATTGAGAAAATGGGTCCTGTCATCGTCGCCGCCGAAAATGGCCTGCTTTCGGATGCCCCTGGACGTGACATGATAGAACGCCCCCGGGAATTCGATCCGGGGTCGCCTGGCCATATCGGTCTCCTTTGGTCTCCGTCCCAATAGTACTGACGGAGAGGACGGGGCTTTTTTCTCAGTGAACGCGAAAAGGAGAGGGTCAGGCCTTCACACTTCCAGGGAGGAAAGAGCGTCTGTGAATGCCAGGCACCGACTTAGGGCATGGGGGGGGCGCCGTCGAAGCTGTAGCAGGGCGGCGCGGACGGGCGCGGCTTGCGCTTCGGCTTGCCCTTGACCTGGGGATAGACGAACAGCTCCCCGGCGTAGTTCCGCAGCACGACCTGGTCCTCGCTGATCGACTGGAGGTACTTCGGCAGGACCGGGATCTTGCCGCCGCCCCCGGGCGCGTCGATGCAGTAGTAGGGCACGGCCAGGCCGGACGTCCAGCCCCGCAGGTTCTCCATGACCTCGAGCCCCTTCTCGACCGTCGTCCGCAGGTGCTCCGTGCCGCTGACGTAGTCGGCCTGGTAGATGTAGTACGGCCGGACCCTCGCCGACAGCAGCTTCTGCATGAGCCGGCGCATGACCAGCGGGTCGTCGTTGACGCCCTTGAGCAGGACCGTCTGGTTGCCGAGCGGGATGCCCGCGTCGGCCAGCCGCCCCAGCGCCAGCGACGACTCCGGCGTGATCTCGTCGGGGTGGTTGAAGTGGACGTTGACGTAGAGCGGGTGGTACTTCTTGAGCATGGCCGCGAGCTTCTCGGTGACCCGCTGCGGCAGGACGCACGGCACCCGCGTGCCGATGCGGATGATCTCGACGTGGGGGATGGCCCGGACGCCTTTGACGACGGCCTCGAGCCGGCGGTCGCTGAGCATGAGCGGGTCGCCGCCCGAGATGACGACGTCGCGGATCTCCGGGTGGCTGCGGATGTAGGCCAGCCCGTCCTCGATGTAGCGGGGATGGATCTTCGACGGGTCGCCGACCTTCCGCTTCCGCGTGCAGAAGCGGCAGTACGAGGCGCAGCTGTGGGAGACCAGGAACAGGCAGCGGTCGGGGTAGCGGTGGACGATGCTCGGCACCGGCGAGTCGTGGTCCTCCTCGAGCGGGTCGGCGACGCCCGTGTCGGCCTCGAGCTCGGCCGCGTCGGGCACCATCTGGCGCCACATGGCGTCGCCGCGCTCCTTGATCAGACCGGCGTAATACGGCGTGATCTGGATCTTGAAGACCTTGGCGATGCGGCGGACCTCCTCGAGGTCGAGGCCGAACTTCGCGGCGATGTCTTCGGGCTTGCGGAGAGCCCCTTTGAGCAGGCGTTGCCAGTCGTCCATCTCCGAACTCCTAACGGAAATACTTCGCGTAGATGACGCGATCGTCGCCGGCCCGGTAGAAGTCCGGGACCCGGGCGACCTCTTTATAGTCGAGATCGATGTAGAACCGTCTCGTGCCGTGGTACTTGGGCTGGGACGAGGTCTCGATGATGATGACCCGCCCGTCCCTCTTCCGGACCTCGTCCTCGAGCCAGCGGACGAGCTCCTTGCCCCTCCCCTTCCCCTGCTCGGACGGCGCGACGGCCATCCAGTAGAGGTCGTAGGCCCCCTCGGCCAGGGGCGTCGGGCCCCAGGTCATGTACCCGGCCGCGCCGCCGCCCTCGCCCTCGACGACGACGACATGGTAGTCCTTCTGGTCCGGCTGCCCGAGGTAGATGTCGATGAGCTCCTCGGCCACGCCGACCTCGGCCTCGGTGAAGAAGCCGGTGGCCCGGACGAGCCCGAGCACGTCGGCCTTATCGCGCGGCGCCATCGGCCGGATCATGGACGGCCCTCCTCGCCATGGCGTTGTCGATCATCAGGCCCCAGAAGGCGGCGTAGCCGATGCCGGCCGCGGCCAGGGCCCGGGCGTAGCCGGCGTTGTTGCTGATGTCGGGGTTGGGATTGACCTCGAGGATGAACGGCCGGCCCTTGGCGTCCATCCGGAAGTCGACCCGGGCGTAGTCGCGGCAGCCCAGGGTCCGGAAGGCCGCCTCGGCCAGCCCCTGGAGCCGCCCGCGCAGCTCGTCGTCGATGGGGGCCGGGCAGACCGGCGGCGTCTTCTGGTAGAAGGGATGGTCCTCGAACCACTTGGCGTCGTAGCCGAGGATGCGCGGCGTGTCCTTGGGCAGGGCCGAGAAGTCGATCTCGGAGACCGGCAGGGCCCGGACCTTGCCGTTCTCGAGGACGGCCACGTTGAACTCGCGCCCGTCGATGAAGGCCTCGACCAGGGCCGGCTGCTTGTAGTTCTCGAGGCATCGCCGGACCTGGCGCCGCAGGGCCTCCTCGTCGCGGACGACCGAATCGGGGTAGACGCCCAAGCTGGCGTCCTCGGAGTTCGGCTTGACGATAAGGGGGAACCTCAGCTCGAGCGGCTCCTCTCCCGTCAGCATGAGCTGGGCCGGCGCCGTCGGCAGCCCGGCCGCCTTGAGCACGGCCTTGGCCTTGAACTTATCCTGGCAGAAAGCCAGCGTCTTGGCCGGCGAGCCGGTGAAGGTCAGGCCGAGGAGCTCGAAGATGCCGGCGATGTTGGACTCCCACTGCGGCCGGCCGTAATAGCCCTCGCAGAGGTTGATCAGGCCGTCGGGGTTGAGCTCGCGGACCCGCCCCAGGAAGTTGAACAGGCTCTTCTGGAGCGGCACGAGCGTCGTCGCCACGCCCAGGCTCTGGACGGCCTCCTGGGCCTGCTTGGCCATCTCGGCCACGGACTCCTCGGACAGACGCTCGCCCGTCGCCGTCGGTCTCGGTTCGTAGGCGTTGTAGACGATGGCGATATGGGGGGAAGCGGTCATGCACGATCCGCGAGGACCGCCGGCCGTTCGCTCGCCGCGGGCCGGATGCGCGTCGGACGGAGGCCGTAGCGCTTGCCGGCCTCCTCGACCACTCTGTGGATCAGGTCCGAATAGGAATAGCCGGCGGTCCGGGCCGCCTTGGGCAGGCAGGAGTTGTCCTCGGGCCGGGGCAGGATGCCCGGCAGGGGATTGATCTCGAGGATGTTGGGCTCGCCCTTGTCGTCGAGCCGGACGTCGATCCGGGCCCAGTCCCGGATGCGCAGGACGCGGCAGGTCCGCGCGACGAGGCTCTCGATCTTGGCCGCCAGGACGGGCGGGACGGGGGCCGGGCACTTGAAGATGTCCAGCGGCTTCTCGCGCGTGTCCCAGAGCCACTTGGCCTCGTACGAGTAGATGGGCGCCGCCCCGGCCGGCAGCTGGCCGTGATCGATCTCGACGATGGGCAGGACCTCGTAGTTCGGGTCGTTGCCGAGGACGCCGACCGTGAACTCGCGCCCGCCGAGGAAGCGCTCGACGATGACCGGCTGCTTGTAGGTCGCGACGACCTCGTCGACCCGTTCGTAGAGCTCGCCCAGGCTGTGGACGAGGGAGTTGTTCTTGATGCCCTTGCTCGAGCCCTCGGTCAGCGGCTTGACGATGGCCGGCAGGCGGACGCCGGCCGGGATGGCCGCGGCCGACTCGACGATCCAGAAGGCCGGGTTGGGGATGCGGTGGTAGGACAGGATCTCCTTGGCCCGCGACTTGTCGAGGCAGATGCCGAGGGTCAGCGGATCGGAGCCCGTGTAGGGAATGTCCAACATCTCGCAGACCGTCGGGATGTGGGACTCGCGGTTGGGGCCGACGACGCGCTCGGCGATGTTGAAGACGAGCTGGGGGCGCTGGCGCTTGAGCCGGCCGTAGGCCTTGTCGTCGGACTCGACGAAGACGACCTGGTGTTTTTCCCGGAGGGCCTGCCCGACCGCGGCGATCGTCTCGTCCGAATCGCACTCGGCGAGCATGTCGGGCGGAAGTGGAGGCTCGTCCTCCTCGCCCTTCGGCTCGTCGGGCCGGCGATCGAGCGTCGCCTCCATGCCCGCTTTCGAGCTATAGACCAAAGCGATCTTCATCTCGTGTTCCTTCTCTCAACCTGTTCTTGCGCGGAAATCTCTCTCGAGTTCCATTTTTTCATTTTCATTTATAGACCATTCTAACCGATTGTCAAGCGTTTTCTGGCTTTTGACCGCTTTTTTTTGTGTCGTGACGCGGCCGGACCACCATTAGTGGGGCCGTTCGGAGGCCTCCTGTTTGGCCCTTCGCGCGCGCCCGTCGCGACCGGACCGCCGCCGCGGCGCAGGGCTCCAGGCGGGTGGCGAACGGGGAGTTCATGGCGGGTGTCCGGAGGTCTCTACCTGAAGAACAGCAGCGTGACGACGACGTAGAGCGGCACGAGGACCACGAACGAGTAGAGCATGTAGCCGAAGAACGACGGCATCTTCAGCTTGTGCTCCTCGGCGATGACCTTGACCATGAAGTTGGGGCCGTTGCCGATGTAGGAGTTGGCGCCCATGAACACGGCCCCGGCGCTGATGGCCATCAGGAACAGGTGGGGCACGCCGACGACGGGCCCGTTGAGGCCGAGCCCCTGGGACATGGACAGGAAGGCCAGGTAGGTCGGCGTGTTGTCGAGGAAGGAGGACAGGGAGCCGGTCATCCAGAAGAACTGCCAGGGCTTGCCGATGCCCATCTCCGCGGCCCGCGAGCTCAGGATGAGCAGGGCCGGGACCATGGTCACGAAGATGCCGGCGAACAGGACGGCCACCTCGATGATCGGATTGTAGGTGAAGCGGTTGTCGACGCGGCATTCCCGCTTGGTCGTCAGCAGCGACATCACGGTCATGAGGACGAGCACGCCCTCGCGGCGCGGGAAGGGCAGGAAGATGCCGGCGATGACCCCGGCCAGCCAGAGGAAGTTGATCGTCCCCGTCATGTGCAGGGGCACGACCCGGCGCCGGTCGCGGATGAGGTCCCGGCACTCCTCCTTGCGGTACTGGAAGCCGTCGTAGAGGTAGAAGACGGCCACGACGCCGCCGACCATGAGGGCCCAGAGCGGCAGGAGCCGCAGCGTCCAGAAGAAGGGCACGCCCTTGATGAAGCCCATGAACAGCGGCGGGTCGCCGAGCGGGGTCAGCAGGCCGCCGATGTTGGAGACGACGAAGATGAAGAAGATGGGGATGTGCAGCGTGTGCTTGCGCTCGGAATTGGTCTTCAGGAGCGGCCGGATGAGGAGCATACTGGCGCCCGTCGTGCCGATGAAGTTGGCCAGGACGGCGCCGACGAGGAGGAAGAGCGAGTTGACCTCGGGCGTGGCCTTGAGGTCGCCCTTGAGGACGATGCCGCCCGAGATGATGAACAGGGCCGTCAGCAGGATGAGGAACGAGGCGTAGTCCTTCATCGACAGGACCAGCTCGTGCGGGGCGTGCATCAGGAAGTAGGCCGCGATCGGCAGGGACCACAGGAAGGCCACCAGGCCCTTGTTCTTGTGGCTCTCCCAGAAGTGCGGCGCCTTGAGCGGCAGCAGGGCGATGGACAGAAGGAGCCCGACGAACGGGACGACCGTCCACAGCGAGAGCGTCTGACCGAGGTTGTGGGCTTCCATAAGAGGACGATTATATCACGGCAGGAAAGCCGTGGATAGGTAGAAGGCCCGGGCCGGGACCTTGCGCCGCGCGGCTTTTTCCTCGTACGGCCGCAGGAGCGAGCGGTCGTCGCTCGGCGGCGTCAGGACGACGAGCGCGGCGCCCGCCTCCCAGAGCGCGGCGAAGGTCTCGAGGGCCAGGCCGGTCTCGACGTGGACGACGGCCCGCGAACCGGCTGCGGCCGCGGCCCGGGCCACGCCCAGGGCCCTGTCCGCCCAGCCCTCGTCGGCGGCGCCGCGGTCCGAGAAGTGGACCCAGGCCCGGCGCGCCGCCGGCGCCGCGAGCTCCGCCGGGAGCGCCCCGGCGTGGTAGACGACGAAATAGCCGCGGCCCTTCCTGGCCGCCGCGGCCAGCCCGGCCAGGTCCTCCGGGTCGCGGGCGTGGGCCCGGTCGGAAACGTGGAGGTCGAGGCCCGCGCCGAGCAGGTCGGTCAGGGCCAGGCGGGTGAAGCCCTCCGTCGCGTCCGGCGACGGCAGCGGGCCGTGCCAGAAGGCGGCCGGCCGGGTGCCGCCCCGGCGGCAGGCTTCGAGCAGGACCTCCCACTCGTCGGCCCGCGGGCGGGCCTCGTCCGAGGTCAGGATGCGGCCGCCGGCATCGGCCAGGGACTCGAGGCGGACGAGGTCGAAACGCCCGGTGTCGAGCAGGCTCAGCCGGATGCGCCGCCGGGCGGCGTAGCGGACGGCGTCGGCCAGGGCCTCGAAGTCGAACTGGTCGTCGCGGATGACCAGGTCCTGCCGCGTCCGGACGCGGTCCATGAGCTCGTAGGTGCGGACGACGCCGCCGATGCCGTCGACGATGGACTTTTCGCTCATGTCCGGAATCTCAAGATATACCATCCGGGCCCCGAGGTGTCAAACGTCGGCTTGGAGCGGTTCGGAGGATCATTTCGCCCTCATGGGGAAAGTTTAAAGACGCCCTCCGGTGCGCCGGACTCGGCGCCAAAACAACTCGCTCGGCTTGCGCTAAGCCTCGCTCAAACACGTTTTGTCGGTTTCCAGGGAAACTCCCCTCGTCCGCCACGCCGTTTGGCTAAACTTTCCCAAATCGGGCTCAACGATTCTCCTCTCCGCTCTTCAACGCCTCCTTTTGAAATGATGAAGTCGCGAGTTCCGACGGCCAACTTGCTAATCTCGGGGGCCTCCTCTATTATTCATGCCAGGTGAGATTCGTGACATCCTGCGTGGTCCTGTTCTCCGGCGGGCTCGATTCGACGACGGCCCTGGCCTGGGCCCTGGAACGCTACGACCGCGTCCACGCGCTGACCTTCGATTACGGCCAGCGCCACCGGGTCGAGATCGCCCTGGCCCGGCGGGCCGCCCGGCGCCTGGGCGTCCCCCACGCCGTCCTCGAGGTCGACCTGCGCCCCGTCGGCGGCTCGGCCCTGACCGACGCCGCGATCGCCCTCCCCCGCTCCCCCGTCCGACGCCGCGCCGCCCGGCCGGCCGGGCCGCCCTCGACCTACGTGCCGTTCCGCAACGGCGTCTTCCTGGCCCTGGCCGCGGCCTGGGCCGAAGCCCGGGGGGTCCGCGACCTCGTCTGCGGCTTCCACGTCGCCGACTCGCCCGACTACCCCGACACGACCCGGGCCTTCGTCCGGGCCATGGAGCGGGCCGTCCGGGCCGGGACCAGAGCCGCCTTCGGCGGCCCGCCGCCCCGCATCCTGGCGCCGCTCATCGGCCTGGACAAGCCCGGCATCATCCGCCTGGGTCTCCGCCTCGGGGCCGACTACTCCCGTTCCGTCTCCTGCTACGCCGGCGGCGAGCGCCCCTGCGGCGCGTGCTCGTCCTGCCGCTTCCGGGCCGAGGCCTGGCGGGCCGTCGGCCTCGAGGACCCGCTGCTCGCCCGCCTGCGAAAGAGAGGTCACCGATGAGCTGGACGCTCAAGGTCCGGGACAAGTTCTCGGCCGCCCACTATCTCAAGGAGTACAAGGGGAAGTGCGAGAAGATCCACGGCCACACCTTCCAGGTCGAGGTGGCCGTGCGGGCCCGGACGCTCGACGCCGCGGGCATCGGGTTCGACTTCACCGAGATCAAGCGGACCCTGGCTGCCCTTCTCCCCGATCACACCCTGCTCAACGAGGCCTTCCCCTTCAACCCCTCCGCGGAGAACATCGCCCGCCACCTCTACGGCGAGCTCAAGAAGGCCTATCCCGTCGACTCCGTCACGGTCTGGGAATCCGAGGATGCGTCGGCCACCTACGCTGAAGACGACTGAGATCTTCGCCTCGGTCCAGGGCGAGGGCCTGCGCCAGGGCGAGCCGACCGTCTTCGTCCGCCTGGCCGGCTGCAACCTCCGCTGCGGCTTCTGCGACACCCAAACGGCCTGGCGCGGCGGCCGCGAACTCGCCGTCGACGCCGTCGTCGCCGAGGTCCTGCGGCTCGGCGCCCCCCTCGCCGCGGCCTGGGTCTGCCTGACCGGCGGCGAGCCCCTGGCCCAGGACGTCCGGCCGCTCGTCGACCGCCTCCACTCCGAAGGCTACCTCGTCCAGGTCGAGACCAACGGCACCTTCCCGCCCGAGTCCCGGGCCGACTGGCACACGGTCTCGCCCAAGCCGCCGGACTACGCGGTCCACCCCGCCTTCGCCCGGCGGGCCCGCGAGGTCAAGCTCGTCGTCTGCCGCTCGCTCACGCTCGACGCGGTCCGGACGGTCCGGGCCGCCTTTCCGGCCGCGACGCCGCTCTTCCTCCAGCCGCAGTCCAACGCCGGTTGGAGCCTGAGGAAGGCCGCGGCGCTGCTCGACGGGGCCTCGCGCGCGGGGCTCGGCGGCATCCGCCTCTCGATCCAGCTCCACAAGGTCTACGGGATCCGCTGACCGCGGCGCTCGAAGAACCGGTAGCCGGACCGCGTCAGATAGACGCCCGCCAGCGTGACGGCCGCGCCGGCGGCCTGGACGGCGGTGAGGCGCTCGCCCAGGATCCGGCCGGCGAAGAGGATGGCCAGGATGGGGGTCAGGTTGCCGTAGACGCCGGTCTTGGCGGCCCCGACATTCTTGACCGACTGGTGCCAGAGGACGAAGCAGAGGAAGATGGCCACCAGGCCGGCGTAGGCGATGGCCGCCCAGCCCTGCCAGGGCACGGCCGCCCAGTCCGTGCGGACCAGGTCGCCGGCCGCGAACGGCAGATAGACCGCGGTCCCGGCCACCGTCCCGATCGCCGCGAGGTCGAAAGCGGCGTTGCGGTCGAGGACGGGCTTCGAGAACACCGTGTAGCCGGCCCAGCAGGCGTTGGCGAGCAGGATCAGGAAGGCGCCCCGCCAGGCCTCCCAGGTGAAGACCAGGCCGCCGTTCTCGCCGGACAGGACGAGGAGGAAGCCGCCGAACGAGATGGCGATGCCGGCCCAGCCGGCCCAAGTGACGCGCTCTTCGCCGACGGCCGTGGCCAGCAGGGCGATGAAGATGGGGCTCGTGCCCATGACCACCGAGGCCGTCGAGGCGTTCATCGTGTCGACGCCCCGGATGAAGAAGACCTGGTAGAAGGTGATGCCGAGCAGGCCAAGGCCGGCGGCCTTCCAGCCGTCGCCGCGGCGCCCGGGCCGGAAGCGCGGCCGGCGCACCGACAGGACCGCCAGGTAGGCCAGCGCGGCCAAGCCCAGCCGGACGGCGTTGAAGGCATGGGGCGTGAGGACGCGCAGCCCGATCTTGATGACCGAGAGGTTGACGGCCCAGAGCACGACGACCAGGACGATGAGCAGGTCGGTGCGGCAGAGGCGGGTGCCGTTGGCCGTCGGCGCGGGGCGGAAGGGGTTCATCGGGGCCGGGGGAAGGAGTCCGTTCCGGATGTCGGGAGGCGTCCGGCCCCGCTCAGGGCCGCCGCTTCCGGGACCGCGGGAAGCGGGCCTCGACGATCGAGCTCAGCCCGCCGCGGGGATTGAACTCGCCGCGGACGGCGGCCCGCGACGGCCGGCAGGACGCCACGACATCCTCGAGGACGCGGTTGACGACGTTCTCGTAGAAGATGCCCAGGTTCCGGTAGGCCAGGAAGTACTCCTTGAGGGACTTGAGCTCGAGGACCCGCTTGACGGGGACGTAGGTCAGGGTCAGGCGGCCGAAATCGGGCAGGCCCGTCTTGGGGCAGACCGAGGTGAACTCGGGGACCTCGACGGTGATCTCGTAGTCGGGGAACTGGTTGGCGAAGGTCTCCAGGGGCGGCAGCTTCGCCCCGAGGCCGGCCTTGGCCTCGCGGTCCGTGTAGCCGGGCATGGGCGTCCTCACTAACTCCTTGATGGCGCCTATGATACCCGATTCGCGGACGGCCGTCCATTCCCCGCGGGCGGGGGAACCTATATAATAAGGAAGCCCATCCCCGACGGAGAGGTCCCCATGAGCGAATGCAAGAGCGCCAGGAGCAAGGCCCATTGCAACTGCAGCTACGAGCCCTGCGGCCGCAAGGGCGTCTGCTGCGATTGCCTGGCCTATCACTGGCGGAACCGGGAGCTGCCGGCCTGCCTGTTCCCCGACGCCGTCGAACGGACCTACGACCGCTCCCTCAGGCGCTTCATCGAGATCTACAAGGACGCCGTCTGATGGCCGGGCGCAAGTACGTCTACGGTCCGGTGGCCTCCCGGCGCCTGGGCTTCTCGCTGGGCGTCGACATCATCCCCTTCAAGACCTGCACCCTGGACTGCACGTATTGCCAGCTCGGCTCGACCGGCCAGACCCGGCTGCGCCGGGGGACGTGGTTCCCGCCGGAGGACATCCTGGCCCAGGTCAAGGCGGCCGTCGCCGCCGAGCCCCGCATCGACTTCGTCACCTTCTCCGGCTCCGGCGAACCGACCCTGAGCAGGGACATCGGGCGCCTCATCCGCGACATCAAGCGGGAGACGGGCCGCCCCGTGGCCGTCCTGACCAACGGGACGCTCCTCACCCGCGCCGACGTCCGGCGGGACCTCGGGGCGGCCGACGTCGTCGTGCCGTCCCTCGACGCCGTCCCGGCGGCCCTCTTCCGGCGCGTCAACCGCCCTCACGCCGGGCTCGACAACCGGCGCGTCGTCGAGGGCCTGGCCCGCTTCCGCGACGAGTACGCGGGCGAGATCCGGCTGGAGGTCATGCTGGTCAAGGGCGTCAACGACTCCCCGGCCGCCCTGGCCGCGCTCAAGAAGGCCGTCGCCCGCATCCGGCCCGACCGCATCGAGCTCAACACGGTCGTCCGCCCGCCGGCCGAGGCCGGGACGGGGGCCCTGGGTCCCGCCGACCTGCGCCGCGTCCGGGCCGCCCTCGGGCCCAAGGCCGAGATCGTGGCCTCTTTCGCCAAACGGAAGCGGCCGGCCGCCGCCGGCGCCCTCGACCGGAAGGTCCTGGCCACCGTCGGCCGGCGCCCCCAGACGGTCGCCGACATCGCCGTGGCCCTCGGCCGCCAACACGACGAGGTCCTCAAGGCCGTTTCCGCCCTGGAAGCCAGGGGCCGGGTCCGCCGCCTCGTCCACGACGGCCGGACCTACTTCTCGCGGCGGCCGGCTTAGCTTTACTTGACCCCGGCCGTGTGATAGGATGGCCTCTCTCCGAGGCCGGAGAAGTCAGCCCGATCGCCCCGAGAGGTAGTGCCTTCTATAAGCTGATTCGGATCAGCGCCGGACCGGGCGGTCCCTTATACCCATTTCCCGCCGCCCGCTTTCCGTACCCAAACCCATGAAGGAGCCAGCCATGTTCCTCAACACCCATTTCCCCAAGGCCGAGAAATACTGGTATCAGGGCAAGTTCTACGACTGGTCCGCGGCCGATTTCCACCCCATGATGCACGCCCTCCATTACGGCACCTGCGTCTTCGAGGGCCTCCGGGCCTACAAGACCGATAAGGGCCCGGCCATTTTCCGCCTGCCGGAGCACACCGACCGCTTTCTCCTGTCGGCCGGGGTCATCAAGATGAAGGTCCCCTACACCAGGGACGAGATCGACGAGGCCGTCAAGAGCATCGTCCGGGTGAACGGGCTCGACAGCTGCTACATCCGGCCCCTCCTCTTCTACTCCTACGGCAACCTCGGCCTGGTGCCCATGGCCTGCCCGGTCGAGATGGCCGTCAGCGCCTGGGAGTGGGCGGCCTACCTCGGCGAGAACGCGGCCCGCGGCGTCAACGCCCTGATCGTGCCCTGGCGCCGGGTCCACCACACCCAGTTCAACATGTCGGCCAAGCTCGGCGGCGTCTACGTCCAGTCGACGATCTGCGGCATGGAGGCCCGCGAGCGGGGCTTCGACGAGGCCATCTTCCTGAACATGGAGGGCCGCGTCGCCGAGGGCCCGGGCCAGAATGTGTTCGTCGTCAAGGGCGACACCCTCGTCACCAACGGCCGGACCGAATCGGCCCTCGAGGGCATCACCCGGACGAGCATCCTCGAGATCGGCGCCGGCCTCGGCTACAAGACGGCCGTCGGGCCCATTTCGAAGGACGACCTCTTCGGGGCCGACGAGGCCTTCTACTGCGGCACGGCCGTCGAGGTCATCCCCATCGTCGCCGTCACCGACGGCTCCGATCCGGCCGGCCCGGGGACGGCGCACACGATCGGCACCGGCAAGCCCGGCCCGGTCGTCCAGCGCCTCGTCAAGGCCTTCGCCGACGCCGTCGGCGGCCGCGATCCCCGCTACGAGAAGTGGCTGACTTACGTCGGGAAATGACGGGCCCGCTCCGGCTGACGCCCGTCGGCGTCGTCCGCTCGCCCTATAAGGAGCCGGCCGACCTGCCCCCACCGGCCTTCGCCCCGCGGGGCTTCTTCGAACGGTCGACGGGGACGATCGAGGTCCGGCCCGAGTACGCTCCGGCCCTGGACCGCCTCGAGGAGTACTCCCACATCGTCGTCCTCTTCCAATTCCACAAGGCCGGGCCGGCCAAGCTCAAGGCCGTCCCGCCGGGGGAAACGCGGGAGCGGGGCATCTTCGCCACCCGCTCGCCCCACCGTCCCAACCCGGTCGGGATGACCGTCCTGCGGCTCCTTCGCCGCGACGGCGCCGTCCTCGAGGTCTCCGGCCTCGACCTCGTCGACGGCACGCCCGTCCTCGACATCAAGCCGTATACCCGCCGGGACCGCAAGTCGCGGATCCGGACCCCCGGCGGCCCGAAGTCCGGGCGCCCCGCGCGCTAGGCCGCGGCGGGGCCGGCCCGTCACCAGGAGGTCCCGATGATGCCCTTCACGTCCCGCCGCCGTCCCGCCCTCCGTCTTCGCCCGTGGCTCGTCCCCGCCGCGCTCCTCATCGGCGCGGCCGCCCTCGTCGCCGGCCAGGACCTTCTCCAGGGTCTCGGCCGGAGACAGGATTTCCGCGGCCGCCGCGTTTCGTCCTACGACCGCTCCGGCGGCAACCGCGACTCCCTCGTCGTCGGCCCGGGCCGGACGGCCGTCCTGGCCGAGATCGAGGGCCCGGGGGCCATCCACCACATCTGGACGACGATCGCGGCCGAGCCCTTCTACGGCCGCAAGATCGTCCTGCGCGTCTACTGGGACAACGAGAAATCGCCTTCGGTCGAGGCCCCCATCGGCGACTTCTTCGGCGTCGGGCACGGCCTGAACCGGGACTTCGTCTCCCTGCCCATCGTCTGCTCTTCGGAGGGGCGGGCCCGGAACGCCTATTGGTTCATGCCCTTCCGCCGGTCCTGCCGCATCACGGTCAAGAACGAGGGCACGCGCCCGGTCGACGCGTTCTACTACTACATCGACTACCGCGAGCTGCCGGACCTCGCCGCGGACACGCCCTATTTCCACGCCCAGTACCGCCAGGAGTTCCCGCCCGCGCCCGGCCGGAACTACCTCCTGCTCGCGGCCGAGGGCGCCGGACACCTCGTCGGCACCAACCTCAGCGTCCTCCAGCGGGCCCTGGGCTGGTGGGGCGAGGGCGACGACATGATCCGCGTCGACGGCGAGAGCCGGCCGTCCCTCCACGGCACGGGCTCGGAGGACTACTATTCGGACGCCTGGGGCATGCGCGAGGGCCAGAGCCCCTTCTACGGCTGTCCCCTCCAGGAGGAGGATTTCCAGGCCGGGGCCAAGGCCACCGTCTACCGCTTCCACGTCCCCGATCCCATCCCGTTCACGAGGAGGATCGAGGCCGCGATCGAGCACGGCCACGCCAACGACCGGGCCGACTTCCTGTCCTCGGTCGCCTACTGGTACCAGACCGAGCCCCACCGGCCATTCCCCGACCTGCCGCCGGCCGCCGAGCGGCTGCCGTTCGCCTTCGAACCGCCGGAGAACTTCGTCCAGCCGCGCTGGACGCCGGCGGTCGAGGGCCGCTTCGACCGCTTCGTCGATGCCGAGGCGGGCCTGTCCATGACCGGGCCCCGCCTGGCCGCGGGCCTGGCCTCGTTCTACGGCGCGTCGGGCGCCCGCTACCCCGTCCTGCGGACGGACGGCGCGGCGGCCGGGGACAAAGCCGAGCTCCGCTTCCCCGTCGGGGTCCGCGACCTCTACGACATCGAGGTCCACTTCCTCAAGGGGCCCGCGGCGGGCGACTTCCGCGTCCTGGGCCGGCGGCTCGAGGGCTACGCTCCGGAGCCGGCCATGGCCTCGATCGTCCTAGACAAGAAGCTCCTCGAGGCCGGCCCGAACGCCGTCGTCTTCGAAGCCGAGGGCAGGGATACGCGGAGCGCGGGGTACGACCTCTTCTTCGTCGGCAATTCTCTCCGGCCGTCGGCCCGCCGCTTCATCACGGAGTGGCGCCTGGTCGGGCCGTTCGAGGCGGCCGACATGGACGACCTGCCGACGGCCTATCCGCCGGAGACCGAGACGGCGCCGGCCAAGAACTACAAGGGCAAGGGCGGCGCGACGGTCGCCTGGCGGACCGTCAAGGCCGACGCCGCGGGCTACGTCCGGCTCGACGGCCTCGTCGAGCCCGACGAGAAGGCCGTCGTCTACGCGGCCGCCTACGTCCTGTCCCCCGACGACCGCGCGGCGGACCTCCTCCTCGGCAGCGACGACGGCGTGAGAGTGTGGGTCAACGGCGCGCTCGTCCACACGAACCCGGCCTACCGGGCGGCCGAGCCGGACCTCGACCGCGTCGCGGTCCGGCTGAAGAAGGGCTGGAACCGGCTGCTGATCAAGGTCCTGCAGGGCGCCGGCGGCTGGGGCTACTTCGTCCGGTTCGCCGATCCGGAGGGCGCCCTGCGCTACGCGCTCGGACCGGATTGACGGGGACCCGTCAGCCCTTCAGGGCTTCGTCCGCCGCGGCGCTGAGGATGTCCCAGGCGGCCCGGACGTGGCGCTCCTCGGTCGTCCGCTGGCCGACGACCAGGCGGACCGTGAACTTCCCTCCCAGCGTCGTGTGGGTCAGGTGGACGGGTCCGGCCGCGTCGACGAGGTCGAGGAAGCGCCGGTTGAGGCCGTCGAGCCCGGCCTCGTCGCGGCCGTCGTTGAGCCGGAAGCAGACCAGGGCCAGGTCCGCGGGGGCCATGAGCTCGAAGCGGGGATCGGCCTCGACCCACTCCTTGACCAGGGCCGCCAGCCGGAGGTGCTCGCGGACCATGGCCTGCAGGCCCTCGACGCCGTAGCTGCGGATGACGAACCAGAGCTTGAGGGCCCGGAAGCGCCGGCCGAGGGGGATGCCCCAGTCGCGGAGGTTTTTGACCTTGGCGTCGGGGCCGGTCTTGAGGTACTCGGGATGGATCTCGAGGGCCCGGACGAGCGCCCCCGGGTCGCGTACGAAATAGGCCGAGCAGTCGAAGTTGGTCAGCATCCACTTGTGGGGGTTGAAGACCAGGGAGTCGGCCAGCTCGGCGCCGTCGAGGACCCAACGCGCCTCGGGCAGGAGTGCGGCCGTGCCGGCCCAGGCCGCGTCGACGTGGAACCAGACGCCGTGGCGCCGGCAGATCTCGCCGATCGCCCGCAGCGGATCGACGGCCCCGGACGAGGTCGTGCCGGCCGTCCCCATGACCAGGGCCGGGACGAGGCCGGCCGCCTTGTCCTCGAGAATGGCCTCCTCGAGCTTGTCCGGGACCATGGCGAAGCGGGCGTCGGCGGGGATGCGCCGGAGGTTGCGGCGGCCGTAACCGGCGATCTTGACGCCCTTCTCGGCGCTCGAGTGGACCTCGTTCGAGGCGTAGACGGCGAGGGGCGCCCGGGCGCCCGACTCGTTGGACTCGAATCCGGTAGCCCGCTCGCGGGCCGAGAGGAGGGCGCACAGGGTGGCCGAGGAGGCCGAGTCCTGGATGACCCCGGTGAAGCCCTCGGGGAGACCGATCATCTGCCGCAGCCAGTCGCAGACGACCTCCTCGAGCTCGGTCGCGGCCGGAGAGGTCTGCCAGCTCATGCATTGGGCGCCCAACCCGGCGGTCAGGAGCTCGGCCAGGACGGAGGCCGGGCTGTTGTTGGCCGGGAAGTAGGCGAACCAGCCCGGATGCTGCCAGTGGGTGATGCCGGGCAGGACGACCCGCTCGAAATCGGCGAACACGGCCTCCATGTCCTCCCCCCGGGCCGGGGGCACGGCGGGGACGAGGGCCTTGACTTGTCCCGGCTCGACCCGGGACCGGACGGGGAATTTCTCGATGTTCTCGAAATAATCGGCGATCCAGTCCACGAACCGGTATCCGTGGCGCCGGAATTCCTCGTTTTTCATGCCTTTCTCCTCGTCCGGAGGCCTATTTCGGGCTCGAAGGGCCTATTCAATATAACCCAACCGGGGGGCTCCCCGCCAGGGGAGACGGCGAAAAACGGCCTGTTCGCCGAAATGGCGCGGAAAGGGCCTTTTTATGGGGGGAAGCGCGCTCCGATGGGGGTGTTCGAGGCATTTTTGCGAAAGTCGCCGAAAGCCCTTGAACCCGGGGCCCCGGCTGTGGTATAATTCGTATTGGTCATCGAACGGGGGTTCGAAAAAAATCGGTTCTTCACCTAAAGGCGGAAGTCCCTCTCTCGGATTCTGGTTCGGGGATATCCTCTGGCTCCCCGGCCCCCCGGGCAGCGGGGAGCGAACCCAGGTGAGCGGACCAGGCAGGATCGGGACGGAGCACCCGTAGTCCCGATCCTGCGAAATATCGGAAAAAGCATTTTTTCACGATATTTCCCCCTCCTCCAGCAACGGGGATCTGCGAGGACAATCCCCTCACCACCTCGAGAGGGACAACCGAGAAGAGGCGCAGAACCGATTTATCGTGCAATCATAAAAGAGGCAACGGACGGTGGCGGATTTCCGTTTATAGGGATGAGAGACGAGAATGGCGACCCAAGACCTCCTTTTCGATATCACCCATAGACCCCATTCCCCCTCCGAGACCGCTCCGGCCTGATGCCCGGCCGGGGCGGTCTCCCGCTTTGAAGACCTGGCCCTTTCTTCTTCCCTTTGCTATAATCCCTGCGGCTTGAGTCGAAGGGAAGTCCGTTAGAGACGGACACAGCCCCCGCTACTGTAACCGGGGACGAATCCCGAGGGACGCCACGGCCGAAAGGCTGGAAGGCTCGGGAGGAGGACGATCCGGGAGTCAGGATACCTTCCGCGAGCCGCGCTCGGCCGGTCTTCGGGTGGAAGACGGCGAACGAATACGGCGGGGGCGGAGGCGAAGCCCCTGCCATGAACGCGCGCACGCCCTTCCCGGCGGCCTTCGGCGCCGGTCTCCCCGTCCTCGTCGCCCTCCTCGCCATCCTCTCCCCCGCCCTTCCGGCCCAGGACGCGCGCGACGGCGCGCCGCCCGTCCTCAAGCACGACGTCGTCGTCACGGCCACCCGCCTGGAGACGCCGGAGCGCAAGGTCGGCAGCTCCCTGACCGTCATCTCCGGCGAGGAGCTCCGCCGCGCCGGCAAGGCCTTCGTCCTCGAGGCCCTGGAATCCGTCCTCGGCCTGTCGACCGTCCGCAACGGCGGCCCCGGCGCCGCCTCCGCCGTCTTCGTCCGCGGCGCCGGGAGCGAGCACACCCTCGTCCTTCTCGACGGGCTCGAGCTCAACGATCCCATCAATCCGTCCCGCTCGTGCGACCTCGCCCACCTGGCCCTCGTCGACGTCGAACGCGTCGAGGTCCTGCGCGGCCCGCAGGGCCTGCTCTACGGTTCGGACGCTCTCGGCGGGGTCGTCAACGTCATCACCCGCGCCGGCCGCGGCCGGCCCCGCCTGAGCCTGGGCGCGTCGGCGGGCTCGCTCCGCTCCCTCGGCGCCGACCTTTCGCTGTCCGGTTCGGGCCGGCGGACCGACTACGCCCTGTCCCTCGTCCACGAGCGGACGGCCGGGCTGTCGGCCGCTTCCTCGGCCTACGCCGGCAACACCGAGACGGACGGCTACCGCAACTTGACCCTGGCCGCCCGCTTCGGCTGGACGCCGCGGCCCTCGGACTCCGTGACCCTGACCGTCCGGGCCGTCCGCGACCGGACCGAGCTCGACAACTTCGGCGGGCCCGGCGGCGACGATCCCAACAACGTCCAGGACTACGGCTCGCTCCTCGTCCGCGGTCAGTACCGCGGCCTGGCCGCGGCCGGGCGCTGGGAGCGCCTCCTCTCGGTCTCCTGGCTCGGGTCCGCCCGCGACAGCCTCAATCCGTTCGACGAGGCCCATCCCGCCGACCGCGAGGAAGGCGCCTTCCGCAGCGGCCTGGTCAAGATCGACTGGCAGAACAACCTCTTCCTCGGCCCGGCCCACACCCTGACGGCCGGGCTCGAGATCGAGGAGGAGCGCGGCCGTTCCGAGTACGTCGCCGAGAGCGCCTGGGGCCCGTCCGAGTCGGCCTTCCCCGCGGCCCGGGCCCGTTCGGCCGGCGCCTACGCGCTCGATCACTGGGAGGCCGGCGGCCGCTTCTTCGTCACGGCCGGGATCCGGGCCGAAACCCACAGCCTGTCCGGCGCCGCCCTGACCTTCCGCGTCGCGCCGGCCTTCCTCGTTCCGGCCACCGGGACCCGGCTCAAGGCCTCGTTCGGCACCGGCTTCAAGTCGCCTTCGCTCTACCAGCTCCACGCCCCGGCCACGTCCTGGGGCCCTATCGGCAACCCGGGGCTCCGTCCCGAGCGGGCCGCCGGCTGGGACGCCGGGCTCGAGCAGCGCTTCGCCGACGGACGCGTCGTCCTCGGACTGACCGCGTTCGGGAACGACTTCCGCGACCTCGTCGACTTCGACACGGCGACCGGCTACGTCAACATCGGCCGGGCCCGGACGCGCGGGCTCGAGGCCTCGCTCGAGGCCCGGCCGTCCCCGGGCCTGCGCCTGGCCGCGGCCTACACGCGGCTCTCGGCCCGCGACCTCGACGCCGGGACGGCGCTCGTCCGCCGGCCGCGCGACCGGGTCTCGGCCGACCTCGGCCTGCGCCTGTTCCGCTCCGTCGACCTGGCCGTCTCGGGACTGTGGACGGGGCGCCGTCCCGACCGCGACTACAGCGCCTATCCCGCCGCGACCGTCGTCCTGGCCCCTTATCTCCTGCTCGACGCCGTCGTCTCGGCCCCGGCCGGCCCGCGCTTCACGGTCTTCGCCCGCGTCTCCAACATCCTCGACGCCCGCTACGAGACGGTCTGGGGGTACGGCACGCCGGGCCGCACGGTCCGGGCCGGCCTGCGCCTGGCCCTCTGAGCCGCGCCGGCCTCTTGAAAACGCCGGCCCCCGGGAGGACAATAGGGGGCTGATCGGAACGCCCCGGAGGCCCCATGGACATCCTCTCGCTCGACGCGATCTTCAAACCCCAGCGCATCGCTCTCGTCGGGGTCAGCCCGAATCCCAAGAGCGTCAGCGCCAAGATCCTGGCCAACCTCGTCGGCGGCGGCTTCCGCGGCGTCGTCTACCCGGTCAACCCCACGACCGAGGCCGTCATGGGCATCCCCTGCTTCCCCGACGTCCGAGCCCTGCCCAAGCCGGCCGACCTCGGCATCCTGTGCGCCCCGGCCGCCCAGGTCCCCGCCCTGGTCCGGGAGTGCGGCGAGGCCGGCCTGCGCGGCCTCATCGTCGTCTCGGCCGGTTTCCGCGAGACCGGCCCGGCCGGCCTGGCCCTCGAGGAGGCCCTGCTCGCCGAGGCCCGGCGCTTCGAGGGCCTGCGCGTCCTCGGCCCCAACTGCCTCGGCCTCATCTCTCCCGGCCGCTCCCTCAACGCCAGCTTCGCCGGGGCCATGCCGCGGCCGGGCCACGTCGCCTTCGTCTCCCAGTCGGGGGCCCTGTGCACCTCGGTCCTCGATTGGGCGGCCGAGGAGAGGATCGGCTTCTCCCACTTCGTCTCGACCGGCAACATGGTCGACGTCGACTTCGGCGACCTCATCGACTACCTCGGCGAGGACGAGGAGACCAAGTCCATCATCCTCTACGTCGAGTCCGTACGGGACGCCCGCAAGTTCATGACCGCCGGCCGGGCCTTCGCCCGGATGAAGCCCATCGTCGTCTACAAGGCCGGCCGCTTCGCCGAGTCGGCCGCCGCGGCCGCCTCCCACACCGGGGCCCTGGCCGGCGAGGACGCCGTCTACGACGCGGCCTTCCGGCGCATGGGGCTGGCCCGGGTCAACGACATCGGCGAAATCTTCGACTGCGTCGACCTCCTCGGCCGCTCCAAGGTGCCGCAGGGGCCGCGGCTGGCCGTCCTGACCAACGCGGGCGGCCCGGCCGTCATGGCCACCGACGCCCTGGTCGCGGCCGGCGGCGCGCTGGCCCGGCTGGCCGAAGCCACCGTCGACGGCCTCAGGGAGAACATCCCGCCGCAGGGCTCGCCGCGCAACCCCGTGGACGTCCTCGGCGACGCCAAGTCCAAGCTCGTGGCCAAGGCCGCCCGCATCGTCCTCGAGGACCCCGGCGTCGACGCCCTCCTCGTCATCGTCACGCCCCAAGCCATGACCAACCCCACGGCCATCGCCAAGGAGGTCGCGGCCCTGGCCGCGGCGACGCCCAAGCCCGTCCTGGCCGCCTGGCTCGGCGGGGCGGCCATGCGCGAGGGCACCAACCTCCTTAACGAGGCCGGCGTCCCCACGTACCCGACGCCCGAACAGGCCGTCAACGCCTTCATGACCCTGGTCTCCTACTCCCGCGACCTCGGGGCCCTCTACGAGACGCCCAAGGACATCTCCGTCGACTTCCCGGTCGACCGGGCCGAGATCCGCGCCCGCTATGCCGGCCCGCTCGCCGCGGCCGCCGGGCCGCTCGCAGAGACGCTGTCCAAAGAGGTCCTGGCGGCCTACGGCATCCCGGTCACGCGGCCCGTGCCGGCGGCCACCGCCGAAGAGGCCGTCCGGGCCGCGGAGGAGGCCGGCTTCCCGGTCGTCCTCAAGGTCCTGTCCCCGGACATCACCCACAAAACGGACGTCGGCGGCGTGGCCCTCGACCTGGACGGCGCGGACGCGGTCCGGGCCGCCTTCGGGGCCATGATGGAGACCGTGGCCAGCCGGGCCCCGGGCGCGCGCCTCGAGGGCGTCACCGTGCAGAAGATGGTCCGGGCCCGCGACGGCGTCGAGATGATCCTCGGGGTCAAGAAGGACCCGACCTTCGGCACGGTCGTCATGGCCGGCATGGGCGGCACGGCGGCCGAGATCTACCGCGACCGGTCGATCGGCTTCCCGCCTCTCAACGAGCGGCTGGCCCGGCGCATGCTGGACGGCCTGCGGATGAAGCCCCTGCTCGAGGGCTTCCGGGGCCGCCCCCGGGCCGCCGTCGACAAGCTCGTCGAGACCCTGGTCCGCCTCTCCTACCTGGCCGCCGACCTGCCCGAGGTGGCCGAGCTCGACATCAATCCCCTGCTCGTCACGCCGGACGGGGTGATGGCCCTCGACGCCCGGATCGTCGGCGACCCGGGGGCGGCCGAGGACCCCAAGCGCCCGTACGCCCACCTGGCCCTGCGCCCCTATCCCGAGGAGTTCGTCCGCCGGGTCCGCATGCGGGACGGCACGCCGATCACCCTGCGGCCCATCAAGCCGGAGGACGAGCCGCTCTGGCTGGCCCTGCTCTCGAGCTGCTCGCGCGAGTCGATCTACTCCCGCTTCCGCTACTTCTTCTTCTGGCAGTCCCACGACGTGGCCAGCCGCTACTGCTACATCGACTACGACCGGGAACTGGCCATCGTGGCCGAGACGGGCGAGGGGGACGGCCGCAGGCTCGTCGGCGTCGGGCGCCTGGTCGCCGAGCCCGGCCGCGCCAAGGCCGAGTACGCCGTGCTCGTCCAGGACGCCTGGCAGGACCGGGGCCTGGGCGGCCTCCTGACCGACACCTGCACGGACATCGCCCGGCAGTGGGGCATCCGCACGCTGACGGCCATCACGACGACGGACAATCCGCGCATGGTGGCCGTGTTCGAGAAGCGCGGCTTCCGGGTCGTCAACGACCTGGCCACCTCGCTCGTCGAGGTCTCGAAGGACCTAGTCTAGGTCCGTGAAGCCGGCGACCGTCGCCGGCGCGAGGGCGTGGAGGTCGAAGACGACGATCTCGTTCGCGCCCGTCCGCAGGAAGGTCCCCGGGCAGAAGAGCCGCTTCTGCGGCCCGATGTCCCAGTACCGGCCCAGGTTGTGGCCGTTGACCCAGACGACCCCCTTCCGCCAGCCGCTCATGTCGAGGTAAGTGTCGCCGACCGTCCCCAGGTCGAACGCGCCGCGGAAGAAGTTGCCCGGGCGCTCGGCCGGACGGCGGGTGTAGCGCAGCAGGCGCAGGTAGTCGCCGTCCATGGGAAGCGGGTGGACGTCCCAGCCCATGAGGGTCATGGCGTTGAGGGTGACCCGCTCCGTGATGCCCTTGCGGTCGACGAGGCGCGGCCCGTAGTTGATGCGGCCCATGGCCTCGACGAGGATGTCGAGGGTCTCGTTGGCCGGCTGGGCCTTGGGCAGGTCGAGCGCCGCCGTCTCCCCTTTGGTCCGGTCGAGGGCCCCGACGTAGCGCCCGTCGGCGAAGACGGTGGCGTAGTCGCGGAGGTCGGTCACCGCGAGCTTGCCGCCGCGGTGGCCGAGGAGCTTCGTCCGGTAGAGGATGAAGCCGTGGTTCTGGCCGTAGGACTCCATCGGGCCGGGCTGGGCCGACCGGACGGCCGGCGGCAGGTTGTCGAAAACGGAGGCGGCCTCGTCGAAGGCGATGGGCGGGACGGCGATCGTCCGGATGGGCTCCGGCAGCCCGCGCGGGTCGGCCCCGCCGGGCCGGTAGCGGGCCACGAGCTCCCGGATGGCGAAGAACTTCGGGGTCGGCCGGCCGGCCTCGTCGAGGGGCGCGTCGTAATCGTAGCTCGTCACGTCGGGCTGGTACTTGTCGCCGAAATTGGCCCCGGCCCAGAAGCCGAAGTTCGTGCCGCCGTGGAACATGTACAGGCTGAAGGATTTGCCGTGGTCGAGGAGCCAGCGCAGGTCGGGCAGGAACTCCTCGGTCTTGACCCGGGCCCAATCCTCTCCCCAGTGGGTCAGCCAGCCGGGGTAGAGCTCGCTGCAGAAGACCGGCACGCCGCGCTCGAGACGGGCGGCCTCGGCGAAGTCCTTCTCCGAGGTCCCCGGGTCGAGCCCGATGGCGCAGCCGGGGAGAGAGCCGGCCTCGAGCATGTACGGGGTGGCCCCGTCGGCGGTGAAGAACGGCACCTCGATCCCGGCGCTCTCCCAGAAACCCTTGAGGGCCGTCATGTAGTCGCGGTCGTTGCCGTAGCTGCCGTACTCGTTCTCGATCTGGACCATGAGCACCGGGCCGCCTGCGTGGACCTGGAGGTCGCGGATGACCGAAGCGATCTTCCCGACGTAGCTCTCGCAGGCGGCGAGATAGCGCGGGTCGGAGCAGCGGACCTTGATGTCGGGCGTCCGCAGGAGCCAGGCCGGCAGGCCGCCGAAGTCCCACTCGGCGCAGGCGTAGGGGCCGGGCCGGACGATGACCCAGAGGCCCAGCCGCTGGGCCGTCCGGATGAAAGCCCCGAGGTCGTTCCCGCCGGTGAGGTCCCACTGCCCGGGCTCGGGCTCGAGGGCGTTCCAGAAGACGTAGGTGCCGACCGTGTTGAGGCCGGCCGCCCGGACTTTCATCAGCCGGTCGGCCCAGTACTCGCGCGGGATGCGCTGGTAGTGGATCTCGCCGGCCATGATCCGGAACGGCTTGCCGTCGAGGAGGAACTCGTCCCGACCCAGCTTGAAGGTATGGGCCGGCGCGGCCAGCCCGGGCAGGGCTGCGGACAGGAGCGCGGCGGCGACGGCCGCCCGGAGCGTCGTTGTCATGGCTTCTCCTCGGTCGGAAATGTCCCGGCTACCGGATTCTACCATATTTTGAAATCGTCCCCGGGGCCGCTATAATCCTCCCCGGAGGAGCCCCATGAGCACACGCCCCGCCGCGCCGGCCGCGGCCGGTCTCGCCCTGGCCGCCGCGCTCGTCATGGCCGCCGCGCGCCCCGCCGCGGCCCAGTCGGAGGAGAAGAAGCCCGTCTTCGGCATCTCCTTCTCCGGCTTCGTCAAGACGGACATCTTCTACGACACCCGCCAGACCGTCAGCATCCGCGAGGGCCATTTCCTCCTCTACCCCAAGGCCCTCCTGGCCGCCCCCGACGGCGGCGACGTCAACGGCCGCGGCAGCTTCAACATCCTCTCGGTCCAGACCCGCCTGGCCGGGAAGATCACCGGCCCGGACGCCCTGGGGGCCAAGACCTCGGCCTACCTGGAAGCCGAGTTCTTCGGCACCGCGGACGCCGACATCAACGGCTTCCGCCTCCGCCACGGCTACCTCAAGCTCGAATGGCAGCGGTCCGAGCTCATGATCGGCCAGTACTGGCACCCCATGTTCGTCATCGAGAGCTTCCCCGACGTCGTCTCCTTCAACACCGGCGCGCCGTTCCAGCCCTTCAACCGCAGCCCTCAGGTCCGCTACACCGTCAAGCTCGGCGGCGTCGGCCTGACGGCCACCGCCCTGGCCCAGCGCGACTTCCTCAGCAACGGGCCGGACGGGACGACCTCGGCCTACCTCCGCAACGCGGCCCTGCCGGAATTCAACCTCAAGCTCCAATACACCGCCAAGAGCGAGGCCCGCAAGACCGAGACCGTGGCCGGCCTCGGGGCCGACGTCATGAAGCTCTCGCCGCGGATCGTCACCGCCGCCGGCTACGAGACGGACGAATCCATCACCGGCCTCGCGGCCATGGCCTTCTTCAAGCAGCGCTGGGCCAAGGCCACATGGAAGGCCGAGGCCGTCTGGGGCCAGAACCTCCATCACCTGACCATGCTCGGCGGCTACGCCGTCCGCGGCGTCGTCGACGAGGTCCGCCTGGACTGGGCCTACACGCCCGTGCGGACGCTCGCCGCCTGGACGGAGATCATGACCAACGGCACCCGCTGGCAGGCCGGCCTGTTCGCGGGGTATTCCAGGAACCTCGGATCCCCCGACGAGATCACCGGGGCCAACTACGCCCGCGGCTTCAACATCGACCGGCTCTACCGGCTCGCTCCGCGGCTCGTCCACAACGCCGGCAAGATGCGCTTCGCCGGCGAGGTCGAGTGGACGGCGGCCTCCTACGGCATCCCGGACGCCTTCGGCAAGGTCCGCGAGGCCCGTTTCGTCCGCAACCTCCGGCTCCTGCTGGCGGCCTACTATTTCTTCTAGATATGTAACATATCATTACGTCCGGCCGTATATATCCTGTGAGCCGAAGGCCGCCCTCCCCTGAGAGGCGGTTTTTTTATGGCACGCAAGTTGCTGCTTCCCTGACAGAGGTCCCGGACCGCTACGGGCCCGGCCGACGGCCCCGCCAAGGAGTTCGCCCATGCCCAAGACCGTTCCGGCCGCCGCACTCGTCCTGGCCTCGATCCTCGCCCTGGCCGTTAACGCGCCTCTCCAGGCCCGGGGCCTCCCCGGACAGGCCCCCCAAGCCGGCGTCGACGAGCTGAAGAAGACCGCCCTCAAGGTCTTCCTCGACTGCGACTCCTGCGACCTCGAATACATCAAGACCGAGATCACCTTCGTCAATTACGTCCGCGACCGGCTCGAAGCCCAGGTCCACGTCCTCATCAGCACCCAATCCACGGGCGGCGGCGGCGTCGAGTACACCCTGACCTTCATCGGCCAGAACGACTGCCGGGACGTCCGGGACATCCAGACGTACTATTCGGTCAAGACCGACACCGACGACGACGTCCGCCGCGGCCTGGTCAAGACGCTCGAGCTGGGGCTCATGGGCTTCGTCGCCCGGACGCCCATCGCCGGCCGGATCGCCGTGGACTACACGCCGCCCGAGAGGGCGGCCGAAGCCCGGGACCGCTGGAAGTCCTGGGTCTTCAGCCTGTCCGGCGACGGCATGGCCCAGGGCGAGGAGGCCTACCGGAGCCGCTACCTCAGCGGCTCCTTCTCGGCCAACCGGGTCACCCCGGCCTCGAAGGTCCGGCTCGGCCTGTCGGTCAACGAGAAGCGCCAGCGGTACGAGATCGAGGACGAGGATGGGGGCGTCGCCACGATCACCGGCAAGTCCTCGAGCTGGGACGCCAGCGGCCTGTGGGTCAAGAGCCTGGGGGAGCACTGGTCGGCCGGCCTCTACGTCGAGGCCGAGTCGTCCTATTACGACAACGTCGACCTCAGCCTGCGCTTCGCCCCGGCCGTCGAATACAATTTCTTTCCCTACTCCCAGTCGACGCGGCGCCAGCTCCGGGCCCTCTACACCCTGTCGGTGAAGCCCATGCGTTACCGGGAGGAGACGGTCTTCGGCAAGCTGCGGGAGACCCTGCTCAAACAGGAGCTGTCGCTGAGCCTCGACCTGCGCGAGAAATTCGGCACCATCAGCGTCAGCGCGGAGGGCTCGAACTATCTCGGCGACCTGGGCCGGTACCGCATCGACACCTTCGGCATCGTCAACCTGCGGCTTTACAAGGGGCTGTCGGTCTACGTCCTCGGCGGCTATTCCTGGCTCCACGACGCCCAGCTGTCCCTGCGCCTCAGGGAGCCGACCTACGAGGAGCTCCTCCTGCGCCTGGTCGAGCTGCCCACGACCAGCAACCACTTCCTGGCCGTCGGCTTCCAGTTCCAGTTCGGCTCCATCTTCACCAACGTCATCAATCCCCGCTTCGGATCGTCCGGGAGCGGCGGCATGTCCATCAGCATCCACTAGAGCGGAGGAGATCCCCATGACCACGAGACATCGGCGCGTCCCCTCCCTCATCCTGGCCGTCCTCCTTCTGGCCGCCGCGGCGGCCTCGGCCCAGGTCCCGCCGCCGGGCCCGGCCGGTGCGCCCTCCGGGCCCTCGCCCCGCCCGAAGGTCTTCGTCAACGGCCCGGGGCTCGACATCGGCTTCCTGGCCGGGGAGATCGCCTTCGTCGAATTCGTGCCCGAGCTCGCCGCCGCCCAGGTCCGGGTCACGGTCACCCCCGCCGGGCCTCCCGGACGCGGCGCTTTCTCCCTCAAGTTCACCGGCCTCGGCGAGTTCCATGGGGACGATAACACCCTCCATTTCGATCCGCCCGCCGAAGCGCCCCCCGAGGAGGTCCGGAAAGGGCTGGCCGGGACCCTCAAGCTCGGCCTGTTGCGCTACGCGGCCAAGACGCCAGTCGCCAAGGACCTCTCGGTCAAGTTCCTCGACCAGGCCAAGCCGACCTCGGTCGACGACAGGTGGGACTTCTGGGTCTTCAGCCTCAGCGGCAACGCCTTCCTCATGGGCGAGACCCAATACCGGGACGGTTCCTACTACGCTTCGGTCTCCGCCAACCGGGTCACGCCGGCCTTCAAGGTCCTGACCCAGGTCTACGGCAACTGGAACCATAACTGGTTCGACCTCGGGGGCGGCGACGTCTACGAGAGCTCGCGCCACGGCTACGGCGGCTCGGCCATGATCGTCAAGAGCCTGGGCCCGCACTGGTCCGTGGGCGGCTATGTCGAGGCCGAGTCCTCGAGCTACTCCAATCTCAAGCTCGTCCTGACGGCCGCCCCGGCCCTCGAGTTCGACGTCTTCCCCTACTCCGAATCGACCAAGCGCCAGCTCCGCGTCCTCTACCGCCTCGGGCTGACCCGGGCCCGCTATAACGAGGAGACCATCTACTTCAAGACGGCCGAGACCCTGCTGCAGGGCGCCCTCAACGTCGCCTACGAGGTCGTCCGGCCGTGGGGCAAGACCTCGGTCCAGATCGAGGGGTCCCATTTTTTCCACGACTTCTCCAAGAACCGGCTCGAGCTCGAGGGCGAGCTGGAGTTCCGCGTCTGGCGCGGCCTGAGCTTCGAGATCGACGGCAGCTACACCCGGATCCGGGACCAGCTGGCCCTGTCGGCCGCCGGGGCGACCCTGGAGGAGATCCTCCTCCGCCAGCGGCAGCTGGCCACGGGCTACGACTACTCGCTCTCGGTCGGCTTCAACTTCTCCTTCGGCTCGACCCGCAGCAACGTCGTCAATCCGCGGTTCGGCAACGGCGGCCGGTCCATCTCCATCAGCATGTAGCGGCCGGGACGGGCGAAGCCGCCGGGGGCTTGTCTTCGGCCCCCGTTTCCCCTTACCATAGGGCCTCGCGATTAGCAGACCAGGAGGCCCGCCCATGTCCGTGAAGATCGTCACCCCCGTCCCCAGCGACATCGACATCGCCCAGGCGACCGACCTCGACCCCATCGTCAAGATCGCCGCGTCGATCGGCCTCGAGGAGGACGACCTCGACCTCTACGGCAAGCTCAAGGCCAAGATCCACCTCGACGTCCTCGACCGCCTCGCCGACCGCCCCCAGGGCCACTACGTGGACGTCACGGCCATCACGCCCACGCCCCTCGGCGAAGGCAAGACGACGACGACCGTCGGGCTGAGCCAGGCCCTCGGCGCCCACCTGGGGAAGAAGGTCGTCACCGTGGTCCGCCAGCCCAGCATGGGCCCGACCTTCGGCATCAAGGGCGGCGCGGCCGGCGGCGGCTATTCCCAGGTCGTGCCCATGGAGGACTTCAATCTCCACCTGACCGGCGACATCCACGCCATCACGGCGGCCAACAACCTCCTGGCCGCGGCCATCGACGTCCGCGTCCTCCACGAATCGAGCCAGGACGACGAGAAGCTCTTCAACGCCTTCTGCCCGGCCGACAAGAAGGGCCGGAGGCGCTTCTCCCCCATCATGTTCCGCCGGCTCCGGAAGCTCGGCATCGACAAGACGGACCCGGCGGACCTGACGCCGGAGGAGAAGCGGCGCATGTTCCGCCTCGACATCGACCCGGCCAGCATCACCTGGAACCGGGTCATCGACATCAGCGACCGCTTCCTGCGGGGCGTCAAGATCGGGCTGGGGCCCGAGGAGAAGGGCCTGGTCCGGGACACCGGCTTCGACATCACCGTGGCCTCCGAGATCATGGCCATCCTGGCCCTGACCACGGGCCTGGCCGACATGCGCGAGCGCCTGGGCCGGATCGTCGTCGGCACGAGCCGGGCGGGCGAGCCCGTCACGGCCGACGACCTCGGCGTGGCCGGGGCCCTGACCGTCCTGATGAAGGACGCCCTCATGCCCAACCTCATGCAGACGGTCGAGAACACGCCGGCCATCGTCCACGCCGGTCCCTTCGCCAACATCGCCCACGGCAACTCCTCCATCATCGCCGACCGGATCGCCCTGCGCCTCGTCGGGGCCGACGGCTACGTCGTCACCGAGTCGGGCTTCGGGGCCGACTGCGGTATGGAGAAGTTCATGAACATCAAGTGCCGGGCCAGCGGCCTGCAGCCGAGCTGCGTCGTCCTGGTGGCCACCGTCCGGGCGCTCAAGATGCACGGCGGGGGCCCCAAGGTCGTGGCCGGCAAGCCCCTGGCGCCCGAGTACACCGACGAGAACCTCGACCTCCTGGCCAAGGGCCTGGCCAACCTGACCGCCCACATCCGCAACGCCAAGCTCTTCGGCGTCCCCGTCGTCGTGGCCGTCAACCGCTTCACCGCGGACACCGACGCCGAGATCGAGCTCATCCGCAGGGCCGCCCTGGCCGTCGGGGCCGAGGACGCCGTCCCCTGCACGCACTGGGCCGACGGCGGGGCCGGGGCGCTGGCCCTGGCCGAGGCCGTCATGGCCGCGTGCGCCAAGCCCCGCGACTTCCGCTTCCTCTACCCGCTCGAATGGGACATCAAGAGGAAGATCGAGGCCATCGCCACCCAGATCTACGGCGCCGACGGCGTCGAGTACTCCCCCGAGGCCGAGGCCAAGATCGCGCTCTACACCCGCCTCGGCTTCGACAAGCTGCCCATCTGCATGGCCAAGACGCACCTCAGCCTGAGCCACGATCCGAACCTGAAGGGCGTGCCGCGGAACTTCACGCTGCCGGTCCGGGACGTCCGGGCCAGCGTGGGGGCGGGCTTCCTCTACCCGCTCTGCGGCGACATGAGGACCATGCCCGGGCTGCCGACGCGGCCGGTCTACTACGACGTCGACCTCGACCTCGAGACCGGCCGGGTCACGGGCCTGTTCTGATGGGCGTCAAGACGCCGGCCGAGGTCGTCGAGGCCATGGGGGCGGCCTGCGCCGTCAAGGCGGGGATGCGCGGGCCCCGGCTGCTCGTGTCCGGTTTCCTGGCCGGGGCCTACATCGCCATCGGGGGCCTCCTGGCCATCCTCATCGGCAAGGGCGTCGCCCCGGCCGTCGTGGACGGCGTCCGCTACGCCGGCTGGGGACGGCTCCTCTTCGCCGCCGTCTTCCCGGTCGGCCTGATGCTGGTCGTCGTCGCCGGGGCCGAGCTCTTCACCGGCAACACGGCCATCCTCGTCCCGGGCGTCCTCTCCGGGCGCGCCCCCGTCCGGGGCCTTCTCCGGAACTGGGCCCTGTCCTACCTCGGGAACTTCGCCGGGGCCCTGTTCGTGGCCTTCGCCCTCTCCTACCTGGCCGGGCTGTGCGCCGCCGAGCCCTATCTAGGCGCCGTCCGGGCCATGGCCGTCGACAAGACCGGCCTGTCGTTCGGGGCCGCCTTCTGGCGCGGCGTCGGCTGCAACTGGCTCGTCTGCCTGGCCGTCTGGATGGCCGCCGCGGCCGACGACGTCGGGGCGAAGATCCTGGCCGTCTGGTTCCCCATCATGGCCTTCGTCGGCCTGGGCTTCGAGCACAGCGTGGCCAACATGTTCTTCATCCCCAACGGCATGCTCCACGGCGCCGGGGTCGGCGTCGGCGCGTTCCTGCTCAGGAACCTGCTGCCGGTCACCCTCGGCAACATCGTCGGCGGCGCCTTCTTCGTCGGCGTCCTGTCCTGGTGGCTGAACGGCCCCCCGGCCGCGAAGCCGCACTAGACGAGAACGAGGCGGACACGGGGTCCGGAACGGCCGGCGGGGGCCGGACGGGCCGCTCAGGGCTTAGCGCCCCGTTCAGCCGCGGATGACCCGGCCTTTGACCCCGTTGACGTCGACGCCGCCGCTGCCGGCGCTGACGATCCGGACGTCCTTTTCCACGCCGTCGACCGAGATGGAGCCCGAGCCGTCGTCGACGGTCACCGTCCCGCCGACCCGGCGGACGTCGATCTCTCCCGAGCCGTCCTCGATCGAGACGTCGCCGGCGACGTCGGCGATCTCGATCCCGCCGGAGCCGTCATCGATCTCGACATCGCCGGCGATGCGGGCGACGCGGACCGACCCGGACCCGTCGTCGAGCCGGAGGGCGGCCACGTCCTCGATGACCAGGCTGCCCGAACCGTCCTCGACGTCGAGGGCCAGCGCCTTGGGGACCGAGACGGTCAGGTTGATGACGGCGCTCTCGAAGTCGAAGAGCCGGAACCTCTCCCGGACCCGGCCGACCAGGACCGCCCGATCCCCTTTCCTTTCCAGGGTCAGTTCGACACGGTCCTTCAGGAACGCGTCCAGATCCTCATCGTCGACGCCTTTGGCGACGATCTCCGCCCGGACCTCGATCGCGGCCGGGCCGTCGTGCCCGGTCACTTTGAGGGTCCCGGCTCCGGCCCGGACTTCCAGCGTCTTGAGGCCTTCCGCCGGAAGGGTCAGGGTCTTGGTGGTGTCCAGGGCGGCCAGGGAGCCGCAGGCGAGCAGGATGGAGAGAGCCAGAAAAGCGGTTTTTTTCATAGGAACCTCCGTCGTCATCCTTAATGACGAAGCGCGGGGCCCGGAAGTTCCCTCGGGAGAAGCGTTATTTCAGCGTGACGGTCGCGCTGCCTTTTCCTCCCTTGACGCTGTCGTAGGTCACCTTCACCGCTCCCGAGCCCTTGACGATGAGGACCGCCGTGCGGGTCGTCTTGCCCGGCAGGCCGTTGCGGACGAGGATCCGCTCGAGGTCCTTCTGGTCGACGAGCGGGGTCACGGACGGATTGGCCTTGTAGACGGCCTTGTTGTCGATGAAGCTCGCGGCCAGGACCTCGACGCTCTTGCCCTCGACGAGGAGCAGGTCGGGCCGGACCGTGCCGTTCTGGGCCGCCCGGGCCATGATGGTCGGCGTGACCCGGGGATTGGCGATGTCGACATAGACGCGGAAAACGTCGCCGCCGATGCGCTCGACTTCGGCTTCGCCCGCGCGGACGAGCGGCATCTCATCGGCCTGGTAGAGGGAAAAGGCCATGTTGCGGTGGCAGAGCTCCTCGTTCATGAAGCGGGGCGGGACCCGGCCCTGGAACTTCTTCCAGACGCCGCCCATCTCGACCGGGCCGAACTGGGGGTGGTCGAAGGGCGCCCATTCGACGAACTGGTCGCCGAACTCGAGCTTGCGGTCGAAGTAGTAGCGGGATTGGGCCGGCGCGATGGGGCTCGAGGGGTCCTGCTGCTGCTCCTTGAGGGCCGGGCTGGTGAAGTACTGGTCGTTGCTCCAGAGCTCGTTGGAGAACGAGGGGATGCCCAGGCCGTCGTTGGTGTAGTCGATGAATCCGCCGTGCACGGTGTAGAGCCCGCTCCAGAGGACGATGTAGCGGTAGAAGGGCAGGATGCGCTCGCCGTTGCGGCCGAGCTCGTCGTAGAACCGGACGTCGGTCATCGGGTATTCCCCGACCGCCTCGGCCCCCGGCCCGCGCAGGATCATGCCGCCGCTGTTGTGATAGGACTGGACGCCGGCGATGTTGGGGTGGGCCTTGAGGAAATCGCCGACCGCCTTGGCCTCGGGCAGCTGGAAGGGATAGTCCATGGCTCCGCTCTGGACGTAGTTGGGCTGCCAGTCGCTGGGCCAGTTGCGGTTGCCGTCGTAGCTGCCCGGCCCGTCCTCGTTGACCATCCCGTCGCCGTCGTTGTCGACGCCTTCCTGGCCGAGGAGGATGTAGTCGCCGGCCTCGCCGAAGGGCACCGGCTCGAGGGTGTCGGGATTGGTCCGGCTGACGCGGTAGTTGCCCTGGCCGGGGACGCGCTTGCGGATCTGCTCGACGACGCCGTTGCCGTTGACGTCCTCGGGCGGGTCCTCGTCGAACCGGCCGTCGTTGTCATCGTCGACCGGGACGTGCCCGGAGCGGGCGTTGCCCCCCGGGCCCTCCATGAAATACTGCCGCCCGTCGGGGTTGACGGTCGGGATGATGTAGAAGACCCGCTCGTCGACCATCCGGGTCACGTCGGGGATTCGGCCGTAGTTCTCCATGAGGTACCAGATGGTGTACAGGCAGACCTCACCGCCCTGGATCTCGTTGCCGTGGACGTTGGCCTCGATGTACATGCCCGCCTTGCCGGACTCAGGGCCGGTGGCGGGGTTGTTGACGGTCATGAGCCAGAGGTCGCGGCCGTCGTGGCTCTTGCCGATGGAGTCGAGCTTGAGGAACTTGGGGAAGGCCGCCTGCAGCCGCTTCATGTCCGCCGCCAGCTCGTCCGTGTCGTGCCAGCGGTTGAAGTCGAGCTTGACCTTGAAAGCGGGGTCGGAGGCCTTCTGGGCCGGGGCGAAGGGGGCCAGGAGCAGGAGCCCGGCCGCCGCGGCCAGGGCCAGGACCATGGATTGGCGTGTTCTCATCGTCGCCTCCTTCACTTCAGGGTGGCCCGGGCCGTCGCCGACCCGCCCTTCTCCGACCGGACCAGAAGCTCCACGGTCTGGCCGGCTTTGCCTTTGACGAGCCACTCGTATTTGGCCCGGCCGCCCGAGCCGGCCAGGGAGGGAACGAAGGACGTCTTGGCGTTCCCCGAGACGATCGCGCCGGGATCGACACCGAGTTGGACCATGACCGGTTTGACCGACCGGGCCGTCACGGCCTGGGCCAGCGCGGTCGGCCAGAATCCGGCGTTCTCGACCTCGGCCTTGACGCGGTAGAGGCCGCCGCCGAGGGCGGCCGCTTCGAGGGCGGCCACCCGGACCCGCGGGAAGAGGGTCAGGAGGTGGGCGGCGAACTTGGCGTGGGCGGCGCCGAGCGCTTCCAGCCGGGCCGCCGGCGGATTGGCCGCGGCGTAGGGCCTGAAGCCGCCGACCTCGACCTCGCCGAACTCGGCGTGCCTGACCTTGGTCCACGGGACGAAGCCGTCGATCTTCTCGCCGTCGAGCCATTTGAGGACCTGGCGGTCGACGCCGGGCGCCGCCGCGGCGGCCGCACCGCCGCCCGCGGCCGGGCCCTGGCCGAAGCCGCCCGGCGCGCCTCCCGGGCTCATCTGCATCATCATCATTCCCTCGGGACCCCCCGAAGCGACGACGGTCGTGACGGCGCCGCCGCCGGAGGAGGCCCGGCCGGACCCGGCCGGCGGGCCGGCTTCGCCCGCGCCCGGGGCTCCGCCGCCCATCATCCGTCGTCCGGGCTCGGCCGTCGTCAGGCCGAACCCGGGCGTGGAGAAGGAGGGCACGCCGAATTGGAAGTAGCCGTACTGGAAGAAAGCCCCCTGCGGCTCGCGCACACAGAGCGGCTGGCGGATGCCGGTCAGTTCGATGTACTTGTCCGAGACGGACCTGAAATAGTCGACATCGCCCGCGGCGACCGTGGTGGCCGCCTTGCGGTCGGGCATCATGGCCCGGAACGATTCCGCGCCGCCCTGGGCCTGGGCGCCGCGCGGAGCCTGCCGCCCGCCGCCGCCCATGAGCATGTCCATGGAGAACTCGCCCATCATCATCCGGCCGCCGCGGCCGAAGCCCATGGCCCCGCCGGTCTGGACGAAGCCGGCCGCGCGGGCGGCCGTGACGGCCGTGTCCGCGAAGCGGACCAGGTCCAGCTCGCGGGCCGGTCCCAGCCGGCCGGCGCCCGTCGGCGGCACGATGAGGTTGTCGCTCTCCCCGAAGGTCAGGATGGCCGCGACGTTGCGGTGGGCCACGATCCAGGCCATCAGGGCCCGGCTCTCGGCGGCGCTGACCATGTGGGGTCCGGCGCCGGGCTTGTAATAGGGATACTCGTGGGCGAAGTTGCGGCCGAGGTCGGTCCCGCCGGGCGGGTCCTCGTTGACGAAGCCGTCGCCGTCGTTGTCGGTCCCCTCCGTGTAGAGCCGGAAGGCCCCCGTCTCGCCCTTCTTCGGGTCGGCCCGTTTCATCAGCCGGGCGTCCTCGGGATCGATCATGTACTCGCCGCCCGCGGCGGGGACCCGCATGACCGTGACGATGCCGTCGCCATCGAGGTCCTCGGGGCCGTCCTCGTCGGCGCGGCCGTCGTTGTCGTCGTCGTACGGCTCGAGGTTGGTCTTGGCGCCGGTCTTGAGCGGGGCGAAGAAGCCCTCGGCGCCGTCGGGATTGAGGCGCGGCAGGACGTAGACCGTGGCGTCCGAAGACGGGTCCTTGGCCAGGGCCCCGGCCACGGCCAGGGCGATCTCCGTCCCGGCGAGGTGGTCGCCCTCGAAACCGGCCGCGACGAGCAGGGCCGGGCGCATGTCCGGCGCGACGGCACCGGGTTTGGCGATCTCCAGGACCCAGAGGTCGCGGCCGCCGCGGGTCTTGCCGATGGACTCGACCTTGACGACGGCCTTGTTCGCCGCGGCCAAAGCCTGGACGGCCTTGCTGAGCGCGGCGTGATCGTGATAGCCGGGCTGGCCCTGCGCGGCCGCGGGACCGGCCGCGGTGCCGAAGGCCAGGACGGCCAGGACCGGCAGCCAAGCCGCCGGACGGTGGGGATGGATCAGAAAACGACGCACGCCGACCTCCTTGGGGGGATTTGCGAGGAACGGGCAGGATGGCACGGGGACATCCGCTCTTTTAGACGCCGCCCCCGTCCCATTCTTCCGGGAAAAGCCGTATAATGTGCCGGAATGTCCCCTCGAGAGGAACGCCCCATGCCGAGATCCCGCCCGCTCTCCCGCCGTCACTTCTTCCGCGCCGGCGCCGCCGCCGCGGCCTCGCTGACCGTCGTCCCCCGCCGCGTCCTCGGCGGTCCGGGCTACCTGGCCCCGAGCGACACCCTGACCAAGGCCGTCATCGGCGTCGGCGGCATGGGCCGCGGACATCTCGGCTACGAGGGCTCCGTCCTGCGGGCCGTCTGCGACGTCGACCGCGGGCACCTGGCGGCGGCCCTCGAGGCCGCCGGGCCCGGCGTCGCCGGGTACGCCGATTTCCGCGAGGTCCTGGCCCGTCCCGACATCGACATCGTCCACATCGCGACGCCGCCGCACTGGCACGCCCTCATCGCCATCGCGGCGGCCGAGGCCGGCAAGGACGTCTGGTGCGAGAAGCCGATGACCCGGACGATCGCCGAGGGCCGGGCCCTGGTCGAGGCGGTCCGCCGCACGGGCCGCGTCTTCCGCGTCAATACCTGGTTCCGCTTCACGGACCGCTTCTACGGCTTCGGCACCGACGTCAAGCCCATCAAGAAGGCCGTCCGGAACGGCCTGCTGGGCTGGCCGATCAAGGCCACCGTCAGCGCCACGACCGGCTTCGACTGGAAGTTCTACTGGAGCGGCCTGACCTCCGCGCGGCCCGAGCCGGTGCCGCCCGAGCTCGACTACGACTTCTGGCTCGGCCCGGCGCCCTGGAAGCCCTACCATCCCCACCGCGTCCACGGCACCTTCCGCGGCTACTGGGACTACGACGGCGGCGGCCTCGGCGACATGGGCATGCACTACCTCGATCCCGTCCAGTACATCCTCGACAAGGACGGCGAGTCCCCGGTCGAGGTCTTCGCCGACTGCCCCCAGCAGCACCCCGACGCCTGCGGCGCCTGGCGCCGCATCGAGCTCAAGTACGCCGACGGCTGCGTCATCGTCCTCGACGGCGAGAACCGCGACACCCGGGCCCCGTTCCTCGAGGGCCCGAAGGGCAGGCTCTACCGCGGCTTCGAGTCCGACATCCCCGACCTCCGCCGGGCGCTGGCCGCCCTGCCCGATCCCGAACCGCAGGTCACCGATTTCTCCGAATCCGTCCGGACGCGGCGGCCCTTCGCCCTCAACGAGCGGAACGGCCATCGCTCCTGCACGCTGGTCAACCTGGCCAAGATCGCCGTCCAGCTCGGCCGGTCCCTGAGGTTCGATCCCGCGACCGAGACCTTCCCGGGCGACGAGGCGGCCGACCGCCTCGCGAGCCAGCCCATGCGGGCCCCGTGGCATCTGTGAAAGGCCGTGAGGAGACGACCATGAGAAGACCCATCGCTGTTCTCGCTCTCGCGGCCCTGGCCATCGGCCTCGCCGGCGCCGTCATCTCCCCGGCCTTCGCCCGGAGCGGCTCTCCGGCTCCGCCCGACGACCTCGGGTCCCGGGTCGCCTCGATCGTCGGGCGCTTCCCCGGCGACTCCGCGGCCGCGACGACCGCCCTCGCCGCCGAGCTCGTCGCCCTCGGCCCGGCCGGCCTGGCCCGGACGCTCGCTCTCGTTCTGCCCCCGGACGAAGGGAACGACGCCAAGGCCCGCTTCGCCGTGAACGGCCTGGCCGTCCATGTGACCCGAGCGGGCGCCGAAGCCGAGCGGCTGGTGTTCGCCAAAGCTCTTCTCGCGGCCCTCGCGACGAGCCGCGACAGGACCGTGGCCTCCTTCTTCATGACCCAGCTCCAGCTCTGCGGCCGGGCCGAGGCGATCCAGCCACTCGCGCGCTACCTGACGGACAAGGATCTGGCCGCGCCAGCCTCGGCGGTCCTGCAGGCCGTCGGCGGGCCAGAGGCGGTCCGCGCGCTCCTCAAGGCGCTCGACACGGCCCCGCCCGCGGCCCGGCTCTCCCTCGTCGGCGCGCTCGGCGCCCTGCGCGGCCGGGAGGCCGTGAGGAAGCTCCTGCCCTTGACCGACAGCCCCGACGAAGGCCTTCGCCGGGCCGCCCAGGCGGCCCTGGCCGAGATCGGCGATCCCCTCGCCGCTCCGGCCCTGGCCAAGGTCCGGGTCGCCGCGTCCTGGAACGAGCGGGCGGAGGCCCCGGCTCTCTATCTGCGCTTCGCCCGGCGCCTGAAGGAGGGCGGGCGGACCGCCGAGGCCCTCGAGGCCGCCCGGGCCGTTCTCGCCGCTTACGGCCGGCCGAACGAGAGCCAGACCGGCGCGGAGGCCTTGACCCTGATCGTCTCGATCCTCGGCGAGAAGGCCTTCCCCGACCTGGTCCGGGCCGTCAAGGGCCCCTCGCCAGCCCTGCGGGCCGCCGCCCTCGAATTCGCCGCCCTCGGCACCGGCGAGGAAGCTGCGCTCTGGGTCGAAGAAGCCGAAGCGGCCGGGCCCGAGGTCCGGGCGGCCATCGTCGGGATGCTCGGCCGCCATCGCGACCCCGCTCAGGTCCTGGGTTATCTCCGCGAATGCCTCGGCGACGCCGACAAGGCCGTCCGGCTGGCGGCCATCCGGACCCCCGCTCCCCGCGGCGGACGGCCGGCCGACTTCTTCCCTCTCCTCGCCGGCGCCGACGCGGAGGAAGCCGCGGCCCTGAAGGCGGCCCTCCTCCAGTTCCGGGCCGACGAGGTCGTCCCCTTCGCCGCCCGGCTCATCGGCACGACACCCCACCCCGGCAAGGCCGCGCTCATCGACCTTCTGGCCGAAAAGGGCGCCCGGGGCGAGTTCGGCCGCGTCTTCGCCCTGGCCGGCGATCCGGACCCGGCCACCCGGACCTCGGCCACGGCCGCGCTGGCCGCGCTCTCGGGAGAGGGCGACCTGGCCGACCTCGTGGGCCTGCTCGAAAAGGCGGCCGAAGCCGAAGACGTCGTCAACCTCCAGAACGCGGTCGCCGCCGCGGCCCGGTCGAACCCCGACCCGGCCCTGCGCGGAGCCGCGCTGGTCGAGCTCTTGCGGGCCGCCCCGCCGGCCCGCAAGGCCGTCATCCTGCGCGTCCTGCCCAGGGTCGCCGGCGCGAAGGCCCTGAGCGCGGCCGTGGCCGGGACGGAGGATCCCGACGGCCAGGTCCAGACGGCGGCCGTCTACGCCCTGTCCCAGTGGCCGGACTACGCGGCGGCCGCCGACCTCCGGCGCATCGCCGCGACCACCGGGAGCAAGCGCTTCCGCCTGATGGCCGTCGAGGGCTACGTCCGGCTCATCGGCCGGGCCGGCATGACCGGCGCCCGCAAGGCCGCCCTGTTCGAGGACCTCCTGGCCCAGCCGTTCGACGACGCCGACAAGAAGCTGGCCGTCGCCGGGGCGGCCTCCGTCCGCGAGCCCGAGGCCCTGCGCCTCGTCGGCCGCTTCATCGACCACCCGGTCCTCGGCGAGACGGCCGCGGCCGGCCTCCTCGAGCTGGCCTCGGAACAGGCGCCCCACGAGCGCTGGCTCTCGGGCCACGAGGCCTATTCCCTGCTGCGGCGCGTCCAGGCCAAAGCCGCCGGCGACCCGGCCGAATATGCCCGGATCGACGCCCTCATCGCCGAGCGCCTGCGCCAGGGCGGCTTCGTGCCGCTCTTCGACGGCCGCTCGCTCGCCGGTTGGAAGGGGCTCGTGTCCGACCCGCCGGCCCGGGCCAAGATGACGCCCCAGGAGCTCGCCGCGGCCCAGGCCGCGGCCGACGAACGCATGCGGGCCCACTGGCGGGTCGTCGACGGCGCCCTCGTCTTCGACGGCGGCGGCGAGAGCCTGTGCACGGCCGCCGACTACGGCGACTTCGAGTTGCTCGTCGACTGGAAGATCGACCGGGGCGGGGACAGCGGCCTCTACCTGCGCGGCTCGCCCCAGGTCCAGATCTGGGACCCGGCCGCCAACCCCGTCGGCTCGGGCGGCCTCTACAACAACCAGAAGGGCCCGAGCAAGCCCTCGGAGAAGGCCGACCGGCCGGTCGGCGAATGGAACTCGTTCCGCGTCGTCATGATCGGCGACAGGGTCTCGGTCTATCTCAACGACCGGTTCGTCGTCGACAACGTCGTCCTCGAGAACTACTGGGAACGGGACAAGCCCATCTATCCGTCAGGGCCGATCGAGCTCCAGGCCCACGGCAATCCTCTTTGGTTCAGGAACGTCTACATCCGGGAGATCCCCCGCGACGAGGCCGTGCCGTCGATCGCGGCGGCCGAGCTCGACGAGGGCTTCACGCCCCTCTTCAACGGCCGCGACCTCGACGGCTGGACGGGCGACACCAAGGGCTACGCCGCGGAGAACGGCAAGATCGTCATCCGGCCCGAGCTCGCGAGCGGCAACCTTTATACGGCCGGGGAGTACTCGGATTTCACCCTGCGCTTCGAGTTCAAGCTGACCCCGGCCGCCAACAACGGCTTGGGCATCCGGGCCCCGCTCGAGGGCGACGCCGCCTACGCCGGGATGGAGCTCCAGATCCTCGAGGACGGCTCGCCCGTCTACTGGGGCCTGCGGCCCTACCAATACCACGGCTCGGTCTACGGCGTCGTCCCGGCCCGCCGAGGCGTCCTGCGCCCGGCGGGCGAGTGGAACGCCGAGGAGGTGACCGTCAAAGGCCGGCGGGTCGCGGTCGCCGTGAACGGCGTGACGATCGTCGACGCCGATCTCGACCAGGCCTCGGCCGGCGGCACGATCGACGGGAACGAGCACCCGGGCCTGAAGCGGACGAGCGGGCACATCGGCTTCCTCGGCCACGGCGCGGTCCTGGAGTTCCGGAACATCCGGCTGAAGGAGCTGAAGTAGGCGCCCGCGTCAGCGGGCGGGCAGGCCCAGGGCCCGCCGCAGGGCGGCGTTGATCTGGGTGTTGTCGATGATGAGCCCGGGGTACCAGGTGCCCCGGAGCCTCAGGAGCTCGCGCGACGCGGCCCCCACGGCGGCCAGGTTGACCAGCTCGTTGGTGTGCCCGGCCGTGCCGTAGGACACTTCTCCGTCCGGATAGACGAAGGGCGAGGCGTATTCCGGCGACTTGAGCGCGGTCATCTTCTCGCCGTTGCCGCGGTCGCTCCCGGTCCGGGCCGGCGGCTCCTCGGTCTCGACGCGCGGCTCCTGGGCCGGCAGGTCGCCGATCCCGAGCGGCTTCCCCGGGTCCAGCCAGAGTCCGCCCGTGGCGTGGTCGGCCGTGACGATGAGGGCCGTGTTCGACCAGTCCAGGCCGTCGCCGGGCCGGTCGACGTAGGCCAACACGGCCTTGACCGCGGCGTCGAGGTCGGCCACGGCGCCGATCATGGCCGCGAAGTCGTTGTCGTGATTGGCCCAGTCGATGTCGCCCTGCTCGACGGCCAGGAAGAAGCCGTCGGGGTCGCGGCCGAGGACGTCGAGAGCCGCTTCCGCGGCCTCGGCCAGCGAGGGGTTCTCGTCGGTCGCCGGGACGATCGCGCGGCGCCCGGGGGAATCCTCGACCCGCGGCACGTCGAAGTTGCCGCCCTTGCCGCCGAAGAGCCCGAACAGCCGGCGCCCTTCGCGGGCGGCCCGGACCGCGGCCTCGGCCAGGGCCCGGCCGCCGTCGCGTCCGGCCTGGCGCTCGACGAACACGTATTCGGTCGAGGCCCGGAGGGCCCGGTAGAGGGTTCCCGAGATGTAGCCCTTCTTGGGGTCGAAGCCGGGATTGTCGAGCAGGGGCGAGCCGCCGGCGATGACGACGTCGGGCTTGGTCCGCAGGGCGATCTCGTCAGCCAGGCCGAGGCCTTTGTAGCCCTTGAGGCCGGTGTAGTAATTGCTGCGGCTGGGATTGTGGCTGACGAAGGCGGCCGGCGTGGCGTGGTCGAAGGGCACCGTGCTGACGACGCCGATGGCCGCGCCGCGGCGGGCCCGGAGGTCCTCGGCGATGGTCGGCAGGGCGCCGTCGGGAGGATCGCCGGGGAGCCAGGAGATGTTGCCCGAATCGGTCTTGTATCCGGTGGCCATGGCCGTCGCCGCCGAAGCCGAGTCCGTGGCCGGACCGGGCGGGAACCTCTGCAGGGCGCCGGGACCGACCCGGGGCCGGGCGCCGTCGTCGCGGACGTCGTAGCCGAGAAGCGGCGTGAAGGCGCCCCGGGTGTAGGGCGGGCGGCCGGCCCGCCGGGCCCGGGCGTTGTAGACGTTGACGTCCCAGGTCGCGACGTAGGCCTTGGCCGGGAGGGCGTGCCAGGCCAGGCCGTCGTCCCGGCCGGTCAGGTAGCGGCTGGCCGCGACCTCCGTCTGGACCGACATGCCGTCGCCGATGAACAGGATGACGTGCTTGAGGGCCGGGGCCCGCCGGCCGCAGCCGGGGACGAGGAACAGGGCGGCGGCGAGGACGAGGGCCGTCGCGGCCGCCACGGCCGCCTTCCCCGTCCCCCCCCTAACCGCGCTCATGGACATCCATTATATCGCGGCCGCCAAATCCCCCCTCACCACTCGACCAGGCCGGCCAGCCGGAGGATCTCGAGGTAGTTGAGGACGGCCTGCAGGCTCGAGCGCCGCTCGTGCTGGGCGTCGAGCATCTTCTTGATGTCGAGGACGCTGTGGCGGCCGTCGACGAGAAGCTGGAGCTCGCCCTGGTTGGCCAGGGCCAGGTCCTTGCCGGCGATCGGGTACTTGAGCCGGTCCGTGCCGGAGACGGCGGACAGGTATTTCTGGTATTCGCGATAGCCGCCCTCGCGGACCTTGGCCGTCGGCCGGGGCACGAGCCGGGCGGCTCTCTTCTCGAGCTCGGTCGGGACGAGGGGCGCGGCCTTGACGCCCAGGCGCCGGGCCACGGCCGCCCGGCGGGCCTCGAGGACGGCGAGGTCCGCGGCGCCGGCCGCGTCCACGGACTTGGCCAGACGGGCCACGTCGGCCGCCAGGCCCGCGTCGCCGGGGGCCAGCTCGAGGACGGTGGCCAGGGTCTCCTTCTCGTTGATGACCGCGGCCTCGACGAGGCCCCGGGCGTAGCGGAAGTCCTCGTCGAACGAGCCGGCCGTCGACGCGTTCAGGGCCTCGAGAGCCACCGTCAGCAGATGACCGATCCGCCGGGTCCCGTTGGCGGCCGTTTCGGCGGCGATGGCCGAGGCCAGCGAGGCGTCGGCCGAGGCCACCGTGTAGGCGCCGGCCGCCCCGATGACGGCGGCCCGCTTGAGCTGAGTCGGGTCGGCCTTGTCGGCCGTGTCGCCCGAGGTGTGGTACCACTGGTCGGGCCAGGCGATCATCATGATGCCGGGCACCCGGACGGCCCAGTCGTTGAAGACCTCGTGGTCGGAGGCCCCGTAGTGGGTCTCGATGGAGTAATAGAAAGGCTCGTCGGCCCCGGACGGGGCCACGACGCGCACGGGCACGCCCGCGGCCGTGGCCCGGTTCTGGATGCGCTCCCGGCTGCCCTCGCCGACGTAACGGTAATAGTTCTCCATGACGTCGTTGATGTAGTGGGGATTGCCGTAGGTCGTGCGCATGAGGTTGAAGAACGACTTGTTCTTCGACAGCCACTCCCCGACCATGTCCATGTTGATGTTGCAGAGGGTCCGGTCCATGACGGCCGGATTGGCCTTGACCCACGCGCCGATGCCCGAGAACTCCGGGCCCCAGATGAAGCGGATGGTCCTCTTCGGCCGCGGCAGCCGGCCCTCGGAGACGAGCGCCTGGAGGATCCGGGCGACCTCGAGGACGGTGGCGCTGCCGGAGATGTTGTCGTTGGCGCCCTGTTTCTGCATCCCTTCGAACAGGTGGGCCGAGAGGATGACCTCGCCGGCCGAGGGGTCGGCGCCGGGGATGACGCAGACGACGTTCTCGAGGTCGGCCTCGACCGTCTTGACCTTGACCTCGGCCCGGACGGTGATCTTCTCGTTCACCAGCAGGCGCCGCTTGAGGATATCGCCCTCGCGGACGGGCAGCTGGAAGGCGAAGCCCGGGGCCGGGGGCCGGGGCGCCGCGGCGGGCGCGGCCGCGGCCGCCTGGCCGGGCCGGGCCGGAGGGGCCGCTTGAGCCTGGCCGCCGCCGGGGCGGCGGCGCGACATGATGCCCGTCCAGGGCATCTGGAGCGGGTCGAAGTAGGGCCGGGAGTTGCTGATGACCACGACCCCCAGGGCGCCCTTGGCCATGACCGCCCCGTAGACCATCATCAGGGGGCCTTCGGTGACGGCGATCTTGCCCCCGACGGCGGCGGCGCCGAGCTCCTGGGACGAGCCCCGGCCGACCCAGACGAGCTCGGCCGTGACGTCGGCGTCGGCGCTGCCCGAGGCGAGCATCGGCAGCAGGTCGGTGATCGAGGCGATCTTCTGGCGTTCGGGCTTGGTCTCCCAGAGCTCGCCCCTGACCGGGACCCAGGCCGGGCCGCCGGGATAGGCGACGACCTCGACGCCCGCCAAGCCGTACTCCTTGAGCTTGCGGGCGACGACCTGGGTCTCGAAGAAATGGCCGGTCCATTCGTCGGCGAACCGCTGCCGGTTGAAGGCGTTGATCTCGGCGATCGTGTTCCAGGCCGCCTCGCCGGAGGCCTCGCCGACGATCTCGTCGATCTGGGCCTTGGGCAGGAACGTCCAGTAGAGCCAAGGCGCATATTGAGCGGGAACGACGGCGGCCAGGGCCAGGAGGCAGACGGCCGCGAGGGCGAGCTTCTTGGTCATAGGGGGCTCCTCTCGAAAAAGACCGGCCCCTCGGACGGAGGCGTCGGGGGGCCGGTCATGAGCAAGTACGATCGGTCAGTCGATGATGTGCTTGATCTCGCCGATCGGCAGGACCGTCCGGCCCTTGGCCTCGTTGAGGACCTCGGCCATGGCCAGGTAGATCGCGGAAGCGCCGCAGACGATGCCCTCGAAGCCGGCGATCCGGCCCACCAGCTCCGAGCCCGTCCAATCGCGGGCGGCCAGGAGGAAGAACAGGATCCAGAGCGAGAAGAAGACGAACTGGAGGGCCCGGTTCTTGCCGAAGGTGCCGAACCACATGAAGAGGGTGAAGACGCCCCACAGGAAGAGATACCAGGCCAGGTAGGGCAGGGGCGTGGCCCCGCCGTTGGGGGCGCCGGTCCCCGGGATGACCCACAGGGCGACCAGGGTCAGCCAGAACAGGCCGTAGGACGTGAAGGCCGTCGTCCCGAAGGTGTTGCCCTTCTTGAACTCCATGACGCCGGCGATGATCTGGGCGATGCCGCCGTAGAAAATGCCCATGGCCAGGACCATGGCGCTGACCGGGAAGAAGCCGGCGTTGTGGATGTTGAGGAGCACGGTGGTCATCCCGAAGCCCATCAGGCCGAGGGGCGCGGGGTTGGCGAGCTTGTTGTCCATGGGGCCTCCTACATGCCGTACTTGGCGATGATCTCTTGCTTCGTCTTGCCCAGGATATCGAACTTCTTGCCGACCTTGGTGAAGGCCTCGAGGGCCTTGTCCAGGTGATGGGTCTCGTGGCCGGCCGAGATCTGGGTCCGGATGCGGGCCTGGCTCTGGGGCACGACGGGGAAGAAGAAGCCGATGGCGTAGATGCCCTCGTCGTAGAGGGCCCGGGAGAAGTCCTGGGCCAGCTTGGCGTTGAAGAGCATGACCGGGACGATGGGCGTGTCCCCTTCCTTGAGGACGAAGCCGGCCTCGGTCAGGCCCTTGCGCCAGTAGGCGGCGTTGCGCTCGAGCTTGTCGCGCCGCTCGGTCGAGCGGGTGATGATGTCCATGACCTTGAGGACGCCGGACACGACGACGGGCGCGATGGTGTTGGAGAACAGGTACGGCCGGGCCCGCTGGCGGCAGAGCTCGACGAGCTCGCGCCGGCCGCTGACGCAGCCCCCGGAGGCCCCGCCGAGGGCCTTGCCGAAGGTCGTCGTGATGACGTCCATCTTCCCGACGACGCCGCACTTCTCGTGCGTGCCCCGGCCGGTCTTGCCGATGAAGCCGGAGGCGTGGGACTCGTCGACCAGGACCATGGCGTCGTACTTCTCGCAGACGGCGGCCATCTCGTCTAGCTTGGCCGTGTCGCCGTCCATCGAGAAGACGCCGTCCGTGACGACGAGCTTGAGGCGCTTGTCGGCGTGGAGCTGGAGCTTCTCCTCGAGGTGGCCCATGTCGGAGTGCTTGATGGTGTCGTGCATGGCGCTGCAGAGGCGGATGCCGTCGACGAGCGAGGCGTGGACCAGGCGGTCGGAGATGATGACGTCGTCCTTGGTCAGGATGGCCTCGAAGACGCCGGCGTTGGCGTCCATGCAGGAGGGGAACAGGAGCGTGTCCTCGGTGCCCAGGAACTCGGTCAGCCGCTGTTCGAGCTCGCGGTGGATGTCCTGGGTGCCGCAGATGAAGCGGACGGACGACATGCCGTAGCCCCGGCTCTCGAGGCCCTCGTGCGCGGCCTTGACCACGTCGGGGTGGCTGGACAGCCCGAGGTAGTTGTTGGCGCACATGTTGATGACCTTCTTGAGGGGCGAGCCGGCCGGGAACTCGACCTCGATGTCGGCCGCCTGGGGCGAGTGAATGAAGCGCTCCTGCTTGAACAGCCCCGCATCCTGGATGCCCTTGATCTGGGCCTGGTAGGTGCCGCGGATCTTGTCGCTGTAGGCCACGGTCTTATCCCTTCTTGGCCACGAAGCGCTCGACCAGGGAGACGATCTTGTTGACCGAGTCGAAGGCCTCGGGCGAGGCGTCCTCGTCGGGGATGGAGATGGCGTACCTGTTCTCGAGGAAGCGCTTGAGCGAGACCATCGAGAACGAGTCGACGATGCCGCCCGAGATGAGGGGCGTGTCGTAGGTCAGCGGCTCGCTGTCGTCCTCGAGGTACTCCTTGGTGACGTAGTTCAGGACGATGTCTTTGAGGTCTTCGGCCATGGCGGGTCTCCTTCTTACTTGAAGTGGGGGACACGTACCGAATTCGCGAGAATTCGGAACATGTCCCCGTCAATCGTTCTCTAACGTGGACGTGTCGCCGATCTCCTCGCCCCATTCCTTGGCGTGCAGGAGCCGGCGCATGATCTTGCCGCTGCGCGTCTTGGGCAGCGACGGGACGAACTCGATCTCCTGGGGCATGGCCAGGGGCGAGAGCTTCTTGCGGATGAAGTTCATGATCTCCAGGTCGAGGTCCTTGCTGGCCGTGAATCCCGGCTTGAGGGTGACGAAGGCCTTGACGACCTCGAGGTTGAGGGGGTCGGGCTTGCTGACGACGGCCGACTCGGCCACGGCCGGGTGTTCGAGCAGGGCCGACTCGACCTCGAACGGGCTGACCAGGTGGCCGGCCGTGTTGATGATGTCGTCGTCCCGGCCGGCGAACCAGAAGTAGCCGTCGGCGTCGAGCTTGGAGCGGTCCCCCGTGATGTACCAGCCGTTGCGGAACTTCTTCTGGAAGGCCTCGTCGTTGTTCCAGTAGGTCCGCATGCGCGAGGGCCAGTCGAACTTGAGGGCGACCAGGCCGATCTTGCCGTGCGCCGGGTAGGGCTCGTTCTTGACCGGGTCGAGGACGGTCCCGGTGATGCCGGGGAAGGGTTTGCCCATGGACCCCGGCCGGACCTCCATGCCCGGGTAGTTGCTGATGACGATGGAGCCCGTCTCGGTCTGCCAGTAGGTGTCGTAGAAAGGCTTGCCGAAGACCTTCTGGGACCAGACCACGGCCTCGGAGTTGAGGGGCTCGCCGACGCTGGCCAGGTGGCGGAGGGAGGACAGGTCGTACTTCTTGACGATCTCGTCGCCGGCCTTCATGAGCGAGCGGATGGCCGTCGGGGCCGAGTACCACATCGAGATGCGGCGCTTCTCGATCCACTTGTACCAGGCCTCGGCCGAGAAGCCGGCGTCGAGGACGCACTGGGTGACGCCCAGGGCGAAGGGGGCGATGATGCCGTAGGACGTGCCGGTGACCCAGCCGGGGTCGGCCGTGCACCAGTAGACGTCGTCGTCGCGGATGTCCAGGACCCACTTGGCCGTCAGGTACTGGGAGATGAGCGAGTAGTGGACGTGCTTGACGCCCTTGGGCATGCCCGTCGTGCCCGAGGTGTAATGGAGGACCGAGGGCGACTCGGCCGTGGTCGGGTGGACGTCGAAATGCTCGACCGGAGCGGACTTCTCGAGGGAGAAGGCGACCTCGCGGTCCTTGAGCGGGGCCGCGCCGTCGTGGTCGACGATGACGAGGTGCCGGAGGTGGGGCAGCTTGTCCAGGATCTTGCGGACCTTGGGGGCGTGCTTCTTCTGGGTGATGACGGCCGAGGTCTCGGCGTTGGCCAGGCGGACGAAGAGCGATTCGTCGCCGAAGGCCGAGAACAGCGGCTGGGCGATGGCCCCCGTCTTGAGGATGCCGAGGAAGCCGAGGTAGAGCTCGGGGACCTTGTCCATGAACAGGCACACGCGCTCGCCGGGGGCGATGCCCAGGCCGCGGAGGAAGGCGGCGATGGTGTTCGAGGCCAGGCGGATGTCGTTGTAGGTGAAGGTCTTCTCGGCGCCCGTGAAGCCTTCCCAGTACAGGGCGACCTTGTCGCCCTGGCCCTGTTGGCAGATGCGGTCCGTGCAGTACCAGCCGATGTTGATGACGTCGCCGGGCCTGTAGCCCAGCTCCTTCTCGGCGATCGACCAGCTGAAGTCCTTGACGCGTTCGTCGTAGGAGCCGATGTTCGACATGGGCGTTTTCACTCCGTTCGGGGGATTAGGGGGCTTTCCTCTCGAGGACGACGACGGCGGAGGCGACGTCCTTGATATGGGTCAGCGAGACCTCCATGGCGCCGATGCCGTGGGCCTCGCAGAACTCCTTGACCTTGCCGTGGACGACCAGGGTGGGCTTGCCCTGGGAGTTGTTGACGATCTCGATGTCGGAGAACTTGTGGCCGCCCGTCCAGCCCGTGCCCATGGCCTTGAGGAAGGCCTCCTTGGCGGCGAACCGGGCGGCGAAGTGCTGGGCGGGGCGGTGCTTGGACTCGCAGTAGGCGATCTCGATCGGGGTGAAGAGCTTGGTCTTGAGGCTCTCCGTGCGGACGAGCTTCTCCTCGACCCGCTGGACCTCGATGATGTCCGTCCCGGCCCCGAAGATCAACGGCTTGTGAGCCTTTCGTCGGTAGAGTGTCAGACCTCGAAAAACGGACCCTTATTATAGATAAGCGGGCCCAAAAGTCAAAGCCGCCGCCCGGGCCGCCTCAAAGCCGCCCGATGGCCGCCCGGAGCTTCTCCCGGACCTCGAGGCCGATGGCGCCCAGGTCCTCGTTCTTGACCGCGGCCATGGAAGCCAGGGGGTCGATGGCCGCGGCCTCGACCCGGCCGGGGGCCAGCTCCTGGACGATGACCGAGCAGGGCAGCATGGTCCCGATCTTGTCCTCGGCCAGGAGGGCTTTGTGGGCGAAGGGCGCGTTGCAGGCCCCGAGGATCCGGTAGGGCCTGAAATCGACCCCGATCTTGTCCTTGAGGGTCTTGCGGACGTCGATCTCCGTCAGGACGCCGAATCCTTCCTTCTTCAACTCGGCCTTGACCCGTTCGACGGCCTCCTCGAACGGCGCCTCGAACGTCTTGGCGAAATAGTAGCTCATGGCTCAGTAGTTCTCGGCCAGGATCTCGTAGTGGGCCTGGGGGTGCTGGCAGGCCGGGCAGACGGCCGGGGCCTCGGGGCCCTCGTGGACGTAGCCGCAGTTCCGGCAGTGCCACTTGACGGCGGCCGGGCGCTTGAAGACCTGGCCGGTCCCGACGTTGGCGGCCAGCTTCCGGTAGCGCTTCTCGTGGAATTCCTCCACGTCGGCGATCTCCTTGAAGGACGCCGCGATCTCCGGGAAGCCCTCGGCCCGGGCCGTCTTCTCGAACCCGGCGTAGATGTCGCTCCACTCCATCTTCTCCCCGTCGGCCGCGGCCTCGAGGTTGGCCCGGGTGTCCCCGATGACGCCGGCCGGATAGGCGGCCGTGATCTCGACGTCGCCCCCCTCCAGGTGCTTGAAGAAGACCTTGGCGTGCTCCCGTTCGTTCTCGGCGGTCTCCAGGAAGATCGCGGCGATCTGCTCGAAGCCCGCCTTGCGGGCCGCGCCGGCGAAGTAGGTGTAGCGGTTGCGGGCCTGCGATTCGCCGGCGAAGGCCTTCAGCAGGTTCTTCTCGGTCTCGGTGCCCTTGATGGACTTGCTCATTTCGTGTCCCTCCTTTTTTGGCTATTTCTTGGGATAGGCCGGCTTGGGGGCGAACTTCAGGGGGTTGGCCTGGACTTTCTCCATGATGACGGCGATGGCCTTCTCCAGCTGGAGGTCGCGGCCGGCCGCGGCCGAACCGGGGTCGTTGTCGACCAGGATGTCGGGGTCGGCGCCGTGGTTCTCGACCCACCAGGTCCCCTCCCGGCCGTAGAACGCGTTGTTGGACTGCTGGACGGAGCCGTTGTCGATGGTCGGCTGGGCGTTGAGGATGCCGACCAGGCCGCCCCAGGACGGCACGCCGACGACCGTGCCCAGCTTGCGGGCCTTGAAATGCTCGACGAAGGCCTCGCCGTCCGAGCCGTTGTTCTCGTTGGAGATGACGACGTAGTTGCCGTTGCCGGCCGAGCCGGGATAGCGGAACGGGACCATGTTGCGGAGGTTGTTGTAGGCCACGAGCTGGCGCTCGAGCTTGTCGATGAGGAAGTACTCCGTCCAGCCGCCCGAATTGCGCCGGACGTCGATGATGACGCCCTCCTTGTAGCGGAAGGCGCGCCAGTACTTGTCGAACTCGCCGATGCCGCCGCCGCCCATGGCGTTGATGTGCATGTAGCCGACGCGGCCGCCGGTGGCCTTGTCGATGGCCTTGATGTTGCCGTCGATCCAGCGGAAGTAGCGGAGCTGCTGGTCGCTGCGGAGGGGCTCGACCTCGTAGGTCCGGGCCCCGGTCATCGAGGGTGCCGCGTTGACCGTCACGGCGATCTTCTTGCCGGGCGTCGTCTGCAGGAGCTTGAAGTAGTCGTCGCCGGCCTTGAGCGGCGCGCCGTTGACGGCCAGGAGGAAGTCGCCCTCCTTGATGGCGATATCGGGCCGGACGAGAGGGCCGCGGAGGTTGCGGTTGACGTCGGTCGGGCCGTAGATGCGGGCCAGCTTGTAGAGCCCGGTGGCCTTGTCGGGGGCGAGGTCGGCCCCGAGCAGGCCGGTGAAGACGGGCGAGGACGGCGCCGCGCCGGGGCCCATGTCGCCGCCGCCGATGTAGGTGTGGGAGACGCACAGCTCGCCGACCATCTGGGACAGGACCCAGTTCAGCTCGGCCCGCGACGACAGCTCGGGCAGGTAGGCCCGGTACTTTTCGCCCATGGCCTGCCAGTCGCGGCCGTGGAAGCCGGCATCGTAGAAGAAGTCGCGGTACCAGCGCCAGGCGTCGTCGAAGATCTGCCGCCATTCCTTCAGGAGCTCGACCCGGTAGACGAGGCCCGAGAGGTCGAGCTTGTCGCCGGCCGACTTAGCGGCGAAGGCCTTGTCGACGGCGGTGGTGAAGAGGTCCGCGTCGCGGCGGACGAGCAGGGTCCCGCCGTCGGGCGAGAGGGCGAAGTCGCGGACCTTGCCCTCGAGGACGGCCTCCTTGCGGGCGGCCGTGTCGAAGACGTGGAGCGACCACTTAGTCGCGCCCTGGGGCTTGGAGATGTCCTCGTAATCGTCCTCGGTAAAGGCGTCGACGGCCAGCCACAGGACTTTGCCCTTGCCGGCCTTGAGGTGGAAATAGTTGCCGGGCGGCACGGGGAGCGGGAAGGTCCGCTCGACGAGGCCCTCGGCGTCGATGCGGAACGGAGCGGGGGCGGCCTTCGGGTCGGCCTTCTCCCCCGGCTCGCCGGCGAACGGCGGGGCCTCGCCGGCCCGGAGCTGGACGGCCATGACCTGCTGCGGCGTCTGGTAGACGTGGTTGTCCTCGTAGAAGTCCATGAGCAGGTCGAAGTTGCGGCTCGAGACGTAGTAGAGGTAGTCGCCGTTGGCGTCGAAGGCCGGATAGAGGTTGTCGTAGAAATCGGTCGTCGCGGCGACCTTCTTGCCGGTCTCGATGTTGTAGAGGAAGATCTGGCTGTTGCGGTTGGCCTGGACGAAGCTGTAGGCGATCCACTTGGAGTCGGGCGACCAGACGTAATCGGCGATCTCCCAGGTGAACTCGTCGTTCTTCATCTGGTTGGAGGAATCGAACTTGACCGGCTTCTTCGTCGCCAGGTCGACCCAGAAGAGGGCATAGTCCTTGTCGCCGAACAGGATCTTCTTGCCGTCGGGCGACCACAGGAGCTTGTAGACGGTCCGGTCGAGCGTGGTCGTGATCGGAGTCCAGTCGCCGCCCGCGGCCGGCTGGGTGTAGAGCTGGTACCCGCCGCTCTTGTCGCTGAAGAAGGCCACCGTCTTGCCGTCGGGCGAGAGGGCGGGGTACATCTCGCGCGTCCCGGGGGTCCGGGACAGGTTGAGGGCCGGGCCGGAGCCGGTGGGAACGCGGAAGACGTCCCCGCGGGCGGCCAGGACGACGGCCTCGCCGCCGTTGGCGACGCCGGCCGTCTGGATGTAGTCGCGCGGGTTGATGACCCGGTCGCGCAGGGCCCAGCGGTCGGACGGGACCTTGACGGAGATGCGGGTATCGGCGCCGGAGGCGACGTCGAGGACGTGGAGGCGGCCGTCCTGGACGTAGACGATGGACTTGCCGTCCGTGTTCGGGAACATGACGTCGAAGTCGGCGTACTTCGTGACCGGGACGGCCTCCTTCGCGCCGAGCTTCTGGGTGTAGAGGTTGGAGATGCCGGTGCCGCGGTCGGAGACGAAATACATCAGTCCGCCGGCCCACATCGGGTAGCTGTTCTTGCCGACGTAGTCGGTCACGGGGGTGTAGGTCCTGGCCTGGGCGTCGTAGAGCCAGATGTCCTGGTACTGGCCGCCCTTGTAGCGCTTCCAGTAGTACTCCTCGTTGCCGCGGCGGCAGAACAGGAACTGGTGCTTTTCGGGGATGAAGCTGATGAGCACGCCGCGGTCGAGGGGCAGGCGGACGGGCGCCCCGCCCTTGACGCCGACGCTGTAGAGGTTGGCGTCGCGGCCGACGACATTCTCGAACATGGAGCGGAAGACGATCTCGGAGCCGTCGGGCGTCCAGGCCACGACCTGGGCCCCGCCGGGATTGTAGGTCAGGCGGGTCGGGGCGCCGCCCTCGGCGGGCATGAGGTAGACGGCCGCCGCGCCGTCGTAGGCGGCCGTGAAGGCCAGCCACCGGCCGTCGGGCGAGAACTTGGCGAAGTTCTCCGTCCCGGGGAAGGTCGTCAGGCGCGTGGCCGTGCCGCCTTTGGCCGGGGCCACCCACAGGTCGGACTCATAGGTGAAGGCGATCTTGTCGCCGGAGATGGTCGGGTAGGTGAAGAACCGGCCCTCGTCGGCGGCGAAGGCCGCGGCGGCGAGCAGGACGAAGAGGCCGAGGGCGAACAGGGCTTTCAGGGTTTTGGGCATCGCACTCCTCCTTGGACGCCGGGACCGGCCCCGGCTTTGCGGGACCCATCCAGAGTACGTGTTCCGGCCCGGTAAATCAAGCCGCCGCCGTGGATTTCAGGGGCGGCGGAAGGGCCCGGCGCCGCGGTCCGGAGCTAGATCGCGCCCAGCTTCTGGCCGACCTTGCGGAACTTGTCCAGGGCGAACTCGATCTGCTCGGTCGAATGGGCCGCGCTGAGCTGGACCCGGATGCGGGCTTTGCCGACCGGGACGATCGGGTAGCTGAAGCCGATGACGTAGACGCCCTCCTCGAGGAGGGCGGCCGAGAAGTCCTGGCTCAGCCGGGCGTCGTCGGGCAGGTGCCCGAACAGGACCGGGACGATGGGGTGGATGCCGGGGACGATGCGGAAGCCGGCCCGTTCCATGCCTTCGCGGAAGAGACGGGTGTTGGCCATGAGCTTCTCGCGCAGCTCGCCCGACTCGCCGAGGATCTTGAGGACCTCGACGGTGGCGCCGGTGATGGCCGGGGAGAGGGAATTGGAGAACAGGTAGGGGCGCGAGCGCTGGCGCAGGAACTCGACGATCTCGCGGCGGCCGGCGACGCAGCCCCCGGAGGCCCCGCCGAGGGCCTTGCCGAAGGTCGTGACGACGAGGTCGACCCGGTCCATGCAGCCGCAGTGCTCGTGCGTGCCGCGGCCGGTCGGGCCGATGAAGCCCGTGGCGTGGGAGTCGTCGACGAGGACCAGGGCCTCGTATCGGTCGGCCAGGTCGCAGATCCTGTCGACCTGGGCGATGATGCCGTCCATGGAGAAGACGCCGTCGGTGACGATGAGCTTGAACTTGGCCTCCCGGGCCTGGACGAGCTGGTCCTCGAGGTCGTCCATGTCGTTGTTGCGGTAGACGTAGCGCTTGGCCTTGGCCAGGCGGACGCCGTCGATGATGGAGGCGTGGTTGAGCTCGTCGGAGATGATGGCGCACTTCTCGTCGAGCAGGGGCTCGAAGACGCCGCCGTTGGCGTCGAAGGCCGAGGAATAGAGGAGGACGTCGTCCGTGCCCAGGAACTCGGCCAGGCGGCGCTCGAGGTCCCGGTGGACGCGCTGAGTGCCGCAGATGAAGCGGACCGAGGCCAGGCCGAAGCCCCAGCGGAAGAAGGCGTAATTGGCGGCGGCCATGACCCGGGGGTCGTTGCAGAAGCCGAGGTAGTTGTTGGCGCAGAAGTTGAGGACTTTGGCCCCGGACTCCGTCCGGATCTCGACGCCCTGGGGCGTCTCGAGGACGCGCTCCTTCTTATAGAGGCCGCGGGCCCGGATGTCGTCGAGTTGGGCGGCCAGGTGCTCTTTGAAACGTCCGTACATGAGTTCTCTCCGTCGGCGAAGGCCGGGGATATTATAGGGGCCGGGGCCGGAAAAGCAAGGAGCGGTCAGCCCTCGCCGCGGGCGGGTCGATCGGGGACGATCTCCGTGGACTGGGAGAATAGGTAGCGCCAGCGCCCGTCCCGGCGGAGGAAGATGTCGACGAAGCGGACCCGGTGGCGGAACTCCGTCCGGTCGAAGCGGCCGCCGATGGAGCCCAGGCCGGTCAGGATGCCGACGTCGCCCAAAACCTCGACGGCGAGGTCCTCGACCTCGAATATGTCGAGGCGTACGCCGTCCGGCCCGAAAGCCTCGAGCACGGCTTCGCGACCTTCGACCTCGCCACGGAGCGAATGGGAGCGGAAATCCTCGGCGTAGAGCGCGCGGAGGGCCTCCGTGTCGCCGGCGAGCAGGGCGTCGCGGACGGCCATGAACGCGGCGAGCAGGCTATCTCGATCGGCGTCCATGGCGGCGCGTCTCCTCCGCGGGCATCATAGCATATCCGGTCGCGCCGGCGATCGAAGCCTCATTTCCGGTGGACGACGGACGTCGAAGCCTGGGCCGTGGGCCAGATGACGACATCGCTGACGTTGACGTGGAGGGGCCGGGTGGCGCACCAGACGATGGCGTCGGCGATGTCGTCCGCGGCGAGGGGCGTCAGGCCCTGGTAGACCTTGGCGGCCCGTTCGGCGTCGCCGTGGAAGCGGACCAGGCTGAACTCGGTCTCGACCATGCCGGGCGCGACCTCGCTGACCCGGACGGGCGTGCCGCTGAGGTCGAGGCGCAGCCCCTTGGTCAGGGCCCGGACGGCGAACTTGGTGGCGCAGTAGGCGTTGCCGGCCGGATAGACCTCGAGGCCGGCGACGGAGCCGACGTTGATGACGTGGCCGCGGCCGCGCTCGATCATGCCGGGCAGGACGGCCCGGGTGACGTAGAGCAGGCCTTTGACGTTGGTGTCGATCATCTCCTCCCAGTCGCCGACGAGCCCGCCCGGCAGCTTGTCGAGGCCGCGGCTCAGGCCGGCGTTGTTGACCAGGACGTCGACGGCCCGCCAATCGGGCGGAAGGGCGGCCATGGCCGTGTCGACGGCGGCCCGGTCGCGGACATCCAATCCGAAGTAAAGGACGGGGACCCGGCGTTCGGTCTCGAGCCTGCGGGCCAGGGATTCCAGGCGGTCGGTCCGGCGCGCGCACATCAGGACGCGGGCACCGAGCCCGGCGAAGGCCTCGGCCGTGGCTTGTCCGATGCCGGAGCTGGCGCCGGTGACGAAAACGATCTTGTCCTTCAATGACAGCATCTCTCTCTCCTATGACGAGGCCTAAGCATAGGAGCCGGGGCGGCCCAAGTCAAGCCGCCGATAATGGGGGACATGATACCCGTTCCCACTTGTCGAGACGGGGCGGACGGGGAGACGGGTCTGGGAGCGGATAAATAGGAAACAGGTATCATGTCCCCCATTTTCATGCTATAAAACGGCCATGAGCGAACCGATCGCCGCCCCGCCATCGACCCTCCGGAAATGGCTCGTCGCGGCCCGTCCATGGTCGTGGCCGGCCTCGACCATGCCGGTCGTCTTCGGCACCGCCTTGGCCGTCGTCGCGGGCGGGGCCCGCTTCTCCCCTCTCCTCTTCCTCTGGGCCCTGGTGACCATGGTCGTCCTGCACTCGGCGGCCAATATGCTCAGCGACGTCTTCGACTTCCGGCGCGGCCTCGACCGCGACGTGACCCCGGTCAGCGGGGCCGTCGTCCGCGGCTGGCTCACGGACCGGGAGGCGGCCCGTGCGGCCGCCGTCCTGTTCGCGGCCGGCGCCGTTTCGGGCCTGGCCATCGCCGCCGTCACCGGCCGGGCCCTCTTCGCCGTCGGCGCCATAGGCCTGGCGGTCGGGATCTTCTATACGCTCCTCAAGGCCCGGGCCCTCGGCGACCTGGCGGTCTTCCTCGATTTCGGGCTCCTCGGCGCGGCCGGGGCCTGGATCGTCCAGACCGGCCGCTTTTCCTGGCTGCCCGTCGTCTGGACCGTGCCCATGGCCATGCTCGTCATCGCCATCCTCCACGCCAACAACTGGCGCGACATCGGCTCGGACGGCGAGCGCCGGGTCCGGACCGTCGCGGGCCTCATCGGCGACCGCGGTTCGCTCGCCTATTACGGGCTGCTCGTCTTCGGCCCGATCGCCCTCGACCTCCTGTTCATCGGCCTGCCGCGCGTCGCCGGCGGGCCGCTCCAGCCGATGCCCTGGACGTTCCTGCTCGTCCTGTTGTCCCTGCCGAACGCCCTGCGGCTGTGGGGACGGGCGGCGCGCCGCGCCGCGCCGCGCAGGCCGCTCGACTTCGTCATCCTGGACGGCGCCACGGCCCGCCACAACCTGGTCTTCGGCCTGCTCAGCGCGGCCGCCGTCGTCCTCGAAGGGCTCCTGAGGCTCGGATGACCGTCGCGCGTTCGAAACGGGAGCCGCTCCTCGTCGGCGCCGCGGGCGCCATCGCGGCGGCCCTGTTCATCGCCCTGTTCCGCTTCGGGCGGCTCGGGCCGTTCGATTTTTGGGCCGGGCTGGCCGCGAGCATCGTCGTCGCGCTCGTCCCGGCCTTCGCCGTCGACAGGGGTTACGCCCGGCGCCTCGTGGCCGACCTGCGGACGGGCGCCGTCCGCAAGATCGCCCTCGGGATCGCCTCGGCCGCCGCGCTCTACGGCGTCTTCGCCGTCGGCCGTCTCGTCGCCCTGCGCCTGTTCCCCTTCGCCGCGGGCGGCATCGCCGCCGTCTACGGCCTCAAGGCCGGCGTCGCCCTGCCCCGCGTCGTCCTACTCATCGGGCTGATCATCGGGCCGGGCGAGGAACTGTTCTGGCGCGGCTTCTTCCAGGAGCGGACGGGGGCCACGACGCGCCCCGTCGCCGGTTTCGTCCTGACGGCCCTGCTCTACACCGCCGTCCACATGGCTTCGGGCAACCTCATGCTGGTCCTGGCCGCGGCGGTCTGCGGCGTCTTCTGGGGCGCCCTCTATCTCCGCTTCCGCTCGCCGCTGCTCAACGTGGTCAGCCACACCCTCTGGGACCTGGCCGTCTTCGTCGTCTTTCCGTTCTGAGCGGACCGGGGCCAGGTCTTTACATTCCAAGGGGAAGAACAGCGTTTGTGAATGCCAGGCACCGTCTTATGGTGCCGTCTTAGGAGAGGTGCTCGACGAGCACCTTGAGGCCGATGCCGATGAGGATGAGCCCGCCGGCGAGCTCGGCCCGCTTGCCGACGACGCGGCCGACGACCGGTCCCAACTTGGCCCCGGCGACGGTCACGGCGAAGCTCGTCGCGCCGATGACGGCGGCCGGGAAGAGGATGCCGCTGCCGACGACGCCCAGGCTCAGCCCCACGGCCAGGGCGTCGACGCTCGTGGCCAGGGCCAGGACCAGGAGCCGGGAGCCCTGGGTCTGGTCGGGGCGGCAGGCCCTCTCCTCGTCGCTGAGCTCGAACGACTCGTAGATCATGCGGCCGCCGATCGCGGCCAACAGGCCGAAGGCGACCCAGTGGTCGAAGTTCGCGATGAGGCCCAGCAGGCGGTCCCCGGCGAACCAGCCGAGGACGGGCATGGCCGCCTGGAAGCCGCCGAACGCGGCGCCCATGCGCAGCGCCTGCCTGGCGTTCAGGCCCTTGGCCCCGCAGGCCAGGCCCAGGGTGACGGCGAAGCAGTCCATGGCCAGCGCCAGGGCCATTCCCAGGACGACGACGAACGACATGGGATCTCCTCGAGCGGGCCATTATATAGCAAAGGGGACACGTACCGAAGCGGTACGTGTCCCCGTCCGAACCGTGTTATAATGGGCGTTTAAGGCCGGCCCATGGAGACGACAGAGAACATCATCCTGCGCGGCGTGCGGGTCCACAACCTGAAGAACGTGGACATCGACGTCCCTCTCTACAAGCTCGTCGTCGTCACCGGCGTCAGCGGCTCGGGCAAGTCGTCCCTGGCCTTCGACACCCTGTACGCCGAGGGCCAGCGCCGCTACCTCGAGTCCCTGTCCTCCTACGCCCGCCAGTTCCTCGAGCGCATGGACAAGCCCGACGCCGAGGCCATCGAGGGCATCCCGCCGGCCGTGGCCATCCAACAGAAGGGCGCGGCCAAGAACCCCCGCTCGACCGTGGCCACCGTGACCGAGATCTTCGACTACCTGCGGGTCCTGTTCGCCCGCATCGGCACCGTCCACTGCCTCCAGTGCGGCCGGCCCGTCCGCCGCGACACCGTCGACGGCATGATCGCCGAGCTGGCCGCCGAGCCCGCCGGGACGCGGGTCCTGGTCACCTTCGCCTGGCCCCGCGAACGCGGCCTGGCCGGGCTCAAGAAGGACGGCTTCACCCGGGCCGTCATCGACGGCGCCGTCGTCGAGATCGACCGCGTCCCCCGCGCCGCCGGCCCCGTCGACGTCCTCGTCGACCGCATCGCCCTCGGCGCCGACGAGCGCGAGCGCCTGGCCGACTCCCTGGAGATGGGCCTCAAGCGGGGCGAGGGCCGGGTCCTGGTGCGGACCGAGGCCGGCCGCGAGTACCGCTTCTCCGAGAAGCTCGAGTGCAAGGCCTGCCGCCTGCCGGCCGACGACCCCTACCCCAACCTGTTCTCCTTCAACACGCCCCACGGCGCCTGCCCCGAGTGCCACGGTTTCGGCGACCTGGCCGTCGTCGACGAGGACAAGGTCGTCCCCGACCGGTCCAAGAGCCTGGAGCAGGGCGCCGTCGAGCCCTGGACCAAGCCCCTGTCCAAGAACATGCAGAAGGAGCTCCTGGCCGAGGCCCGCCGGCGCAAGATCCCGACCAACGTCCCCTTCCGGGACCTCAGGCCCGAGCACCAGCGCTTCGTCCTCGACGGCGCCGACGGCTACTACGGCGTCAAGGGCTTCTTCGACTGGCTGCAGTCCAAGAAGTACAAGGTCCAGGTCCGGGTCCTGCTGAGCCGCTACCGCAAGTACATCGATTGCCCTGCCTGCGGCAAGACCCGCCTCAATCCCAAGGCCCTGAGCGTCCGGGTCAAGGGCCTCCACATCGGCGACGTCGTCCGCATGACCGTCGGCGAAGCGGCGGCCTTCTTCGACGCCCTCGAGCTCGAGCCCTTCGAGCGCCAGGTGGCCGAGAAGCTCGTCCTCGAGATCCGCGGCCGCCTGCGCTTCCTGCTCGAGGTCGGCCTCGATTACATCGCCCTCGACCGGATGACCTTCACCCTGAGCGGCGGCGAAGCCCAGCGCATCGCCTTGGCCGCCGCGCTGAGCGCCTCGCTCGTCGGGACCCTGTTCGTGCTCGACGAGCCGTCCATCGGCCTGCACCCGCGCGACAACCACCGCCTCGTGCGCATCCTCCGCTCCCTGCGCGACATCGGCAACACGGTCGTCGTCGTCGAGCACGACCCCGACATCGTCCGGGCCGCCGAGCACGTCGTCGACATGGGCCCGCGGGCCGGCGAGGCCGGGGGCGAGGTCGTCTTCCAGGGCCCCTGGGAGGATTTCCTTCGCGCCCCCGACTCCCTGACCGCCCAGTACATCCGGGGCGAGAAGGAGATCGCGCCGCCGCCCGCGCGCCGGACCTCGAAGGCCTTCCTCGAGGTCCGCGACGCCCACAAGCACAACCTCAAGCACATCGACGTCCGCATCCCGCTCGGCGTCTTCACCTGCGTCACGGGCGTCTCGGGCTCGGGCAAGAGCACGCTCGTCCACGATGTCCTCTACCGCGGCCTCGAGGGCAACTCGGACGACGGCTACGGCGAGATCCGCGGCCGGGACAAGATCGCCAAGGTCATCATGGTCGACCAGTCCCCTCTCAGCGCCTCGCCCCGCTCCATCCCGGCGACCTACACCAAGGCCATGGACGGCATCCGCGACCTGTTCAGCGCCACCCGCGAGGCCAAGCTGATGGGCTTCCGGCCCGGCTACTTCTCCTTCAACACGGCCGGCGGCCGGTGCGAGGAGTGCAAGGGCGCCGGCGTCCAGGTCGTCGAGATGCAGTTCCTGTCGGACGTCAGCCTGGTCTGCGACGCCTGCAAGGGCCGGCGCTTCAAGAAGGAGATCCTCGAGGTCCGCTGGAACGGCCGGACCATCGACGAGGTCCTCGGCCTGAGCGTGACCGAGGCCTGCCTGTTCTTCGCCGGGCGGCCCGAGATCACCAAGAAGCTCTATCCCCTGGTCGAGGTCGGCCTCGGCTACCTCAAGCTCGGCCAGCCGACGACGACCCTCTCGGGGGGCGAGCTGCAGCGCATCAAGCTGGCCTACCACCTCGTCCACGAGAAGGGACGCAAGCTCCTCTACCTCTTCGACGAGCCGACCATCGGGCTCCACCCGTACGACGTGGCCGTCCTGCTGCGGTCCTTCCAGCGCCTCGTCGCCGAGGGCCACACCGTCGTCGTCATCGAGCACAACCTGGACGTCGTCAAGAGCGCCGACCACGTCATCGACCTGGGGCCCGAGGGCGGCGAGGCCGGGGGCCGGATCGTCGCCCAGGGGACGCCCGAGAAAGTGGCTCAGACCGCCGGATCGATCACCGCGAAATACCTCAAGGACGCGCTCGGCCGGACGAACGGCGGGATCCTCAAAGCCCGGTCCGCGGACAAGAAGCGCTCACGCAAAGCCTAAATTCAGGTCACAATCGGCTTTTGTTGTGGCCTATTAGTGTCCATATATTATAATATTTTTAAAATAGTATTGTTGTTTATTCATTATCAATAATATAATAACATTCATGTGACTCATTATGTACATATATTAAACATTTAATAAAAACGGAAGGATCTTTCTGTTTATCGTTTATTCCTTCAATATGTATAACATAGAATAAATTTGCCGCTTTGGCATCGTTCTTGCCATTAGTCTGGCGTGAATCAAGGACAAGGAACGATGCCCATGAAGACGAAACTCGCTCTCGCCGCCCTGACGGTCCTCGCGGTGACCGTCTCCCTCGGAGCCTCCGAGGCCGTGTGGGAGGTCATCATCCCGACCGGCCTCCAACCCTCGACGACCGTCCTGCCGGATCCTCTGCCCGTGCCGGCCTATGTCGAGTACGCCCTCGAAACGGCCCCCCCCGCGCCGGTCGCGGTGAGCGCGCCCCTGCGCCTGCCCGTCTACAGGCCCGCCCCCCGGGCCGGCAAGGCCCTGTTCGACGCCAATCTGGTCCTCCTGGTCGGGCTCAACGTCGCCGACTACGTTTCGACCAGGGAAGCCCTCAAGTACCCCGGCCTGACGGAGACCAACCCGCTCATGAAGCCCTTCGTCAAGAGCCCGGCCGCCTTCGCCGCCGTCAAGCTGGGCACGACGGCCCTGTCCTACTGGAGCATGAAGGTCCTGTTCAAGAAGAACCGGACCGTGGCCTGGATCATGACCACGGCCAGCAACGCCCTGCTGTCGTACGTCGTGGCCAACAACTACCGGCTCATCCAGGGGGCCCGCGCCCGCTGACCGGGGACGGCCATGAACGTCTACCTCCAGCGATACCTGGGACTCGACGAGGCCCGCGTGTTCTCCCGGCCCGCCGGCTTCCCGACCCTCAAAGCCCTGGAGAAGGACTACATCGGTTTCCTGCTCGAGGTCACCGGCCAGAACCGGGCCGAGGTCTCGCGGATCCTGGCCATCTCCCGCTCCACGCTCTACCACAAGATCCGCCGTTACCGCATCCCCGACGAAGAGGCCGGTCCCTTCGCGGCCGGCTATCCCGAGCCCTGACCCGGGGCGTTCTCCGCCGCGCCTCCCCGCTTCCCCCGCGCCCGAGCCCTGTGATATCCTCGGCCCCGCAGCCCGCTCGAGGAGGAGCCCATGACCGACATCCGCCGCCCCGCCGCACACCGCGCCCTGGCCCTGGCCTTCGGGATCGTCCTGCTGGCCGGCGCCGCGGCCCCCTGCACCCTGGCCGTCATCTCGGGCAAGGCCGCCCGGAACGGGCGGCCCCTGATGTGGAAGAACCGCGACACCTCGGCCCTCGACAACAAGCTCATGGCCCTCAGGGGACCCAAGTACGCCTTCACGGCCGTCGTCGACGCCGCCGACGCCGCGGGCGACGAAGTCTGGGGCGGCCTGAACACGGCCGGCTTCGCCATCATGAACTCGCAGTCGGACGACCTCATCGACCCGGCCCTCAAGGGCGACGGCGCCGCCAACGGCGCCTTCATGCGCCGGGCCCTCGGCGAGTGCGCCACCGTCCGCGACTTCGAGGCCCTGCTGGCCCGGACCAAGGGCACGCTCGACCTGGCCGCGAATTTCGGGGTCATCGACGCCGAGGGCCAGGCCTGCTTCTTCGAGACCTCGCGCCACGGCTGGCAGAAGTTCGACGCGGCCGACCCCCGCATGGCCCCGTTCGGCACCCTGGTCCGGACGAACTTCGCCTTCACCTCCCCCGACCCTCTCAAGGGCGGCGGCTTCATCCGCTTCGAGCGCATCTCCCACCTCGTCGAGGCGGCCCGCGGCGCGGGGCGGCTCGACGCCCGGTTCATCCTCCAGGAGGCCTCTCGCGACCTCGTCCACGAGAAACTCCACTCCTATCCCCTGAGCCGGCCGCTGCCCGAGGACCCGGCCGAGCCCCTCTACATCAACACCAACGACACCATCAACCGCAACTCGAGCGCCTCGGCCATGGTCTTCGAGGGCGCCCCGTCGCCCGAGCGGGCCGATCTGGCCACCATGTGGGTCGTCCTGGGCCAACCCGTGGCCGGCGTAGCCGTCCCCGTCTGGCCTTTCGCCGGCGCCGTGCCGGGACCGACGGCCGGCGCGCCGACGGCCCCGCTCTGCGACTTGGCCCGCGCGGCCGTGGCCTACCTCTACCCCGACCGGCGCGGCCGCATGCCCCAGTACCTCAGCCTCACCCGGCTGCGGACCTACGGCGGCGAGGGCTGGCCGGCCAAGCGCCAGAGGATCGAGGACGCCGTCCTGGAGCGGACGGCCGCCGAGCTCGCGAAGTGGGAGAAGGCCCGTCCGACGGTCGCCCAAGTAGCCGCCTTCCAGGAGTCCGTCGCCTCGGCCGCCTACGAGGCCTGGAAAGCGGATCTCGCCGGCATCCGCTGACGGGGCCCGCCCCGGCTCACGGCCTCACATCCACTTGCGGCGGCGGAAGAAGAGGATCATCCCGCCGACGCAGGCCAGGATGACCGCCCACAGGGCCGGGTAGGCCCAGCGCCAGCCGATCTCGGGCATGTGCTCGAAGTTCATGCCGTAGACGCCGACGAGAAAAGTGATGGGAATGAAGATGGTCGAGATGATGGTCAGGACCTTCATGACCTCGTTCATCCGGTTGGAGACGCTCGACAGGTAGGTCTCGAGCATGCTGGTCAGCATCTCGCGGAAGGACTCGACGGTGTCGATGACCTGGACGGCATGGTCGTAGAGATCGCGAAGAAAGACGTCGGTCGAGCGCTTGATGAGCGGGGTCTCCAGGCGCTCCAGGCCGCTGACGACCTCCCGCAGCGGCCAGACCGACTTGCGCAGGCCGATCATCTCGCGCTTGAGGGCGTGGATCTCGCGCAGGGTCTCGCGGCCGGGGCCGCCGACGAGGCCGTCCTCGAGGTCGTCGATGCGCTCGCCGATCCTCTCCAGGACGAAGAAATAGTTGTCGACGACGGCGTCGATGATGGAATAGGCCAGGTAGTCGGGGCCGAGCTTGCGGATGCGGCCCTTGCCGCCGCGGATCCTCTCGCGGACGGGCCCCAGACAGTCGCCGGGGGTCTCCTGGAAGGACAGGACGTAGTTGGGGCCGAGGATGAGGCTGAGCTGGTCGGCCGTCATGCCGGTCCCGTCGCTCGCGCACTCGATCATCCGCAGGACGACGAAGACGGCGCCTCCCAGGTCCTCGACCTTGGGCCGCTGGCTGGTCGTCAGGATGTCCTCGAGGACCAGGGGATGGATGTCGAACCGGGCCCCGAGCTTCTCGACGACGGAGGCGTCCTGGACGCCGTCGACGTTGATCCAGGTCACGGTCGCCGTGTCCTTGAACGGGAAGCACTCCTCGACCGTGGCCACCTCCTTCTCCAGGAAAGAGGCGGCGTCGTAATCGATGACCGTGATCCGCGACGGCCCGGCCTTCTTCTCTCCGACGTGGACCAGGGTGCCGGGCTCGAGCCCGGCCTTGTCCGAACGCTTGGTCAGATCGCTCGCCATGCCGGCCTCCTCGTTCGCGTGTTCACCCCAGGATATCGCTGTCCGCTCTCTTTTTCCAGGCTCTTCTCCGGGCTCCGGGAAGTCCCTCTCTCGGGCCTTGGCGGGGGATCCCGGACGCGGTCAGACCCGGCCGAGGGCGTCGACGCGCCGGACGTAGGCGTCGATGTCGAACTTGCGCCGCAGGCCGGCCGCGTTCATGTAGCGGACCGTGCCGAACACGGGCCGCCGGGCCCAGGGGCGGTCGTGCTTGCCGAAGACCCAGGCCACGCCGGCGAACGAGTTGGGATCGCGGCCGTCGAGGGCGTAGATGTTGTTCAGGGCCAGGGCCGTCCGGAAGGCTGCCCGGGGGGAGGCCGACCACTCCAGGATCTTCTTGCCCCAGTACATGCGCATGGTGTTGTGCATCCGGCCGGTCAGGACGAGCTCCCGCTGGGCCGCGTTCCAGTAGGGGTCGTGGGTGGCGGCGGCCTCGAGCTGGGCCCGGGTGTAAAGATAGGGGCGAGGGTCCCTGGCCCGCTCCAGCAGCGTCTCCCGGCTCCAGGCCGGCAGGCCGTCGAAGCGGTCGAAGGCCGGATTGTAGCGGACGAAATTGAACGACAGCTCGCGGCGGACGACGAGTTCCTCGAGGAAGGGGGCCCGGCCGTAGGCCGGCCCCTTCATGACGGCCAGGGCCACCGTGAGCGGCGAGATCTGGCCGAAATGGAGATAGGGACTGAGGCCGCTCGAGCCGTCGAGGGCCGGATCGTTGCGGTCCACGGCGTAAGCGGCCTGCTTGCGGGCCACGAACTCGCGCAGGCGGCGGGCGGCCTCGGATGGGCCGCCCCGCAGGGAGGGCGAAGGGCCGACCGAGCGGTCGACGGCCATCCCGGCCAGGACGGCGGCCTGGTCGTCGAGATCGAGGCCTTCGACGGCGGGCTCGACCGGGCGGACGCGCAAGGAGGTCTCGCGCACGGGCGTCAGGAAGCGGTCGAGGAGGCGGGTGATCTTCGGCCGCAGCGTGGCCGCGGCGTATTCTTCCTTGGGCGAGGCCGTCCCGACGGGCACGACGACGTTCGTGGCCACTTCGACCAGGGGGCACTCCAGGGCGGCCGCGGCATCCCGCCGCCAGGCCCGTTCGACCCGGACGTAGCCGTCGTCGACGACCATCAGGGCGGAGTCGCGCCCGAAGACGGCCGCCTCGCGGCCCGGGCCGCCGCGCCGGACGACCAGGGGGATGCCGCGCCGGCGCAGGTCCTCCCGCGTCTCGCGCAGGCCCTCGAGCATGAAGGCGTAGTGCCGGGCGTTGGCTTCGGGATAGGCGTCGGCCAGGACGAACAGGACGATGAGCGGACGGCCCATCTCGTTGGCCGTCCGGGCGGCGTACTCGAGGGCGTGGTTGGCCGCGGCCCGCTGGGCCGCCTGCATCCAGTAGACGACGAACGGCCGCCCCGTCGTCCGGCGGCCGTTGAGCGAACGGACCCGCTCGGCCGGGAGGGGCTCGGAAGGCATGGCGGAACGCCGCCGGGGAGGACCGGCCGGGCCCTTACTTGAGCCGCGCGCCGACGGCCGCCCAGTCGACGTTCTTGAAGAAGGCCTCGATGTAGTCGGCCCGCTTCAGGCCGTAGTCGATCATGAAGGCGTGCTCGAAGACGTCCATGACCAGCAGGGGCAGGCAGCCGGCCGGATGGCTGACGTCGTGCTCGTTGATCCAGAAGTTGATCAGCCGGCCGTTGGTCGGGTCCTCGTAGAGGACGACCCAGCCGATGCCGCGCATGGCCCCGGTGGCCCGGAACTCCTTCTCCCACGCCTCGACGTCGCCGTACTGCTCGGCCAGCCGGCGGGCCAGCAGCGAAGCCGGGTCGAGCCCGCCCTTGCCGCCGAGGTTCTCGAAGTACAGCTCGTGCAGGCGCATGCCGTCGAACTCCCAGCCCAGGCGGCGCTTGAGTTCGGCGAACTCGGGCGTCCCCGCCTTGCCGTCCTTGGCCATCAGGCCGAGGATGTCGAGGACCTTGTTGCTGTTGGCCACGTAGCCCTGGTAGAGCGTGAAGTGGTTCTTGAGCAGGGTCTCGCTGAACCCGGGCATCCCCAGGAGCTTGGAGTAATCCTTCGCCGTATAATTCATGTCCCGTCCCTCCTTGATCGCGTGGGCCCGCCGCTCCCCGGCCCGCAGCGCCCGGCGCGCGGCCCAGACGGGCCCCGCCCAAGCCGCGAGCCTGACGAAATCCCGGCGCCGGAGCACGGTCGTCGCCCCTCCCGCCTAAATCCTATCAAAAGCGTAGGATTTATGCAACCTATTTCCCGGCCTCGCCCTCGGCCCCCAGGCCGATCTTGGCCCGGATCTCGGCCTCGAGCTCGGCCGCCAGCTGGGTGTTCTCCTTGAGGAGCTTCTTGACGTTCTCGCGGCCCTGGCCGACGCGCTCGCCCTTGTAGGAGTACCAGGTCCCGGATTTCTCCAGCAGGCCGGTCTCGAAGCCGACGTCGACGAGGTCGCCCTCCTTGGAGATGCCCTGCCCGAAGATGATGTCGAACTGGGCCTCGCGGAAGGGCGGGGCCATCTTGTTCTTGACGATCTTGACCTTGGCCCGGTTGCCGACGACGCTCTCGCCGTCCTTGATGACGGACAGCCGGCGGACGTCGACCCTCAGGGAGGCGTAGAACTTGAGGGCCCGGCCGCCGGTCGTCGTCTCGGGGTTGCCGATGAAGACGCCGATCTTCTCCCGGATCTGGTTGATGAAGATGAAGCAGGTCTTGGACCGGGCCACGATGGCCGTCAGCTTGCGCAGGGCCTGGGACATCAGGCGGGCCTGGAGGCCCATGTGGGCGTCGCCCATCTCGCCCTCGAGCTCGGCCTTGGGGACCAGGGCGGCCACGGAGTCGACGACGATGACGTCGACGGCGCCGCTGCGGACCAGGACCTCGGCGATCTCCAGGGCCTGCTCGCCGAAGTCCGGCTGGGAGATGAGCAGGTTGTCGATGTCGATGCCGATCTGGGCGGCGTAGGCCGGGGACAGGGCGTGCTCGGCGTCGATGAAGGCGGCCTGGCCGCCCCGTTTCTGGGCCTCGGCGATGACGTGCAGGGCCAGGGTCGTCTTGCCGGTGGCCTCGGGGCCGTAGATCTCGACGACGCGGCCGCGAGGGAAGCCGCCGATGCCCAGGGCCAGGTCGAAGGAGATGGAGCCGGTCGGGATGGCCTCGACGGCCACCGCGGCCCCCTTCTGGCCGAGCTTCATGATGGTGCCCTTGCCGAACTGTTTCTCGATCTGGGAAAGGGCGGCGTCGATGGCCTTGTGCCGGGAGGACGCCTTCTCTTCGCTCTCGGCGGCCCTGGCCGCCTCCGCTTCGCGGGCGGTGTCTTTCTTGACCATGTCGGTTCGCTCCTTGTCGGCGCTTGTTCTGCCCATCGGCCCCTCCCTTATCCTCAGAGTGTACCCGGATTCGGCCGGGCTTTCAACCCGGTCGATCAACAATCCGAACGGCGTTTTCATTAATGGCTAGCGCGGGAATCCGTTGAACATCAGGTCGTAGTCGTCGATGAGGCCCTGGTCGGCGAAGCTGAAGTAGCGGTTGGCGCCGACGACGATGTGGTCGAGGACCTTGATCTGGACGACCCGTGCGGCGAAAACGAGGTCCCGGGTGACCTCGCGGTCGCACAGGGACGGTTCCGGGTCGCCCGAGGGATGGTTGTGGGCGAAGATGAGGGCCGAGGCCTCGTAGCGCAGGGCGTCCCGGATGACCTCGCGGGGGTAGACGGCGCTCGAGTCGACCGTGCCCTCGAACAGGGTCTTCTCCTCGATGACCTGGTTCTTGGGGTCGAGGAAGATGACCTTGAACCGCTCCGTCCGCAGGTCGCGCAGGGCGTGGCAGAGGTAGTCGTAGACCTCCTGGGACGAGTGGCAGACGGGCCGGCTCATCATGCGGTCCTTGAGGAAGCGCCGGGAGACCTCGTGGACGAGCTTGAGGCCGAAGACGTTGCGGGCCCCGATGCCGGGGATGCGCTGGAGGTCCTCCGGGCGGGCCTCCAGGACGCCCCCGAAGGTCTTGAACTCCCGCAGGGCCTCCCGGGCCGGCCGCTTGCAGTCCCGCCGCGGCGTCCCCAGGGTCAGGAGGAGCTCGACGATCTCGTAGTCCAGGAAGGCGGCCAGGCCCCCGTTGAGGAACTTCTGGCGCAGGCGGTCCCGGTGCCCGGCCCCCGGGGCCTCGTCCCGCCCCGCCGCCTTGCCGCTCTCGCTCTCGCTCATGGCGTCCTTCCTAAGAGACGCCCCGCGGAGCCGTTTTATCGCACGGCGCGGAAGATGTTCAGTCTTTATAGAGGAGGTCGATGAGCGGTTTGAAGACCTTCTCGACGATGTGCCGCTTGACCTTGAGCGAGGGCGTCATCTGGGTCTCGGGGTCGAAGTCCTGGTCGAGCAGGACGACCTTCTTGATCCGCTCGTAGGAGGCCAGGTTGGGCGTCGTCCGGTTGATCTCGGCCAGGACGAAGTCGGCGATCTCCTCCTTGGCCACGAGCTCCTTGCGGTCGGCGAAGACGATGCCCTTGGCCCGGGCGTAGGCCTCGAGCCTGTCGAAGTTGGGGACGATCAGGGCCGAGATGAACTTCCTCCCGCCGCCGACGACGACGGCGGTCTGGATGTAGGGATTGGTCTTGAGCAGGTTCTCGATGGGCTGGGGGGCCACGTTCTTGCCGCCGGCCGTGACCAGGATGTCCTTCTTGCGGTCGGTGATGACCAGGAAGCCGTCCTCGTCGAAGTGGCCGATGTCGCCCGTCTTGAACCAGCCGTCCTCGAAGACCTCCCGCGTCTCCTGCTCCTTCTTGTAGTAGCCCTTCATGACGTTGGGACCCTTGGCCCAGATCTCGCCGTCCGGGGCGATCTTGACCTGGACGCCGGGGACGAGCGGCCCGACGCTGCCGAACTTCATCTTGTCGAAGGTGTTGCAGGCCAGCACCGGCGAGGTCTCGGTCAGGCCGTAGCCCTCGAGGATGACGATGCCGATGGCGTAGAAGAACTCGGCCACGTCGGCCGAGAGGGGCGCCCCGCCGGAGACGAAGAAGTGGACCCGGCCGCCCGTCTTCTCGAGGATCTTGCCGTAGACGAGCTTGGCCGCGATCTTCCGCCGCAGGGCCAGGCTCCAGGGGATGGGCAGGTGGCGGATCTTGCGGGCCCCGTACTTCTTGCCGACGCCGAGGGCCCAGAAGAAGATCTTCCGCTTGAGCGGCGACTGGGTCAGGACGTTGTCCATGACGTTGGCGTAGATCTTGTCGAACAGGCGGGGCACGCTGATCATGATGGTCGGCCGGACCTCGATCAGGTTCTCGGCCACGGTCTCGATGCTCTCGGCGTAGTAGATCGAGGCGCCTTTGTAGAGGAAGGAGAAGGTCGTCATCCGCTCCAGGACGTGGGACAGGGGCAGGAAGGACAGGATGGTGTCCTTGACCGAGAATTCGGTCACGGCGTCGAGGGCCTTGGAGTTGGAGACGAAGTTGCCGTGGGTCAGCATGACCCCCTTGGGGACGCCGGTCGTCCCCGAGGTGTAGATGATCGAGGCCAGGTCGTCGGGCTTGACGGCCAGGGCCCTCTGGTCGAACCGGCCGGGATCGGATGTCGCGATGACCTTGCCCCGGCCCATGACCTCGGACAGGCTGACCACGCCCTGGGGGCCGGCCTCGTCGATGAGGACGAAGTGATGAACGTTCGGCAGGTCGGCCCGGACGGCCTCGACCTTGAGCCAGAGGTTGCGGTTGGAGCAGACGACGATCTTGGCGTCCGAGTCGTTTATGATGTACTTGACCTGCTCGGGCATGAGCGAGGTGTAGATGGGCACCGTGACGGCGCCGTTGCAGAGGACGGCGAAGTCGGTGATGGGCCACTCGGGCCGGTTCTCGGAGAAGATGACCAGCTTGTCGCCCGGCCCCAGTCCGAGGTCGGCCAGGCCGAGGGCCAGGTGCCGGACGCGGCGGTCGAACTCCTCCGTGGAGATGGGCACGTAGCGGCCGTCGATCTTGGCCGCCAGCAGGTCGCTCTTGACGTAGGACTTGACCGTGTTGAGGAAGATCTGGGGAATGGTCTCGACGGCCATGGGGGTCTCCTTCCTGTCGGGATGGGCCTTATTATATCTTGGAAAGCCGCCGGGCTGTCAAATCTTGATCTGGTCGTGGCCCTCGTGGCGGAGGAGCCAGTCCTTGCGCCAGAGACCCCCGCCGTACCCGGTCAGGCGGCCGTCGCTGCCGATGACCCGGTGACAGGGGACGACGATGGAGACGGGATTGCGGTGATTGGCCCCGCCGACGGCCCGCGTCGCGGCCGGGCGGCCGGCGGACTTGGCCAGGGCCTTGTAGGTCGTCGTCCGGCCGAAGGCGACCTTCCGCAGCCGCTCCCAGACCCTCTTCTGGAAGGGGGTCCCGCGGAGGTCGAGGGCGACGGTGAATTCCTTGCGGGTGCCCCGGAAGTAGCCTTCGAGCTGGCGCAGGGCGTCGGCTACGGGACGCGGCAGGGGGGCCTTGGACGCGGGGACGGCCCGGGCCTCGACGAAATCGATCCGGGTGACACCGGCCGGGCCGCCCTCGACGCGGATGAGGCCGATGGGCGACTCGTAATAGGCGACGGCTGATCCGGTCATGGGCGCCTCCTTGCGGAAAAGATAATCCATTCGGCCTCCGCCTTCAAGTGACAGGTCTTCACACGCCCAGGGGAAGACCGTCGTTTGTGAATGCCAGGTACCCGTCTCCGACGTCCCGCGTTGACGGTCCGGCCGGCGTGTGTTAAAAGCGGGAAGGACGGAGCCGAGGAGGGCCCATGAGCGGAAACATCCCCACGCTGGCCGTGTCCGGTAAAACCCTGCCCGAGGCCTGGGAAAAAGCCGTCCTGGCCTGCTGGACCATGGGGGCGGCCATCCCGACCGAGTACGACAAGCCGGGCGATCCGCCGAGCCGCGACTGCACCATGCTCTGGACCGTCGAGGACCCCTTCGCCGAGCCGCGCATCCACCGGGCCTTCCCTGGCGGCCTCGAGGACCTCGAGGTCTACCGCCAGGAAGTCGTCGACGGCGTCCACGATCACTGGATCTGCCCCGAAGAGGGCAAGTGGACCTACACCTACCACAAGCGCCTGTTCGCCTACGACATCGAAGGCCAGACCGTCGACCAGATCGCCCAGGCCGTCGACCGCCTGGCCCGGACCGGGCACACCCGGCGGGCCCAGGCCATCACCTGGAATCCCAAACTCGACGGCCCGACCGAGGACCCGCCCTGCCTGCAGCGGCTCTGGTTCCGCCTCCTGCCGGACGAGGACGGCACGCCCGTCCTGAACATGAACGCCCACTGGCGGTCGCGCGACGCCTACAAGGCCGCCTACATGAACGTCTTCGCCCTGACCGACCTCCAGCGCGTCGTCGCCGCCCGGGTCTCCGGGAAGAGCGGCCGGGCCGTGCGCGTCGGCCGTTACGCCGACCTCGTCGACAGCTTCCACATCTACGGCTCGTATTTCGCGGAGTTCGAGGGCTTCCTGAAGATGGTCGAGAAGCGGACGTTCGAGGAGAGGACCTGGTCCAGCGCCTACGCCGAGCCGATGTTCGCGGAGGCCCGCGAGCGCCTGCGCCGGGAGAAAGAGGAAGGGAGATAATCCATGAGCCTGTCTCTGCCCGTCGTCGCCCTGGCCGCCCTGGCCCTCGTCTCGGGGGCCCTGGCCACCTGGTCCGAGATCAAGGAGCGCCGCCGCGTCCACCTGGTGACGAAGCCCCTCGCGACCGCGCTCATCATCGCCGTGGCCGCCCTGGCGCCCGTCCCTGTGCCGCCGGTCTACAAGACGCTCGTCCTGGCCGGCCTATGCTTCTCGCTCCTCGGCGACGTGGCCCTGATGTTCGACGACAAGTGGTTCACGGCGGGCCTGGTCGCCTTCCTGGCCGCCCAGTGCCTCTACATCCTGGCCTTCCGGCCGCGGCCGGGGCACCCGCCCGGACTGTCGACGCTCCTCCCCTACATCCTCTTCGGCCTGCTGATGTTCTTTTTGCTGGCGCCCAAACTCGGCCCGATGAAGGTCCCGGTCTTCGTCTACATCGCCGCCATCACCACGATGGCCGGTTTCGCCGCGGCCCGCTACGTCGACATCGGGGGGACGAAGACGCTCCTGGCCTTCGCCGGCGGGGTCCTGTTCCTGATCTCGGACTCGGTGCTGGCCTACGACCGCTTCGCCAAGAAAGTGCCCCTGGCCCGGCTGTTCGTCCTGGGGACCTATTTCCCGGCCCAGCTTCTTATCGCCCTGTCGGTCTGAGCCGGCTCGCGGGGCGTCAGCGGGCCGGAACGACGCGGCCGTCGATCCCGACGACGACCTTCTTCACCTCGATAGCCACGCCCGAGCGCTCCACGGCTATCCGCACCAGGCGCTCGAGCCCGGAGCAGCAGGGCACGGTCATGATGGCCACGGTCAGGGAAGCGGGCCCATTCGTCCGGATGAGCTCGGCCAGCTTCTCGATGTAGCCGGCCGTCTCGTCGAGCTTGGGGCAGGCGATGACGAGTTTCTTCCCTTCGAGCAGCCGGCCGTGGAAGCCGCCCAGGGCGAAGGCCGTGCAGTCGGCCGCGACGAGCAGGTCGCTGCCTTTGAAATAGGGCGCCGCCGGCGAGACGAGGTGGAGCTGGATGGGCCACTGGGTCAGGCTCGACGGGACCTCCCCCGCCGGCGCGAGGCCGGACCCGGGCTCCCGGGCGATCTCGCGGGCCAGGCTGCCGGGGCAGCCGCCGTGCCCGGCGTGCGGATGCCCGTGCCCGCCCGCGGCGCCGTGGACCTTGGCCGCCGCCGCCGCGCCCCGCGTCTTCAGGACGTGGTCGAAGGCGGCCCGTGGGTCGTATCCGTCGCTCTCCCGCTCGACGACCTTCAGCGCCCCGGTCGGGCAGACATCCAGGCAGGCGCCCAGGCCGTCGCAGTAGATCTCGCGGACCAGGACGGCCTTGTTCTCGCCGTCGAGGGCCAGGGCCCCCTCGGCGCAGGCCGTCGTGCACAGGCCGCAGCCGTCGCACGTGTCCCTGTCGATCTCGACGATCTTCCGCTTGGCCATGGACGCGCTCCTTCGCATCATTTCCGACTGATTTGCTAGGATATCAGAAAGACAGGGCCGGGTCTAGACGCCGGACGGGCGCACGGGGGCCGCGGCACGAGGCGCCGGACGGCCGCCGAACCAGTCGCGGGCGTCGCGGCCGAGGAGTCCGAGGAGGGCGATGATCCCGAGGACCGTGCCGACGGGGATCCCGGCGAGAAGGACGATGCCCATGGCGACGCCGGCGAAGCGGGACCAGGGCCGTCCCTTGGCTATGCCGGAGGCGATGACGAGGTCGGCGACGCCGAAGAGGACGAACGCCGCCGCGAGGAGGAGCCCCGCCGGCCCGAGCAGGGCGTTGCCGAGAAGGCCGCGAGCTTCGCTCTCCCAGCCGGCCAGGACGGCCCCCGAAAGGAAGATGAAAAGGAACAGGGCCGCCGTCGCGAACTCCAATCCCGCCGCGACGATGAGCGCGATCCGGGTCGTCTTGATGCTGTCCGGCATGGTCGGTCTCCCTGGGTTTCGAGCGGGGGCCATTTTACCCGATGCGCATCGCCGGCACAACCGGCGAACAAATGGGGACATGTACCGTCGGTACGTGTCCCCGATGTATAATACCCACAGAGCCACCCATGGACCGCATCATCCGCATCAACCCCCTCCTCGAGGCCCTCCGGTCCGCCCCGGGCCGTGTCAACAAGGTCTTCGTCCAGGAAGAGCGGGGCCACGCCCGCATCGGCGAGGTCATCCGCGAAGCCAAGGCCCATCGCGTCCCCGTCGTCTTCGTCCCCTCGCGCCGCCTCGACCAGATCGCCCCGGGCCACCAGGGCGTCGTGGCCGAGGTCTCCCCCCGGGCGTACGCACGCCTCGAGGACATCCTGGGCCGGTCAGCCAAGCCCTTCGTGGTCATCCTCGACGAGGTCGAGGACCCCCAGAACCTGGGGGCCATCGTCCGCAGCGCCGAGGGGGCCGGGGCCGACGGCATCGTCCTGCCCGAGCGCCGCTCGGCCGGCCTGACGGAGACGGTCGACCAGGTCTCGGCCGGGGCCCTCGAACACCTGCCCGTGGCCCGGGTCACCAACCTGGTCCGGGCCATGGAGGAGCTCAAGGCCAAGGGCCTCTGGCTCGTCGGGGCCGAGGGCTCCGGAGAGGAGCCCTGGTACGCCTTCGACTACACCGGCCCCGTCGGCATCGTCCTCGGCTCCGAGGGCAGGGGCCTGCGGCCCCTGGTCCGCAAGACCTGCGACAAGGTCCTGGCCATCCCCCTGGGCGGCCGGGTGGGCTCCCTCAACGTCGGCGCCGCCGCCGCCGTCTTCCTCTTCGAGGTCGTCCGCCAGCGCCTGACCCACCCTGCGAGATAAGTATCGTCGGCTCGACGGGGCGGCTTGACTTGCCCTCCCCCGGCCCCTAGAATAGGCCCGTACCACAGCCCCCTGAAAGAGCGCCATATGGACAAATCGGTCGAGTTTTACAGCCTCGAGAAGGGCATCCTGTCCCTCAAGGAACAGATCGACGCCCTGAACGAGACCGACGACATCGACAAGAAGGACAAGATCGCCGCCCTGCGGGGGGAGATCGAGAAGGAGTGGGCCAAGATCGTGCCCACCCTCTCGACCATCAACATCGTCCAGATCGCCCGCCACCCCAAGCGCCCCTACACCCTGGACTACATCGCCTTCCTGTTCCAGGACTTCATGGAGATGCACGGCGACCGGCGCTTCGCCGACGACCCGGCCATCGTGGCCGGCCTGGCCTTCTACAAGGGCCGGACCGTGGCCGTCATCGGCCATCAGAAGGGCCGGACGACCCGGGCCCGCATCGACCGCAACTTCGGCCAGGCCAATCCCGAGGGTTACCGCAAGGCCCTGCGGGTCATGCAGCAGGCCGAGAAGTTCGGCTTCCCCGTCGTCACCTTCATCGACACGCCCGGCGCCTACCCCGGCATCGGGGCCGAGGAGCGGGGCCAGGCCGAGGCCATCGCCAACAACCTCAAGACCATCGCCATGCTCAAGACGCCCATCGTCAACGTCGTCATCGGCGAGGGCGGCAGCGGCGGCGGCCTGGGCATCGGCTTCGGCGACCAGCTGATGATGCTCGAGCACTCTTTCTACTCGGTCATCTCGCCCGAGGGCTGCGCCGCCATCGTCTGGAAGGACCAGAACGCCGTCGAGGAGGCCGCCGAGAACCTGGGCATCCGGTCGGCCAAGCTGCTCGAGCTGGGCATCGTCGACAAGATCATCCCCGAGCCGCCCGGCGGGGCCCACATCGACCCCGAGCAGACCTTCAAGAACGTCGACAAGCACCTCTACCAGGCCCTCAAAAAGCTCGAGGGCGTCCCCGCCGACGAGCTCATCGAGGAGAGATACCGGCGCATCCGCAGGATCGGGGTCTTCGAAGAGCGGTGAGCGAAGACACCTCCCCCCGCAAAGAGCTGGCGGCCGTCAAGGGGACCAGGGACATCCTGCCCGGCGAGGTCGAGAAGTGGCAGGCCCTCGAGGCCCTGGCCCGCGGGACCTTCGAGCGCTACGGTTACCGCGAGCTCCGGGCCCCCGTCTTCGAGGCCACGGAGCTGTTCGAGAAGGGCACCGGGACCACCTCCGACGTCGTCACCAAGGAGATGTACACCTTCGTCGACAAGGGCGGCCGCTCCCTGACCCTGAGGCCCGAGTACACGCCGTCGGTCGTCCGGGCCATCATCGAGCACCGGCTCGACCTCCAGCCCGAGCCCCTGCGCTTCTACTACATGGGGCCCATGTTCCGCTACGACAAGCCCCAGAAGGGCCGCTACCGCCAGTTCCACCAGGTCGACGTCGAAGTCTTCGGCGAGAAGGACCCGGCCCTGGACGCCGAGATCGTCGAGATGGCCGACGGCCTGCTCCGCCGGTTGGGCGTGGCCGGGACCGAGACCCTGGTCAATTCGGTCGGCTGCCGGGCCTGCCGCCCGGCCTACAGCGCGGCCCTGCGCGAGGCGGCCGGCGAACACATGGACGCCCTCTGTCCCGACTGCCGGCGCAAGGCCGAGACCAATCCCCTGCGCATCTTCGACTGCAAGGTCGAGGCCTGCCGGGCCGTGGCCGCCGGCTTCCCCCTCATCCGGGACTTCCTTTGCCCGGAGTGCCGCGACCACTTCGCCGGTTTCCTGGCCTCGCTCGACCTCTACGGCCTGGCCTACCGCGTCGAGCCGCGCCTCGTCCGGGGCCTCGACTATTACACCAAGACGACCTTCGAGATCGTCACCTCCCACGAGGGCGCGCAGAACGCTATCCTCGGCGGCGGCCGCTACGACGACATGATGCGGGACTTCGGCGGGCCCGACCTCTGCGGCATCGGCTTCGCCATGGGCATGGAGCGCGTCCTGGCCGCGGCCGACATTCCGGCGCCGCCCCGGCGGACCCTCTATCTCGCCTACCTCGGCGAGACGGCCAAGAGGACCGGCCAGGAGCTGGCCCGCTGGTTCCGCGGGAACGGCGTTCCGTCCCTGGTCGAGTTCAAGGACCGGGGCATGAAGGCCCACTTCGGCCGGGCCAACAAGCTCGGCGCGGCCTGGGTCCTGGTCGTCGGCGAGGACGAGGTCCGCAAGGGCCGCTTCGGCCTCAAGGACATGGCCGGCGGCCGCCAGATCGAAGGCACGCGGGAGGAGCTCCTGGCCTTCCTGCGTGAAAACTGACCGTTCGGGGAATCCCATGAACCCACTCCCTGCGACCGGCGCGCCCTTCAAGCGCACCCACTACTGCGGCGGCCTCCGGGCCGCCCACGACGGCCTCGAGGTCGTCCTGTGCGGCTGGGTCCACAAGACCCGCGACATGGGCCACCTCGTCTTCGTCGACCTGCGCGACCGCGAGGGCCTGGCCCAGGTCGTCTTCCAGTCCGACCGGCCGGAGCTCGCCGAGGAAGCCAAGAAGCTCCGCGGCGAGTTCGTCGTCGGCGTCCGCGGCCGGGTCCGCCGCCGCTCGTCGGTCAACAAGGACATCCCCACCGGCGAGGTCGAGGTCGAGGCCGCGGAGCTCAAGGTCTTCGCCGCCTCCAAGGTGCCGCCGTTCGTCGTCGCCGACCCGCCGCAGGCCTCCGAGGAGCTGCGGCTCAAGTACCGCTACCTGGACCTGCGCCGGCCCCGCATGCAGCGCCACATCCGCCTCCGCCACGAGGCCGCCCTGGCCGCGCGCAACTACCTCAGCCGGAACGGCTACCTCGAGATCGAGACGCCCATCCTGGCCAACCCGACGCCCGAGGGGGCCCGCGACTTCCTCGTGCCCAGCCGCGTCCTCCACGGCCGGTTCTACGCCCTGCCCCAGTCGCCCCAGCAGTTCAAGCAGACGCTCATGGTGGCCGGCTGCGACCGCTATTTCCAGATCGTCCGCTGCTTCCGCGACGAGGCCCTGCGGGCCGACCGCCAGCTCGAGTTCACCCAGATCGACATCGAGACGAGCTTCATCGACCGCGACGAATTCTTCACCATGAACGAGGGCCTCATGGAGGCCCTGTTCGCCCTCGTCGGCCGCAAGGTCGAGCGTCCCTTCCGCCGCCTCCCCTACGCCGAGGCCATGGAGAAGTACGGCTCCGACAAGCCCGACCTGCGGGTGCCCCTCGAGATGCGCGACCTGACCGCGGTCGCGTCCGCGTCCGGCTCCGACACCCTCAAAGCCGTCGTCGCCGGCGGCGGCGAGGTCAAGGGCCTGCTCGTCCCGGGGGCCGGCGCCCTCTCGCGCGGCCAACTCGACAAGCTCGTCGACAAGGCCAAGTCGCTCGGGGCCAAGGGCCTGGTCTGGATCAAGGAACAGGACGGCTGGAAGTCCTCCCTCAAGACGGCCGAAGCCGACTACGAGCGCATCTGGGCGGCCCTCGGCGGCGGCGACGCCGACCTGGCCCTCCTCGTCGCCGACAAGAAGGTGACGGCCCTCAAGGCCCTCGGCGAGATCCGCCGGACCTGGCCCGTCGAGGACCCGGCCCGCCACGACCGCCTCGAGTTCTGCTGGGTCGTCGACTTCCCGCTCTTCGAGTGGAGCGAGGAGGAGAAGCGCTTCGTCTCCATGCACCACCCCTTCACGGCGCCCTACGGGGAGGACCTGCCCCTGCTCGAGACGGATCCCGGCCGGGTCCGGGCCAAGGCCTACGACCTCGTCCTCAACGGCACCGAGGCCGGCGGCGGGTCCATCCGGATCCACGACGTCGACATCCAGCGCCGGGTCTTCCGGACGCTCGGCCTGAGCGACGAGGAGGTCCAGGCCAATTTCGGCTACTTCCTGGAGCTTCTCGGCTACGGCGCGCCGCCGCACGGCGGCATCGCCCACGGCTTCGACCGCCTGGTCATGTTCTTGGCCGGCGAGGAGTCCATCCGCGAGGTCATCCCCTTCCCCAAGACGACCGGGGCCCTCGACCTCATGACCGGCTCGCCGTCGCCCGTGAACCCGCGTCAGCTCGACGAGCTGGGCTTGAAGCTCAAGGGCTGAGCGTCAGGACCCGTTCTTCCGCAGGAACGCCAGGACCGCCTCCCCGAACGCCGGGCGCCCGAGGGTTGTCACGTGGTCGCCGCCCTCGATCACCACCGCGTCCGCCCGCGGCAGGGCTTTGCGCAACGCCTCCACCCGGCCCTTCAGGTGGTCCGATTCGAGGGAGCCGTGGATGAACAAAACCGGGGCGGGACAGGCAACGAGGTCCTTCTCGGCGACCTGCAGGTCGTCGAAGCTGAGGCCGGCCGCGGCCAGCGCCCGGACGTCCTTGCCCTTCAGCATGACCTCCGCCAGGTAATTGGCCTGTTCCGGCGTAGGTTTGTAGTTCCCGCGAGGGAGGACTTCCAGGATGTAGGGACCCATGCCCCGGCCCTCCTCGGCGGCCTTCGCGAAGACGGCCGTCTCCCGGGACCCCGACGGCGGGGCCCCGAAGACGAGCGGGACCTGGCCCGCGTACACCGCGCTGACGACCCGGTCCGGGTGGGTGGCGGCGATCCAGCCGACGATGAACGCGCCCATCGAGTACCCGACGAGCTGCGCCTTGGGGATCTTCAAATGGTCCATCAGCCGCAGCACGTCCATGGCCATTTCCGTTCCATAGAGCGCGCGGTCGTGGGGCTTGTCGCTCTGCCCGTGCCCCCGGCAATCCAGGGCGATCATCCGGAAGCCCGGCGAGGGTTTCAGCCTCGGGTTCCCGGCCGCGTCCCTTCCCCACATGGTCGCGTCCGCCAGCCAGCCGTGGACCAGCACGACCGGCTCGCCCTCGCCCGCCGCGGCGTACCGGATCCGGACGCCGTTCGAGTCGAAGGATCCGATCTCCGTCGAAGGGACCGCCGGCTGGGCCGCGCCGCGGCCCCATGAGAGCAGGAACACCAGGGAGAACAGAGCCCCTGAGGGGAGGCGTCTTTTGATCATGACGGATCCGTGATCCTGTCGGCTGCCGTTGTCACGGGGCGTCCGGGATCGCGGAGCTCGGCCAGGAAGGCGCCGGGGATCCCCAAGAGCGCGAAGACGAAAGTCTTCCAGAGGATGGGCAGCCAGGGAGAGGCGTCGGCGGCCGTCGCGAGGACGGCGTATCCCGGCATCGACGGCGCCAGGAAGGCGTTGACCAGGCCGTAGGCGAGACCGGTGAGGGCGCCGGCCGTGATCCCGGCGGCGATCCTCCGGCCCATCTTTTTCCGCCTCGACCAGAGCGAGGCCAGGAAGCCCGCCCCGAGCGGCGCCAGGAACACGGCTCCCCAGACGTTCTTGAGCGCCGCGGCATGCCCCGACGTGCGGACGAAGATCAGTTCCACGAGGGCCGTGAACGCGCCGCCGGCCAGCGCGGCGGCCGGGACGGCCCACCGTCTCGGGCGCCTGGCCGCAGCCAGCTCGTCGCGCTTCCGGATGCGGATGCCGAGGCTCAGGGGGAAATTGTAGCAGGCGTCGAAGACGGCGTGTTCGAGCCAGGCCCCGCGCTCGCCGAAGACGGGCACGACGTGGACGCCCTCGGTGGCCCAGTGCCCGGCCATGAACCGGGCCAGCTCCGGGAAGCGGTAGGCCATCTGGAGCGGGAAGGCCAGGTAGCCGATGATCTTGAAGAAGCCGACCGGCAGGGCCAGCCGGTAATCCTTGAAGTTGCGTTCCTTGACGCACAGCCCGAGGGTGTAGAAGCCGCGGATGAGCGAGCCCGGCGAGACCGGCAGCAGGTTGAAGGCGGCCACGATGAGGGCCGCCCGGGCCGTGGCCTCGGCCCAGCCGAACTCGGGATGGCCGAGGACGTAGACCGCGGCGACGGTCAGGAAGACCGTTTCCGAGACGAACAGCGTGGCCATGTGGACGGCCAGGCTCTTGAGGTATTTCTGGATGAAGGGCTCGTCGATCTGGGCCTGGATGACGGCCGCGTCGGCGTCGCTCAGCATGCGGTTCCGGCGGCCCTCCTCGACCATGTCGCGGAGCCACTTCTCGCGCACGGCCGGTTTGAAGTAGAGCTGGACCGGTTTGACGAACATGAGATACAGCCGCTCTTTGAATACGGCCTTGTCGGTCAGGAAGCGATGGACGCCGGCGGGCAGGAACGCGAGGGGCCTGTGGACGACATAGAGCCCCGGCTTCCCGGCGATGGCCAGGGCCCGCGGCTCGCTCACCCGGCCCGACCGGACCCAGCCGACGAGGCGCTCGGCCACGTGGGCCCGGAAGGCCCGGCCGAGATAGCCGGCTTTCGCGACCAGCGCAGCCGCGTGCCGGCGGACGTCGGCCCGGCCCCAGAGCCGGCGGACGAAAGGCCCGAGAAGGGGCAGGAGCCAGAGCGCCCACAGGGCGGCGGAACGCCCCGGGAAGCGGAAAAGGAAAAGAAGGGGCGTGAGGATGGGCGCGAGCCCCAGCAGCACGAACAGGGCCGACGCGAGGCCGCTCCGGCCGAGCGTCCCGGCCGCCTTCGCGTCGGCCAGGCCCCGGATGCCCCAGCCGCGGACCCAGGCCCGGTGGATGGCCGTCCAGAGACGTGGCCTCGTGAGCAGCCGGATATGGTGATGGGTGATGTCGATGAGCGAATCGCGATAGGCGCCGTCCGCGCTCCGCAGCGCCTCGAGCGCTCCCTCGAGCCCCGCGAACTCGCCGTGACGCGCGGCGACGTAGGCGGCCAGGGCGTCGACGTCGCCGCGGTCGAATTGGACGAGAGAGCCGCGGGCGACCCCCCGGGCGATGAGCCTGAAGTCGGCCGGGCACTGCGGCAGGAACGGCAGCAGGGCCATGCCGGCCCGGAAGTCGACGGCCACGAGGCCGCGCTCCGGGTCGTCGTCGGCCTCCAGGCGCTTGAGGGCGTTGGGTTGGCTCTTGAGCGTTCCCCATTCGTACTGGCGGGCGAGCTCGGAGGCGCCCATCTCGTGCATGAGGGCCACGAGCTCTCTCATGAAGACGCGCTTGGACCGGTACTCGGGCGAGCCGAGCCCGTCGCCGGGCCGGCCGGGCTTCCAGGCCAGGCGGGCGAAGAGATCGTCGTCGATCTCGTAGCGCCAGAGCCGGCCGTCGACCCATTCGCTGAGCTCGCCGCAGCTGCCGAGCTCCGGATCGACGAGCGTGGCCAGGACGTCGACGACGGCCCGGTCGGTGCCGAAGCGGGCCGCGGCGGCCCGGCGGATGAACTTCTGCCAGAGGGCGCCGGCCCGGGCGGCCTCGGGGTCGGCCTGGGGCGCGAAAGGCGCCTGGAAGCCGAGCCCGTAGAGCGTGTTGCGGACGAAGCGGCCGAAGCCCGATACGGGGACGAGGACCTTGAGCGCGCAGGCCCGGCCGGCTTCGAGCCCCTCGATGGACCCCTCGGGCGCGGCGACGTCCAGGACGCGGACCCGGTAGACCTGGCCGGCGAAGCCGCCGCCGACGTGGCGTTCGACCTCGAGCCGGACGCGGGCCGGGCGGTCCGGCCAGACGCCGCGGACGTCGTACTCGAGGACCTGACCGGCCTCGTAGCGCCGGACCTTGAGCGGCCGGAGGGTCCCCTCGGCCCGGAAGCGGTCCTCGAGGGCCCGGACGGTGGCCGCGGAATAGGGGGCTGCGCTCATGGTTGGACTGATATTAGTCGCACAAAAGGGGCCGGGGACGCAAACCGGCGTCCCCGGCCCCGGGGAATGTTCGACGGTCAGGAATCGTTCTCTACTTCGCCTCCTGCCCGGTCATGGGGTCGATGAGGGCGACCTTGTGGACCTTGCCCAGCTTGTCGAGCGGGCCCGGCCACTTGTCGCCGCCCTTGTCGCAGGGCGCCCAATCCCCGACGATCATGATGGCCAGCTTGTCGGGGTGGATGTATTTGTTCGCGACCTCCTGGACCCGGGCCTTGGTCACGGCCTGGATCCTGGCCCGGTAGGTCTTGTAGTAGTCCATGGGCTTGCCGGTCATCTCCAGGTTGGCGAAGCTCATCATCGTCGCCTGCGCCGACTGGAAGCTGTCGGCGAAGCTCTCGAGGTAGTAGTTGAGGGCCGTCTCCATCTCGGCGTCCGTGACCGGCTCCCTGCGGATGCGGTCGAACTCGGCCTGGATGAGGGAGATGGCGTAGCCGACGGTCGAGGACTTGGTCTGGACGTAGCCGGCGAACGTTCCGGGCAGGCCCCAGCGGTAGGTGAAGCGGCTGCCCTGGTTGTAGGACAGGCCCTCGTCCGAGCGGACCTTGGTCGTGATGCGCGAGGTGAAGCTGCCGCCGCCGAGGATGAAGTTCATGACCTGGACGGCGTAGTAGTCGGGATTGGTGTCCTCGAGGCCGAGGTGGCCGAGGCTGATGTAGCCCTGGTTGATGGCCTTCTGGATGAAGTAGACGCCCGGCTCGGGCGCGGGGAAGGCCTTCGGCAGGGCCGGGAAGGCGGCCGCCCCGCCCGCCCAGCCGGCCGCGAGCTTGTCGATCTTGGCCTTGAGCGCGGGCTTGGCGAAGTCGCCGGACACGGCCAGGATGACGTTCTTGGGGACGAAATATTTCTTGTGGAAGGCCTTGAGGTCGGCCGCGGTGATCCCTTCGTAGGTGGCCTTGGTCGCCTGCCAGGTCACGGCGTTGTCGCCGTAGAGGAGCTTCTCGTACTCCCGGTTGAGGACGGCGCTCGGGTTGTCGTTGGCCTGGCGCAGCTGCTCGACGAAGCGGGCTTTGGCCAGCTTGAGGGGCTCTTCGCGGAAAGCCGGGTTGCGCAGGACGTCGAAGAACGTGGCCAGCCCCTCGTCCAGGTCCTTGGCCAGGACGGACAGGGTCAGGGTCGCGGTCCGCTCCCCGACCATGAAGTTCAGCGAGCCGCCGAGGAAATCGATGCGGTCCTCGATGGCCTGCCCTTCCTTGGCCGCCGTGCCGCCCTTGATGAGCTGGTCGCCCAGCAGGCGGCCGAGCCCGGACTTGTCCTTGGGGACATAGAGGTCGCCGCAGTTGACGATCGCGGTGATATTGAAGAGCGGCAGGCCGCGGTCCTCCTGGACGTAGGCCCGCAGGCCGCCGGCGTAGACGGTCCGGAAGGCCTTGGGGTCCGGCGGCTCGTACTTGAGGCCCGGGTAGGTCAGCTCGGACGGGTGCTTGGCCTGGGCCAGACCCAGTCCGGCGCACAGGAACGAGAGGGCCAGTATCGCGATGAGGGTTCTTTTCATGGCGTCCTCCTTACCGGCCCGACTTCCGGGTGTAGATGGCCGTCAGGCTGTTGTCCTTGACGAAGTACTTGGCGGCGACCCGCTTGATGTCGTCGTTGGTGACCTTCTTGAGGTCCTCGAGGTCGGTCAGGATGGACCGCCAGCCCCGCTTGAGCTCGGCCCGGCCGACCCGGCTGGCCAGCCCGGCCGTGCTGGAGAGGCTGCGGACGAAAGCGGCCTCGCCCTTGTTCTTGGCCTTCTGGATCTCCTCGTCCGTCAGGCCGTCCTTCTTGACCTTGTCGATCTCGGCCCAGATCTCCTTCTCCAGGTCCTCGGGCTTGACGCCTTTGTCGACGCGCGGCGTGGCGCTGAACTGGAAGGCGCCGGCGTACCACTGCGGCCGGCTCAAGGCCGAGGCGTTGACGGCCAGCTGCTTGTCGCGGACGAGCGACTTGTAGAGCCGCCCCGTGCCGCCGCCGCCCATCCCCCGGAAGCCGCCGCCGCCCGAGCCGAGCGTGCCGGCCAGGATGGACAGGGCCGCCGTGTCGGGGTCGCCGTCGGGCGGGACGTGGAACATCATCTGCAGGCTGGTCGGGGCCGGGCCCTCGCCGTAGAAGCGCTTCTCGGAGTACTGGGGCGGCACACCCGTGCGGATGGGCTCGAGGTCCGGGCCCTTGGGGATGCGGCCGAAGTACTTCTCGGCCATGGCCGTGACGGCCGCCGGGTCGAAGTCGCCGACGTAGATGGCCACGGCGTTGTTGGGGACGTAATAGGTGTCGTGGAAGGCGACCAGGTCCTCCTTGGTCATCTTCTTGAGATCGTCCATCCAGCCGATGACGTCCCAGTGGTAGGGGGAGGCCGTGTAGAAGGCGGCCTGGACCTGCTCGCCGAAGAGGTAGCCCGGCTGGTTCTCGCTCAACCGGCGCTCCTCCATGATGACATCCTTCTCGGAGTAGAACTCGCGGAAGCGGGCGTTCATCATCCGGTCGGACTCCATGAGCATCTGGAGCTCGATCTTGTTCGAGGGCAGGGTGACGTAGTAGCCCGTCGTCTCCTGGCTGGTCGAGGCGTTGAGGCCCGTGCCGCCGTTCTTCATGTACTGGGTCCAGAGGTCGTCCTTGATGATGTAGGCCTTCTGGGCCTTGACCAGCTCGTCGACCTCCTTCTGCCAGGCCGCGATCCGGGCCGTATCGCCGCCGGTCTTCCAGAACCTCTCCCGGTAGACCTGGGCCATCAGCGCGTCGATCCTGGCGTCGAGGGCCGATTCCTTGGCGTAATCCGTGACGCCCATGACCTCGGTGCCCTTGAACATCAGGTGCTCGTGGACGTGGGCGCTGCCGGTGATGCCCGGCCGCTCGTTGATGGAGCCGACCTTGAAGTAGACGTGGCAGACGACCCGGGGCACGCCGGGCTTGGGGATCATCAGGATCTTCATGCCGTTGGCGAGGACGTGCTCCTTGACGTCCAGGGTCACGTCGCCGGCCCGGACGAGCGCCGCGAGGACGAAGGCCGCCGCGGCGAGCGCGAACATGCGTTTTTTCATCTCCGACACCTCCTGGGGATTATGCGGACACGGAATTTAGACGAGTTTCCGGCCGCCCTTCTTCCGTTTGAGGACTTCGACGACCTCCCGGACCCGCTGGTCGAGCGGGACGGGGCAGACGAGCAGGGCGTCCCCGGCCTCGACGACGACGAGGTCGCGGACGCCGACGAGGACCGTCAGCCGCCCGGGGTTCCAGACGAGGCAGCCCTCGGCGTCGAGGGCCAGGGTCTCGCCGCGGGCGGCGTTTCCGGCCCGGTCCCGGGGCCAGACCTCGAGGAGCGTGGACCAGGCCCCGACGTCCGACCAGCCGAAATCGCCGTCGGCGACGAGGACGCCGCCGGCCTTCTCCATCAGGGCGTAGTCGATCGACAGGGCCGGGACGCGGGAGAAGGCGGCCGCGAGGCGGGCGGCGCTCCCGGAGCGCAGGGCCGCCAGGAGGCCGTTCCAGGCCGGCACGAGCTCAGGGGCGAAGGCCTCGAGCTTGGCGGCGAAGACGCCGGCCCGCCACAGGAACATCCCCGAGTTCCAGGCGTATCCGCCGGCGGCGAGATACTTCCTGGCCAGGGCCGGGCCGGGCTTCTCCTTGAAGGCCAGGACCGGATAAAAGGAGGTCCCGGCGATCCTCCGCCCTCTTTTCCGATCGTGGCGGATGTAACCGTAACCCGTGGCCGGGTGGGTCGGCGGGATGCCGAAGGTCACCAGGACGGGCTCCCGGGCCGCGGCTTCGGCGCCGGCGGCGAGGACGCGCCGGAAGCGGGCCTCGTCGCGGACGAGGTGGTCGGCGGGGAGCACGGCCACGACCGCCTCGGGATCCTCCAGCCAGATCCGGGCCGTGGCCAGCATCAGGGCCGGGGCCGTGTTGCGGGCCCGGGGCTCGACCAGGAAAGCGTTCTTCGGCAGGCGCGGCAGGAGACGGCGCGCCGCGCGCGTCCGGGCGGCGTCGGCGACGACGAGGACCTTCTTCTCGGGCACGAGCGGTCGGACGCGCCGCACCGTCTGGACGAGCATGGGCTCGCGCCCGGTGATGGGCAGGAACTGCTTGGGCCGGCCTTCGCGGCCGAGTGGCCAGAACCGGGTGCCGCTGCCGCCGGCCAGGACGACGGCCCGGACGTCCGGCTTGCTCATGCCGTCCCGAGCCGGTTGATGACCTGTTGGAGGACGCCCCGGACGTCCGCCTGGATGGCGGCCAGGTCGGCCTCGGTGTCGGCCTCGAACCGCAGGACGATGACGGCCTGGGTGTTCGAGGCCCGGACCAGCCCCCAGCCCTTCGGGTAGACGGCCCGCACGCCGTCGATGTCGATGACCGGTCCGCGGGCGGCCAACTCGCGGCGGACCTCGTCGACGATCTTGAACTTGACCTCGTCGGAGGCGTAGATGCGGATCTCGGGCGTCGCGAAGGTCTTGGGCAGGTCGGCCATCAGGGCCGAGAGCTTCCGTCCCGACCGGGACAGGATCTCGATGAGGCGGGCCGAGGCGTAGATGGCGTCGTCGAAACCGAACCAGCGGTCGTTGAAGAAGATGTGCCCGCTCATCTCGCCGGCCAGCGGGGCGTTCTCCTCGCGGATCTTCTTCTTGATCAAGGAGTGGCCCGTCCGCCACATGACCGGCTTGCCGCCGAGGCGGGCGATCTCGTCGTACAGGACCTTGGAGGCCTTGACCTCGGAGATGACCGCCGCGCCGGGCCGGGCGGGCAGGATGTCGCGGGCGAAGACGACCAGGAGCTGGTCGCCCCAGACGATGCGGCCCGCGTCGTCGACCACGCCGATGCGGTCGGCGTCGCCGTCGTAGCCGATGCCCAGCTCGGCCCCGGTCTCGCGGACGCGGGCCACGAGCTTCTCCATGGCCTCGGGCAGGGTCGGGTCGGGGTGGTGGTTGGGGAAGCGCCCGTCCGGCTCGCAGAACAGCTCGACGACCTCGGCCCCCATCCGCCGGAAGAGGGGCGCGGCCACCACGCCGCCGGTGCCGTTGCCGGCGTCGACGACGACCTTGACCGGACGCTCGAAGCGGACGTTCGCGGCGACATAGTCGTGGTAGGCCGGGACGACGTCGAGCGTCTCCCGCCGGCCCTGGCCGCGCGGGAAGACGCCCTTGCGGACGATCTCGTAGAGGGCCTGGATGGTCTTGCCGTACAGGGTCTCGGTGCCCGACATCATCTTGAAGCCGTTGTGCTCGGGCGGGTTGTGCGAGCCCGTGATCATGACCCCGGCCGGGAGCTTGCCGTGGAAGACCGAGAAGTAGAGGAGCGGCGTGGGCACGACCCCGATGTCGGCGACGTCGCAGCCCGTCGACAGGATGCCCCGGACGAGGGCCTGCGAGAACGCGGGCGAGCTCAGGCGGACGTCCCGACCGACGGCGACCTTGGCCTGGCCGCGCCCGAGGAAGTAGGCGGCCATGGCCCGGCCGAGGGTCTCGACCGTGCCCTCGTCGAGGTCCTGGCCGACGATGCCGCGGATGTCGTATTCCCGGAAGATCTTGGGATTGATGTCCACCGTCGTCCTCCTTGACCGGGAACTAACCGGCTTTCTCGGGCGCCTTGCCGGACCGGCGCCGCCGGGCATGACTGGCCCCGACGAAGGCCTTGAAGAGCGGGTGCGGGGCCAGCGGTTTGGATTTGAACTCGGGGTGGAACTGGCAGCCGAGGAACCAGGGGTGGTCGGGGGCCTCGACGATCTCGACCAGGCCGTAGTCGGGATTGATGCCGGAGAAGACCAGGCCGGCCTCGGCCAGGCAGTCCTGGTAGGCCGGGTTGAACTCGTAGCGGTGGCGGTGCCGCTCCGAGATCCGCAGGGCCCGGTAGGCCTGGTGGGCGACCGAGCCCTTCTTGAGGTCGCAGCGGAACTGGCCGAGGCGCATCGTGCCGCCGATGTCGGCGTCCATGGCCAGCTCGCGCCAGCGGACGATGACCTTGTGCGGGGCGTCGGGGACGAACTCCGTGCTGTTGGCCTTCTTCAGCCCGGCCAGGGAGCGGGCGTACTCGATGGAGGCGCACTGCATGCCCAGGCAGATGCCGAAGAACGGGACTTTGTTCTCGCGGGCGTAGGTGACGGCCCGGATCTTGCCCTCGATGCCGCGCTTGCCGAAGCCTCCCGGCACGAGGATGCCGTCCTTGGCGCCGAGGACCTTGGCCGGGTCGTCCTTCTCCAGGGCCTCGGCCTCGATCCAGTCGATGCGGACGCGCAGCCGGTGGGCCAGCCCGCCGTGGATGAGGGCCTGGTTGAGGCTCATGTAGGAGTCGTGCAGGCCGGCGTACTTGCCGACGAGGCCGATGTCGACGACGTCCTTGGGGCGCTTGATCCGGTCGACCATGGCCTCCCACGCGCCCAGGTTCTTCTTGCGACGCGGCAGGTGGAGCATCTTCAGGATGGTCGCGTCGAGGCCCTGGTCGGCGTAGTTCAGAGGGATCTCGTAGATCGTGTCGACGTCGCGCGCGGTCACGACGGCGTCGACGGGGACGTTGGTGAACAGGGCGATCTTGGACTTGATGTCGGCCGCCAGGTCGCGGTTGGTGCGGCAGAGCAGGATGTCGGGCTGGATGCCGATGGCCCGCAGTTCCTTGACGCTGTGCTGGGTCGGCTTCGTCTTGAGCTCGCCGGAGACGCCGACGAAGGGGACGAGCGTCAGGTGGATGAAGAGGGTGTTGCCGACGCCCAGGGCCAGCCGCATCTGGCGGATGGCCTCGAGGAAGGGCTGGCTCTCGATGTCCCCGACCGTTCCTCCTATCTCACAGATAATAATATCGTTAGCGTCGGCCACGGACTCCGCGGCCGACTTGATCATGTCGGTCACGTGGGGGATGACCTGGACCGTCTTGCCCAGGTATTCGCCCTTGCGCTCCTTGCGGATGATGGACTCGTAGATGCGGCCGGCCGTCCAGTTGTGGCCCCGCGTCGTCTTGGTCGAAGTGAAGCGCTCGTAGTGGCCGAGATCGAGGTCGGTCTCCGCGCCGTCGTCCGTGACGTAGACCTCGCCGTGCTGGAAGGGGCTCATGGTCCCCGGGTCGACGTTGAGGTAGGGATCGAACTTCTGGATGGTGATGCGGTAGCCGTGGCTTTCGAGCAGGCGGCCGATGGAGGCCGCGGCGATGCCCTTGCCCAGGCCCGAGATGACCCCGCCGGTGACGAAGATGTACTTGTTCATGGGACTCGCATTCCGGATTTTTTCCTCCCGATTATAACCCTCGGGAGCGCCGCACTCAAGCGGAGAATGACGGTCGCCGCGGCGGTCGCGGCCGGCGGCGAAGGTCAGGCCGCGGCGGTGTCATCGGGCCGGGCCGCGGGCCCGGGCCCGCCCTTGGTCTGGCAGGTCGCTTCGAGGTAGGCGCCCTCTTCGACGACCAGGACGGGCGCCAGGACGGTGCCGTAGACGCGGCCCTTGTCGTGGACCTCGATCCGCTCCGAGGCTTCGAGGGTGCCGCGGATCTCGCCGTTGACGACGAGCTGGCCGACCTTGACGTCGGCCTCGACCTTGCCCCGCTCGCCCACGACGAGCAGGGAGTCCGAATGGATGGTCCCCTTGAAGTGGCCCTCGATGCGGAACGAGCCCTTGAAGGTCAGCTCGCCCTTGAACTCCGATTCCACGTCGATGAGGCCGGCCAGCCTGGTCTCGTTCAGTTCCCGGGGCTTGTCTTTCATGCGTTCGCTCCTTTGATCCGGTCGTAGATGCGGTTGAGATCGTCGAGGGAAAAATAGAAGATCTTGACCACGCCCTTGTTGCGGCTGCCGGCGACGACGACCTTGGTCCCCAGCGTCTTGAGCATCTCCTCCTGCAGGGCGTGGAGGTCCGGGTCGGCCAGGCTGCGTTGGGCCCGCGGCGCCTTCTTCTTGAGCTTGTTCACCAGGGCCTCGGTATTGCGGACCGAGAGGCTCCGGTCGATGACCTGGCGGCAGGCATAGAGCTGGGTGGCCGTGTCCTCGAGGGCCAGCAGGGCCCTGGCGTGGCCCATCGAAAGGTCCCCGTCGGCGAGACGGTCCTGGATCTCGCGGGGCAGCTTGAGGAGGCGCAGGTAGTTCGTGACCGAGCTGCGGTCCTTGCCGACCTTGTCGGCCAGCTCGTGCTGGGCGTAGCCGTGCTCGTCGATGAGGCGCTGGTAGGCCTGGGCGATCTCCAGGGCGTTGAGCTCCTCGCGATGGATGTTCTCGATGAGGGAGACCTCGAGCTGCTTGTCCTTGGGGATGTTGCGGATGAGAACGGGGACCTTGCGCAGGCCCGCCTTCTGGGCGGCCCGCCAGCGCCTCTCCCCGACGATGATCTTGTAGTGGTCGTCCTCCGGGACGACGATGACCGGTTGCACGATGCCCGTCTCCTTGATGGACTGGGCCAATTCCTCGATCGTTTGGTCGTCGAACTTGGTCCGCGGTTGAAACGGGTTCGGGCGGACGTCCTCGACGTCGAGCTCGGCGAAGCGCTCGTCCTTGAGAATGCTGAACTCCTCCGGGATGAACGCGCCCAGACCTTTTCCCAGGGCTTTCTTGCTCATCGGCGAATGATCTCCTCGGCCAGATTGAGATAGGCCTCCGCCCCCTTCGATTTGACGTCGTAGAGGACGACGGGCTTGCCGAAGCTGGGGGCCTCGGCCAGCCGGACGCTGCGGGGCACGACGGTCTCGAACAGGATGTGCTTGAGCGACTTGCGGATCTCCTCGGCGACCTGTTTGGAGAGGTTGGTCCGCTCGTCGTACATGGTCAGGAGGATGCCTTCGATGGCCAGCTTGGGATTGAAATAGGTCCGAACGGTCTCCAGGGTCTGGAAAAGGTCGGGGATGCCTTCCATGCAGAAGAACTCGGTTTGGACCGGGATGATCAGCGAGTCGGCCGCGGACAGGGCGTTGATGGTCAGGAAGCTCAGGGAAGGCGGGCAGTCGATGAGGATGTAATTGAAGAAGCGGCGGGCCTTCTCGACGGCTTCGACCAAACGCTTCTCGCGCCGTTCCGCCGGGTAGAGTTCGGCCTCGACCCCGGCCAGCTCGGGCGAGCAGGGGCAGAGATAGAAATTGTCGAGCTCGGTCCCCAGGATGCAGTCCATGAGGTCCCGGCCGTTCATCATGGCCTGGTAGATCCCCTTGCCCGGCTCCTTGGGCTTGGCCAAGCCCAGGGTCGACATGCCTTGGGGGTCGAGATCGATGAGGAGTGTCCGCCTGCCTTTCATGGCCAGGCTAGCGGCCAGATTGATGGCCGAGGTCGTTTTTCCGACCCCGCCCTTTTGGTTGGCGATGGCGATGACCTTATTCATCGTCCCGTCCTGTTTCACGTGGAACGGACACCCTCGTTAGGCGCCCTTTCCTCCGGATCTCGAGGTGCAGACCGAGGCTCTGGACCGCCGCGGGGGTCACGCCGGGGAGGCGGCGGGCCGCGCCCAAGGTGGCCGGCCTTCTCTTCTCGAGCTTCTCGACGGCCTCCCGGGTCAGGCCGGCGACGGCCCGGAAATCCAAATCCTTCGGAATGGCCGTCGCGTCGGTCTTCATGGCCCTGGCGTTCTCCCGGTCCTGCTTCCTGATATATCCCTCGTATTTCGTTTCCGATTCGATCGCTCTCGTCTCTTCGTCGCTCAGACTGAACGGGAATCGTCCCCATTCTAACACATCCGCCAGGCCGATTTCAGGCTTTTTCAAATGATCGAACCGGCTCACCCGGTCTCCCGACGGCGTCTTGATACGGTCCTGTTTCAGGTACGATACGACCTCCGAGATCCGCTGCCGGCGGGCCAGGAACTCCTCCCAGCCCCCGTCGCCCACGAGACCCAGTTCTCGGCCGTAAGGCATCAGGCGGCGGTCGGCGTTGTCGATCCGGAGATGAAGCCGGGCCTCGGCCCGGGACGTGAACAGGCGATAGGGCTCCTCGACGCCCGTCCCGACCAGGTCGTCGATGAGGACGCCGATATAGGCTTCTTCCCGGCCGAGAACGAAGGCCGCCTTCTTCCTGACGGCCAGGGCGGCGTTGATCCCGGCCATGAGGCCCTGGGCGGCGGCTTCCTCGTAACCCGAGGTGCCGTTGATCTGGCCGGCCAGATAGAGCCGGTCGATCCGTCGCGTCTCGAGCGTCGGCTTAAGCTCGGTGGGGGAGACGGCGTCGTATTCGATGCCGTAGGCCGGCCTGAGGACCTTGGCCCCGTCGAGCCCCGGGACGGTCGCCAGGAACGCTCTTTGGACCTCGTACGGCAGGCTCGAGGACAGGCCGTTGACGTAGATCTCGGTCGTCCCCAGGCCTTCCGGCTCGAGAAAGAACTGATGGCGCGCCCGCTGGGGGAACTTGACCACCTTGTCCTCGATGGACGGGCAGTAGCGCGGCCCGACGCCCTTGATGCGCCCGCTGTACAAAGGCGATCGATCCAGGTTCCGGCGGATGACGTCGTGGGTTTCCGGATTGGTGTAGCCGAGATGGCAGAGGACCTTGTTCTCGAGGCGGCCGCGGGTCCGGTAGGAGAACGGAACGGGCTCCTCGTCCCCCGGCTGAGGCGAGAACCGCTCCCAGCCGATGGTGTCCCGGTCGAGGCGCATCGGGGTCCCGGTCTTCAGGCGCAGGACCCTCAAGCCGAGCGCCTTGAGCTGCTCGGCGAGATCGACCGAGGGCGGCTCGTTGGCCCTGCCGGCCGGATAGCTGCTGAGGCCGATGTGGATGACGCCGTTGAGGAAGGTCCCGGGCGTCAGGACGACCGCTTTGGCCTTGAGGACGGTCCCGTCGAGGGTCCGGACTCCCCTGGCCCGTCCGCCCGAGACCAGGACCTCCGCGACGATGCCTTGAAAGACGGTCAGGCGGGGCGTCTCCTCGAGAAGGCGCTTCATGGCCAGCCGGTAGGCGGCCTTGTCGCACTGGGCCCGGGGGGCCTGGACCGCCCCGCCCCGGCTGCGGTTGAGGAGCCGGAACTGGATCCCGGTCCCGTCGGCCAGCGCGCCCATGAGGCCGCCCAGGGCGTCGATCTCGCGGACGAGATGGCCCTTGGCCAGGCCGCCGATGGCCGGATTGCAGGACATCTGGGCGATCGTCTCGAGGTGGATGGTGACCAGGCAGGTCTCGAGGCCCATGGCCGCGGCCGCGGCGGCGGCCTCGCAGCCGGCGTGCCCGGCCCCGACGACCACGACCTCGAAATCGCTCCCTCGGGACATGCCTGTGTTTCCCCTATTTCCCGACGCAGAAGCGGCCGAAGATGTCCTCGAGGACCTCGTCCATCCGGACTTCCCCGGTCATCTCCCCGACGAGACGCAGGGCGGCCCTGACCTCCTCGGCGTAGACCTCGCCGGAATGTCCCTCGTCGAGGAGGCGCCCGGCGCTCTCGAGGCGCTCCCGGATGCCCCGGAGGCCGTCCCTCTGGCGGGCGTGGAGGACGACCTCTTCGGCCTGCTCGGTCCCCGGCAGGAAGGACGACCGGATGGCGGCCCGCAGCCCGTCGATGTTCGTGCCCCTCAGGGCCGAGACTTCGACGACGGGGGCCGGGCCGGCCAGGCGTCGCGCGGCGGACGCGTCGAGCTTCCGGGCCAGGTCGGTCTTGTTCAGGACGACGAGGACTTTCTTGCGGGCGTACCTCCGGACGATCTCCCGGTCGGCCGGTGCCGCCTGGCGCGAGGCGTCGAGGACGATCAGGACGCCGTCGGCGTCGCGGGCGATCCTACGGCCCCGGGCGATCCCGGTCCTCTCGACGGGATGGGCGGCCCGGCCCAGCCCGGCCATGTCGACCAGGTGGACGACGATGCCGTCGATGACGACCCGTTCCCGGAGGAAATCGCGCGTCGTCCCGGGGTAAGGCGTGACGATGGCCCGGTCCTCCTCGAGGAGGGCGTTGAACAGGGTCGACTTGCCGACGTTCGTCCGGCCCGCGATGGCCAGGGTGACGCCTTCGCCGATGGCCCGGCCGGCCTCGAATCCCGAGGCCAGGCGTCCGGCCTCGGCGGCCAGGGCGGCCAGGGCCTTACGATCGGCGGCGGCGCTCGTCCTGAGCCCTTCCTCGGGGAATTCGAGGCCGGCCTCGACGCGGGCCAGCAGGGACACCAGGCGGGCCCTGAGCTTGCCGACGCGCCGGGACAGGCTGCCGCCGAGCTGGCGGGACGAGACGCGGGCCTGGGTCAGGGAGACGGAGCGGACGAGGTCGTCGACGGCCTGCGCCTGGATCATATCCAGGCGGCCGTTGAGGTAGGCCCGCAGGGTGAACTCGCCGGGCCCGGCCAAGCGGGCCCCGGCGCGCGTCCCCAGGAGCAGGACGGCCTCGAGAACGGCCGGGCTGCCGTGGACGCTGATCTCGACGACGTCCTCGCGCGTGTACGACCGGGGGGATTTGAAATAGGTCAGGAAGGCCTCGTCGAGGGCCGGGCCGCCGTCGGGATCGCGAACGGCGCCGAAGACCGGCCGCCGGGCCGGGAAAGACTTGCCCGTCCTCTCCTTGGCCGCGAAGATCCGCCCGGCCACCCGGAGCGCCTCGCGCCCGCTGACGCGGACGACGCCCAGGCCGCCGAAGCCCGGCGGCGTGGCCACGGCGATGATGGTGTCTTCGAGCATGGGCGCGCGTTCCGGCACCCCATTCTAGATGACCGCCCCCTGAATGACAAGCGAACGGAGGCGGCCGCGAACCCGGAGGGCCGAGGGGCGTCGTCGGAGTGAGCATTGCGGTGATTTAGCCGTTCCGGAGACGGACGAGGGAAGTTTCCCTGGAAACCGACAAAACGTGTTTGAGCGAGGCGTAGCGCACGCCGAGCGAGTCGTTTTGGCGCTGAGGCTGTCGAACGGAACGGCGTAAAAAATCACCGCAGCGAACGAAGACGACCCCCGAGGCCCTCCTCGCGGCGGGCTAGCGGGGGACGCGGAAGACCTTGACCTTCTTCAGGAACCCGTCTCCCAGGCTCTCGCTGGTGACCCCGGCCGTCTCGTTGGCGACGATGTGGACGATGCGCCGCTCGTACGGGTTCATGAGCTCCAGGACCTCGTCGCGCCCCGACTCCGAGACCTGGCGGGCGACGCGCTGAGCGTAGTCCCGGAGCTTCTTCTCTTTGCGCTTGCGGTAGAACTCGCAGTCGACCTGGACCTTGACCTTCGAAAGCTTGTTGAGGACGTGCTGGATGGCCAGCAGCAGGGCGCCGTCGTTGCGCAGGAGCACGGTCTTGTCGGGGCCGTCGAAGATGACGAAGACGATGTCGGGCCGCTTTTTGACGTGGAAGGTCAGCTCGAGCGGGAAGACCTCCAGGAACTTCTCCAGGAAGTTCTCGACGGCGCCGTCGAGGCCCTCGTCCTTGGGCCAGGCCCGGATGACGATCTCCTTGCTGCCGAACAGGCGCGTCTTCTCGGTGACGATCTCGTAATTGAACTTCTCGCGGGGCAGCTTCAGCCGGTGCTCGGCCAGGCTGATGGCATCCTCGAGGTTCGGTCCCTTGTATTCCGGCCGTTCGTCGGCCGCCGGTCCGTTGACGGTCTTATTTTCGTTTTCCATGGGCATCTTTCTTGTGGCGGGCCATCATGTGGTTGATGAGGGCCTGCTGGCCGATCTGGAGGACGTTGGTCGTCAGCCAATAGAGGACCAGGCCGCTCTGGGCCGAGACGAAGAAGAAGGTCATGATGAAGGGCATGATGAGCATCATCTTGGCCTGGGTCGGGTCGGCCGAGGTCGGGGTCATCTTCTGGGTGATGAACTGGGTCCCGCCCATCAGGATGGGCAGGGCGAAGGTCTTGTCGCGGACGGATAAGTCGCTGATCCAAAAGGGGATGAACGGGCTGTTGCGAAACTCGATGGCTGTGGCCAGCATCTGGTAGACGGCCACGAAGACGGGCAGCTGGATGAGCAGGGGCAGGCAGCCGCCGGCCGGATTGATGCCCTCCTCCTTGTAGAGGCGCATCATCTCCTCGTTCATCTGGCGCCGCTGCTCGATGTCGGTCTTGGACTTCTTGTACTTGGCCCGCAGGGCCTTGACCTTGGGCTGGAGCTCGGCCATCCGGGCCATCGACTTCGTCGAGCTGTAGGTCAGCGGAAAGAACAGGAGCTTGATGACGATGGTCAGCAGGATGATGGCCAGTCCCCAGTTGGGGACGACGCGGTAGCAGAGCTTGACGCCGGCCAGCATGATCTCGGCGATGGGCTTGAGGTTGAGGCCCAGGAACTTGCTGTAGCGGATGACGGCCTTGGTCCCGTGCCCGAACGCGACCAGAGCTTCGGATTCCTTCGGCCCGATATAGCCCAGGACCTTGGCGTTCGGGGCGGCCGGCGAGGAGGCTTGGACGGCCAGATAGAATCCGGCGCCGCCCTCCGCCGTCTCTTTGACGAACGCGGCTTGCCCGATGCGCCCGGGGAAGACGAACAGGGCCGTGAAATACTGGTCCTCGTAGGCGGCCCAGTTGGGCGCCGTCGGGGCGGCGAATTCGGGTTTGTAGCCCCGCTCCGCCAGCCGCTGCGGCCGCCCGTTGGCGTAGAAGACGGCGCCGGAGGCGGATGTGCCGCCCATCGTGGCGTTGCGGACCTTCTGTTCCTTCTCGGACATGCGCCCGATCCCCGGGCCCCAGAGGAATGACGAGGGCAGAAGGACGCCGTCCTTCCAGACCCGGATCTCGATCTCGATGGGGTAGACGCCGTCCCTGAACCGCAGGACCTTCTCGATCCGAACGGAGGCCCCGTCGGCGTAGGTGAAACGCAGTTCGCCGGTCCCGCCGGAGGGGACGTCGAGCACGTAGGCGACCTCGTCCTTGCGGGCGGAGGCGGCGTCGGGGGGGACGGTCACCGGCTCGAGATCGCTCTCCCAGACGTAATCCATGCCGTTCAGCCGCGCGCCCAGGGCGGGATCCTCGAGACTCACGGAGAAGGGGAAGGGCAGGCCGGGCTTGCCGGCCGCTTCGGGGACGAGCTCGAAGTCGGTCTTCTCGTAGCTCTTGTGCTTCTTGAGGGCCCAGCCCGTGAGCACGCCGCCTTTGTTGGACCACGTGGCCTCGTAAAGGCCGGTCTTTACGGTGATGGTCTCCCGCTTCTCGGCCGAGACGGGGACCTGAGCCGCAGCGGGGGCCGGAACGGCCGGCGCGGGCTCGGCCTCGACGGCCGGAGCCTGGACCTGGGTCGTCCCCGCCGCCCCCGGGCCCTGGACCGCGGCCGGCGCGGTCTCGGGAGCCGCCGGAACGGGGGCCGGCTTCTGGTTCCTGGCCAAGAAGGCCTGGAAGCCGAAGATGACCAGGAACGACAGCACGATGGCCAGGACGAGGCGTTTTTCCATTCTCTCTCGCTCTCAGGGTACGGGGTCGAACCCGCCCGCGTGCAGGGGGTGACAGCGCAGCAGCCGGCGGCCGCCCATGAGGAGGCCCTTGACCAACCCGTGCCGGGAAATGGCCTCGGCCGCGTAGGCCGAACACGTGGGATGGAATCGGCAGTGGGTGCCCAGGAGGGGGGACAGGGTCCTCTGGTACAGCCGGATCATGGCCAGGGCGACGGCTTTCATTGCGCTATCCGCCTGCGAAAGATCGCAGTCAAGGACGAGATGTAGGCGTCCCGGAGCTCCGGCCAGGGCGCCTCCCCCGACTCGGGCCGGGTGAGGACCACGAGGTCGATCGGCTCTCTCAAGAGCTCCTTGTTCCTCCGGAACAGCTCCCGGAACCGGCGCTTGACCCTGTTCCGGACGACTGCCGGGCCGACCTTCCGGCTGGCGACGACCGCCAGGCGGGAGTGGCCGAGCCCGTTCCCGAGGAAGACCAGGGTGAAAAGCCGCCCCCGGAAGCGTCCGCCCTCCCTGTAGAGGGTCGAAAAGTCGCTCTTCCGGCGGATCCTCTCGAGGGGCGTGAGGCGCTCGTTCATCCGACAGAAACGCGCTTCCGTCCCTTGCGCCTTCTGCTCTTGATGACTTCCTGACCGCCTTTGGTCTTCATACGGACCCGGAAACCATGGGCTTTCTTGCGTTTACGATTGTTTGGCTGAAAGGTTCTCTTCATGTGCGGCTATTCCTATTAAGTCCCGTATGTTACCCGAAGCCCTCCCGCCTGTCAAGGCCGTTCCCCCGTAGGGAGCTCCGGCCGGGGAGGGCCGGGCGCGTTGACTCCGACCCCCCGGGTCGGGTATAATGGACCCTAATGAATTCACTCAAGATAGGGGATAAGGTCATCTATCCCAATCAGGGTTTAGGGGTCGTCGAAGCCATCCACGAGGAAGCCCACTACGGGGAGCAGCTGACGGTCTTCCACCTCAGGATCATCGCCAACAACACCCTGGTCTCCGTGCCCAGCGCGACCGTCACCGAGATCGGCATCCGCCGCCCGGTGACCGAGGGCTGCATCCGCAAGATCTACGACTACATGGCCCACGGGGAGATCGACGTCACCACGGACTGGAAGGGGCGCTACAAGGAGCACCTCAACCTGATGAAGTCGGGCACCCTGCTCGACATGGCCACCGTGCTCAAGAGCCTCTACTACCTGAGCCTCCACAAGCCCCTCTCCTTCCGCGAGAAGAAGATGATGGAGAAGGCCAAGGAGCTCATCGTCTCCGAGATCGCGGTGGCCGCCGCCGCCCCGTCGGACAAGGTCGAGGAGAAGCTCCTGGGCACCCTGTCGCGCTGCTTCAAGACGGCCAAGGCCCGCGTCGCGGCCTGAACGGACAACCATGATCCTGACGGGGATCCTGCTGTTCGCCCTCTGCCTTCTGCTCAGCGCCTTCTTCTCGTCGTCCGAAACGGCCTATATCGCCGTCAACCCCTTCGCCCTCGAATCCCGGGAGAAGAAAGGCTCCAAGCGGGCCGCCCTGGCGCGCCGGATCCGGTCGCGGACCAACGACCTCCTGGCCACCATCCTCCTCGGTAACACCCTGGTCAACGCGGCGGCCGCCTCCATCGCCACGACCCTGTTCGTGAGCGTCCTGCCCGAGAGCCGGCGCAACCAGGCCGTGATCTACGCCACCGTGGCCACGACCCTGCTCCTCCTCGTCTTCTGCGAGATCAATCCCAAGACCTTCGCCGCCCACAATGCCGCCCGATTGGCGGCCCTGTTCGCCTATCCGCTGCGCGGCGCCATGGTCCTGCTGTCGCCGTTCGTCTGGGTCTTCAACCTCACGACCCGGCTGATCATGCCCTCGTCGCGGACGCCCAAGGACGGCTCCGCGCGCCTCCACGACGAGGAGGAGACACGATTGGCCCTGCGGGCCGGCGCCCGCGGCCTGTCGTCCCTTCGCCGGCGCATCGTCTCCGGGGCCCTCGACCTCGGCTACCGGCCGGTGCGCGAGGTCATGGTGCCGCGGCCGGAGATCCGGGCCATCGAGATCGAAGCCCGGCCGGAGGACGTTCTGGCCGAGGTCCGTTCGTCCGGCTACTCCCGCTACCCGGTCTACCGGGGCCGGCTGGACAGCGTCGAGGGAGTCATCCACAGCAAGGATATCATCGGCTATTTTATTGATAAAAAAGAGCTTTCCGTCAGGGCCCTGATGCGCAAGCCGTTCTTCGTGCCCGAGCTGGCCTCGCTCGAGAAGGTCCTCCTGCAGATGCAGGAGAAGGCCGTCCACATGGCCCTCGTGGTCGACGAGTTCGGCAACGTCGACGGTCTGGTGACCCTCGAGGACATCCTCGAGGAGATCGTCGGCGACATCCAGGACGAGCACGACGGCCAGGCCGAGGCCTGGTACACGCGCCTCGACGGCGGCCGCGTCCTGGTCGCCGGGGCCGTGCCGGTCAAGGACGTCAACGCCCTCGTCCCGCTGGCCGTCCCCGAGAAGAAGGACTATACGACGCTGGCCGGCTTCTTCCTGTTCGAGTTCGGCCGCCTGCCCCGCGAGAAGGAATCGCTCGAGTGGAACGGCTATCGCCTGACCGTGGAGAAGGTCATCAAGCGCCGCATCGCCCAGATCGAGATCGCCCCCGCCGCGCCGGCCCCCCGGGACATCCCATGAAGAACGTCGCCGTCAACAAGAGCGTCGGCCACGACTATATCGTCCTGGAGACCTTCGAGGCCGGCCTGGCCCTCGTCGGCAGCGAGGTCAAGTCGGTGCGGGCCGGCCGCGTCAGCCTGAAGGAGGCTTATGCCGAGGTCCGCGGCGGCGAGGTCTTCCTGATCAAGTGCAACATCAGCCCCTACGAGGCGGCCAACATCTTCAACCACGAACCCCTGCGCGAGCGCAAGCTCCTGCTCCACCGCCGCGAGATCAAGCGCCTGGCCGGCAAGACCCAGGAGCGGGGCCTGACCATCGTGCCGACTCGGGTCTTCCTGGCCGACCGGGGCCGCATCAAGCTCGAGATCGCCCTCGTCCGCGGCAAGCGCGAGCACGAGAAGCGCGAGGCCATCAAGAAGAGGGACACGGACCGGGAGATCCGGGCCGCGCTCAAGACCCGGTCGCGCTGAACGCGGCGGCCAGGCGGATCGCCTCTTCCATGCTGCGGGCGTCGGCGACGCCCTTCCCGGCGATATCGAAGGCCGTGCCGTGGTCGGGCGAGGTCCGCGGGAAAGGGAGCCCCAGGGTGGCGTTGACCCCCGTGGCGAAAGCCTCCAGCTTGAAGGCGATGAGCCCCTGGTCGTGGTAGAGGGCCACGACGACGGCGTCCCTCTGCCCCAGGGCCTTGAGGAAGACCGTGTCCGGGGGATAGGGGCCGGTGACGGGGATGCCCTCGGCCGCCGCGGCCTCGACGGCCGGACGGATCTCGTCGATCTCCTCGCGCCCCAGGTAGCCCTCCTCCCCGGCGTGCGGATTCAGGCCGGCCGCGAGCAGGCGGTACGGGCGCCCCGGCAGACGGTCCAGGGCGGCGTGCAGGGTGCGGAAGAGGCCCAGGAGGGCGTCCTTGCGGACGGACGCGACGGCGTCGAGAAGGGGCCGGTGATGGCTCAGCAGGGCCACTTTCAACCGGTCGGACCAGAAGGTCATGACGGCGCCGGGATAGAACCGGGCCAGGTAATCCGTGTGCCCCAGGAACGGCAGGCCGGCGGCGGCCCAGGCCGCCTTGGAGATGGGGGCGGTCACGACCGCGTCGAGCCGCCCGTCCCGGGCGCCGGCCACAACCGCTTCGAAGGCCCGGAACGAGATCTCGCCGTTGGCCGCCGTGATGCGGCCGGTCTCGGGCGCCCGGACCGGCGTGGGAAGGTCGGCCAGGAAGACGCCCCGTTCGGGCTCCCGGCCGGGATCCCAGGGCCGGGCGTTCAAACGGACGCCGAGCCGCCTCTCCTCGGCTTCGACGACGTCCGCGGGAGCGAAGAGGACGTAGGAGGCCGGAGGCAGGCTGCCGGCACCGGCCAGGGACTTGACGGCGACCTCGGGGCCGATGCCGCCCGGGTCCCCGGCGGTCACCCCGACGCGGGGGACGGTCATTTGGAGCCGGGAGCGTCCCCCTCGTCGGGGGATTCGGCCGCCTTGTAGACGCAGCGGATGCTGGACTTGTAGATGAGCAGGTTCGGGGCGTTGTCGCGGTTGAGCTTGATGCAGTTGCGGTCGTACCACTCGATGTAGCCCTCGACGATCTCGCCGCTGGTGTAGACGACGGCCATCGGGGTCTTCTTGTTCATCTGCTTGAGGTAGTAGTAGCTTTCGGCGAAGGTGTCGGTCGGGGGGTGTATGCGCTTGCGGCCCGCGTCCCTGTCGCGCTCCTTCTCCTGGCTCATGCGCTCCTTGATCTCGGTCAGGTCGGGACGGATCAGCTTTCGGTTCATGGCGGAGCCCTCTCCATACGCGGAATCGGGTCGGCGGGGTCTACCCCTTTGATTCGAGGATACCATGAGTTCTCTCCGAATGCAAGTTAAATCCTTTAGAGTCAACGAGAAAAAAAGAAAACCCGCCGTCGGAGGGCCCTGTCGGGGCGCTCCGGCGGCGGGGCATAGGCCATCGCTTCGCCGCCGTCCTCAGTCGAGCCCGGGGGCGTAATCGGTGAGGTTGATGTTCTTGGCCTTGAGATTGGTGCCCATCGAGCGCTCGAGCGAGGCCAGCGAGACGTTGTAGGAGATGATGGCGTTGAGCTCGGAGATGCGGGCGTTGGCCAGGTCCCGCTGATAGGACAGGACCATGTAGTTCGTGCTCATGCCGACCCGGCGCTTCTCCTCCTCGGCCGCCAGCTTCTGCTCGGCCAGCTCGCGGGCCGTCGTGTAGGCCAGGATGCGCTTGTAGTTGGCTTCGACGGCGCGGACGGCGTTCTTGACCTCGAGGTAGACGTCCTGCTTCTTCTGCTCGAGCTCGAGCAGGGCCTGGCGCATGTTGAGCCGGGCCTGGGCCAGGTTGGCCCGGCCGAAGAAGTTCGACATGGGCAGGTTCAGGGTCAGCCCGAGGTTCCAGTTGGGATAGGTGAACTTGAACGACTGCTTGAGCGCGCCGTCGATGCCGCCGGGGAGGCGGTCGATGATCTGGGCTTTCGGGTCGATCGGGCTGATGTCGTAGATGAGCCGCGTCCCGTCGATGCCGGGGCTGGAGTAGGAGGCCGACAGGTTGACCTCGGGCAGGACCTGGTTCTTGGCGAAGCTGAGGTTGAGCTTGTCGCTCTCGATGCCGATGCGGGAGATCTCCAGGTCGGGCCGGTTGGCGATGGCCGCGGCCAGCGCCTCCTCCAGGGCGACCTGGCGGACGACGTAGGTCGGCTTGTCCTTGGGCATGACGGCCGAATAGTTGACGTCCTCCGTCTCGGTCAGGCCGAGCAGGAGCTTGAGCTGGTCCTCGTTGCTCTTGATCTGGGTCTCGGCCTGGATGAGGTCGGCCTCGCGGGTGGCCACCTCGGCCCGGGCGCTGAGGACCTCCATCGGAGCCAGCGTGCCCACCTCGACGGAACGCTGGTTCTTCTCGAGCAGGTCCTTGGCCAGCTGGAGCGATTGCTGCCGTACCGCCAGGTTCTCGATGCTGTAGACGAGGTTCCAGTAGGCGCTCTCGACGTTATAGACGGTGGTCATCAGGGTGTTCTTGAGGGTCTCCTCGGACACCCCGAGGTTGTTCTTGGCCACGATGATCTCGCGGCGGTTCAGCTTGAGGCCGAAGTTCTTGAGCAAGGGCTGGTTCAGGCTGAACGAGAGCGTCGTGCCGAAGCGGGGGTCGATCGTCCGGCCGCGCTGGTTGGTCGTCGTCCGGTAGCCGGTGAAGTTCAGGTTCATCGTGCCGCCGGTCGGCAGGTTCTGGGAGGCGGTCATGAAGTTGTAGTTCTGGGTCCGGTTGATCGAGCTGTCGCCGGGGGCGTCGAGGTAGGAGTAGGACGCATTCTCCGTCTTCCGCGACTGGTAGCTCAGGCTCAGCGAAGGGATGTACTTCTCCTGGGCCGCGTTGACGCCTTCGGCGGCGCTCTGCGGGCCGAGGACCTGGATGGCCACGCCCAGGTTGTCGCGGAGGGCCTTGACGATGCAGTCCTCGAGGGACAGCAACAGGGGGCCTTTGCCTTCCTGGGCGGCGGCGGGCACGGCCAGGGCCAGGATCAGGATGACGGCCGGGATGATCGTTATTCTTCTCATGTGCGGACTCCTCTATTCGTATCTCAGGGCCTCGATGGGATCGAGCCGGGAGGCCTTCCGGGCCGGGTAGAAGCCGAAGAAGATGCCGATGGCGGCGGCGAAGGAGAAGGCCAGCAGGACGGATTCCAGCGAGACGAAGGTGTTCATGCTCGAGAACATCTTGATGTTCTTGAGCAGCTTGGAGGCTCCCACGCCCAGGGCGACGCCGATGAAGCCGCCCATCAGGCTGAGGACGATGGCCTCGGTCAGGAACTGGAACAGGACGTCGCGCTCGCGGGCGCCGACGGCCATGCGCAGGCCGATCTCGCGGATGCGCTCGGTGACGGAGACGAGCATGATGTTCATGATGCCGATGCCGCCGACCAGCAGGGAGATGCCGGCGATGCTGCCGAGCAGGACGGTCATCATCTGGGTGGCCTGGGCGGCCGTCTCGGCGATCTCGGACATGTTGCGGACCGTGAAGTCGTCCTCCGCCCCCGGCGCGATGCGGTGCCGGTTGCGCAGGAGCTCCTGGATCTGGGCCACGGCCTCGGGCATGGCCTCGGTCGAGACGGCCCGGACGTCGACGGACTGGATGTAGTCGATGCCCTGGAGGCGGCGCATGGCCGTCGTGTAGGGGATGGTGATCATGTCGTCGCGGCTGCCGAAGCCGCCCGACTCGCCGCGCTTCTTGAGGACGCCCAGGACCTTGAACGGGATCTTCTTGATGCGGATGACCTTGCCGATGGGGTCCTCGTCCTCGAACAGGTTGGTCTTGACGTCGGCCCCGAGGACGCAGACCTTGGCCGCCGCTTTGACCATGGTCTCGTCGAAGTAGGCGCCGAACTCGACCTCCCAGTTGCGGACCTCGGGGTAGCGGTCGCCGGTGCCGGAGATGGACGTGTTCCAGTTCTTGTTGCCGTAGACGGTCTGGGCCCGGGCGCTGACGGAAGGCGAGACGTACATGACGGCCGGGCACTCCTGTGCGATGGCCAGGGCGTCGTCCTCCTTGAGCGTCGTCATGCTGCCCCAGCCGCCGTGGACGCCGCGCTGGTTCTGGCTGCCAGGGGAGACGAAGAGCAGGTTCGTGCCCATGGAGGCGAAGCGGTCCTCGATGCCGCGGCGGGCCCCCTCGCCGATGCTGATCATGGCGATGACGGCGCCGACGCCGATGATGATGCCCAGGGCCGTGAGGAAGGACCGCATCTTGTTCCGGCCCAGGGCCCGGAGGGCGATCTTGAACGTCTTCCCCATATGCTTGAGGGTTCTCTTGATCATGACGCTGTCTCCTTCGCGGCGCGGCCGGCGCGCCTCACGAGGTCTCCTCGCGGACGATCAGGCCGTCCTTGAGGTAGATCCGCTTGCCGGCCCAGGCCGCGATGTCGGGCTCGTGGGTGACCATGACCATGGTGATGCCCTTGTCCTCGTTGAGGGACTTGAAGATGTTCATGACCTCGGAGGACGTCCGGCTGTCGAGGTTGCCGGTCGGCTCGTCGGCCAGGATCAGGGTCGGGTTGTTGAGCAGGGCCCGGGCGATGGCCACCCGCTGCTGCTCGCCGCCCGAGAGCTGGTTCGTCTTGTGGTGGGCCCGGTCCTTGAGGCCGACGGCCTCCAGGGCGGCCAAGGCCCGGCCGGTCATGTTCTGGCTCTCGGCCACCGTCGAGTAGTAGAGCGGCAGCTCGACGTTCTCCAGGGCCGTCGTCCGCGACAGGAGGTTGAAGCTCTGGAAGACGAAGCCGATCTTCTGGTTCCGGATGCGCGCCAGGCGGTCCTTATCGAGCTTGGCGACGTCCTCGCCCTCCAGGAAATATTCCCCGGAGGTCGGCCGGTCGAGGCAGCCGAGGATGTTCATCAGGCTCGACTTGCCCGAGCCCGACGGCCCCATGATGGCCAGGAAATCGCCCTGGCCGATGTTGTAGGACACCCCGCGCAGGGCCCGGACCTCCGTCTCCCCGACGCAGTAGGTCTTGACCAGGTTCCGCAGTTCGATGACGTTGCCGGGCATGGTCGTTATCCTTTCCCTGCCGTCAGGCCCGCCGCTCAGCGCCGGCCGCCCGGCGGGGGCCCGCCCATGAACATCATGCCTCCCCTGCCCTGGTTCGGCGAGACGGTCGTCGCGGTCATGTTGCCGGCGACGACGGTGTCGCCCTCCTTGAGCTCGGCGCCGATGGCCCGGACGATCTCGGTGTAGCTGGTGTCGGAGACGCCCGTGCGGACGAAGACCATGCTCCACTTGCCGTCGGCGTCCCGCATCCAGACGCGCGGCATCTGCTGCCGCTGGCGGCCGGAGCCGCCCTCGCCGGCGCCCGCGGGGGCGGCCTGACCGGGCTGGCCGCCTTCGGCCGTGCGCTTGGCCATCATCCGGTCGCGCATCTCCTGCTGCATCTTCTCGAGCTCGGCCGGGGTCAGGTTGGGCGTGAACCGCAGGGCCGCGTTGGACACCCGCAGGACGTTCTTGGCCTCGCCGACGATGATGGACACGGTCGCCGTCATGCCCGGCAGGAGTTTCTTGTCGGGATTCTCGACATTGACGATGGTCGTGTAGGTGACGACGTTCTGGACCGTCTCGGGCGAGAAGCGGACCTGCTGGACGACGCCGTTGAAGGCCTCGTTGGGGTAGGCCTCGACCGTGAAGCGGACCTTCTGCCCTTCCTTGACCTTGCCGATGTCGGACTCGTCGACGCTGCACTCGACCTTCATCTTGGTCAGGTCGGTGGCGACCTGGAACAGGACCGGGGCCTGGTAGCTCGACTGGAGGGTCTGGCCGATGTTGACCTTGCGGGTGATGACCACGCCGTCGACGGGGGCCTTGATGACCGAATAGCCCAGGTCGACCTTGCTCAGGTCGAGCGTGCTCTTGGCCTGGGCCAGGCTGGCCTCGGCGGAGATGAGGGAACTCTTGGCGTTGAGGAAGCTGGCCTCGGCGGCGTCCATCTCCTCGACGGACAGGAGGGACTTGGCGAACAGGGCCTTGGCCCGCTCGTAGGCCTTCTCGGCCGTCTGCAGCGTGACCTTGGCCTGCTCGAGCGAAGCGACGCGGCTCTTGTAGCTGGCCTCGTTCTGCTGGATCTTGAGCAACAGGGGCTCCTGGTCGAGCTCGGCCACGACCTGGCCCTTGGTGACGACGGAGTTGAAGTCGGCGTAGAGCTTCTCGATCTTGCCCGAGACCTGGGCGCCGATATCGACGGTCTCGATGGGATTGAGCGTGCCCGAAGTGACGACCAGGGCCTCGATGTCGCCGCGGCCGAGGACCTCGGTCTTGTACTCGACCTTGCCGTTCTTGCTCTTGCCGAACACGGTCAGGCCGAGGATGACCCCGGTCACCACGACCAGGGCGATGATGATCCAGACGATCTTCTTCTTCATGGGTCTCTCCTTATTATCGCTCGCGGTCCGGCGGCGGTGGATCGTCGCCCCGGCGGTCGCGCGTATTGGTCCGGTCCTGGCCGCTCATGGCGGCGTCCTGTTTCCGCCGCTCCTCGAAGCGGCGGATCATCTCGTCGTTCTTGGCCTTCTGCTCGGGCGTCAGGACGGCGTTGGTCTCGTCCCAGAGCTGTTTGCGCAGCTCGCCGAGCCGGGCCCGGCTCTCCGTCCGGTAGGCCCGCATGCGCTCCTCGTTCTGTTTGAAGATGTCGCGGATCCGGGCCTTCTGGTCCTCGGTCAGGCCCAGCTCCCTGGCCCAGTCCTCCGGAGACGGCGGGTGCGGCCGGTTGATCGCGGCCCGCCGGTCCTTCTTGTGGACGAGATAGCGCTCGCCCAGGACGCCGGCGGCGACGCCCAGGCCGAAGACGACGAGCATCAACAGGGCGGCGATGATCTTGTATTTCGTCTTCATGGCCTCGGCCTCCTCAGGAGCGTCTTGTCGTCGAGGGACGCGAACATCAGCCGCATGCTCTTGGCCTCGGGCTTGTCCGCGTCGAACAGGGCGTGGACGTCCGAGAGCGGGTCCTGCCCGTCGAGCAGGAGGGCCGCCGAGGCGCTCGTCTCGCGGGCCTGCGGGGTCAGGATGAGGACGCCGCCGATGAGGGCGACGAGGACGAGGAACACGGGGATGGCCCGCAGGCTCAGCCGCTCCCAGAAGAGCAGGGGCACGATCTCCCGCTCCTCGTTCAGCCGGGGCTCGAGACGGGCCCAGAAGCCGGGGCGGGGCTCGGCGGCGCGGCCGTCGGCGAGGAGGGCGAACATCGTCCGGTAGTCCCTCTCCGCCTTCCGGCAGCCCGGGCAGGCCTCGAGGTGCCGGGCCAGAAGGTCCGCTTCCCGCCGGTCGAGCCGGCCGTCGGCGGACTTGAGAAGCCGGCGTTCCGCCTTACGACAGTTCATGCGCCCCTCCTTCCCCGGTCATGTAGGGTGCCAGCTTGACGCGGAGCATCCGCCTCGCGCGGTGGAGCCGCGAGTCCACGGTCCCCGGCGACAGCCTGAGAACGCGGGAGATGTCCTCGTAGGGCAGGCCCTGGATGTCCCGGAGCGTCAGGATGATGCGGTATTTCTCGGGCAGGCCCTGGACGAACTTCTGGACCAGGGTCCGCCGGGCCTCGGTCTCCTTCTCCATCTCGGCCCGCTCGGCCTGTTCCCGGTCGGAGAACGCGACCTCGGCGACGTCGTCCAGGCTGACCTCCTTGGCCCGGCCTTTCTTGCGGAGGTAGTCCCGGATGTGGTTGATCGAGATGCGGTACAGCCAGGTCCCGAACTCGGACTTGCCGTGGAACTTGGGCAGCGCGAGATAGGCCTTCAGGAAGACCTCCTGGGCCAGGTCGTCGGCCGCCTCCCGGTTCCGGGTGAAACTCAAAGCCATGCTGTACACCTTCGACTGGTATCTCGTGACCAGCTCCTCGTAAGCCTCGGGGCTTCCTTCCTGAGCCAGTCGGACCAGCTGTTTGTCTTCCATGCGGATAAGCTCACTTGTCCTCCGCACCCTATTAGACGGGGGGAGGGGTCAATTCTTCCAGGTCCGGTCCTCTTCCAGAACTCGGGGTCCCCCGGTCCGGTTCCCTCTGGGAGCCCCGATTTCCATCTATTATACAGGATTCCCTGTGGCGCCGACGGGGTCGGCCCAAAATGTCGAGGGGTCCGACAAAAATGTCGGACTTTTCTCGGGCACTAATTTCTATGTTATAGATTATATTATAAATGCGAGTTGGCACGAGACCCGCATATAAGGGGGGGCGAAATGACTCAAGGAGGTCATGAGATGAAAAAGATAACGGCTCTCGCGGTCGGGCTCCTCGTCCTCGGCTTCGCCTTCGCGGCCGCCCAGGACCAGGCCCAGACCCGGTCCCAGGAGAAGGCCCAGGTCAAGGCCCAGAACAAGGTCCAGGCGAAGTCGGAATTCCGGCACCGCAACCGGATCGCCTTCGTCGACGAGAACGGCGACGGCATCAACGATCTGGCCAAGGACGCGGACGGCGACGGTGTCCCGAACGGGCAGGACCCCGACTGGGTCAAGCCCGCCGACGGCACCGGCTACAAGGCCCAGCACAAGATCGGCAAGGGCGGGTTCCGGACGGGCGCGACGGCCGCCGGCCGCGTCGCCGGCGCGGGCGTCTGCGACGGCACCGGCCCCAAGGGCACGGCCCAGAGAAAGGGCCGCCGCTAAAATCGTATCGGGCCTCCCTTCCGCCAAGGCGGAAGGGAGGCCATTTCCGCTTGAATGTCAGGGGGAATGGCATCATGATGAAGACGATGATGAGGCGCCTGGCCCCGCTTCTCCTCTTCGCCGCCCTCCCGGCCCGGGGCGGCACGGTCCATCTGTCGTTCGATCAGCACGCCACGCAGAACCTGTTCCAGACCCGCGACGCCGTCTCCGAGCGGATCTCGGCCTTCTCGCTGGCCGTCGAGCAGGACGTCTCGGCCCTGTCCCTCCTGGCCGATGTCTCCTATTCCGCCTTCAGCCAAACGGCCGGCCTGAGCTTCTTCTCGGCCGCCTTGGGCCTGGACTATCTCGTCCCCTCCGGCGAGAAGAGCGCCTTCTACTTCGCCGCCGGCGGCGAGGGCGCCTTCTACAGCCGCGATTACGCGCCCTTCAGCACGCTCGGCGGCCATCTTCTGGGGGCCTTCAAGACCTACCTTTCGCCCTCCTCCATCCTGAAGCTGCAGTGGCTGGGGGCCTACGCGTCGTACCGGGACAGCCTGTTCGATTTCGTCAGCCACGTCGCTTCGCTTTCGATCGACAAATATTTCCCGAGCCGCACCACCTTGAAGCTGGACGCGGAATACGGATACAAGTACTTCCTCCACCCGTTCCTGGCTGAGCCCGTCACGACCGGAACGGAGATCCTCGTCGGCGATCCCGGGCCGCTCACGGCCGGAGGGTCCGGCAACGGGATGGGCGGCGGCTCCGGCTCGGGCTCCGGTTCCGGCTGGGGCGGCCAGCGCTATGAAGGCGGCAGCGGCTTCGTCCCCCGGGTCGATCCGGCCGGAGGCGGCGCCGGCATCGGCCACGTGTCCGTGTCCGGCCTCGCGGCCCAGGGCCTGGGCGATATCGTCGGCCTGAGCGTCTCGGCCGTCAGACAATGGACCGTCTCGGGCCAAAATCCGTTCCTGTCCATCGAGGAGTTCTACCTCGTCGCCAATCCGAGCGCCGATGCTTTCTCCTGGGAAGGGACCCAGCTGACCGCGCGGATCACCATCAGCCTCCCCTGGAGCGTCGAATTCAAGTCCGGCTACACGCATTCCGACCGGACGTATCCCGGCGTCGAGAGCCTGGGCCTCGACGGCCTGCCTCTCGGGACGGTCCGCAACGACGTCCGGCGCCTGTTCGAAGCCCGGCTGGAGAAGGGCTTCCGCCGGCTGACGCTGTTCGCGGCCTATTCCTATATCAAGAACGGGTCGACCGACCCGCTGTTCGACTGGGCCGGCGGCTCCGTCATGGGCGGGATCCAATGGAACCTGCCGGCGAAGTCCAAGGGAGGGACGTCATGAGGACCCGCAGCGCCGTCCTCGTCCTGTTCGCCGGGCTGATCGCGGCCGGGTCAGCCGGCCCTCAGACGCCGGGCCGTTTCTACGATGTGGACAAGGAGGTCCGCTTCGAGGGCACGGTCCGCGAGATCGTCCTCGAGCCGCGGTACAAGGGCACGGCCCCGTTCCTCGTCCTGCGGATCGAGGAGCCCGGGAGCGCGGCCCGGACCGACGTCGAGGTCAGCCCGTCCTGGTTCTTCCGCGAGGACATCCACGGCGGCGAGAAGATCAAGGGCATCGGCTCCCTGTCGGAAGGGCCCGAAGGCCGGCGGACCATCATCGCCCGCGAGCTCCAGCTCCGGGGCGAGATCCTGACCCTCCGCGACAAGAGGGGTTTCCCGAACTGGCAGGGCGGGCCGCGGGGCCGGCGCGGGCCGCGGAGGCTGGGCAGCGATTGAAGCGCCGTAACGTCTGGCTGTTCTTCGGCCTGCCTTTCCTGGGCGTGTTCGTATTCTTCGCCCTCTCGTCCGTTCTGACCCAGGCCGACCTGAAGCGGCGGACGGAGGGGCTCGTGCGCGGCCAGCTGGCGGCGACGGCCGGCCTGCTGCGAACGATGGTGTCCCGGTCCCTCGACGGCGGGACCGCCCCGGGGGCCGTGCTCGACGCCCTGGCCGCGGAGGAGGCTCTCTATTTCGTCGCCCTGCTCGACGGCGAGGGCCGCGTCCTGGCCTGGAACTCGCGCTTCGAGGGCTACCTGCCGCTCTCGCTCCGCGAGGCCGGCGATGCCGCCGCCGGGATCATCGATTCGCCGGCGGGCAAGATCTTCAGCGATCTGTCCGCGTTCGCGACCGCGGACGGCCGCCGCTACCGCCTCTACCTCGGCTACGCCCTGACCGGATGGGAGGACATGCTGGCCCTGTCGCGCCGCGCGTCCTTCCTCCTGTCCGCGCTCATCCTCCTGGCCGGGGCCCTCTTTTTCCGGGGCCTCTACACGCTCCAGTCCCGCTACGTGGCCAAGGCCCGCGAAGCCGAGGCCGAGCGGCAGGAGAAGGAGAGGTTCCGCGAGATCTCTGCTTTCACGTCGGGCGTGGCCCACGAGATCAAGAACCCGCTGAACAGCCTGTCCCTCCTGTTCGACCTTCTGGACCGGCGGGCCTCGTCCGACATGAAGGGCGACCTCAACCTCGGCAAAGCCCAGGTGCGGACGATCGCCCGCATCGTCGACCGCTTCTCGAACGTGGTCAAGGCCGTCCGGCCGGCCGTCGAGGACGTCGCCCTCGACGACATCCTGGCCGCGGCCGTCGCCAGTCTGGCCGGGGAAGTGCCCCAGGCCGCCCGGCGCGTCCGCGTCGAGGCATCGCCTGGGGCGCGGTTGGCCGGCGACCGCGAGTTGCTGGCCCAGGCCTTCCTCAATCTGTTCAAGAACGCCGTCGAGGCTTCTCCCGACGCCCCCGTCACGGCGGCCGGGCGACGCACCGGCGGCCGGATCGAGGTCCTGGTCCGCGACGACGGGCCCGGGCTGCCGCCGGAGGCGGCCGAACGATTGTTCGAGCCGTTCTCTACGACGAAGGAGAAAGGCATGGGCATCGGCCTCTACCTCACGAAGAGGATCGTCGAAGCTCACGGCGGGACGATCGCCGTCCGCAGCCGGCCCGGCGAAGGGACGACCTTCCGGATCGAGCTGCCGGGAGCGTGACATGGCAGAACCCCTCATCCTGATCGTGGAGGACGATCCCGTCCAACGCCGCCTGCTGCGGGAGAACCTGGGCGCGCGGGGCTATGACGTAATCGAGGCTTCGTCCCGGAAGGAGGCCCTGGAGGCCGTTCTCCGGCACCCCGTCGAGGTGGCCGTCGTCGACTACAAGCTCGGCGAGGAGACCGGCACGGCGGTCATCGGCGACATCGCGGCGGCCGATCCGCTCGTGACCCCGGTCATGGTCACGGCCTACGGCGCCATCGAGCGGGCCGTCGAGGCCATGAAGGCCGGGGCCTACGATTACATCGTCAAGCCGGTCGACATCGAGAAGTTCCTCCCCGTCCTCGAACGGGCGGTCGAGCGCCGGAAGCTGCGCCGCGAGATCTCCCTGCTCCGGGAGCGGCTCGAGGAGAAGTTCAGCGCCCGCAACTTCGTCTTCGCCTCCCCGCCCATGGAGGAGGTCGCCCGCCTCGTCGCCAAGGCCGCGCGGAGCGAGGCCACGGTCCTCATCACGGGAGAGACGGGGACGGGCAAGGACCTGGCGGCCCGGACGATCCACCAGGCTTCGGCCCGCAAGAACGGTCCCTACATCGCCCTCAACGTCACCTCCCTGCCGGAGACGCTCCTCGAAGCCGAGCTCTTCGGGGCCGAGAAAGGCGCCTTCACCGGCGCCCACGAGCGCAAGATCGGCAAGTTCGAGGCCGCGTCGGGCGGCACGGTCCTGCTCGACGAGATCGGCGACCTGGCCCCGGACGCCCAAGCCAAGCTCCTGCGCTTCCTCCAGGACCGCGAATTCTACCGGCTGGGCTCCAACCGCCCGCTCCGGGCGGACGTCCGGGTCATCGCCGCGACCAACCGGGACCTCGATGCCCTGAGGGCCAAGGGGAAGTTCCGGGACGATCTGTTCTTCCGCCTCAACGTCATCCCCATCGTCATGCCGCCGCTCCGAGGCCGCAGGGAGGACATCCCCCTCCTGGCCGATCTGTTCATCAAGACATACGCCGCCCGGGAGGGCAAGACGATCACGGGGATCACCCGGGAAGCCCTGGCGATCCTCCTCCGCTATTCCTTCCCGGGCAACGTCCGCGAGCTCGAGAACATCGTCGAACGGGCCGTGGTCTTCGCCGAGCGGGACGCGATCGGCGTGGCCGACCTGCCCGTCTTCCTGGCCGAGGCCGGAGCGCCGGACCCCGGCGCCGGCGGGGCCGCCTTGCCCGACAAGGTCCGCCGGCTCGAGGTCCAGGAGATCCGCCTGGCCCTGCGGGCGGCGGCCGGCATCAAGAGCCGGGCCGCCCGGGCCCTCGGCATCACCGAACGGATGCTGGCCTATAAGATGAAGACCTACGGCTTGGCCGGCGAGGGCGGCCCCAAGCCCGGTCCCGGCGGGCCTAGCCGATCTTGAGGGCGGCCTTGGCCAAGCCGCCGCGGGTCGACGAGATCGACACCTCGGCCTCGCCGGACGTCCCCGGCTTGATCTTGACCTTCCAGCGGACCTCTTTCCGCTCGTTCTGGCGCAGGTAACCGATGTCCTGGCGGGCCCGGACGCCGGGGGCGAGCTCGACGCCGGCCGGCAGCCGGACCGCGGCCGCGTCGGGACGGACGATCTTGACCCGGTCGGCCATCTTGAGGGCCGTGGGCAGATAGCCCTCGTTGGTGAAGACGGCCACGATCTCGAAGGTATCGGCCTCCTTCTTGACCGGCTTGACCGCCGCGGACAGGACCTTGACCTGGGGCAGGGACTTGGCCAGGAAGAGGTTGAACTGGCCCTCCTTGCGGATCCACTCCTCGAGCAGCTCGACCGGCGGGTTCTGGCGCCAGAACTTGGGGTTGAAGCCGCCGATCTCGACCTCGCCGAGGGCCGGGTGGACGAACTTGGTCCAGGGCTTGAAATAGCGGCCGCCGAGCTCCTCGTCGATGAAGCGGAGGGCCTCGAGATCGGTGACCCGTCCGTCGCCGTCGTAGTCCTTGACCCGGCCCCCGTTCCAGAGCTCGTCGCCGTACCAGACCGCGCCGTAGTAGAGGTAGCCGAAGTCGGGGGAGTGGCCGAAGAGCGGCGAGCCCTGGGGCTCCCGCGGGATCTCGAAGCCCATCTCGGCGGCCATGGCCCGCATGTCGCGGTCCCCCCGGCCGAGGTTGGCGTAGTCCCAATAGGTGTCGCCGGCGTTGGGATAGCCGGTGATCTTCTTGCCCTCCTCGTCGAAATAGCGGTAGACGGCCATGTCCTCGGGGAACATGGACTCGCTCATCCGGCTCGTCGACGGGCCGTGCAGGAGCATCGGCACGGTCGTGTCCATGGTCTGGACTATCCCGACGTTGGGGTGCTCGAGGAGGAAGGTGAAGACGGCCCGCGTTTCCGGCTCCGAGAGCGGGTATTCGCCGGCCCCGCCCTGGGTGAAGCCGCGGCCGGTCAGGTCGCGGCCGGGCATGGGCCGCCAGTTCTCGGGGTAGTTGCGGTGGAGGTCGAGGCCGCCGACGCCGTCCTCGTTGACCCGGCCGTCGCCGTCGTTGTCGAGGCCCTCGGACGAGACCGTGTAATCGCCCTTGCCGGGCTCGGCCCGCTTCATCAGCCGGCCCGACGGGTCGGCCGGATCGAGGATCATCGTGCCCTTGCCGGGCTCGACCTTCTTACGGACCTGGAGGATGAAGCCGTCGCCGTCGAGGTCCTCGGGCGGGTCCTCGTCGAGCAGGCCGTCCCGGTCGTCGTCGTTGGGCCGGACCGTGCTGCGGTTGGACTGGGCCGTCTGGAGGTACATCTCCGAGCCGTCGGGGTTGTTCTTGACCCGGACGTAGAGGGCCTTGGTGTCGACGAGGGCCGTCAGCCCGGGGTCCTGTCCGTAGCCGCGGAGAACGTGGTCGGCGAACCACAGGGCGCACTCGGCCGCCGTGACCTCTCCCGAGTGCCGGTTGCCCTCGATGAACATGGCCGGCTTGTCGGTGTCCTTGCCGGTGGCCTTGTTCGTGATCGTGATCTGCCAGATGTCGCGGCCTTCGTAGGACTTGCCGACCGAGTACAGGTCGACGAGCCCGGGATGCTTTTCGGCCCACCGCTTGAGGATGGCCACGACTTCGTCGTAGGTGTGGTAGTGGAGGAAGTCGATCTCGCCGTCCTTCCCGGGCTTGGTGAACTCGTAGCGGGCCCGCGGGAAGAAGCTGGCCCCGTGGCGGACGCCGCCGACGACGTAGGCGTCGGAGGGCTTGGGCGGTTGCCCGTCCCGGCCCCGGAAGCCGGGGTCCTGGGCCATGGCCAGGACGATGACGGCGGCGAAAGCGATCGCGGCGAGAACGAGGACCTTGCGGGCGCGTGCGTTCATCGGACCTCCTCGATGGAAGAAGAGCCGAGGATAAGCGGAACCGCCGGCCAAGTCAACCGGGGGGACGGCCGCTACGCGGAGATCTCGAGGAGGGCGACGGCGTGGACGGCGATGGCCCGCTTCTCGCCGACGGGCCCCAGGCCTTCGTCGGTCTTGGCCTTGATCCCCAGGTCCGTCTCGCCGACGCCGAGGATGGGGCAGAGCGCGGCCTTCATGGCCGGGACGTGCGGGGCCATCTTGGGCTCCTCGGCGACGATGACGGCGTCGACGTTGACGACGCGGGCGCAGCGGGTCCGCAGGAGGCCCATGACGGTCTCCAGGAGGACCGTGCTCCGGATGCCCTCGAAACGGGACTCCGTGTCGGGAAAATGGGACCCGATGTCGCCCTCGCCGAGGGCGCCGAGCAGGGCGTCGATGACGGCGTGGACGAGGGCGTCGCCGTCGGAGTGGCCCAGGAGCCCGGCCGCGGCCGGGATGTCGACGCCGCCGAGGACGAGCCGGCGGCCCGCCTGGAGCCGGTGGATGTCGTAGCCGATCCCTATCTTAAGCATCGAGGAGGGCCTCCGCGATCCTGAGGTCGACCGGGGTGGTGATCTTGATGTTCCGGGGATCGCCGTCCACGGCGGCGACGGGGATGCCGGCGCGCTCGGCCAGGGAGGCCTCGTCGGTCCCCTGGAAGCGGTCCTTGCGGGCCGTCTCGAGGGCCTTCTGAAGGACGGGGTACAGGAAACCCTGCGGGGTCTGGGCCCGGACGAGGAGGGTCCGGTCGACCGTCCGGACCACGGCCCCCTCCCGGACCTCCTTGACCGTCTCCTCGACCGGCAGGACCGGCACGGCCGCGCCCAGCACCCGGGTCGCGGCGATGACCCGGGAAACGAGGTCCGCGTCGGCCAGCGGCCGGGCCCCGTCGTGGACGAGGACGATCCCCGTCGCCTCGGCCCGGAGCAGGCGGAAGCCCTGCCAGACGGAGTCCTGGCGCCTCTCGCCGCCGCGCACGATATCGACGATCTTGGGATAGCGCAGGCGGTAGTGCTTGAGGTCCTCCTCGTCGGGCAGGACGAGGACGATGTCGTCGACGGCCTCGTGGGCCTGGAAGCGCTCCAGCGTCCACTCGAGCACGGGCTTGCCGCGGAGGTAGGCGAACTGCTTCGGCCCGCCGAAGCGCTTGCCCGCCCCGGCGGCGACGACCAGGGCCGCGGTCCGGCTCACTTGGACTCCCCGTTGGCGAAGCGGCCGAAGATCATCTTGCCGACGGTCGTCTGCAGGACCGAGGTCACGGTGACGTCGATCGTCTGGCCGATCATCCGCCGGGAGTTGTCCACGACGACCATGGTCCCGTCGTCGAGGTAGGCCACGCCCTGGTCCTTCTCCTTGCCCTCCTTGAGGATGAAGACGCTCATGGTCTCGCCGGGCAGGGCCACCGGCCGCAGGGCGTTGACGAGCTCGTTGATGTTGAGGACGGCGATGCCCCGGATGCGGGCGACCTTGTTGAGGTTGAAGTCGTTGGTGACGATCTTGGCGTCCATGGCCTTGGCGCACTCGATGAGCTTGGAGTCGACGTCCTTGACGTCCGGGAAGTCCAGGTCCGAGAGCGAGATGGCCACGAGGGAGGACTTCTGGATGCGGTCGAGGACGTCGAGGCCGCGCCGGCCCCGCTGGCGCTTGAGCGGGTCGGGGGCGTCGGCCACGGCCTGGAGCTCCTTGAGCACGAACTGGGGCACGACGAGCGTGCCCTCGACGAAGCCCGTGTCGCAGAGGTCGGCGATGCGGCCGTCGATGATGACGCTGGTGTCGATGATCTTGACGGCCCGGCCCGGCTTCTTCTCCTTGAACAGGGAGGCCAGGTGGGCCGGCTCGAGCCACTCGGGCTTCTTGGTCCCGATGAGCAGGCCGATGTAGGGCATGATGACCAGGAAGAAGATGCGGATGAAGGTGGCCATCTCGGGCGTCCGGACGACGGACTGGTAGATGGCCCCGAACATCCAGCCGAGGAGCAGGCCGAGGATGAAGCCGGCGCCGGCGCTCCAGAGGACGCGGAAGGAGACCCTCCGGATGCGCGTCTCCAGGTAGAACATGAGGGCGCCGCTGCCGATGGCGACGCCGGCCCCGGGGGCCGGGCCGAGCTTGAACGGCGGATAGAAATAGCCCCCGACCGTCAGCAGGCCGAGGACGAACAGCCGGAACAGCCAGATGCCCATCGTTCCCTTCCTTCCCTTAGAACACCCTCTGCAGGGCCTCGCGGACGGTCCTCACGCCGAGGCATTCGATGTCGGGCAGGTCCCTTTTGTCGAGGGCGGCCAGGTTGCCCGCCGGCAGCACGGCGGATCCGAAGCCGAGGGCCGCGGCCTCCTTGAGACGGAAGACCGGCTGGCCGACCGAGCGGATCTCGCCCGACAGGCCGACCTCGCCGAAGAAGGCCATGCCCTCGGGCAAGGGGACGTTCTTGAGCGACGAGACGACGGCCATGACGACGCCCAGGTCGACCGCCGGCTCCTCGATGGTCATGCCCCCGGCGACGTTGAGGTAGATGTCCTCGCCGGCGAAGCTGTAGCCGGCCTTCTTCTCGACCAAAGCCAACAGCATGGCCGCCCGGTAGTGGTCGAGGCCGATGGTCATGCGCCGGGGATTGCCGGCGAAGAGGGTCGAGGAGACCAGGGCCTGGATCTCGGCCAGCAGGGGCCGGGTGCCCTTGAGGGTGCAGACGACGGCGCTGCCGGGCTCGCCCCGGGGCCGCTCCCGGAGGAAGAACGCCGAGGGGTTGAGGATGGGCTGGAGCCCGGCCGCCGTCATCTCGAAGACGGCCAGCTCCGAGACCGGCCCGAAGCGGTTCTTCATGGCCCGCAGGACGCGCTGGCTGTGGTCCCGCTCGCCCTCGAAAAGCAGGACGACGTCGACGATGTGCTCGAGGGACTTGGGCCCGGCGAGCGATCCCTCCTTGGTGATGTGGCCGACCAGGAAAGCGGGGATCTGCCGGGTCTTGGCGAAGCGGAAGATCTGGTTGGCCGCCTCCCGGACCTGGCCGATCGTGCCCGGCCCGGAGGTCATCTTGGCCGAGAAGACCGTCTGGATGGAGTCGACGACGAGCAGCCCCGGGGCCAGCTTCTCGGCCTGGGCCAGGATGCGCTCGAGCTGGGTCTCGGCCAGGAGGTAGAGGCGGCCGTCCCGGACGCCCAGCCGGTCGCCGCGGAGCTTGATCTGTTCGAGCGACTCCTCGCCCGAGACGTACAGGACGGGAGAGCCGGCCGCGGCCATGTCCCGGGCCACCTGCAGGAGCAGGGTCGACTTGCCGATGCCCGGCTCGCCGCCGAGCAGCACGACCGAGCCCGGCACCAGGCCGCCGCCAAGGACCTTGTTGAAGTCCTCGATGCCCAGGGCCAGCCGCTGCCGGGGGACGTCGGCGACGTCCTTGTAGAGGACGGGCTCGGCAGGAGTCAGGACGATCCCGCCGGCGGCGGCGAAGGACGCCTCCTCGAGCTCCTCGACCAGGGTGTTCCACTCGCCGCAGGCCGAGCACCGGCCCAGCCACTTCGGGGACCGGGCGCCGCAGCCCTGGCAGACGAAGACGGTCTTGTCCCTCACCGTTCTCCCGATCAATAATCCGGGGCGGATTGTTCCATGTCGGCGAACCGGGCGTATTCGCGGATGAAGGCCAGCTGGAGGTCCCCGATGGGGCCGTTGCGCTGCTTGGCCACGCTGACCTCGGCCACGCCCCGGAGGGTCTCGTCGTCCCGATGGTAGAACTCGGGCCGGTAGATGAAGATGACGACGTCGGCGTCCTGCTCGATGGCTCCCGACTCGCGCAGGTCCGAGAGCATGGGCTTGGGCTCCCGGCGGCCCTTCTCCGGGGCCCGGCTGAGCTGGGAGATGCCGACGACCGGCATGTGCAGCTCCTTGGCCAGCTCCTTGAGCGACCGGGAGATGAAGGACATCTCCTGGTTGCGGTTCTCGAACCGCCCGCCCGTGCGCATGAGCTGGATGTAGTCGACGAAGACGATGTCGAGATGGTGCTCCATCTTCAGGCGGCGGCACTTGGCCTTCATCTCCATGACCGTCAGGGCCGCCGACTCGTCGATGAAGATACGGGCCCGGGACAGGGCCTCGCCGGCCAGGCGGAGCTTCTCGAAGTCGCGCTCGCTGAGGTAGCCGGTCCGGGTCTTCTGGAGGTCGATCTGGGCCTCGGCGCACAGCAGGCGGTTGACGATCTGGGATTCGGACATCTCCATGGAGAAGAAGCCGACCGTCTTGTCGGTCTTGAGGCCGACGTGGTGGGAGATGTTCAGGCCCAGGGCCGTCTTGCCCATGGACGGCCGGGCGGCCAGGATGACGAGCTCGGCGGGCTGGAAACCCGCCGTCATGGCGTCGAGCGACCGGAAGCCCGAGGGCACGCCGGTGACGGCCTCCTTGCGGGCGGCGGTCTTGCGGATGGTCTCCAGGGTCGGCCCGGTCAGCGCGCTCATGGCCCGGAAGCCCGGCTTGATGCGCTGCTCGGCGATCTCGACGATGGCCGTCTGGGCCGCGTTGAGGAGCTCGTCGGCGTCCTCCTTCTGGTCGTAGCTGTCCTGGATGATGCGGGAGGAGGACAGAATGAGCCGGCGGAGGAGGGCCTTCTCCTTGATGATCTGGGCGTAGTATTCGACGTTGAGGTTGCGGGGGACGCCGTCGAGGAGGGAGGCCAGGTAGGAGGCCCCGCCGATCTCCTCCAGGATGCCGGCCCGCTGGGCGTCCTCGGTCAGGCTGAGCAGGTCGACGGGCAGGCCCCGGTCGACCAGGCCGACGATGCGCTCGAGGATCTTGCGGTGGGCGTCCCGGTAGATGTCCTCCGGCGAGATCGTCGACAGGACGACGTTGAGGTTCTCGTTCTGGACGAGGATGCCCCCGAGGACGGTCCGTTCGGCTTCCAGGCTGTGCGGCGGCGTCCTTTTCAGGAACATCGTGTCGAGTTCCATGGCCACCTCTGCGCGGCCCCGGACGGGCCGCCGACGCTCAGGACTTGTCGCCCGCAGGTCCTTCCGCGCCCGCCTCCGGCGCGCCCGCGGCGGCCCCCTCGGCCTCCTCGCGGGCCACGACGATCTTGATCTCGGCCCGGTCGTCCATGCTGATCTTGACCGGCACGGCGAAGTTGCCGAGCCGCTTGATGGGCTCGTCGAGCAGGATCTTCTTCTTGTCGACCTCGAATCCCAGCCCGTCCAGGGCTTCCTTGACGTCGCCCGCCGACACGGAGCCGAAGATGACGTCCTTCTCGCCGGCCCGGCGGGTGAAGGTCAGGGTGACCTGGTTGAGCTTCTCGACGAGCGACTGGAACGACTTCCGCTCGACCTCGGCCTTCTTCTTCAGGGCCGCCCGCTCGATCTCGATCATCTTGACGTTGGTGGGGGTGACGGCGAGGGCCATCTTCCGGGGGATGAGGTAGTTCCGCCCGAAGCCCGGGGCGACGTTGACGACGTCGCCGCGCCGGCCCAGCTTTTCCACGTCCTGTTTCAGGATGACTTTCATCTCAGTCCTCGACGTAGGGCAGCAGGGCCATGAGCCGGGCCCGTTTGACGGCCAGGGCCAGCTTGCGCTGGTGGAAGGCGCAGGTCCCGGTGATCCGGCGGGGGGTGATCTTGCCCCTGTCCGGGATGTACTTCTTCAGGATCTCGACGGCCTTGTAGTCGATGCCCCGGACGTCCCGCTGGCAGAACCGGCAGAACTTCCTCTTGGGCGCGAAATACTTGCGGTAGCCGCCCCGCTCGCTGCGTTCGGGTCTTTCGTCGCGCGGCATCTTACTTCTCCTCGGGTTTGGCGTCGGCGGGGGCGGGGGCCGGGGCCGCAGCGGCGGCCTCTTCGGCCCGCCGTTTCTTCTTCCGCCGGACGAGGTCCCGCGGGTCCTTGACGACGGTCATGAACCGGATGACGGCGTCGGACTGCTTGAACCGGCGCTCCAGCTCGAGCGAGACGTCGCCCGGGCCGTCGTAGGTGAAGAACACGTAGAGGCCTTCCTGGTACCGTTTGATGGGGAAGGCCAGCCTGCGCTTGCCCCAGACGTCCTGCTTGACCATGCGCCCCTTCTTCTGGGCCACGATCTCGGACATCTGCTGGAGGAACTGCGCCGTCTCTTCTTCGGAGAGCGTGGGGGAGAGAACGAACCCCGTCTCGTACTGTCTCAATGAGACCTCCTTATGGTTTGAACAGCCCCTCCTCTTTAAAGGGAGGAGCAAGGAGAAAGGTCTATTCTAGACGATTCCCGGAAAAATTCAATCCCCGGCGCTCCCGGCCACCTTGCGGTTGAACCGGGTCATGGCCGCGTCGAGGCGACCGTCGAGGACGAGGCCGACGGCCTCCTCGGCCATGGCCAGCCCCTCCTCGAGGGCCGCCCGCTCGCCCTTGCGGAAGGGCTCCAGGACGAACTCGGCCGCGTCCCGGCCGGCCGGCAGCGGCCCGATGCCGATGCGGACCCGGGCGAAATCGTCCGTCCGGGCCTCGCCCGCGACCGAGATCATGCCCTTGTGGGTGCCCGGCCGGCCCCGGCGGCGGACCCGGATCTCGCCGAGCGGGATGTCCAGGTCGTCGTAGACGACCAGGAGCCGCTCCGGCGGGACGTCCCGCCCGGCCAGGGCCTCGCGCACCGAGAGGCCGCTGCGGTTCATGAAGGTCTTGGGCTCGACGAGGAGGACCTCCTCCCCGCCGCGGCGGGCCAGGGCGGTCCGGGCCTTGAACAGCCGGCCCCGGAGCTCGACGCCCCAGGCCCGCGCCAGGCGGTCGACCAGCATGAAGCCGGCGTTGTGGCGCGTCGCTTCGTACTCGTCGCCCGGGTTGCCCAGGCCAACGACGAGCCACACGGGCTATTTCTCCGGCTCTTCCTTCTCGGCCCGTTCCTTCTTGATGACCTCGGGCTCCTTGGGCTCCTCGGCCGCGACCTCGCCCTCGGGCTTCTCGCCGGGGAACTCCTCTTCCTTGTGCGGCATGGAGACCAGCACCAGGACGGTCGCCGGGTCGGTCAGGATCTTCACGCCCTCGGGCGGCGTCAGGCCCTGGACCTTGAAGGACTGGTTGACGTGGAGCTCGGAGATGTCGATGCCCAGGCTTTCCGGGATGTCGCGCGGCAGGCACTCGACCTCGACCTCGCGGGTGACGAAGTCGACGAAGCCGCCCTCGGTCTTGACGCCGACGGGCTCGCCGCGGTGAACGACGGGCACGGTGACCCGGATGGCCTTGTCCATCGAGATGCGGATGAGGTCGACGTGGAGCAGCTCGTCGCTGGCCGGGTCGACCTGGAGGTCCTTGATCATGCAGTCGAGCTCGGCGGCATCGACGGCGACCTTGAAGATCGTGTTCTCGCCCGTGTCGAGCTTGAGGATGCGGACGATGTCCTTCTTGCTCAGGACGAGGGACGCGCTCTCCATGGACTCCCCGTACAGGACGGCCGGGACGGAGCCCTGGGCCCGCAGGCGGCGCGCGGCGTTCGATCCCAGCTCCGAACGTTTCTCGCTCTTGACGACGATTTGCATCATGTTCTCCTTAGGTGAACAGGGAGCTGACCGAGCTCCCCTCGTTGATCCTCCGGATCGCCTCGCCGAACAGCTCGGCGACCGATTGGACCGAGAAGCGGCCGGTGGCCGCGGCCCGCTCCGTCAGCGGGATGGTATTGGTCACGAACAGGCGTTCCAGCTTCGAGCCGGCGATGTTGTCGAGGGCCGGCCCCGACAGGACGGGGTGGGTGCAGGCGAAGAAGATCCGGTTGGCGCTCTTCTCGGCCAGGGCCTCGACGCTCGCCGCCAGGGTCCCGGCCGTGTCGACCATGTCGTCGAAGATAACGATGTTCCGGCCGGCCACCTCGCCGATGACGTGGAGGACCTTGGCCAGGTTGGGCGCCGGGCGCCGTTTGTCGATGATGGCCAGCCGGGCGTTGAGGCGCTCGGCGAAGACGCGGGCCCGGCCCACGCCGCCGGCGTCCGGCGAGACGATGGTCAGGTCCTCGAGCTTGAGGCTCTTGATATGGCCGGCCAGCACGGGGGCGGCCATGAGGTTGTCCACGGGGATGGAGAAGAAGCCCTGGATCTGGGGCGAGTGGAGGTCCATGGTCAGGACGCGGTTGGCCCCCGAGCGCTCGATGAGGTCGGCCACCAGGCGGGCCGAGATGGGCACGCGGGGCTTGTCCTTCCAGTCCTGCCGGGCGTAGGGATAGTAGGGGATGACGGCCGTGATGCGCCCGGCCGAGGACCGCTTGAAGGCGTCGATCATCAGGAACAGCTCCATGAGGTGGCTGTTCGCGTCGGACGAGCCCGACTGGATGATGAAGATGTCCTCGCCGCGGACGTTCTCGTCGATGTAGAAGCGGATCTCGCCGTCGCTGAAGCGCTTGAGCACGCAGCGGCCGAGATCGATCTTCAGGTAATCGACGATCTCCTGGGCCAGGGCCGGATTCGACGATCCCGTGAATACCTTCATCGTTCTTTCCTCGCCTTATATCGTCCGAACTGGGGCGGGAGGATTCGAACCTCCGAATGACGGAGCCAAAGTCCGTTGCCTTACCGCTTGGCTACGCCCCAGCACCGAGCTGGGCCCAATAGCCCCGCCGCGGCAGGGTCGCCGCCAGCCGGGCTTCCGTCGTGCCGGGGAGCCTCCTCCGCGCCGCCTCGGCGCTCTCCGGGCCGGGAAAGATCCCGTACACCGCCGAGCCCGAACCGCTGACCTGGGCGACCAGGGCCCCCGCCTCCCGCAAAAAAGCCGTCCATCGCTCGAGCTCGGGATGGGCCCGGAAGATGACGCGCTCCAGGTCGTTTACCAGAAGACCGAAGTCTCCGGACTCCAGAAAGCGCACAATTTTACTGATTTTCCCCGGGGAAGTCAAGGAGGCGTCGACGCCCGCGTAAATGAGGGGCGTGGGGATGGGGAACGGGGGGAAGATGAGCAGGCACGGCAGGGGATTGAGATCGGAGAGCGGCGTCAGGACGTCGCCGATGCCCTCCCCCAGGCAGAGCCCCCCTT